>OW818692.1:0-2330000 GCA_942493295.1 uncultured Sphingobacteriaceae bacterium | reverse complement strand
ATTATTAAGAAACTTGAAACTATTAATATTGTCGATTACGCCAAAATACAGCAGGTATTAGCACCTTTGGATAAAAAAGATCAATTTGCAAACCCTGCTCAATGGATAGATTCCACCGCTGTTAATTGGCAAGATAATATTTATAGAACCGCTAAAATGCCAATGCATGATCTCCAAATCACTGGTGGGGGTAAGAATACAAAGTATGCTGCATCGCTTAGTTATGTTAAACAGGATGGAATTGCTATTGGATCAGACTATTCCAGATTAAATTCGAGATTAAGACTTGAAACCGACATAAATAATAAACTAACGGCAGGTGTAAACATTTCATATGCTACGGACAGTCGAAATGGCCCCTCATTAAGTGGAGAAGAAAGTGCTGGAGTTTTTATTTTAAGAGCCCGTCCATATATTCCTGGAGGTCCGGTTGATGATTTGGTTGACTATATTGATCCAGAAGTGGGAACAGGACAAACAACGACCAATCCACTAAGATGGATTACAGGTAATGATGCGCTGAAAAAAACACTAACATTTCGTACCATCAACTATCTTGATTTTAAGCCATTTAAAGGATTTACGATGAGGGCTAGTGGTTCTTTGAGTAAAAGTAGTGCAGAAAATCAATCCTATTTACCTTCTGATGTTGGTATCGGACGTAATTATAATGGGATAGCTAATATCAGTCATGGAGAGAGCAATTCTTGGCTATTTGAACAAACGGCTAATTATAAGGCAAGTTTTGCTGATCATGACATTGAAACTCTTCTAGGCTTTAGTGCTCAGTCTAGGATGGATGAAGGTTTTTCTGTTAAGTCTCAAAACTTTCCCATTGAAAATTTAGGATATAATAATATTGGTTTGGGTGTAGATATCTTTAGTCCTTCATCGAGTAGGGAAAAAAGTTCAATTGCCAGTATATTTGGTAGAGTTAATTACACCTATAAAGACAGGTATATTCTTTCTGCTTCTTTAAGACGTGACGGTTCTTCTAATCTTGGAAAAGATAATAAATGGGGGACATTTCCTTCATTCGCTTTTGCATGGAAAGCTTCTAATGAATCATTTATTAAAGATTTAAATATTTTTTCTGAATTGAAATTAAGGACAAGTTATGGGGTGACAGGAAATAATTCAATAGGAAATTATCGCTCTTTAGGTACTTATAGTAATGCAAATGTCTCAAATAATGGGGCTTTAGTCTTGGGTTTGATGCCAGGTTCAATGGCTAATAAGAACTTAAAGTGGGAGCAAAATGAACAGCTTGATTTAGGAATTGACATTTCCATTTTTAAAGGTAGGCTAAATATTACTGCTGATTATTATAAAAAGAAATCTCATGATCTACTACTCAATGCACCAATTCCAATTAATTCTGGGTATTCAACTTATGTATCAAACATTGGCGATATCCAGTCTACAGGTTACGAATTTGACTTAAGGGGTGTAATTTTAAACAGTAAAAATTTTAGTTGGACCAGTTCGTTTAATATATCCTTTCCTTCAACAAAGGTTTTAAAGCTTTCTGAAACAGATCAATTCTTTACCGGCAGCTGGTCACATAAATCATCAATTTTTATTGTAAAAGTAGGTGAGGCTCTTGGATCTATGTATGGTTACGTCTATGATGGTGTAAATCAAAATCAAGATGAAGTAAATAATCTTCCGCAATTTGGAGGTTCTGGAAGTGTTGGTGGGCCTAGGTATAGAGATATTAGCGGACCAAATGGAGTACCAGATGGAGTTATTGATTCAAAATATGATAGAACAATACTTGGCAATGGATTGCCTGATGTTTTTGGTGGATTTACTAATAAAATTGTATATAAGAATTTTGACTTAGCAGCGGTATTTACTTATAGCCTTGGGAATGAAATTTTAAATGCAAATAAGAGTTTTTTATGGAGACCTGGCTATTTATCTGGAGGGCTAAAAGAAATAATGAATGCTTGGACACCAGAAAATCCAACCAATGAAAATTGGGCTTGGGATAAACAAGGTATAGAATATAACAACGTTAGTAGTTGGTTAATTGAGGATGGATCATTTGTGCGATTAAAAAATCTAACGATGGGATATGTTCTTCCCTCAAAGGTAATCAAAGCTATCGGTATGGATAGGTGTAGAGTGTTTATTTCTGGAGAGAATCTCTTAACCTTTTCAAATTATTCAGGTTATGACCCTGAATCTTCAATATCTCGCAGTATGTTAACTCCAGGTGTGGATCTAACGAATTATCCTAATCAAAAATCTTTCACACTAGGTATTAACTTAACTTTTTAATATTATGAAATTTTTAAAAAAAATCATACTCTTATTTATAGCTTCTCTTCTCTTTTCTTGTAAAGATTATCTTGATGAGAAACCTTACTCTTTTCTAAGTGATGAAAATTTTCCAGCTAAAGCAGCAGATGGTAGAATTGCTTTAAATGGTGCTTATAGAGTATTTCAAAACGCAAATATTATTGGATATGCTTATTTAGTAAATACCCTTTCCGATACAGATTTTGGTTCTTTTGGTGCCAGTCTTTCCAATAGTTACGGCCTCTACCAAGATTTTCAAAGAAGCTCAGCAGATGGCTTCCCCAAATCAGTATGGACGGATCTTTATAAAGCGATCAATATCTGCAATTCTGTAATTGATAATGTAACAGAAAAAAACTTTGACGGTGGTGATCAAATTATTGCAGAAGCAAAGGCCCTAAGGGCATACTTCTATTTAGATGTCACAAATCATTTTGGAGATGCTCCTCTTAGAAAACATAAAACTAATGGGGTTAATGAAGTAAATCTTCCAAGAGCAAGTGTAGCTGAAATTAGAGCGTTTATTCTTCAGGATCTTAATGAATCTGAGACTATTATGAAAAGCTATCCAGCAGAATTTGCGGTTCATAATCGTGGCGGAAACATAACCTTAGGTGCCGTTAAAATGATGAAGGCCAAACTCCATATGTACATGGCGGGCTGGAGGAGGTCTTCTAAAGGCGAAATGATCCCTGGTGATCCAAGTCATTGGACAAGTGTAAGAGATTTATGTCTCGAAATTATTAATATGGGTATCTATAAATTAGATCCAGACTACACGAAGGTTTTTAAAGATTACTATTTAGATGTTTATAATAAAGAATCTATTTGGGAAATTGATTTTTCTATGCCAGCCTATGGATCTACGCTCCCTACTGCAATGACAGCACCTCCTTATGGTAGTACATCAGCTGGGGGGTTTGCAAACATGAGAACAACTAGTCAGTTTTATAATAGCTTTGACGCATTTGATACCAGGCGTGATTGGTCTATTGGTTCAGGAAGCTTTTCGGGCTATACATTTGTTCCGTCTGCCAGCGGAGTATCGAGCCGTCCCTATATCAACAAATATAGAAAAGTTCTTGGTCTTGGTTTTTTCGCTGCTAGAACTGCTCAAAACAATCCAATTTATAGATATTCAGAGGTATTATTGATGTTGGCTGAAGCCTTGAATGAAATAAACAAGGCGCCAACACAAGATGCATATGCAGCAATAAATGCGGTAAGGTATCGGGCAAGACCTGCTGATCATAAAAACGATGGCGTAGCGCTACCTGATTTGGCGGGCTTAAATTATACATCCTTTAAACAATCTATTGAGAACGAAAGGGCTTTTGAACTGGCATTTGAAGGGCAAAGAAGAATGGATCTAATTAGATGGGGTGTTTTTATGCAAAAATTACAGGCCTTTCCAGATGCGACTACTGGTATGCATAAGTCACAGAATGTACGTGAATATCATATGCTAATGCCGATTCCGCTTGATGAGTTGAACCTTAATCCTGAATGGGGTCAAAATCTAGGTTGGTAATACGTTTGCTTAAATAAATTATTACTTATTTGGATGACATATTGGGGTATTTAACCCCCCAATATGTTTTTTATCTCAAAAAAGAAACCTAGGTTTTAAAGTGTTTTTTTAGGAATCTTATTAAAGATTTTTAGGGATCATAATAGTGTTAATAGAGCTATTTGAAGATATCATTAATCAAAATAGGTATTATCTATTCACATTGAATCAATAATAAAACTTTTATGAAAAATAAGAAATTGTTAAACGTTGGCCATCTAGTAATACTATGTCTTGTTTTTTGGATGTTTGCTCAATGTGCACCATCAATCAAGAATGCTAATTCCATAGGAATCAAGGAAAGGCATGGTTTGAATAACTCACTTTTTAAAATGAAAAGTAGAGATACTGTTAGGGTAGCTTATTTAGGTGGTAGTATTACCGCACAACCAGGTTGGCGAGTTTATTCGCTTAATTGGTTCAAAGAAAATTACCCCAATACTAAGTTTGTGGAGATCAATGCTGCCATTGGTGGTACGGGTTCCCCATTTGGAGCTTATAGGCTCAAAGACCAAGTTTTAAAATACAAACCAGATTTAGTGTTTGTCGAGTTTGCCGTCAACGATGCTAGTACTAATCCTGACGAAATTACACGGTCTATGGAGGGAATTGTTCATCAGATTTGGGAACAAAACTCAGAGACAGATATCTGTTTTATCTATACAATTAAGGAAGATTTCATTGATGTTTACAAAAGAAACAGCACCCCAATTTCTGTAGCAACAATGGAAAAAATTGCAGAATATTACCAGATTCCATCAATTAATTTTGGGCCAGAGGTGCTTAAAAGGATAAGTGAGGGTAAAGTTTTATTTAAAGGCAAAGCGGAGGCTAACGATACAATGGTTGTGTTTAGTCCTGATGGAGTTCATCCTTACCCAGAATCAGGCCACAGGATATATTATGACGTATTTAAAAGCGCGCTTACTGAATTGAAATCAAAAGTTGATAATAATGTAGTTAAACACAATATTGTCAAGCCACTCAATGCAAATTTATACATGAATACAAAGATGGTTGATTGGAGAAAAATTGATTTAAAATATAAATTAACTTCTATTGACATTAAAAGCGACACCATTTTCAATGGATTCACAAGGTATTTTAATAGTATTGGAAAAGGTGTGCCTGGAGATTCTTTGTCTTTTCAATTCAGAGGTAAAGCCATTGGTTATTATGACCTTATGGGGCCAAGTACTGGAACCCTTGAGGTGACTGTTGATGGTAAAAAACAAAATCATAGTAGGTTTGATGGCTATTGCACGTATTGGAGAATAAGCTATAAAATCATAAATGGATTGACAGATTCCATTCATACAGTATCATTTAAAGTGCTCGATAAGCCTATAGATAAAAATGAAATCCTTTCTGCCAATAACCGTTCAATGAAAAGACCTGAAGATTTTACTGGATTAAATTGGTATCTCGCCAAAATATTAATAGATGGTGATTTGATTGAACAGCAAGATTAAAGTCTATATAGAAATTCAAAGATGACTATCCAACTACAGCAAAAAACATGGAAAGCTTGACTTACTGGGCAGGATTATGAAAAATATAACAAATCAAATTCAAAATAAACTGATTGAATTAAAATTACAAGGAGGCGGTTTTCAATCTAGAAATATGTTTTTTACAAATACTATTTTCATTTTTTTAATGCTACTTCTAGTAATAAGTAAAGGCCATGCAAACACTTATTTTGTCTCCCCAAAAGGATCTGATACAAATCAAGGAACTTCAACAAGGCCGTTCAAAACCATTAATAAAGCCTCACTTGTCGCCATGCCAGGAGATACTATTTTGGTGCGTCAAGGTATTTATAGAGAACGTGTTGCTCCAGTACGTGGAGGAAAGGTAGGCGCTCCTATTGTATATATGGCTGAACCTAATAAAGCTGTAATTATACGAGGTTCAGAATTATGGTCTCCCAATTGGCAGGCAAAAGGAGAAGGAATTTATGCTGCGGTACCCGATGATAAATTATTTAATGATATCCGGTCAGATTACATAGATGACTATAACCCCTTCAAGGTGACCTTATCATCTACACCCTACCAACGAGAAGGAAAAAGAGAATGGGAAAGAGGAAATAAATTGGCCGATTCTACCCTAGTTTATACCTGCGGACAGGTTTTTGTGAATGGAAAATTATATCAGGAAGTCCCCTTTTTTAAAGAACTTAAAAAAGGTACATGGTACTACAATCCAGAGTCAGGAGAAATCCAAATTCATTTTGGGGATCTTAAACCGCTGGATCAGGAGGTAGAAATCACCACAAGGCGAAGGATTTTCGCCCCGATAAGCAGGGGCTTAGGCTATATCGTAGTTCAGGGGTTCATTATGGAGCATTGCGGCAACAATTATCCTACTAATTTTTGGAGTACACCTCAGTGGGGGCAACGTGGCGCTTTAGGTTTGGAAATGGGACATCATTGGGTCATTCGTAAAAATGTAATTCGTTATGCAAAGACATTTGCGTTGGATGCTGGTCATGTAGATCAAAATGGTAAGTCTCAGGCCGCTCATGACAATTTGATCGAACTCAATTACATCCTTGAAAACGGATCAGCCGGTATTCTTTCAAACAGCTCATCCAATTTGGTTATTCGTGATAATGTGGTCATGTATAACAATACGATGAATTTCCTTGGTGTAAAAAGATGGGAGCAGGCAGGTATTAAATGTCACAATATCTTGAATGGAACTATTCAGAATAACTACGTGGCAGACAACTATCTAACTTATGGTATCTGGTTAGATAATAAGTTTCCTCATGCTCGTATCACTCGAAATGTGCTGCTCAATAATGGGCGTGCAGGACTTTTTCTAGAAATGAGCGATTATGAATATGACATGCTTTTGGTAGATAATAATATCATTATTGGAAATAAGGAAAACCCAATATACATTCATGATGCTTCTGGGGGTACTTTTATGCATAACCTGATAGCCAATACCGAAAACCAAAATAAATATGGGCAAGGCATGATTATTCATCAGGTAACAGAGCGAACAAGAACTTATCACCACTCACTTTACAACAATCTATTTATTAATAATCCGATAGTTTTGGACATTAACTATCCTTCACATCTTGGGGGTGACCAGCGTCTAGATTTTAATGTATATGATGTAAAGCCGACTGATCGTGTATTTATGATCAACAAAGCCTCAAACGATCCTTCTCCTTGGTCAAGTAGAGAGTTTATGGAGTTGGTCAAAAAAGAAATCAATGTAAAGGAGATTAAGTACGCGAAAGGAGAACTAAAAGGAAGAATTCCGCTAACTTTTGAACAATGGAGAACATTTTGGAAAGCACATGGTTTGGAGAATGATGCCCATAGTGTATTGAAAGAAGGTAGCAGAGTTAAGTACAGTAGAGAAACTCATGAACTTGCAATAGACATTCCTTATGATCCCAAAGAAATAGGTTCCAAAAACCATAAACTTCTAGACTTTGATTATTTCGGTAATGAGATAGCTCAAGATGGCAAAGCCCTTTCAGGGCCTTTTCAAATGATACAAAAAGGGAAAAACAAATTCAAAATATGGAATGGACTACCCATTTTGGAAAAAGGAGAATTACCAAATCCGAAGGAATTTACTTTGTATAATAAAGATGATTTATACTAATTAATTTTTAATAAACGATGAGGGTTTCATTAGGGAGGTTTTCAATAAGTAAAGCAAAGTCATCATAGGATTGATGCACTAAGAAAACAAATTATTAACTAAAAGTACTATAATGACAAAAATAAAAATCAAAGCACTTAATAGATTATTCTTGACCACATTGCTTTGTTTGACTACCATAATGTGTGAAGCACAAAACGGAGGCTTTATCAATGCAGCAGATTTTGGTTTCTCACCTAATGCCACTGGCGTTGATAATATGAAAGCCCTTCAAAAAGCAGTAGATCAAGCAGGAACCATTGTAGTGAACAAACCTGGTACATATAAAATTGCAGGCACCATTTACCTTGGTAGCAATACTACGTTAGAATTTGGAAATGGTGTGATACTCCAAAAAGTGGATGAAGTCGGAAAGTTTTCGCATGTTATGCTCAATAAAGGAGCTTTAACCAAAACCTATGATGAACATATTATCATTAGAGGTCTGAATGTAAGCGTAAATGGAGTGGATTTGAGGTTCAATGAAGTGTTTGGATTGAGGGGGCAAATTGCCTTTTTCTATGTCAAGGATCTAAGGATTGAGGGTTTTAGATGCTATGATATTATGGAACTTCAATTTGGGGTACACATTTGTACTTTCGAAGACCTTATTATAGATGATATTATTTTAAAAGGGGATAAAGATGGTATTCATTTGGGACGAGGAAACCGCTTCACGATTTCTAATGCAGTTATTACAACAACCGATGATGCGATAGCCTTAAATGCACATGATTATGCAACTTCCAATCCAGAATTAGGCTGGATAGAGAATGGAGTGATTGAAAAGTGTTGGGATTTAAGTGGCAATCAGCGCTTGGTTGGTTATTTCTGTCGCATTCTTGCTGGAGGATGGATTGATTGGGAGAGGGGAATGAAGGTGCAAAATGCGGATGCTGTTGTGTCTAATGGAAGGGTGTATCGCGTTGATGCGATTATGCCAAACGGTAAGCCAGACGGAAAAACATATAACTCGGTAACGCGTCCTACCCATACAGAAGGTGTAATGATATTGGAAGGTATTAAATGGGTAATGACCCAAAATGATATACAATATGTGGCAGGCGTTCGGAATGTAACCTTTCGAGACATCTATCTGGAAAAGCCGAGAACCAGTTTTTCCATCCATTTTGACAATGGTATTTGGAGTCGTTCGTATTACCCGGGAGCACAAATACCAATGCAAAGACAACTCACTTTTGACAATATAAGGGTACTACATAAAGGGGAGAGGGAATTTTTGGGGGTAGATACTCCAATAGATGCTATTACAATATCCAACTCCAGCCTAGGTGAAAAAGGGATAATATTTCGTACTAATAAAGCTATGAAGGAATACTTTCCAACAAGTATTAGCATTTCTAATACAGTGTTTAATGCTGAAGGTGAAATGACTTTGCTTGAAAACTCGGTAGAGAATAAAGTAATCACCTTAAAGACATCTGGTAGTATTGAAATTGATGAAAAATTTGTGGCCAAGGTTAAGGATAAAGTTGGGAAGGTAATTGTGAAATCAGATCTTAAAGGCTTACATGAAAATGAAAAATAAATAAAATAAGAAATTGTTGTTGATTTTTATGAAAACTTATTCAAAATATTTTAGATTATGTATGTTGCTTTTTCCAGGTATAGTAACATCTTTATTTTTTTCTTGTGCTTGTATGGCTCAAAAAAATGATAACCCCTTTTATGAAAATTGGGATGTTTCACCTGTCGAAGGCGCATTTAAAATGGATGATTACATTGTGTGGTGTGGTTCTGTGATTAAGGGAGGCGATGACAAATATTATATGTATGCCAGTAGGTGGCCCCTGAAACTTTCCATGACGGCATGGGTGACGAATTCCGAGGTGGTTGTAGCCGTTTCGGATAAGCCAGAAGGACCTTATAAATTCAAATCAGTTGTTTTACCTTCAAGAGGAAAAGAACATTGGGATGGAATGATGACTCACAATCCTAGTATTCAGTACCATGATGGAAAATACGTGTTGTATTATATCGGAGTTACGTATGATTTTGATAGGCCTGTTGATTCGATTCCATCTAGGAAAGACTACGAAAAGGCGTGGAACAACAAGCGAATTGGTATTGCAATATCCGACTCTCCAACAGGTCCTTTTGAACGAAGGGATGAGCCTATTCTTTTACCTCGGCCTGGTAATTGGGATGGAGCAATCACTAGTAATCCTGCACCATTTATACATGAAGATGGAAGTGTTATTTTAGTTTATAAAAGTGCACCAGTACCTTACCCTCAACGTAATAATAACAGGACGTTACAATTTGGGGTAGCTAAAGCAGACCATTATTTAGGTGAGTATAAAAGAGTGGGTAAGGACAATAGAATCAAATTCACACCTGTGGATTCCGATGTGGAAGATCCATATATATGGTATGATGGGAAAAAGTATCAAATGTTAGCTAAGTGTATGGATGCGGCAATAACAGGTGAAGCAGGAGCTGGGTTTATGGCTTCATCTTATGACGGCATTGCCTGGAAAACGGCGGATGAACCTTCGGCTTATAGCAAAACAATAAGCCTGTCGGATGGAACGAGTGTTAAGATGAAAAACTTAGAAAGGCCTCAGGTATTGGTTCAAGATGGTAAGCCCACTCATGTATTTTTTGCTTGCCGCAATCCAGAAGACAAAATCTTTAATATGGTTAGACCTTTAAAGCGGTAGTTTGTTGTAGTATGAGAAAGTTGTTTTTATGTTGGATTTTTTGCGCGTGTTTTGTACCCACTCAAGCCCAAAATAAAGTTATCTATCGGGTGGGCTGGATTGATTTCAACAAGAACGGTATAAAGGATATTTACGAAAACCCTGAAGCTGACATTGATGCTAGAATTGATGATTTATTGAGCCAAATGAGCGTTAATGAAAAAACGGCTCAATGCGCAACACTTTATGGTTATAAGCGTGTTTTAAAAGATGAATTACCCACTGCAGATTGGAAGAATGAAATATGGAAAGATGGTATTGCAAATATAGATGAGCACTTGAATGGTTTAAAGCCAACCCAATTTTCATATCCATATAGCAAACACGCAGAAGCCATAAATGCTGTTCAGCGATGGTTTATTGAAGAGACAAGATTGGGCATTCCTGTTGATTTTAGTAACGAGGGAATTCATGGATTAAATCATGAGAAAGCGACACCACTGCCTGCTCCAATTGCTATAGGTAGCACTTGGAACAAAGAACTGGTAAGGCAGGCTGGAACAATTGTTGGCAAAGAAGGAAAAGCATTGGGTTACACAAATATTTATGCACCCATACTAGACCTTGCTCGTGACCCAAGATGGGGTAGAGTGGTGGAATGCTATGGTGAAGATCCTTACCTGGTTTCTGAGCTGGGTATCAATATGGTAAAAGGCATTCAATCTCAAGGCGTGGCTTCCACTCTCAAGCACTATGCTGTTTACAGTGTGCCCAAAGGAGGAAGGGACGGGAAAGTCCGAACAGATCCACACGTCGCACCAAGAGAACTTCATCAGATGCATTTGTACCCATATCGACGAGTAATTGGCGAAGCCCATCCAAAAGGTGTTATGAGCAGTTATAATGATTGGGATGGCGTACCTGTCAGCGCTAGTCATTATTTTCTTACTGAATTACTACGTAATACCTATGGTTTTAAGGGCTATGTCGTTTCTGATAGCGAAGCAGTAGAATTTGTCTCATCAAAGCATCACGTAGCAGAAAATTATAAAGAGGCTGTTCGACAAGTGGCTGAAGCTGGCATGAATGTACGAACTCATTTTACGCCTCCAGAAGAGTATATTTTGCCGCTTCGGGAACTGATTAATGATGGCGAACTTTCCATGAGTACGCTCAACCGCAATGTTCGGGATGTTTTACGGGTAAAATTTGAATTAGGTCTGTTCGATGAACCCTATGTGAAAAACCCACAGGCCGCTGACAAAATAGTCGCACAAAATACAGATGAATTTGTACTGGAGATGGCTAAGCAATCTCTGGTTCTCCTAAAAAACAAAAATGATCTGCTCCCATTGAACTTAAAATCCATTGATAAAATCTTGGTAACAGGACCTTTGTCGGTAGACAAGTCTGTATACGTCAGTCGCTATGGTCCACAAAACTTGGATATCGAAAATGTATTTGAAGGTATTCAAAAATATGTTGGCAATAAAGCTTCTATAGATTTTGCACTAGGATGCGAAGTAGTGGATGAGGCTTGGCCAGAAAGTGAAGTGATACCCATAACTTTATCTAAATCTGAACAGCAATTAATTGATGAAGCTGTGGCGAAGGCAAAAAATGCTGATGTCATCATAGCCGTGATGGGGGAAGATGAACTTCGCTGCGGCGAGAGTCGTTCCAGAACGAGTCTAGGTCTTCCAGGAAGACAGTTTCAGTTACTGCAAGCGCTTCAAGCTACAGGAAAACCGATTGTCCTTGTGCTGATAAATGGACGACCTTTGACAATCAACTGGGAAAACCAATACCTGCCCGCAATTTTAGAAGCTTGGTTTCCTAATGCAAAAGGACCTACTGCAATAGCCCAAACAATTTTTGGCGAGTACAATCCTGGGGGTAAACTTCCCATTACGTTTCCCAGAGCAGTAGGACAGTTAGAGCTAAATTTTCCATATAAACCAAGTTCGCAGTTAGGGCAGTCATCATCTGGGCCGAATGGGACCGGTAAAACCTCAGTAGTTGGTGAGTTATACCCCTTCGGATATGGATTGAGTTATACAAAATTCAAATATGATAACCTCAAAATTACTCCAGAAACGGGAAAAACACAGCAACAAATTGAAATCTCGGTAGACGTTACCAATACTGGGAAACTTAAGGGAGATGAGATAGTACAGCTGTATTTTAAAGATTTGGTGAGTAGTGTTATTGTATATGAAATTCAATTAAGAGGGTTTGAACGCATAACATTGGAGCCTGGTGAAAGGAAAACTGTCAAATTCACGCTGAAACCAGAAGACCTGCAATTACTGGATAAAAACATGAACTGGATTGTGGAGCCAGGTAAGTTCGAGATTATGGTGGGCTCAAGCTCTCAGGATATCCGTGTTACGGGGGGATTTGAACTAACTAAGTAAATTTAATTATACACAATTACTAGCCTGATAAGTTTTTGTTCACTTTATGCCCTTACAGGTTTCAATGCCTGCTCTACAAAGAAATAAATGATTTGATCTGAATAGATCGCATTGGAGATACCTTTTGGTTTCGAATGTAACTTTTGTTACCAGACCGGCTTTATGCAGTTCTTACTTTTGCAGTTAATAATATAAAGGGCTATAACGGTCCATAAAGAAATCATTTAACAGCATGATCATGAACTTTTTTAATCAGTTATTCGGCGGTGCAGCACCAGCAGGTTTACAACAAGCCATTGCAGAGGGTGCTTTTTTAGTAGACGTTAGAACCTCAGGTGAATTTGCAAGCGGCCACGTAAAAGGCTCGGTAAACATCCCCTTAGATCAACTAACTTCCAACCTTAATAAATTTAAGAATAAGAAGAATACGGTTGTTTTCTGTCAGAGCGGAGGTCGGAGCCGCCAAGCTAAGCTGATATTGGAGCAAAATGGCCTTAAAAACATAACCGATGGCGGTTCTTGGAACCAGGTAAACCAGTTTGTTAAATAATAAGGCCTATCGGTCTGACGACCAATCAAATTGCTCGGGAACATCTGGGTAAGTATCAAATGTTACCGAGCAAGCTTTTTGGCTACTGTACTTTTGTATCAAATTAAGAATTAATGAGCTGGAGAAATTATTATTTGGTGTGGGCTGTTGCCACATACCTTTCCCTTTACACATTTGCGGCAAAAGTCGCAGCACAAGATATTACTCGAAATCTGAGCCTCGATAAGGCAATCTCATCGGCCTTAACTAATAACCCGGAAATTCAAATGGCTACGCTAGATGAGCGAATTGCAGCGGCAAACTACAAGCGAACTTTAGCCAGCGTTTTGCCCCAGGTCAATCTTTCCTATTCCGCAATGAGCACCAATGACCCGCTTAATGCCTTTGGCTTCAAACTTCAACAGCGAAGTATTTCCCAAGCTGATTTCAATCCCGCATTGTTAAACCATCCTGCTGGAACCCAAGATTATATGGCCAAACTGGAGGTGCAACAGGCTTTGATTAATTTCGATATGTTGTACCTGCGCAAAGGTGCTGAAAAGCAAACGGAGATCTATAAATATAAAACACAGCGCAGCAGGGAATATTTGACTTTTGAAGTTCAAAAGGCTTATTTGGAGTTAGAGTTGAACTACGATGTGATAAAAGTACTGGAAGAAGAATTGCAAACGGCAACGGCTGTCTATGATTATACGGATAAGCATTTTAAGCAGGGCCTGGTTCAGAAATCAGATCTTTTAAATGCCCAGGTACATGTATCAACTGTGAGGAACAACCTGACCCGTTCCAAAAACAATATCCGTAACGCATCTGATCAACTCGGCCTACTGATGGGTGAAAAACCTGGGGTTGTATTTATACCTGAAAATTCTGTTAAAGCTGATTTTCAGTATGACCTGTCAAAGAGAAGCATTACTTCTTCAAGGGCCGATTTTATGGTCTTGCAAAAAACAATCGAATCTTCTGACCTAATGATCAAATCAAGCCAGATGAGTTACCTGCCCAAACTGAACGCATTTGGCAATTACCAATATCATGACAATGGTTTTGCCAGATTTGGAGCGAATGCCTATTTCTTTGGGGTGAAGCTTTCATGGGATGTATTTGTTGGAAACAGGACTAAGAATGTGATTAAAGGGCAAAAATTAGAACTCGAAAAACTTTCGGTTCAGTTAGCACAGCAGAAAGATAAGAGCCAGCTGGAACTTGACAAGGCTTACCGTGATTTATCAGATGCTGAATTTGAAATCGAGCAAGGTATTGCAATAGTTGAGCAGGCAATGGAATCCTTACGTATTCTGCAAAATCGTTATCGGCAGGGTTTGGTAGGCACCACCGAAGTGTTGACAGCAGAAACACAGCTTTCTCAGCATAAATTTCAGCTCGCCCAGACGAAATTTAAGTCAAATATCATGAGGTCTTATCTTCAATTTTTAACCACCACAACTAAATAAACGTATCATGAACACTATGATAAATCTGAAAAAAATAGCACTTATGGGTATTGCCATAGGATTGTTGATGAGTTCTTGTTCATCCCCTCAAGAAAAGAATAATAATGCCAAGGCCGAGACAGCGATATCGGTAAAAGTGGTATTTCCCACAGCTGATGGAACGGATGTATTAAAGATAAGCGGTCAGGTCGAATCCGAACAATCGGCTAATATCAGCACAAGAATCATGGGATATATTTCCAACATGAATGTGAATGTTGGTGACCATGTGAATAAGGGCCAGTTGCTAGCAACCATCAGTAATCAGGATCTGTTGGCAAAAAGAGCGCAGACCAATGCCATGATCGCCGAAGCCGAAGCGGGGCTCAAAAACGCACAAAAGGATTACGAGCGGTTTAATACCCTATACAAAGAGCAAAGCGCCACCGCAAAGGAACTAGATAATACCACATTACAATTCAGCTCTGCAAAATCCAGGCTTGAAGCCGCTAGACAGATGCGAAATGAAGTAAACGCAAGTTTGGGTTATACCCGACTAACCGCACCATTTGCTGGGATAGTGACACAAAAACTAATGGATGCGGGTAGTATGGCCAATCCCGGTATGCCCATATTAACCATTGAACAAAGCGGAACTTACCAGGTAACTGCCTCCGTTCCTGAAAATACCATTAGTAAGGTTAACCAGGGTTCTGAAGCAACAGTCACCATTGCCGCCTTGAATAGGGTGATCAATGGAAAAGTTACCCAGATCAGCCAATCCTCACAATTTACTGGCGGACAGTACCAAATTAAAGTGCAAATCCCCGACAGAGAGAAAAAAGGCCTGTTCTCGGGCATGTATGCAAACATTACAATTCCCCTAAAAAAGACGGCTGAAGGCAGGACATTAAATGATCGAATTATGATACCCCTTTCTGCAATCGAGTACAAAAATCAATTAACAGGTCTATATACCATTGGCAACCATAACAAGGCGCTATTGCGCTGGGTAAGACTGGGCAAAACAGAAGGAGATAACGTGGAGGTACTTAGCGGTCTTGCCAAAAATGAACAGTTTATTTTAAGTGCTGATGGCAAGTTGTTTAATGGTGCAATAGTTAAAATAAAATAAGGAAATGAAAAACGGATTTGCAGGAAATATCGCAAAGGGATTTATACAGTCGAAATTAACAATTCTGCTGATGATCGCCTTTTTACTGATTGGCGGCTACAGTACCTTTCTAATTCCACGCGAAGAAGAGCCTCAGATACAGGTTCCGATGGCAGATATTTTTATCGGTTATCCCGGCGCTTCGCCCAAGGATGTGGAAACCAAAGTGGTCGCACCTCTCGAAAAAATGATCTCAAACGTAAAGGGGGTCGAATACGTGTATTCTACTTCGATGCAGGGGCAAGCTATGCTGATCGTTCAGTTTTATGTGGGTGAAGATGTGGAACGCTCGTTGGTAAAACTATACAGCGAACTCATGAAAAACATGGATAAAATGCCACAGGGTGTTACCCTTCCATTAATCAAGACACGTGCAATTGATGATGTACCTGTACTGGGAATCACGTTATGGAGTGATAAGTACGATGACTTTCAATTAAAACAGATTGCACAAGAACTGAGCAATGAGATCAAAAAGATACCTGATGTTTCTGATATCAATATTTTGGGGGGAAGGAACAAGGAGGTAAAAGTAGTATTGGATAAAAATAAAATGGCAGAAAATCGCGTTGATTT
Organism: uncultured Sphingobacteriaceae bacterium; assembly: GCA_942493295.1. Lineage (GTDB taxonomy): Bacteria > Bacteroidota > Bacteroidia > Sphingobacteriales > Sphingobacteriaceae > Pedobacter. The sequence goes on along the minus strand of OW818692.1, from coordinate 2,313,635 downwards.
TTTATCCTTAAGCAAACAGTTTCAGGCAAGTAATTCACAAATGCAAAATGGAAACCTTTTGCAAAAAGACACCTCTTTTTCAGTTGTAACGGGGAACTTTTTAACCACTGCTGATGATGTCGCCAATTTAGTTGTGGGCATTAACCAGCAACATCCTGTTTATCTTAAACAAATAGCCAAAGTAGAAGAAGGTGCCGAAACACCAAACCAGTATGTACTTTTCGGTTATGGGAAAGCCGAACCTGAGAATGTTCAGGCTTTTAAATCGAACTATCCGGCCGTTACCTTATCTATAGCCAAAAAGAAAGGGGCCGATGCGATGAATTTATCCAGCCAGATCCTTGCTAAAGTTGATTACCTAAAAAAGGATTTGTTACCAGATGAAGTGCATTTAACGGTTACGAGGAATTACGGCGAAACAGCATCGGATAAAGTCTCTGAATTACTATTCCATTTATTTATCGCCATTGTGGTAGTTACAGTTTTTGTGATGCTGGCTATGGGCTGGCGCGGCGGGCTCGTGGTATTTCTATCTGTTCCGGTCACCTTTGCACTTACCTTGTTTGCCTATTATTTCATGGATTATACGTTAAATAGGATCACCCTGTTTGCGCTGGTATTTATTACAGGTATTGTGGTTGACGATTCCATTATCATAGCGGAGAATATGCACCGTCATTTCAAAATGAAGAAATTACCACCCTTGCAGGCTGCCATTTATGCGATCAATGAAGTTGGTAATCCAACCATTTTGGCAACCTTCACCGTAATCGCAGCGGTTTTGCCGATGGTGTTTGTTTCGGGCATGATGGGGCCGTATATGAGCCCAATGCCCATAGGTGCCTCCATCGCTATGATATTATCGCTGATCGTCGCACTAACGCTTACCCCATACCTAGGTTATATCTTCTTGCGTGAGAAAGAAAAGAACGGAGTATCAACGAAGGAAAATAAGCCTAAATTATTGGAAGAAAGCCTAATCTATAAAATATACCACTCCCTTATACATCCATTGTTAGAATCGAGATGGAAACGCTGGGCATTCATCCTTAGCATAGTGGTCATCCTGTTCGCATCGCTATCCATGTTCTATACCAAAGCGGTTGCCGTAAAAATGCTTCCATTCGACAATAAAAACGAGTTTCAGGTTGTAATTGATATGCCTGAAGGAACTACATTGGAAAAAACGCAGGCGGTAACGAAAGATATCGGGATTTATCTTTCAGAACAAGATCTTGTAGAGAATTACCAGTCGTATATCGGCACCTCGGCACCCATAAGTTTTAATGGACTGGTACGTCATTACGATCTTAGAAAAGGAGAAAATATTGCGGACATACAAGTGAACCTGGTCGATAAAAAGGACAGGGACGTGCAGAGCCATGCTATAGCAAAGGATATGCGCAAACCCATACAGGAGATTGCAAAAAAATACAACGCGAATATAAAAATCGTGGAAGTACCTCCTGGCCCACCAGTATTATCAACCTTGGTGGCCGAAATTTACGGCCCCGATTACAACGAACAAATTAAAATTGCAAGGCAGGTAAAAAACCTGCTTACTAAAACCCCCGATGTGGTAGATGCAGATTGGATGATAGAAGATGATCAGCCTGAAATCCATGTTGAAGTGGATAAAGAAAAAGCCATGCGATATGGTATTGCTACTGCGCAGGTAGCAGCTACCATTCAGGCAGCGCTATCTGGGATGCCTGTAGGCAATATTTCGCAACCGCTTGCCTATAATCAAACGGCTATTAAGCTTCAACTGAGTGATGCAGACAAAGCCAATATTAATGACCTGCTTGATCTTAAAGTAGTAAGCCTGCTGGGTGTTGTGGTACCGGTAAAGGATTTGGTGACCATAACCAGACAGATCAAGCCCAAAAGCATTTATCGTAAAAACCAAAAAGAGGTGGTTTATGTACTGGCCGATATGGCCGGCGAATTGGAAAGTCCTTCGTATGCCATTTCTACTGTTTCTGACAACTTAAAAAAAGTGACCATTCCGAAGGGATTTTCGTTAAAAGAGGAATATACACATCAGCCTGATCTTGAAGACAATTATAGCCTGAAATGGGATGGAGAATGGCAAATTACCTACGAGGTATTCAGAGATCTTGGAATTGCGTTTGCTGTAGTAATCCTGCTGATTTATATACTGATTGTAGGATGGTTTCAGAATTTCATTGTACCACTGGTGATGTTAGCAGCGATCCCATTATCATTGATTGGTATCATATTAGGACATTGGATGCTTCATGCATATTTCACAGCAACTTCAATGATCGGTTTTATTGCATTGGCAGGTGTGATGGTGCGAAACTCCATATTGCTTATCGATTTTATCAATATCCGCTTAAAAGAAGACATACCACTGAAACAGGCTATTCTCGAAGCTGGTGCAGTAAGAACCACTCCAATCCTGTTAACAGCTGGTGCAGTTGCCCTGGGAGCCGTAATCATTCTGTTTGACCCGATTTTCCAGGGTTTAGCCATATCCTTAATGGGCGGAACCATTACTTCAACTTTCCTCACCCTAGTTGTAGTTCCCTTACTCTATTTTAAAATGATGCGAAAAAAAGATTTGAAATAATTAAAACCTAAATCATGAAATTATTTATAACGACCTGCCTTAAGGAATACCAGGATGATGTTTCCAAAATATTCAAACAAGCAAACATCAGTGTATTTAGCGTAACAGATATTACTGGGTTTAAAGAGGATATTGCTAAGAACCTTCTCGAAGATTGGTTCGCTAGTGGTGACGAAAAATTCGACTCTCTGCTATTGTTCAGTTTTACCAGCAATGCGAATGCAGAAGTTGGTATAGCTTTAATTAACGATTACAACAAAAAGCTTGAAGAGAACTTTCCTGTCAGGGCATTTATAGTACCGGTAGACAAATCAACAAGTTACATAAAATCATAAACATGAAGGAGAGAATTGTACGCGCTGTTGCCGGAACTTTTGTTTTAACCAGCATATTGTTGGCACATTTTGTTAATATAAACTGGTTGTGGCTGGCTGTTTTTGTAGGGGTAAATTTACTGCAATCGTCCTTTACTAAATTTTGCCCCCTTGAATTGCTATTAGATTTTATGGGAATTAAGAATAAACGGAGCTAAATTTGATCTATATTTGACCTTCTGATTTGGATCACGAACTAAGCATGGATAAGGTTAACAATTTTGGAACTGACTTTGAACCCGGATTATTGCAAGAATTAAAGCAATATGGCGAATTAAAACACTTTAAAGAGGGAGACGTTATTATGGATTACGGCAAATACATCCGTATGATGCCTATTGTAATTAGCGGAACCCTGAAAGTTCTCAGAAAGGATGATTTTGGCAAGGAGATACTGCTTTATTACTTGTCGAGTAATGAAAGTTGTTCTATGGCGTATAGCTGTTGTATGGAGGCTAGGAAAAGCGAAGTAAAAGCCATAGCCGAGGATGATGTTGAATTGATTGCCATCCCGCATACTAAATTGGATGAGTGGCTCTGTAAATATCCAAGCTGGAAAAACTATATTATGCATAGTTTTAATGAGCGCTTTTTAGAGTTACTCAAATCCATCGAAAGTATTGCCTTCCACAAGCTGGATGATCGCCTGATAGCCTATCTTAAAGAAAAACAAAGACTATTTGGTTCGAGCGTAATTAAGGTATCCCATTACATGATTGCCGATGAACTGGCTACCTCTAGGGTAGTGATATCACGATTGCTGAAGCAACTGGAAAACGATGGTAAGATCCTGTTGTATAGAAATGAAATAAAGTTGTTGCAGGCCTTTACATAGGTTTTGCCATGTTTATGTGTTATAAATTTAATGCGAATATATTAGCTAAAAAGACATGAATACGATGTTTAGAAAAGTGGGCCTGATCTCTCTAATGGTCATTGTCCACTGTACATTTACTTATGCCCAGGATCGACGCACACTTTCGCTGAATGATCCATGGAAGGCAGGTCAATTGCTGCCTGCTGAACAACTGGCATCAATGATAAAAAAGGGTGAAAAAATAAAAATTTACAATATTGGCCCCGTTGGCAATATCAAGGGTGCGGTAAATTTTGGGGCTGCCAGCGAAGCGAAAAATCTGGAGAAATTTAAATTAAGCTTGAAAGACAAACCTCGGAACCAAAGGATGGTTTTTTATTGTGGCTGTTGCCCGATGAATAACTGTCCCAATATCAGACCTGCATTCAGGATGCTTCAGCAAATGAAATTTACCAATATACAGATACTCGAACTTCCGACCAATATTAGGGTTGACTGGATCAATAAAGGATATCCATGATGTTTGGCACGAAAGCCCACTTGGAACAACCCAAAATTTTTTGTTCTGCAGTTTTAAAAAGCATTTAGTTTCTGAACGATAAGCTTTAATGACAAGGCATAGCAATAGACTGCAATAATTAATTTATTGGAGGATTCGTAAGGAAGATGACCTGGAAGTATTCCGTGAACTTTAGCCGCGAAAACCTAATGTGTTAAACTTCGACGAGGTAATTTAACTTCCTATTTTAAGTGTGAAATTATACAACTTTTTCACAAAATACTGTAAAAATCAAAGCCTTGTGTCGCCTTAACTTTGTTTATCAAAAATAAGATAATGAAAACGCAAGACGATATACAAACCCTTTCGCTCCCAGTTCTCGGAATGACATGTGCTGCCTGCGCAAATAGTGTGGAAAGTATGATAGGAGCCCAACAGGGAGTCGAGAAGGCAGAGGTAAACTATGCCACCCAGACGGTTAAGGTTTCCTATCATCCAGATCAGGTGCAACCCCCCGCATTCCAAAAAGCAATACAATCAATAGGTTACGATCTAATCATGGACACCGAAAGCGGAAAGGAAAAGCAGGAAGAGGTGCAGCAAAAAAACTATAGTTTGCTAAAGAAACGCATGATGGCATCTGGAGTACTGACGCTTCCAGTGGTAGCCATTGGTATGTTCTTTATGGATATCCCATATGCGAATTATTACATGCTGGCACTGACTACGCCGGTACTTTTTATTTTTGGAAAAAGTTTCTTCGTTAACGCCTTCAAGCAGGCCAGGTACGGTAGGGCCAACATGGATACCCTTGTTGCCTTAAGTACTGGCATCGCATACCTCTTCAGCGTTTTCAATACCTTTTATCCAGAATTTTGGCACCAAAGGGGGCTTCATCCACACGTCTACTATGAAGCTGCCGCGGTAGTCATCGTATTTATCATGCTTGGGAAACTGCTCGAGGAACGTGCAAAATCCAACACTTCTTCCGCCATCAAAAAACTGATCGGTCTACAACCAAAAACGGTACTTGTTATTACAGAAAATGGAGAGAAGGAAATCCAGCTCTCTGATATTGCAATCGACGATAAGATACTTGTGCGCTCTGGTGAAAAGATCCCCGTTGATGGCGAAATATATGAGGGAACATCCTATGTAGATGAAAGTATGATTTCGGGAGAACCTGTAGCAGTTTCCAAGAATATAGGAGATCAGGTCTTTGCGGGAACTATCAACCAAAAAGGAAGTTTTCGGTTTGTAGCCCGAAAGGTAGGTGGCGAAACCATGCTTGCACAGATCATAAAAATGGTTCAGGATGCCCAAGGCTCGAAAGCTCCAGTACAAAAGCTCGTAGATAAAATTGCAGGGATATTTGTTCCAATAGTGATTGGCATTTCACTTCTTACACTGATAATATGGGTATTGGCTGGTGGTGAAAATGGGTTTACCCAGGGAATGCTGGCTATGGTTACCGTCCTGGTAATTGCCTGTCCCTGTGCCCTTGGCCTTGCAACTCCAACAGCCATTATGGTGGGCGTTGGCAAAGGTGCTGAAAACGGAATATTGATCAAAGACGCCGAAGCTTTAGAACTCGGCCATAAGGTCAACGTAGTTGTTCTCGATAAGACCGGAACCCTTACCAAAGGCAAGCCTGAAGTAACAGAACTCCATTGGCAAAATGAAAACGATATTGACAAGCAAAAACTTATCGGTATTCTGTTTGCTCTTGAACAGCAATCTGAACATCCGCTTGCTGAAGCTATAGTACGCCATCTGCAAACAGGGAATGTTAACCCGATAAGAGTGACGGGCTTTGAAAGCCTTACGGGAAAAGGCGTAAAAGCTACATTTGAGGGGCAAAGCTACTGGGCAGGCAGCCATAAAATTTTGAAAGACGCTGGTATTCAAGCTAACGACAATCTTCAGCAGTCGGTGAGCAAGCTTCAAGAACAGGCAAAGACGGTGATCTATTTTACCGATAAAAATACGGTATTGGCTATTATTGCCATTGCCGATCAGATCAAAGATGGTTCTGCCCGTGCCGTCTCGGAACTTTTAAAGCACAATATTGCGGTCTATATGCTCACCGGAGATAATCACCAAACCGCATCTGCTGTTGCGAAACAAGTTGGAATTACAGATTTCATGGCTGAAGTGCTACCTTCTGATAAGGCCGAGTTCGTTAAGCAGCTCCAATCACAGGGAAAAATAGTTGCGATGATCGGTGACGGCATCAACGATAGTCACGCCCTGGCACAGGCAGATGTCTCGATTGCAATGGGCAAAGGGTCAGATATTGCAATTGACGTTGCCAAGATTACCTTAGTATCCTCTGATCTTTTACAGGTGCCAAAGGCACTTAGGCTATCCAAACTTACCGTTCGGACTGTGCGCCAAAATCTATTTTGGGCATTTATTTACAACCTTATCGGTATCCCCATTGCCGCCGGAATTCTATACCCGCTTAACGGCTTCCTTTTGAATCCGATGATTGCAGGTGCTGCTATGGCCTTAAGTTCGGTATCTGTCGTAAGCAACAGCCTTCGCCTTAAATTTTCTAAACTCATTTAATCACAAATAATAATTATAATCATGGAAACACTAAAATTTAAAACAAATATAAAATGTGGTGGCTGTATAGCAGCAGTTACTCCCCACCTGAATAAACTTTCTACTATTGAAAAATGGGAGGTCGATACGCAAAGCCCCGACAAGATATTAACGGTAGCGGGAAAAACGGGGATAGATGCCGATCAGATTATCGACACGCTTGAAGAGGCTGGTTACAAAGCAGAGAAAATTTAAGCCAGCTTACATTTTGCCCAGAATATCAATTGATGTTCTGGCCGTTGATAATTATCCAAGTGAAACAAAGCGTATATTAGCATTTAATCTAACCCATAGTGTATGTTGCTATCAATAAAAAACATGGTGTGCGACCGCTGTATTTCGGTGGTAACACAACAGCTTCAACATCACGATCTCCAGGTTGATGATATTTCACTTGGTCAGGCCATCGTGTCTCCGGAGCCTTCGGAGGAAAAGCTTAGCGAAATTTCCGCTTCCCTCAAAATCTTGGGGTTCGAACTGATCGATAGGGAAAAGGATAAGCTGGTCGAACGGATCCGTAACACGATAATTGAACTCATACACTATTCTCCTCAATCTGAACTACATATTGTTTTTAGCGAGGCATTGGGTGACCGATTGAATAGGGACTACAGCTACCTGAGCAGATTGTTTTCCGAAAGTGAAGATATGACTATCGAAAAGTTCATCATCCAGCAGAAAATCGAGAAGGTAAAAGAACTAATCCAATATGGTGAACTCAACCTGAACGAAATAGCTTGGAAGATGGGCTATAGCAGCAGTGCGCATTTGTCCAACCAGTTCAAATCCGTGACAGGTATTTCGCCCAGTCGATTCAGAACACTGGAAGTAAATGTTAGAAGACCCTTGGATAAAATATAAAAAATATTTCTTTATAATGAAATTTGATAAACATTTTCCGACTGAAAGACTTAAGCCCTACATCAAGTATTTTGTAGTGTCGGAGAACGAATTGGAAAATGAATATAAAGTTTTCCCGACTTCTGGCCTTGTTATTGGATTTCAATACAAAGGAAAACTTTCAGGCATAAAAGATAACGCAATAACTAAACTGTCTTCGGCAGGAATAACCGGAATTACCGACAGTTACAAAATCTTCAAAAACTCTGCTAACATAGGAACAGTATTAGTTTACTTTACTGAAATTGGCTTTACTCATTTTGCTTCACATCCTGCCAACGAACTCTTTAATCTTAGCCTTTCACTTGATGACATTTTTGATAAAAACAGCCTATCAGAAATAGAAGAAAAATTGGCACTGGCCAATACAGACATACTTCGTATAAAAATCGTTGAGCAGTTTTTAGTATCTCAACTCAAGGACATCCAAACAGACAGGTTAGTTGTTGAAGCGGTTCAACTGATTTACAAAAGTAATGGAACTATCCGCATAAAAGAATTGAACGAAAAGCTGTTGATCAGCCAAAGCCCATTTGAAAAGCGGTTTAGGAAAGTCGTTGGAACAACAGCCAAAAAATTTGCTTCTATTATTCGTTTCAATACAGTTCTTAACAATCTGAATGGAACTAAAACGCTGTCTGAAATCTGCTACGAAAATAATTTCTTCGATCAGGCTCATTTTATCAAAGACTTCAAACAGTTTACAGGCGACACTCCTGAAAATTTCAAACGCTTCTTGTAAAAAACGATTTTTTACAATTACAGGGTCTTTCACCATCGCATCTTTGCATTATAATCTTAATGTATGGCAAATGGTAAGATCAATTCTAAGATCGACAATCATATTGTCAAGTCTGAGCATTATGGTTTCGTGTAATTCAATAAATCGTTTAACAATTAAAAAACAAGGAAAAATGTTTACAGTAGAACAAATTAAAACAGCTCATAGCAAAGTAAAATCAGGTGCAGATTTCCCATCTTACATCAAAGAAATTAAGGCATTAGGTGTTACGCGCTATGAAGCCTATGTAACAGATGGACATATTGACTATCATGGTACAAACGATGATACAGCAAAAGTGCCTGCAAAGTATGAACCGATAATAATTGCTGACACTTCAAAAAGTGAAGAATTTAAAGCAGAATTAATTGCTCATCAACAGGGCAAAACAGGCTTTCTAACTTTCATTAAAATGTGTGCGGCTTTTGGTATAGAAAAATGGGCAATCTGTATGGATAAGATGACCTGCACTTACTACGACAAAACAGGAAAGGTAATTATGGTTGAACAAATCCCTCAATAATTATTTTAACCAATTTATTCAACTGGTTGTCATAGCCGTTCAAAACTTGTTTTTTGTCCGCATGAATTATGATATCAGGTATGGTGCCATTTCCGTCCAAGGTCTTTCCATTTCTTTGAAATGAGAGCATTGTTGACACACTAATTTTAATATTCGAATTTTTCAAATACAATGTTGTTGAATTACCGCTTGAACCATCTGTTGTTTCGCCTACTATTTTTACGTTTGACAAGCCCTTAAATGCGCTTGCAAAGACTGAAGCAGCACTAAAACTTTCTTCATTTACCAAAATATAGACCGGTTGTTTGTATGGTAAGTTACCACAATGTAAAACCATATAAAAAGGACTACTGAACTTTGAAGTGTCTACTGCCTTTTGGAGCTTAAAATCCTTGCTAAACTGGTCAATTGCTTCTCTGTCATGATCTGATAATTGCTCAGAGTGATAGCTATATAGATAACGGGCACTCATGGATTCCTCATCTCCAATTTTATTGTGGTCAGTTCTTAAATAAGCAACATTAGCAACCCAAGGAGATTGTTTCGGTTGAACAATATAACCTGCAAAGGTTTGAAGGATTTCTCTTCCACCTCCAGGATTATTCCTGATATCAATAATCAACGCTTTTGTATTTGAGAAACTCTGAATAGCATTTTTTATAAAATTTTCAAGTCCATCTACGTCGTCATAATCATACATCTCTGGCATATTAATATAGCCAATATTTTTCGCTATTATTTTACTTAGACCTTTAAAATTCTTTTTGTTGACCTTTTCTCTGTTCACTTCATGCGCTTGAAGTAATTTTGAAAAATACGCATTATTTTCAGGTGTCAATTTAAACAGTTCCGTTTTTTCGGCGCTACCATTGGTAAAAACTACGGTTATGCTACCTCGAAATTCTATATTATTCTCAAATAATAATGCTCCATATCTTTGGATAGCTCTGCTCCCCCTGGCAAGTTGTGCTTGCACTGGTGCTTTTTTATCTCTGTAATTATAGATATTGATCAGCGTTTCTGCAACTATCCCATTTATGCTTTTGATATAGGGATATGAGTTAAAATAGTACTTATAATTTCCACCTTTTTCGTCTTTTTTTAACCCGATAATTTTTCCATTTAGTGTTGCTACACTAAATGGAAGTTGAAGGTTATACGTTTGGTAGTTCTTTTTATTGAATGATTCATTTTTTATGGATGAATGCCTATCCCCAATCTCTGACATAATTTTGGCGATTTCATTTGTTAACCTATTAATATCTGTCTGCGTATTTTCTTTAACAATCGATTCTGCTATTTTCTTAATTGCAAACTTGTAATCAAACGTTGAAAGTTGGCTGTAAGAAGAAATAGATTTCAATATCTCTTCAAATTGGTTTAAATCTGCCAAGGTTTCAGCTAAAGGGATTTTTTGAGGCAATGTAGTAATCGAATTAGTGTCTGCTATGGATTTGTTGTATAGGAGGGAACTATTTCTATTTTCACTTGTAAACGTTCCCTTATATGATTTTGAAATACCATTTTTAGATAACTGTAAAGCAACTTTTATATTGGGCTGATAACCTAGCTTCTGTAGTACTTCTACAAGATCTTCGGAAAAACGTTTTTGCCATTTAGATCCAAACTGTTTTTTGCAAAAGTCTAATAGTTCTTCTTTTGTAAAAGCGTCTAACTTTTCAAGATCATACCATTCACTCTCAAATTGTACAATAGGTTGTTCTTTTTCCCATCTTACTGCAGTAAAAGGAGATGCTTTTTCTAGCTTCAATTTCTGACTAAAACCTGGTAGTGAACTAAAACATAAAACAGTAAATATCAAATATGCCCTCATTTTTTAAATTTTTAATTGAATTGTGGTCAAACGTATACTAATCTGAGCCTTTTAAAAAATGTGATAGACAAACCTTATGTCTGGATAGATTAACCTAGCTTTCTAACCGACTTAACACCATCCCATTTTTATATATTTACATTCCATCTTTGAATAAAATTATGTTTCAATTATCATATAAAACCATTCGAACAGTAAAGATCTTCCTTCATATGGTTTTTATTGCTATCATCGCTTTCGGCTTGTTTAGAAGAGCCTTTTTTTCGATGCTAAGCGATTGGCTTTTCTTTTTGACCAGTGATGCTGTTGAGAATTTCGTATGCGCCCTCATCGCTTATGTATTATTTTATTTTGTATTCAAATCAAATGGCAACTGGAAAAAGGTTGGGCTTTCAATCTTCTTCATAACCTCACTACTAGCATTAGCATTACTTAAAGACTACAGGGTACATGATAGACTTACATTCGGACAAACATTTGAATACTTTACTAGCTTTTTAGGGCAATCACTTTTGTTTTATTTATTTGTCTATATTATCAATCACCTTGAGATTTTTGGACGGTATCAAAAGTTGGAAAAAGAATTAAACCAGGCTAAAGAACAATTGCTGCGAAATCAGCTGCATCCCCATTTCTTGTTCAATGCGTTTAACTCTTTATATAGTTTATCTTTAAAAAATGATCCTGAGACACCTGATTACATTTTGAAATTATCAGGCATGATGCGTTATTTAACTGATGAGACCCATTTTAGAAGAGTACCACTACATAGGGAAATAGATTTCATCGAAAAATACATCGCCATTGAAAAAATAAGATTTGGCCAAGATGCCCGTATTCAACTTACTTTCGAAAATTTAGATAAAGATGAAAAATGGATCGAACCTTTTCTTTTGATAACACTTGTAGAAAATGCCTTTAAGCACGGATTTTATACTAATATTAAAGATGCGTTTGTAAATATCAATTTGAATATTGAGAATAAAGAATTAATATGTATGGTTGAAAATAGTCTCTTTAAAAAGCAGCATTTCCAAGAAAGTAGCCGTGAAGGGAAAGGACTTGAAAACTTAAAAAAACGATTGGAGTTACTATATCCCAAAAGTTCGAGTATAGAAATCACCCATACAAAAAACACTTATACTGCACATCTTAAAATAATGCTAAATAATGAACCTGTATAAAGCCATCATAATTGATGATGAATCTTTGGCTATAGACGTCATAACACATCATTTAAATCGATTCCAAAATTTTGAAGTAGTTAGAACTTTTACAGATTCGGTTGAAGCTTTTAAGTTCTTAAAAGACGGGCATAAAGTAGACCTTGTTTTTACAGATATTGCGATGCCTGAAATTTCTGGAATTGAACTTATAAAACTTTATAATGCCAATACTAAGTTTATAATGACCACTTCTTTTAGTCAATATGCCGTTGAAAGTTTTGATCTGGAAGTTGTTGATTATCTATTGAAACCAATTTCATTTGAACGCTTTTGTAAATCGATTACCCGTTTTGAAAGTATACATAACATCGAAGGCAAAAATATCCTTGAACCTTCATTTTTTGTAAAAGAAGGAGATGAATTTATCAAGATTTTGGTAAAGGATATAGATTATATTGAGGGTTTGAAAGATTATGTTAAAATTATGATGGGTAAAAATTATTGCTTGGCACTAAAATCATTAAAATCGATCGAAGAGATATTAGGACCTTATGAATTTATGAGAATTCATAAATCATATATTGTGCCTTTAATTAAAATAAGCCAGTATAATGGAAAATATGTAATCATCAACAATTCAGAAGTCCCTGTTGGAAGTAGTTACAGAGAAAATCTTAAGGTTTATTTAAACAAGAATAAATTATGACCATCCCATATCATACCCTCACCTCTTAACTTGGATCAGGCGTTCATTCCTTATAACAGCTTAGACTACTGTTAGACTTTCCTTAGACTTTGGTTAGACTCTGTTAGACCCTACCCCTGAAGAGAGTCTATCGCTAGTGTATTAAAACTTGAAGCACTCAATTCACCTTTTTGAATTGCTCAATCAAACTCACTGCCTTCTCCAGCATTTCATCTCTGCCTGCTCTAAAACCTTCCAAGGTTTGATTCACCTTTACATCAGGCACTATGCCTACTTGTTGCGCTTGTCCCTTATCTGGATAATAAACACCTAAGCTCGTGAATACGGTAGATACACCTCCCGGAAGCAGGAATGCTTGGGTAACATTTCCATCGGCTCCAGCTGTTGTGGATCCCACAACCTTCATATTAGGCACAACCTTCATCGCCATAGCCATAAACTCTCCGGTACTTTGTGTCTCTTCATTAACCAATAGGGTAACTAGACCTTTAAAATAATTAGGATTGTCTGTGCCAGATTGCATAGGTTCACTATATTTAAAATAGCCTGGGTAACCTTCAACAACGGTTGAAAATATAACGAAATCTCTTTTCTGGTCCATCAGTTCCCCATCCAAGAGCATAGAAATGCTTCCACCTCCTCTTGGTGGATACTGCCTCCCATCAATTACAATACCTTTTAGTTCCTTAATCAAAGGAATCACCGCTTTGGCATGATTGTCCATAAACTTGCCCATATTTATGTAAAGGATTTTATCTTTAATAAAATAAGTAGTGTCTCGTTGGTGTGGAAAATCATATTTCTTGGCACCAAAACTCGCTGTTATTGGTGCTGTTTTTAGTGTCAACTCTTTTGTCAATACATCCTCGGATGCGATGCTGACCCTCACTAAAGAGTCAGGCGAGCGGGTTAACAACTTTGCTACTTCCCGTTTTACTACCGCCTCATTGGAGGCTGAAATGTATGGTCTATGATGATCTAACAGTTTGTCTACAGCAACACCATTAATGGCTTTTAGCACATCTCCTCTTTTAATATTGCCAAGTTTATAAACTACCGTATCTAGGGAGTTGACTACCGCCTCATCCCCAATAAATTTTACGGTAAAGGGCAACACCCGAAGCCCGACTATTGTCTGGCTTTTTCTTGAAGCTGCATAAGCATGACTATCGCGGATCGTTGCAACCATCTTCTGTACCATTTGCAAGTAAGAAAGATCGTCTTTAGAAGCCAATGCTTCTGCCACAAACTTTTCGAGGTAGGTTTCCCATTTTTCGGCTGTCATGTATTTGTACGGATACCAGTATTCGATAATATTCCAGTAACGGAAAACAGCTATTAATTTATGTGCTTGTGTTAACTCAGGTAATTCTGTGTACGACAATTCATTTGTGATCAAAGAAATGGTCATTCCATCCATGGTGTACGGGTTAAGGTATTTTTGCTTACCGGCAATATGGTTGTGCGAAATGCCTTGAAGTAAGCTGGATAGTTCAGATGAAAAACCGCTATTTTTAATCCAAGCAAAATCTGGCTTCTCTTTTAGGTTGCTGATTACGCTATCTGGTTTTACAGGCGCAGCGATTGGTCCCAGATCTTTAACCATCTTCAAGATGACCTGGTTGCGTGTCTTCTTGTCTGCCGCTTGTAGATAAACTGGTAAGATTTTCAATAATTCCGCATCCCAATCTAGCGTGCCGTTTGCAACTGCTGGATGGTGATATTTTAATAAACCCCAAACTTTGCCTAGGCTGGATAATTCTTTAACAGATGCCTGTGCCATTTGTGTTTGTTTACTGCTTATTTGGGCGATGCCATGCAATGGGGCTACAAAAACAAGAAGGTAGATTGTACAGATATTAAAAAGACGCATGAAATTGGTTGCTTAGTGAGTAAGCAAAGTACATAAAACAAAATTAATTGAAAAATAAAACAAAAGCTTAGGTTGCAGTAATCCGCCTGCAGTCTCAGAGCAGGGCGATACAGCAGTTAGTTTAATTGATTATGTAGAAAATAATACATTTTGTAAGATTTCAATATTCCTCGCATCTAAACCAGTAAACAATCATAAAAAATACACGATGAAGCGACTATCTTTTATTTTGATACTACTGTTAGTTAGCATGAAGGGCTCTGCACAAAGTGCTATTAAAGTTACTGCAATTAGTAAAAAAGGCAATCCAATTATTTTTCTTCCTCACATCGGCTGCTCTTCCGAAATGTGGGTGGATATTGTTGAAAATTATCAAAAGAATTACAGCTGTTATTTGGTAGATTTTGCAGGCTTTAACGGTCAGAAGCCGATTGATGCCTTATATACAGTAACCTATGTGAGTGATTTAAGCAAATTCATCAAAAAGGAAAAATTGAAAAATGTTATTTTAGTGGGGCAGAATTATGGCGCATTTGTGGCTGTGAAATTGGCTTCAGATAAAAACCTGAATATAAAAGCAATTGTAGCGTCCGATTTCTATCCAAAACTGAGCATGGTATTAGATCCTTCGATGACACCTGAAAAACTGGAATTGATTAAAAAAGGTATTCGTCAAGGTTTGATCTCGAGTGACGAGACAGCATTTACAGCAAATCAAAAACAAAGCGCTGAGATGATGAATTTTAGCAAAGCTGACGATGTAAACCGTTTTGTCCAATGGCAACAAAAGTCAGACAGAAAAACCCTTGCAGAAACACTTTGTGAGCAGTTTGAAGGAGATTTACTACCAGTACTGAAAGAAAATCAAACACCAATGCTCGTTTTTACCACATGGTATTTTGCAAAGAAGTATAAAAATATGCCGATTTCTGAAGCAGATAAAAAACTGAAGGAAATGTATGTAAGTACGCCGAATATTACACACGCTGTTACAGAAGAAGCAAAAGATTTTATGGCAAATGACCAGCCAATTTGGTTTATCAGTGAAATGGATAAATTCTTGAAACAGCACACTGGTGGAAAATAGGCAGCAAATTTTTGATCAACTTTTCGCCGAATATCGGGATTGGATTTTTCGTTTGTGTTACAGCTATACCAGAAGCGAAATACAAGCAGAAGATTTGGTTCAAGAGTGTTTTTTCAAGGTATGGATTAATCTCGCTTCATTTCAGCATCGTTCAGATTATAGCACGTGGATTTATAGGATTGCTGCCAATACTTGTTTGATGCAGTTGCGAAAGGAAAAGAACAATCCAATTGAATATCACGAGAACCTAATGGATAAACCTTCTGACGAAAAACCGGACGAAAAAGAAGAGCAATCTAATATCCTTTACAAGGCTATTGCTCAGCTTAATGAAATTGACAGAATTATCATTTCAATGATTCTGGAAGATATTTCTCAAAAGCAAATTGGTGATGTACTTGGGATTACCGAAAATAACGTAAATGTGAAGGTTCACCGGATCAAGAAACAACTCAAAGAATTATTATCAAAAAACAACGGGAATGGAAAAGGATTTTGAAGAATTAAAAATGCTGTTTCAGCAGAAAAAGGCTTCAGTGACCTTATCGCAGAAGCTTGTTGATCGTAAAACGAAAGATAGTATCGGGCTGTTGAAAAGAAATCATCTTCAGACCATCATTTCTTTCGGCTTAACAGCAGTCGCCATCGTTTATATCGACCGAGTCAGCGCTCAAAAATTGGCGACTTCAGCTTACGGATTTTGGACTTTGATAAGCTGCTCATTATACTATGCATTGAGTAAAACATATTTACTTTATCGTTTAAATAATATAAAATCAACTGAAAATGTCTTGCACACTATCAAACAACTAGAGAGCTATAAAAAGCTAAATATATGGATGCATACTTATGGTGAAGTTAGCTATGCTATGGTACTAGCTTCAGGTGTCTATCTATACCTGCGCCCTGTACTCGATAAATTTCTACTCGATAAAACTGGTAAAACCATTCTTTGTTTCTGGTGGATTTGGGGAGCCTGTATTGCATGGATGATATTTTACACATTTGTAATTAAGCGTAAGCGAATGAGAAAGGACGTTGCTATTCTAGAAAAATATATCCAATCTATTAAATCAGAAATATGACAAATTATAGTATATCTAAGGGTTTCAAAGAACTTTTTTTAATGGGCTGTGGACTGCTTTTAAGCATGGTAGTAAACGCTCAGATAAATACGGAAGTTAAGCTATTTGCTCCGAAAATTATCTCAAATAATCAGGTTTTTGGATTAACACTCTCGCCTGATGGCAACACCGCTTATTTTGTAAACTCTTTTGGAGGAAGAAAAAAACTCCAAGTTATGCAAAGTGAAAAAGTGAGAGGGGAATGGCAAACTGCAAAGCCTGCTTTCTTCTCAGATCAGAAATTTAGAGAAATTGATCCAATCGTTTCGCCAGATGGACAGCGTATTTTGTACAATAGTAGAAAAAGCTTTCAGAAGAATGCAACAGATGAAAAAGACTTAGACATTTGGATGGTAAACCAATATAATGGAAAATGGGGTAAACCTTTTCCAATAGATGAGATAAACAGCGATGAAAGTGAAACTTATGCTACAATAGCCGCTAATGGAAATATCTATTTTGGGCTGCGTAGTGCTAAAAAGGGTTATGGCGGAAACGATATTTATGTTTCCAGAATGGTAAACGGTAAATATCAAGAACCTGTAAGCCTAGGTTATCCAATCAATACGAAAAGCGACGAAGGTAATGGCTTTATCGCACCTGATGAAAGTTATATAATATTCTCTTCCGATAGCAATACCAATAGTTTTGGACAAGCAGATCTTTATATCAGTTTTAATCAAAACGGTAAATGGTCAATTCCTATCAATCTTGGTGGAGAAATCAATTCGGGACAAAATGATTTTTGTCCAACAATCTTCAATAAGGATACGCTTGTTTTTGCTCGCTCAAACAAAGTTGGTGATGAAATCGTAGAAAATATTTATTCCACTAAAATCAATCTTCCACTTCTCAGAGCACTTGCTACAATACAACCAACTATTGTTTTTGATCAGGTATTCCCAGATGGTGACGCTTACGGGATTGGCTTTTCACCCGAAAGCAAATATGCATACACCACAAGAAGTAATGTTGACAGAAGCGTGTGTGAAATTTATCAACTAGAGATCGGCACAAATGGTAATTTTATTAAGCCTCAGAAAATGGATATCTGGCAAATCACATCCAATGTTGCCAATCCAGTTATTAGCTACGACGGTACATTTGCACTGCTCCGGATTTCTGAAAACAGTAGTGCTCCTGATTTATATATTTCTAAAAAAGATGATCAGGGAAAATGGCACAAGCCTATCCTCTTGCCGGAAAATATAAACACAACCATCGATCAATATTACCCCGAATTAACTGCAGAAAACCATCTTTACTATTCAAGTAATGGTGATGTGTTTTATGCAGGATATAAAAACGGTCAATGGCAAAATCCGACACCAGTAGCAGAACTTAATACCAGCCAGTTTTCGGAGAGCAATATTGCTGTTAGCAGAGATGGAAAATGGCTCGTATTCCTTTCTAACCGTACAGGAGTTTATGGTGCTTACGATTTATTTCTTTCAAAAAAAAATGGAGAAAGCTGGTCGAAACCAATTAACCTCGGAACAAAAATAAATACGAATGCGATGGAATACCAACCTCGTTTTTCTTTGGATAATCAAACATTATATTTTACCCGATCTGTGTTTGTTGACGGAAAGAGACAAGGGAAAGATGAAGTGCATAAAGTAGAAATTCACGAAGTGCTAAACAATTTTTAGAAAGCCATAACTTTCATGATGGCTTTCTTTTGATCAATTCCTATTTCCACTTTTCGCTTGTCTAATAGCTTGGTCGCCGGTTAAATTAAGGCGGTAAACAAAAGTTAGGCGGTACCTTGCTGCATTTGGACTACTGATCTGTGAAATGCGATAGTCTTTTCCCGTAGTTGTTGTAGAAAATTTGCGCAGGTTAGCCAAGTTCATCACATCAAAAAGCAAGCTAGCTTTGTCTTTTAAAAAGTTTTGTCCAATGCCTACATCAATAGCATGCACGGCTTTTAGATTACTCTGCGCATTTTTAATAGGTGCACTGAAATTGTAACGGGCTTGTACACTAAATTTACTTGGTAACTTTACCTGCGTGCCAAATCTGGAAGTAAAAGTACTGCCCGAGAAAGCAAAATCTTGATTGGCGTAAATACCTGCTTGGCTAAAATGGTAGGCATTTAATTCCATGTTCATTTGCAGCCATTTATAAGGATTGTAAAGTATAGAAAGTTCTGCACCCGATCGCTCTTCGAGCTTGATATTTACTGGCATAGTAATGAAAAGACCATTTTCACGATAACTGTAATCGATTATGACATCGGTGTTATGCTGGTAATAAAGCGACGGATTAATCACCAATGAACCTATGCGTTTTAACAAACCAAACTCAAAAACATCTGCATAAGATGGGTTAAGATCAGGATTACCAATGTACCTCGAATTGTAATCTGTTAATTCGTTAAATGGATAAAGATTATTTAAAGCTGGGCGATTAATACGTCTGCTATAGCTTAATTGCAGAGATGTTTTGCCTAATTCATAACCCAAATGTACAGTTGGGAATAGTTTGATGTAATCCTTTTTACTGTCGTAAATTCCTTTACGGTCATTGATGTTCACTTCCGTATATTCACTGCGTAACCCCAATTGATAAGAGAAACTTTTGACCTTACTTTTGAATTGGACATAAGCACTTCCGATAAATTCGCTATAGGCAACCCCATTGTCAATGCCATCAATAATAGCCCAAGTAGCCGTTGTATTGTTTTCTGCTAAGAAGTCACTATTTACCTTACGACTTTCAGCTTTTATTCCATACTCTAAGGTTGCATTGTCTAACGGGATAATCATATCACTTTGAGCCGCAAAATCTTTGCTAGACCCGATAGAGTTGGTTCTAATATCTGGTCTTTGCTGCAGCGTAGGTAATATTCGTTGCGTAGACAAATTCCAATTTTTAGCACTATTCCAAAAATCGTATTGCATATCTACCGTTAACTTTTCCCCAGGTTTTTTAAAAAGCCTTGTATAGTTAAATTCGAGCTGATTGTAATTTCTATTTTCCCAAGATTCGCCTCTGCGGACAAGAGAACTGTCTTGAGCGGAACTGAAATAATTGTACGCTAATGTTGTTTTGTCGTGATCTTTGGTGGCGTTGCGCAGATATGCGATTGTGAAAGCGTTTATGCTGTCTGGCTGATAGTCGGCGCCTAGATAGGCAAGCCTACCATCATCATGCCTGTTTTCATTTTGAGTTTGGTTCAGTCGTGAGTTATGAACTGTTTGGTTGGTTTTATATAAGCCAACGTAGTCAGAAAAACGCAATCCGATCGTGGAAAAAAGATTTAACTTATTCGATTTGTAATTTAGACTAGGTGATATCCGGGTGTCGTTTGGACTGCCCCCAACAAGTCTAATCTGGCCATTAAAGCCACTTTTTTTATTCTTTTTGAGAACGATGTTGATAATCCCCGCAGAACCTGAAGCATCGTATTTGGAAGAGGGGTTGGCAATTACTTCTACTCTTTCTACCTGATCGGCAGGTAATTGCTCCAAGGCTGTGCCGACAGTTAAACCCGATCTTCGACCGTTAATAAGCACCAATACACTGCTGTTTCCCCGAAGGCTTACTGCTCCGTCTGCCGAAACGCTTACCGAAGGAACACCCGCAAGTAGTTCGGTTGCCGAACCCGATTGAGAGAGGATATCTTTTCCTACTTCGAAGACTTTCTTGTCCAACTTTAAACTTAAGGAAGATTTTTCGCCAGTAACGGATACTTCTTTTAAAATCATTGGGTCTGGTTCCATAAAAATGGTTCCCAAATCAACTTTGTTTTTGTCGGCCTCAATTGCTAGACTTATTTTGCGATAGGTCATAAAATTGAATTGGATGGTAAGTTTACCCTCCTGTGCTATTCCGATAGCAAACTTTCCCTTATCATCGGCCATGGCTGATGCAAGAATTTTACCGTCGGGGTTTAGGATAGCAATACTCACGAAGGGTATTTCAGTATTGGATGTTTTTTCCTTTAGCTGTCCAGAAAAGAACCTTTCTTTTACTTGTGCTGATGCGTTTAACGATAGACAAATTAAGAGCGAATAAATGATGGCGATATGTTTCATGCCACAAGGTTAGCGCAGATTAGCAGATGGTAAATGAAAAAACATGCGAACTGCTCCATAACCTTTTGAAATGCACCTTGCCCAATTATCTTTATGCTACATTTGAATCATGAAGCGTATACTCTTGTTCCTATTGTTGGCTATTTTGTTTTGCTCCTGTAAACAACCGCAGGTATCATATGAAGAATATGATCCAGTATTTAAAACTGGCGATAGCGCTGTTTGGTCTAAAAGAGATTTAAATGAATCAGGTTGGTCCAAAGATCGTGGCTTTACAGGACGGCAGGTTTTTTGGATAAGGGCAAAAACCAAACTAATCTCCAGCGCAGGCGATCCACTTGGACTTCACGTAAGTGCTTTCGGAGGCTATGAGATTTATTGGGACGGTATTAAAATTGGCGCCAACGGAAAACCGGGCTCTCCGTCGGTAGCAGAAGTTCCTGGTACTGCAAGCATGCATTACCAAATTCCTGATTCACTTTCGAAACCAGGGATACATACCATTGCCCTACGGATTACACAGTTTAGTTTCCCAAACGCGCAACGTGGAGTGGGTTTAAAACTCGATACTTATGTTAACCTCATCAGGCAGCCGCTAATCATCTCTTCATGGATGTTTATGATGGCCGGTGGTTTTTTAGTAGCCTCATTATATTACCTTTTTCTCTATTTCAACAGTCATAAGAAGCAATATCCAGTGCTTATATTTTCGGTAATCTGTTTGCTATTCTTTTCACTGTTGGTAATGGAGTACATCAAATTTTATATAGAAATTCCGTACACTAGATTTTTTGTGCGACTGGAAATTATTGGTTGGCTAACTTTTTCCATTTCATTGCTTGTCCCGCTTTATTTCTCCATACAATTTGGAGTTAAAAGGAAGTACGTGCTCTTGTCACTTCTTTTCTGCACGTTGTTTTTTATTTATAGCTATTACTATCAACAATACGATCTCTCAGCAATATATTACAGCAGGGCAATGTGGGCAGCCATGGTACTGATCGCTAGCGACGCAGTTTATAGAAAGGAAAAGGGGAGTTTGCTGGTTCTGATAGGTGTTTTGGCCGCTGCTTTTATGACATACTACTTGTTTTACGATCAAGGAATATTTATTTTCTATACTTTCATTGTATTGGCGATGTTGTATCTGCATACCATCAGAATGAAAAAAATTGAACAAGAACACGCAGATTCTTTGCTGCTCTCTTCGAGATTGCAATTGGAGCTGATTAAGAAAAATATCCAACCACATTTTATCAGAAATACGTTAACCTCGCTAATAGATTGGGTGGAGGAATCGCCTAAAAAAGGAGTAGAATTTATTCAAGCCTTGTCTAGCGAATTTGATATTATGAATGCCATTGCTGAGCAGAGTTTAATTCCTATTGGGCAAGAAATCTCTCTATGCCTGATGCATCTTAAAGTAATGGGCTTTAGAAAAGAAATCCAATATCAATGGGAAGAATCAGGAATTATCGAAACCGAGACCATTCCTCCTGCGGTAATTCATACTTTGTTAGAAAATGGGATAACGCACAACATGCCAAAAGGCGAGGGGTCTATCAGGTTTAAGCTTTCATTTAGTAGCGCAGCTAACTTTAACCAATATACATTCGAAACGATAGGCGAAAACAGGGAGCTAAATGAAGGCAGAGTCGGTGGAAATGGTTTCAAGTACATTAAAGCAAGGCTTGAAGAAAGCTATCCAGGTTGTTGGGAGTTTTCGTCGACTGCATCACCACAAGGTTGGCTCAGCACCATTAAAATATTTAATAAATAGATGAAGATACTGATTATAGAAGACGAGGCACGCATAGCAAGACGGGTTGGACGAATGACTGCAGCTTATTTTGAAGGAAATGCAGTAATTCATTATTGTGATTCGCTTAAAAAAGGAATGGACTTTCTGGAAAAGGAAACGATTGATATTTTGCTGCTCGATCTTAACCTGAACGGAAGAGATGGCTTCGAAGTGCTGCAATCAGTAACATCTAGGTCTTTTCAAACCATCGTAGTTTCTGCAAATACTGAAAATGCACTAAAGGCTTTTGAACTAGGTGTTTTAGATTTTGTGCCTAAACCATTCGACCAAGAACGTTTAACACTTGCGCTAAGTCGAGCTACCCAAACAAAAAAGGAGCTTGACGGCTCCGTGCGCTTCCTTTCGGTGAGAAAAAACGGTGGCATACAACTTATTGAGCTTGCTAAAATCAACTACATTAAAGGCGCGGGAATATACAGCGAATTGCACCTTTTGGATGGGAGCAGTACACTGCACGATAAAGGACTTGACGCGCTGGAGAAAATTTTGCCATCAGTATTTGAGCGTATTCATAAATCCTATATTATTCAAATCGAGCAAACAGATAATGTATTAATTTCATCGGGTAGTAAATACTCCTTGCGGCTCAAAAATGGGGAAATTTTACCAATTGGTAGAACTAGATATAAAGCCTTTAGAGAGCGAGCGAAGCTTTGACAGTAATTGGGATTGAAGCTACTATCTTTGGAAAGGCGAGAAAAGTCTGCCTTTTAACCAATATATTACACATGACCCTAAAGCGCTACATTGTTTTGATGTTTTTGCTATCTCCTGCATTATTGATAGATGCGCGGGACAAAACAGCTAACCACGATAAGTTTGCCCAAGAGCCTTGAGACTGATGCTATCCGAGCTGTACAAGATTTTTACTAAATTTTCTCTGCCGATAAGTATATCTTTAAACCGTGGTGTCTTCATCAAAGATGCCAGGCTTAGCTAACCGAGTCAATTTGATGCCAGAGAAAAAAGAAAAAATCATTTCACTCTTTAGAGAAATACAGAATGGGAATAAGCTTGCATTTGATGAGCTTTTTTTATTGTATTACGCCAAGCTATTGATATTTGCTAAGCAATATACAAAAAATCAGGAAAGCGCCGAGGAGATTACTTCCGAACTTTTTGTTAAGCTGTGGATTAAACGTGCTAGTTTATCAAATATCCTCAATCCTGATGTTTATCTTTTTATCGCTGTTAAGAACGCAAGCCTTAATTTTATTCGGTCGGAGAAGAAGCGATTTCTGCTTTTTAGGGAACAACCTACCGATTCGTCGCTTGAAATAATAACTTGCGAAAATGAAGTGAGAATGGAAGATAAAGAGCTAAAAGATATGCTAGATTTAGCAGTTGATTCGCTACCTGAACAACGCAAAATAATTTTTAAGCTAATCAAAGAGGAGGGATTAAAAGGGCATGAGGTAGCATCGATCTTAGGTATCTCTGTAAGAACTGTAGAAAATCAGCTATATAAGGCAGTTAAGTCGCTTGCAGATGATATCAGTAATTATATTGGTTATCACCCCCAGAAAAAAATTACCAGAAAGCAAGCGCTATCAGATTTACCCTTATTATTTTTTTTATAGCTTGATAAGTATTCCTCAGAGACTTAGTGTCTTTAGCTTATATAAGCTTGAAACAAAATGAACTCATGATAGCTTCATCACCATTAAAAAACACATTATATACTGATGAAAAAAGACGAATTCTTAATGCTCCTAACTAAAAAGCTCTCGGGAGAGATTTCCATTGCTGATAGGGAGTTATTAGAACGGGAAATTGAAAGTAATGAAGAATTTAAGCTACTGGCATGTGAATTTGACAACTATCTGGATCATGAAAAAATCACGAGTGCCACAACTTCACAGCTTGACCACACATGGGCATTAATTTCGACTGCTGAAAAAGAAGAATTTAAGGAACGGTTTGATTATTCATCGCCTAAGAAAACCATTTTTATTCATTCGCCATTGTTGAAGGTGGCGGCAATGCTTCTCGTTTTTGTGAGTGCTGGGCTATTGGGTTATCATCTATTATATCGAACTGCTGATCCTGCCTTTATCAAAATCACTTCTGCAGATCAAAAATCATTTAAGGTTTTAGCAGACGGCACTAAGATCTGGTTAAATAAAAGATCGACCATCAGTTATAACAAAGACTATGGTAAAGATAAAAGAGAAATATTTCTGGAGGGTGAAGCTTATTTCGACGTAACAAAGAGTAAAGCTATTCCATTAATTATTCATGCGAGCAACGTGGATATTGAAGTAAAAGGAACTGCTTTTAATGTAAATGCGTATAAAGAAAATAGTCAAATTCAAGTGGCTCTAGTAAGGGGCTTGATAGAGGTAACCGATAAACTGGACAAGAGTCATAAAGTACTACTTAAGCCTAACGAAAAACTTGTTTTTTCAACTAACCCAGCTAAAGGTCACGCCAATTTTATGGTATTTTCTCTGGCTGAAAACGCATTGCTAACTAACACAAAGTGGATCGCGGATACGCTAGTATTTCGCAAAGAAAAACTGAAAGATCTGGCACTGCGTATGGAAAAAAAGTATGACTTGAAAATTGAAGTCCACAGTGAATTATTGAAAGAAAAAAGATTTAGTGGAACATTTACTGATGAGACAATCCATCAAGCGCTAGAGGCACTTAAGCTATCCTATCCGTTAACTTATACCATCAACAATAGGTTGGTAATAATAAAGGATTAGGTATGAGAAGATTTATACTGATAGCAGTATTGCTACTGAGCTATTCGATGCTTTATGCGCAAGACCGTAAGGTAACATTAAACCTACAGAAACAACCGATCCAATTATTCTTTAAGCAGGTCGAAAATCAGTGCGGCTATACTTTTGTGTATAGTAACGACGTAATTTCAGATTCAATGCTTGTTTCTTTAAATGTAATTCGTAAACCGGTAGCTCAAGTCCTTGCGAATGTACTTTCTGGGAAAAAGCTTGTTTATCAAATGATATCAGACAAACTGATCGCCATAGGTAGTAAAAAGCAGCTTGGTCAAGATATTGCTTCTCAACCAAAAACGCTCATTACCGGTATTCTTGTTGATCAGAAAGGTCATGGAATTCCATTTGCTTCCGTTAGTCTATTCGAATCTAACACCTTGCTCGACGGAACAATCAGTACTGAAACGGGTAGCTATCAGCTTTCACATTATTTTGAGACACAGCATGCTTATAAAATGAAGATTTCTTCTATTGGTTATGCACCATTTGAAGTTAGTTTTAACTATCCAGATACAAATGCAATTAAAAGTATTGTTATGGTGGAAGATAGGCAGACGTTAAAGGCTGTAAACGTAGTCAGCGAAAAACCTTTGATAGAAAGAAGAACTGACCGATTTATTGTGAATGTGGAAGGAAGTATTTTAGAGGTGGGTAACAATGGCCTTGAAGTGCTTCAGAAATCTCCTGGAATATGGGTAAATAGTGATGGTTCTATCAAAATTAAAGGGAATCAATCGGTAATGGTGATGATTAATAACGTGGTTCAAAGAATGTCTGAAGGCGATCTTGCAGAATACCTGCGGACTTTAAGATCAGAAGATATCAGTAAGATTGAGATTATTTCTAGCCCACCTTCTGAATTTGAGGCAGCCGGATCTGGTGGTATCGTTCATATTTTACTTAAAAAAACACGAAAAGATGGCCTCGTGGGTTCTGTATCTAGTCAATACCGACAACAAGAAAAAAGACCTGTATGGGGCGCTGGTGTATTACTTAATTATAAACTAAAAAATCTATACCTGTCAGGAAACTTATCGGGCGGTAAAGAGGAAAGTGATTATATTGCCAGTACAAAAATCAATTATCCTAATCAAGATTTTTATGCCAGTAGTACAGCGAGGTACAACAACAACGGAAGATTGATGTATAGGGTTAGCGCTGCTTATGATCTCGGAAAAAATCAATCATTGAGTTTTCAGTCGGTGCAAAATGAAAACAAAATGAATCAATATTTTGATACGAACATTTCATTTCAAGGCACACAGCCACTTACTGGCCTAGCTAAGTCCGAGTGGTTCAGAAGACCATCACTTCATTCCTCAACATTAAACTATTTGCTAAAAACTGATAGCCTTGGCTCTGAATTGAAGATCATCGCAGATTATGTATATAGTACCAGAACGGAGTTGAATAATTTTAGCTCGGTGTATGATTTTTCCCCTAAAAACTCCACTTATAGAAATAACACGCCTAACAAAACTAATCTTTACAGCTTGCAAACCGATTACACAAAGGTTTTTGGTGAAAATATTTCCTTTAAAACCGGGCTTAAATTTGTAGCAACAAAAAGAGATAACGAAGTTATTAATGAAAACTTTGTTGGTGGAACTTGGCAACTAAACCCTAAATTAAGTAACCGGTTTATCTATCGCGAAAACTTATCGATGGCTTATGCGTCGCTTGAAAAGAGTTGGGGTAAACTGAGTGCGAAAGCTGGACTGAGGGCGGAGTTTACAGACATGGAAGGTAATTCAATAACTGGAAATTCAAAATTCAATAGAGATTATCTTGGACTTTTTCCCTCGGTTTTTATTAATCAAAAATTGAACGAGAAAACAGGTAGTGCAGTGTATTTAAGTTACTCCAGAAGACTGCAACGCCCGAGTTTCTCAGATCTTAATCCTTATAGACTGCAGTTTGATGATTACCTTACACAACTAGGAAACCCCGCATTGACGCCAGAATACACCCACAAAGTTGAAGTTGGTACAATTTTTTGGAAAGGCTTCTCTGCCGATATTTACTACGCATTCACAGTTGATAAAATCGCACAGCTGGCGAACCCTGTTGGAAATGTGATCGAGTATCAGACAAGAAACTTTAATAATAGCCAGGAATATGGTTTTTCTTTCAATGCGCCGATAAAAATTACGAAGTGGTGGACTTCAAATAGCTCATTAGCAGGTTATAACCTGAGTTATGATTTAGCCAATTACAATATAACCCAGACCACTTTTTACGCAAGATCTTTTCAGGCCTTTACCATCAAGAATTTGATAGATTTAGATGCAGGAGTAGATTACCGTTCGCCATTTGTAAGGGCCAATACAAAAGTTGCTTATCAACTTTATACCGATTTCGGGGCTACTAAACGACTGCTGAATAAGAGCCTCACGCTGCGGTTTTACGTTGCTGATGTGTTTAATACAGCTAGAGAAAAAGATTATACCGAATTTGAAAATACAAGGATAGATTTTTACCAAAAAAGACCAACAAGGAATTTTAGTTTATCAGTAAGTTATAATTTTAGTTCAGGAAAAAAATTCAATACCAAAAGAATTGAGCAAAGTAATGACGAAGAAAAACGAAGAATTGGAAACTAATAACCAAATGAGATTAAATTAGCTATGGGTAAAATCTTTGTGCTAGTCATGCTAATGCTGAGCACCACTTTGGTAAAAGCCCAAGATCATAAAATAACCCTATCTGGTTCAGTTGTTGATCCCGAAGGACGGGCTGTTGCATTTGCGACCATCACACTTTTTGAGGCGGAACTTCAGGTTAATGGTACTATTGTTACAGCAAATGGCGCATTTAAATTTAATCACCCTATTATTGCTGAAAAGAAATATATGTTAAAAATTTCTTCGCTGGGATATGAGGCTGTAAGTATTGATTTTTCACTAGGGGCCAACAAATCCGATTTAAAAGATTTTGGCAAGATAAAGCTAATACCAACTGCAAGTCAGTTAAAGCAGGTAAATGTTAAAGGAGACCAACAAGTTATAGAAATGGATGGCGGAAATATTGTTTTTAACGTTGCCAAAAGTATCAATGCCCAGGGACTAAATGCGCTTGAACTGCTGGGGAGAGCTCCTGGTGTAACTGTAGGTACTGATAACAATGTTTCCCTTAACGGGAAATCTGGAACGTCAATTCTCATCGATGGAAAGCAAACTTATCTGTCAAATCGAGAGATTGCAGAAGTTTTAAAGGCAATGTCGTCGTCTAATATTAAATCGATAGAAATTATTAACAGTCCAAGTGCAAAATATGACGCAGCTGGAACGGCCGGAATTATCAATGTAAGGACATTAAAATCGCTAACGGAAGGTTTTAGTGCGGGCTTAACTTCTGGTCTCAGCTATGGTGTGTACCTTAGGAATAACCAAGACCTATCGTTTAGCTACAGAAAGAATCGTTTAAATATTTTTAGCAATTACAATCACTTTTTTGGTAAATTTTCTTACCTCTATGGAGCTGATAGACTTCAAGAAGGCAAGTTCTTTAATAGCTTTACAGATGATATAGACAAAAGAAAGAGAATGGGCTCGAGGTTAGGTGCTGACTTTTCAATTGATAAAAACCAGACGATCGGCATATTGCTGAATGGGAATTTTATTTTTGGCGGTGGAATTACCGATACCAGGACTGAAATCGGTGCCGCTCAAACAACACATGTCGATCAAACGCTAACTGCGATAAACGATTATTATGATCAGCAAACACAGCGCTACAATGTTAATCTAAATTACAAGTATGAAGATACACTAGGGAGAATAATCAATATAGATGCAGATTATGGTGATTTTACCAAAGGCGCTGGCAATCTTCAATCAAACAAATATGTCAGCGACAACAATACTGTATTGAGCGATAATCTTTATCGTTCATTAAATGGTATCGACATAGGTTTAAAAGCAGTAAAACTAGATTATACAACCAAGCTTTGGAAAGGTAAGCTGGAAACAGGTGCCAAATATTCATCAGTATCAGCTGCAAACGATTCGAGGTTTTTAGCGGTGCAAAATGACGGCGAATTCCTCGATCCCTCAAGATCAAACAAGTTTGTGTATGTGGAGAAAATTGCCAGTGGCTATCTCAATTATACCAAGAGTGTGCGTAAGTGGCAACTTCAAGGAGGACTAAGGGTAGAGAACTCATCTTCTTTAGGTACGCTTGAGGTTATTTCTTCGATCTCGGGGAATACCAAAGCTATCGCCAGGAATTATACAAACTTATTTCCTTTTTTTGCTGCAACCATCAAACCATCAGCATCACACAATTTCTCAATTAGCTATTCCAGAAGGATTGATCGGCCGGCCTATCAAAATCTTAATCCATTTATTTACCTTTTAGATGAGCTTTCTTATTGGCAAGGAAATCCTTTTTTGCAACCTCAATTAAGCCATCGTGGATTGCTGCAGTATGTTTATAAAAGCTCGACTATTTTGGGGATGAGTTATACCTACACTGATAATTTTAGTGTTGAAGTAACTGATACGGTTGATCAAGATAAGATTGTAATGGTTCCTCGAAACCTGGGTGTGCAGCAGCATATGGCGTTAACTTTAACGCAAACGGTAAAGCCATCCAAATGGTGGAATATGACTTTCAATGGTACGTTATATCATCTTTTTAATAACATCAATTTTGGTGCTGGAAGAAAACTAGCACTTAGACAAAATGCTTTCAGGGCGAATCTGCAACAAACTTTTAATCTTCCTTATCAGCTAA
Organism: uncultured Sphingobacteriaceae bacterium; assembly: GCA_942493295.1. Taxonomy (GTDB): domain Bacteria; phylum Bacteroidota; class Bacteroidia; order Sphingobacteriales; family Sphingobacteriaceae; genus Pedobacter. The sequence continues at coordinate 2,283,396 of OW818692.1, read as the reverse complement.
CCGGCGAAGTAATAGCCACTTATAACTCGAAACGGTTAAACGGGGCCAATCAATTTGCAAGGGCAAATAGTGCAGTAGACTTAGGCTTACAGCGAAGTTTTATGGATCGGAAAGCAACGCTTAGGTTGGTTTTTAGTGATATATACCAAGGCAGTAAAGCAAAGTCCGTACAAAGCGTTGGCGATTTGTATATTCAAAATTACAGTTATTTTGAAACTAGACAGGTGAGACTTAATTTTAGTTACAGATTTGCATCAGTTAATGCCAAAGGACCTCGAAATAGGAGTTCTGCGTTGGAGAACGAGAATGGAAGAATAAAGTAAGAAATTTTAATTTCGTACTTACATTATTTTTTAATACTTTCGCCGCCCCCACCAATTTTTTAAGCTTACTCCCACCACGCAATGAAGAAATTTTTATACGGAATTGACTTTGGTACAACCAATTCAGCCTTGGCTATTTATGATGAGGACTCGAAAGAAATTCATAGCACTATTATCATCCCATCGCTCATTTATTTTTATCATCAGCTAAATGCCGGAGGTGAAAAGAGCTATGTGGTGGGAGAAGAGGCGATATCGGCTTATTTAAGCGATGGGATGAGAGGGCGTTTTATTAAGTCTATCAAGCAGATCTTATCCAGAAGCAGTTTTACCGAAACCAGAATTCACAATAGAAGGTATAATGCATCAGATCTGGTGGCTATTATTTTAAAGGAACTGAAAGAGCGAGCGGATAAAATAATCGGACAAACTTGTAGCAAAGCAATCATCGGAAGACCTGTGTTTTTTGATGATGACAATGCTCCAAAAGATACACTAGCGCAAAATCGACTCCATAAAGCAGCACAGCTTGCTGGTTTTACCGAGATACGATTTCAGTTCGAACCAATCGGTGCAGCTTTTTCTTACGAAAAAACCCTTACGAAAAAAGAGACCGTACTGGTGGCAGATTTAGGTGGTGGAACCACAGACTTTACCTATTTAGTTTTAGATCCGGCTAAGGTTGGAAGCTTAAATCGAAAGGACGATATGATGGCTACTGGAGGTATATATGTGGGAGGCGATAGCTTTGATTCTGCTTTTATGTGGGAGAAGGGGACACCGTATTTTGGTAAGTATACCACCTATGAGGCAACCCCTGGCAAAGTGCTAACGGTACCGAAGTCGCTTTTCGCAAATATCTGCTCTTGGGAACAGATGAACTTTTTTAATGGATTACGTATTAAAAAAGACATTGAGGATTATTATTATTTTTCTGGCAACGACAGTAAATTTAAAAACCTAATCACACTTATTGAAAATAACTTAGGGTACTCGATATTTCAGGCAATAGAAAGGACTAAAATTGCGCTCTCTACCGAAGAAAGCTCAAGCTTTAGCTATCACCAAATGGATATTCAAATCGAAGAAGAAATATCGTTGGGTGATTATGAGGAAATTATCAAAAAAGATATAGATAGAATTGCAAATTACCTGAATGAATTTATGCTCAAGCATGGCATCGGAATAAATGATATCGATAGCCTTTTCTTAACTGGCGGAACATCTATGGTAGCAAGTATTCAAAAGTTATTTAAAGAGAAATTTCCACACATTACCTTAAATTCTGGTGATAACTTTAAAAGTGTTGCCAAGGGTTTAGCTTACAGCGGGTATTTATTTAATGACCAGTCTTAGGAAGTCGATAATTTATGTAACAACTTACATGATTAACAAAATTTAACACTCATGTTTTGATAGTATTTATAAATTTGCGATCGTAAATCAATAGTTGATGTAACATTTTTTGCTCAACCGCGTCATAAATAAACCAAACACACAATAAACGATACACGTCATGAAGTTCATTAAACAATTTTCTATTTCATTTATTATTTTAATTTACGTAAGTACTTACGTAAATTACGCAATTGCTCAGGAAAAGCAGTTGTTTTCTATCAAGGGAAAGTTAGTGTCAGTACAGCCGGCAAAGTTCGATGAGGTTACAATACATTTGCTAAAGGCAAGCGATAAATCTCTTGTAAAATTAGAGAATTCGAGTCCGGAAGGCGCCTTTGTATTCGAGAGAATACCAGAGGGAAACTATTTGCTAGTTACACAAAGTATGAATTTTGCAAAATATGAATCTGCTACTATTATCTTGAATAAAGATCTCGATCTGGCGGCAATTAATTTACAAGTAACCTCCACAAACTTAAAGGAGGTAAGTGTAACAGCTGCAAGACCATTTATACAGCAACACTATGATAAAACGGTACTCAACGTAGGTAGCTCTATCTCAGCTGTTGGCAATACCGCATTAGAAGTATTAGCCAAAGCACCTGGCATTACCATTGATCAGAATGATAATATCGCCATGCGGGGGAAACAAGGGGTATTAGTGATGATAGATGGTAAACAAGTACCTATGTCGGGTCAAGATTTAGCTAATATGCTGAAAAATATGCAGGCGACACAGATCGATAAGATAGATTTAATTACCAATCCCTCTGCAAAATATGATGCCGCTGGGAATGCTGGTATCATTGATATACGTTTAAAAAAGGGGACCAATATTGGTACAAATGCAAACGTGACAATGAGTTTTGGTCAAGGGAAGTATGCCAAAACAAATCCGAGTTTTAATTTTAATCATCGCACCAAAGTAGCCAATGTTTTTGGATCGTATAACTATGGATTTAATAAGAATTTTAACAAACTAGATATCCTTAGAGATTTTTATTCACCTACTAACCAACTAACAGGGAGTAATAATTACAATAATTATTTTAAGTTTCAATTCGATAACCACAACGCAAGAGTTGGAAGTGATTTTTACGTTGATAAAAATATTGTGATTGGCTTTTCTGCTAACGGAAGTTATAACGATGGGAAAGTGAGCACAAATAGTCTTGCAAACTCTTACAATGGGCAATCTGAAAGTACAGGGAAATTTAACACAATCGGAACTAATACTCCATCTAGAAGTAACAATAGCCTAAATTTAAATTACCGACACACCATAGACACTACTGGAAAAGAGCTTTCTGCCGATTTTGATTATGCCCGTTTTGCGTCAAATGAAATTCAAGAAAATTTAACTAGTTATTTAAACACCGGCGGAACACAAACACGTACGCCTTACCAGTTAAAAGGAGATTTGGGAGGAGTGCTGAGCATCAAGTCGTTCAAGATTGATTACCAACAGCGAATAAAACCCCTTAAAGCAAAAATTGAACTTGGTGTAAAAAGTAGCTGGGTAAAATCTGATAACGACGTTCAATTTTACGATATGAGTAATGGAGGCTCTGTGCTAGATGTAGCCAAAAGCAATCATTTTATATATGATGAGAATATAAACGCTGCTTATTTAAACGCTAACCGCTCTTGGAACAAATTTAGCTTACAACTAGGTTTGAGACTTGAGAATACGAATGCAAATGGTTTACAAGTAACCGATAAAAGTACTTTTGATCGAAATTATACACAGTTGTTTCCAAGTGGATATGTTGGGTATAAGTTCACAGAAAATAGCGATTTAGGCGTGTCGTTAAGTAGAAGAATAAACAGGCCTTCTTATCGCCAGTTAAATCCATTTAAAGTATTTTTAGATCCTTTAACTTATTCGACCGGTAATCCTTACCTAAAACCTGAATTAAGTAACTCATTTGAATTGACACATACTTATAAGCAAAAGTATATTACCAAACTAGGATATAGTAAAACTACAGATAACATACTTACTGTTCTTTCTCCAGATGATCAGCCTAACTCTGTCATTCAAACCAATAGAAACTTGGCAGAATTCGATTATTATAACTTAAGTTTTGGCTTTCCGATAAGCGTGGGGAAATGGTTAACAAGTACCAATAATGCTTTAGCATATTATGGAAAGTATAAAGGTAATTTGGCCAATACAGACCTTAATGCAAGTAGAGTGAGTTTTAATTTGAACTCAAATAATGTGATTAAATTTAACAACACCACTACAGCTGAAGTTACGGGAACCTATCAAAGCAGATCATATTACGGTCCATTAGATATTAAAGCTAATTGGGGGGTAACGGTAGGTTTGCAAAAGCAAATGCTAGACAAAAGGGCGTCTCTAAGGTTGAGTGTAAGTGATATTTTTTATACACAAAAAATTGATGCATATACACTATTGGCTGGTTATGGAGAGCAGTTTTACCAAAGTAGAGATACGCGTGTTGCTACCTTTAGCTTCAGCTATCGCTTTGGGCGGTCGCAGGTTGCTAGTTCAAGAAGAACAGGTGCTGCAGACGAAGAAAAGAGAAGAGCAGGTTAATAGGACTAAATTTTTTAACTTAGTCTCAAAAAACAATTGATGGATTTAGTGAATGAATTAGCAGAACTAGCAATAGCTACTCGCTTAAAAAGATTAAGCGAGCGGCTTTCTAACGATGTGAGTAAGATATATAAAGAATCTGATGTCGACTTCGAAGCCAGATGGTTCCTTATATTATCTCTTTTAGCGAAAGAAAAACTAATGGCCATTACGGAAATAGCAGATTCTCTACAGCTTAGTCACCCCGCTATTATACAACTCGTACAAGAGTTGGAGAAGAAAAATCTAATTAAGGCATCGGTAGATAAAAAGGATGGAAGGAAACGAATGGTTTCGCTAACAGCCACTGGCAAAAAAACTTTAGCTCAAATTGAACCTGTATTAAGGAGTATTAAAGCGGAAAATAAGAAATGGATTGATGCTGCAAGTGCAAATATCCTAACTGTTTTAACAGAACTTGAAGATTCATTAACCGAGCAAAGTATGTATCATCGAATTAAGCTAAATATTTTACAACAAAAACCTAGTTGAGATAGAAACTGCATTAAAGAAAGACTAGATGCCAATAAATTTCTTAATTACGCTCTCTAATTCCCACAGGTCAAATGGTTTTTGGATATAGGCATCACAATGGGAATCCTTAAGCAATATCGCTGAAATTCTATTTGCCGAAAATAGAATGACGGGAATATGCTTGGTGCCCTCGCCTTCTTTCAATTCCTTGCATATTGTAAATCCGTCTTTATAGGGCAAGCCATAATCTATCAGAAATAAATCTGGTAAATAATTAGCCAAATGATCCTCTAATTGTTCGGGATTGCCAATTAATTGTACACTAAAATTAGTTGAAAGCGCAGAGTCCAGCATATCAAGTATAGCCGAATCATCATCAACAATTAAAATTGTTTTTTCCATTTTGCGAAAGGTAATTAAGATGGTGTTACCATTATTTATCTTTTTTGCTTTTTCCCTTATTGAATTCCTGATCTTCCAGCGCCCCATTCTCATTTGGTTGATCACCCGATTGCGCATATTTAGGGGAATTTCCTTCTCCATTTTGATCAAAAGTTGCTTTACCTTTTGCATCGCCCGATTGTTTAGGCTTTTCTTTTTCGTTTTGCTTTTTCATCCGTATAAATTTGTTTTCATAATTAAATGGTTATCCTTCCTCCCGTTACTGGTATAGTGGCCCCAGCAATATAGCTAGCTTCGTCGCTGGCTAAGAATACGAAGGCAGGCGCTACCTCAACCGGCTGTCCAGGTCGCCCCATTGGGGTATCTTGACCAAAGGTGTCGGCATCAGGCATAGTTGACGGAATTAATGGTGTCCAAATAGGACCAGGTGCTACAGCATTTACCCTAATTCCTTTCCCAGCCATTAATAAAATCTGTGCTAGGTTAGCTGTAAAATTCTGAATGGCGCCTTTGGTCGCTGCGTAAGGAAGTAAACCTGGGGAGGGCGAATATGCATTTACAGAAGTAGTATTAATAATGCTGCTGCCTGGCTTCATGTGAGGCTCTGCGGCTTTACACAAGTAAAACATCGCATGAATATTTGTCTCGAAAGTTTCTATCCACTCGGCTGATGAAATTTCTTTCATCGAGTTTCTAGCCATTTGAAACGCAGCATTGTTAACCAAAATATCTATCCTGCCAAATTCTTTAACAGTTTGATCAATAATTTTTTTGCAATGACTTTCTTTGGTAATATCCCCTTTAATTAATAGCGCTTTTCTGCCTGCAGCTTCTACGTATTTTGCTGTATCCTTTGCATCTTGTGTTTCTACATCAGCCAAATAGCTAATGACCACATCCGCCCCTTCTCGAGCAAAGGCGATAGCAACCGCTTTCCCAATGCCAGAGTCGCCACCAGTAATAATGGAAATTTTATTATTCAGCTTGCCCGAACCTTTATAGCTCTCCTCTCCATGATCCGCTAACGGCTTCATCTTTTGCTCTGTCCCCGGTGCTTTTTGTTTCTGCTTTGGGAATGGAGGAATAGAATGCTTGGGATCTGGATGCTTAATATTCTTTAATTTGCCCATAACTATAATGCTGTTCCTGTAGAAAAACAGCTAGGCTTGAAAAATGTTTTGTCTGATGAAAATCATCTTATCCAAGATCATTTGTAAATAATACCGATTGGTATATATTTGTGTCGTGAATATACTGAACATGTCTAAAGCTGAACGTACGAAAGCATTTATCATCGAGAAAACAGCACCTATTTTTAATACTAAGGGATTTGCTGGTACTTCTATTACAGATATTGAACTTGCTACGGGATTGACCAAAGGAAGTATCTACGGAAACTTTGCAAATAAGGACGAAGTTGCCTTAGCTGTTTTTGATTATAATCTGAAAAAAGTTAATACCGCATTCAGTACAGCGCTTTCTAAACATGAAACGGCAAAAGAGAAGTTAATGGTTTATGCAGAACAGTATGAGTTTATCTTTAACACGAGCTTAATTGACGGAGGATGCCCAGTCTTAAATACAGCTATCGAAGCTGATGATACACATCCGGCATTAAGAAACAGAGCCGCAACAGCAATTCTCTCTTGGAAAAATAAAATTATCTCTATTATCGAAAATGGGCAAAAAAATAGTGAATTTGCTGACGAGGTTAACGCTGAGCAGATAGCCTTGACGATGATTGCAATGATGGAAGGGGGAATTATGATCGCGAAATTATTAGGCGATACAAATTACATGGCTTCAGTAATGCAATCAATGAAAAACATGATACAAACACTTTAAATTTTTTTAACTAAAAATATACCGATTGGTATATTATAATGCAAATCAATATGAAAACAACAAATAATACCATACTTATCACCGGCGGTAGTGCTGGTATTGGTTTCGAAACAGCTAAATTGTTAAGCGCACAGGGTAATACCATCATTATTATCGGTCGCGACCAAAATCGTTTGGACGAGGCAAAAGCCAAACTGGCTAACGTTCACGCCTTCAAAGCTGATGTAAGTAATGCAGCTGAAGTGACAGAGCTCGTTGAAATTTTAAAAGATAAATTTCCCGATTTAAATGTAGTGATCAACAACGCAGGTAGTGCAGTGCTGTATAATTTAGCAGATGAAAATCAAGATGCATTTGCAAATGCTGAGTCCGAAATGCTCACCAACTATTTAGCAGTGATAAGGCTAAATCAACTTTTACTTCCTCTGTTGAAGGCGCAAGCTGAATCAGCTATCGTAAATGTGTCATCTATTGTTGCCTATGTACCGGGAATTACATTGCCAACTTATGCAGCTAGCAAAGCAGCTTTACATTCTTATTCGACTACGTTAAGATTAAGTTTGGAAAATACCTCTGTTAAAGTATTTGAGTTAATGCCTCCTTTAGTTGATACGCAATTTTCATCAGCAATTGGTGGACATAATGGCATTCAGCCTACTGCAGTTGCAAACGATTTATTAAAAGCTTTAGCCGAAGATGACTTTGAAATCAGAGTGGGAGATACCGCTAAGCTGTATGAATTGTTTCTTAACTCTCCGTCTGCCGCCCTCGATGTGATGAATGGTAGAAGCGCATAAATGATAAATTTGTTTGTTACGAATTAAACGATAATGATATGAAAAGAGTAGTCGTAACTGGTCTTGGTGTAGTCACTCCACTGGGAAACACAGTAGCAGAGTTTTGGAAAAATATTCTTGCTGGCAAAAGTGCAGCAGGGCCTATTACAAAATTTGATGCAAGTAAATTTAAGACCCAGTTTGCCTGCGAGGTGAAAGATTTTGAGATAAGTGAATACCTGGAAAAAAAGGAAATTAAGAAATATGATTTATTTACCCAATATGCTATCGCAGCAAGCGACCAGGCAATTAAAGATGCAAAGCTTGATTTCTCTATCATGGATGAGGTGGAGCGTTACGATGTGGGGGTAATATGGGCGACAGGAAACGGAGGTATTTCGACTTTTGAAGATCAGCTCAAAGAGTTTAATTCGGGCGATGGAACACCGCGTTTTAACCCCTATTTCATTCCAAAAATGATTGTAGATATTGCGGCAGGCGTTATTTCAATCCGTCACCAGTTACATGGGCCAAACTACTGTACGGTATCTGCATGCGCATCTTCTAATACGGCAATCATCAGTGCATTCGACACAATTAGATTGGATAAAGCTACCATTATGATCGCTGGAGGATCTGAAGCGGCAATAACGGAAGCATCAGTTGGCGGTTTCAATGCGGCACAGGCGATGTCGAAAAACAATGAAAATCCTTTACAAGCCTCTCGCCCATTTGACAGTGCGCGAGATGGGTTTGTAATGGGAGAGGGAGCAGGTGCATTGATTTTAGAAGAGCTAGATCATGCTATTAAAAGAGGAGCTACTATATATGGAGAAATAGTTGGAGGGGGAATGGCGGCTGATGCCTATCATTTAACTGGAACACATCCTGAAGGTTTAGGAGCAATTTTAGGTATGAAAAGAGCGATGGATGAGGCCGGTGTTACAGCCGAAGAGATCGACTACATTAATGCCCATGCAACCTCAACTGGTATCGGAGATATGAGTGAACTCATTGCAATTAAAAGTGTTTTCCAAAACTTACCGGTTGCAATTAGCGCAACTAAATCGATGACAGGCCATTTACTAGGAGCAGCCGGAGCTATTGAAAGTATCATTGCGCTTTTGGCTGTAAAAAATGATGTAATTCCAGCAACAATTAATACGAACCAATTGGATGAGGCAATCCCCAAGGGATTAAATATCGTATTAGCCAAGCCAGTTTATAAAAAGGTAACGTATGCATTAAATAACACCTTTGGTTTTGGCGGCCATACAGCAAGTACAATTTTTAAGAAATTTGAACTGTAATATATTGAAGTTTATTTGATCAATTTGCTAAAGCTTTTTCGATTTTCTGTAATAACGCATCAATCTCAAAAGGCTTTGCTAAAAAATCATCAGCGCCGGCAGTTTCTGCTGAGCGCTTTAAATCGTTACTCGCAGAAATTAAAATAACAGGAATGTCTTTTGTTTTTTCTTCACTTTTTAGTTTTTTACAAAGCTCTCTTCCATCTGATCCCGACATCCAAATATCAAGAATATAAACATCTGGCAGCTCAGTTTGGGTGAGTACGGTGTTGCCATTTAATGTAGTATTCACATCATAGCCTTCCATTTCCAGCATCATGCCCACCGCATCTAATATTCCTGAATCGTCATCAGCAACGGTGATTCTCTTTGGTTTGTTCATAGTTTTTTGCCAAGAAAAATTCTTATTTAGAAATAATTAATGTTTCCACAACAAACTTAATGATCTTTTTGGTCTAAGAAAAATTTGATCCTGTCAAAATAATGGGAAATTAGAGCGGCCTACTAATATGGACCTCTGCAGGTACCAAACAAGCAACATCAACTTTGGCATTATTTGCAGCATAAGCCTCTTTCCCAAGTTTACGCAACATCCGATAATGGGAAGCTAATGCACTTATAAAAGTTGGACTTTCAATATAGGGTAGATTAAATTCAAGTGCTGTTTCTTTCACAATTTTCCCAATAGCTGGATAATGTATATGACAGATTTTTGGGAATAAATGATGCTCAACTTGTCTATTTAATCCCCCGCATAAAAAGCCGGCAAGTTTACTATCTACAGCAAAATTTGCAGTAGTCATCATTTGATGCGCTGCCCAAGCTTCCTCAATATTTCCATCGTCATTTGGATGCGGGAAGCTGGTGCCTTCAACAACGTGCGCAAGCTGAAAAACTAAACCTAATACCAAGCCTTGTGCAAACTGCATCGCTAAAAAGCCAATAATGAATTGCCACCACGTAATATCTAAAACAATAAATGGTAAGATGATAAATAAGAAATAGTATAAGAACTTAAAGAAGAATAAATTGAAGTATTCGATTCTTGGATGATTTGTTACCTGACAACCAATTTTAGTTTGGAAGAATTTCTTGTAATCTTTTCTAAAAACCCAAGAAAGCATCGCTAAACTGTAAAGGCCAAAAGCATATACGTGTTGGTAGCGTTGGATTTTATTGACAGGCTCTTTTTCACAAAAGCGAATTAAGCCAGGTGCTACATCTATATCTTCGTCGTGACCAGAAATATTGGTGTATGTATGATGTACAATATTATGGCAGATGCTCCAAACATAGGCACTGGCTCCGATAAGGCTAAATAGAAAACTAAATGATTGGTTAATTATGGGCTTATCGGAAAATGCCTTATGTATGGCGTCATGACAAATGTTAAATCCTACAAACGCACCGAAAATGCCTAGTAGAATTGCCATGGTTAGCATGAGCAATGGACTAAAATTACCCAGCAGAATTAGGAGATATAAGGTAATAAAAGTTCCTAAAAAGAATATGGCTTTGAACCACATCGCACCATTCGCATGTGTACTTAGCTTTTGATCTTCGAAATGTGCATCTACACGCTTCCGTAAAGTAGCATAAAAGGTAGACTTGTTGGTATTGGTAAACTTAACTTTCTTTGTCATACTTGAGAGGAGCGTGATTTAGGCGGTTTTTATATTTTAGCTAATGTAAGCTAATTAATGGGTTAATTATTACAAATGTCATTTTAAATTCATTTTTTATAATGACGCTCATAGGTTACTTACGTAATAGCTTGGTTATCGGATGTTTGGGGAGGGGGTTGAAGGATTGAAGGATTGAAGGTGGAGGGTGGAGCAAGGATCGCAAAAATAGATATACAAGATAGTAAGAATTCAGTATCGAACCAACTTAACTCCCCAATAGACTAAATCCAACAACCAACAAACCAAAAAAAATTGTTAATTTAGATTTTCTAACCATTTCCCCATGAACAAAAATATCTTTTACCTGAGCATTATGCTCCTTTTGATCTTTAGCTGTAAAAAATCGGGAACGTTCCCAAAACCTGAACCAGATCCTCCAGTTATCGTAACGCCTCAGCCAAATTTACCAACTGGTGCCAAAGATGGAGTCGCGTTTATTAATAATGGAACTTCAGCACTGGTAACATTATACGCACCCGGAAAAACATCAGTTTCATTAATTGGTGATTTTAATAACTGGTCCACAACAGCCAATAAGATGACTAAAACGTCAGACGGCTCATCATGGTGGGTGCAAATCGATAATTTAAATTCAAATACAGAATATGCTTATCAATTTTTGGTCGATGATAACTTGAGGATTGCCGACCCGTACTGCGAGAAAGTATTAGATCCAAATAACGACACTTATATCCCAGCTTCAGTTTATCCAAATCTAAAGGTCTATCCAACGGGTAAAACAACTGGAATAGTAAGTGTAATGCACGCAAACCAACCTGTATACGCTTGGAAAAGTAATAGTTTTGCTCGCCCAGATAAAAATAACCTGGTGATTTATGAATTGCTAATCCGCGATTTTACCCAGGGACACAGCTATGCCAGCACACTCGAAAAATTAGATTACTTAGTTAATTTAGGTATTAATGCGATCGAATTAATGCCGGTTAATGAATTTGAAGGTAATTTAAGTTGGGGATATAATCCATCATTCTACTTTGCGCCAGATAAATATTACGGCACTAAGGTGGCCTTGCAAAACTTTATAGACGAGTGCCATTTGCGCGGAATTGCTGTAATCATCGACATGGTATTAAACCACTCCTTTGGCCAATCGCCAATGGCGCAGTTATATTTTAATGGTGGAAAGCCTTCGAATAATAGTCCGTGGTTTAATGTCGACGCCAAACATCCTTTTAATGTAGGTTATGATCTTAACCACGAAAGCGCAGCAACTAAATACTTTGCAAAAAATGTCATCAAGTTCTGGATGCAGAACTATAAGATCGATGGTTTCAGATTTGATTTGTCGAAAGGTTTTACGCAAAAGAGCTCTACTGATGACGCGGTTTTTAGACAATATGATGCCGGCAGAATTGGCATTTGGAAAGAGTATAATAACTATATCAAAAGCATAGATAACAATAATTTCTATGTGATTTTAGAACATTTCGCCGAAGAAACGGAAGAACGGACCTTGGCAGATGATGGAATGATGCTTTGGAATAACCTTAATTATAACATGAATGAAGCTACAATGGGATGGTTAGCTAATGCTGATTTCTCTTGGGGATTTTATACCAAACACGGCTTTGGCAAATCGGAAAATTTAGTAAGCTATATCGAAAGCCATGACGAAGAACGATTGAACTTTAAGAATATCAATTTTGGGAATGCCTCAGGATCTTACATGATAAAAGATTTAACCACAGCTTTGAAAAGGGAGGAAATGGCTGCAGCTTTTCTTTTCGCTATGCCAGGTCCTAAAATGATCTGGCAGTTTGGTGAGCTAGGCTATGATACGAGTATCGATTTTAACGGACGAACAGGGGAGAAGCCAATTAAATGGGAATATTTTAACGATCCAAGGAGGAAAGGCCTATATGACGCATACGCCAAATTTATCAAGCTTAAGAAAAACAATGCCATCTTTAATTCAGCAACTATTAGTTACAGCTTAACTGGTGCAATTAAATATGTTAAATTAATTAGCAGTACAAACACCGTAGTAATTGTAGGTAATTTTGATGTAAATGCTCAAGCTGCTGCGATTGATTTTGGAGCGGCTGGTTTATGGACAGACGCCACCGGTAGTGCCAATATTAATCTTGCTGCCGCACAATATAGTGCCACACTTGCACCTGGCGAGTATCATATATTTAGTAAGCAAGCCTTAAACTGAAATAAGTATTTACATTTTATTTTTATTATGCTTAGCTTAATGCCGTATTTATAATTAAGCAAAAGTTATCACTATGATCAAAAGGACGCTCATCATATCGCTGTTTTTATTATCATCTCTTTCAGGGTTTAGTCAAACTTACGTACCATCTGCTGCTAATTTAGAAGCTAGGAAGTGGTTCAATGATGCGAGATTTGGATTGTTTATCCACTGGGGGCCTTTTAGCATTCCCGGAAGCGGCGAATGGGTAATGAACAATCGAAAAATTACTGTTTACAACTATACAAGGTTGCAAGATTTCTTCAATCCTACTGCGTTCGATGCTGCTCACTATGTGACAATGGCAAAAAATGCGGGGATGAAATATATCACATTAATTACGCGCCATCACGATAGCTTTAGCATGTGGGATACAAAATATGCTGACTTTAATATCATGAACACACCCTATAAAAAAGACATCGTGAAGATGATGGCTGATGAATGTCACAAACAAGGAATGAAGCTTTTCTTGTATTATTCGTTGGTAGATTGGCGTAGGGAAGATTATCCTCACGAAACAGGAAGAACTGGTCAGGCTAGTGGCAGAAAAGGAAAGAGCAATTATGCCAGCTATTTACAGTTTATGAAAAATCAGCTCACCGAACTACTTACCAATTATGGAGAAATTGCTGGTATTTGGTTTGATGGACATTGGGATCAAACTGCACCCGAAGGCGAGAAGGATAGAAGCTCAAGAATTGATTGGAAATACGATGAAATTTACAGCCTAATTCACAAATTACAACCACAATGTTTAATTGGCAACAATCATCATTTAACACCATTCGCAGGTGAAGATTTTCAAATGTTCGAGAAAGACTTACCAGGAGAGAATAAATCGGGTTTAAGCTTTCAAGAAGCATCAGATAAATTACCATTGGAAACTTGTGAAACGATTAATGGATCTTGGGGCTTTAACTTAACCGATACTACCTATAAATCAAATAAGCAGTTAATAACTTATCTAGTTAAAGCCGCATCCTTAGGCACGAATTTATTGCTCAATATCGGACCAATGCCAAATGGTAAAGTTCAACCTGAATTTGAGGATCGTTTGCAAACAATGGGCAACTGGCTTAAGACTTACGGAGAGAGCATTTACGGAACCGAAGCAGGTTATTTGAAACCTCAAGAGTGGGGATGTGTTACTAAAAAGGGGAATAAGCTTTTTATACACATCTTAAATGATCAAACCAATCAAATTGTGTTACCTCAATTTCCTTATAAAAAGATCAAGAAAGCAACGCTGCTTAAAGACAATTCCATCATTCAAACTAAGCTTACAAAAGGCGAGGTTACGATTACGGTTAATGCCGATCATACGGAAGCAGATAGAGTTATCGTATTGGAGGTATAAGTAGCTCACGGCGTAACAATTTCGTGTTTATGCATATTATGCTTTCCAATTTCTTGATATTTATAGCAATACAACCAAAAAACTATTTCTAGATGAGATTATTAACTTTAACACTTATTGCCTTAAGCTTTGTAAGCTTTGCGCAAGCACAACAACGAACTGGTTCACGACCAATCGCTACAACTACTGCTCCAGCAGCAACTGTACGGGAAGACCCAGCAGCCAAAACACCGAGCACTGCATCGAGAACTATCGTTCCAGAAAGTTCAGTGATTACCAATCACACGGTAACCATCCGTGGAAAAGCTGTTCCATACAAAGCAACTACGGGTACTTTGCCTGTGTGGGATGAAGAAGGAAAACCTATCGCTGGCTTATTTTATACCTATTACGAACGCTCTGATGTTCAGAATAGAGATAGCAGGCCATTGGTAATTTCATTTAATGGTGGCCCAGGTTCTGCATCAGTTTGGATGCATATTGCGTATACCGGCCCTGTTGTTTTAAATATCGACGACGAGGGATATCCAATTCAGCCATACGGATACAAAGATAATAACGCATCAATTTTAGATGTGGCCGATATTGTATATATCGACCCAGTTAATACAGGATATTCTCGTGCAACTAGTAAAGACGTGCCAACAAATAAATTTTTTGGCGTTAGAGCAGATATTCGCTACTTAGCAGAGTGGTTAAACACTTTTGTAACGCGCAATAATCGTTGGGCTTCTCCGAAATACTTAATTGGCGAAAGTTATGGTACAACTCGTGTTTCGGGACTTGCTTTAGAACTACAAAGCAATCAATGGATGTATTTAAACGGCGTTATTTTGGTTTCACCAACTGAACTTGGAATTGAAAGAGGAACAGTTTTAGATGCAGCATTACGTTTACCATATTTTGCAGCAACAGCATGGTATCATAAAGTATTACCGGCCGATTTACAAGGAAAGAAATTAGCAGACATGTTGCCAGAGGTAGAGAATTTTACTGTGAATGAGCTTATTCCAGCAATTGCCAAAGGTGGATTTTTGCCAATGGTCGAAAAGCAGAAAATTGCAGCTAAAATGGCACGCTTTTCTGGCATATCAGAAAAGGTAATCTTACAAAACAATTTAGATGTATCAACTAATTTATTCTGGAAAGAATTATTGCGAGACAAGGGATATACTGTTGGCCGTTTGGATTCGAGATATAAAGGTATAGATAAAGCGGATGCAGGTGATGGTCCTGATTATAATGCAGAGTTAACTTCTTGGTTGCACTCATTTACACCAGCTATTAACATGTACCTCCGCAATGAACTCAATTATAAAACAGATTTAAAATATAACATGTTTGGGCCAGTTAATCCATGGGACAGAAGCGGTGATAACACTGGAGAGAACCTGCGTGCTGCAATGGCTCAAAACCCATATCTACATGTGCTGGTACAGTCTGGTTATTATGATGGTGCTTGTGATTATTTTAATGCAAAATATAACATGTGGCAAATGGATCCTAGTGGTAAATTAAAAGATAGAATGAGTTGGGAAGGCTATGAAAGCGGCCACATGATGTACTTACGCAAACCAGATTTGACTTTAGGTAACGATCATATTCGTGATTTTATTCAGAAAACTTTACCTAAACCAGGCGTGCCTGCGAAGTTTTAAGTTTTTTGTTCGTTTCCGTCATCCGCGTACTATACTCATCGGATGACGGAAAATAATATAATATATGTAACAATGAAACAGCTCATTATTCTAATTCGGGTGATTGCGGCAATCACGCTCATTACATTAGGTGTAAACAACTTAAGTGAACCTTCTAATGTTGATGTAGCAATTGGGGTGTTCGAAATTATTTTAGGACTAGCCATTGTTTTTAAGCCGATAACCAACTTATTTAAAAAGATTTAACATGGACTTTCAACAAACAGACAAACCTATGGCGAAGAAAATTATCAGATACGTATTAATGTTGGTCGGCTTTTTAGCGCTATTAATTATTCAACCTTTTACTTACGAGAATATAGATGCTGGTAATGTGGGTATAAAAATCAATTTGTATGGGTCTGATCGTGGAGTTGATAATATTACTATTGTAACTGGACGTGTTTGGTATAATACTTGGACGACAAAAATTATTGAATTCCCAACCTTTACACAGTCGGTAGATTATGATCCTTTTGTGGTTACTACAAAAGACGCTGCGGAATTTAAAGTGGATCCAAAATTAAACTACCATGTAAATCCTGCTATGGTGCCGCAAATTTATAGGCAATATCGCAAGTCGTTAACAGAAATTGAGCAACAATTTATGCGTAATACAATCTATGATGCATATCGTATTGTTGCAAACTCTTTTAGTTCTGACTCAGTAATGTCTAATCGGGAGAAATTTGAAGATAGAATTCAAATTATCTTGACCAAAAATCTAAGTAAAGATGGTTTCGTTTACGATCAGTTAACCTCAGCCATCACTCCACCAGAAAGTTTGCGTCAAATGATTGACGAGAAAAACGCATCAATTCAAGCGAGATTAAAGGCCGAAAACCAAGCTAAACAAGCCGATGCTGAAGCTAAAGTTAAGGTTGCAACTGCTACAGGTGAGGCACAGGCGCTGTTGGTAAGAGCAAAATCTGAGGCAGAAGCTAATAGATTAAGACAGGCTTCACTAACCCCAATGTTGATCCAACAAGAATGGATTAAAAAATGGGATGGCAAGTTGCCTACCACACAGGCAGGGGGAAATACAAGTTTAATGATGCCTATTAAGTAAGAGTAGGGGTTTGCTCTTTGTTCTTTTATCTATTTATCGTATTTTTACACCCCGCATATGGAACAGATCAAAACATCATTCGATTTCGAAAAGCCTTTAGCTGATTTAATGCAGCAAATTGAAAAAGTAAAACAGGTTGCTGATAAAACTAAAGTAGACATGTCTGCTACTTTAGCAGAACTTGATGAGAAAGTTGCCAAGACGAGCAAAAATCTTTATAACAATTTAACTGGGTGGCAAAAGGTGCAGATGTCTAGGCATGCTGAAAGACCTCAGACTTTAGATTACATTAATTTTATTTGCGATGATTTCATTGAAATGCATGGCGATAGAACAGTGAAAGATGATAAAGCCATTATTGGAGGTTTTGCATCAATCGATGGACAAACAGTGATGATCATTGGTCACCAAAAAGGAAAAAACACCAAAGAACGCCAGTACCGTAATTTCGGGATGGCTAATCCTGAGGGTTATCGTAAGGCCTTGCGTTTAATGCGATTAGCAGAGAAATTTAATAAACCAGTCATCTCTTTCATTGATACCATGGGTGCTTATCCAGGGCTGGAAGCGGAGGAGCGTGGACAAGGAGAAGCAATTGCTAGGAATTTACTAGAAATGTCAGTGCTTAGAGTACCGATATTGTGTTTTGTTGTTGGCGAAGGCGCGTCAGGTGGAGCATTGGGTATCGGAATTGGCGACAGAGTTTATATGTTAGAGCATACTTGGTATTCAGTTATTTCTCCAGAGTCGTGCTCATCCATTTTATGGAGAAGCTGGGACTTTAAAGAAAAAGCAGCCGAATGCTTAAAGCTTACCTCAGATGATATGTTCAAGAACAAATTAATTGATGGTATTGTGAAGGAGCCACTAGGTGGAGCTCATCAAAATCCGGAATTGATGGCGCAAACTTTAAAGAAACAGATCATCAAAGACCTTAAAGAATTAACAAAAGTAAATACAGACAAACTTATCTCAACCAGAATAGATAAATTCTGCGCTATGGGAGTAGTTGTTGAAAATTAATTCTTCAGCTTCGCTTTAAACAACTTTTCTAGCTTTTCCATTTTAGGTAAAATCACTAACCTGCAATACGGCAATTCTCCATTTTTATTGAAGTAGTCTTGGTGATAGTTCTCTGCTACATAAAAGGTTTCTGCTTTGTCGATACTTGTCACTACTGGCTTTCCAAAAACATTGTCTTTATTAAGTTTATGCTTATAGTTTTCGGCAATGGTTTTTTGCTCTGGACTATGGTAAAAAATAACTGAACGATATTGTGTCCCAACATCGGCACCTTGTCTATTTAAGGTAGTAGGGTCATGAGTTTTCCAAAATACTTCTAACAGCTCATCGTAGCTAATTTTTGCTGGATCGTATTCCATTTCAATTACTTCGGCATGATTGGTTAAGCCCGTACAAATCTCTTCGTAGGTAGGATTAGGGGTGTTGCCACCTTCATAACCTGATTTTACATTAGTAACGCCATTTAAGCGCTGAAATAAAGCTTCGGTACACCAAAAACAGCCCATTCCGAATGTAGCTTTTTGTAGTTTTTTTTGTTGGGCATCTGCATTTTCCATAGATAGGAGGACTAAAATTAACAAGAGAATAGGTTTCATCTTTTTATGAATTACGTTCAGTAATAATACGCAAAACAAACTAGTATAGTTTTCATTAACTAAAATGCTAAATATTATTGACAATTAGATGGCTAAGTCGAGAATTCAATCAACCTTTGTTAATAACTTAAAATTTTATAAATTAAAGGCTTATCGAACAAAATATCCTCTGGTAGGGTTTTATTAACATAAGTTTTCTAAATTTATATCATATTAAATCAAAATATATGTCTACACCTTACATTCCATGCCTCGATTTAGGCACTTATATTCACGGTACCGAAGAGCAACGCAAAAAATTTTCTGACGAGCTCGGTAGAGCATTTAATGATTCGGGTTTTGTAACGATAACTAATCATGGAGTTAGTCAGGAACTAATTGATAAATTATACGCAAATATTAAAGCGGTATTTGGTTTGCCTGTTGAGGTGAAACGTAAATATGAAAAACCTGAATTGGCGGGACAAAGAGGATATACGAGTGCAGGAAAGGAAACTGCAAAGGGTGCAAAAACAGCCGACTTAAAAGAGTTCTGGCAAATTGGACAAGAAGTAAGTGATGGCGACCCAATTAAAAATGAATATCCCGACAATGAGGTGTTAGAAGAAATTGAGGGATTTAATGCCGTAACAAGAGAAATCTATCAAAAATTAGAAGAAAACGGCAAGCATCTATTACGCGCAATTGCTACCTATTTGAGCTTGCCAATCAACTACTTCGATGAACATGTACATAATGGAAATTCAATTTTAAGAGGTATTCACTACTTCCCAATTGAAGATCCTGATGCCTTACCTGATGATGCAGTACGTGCCGGTGCCCATGAAGACATTAATTTAATCACCTTGTTAATTGGCGCTAGTGCCGATGGACTTGAAGTCTTGACGCGTAGCAATGAATGGTTGCCAATTAAGGCGCATCATACCGATATTGTGGTAAATGTTGGTGACATGTTGCAACGTTTAACTAATAATAAACTTAAATCTACCACGCATAGGGTTGTAAACCCACCGCGCGAATTAATGAAAACCTCTCGTTTTTCGGTTCCCTTCTTTTTGCACCCACGAAGCGATATGGACTTAACCTGTTTACCTTCAACCATTGATGCCGAACATCCTAAAGCTTATAGCGATATGACGGCGGGAGAGTATTTGGACGAAAGGTTAAGAGAAATTGGCCTGAAGAAATAACATGTTTTGTTGCCTTATGAGATTTAAAATTTCGTAAGGCAATGGTAAAAAACTTATTAAAGGTTAATGGGTCAAACCAACATAGAAATTTTTGCGAGCATAAAAGGAATAAATGCTGCATCCGGTTTGTTTTTTGAAGGAGATCTAGTTTATGTTATAGGCGACAATAGCAACTATTTGTACGAATATCACCTCACAGAAAAGTACTTAAATAAAATTCAGCTGTTGGCCGATTTAAATCCTCAGGAACAAATTCCTAAAATAGCCAAACCAGATTTCGAGGTGCTTTGCCATTATAGCAATACGTTGTATGTTTTAGGCTCTGGCTCTACTGCGCTGAGAAATCGAATGATTAGCTATCATTTAGCTACAAAAAAGACCACAGAACATGACTTGTGGCCCCTCTATTCGGCGATGAAAAAGGCGCATGCAATTGATGATGCTAATTTGAACATTGAAGGCGCGATCTTTACGGGGACGAAGTGGTATTTGTTTAATCGTGGAAATGGAAAAGATTTGAAGAATGGCGTCTTTCTTATCAATGGTCCAGATTTGGCCAATGCAAAAAGTGCTGATTTTATCTCGTTATCCCTAGGTGCTCATGAAGCAATAGCTTCTTTTACCGATGCTGTTTTATATCAAAATCAAATTTATTTTATTGCCGCAGCTGAAGACACTAGGTCGACTTATGATGACGGGAAAATACTTGGAAGCTATATCGGAAGTTTAGATATGTCAACTTTAAAGTTGAATCATATGATGAAAATTTCCAATCATCAAAAGTTTGAGGGCATTACTTTTTTCCGCGAGCATGGTTCGAACCTCGAATTCCTACTTTGTGAAGATACCGATACAGATTCTACTGAAACAGTAATTTATAAATGCCAGTTTAAGACTTCTTAAGGGCTCCGTTTTCTATCCTTTTTCAGGAATTCTGTTTTTAGCACCACACGCATTTTATCAGCGTTAAACGATTGCCATTGCTATCTTTTGCAATTAATTCTGCTCAAAGCCTACTATGATTTTTTACAAAGGTAAGATAAACTCGTAGAGACCGTAGTATGGACTGCTAGGTAAAGTGTTGTGGAAGGATTATCCTTTAACAGGGATTAAACAGGGGGTTAACAGGGGCTTTACAGGGACTAAACTCGGATATATCCCTATATACTCCCTACTAAATTCGATTAAACTTCGTGTAAAATACGAGTTATAAGTTATGTTTTCCATAATCTTTCTTATATTTAATAATAAGCTGAGTGAATTAGCGACCACATCTTTGCTCGCACTTTAAACTTTAATGATATGGCAATAATTAGAAATGGGCCTAATGGAGGCTTAACAGGTAAATTTGGCTCGGTAATAGGCTATAAATTGAATGGACAAGACATTATCAAGGGTTTGCCAAAAAAAAGAAAGAAAAAGCCTAGTGCTAAAGAGCAAGCCAATAGAAATAAGTTTGCACTAATGCAGGCGTGGCTAAAACCCCTCGTACATGTACTTCGAATTGGTTTCAAAAACTATGCACCCACTTTTCAGGGCTTTGTAGCTGCGAAATCTTACAATAGTAAACATGCATTGAAGCAGAGGGAGGATGGTTCCTCTTATATTGATCCGGCTTTAGCCTTAGTGAGTTTCGGAAACATTACACTGCCAAAAACCATGGGCATGGAACGCGTAGGTGAACACATTGTGGTCACTTGGAGTACAGATGGACATTATAGCGGGATAGACCAAGCTACAGTATTGGCGTATAGTCCCGAAAATGGTCAAACAGAATATAATATGGCAGCAGGGAAGCGTACCACTGGTACGGCTTCTATTGGGATACCACATAGCTTAACATCACGTGAAGTACATGTTTATATCGCTTTTGTAGCTTATGATCACAGTGCGCAGAGCAACAGTTTTTATTTAGGATCAATTATGTCTTAATTGTTATTTATGATAACTTAATTGGTTATTCACTTGCTAACAAGCATCGATTTAAGTTCCTCTATTTTCTGATCTTTTCTTTTTACCTTCTCTTCAAGTTCTACTATTCTTTTTTCTTGTTGAAGGATTACCTTTTGGAGTAATTCACTTTCCGTCAGGGAAATTGACGATTTGGTTTCAGTGGGGGATTTCATACCCTGATCTTTATCTAAGAATACCTCGATAGATTTTCCTAGAATATTAGCGATTTGCTTTAATCGTTCAATAGAAATTTTACTATCGCCACTTTCTATTTTTTGATAGGCACTTTGACCAATCCCCAGCTCATTAGCCATATAAGCTTGGGTTAAACATTTTTCGTCTCTGTACTTTCTTATATCGTCGCCAATATCATTACCAAGGATATTTCTCATCTCTGCTTTGGATAGTATTTTCTTAAAGGACATGTTTACAAGTTAGAGAGTTTTTTAGAAAACTCTAGGAATAAATTATTCCCATTGATGTTAAATTCATTACCGTTACAGATAAATTCATTCCTAAATATCCCCTCAGAGCGAATAAATTGGTCTAAATTAGTTTGGCTCTTGTTAAGATTTACCTGTAGGTAAAATGAAAGAATTAACGGGTACTCTGCGGACAGTCGCTTGCAAGCTGGATGTTCAACGAATACCAACATTTATTGAATATAAAAATGCTTGGTGAGCTATTCGATTCCAAGCATTTTTATATATTTTAGCTTATAAAAATAATTCTCTATGAGGTCGACCATATTGTTTTTGCTAATCTTTCTGATAAGTATTTTTTGTAGGGGGCAACAATTTGAGGGAATTAAATTCGAAAAGGGTCTGAATTGGAATCAGATTAAAGAAAAAGCAAAAAAAGAACATAAATATATTTTCTTAGATGCTTATACCACTTGGTGCATACCTTGTAAGCAAATGAGTGAAAATGTTTTCGGTTTGAAGAAGGTTGGCGATTTCTTTAATCAGAATTTTATAAATGTTGCGGTCCAATTCGATGAAACTAGAAAAGATATTAAGGAAGTAAAGAGATGGCGCACAGACGCAAAATCAATTAAGAGCCTTTATCATATTGATTCATATCCTACATATCTGTTTTTTAGCCCAGATGGATTACTTGCACATGTAATTAAAGGCGCCATATTTGAGCCCGATGAATTTATTGCTAAGGCAAATGAATCCTTAGATCCTGCAAAACAACTTTCAGAGTTGAGAAAGAAATACGAGATAGGTAATAGATCCGAAGATTTTTTGTTAAGATTGATAAATGCTGCAGAAAAAGCTGGCGACTATTTAAATTTACCATCTTATGTAAATGATTATTTAATGAAGCAAAATGGTCTTGTAACTATCCATAATTTGCAAATTGCCGCACTTGGAGTAAATAATGCCAATGATCTTGCCTATAAAATGATTTTAAATAACCCAGATATGGCTAATTCCAGTCTGGGGAAACATCAGAGAACCAAAATTTTAAATCAAATTATATTTGATGATGATATTTTTCCTTTGCTAAGAACTAATGGTAAAATAAAAAAAAGTAGGATGATGATAAGCTATTCAGGAGAAATCAATTCTTCTGTTAATTGGCAGGCAATAAAAGATAGCCTAAGCATAAAATATGGAGATTTATCGGGATTTATATATACCAATGCACAGCTGATTTATTTTATGTGGCTTAAGGATTGGACTAACTTTAATCTCACAATGGGCAAATATATTGCGAATGACGGGGATTTAAATCTTAATTATGTTGCGAATATGGTTTCATATTTAATTGCGGCCGGCAACAAAGAAAGCGCCATGGAGGCTCTTGATTGGGCAAAAGTGTTGTTAACCAATGAAAGCGTACCTTACTATAAAAAGGATTATAGCCGATTACTATATAAAGCGGGGAAAAAGGAACAGGCTATCGCGTTAATGCAGGATTATATTAACACGAAGGGAGTTAATGACAAAAGCGCAGTCGAGAATATTGAGAAAATGAAGAGGGGCGAAGAATTTTACTGGTAAGTTAAGAATTACTTTTTCTTATCCTCTTTATCTATCGCCCTGATAATTGCATCCTGTATCCTAGGACGGATGTCTTTTAAAAAACCTAATTTTTACACAAAAAAAGAAGTTCAATTTGAAATCGTTATAATTATCCTTTTGAAACATACACTAAACTTACTTCTTTTATTTGTGACGACAGTATTTTACGCATGTGTAAACGCCGAAAATAACACGAAACAAACAAAAAAAGAGACGGTAGCATCAAGTAGTGATACGATACGTTATGAAAATGTTGGTAATGGTAATCATATTATATTAAATGGCATGGTAGAGGGAAAGCGGCTTAGGTTGATTTGCGACACAGGGGCTCCAAATTATTTATATCTTGACTCCGCATTTACTGTTAAAAATAACTGGTTTAAACATAAAGATAGTGCGTTGCAAGATCCAAAAAAGCCGATGAGTTTGGCGGATTATTCTGATGAACGAAATAAATTTTATGCAAGGAAAATTAGTTTTTCATTAGGTGAAATAAAAGACAGTTTAACAACAAACGTTACAGACATCCATAAAGCAATTAAGGACAAGGCGGAAGGGTTAATTGGTAACGATTTTATGTCGAGATTTGTTGTTGAAATTGATTATAAGAATAGCTATTTAGTGTTGCATCAGCCAAAGAGATTCATACTTCCAAAAAGTTATGACGTTTTGCAAATGGAGTACAAACCGAAGAACAAATATACTTGGTTAACCATTACCTTTAATTTATCAAATGGAAAGCATTTCACTCAAACAGCCGGTTTTGATTTAGGTCTAGGCAAAGATTATGTAGCCATTTCAGATAATTTTTTAATCAATAAATTCGATTTAAAAAATAAACTAGCAAATAAGGTTGTCGGAGAAAAGGTAACTACCATATTTGGTACAGATCTTTCGACGCTTTCAGGAAATATTGAGTCAATTGTAATTGGCAACACCCTTAAAATTAATACTCCGAAAATCGGGTTATTAATAGATGATCATCCTCGAAAGAGAAATGCTAGAGGATATGTATTGGCTGGAAATTATATCTTTAAAAGATTTGGGAAGATTTTTATAGATTATCAAAATAGTAAAATATATATCCCAAAAAGTAAGATATAGTGCTATTGCTCTGCAAAGCTATGACGAAAGAACATAGCTTAAGTTAGAACTTTAAATTAGCTTAACTCTAAAGTTTCTTATGAAAATTAGCTTTTTATTCTTCTTTATCTTAATGTTTAAACTAACATCTTACGGCCAGCTAAAGAAATATGAGATTAAAGGTGAGATTGCAAACTCTGAAATAAGTAAATACGCTTACGTATGTGTTTACGAAACAAATGATAAGTGGAAATTCCAGAAAACTCCAATTATTGATCGTAAATTTTCTTTTAATGTTGAGGTAAATGATAGTGGCTATTTAAGTTACTCAGGTAGGATTTTTTTGACCAATGATACCTTGAAAGAAGCTTCGGAAATCTATCAAGGAACGAATTATAGGATGTTAATCATTGATAATTTTTCAATATTGATAGACGATGAGCAAAATGTAAAATCTAGTAAAATACACGAGAGCCAACTGAATAAGGAGTTTGATGAAATGAATAAGGCTATCAAGGAAGAAGAGTACATTAAATTTTTCGAATCCCATCAGAACTCTGTGATGAGTATAAAAATGCTAACTATTTTAATTGCTGCAGATCATATGCTTGGATTTGGGCTAGACGAGTATAGAAGAGTTTTTTCAACCTTATCGGATCGAGTTCAGAAATCATTAGAAGGTAAAAAAGTTGCAGATAAACTCTCCTTATAAGAATAAGCTAATTTTCACGAATGCGCGAATTGGATTTATCTACTCGTGCGTTCGTACATAAGGCACTAATTAAACCTATTTATTACCCTTATCTACAGCTCTAATAATGGCATCTTGTATCCTCGGACGGATATTTAATCTCCCCAATTGCTCACTAACTGTTGGATTTACACGGTTAGATAGGAATACATAGATTAAACCTCTAGCTGGATCAGTCCAGACCGCAATACCTGTATAACCCGTATGACCAAAAGTTTGCGGTGAGGCTAATGAGGATGGATACTTCTTTGTTAAATCTGGATCCCAACGGTCAAATCCTAACCCCCTTCTGCTAACGTTAGATTGTTTGGCGGTAAACATGTCAACCGTTTGTGGTTTAAAGTACTGTTCGCCCCCATAAGTTCCTTTGTTAAGCATCAGCTGATAAAAAATTGCCAAATCATTTGCTGAGCCAAATAGTCCAGCATGACCTGCAACACCACCTTTTAAAGCTGCACCTTGGTCATGTACATAACCTTCTAACAAAGTTTTTCTGAAAACCTTATCGTCTTCCGTAGGCACTATCCTATCTTTTGAAAAGCGGTTTCTTGGTAAATATCCTGCAGTATGCATACCCAATGGAGCATAAAAATTAGTTAAAACATATTGATCTTCGGGTTTCTCTGTAATATGTTCAATAATATCCTGCATTACATACATGCTAATATCGCTATATACATAACTTCCACGAGTTTTGATAGGAGAGTTTAGCATTTTTGGCCACATAAAATCATTAAAAAAGCCTTTTTTGATATAATAGCTATCTGCAACTTTAGTCGGAAATGCAGCCGTTGAATCTCTGCTATAATCTCCTTCTTTAATGAAATTATGAAAAGGAATATAGGGGATAAATCCAGCTTGATGCAGCATTACTTCTCTAACATTGATGCCATTCATAGGCGTATTCCTAGCCTTGGCAATATAATATCCAATGTTTGTATCGAGCTTTAATTTGTTCTGTTCAACTAAGCGCATTACACTGGGCGTAGTGGCCGTAACTTTGGTGACAGATGCCAAGTCGAATATATCAGTAACTTTATCTGGCCTCAGATTATCGTAAGTGTGGTAACCAAAAGCCTTATTATAGATCACTTTACCATCTTTTGCTACTAAAACTACCATTCCTGGAGCCGCTTTTCCAGTGATACCCTCTTTCACTATTTGATCTATTTCTTTCAGATCATCAGAATTAACCCCTGCATCCTCAGGTACGGTATACTTTAAACGCGTAACGGCAGTTTGATAGCCAGATCCAATGGTGTATTTTGCTGAATAACCTTTGGTTAAAGTTTGCTGGACTGCAATGCCTCCGAAGATAATTTGTGGAAGAACCATTGCCGATTCTTCATTGCCTTGAGGTGTCCAAGCAATTGGCATGTCTAACTGATCGAAATTAGCTAAGCTTTTTCCTTCGCCAAACAGTGCGATAATTACATTTTTATTTTTGTGAATGTTGGTGATGAAATTTAAATATTTTCCATTTGACGACATTTCATCGGTAATGGCAATGATAATGGTATTGTAATATTTTAAATCATCTTCTAAGTCGTTTAAGGTACTTGAGTCATTGTACTTAATTGCGCTGAGCGATTGTACATTGGCATATTTATTCAAAAGGCTGTCAAATGCAGCCTGATGGTTAAACCCTAAGTTAATCGAAGCGAAATGCTTATCTGTTAATCCAACAATGGGAATCAAGTTCTTTTGATTGTTTAGCAGTACTGAGTTTTTAGAAATGGAGTTGATTAATTTTAATCGGTTTTCATTGTCTTTATGTTCTTGGGCACAGGCACTTAATGTAAAAATTAAAACTAAGGACGCAATAATTATATTAGCAAATTTATTTCTTCTCATATACTTTTTCTCCATTAACATAAGTTTTCAGCACTTTGTTCTGTAAAATTTGTGTCGCCGTGGCTTTCATAATATCGTTTTCCAACACAATGAAATCGGCAAATTTACCTATCTCAAGGCTTCCTTTTTCTTTTTCTTCAAAATTCGCTTTAGCTGCCCAAATAGTCATTCCTTTAAGAGCTTGTTCTGTAGTTAATGCATTTTCCATTTGGTAACCATCTTTGGGATAATCTTTCGCATCTTTTCTAGCGGTAGCGGCAAAAAAAGTGAACATCGGGTTAATTTGTTCTACTGGGAAATCGGTACCTAATGGGATCCAACCATTTTGATCCATTAGTTGTTTATAAGCATAAGCTCCTTTTACTCTTTCGCTACCTAGACGATCACCTGCCCAGTACATATCTGAAGTGGCATGGGTAGGTTGTACTGATGGGATGATACTCGCACTCCCAAACAAGTTAAAGTCCGCTTGGGCCACTACTTGGGCATGCTCAATTCTCCATCTTTTATCGTTCTTAGCGCCAAGTACCTGGTTATAAATTTTAAGGATAGTGCGGTTTGCGGAATCACCAATCGCATGTGTGCACATTTGGAAGTTATGGTCGTTAATTTTTTTGGCTACTTCTTCAAAGTGTTTAGTCTCGCTTAATAAGAAGCCTCTTTTTTGAGGCATATCACTGTAAGGGTGTAATAAACATGCTCCCCTAGATCCTAAGGCTCCGTCGGCATAAACTTTGAACGCACGTACATTTAAGCGGTCAGTTTTAATTGCACCTCTTTTAAATAAATAATCGAAATTTTTCTCAGTATCAGACAGCATCACATATAAGCGCATCTTTAATGTGTTCTTTGCCTGCATTTTTTCAATGAAATCTACTGCTTCGAAATCTAAGCCACAATCATCAATCGTAGTTAAGCCTACTGCAAAACAATTTTTTTGCGCATCTAGAAATATTTTCTCCATTTGCTTTGCATTCGGAGCAGGTATTTTATTTTGAACTAGGCCAACTGCATTGTCGATTAATAGGCCTGTTAATTTTCCATCTTTTTCTACAATATCGCCACCAGTTAGCGCGAATGATTTGCTCACTCCGGCTTCATCAAGTGCTTTTTGGTTCACGATAGCGGCATGACCGTCAATTCTTTCTAGCAAAACGGGTCTATCGGGGAACATTAAATCCAGTTTTTCTTTTGTTGGAAATTGCTTGTTTGCCCAGTCATTTTGATCCCATCCTCTACCAATTAACCATCCATCTGGATTTGTTTTTGCAAAGTCGCTCAACCGTGTTAAAACCTCGTCCCAACTAGTTGTCTCTTTTAAATCTGCGCTTTGCAAACTCTGGCCATAACCCATAAAATGGGCATGGGCATCAATGAATCCTGGATATACTGCTTTGCCTTGAACATCCACTTCCTCATTGCCTGAGAATTGTTTGCGGATGGCATCAGTTGTGCCAACACCAACAATTTTGCCATCTTTTATAGCGATCGCCTCGGCAATTTCAAATTTTTCATTTACAGTATAAACTTTTCCATTATAGATAATTAAATCTGCTTTTTGTTTGCTACAACTTGTTATGATGAGCAAAAGCCCAAGTAAGAAAGAGAGTCTTTTCATGTTTTAAAGATAGGAAAAGGTTGGGAGTTTTTATAATGAGCAAAGAGTAAATCACCTCTAAGTCATTTAGTATCAATAATGTAAAAACAGACTTAATGATAAGCCTAATTTTCGCTAAATTAGCAGCCTTACTATACTCATAAATGTCTGATATAATACAACTTTTACCTGATAGTGTTGCCAATCAAATCGCCGCTGGGGAGGTGGTGCAGCGACCAGCATCGGCAGTAAAAGAGTTGCTTGAGAATGCGATTGATGCGGGGGCTGATAAGATTCAATTAATTGTTAAAGACGCAGGGAAGGCCTTAATTCAGGTCATCGACAATGGCTGTGGTATGAGCGTTAGCGATGCCAGAATGTGTTTTGAGCGCCATGCAACCTCGAAAGTTCGTAAAGCGGAAGATTTATTTGCCATTCGTACAATGGGTTTTAGAGGCGAAGCGATGGCGTCAATTGCCGCTATTGCGCAAGTTGAATTGAAGACTAAACGGCATGAAGATGAGGTAGGTACTTTGGTTCAAATTGAGGGCGCTTCATTTATTAAACAAGAACCTGTTGGTACGCCCAATGGGAGTAGTATTTCGATTAAAAATTTATTCTATAATACGCCAGCTCGTCGTAATTTTTTAAAAAGTAATCCTGCCGAGATGCGGCATATCATTGATGAATTTCAAAGGGTAGCCATGGCAAAACCTACGATTGCTTTTAGCTTACATCACGATGGAGTGGAGATTTATCGATTACCAGCATCGGCTTTAAAGCAACGTATTGTTCATCTATTTGGAAATAATTATAATCAACGATTAATACCAGTGGAGGAGGAAACAACAATTATTAACCTTAAGGGTTATATTGGAAAGCCAGAATTTGCAAAAAAGACCAGGGGTGAACAGTTTTTCTTCGTGAACGATCGTTTTATAAAGGATGCCTATTTAAATCATGCAGTTAATAAGGCCTATCAGGAATTATTGCCAGACGATAACTACCCGCTTTATGTTTTATTTATCGATATAGATCCTGCAAAAATAGATGTAAACGTACATCCAACAAAGACGGAAATTAAGTACTTAGATGAAAAGTCTATCTATGCAATTATTCATTCGGCTATTAAACGATCGTTGGGAAGGTTTAACATTAGCCCTACCATAGATTTTAACCAAGAAACTGGATTTAATCAAATGATAAGTCCTATCGCGCAGGAAGATATTGTGCCTCCAAGCATTGCTTTTAATCCAGATTTCAATCCTTTTGAACCAAGTAAAGAGTCAACCGGACAGACCTATTTCAGAAGCCCTGGCAATGCAGGGAAAAGTACACAGAATTGGGGTTCGTTATATGAGGTTACAGAACACAAGACAGTACAACAATCGGCATTACCTTTAAGTCCTGCTTACGAAGGCGATCAATTTGAGCCTGTCCAAAAACAATTTATGCAGGTACATAACCGTTACATTGTTTCACAGATTAAATCAGGTGTAATGGTAATTGACCAACAGGCTGCACATGAAAGAATTTTATACGAGCGGTTTTTACTTCATTTGGAAGATAGAAAGGGTGCGTCTCAACAAAGTCTTTTCCCGCAGACAGTTACTTTAAGTCCCAATGATTATGAATTAGCTAAGAGCTTATTGGAGGACATTAAAAGTCTGGGTTTTGAGGTTAGAGAGTTTGGTAAAAATACCTTGGTAATTGAAGGGGTTCCCGTTGATTTGGGAAGTACAGCTATAAATGAAACACAATTATTTGAACATTTAATAGAGGGGTATAAAAATTCTCAACAGGAATTAAAGCTTGATAAAAGAGACTCTTTAGCCCGAAGTATGGCAAAGAATAGTGCAATTAAAGCAGGAGTAGCTTTAAGTCAACAAGAAATGAATACGTTAATTGAAGAACTTTTTGCCTGTAAAACTCCTAACTTTAGCATCACTGGGCGACCAGTTATACAAACTATTGCGTTAAGTGAAATTGCGCAGAAGTTTGAGAGGTGATTTGAGAATAAGGAGAGGAAAGACTAAAGCTTAAAGACTTAAGAGCAAGGAACAAAGATTTGACAGTGAACCAATAACAAACCAAAAAAACAAAATATGAATAACATTCCACCGGTTGTCAAGAATTTACTTATTATTAATGTGATATTCTTTTTGGCAAGTATGGTCTTTCAAACCCAAGGCATAGATTTATCAGATATTTTAGGAGCACACTATTTTGACTCACCTAAATTTAGAATATGGCAACCAATTACCTACATGTTTATGCATGGAAATTTGGCGCATATATTTTTCAATATGTTCGGCCTGTATATGATTGGCGGCATCCTTGAAAATCATCTTGGCTCGAAAAGATTCCTAAATTTTTATTTAATTACTGGCTTGGGTGCACTGGCTTTACAATGGGGTGTGCAAGCATTTGAACTTTATCAAATCACAGGATCTGTAATTAATTCAGGTAATTTGCCGTTAAATTTACTTGCTGAACAACGATATAACCCACAACTTTTTTCCGAGCTAGATTCTGCTAAAATTGCAGGAATTTATTTTGGAACAATGGTGGGAGCATCGGGGGCAGTATTTGGCATCATGACCGCATTTGCTGTACTTTATCCAAATATGGAGTTTATGCTGATGTTTATTCCTGTACCTGTTAAAGCTAAGTATTTTGTGCCGGGATATATTTTACTTGAATTATTTTTGGGCTTTAGCCGTATAGCAGGAGATCCTGTCGCCCATTTTGCCCACCTCGGAGGTGCACTAATTGGCTATCTATTAGTTAAATTATGGAGAAATAAAAATACATTCTACGATTATTATGAATAGAGGATTGTGGCATGATTTGCATATAAAGTTTTTTAAATCAGGTAGTCCAGCAATGGCTTATATAGGCATTAATGCGCTTATATTTATTGCGGCATCTTTGCTAGGGGTGGTAATGACATTTTCTGGGCAAAAGGGCTGGGTTGCCTTACAAATTCAAGAGTATTTTGCATTTCCGGCTGCAATAAATAGTTTGCCAGTTAGGTTTTATACCATTTTAACCTATCAGTTTTTTCATGCAGATTTCTTTCATATCCTGTTCAATATGCTATGGTTATATTGGATCGGACAGATATTCCTATCGTTCTTAAAACCGCGGCAGTTTCACTTTGTATACCTTGGAGGAGGTATTTTAGGAGCGCTCACTTTTCTATTGCTCTTTTATACCATTCCAGTTTTTTCAAACCAAAATGCAACGCTAATTGGCTCATCAGCCTGCGTAATGGCAATCTTAACAGCTACCGCTACGTTGGTGCCAGATTATAGTTTTAGATTGCTTTTAATTGGAGAAGTTAAATTAAAATACCTGATTTTAGTTTATATACTACTTGATATTTTTGGAACCGCAGGGGCCAACGCTGGAGGAAGTATCGCACATTTGGGTGGAGCTTTATTTGGATTTATTTATATCAAGTTATTACAGAATGGTAAAGACTGGAGCAGGATGTTTAAACGAAAACCGAAGTTAAAAGTAGTCAAGAATAATGCGCCAAAAAACAGGGGAGAAATGGTTAATCAACAAGAAATAGATAGGGTATTGGATAAGATATCCAAATCTGGCTATGATCAATTAACCAAGGAAGAAAAAGAAATCTTATTCAAGGCAAGTAAAAATTAATGAAGAAGAAGACGATAACGCTTTTTGATAAATTAATGTTTTTGATAGCTGTTATCATAGCTGTCGGCATGCTTATGGGCATTAGAGCAGGTGTAAGTGATCCTCGTCAACATATGATTATTGCATTCTTTGGTCTTGCTTATCCATTTTTTCTTTTAGCAAATATCTTAATCCTTGTCTATTGGGCAATTAGAGCTAAATGGTTAATTGTTGTATTGACCGTAGTTTTAATCGCTTATGGCGGTCATACCTTAATTGCCACTTTTGGATTTTTTGGAGAAAAGGGGGGACTTGAAAAGGAAGATGATAAACTGATCAGGATGATGACTTATAACGTGCATAATTTCACGCCTTACGGAGAAGAGATATCACTTTCCAACAAGGAGAAAATGCTGAGTTTAGTAGCCGCACAAATGCCTGATGTGATATGCTTTCAAGAGTTTTACACGAGAAGGAAAGGGCCGTTTGATATTATCGACAGCTTAAAGAAAATTCTCAACATCAAGTATTACTATTTTGAGCCGAGCAGGTCGAGCGAGAAGGAATCGATGGGATTAGCAATTTTCTCCCGATATCCTATCAAAAATATTGGTAAAGTTGAATTTCCAGGCGTTAGGGGGAATGAAAGTATATTTGCAGATTTAATCATCAATAACAAGATGATCAGGGTTTACAACGTTCACTTGCAATCGATATCCTTTGGTAAGGAAGATTATACCTACCTAGATCAAGTTACCAAAGAGATGGATCCGAAAGTAAGCTCTTCTAAACGTATCTTAAGGATGTTGAAGAGCGCCTTTAAAAAGCGAAGTGAACAGGTTGATCTAATGAAAGCCCACATGAGCACATGTGAAACGCCATACATTATTGCGGGAGACTTTAATGACACTCCTGCGTCGTATGTAGTTACAAAAATGACAGATTCCTTGAACAATGCCTTTATCAAAAAAGGACAAGGCTTCGGAAAGACTTATAATGGGAAATTCCCTAATTTTCAAATAGATTATATTGTAACTACGAAAGATATTGAAGTTGTTAACTATCAAATAATCGAAGCTAGATTGTCAGACCATTTCCCGGTTCGCAGTGATCTAAAATTAAAAGAGTAGTAAAACACCATACTAAGTATTAAATTTGCACCATGATACAAAATCTACAATTATACAATACAATTTCACGTAAAAAAGAACAATTCGAACCACTCAATGCTCCTCATGTGGGAATGTATGTGTGTGGCCCAACGGTTTATAGTGATGTGCATTTGGGTAACTGTAGAACATTTATTTCGTTCGATTTAATTTTTCGTTACTTAAAGTTTAGCGGGTATAAAGTTCGTTACGTTCGCAATTTAACGGATGCTGGGCACTTGGAAGGAGATAGAGATGAAGGCGATGATAAATTTGCGAAGCGAGCTAAGTTGGAACAGCTCGAGCCAATGGAGATTGTGCAAAAGTATACACTTGGCTTTCACGATGTGATGCGCATGTTTAATACTTTGCCTCCTAGTATTGAACCTACTGCAACAGGTCACATTATTGAGCAGATAGAAATGATCAAAACCATTATCGCAAATGGTTATGGCTATGAAGTGGATGGCACTATTTACTTTGACGTAGAGAAATATAGCAAAGAATATAATTATACGATCTTAACAAACCGGAATTTAGAAGATATGTTGGCCAATACAAGAGAATTGGGTGGTCAAGATGATAAACATGGTCGACTAGATTTTGCACTCTGGATTAAAGCCAAGCCTGAAACATTGATGCAATGGGCATCTCCATGGGGGCCAGGGTTCCCAGGGTGGCACATCGAATGTTCGGCGATGAGTGCAAAGTATTTGGGACAGGAATTTGATATTCATGGCGGTGGCTTGGATTTAGCCGCAACTCATCATACGAATGAAATTGCACAATCGGAGGCTTGCAGCCGCCACCAACCAGCTAAATATTGGATGCATACCAATATGCTCACAGTAAATGGAACCCGGATGTCTAAATCTGCCGGAAATGGTTTCTTGCCGGGAGAACTGTTCACCGGAAATCATCCGTTGTTAAAGAAGGGCTACAGCCCTATGACGGTTAAATTCTTTATGCTGCAGGCTCATTATCGTAGTACCTTAGATTTTTCAAATGAGGCTTTAGATGCTTCTGAAAAGGGGTTTAGAAGGTTGATGAGTGCAATAAGTTTATTGCCTAAGTTAAATGCCACTGCACAAAGTGATTTTGATATTGAACAACTTAGAATCAATTGTGTGAATGCAATGAACGATGATTTTAACAGTCCAATTGTAATAGCTGAATTATTTGAAGGTGTAAGGATTATCAATACTGTTTATGATGGCACTGCAAAAATTTCGGCTACGGAGTTGGAAAAATTAACTTCCTTAATGAATGATTTTGTGTTTGATGTATTTGGATTGAAAGATGAAGACAGCAGCAATATTGAATTGAATGGGATTTTGGACATGGTTATTGCCCTAAGAAAAGACGCAAAAGAAAATAAAGATTACGCTACTTCAGATAAAATTCGAATTGGGTTACAGGAAATTGGTATACAATTAAAAGATAGTAAAGAAGGTACTACTTGGAGTAAGGTCTAATTAATTTAATGAAACAAAATGTATAAAAAACCTATTCTATATCTGGCATCTTTACTTTTTATATTGCTAGGTTGTAATGCTGATCAAAAGCAAACAACAACAGGCGAGCAAGAGGTTGTGACCTTAGTTTCTCCAGATTTTAATGCTGATAGTGCTTTTGCCTATACTAAAGCCCAGGTTGATTTTGGCCCGAGGATCCCATCTACAGCAGCTCATGCAGCTTGCGCTAAGTATTTGGAGCAGAAATTAAAATCATTTGGTGGCGATGTTTTTATACAACAGGCGCCCGTTAAAACGTATGATGGAAAAACACACCAGCTAAAGAATATTATCGCAGCATTTAATCCAGAAAAAAAGCAGCGTGTTTTGATAACAGCACATTGGGACGCGAGGCCTTTCTCAGATCAAGATATGGATGAGGCAAATAGAGATAAAGCTTTTGACGCAGCAAATGATGGGGCAAGTGGAGTTGCAGTGATCCTTGAACTAGCACGCCAAATTCAAAAGAAGCAACCTAATGTTGGTGTAGACTTCATTTTATGGGATATTGAAGATTATGGGAAAGCAAATGATGAAAGTGAAAATGAAACTACTTGGTGCCTAGGATCGCAGTATTGGTATAAAAATCCGCCGGTAAAGGGTTATAGACCAATGTATGCAATAAATTTAGATATGGTTGGTGGTGGAAGCGCTCAATTTGCAATGGATGAAGTATCTCGAAAGTATGCGCCGGAGCTGGTGCAAAAAGTTTGGGGTGTTGCTGGAGAGATTGGTTATTCAAATTATTTTATCAATGTTAATTCGGGTAACCTAATTGATGATCATTATTGGGTTAACCAAGCAGGAATTCCATGTATTGATATTATCCATTTTACTGACGCAACTGGTTTTTATCAAAACTGGCACACCCAGTTAGATAATTTAAACAATATTGATCGCAATACGTTAAAGGCAGTGGGGCAGGTTGTTTTAGAGACGATTTATAGAGAGAAGCCTGCTGCATAATTTTAATTGTTGGATATACCTTATATTTGCTTAACATTTACCTATATGAAGAAAATTATTTATACCTTATTTGTCTTGTCGACCGGATTTTCAGCATTTGCGCAGAAGTCTGATGGAAGTGCAAAATCATTAGTAAAAGCTGAAGTTGCTTTTTCAGACTATGCAGTTAAAAATGGAGCTAATGCAGCTTTTACTACCTTTGCGGCTCCAGACGCCGTGGTTTTTCGGCCGAATCCAGTTAATGCAAGAAAATTTTATGAAAGTAGCCCCGATATGAAAAATCTGTCGTGGTTGCCAAGTTATTCACAGATGTCGAGAAGCAGAGATTGGGGCTTTACTACAGGAGCATACGTTGTTGACGGAGAACCGAAATCTTATGGGCAGTATGTATCTGTTTGGCGCGGAAAAGACGGTAATTGGGAGATGATTTTGGATATGGGTACTGAGACAAATAAGCCCCTGGAAAAAGTAACACCTATAGTGGTAGAACCAAAGGATAAATTTAGTCCTGTTTTTGCGACCGAAAAGGAACTGAAAACCAGCAGAGATATTATTTATACAACTGAGAAAACACTAAATACTACCTTGAAAACATACGGTTCAAGCGCATTTTCTGGTTTCCTGAGCAATAATTCTCGCTTGCTGTTTCCAGGAACCGAACCAGTTATTGGAAAAGAAAATATTCAGGCTTTTAACAATAGAATGATTGATAAGATTAACCTGAAAACTACGTCAGCTGATAAAGCACTAGGTGGGGATCTTGCATACTCGTATGGAATTGCTACAATCGATTATAAAACTGATTTACGTGAAAGCTTCAACTATTTATATATATGGGAGCGCCAACCAGATTTTAGCTGGAATATACTCGTTCAAATTTATACCTTAGCAGAACGTTAAACCAAACCAAATATAAATCTTAAGGATTTTGGCCACTGCCGAAATCCTTTTTTTGTTTAGACTTACGAAGTCTTAAAACTTCGTAAGTCTAAAATATGTATGATTTGCCAAAATTTACGTTACTAAAGGATAGTAATTACGATATGAAGAAACTGATATTTTTATTTGCCATTTTACAAAGTACATTTTGCTCGTTTGCCCAAGAAAAATTTGATATTCAAGGTAAAGCGGGATGTAGAGGAATTATGCCCGAGAATACAATTGCTGGCATGATTAAAGCCTTAACATTAGGTGTAACCACCTTGGAATTGGATGCTGTAATTTCGAAAGATCTTCAAGTTGTGTTATCTCAAGAGCCTTACTTTAACCATGAAATTAGCCTTTCTCCTGAAGGGAAGCCAATTAGCTTGAAGGATGAAAAAAAACATAATATCTATAAAATGAATTATGTGGATATTCAAAAGTATGACGTAGGGAGTAAGCCTCATCCTCGATTTCCTGGTCAGCAGAAATTCAAGGCCTATAAACCATTACTTGGGGAGATGATTGACTCTGTAGAAAATTATGTGAAGCTTTATCGTTTGTCTAAACCGGATTATAGTATTGAGACAAAATTAATTCCAAAAGGAGATAATGAATTTCAACCGGATGCCGCAACCTATGTGGAACTGATGATGGCTATTATAAAAAAGAAGAAGATCGAAAAGCGAGTAATCATACAATCATTTGATGTAAGGACACTTCAATATTTACATCAAAAATATCCAAAAATCAGAACTTCTCTTTTAATTGATGAGAAGGAGAATTTTGAAGATAATATCAAAGAATTAGGCTTTAATCCTACTATCTATAGTCCGTATTCGGTATTAGTTGGTAAAACATTGGTAGATAAATGTCATGCTTTGGGAATTAAAATTATCCCTTGGACTATCAACTCGACAAAAGATCTTAAATATTTGATGGATTTGGGGGTTGATGGGATTATTACCGACTATCCAAATATCATGGGGCAGCTTAATAATTAAGCTTTTCTTTAAAACAAATCTTTAATGATCTGCTCGATTGATAATCCTTCGGCCTCAGCTCTATAATTACGCACTATTCGGTGACGTAAGATAGCTTCAGCAACCGCTTGCACATCTTCAATATCGGGAGCATATTTTCCAGAAATGGCTGCATGGCATTTAGCACCTAGTACTAAAAATTGAGACGCTCGAGGACCAGCTCCCCAGCTTACATAATTGTTAATGGCTGCCGATGCAAAAGGGGTATTCGGACGCGTTTTTGCGGCTAATTTAACTGCGTACGCTAAAACATGGTCGGTAACCGGGATGCTACGGATTAGTTTTTGAAAATACTGGATTTCGCTGGCGTTAATTACTTTCTCCAACTTAACTTCTGCATTGCTAGTCG
The DNA here is from genome assembly GCA_942493295.1 of uncultured Sphingobacteriaceae bacterium. Classification (GTDB taxonomy): domain Bacteria; phylum Bacteroidota; class Bacteroidia; order Sphingobacteriales; family Sphingobacteriaceae; genus Pedobacter. The sequence goes on along the minus strand of OW818692.1, from coordinate 2,244,565 downwards.
TATTTTTAACAATTGTAAGCTCATCAGCAAATGACGGGTAATCCAAGTGTATGTTAAACATAAAACGATCCAGTTGAGCTTCTGGAAGTGGGTAAGTGCCTTCCTGTTCAATTGGATTTTGTGTAGCTAGTACAAAAAATGGCTGTGGCAAGGTATGGGTATGACCGGCAATAGTTACCGCTTTCTCTTGCATGGCTTCTAATAAGGCTGCCTGTGTTTTTGGCGGAGTTCTATTAATTTCGTCCGCTAAAATTATATTAGAGAAAATTGGACCTTTGATAAATTTGAGATGGCGGTCTTCTCCGAGTATCTCTGCGCCAATGATATCACTGGGCATCAAATCTGGAGTGAATTGAATACGGTTAAAAGAAAGATCTAATACACTCGAAACAGTTTGTACTAGCAATGTTTTAGCTAAACCTGGGACACCCACTAATAAGCAGTGTCCATTGCTAAAAATAGCAACCAAAACAGCTTTAATTACGTCGTCCTGCCCAATTACTACTTTGTTGATTTCGGATTGGATTTTTTTAAACGACTGATGCAGTGCATCGACAGCTTTTACCTCGTTTTCAAACTGCATGAAACTTATTTCTTTTCATTTTTAGACCAAAGCTTCATTTCATCGCAAGTTGCAAATTCTTCATCAACTTTGATATATGTTGTTTCCTTACGTTTTTGGAACCATTCACTTACCACACGGTCTTCTTTTTCTTTTTGTGCTCGTTCTTTGAATTTCGGAAAATCTTGTTCCAAATTTCCTTTGTGAGGAGGGATTTTAGATTTTAGTAAAAAGATTTTGTAACCCTCTTTACCTAGCTCAGGACTAGAAAAAGAAACAGGTTTAGAGACTTCGCCAACCTTCATCGTATCAATCACAACAAAAACACTTGGGTCAAGTTTCTCCACTGGGATAAATGTTGTTCTAGCAGTAACGTTATCTGCATATAACATCATACCACCATTATATTGCGTTTCTTTATTGTCAGAAAAGTTTGAAGCAGCAAATGCAAACGGCATTTTGTTTACTGTTATGTCTTTATAAATACTGTCAGCTTTTAGTTTTAGCCTATTTAAACTTTCTGGTGTTGTTTGTGGTTTAATCAGTATGTGGCGGGCATGAACTTGTTCACCTCTGCGTTCTATCACTTGTAAAATATGGTAACCATGTTCCGTTTCAAAAACTGGAGACATTTCTCCTGCTTTCAATTTAAAGGCCCATGAAGTAAATTCCTTCACCATTAAGGTTCTATCAAAAAAACCCAAATCACCACCTTCAGCTGCCGAACCAAGGTCTTCAGAATAGCTTTTTGCTAAAAATCCAAAGTCTTCACCATTCTTAATACGAACTCTCATTGCTTCAAGTTTGTCGTAGAATTTTTGTTTTTCAGCTTTTGTTAACTTAGGATATAAAACAATTTCTCCAACTTCTACTTCAGTACCAATATCTGGTAAGCTGTCTTTTTGGTAAGAGTCAAAGTATTTTTTTACTTCTAAAGGCGTAACGCTAATATTCTCCGTGATTTTTGCTTGCATCTTTTGAGCAATCAGTCCCTCTTTTACATCAGGCCTCATCTCGTCTTTATATTGCAATGCAGATTTATGTAAGAATTGTTCTAATTGATCTTGACCACCCATGCGTTGAATTTGATAACGCATACGTTTATCTAACTCGTCATCAACTTGACTATCTTCTACCACAATTGAATCAATTTCAGCCTGCTGTTTTAAAAGCTTCTGAATAAGCATTTGCTGAAGATATACGCATTTGATACGGTCATCTGCAGGATTTCCTTGGTTTAAATAAATAGCATATTGCTGATTCAATTCAGAAAGCAGAATGATATTGCTACCTACAACTGCTACCACTTTATCAACGTTTTTCTTTTGTGCTTGTACATTTATAAACAGACACATTAATGCAACTGCTATGCCTAAAGTTTTCTTCATTCTATATATTCAATTGTAAATGTTTGCAAAGTTAATATTATTCAATGGAATTTAGCTACAGCTTAGCTAAATGCCTTAATTCCTCGTCATTAATCTTCACTGTATATTTTGCTCTTAATGTTTTAATCCATTCATTTTCCAAGCTCTGCTGGTAATCTGCAAGAACCTCGCCCCGTACTTCATCAAATCCCTTATTTGAATAATTTGCCAAATTTGCGTTATGAAATTCCCTCAGCTTATGCTCATTGTCCCAAGCTTTACTCCAAATTTTTTTCTCAGATATGTTAAACATTAAAACCCCTTCACGATATTCGTTCATAATGTAAGCATACTCTAAATTTTTTGGCGATGCTTTCTTTTGGGCCTTTAAAGCATTCTCATACCCATTTATCTCTACTTTGTATGCAGTGTCAGCATCTAAGCCCATTGACCGCGCGTCAACAACCTTAAGCTTAAAGTTGATATAAAGGTTTAAGTAGGAAGCTAAATCAGCATAAGTTGCATTAGTCACGCCACCATGATTTTTTTTATAAACCCACATAAACTCTTTACTGCTTATAGATTTTCCATTTACAGATGCCACATTTTGCGCAAATGCAAGAAAATTTAAAGAAGACAGTAAAAAAATGCAACAGACTTTTCTCACAAAAGACAACAGCTATATATATTAATGGATAAAAATAACAATTTAAGACACTATAATAAGATATTTAACTAATTTTAACAGAAAAAAAATCTGTCAAAATTAATATGACTAACCAACTTACAAGTAACGCCGAAGCCTTACGTTTATTTTTTACTGAAGATATTTATTTAGTACCCGAAAGTAAAGTAATTACTGTAGTTGAACAACATATCAGCGAAAAGCATGTTGAACAAAGTTCTTCAATGCCCGATATTCCAACACCAATTATTCAGCCTACGGCACCTAAAGTAACATTTAACTATTTAGGAAAAAATCAAAAGAACATATTGATTTTGGTAAATGATTCTCAAAACGACGTTAGTACTGAACAAGGAAGAGAATTACTAAGAAAATTGGTGAAGGCAATTGATCTTACCGCCAATGATTTTGCTTTGGTTAATTATGCAAATTATCTGGGGCAGAAGTACACACATTTAAAGGATGCTTTTAACTGCAGACTGATTTTGGCCTTCGGTGTCGCGGCAAGAGATTTAGATTTGCCTGAGCAATCTTCTCATCAGCTTGTAAGTCATGACAACATTAAACTGGTATTTACATCAAATTTAGATGAGTTAGATCGTGATCAAGCTAGTAAAAAGAAGTTATGGGCCAGTTTACAGCAGTTGAAGTAATGAAACCTTTAGTATTTGCAACCAACAATTTAAAAAAAACAGAAGAAGTTAGGGCTATATTATTGCCAGACTATCAAGTTCTTAATTTAAATGATATAGGGTGCTTAGTTGACATTCCTGAAACAGGAAATAGTTTTGCCGAAAATGCAACGTTAAAAAGCAGCTACGTCGTAGAACATTACAAAATAGATTGCTTTGGAGATGACAGTGGGCTAGAGGTTGAGGCATTGAATAATGAACCTGGAATTTTTTCAGCACGGTATAGCGGTTCAAGAGGAGATGAGATTAATTTAAATTATCTCCTAGCGAAGATGGAAAAGATCAGCAACAGAAAAGCTCGGTTTAAAACCGTGATATCACTGATGCAAAATGGGCAAAATCACCTCTTTGAAGGAGTTATTAATGGCGAATTACTAACTCAACCGGTAGGAACCATGGGCTTTGGCTACGATCCCATCTTTATACCAAATGGCTATACCAAAACATTTGCTCAAATGACCTTAGAAAAGAAAAATGAAATCAGTCATAGAGCAATAGCCATGCGAAAGTTAATTACCTTTCTAAAAGAAAGTGTTTAATTTTTCTTAGTTGAATCTACTTTAGCAACAGGTACAAGCGGTTTTGAAATTTGTTTCACAGAATCTGTCTTCACCTCTTTATTAGTTGGCGCTTTTTTGATAGTTTCAACCGGTTTTTTCGGCGGAGAAAGTGATTTACTTGCAGTTTTCTTTGTAGTATTTCCTTTCGGTAAGACTTTTGGCTTGGTAGTATTAGCTTTAGGTTTAACAGTACTTTTTACAGAAGTATTGTTCACGATGTCTTTCTTGCTCTTCGGCCTTAATTCCGGCTTCCAAATAAAACCGGTTAATATCGCTTCTTTGCTAACCTTGTCTGCTGGAGAAAATGTACCTTCAATTCCCTTCACAATCTTAATATGTGAGATATCTTTGTCGGCAAAAATTATTTTAATACGAGCACTAATGGTTTGATTTTGCTGGTATTTCCCGTCAGATTTTTTATCATAACTGATACTCTCAGCATTCCCATCAACAAACATTGTCCTTATTTCGCCATTGTCGAAAAAAGCCGTGATAATTTTACCTTTTACTTGATTGAATTTAGCAGTATCGGTCTCTTGATCCACAATGAAAGCATTTTGCAATACCTGTGCACTGTTTATTTTTTTATTTTTAAATTGAACGTGAATGGTATCGCCCGTTTGTTGTGAACTATCGGACCATAATATCGGATTTTGATATAACCTTAAAGTCGAATCGGCTGCGGTAAAAAACAACGAATCTGATTTTGCCTGTAAGTTAGTCTTAAAGACCCTGACATTGTGGTAGGCTTTAATGGTCCTAGTTCTGACCGTATCAGCGGGGTTAAAAGGAGCCGGTTCTTTAACTACTTCTGGTTTCTTTACAACAGCAGGTGTTTTAGCGCTAGTTGTTGGATTTTTTTTGGCTGCAGCAGGCGTGCTAACCTTGTCAGTCGCTTTTGAAATTGCCTTAAGAGAATCTTTTACCGGTGACTTTTGAATCTTACCTAAACTATCTTTAACTAGACTATCCTTCGCCAAACTATCATTTTTTGCAACTACTTTCAGCTTTAAACTGACGGAATCTGTCCCTGATTTAAGGGAATCGATGATATTGGAGGCAGCAGAATCAAGCTTATTAGTGGGTTTTTCTAGCGCTGCTTTTTTTCTATCTTTCCTGCTTTGTTTGGTATTTGCTTTTGGGTTTGGTGGGGCTACTGCAGGCTTTTTAGGTATTGTTGCCTTATCTGTTGGCTTGCCTGCCTGTTCGGTCTCAGCTTTCGATTTCTCTTCTTCTATGCCAACTTCATCATCAGCTATGACGGTGGGCTTTGCAATTAACTTTAATGTTTTTTGTAAAGTCATCTGGGCCTCTAATACATCCGCGCCAAGCCACAAAGAATCGGGTACCAATTTCTCATTAACCTTAACAGAGTCTGCCGTACCCAGGCCTACATACGCATTTATCGTAACTTTAATCCGCTCACCTTCTTTAAAATATTCGCCCAACTGCCCGCGCAGCTCTAGTTTATCTTCAGTATCGACAAAAATGATATTTTTAACTGCCTTGCCATAACCTCTTTTTCCATCGTAATATAAACTGTCACCTTTTAAACTTTTGGTATTCTGGGTATAAAGGTTTTTTTTGCCGAAAAATGCTTTCTCTGTTTTTGTGTTGTACTCGCCATTTTCTGTATAAAGATTGTCATCCTTACCTTTTATGTTTGTTGGGCCATAAAAATAGGTCTGATTAGTAAAGGTATTATAGCGCAACGTGTCTGATTTGATCGTTGCCTGGTCTGTAACCACCACAACGTCGTATTTAAAGAATGCATCTTTATTATTCGCGAAATAATAGCCTCTTTTACTTGTAATCGTAACGTTTTCCTTATTATTTACGATTTTCCCATTTTCAAGATAAGTGCCCACCCTAATAGCCATATTATAGTCTAAGATATTAGTTGTAAGCGTAGAGGAGGGGTCAGACATGCGCACATTATTCATTAAATGCGCCATTTTAGCATTGCCATCGTAATTGAGCAAGTCTGAAAAAATGTTTATAGTATCTTGCTTGATATGAACATTACCGAATGCTTCAAAATAGTTTCGCTCACTCCATAATCGAGCACTATCACAAGTTAGTGTTGCACCTTCATGTTCGAAAACAGGTTTTTTGATATGGGTAATATTCGTTTTATTATCAACATCAGCCACTTCTGAATATTTTAGTACAATCTTTGTTCTTTGTTGAGCAAACATTATACTGGGAATCAGCATTAAAAAGAAGAAAAAGCGTAATTTCTGCACTTTACAAAGTTAAGTTTAATTTTTTTTTAATGATATAGACTTTGCTGGTTTAAATTAAATATTTTTGAATGATGTTACCAGTAAGCAACTTTGTTGATTATATCAAGAAAAATAGTCTCTTTACCCCAGAGGATAAAATACTCTTGGCCGTAAGTGGAGGAAAAGACTCGGTACTTATGGCTCAGCTATTTAAACTCGCAGGTTTTAATTTTAGTATAGCCCATTGTAATTTTAATTTAAGAGGAGATGAGTCGCAGCGCGATGAAGCTTTTGTTAGGTTATTAGCAGCTATATTGGACGTACCGTTCTACGTTACCCATTTTGAGACGAAGAAAAATGCCAGGGAAAACCATTTATCGACCCAGATGGCTGCTAGAGCACTGCGCTATAAGTGGTTTGAAGAAGTTAGAGTGACCAACAATTACCAGTATATTGCAACAGCACATCATCAGAACGACTCTATCGAAACGCTACTACTTAATTTAACTAGAGGAACAGGTATTAGTGGAATGCATGGTATTCTGCCTAAAAAAGATCATATCATTAGGCCGTTGTTATTCCTGGACAAAGAACAAATTGATACATTGATAAGTGAAAACAATATAGATTTTGTTGAGGATAGCTCAAACCAAAGTGATCACTATGCACGAAATAGTATTAGACTTAAGGTAATCCCAGTTTTAAAGGAGCTAAATCCCAGTTTGGAAAATACCTTTACTCAAAATATGCTCCGTTTCGCTGAAACTGAAATGGTACTGCAGCAAGTGGTAAGCCAAACTAGAGATCGTATATGTGAAAATCGAAATGGAGATATTTATATTTCGATAGAGAAGATCAAACTGTTGAACCCACAATATTTACTGTTTTTTGAATTACTAAAACCGTTTCATTTTGCTGCAACCGTTGTTGAAGAGATTTTAGGGTCTTTAGGAAAGCAGAGTGGCACATTGTTTTATAGCACTACACACTGCATAACAATTAATAGAAAGGAAATTATAATTTCTCTATTACGCAAGTTGCGGCAAAATGAAAGTAATCATTTTATTCATCCGGACGATAAAATTATCTTATTGGAAACCCAAAAAATTGAAATTTCGCATAGTAGGTTGCCATATTTCGAAGCGAGTTTAAATAAAGCTTTTGTGGATGCTGAACAATTAATATTTCCTTTGGTAATAAGATTTTGGCAAGATGGAGATAGATTTATGCCTTTTGGAATGAAACAATCAAAGAAGATCAGTGATTTCTTAATTGGTCAAAAAGTACCCTTGCCCAATAAGTCGAAAATCCCATTGCTTATTAATGGTAATGGAGAAATAATATGGGTAGCCGGTTTAAGACAGGATAATAGATATAAAGTAAATACAACAACAAAAAAAGTTGTTATATTCGAGCTGTTAAAACAATAACCGAACTTGTGAGCTTATTGATACCTTTAAAACAATTTACCAGCCATCAATAATGGATCAGAAACACGTTTATATAGAAAAACAATACATTGGCCGCGATTACATTCGTATTTGCATTAGGTTAATCATGGCAGCTTTTTGTTTTGGGGCTTATGTGTATGAACGTGATCGTGATAACACAGTTGATTTATTCCTAGTGGTGGGTTTCGGTATTATTGGTGTATCTATTGCGCTTTTATTTCTTATTCAATATAAGATTCGCATCGAAAATAAAAGTGTAGTGATAGATGGTTTGTGGACAGCAAAAAAGGTTAAAATAGATTTAAATAGCATTGTCAAAGTTAGAAAGGATACTTACAGCAATTATCTATTTAACAATCCTGTTTACAATTTACATAAGAAAGGAAGTATACGTTTTTATTCTTCCGGTAAAGATGCCATTGTATTAACTGATCGTGATGGATTAGAATATTTTATTGGAACTCAACGCCCAAATGAAATGTACCTAGTCATTCAAAATGAAATGAAGCAATAGTTTTCGTCAACTTAATAAATTAACGTTATTATGAATACTAAATTTACCATGCTAATAGTAATCCTTGCGCTTTCTTTTACAACAGCTGCTAGAGCGCAAAATTACATGCCACAAGTATCTAGCGATTCTTTAAACATATTAAAGGATCGAGTAAAAGTTTTGAAAGCAAGCTTAAAAATCCAAGAACTTAAGATTAAAGAATCAGAAGAAGAAAAGGATGTTGAAAAACTTAGAGTTAAATTGCTGGCTGCAAATGCAAATTCTAAGGAATCGGCTTCAAAAAATAATGACGTTTCAAAGAAGCTAAGTTCAGGAAATTTAGATGCAAAAGCAATTGAGAAGATTGCAAAAAAGGCAAAGGATGATATGTCCACCGCGCAAAAAGCTTTGGATTCATATAATAAACAAATAAAGAAGGTAGAAGAAATTAGAAGTAACATCCGTGTTGAGGAAGAAAAGCTAAAGGGGCTTAAACCAGGCATCAGTTTTAGCTCCAACTAACATCATCATATTATTACCTACAGATAACACAAATTAAATAAGATATAAGTTAATTTGCTTATCAATGAAAGCCACCCAGACTTTATCGGGATAGCCTCATTACAACTCAAAACATATAGGTATTAATGAAAATAGGAATTGTTTGCTACCCTACATTTGGCGGAAGCGGCGTAGTAGCCACAGAATTAGGTAAAGCTTTAGCTAATGAAGGTCATCAGGTTCATTTTATAACCTACAGTCAACCGGCTCGCCTTGATTTTTTTTCAGCAAATTTATTTTATCATGAAGTGTCGGTAAGGGATTATCCTTTATTTGATTACGCACCATATGAATCGGCTCTAGCAAGTAAATTAGTCGATGTAGTTCGATTTGAAAAGCTGGATATTTTACATGTTCATTATGCCATTCCCCATGCGTCGGCAGCTTTTATGGCAAAGCAGATTTTGGCTACCTATGGTATTAATATCCCTTTTGTAACGACTTTGCACGGAACAGATATCACGCTTGTGGGTAAAGATGCCACTTACAAGCCTGTAGTAACCTTTTCTATCAATCAAAGTGATGGTGTGACTACGGTTTCCGAAGATTTAAAGGAGGATACTTACAAGCATTTCGAAATTCAAAAAAACATAAAGGTTATTCCGAATTTTATCGATTTTAATCGGTTTAGCTTACAACCAAAGGATCACTTTAAGAAGGCAATAGCGCCTAATAATGAGCGAATTTTAATACATACATCCAATTTTAGAAAGGTAAAGCGTACAGAAGACGTCATCAAGATGTTTCAAAAAGTACAGGAAAAAATACCTTCTAAACTGTTGATGGTCGGAGACGGGCCGGAACGGACAGCGAATGAGCAACTCTCCCGCGAACTTAATATCTGTGAGAATGTGCGGTTTTTAGGGAAGCAAGATGCAGTAGAAGAAATTTTGTCTGTTTCGGACTTATTTATTATGCCCTCCGAATCGGAGAGTTTTGGTTTGGCTGCCTTAGAAGCTATGGCTTGTAAAGTACCTGTAATTACCTCAAATGCTGGTGGTTTGCCTGAGCTCAATATTGATGATTTTTGTGGATACATGTGCGACGTTGGAGACATTGATGATATGGCGAACAAAGCCATTACCATTTTAAGTAATGAAGATACGCTTCGGTATTTTAAAGAAAATGCATTAAAGAGAGCACAAGATTTCGATCTCAAAAAGATTTTGCCGATGTATATTGATTTTTACAATGAGGTACTACAAAATGCGGTAGTATTGTAGCGGCTAATTACTTATCAATCTGCCTTTACTTGCTAAAAACTAAGCAAACTGGTGCACCAACATTAATTCTTTTTCCACTATCGGTTAACTTCCCAGTGCCTTTATTGCGTTTAAAAATTACGATGTCGTTTGTATATTGATGAGCAACTAACAAGAAGTTCCCACTCGGATCAATGCTAAAATTCCTTGGACCTTTTCCTAACGTACTTATAATTTCTATCAGTTTTAACGTTCCATTAGGCAGAATTTCAAAAACACTTAAGGTATTTGCATCCCCTCTATTGCTTTCATAGAGGAATTTGCCGTCAGCTGAGACATGGATATCTGCCGCATCAATTTTTCCAGTAAAATCTTTAGCAGTAGTTTCTATTTCTTGCAGTTTTTTTAAGTCGCCGTTTGAATAGCTAAAAGCTGTTATTTTTCCATTAAACTCATGCACTAGAAATGCGTATTTCCCATTTGGACTAAAAGTTAAATGCCTTGGCCCAGTACCTGGAGTTGTTTTGATAACTTTTTTAAGAATTAGTTCTTTTGCAGGTGTCTTTGTTGTACTGTAAATATAAATCTGATCTTCTCCTAAATCTGTAGCGATGAAATATTTTTTGTCGGGCGTTAATTGTATTTGGTGCACATGAGCACTCAATTGCCTTTTAGGGTCAATACCCTTCCCGGTATGTCGAATTACTTGTTTGGCGTCTAAGAAACTTCCATCTGTTGCAGTGCGAAGGGCAGTAATACTTCCGCCAGAGTAATTTGCAGTTAAAACTTGATTTCCATTTGTGGTAATATAGCAAGGATCGGCTCCTTCAGATGGTTTCTTACCTAAAAAGTGAAGTGCCCCATTATTGGAGTCAAAACTAAATGCGCTTACTTCGCTATCCTTACCGTTTTCGTTTACACTGTAGACAAATTTTTGATCAGCACTAAGCGCCAAGTAACTTGGGTTGACAACATTTTTGGCAATACTCTTTAATTTTGTATCAGCTGTTAAGCTATTATAGTCATAAACATAAATGCCTTCACTCGTACCCTTATTGGTATAAGTACCTACAAGCAAATTGAAGTGCTGAGCTTGGGCCTGAATAGAAAAAAAAAGGCATAAAATGAAAAGGATTTTCTTTGTCATAAGGTTTATTTTAACGTAAAGTACGCAAAGAAAATGCAAAACGAAAAGGCTGCAAATTTTTTGCAGCCTTTTCGTTTACACTAGTTTATACGCTCTGCGTCAAACTATTTAATTAAATGTTTAATTTGAATTAATTCATGTTCTTCTAGGAAGCGCCATCTACCACGAGGTAAATCTTTCTTGGTTAAGTTACCATACACTACGCGATCTAGTTTTACAACATCGTATCCTAAGTGTTCGAAAATACGGCGTACAATACGGTTTTTTCCGCTATGTATTTGGATGCCAACTTCTTTTTTACTTGCTCCGGCAACATATGAGATATTGTCTGGTTTGATCAAGCCATCCTCTAACTCTAAACCAAATTGAATTTTGTTGAAATCTCCTTGACTTAAGTTTTTGTTTAACTCAACATGGTAAATTTTGGTTATACCATTTTTTGGATGAGATAATTTGTCTGCAAGTTCTCCATCATTTGTCATTAATATTAGTCCGGTAGTGTTTCTATCTAAACGACCAACTGGATAAATACGTTCTCTACTTGCTTTTTCTACCAACTGCATCACCGTTCTTCGTTCCTGTGGATCGTCGGTTGTAGTGATATAGTCTTTCGGTTTATTTAATAAAACGTAAACTTTCTTTTCGCGTTTTAATAATTCGCCATTGTAGCGTACTTCATCTTTATATGGGTCTACCTTGTGACCTAATTCTGTTACGGGGATATTATTTACCGAAACAACACCAGCTTCAATAAGTTCATCGGCCTTGCGGCGTGAGCAAATTCCAGAATTAGCGATATAACGATTTAGGCGAATTAGCCCATCATCTTTAGGTTCTGCTACTTTTCTTGCACGAGTTGTTGGTGCAACCCTCTCTCCCCGATCATCTTTGGGTTTAAAGTCGCCATCTTCACGTTTCCTATAAGGTCTGCTATCTGTACTTCTTGATGAGCCACCTTTTTTATCGGCGAATTTAGATTTATCGCCGTCAATTATATAGTTGTCTTTTTTAACATAGCTGCGTTTGCCTTCGCTGGCGTCATCCCTTGAGCTACCCTCTTTAAATGCTTTTGGCTTGTAAGCTGAATTTCCGCTGTCTTTCTTTTCCCACGGTTTAAAACCGCCTTTACTTTCAGTTCTTGGCTTAAAATCGCCATCCTTCACTCTAGGCTTATATGTCTTTGATTCGCCATCTTTATCAGAACGGGGTTTAAAATCCTTTCCGCCACCTGTTCTTGGTGTATAAGACTTTGAGTTGCCGTCTCTTGCAGTTCTTGGTTTAAAATCTTTAGAGAAACCATCTTTTTCAGTCCTCGGTTTATAATCTCTTCCGGATGATGGTTTAGCAGAATAAGGCTTTGAGTCTCCATCTCTTGTGGCTCTCGGTTTATAGGCTGCCTTATCGCCACTTGCAAAAATAGGTTTGCGTTTGTCTTTATCTTCTTTGTCGGAATTGGGTTTTCCGTCTTTATCACTATATCTTCCTTTGGGTTTATCGGTACCAGCAGGCCTCCTGCTTTTACTTCCATCGCCCGCTTTGGACTTGTCATCGCGACTGTTCCTGTTATTGTTCTTTATCATGATACGCTTTTAACCGCATAATTTATGCGGGTGCAAACTTACGAAAAAATGATGTCATTCACAATTGCCTTTATTTTGTCCCTTCCTTTTTCGGTGAAATTTGAAGTGATATGCTGTTTTTTTATGATCAAGGAGCTGGCAAAAAATAGCGTGTAAAAAACTCATTTAAACTAATGGATTTGATATGCTGAATTAAGTCAATTTTCTTATTTCGACAAAAGATAAGTTCATAGATTTTCATCAGAAAAGTGCCGAAAATGTTGAAATCGAAAACTACGTTTAAATAACTTTAAACTACGATTTTAACGCTTAATTTTGTAACTATTTGATAATTAGATTAATATATTGTATCTTTGTCGTCGATTTATAATTGTTCACCAAAAAAAGGAGGAAGATGATAAAGAAACACCTCATTCCATCGACGGTAATAATAGCATTACTGGTGATGGCAAAAGTGTTTGCTTACACACTACCAAATGAAAAAACAAATCTAAAAAATAACAATCTCACCACCATAAAAGAAGATCCCGAAGAGCCGGAATTTACAATAGCTCAATTAGAATTTGCCAACGAAACGTTGCCCTTAGGAGATAACAAAGTAGCTGGTAAAATGAAAAGGATTTTAGCATCTTATGGCTATCAAAATTTACAAACTAATCGTTTACACCGTAAAGCTGCAGAGTGGTTCCCAATAATTGAACCGATTTTAGCTAAATATGGTATTCCTAACGATTTTAAGTACATGCCCTTGGTTGAATCTGGCCTTCAAGCAGGAACTTCACCTAAAGGAGCTGCAGGATTTTGGCAATTTATGCCGGGAACAGCACGCATGTATGGTTTAAAAGTAAACAGTGGTATCGATGAGCGTAAAAATCTGCGTAAATCTACTATAGCAGCCTGCAAGTATATGAAAGAGCTGTATGGTATTTTTAACAGCTGGACGTTAGTTGCTGCAGCCTATAATGTAGGTGATGTACATCTAAAAAAGCAAATCAACAGGCAAAATCAAGACAATTACTTCAAAATGAAATTAAATCGTGAAACAGGTGGATATGTTTACAGATTAATTTCAATGAAAGAAATTCTCGAAAACCCTGCTCGAAATGGCTATGCTAGCCAAAAAGCATTAATTGCTTTTACAGAAACACAACAAAAAACTGTGGAATAAAATTTAAACCGTCATCGGATGACGTAAGCATCAGCTGATGACGGTTTTTAAAACAGCCAAGCTAGTTTCACCTTTTTTCCTGCGATTAGAATTGCTATTTTAGCAGCAATATGTCTTTGCAAAAACTTCGTGTAATTTCAGTCAGTAAGCAGCCAACGGAAGTCATTAAGATTTGCTTCGAAGCAGTCAATGGTGAAGATTTAAAGTATGAAGCCGGACAATTTTTAACTTTAGTTTTCAATGTAAATGGTCGGGAGTTGCGAAGATCTTACTCTTTTTGCAGTTCGCCCAATATCGATGAACCAATTGCTATCGCAGTTAAGCTTGTTGAAAATGGTGAAATATCCAGATTTATTCATCATCAACTCCGAGAGGGCGATATTGTTGATGTTGCTGAACCTAATGGACAGTTTATTTATCAGCCTATCAGTGAGATAGAAAGAACCGTTTTCTTATTTGCTGCGGGTGTTGGCATTACGCCGTTATTCTCGATTTTAAAGACCGCCTTAGTTACCGAAAGTAATTCGAAAGTTGTATTAGTTTACAGTAGTCGTAGTTTAGATAGCACACTATTTGGCAATGAAATTGCAATATGGGAGGGCATGTATCCTAACCGCTTCAAAGTAATTCACTTATATAGTAATAGCAAAAATTTGTTTAGAGCTAGACTGAATGGTATTTTAATTAATCAGTTGGTGAAGGAGAACATGGAATTTAACCCAAACGATTCGCTGTTCTATGCTTGTGGACCAGTTGATTATATGGATGTTTGTCGTATAACATTACTCAGCGCAGGTTATAAACCTTATCAAATTAAACGTGAGACTTTTGTATTGCCGGAGGACGAGGCAGATGAAGATGATACAACAGAAAAAGTTGTGGATAGGAGTACTTACTCAGTAATTTTACATTTTAGAGGGCACAAGCACTATCTGTTAGTTCCATATCCTAAAAGGATTTTAGAAGTCGCGCTCGAAAATAAAATCAATTTACCTTATAGTTGTAGTGGCGGTGTCTGTAGTACCTGTATAGCCAATTGTATTAAAGGTGGGGTGAGAATGGATTATAATGAAGTATTGACAGATGATGAAGTAGCGCGCGGTCGGGTTTTAGTGTGTACCGGACATCCTACGGAAAACGAAACTACCATTACATGGGAATAATAGTTTATCGTCTTTTTTCAGGTAAGGGCACAAATTCACTTTCTCCCGGAACGGGGGCAAAGTCTTGATCAAGCCAACGTTGCTTTGCCATCTCAATTAAAGATCTATCGCTGGCAACAAAATTCCAATAAATAAAACGTTCTTCGGGAAATGGTTCCCCTCCAAAAATATAGATTGTCGTATTTTCTTGCATTGTAAACTCGCAAAGGGAACTGTCTTTGGCTACTAAAAGTTGCTTTGGTCCAAAAGTATTTCCGTCACTTGTGATGCTGCCCTCTAAAATATAAATGCCACTTTCTCCAAAAAGCTCAGTGCCAATTTTTAAGGTTTTAACATCTTTACTTTTCACTTCGATTAGATAAAGCGGACTATAAACAGGAATTGGCGATTGTCGACCAAATGCATTACCAGCAATTAATTTAAAATAGACATCGTCACTTTCCCAAGCTGGAAGTTCATCTGCATCTGCATGAAAAAATTCAGGATCCATTTGTTCCAGATTCTTAGGTAAGGCAACCCATATTTGTAAACCATGAAGCATTTTGTCGCTGTGACGCAAATATTCAGGAGTTCTTTCTGAGTGAGCAATACCACTACCGGCAGTCATCCAGTTTACTTGACCAGGTTTAATTTCAATAGCTGTACCTAGCCCATCCTTATGCATAATACTACCCTCGAACAAGTAAGTGAGGGTTGATAAGCCAATATGTGGATGAGGGGGGATGTCGATATTCTGATGATCGTTCATTGCTGCTGGGCCCATGTGATCAATAAATGAAAAAGGACCAACCATCCTTTTTTCTCTAAAAGGTAAGAGCCTACCTACCATAAAATTGCCAATATCACTTGGACGTTCTTCAATAATAAGCTTAATATTCGACATCAGGATTTTTTATTTAAAGATAATAATTTGGTTTGTAATTATCTTTATCGTAATATTGCGATATTAAAATATAAAGATATGGGCGCTTCTAAAACTGAGCATTTTACAGCAACGCAGAACGAAATGGCTTTACTCATGAAAGCATTAGGTCATCCTGCAAGAATTGCTATTGTTGATTATTTATTAAAAGTGAATACATGTATATGTGGAGATATTGTTAATGAATTGCCTTTAGCGCAGCCAACAGTTTCTCAGCATTTAAAAGAATTGAAAAACGCAGGTCTTATCAAGGGTAGTATCGAAGGCAATGCAATATGTTATTGTATTGATGAAAGTGCTTTTATAAAGTTCCAAAATTTTCTTTCCGAAGTATTCGGGAAAATTCAAGTTAAAAAGAATAATTGTTGTTAAAATTTAATTATAAAATTATGAAGTTATCAGAAATCAAAGACATTTTGAATACAGTAGAAACTGTAAATTTCAAGCTATCAGATGGTACGATGGTACCTGAGCATTTTCATGTAACAGAGATAGGTGTCGTGAGTAAACATTTTATTGATTGTGGAGGTACCGTTCGCAAAGAGCATAAAGCGAACTTCCAATTGTGGGATGCAAATGATTATGAACATCGTTTAAAACCAGGTAAACTATTAAACATCATAGGCCTTTCTGAAAATGTTTTAGGAATGGAAGATCTAGAAATCGAAGTAGAGTATCAAAGTAATACAATTGGTAAGTATGGACTCGATTTTAATGGGGAAGATTTTCTATTAGTTGAAATGCAAACAGCTTGTTTAGCAAAGGATGCCTGTGGTGTACCTGCCGATGAAAATAAAATTAATTTGGTAAAATTACCTACTGCAAATGTTTGCAGTCCGGGTGGAGGTTGTTGCTAGATAAAGTAATTAGTAAGTGACCACGCAAAAGAAAGTTGTCCTTATTTCCCAACTCAAACTGTACTTTTGCATCATAATTTTCCTGATCCTGCAAAGGCAATGGGATCGGAAACAGAAATTACAGCAGGATTTAGACGGTTACGAGTTTTAATTAAAGAATACTGCGAAAATTTTGTAAATACGTATTTTGAGATTAAACCTTACTAATGAAGAGCTACCTGAATTTATTCGATTTTACCCAAAAAGTAGATTATAAAAAAGAAGTTTTAGCTGGACTTACAGTTGCAATGACAATGATTCCTGAATCATTGTCATTTGCTATACTTGCGGGTTTTCCTCCTTTAACTGGTCTATACGCTGCATTTATTATGGGCCTGGTTACTGCAATCTTTGGTGGCCGACCTGGTTTAATTTCTGGTGGGGCTGGCGCAACAGTAATTGTTCTTATTGCTTTAATGAAATCAAATGGCTTAGAATATGTATTTGCAGCTGTTGCACTTGCAGGTGTAATACAAATTATAGTCGGCCTTTTTAAATTTGGGAAATTTATTCGGTTGGTACCACAGCCAGTGATGTTTGGTTTTGTAAATGGATTAGCTGTTGTTATTTTCATGTCTCAGATTAATCAATTTAAGCTTCAAGGTAGTGAAGCCTGGTTAGCTGGTTCAGCATTATATATAATGTTGGGTTTGGTAGCCTTAACGATTGCAATTGTCATAGGATTTCCTAAAATTACCAAGGCAGTTCCCGCATCATTGGTTGCAATAATTGTGGTTTTTGGACTAGTTGCAGGCTTTGGCATTCATACTAAGACAGTAAGTGATATTGCATCCGTTGCAGGAGGATTTCCTCCATTCCATATTCCTGATATTCCGATTAATTTTGAAGCATTTAAAATCATTTTTCCTTATGCGTTAATTATGGCATGCGTAGGCTTAACTGAAGGTTTATTGACATTAAATTTAGTAGATGAAATTACTGCTACGAAAGGAAATGGAAACCGTGAATGCATAGCACAGGGGAGCGCCAATATTTTAAATGGATTCTTCTTCGGTATGGGCGGTTGTCCGATGATTGCTCAAACACTGGTGAACCTTTCCTCAGGTTCTAGAACTCGTTTATCTGGCATAATTGCCTCGATAACGATTTTGTTGATTGTTTTATTCGGCGCACCTATTATAGGGGAACTTCCAATGGCATCGTTGATTGGCGTTATGATTATGGTAGCAGTCGGCACTTTTGAATGGGCAAGTTTTAAAGTTATCAATAAAATGCCGAAGCATGATATTTTTGTGGGTGTATTAGTTGCAGTAATTACTGTAATGTTGCATAATTTGGCATTAGCAGTATTAATAGGTGTTATTATATCAGCGTTAGTGTTTGCCTGGGAAAGCGCAAAACGTATAAGAGCAAAAAAATATACGGACGAAAGTGGAGTTAAGCACTACGAGATTTTTGGACCACTATTTTTTGGTTCAACTGCTGCTTTTTCGGAGAAGTTTGATGTCTTAAACGACCCAGACCAAATTATCATCGACTTTAAAGAAAGTAGAATCAATGATATGAGCGCAATCGACGCGGTAAACAAAATCACAGAACGATATGCTGTGGTAAATAAAACTGTTCGCTTACGTCATTTGAGCGCAGATTGTAAAGAGCTTTTGCGAAATGCCACAGGTGTTATTGAAGTAAATATAATGGATGATCCAACTTATAATGTTGCTAATAAGTAAAAAGCTCGCAGGTTTTTTATCTGCGAGCTTCTTGTTTTAATTAGCAGGACTTTCGACCAATCCAGGTACGTCAACCATTTCATTCACATCGGCTTGATAATCAATGCCTGAAACGTCAAAGCCAAAAAGGTTCAAGAATTCAGTTTTATAGCCAGCTAAATCTCCAGCGGATGGAAGATTTTCTGTTGTTGACTCTTCCCATAACGCTGCAATGCGTTCCTGAACATCATCACGCATTTCCCAGTCATCAATTCTAATACGACCATTGTTATCAACAGGAGTTGGAACACCGGTATATAATCTTTCTTTGAACAAGCGTTGAATTTGTTCAATGCAACCCTCGTGAATCCCTTTCTCTTTCATTATTTTATATAGTAGGGAAATGTATAACGGAATTACAGGAATTGCCGAACTTGCTTGGGTTACTAATGCTTTATTAACTGATACATAAGCTTTTCCTTTAACCTCGGTTAGCTTATCAGTAATCGTAAATGCTGTTGCTTCTAAATGATCTTTAGCTCTACCAATCGTTCCTTTTCTATATACCGCCTCAGTTACAGCTGGGCCGATGTAAGAGTAAGCAACTGTGGTAAAGCCTTCTGCTAATAAATTTTCAGCCTTTAGTGCATCAATCCACATTTCCCAATCTTCACCACCCATAACAGCAATGGTGTTTTCAATTTCTTCTTCGTTAGCAGGCTCAATAGTTACATCAGATACAATACCGGTGTGGAAATCAACAGTTTTGTTTGTAAATGTACCTCCAATTGGTTTTAATGTTGAGCGATGTAGTATGCCAGTATTTGGATTTGTTCTAACAGGTGAGGCTAAACTATAAATAACTAGGTCAATTTGTCCCAAATCGGCTTTAATAAGCTCAATGGTTTGCTCTTTTACTTCATTAGAAAATGCATCTCCGTTAATGCTCTTTGCATACAAACCAGCTTTGATAGCCTCAGTTTCAAAAGCAGCTGTATTATACCATCCTGGTGAAGCCGTCTTGCCTTCTTTAGGGGGTTTCTCAAAATACACACCAATGGTAGCAGCGTCTGAGCCAAAAGCACTGGTAATTCTAGAGGCTAGGCCGAAGCCAGTCGAAGCACCAATCACTAATACTTTTTTTGGGCCATTGATTGGGCCTTTGGATTTTATATAATTAATTTGATTGATAACGTTCTGCTCACAACCTTTTGGGTGTGCGGTTAAACATATAAATCCACGCATTCTAGGTTCAATAATCATAATCTTTTTAAGCTAATACTCAAATAAACGCCAGTTCTGGTTTAAGCGTTTTGTTCCTCAAAACTATTCTTAATTTCGCTCCATTCCAAATATATCGTTTTTTTGTTGTCACAGAGTGGGTGTATTAACTAAATACTTCATCTCTGGATTGGTAAGAACAAGTATTTAACTAATGGTATTTTAATTTTAGCTGCTATGGGTCCACTTTGTCTGTATCCTTCCTGTTTCCACTTTGACAATCTTTAAAGATTGTCAAAGTGGAAACAGGAAGGATAGAACACTTGAAAATCAGTAGCTTTTTAAGTTAAAATTCGTTATTTTTGCAGGCTGTTTTTTAATGCAGTTACCCATAAATTTATGAGCAAAAAGAATATAGACCTAGGCGAGCAAAAAGATGTTGAAGTGTACGGTGCTAGGGTGCATAATCTTAAAAATATAGACGTTAGTTTTCCGCGAAATCAACTCGTAGTTATTACAGGATTAAGTGGAAGTGGGAAATCATCGCTTGCCTTTGACACGATCTATGCAGAAGGGCAGCGTCGCTACATGGAAACTTTTAGCGCCTATTCACGTCAGTTTATGGGCGGAATGGAACGCCCAGACGTCGACAAGGTATCTGGGCTTAGTCCAGTTATTGCCATCGAACAAAAAACAACAAGTAAAAACCCTCGCTCAACGGTGGGTACAATTACAGAAATCTATGATTTTATGCGTTTGTTGTATGCCCGGGTTGCAGATGCTTTCTCCTATAACACGGGAGAGAAAATGGAGCGCATGAGTGAAGACCAAATCGTGAAGAATATTTACAAGAAATTTGACAAGATGGCAGTCAACATTTTGGCACCAGTTGTTAAGGGACGGAAAGGGCATTATCGTGAATTATTTGAGCAAATTCGCAAGCAAGGCTTTGTAAAGGTTCGGATTGATGGCGAAATTCAGGACCTAACTGCTAAGATGCAGGTTGATCGTTATAAAATACATGATATTGAGATTGTAGTTGACCGATTAATAATTGACGATAAAGACCATAAAAGACTGTTGGACAGTATTCAAACCGCAATGCGGTTAGGTAAAGGGATTATTAAAATTAGTGACAAAGAAAACAATGTAGCCCATTTTAGTAAGTTTTTAATGTGTCCTACTACTGGTATTTCTTACGACGAACCCCAACCAAATAGTTTTTCATTTAATTCACCATATGGAGCATGTGAACGGTGTGACGGACTGGGTTACATTTTTGTAGTTGATAAGGAATCCGTTATGCCAAATATGAAGTTGAGCATTTTGAATGGGGGTTTGGCCCCGCTAGGTGAATACCGAGATGTTTGGATGTTTCAAGTTTTAAAAGCGTTGGGTAAAAAATATAACTTTTCACTTTCTACACCTTTAGATAAGCTAGGGGATGAAAATATAGATATTATTTTAAATGGAACGCATGAACTATTGAGCGTTGCAGTTGAATATAACAAGTGGAATGTCCAGAATTATCAAGTTACTTTTGATGGGATTATTAAGTTGCTAGAAGAGCAACAAGAAAAAAGAGGAGATACGGCACCGGATGACATGGACTCCTTTAGGAAACTGAAGACCTGCCCGGAATGCAATGGCGCACGTTTGAAGAAGGAAAGTCTCCATTTTAAAGTAGATGGAAAAAATATCTTTCAGTTAGCTGAAATGGATATAAATGGCCTGAAAACTTGGTTTACCGACGTAGAGCTTAGGTTAAACGAGCGTCAAAATATCATTGCAAAAGAAATTTTGAAGGAAATTAGAGCAAGAATCGGATTTTTAACCGATGTTGGGCTAACGTATTTGTCATTGGATAGGACAGCAAGAACGCTTTCTGGGGGAGAGGCTCAAAGAATTCGATTAGCTACTCAAATTGGTTCTCAACTGATGAATGTAATGTACATATTAGATGAGCCGAGTATTGGTTTGCATCAGCGAGATAATGAGCGACTAATTGGCGCGCTAAAAAATCTTAGAGACTTAGGAAATACTGTTTTAGTTGTGGAACACGATAAGGATATGATTTTGGAAGCCGATCATGTAATTGATATCGGTCCTGCCGCTGGTGTTCATGGTGGTGAAGTTGTAGCGCAGGGGACGCCCGCCGAAATCTTAAAATCTGGAACGCTTACAGCCGCCTATTTGAATGGAAAAAAAGGAATTGAGGTTCCCAAAAATCGTAGAAAAGGTAATGGGCATAAGCTGTCAATTATTAAAGCTACAGGTCATAATCTAAAAGAAGTATCGGTAGACTTTCCTTTGGGAAAATTTATTGCAGTAACAGGGGTTTCGGGTAGCGGTAAATCAAGTTTGATTACAGAAACATTATATCCAATCTTAAATCATCATTTCTTTAGGGCTAAAAAACACCCCCTACCTTACGAAAAAATTAATGGTCTTAAAGAAATTGATAAGGTAATAGAAATTGATCAAGCGCCTATTGGACGTACACCGCGGTCAAATCCTTCTACCTATACTGGTGTTTTTTCAGATATTCGTAACCTGTTTGTGTTGCTGCCCGAAGCTAAAATTCGCGGCTATAAACCAGGTCGCTTTTCGTTTAACGTAAAAGGTGGACGCTGCGAAACCTGTCAAGGCGCTGGAATGAAAGTTATTGAAATGAATTTCCTGCCAGATGTCGCGGTGCCTTGCGAAGAATGTGGAGGAAGACGCTATAATCGTGAAACCTTAGAAGTTCGCTATCGCGGCAAGTCGATTAGTGACATTTTAGATATGAGCATAGAGGAGGCTTGTGTTTTCTTTGAACATATGCCTGCAATATACCGTAAAATCAAAACCTTAAATGACGTAGGCTTGGGCTATATTAGGTTAGGGCAATCGTCCACAACCCTGTCTGGTGGGGAAGCGCAAAGGGTTAAATTGGCTACGGAATTGTCAAAAAAAGATACAGGGAAAACGTTCTACATTTTAGATGAGCCTACTACAGGCTTACACTTCGAGGATATAAACGTTCTTTTAGGAGTATTAAATGAATTGGTTGAAAAAGGAAATACTGTACTGGTAATTGAACATAATTTGGATGTGGTAAAAGTTGCCGATTGGGTAATAGATCTAGGTGAAGAAGGTGGTGCTGGTGGTGGAAGAATTATATTCGAAGGCACTCCGGAAGGTTTGATACAAAATCCAATCAGCTTAACAGGGAAATTTTTGAAGAAGGAAATGGAAGGGTAATTATCTTACCATTTCATTAAAATTCTTTGAGCCGAGAAGCCTGGGCCAAAACTCAATAGTAAACCTATTTCTCCTGGTTTTGGCTCTGCGTCCATAAATCTTTCCAACACGTAGAGTATGGTAGCGCTCGACATATTCCCGTATAGCCTTAAAATGTCTTTGGTGTCGTTAATATTTTTTCCTAAAGATGTAAATAGGCCCTCTACTAAGTGTACAATTTTCTTTCCTCCTGGATGAAAGATTAAATGATCAATGTCTTTAATTTCTAGCTTATTTTTTCTTAAAAATGGATAAATAATCTCGTCGAAATGTTCAGCTATAACTTCAGGTACAGTTGGGTCCAATACCATTTGCAAACCTGTATTGCCCATGTGAAAGCCCATCAGATGTGTGTGGTCAAAAAAATGGTACATTTCTTCAGCAATGATTTCAGGGCCCTTGTCATCCTTGTGTGAACTCAATAGTACACAAGCTACGCCATCTCCAAAAATTGCTGCACTCACAATGTTTGCCATCGAGTAATCGTCTAACTGAAAGGTAGCTGTTGGTGATTCTACAGCAATAACTGCAGCTCTTTTTCCGGGATTAGATTTCAGAAAGTTTTTCGCGTAAATCAAACCAGAAACGCCCGCTGCACATCCCATTTCTGTAACTGGTAATCTTACAATGTCCTGCCTCAATTTTAGTTCATTAATTAAGTATGCATCCAGTGAAGGAATCATCAGGCCTGTGCAACTTACCGTAATGATATAGTCTAAATCCTCTGGTTTCCAACTTGCCTTATCCAAGGCAGATTTTAAACATTCAGTGCCATATTTAATACCTTCTTTGATGTAAATGTTATTTCTCTCTTCAAAGCTCAGCTTACTAAACACTTCTTCTGGGGATAAAAAGGAGTAACGTCTATCAACCCCTGCGTTCTCAATAATTTTTAAGGCTTTTTTAATGAAACGGGGGTCTTGTCCTTTCAGCCAGACATCAAAAAATGGAATAATATCAGAGGTTGGCCTCGAATATTTTGGAAGTACTTTAGAAACGGTTTTTACAATAACGCTCATTATGATCTAATAATCCACTGGTAACGAAATGCCCATTTCCATTTGATAGAAAAAGACTTTAATTTCAATAAACTAGCATAATTCCACAAATCAACCTTTTTAAACCCTCTAAGTATCGAGGTTAAGCCATCTTCCCTCGACATATAATTTAGCTTAAAAGCAAAACACAAGGCTTTAAATAGGTAATAGGCAAGACGACTTCTCTGCAAATCATTAATTACTATACCAACCTTAATAGCAGGTAAAATGTTTGATAAAAGATTTGTTATTTCTTCATCCTTAAAATGATGCAGAGTCAAAGTGCATAGCATAATATCGTACTCCTCTTTTAAGTTGTCAAATATGTCTTTGCATTCAAAGTGAATATTGGGATAGTTAATAGAAAGTTGTTTAGCATGTTGAATGGTAAAGGCATTTGCATCTATTCCAGTAAGAGAAAAATTTAGCTTGTGCTTAACTGCATATTGGGCTAGCGCTCTTAACATATCACCATTGCCACAACCTATGTCAAGAATTCTAATTGGTGTTTCTATTTGTTTACCTTTTAGCAGACTTTTTACACCTTCAATAGTAATTTTGTTGCCGCCTAGTAGCTGATTTATGTTAGCGATTTTGTCTAATGCATCTTTTAATATGTCGCCTTTCATGCTGAAGTCATCCATCATCTCTGGCGCATTACTTCTATGAGTTGTATCTATCCACATTGTTTATCATTGGCTTACCATGCGTTTTTTCTATAATCTTATTCAATAAATAAGGAAACTTTATTAATCCACTAATTAATAAATTGGAGATATTTTCTTTTCTAATAATGGTAGCTAATATTTGTCCCATTTTTAATCTGCCGCTAAATGCTAAATTCCATTGTCTAATGTAGCGTTCTTCTAGCTCTTCACGAGATTTAATATTCCCTCTTCTATATTTTGTGATTAATTCTGAGGCAATTTTTGCACTATGAATAGCCATTGCCATACCATTTCCACAAAGTGGGTGGATAAGTCCGGCGGTATCACCAATCATCAATATATGATTTTCTACTAACTTTTTTTTGCCAAAATAAAGCTGACTAATGACCAATTGTTCGTCAAACAATGGGGTGCATGATTGGAATATGGTTTCTAAGTTCTTATTTCGATACAATATCTTCTCCTGGTAGTTTTTGATATTTTTATGCTTTTTGAATGATTTATAATCAGCTAAATAACAAATATTTATCTTTTCGTCTTCAACTTTAGACACGCCACAGTATCCTCCATTGAAATTATGAACGGAAACGAGCCCATTTGGAAAATCACCTCGGTAATGTCCTTTAATGGCCAAAAATGGAGAAGCTCTTTGGATAAATGCTCTCCCCAACTTAACATCTATCGCAGAACGTTTTCCGTAAGCACCAATGATTTGTTTAGCAGTTAATTCCCTCCCGCTTTGCAAGGTTATCAAAAAAAGATCATCCTTAAATTCAATTGCTGTTACCCTATCTTTAGTAACTGAAATGCCACGCTTAACTAGTTGTTGATAAAGGAAATAGTCAAGTTCATATCTACTAATTCCAAATCCACCAAGCGATAAATCTGTTGTTAGACTTTTATTGTTAGCTGTCGTTAATTGAAATTGATGAATGAGATTAGGATTGAGACTTTCTAAATTAAGATCAAGCCAGTTAAAGTAAGGCAGTGTTTCATTCGAAATATACTCACCACAGACTTTATGCTTAGGAAATTCATTTTTCTCGATCAATGTAACACTTAACCCAGTCTTATGTAGATGAAGTGCCGCGGTTAAGCCAGCAAGTCCTCCTCCAATAATTACAATGTCTAAGTCTTCACACATAGCCTACTAAAGCTAAAAATACATCTTTTGTTTTATTTATCTGCACAGTTAATGCCCACTTACATCTATAAATAAGGAGACTAGCGTAAAAATTACTAGCTTTAGCTATTTACAGATAATAATTGGGTATAGAGTTTGATCACTATTAAAAATGAAAACTTTACTAAGTTCTTCTCAGATGAGGACAGCAGATGTTTATACAATTGAGCATGAATCCATTTCCTCAATCAGCCTAATGGAACGTGCAGCTGTCGCGTTTGTAGATGTTTTCGAAAAAGAATATCCTCGAAGAGATCAAACAATTTCCGTTTTCTGTGGACAAGGAAATAATGGGGGAGATGGGTTGGCAATTGCTCGACTGCTTAGTGCTGATAATTATCAACACGTAACCGTTTATTTGATCAAGTTTGGTGTGAAGGAAAGTGATGATTATGTTGCAAATTTAGCACGTATAGCACAGACTAAAGTTAAGATAATATCAATTTTCGAGCCTTCTGACCTTAAAGAAATATCGGCAGACATTATGATTGATGCTGTTTTGGGGGCAGGATTAAATAAACCTTTAGCAGGGGAATATGAAGCCTTAGCCAGCTTATTAAATGATTTAAAGAAACCTGTAGTTTCGGTAGATGTCCCCACGGGCTTTCCCTCCGAAGGTGTGATTGATGAAAATTACAATGGGGTCAAATGTTGTCTAGCAATATGCTTTCAAAGGCCGAAAATTAACTTTTTCTTTCCTGAATCTACCTTGGCATTGGATCGGTTTGCCGTTGTTGATATCGGATTAGATGAATATTTTATTGAAAATCAACCAAGTAATTGGAGTTTGAACACGGGCTCTTCTATCAAAAGCATTTTAAAGCGTAGAAAAAATTTCACCCATAAGGGAACTTATGGACACGCGTTAATTGTCGCAGGCAATACCAACACTATGGGCGCTGCACTACTTGCAGCTCGTGGTTGTTTACGCGTTGGAGCAGGTTTAACGACGGTTTGCTTGCCACAAGGCGGGTTAAATGCCCTCAACGTGACTTTGCCAGAAGTAATGGCATTGCCCAGCAGCGAAGATCTGGTCTTTGACACAGCGAAATATGCCGCAATAGCCATAGGTCCAGGCCTAGGTATCGCGAAGCAAACTGAAAATATCTTAGCTAAAGTATTAGATTTAAAACAACCAATAGTGCTCGATGCAGATGCACTGACGTTACTCTCTAACAGATCAGATTTGCTCGATCAACTACCTGAACAATCAATATTAACTCCACATTTAAAAGAGTTTGATAGGCTATTTGGTGAACATCATTCTTGGTGGTCGAGGGTAGATACTGCGAGAAATCAAGCTGTAAAAAGAAAATTGATTATTGTGCTTAAAAATCAATATACTTTCATTTGTATGCCAGAGGGCAAAATCTATATTAATCAAACAGGTAATCCGAGTATGGCTTCTGGAGGTATGGGCGATGTTTTAACAGGAATGATCACCGGTTTCTTAGCACAATCATATTCAGCTGAAGATGCCGCTAAGTTGGCAGTTTATGTACATGGGAAAGCTGGCGATGAACTGGCAAAAACAAGATTTGTCGTAAGTGCATCACAAGTTGCTGAACAGATTCCAAAAACACTTAAAAGAATAATATAGCGGTATTAATTTGGTAGTTAAATAGCACCCATTACAACCATTTTTTCCATGGTTGGATTTATACTGCCACCTCTAGGTTCGATTGTTACGGCAAATGCTTGCGCTTTTTCAATTGTGTCCATTTGTTTTACAGCTTCTTTAGCACTTTCACTGCTGCCAAAAATACCTAAGCTAACAGGTTTCCCATCAACCAATGCCCATAACTGATATTCGTGAGCTTCGTCAGTTTTAGGCAAGTTCATTGCCGAATAGTTAATTAAAATATTTTTATTGGTTTTATTCCAGTATACTAGCATTTCGGCTTTTGGAGATTTTTGTACACCAGCAAGTTTAACCGTTGTCCATTCATTTGTTTTGGTCATTGCTATTCGATTTTCCATTCCCGCATTCTCAAATTCCAATTGAGAAACAGTTTGCGCAAATTTTTCTTTATCTGAATTTAATGCCGTGATTTGGAAATTAGCATCTTTAAGCTCTTTGTGCGCTGAGAATAGTGCCCCTAAGCTTATTGCTAATAAAATACTACATGCAACTAATGCATAACGTAGCTTTTTTATCTTGCTATCATTTCCTGTCTCATATAACGGAACAATTTTCGGCTCAATTGCAACATCTTTGGTTTCATCACGACCAACTTGAGCTAGAATTTTTTGTTCGAGATTAACAGATGGTTCAACGGCATTTTGTAAAGCATAAGTTTCCATGGCAAGCTCAATAGCCAAAATTTCTGCTTTTATCTCAGCATATTTATGGGCCATTTCTTCTACCTCACTACACTCTGCTGCAGATAATTGCCCCAGAACGTAAAGTTCGAGTATGCCTGATTCAATATATGCTTTTACTTCTTCCACCTCAGTTAAAATTTTTCCTTAATTCTAAAATTGCCATTCGAATACGTGTCTTCACCGTACCCAAAGGTAAATTTAATGCTTCTGCTGCTTCAACATGTGTATATCCTTTAAAATAAATCATATCCAGCACGTCCTTAAAATCGGGTTTTAATTGAGTAACTAACTCTTTTAAACCCAATGTATCCGCATTAAAAGTAACCCTTTTTTGTTCATCAATGAAATCTACGTTATTTTCTATATCTTGGTTTTTTGCAGAATTTTTAAAGTCTTTAGATCTCAATTTATCAATTGATAAATTTCGAGCAACATTCATCATCCAAGTAAATAGACGTCCTTTTGAACTATCGTAACTTGCTGCTGAATTCCAAATCTTCACAAAAGTTTCTTGCAAAAGATCTTCCGCAATTTCTGTATGAATAACAATTCTGGAAATAACACCAAGCAATGCTCCAGAGTACATATCATATAACGCTTTAATAGCGATGGTATCCTGCCTTTTTAAGGCATTAACCAATTCTTCTTCAGATAGAGATATTTTTGTTGTTGGTGCCAAGACCACTAATATACAATCAAATTATGATAAAAGAAATTTTATGCGAGATACAACTAATAGCTCTAGAAATCGAACAAATGTTTTTCAGCATGGTAGGATGACCGGACAAGTGGCCCGCTTTCAACGTACCTTAATCCTTTTGCTAATCCAGTTTCCTTATATTTTGCAAATTGATCTGGATGGATCCAGTCAACCACCGGATGATGATTTTTTGTGGGTTGCAAATATTGACCTAATGTTAAAATATGTACGCCGTTTGCAACTAAATCATCCATCGCTTCCAAAACGTCTTCTTCGGTTTCACCCAAACCAAGCATGATACCAGTTTTTGTTCTTAAACCAAACTCAGAAATTCTTCTTAAGGCTTCTAAGCTTCTATCATATTTAGCCTGAATACGCACTTGCTTGGTAAGACGCTTTACTGTTTCAACATTGTGCGACATCACTTCGGGACGTTCTTCTAACACTCTATACAGGTTATCCCATTGACCTTTAAAATCGGGAATTAAAGTTTCTAAAGTAGTTTCTGGACTTTCTCTTCTAATTGCTTGTAGTGTTTCAGCCCAGATGATAGAACCGCCATCTTTTAAGTCATCTCGATCTACGGAGGTAATTACGCAATGCTTAACTTTCATCAGCTTCACTGAATTAGCTACACGATTGGGTTCGTCAAGGTCCACAGCCAATGGCCTCCCTGTTGCAACGGCGCAAAATGAACACGAACGTGTACAAATATTACCTAATATCATGAAAGTAGCAGTTCCCGCTCCCCAGCACTCTCCCATATTAGGGCAGTTGCCGCTTTCACAAATAGTATGTAATTTATGCGTATCAACTAGGCTCCGAACCTGTGCATATTCTTTTCCAACAGGTAATTTTACACGTAACCAATCTGGTTTGCGTGGTTTTTCTGTGACAGCTGCAACTACAGGAAGTTCAATCATATGACAAAGTTACGGATTAGGATTGAAATGTTTAAGCACTTAAATGTTGGTAAGGTGTAAATTTAGCGTTGTATTTAGTGTTTAAATGAATTAAGTAGCAGTAGCGAAGGACTTAGATGGAATTTCAAAAACAAGTTGCTTTTTCTTCGAAACAAATCCCAGATGTTGATAAAATCGATGACTTTCACTTCTAATTTCATTACATCGAACGGTAATTCGACGAACATTAAAGGGTTGCGCCCATGTTCCAACAGCTTCAATTAATTTTTTTCCGATCTGCTGTTTTCGACATAGTTCATGTACAACTAAGCCAGCTATTTCAACAAAAGCGTCACTTTCAATTCTCAACGTATAGAAACCATGAATCCACCCAAGTATTTTTTGGTTTTGAACGGCAATAAAAATACAATTGTCCTTGTTCGATATAATTTTATCGATGCTGTTTAAAGTTTCGATTGCTGTTGCATGATAGCCAAGTTGATGAGATAACAAAGAAATCTCATTTGCTTGTTCTGCTGTTACAGTGGATAGTAGCGTAATTATCGTTTTCAAGGAATGAATTTTATAGTATAAATATCAAGCAAAATTATGAGGCATTAAGCTAAAAACACTAATTTAGTGTTAAAATTTATAACATGGCAACTTCAAGAATTACCTATACAGGTGGATTAAGAACCTCCTCAGTGCACTTAAAATCAGGAATAGAAATTATTACTGATGCACCAACAGATAATCAAGGTAAAGGGGAGGCCTTCTCTCCAACTGACCTATTGGCAACTTCTTTGGGTAATTGTATGTTAACTATTGTAGGTATTGCTGCTAGAACTCACAGTTTCAATATTGATGGAACAACCGCGGAAATCACAAAAATTATGGGTGAAAACCCACGTAGAGTAACCGAAATTATTGTAAACCTTCAATTTCCGCCAAATAATTACAGCCATAAGGAAAAGGAAATCATTGAGCGTTCGGCAAAAACTTGTCCTGTAGCGTATAGTTTACATCCCGATATCAAGCAAGATATTACATTTAACTACTAGCTATAGCGGTTAAGCGCTTTTAACTAGATCTGCTACTTCCTCGGCAGAAATGTCGCCATGAGATAAATCGAGTATGCATTCTCCGTTCTTAATAAGCAAAAGTTGAGGAGATTCATGATGAACTTGAAATATTTCTGCAATTTCTGCGGAGATATTTCTATAGCTTATTAAATCTAAAAAGTAAAGATCAATTTCTTTAGGAAGAACATCATCATCCATTTCAAAACGTCTTTTTGCCATCGCACTGATAGAACAACGTGTGCTATGTTTAAAAATTATACTGTAATTTTCGCCTTTTTTTATTGTGTTCAATTGATCAGAATCAATTAAGTTAATCCACTGCATATTATCCCCTTTTTCTTTTTCCTTCTGGATAGGTACTGTAGGCTGGGCATAAGCGCGAAGAACATGATTCTAACACGACTGTTGCACAAAATACAATTAATAAAAGTATAACTACCTTCTTCATTTGCATATGTTTTAATTCTTATGCTACTAAAGTACTAATTTTTATGAATAACAAATAACTACCTAAATTGTTGAGGCAAAGTCGGCCATTTTTATCGCAGTTATTGCTGCTTCATCACCCTTGTTGCCATGTTTACCTCCAGCTCTATCCAAAGCCTGCTCTTCATTATTTGTAGTAAGCACTCCAAAAATAACCGGTTTGCTATGCTTAATGCCAACATTTGTAATGCCATGAGCAACAGCATCACAAATAAAATCAAAATGTTTCGTGTCACCCTGTATTACACAACCTAAACAGATCACCGCGTCCAAGTTTGGTTGACGAGTTAAACATATTTCAGCTGCTGCTGTAAGTTCAAAACTACCAGGTACTGCCACAGAATAGATGTTTTCTTCTTTAACACCATACTTTAATAGCGTTTTAAAAGCACCATCGTATAAAGCTCCGGTAATTTTTGCATTCCATTCTGCAACTACTATTGCAATCTTAAATGCGCCGCCGTTCGGTATTGTGGTATGAGAAAAGTCAGATAGGTTTTTTAAATGTGATGCCATAATGCAAAGATAGAGCTATATTTTTAATGTTAAGAGTTTAACTAATGAAAAACCCCAATAGAAACGAAAAAGGTTCTGCGTTAACAGAACCTTTTTAGCTATTATATGATAATAGAATTATTTTACCTGAGCTTGCACACGAGCGATATATTCGTCGATCATTGCAGCTTCTTGGCTATCAGAAAATTGAGTTTTAATTTTTGTATAAGCTTCTTCTGCTGCTTTAAAATCTTTTAGGTTTTCATTAACCAAACCTAATTTTTTAAGAAACATCGGAGATGTAAATTTATTGCTTGCTTTGTCTGCAGCTTTTTGATAGTAAGTTGCAGCTTGCTTATAATCCTTTAGTTCACTATAAGCATCACCTAATAAGCCTAAAGCTAAAGGATCTGCAACTGGACTACCTGTAGCGGTATATTTACCTAAAGCTTCAGTTGCTTTCTTATATTCACCTTTGCGTAAGTAAATGCCACCTAAGTATAAATTTGCAAGATTTGCAGATTTTGTATTATCATATTCTTCAGCAATTTTTGCTAAACCTGGATAACCACCTTCACCATCAATCGCTTTGCTGGCCAAAGAATCAACACCTACATATTGCTCGGCTTTAAACATTTTAGCAGCAGCCTCTTCTGCGCGACCTGGTAAGTAAGACGCGAAATAATAAAGTGCAATTGCTCCTAATGCAACTACAGCCGCAGCTATAAAAAGCAAACTTTTGCCATTCTCTTCAACGAAAGAATTTTTTTTCACTGGTTGTTGGTCTTTTTTATCTGTTGTAGACATGTATTTAATCTATTTGTTTTTAGTTTTCTTCAATTGTTAGGTTCGGCTTGGCGTATTAAATAGTTATATTTTTACCTTAATAGTTATTTTAATACGATCGGTTTAAAAATTGAGATTGCAAAAATACGTTTTTCAACGAAAGTATCAACTGCTTTTCGTAACTATTTAATAAAGAGGCTTCATTTTGTATATCTTTGTAGCTAAACTATGTGGCTAAAAAACATTACCCTTTTAAATTTTAAGAATTACGCATCTGCCGAGATTAATTTTGCAAAAACAGTAAATGCTTTTGTAGGGAACAATGGGGCAGGTAAAACTAATTTATTGGATGCCATTCATTACCTATGCCTATGCAAAGGGTATTTCAATCCGATTGATAGTCATCAGATTAAAAGCGATGAAGAATTGTTCTTAATTCAGGGCGATTTTGACCGAGAAGAAAAAAATGAAAAGATCACCTGTGGTTTAAAACGAAACCAGAAAAAGCAATTTAAAAGAAATAAGAAAGAATATGCTAAACTAGCCGATCATATCGGACTATTTCCATTAGTGATGATTTCCCCGTATGATGTAAATATCATAATGGATGGAAGTGAAGAACGACGTCGTTTTATTGATAATGTTATCTCGCAAACGGATGCTAATTATTTAGATGAGTTAATTATTTACAATAAACATTTGTTAAATAGAAACGCACTTTTGAAGCAAATTGCGTTGACTAGAAAGTTAGATGTGTCGTTGTTGGAGATTTTAAATGAGCAGCTTGTCAATTCAGGAAATAAGATTTTTGAAAAAAGAAAGCAATTTATGCTCGATTTTATTCCGCTGTTTGATAAGCACTACAGTTTTATTACGGATAATGCGGAAAATGTGGCTTTAACCTATCAATCTCAATTAAATAATGAGGGATTCGACGAATTACTTAGCAGTACGATAGAACGAGATAGGGTATTAGAAAGAACAACCACTGGAATTCATAAGGATGATTTGCTTTTTACATTGGCAAATACTCCTTTGAAAAGACATGGTTCACAAGGCCAGCAAAAATCATTTTTAATTGCGCTAAAGCTTGCTCAATATGTGTATTTGCAAAAACA
Organism: uncultured Sphingobacteriaceae bacterium; assembly: GCA_942493295.1. Lineage (GTDB taxonomy): Bacteria > Bacteroidota > Bacteroidia > Sphingobacteriales > Sphingobacteriaceae > Pedobacter. The sequence goes on along the minus strand of OW818692.1, from coordinate 2,210,933 downwards.
TAAAGGCTTTAAACCAATTTTGTTGTTAGATGACATTTTTGACAAATTGGACGATCTGAGGATCCGCAAATTAATGGAAATGGTGTCACATCATGATTTTGGACAAATTTTTATTACGGATACTGGCAAAGAAAGAGTGCTTTCTATTTTTAATGCAATTAAAGTTGAAGTAACTTTGTTTGAAGTGGAAAGTGGGGTAATTAAATATGCGTAAACCAAATGACATCAGTTTAAAAGATGCCGTGACTAAGATGTTAGCGGTATATCGATTGCGTGGCAAATTTGATGAAACAGGAGTAGTGGCACACTGGCCCGAATTAATGGGTACCGCAGTTGCAAACCGTACAACGCAAATTTATGTAAGTCAAAAAAAATTATTTGTAAGAATAGAATCTTCGGTTATTAAAAATGAACTCCTAATGGTGCGAACAGGGATTATTCAAAAATTGAATGAAAGAGCCGGTTCAGAAGTTATCACCGAGATTGTGTTTCTTTAAACTTACGAAGTATCAAGACTTCGTAAGTTTGCCTTAGCCTCTTCCGCCGAACACTTTAGAAATTAGCCAAATAACCAAGGCAAGTACAAGAACTACTACAATTACGCCGGTCCAAACACCCGCTTTAAAAATACCTTCAATTAGATCACAGCTAGCTAATAGCGTACAAAGAAGTGCGATGAATGATAATGGGATATGTTTTTTCATAACTATCTAGGTTTGATTTTTTATTAATAACAAACCTAAATAGTTAATGTTTTATCGTTTTGTTTTTATTCTTCTCCGCCAACTTTAATGAGCTCAATTTCAAAAATTAACGTGCTAAAAGGAGGTATTTCGCCAGCCGCCCTGCCGCCATATGCTAAGTTATAAGGAATGAAGAAGCGATATTTTGCGCCTTCTTGCATTAATTGAACTCCTTCAGTCCATCCAGAAATTACTTGATTAAGACCAAAAGTTGCCGGCTCACCACGCTTATAGGAACTATCAAACTCCAAGCCGTTCAATAATGTGCCTTTATAATTAACTGTTACCCTATCTGTTGCTACAGGTTTAACTCCAGTACCAGGCATAATTACTTCATACTGCAAGCCACTTGCAGTAGTTTTAACGCCTTCTTTAGTTTTATTTTGAGCCAAAAATGCGTTGCCTTCATTTACTGTAGGCATGTGTTTTTGTTTTTCTAGTTCTTCATTTTTCTTTGCAAGCTCTTCTCTTTCTTTGCTAAAACCTTCGAAAAGAGTTTGGATAGCTTCCTGACATTGTTGTTGAGTTAAAGTTGGATTAGCGCCTGCAAAGACGTCTCTGATCCCTTTATTTAAAAGTTCAAAATTAAGGAGACTTAATCCGCCAGATTTAAAGCTACTTCCTACGTTTACACCCAAAGCATAACTTGCAGAATCAAGATTGCTCTTAAAAATAGGTGCTTTTACTAAAGGTTTAATAGTAGAAACCGATGTCGATTTTTTAACTGGAGTAGTTGTTGGTTTTTTTGCAACTACTGCTTTTTTAACTGTTTGCGCATTTGCAGAAAACCCGATAAACGCAAGTATTGCTGCAATAAATAATTTCTTCATTATGTAATTAGGGTTAAAGTCGAAATATAACAAATAATCCAAAAAAAAGTCATTTCGATTAAGCGAAATGACTTTTTAATTTTAGTTAATCAATTAAACGATTAACCAATATTTTTATTTTAGAATCTCTCAGCAGCTGTGAAGAAAAAGTCACCCTCAATTTGTGCATTTTCATCAGAATCTGAACCGTGAACAGCATTAGCATCAATAGATTTAGCATATTTTTGACGGATAGTTCCTTCTGCTGCTTCTGCTGGATTAGTTGCGCCGATTAATTTTCTAAAATCTTCGATTGCATTGTCTTTTTCCAAAATAGCTGCAACGATTGGCCCAGAAGACATAAAGCTAACTAAATCGCCATAAAAAGGACGAGCTTTGTGAACGGCATAAAACTCTCCAGCAGTTTCAGCTGTTAATTGTGTGTATTTTAATGCAATGATTTTAAAACCAGCATTTGTAATGTCGTTAATGATAGCACCAATGTGACCGTTTGCAACAGCATCGGGCTTAATCATGGTAAATGTTCTATTTGTACTCATCTTATTTGTTTCAAATTTTTTGCAAAAATACATTTTATATAATATAAATTACTAGACTTGCGAAGTTTAAATAAGTGAGGCACACAAAAACTTCGCAAGTCTAGCTAAAATCGTTAGCTTTGCGTCCTAAAATTATGGTATCCTTAAACGAATTAAAAACAGTACTTAGCACTCCACAGAAAATTGTGATTACAACGCATCACAAACCTGATGGCGATGCAATGGGTTCTTCTTTGGGTTTACATGCTTACCTAATTCAGAAAGGACATCATGTATCGGTGATTACACCAACAGATTATCCTGATTTTTTACATTGGCTGCCAAATAATTCAGATGTGATCATTTATACTGACGCGATTGAGAAATCAGTTCAGTTAGTGAATGATGCTGCTATTATATTTTGCTTAGATTTTAACACGTTAAGCCGAATAAATGACTTAGGTGAACATATCCGCGGAGCTGACGCTATAAAAGTGATGATCGACCATCATTTGGAACCTGAAGATTTTGATGATTTTAGACATTGGAATATCAACGCCTGTGCGGCAGCACAGCTGGTTTACGACTTTATCGTAAATGAACTTGATGATGCTGCTTTGATTAATAAAGATGTTGCAACGTGTTTGTATACGGGCATCATGACTGATTCAGGGTCATTCCGCTTCCCTTCAGCTACATCTCTAGTATATCGCATTGCAGCAGATTTGATTGATTTGGGTGCTGAACATTGGCGTATTCATCAATTGGTTTATGATAATGCGTCTGAGAACAGGCTTCGTTTTTTAGGACATTGCCTAACTAATAAATTAGAAATCTTAAGAGAATTTAATACAGCAATTATTTCAGTTAATGCTGAAGAGCTAAAAAATTACCATATTGCAACTGGAGATACAGAAGGAATTGTAAATTACGCGCTTTCTATCAACGGTATAAAGTTAGCTGCATTTATTATTGAAAGAACTGATAAAGTTAAATTATCTTTGCGTTCAACTGGAGATTTTCCAGCTAATGAGATATGTAAAAAATATTTTGAAGGTGGGGGGCACCGAAATGCTGCTGGCGGCGTTTCTGAAAAAGGGTTAGCGGAAACAATTGAGGCTTTTAAAGCAATTTTGCCGGAATATAAAACACAACTAATACAATAAATAAAATATATTTTTAAGAAAAAAAACGGCGAAAGGCCTCTTGAGTGTAAATAAAAATAAAATCATAAAACGAAAAAAATCAAATAAAAAAAATAATGAAAAAAAGTTTAGTAATTCTTTTAGCGGCATCAACAGTTTTAGCTGCTTGTAATAAGGAACAAAAAGGTAAGGGAGGCTTACTATATACGGTTCATAAAGATGCCGGTGGTACCAAAATTAAAGAAGGTGATTTTATTAAGATCGACTTTATTCAAAGAAACGATAAAGATTCAATTCTTGATGCTACTTATGATCACGAACAATCTAGAATTTTCCCGGTAGGTAAGAAAGTTTACGCAGGCGATATGAATGACGTATTAACTCTTTTTGGTGAAGGTGATAGTGTTTCTTTCAAGTTGAATATCGATACAATGATTTTTTATAACAAACAGCCTCGTCCAGAGCAGTTTAAAGATCAAAAATATTTAAACTATACTATAAAAATCCAGAAAGTAATGAGCAAAAAACCAAATGAGGTTGATTCTGTTTATCAGAAAAGAGCGAATGAGTTTTTTACTGCAGATTACAAAGCTAGCTTAGATAAGAAAAAAAACAGCGAAGCTGCTAAAATGAAAAAATACGCAGAAGATAATAACCTAAAAGTAACAACGACTGCTAGCGGCTTGCAATATGTGATCTTAGCGCCAGGAACTGGTCCAAAACCAGCTTGGGGAGATACTGCTGTAGTTGATTATACAGGTAAATTAACTTTCAAGAAAGTATCGGGAGTTGACAATGTATTTGATACTAGTGTAAAAGCAATTGCTGAAAAAACAATGACTCCTAACCCGATGAAGCAATTTGCTCCAACGCCAATTCCTTTGTCTGAAGGTATTGCTAAAGGATTTGTTGAAGCTTTACAATTGATTGGTAAAGGTGGTAAAATTACTGTGATTATGCCATCTAAATTGGGTTATGGCGAGCAAGGCGGCGGTCCAATTGGTCCGTATAGCCCACTTGTGTTTGATATTGAAATTAAAAATATCATTAAAGGATATCCAACAACTCCGCCAGCGCCAGTGGCACCAACACCAGCTGCTCAATAATATTAGTTAACTAATTATTAACCCCCGAATTTGCTTCGGGGGTTTTTTTGTGCTTTTTAAATTAGAATAAATACTTTTGTGAATGCTTTTAACAGACACACATACCCATCTTTATTACGAAACTGATTCCGAAAAGCAGCAGCAATTAATGGCTCGGTGCTTTGAGAATAATGTAAAACGGCTCTTTTTGCCAAATGTAGATACTAGGTCTATTGAAATGATCGACAATCTGGTAAAAAGATATCCTGATAACTGCTTTGCGATGGCTGGCTTACATCCTTGTGATGTTAAAGAGGATTATCAACAACAGCTAGTCGCAATCTATAACAGTATCGCAACGCGAAAAATTTATGCCATCGGCGAAATAGGTATAGATTTGTATTGGGATAAAACTACGTTATCAATCCAACAAGATGCATTTAAACAGCAAATTGCTTGGGCCAAAAAGATGGGGCTGCCTATTGTAATCCATTGTCGAGAAGCATTTGCTGAAGTTTTTGAAGTCTTGGAATCGGAAAAAGATGAGCTATTAAGAGGCATTTTTCATTGCTTTACAGGAGATTTAGCGCAAGCAAAGCGAGCAATAGATTTAAATTTCTACTTAGGCATTGGTGGAGTTGTGACCTATAAGAAAGCTGGGTTGGACTTAGTTTTAAGTGAAATACCCATCGCAAACATTGTGTTAGAAACAGATTCTCCTTATTTGGCACCAGTTCCCTTTAGAGGCAAACCAAATGAAAGTAGCTACCTTATACATATCGCGCAGAAGGTGGCGGATATTTATTTGCTAAGCTTAGAAGAAGTGGCTGATATAACTACCGAAAATTCGAAAAAGGTATTTGGAATATAGTATCATTAAACCATTATCTTCGCATCTTTGCCTAATCAACATGACAAAAATCTTAATCATATATACAGGCGGTACCATTGGAATGGTAAATGATGCCAAAACTGGAACGCTTATTCCTTTTGATTTTGCACAAATTAAAGAGAATGTTCCCGAGTTAGCACGTTTAAATTATGAGCTATCTGTTCACTCTTTTGACCCTATTTTAGATTCTTCGAATATGAATCCCAAAATTTGGGCCGAACTTGCCAATATTATTGCTTCCAAGTACGATCGCTTTGATGGATTTGTGGTTTTGCACGGCTCAGATACAATGTCTTTTACTGCATCAGCGTTAAGTTTTATGTTGCAGAATTTAGGGAAGCCAGTTGTTTTAACAGGCTCTCAATTACCAATTGGTGAAATTAGGACCGATGCTAAGGAGAATTTAATTACTGCTTTGGAGATTGCGGCGACAAAAAATGGGGATAAGGCAATGGTTCCTGAAGTTAGTATCTATTTTGATTATCAATTGTTTAGAGGTAACCGTTCTATTAAATATAATTCAGAGAAATTTGAAGCATTCCAATCTCCAAATTATGCAATATTGGCAGAGGCCGGCGTAAACTTATCATTTTTTCATAATTATATCTTACCTTCTCCAACTGGTAATTTTCAAATACATACCGAGCTAAATGCTAATATTGGTGTATTAAAAATGTATCCTGGTATTACGGAATTAGCCGTTAAGGCAATTACCGAATCGCAAGTAGATGCCATTGTTTTAGAAGCCTTTGGCTCTGGAAATACAACTACTTCAGAATGGTTTATTAATTGCTTGGAAAAGGCCATAGCTCAAGGTAAAATCATTGTCGATATCTCTCAATGTAAAGGAGGCTCAGTACAATTAGGCGTATATGAAACAAGCAGGAGACTGCAAGAAATGGGAGTTTTAAGTGGTTATGATATGACGTTCGAAGCTACAGTAACGAAGTTAATGTTTTTGATGGGCCAGAGGTTGCCGATTGCCGAAGTTAAACGCTTAATGGAAGTTTCAATTGCAGGCGAGCTGACTAATTGAAATAGCTTTGAGAAATGAGATTAAGGGAATTAAAAAAACAGTATTATGATGAAGGTCATAACACTTTTATTAGATTAAGTCTTATTTTTGTAACGTTTAGATTTGGTAGGCGCTTGGTCTCATATCTCAATACAAAACACTCAAATCTCACATCTCAAAAAAATGAAAATAGAACAAATATATACTGGATGTTTAGCTGAGGCAGCTTATTACATAGAAAGTAATGGCGAGGCAGCAATAATTGATCCCCTTCGCGAAGTAACACCATATTTAAAAAGAGCTGAGCAAAACGAAGTTAAGATCAAGTATATTTTCGAAACTCATTTCCATGCTGATTTTGTATCAGGACATGTAGACTTAGCTGAGAAATCTGGGGCGACTATTGTTTATGGTCCAACTGCTAAAACTGATTTTAAATCCCATGTTGCCAAAGATGGAGAGCAATTTAAAATTGGAAATCTTACGATTACAGCACTACATACACCCGGCCATACGCTCGAATCAACCACTTATCTGTTAACTGATGAAAACGGCAAAGAGCATTGCATTTTTACAGGTGACACGTTGTTCATTGGGGATGTTGGTAGACCAGATTTAGCCCAAAAAGGTGACCTAACGATGAATGATTTAGCAGGCATGCTATATGATTCGTTAACAAATAAGATAAAGCCTTTAGCAGATGATATAATTGTTTATCCAGCCCACGGAGCTGGCTCTGCTTGCGGCAAAAGCATGAGTAAAGAAACATTCGACACACTTGGACATCAAAAGAGTGTTAATTACGCACTAAAAGCTGGGTCAAAAGAACAGTTTATTAAGGAAGTAACCGATGGTATTCTCCCGCCGCCTCAGTATTTTGCCCAAAATGTAGCTATGAACAAAGGAGGATATGAGAGTATAGATGATGTATACAAGAAAGGATTGGTTGCGCTCTCACCGCAAGACTTTGAAAATTTGGCTAATCTAACTAGCGCACTGATATTAGATACTAGAGATCCTCAAGTTTTTGCTAAGGCATTCATTCCTAATTCAATAAATATTGGATTAAACGGCCAATTTGCCCCATGGGTAGGTGCTTTAATTACCGATTTAAAACAAGAGATATTACTGATTGCTGATGAAGGCAAGGAGGAAGAGACTATTACACGCTTAGCTCGCGTAGGTTATGATAATACAATTGGCTACCTTAAAGGGGGTGTTGACGCTTGGAAAGCCTCTGGTAAAGAGATTGACAGTATACGTTCTATTTCTGCTAACGAATTTGAATCGATTGTCTTAGCTAATGAAAATGTTAACGCGCTCGATGTTCGCAAACCTGGGGAGTACGAAGCCGAACACTTAGAAACTACTTTAACTCGTCCGTTAGATTATATTAATGAATGGACATCAAGCTTAGATGCTCAAGAAACTTATTTTATCCATTGTGCAGGCGGTTATCGTTCTATGATAGCAGCTTCTATTTTAAAAGCACGTGGTTTTGAAAATGTAATCGATATTGCTGGCGGGTATGCTGCAATTAAAGAAACGAGCTTGAAAAGAACAGATTTTGCTTGTCCGAGTAAGGCAATGAAGGCTGAATAAACACTCCTAAAGCTTTTTAAAGTTAGCTGAGTTATTATGGTAATAACTCAGCTAGTTTCTTTTGTAGGTTTTCTCCTCGTAGATTTTTAGCAATGATAACTCCTTTTTCATCAATGAGAAAATTGGTAGGGTAGGCATTGATACCGTAAATTAATGCAGCTACATTTTTATCACCCTTTAAGTCGCTTACGTTTTCCCAAGGTAATTTATCATCTTTAATTGCTTTTAGCCATTGTTCCTTATTGTTATCAGCGGCTACACCTAAAATTTCAAAGCCTTTATTTTTATAGGTAGCATACGTTTTAACTAAATTTGGATTTTCTTCTCTGCATGGCCCGCACCAAGATCCCCAAAACTCTAGTAAAATGTATTTTGCCTTGATGTCTGATAGTTTAATCATTGTGCCATTGGTATTGGCTTGAGAAAAATCGGCAAATTGCCCTCCAATTTTTATTTCCTTGTTTAGCGCAAGAAAGTCTTTTATACTTTTCCCATAACTGGTATTTTTCATTTCTGAACTTAATCCTTGATAAAGTTCAGTTACTTTTTCTTTTCCCCAAGTAGAGGAGTACACACTCAATGAATTGACGCTTATTAAGGAACTTGGATTATTTTTTACATAAGCGATGTCCAGTTCTTTTTCTGCAATTCTTGCGGCATTTAGTTTTTCTTTAAGTTCTTTTTTGCTACTATCATCTTTTGCTAATGTTAAAAGCTGGGTTAAACTGTCTTGTAATTTGCGGTTTGGTTCTTTTAATTGCGCACGTTTAACCTCTTCAGCCTGTGTGTTAGAGCCAGAAATAATGGCCTTTTTAAATTCTCCGTCTTTTAACTCGAGATGTGTATTTTGTTCTGCCCAGAAAAAAATGTAGTTCTTGAATTTGGGCGTGTGTATAAGTAGTTGACTTACTTTTTCATTGGCTTTTCCGATTAAGGTAAACTTGCCTTCTTTCACTCTTGTGGAATCTAAAACTCTGTCTTGTGCTGAGGTTTTAAGAAATAGCCAAGTACCCTCATCAACACCAGTAGTTTTACCGGTGATGGTAACGGTTTGCGCAATTGTGGTAAGCGAAAAAATAAATAGTATTACAAATAGGGTAATCGTTTTAATCTGTTCCATAGTTTGAAGTTTATATTCAAAAGTAAATCTTTTGCACTTCATTTTTTTCGAATTTAGACCAAGCCCATCATAAAATCGACAGGGATGAAATAGAGAGGATTAGTCGAAAAAAAACGAGTTTTAGTCGAAAAAATAGCGCAACTAAATCAGGATTACTAAATAATTTTTACCTTGTCGACATGCCGCCAGACTTGAGTTTTAAACTTTCTAGATATACTAAAATAGAAATCATCTTCTTTTTGGTTTATTTCTATGGTATTGGTTTGCTTTCCAGTTTTGAATATAATTTCTGGGAAAATAATTATATAGGAATTCCCCATTATGAATTAGAATTTGCCTTGGTGTTTGGCACGTTTAATATCATTGCATTTCTACTGTTTTACCGAGCATTACAGTATTGTTTAAAAATAAATAGAGTATGGTCTTTTATCGTATTGATTATTCTTTTTTTAATATTCCATTTCTTTTATAAAAAAGCAACTTACTTATTGACTTCACATTTAGATTTTCTTTCTGATAAAGTTAGAAGTGATGCATTAAAATGGTATTATTTGAAACGCCTTGGCTTTACGTTAAGCCATATGATGGTACAGCTTTGTGGGGTTAGTTTTCTAGCTTATTTTATTCATTCAGCCAAGCAAAATGAGCAGCTAAAAACGTTAAAAGAGCAACAGCTCATTTCCGAATTAACCTATTTAAGGGCTCAATTGCAGCCTCATTTCTTTTTTAATACTTTAAATAATATTTACGGTTTGGCTTTACTGCAATCGAAAGATACGGCGCCGTTAGTAGCTAAACTGGCCGAAATGATGCGTTACATTTTGTACAAGGCTGATGAGAAACTAGTTTCCTTAAAAGATGAAATTGCATTTATTCGTAATTATGTAGAGGTGGAACAAATTCGATATCGCACTGCAATTCATATTAACTTGGAAGTACAAGGCATAGACGAGGATGGTAACATTAGCCCTTTGTTATTATTACCTTTCATTGAGAACGCTTTTAAGCATGGGGTTCAAGAAGAAGAAAAGGAAGGCTTTGTAAACATCATCATCTGTAAAACTGAAAACGAGTTAACACTAGAAGTTGAAAACAGCATTGCAAATACAAAGGTAACTACTGGGGGAATTGGTTTGTCCAATGTTAGAAAAAGGCTAGAAATTCTTTATCCAGACAGGCATAAATTGGAAATACAGCAAGATGGAAAAATTTATCAAGTGAGTTTAACCTTAGCAATAGGATGATGAATTGTTTAATCGTAGATGATGAGCCGCTTGCTCAAAATATTCTAGAAAGCTATATGGCTAAGAATGATCAACTGGTTTTAATCAAAAAATGCAGTACAGTTTTCGAGGCTTTCGAAATAATACATCAACAAAAAATAGACGTTTTGTTTTTAGATGTCAAAATGCCTGGCATGAATGGGGTCGAATTTATTAAATCACTTAAAAGTCCACCAGCAGTAATTTTTACGACCGCCTTTTCTGAATATGCAGCAGCAAGCTACGACCTTAATGCAGTTGACTATTTAGTGAAACCGATTACAAAAGAGCGATTTGATAAAAGCTTGGAAAAACTTTTCAAACAGCAGTCCATAGAGGTCGGAGAAATACCGGATTATACTTATTTCAAAATAGCAGGGAAACTTGTGAAAGTATATCATCAAAACCTCTTATACGCGCAATCTATCAAAGATTATATCATTTTGTATACGCTAAGTGGAAATCTAATTGCACACATGACGATGAAATACTTAAATGAGTTATTGCCTCAATCAGTATTTTTCAGAATACATAGATCTTATCTAGTTAACCAATCCTTTCTTCATACAATTGCTAAAAACCAAGTCATTGTAAATGGTGAAAACATACCGATTGGCGAAAGTTATAAGCCTGCCTTACTTAAATTGAAAGAAAATCTATCCTTATTTCCCAAGGGTTAGCGTAGCTGAGAGACTATATACCTGATTGTGTTGTTTCTCCAAAATTTGAGGATAGACATCGTTAAGTCCTTGATCTACCTTAAATATTAAATCTATAGCTGATTGCGGCTGAGAACCCATAAAAATGCCAAGGCCATAACTAAGTCCATAGTCTTTTTTGCTTAGTTTGGTCGCATGACCATTTAATAAAAGCGAGTAGTAAGGGCCACCGATAATTTTAAAACCTCCTTGGTTACCGAAAATTGTTCTTTTTATAAATTTGAAGCCTAAATCAATCGGTACTTGCAGATAGTTTAGTTTTTCACTCTTAGTTCCTGCTGAGAGGAAATTAATCCCAGGTTTAATCATAAAGCGTTCATTATCGAAAGATAAAAATAACCCTCCACGGAAATTTGTTCGATGAGATTTTTCCAAATTCAGTAGCTTGGACCTAGCGATACCCATACCAGCTCCTGGTCTTACAGCCCATTTACCTAGTCGTTTTGTTAATAAAGGACTTGCAATTTGTATTGCTGCGGTAGAATCAGAGCCATTTAAAAAATTAATGAAGGCAGTGGGTTTTTGCGCTGCAATTATCTTATTCACAAAAGTTCCGTCATTTTTTAAAATTACAAATGCAGGGATCGGAGCGATGTTGTATTGTTTTTTAAGCTCATTGCTTTTCCAGCTGTCGATGTCAACTTTTATCGATATAAATTGAGCATTTACTAAACTGACAACTGTTTGATCTTTGAAAGTATTTTGCTCCATCCATTTACATGGCCCACACCACCCAGCAGTAAAGTAAATTAACACTTTTTTATTTTCGGTTTGCGCTTTCAATATGGCTTTTTCTACAGTTATCTTTTGAAAATCGATAGCAGCAGCAGCATTGGAGAAATTAATGAAAGATAAAAAAATGAGGATGTATAGAAATCTCATGCGATGGTATTAATTATTGACTGTTAAGGAATTCTTGGATTAGCAACTTTGTTTTTCAATTGAACAATTACTTTGTCAATGTTTTTCTTCAATGTTTCTTCGGTTTTCACATAACTCAAATATTTTAAGATATCTTTTATTCTAAAAGGCGTTAATTGGTTAAAATCATTTGTTAATTGATGATATTCAAGTTCATCGGCCAGTAGTTTCGGCATGGGATACATCTTCTCCACTTCAGTGTGATTTTGCGCTATTTCAAATGTAGCTTTTTGTCCAACCGCCGTTTTACCACCTTTCATCATGATTAGATTAACGAAGAGTCGGTAGGGCCCATTTTTTACAGGAACTAAGGTTTGGATAAAATCAAAATGGTTAATCTGGCCTTTTATTCTAATATATCCCCTATTGGTGATCATCTTATCAGAGATTTCTGCTGGCACGTCGACCGCCCAATTAATGCCAATTTTATATATTGTTTCGGTAAAAATATATTTCATTAGTTTGTTGTCTGTGCTAACCACAACGCATATAAGTTCGCTTTAGTTTTACTTTAACCGTGCCGCTATAAAATCGTCCATCGCTTTTTCTACTCCTTTAATATCTTTAGAAGTAATAGATGATCCAATTACGTGGTTGCCAGTTTTTGGTAAGGCAACTTTTTGCTTATCCTTAATTGGGGTTCCTAATTCGTCAAACATTTTTAACATAGCATCTACGCGTACAACAGGATCTTGCTCAGTTTCGCTTTTATAATAATAGAGCATCAGTACAGGTTGTTTTACTTTATTAAAAAGGGCAGTGTTCATGCTGCTCTCTAGGAGTTCTTCTAATTGTACAACAGATTCAAGCCGATAGTTAGTGTACCAAAATTTTTTATAAAGTGGACTTTTGCCGTCAACTTTTCTTTCATCGCCCCCAGTTACTTGTCTGGCAATTTGCAATCCCCATGGATTATTTAAAAGCCAAGCCTTACTATCGTTAATTGCAATATTAGGCGACATAAGCACTAAACTGTTAACTTCTGGATAAGCAGCTGCCAATTGTAAGGCTAAAGTTCCACCCGTTGAAGTGCCAACTAAAATCACCTTCTTTCCTAATTTTTTCCCAATTGCATAAGCTTGCTTTCCGCTTTCCCATAGACGCTCGGCTGTGAAGTATTCCATAGGCGCAACAGTATCTAAACCATGGTCGGCCAAACGAGCCAAATACATATTTGCTTTTAGTGATTTTGCAAGATAAGTATAAGCAGGATCCCCTTCTGCTTTCGAAGCTGAAAATCCATGTAAATAAACTACTGCATAGTCTGTTTGTTCTTGCTTTGAAGAGTCGGCCCACACAATTTCGGCCTCATTGCCAGGCTTTACTTTGGACTTAGCTTCTTGCGCTGCAACATAATCAGCTAAGTTTGTTAGTTCTGGGACTTTTGGAAGCTTAGTTAGATAATTTGGCTTTGTGGGTTTTGGACCAATAAAGTACAGCACAAACAAAACGATGATGAGTGCTAAAAAGGAGCTTAGAAATATTTTCATCGCTATTAATAAATCATGATAACTTCACATTAATAATTTGACTAAAAATACGCTTTTAATAAGTAAGTTTGCAAACACATTTTTTAGCTGAATGCCCGGAATAAATCAGATAAAACTCCCTATTGCTGCCGAAATTGATGCATTTGAAGCAAAGTTTAAAGCTTCCATGCAAAGTGAAGCACCTTTACTTAATCGCATTACCCATTATATTGTTAAAAGTAAGGGTAAGCAGATGCGTCCGATGTTCGTTTTTTTTGCAGCTAAGTTATGCGGTGGTATTATCGAATCAACACATCGTGGAGCCGCTTTAGTTGAATTGCTTCATACCGCAACGTTGGTGCACGACGATGTAGTGGACAATGCATACGAAAGACGAGGCTTTTTTTCGATCAATGCGTTATGGAAAAATAAAATAGCGGTGCTGGTGGGTGATTTCTTGTTAGCTAAGGGTTTGTTGTTGTCTGTAAACAACAATGAATTTGCCTTATTAAAAATTGTATCGGAAGCGGTGCAACAAATGAGCGAGGGCGAGCTATTGCAAATCGAAAAAGTAAGGAGAATGGATATTAGTGAGGCGCTTTATTTTGATGTGATTAGACAAAAAACAGCTTCCTTAATTGCCTCTTGTTGCGCTTGCGGAGCTGCGTCGGCAGGTGCCGATGAAGCAACTATCGAAAAAATGCGTTTGTTCGGAGAAAAAGTTGGGATTGCGTTCCAAATTAAAGACGATACCTTTGATTTTGGAACTGACGACGTAGGTAAACCTCTAGGAATTGATATTAAAGAGAAGAAAGTTACTTTACCGTTAATTTATGCGCTCAATGAGGTCGATAAAACCGAACGGAAAAGAATAATTAACTTGGTGAAAAATCATCAAGACGACCCAAAGAAGATACAAGATATTATTGATTTTGTAAACAGTAAACAAGGGGTTCATTATGCTAATCAAAAAATGCTTGAATACCAGCAAGAAGCATTTGATATTTTATATACATTTGAAGAAAGCGAAGCCAGAACTGGCCTCGAACAATTAGTTAGATATACTACAGAACGCAAAAAATAATGTCGCACGAACTTCTATTTATCTCCGGCTTTTTACTATTTATCGTGCTTATTTTAGCGCTTGATTTGGGACTGTTCAGTAAGAGAGACCATACCATTAGTTTAAAACAGGCAGCAATCATGAGTTTTATCATGGTGTTGCTAGCCCTAGGTTTTTACTTCTTGTTGGTATTAGAAGGACAATATTTGCATGGTATCGATAGTTATGCTAAGCTTGAGCAAGTTGTAGCAGCCCATAAGCATCCGATTTCTTTGGTGCCGGGGCATTTTGAAGAGAGTTTAACGATTTACAAAAATAACCTAGGAATCGAGTTTCTAACAGGTTATGTAATAGAATATGCGTTATCTGTAGATAATATCTTTGTCATTGTGCTTGTTTTTTCAGCATTTGCAGTACCAGAAAAATACTACCATAGGGTGCTATTTTGGGGTATCTTAGGGGCCATTATCATGCGCTTTATCTTTATTTTTGCTGGCGCAGCATTAATTAACCAATTCTCTTGGATTTTATATGTTTTTGGGGCGTTTTTGCTTTTCACAGGAATAAAGATGTTTTTTTCCAAAGAGGAGGATGATAAAATAGATCCCGAGAACCATCCTGTGGTAAAGTTTGCATCAAGATTTTTCAAAATTCATCCTAAGTATGAAGGGAAAAAGTTCTTTCATAATGTGGGAGGAAAGAGATTGTTGACCCCATTGTTTCTAGTGTTGTTAATTGTGGAGTTTACAGACTTGATATTCGCTGTAGATTCAATTCCAGCAATTTTTGCAGTTACTAAAGATGCTTATATCGTATTCTTTTCGAATATTTTTGCCATTATGGGGCTAAGATCGATGTTCTTCTTATTAGTGAACATTATCCATAAATTTCATTACCTCAAAACTGGATTGGCGGTTTTACTTACCTTTATAGGTGTTAAAATGCTAGCTCATGACTATTTGAAGGCTTGGGGCTTTACAACAGAACATTCGTTGTTGGTCATTTTATTTATTTTAACGACGAGCATTGTAGCTTCTTTGGCATTTCCGAAAAAAGCCATACATAAGGCCTAATATTTATAAGCGCATGGATATTCTATTGACAGAACCAATTGTAACGAATCAGTGAAATCTAAAAATCACTGTAATCCTTGTTAAAAAACTCTTATTTTCACCAAAAATATAATCGTAATGAAGAATTTCTTTTTCTTAGCACTAGCTTCGCTTTGCCTTACCGCTCAGGCTCAAGATAATTTTGGAACGGCGTTTAAGCAAATTAATAACGAGGTTCAGAACAGTTCAAATGCCTATGCGAACTTAAAAGATGCATCAACAACTATTGGTCATCGCTTAACGGGTTCTGTAAATGGAGCAAAGGCTGAGGAATACGCTTATAACCTTTTAAAATCTTACGGTTGTGATGTGAAATATCAACCATTTGAGGTTGAAAGTTGGAATAGGAAAACAATTGCTGTTAAAATTGGACCTTCTACAACAGATATGAGCACTGTGAGAGCGGTGACTTTAGCACATTCACCAGTTGAGTCGAATGTTACAGGCGAAATTGTCGATGTAGGTAACGGTTTAGATGCAGATTATCAACCGCTATTGGAGCAAGTTAAAGGGAAAATTGCATTAATCTATTTGGGTGTGTTACCAGGCTCGCCAAAGGGCACTGGATCTTTACACCGCTCAGAAAAAACTGCGATTGCAACAAAGTATGGTGCTATCGGCGTAATTATCATCAATACAGTTAAGAATGGTGTATTATTAACTGGGACTGCATCTGTTACTGGTAAATTAATTCCTATCCCAGCGGTTTGTATTGGGTTAGAAAACGGGATGGCTTTAAAAGAGAAACTTAAAACTGCTAAGCAATTCTCTACAATAGAAATGACAAATTTCTCTGGCTTAATCAAAGCTAGAAATGTAATAGCCACCTTCAAAGGCACTGATCTTCCAAATGAAAAAATTGTAGTCGGTGGACATTTAGATAGCTGGGATTTAGCAACTGGTGCAATTGACAATGGTATTGGATCTTTCTCCGTAATTGATATGGCAAGAACCTTCAAGAAATTAAATCTTAAAACAAAAAGAACAGTTGAGTTTGTGCTATTTATGGGAGAAGAACAAGGGCTTTTGGGTTCGAAGGCTTACGTTGCGCAAAGCAGAGAAAATAAGACTTTAGACCAGGTTAGTTTTATGTTAAATTATGATATGACAAATGATCCAAAGGGCTTCTCTACTTCTAGAGAAGAAATGGAACCACTTTTTACTGCCTGGGGAGCTGAAGTTGTGAAAATTGATACGAATTTTAAAAATTTATTCTTAGCTGGAGCAAGCTTACATAGCGATCATCAACCATTTTTACTGGAGGGCATTCCGACAGGTGGTGGCGCTGGCGGCAGATTGCCAAATAATTCAGGACCATTTTATCACTCTGATGGCGATACGTTTAAGCTCGTAGATGAGCAAGGTCTGAAAAATACAGTGCGTTATGGAGCAATGTTGACTTATGCACTGGCTAACACAGTTAAAATCCCTGTACAAAAGCAAACGGAAGAAAAATTAGAAGCATTCCTAATCTCTCAACGACTAAAAGAACCACTAAAAATTGCAGGCGAGTGGAGATGGAAAGACTAGATTCTTAATTAATTAAGAGTTAATATAACTTTCTAGCTGAGAGATGGTCTGTTTTTGATCAGCAATGATAAATTTCACCACGTCGCCAATTGATACCATTCCTACCACCTGATTTTCGTTTATCACTGGCAGGTGTCTGATGTGTTTTTCCGTCATAATCTCCATGCACAGTTCAATACTGTCTGTAGCAATAACAGTGATGGGATTGATCGTCATAGCTTCGCTGACAGGTGTGTCTTTCGATGCCTTGCCATGTAATACAATCTTACGTGCGTAGTCACGCTCGGTAAAAATGCCGTGTAAAATTTCACCCTCCATAATTAATAATGCACTGATGTTTTTTTCAGTCATCATTTTTAGACCATCCAGAACAGATGTGGATGCTGTTACACTGTATACTTGAACAGGTTTGGTGTTTAATACATGCTGAACGGTTCTCATAATAGTTTGTTTATTAGCTACTTAAATTTAATGAAAATAATCAACAAAGCAAACAATTTAAAACCTTATTAAATATGAATAACGTTTTTGGTATTTTCCTTCCAGTGCTTGTATTTTTCTAAATCTTTGCTAACCTGCTTATAAACTAAGGTTAGTACGTAGATATCGTCAATAAATCCTAAGCCTAAAATAAAATCTGGGATAAAATCAAGTGGTGATACGAAATACAGTAAGCTCGCAAAAATGGCGATAACCGAACCAATAGGTGCAATCGTGTAGTTGCCCTGAGCATAGTCTTTTGCAAAGGATAATAAAAGATGCAATTTATCCCATATCGAAGTTAATGCGCTTTTGTTAACATTAGCATTTTTAAAAGCTTCTTGGACTTTATTTAATGATAGCGATTTATTTTTTAGGAGTGCTTCAGCTTTTCTTGTAAATGATTTGAAATTGAGGATTAATTTTTTCTTATCCATAATTGATGTGTTTACTCAACTACATCAATTGTTGTGCCTAACACTGTTAAAATCTCATCTACATACTGCCGATCATTTGCTAACCGAGGAACTTTGTGTTGGCCCCCTAATTTACCGCGTTGTTTAAGCCAGTTGTAAAAAGTATTCGCGGGGGCGTTGTGTACCTTTGGTCTACGCAATGCCATATCCTTAAAACGCTTAGCATCGTAATCAGAATTGATCTCTCTCAGCGTTTGATCCATCACATCGATAAACAATTCAAAGTTGGAAGGTTGAGACTCGAATTCAATAATCCACTCGTGGCCACCAGCTTCTTCTCCCTTAAAGTAAATGGGGCAGGCGGTGTAGTCTCTTATTTTTGCTGATGTAGCCTCACAAGCCTTTGCAAGTGCCTGCTCTGCGTTATCGATGATCACTTCTTCACCAAACGCATTGATAAAATGCTTAGTTCTGCCAGTAATTTTAATCCTAAAAGGATGGATAGATGTGAATTGGACAGTATCTCCAATTAAATAACGCCATAAACCTGCGTTAGTGGAAATGATAATTGCGTAATTTTTATGAAGCTCCACTTGATCCAGAGAAAGCGTTTTTGGCTGGTCGGCGCCAATATTTTCTAAGGGCAAAAATTCGTAGTAAATGCCATAATCGAGCATTAATAGCAATTCTTCAGATTGATCTTGATCCTGTATTCCAAAGAAGCCCTCTGATGCATTATAAGTTTCTAAATAATACATGTTTGGCGAAGGGATTAACTCTTTAAATTGCTCACGATAAGGGCCAAAATTTACAGCTCCGTGAAAGTATAGCTCAAGATTAGGCCATACTTCTAATAAGTTACTTTTTCCGGTAATTGCTAGCACTTTTTTTGCTAACACAATAGTCCATGTAGGCACTCCTGCTATATTGGTTACGTTTTCCTTAATGGTAGCTTCTGCCATTTTGTCCATCTTTTCTTCGTAATTATCCATTAAAGCAATTGCAATATTAGGCGTGCGATAATACTCTGCCCACATTGGCAAGTTTTTTATCAGCACAGCTGAAAGATCACCAAAATGAATATCGTCGCAAAGTTGATTAATTTGATGACTACCGCCCAATACAAGCCCCTTTCCCGTAAACATTTGGGTGTCGGGGCGATTATTGCAATAGATCGAAATCATGTCTTTTCCACCCTTAAAATGGCACTCGCCTAATGCTTCTTCTGAAACCGGAATAAATTTGCTTCGATCACTTGTAGTACCCGACGATTTAGCAAACCATTTTATTTCCGACGGCCATAAGATATTTTGTTCGCCCTTGAGCATACGCTCGATATAGGGTTTTAGTGTATCGTAATTTTGTATTGGAACACGTTCCTTATATTGTGCTACGGTTAGAATAGATTTATAATCATATTCCTTTCCCCATTCGGTATTTTGAGCGCTTGAAATTAAGCTATGTAACCACTCTTCTTGAACATCTAATGGATATTTCATAAAAAGCTCAATCTGATGAATGCGCTTTTTCATGTACCAGGTAAATATTGAATTAACAATTGCCATTGACTAGGGTTTAGAGCTTTTTTCTACGTAGTACAAAGTTTGCGCCTAAATATACCTTTCTCACCATCTCGTTGGCAGCTAATACCTCGGGGGTACCCGATTCAAGTATTTTACCCTCAAACAATAAGTAGGCACGATCGGTAATGGATAAGGTTTCCTGCACATTGTGATCAGTAATAAGGATACCTATATTTTTTTCTTTCAAACGAGCTACGATGGTTTGAATTTCTTCTACTGCGATTGGGTCAACTCCTGCAAATGGCTCATCCAATAAGATGAAATTTGGGTTTGCAGCAAGCGCTCTGGCAATTTCAGTCCGTCTTCGTTCACCACCTGAGAGCAAATCACCACGATTTTTTCTCACTTTATGTAAACTAAATTCATTAATTAGTTCTTCAAGCTTTTCTCTCCGCTCTTCCTTTCCCAAAGCAGTCATTTCTAAGATGGCCATAATATTATCCTCCACCGTTAGTTTTCTAAATACGCTCGCTTCTTGGGCTAGATAACCTATACCTTTTTGGGCCCTACGATACATTGGGTCTTTGGTAATATTTTCACCTTCTAAATAGATATTGCCTTCATTTGGCTTTATCAATCCAACGATCATATAAAACGACGTTGTTTTTCCGGCGCCGTTAGGTCCAAGTAAACCCACAATTTCCCCCTGACTTACATCAAAAGAGACATCGTTAACAACGGTACGTTGTTTATATTTTTTAACCAGATTCTCGGCTTTTAAAATCATATATCTATAGTAGAACTTGCAAAGCTTTTAAAATTTACGAAGTTTTTGTTATTAATCTATTTTTATTCCTTTAATATTTAGCTGCAACCTTCTTTTGTCTTTCCACAGGTTCTCTTCGATCATGTAACATATTGAAAATTGCGTATTTTGTTTCAACTGCCCTTCAAAATTAGCTAAGCCAAATGCAATGCCATCAAAAATAGCTGAATTTTGTTGTTTTACACTTAATTTTAAATGATTTGTACCAACTATTTGCGGAAAACCCACTAAACAAACACCACGACTAACAAATATCGGATTCATGTTCTGCGGTCCAAAAGGTCCCATTTGCGTTAAAATCCGATAAAATTTCGAATCTATCTGTGATAAGTCAATTTCAGCGTCGATGCTAATCTCAGGTATTAATAAAGATGGATGAATACTGCCAGCAACTACGCTCTCAAATTTTTCAGTGAACGATTGCAGATTTTCAGGTCTCAGTGTTAGTCCGGCCGCAAATTTATGGCCACCGAATTGTTCTAAGAGATCAGCACATTTAACTAAAGCCTCATAAAGATCGTAACCTGCCACTGATCGCGCTGATCCGGTATAAAATCCATTCGACTCAGTTAGAACTATTGTGGGGCGGTAATATTTCTCTGTTAAGCGGGATGCCACAATTCCAATAACACCTTTGTTCCAGTCCTGCTGGTAAACAACGGTCGTTTTTCGCTTAATAAGCTCTTCACTTCCTTCAATTATCGCTAATGCTTCGAGTGTTATGTTTTGATCAAAGGATTTGCGATCCGTATTCTGCTCATTAATTAAACTACTTTGTGCTAAAGCGATATCACCTTCGCAAAGTAGCATTTTTACGGCGTCGTTTCCGTGTCCCATCCGCCCTGCAGCATTGATGCGTGGCGCTAAAATAAAAACTACATCTGTAATGGTATAGTTGCTTGTTTTGCCCGAAATTTCCATCAAGGCCTTTAGCCCGCGGCATGGATTTTCATTCAATTTTATCAGACCAAAGTGAGCCAATACTCTGTTCTCATCTACTATAGGTACAATATCCGCCGCAATACTAACCATGGTTAGATCTAAGTATTGTGTATAGTAGTCTTCAGGAAGATCCATTGCCTGGCAGTAGGCTTGTGCTAATTTAAATCCAATTCCACAACCAGATAGTTCTTTGAACGGATAACTGCAATCTACCTGTTTAGGATCTAATACCGCAATTGCGGATGGAATTTCGTCACCAGGTAAATGATGGTCGCAAATAATAAAATCAATTCCTAAGCTGTTCGCATAGTCAACTTTATCAACCGAACGGATACCACAATCTAAGGCGATGATTAAACTAAACCCATGCTCATTGGCATAGTCTATTCCTAATGTAGAAATGCCATAGCCCTCTTTGTGCCTATCAGGAATATAATAAGCAATGTTGCCTGTGAACTGGTTAAAAAAGCTATAAGCTAAAGCTACAGCAGTAGTGCCGTCTACATCATAATCTCCGTAGATTAATATTTTTTCTTCACGGTTTATTGCATGTTGAATCCGGTCGATTGCCATTTCCATCCCTTTCATTAAAAAAGGGTCATGTAAATGTGTTAATTGTGGTCTAAAAAAATAGCGTGCTTCCTCAAAATTAGCAATACCCCTTTGGGTAAGGATTTGGGCTAAGCTTGGATCAATATTCAATTCGCGGGCAAGTAGATTGCTTTTGGTAGAATCAACTTGTTCAACTTGCGCCCATCTTTTTTCCATCTTCCTTTTACGTACAGTTTAGTTTATCGTTAAGCATAGATACAAAAAACAGACGAATTATTTGGTCGAATAATACACAATTTTTATTAAGCTAATTCAAATCCTCAATGTTCCTTATATTTGCGGTAATATTTCTCATAAATCTTTTCTAGCTTATGCCGATGCAAGTTATTACGTTAAACGAAGGCTCTTATTCTGTAGATTCAACTAAGAAGTTTGTTCCATTTGACCCTGCGAAGGATAATCCAAAAGACAGGCCAGCTTCTTTATTTATTCACGTGCAGCCTTTTCTAATCAAATTAGCTGAGCAACTGATTTTACTTGATACCGGGTTAGGTTATAGCGATGACGATGGCGAGTTGTTTTTGCATAAAAATATCATAAAGGCGGGCTTTGACCCACATGATGTTGATTTAGTATTGATGTCACATTTACATTTCGACCATTCGGGTGGCATGGTCCACCAAGTTAATGGGGTTATGGAACTTAGTTTCCCTAATGCAACTTATGTGGTGCAAAGAGGGGAGTGGGAGACTGCATTTACCAGCACTTCATCATCTTATCATACAGAGATTTTTGAATTTTTACAACGTAATGCGCAAATGCAGTTAATTGAAGGCACCGGTAAATTAACAGATCAAATTAGCTTTGAATTAACAGGTGCGCATTGCCCTTACCATCAAGTTTTTTTAATAGAGGATGGCGAAGATAAAGTATTTTTTGGTGGAGATGTACTCCCCGAGCCCGAAGAGTTAATCCGTAAATTCATTGCTAAGTATGATTTTGATGGCAGGAAAGCAATGGAGTTACGAGATGAGTTCGGTAAAAAAGCTGCAACAGAACATTGGAAGTGTTTATTTTACCACTCCAAATCTAAAACTCAAGCTTATATTGAGTTAGAAGAAGATAGGTTTAAAATTGTTTAATACCGTATTGCTTTAATCAATTCTGTTAGACGCTCCATTGAAAGTGGTTTGGAGATAAACCCTCTTACGGTTTTATAGCCCTTAGTTTTTTCAATATCATTCTCGTAAACAGAAGAAGAAAGAATGTACATGTCTACCTTTTGTTCAATATTAAGTTCCTCGTAAGCTTCGATAAACTCCCAACCATTCATTACTGGCATGTTGATGTCTATTAAGACTAAACTGGGTAGCGCTTTGTTTTGAGTAATGGTTTCATTTAGATAATCCAATGCTTGTTGTCCATTATTTCGAGATACCATTTCAATATCAAAGCCTGTTTTTTCAACAATCTTTTTAATGATAAATATGTTAATATCATCATCATCAATGACTAACAGGTTGAGTTTGGAATCTAACATTTATGGTGTGTGTTGCTGAAAAGTCTTTCTTTGTTACTGTTAAAGGTATATATTGAAAGTTAGAATAGCAAATCCGTTTTTCAACAAAAAAAGTCTCTTTGCTACTTTGACAAACTTATAAGTTTGTCAAAGTAGCAAAGAGACTCGTTCTATAAAAAAGTGATTTTACTTATTTTTTTGCAACCAATTTTACAGATATAGTGAAATTATCTTCGATCATTTTATCGCCTATATCAGAGAAAACAGATTTAGATCTGTATTGAATACCATATTTAGTTCTATCGATTTCAATTTTTTCTGCAACTGCTGAAATTGTTTTATCTGCATTCCAGGTTACCGTAGCAGGGAAAGTAACTGATTTAGTTACTCCTTTAATCGTTAAATCTCCTGTGATATTTAAATTAGCACCACTTCCTTGAACTTTTTTAATTGTAAAGTTTGCTGCAGGATGTTTTTCTACACCAAAAAAGTCGTCTGCTTTTAAGTGCTTATCTAAACCAGCGTTTGGTTTAGTTCCATTATCCATCGTTTTAATCGTGGTCATGTTAGCAATAAAACCGCCACCAGCTAATTTTTTACCATTAAAAACTAGCGTTCCGGAGGTTAAATCTACAAACCCAGAATGTCCACCAACTAATTTTTTTGCTTCCCAAGAAATTGAAGATTTTGTTAAATCTACAGTATAAGTGTCTGCTTTCGGCGTAAAAGCTAGGAATGATACGCTAAGAACAGCTACCATTAAAATTGCGCTAAGTTTTAATTTCATTTTAAGTTTTTTTTTAATTGGGGTAAAGATATTTAATTTTTTGAGATGCTTTCTTATCCTATGTTAAGAATTGAAAAAAGATATAAGGTTTAATCTAAAATCAAATAATCTCTACTTTTTAATGACAAAAGCCAGCGCTAAAGATAGCGCTGGCTTTATTTTAACTTTGTTTAAGCTTATTGCTGCGGTCCGAAGTATAGACTAAACCTGCTATATAAGTTATTATATTGTTTCTCTAAATCTTGGGCTAGTTTAGTTTGTTGGTATTGCCCTGCAACTTTGGCCATTGGTTCTAAGCCATATACTAAAGCAATTTGAACATTTTGGCCGCCAACTAACATCCCTTTACTCTTTGAAACATCAGACAAATAGCTGATTTCTTTTTGAATATAGTCGGCCGATTTTTTTAACAGCTGGTTCGCTTTTTCAGTCTCTCCTAAAATATATAGGTTTTGTGCCATCGTTGCAACAGTCATCATTGTTCTGATTCCATAAATCTTAGTAGGCATAACCTCATCGTACCTACGCATTACTTTCTTTGCATCTTCCAAACGGCCTTCTTTGATTAAAGCAGTAGTTAAATTATTGAAAATATTATTGAAGATAGAAATGTCATCTGCTGATTGTGAATCCAAATAAGTAGCTGTTTTAACATTACCCCATTTAAATTTATTCATTACATGATTGTACATTGGATCTAAATTGACCGCCTGCTCACCAGTATTGTTTAAGCTGTCAGGTTTTAGTGGCAATAAACGCAAAGCCAATCCTTCGGTATATAAATAATTATCTAAACCGTTGAATTGCTCAGAAGGTACCGTGCTACAGAAGTAGATTGGACGCTTCCAGTTGTTATGAGCTAAGATATCGAACATGGCTAAAGTACCTTTTGTCACATATCCTTTGTTAAATTTCCACTCCATAGCGGGTGCAATTTTATCGGCAGCCGAAGCCGGAAGTGTACCTGTGTTAATGACGTCTTGCGGATTAACTGTTAATTTGAAATTCTTAGTTGGAATAAAATTGGTTTTGCTACCATCACTAAGTGCTAACTTATCCGATTCGCTTTCTGAAAGCAATAAGTCAACAATTTGTTTAAGCTCAATTGATTCGGCAATTTTATAATCTTGATAATACATTACATCACGAACACCCGAAACATATTGATTAGGTTTCATCGAAAGTGGTAGTGCTTCTGATTCATGCACTTTACGTTTCATATTGTTGATGTACCAATCCGTGTCAAATAGACTTAGGTTTACTAGTCGGATATCTGGACGAACATTTTCTACTTCCTGCGCATACCAAAGCGGGTATGTATCATTATCTCCATAAGTGAATAAAATGGCATTTGGTGCGCAAGATTCCAGGTAACTTACAGCAATGTCGTGAGGTACCATTTTGCTAGAACGATCATGGTCATCCCATCCTTGTGCCGCCATAATTACAGGTGCGCAACCTAAAGCAATTACAGTGGCCCCAATCGCTGCTGTTTGTGGGGTTAGTAATTTTGTTAACCATTCCCTAATAGCTAACACACCTAATCCTATCCAAATGGCAAATGCATAGAATGATCCAACATAAGCATAATCTCGTTCACGAGGTTCTAATGGCTTCTGATTTAAATATAATACGATTGCTAATCCAGTAAAGAAAAACAACAAACCAATTATTCCCGCGTCTTTTTGATTACGTTTAAAGTGCCATATTGCGCCTAAAATCCCTAAGATTAATGGTAAAAAGAAAAAACGATTGTACGATTTACTTTCAACAATAGAAGGAGGCAAATTAGTTTGATCTCCTAAAAGCATTGCGTCAATTGGTTTGATACCGCTAAGCCATTGGCCTTCGTATACACTGCCTTGACCTTGATCGTCATTTTGGCGGCCAGCAAAATTCCACATAAAATAACGCATGTACATTAAGCCGGTTTGATACTTCAAGAAAAAGCCAAAGTTTTTGCCAAACCCAGGGAAGTCGGTATCATTTAAACCCATCATGTCTTTATAATACTCAACATGTCTTCCTTCGTCACTGTACATTCTTGGGAAAAATACTTGATGTTGCAATCTTCTAATGCTATCTGGAAAACCGTCATTTTCTCCGTAGATCTGTTTAGTTTTCTTTCCGGCCACCTCATATTTATTTTCCCCTTTTCTATAGATGGTACCAACTTCTTTGCTAATTGGTCTACTTCCATCATCTTCATATTTAGGTACGGAATTGTAGTTTTGGCCAAATAGTAGTGGTCTATCGCCATATTGCTCACGATTTAAATAGCTTAAAAACGAAAACGCATTATCCGGATCGCTATTATTTAGATTTGGCTTAGCTTGTGCCCTAATTACGATCATTGCAAAAGATGCATAGCCGAAAATAACAAGCACTGTTGATAAAAGGGCAAGATTTACAATCCTTTTCTGATGTTTGATCGAATACCTAATTCCCCATGTTAGGGAGGCTATTACTAGTAGCGCAAATACCAATACGCCAGATCCAAAGCCCATGCCCAGTGTATTTACGAAGAATAAGTCGAAATATGCACCCAGTGAAACTAGGTATTGAATGATACCGTATTGAATGACTGCTAAAATTAATATGCCAATTCCAAAAGTTTTAAGGATGCCTTTAGTTGTAGGTTCCTTAGTTTTTCTGAAGTAATAAACAAATGCAATTGCTGGTATGGTTAGTAGGTTTAACAGGTGGATACCGATAGATAAACCCATGATATACGCAATAAATAATAGCCACTTGTCTGCATGTGGCTCATCTGCAATGGCTTCCCATTTTAAAATCGCCCAAAATACAATTGCTGTAAATAGAGAAGACAGTGCATAAACTTCAGATTCTACTGCTGAAAACCAAAAGCTGTCAGAAAAAGTGTAGGCTAATGCACCAACAGCACCAGCACCCATAATACTGATCAATTTTGAAGAGGTTAATTCCTCGCCTGCTTTGACTAATATTTTTTTGGCTAATGCTGTGATTGTCCAAAATAAGAATAAAATGGTTGCACCACTGGCAATAGCCGAACCAACATTCATGAAGTAGGCAACTTTATTTACATCGCCCATAGCGAAAATAGAAAAGAAGCGTTGAATCATTAAGAATAATGGAGCACCCGGTTGGTGAACCACTTGCATTTTCAATGCCGAAGCAATAAATTCTCCGCAATCCCAAAAACTAACTGAAGGTTCTAAAGTTAAAATATAGGTTAATGTGGCTATGAAAAAACAAATCCAGCCTATTATATTGTTCGTTTTTGAATAATTCATGGTGTTAATTGATGATTACAAAAATGTTTAGTGCATGAAATGCTGCCGAAAATAAAGAATTAGATTGATATTAATATAAATATTTAATGAGTTTAACAAATTTTTGGCGTTTAATGGTACTTAGAACGATGTTTTGAGAAAAATTTAATTTTTTTTTAATTCGGACTTGCAGCTGTAAAAAATATACGTAAATTTGCATTCCATTTCAGAACAACATCTGTGATGGAAGATTGTCCGATAGTATAAGGGTAGTACAACGGTTTTTGGTACCGTTTGTCTTGGTTCGAATCCAGGTCGGACAACAAATTTTTTTCGGATTGTGAATAAAACCGCAATCCGATTTTTTTTAACCAGCATTGATACCCGAAAATCATGCCATTGCAATTTAACCCAGTTAAGATTTTTGCCGGAAGCGGTACAAAAGATTTAGCGAAAAAAATTGCCGACGCTTACGGCAAGCCACTAGGAAGTGTAACTTTAAGTCGGTTTAGCGATGGCGAGTTTCAGCCTTCATTTGATGAATCGATAAGAGGTAGTGACGTTTTCTTAGTGCAGTCTACCAATCAGCCCAGTGATAATTTAATGGAACTTTTGTTGATGGTTGATGCTGCAAAAAGAGCATCGGCGCATTATATTACTGCAGTTGTTCCTTATTATGGGTTATCTCGTCAGGATAGAAAAGACAAGCCACGTGTAGCAATAGGGGCAAAGTTGGTTGCTAATTTATTAAAGACAGCAGGTATTCATCGTATTATGACAATGGATTTGCATGCAGCTCAGATACAAGGTTTTTTTGATATTCCGGTTGATCACTTAGATGGATCTGTAATATTTGTACCCTATATCAAAAGCCTAGGTTTAAAGAATTTAACTATTGCATCGCCTGATATGGGTGGCTCATATAGGGCACGTACTTTTGCTAAATTTTTTAATGCCGAAGTTGTAATCTGTGATAAAAGACGTTTACGCGCTAATGAAATCGAGTCAATGTCGATCATTGGTGATGTAACCGGTCAGGATATTGTGTTGATGGATGATATTTGCGATACTGCAGGTACCCTAGCTAAAGCAGCAGCTTTAATTATGGAGAACGGTGCGAATAGTGTAAGAGCTGTTTGTACGCATGCGGTGTTATCTGGCAAAGCTTATGAAACTATCGAAAACTCTATGTTAGAGGAATTAATTGTAACAGATACAATTCCTTTAAAGCAAGAAAGTAGCAAAATAAGAGTGTTGAGCACTGCGAAGTTATTTGCAAAGGCAATTGCCAATGTAAATGAGCATGGTTCAATAAGTGACTTGTTTAGGGTTTAAAGCTGAAAGACCAAAGCAAAAATAGGTTGAAGGTAGAAAGGTTAAATGCAATACGTTCTACTCAATACCAAAAAGAAGAATTTAATTTTAACAATAAATAAAAACAAAAAGATGAAAACAATCGCAATTAGCGGTTCTCCAAGAGAGAACGTAGGGAAACGCGATGCTAAAGAGCTTCGCTATGAAGGTAAAGTTCCTGCAGTATTGTATGGTGGTAAAGAGCAAGTGCACTTTGCAGTATTAAGAACCGATTTAAACGAAGCTATCTACACTCCAGAAGCTAACTTTTTAGAGATCAACATCGGTGGTACTAAAACCAAAGCTATTATTAAAGAAGTTCAATTTCACCCATTAACAGATTTATTATTACACGTTGATTTTCTTCAATTGTTTGATGAGAAAGAGATCGTGATGGAAATTCCAGTTAAATTAACAGGAACTTCTCCAGGTGTTAAAATGGGTGGTAAGTTAGTTCAGAAATTACGTAAACTACGTGTTAAGTCATTGCCAAAGCACATGCCTCAAGTAGTTGAAGTGAATATTTCTAAAATGGAAGTAGGTAATTTATTCCGCGTTCGTGATTTGGAAAAAGGCGAATTCGCAGTTACTAATACTCCAGAAGATACAATCGTATCTGTAGCAATGTCTAGAGCATTAAAACAAGCTGAAACTGAAGCTGCAAAAGGTAAGTAATAAGTGATTTTATAGATTTGAGGCGATACAAAGATGATTTGTATCGCCTTATTTTATGAGCGTTAATTTTATCTTTGCTCTTTATTCTTTTAGCTTATAACTTTACAAGATGAAGTATCTAATCGTTGGCCTGGGTAATATAGGTCCGGAATATGCAAATACTAGGCATAATATTGGTTTTAATATTGCCGATGAATTGGTGAAAGATTTGGGAGGTGAATTTGAATTGCTGAAATTAGCTTACTACGCTGAGGTAAGTTATAAAGGCAAAAAATTACATGTGATTAAACCAACCACTTATATGAATTTAAGCGGCAAAGCGGTTAATTACTGGATGAAAGAATTGAAAATCTTACCAGAAAATGTACTAGTTGTAGTCGATGACCTTGCTTTACCGTTAGGGAAATTAAGGATGAAATTACAAGGTAGCAGTGCTGGGCATAATGGGTTAAAAAGTATAGAAGAGTTATGTGGTGGACAAAATTACGCTCGCTTACGATTTGGAATTAGTGATAATTTTAGAAAAGGAATGCAAGCTAACTACGTATTGGCCCCGTTTGATAAAGATGAACAAAAGGAGCTTCCAACGTTAATTAACCGAGGTGTAAGCATGATTAAGAGCTTTGCAAGTATTGGCGCAGCTCAAACCATGACCTTATTTAATAAATAATTTACTTTTTTAAATAATATCTTATTTTATCGTGTAATAATTTCGGCTCAAAAGATTTATTTAAGATGTCGTTAGCTCCGGCATCCATTGCAACCTTTTTATCCCCGTCCATAATCGCTGCAGAAAAGTTAATAATAGGAATATTTTCTTTGCCCGGTACAATTCCATTTCTAATCGATTTGATTGCGTCAATTCCGCTCATTACCGGCATATAGGTGTCCATCAAAACTAAATCGTAATCATCTTCTTTAATTTTATCGATTGCCTCCTGGCCATTTCCAACAACTACAACCTCGACACTCCAACTCTTCAATATCTTGGTAATTAGAAATGTATTAATGAGATTATCTTCAGCTAGAAGAATTTTAACATTATCGAATGGCAGTAGTTGTGGTGGTTTTGCTTGCTCATTTTCCTCGTCTACTGAGGATGAAACTACCTCGTACCAGTTTGTAAAACTAAAGGCACTTCCTTTACCTTCTTCACTTTCTACATCCAGATTACCACCTTTTAGTTTGGCCAGGTTTTTTACAATAGATAAGCCCAAGCCAGTTCCGCCAAATTTCACGGTTGTTTGCTCGTCTGCTTGCTCAAAAACTTCAAATATTTTGTCAATGTTTTCTTTTGCAATCCCGATACCTGTATCAATAACCGTAAATTTAAGCCTGAGATTATTTCCCTTTTTATCTAAAACTTCTACTTTTAAAGTAACAGTCCCGTCGTTCGTGAATTTTATCGCATTGCCAATTAAATTCATTAAAATCTGATTCAACCTTAATGAATCAGCGATTATATTTTTAGGAAGTTTAGGGTCAAGCTCCAGAACCAAAGCTATTTGTTTTTCTTTCGCACCAATATCTAACAGATTTATGACGGCTTTACACAGTTCGATAATATTTGTTTCACCACGGTTAATCTTAAACTTGCCAGATTCAATTTTAGAAAGGTCCAAAACATCGTTAATAACGCCCAATAGAGAGGTTGAAGACGTTCTTAACAAACTTAACATTTCTGCTTGCTTTTCATTTATCTCCGTTTGAGAAAGCAAATTAACCAATCCTATAATACCATTAATTGGCGTGCGAATTTCATGGCTCATATTAGCTAAGAAATTCTCCTTAATTCTTTTTCCCTGTTCGGCAAGATCTTTAGCCTGGATAAGTTCTTTTTGATACTTCTCAAGCTGGCTATTTTTACGTTTAATTTCGCGTTGATTGCGTACAAGCTCAATAAATGAATCAACTTTTGCGGAAGTAACGAAAGGGTTTAACGGTTTGTATAGATAATCTACCGCGCCTGAGTTTAAACCACGCACTGCATATTTTGTTTCCATAGAAATCGCGGTCACAAAAATGATCAATATATCTTTTGTACGTGGATTACTTTTCAGTATTTCTACAAGTTCGAAACCATCCATCTCTGGCATCTGAACATCAACCAAAGCAATCGCAATATCCTGCTCCCATGAAATCCGAAGTGCATCGTTTGGTAATGTAGTTGAAATTATATTTACATCATCGCGTGTTAACAAGGCTTCTAAAGCGATAATATTTTCTATTTTATCATCAACAATTAGAATGTTTATCTTTTCCATGTCTTAGTCAATTCTTTGGTATATGTTATTCTTCTTATCGATGATCTTAAATCGATTTTTTAAATCTGTATTTCTAATTGTTTCTTTTGATCCCAAACATAGGAAGCCAAAGCTAGCTAAACTATGATAAAATAGTTCAATAACTTTATCCTGTAAATCTTTATTAAAGTAAATGAGCACGTTTCTACAAGAAATAACTTGGAATTCATTAAAAACTCCATCTGACACTAAATTATGAATAGAAAATAAGACGTTTTTCTTAATGGAGTGCTTTATTGAAACAGCGTCATATTTGGCAGTATAATATTTCGAAAGTGAATGTAATGCCCCAGATTCCCTATAGTTTTCAGAATTGTGTTTCATTTTATTTAAAGTGTAGATTCCGCTTTTAGCGATTTTTAACACATCTGAATTAATATCCGTGCCATAAAAGAAACTTCTCGCATATAAATTTTCTTCAGCAAAAAGTATGGCGAACGAATAAAGCTCTTCACCGCTAGAACACCCTGCATTCCAAACTTTAATTCGCTGATAGGATTGTAAATATGGAATGATGTTTTCTCTGATCGATTTGTAAAAAGGCGGATCCCTAAACATTTCGGTTACGTTAACAGTTATACTGCGCAAAAAATGATCAAAAAAAATAACGTCGTTTGTAAGTAAGGTACGTAAGTCAAAAACACTCAGTTTTTGAAGTTGCAAAAATTTAGTAACCTGCCTTTTAAAAGAGGCTTCAGAATAATCGCCAAAATCAAAACCATGAACATGCCTAATAATAGCGATCAAATCATTTAGTTGCTCACTACTAACTTCTGTTGGTTGGTATTCTTTTGGATTACTCATATTTTGCTCAACCAAACCCTCATCATTGATAATAATTGGTCTATATCTACTGGTTTTGAAATATAATCATTGGCTCCGGCTTCGATACATTTCTCGCGATCATTTTTCATTGCCTTTGCAGTTAACGCGATAATCGGAAGATGTTGAAATTGCTTTTTCTTTCTAATGCGGGTCATTGCTTCATAGCCATCCATCTCAGGCATCATAATATCCATTAGCACTAAATCAATTCCTTCAACCTCTTCCAGTTTCTCAATGGCCTCTCGACCATTGTTTGCGATCACAATCTGCATGTCATAAGATTGAAGCGCTGTTGAAAGCGCAAAAATATTTCTCATGTCATCATCAGTAATCAATATTTTCTTTCCAATCAATGATTTTTCAGAAACTGCAGTTGCTTTGGTTACTTTTGTGTCTTCGGTCTTAAGCTTATTCATAAATAAACTTACCTCATCAATTAGCCTATCGTTAGATTTATTCGATTTAAGTACCATTGCCTCAGAATAACGCATAATCCGCTCCATTTGGTCATTCTGAAGTTCCATTGCCGTATTGATCACAACAGGAACCGATTGTAAATCTGGTTGTGCCTTAATTTGATCTAATAAGTCAAATCCAGATATGTCTGGCAAGTTCAAGTCAAGGATGATACAGTCAAATGACCTCTCCTTTAAGAGGTTCAATGCTTCTTCCCCAGTGAATGCCTGAGCCACATCTACACCTTTGTCTCTCAATTGCTGTGTTAAGACCTTGCTTTGTAACTCTTGGTCTTCAATTAATAATATTTTATTTAAAATATAGTCATCAGGTATTTGACTGAGAAGGTTAAATGCATTTGCCAGTTCATCTTCACCGATTGGTTTCTTCAAAAAGCCGATGGCACCTTCCTTTTTTGCTTTCTCAGTTTTTTCATCTCCTGCCGACATCATATGTACAGGAATATGCTTGGTCGTTGGATTATTCTTTAATTTCTTAAGAATGGTCCAGCCATCCATTACCGGAAGCATGATGTCTAAGATAATTGCGTCAGGCAATTCTGCCGTTGCCATATCTAAACCTACATCGCCGCTGTAGGCAAGTAATGGATTAAAGCCCTTTTCAATTGCATAATTTTTGAGGATTTCGGCAAAGTTCTTATCATCCTCTACAATCAGTAGCGTATTTTTGTCCGATTTTGCTTTTAAAGGCTGCGCAAAGGTAATTAATGGTTCTGTTGGAACTGCTGCAACTGGTTCTGCTACTTCCACACCTTCTTCGATTGTTAAATGCTGCGGAATGTAGAGCGTAAAACTGCTGCCAACATTTGGCTCGCTTTTTATTTGAATTTCACCACCTAAGATATTCGCTAGTTCTTTGCTAATTGATAAGCCAAGTCCAGTACCGCCATATTTTCTACTGGTGGAACCATCTGCTTGTTGAAATGCTTCAAAAATTACGTTTTGTTTGTCGGCCGATATTCCAATACCAGTATCAATTACCTCTATAGCCAGTGCAATACCTTTGTGGTCTTTGAGATGGTTGGAGTAGAACTGACTGTCGGCAGCTGCCTTTCGCAAGCTGAGAGAAACAGTGCCATGTTCTGGAGTAAATTTGAAAGCATTAGACAGTAGGTTTTTGATGATCTGTTCTAATCTAGCTAGATCTGTCGTGAAATCAGCTGGTAAATCTTTTGAAAGGTTTACTTCAAACTTAATTTTCTTGTTTTTTGCGACCTCACTAAACAACGCTTCCATATCTCTTTTAACGTCGTTTGGAGATGATTTTTCTATTGTTAAATCAATCTTACCAGATTCTATTTTTGATAAATCTAGAATATCGTTGATTAAGTTTAGCAAGTCTGTGCCTGCATTTTGAATAACGCCCGCATATTTAACCTGTTCGTCATTTAAGTTAGCTGGTTTATTCTCTTTTAAAATCCTAGCTAAGATGAGTATGCTATTTAAAGGAGTTCGCAGCTCGTGACTCATATTAGCCAAAAACTCAGATTTGTATTTACTAGAGATTTCAAGTTCCTGGGCTTTTAAAGCAATCGCCTCTCGAGCCTGACTAATAGAGCTATTTTTTTCTTCTAGCAATTGCGCTTTTTCTTCGAGCTCAGCATTAGTCTGTTGCAATTCTTCTTGCTGTACTCTTAGTTCCTCTTCAGATGCCTGAAGCTCATGAGATTTGTGCAGCAATTCTTCATTAGTTGTTCTAAGCTCTTCTTGTTGAGTTTCTAGTTCTTCAGCCTGCTGCTGCGTTTGCTCAAATAAATCTCTTAGTATAATCCTCGAAAACGCACTATTAATTGCTATACCAATGTTCTCAGAAATACTATTTAAGAACATTAGCGTCGATTCTGTAGGTTGCTCTTTTAAACCTAGTTCAATTACCGCGATTGTTTCATTTTCAAATAAAATAGGTGTTAAAAGAATGGAATTTGGACTTGTATTTCCAAGTCCAGAGGTAATTTTTAAATAATCATGCGGGATATCCGACAATAGTTTTTGCGCTTTTTCAATAGCGACTTGTCCAACAAGTCCTTCACCTAAAGCATAGCGTTCTTTTTGTTTTTTTAAGGGATAAGCGTACGATCCGGTAAGTTCCAATTTTTTATCACGAGCATTGCTTAAAAAGACGGCCCCAATGGGAGCGTCTATATAATTGCAAATGCTGCTGATAATATGATTAGCTAACTCATCTAATTCTTGTTCCCCACGAATTTGCTCATTTAGTTTAGCCGCGCCAGACAATAGCCAGTTTTTTTGTTCATTATCTGCCGAGAGATTTGCTAATTGACTATTGTTTTCCCTGATCTGGATTTCTGTTTCTTTCTGTTGATCGAAAGTTCTTCTGATATAGGATAAAAGGAATAAGATAAGGCCGAAAATAACAACTGCACTAACCAATACAATTAATGTAGTATTGCTGCTGCTAGCAACCGCATCTGCCTTTCTTTTTTTTAGTAAGCTTGTCTCAATATCAATCATTCGCTGACTGAATTTTACAAACTGATCTTTATAAAATTTGCCTTTGTCGGTAAGGATCAACTCGACTGCGGCTTCGCGACCTTTAGTTCTGTTAGTTGCAATCACGTATTCCATGTCGCTTACTTTTAGCTCAGCATAATGAGCTATCGAATCTGCATTATCAGCTTGTTCAGGGTTATCATTAACCAATGCTTTAAGCTCCTTAACTGAAGGAGAAATCTTTTTTACGGTTTGAAAATAGGGGGTCAGGTATTTATCTTTTTGGGTGATGATGTATCCTCTAAAACTAGTTCCAGAATTGAGTAGGTAAAATTCAGATTCTCTGATTTTATCAATTACTTCATGTGTGTGACCTTGCCAAGCCGAATCATCATTTAATTTTTGAATACTTAAATAAGAACTAACTGCAGAAATTAATACAAAGATAAGTGAGATTGCAAAGCCTGTTAAGACCTGCTGCTTAAAAGAGAGTTTAAACATTTTATAGCCAGATGATTTATAATGGGAATAAATCTAAGGCAATTATAGCTATAATCAAAAATTAATCGATTGCGAAAGGTAAAAATTCAAATGTATTACAACTGTAATCCTTGTGCATAAGTTGCCCCAACAGGTATTACTTTATCGCCAATCCAAACCTGAGAACGGTCAAACTTGGTTATCTTACTTTTTGCAATAATAAATGCTCTATGGACCCTAATAAATTCTTTAGCAGGCAGGAGATCTAATAGTTCATTGATAGTTATTCTCGAACTAAGTAATTTATCGCCTGCTAAATGAAGTTGCGTATAATTTCCAGAAGCTTCAATGTATAATATGTCTTCTAATAGTACTTTGATCTGCTCATAACCATCTTTTACAAAGATAAAGGCACTCTTTATTTCTCCTGAATTATTGCGTAGGTCAAATAATTCTTTGGCTTTGTGGCAGGCTTTTAGAAAGCGTGATAAGGAGAAAGGTTTTAAGAGGTAATCGACTGCATCAAGCTCGAAACTTTGCACAGCATGCTCGCTATAAGCTGTTGTGAAAATAATCATTGGCGCCCTGCTCAAAGTTTTTACAAAGTCGATCCCACTAATGTCGGGCATCTTAATGTCTAAAAAGATGAGGTCAACTTTGTGCTGTTGGAGATAGGCAATTGCATCAAATGCATTCGTAAAACGAGCATCTAACTCCACAAATGGGACTTTGGCAGCATGTGCGGCTACAATGTCAAGTGCAATTGGTTCATCATCTATCGCTATCGCAATCATCTAATTCAAAAATTTCTCAATCTGACTATATAATTCTTCTTTTTCACTTGGTCTTTTAGCTTTGCTAACAACCAATTTACCTTCTTTGTCAAATATAAAATATTGCGGGTAATATTCTGACTTGTCTTCAGCATTTGCCAGCAATTCCTTCCAAAATGGAACAATAGTTTGCCTAGTTTTACGTAAGTGCAGGCCTTCCATGTTATTCACTTTGATAAAATCGCGCCAAGAGCGATCTAAGAAGTCATCGTCCAAATCTAAGTAAACATAAGCTACATCTTTGTTCTTAAATTTAGTCTTTAAATCGGGTATGAATTTTAATTCCTCTTTACAGGGTCCACACCATGTCCCCCATACATCTAAATAAACAACTTTTCCTTTTAAACTCTTAATAGCTTCATAAATCGAGGTCAATTTTTCATATCCTTCAATGATCTTAATGTTAGCATTTAAACTGTTGTCTGCTAATTTTGCTTTAAGCGACTTTTGCATTAGAACGATCTCCGCAATGTATTTACTTTTGGGAAAGGTTTGTTTAAATGCTTCTGCCAATCCAGTCATTAATCTCAGGTCTTTGTCATCATATATTTTAAGAAACTGTTGATAGGTGTATTGCTCAACTACCGCGGGTGCAAGGTTCTTAATTGCGCCAATCCACCTCCAATATGGCTTCCCAAAGTTTTTAACTATGGTATTTGCACTATCTAAAGTTACTCCAAAATAGGGGATGATATCATTAGGCTTTAGCTCATTTGGTTTTACCTTAAAAAATGCCTTGGTTTCCAAGTAACGAATGTAACTATCAACAAATGCATAGTATTGCGGTCCTGCCGGGAAAACCAATGGGTTTTTATTGCTATTGTCATAAACTTCCAGAATTAGACTGTCTACAAGGGGTCTGTTGGATATGCCAGTTCTAGCCAAATCGTTTAAGTAATTATACGCAATATACTTTAGCTCTGCTGAAATAGCGGCCTTATCATTTGCAGAAATCATGGACGAATTTACCTGCCGTATTTTTTCATCTCGTTGTGCGAAATAAGGTTCGATTACCTCCTTTATTAGTTGTTTTAAGGAGTATTTTGCATAAGTTCTAGTGGGGTCATTAGCTAAAAAGAAAGGGTATTCCTCCAACTTAACATCTTGCATCACCTTACATTCAGTTAAGGCTTTGCCGCTAATCAGTTTAAGCGTACTGTCTCTCGCATCTAACGTAACATCTAGATTTCTATCGGGCGAAAGTAATAAAGTATGAAATTTTCTTAGAAAAATAATATTCGCAAATTTCTGCATTTGGATAGGTAGGCTGGTCGCAAAAGACCCATCCTTTGATATTGGAATATCGATGCTGTTTTCTTTGTAAAAGCCATATATTACTGGAATATTTACTTGAAGTTTTTCGACACCCGTGTAATTTTTTATTTTTCCAGTCAATTTAAATTGCCCGTAACTATTAAAACACCCGATACTGAGAATGCATAGCAAAAATATTTTAATCGATTTTTCCATCGTAATCTAGTTGGTTTTGTTGTTTGACTTTCCGTAAAACTTACCCCATTCCATTAAGGCTCTTGAAGTAGCGAATAATGGGTTCCGTTGGTGATCTGCGAATGGGGTTAAATAATTTTTAACAGTCAGTTTTTTTGGGGTATTTATGCTCAAAACAGTGTTAAGTCTATTAAAACCACCAACAATATTTGCTGTTTCATTGGCGCCAGCGCTTAAGAACAGTAAACTTGGTTTATTAAAATTTGCTTGTTTGATATAATTTTCAACTTTCTTAATCAAGATATCGTTAAAGCGCCAAACAGGAGTGCTATAACAAAATCTCGCATTAAAAAGCGCTGGCCGTTCTAACAATGAATACAATACAAATAAGCCCCCTCTCGAATGCCCGGTTAAGGTTTTATAACCGTTTACCCTATAGTTGCTGTCGATTTTTGGGATTAATTCTTTTTCAATGAAATTCAAAAATTGATCTCCATTGCCCATCGGACTGGCAGGATCCTCAGTTTCTGTTTGCATAAAAGGGGGTGTCTGATCCCTGTTTCTGCTAGTTTTCGTATTCATAATTCCAACCACAATGCATTCGGGAATTATGCCAGCTCCCGCTAAAACTGAAATTTTATCAGCGGTATGGATATCTTGGCTTCCCCCATCCAGCACATACATAACCGGATACTTTTTAGTGGGTTCTTTTACATAGTTTAAAGGAAGATGTACAATTATCCGTCTTTTCTCGGCTAAAATTTTAGAGGAGAATTCTGTTAGAACCAGACTGTCAGTCGCTGGTCGATTCTGTGCCATCAAATCTGTTGATAATGTTAACAGTAAAAAGATAGCAATTAATGATCTAAACATAACTTATAATTGAAGGGTTAAATGAATAAAGAATTCCTTTGCACTTTCGCGAATAATGAGCTCATGTTTGCCAGGGTATAGCAATGCCAAACGTTGTTTTACATTTTGAAGTCCAATACCGCTTTTAAACCTTTCAGGGTCATTTTCAAGTTTAATGTGAATGCTATTGTGTACATCGAAAAATAAAGTTCTACCTCTTGTTTGAAGCGTTATTTTGATGTACGAAGGGTGTTGCAAACTAATCCCATGTTTAAATGCGTTTTCTACAAAGGGTATGAGTAACATTGGTGTAATCTCCAAGTTCTGGATTTGTTCTTCAATTTGGGTGTCAATAACAATATCGGCCGACTTAGAAGTTCTGAGCTTTTGTAAACCGATGTAATTTTCTAGATAATCCACATCTCGTGTGAGTGAAATTTTATCTTGTACATTTTCATGCAGCATAAAACGCATCATATCACCTAGTTTTTGAATCCCTTCACTTGTTCGTTCAGCATTTTCCTGTAGTGCTGTGCCATATAGGGTGTTTAAGGCATTGAATAAAAAATGTGGATTAATCTGAGACTGTAGAAAGCTCAAATTCGCATCTGATTTTCCAAGCTCCTGTTTGAGGTAGCTAATCTCTGATTTGTTTTTTAGGCGGTAGTTATAAATTAACCAAGTAAATGGTGTTGTAAATAAACAATGCACCCCCATATTGAAGGCGAATATGATCGGGAATGTATCATGATCTTGGAATAACAGCGTAGCAAATGCTGCAATTAGGGCTGAAGATAAAGCAACTAATAAAATGCTACGCCATAAATATCCCCCAATTCCAACACCTCTATTTTTTAAATCTGGTATCAAACGATAAAGAGAAAAACCATATTGTAAAATTCCAATAGGGACTACAAAAGCCCAAATAATTCCGAAATCATCTTTATTTGATTGCGTAGCTAACAGAAATAAAACAAATACCCATACCACGACTGCAAAAGCACATTCTTGCATAATTCTTGGATGTTTATAATTCACCTCAAAGTGTTTTAATACAATAGGAGCATAAGTTTTCGTTAGCACGTAAAGTGAGAACATCACAATCATGTAAATTGCATAGGTATACCCCTTTACAAAAAGATGGAAGTAGGCTTCCCTTATATTTACATATTCTACTAGTATATAAGCTTTACTATAGGTATAACCTATGCTCGTAAATAAGCCATAAAGAAATAAGACGGCAAT
This sequence comes from uncultured Sphingobacteriaceae bacterium, assembly GCA_942493295.1. GTDB lineage: Bacteria > Bacteroidota > Bacteroidia > Sphingobacteriales > Sphingobacteriaceae > Pedobacter. The sequence continues at coordinate 2,170,666 of OW818692.1, read as the reverse complement.
TAGTAAAAAGGTATTTAATGCAAAATTCGTTTTCTTGATAAGCGCTGGAATTAGATAGAAATTCATTAACAAGAAGACGAGGTAAAATGAGGTAGTACTAAATAACTTTGGAAGAAAGTAATGTGGTAAATAGGAAAAATTAATACCCGAATTTCTAAAGGAGTAGATTTGATAGGAATAGAAGTTCCCAGATAAAGTCTCTTGGTCGATATTGACGACCATAAAAAAAATAACCAGCAGGTATAATCCTGTTGCTACCCAAAATTCAATTTTTTGTAAGTCTTTGCTGTTCATCTGTTTGTTTTATAATTATTTAAACATGGAGATTGATAATCCATTTTTTGATATTGCAATTTTAAGAAGGATCACGCTATTCATCTGAAAAATGTGACTAACACCCTTATAAATGTGACGAATGTAAGTTAGCTGTTACGAGTGGTATATTGCTTGCAGTCATTTTCGAAAAAAAAGAAAGATATTGCGTAAAATATTAGTTTTGCATAGATTTCTGAATTTACATAAGATTACATCATGACACTATACGGTATCCCTAATTGCAATACAGTTAAAAAGGCACAGGACTGGTTAAAGCAAAACCAAATTGCTTATGAATTCCACGATTTTAAGAAGAAAGGTGTTACTGCAGAAAAGCTTCGTGAATGGTTTGAAGTGTTTGGGCCAGAAAAAGTAATCAATAAAAATGGATTAACTTTTAAGAAATTAAGTAAGGATGAGCAAAGTTTAATTAACTCACCAGAAAAAATAATCGATTATTTAATGAATTCGACAAGCGCGATCAAACGACCCATTTTAGAAGATAAGGGTAAGGCTATCGCAATTGGCTTTGATGAGGGTGTTTTTAGTAGTAAATTAAAATAGTATTTAAGCAAAAACCAAAATTGCCAATTTAATGTTGGAATTAACTTTTCATTAATTATATTTACATCAAACATAACGATAACACAAGTGAAATTCAATTTTAGAGACAATTCGACTAAAAAGAAAAAAATATTAATCGTTGAAGACGAACCGATGAGTGTTTTGCTTATTCAGCAAATTCTTAAGAGTTATCAGTTCGAATTAATTGTCGCCACTAATGGTATTGATGCTATCGAAAAATTTAAGAATACCGATATCAGTCTTGTAATCATGGATCTTTACATGCCAGAAATGGATGGTTTCGAGGCTTCAAAAAGGATAAAAGCAATTTCTAAAGACACCCCAATCATTGTAATTTCAACTACCTCGATTGCAGAAGATGAACTTAAAAAAGATATTGGTATAGACTACTTTTTAGCAAAGCCTTTAAATGTCGTTAAGTTTAAAGATTTTATTCACATGCTACTATTAGCATAACCAGTCAACTTTCCAGACTTATTTAAGCTGTTAGCCTTAGGTTTACTAAGCGCTTTTTTCTGTTAAAATTTGTTAAATGGAAACAATCAAAAGAAAAGAGCGTTAAATTAGATTATGTTAAGGAAGATTTTAGTGTTATTTCTTTTTCTTGTTCCAGCCCTTTCACAAGCGCAGAGTGCATTAACAGGAAATATTTTCGATTATAGTAATAGGTCTACCTCATTAGAGGGGGTGACGGTTAAAAATCTTACCGCAAAAACGCTTACATTGACTAATAAGGATGGGCATTTTGCAATTTCTGCAAAAATTGGCGATTTGGTGTCATTTGGAATGGTTGGCTATCAGACCGATACCGTTTATTTGATTAATTTGTTTCCAAAGAATGTTTACTTACGCGCAACGGTTAATAATTTAAATACCGTAAATATTACAGGTACTAAGGTTTCGCCATTTTTAGATGTAAGAGATCCAAATGCGATGCCTACTAGACAGGTAGATTACTCAAAAGATAGAGGAGGACTAAGGTTGACTTTAGGCTATAATAAATTCAGAAAACAGCAGGCGAAAATCCGTGAATTAGAAGAGTACGACGAGTTTAATGAAGAAATCAATAAGAATTTCACACCAGATTTTGTCAAGAATTTGCTAAAAATAGATAGTGCAGACTTGAAGAATTTTATGCAACTATTTAGACCAACCGTAGCTCAAATACGTGCCGAACGCCCATTCAATTATGCTTATTATACCGCTAAAGCTTATCGTGCTTGGCTAAAACTTCCTGTTGATCAAAGGAAGCTACCTTCTTTACTGAAGCCAGTTGACAATTAATCAATACGCTCGCCGTAACAATATTGAACATTTGTTTGAAAAAAATCAATTAGCAACTACCTTTATCTAAAAATACAATTCATTATGTTTAAAACTTTTATTAAATCTTCTTTATGCGCGCTTGTTGTATGCGCTTATAGCTTATCCAGCTTGGCACAACAAACGCCGACAACCACAAATTATAGTCCGGCAGAAGCTTTTGGCCCGTCATTTTATACCCAAAATGGAAATGAATTTAGATCTGCTAGCGGCGCACCTGGAGCAAAATATTGGCAAAATAGAGTAGACTACGCTATTACAGCTAATCTCGATGATGCAAAAAATACAGTAAGTGGTACAATTACCATTACCTATAAAAATAATAGTCCCGATAAATTACCTTATTTATGGCTGCAATTAGATCAAAATACTTTTAAAGAAACCTCAAGAGGGTATGCAATTACGCCTCCAGGAAGTCGTTACGGCGCACAGGGTGAAAAGTTTGATGGAGGTTATACCATCAAAAATATTAGTGTTTCGCAAAAAGCTGCCGCTGTAAAATTCACTTCATTAGTTGAAGATACACGTATGCAAATTCGTTTAAATCAACCTATGGCAGCTAATGGCGATGTAGTTACGATAAAAATGGATTATGCTTATATCGTTCCAAAAGAAGGTTCGGATAGAACGGGACACCTTACAACTAAGAATGGCGAGATTTTCGCTATTGCACAATGGTTCCCACGCATGTGTGTATATGATGATGTATTGGGATGGAATACTTTACCTTATTGGGGTGGCGGTGAGTTTTATTGCGAGTTTGGAGATATTACCTACTCAGTTACCTCGCCAGCTAGCCATATCGTTGTTGGTTCGGGAGAACTTTTAAATCCACAAGAAGTATTTACTCCACAACAATTGAAAAGATGGAATGCTGCAAAACTAAGTGATGCAACTGTTCATATTCGTTCTGAGTCTGAGGTTACCGATCCTAGCTCTCGCCCTGCCAAAGATAAGCTGACATGGAAATTCAAAATTACCAATGCGCGTGATGCAGCATGGGCATCTTCTAAATCTTTTGTATTGGATGCAGCGCGTATTAACCTGCCTAGCGGAAAAAAATCATTAGCAGTTTCAGCGCAGCCGGTAGAAAGCAACGGAGTAGATAGCTACGGAAGAGGTGTTGAGTATGTAAAAGCAAGTATCGAGCATTACTCAAAAATGTGGTTTGAGTATCCTTACCCAATGGCAGTAAATGTTGCCACCAATATTGGTGGTATGGAGTATCCTGGTATTGTATTTTGCGGTTGGACTGCAAAAAAAGGTGGCGCATGGGGCGTAATCGATCATGAATTTGGTCATACTTGGTTCCCTATGATCGTTGGTTCAAACGAGCGTAAATACGGATGGATGGATGAAGGTTTTAATACTTTTATCAATGGAATTTCAAGCAATGAATTCAATAATGGTGAGTATAAATCTCGCCCAACCTCATGGCATAATGTAGGTAGGAATTTAGGTAATCCTGTGTTGGAAAATATCATGTTAATGCCCGATGGAATGAGAGAGTCTAATATTGGATACAATCTTTACAGTAAACCAGGAATTGGCTTAGAGTTACTAAGGAATCAAATTGTTGGTAAAGAGCGTTTTGATTATGCATTTAGAGAATATATTAAAAATTGGGCCTATAAACACCCTACGCCGATAGACTTTTTCCGCTCAATGGATAATGGAACTGGTGAGGATTTAAGTTGGTTCTGGAGAGGTTGGTTTGTGAATAGCTGGAAGGTAGATCAAAGCGTAAGCGAAGTTAAACCGGTAATGGTAGATGGTAAACTTGCAGGTTACACCATTAGGGTAAACAACTTGGAGAAAATGCCGATGCCAATTATCTTGCAGATTACGACTAAAAGCGGCAAAAAAGAAACTGTAAGGGTTCCTGTTGATGTTTGGATGAAAAATACAACTTGGTTGGTTCGTTATAAGACCACAGAAGAAATTACTGAAGTAGTGTTAGATCCTGAAAAACTAATCCCAGATGGAAATGCAGACAACAATAGATGGGCTGCAGATGGCGTAAAATAGTTCAATTCATTTACATGTTAGAAAGCCCCGATTTTATATCGGGGCTTTTTTTGGAAAAAAACATTTTCTGTTTTTCACTATCTTTGCATAATGGCAGTACAGGAACAAAAAAATAATCCATTACACGGTTTAACGTTAGAGTTTATCGTTAAGCAATTGTTTTTCCATTACGGATGGGAAGAAATGGGGAATCTTGTGAAGATAGATTGCTTTAAGAATAACCCCACGTTAAAGTCTAGCCTCAAATTTTTACGTAAAACAGATTGGGCTCGTAAAAAGGTCGAAAAATTATACCTCAATACTTTTCATTAAAACTTGCGATTTTAACTGTCCCCGCACTTGTAAAATTCGTAAGTCTTTAAGTTAAAAATCGTTAAAAAATTAAACCTTGTTGCTTAGCCGCCTATCTTTAGGTGTGATTCTAAAAAAGCTAACTCTTGCCCTTATTGTCGTTATTTCGCTCTTCACAAATGTGAAAGCACAAGTGAGTGGAATTGTGTTTGACCAGTCATCTAGAAAACCTATTGCCCATGTTGAGCTAACAAATCTTAGCAATTTGGAGAAATCAGTAAGCAATGACCAAGGCGAATTCAGTATCAAGGCCAAAATAAACGATCTCCTGGTTTTCCGGAGACCAGGTTATCGCTCAGATACGCTTTTCTTGGTAGACTTAAAGCCGCTAAGAAGATACATGGCGATAGACAAAACTGTGTTAAGTACCGTAACTATTTCTGGGCGTAGGACTTTGCGAGAAGAATATGCGCAAGTATTTAACAAAGCAAATCCAATCCTATTAAAACAAGGAAGAGGTTTACTTTTTTATCCTTCTAGCTATTTTAGCAAAGAAGGCAAGCATGCTCGGCAATTTGTCCGGATGTTAAAGCGAGAAGAGAAGGAAAAAATAATTGATAGAAAATTTAATTTAAAGACGGTTGCGGCACTGCTGCCCATCAAGCAACCGGAATTAGATGCATTTCTAGTGCTTTATCGACCTACCTTAAAATTTATTCAGCGCGCAAAAGCCGATGATTTTAAAAATTATGTGTTAAATTGCTACCAGAAATTTAAATTATTACCAGCAGAAAAACGAGGTTTACAACCTTTGAAACTACCTTGAAATTATTCACTGGTAAATGTATTTTTCATTGGTTAATAAATTTAGTATATTTAGAATCTATTTTCTAACCAATTAACTCAATATAAAGTGAAACCTCAGAATATATTAATCCCCTTTATTTTAGTATTAGCGATATTTTTTAGCTTTAATGAGACCTGTCAGGCTAAGAGCAAAAAAATAAGCGTGCTTGTTTTCTCGTTAACCAAGGGTTATAGGCACGGCTCAATTCCTGCGGGTATAACGGCAATCAAAAAGTTAGGAACTGAAAACGGCTTCCAGGTTGATGCAACCGAAGATGCCGGCGCTTTTACAGCAGAGAATTTAAAAAAGTATAAATTATTGGTTTTCTTAAGTCCAACAGGAACAGATGTTTTCAATGCCGATCAGAAAGAGGCCTTAAAGGGGTATATTAATGAAGGTGGAGCATTGGTTGGAATTCATGCTGCTACCGATTTTAGCTATGAGTGGGAGTGGTATGGAAAAATGATTGGCGGCTATTTTGAGAGCCATCCAAATGTGCAAGAGATAAAACTAGATATTGTAATGCCCAAAAATAAGATTGTAAAAGGGTTGCCACAACCATGGATGCATAAAGATGAGTGGTACAATTTTAAAAACTTTAACCGCGATGTAAAGGTTTTAATAAAGGCCGATGAAACTTCTTATAAAGGTGGTAATATGAAAAATGATCACCCAATTAGTTGGTATCATGAGTTTGATGGTGGAAAAGTTTTTTATACCGCAATGGGGCATACCAAAGAATGTTATGTAGATCCTTTATTCATCAAGCATCTATGGGCAGGGATGAAGTGGGCTATGAACTAATAAAGAAATGATTCGAATAAACGACGATACGCCTATTTAGCAGCTTCAAGATATTAAGATTGGAGATTTAGTAACCGATACCTTTAGTAAAACTGGATTGGTAGAAAGTATTGAAATTAGCGACGATGGATTATACCGGATTTATGAGTTTCATTTAGTTACTGGTAGAATAATTTCAACCAAAAGGTAAGGGAGTTTATCAACTGGGTTTTGTAGATTTTGTTTTATTCATTAATCCATCTAACCATAAGAGAAGCGATGCGAAAATGAAAAAAGCTAACACAACAAAACCAGCATTGATTAGAACTTTGGTGTAGCCAAGTTCGGTAACATTTAAAAATGGATAGGGATACCAATCCACAAAATGACCACGGATTAACGAATAAATAAGATAAGCTAAGGGGAAATAAGCCCATAGAATTCCATTTCTCCAAGTTAACGATCCTTTTGGGACAAAAACAATCCAGTATAAAACATACAAAACCGGTACTGCGACATGTAATAGATTATCAGCTACCAACTGCCAACCCTTAGGTTCCCAAATTCCTCTTAGTACAGTATTATAAACCAAGCCTACAATGAAAATATTTAGTGCAATGCCAGATTGTACGTTGACGTTTGAAAAATATTTGCCCACACTTGTATTGGCTAAACATGCTGTCGCTGTTAAACTAACGGCGACTAATAAATTACTCAAGATGGTAAAATAGCTTATAAAATTAGCAAAGCTCTCCTTAAGTAATAACAGCTGCAATACTAAGGCAAACCAACTAATTAAGCATAAGCCAATCTCAAATGTTTTTTTTGTAGTTGAAGATTTATCCGAGGTCATAGGCTTTTTTTGAATGCATTCAGTGAGGAAGCTTCTTCTGTTAAATGCACTCATTGGTTATGGTTTGTAAAAGAGACAATTAGTAAAACTAAGATACAAGTTTCTTGGTCAACTCTTTTTATTGAGCTGTAACGATTTGTTGATTTGTCTCGTATTTATAAAAAACAATCCATATCGTTATGAAGAAATCATTTGGCTTAGTCATTTTATTAACCTTGGCGTTAAACTTTCTGTCGTGCGAGAAAGGCAGTATTAGAAATGTAGATTCCATTGGCTATGGTTCTTCCTTTGGAATGTGTGCCGGTTACTGTAACCATAGCTTAACAATTAGCGATAATAAGGTGACATTTGTGAAAAAGACGAACAGGCAAACACCTCCAGATACCAAAACTTGTACGAGCACGCTTACAGACAGTGAGGAAAAGGCTTTGAAAGATTTGATGGAAAATAGTAAGATTGCAACCTTACCAAAGACAATAGGCTGTCCTGATTGCGCAGATGGAGGAGCAGAGTGGGTTTCGGTTAATTCAGGCTCCAAAGAATATAAAGTTGTTTTTGAATATGGTAAGGAACCCAAAGAGCTGACGGCTATTGTTGAAAAATTGAGAGCTCTTAGAGAAACCTTCAACAACTGTAATTAATTAGTTGTCTGTATCGCCAATAATATCTAAAACTTCAACCTGATGCGTTCCATTTAACCCACTTTCATCACGTAATTTTTGAAATTCTTTAAACGAGGCGATGTTTAAAATTTCTGTTTGAATTTCTTCGTTTTTATAGGTCGAATAATGAACAAAAGTTACCTGGTCTGCCTTTGTATAAACCTTATATTGAAAATCAACTGAGTTAAGACTTTTGAAGTCATCGAGAAAATGCTGGATATTTTTTTTATTCTCTGCTACGAATTCTGGCTTAACTTTGTACGTTACTATTACTGTGATCATGGTAGTTTTTATATGTAATATCGTAATTATTTTCCTGCGTTATTATAATTTTTTCAAGATTGCAAGCCTAACTTAATGCGTCATGAAAAATAATGCCTAACGTGTGTCGCTCGCCGCTGCGAATTTCACTTACCCCGTGTTTCATGTTTACACGATAGTAACCTTTGCTGCCTTTAACTGGTCGAAAATTGGTTGTAAAAACTAACATATCGCCTTTTTTAGGTTTTAGCACAATTGCTTTTGATTGTGCCCTAGGTGTTTGTTCAGTTAATACAAATTCACCGCCTGTAAAATCTTCATCCGGTTCGTTTAAGAATAATACCGCTTGAATGGGGAAATACACCTCGCCATATAGATCTTGGTGCAAAGTATTGTAACCACCTTTTCCATATTTTAAAATTAAGACAGTTGCTTTATTTTGCTTATAAGCGTTGCATTGTGCTAACAACTGTTCGTGGGTATCCGGAAAAACGGTTGCTATATTTAACACTTTCATCCAACTGTTTGCAACGGGTATGAGTTTTGGGTATACACTTGCCCTAATACTTTGAATCAAATCTGGCAGCGGATAATTGAAGTATTTATATTCGCCCAAACCAAAACGATAGCGCTCCATCACAACAGTTTTTCTATAAGCCTCGGGGTTTTGGTAACCTGCTATCAATATTGAACATTGGCTGCTTGTTAGCAAACCTGGTACTATGGCAAAGCCTTTTTGGTTCAGCTGTTCTCCAACGGCTTGCCAATCAATTGTTGCTAATTGCTCTTCCATTATTTAAGATCTGAATGAGTTTTTACGCCTTCCCAGCCAATAATTGCAGTTTTTCTTGTATTGCCCCACATATAGCCACCAAATATTCCGCTCGCTTGGATTACCCGGTGACAAGGGATTAAGAAAGCAACGGGGTTACTGCCAATGGCTGTGCCTACTGCTCTAGAGGCATTTGGATTGGCAATTTTATGTGCAATGGCGCCATAAGTTGTAAGCTGTCCCATAGGGATTTTTAGCAGCGTTTGCCAAACCTTTAATTGAAAATCTGTACCTTTTAAATGTAGTTTTATCTGATGGAGTTTTGTCCAGTCGTGCGTAAAAATGTAGAGTGCATTTTGTTGAATCAAATCAACAGTTTGCTTAAAATGCGCATTCGGAAAATGGCTTCGCATAACTGAAAATGCAGTGTGTTCCTCCTCAAAGAAAGCCATGTAGCAAATTCCTTTTGGTGTAGAAGCAACTAAAATATCTCCAAATATACTTTCTGCAAAGCTGTAATTGATGGTAAGGTTTTTTCCGCCATTTTTATATTCGGCAGGAGTCATCCCTTCTATATTGATAAACAGGTCGTGTAAACGCCCCGTGCCCGAGAGTCCGGCTTCGTAGGCTGTTTCGAAAAGTGTTGCTTGGTTTTCTTTTAAAAGTGTTTTTGCATACTCAACCGTGGTGTATTGCAAAAATTTCTTCGGACTGGTACCTGCCCATTCGCTAAAAAGCCTTTGGAAATGAAACGGGCTCAAATGAACTTTCTCCGCTACTTCGTCTAGGTTCGGTTGCGCCTTAAAGTTTGTTTTGATATACGTTATTGCTTCTGCAATTCGGTGGTAATCGAGTTGTTGTTGTTCCGTCATGATCTTTAAATTTTACAAGGTAAAGGTCAGCAGTTAACGGTTGTCACAAAACCCGAAACTTGCTTAATTTAAGCTCCAGCGTTAGCTATTCGTGTCCCATTTCATAATAATGAATTATCCCACCACTAGTAAAGGTTTTGGTCTTTGTGAGTTTAAGAACGGTTCGGTCGTTTATATTTTCAAATAAGGGCAGACCATTCTTGGCAATAACGGGGTGAATACAAAGTTGCAGTTCGTCAAGCAAATTAAGGTTCATTAATTGTATAATCAAACTGCGACTGCCAACGAAAATGTCTTTACCTGCTTGTTGTTTGAGTGCTAAAACTTTTTCTTTAATCGGTTGGTCAGCTAAGGTAGCGCTCTCCCAATCTGTGTTTTGCAGCGTATGTGAAAAGACAATTTTTGGAATGCTATCTATGGACGTCGCAAAGTCGTCCATAGACTTTTCACCCGAAGGGTTTTTAATCAATTCTTGCCAAAATTGCATAAGCTGATAGGTTATTCTACCGTAGAGAATCACACCCCCTTCATTTAATAGTTCCTCGTAATGGCGATGTACATCTTCTCCGGGCGATATTGCCGTATGGTCGCAAAACCCATCGAGTGTCATGTTGATTGCTGCAATTACTTTTCTCATAACTGTTTGATTATTATAACGCTGGTTAATATGTTTTACAATAGTTGTTAATGTGAGTGAGTTAATGTAAAAATAGTAAAATCAGGGTTATCTTTGTAGGCCTCTTTGGATTGAAGAAACTTCAGCTTTGTTAAGAGTTTAGTTGAATGCTGATTTTCTTTGTGCGTAAATGCTACTATATTTCGCAGCTGTTTTGTTCGTTCGAAAAGTCGAAAAGGCAAGTTGTCCCAACAAATGTTTTTGTGCTTGTCAAACTAACAACCCAATAAATTGAGTTGTTATCTTTAATGTCATCATTAATCTTATTGACAAAGTTTATTGCATCATCAATTGTTTTGCTTGGTCAAAATTGGGAAAGGTGTGAAATTTCTGTTTACCATTCTGTCATCTTTGTTGTCTTCGTAGAATTTAGGCTGCGCTCCAGTTGTTTTCCTTTATACTATTTCTGCGATAAAATTGCCAATAATTCTTCTAAATTTTCAATAGACATTGTGAAGCCTTCTTTGAAGCCCATTTCAATCATCTTCTCTAAGCGGGCAAGAGATTCATTAAAAATTGCAATACTCACTTTTGTTATACCATTTTGTTCGCTGAAATTGTAATCCCAATCCGAGCCTGGTAATTCACGATTCTCATCCTTGTCTGCAAAAGTATTATACATTTTAAAGTTGGTTTTTGGCGTAATGGAAGTATATTCCTGAACTGCCCAACGCTCATGTCCTTCGGGACTTACCATGGCATAAAATCTTTTTCCACCAACTTCAAAGTTCATATATTTTGTTCTTGAAGCCCAAGGCTTAGGTGCAACCCATTGGTCCAGCAATTCTGCTTTGGTAAAAGCATCCCAAACTAGCGGAAGTTCAGCTGCAAATTCTCTGGTTATGAATACCGTTTTTGCTGCTTTGTCAACAGTAAAATCAAATTGTAAATCGTTTTTCATTTCTCATTTTTTTTAATGGTTAATAATAAATCATCCAATTGGTTGAATTTGGTTTCCCAAATCTTTTTGAATTGCGCTAACCAATTGTCTATTTCTTTCATCTTGTCAATTTCGAGGGAGTAGTAAATTTCTCTTCCTTTTTGTTCTTGTTTTACCAATTCGCATTCTGTTAAAATGCGCAGATGCTTAGAAACAGCTTGTCTGGTTGTATTGAAGTTATCGGCAATCGCATTTGGCGTCATTGCCTGTAGTGCAATAAGGACGATAATGGCTCGTCTTGTGGGGTCGGCAACCGCTTGAAAAATATCTCTACGCATTTGTCTAATTGTTTTAATGAAACTAATCGGTTGCAAATATATATGCAACTTTTCGGTTTCGCAAATTTATTTGCAAAAAAGATTCTTTTAAAGAGAAAGTTTGGTGGAGTTTGACCTAGTAGGGGGTGGGAGTAGCCTGGCTATTGTTGATGGAGGTGCATTAATAAGTCATAAGCTGTCCCTAATTTTCTTTTCTACCTCCCATTCAAAATCTAAATCAATTAAGCCGTGTAAAATATTATCAATTTTAAACGCTGGATAACGCTGATATTTACCTTCAGCATAAACGCTATTTGTTAAGCTAATTTCTGGTAAGTTTAGGGGTAGCCTATCAAATGTTAAAATATGGTAATAATACGCTCTTACATTAACAGTTAAACAATAGGTTTTATTTGCTTTAACAGGGATTTGAAAATACCCAAAATTGTATTTGCTCGGGTTACCATTATTAAAAGTATAAGTGCTAATCAATTTTTTTTCGTCAGCATCCCAAAGCGATAAACGCAAATTGCCTGTTTGGGGATTTTTAATGCGTATACCTCTAATTCGTCCATTTTTAAGGGGTTTGAATTCAATCCCTAATTCGAAATTTGGTTCCCCATATTCCACTATTCTATATTCGGTTGGGTATTGATTAAATGCTTTAGCAAAAATACCTTCTTCACCGTTATAGCTAATGCCATTTTTTAAACCAATACAACCTAAAAATATACTAGCTGCTACAGCTAGCAGGCATAATTTTTTCATCACTCTTATTTATTAATGGTAAGTGTCAAGTCATCAGAAGTATTATTGCTTACTAATAGTTCATTTTGGTTATTGGCACCTGCCACAACAATAATCAATCTCAATTTTAAAGGCTTGTCATAAGCTTGTTCTGGTGTAGTTTGGAATGTGAAATTTTGTCGACGTAAAACCTCTTTGCCGGGCTCTATGGCTTGTAATTGCATAGGGTCTGATTTAATATGGATAATACTCTCGCGTATGTCATTAGCCACTCTTTGTGTACCTAAGTAACTGTATTCTGCATAGACGGTTGTAGGCTTTGATGCTGTTAAACCAATATTTTTTACAATAAAATTGATCGGTACTGTTATTCTACCTGGTATGCCTGCAACTTTTTCTACTCCATTGCCAACAAGTACGGGTACTAATTCAAAAGTTAAATCTGGTAGAGCCCTAGAGGCGACTACGTTGGGATGGCCAGCTACACCTGTTTTGGTTTTTGCTTTTTGCGCATTTGCAGTGCAGATACCGCAGAATAATAGCGCAGAAATAATTATTAAATTTTTCATAATTGTTTATCTTAAAATTTGAAATGTTTTTGATCGGCTATCGCCTTTAAAATAATGGATTGGTGCAGCAACTTGATCTACTAAAACTCTGGTTTCACCCGCAATGGTTAGGGTAATTTTAAGCTTATCTAAATACCAATTGTCGGCTCCAATACCACCGCCACCGGTATGTCTTAGTACAACGTCTTCAATATCATCAAAAGTAAATGGTGCGGCTGTGATCGTTTTTGTAATCGTCTTTTCTGTAAAATTGCCCCAATTTTCACGGTTGTTGATGTTATTTATCGCAATATTTCTAACTGGTCTTATCTTTAGCCTAATCAATACATTAAGGTTATCATTACCTCCACGTAAATCATCTCCACCAGTTAAGGTTTCTATTTTAAATACTGGTTTTGCGTTGGCAGCATTAGCTGAAGTATTTGTCGATGTTCCAGAGCCTACATTTGATAGAAACCCTTTAAATACTTGTCCTTCACGTCGTCCATCACCACCTTCGTAAACAAATCTAAATAGTGGGCTACCAGGTACCGGGCTAGGTAAATCAGCGAATCGGTATGTTTTAAACACACCATTTTCTTTTATCCTTGCCGTGGCTGTTATTTTATCTAAATTCCAGTTATCTTTTTCAGAGACATTAAATATGGTAGTAGTTGGTGTTCCACCATTTTTTCGGTTCCTATACACGTGAATTTCTCTAAGTTCATCTACAGTAATATGAGCGGGCAGGGGAACGGTTACTCTTTTTATAGCGTTATTTGGCCACGATTGATCCTTGTTTGCATTTAATAAAATTACATCTGCTTTGTTCCTAACAATAATCCTTATTTCTACATTTTCTTGAAAAGGTTTCATTTCAAGGTTGTCTGCCCCAGTTTTAAAATCGATATCTAACTTATTATCGGATGGAGGTGTAACAATAACTGATGGACTTTGTTGAACTGGTAAAGGTGTGATAGGAGGTGCGAAAACCCACGCATTCTTGATATTTCCGCTTACGGTATTGTTAAATATGCCAACTCCAAAGTATGCACCAGCAGAAACATTGGCACTCAAATAATAGTCATTTTTTGAAGTTCCCTCTATAGCCGGTTGTATTTGAAAACTTCCTTTATCATTCGCAACAATTCTAAACGATTGGTATTTGATTTTAGCATTTGGATAGCGTGTTTCTAGTGTGAGGGGTAATGTTGGTGCACCTGCAACTCCATCATTCCAAGTGAGTTGTTTTCCGCTTCCAATCAATAAGATTTGAAATACTCCGGGAGCAACCCTCGACGATACAATTTGCCATACTTGCAAGCCGCAATTCGCACTTCGTTCTCTACAATCTTCTGCCACTCTAATCCAGTTGCTAGAATTGCGCTCCATACAAAGCATATCACTAGCCAATTTTAATTTATATCTCCCTGGGGTAACTTGGGCAAATAAAATGGTTGGGAAAAATAGAAGCACCAGTAATATCTTTTTCATAGTTTTAAGTTTACGTTCTAATTTTATTTAATTTTTAAAAATTCAACCCTACGGATGTTGGCTTTATTTATTTCACTAGTATTCGGCAATGCTGGCAAACTTTCACCTTTGCCATCGGTTTGCATTCTGGCTGCTTCAATACCAAAATCAGTGTTTAGCATTTTCTTTAAAGCTTCGGCACGTTGTACAGATAGTTTTAAATTGTTTTTCTCATCTCCATCGTTATCTGTGTGGCCAATGATTTTAATTTTAACTGCCGGATTTTCTTTTAAAATAACTGCGATAGACTTAATTAGGCCCAATGATTCAGATTTGATATTCGCTGAATTTACATCGAACAAAATACCAGATGAAACAAACTTACCCTCGTTGATGAGTTTATGACGTGTATCTGGATCACCAATGGCCAACCTTAAATTATTGATGTAATATTTATCTTCTTCCTTTTTGAAACTTCCAGTTTGAAAGAGAATGCTGTTATACTTTTTACCTTGAACAAAAGCAGTTGGCAAATCCCATATTTTTTCCTGATTTAAATAGACACGTAGGCGGCTTTTTTGACGCCAAATGCTCACATGAACGGTTGCTTTTACATCGCTGATAAATTCATTTTGGATGGCTTTATTTTTATCGCCATAATTGCCATTGTTGTAAATTTGATAATTGGTGGTGCCTTTACTATTTGAAGTAGATACCGATTTTGGGTGAATGCCAACTTCGATGCCATTTCTACCCAGTCTGTTAAACTGTTTCCACTTTACATAATCTGTACTCGGCTTAGCCAGTTCAGCAATAGAAAAATTTAACGGATTGCTATAGAAATTAAAATTGGCACTGCTGGTTACATCAAACTCGAAAGTGAAATTATCTGGGAGGTTATTGATGAATTGAGGCATGAATACGCCGTTCTTGCCTAAATTGAACCAGTTTTCGCCGTTTAATTCTACGATTTCGCCACCGCTGTTGGTACTCCATTTAGCAGGGAAATCACCCAGTTTATCTTGACTAAAATTTTCAAGTATTAGAATTTTATCACCCTGTACAAAATCAAATTTTCTGGTGATGTCTGTATTTTGACGGACATTTTCAACTTCTTCTGATTGATCAATTACCGCATCGGCCTTTGCTGTTTTCTTGCCTTTTTTGCCAGAAAATATACTGACTATTCCTTTTTCAACCTTATCGATACCAGCATTTACACCTTTATTTACGCGTTCATTTACCTTTGCTTCGGCATTGCGCTTTGTCTTTTGGGTATTAATTTGTGCATGGCTTACCGCACAAATTAACATGAGCATTGCAAATAATCTAGTTGCCATGATTTGTCTTAATTTTAAGTTTATATTTAGTTTACTATGATGTTAATAGTGCAGGGAGGGCACTTTTTGTTCTTGCATATTGGATTAATTACCAATCTGTACTTACCTGCAGTTGTGAATGGTGAGTTTACACCGTCCATTTTAAAATTCGGGAAGTTTTGAACCCTACCTGTACTTAGGTTGGTTAGTTTAGCATTTAATACCGCATCGCAATTACCATCGCATTTGTAACCACCCTTAAGTGCAAATGGCTGGCCTACTTTTAAATTGATGCTAGCACCACAAGCAATTTGTTTTGAAACATTGTCTATTGAGGCATAAATATTGTCCCAACCTGCTTTGTTACAATTACAGTCTGCAACTTCATCGCAGGCTACACTAAAATAGAATTTTACACTAGGACATTTTTTATCTGCGCAAATAGGAGTTATTTCCAATACATAGTTCCCTCCAGTTTGAAATTCATATGCTAGCGGGAAAGCGAAATTTTCATACGTTTTAATAACTGCGCCCGTAGCATCTTTTATAACTGCTTTTAATTTAGCATTGCACACTTTTGTGGTATAACTGCACTTATAGCCCCCATTTAAAACAAATGGAGTTTTGCACTTTACGCTAAATTGATGCCCATCTCTAACCGTTTGATTAGTTTTAGCATAAGAAAAAACAAAAGGATTAAACCCATTCGGGTTACAATCGCAGTTTTGTGCATTTACAACTGTGATCGTTGTGATAAAGAGCACAATTAAAGTCAATAATTTTTTCATAGGATTTAGTATTTTAGGTGAATGGTTGATGTTAACACCGGGTGGATAATTGCTTAGTTGGTCCCGATAGACATTTCTTTAAAATCTTTGAAGCCAGCTCCATTAAAGCAGAAATCTACTTTTTCAATTTTCTCGATACTCATAAAAATTGAGCCCTGCTCTCTTGATAAGCCTAAGTAGCTACTTTCGTTTATTTGATAAAAGCCGATTCCGTACATACCGATATAGTTTTTGATAATGCCATCATTATCGAAATAACCATTATACATGTAGATATACATTTTTGGGTTTGCCTTAGTGGTAGAACTATAATAGGCATAGGTTGCTAAACTTAAATCGGTAAATCTTCGGCGGTTACCTGTTGCGCTACCATGTTTTTTCCATAACTCTGAAGTGATTTTTGGAGGTGGTTGATGATTGGCCATCATCCATTTACGGCCTTTGCTTTCGTTAAAATAAGTTGCGCTTTTACCAAATTTATCGGAAATGGTGAAATTAAGTTTTTGGCTATTTGGATTGGCGCTTTCTGAGGTTATGTTTTTACCAATACTATAGCCCAACATTCCATTAGCTGTATTGAGGTAAAAGAAACCTTTAAGCACGGTTCCATTATCGGCTATGCCCTTATACCAAATTTTTAAATTGAAACAGTTGTTGGTATTTGCCTGTAAACGAGTAGGTTTATGGCTTTTAAATACGCCGTTTTTACCTAAATACGCAGTTAAATCTACTTTCGTTTGGGCAAAACTAGCTTGTACAAAAAGCGATATTACAGCGCTATATAGTATTAAAAATGATTTTGTTTTCATGATGATGAAGCTTAATATTACCTTTTGGTATGTTCAAATTGAGTTTTGCACTTTGTACTAAATGTTTCTATTTGACAAAAACACCGATTATTCTGCAATCGCTATTTCCATCACTTAGTTTGGTTTCTTGTCCATTTAGCCAAGTTTTGGCGATATATTTTGTGGTAGTTCCAATACGCTCGTAACCACCAACATAAACATCTGTACCAATTGCTGCTATGCCGTATAAATAATTAGTTTTACTAGCGTCGGTTAGGGTAGATGATACTCCATTTTTCCAAACTTTACCCGCGGTGGTCAGTCCGCTAGATGATTCTGTACCAACTATGTACGTATCGTTACCCAAAGCAACTAAATCTCTTATGTCAGTAAAAACAGATCCATCAGTTAAGTCGGTAAATGTGCCATTTTTCCATAGTCTTACTTTGTAGTAGATGGAACCTTCTACTTGCTCTTTTACAGCTACATAAACATCACTGCCAGTTACCGTTACGCCTGCAGTTAAGGCATTATATAAGCCAGCAGTTAAACTGGTTACCGTTCCGTTTTTCCAAAGATTTGCTTTATACGTGCCATGGCTAGGAACAAACTCGCTATAAGCTACATATACATCATTCCCGTTAACATATAAGCCACTAGTTTGTATATCCGTAATTCCATTACTAATATTTGTAACTATACCATTTTTCCAAAGTTTAGTCACATATATAGCGCTGGCATTTTTTTCACTAAAAGTTATATAAACATCTGTGCCAGAAACAAAAATTCTATCTGGTACAGCATGGTATGCGGTATTACTTAATGTAGTAGGTACCCCATTACGCCATAGTTTCGCTACTAAATGTGTACCATTATGTTCTGACCCAGCTACCAATACTTCGCCATTAATTATTGCAATGCTGCTTGCATAAGAATTTTTGGTGCCGTCGGTTAAATTAGTAGCTACTCCATTTTTCCAATATTTTATAACTGATATGCCTGTTGTAGAATTAGTTTCTTGTCCAACTGCATAATAATTTTTAGCAACCGGTGTTGGTTTCGTTTCGGTTTCCTTTTTCTTACATGCTGTTAATGCAACAACACATAAAATGATTAAAATTTTTGTTTTCATGGTTAGATAGTTTATTTTTTAATGTATTCAACGGTGTCAAAAACACCACTTGACGAAGTGCGCTTAGTTCTATAGCCTTCGGAATTATATTCGTAAGTGTAAGTGACGTTGGTAGGAACTCCAGCAGTACCAAGGATTAAACTTTGAGATTGAAAATTATTTTCACTAAACGGCGATGTTGCGTATCCTTTCGGATATAAACTACTAGCGGTTTTTTTTGTATCGAAATTACTATAAACATAAGTGTGGTTTAGTACGCCTGCTGAGGTATAGCTCCTCTGTTCTATCACGTTTTTACCATCCGTACTGAGGGTATATATTGCAGTTTGATTTGCTTCATTACTCGCATTGAAACTGGTTTGCTTTATTTGATTATTTGATAAATACTCTAAAGTAGTATAACCTGCTGATGCACCAGTTGCATTATTAAAAAAATTAGTACGTACTAAATTTCCTTCTGAATTGTATGTGTTTACATACCTATAGTCTATTAATGTTGGAGATACTCGATCTTCCAAAGCATCTACTATTGCGCCTTTGCTATTTACACTGTTTATGATATAAGTGCTAGAACCATTCGAGGCTTCGTTTGCGCTTGCAAATACAATTGTACTTAATTGATTATTTGTGTCGTAATTCCATGTATAGGTGCCAATAGTATAAACTTGCTTACTTATAAAAGTTTTTTGTTCAACTTTAGGAACATTTTCAGTTTCCTTTTTCTTACATGCTGTTATTACAACAACACATAAAATGATTAAGATTTTTGTTTTCATGGTAAGATTTTCAATTAGTGATGATTTCTAATCAAATTTAAACCGTTAACAAACAGTCATCAATACCATAAAAGGGTGAAAAGATAGGCTTCGAGTTAACCTTGGTTGTACTTGTAGATTGCCTCGGTTGCGCTATTTACATGTAGTTTTTTGTATATTTTTTTAATATGACTACGAATGGTTTCTACAGAGATATTAAGCTCATTTGCGATCATTTTATAGCTAAAACCTTTGATCACATATTCTAATATTTCTGTTTCTCGGGCAGTTAGCAGTTCTAATGTTTGTTTATGATTTTCATTTTTCTTTGGGATAAAAGAAAGCACTTTTTTAGCAATACTACTGGTCATTGGGGCGCCTCCAGCCATTACGTCCATGATAGCTGTAGGTATTTGGTCGAAATTTTTCTTTAAAATGTAACCATTTGCGCCTGCACAAATAGCTTCGAAAATGTTGGTTTCATCTTCAAAAACAGTGAGCATAATTACATGTACATACCGGTTGGTTGCTCTAATTTTCTTTAACGCGTTGATGCCATTGGTGCCAGGCATGTCAATGTCCATTAAAATTACGTCAGGTTGATAACTGACTAATGTTTCTTCAACGGTGTTGGCATCTGGCATTGCTTTTAATAAGTTAAAGTCAGCATTCCACGCTAGCATAGTTTCTATACTAAAGCGTAAATTCTGGTTGTCTTCGAATATTAATACATTTATCGCCATTTTTTAAGGTTTGATGTTCAATATTAAATGAAAGATGGCTTCTGCTATATCCCCAAATTAGGGTAGATTAATTAAAAGCTGTAATTGAGTACCCGGTAATTGATGGGCAATTGTTAAAGTTCCATTAATGGCTTCTGCTCTCTCTTTCATGCTTCTCAATCCCGTGCCAGATGTTTCACCTTTCCAGGTACCATTGTCTGCAATAATGAGTTGGGCAGCATTTTTTGCTGTTTTGTTGAAATTAATGGTTACCGTATTTGCATTGGCATGTTTAGTAATGTTAGTTAAGGCTTCTTTGTAAATCAGTAAAATCTCTTTTCTATAATCAATTGGTAAAGATTTTTTCTTTAGTTCATCATCGGCCTCAAAAAATATATTAATAGGTAATGGCTCTAAGATTTGAGCTGCAAATTCTCTCATTCTTATCACTAGATTTTCTATTTTTTCGTTATTGGGTTGTATGCTCCAAACAATATCGCTCATGCTTTGCTGTATGGTTTTACTTTGTGTTGCTATTTTCTCCAACATTTTTTTTGCTTCGCCAGTATCATGATCAATTGCTTGTTGCGATACACTGCTTAAAATGTTAATGCTAGTTAAAGTACTTCCAATTTCATCATGCAAATCTTTACTAATATTATTTCTAATGTTCAGTAGTTCTGTTTGCTGCGCTAATTTGCGTTTTAGCTTGTAGCGATTAAAAAACGTGACGATTAGCAGCAGTAATAAGCCAAAGCCAATTAATAACAAATTTCGGGTTGTTTTTTCGTTAGCTAGCTCTCGTTCTTTAGCTTGTTGTTCGGTTTTTGCCAGTTTTAACTGTTGCTCTTTGTTAATGGCATTTAAATTCTGACTTTTTATTTTCTGTGTTTGCTCGCTTAGTTTAAAATCTTGAAGTTCTTTTTCTTTTGATAACAGCTCTATTTCGCTCTGTTTTTGTTTAGCCAAAAGAACGTTTCCTGCAATTAATGCATTTTGTTTTTCAATTTGTAACTGTTTTAGCTTTTGAGCAGTGATGAGTTTACTAATTTCACCATCTTTTTTTTCGGTTTCATATTTAACTCTAATCTCTTCAATTTTAGATAAATTACTTTTTTCTATGATACTATCGCGATAGAGGATATGCTGTTTATAATTGTCATAAGCTTTTTGAAAATTTTCTCTCGAACTGTGAAAGGCACTCAATTTTTCATAGGCATTACTAATGTTCTCTTTGTTTTTTAAAGATTTAGATAAAGCCAAAGCTTTGTTATAAAAATTAATTGAAGCAATACTATCATTTACAGTGTTGGCTAAATTTCCGGCCGAAACATACAGACGAGATAACAGTTGTTTATCATCTATTTTCTCACAAATTATAATTGCTTTTGTTTGCCATTGTAAAGCAGCTTGATAATTTTTAGTGCTAATGCTTTCATAAACAGACATACCTGCGTATGCACTGGCTATTAACTTGCTGTTTTCGGTTTGTTCTGCGTAAGATACCGCTGCCGTTAAATGCTGTTTTGCATAAATATTTTCTTTTTTAAGTAAATACAATTGTCCAATATTTATATTGGCAATAACAAGCCCCGGTTTGTCATTGATCTTTTCTCTTATCGATATGCCAGTTTTTTGGTAACTAATTGCATCATCAACTTTACCCATTAGGTAATATACTGATGATATGTTGCTATACGTTTCGCCAATGCCTCTTTTATTGTCGTTTAATTCATGAAGCTTTAAGGCATTAAAAAAGTTGGTAATCGCTTTATCTTTATCGCCCATAGCTAAAAATAGAGAACCCAAATTGCTATAGATTTCTGCAATTTTTTTAGTTTCCTTTTTGGCGATACTGAGACTTAACGCTGTATTATATTGCTTTGTAGCCAGATCATTTTGCCCTTCTTCCATATAATAAATACCTTTTCTATTGTTTAGGCTTATTAACAGGATAGTATCTTTTAGTTGGCTGGCAATTTGTGTAGCAAAAGCATCGTAAGTTTTAAACTCCTTGAATTCTCGCTTTTTAATGCTTATCTCGGCAAGTAGATCGTAAACACGAGCTTCATTCTTTTTATTTTTTACTATTTCCGACTGCCTTAAGGCATCTTTTAATTGCAAAGTAGCTTGGTTATAGCTGCCAGCATTGATATTGTTGTTTGCGCTAACTAATAAATTCTCGAAAGCGGCGGCGTTTTGGGCATAACTATTTTGTGTAATAAAAAGAAGTAAATAAAGCGTTTTTAATAAACTGCGAAATGACATAGTTAGCATGTTTGCAAAATGGACTTTAATAAGCACCATCTACAATCAAAGCTAATGGTTAAAAAAAGACTAAAAAATAGTAGATATCTATCATTTTTAATTCCTTTCAAAAAAAGATTATCTTAGGTAGATCTAACCTACCTTATGAAAACTTTAAAACCATTAACTACAGAACAGTTTGAGAAAAATGCCAAATCGGATAAAGAATTCGGTATTGTTGATTATGAAACTTTTTTTGAACCTACAATAAAAGAAGCGCATAATTACGCTATTGGCCCATACTATTGGTTTATTGGCGATAGTGCCAATATGCTAATTATTGCAGCAAGTGATAATATTAACGAGCTCACTCCTTTCGCAAAATCTGAATGGGAAAATAAATCTGCCTTCTTTTTTGTAGAAAACATACATCCAGAAGACAGCCCCTACGTTTTGTCGGCCATACAGTTTGCTACAGATAGAATTGTTGGTCTGCCTGCACAACGACAACAAGATGTAAAAATAAACATCTATGCAAGGATGTTAAATGCAAAAAAAGAATATCGTTGGGTATTGATACAAATGCCCAGCATATATGTAAATAGCGAAAATTTGACTACTTGTGGTTTGATGATGGTTACCGATTTAACACACTTTAACTTTGATAGAAGACCGATTTTAATGACGCTTGTTGACATTATTGATGGTAAAACTGAATATTATCATTTGGCAATGGGAGAGGGGTTAATAGCTAAAAACATAAAATTGCCTCATATTACTAAGCGAGAAAGACAGTTGTTAAATCTAATGCTTAGAGGATTAAATAGTCCAATGATAGCAAATGAGTTATGTATTTCCTATTCTACAGTAGAAAACCATAAAAGAAATTTACGTAGAAAAACGAATACAAAAACATCGGTTGAGTTGATACATTTTGTGATCAACAATAATTTATTGTAGCAATGTGTTATTTCGGGGAAAGTCGGTCAAAAGGAATAAAAGTTGTTCAATAAAACGATATATCAACGTTTTGGACAGTATAAAGCTCAAAGGGATGGGTTTGAATACTACAAAGAGGATAATTATTATCAATGTACAAAACAGGGGGGCAATGTTGCTAAGCTGTTATTCAAGGGCGAACGGACGGACAGCAAGGGTTATACCAAAAAGACTTATCGCAGGAGCGAGGCCGATTGTAAAGATTGCCCGCTGCGAGCGGCATGCTGTGGTAAGGTGACCAAGTTCAAAAAGCTGGATGACAGCATAGATAAGCCCTATTACGACCGGATGCACCACAAACTAACAGCAAATCCAAATTATGCCAAAAAGATAGTCAAGATACTAGCCGAACGGTAGAGCCTGTTTTGGGCACGCTAATTAACTTTATGAATATGAAACGGCTGAACACAGCCGCGGGATGGCCAGTGCCAGCAAACATGTTTTGTTAAGTGCTTTGAGTTATAACCTTAAAAAGCTGATGAAGTTTTCGAGGCCAAAAGCTAAAATTGTTTCAAATTCCCTGCAAAAACCAAATATAAAAGGAAGGGAACTTCGGCATTTTTTAAGCGAGCTCATCAAAGGCTATACTTCAGTTCTAAGCTCTCCAAAATTAGGTTTGCCAAAACATTATTCTGAAATTATAGAAGCTTAAAACGACTGTAATGAAGCCGTTTTTTTAAAAGATTTTTACTTTTGGAGATTTTAGGGAAGTTGTGCAACAGTTACCCTTGTTAGGCGTATTGATTTTATGGCGTCACTTTATAAAAGCTTCAAAGTAATCGTTTATGCTTTAATTTAATTTTTGACGTCTGTAAACAGGATTTCTTATATCAAAAAAATAAGCTTTCCCAATATTCTTATTGTATTTCTCTAGGATAAGGCTAGATATTGCTAGATTCACTCAAAAACCTTCTAATAGCGATAATTAGATAGTTTGATATTGAGTTTATTTCCGTCCTTCGCCATCAATTATAAGTTAAAACTACAAAATTTTCAATTAGCAGTTATTGCCAACTTCTCAATTTCGCTTATTAACGATATTAATTCATCTGAATTGTTTGCCGATTTTTTAAGAAGATCAAAATCTCTAAATAATTTTCTTACTGTCAAATGTGAAATTTTAAACTTACTGGATAGCATTTTCAATAGCTGTGAGGCTTCATCATAATTTTGAAGCCCAGCAAATGCTATAACTTGATTAAATTGATTATTAATATTAGGTCTCTGTTTTGCATTTTCAATAACCATTTCAAAAGTCCTGTTAGATTCATTAGAATTTTGTTTTAGTTTATGCAGTAAAGCCAAACTAGTTAAAGGGTTTGTGTTATCTGTTTGCTTATCAATAGCCACATTTAAATACTCCTCTGCCTTTTCAATGTTCCCTTGAGATAAAAATATCTGTCCTAAGCCTGTATGAGAATTTTTACTTCCATTTTCAGTTCCTTTAATATAAAACTCTATAGCATTCTCAATTTCACCAAGTTCGTCATAACAATAACCTACATTTCCATAAAACGCACCTTGCCAGTTTGTTTTTTTGGTCAAAGAAATATCTAATAAATTCTTACCTTTTACGCTGTTTCCCTTTCCGATATATGCCATGCTTAGCAAAACGTAGGTCCATGAATTTTCAGAATCCATTAATAAAACTTTCTCGCACTCCTCAATAGTTGTATCAAATTCATTTAAGTTCAAATGAAAACCAGCTTTTCTCCATAATGCATTTAAGTTTTTATTATTTATTTTATATAACTTATCATACAATACAGTTGCATAGTCATAGCGTCCTAAGTTTTCAAGTAAATCTGCAAGATTGATATATGGTAGTTCGTTCTTTGGATCTAGATCTATTGCTTTTTGAAACATGACAATGGCTTCATCAAAATATTGCAAGCCTATAAGAGCATTTCCAATGCTGTTATGATTTATTGTTGAATTTGGATTAATTTCAATAAGTTTTTCAAAAATTTTAATTGCTTCATTGTATAGTTTGGCATCCTGATATGCGAACCCCAATCCTTTGAAAAGATATTCTTCTTTTGGATTCAATTCTGTAGCTCTTAAATAATACTCAATTGATTCTTTTGGTTTATTACCAAGTCTTAACATGACAGCATAACGATGGAAATAAGCCGCTCTTTTATTGTTGAGCTTAATTATTTTCTCAAATATCGATAACGCTATTTCGGAGTAATAGAAATTCCTCTCTTTGTCAAGACAGAACTTCTCTCCAACATCATTGAGGGTGTCAGCCAACTTTTCCTTAATAGATTTTTGCAAATCAGGAAAATTATATATGGGTGATAATACATTTAATGAACCATCAAAATCATTCAATAGGTATTTCATTCTTCCAACAACAATTTGCAAGATTATTTTTTGTGTTGAATCAAGGTGCCATTCATCCAATACTTCTTTGCAAAATGAAAATAATTTTTCAGAAAACGAATACCATCTATATGAGTTTATAGCTTCTGAAAATATTATCACTTGTTTACGTATCCGATTACTAATCAGCTCATTTTTGATAAGCCTATCAACAATTACTTTCAAGTCCCTAGCAAAGTCGACATCAAAGAGCAATAATTCAATTCCTCTAGTAAGGAAAAAATTAGCTGCTGCATCTGCATCGCTCCATGACAAACAGTTTAAATAATTAAAAGTAGCTTTTCTCCAACGAGGTTCAGAAATTCTATCTCTTAGATCAGTCTCTTTTTCATTTTCTTTTTCGTAAATACTTTGGTAAATTGGTAATGCTTTGTCTACAATTTTTTTAACAATACCTCCTCTAAGGATTTCATTCCTTAATATATACTCCTCAATAAATGACTGGAAAGCATCATGAAGTTTTGCTTCACCTATGAAAAAAGAATATTTTCCTTGTAAATTTTGCAATGTATCTAAAGGATTTGAGTCTTGCCAAATGAGTTTTAAAATTTCAGAATTCTTTTCTCTGAGTATAGCAATCGAATATATTTTTATTAAATCATTTTTTCCATTTTCAGATTGAAGGCAATAGTATAGAAATCTTTCAGTAACATTTTTTATTACTTGCTCGTTGGAATCTGAAAATTCAATTAAGGAGTGAAATTTTTTATCATTAAATTGTTTTAAGAATGAGTCTACGCCAATATTTTCAATTGCATTTGTTAACAAATCAACAGCAAATGGGACACCTCTAGATAATTTTTGGATGAACTGGACTACTTTCTCATTAACCTCCATATTTAGTCTTTGATTAAGGTATTTTCTAATGTCAACTTCGCTGAAAAGTTTCATATCAATACCAAACGGAGTACATGCGGTGAGTTTGTCTGCAAATCCCTTTACTAATACAGTCTGATCATTAATTGTAATATTCCTTTGATTATAAGTATTCTCCCTACCTGAGTAGATAAGAATAACATGATTATTTTTATTAATCATTGGAACTAAAAAGTGATTTATAAACCACTGCTCAGAAAGCTTTATTACTTCGCAAGTGTCGAGAATAAATAAGAGTTTTTGTGTTCCACTATTAGTGATTTTCTCTATGCATTCTATCATGCAGTCTGCTAAGATTAATTCGGGATTTTCATATGACAAGAATTTATCATCCTTTAAGCCCCATTTATTTTTTAATCTACTTTCTTCAATATTTCCGATAATCGTGCCCAGAATATTGAATCCTCCAGTAATAGGAGCGCCTAAAATTGGATTACCCGTTGTTGTGGTTGCAATCGTAGAAGCAATGGGTTGGGTAGCATCAAGCATTCCTTTACTTTTTTCTAAAATTTTATCTACCTCTTCTTGGATGGATTTAATATCTTTCTTATGTTTTAAATATGGCTCTAACTCTTTTGCGTAATAAGCTTTTAGTTCATTATAAATTGTGTCTAATAGCTCAGTTGGGGAGTAAGTATATCCTGTTTTTGCTTCCCAATCTATATAGATGCTTGTCATTTCAGAGAATTCTATTTTGGCAATCTCACGAAATTTTTTACACATTGTAGTTTTTCCCATCCCACCAAAGCCATAAATAAGAACAACATTTGTAAAAAAAGTATCATTATGGTTATCATGTTTAGATGATAAAATAATTTGTCTAAAATGCTGTTGCTCAATTTCTCGTCCAACAAAAGGTAGGTGTTTCATATAATATTACTTTTATAGGAAAATTTATAAGTACGGAGGAAGTAGTTCTTTATTTTTCTTTTAGATCAATTTGCGACTTTAATTTGGTGTATTATCTCATTCATCCTAATAGGATTGGTAAATCACTTCCTGAAATTCTTTCCAATTTTATAGAAACGGTCCCCATTCTAAAAGCAAATTCTATATCTTTTCCAGCGCCCAATGCAGTATAAAAGCCTACTGCAAAAGCTATAGCAGCTTTGTCATCAACAGAACTTTTCATCCCAATAACATATGGGATATGTTTTGCAATTTCTCTAGCTTGTGATTCTGAATAACAAGAATTTAGAATAACACACTTTGTGTTTTCTGCGAACAACTCAAAAAGGCTTCCAATGGCGTCGTTTTCTATAAGTTTTGAGTTTCCAAGAGAGTCTTCTACAGCAATTCCATTCATATCTCCATGACCGGAAAAATGAACTATTGTAGGCTTTTCATCGAGCATAGCTTGTTGTAATGTCTTCGCTGTTACTGCCCATTTAGATTTTAATCCGAATTGCTCTCGAAGAGTTGCTAATTTTAAGCCATTTTCAATATCTCTTAACTCTTCATCTATTCTTAATCTAACCTCATCAATTGGACTAGCGCCTAAAAAAAGAATATTTATTTTATCCGTAATTTCGTGCTTATTTAATTTGTCTTGTAACATTCTAATCTTAGAGAGCGATTCATCATATTGTCCGATAACTGTTTCATAATTTTTTAAAAGATCATTGTATTCAGGTATTAAGTCGTTCCATTTTTTTAAAAGGTCAGAATACTTTATTTTATATTCCTGCTCAGAAATTTCTATTTTCTCTTGCTCTATTATGTGGAAATCTTTAATATAATTAATCCATCCCTGAATAGTTTGCCTAAAAGTTGTTTTAAGGGCAGAAATATTTTCTTGTTTTCCGAAATGTAACGTGCTTAAAGTAATTGTGGAAATAGCTTGTGTGCTACCTCTTCCAAAAATCCCCTCAATATCTATTCTTAATCTATTTTTGAAGGCTTCTAAATCGGTGCCAGAATTAGAAAGTTCTTGAAGGCGATCTTCTAAAAGCTGAATTGCTCTATTATGTGGTATTTTAATCATTTGGATTGTCTTTTATAAGATGAAGTCAATACAATGTTGACAGCTTTTCATTACTATAAAAATGAAAGTATGTCATATTTTCAATTCGATATTACCCATGATTTTGAGAGATTACATGTCACTTAGGTTATTATTGTTTATTTTGAAACTATATGACCTTTCTTCAATTTGTCAAAATAGATAAGAAATCTGTTATTGTTATTAATCGCAGCCTTATAAAGATACGGAAATTCTCCCAAATTAATTTAGACGAGATTTAAAAATTATCCGATTTTATCCGTTTAACATCCGACTAACAAAAATCTAGTTCGCATCTTTATAGTGCGTGTTTCACTGGAGAAATCCAGTTAATTTATATATTTACCATATCCAGGCGAGCAGTTGAAAGTACTGTAGTTTTTCCGTACTCCGGTGATACACGCGGCGACCTGGACTTTTAATTTTTTTTATAAATGCGTGTATCAAAAAATCAAAAAGAATTGGCTTTAATACCAAAGGCCAAAAAAATCATCCAAGAACTCCAACCCAACAAAGTATGTAAATGCGGAGCCTGTGAACCAAGAAAGCCCAAACTTCCCGAAGGAATAAGGCGGTTAAAAATTCAGCCAAAACATATGCAGTATACTTGGGCTACAGCAATTGTACCACAAATATTGTTGCAAGGGGAGTGGCTACGAAAAACTGGGTTTGAATTCGACCAACATGTAATTATTACCCAAAAGAAAGGACAGCTAATTATTGAGCTAGAAAAAGAGAATTAGATTAATCTGTCGGGCATATATATGCCCGACATTGTATAATTCATAAGTTAATAGATCGGCTCATCGTCCAAGGTCGATTTCTTAATACTAAAAGTCAGAAGATGTCTGTCTAATAAGGACTTGACCTTGTCGTAGACGATACTATCAGATGTTGGTGGAAGAATAATGCTATCAACTAATTTGTTTAAATTACACGCAATGTTTATTCCTAAATTGTTGGGTTGTTTATTCCAATATTCAGCATCATCAACAGCATCATTTATCATTTGAAAAATTCGAAGCTCAGATTCATGAGAAAATGCTTTTCTTTTATGAACAATTGGAGATATTAGATTATATGAATCTATTGGGTAATCCTGCTCATCAAAATAAATGTCTTGCTCGTAATCTATATATCTTATTTTGCTCATGTAAATCTCTTCATTAAAGTCACTAAATGATTGGATTAATTTTGATACTGTTGATTGAATGGCAACGCCTTCATTTGACTTCAAATAAAGCCTCCACATAGCATCTGATTCATTTGTGTTTATATGCCAACAATTTACTACAAATGATTTTTTGGATTTTTTGTGTAAATCAGCTAATACGTCGCTGTTTTGTAGTGCATCTTCATCTGTCAAGGACCGATCATAAAATGATGCAATGCGTTTACTTTCTATTGGACGATAATCGACTTCTCTTCGAGGTACAGAGCCTTCAAAAATATCTGAAAATTTGTCAGATCGGCAGAAAAAGAGTGCAGAATCATTTAATAATTTTTCAAATTTTTCAAGATCTAAATAACGGTAAATTATATCGCTAAGGTCAGGTTGTATTAGCGCTGGGTGATCAAGTTCTATGGGCATGCTGATTTTTCAAATTAATTCTGAATAAAAGTACCCAATATTTCTTTTCTTAATCATCATCAATTAATTTCATAATAAAAGGAATTTAAGTGTATATGTAATACGTCACGGTGGGTATGCGCCCAGTATTACGCCTAACGTTCCGTGGCTTGGCGAAGTTGGCGGTTACATTAACTTATTATGCAATATAACATTTGGAAGAAGATTAACCGCCAATTTTGCCAAACCGCTGTTATATGCAGTCTATTCGCCTTTAACCAGTTCGTGTATTTCTTCTTTTAGCTTCGGAAGATGATTAGTCAATATAGACCAAATGTTTTCATCTGAGATATTATCGTAAGCATGAATAACCTGGTTCCTTAAGCCAACTATTGATTTCGCGTTTGTAATTTTTAGCAGAAATGTACTATCCCTTGTCAAAATCCTATTCATTGCCTCGCCAATAATTTCAAAATCTCTTTCTACCGCTCTTTTAAGCATAAGATTTTGGCGATATGCAAAGAAATCCTTAGGCTCTTCGAGAAAGTATCCGTCAATTTCTTCTATGGCAATTTTTATATCGTAAAGCCATTTTAAAATTCTCTCATCCATAAACAAGTTCCTTTGATCTGTTTATTGATCTGATAAGAATTGGATTTTTTAACGTTTGCTCTTCAACAAGGTCAATTTCTCGTCCAAATAAATTTTTAAGTTTTTCTTTAAAATTGATATAGTTGTCAAAGTATTTAGCGAGGTCTATGGATTTGAATTTCACTAGAAAATCTATGTCGCTTTTTGCATTGAAATTTGAGTTTAATGCAGAGCCAAAAAGATACATTTTGTCCACATTATGAGTGTGGCAAAGTTCTGTAAGCGTATCAATATGGTTGTCAATTAATTTCATTGTTCAAATTTAACGAAAAATTATTTATGAATGATTGGTGCTGCAAATTTAAAGCCATAAAGGTTTGCAATATGAGGGATACGCACC
The DNA here is from genome assembly GCA_942493295.1 of uncultured Sphingobacteriaceae bacterium. Classification (GTDB taxonomy): domain Bacteria; phylum Bacteroidota; class Bacteroidia; order Sphingobacteriales; family Sphingobacteriaceae; genus Pedobacter. The sequence continues at coordinate 2,139,856 of OW818692.1, read as the reverse complement.
CAATATTGCATATAACTCATAAATAGGCGAAACCGCCATTAACAGTAATCAGACAGTGAAAATAATAAAAAATACTGATAATTAAATAGTTGCAGGCGATTGAGGAGGTCTACTAAGTTTCGTATTTTAAATTGTTTTTTGAACAGTAGGAGCTAGGTACTACTACCATACTTGCAAAAATGTTTCTTAATTGCTAGTTTATTTAAAGCTTCCTGGTTCTTTAAGCTAATTAAAGTTTTTTTTGAAAATAACCTTCCTAAATCAATTAAAATTAGTATATTTAATACTCCTTGACAGAAAGCCGCCGTTCTACACGCTTTCGAAGCAAAACCCCAATCAATTCTATACCGATATAGCGATGTTATAGCGACCTTATAGCGACTTTCTATACCATTTCTATACCCCTAGTCTGACCTTAGTTCGGACTTAGTATAGGATTGCTATACCCCTTCTATACCTTTTCTATACGTATTCCGGCCCTGGAGGTATAAAAAACGTATAGAAAAAGTATGAAATACGTATGGAAACACTATAGGAGTCCCAAAGCAGTCCCGAAGCAATCCCAAAGAGGGTATAAAGGAAGTAGAAAGGAGATTGCTTCGTGCCTCGCAATGACGACAAATCGAGAAATGAAAAAATCTCTCTCAATCCCTTGATTATCAAAAATTAAGTTCGTACTTTTGCAGTCCCTTAATGTGGCCTCGTTGTAGGCTGGCCGTTAAGGCAGTTTTTAAATTAAAAATAGCAAAAACAAAAAGCAAGAAATGCCAACCATTCAACAATTAGTTAGAAAAGGTAGAGTAGCACTGGAGTTCAAGAGTAAGTCTCCGGCGTTGGACAGCTGTCCACAGCGAAGAGGTGTATGTACACGTGTATATACTACTACCCCTAAAAAACCAAACTCAGCAATGCGTAAAGTTGCCCGTGTACGTTTAACCAATGGAAAAGAGGTGAATGCCTATATTCCTGGAGAAGGTCACAACTTACAAGAGCACTCGATCGTGTTAATTCGTGGTGGCCGTGTTAAAGATTTACCAGGTGTACGTTATCACATTATCCGTGGTGCATTAGATACATCAGGTGTAGCTGGTCGTAACCAACGTCGTAGTAAATATGGTACTAAGCGCCCTAAACCAGGACAAGTAGCTGCAGCACCAACAAAAGGTAAGAAAAAATAATTAGGAGGAAACAGAAATGAGAAAATCAAAACCAAAAAAGAGAATTATTCTTCCTGATCCTAAGTTTAACGATGTTCAGGTTACAAGATTTGTAAACAATATGATGTTCGATGGAAAAAAATCTATCGCTTACTCTATTTTTTATGATGCAGTAGAATTAGCTGAGAAAAAAACTAGTGAGAACGGATTAGAAGTATTTAAACGTGCTTTAGTAAATATCAGCCCAGCAGTAGAGGTTAAATCTCGTCGTGTTGGTGGTGCAAACTTCCAAGTACCTACAGAGGTAAGACCAGACCGTAAAATTGCTTTAGGCATGAAATGGTTAATCACTTATGCTCGTAAACGTGGTGAAAAAACCATGAAAGAAAAATTAGCTGGCGAAATCATTTCAGCAGCTAAAGGTGAAGGTGCAGCAGTTAAAAAGAAAGAAGATACGCATAAAATGGCTGAGGCTAACAAAGCGTTCTCACACTTTAGATTCTAATTAAGAGAAATCATTTAAGATGTCAAGAGATTTAAAATATACAAGAAATATCGGAATCGCTGCTCACATTGATGCGGGTAAAACTACAACAACTGAGCGTATTCTTTATTATGCTGGTGTAAGTCACAAAATTGGAGAGGTACACGAAGGTGCTGCAACAATGGACTGGATGGCACAAGAGCAAGAGCGTGGTATCACCATTACTTCTGCTGCTACAACAGTTGGTTGGAAATACAGAAACCAAAACTATCATATTAATATTATCGATACACCTGGACACGTAGATTTTACGGTAGAGGTAAATCGTTCATTACGTGTGTTAGATGGTTTAGTGTTCTTGTTTTCAGCAGTTGATGGTGTTGAGCCTCAATCTGAAACTAACTGGCGTTTAGCAAACAACTATAATGTTGCCCGTATCGGTTTCGTTAACAAAATGGACCGTTCTGGAGCAGATTTCTTAAAAGTTGTTAAACAAGTTAAAGATATGTTAGGTAGTAATGCAGTTCCTTTGCAATTACCTATCGGTGCTGAAGATTCATTTAAAGGTGTGGTTGACTTGATCAACAACCGTGGTATTGTTTGGAATGAGCATGATAAAGGTATGACCTTTACTGAAGTGCCAATCCCTGATGATATGTTAGATGAGGTTGCTGAGTGGAGAGAGAAATTACTAGAATCAGTTGCTGATTATGATGAGACTTTGATGGAGAAATTCTTCGAAGATCCAAATTCAATCACTGAGCGTGAAATTTTAGACGCTTTACGAGCAGCTGTTTTAGATGCTAAAATTGTTCCTATGGTTTGTGGTTCATCTTTCAAAAACAAAGGTGTACAAACTATGCTTGATTATGTGATGGAATTATTGCCTTCACCATTGGATAGCGAAGGTGTAACAGGTATTAACCCTAACACTGACCAAGAAGTATTGTTAAAACCATCTGAAAAAGAGCCTTTTGCAGCTTTAGCATTTAAAATTGCAACAGATCCATTCGTAGGTCGTTTATGCTTTATCCGTGTATATTCAGGTAACTTAGAAGCAGGTTCATACGTTTATAACACACGTTCTGAAAACAAAGAACGTATCTCTCGTATCTTCCAAATGCATGCAAACAAGCAAAACCCAATCCCTAACGTAGGTGCTGGTGATATTGCTGCGGTTGTAGGCTTTAAAGATATCAAAACTGGGGATACACTTTGTGATGAGAAAAACCCAATCATCCTTGAGTCAATGAACTTCCCTGAGCCAGTAATTGGTTTAGCAATTGAGCCTAAAACTCAGGCTGACGTTGATAAATTAGGTATGGCTTTAGGTAAATTAGCTGAAGAAGATCCTACATTTAGAGTTCAAACTGACGAAGAAACTGGTCAAACAGTAATTTCAGGTATGGGTGAGCTTCACTTAGATATTTTAATTGATCGTTTAAAACGTGAATTTAAAGTAGAGGTTAACCAAGGTGCACCACAAGTTGCTTACAAAGAAGCAATCTTCGGTACAACTCAACACCGTGAAACTTATAAAAAACAATCTGGTGGTCGTGGTAAATTCGCGGATATCCAAGTTGTTATTTCACCAATTGATGCTGATTACGAAAAAGGTGGTTTACAGTTTGTAAACGAAATCACTGGTGGTTCAATCCCTCGTGAGTTTATTCCTTCAGTTGAAAAAGGTTTTGCAGCTGCAATGGCGAATGGTGTATTAGCAGGTTACCCACTTCCTGATATGAAAGTTCGTTTAATTGATGGTTCATTCCACGCGGTCGATTCAGATGCATTGTCATTTGAGCTTGCAGCTAGAATGGCTTACCGTGAAGCATTGCCAAAATGTAAACCTACATTGATGGAGCCAATCATGAAAATCGAGATATTAACCCCTGAAGAAAACATGGGTGATGTAATCGGTGACATGAACCGTCGTCGTGGTCAACTGTTAGGTATGGACACGCGTGCTGGTTCTCAAGTAATTAAAGCAACTGTGCCTTTGTCGGAAATGTTTGGTTATGTAACTCAGTTACGTACTATCACTTCTGGACGTGCAACTTCAACAATGGAATTTGATCATTATGAAGCAGCACCGAAAAACGTACAAGATGAGGTAATTGCTAAATCAAAAGGTAAAGTTAAGTCAGAAGACTAATAAAAATAAACCGATCCCTTGTTATTAATAGCTCTAACAAGGGATCATAATTTTAAATAAGATGAGCCAAAGAATTAGAATTAAGTTAAAATCATACGATTACAACTTGGTAGATAAATCTGCTGAGAAAATCGTTAAAACTGTTAAACCTACGGGTGCAGTAGTTAGCGGACCAATTCCGTTGCCAACAGAAAAGAAAATCTTCACTGTTTTGCGTTCACCACACGTAAACAAAAAAGCACGTGAGCAGTTTCAATTATGTGCTTATAAACGTCTATTAGATATTTATAGCTCTAACTCAAAAACAGTTGATGCTTTAATGAAACTTGAATTGCCTAGCGGTGTTGAAGTTGAAATCAAAGTTTAATGATTTGAATATACTTTAAACCCCACTTTGACAAAGTTTTAAACTTTGTCAAAGTGGGGTTTTTTGTTAAACCTTCTAGGCCCTCCCTTTCAACTCCTCTATAATATTTCTTTCATCTTGCAACTCACGTGCTAGTTTTCGCTGTTGCTCATTCGTTTTTACCTTGTAAGCTTGATATTCTGTAGAAATTTCGTCGTATAGTTGTGTGCGATGTTTAGCTTCTAAAATGTTTTTCGCCGATCTGGCAATTACTACAAATAAGGCAATAGCTAAAACCCCAATAATAGACCATACCATAATATGGTAATTACCTTTGGTAAAGGAAATCCCTAAAAAAGTAATTTCATCAGCCTTGGCTGTAGTGCTAGTTAAAGAAGCGTCTTTACCACTTACCTCAGCTTGCAAGGTTGCGATTGCTTTTCCTTGTTCAGTTACTTTAGCTTTGGTGTTCGTTAATTCAGTTCTTTCCTTACGCAAAGTGTCCGTCACACTTTTCCATACAGCAGCTAGTCGGGTAGGGTTCACTAACTTGTAGCCGTTGATGGATTTTGATCTCGATAACATAAACTGGTACTGTCCATTTAATGAGAAATCTTTGTTTTTTACAGTATCTACCTGATAAGCTGTTCTTGTTTTTTGAGTATAGGCTCTATTTTTGGAAGAATATTGTGATGTTGCTGTTTTAGTGGCGGGTGCTTTAACTGGCGCTTGTGCCCATAAATTTTGAGCTAACAGCACTATGATTATGATGGATAGCTTTTGTTTCATCGATGTATTTTTACGTTTTTTTTGCCAGATGGAGCCATAGACAGTTAATAAATCCCTAGATGTATTATATAACGATTATTTTAAGTCTATCGCGTTCATCGCAATATTTACTTGTTTATTTTTAAGCAATTATAACGAAAAAAAAATCGCATTTGGAAAATGATAACATTTCAGCATCATTTTCAATAATGATTGTTGTCACTTTCCATAAAGGATCTGCGTTTAATTTTGTGAATGCGAATAGGAATTATTGGATTGGGTGATATGGGCAAGCTCTATGCTCGATCTTTTGCAAAAGCACGGTATGAAGTATGTGGATCAGATCTAGCGCATTTAAATGCCGGCTTAAAAGTAGAATTAAAGCCACAAGGCGTTACTGTACTGGCTAATGGGCATGAGGTAGCAAGAAGAGCCGATTTTCTTTTTTTTTGTGTGGAAGCCGAATATATAGGAGATGTGGTTAAAACTTATGCGAACTCGATTAAATTCGGTGCTATTGTTTCAGGCCAAACTTCTGTTAAATCTCCCGAAATCGAAGCTTTCGAAAAATTTTTATCAAATGATGTTCAAATTGTTTCCTGTCACTCTTTACATGGCCCTGCATTTAGCACAGAAGGCCAAGCGTTAATTGTTATTCGCCACCGCGCAACAGACAATAGTTATGAAAAGGCATTAAACATTTATAAATCGCTTAAATCTAAAATTATCGAAATTAGCGATTATAAAATGCATGATAAAATAATGGCCGATACACAAGCGGTTACGCACATGGGTTTCGAGAGCATGGGTTCGGCATGGAAAAATGCTAAATTTTTTCCTTGGGAGAATGCCGCCTATACCAATGGGATAGATAATGTTAAAATTTTAATTACGTTACGGATTTTTAGTTATAAATCGCATATCTATGCTGGATTGGCTATGCTAAACCCTTATGCGCGTAAACAGGTAAGGACATATGCAAAGGCAGAGGCCGAACTTTTTAAATTAATGATTTGCGAAAAGGAGAAAGAATTTAGAAATATAATTTACAAGGCTAGGGATTTTCTTTTTAAAGGCCATGATAAGTTTCTGATGCTTAATGATCAGGTGATGAAAGAATTTAGTCTTTCTGATACTATTCATCGTACCAAAGCAAATTCCCATCTAAGCATTTTAAGTATGGTATATGCGTGGTATAAAATGAAGATAAATCCTTATGATAATCTGATCTGCCAAACGCCGCCATTTAGACTGAGACTGGGTATCGCCGAATACCTTTTTAAAAACGATCAGTTGTTAGAGCAATCTATTCAGGCTGCGCTTTATGATAAGAGCATTAGAACAGATGACCTCGAATTTCATACGGCCGTACATGAATGGGCATCGCTAATTGAATATGGTGATATGAAAGGCTATAAAGAACATTTTGAAGCGGCGAAAATTTTCTTTTCTAATCGGTTAGAAAATGGTCTGAAACAAAGTACAGAAATGATTAGCCGATTATTGGATTAAAAAATTTCTAGTATGTATATAGATTTTATTTAATTCAATTTTTGTTTCAATAAGCCAATCGAAGTGCCTTATATTTGCAGGCATGACGGTATTGCTTTTTACGTTAATCGTATTGGTAGGAGCTTTTCTTGCTGGATTACTGGGTTCCTTAACAGGGCTTGGGGGAGGGGTAATTATTATCCCCTTGCTTAATTTAGGTCTGGGGGTAGATATTCATTATGCCATTGGTGCATCGATCATTTCCGTTATTGCAACATCTTCGGGCTCTGCTGCGGCCTATGTAAAAGAGGGGATTACCAATGTTCGAATTGGTATGTTCCTAGAAGTAGCTACAACCATTAGTGCAATCATAGGCGTAGTGATTGCTGCGTATATGAAAACAGACTACATTAAGGTGGTTTTCGGTTTAATTTTATTGTTCTCTGCCTATTCAATGCTCAAAAAGAAAATTGATCATTCTAACAATGAAAATACGAGCGTATTGGCCAATTATTTTAAATTAAACGGAAGTTATCCAACGCCCGAGGGCATGAAAGAATATGCTGTTCATAGGGTAGCGGGGGGCTTTGCCATGATGTTTTTAGCAGGGGCGCTCTCAGGGCTATTGGGAATTGGCTCAGGCGCCTTAAAAGTGATTGGTATGGACAACATCATGAAGATCCCTTTTAAGGTCTCAACCACTACCAGTAACTTCATGATGGGGGTAACAGCAGCTGCGAGTGCTTTGGTTTATTTACATAAAGGACAAATAGATCCGGCGATAGCCATGCCTGTAACGATCGGTGTAATTAGTGGGGCAACGATTGGGGCTAAAATCCTCATTAAAACCAAAACTGATAAGTTGAAATCTGTATTTGCGGTGCTGGTAACCATTATCGCGCTTCAAATGATTTATAAAGGACTAACGGGTAACTAAATGAGCAAAATAATTAAGCATTACCTGGGAGATAAAGATGTTCAAATCATTTTGGGAACATTATTACGCGTTGGCGTATTAGTTTCGACAGGCATCGTATTAATTGGGGGTGTCATATTTTTAATCGATAGTCCGCACCAAACTGTTTCTTTCGAGAATTTTAAACCAGAAGATACAAAATTTTCTTCTATTGCGGAGATTCTGATTGGCTTAAAAACTTTTGATGGCTTGGCTATTATTCAGTTTGGCGTTTTGATGCTCATATTCACGCCGATAGCTAGAGTAGTGTTTTCTATTTTTAGTTTTCTGATGGAAAAGGATTACATGTATGTTGTAATCGGAATAATTGTTTTGTGTGTGATTATCACCAGTTTATACCTCGATATTGCACATTAGCGAGGTTTTCTTGCCTATTCGGTTATAGCTTGGAAAAATATTCTCAATTATTTGAATTTATTTTTAGCTAACTATTTGAAAATTAATAATTCTTGCCTATCTTTGCCGTCCCTTAGCAGGGATGTGTATCCACCTTGAACGAAGCCCTACTGCTTCGATGGGTGTTAAATTTAAAATAGAAAATGTCAGGTATTATTGGAAAAAAAGTAGGAATGACCAGCATTTTTGACGCCGATGGGAAGAACATTCCTTGTACGGTGATCGAAGCTGGACCTTGTGTTGTAACACAAGTTAAGACCGAAGAGAAAGATGGTTATGTATCCGTTCAATTAGGATATGATGAAGCCAAAGAAAAAAACACTACGCAGCCTTTGAAAGGTCACTTTGCGAAAGCAAGTACAACTCCAAAACGCAAGTTAGTTGAATTTGAGCAGTTTGAGAACTCTGTAAGCTTAGGCGATACAGTAACTGTAGACATCTTTAACGAAGGCGATTTTGTTGATGTAGTTGGTACTTCAAAAGGTAAAGGTTTTCAAGGTGTAGTTAAGCGTCATGGTTTTGGTGGTGTGGGTGGTCAAACTCACGGTCAGCATAACAGATTGCGTGCGCCAGGTTCATTAGGTGCTGCATCTTATCCGGCTCGTGTATTTAAAGGTATGCGTATGGCTGGAAGAACAGGTGGTGACAGAGTAAAAGTTCAAAACTTACAAGTATTGAAAGTTTATGCTGAGCAAAATCTTGTTGTAGTTAGTGGTTCCATTCCAGGAGCTAAAGGTTCTTACGTAATCTTAGATAAGTAAGCAGATGGAAGTTAAAGTAGTAAACATTTCAGGAAAAGAGACAGGTGCCAAGGTGCAACTTTCTGAGGCGGTATTTGGTATCCAACCAAGTGACCATGCGATTTATTTAGATGTTAAGCAATATTTGGCTAATCAACGTCAAGGAACGCATAAATCTAAGCAACGTAATGAGATTGCAGGTTCAACCCGTAAATTATACAAACAAAAAGGTACTGGCGGTGCGCGTGCCGGAAGCATTAAATCTCCATTGTTCAATGGTGGTGGTCGTGTTTTTGGTCCTCAACCAAGAGATTACAGTTTTAAATTGAATAAGAAATTAAAATCATTAGCACGTAAATCAGCTTTATCTTATAAAGCAATTGATAACAACGTGGTAGTTTTAGAAGATTTTACTTTTGATAGCATTAAAACTAAAAACTATATCGATTTGGTTAATGCATTAAACTTAGCCGGAGAGAAAACATTATTAGTTTTACCTGCACAAAATAATAATATCTATTTATCAAGCAGAAACATTCAGAAAGCTAAAGTTATTACTGCAGCAGATTTAAATACATATGATGTATTAAATGCGGGCAAACTTTTGTTAACTGCAGATTCGCTTAAAACATTGGAGGAGGCATTTGCCAAGTAATATGGAAATTTTACAAAAACCAATATTAACCGAGAAAGCTTCTGCATTAACTGAAAAAGCTAACCGTTTTACTTTCAGAGTAGATCACAGAGCTAACAAGTTGCAGATTAAATCGGCCATCGAAAAAATGTATGGCGTTAACATCGTAGCATTGAATACAATGGTAGTTGATGGTAAAGCTAAATCAAGAAATACTAAAGGTGGTTTAGTATCGGGACGTAGTCCGAAATACAAAAAAGCTATTGTTACATTGAAAGATGGTGAGACAATAGATTATTACGCAAATATTTAATACGAATATATTTATAACTATGGGCTTAAGAAAATTTAAACCAGTCACTCCGGGAACCCGTTTTAGGGTAGGCGCAAGCTTCACGGAGATTACAGCAACCAAGCCCGAAAAATCATTGGTTGTATCTTCTAAGAAATCGGGAGGTCGTAACAATACAGGAAAGATGACAATGCGCTACATGGGCGGTGGTCACAAAAAATCTTACCGTTTAATTGATTTTAAACGTGATAAGTTTAATATTCCTGCAACAGTAGCTACTGTTGAATACGATCCAAACCGTACTGCACGTATTGCGTTATTGCATTACGCTGATGGTGAGAAGCGCTACATTATTGCACCTGAAGGGTTGCAAGTAGGACAAACTGTGCTTTCGGGTGAAAACGCTACTCCAGAAGTAGGTAACACATTAACGTTGGCAAACATCCCTTTGGGATCTATTGTACACAATTTGGAAATTCATCCTGGTAAAGGTGCTCAATTGGCACGTAGTGCAGGTGCTTATGCACAACTTGCAGCTAGAGATGGTAAATATGCAACAATTAAAATGCCATCAGGCGAGGTAAGATCTATCTTAGTTACCTGTTTAGCAACAATTGGCGCAGTATCTAACTCGGATCACGCGAACGAAGTATTAGGTAAAGCAGGCCGTAGCCGTTGGTTAGGTCGTCGTCCTAGAACTCGTCCAGTAGCGATGAACCCTGTGGATCACCCAATGGGTGGTGGTGAAGGTCGCTCTTCAGGAGGTCAGCCTCGTTCAAGAAACGGAGTTTACTCTAAAGGCTTCAAAACCCGCTCACTTAAAAAATACTCAAATCGTTTCATCATAGAGAAAAGGAAGAAATAATGGCTCGTTCGATAAAAAAAGGACCTTATATTGACCATAACGTAGAGAAAAAAGTAGTCTCTATGAATGATTCAGGCAAGAAGTCTGTGATCAAAACTTGGTCTCGTAGATCAATGATATCACCAGATTTTGTTGGTCATACATTTGCAGTACATAACGGTAATAAATTTATTCCGGTATACGTAACAGAAAACATGGTTGGTCACAAGCTGGGAGAGTTTGCTCCAACCAGAACATTTAGGGGTCACTCTGATAAGAAAAAATAATTAAGAGATGGAAGCATTAGCGAAATTAAACAATTGTCCAACCTCACCACGTAAAATGCGTTTGGTTGTAGATCTAATCAGAGGTGAGCGTGTTGAGAAAGCATTAAGCATTTTGAAGTTTACTAATAAAGAAGCAGCAATTAGAGTTGAGAAACTTTTGTTATCTGCTATCAAAAATTGGGAAGCTAAAAATGAAGGTTCTCGCCCTGAGGAAAACCAATTATACGTGAAAACGATAATGGTAGGCGGTGGTCGTCAGTTGAAAAGACTTAGACCAGCACCACAAGGTCGTGGTTACAGAATACGTAAGCGTTCAAACCATGTTACCTTAGTAGTAGATAGTAAAAACGTTGAAACAAAAACTAATTCATAAACATGGGACAAAAAGCACATCCAATAGGTAACAGGTTAGGAATCATCAGAGGATGGGATTCTAATTGGTTCGGAGGCAACAACTATGCTGATAAATTAGTTGAAGACGAAAAAATAAGAAAATACCTTTCAGCTCGTATTGCAAAAGGTGGAGTAGCTAAAGTAGTAATTGAGCGTACGTTAAAACGTATCACAGTAACTATCCACACAGCTCGTCCAGGTATTGTAATCGGTAAAGCTGGTCAAGAGGTTGATAAAATCAAAGAAGAGTTAAAGAAATTGACTAAAAAGGAAATTCAAATTAACATCTTTGAGATTAAACGCCCTGAACTTGATGCACAATTAGTTGCAGAAGGTGTTGCAAAACAACTAGAGGCTAGGATCTCTTTCCGTAGAGCAATGAAATCTACTATCGCATCAACAATGCGTATGGGTGCAGAAGGTATCAAGATAATGACTTCAGGTCGTTTAGGTGGTGCTGAGATGGCTCGTAACGAACAGTATAAAGAAGGAAGAATTCCTTTGCATACTTTCCGTGCAGATATTGACTATGCATTAGCAGAAGCTTTAACTACTTATGGTAAAATAGGTGTTAAAGTATGGATCTGTAAAGGTGAAGTTTACGGTAAACGTGATCTTTCTCCAAACATCGGTGCTGCGAGCAATGCTCCAGGTAAAGGTGGCGACAGACCTCAAGGTGCTTTTGGTGGCCGTGATGGCGGTAGAGATAACAGAGGCGGTGGCGACAGAAGGAATGACAAACGCCCAGGTGGTGGTCGTCCGGGTCAAGGCGGCGCTGGAAGAGATAATAAAGGTGGTGGTGCCAATAGAGGTCCACGCAAATAGTTAACAGATCGTTTAACGATAATATTAAAATAAAATGTTACAGCCAAAAAGAACGAAGTTCAGAAAGATGCAAAAAGGCAGAATGAAAGGTTTAGCAACTCGTGGTGCTGAATTGTCATTCGGTTCTTTCGGGATTAAATCTTTAGAGGCAACTTGGATTACAAGTCGCCAGATAGAAGCAGCCCGTATTGCGGTAACTCGTTTCATGAAACGTGAAGGTCAAGTTTGGATTAGAATATTCCCGGATAAACCGGTAACTAAGAAACCAGCTGAAGTACGTATGGGTAAAGGTAAAGGTGCTCCTGAATATTGGGTAGCTGTTGTTAGACCCGGACGTATTATTTTTGAAGCAGAAGGTGTTCCTTTAGAAGTTGCTAAAGAAGCATTAAGATTAGCCGCTCAGAAATTACCAATTCAAACAAAATTTGTAGTACGTAGAGATTACGTAGAAGCATAAAAAAGTTGAGGGATCAATGTTGTAAATGACTTGTTGTTATAACCGCTAGACCCTGACATAAAAATTAATAAAATGAAGAACTCAGAAATCATAGGGCTTTCAAAAGAAGAACTAGTAGCTAAGATTGCAGAAGAAAAAGAAAACTTGGTAAAGTTAAAATTTGCACATACAATTTCGGCTATAGAAAATCCTACCCGTATTACTAAGGTAAGAAAAGACATCGCCCGATTAACTACTGAATTGACTAAGCTTAAAGCGCAGTCTGCAACTGAAACTAAATAACTTTAGAGTCGAAATGGAAAGACAATTAAGAAAAACAAGAACCGGGTTGGTGGTAAGCAACAAAATGGATAAGTCTGTTGTTGTGGCGGTTGAACGTAAAGTGAAACACCCGATTTATGGTAAGTTTGTTAAGAAAACTACCAAATTTATGGCTCACGACGAGAAAAACGAATGTGGTATCGGTGATACGGTATTGATACAAGAAACTCGTCCGCTGAGTAAAAACAAGAACTGGAGATTGGTACAAATTTTAGAAAGAGCTAAATAAGATGGTACAACAGGAATCACGATTAAACGTAGCCGATAATAGCGGCGCAAAACAAGTATTGGTTATCCGTGTACTTGGCGGGACTGGCAAAAGATATGCTTCTATTGGCGACAAAATTGTTGTTACAGTAAAAAGCGCTTTGCCATCTGGTAACATTAAAAAAGGAACAGTTTCTAAAGCAGTTGTAGTAAGAACTAAAAAAGAAATCAGACGTAAGGATGGTTCTTATATTCGTTTTGACGACAATGCAGCTGTATTGTTAAATGCACAAGACGAGCCACGTGGTACACGTATTTTTGGCCCGGTAGCGAGAGAACTGCGTGAAAAACAATTCATGAAAATTGTATCATTAGCACCGGAGGTATTATAATATGAAAAATAAAGTAACACAAGCCAAAGTAAAAATCCGTAAAGGAGATTTAGTAAAGGTTATCGCTGGCGATTCAAAAGGCCAACAAGGTAAAGTACAAGAAGTACTTGTTGCCAAAAGCAGAATTATTGTAGAAGGTATTAACCTTGTTTCAAAACATACAAAACCAAATGCTGCTACACCAAATGGTGGTATAATTAAAAAAGAGGCTGCTCTTCATATTTCTAACGTACAGTTAGTTGATCCTAAAACAGGTAAAACTACCCGTGTTGGTCGTAAGTTAAACGCTGACGGAAAATTAGTTAGAGTTGCTAAAATATCAGGGGAGGAGATCAAATAATGGCATACGTACCAAGATTAAAAAGTAAATATAAAGAGGAAATTGTAACTGCTCTTAAAGATAAGTTCAATTACAAAAGCGTAATGCAGGTTCCTAAATTAGAGAAAATTGCCATTAACCAAGGTGTTGGCCGTTATTCTGTAACAGATAAGAAAGTTATGGATAGCTCTATTCTAGAAATGTCGACCATTGCTGGTCAACAAGCTGTAGGAGCAAAATCTAAAAAAGATATCTCAAACTTTAAATTACGTAAAGGTATGCCAGTAGGTGTACGTGTAACTTTGCGAGATAATAACATGTATGAGTTTTTAGATCGATTAATTTCCGTAGCTTTGCCACGTATTAGAGATTTCAAAGGAATCAATGATAAAGGTTTCGATGGAAAAGGTAATTATACTTTAGGTATTACTGAGCAAATTATCTTCCCAGAGATTAACATTGATAAAATCAATAAGATTTTAGGTATGGATATTACGTTTGTAACTTCTGCTACTAACGATGTTGAAGCATTGGAACTTTTAAAACAATTTGGATTACCGTTTAAAAATCAAAAAACAGAGCAATAATGGCAAAAGAAGGTGTAAAAGCTCGCGAAGTAAAGCGTCAAAAATTAGTTGCTAAATATGCAGATAAGCGTGCGGAATTAAAAGCTGCAGGCGATTACGAAGGATTAGATAAGTTACCAAAAAACTCATCAGCTGTACGTTTACACAACCGTTGTAAATTAACTGGCCGTCCTCGTGGATATATGCGTACTTTCGGTATCTCAAGGGTTACTTTCCGTGAGATGGCTTTAGAAGGCAAAATACCAGGCGTAAGAAAAGCAAGCTGGTAATATAAGAGTATTTAGTACTTAGTATATAGTATATAGATAATTCAATCTATGTACTATATACTTTTGTCTATATACCACAAAAAAGAATTTTAACCGATAGCAGGTCCCTAAGCCGGGTGGCAAAAGGATACCACTATCACAAATCAACAATAATGAATACAGATCCAATAGCAGATTATCTTACAAGAGTAAGAAATGCCATTAAGGCAAATCACAGAATTGTAGAAATCCCTGCTTCTAACCTAAAAAAGGAAATTACGAAAGTACTTTTTGACAAAGGTTACATTGCAAACTACAAGTTTGAAGACACAACCGTTCAAGGTGTGATCAAAATTGCGTTAAAATACAATGCAATTACTAAAATCTCGGCAATTCGTACGTTAACACGTATCAGCAAACCAGGTTTAAGACAATACGCTGGTGTAGATAATATGCCAAGAGTATTAAATGGTTTAGGTATCGCAATCTTATCTACTTCTAAAGGTGTAATGACTGATAAAGAAGCAGCCAAATTAAACATTGGCGGTGAGGTATTGTGTCACGTTTATTAATTAAAGGAGGATAGCACAATGTCAAGAATAGGAAAAAATCCGATTAATATCCCTGCAGGCGTAACAATTACTGTATCGAAAGATAACGTAGTAACTGTGAAAGGTCCAAAAGGAGAATTAACTCAAGCGGTAGATACAGATATTATCGTAAGCCAAGAAGAAGGTGTTTTAACTGTAAAACGTCCATCAGAGCAAAAAAGACATAAAGCCTTACATGGTTTATATCGTTCTTTAATCAATAACATGGTTGTTGGTGTTACAGAAGGTTTTAAAATCGAACAAGAATTAGTAGGTGTGGGTTACCGTGCTACTAACCAAGGTAATACTTTGGATCTAGTTTTAGGTTATTCTCACCACTATGTATTCCAATTGCCGGAAGAAATTAAAGTAACCACCACATCAGAAAAAGGTCAAACTCCTAAAATTATTTTAGAAAGTATTGACAAACAATTGATTGGTCAGGTAGCAGCAAAAATCCGCTCGTTACGTGCACCAGAGCCTTACAAAGGTAAAGGTATCAAGTTTGTTGGTGAAGTGTTAAGAAGAAAAGCAGGTAAATCAGCTTCTAAAAAATAATCAAAATGGCAGGAAAAAAATTATCTCGTAGAGATCGTATCAAAAAAGGTATCAGAAAAAGACTAACAGGTTCTGAAAACCGTCCACGTTTATCAGTTTATAGAAGCAATAAAGGTATTTATGCTCAAATCATTAACGATGTAACTGGTAATACAATAGTTTCAGCATCATCTTTATCTAAAGATTTTACTGGTAAAGGAAACAAATCTGAGCAGTCAGTAGCAGTAGGTAAATTAGTTGCCGAAAAAGCAATTGCAGCTGGTGTGAAAGAAGTTGTTTTCGACAGAAATGGTTATTTATACCATGGTCGTGTTAAGTCGTTGGCAGATGGTGCCCGCGAAGCTGGTTTAGTATTTTAATCTAAGAAATAGGATAAGATGTCAACTATCAATATAAAAAGAGTTAAGACTAGCGAAATCGAATTGAAAGATCGATTGGTTAGCATACAACGTGTTGCCAAAGTAACCAAAGGAGGTCGTACTTTCAGCTTTTCAGCTATCGTAGTTGTAGGTGATGAGAACGGTGTTGTTGGTTATGGTTTAGGTAAAGCGAAAGAGGTTACAGAAGCGATTGCAAAAGGAATTGATGATGCAAAAAAGAACTTAGTAAAAGTTCCAATTTTACATGGTACTGTTCCTCATGAGCAAATCGGTAAATTTTCTGGAGGTTTCGTTCTAATTAAACCTGCAGCTGTAGGTACCGGTGTAATTGCTGGTGGTGCAATGCGTGCTGTATTAGAGAGTGCTGGTATTCATAACGTATTAGCAAAGTCAAAAGGTTCATCGAATCCACACAACGTGGTAAAAGCAACAGTAGATGCTTTAACTAAAATGCGTGATGCTTATACAGTAGCTCAGCACCGTGGTGTAGATTTAAATAAAGTTTTTAACGGATAATATCATGGCTAAAATTAAAATAACCCAAGTAAAAAGCATTATCGATAGAAGCGAACGCCAAAAAAGAACAATGAAAGCATTAGGTTTAACAAAAATGAACCAAAGTGTAGAAGTTGAGGCTAACGCTGCCATTATTGGGATGGTTAGAAAAGTTAATCACTTAGTAGCGATTGAAGCTATATAAATTTTAAGAATCTGTTCCGATTTTGTCGGGACAGATTTATTTATTTACCGTTGTCCCTGATTAGTGAAAGCGAAGGGCAACACAACAAGTTTAAAAATGAACTTAAGTAATTTAAAACCTGCAAAAGGGTCTGTAAAAAAGGTAAAAAGAATTGGTCGTGGTCAAGGTTCTGGTCGTGGTGGTACTTCCACTCGTGGTCATAAAGGAGCTGGTTCACGTTCTGGTCACTCAACCAAAGTTGGTTTTGAAGGTGGTCAGATGCCATTACAACGTCGTGTGCCTAAGGTAGGTTTCAAACCTATCAACCGTACTGAATATGTTGGTGTAAATCTAGATGTTCTTCAGAATTTAGCTGAGAAATTTAATTTAACTAGCATTGACTTTGCTGCTATACAAGAGCATGGTTTAGCTTCTAAAAATGACTTAGTGAAGATCTTAGGTCGTGGTGAAGTTAAAGCTAAATTAGAAGTTACAGCTCACGCTTTTTCTGCAACAGCACAGAAAGCTATCGAAGCTGCTGGAGGCTCAATCGTAAAATTGTAATTAATGAAGAAGCTATTTACTACTTTAAGTAATATTTGGAAAATTGAAGAATTAAAAGGACGTATTTTATTTACGTTGATGATTCTTGTAATTTACAGGTTCGTTTGTCAAGTGGTTCTACCAGGTGTAGATCCAGCTCAGTTAGTTAATACTGAAAAGAGCGGCATTTTAGGTTTATTAGATATGTTTGCAGGTGGTGCTTTCTCGAAAGTATCAATCGTTGCATTGGGTGTAATGCCTTATATCTCTGCCTCAATTGTTGTTCAATTATTAGGTATTGCTGTACCTTCTTTCCAAAAAATGCAAAAAGAAGGAGAGAGTGGCAGAAAAAAATTAACTCAAATTACACGTTACCTCACTGTAGCTATTACAGCGGTACAAGCAATTGGTTATGTTAAAACACAGGTTCCAGCGAATGCAATTTTAATTGATCACACGATGTTTTACGTGTTATCAGGATTTGTATTAACTGCAGGTACTTTGTTTGTAATGTGGCTAGGTGAGAAAATCACTGATAAGGGAATTGGAAATGGTACTTCAATCATCATTATGGTTGGTATTATCGCTCGTTTACCTATCGCTTTAGAACAAGAAATCAAATCACGATTTACTGGAAATTCTGGTGGATTGATCATGCTTGTTTTGGAGATCGTTGCTTTATTTGCTGTAGTAATGTTTACAATTATGATTGTACAAGGCGTACGTAAAGTGCCTGTCCAATATGCAAAAAGAATTGTAGGCAACAAGCAGGTTGGTGGTGTAAGACAGTATATTCCATTAAAAGTTAATGCAGCTGGTGTAATGCCAATCATTTTTGCTCAGGCATTAATGTTTATTCCAAATGCGCTAATTGGTGTATTTCCTAAATTGCAAGATAGCTGGTTACACCAGTATAGTGATATCACTTCTGTAACTTATAGTTTAACATTTGCGTTTTTAATCATTGCATTTACCTTCTTTTATACTGCAATTACGGTTAATCCAACACAAATGGCTGATGATATGAAAAAGAATGGTGGCTTTATTCCAGGTATTAAACCAGGTTTAGCTACTTCAACTTTTATTGATGATGTAATTTCTAAGATTACTTTCCCAGGATCGTTATTCTTGGCTATTATCGCCATCTTACCTTCATTAGCTGTAAAGTTTGGTATCCAGCAAGAATTTGCACACTTTTTTGGAGGTACTTCACTATTGATTTTAGTGGGTGTGGTATTGGATACTTTACAACAGATCGAAAGTTATCTATTAATGCGTCACTATGATGGTTTAATGAAAACAGGTAGAGTTACCGGACGCACAGGAATTCCTGCTGCTGGTGGTAACCCTGCAGCTTTGTAAAAAGCAGATGTCTAAAATTTATTATAAATCTCTGGAAGAGATAGAATTAATAAGAGAAAGTTCTTTACTTGTTTCTAAAACCCTGGCCGAAGTGGCTAAAATCATTAAGCCAGGGGTTACAACTCTTTCGCTAGATAAGATGGCTTATGAGTTTATTAAGGACCATGGTGCAATACCAGCCTTTTTAAATTATGGTGGGTTTCCAAACTCACTGTGCATCTCACCTAACGAACAAGTTGTACATGGTTTCCCAAATGATCATGTGATTAAGGAGGGTGATTTAATTTCTGTAGACTGTGGAGTAATTAAAAATAATTATTTTGGAGACTCTGCTTATACTTTTTCAATTGGAGAAGTTGATGCTGAAAAGCAGAAGTTATGCAAAGTAACACAAGAGTGTTTAAATCTGGCTATTGAAAAAGCAGTAGTTGGGATGAGAATAGGAGATGTTGCTTTTGCAGTACAGAACCATGCTGAAACAAATGGATTTGGTGTGGTAAGAGAACTTGTAGGACATGGAGTTGGTGTTAAATTGCATGAGAAACCCGAAGTACCGAATTATGGAAAACGGGGAAGTGGAATAAAGTTAGAAGAAGGAATGGTAATTGCCATTGAACCGATGATTAATGCTGGTAAACCTGGTGTTAAATTTTGGTCTGATGGATGGACCGTTACTACGATAGATAACAAACCATCAGCTCATTTTGAACATACGGTTGCTGTAAAAAAGGGGAAAGCAGATGTTTTATCAACATTTTCGCTTATTGAAGAAGTTTTACAACAAAAAAAGTAAAAAAGTAAAAATTTTTATTTAATTTTGCAACCCTGTTTAATAGCAGCTAATTAAGTAAAAATCAAGATAATATGGCTAAACAAGCCTCAATTGAACAAGACGGAGTAATAAGAGAAGCATTATCGAATGCCATGTTTCGGGTTGAACTAGAGAATGGCCATGAGATTATTGCTCATATCTCAGGAAAAATGAGGATGCACTACATCAAAATTTTACCTGGGGATAAAGTTAAATTAGAGATGTCGCCTTACGATTTATCAAAGGGTAGAATCACTTATAGATATAAATAAATATTATAATGAAAGTTAGGTCATCAATTAAAAAACGTAGCGCTGATTGTAAGATTATTCGCCGTAAAGGAAAACTTTACGTAATTAACAAGAAAAATCCTAAATACAAACAACGTCAAGGGTAATTAAAAAATACTGTAATTTACCGTACAACGGTGGCCCGCCGTTCGGAATTACTTAAAAGATAAGATAAATATGGCAAGGATTTCAGGTATAGATTTACCAAGAAACAAAAGAGGTGAGATCGGACTAACTTATATCTTCGGAATAGGTAGACAAACTGCTCAGAACATTTTAACTGAAGCAGGAATTGATTTCAACAAAAAAGTACAAGACTGGTCAGACGATGAATTGTCGGCTATCCGTACAATCATTAACGACAACATTAAAGTTGAAGGTGCATTACGTTCAGAAGTTCAATTGAACATTAAACGTTTAATGGATATCGGTTGTTACCGTGGCTTACGTCATAGAAAAGGGTTACCTGTTCGTGGTCAACGTACTAAAAACAACTCTCGTACCCGTAAAGGAAAGAGAAAAACAGTTGCTAACAAGAAAAAAGCTACTAAATAGTAATAGATAGATGTGAGTGTGAGCTCAAATCTGGAATAAGATAAATATGAAGATACGGAGTGCCGGGGTAGAGAAAGTCTCCTATCTCAAGTCTCCTATCTAAAATCTAACAAAAAAAATGGCTAAGAGTAAAAAAGTTACCAAAAAGCGTATTGTTGTTGTTGAGTCTGTTGGTCAGGCACACATCAATGCTACGTTCAACAACATCATTGTTACTTTAACAAACAACAATGGTCAAACTATTTCATGGTCTTCTGCAGGCAAAATGGGTTTCAAAGGTTCTAAAAAGAACACTCCGTATGCTGCTGGACAAGCTGCATCAGATTGCGGTAAAGTGGCGTTTGACTTAGGTTTGCGTAAAGTAGAAGTATTTGTAAAAGGTCCAGGTTCAGGCCGTGAGTCTGCAATCAGAACTTTACAAGTAGCTGGTATCGAAGTAACATCTATTAGAGATATTACACCGCTGCCTCACAACGGATGTCGTCCTCCTAAGAAAAGAAGAGTTTAATTAATCAATTATTTTTAAAGCTAAGAGTCTCCCGATTGAAGTTGGGATGATACTTTAAAATCACAAACAATGGCAAGATATACCGGACCGAAGTCCAAAATCGCGCGTAAGTTCAGAGAGCCTATTTTTGGCCCTGACAAAGTATTAGACAGAAAAAACTATCCTCCTGGCCAACATGGCGCTTCAAAAAGAAGAGGAAAACAATCTGAGTATGCAGTGCAGTTAATGGAAAAACAAAAAGTAAAATACACTTATGGTGTGTTAGAAAAACAATTCCGTAACTTATTTACCAAAGCGTCTTCACGTGAAGGTATTACTGGTGATAATTTATTACAATTATTAGAAGCACGCTTAGATAATACAGTATATAGATTAGGTATTGCTCCAACCCGTTCAGGTGCACGTCAATTGGTTAGCCACAAACACGTAACTGTAAATGGTGAGGTTGTAAACATTCCATCATATCAATTAAGAGCTGGTGATGTAGTTGCAGTTCGTGAGAAATCTAAAACATTAGAAGCAATTACAAATTCTGTAGCAGGAAGAATGATCAATAAATTCAATTGGTTAGATTGGAATGCTAGCGAGTTATCTGGTAAGTTTTTAACTTATCCTAACCGTGATGAGATCCCAGAGAACATTAAAGAGAATTTAATCGTCGAGCTATACTCGAAGTAATCAATAAGGTTAAAGCCCTAGTGGCTTTAACTTTTTTACGTTACACAACATTAATAACGATCTAAAAACATTATAAATGGCAATTTTAGCATTTCAGAAACCCGATAAGGTAATCATGCAGAAATCAACAGATTTCGATGGTCAATTTGAATTTCGTCCTTTAGAGCCCGGTTTCGGTGTAACAATTGGTAACGCCCTAAGAAGAATTTTACTTTCTTCATTAGAAGGTTTTGCTATTACAAGTATTCGTTTTTCAGGCGTTTCTCACGAGTTTTCTACCATGAAAGGTGTTGTAGAAGATTTAACAGAAATCATCTTAAACTTAAAACAAGTTCGTTTTAAGAAAGTTGGTGATTCTGGAGATTCAGAAAAAGTATTCATCATTGTTAACGGTCAGGATCAATTCCTTGCTGGCGACATTACTAAGTTCTCTAACAATTTCGAGGTTTTAAATCCTGATTTTGTAATTTGTAACATGGAGAAATCAGTTACTTTAGAAGTGGAATTAACCATCAATAAAGGACGTGGTTATGTACCTGCAGAAGAGAACAAAATTACTGATACTGTAGTTGGTGTAATTGCAATCGATTCGATTTTTACCCCAATGAAAAATGTAAAATACACGATTGAAAACTATCGTGTTGAGCAAAAAACAGATTACGAGAAATTAATCCTAGATATCTCTACTGATGGATCTATCCACCCAGAAGAAGCATTGAAAGAAGCAGCCAAAATTTTAATCCAACACTTTATGTTGTTCTCTGATGAGAACTTGGTATTAGAATCTCAAGCTAAAGAAGAAACTAAAGAAGTTGATGAGGAAATTTTACATATGCGTAAAATCCTTAAAACTGAATTAGTTGATTTAGATCTTTCTGTACGTGCGTTAAATTGCTTAAAAGCAGCTGATATCCGTACTTTAGCTGATTTAGTTTCTTATGATGTTGCTGATATGTTAAAATTCAGAAACTTCGGTAAGAAATCTTTAACTGAAATTCAAGAACTAGTGAAATCTAAACAATTATCGTTTGGAATGAACTTATCTAAATTTAAGTTAGACGAAGAATAATATTAATTAATATTCACTGTGTATAATTCCCTCAGATTAAGTTCAAAGAGACGGTATACACTTTACAAAACAAAAAATGAGACACGGTAAAAAACACAACCATTTAGGCAGAACTACATCGCACAGAAAAGCGATGTTGGCTAACATGGCTTCATCACTAATCAAGCACAAGAGAATTTCAACAACTTTAGCGAAAGCAAAAGCTTTACGTGTGTATGTTGAGCCAATTATTACAAAATCTAAAAACGATACTACACACTCTCGTCGTATTGTATTCTCTTACTTGCAAGACAAAGAAACGGTTACAGAATTGTTCCGTGATGTAGCTGCGAAAGTTGCTAACCGTCCAGGTGGTTATACACGTATTATCAAATTAAACAATCGTTTAGGTGATAATGCTGAAATGGCTTTAATTGAATTAGTTGATTACAACGAAGTTTATGGTCAAGATAGCGCAGCTGCAGAAAAGAAAACTACACGTAGAGGTAGAAGCAAAGCGAAAAAAGCTGATGCTCCTGCTGCTGAAACTAAAGCTCCAAAAGCAGAAGAAGCAGTAGTTGTTGAAGAAGAAGCTGCACCAGCTGTTGAAGCTGTTGAAGAAACTCCTGCAACTGAAGAAGCAACTCCTGAAGCACCAGCTGCTGAAGAAGAAGCTCCAAAAGCATAAGTTTATAAAACCTTATAAAAAAAGCAACAAGTTTACTTGTTGCTTTTTTTATTTGTTTGATTTTGGTTAACTAAACCTTTACACCTTCCATACCATATTGCTTCAAGACATCACTTGGTACACCTCCCCATTCATTGGGTACATTCCCAACATAACCAATGTCTTTAATACCTATTTCGGTAGTGTAAAATCCAGAAGTTGTTAGGCTCCTCATGCGACTAAAGAATGCTACCCCAGCCTGCATTTCAGGTTTTGCTTTTTTAGGGTAGGCAATTTCATCAACAATGGCAATCTGCTCTTTAGCAGAGGCTTCTACAAATGCTTTTTCATAACGGTTGAAACATTGTATATCTAACCATTTTAATCCACCACGCATTGGCACTTGATGTTCTGGCATGTCTTTTACAATGAACTCAATAAACTCAGGAACCTTTGCATCGGATGCACTTCCTGAAACGCTATCTTTCGGAATAATAATATCAGCTAAAACAGTAATTGTTGCCATTTCATGCTTTGTGAAGAACGTTTCAGCGTTTAGCTTTTTATCTCTATCTGTCTCCCATTGCTCACGACCGGCCTCTTTTCCAGTTGCTGCAACTTCTTCTTTTTCGCCCGACGACTTGCACGCAGCTACAAGTACGGTTGTACTTAATGCGGTTAGGCCTATGGCCTTTAAGGAATCACGTCTATTCATCTTAAATATTTTGTTTTTTCTTTTCTGCTAAAATATATTCTGCGGTTCTCATCGCCAATGCTAAAATTGTCCAAGTTGCATTTTTATCACCCTGCTGTACAAAAGGCCCAGCATCAACTACAAATAAGTTTTTGCATTCATGCGCCTGACAATACTTATTAAGTGCTGATTTCTGAGGATTATCACCCATGCGAATGGTACCTACTTCGTGGATAATTTTCCCTGGAGCCTCTAAACCATAATTGGTTTCTGGACCTTGGATTTTTGAAGTTACAACTCCGCCCATTTCTTTCATGATAGATAAGAATGTTTCTTGCATGTGTTTAGCTTGCAAGATTTCTTCCTTTGCCCATTTATAATGAAACCTTAAAACAGGAATTCCATATTTGTCGACAACATTAGGATCTATTTCACAATAGTTATCTTCTCTAGCAATGGCTGTGCCGCGACCTGCCATACCAACCCCAGTGCCATAAAAACGACGTTGATCTTCTTTTAATGCTAATCCGTAACCACCCTCATCTTTCATTTTTCCATTTTTATCAGGAACCATCCCTGCCATGGTAGGTACTCCGCCACCGAAGCCATAAGAAGGCATGCGCATACCGCCGCCATACTCAATATGATAGCCGCGAGGAAAATCCAAATTCTTATTGTCTAACCACCAAGGTGAGTAGATGTGGATACTCCCTAAACCGTCTTCATTATAGCGTTTTCGATCCATTAACTGTGGTAGAAAACCAGAAACGCTTGCACCAGTTGAGTCATGTAAATACTTACCCACAACACCGCTGTTATTAGCGAGCCCGTTTGGATGGGCGGACGATTTTGAGTTTAAAAGAATTCGCGCTGATTCGCAAGCACTTGCGCCTAGGATAACCAATTTGGCGCTTACCTGGTATTCTTGCAAGTCCTTTCTATTTACGTAAGAAACGCCTTTTGCGGTACCATCTTTATTGGTAATTACTTCCCTAACCATTGCATCGGTTATAACTGTTAAGTTTCCTGTGCTTACAGCAGGGATTACTAGGCAAGAGGAAGCCGAGAAATCTCCATATACTTTACAGCCACGCCCACATTGACCGCAATAAAAACAAGGTGCCCGATCATTATTTCCTTTAATGGCCTCGGTCATTACTGCCCCTCTACCTGCAATCACCTTTACGCCAGCTTTTTCAGCTCCCTTTTTTATGAAAAGCTCATTCAATCGCGGTTTTGGTGGTTTCATGAAAATACCATCAGGCTCATTCTTTATGCCTTCAACGGTTCCGTAGATACCGATCATGCGGTCTACCTTATCATAAAATGGCTTAACATCATCATAGGTAATTGGCCAATCATCTGTTAATCCGTCAGTAGGTTTAAAATCTTCTGGACCCATTCTTAATGAAATACGGCCCCAGTGATTGGTTCGGCCGCCTAGCATCCTAGACCTGAACCACTCGAATTCAGTTTTGTCTTTTCTGGTATAAGGCTCACCATCGAGCTCCCAACCACCGTATGAAGCATCGAAGTCGCCAAATGGACGAGTTGTACCAGCGCCTCTACGTGGTGACTCCCATGGCCATTTTAATTGGTGAGCATCAATTCGTGGATCGAAATATTGCCCGGCTTCGAGCATTAATACTTTTTGACCAGCATTTGCAAGTACATAGGCAGCCATGCCTCCTCCAGCTCCAGAACCTACCACTATTGCGTCATAAACTGTTGCTGTTTTTTTTATTTGAAAGTCGCTCATTATAAATGGTTAGAATTTTAACGATATCCTAATTTAAAGCTTAATTTTGTGAAATAAAAACGTTAGGCCTGCTATTTTAATAATATAGCCATAATGTTAGGTAAATCGATTTATTTATATGAGCAACAACGATGTTCTGCTAAATTTTGCAGCCCTTTTAAGCGAAAGTATTGCAAGTAATAGTTTTATAAAACTATCACTTGGTAATTATCAAGGTAACGATGCAGCACTCAAAAACCTGTATGTTAGAAAGGTTAAAATCAAAAGAGTTGACATGCTTTCGTTTAATTATCGATATAAAACGAGGGATATTTTTAAAAACTTTACGATCGCCGATGGGGTTACCAAGGTAACGCAATATGTCAGTAATGATTTTAAAGTTTGTACCTTATTTACCACAACTGAAGAAACGATTATTGAACATCATAAAAAAGGCAACATCTTAATTCGATCTAAAAAGAATGTACAAGCGTTAAAAGTTTCGACTGATCATGATAAAGAGAAAAAGCGTATCATCAAACCAACAGGGAACGCCTATTTACAAGCCTTAAAAATTACGGACTTTGAGGGTAATGTATTTAAAAATGCGCAAGACAAGTACAAGCAAATTAATCAATATATTGAAATTTTAAGCTCGTTAATTAAAGAACTACCAGCAGGAACCATCAAAAACGTTGTTGATATGGGCTCTGGTAAAGGATATTTAACTTTTGCGTTATACGATTATTTACATCAGCAATTAAACCTTAAAGCCACAGTTACCGGTGTCGAATTCCGAGAAGATTTGGTCACATTATGTAATGATATAGCGAAGCAATCAGATTTTGATCAATTAAAGTTTGTAGAGGGAACGATTGAGGAATACAATGTCACGGATATTAATTTGTTAATTGCACTTCACGCTTGTGATACTGCTACGGATGATGCTATCTATAAAGGGATTAGTGCAGGAGCTGAATTAATTGTTGTAGCCCCATGTTGCCATAAGCAAATTAGAAGAGAAATTGAAAAGCATAAAGTAAAAAATGATCTTACATTCTTAACGAAGTATGGTATTTTTTTAGAGCGTCAGGCTGAAATGGTTACTGATGGGATCCGAGCACTTGTTTTGGAATATTTTGGCTATAAAACCAAAGTGTTTGAATTTATATCTGATGCGCATACGCCAAAGAATGTGCTGGTGGTGGGAGTGAAGAGCAAGGAAAAAGGAGGAAAGAACAAAGAGCAAGGAACAAGGAGCAAGGAGGAAATTCTGAAGAAAATAAAAGATACCAAAGCATATTTCGGCATAGGTTACCATCATTTGGAAAAGCTTTTAAAATTATAATTTTTCTTGATGCCTACCTTTGAAGTACTTGTGTTTCTAACAACCACTTAGTGCTTATAAGCTTGTTTTTCTGCCAACGTGTCAGCAGAAAAATAGGTTAATGTTCCTATTTTAACAGTCATTACCCCATTATTCCTGCCAAAACCTAATTGGCACATTGCTTGTTATTATGCTTGTAAACAATAAAAATTTAAAAAGTAAAATACAAAATAAAATGGGAAAAATAATTGGTATAGACTTAGGAACAACGAACTCTTGCGTTTCTGTAATGGAAGGTAACGAACCTGTAGTTATAGCCAACAGTGAGGGTAAACGTACTACGCCATCTATTGTTGCTTTTGCAGAGAACGGCGAGCGTAAGGTAGGTGAGCCTGCAAAGCGTCAGGCGATAACGAACCCTACAAAAACAATTTATTCTATTAAACGCTTTATGGGTTCTAGCTTTGCCGAAGTTTCGAAAGAAGTTGGTAGAGTACCTTATAAAGTAATTAAGGGTGATAATAATACGCCTCGTGTAGAAATAGACGATCGTAAATATACTCCCCAAGAGATTTCTGCGATGATTTTGCAGAAAATGAAAAAAACAGCTGAAGATTTCTTAGGTCAAGAAGTAACAGAAGCTGTAATTACAGTACCTGCATATTTTAATGATGCACAACGTCAGGCTACTAAAGAAGCTGGTGAAATTGCTGGTTTAACTGTAAAACGTATCATTAATGAGCCAACTGCAGCTGCTTTAGCTTACGGTTTAGATAAAGCACACAAAGACATGAAAATTGTTGTGTTCGACTGTGGTGGTGGTACACATGATGTTTCTGTTTTAGAGTTAGGTGATGGTGTTTTCGAAGTAAAATCAACCGATGGTGATACGCACTTAGGTGGTGATGACTTTGACCATATCATTATTGATTGGTTAGCACAAGAATTCCTAACTGAAAATGGAATGGACTTGGCTAAAGATCCAATGGCTTTACAACGTTTAAAAGA
The DNA here is from genome assembly GCA_942493295.1 of uncultured Sphingobacteriaceae bacterium. Lineage (GTDB taxonomy): Bacteria > Bacteroidota > Bacteroidia > Sphingobacteriales > Sphingobacteriaceae > Pedobacter. The sequence goes on along the minus strand of OW818692.1, from coordinate 2,112,101 downwards.
AGCTGCTGAGAAAGCTAAAATTGAGTTGTCAAGTACTACTTCAACAGAAGTTAACTTGCCATATATTACTGCTGATGCTAGTGGCCCTAAACACTTAGTGCGTACATTAAGTCGTGCTAAATTTGAGCAATTAGCTGGTGATTTGATCAAACGTACAATTGATCCATGTAAATCAGCATTAAAAAATGCAGGTTTAAAAGTTGGTGATATTGATGAAATTATCTTAGTAGGTGGTTCAACTCGTATTCCAGCTATTCAAGAAGCGGTTAAAGCTTTCTTTGGTAAAGAACCAAGTAAAGGTGTAAACCCAGATGAGGTTGTTGCAATCGGTGCAGCTATTCAAGGTGGTGTATTAACTGGAGAAGTTAAAGATGTATTATTATTAGATGTTACCCCACTTTCATTAGGTATCGAAACTATGGGTGGTGTGATGACTAAATTAATCGAAGCTAATACGACTATCCCTTCTAAAAAAGCAGAAACTTTCTCTACTGCTGCTGATAACCAGCCTTCAGTAGAAATCCATATCTTACAAGGTGAGCGTCCTATGGCAGCTCAAAACCGTACAATTGGTCGCTTTATTTTAGATGGAATTCCACCAGCACCACGTGGTGTACCTCAAGTAGAAGTTGCTTTTGATATTGATGCAAACGGTATCTTACACGTAAGTGCTAAAGATAAAGCTACTGGTAAAGAGCAAAAAATCCGTATCGAAGCATCGTCTGGTTTAACAGATGATGAAATCAAGAAAATGAAAGAAGAAGCTGAGGCAAATGCTGAAGCAGATGCTAAGCAAAAAGAAGAAGCTGATAAAATTAATGGCGCTGATGCTTTAATCTTCTCAACCGAAAAACAATTGAAAGAATTTGGAGACAAATTATCTGCTGATAAAAAAGCACCAATTGAAGCTGGATTAGAGAAATTGAAAGCGGCACATGCAGCTCGTAATTTTGCAGACATCGATGCAGCGCAAGAAGAATTGCAAAATGCATGGAATGTAGCTTCTGAAGAGATGTACAAAGCAGGACAAGATGGACAAGCACAAGAAGGTGCTCCACAAGCTGATGCTCAACAAGGTGGTGAAACAGTTACTGATGTTGATTTTGAAGAAGTAAAAGACGAAGAGAAGAAATAATCTTTAGTCTTAGTTGTATAAAATAAAAGCGTTGTTGATTAAGTTCAGCAACGCTTTTTTATTTAAGAGGCAGCTAAATGCCTATCGATGATATCTTGCAATACTTTCTCATTCACGAATAATTCACTCAGCAACTTAAACTGATTTTTTGCACGATCTAAGTTTTGTGTTGGATAAGAAATTGGGTAGTAAATGCTATTGTTTAGATAATCAGTTAAAAATCTTAACGCCTGCATATAAACGATATATTTCCCAGCAAAGAGGATCAATTCTTTCTCCGTTGCCGTTAAAATGGATGCCATCTCCGATAAATAGCCTTCTATGGTAGCCTTAAAATAGGGGATTCTAATTTTTATTTTTCCAAGGTCTTTCTCGTTTTCAGAAAATGCACAAAGATAGGTACGCATCATGTCGCCTAAGTCGGATATGAACTTGCCAGGCATTAACGTATCTAAATCAATCACACAAATACCTTGGTAGTCAGTTTCATCAAGTAATACATTGCTAATCTTGGTGTCATGGTGCATTACCCTGTCAGGGAAATCACTTCGGTTTTGATATGACTGGTAATAGGCTAAAATGAAATGATGACGCAAGGCAGTATCGATTTCCTGTTGTGCGGTTTCTTTTAGTTCCTTAGACGCTCGATGTAAGCTTGCTATAAATTGCTCATAACGCCAAGAAAGATCATGAAATCCAGGTATCGTGGGTTTTAGCGTGGAAGTGTCAAAGCTGTTTAATAAACGGCTAAGTTTCCCAAATTGCTTTGCAGCTTCAAAGGCTTGCTTTGGATCACTTAAAGTATCGAAAGCGATTGTATTTGCAATAAATGGGAGCAATCGCCAATACTCATCCTGATGCTTAACCATTAAATCGCCTTTAACAGTAGCAATAGGGGCGGGAAATAAGAAATCAGGATGGTGTCGATTTAATTCATCAGCAACTGCTCGAATATTATTGGCAATCGCATATGGATCCTCAAACACATTTGTATTAATTTGCTGAAGGATATATTTCCCTTTATCAATGGTAGAAAGCAAATAGGTTCGGTTAATATGTCCCGAACCTATTTGCTGTAATGTTATGGTAGTTGATGCAAAGCCATAGGCTTCAACTATTTCTGCATCAATACTTAATGCCATAGATTTTCTGGGTAGGCTCCGTCTTTGATCAATTGATCAATACTTGCCTGTACAAATGGTTTATCTTCTTTATAAGTTACACCGAACCATTGATTTGAAGTAGGTACCACTTTAAAAGTTGCTGTGTTAGTTTTTACTAAATTCTCTCCAATTAAAGGAATAAAAAATTCTGCCTTCGGATTGTCTTTGTTTTCTAATGCAAAAACTCTGAATAAATCTTCGGTTATTTTAAAAACTGCAGGTGTAAATCCCCAGAAATTCATTGATACTGGAGTTTCGAAGTCTAAAGGATATTTTTTGTCGTCCTCTTCGTAAACGATTGTTTCACCTTCTTTGTAGATCTTGGTACGCTCAACAATTTCTTCTAAATTACCACTTTCGTCTACTTTACAAACGCCACGAGACACAGCGCCGAAATCAGACAGGGTTTTTCCAATCTGATAACCAATGATAGCGTAATTGCTATCATTTGCCTCCTCATTTAAAAAGTCGACCATTTTTTTGTAGGCATCATAACCATAAAAATCGTCAGCATTAATTACGCAGAATGGCTCTTTTATAACAGTTCTACCTGATAAAATTGCATGCGCAGTTCCCCAAGGTTTTTCTCTATAAATTTCTTCTTCGATGCCGAATTGTTTCAAGTCGAAGTTTTGAAAAACATAATCTACTTCAATTTTGCCATCGAGCTTTGGATCGAAAATACTTCTAAAATTTTCCACAAACTCTTCCTTAATAATGAATACAACTTTACCAAAGCCGGCTTTAATTGCATCATATATTGAATAATCTATAATGGTTTCGCCATTTGGGCCAAAGCCATCTATTTGTTTCATGCTTCCATAACGACTAGCCATACCAGCAGCTAGAATAAGTAAAGTAGGTTTCATATAATTGTTTTAATAATTCAAAGGTAGGTTTTAAAAGCCAAAAATGCCACCACTTCTTGAACGTGGTTTTTTACCTGTTAACATGCCAAAAAGGCCGCGCACAATCTCTTTTCCAATTTGTCTGGTAATTGTAGCGCCCATTACTTGCTCTACAATTGTTTTTTCGCCAGTTCTAGGTCTAAGCTCATCTGCAGCATTTTTTTGCTCTTCTTGTGCAGCTTTTATCTCGTCTTCCTCGGCCATTTTTTGGTTAATCCGGTCGGTAAGCATCTCAAATGCACTGTCTGGATCAATAACTTTTTGATACTTGGTAAACACAGCGCTAGCCTGCATTAATTTTTCGCAATCTATCGCAGCCATTGGGCCCATAATGGCTTTAGGGGGTGTTAACATCGTTGCTGATACTTCTGTTGGGATACCTTTTTCATTTAGTACCGTTACCAAAGCCTGACCAGTACCCAAACTCGTAAGGACTTTGTCAATCTCATAGAAATCTGATTTTGGGTAAGTATTTACCGTTTTCTTCAGCGCGTCAACATCGTTAGGTGTGAATGCTCTCAAAGCATGCTGAACACGGTTTCCCAATTGCGCTAAGACAGTCTCAGGAATATCCATGGGCGATTGCGTGCAAAAGAAAACACCAATTCCTTTAGATCTTATTAACCTAATAATCGTATTTACTTGCTCTAAAAACGCTTTTGGCGCATCATTAAAAAGTAAATGTGCTTCGTCAAAAAAGAAAACCAGTTTCGGTTTATCCAAATCTCCGGCCTCAGGCATAGCCTGATAGATTTCGGCTAATAAACTCAGTAAAAAGGTTGAATAGAGTACTGGTTGGTTTTGGACATCGCTAATATTCAATAGGCTAATTACACCTTTGCCATCAATACGGTTAAAAAGATCTTCGATATCAAAGGAAGTTTCGCCAAATAGATTGGATAAGCCTTGTTGCTCAATGGTTACAATTTTCCTTAAAATTGTGCTAGACGTAGAGGAAGATATTGATCCATAACTACTTTTGATTTCGGCCGCACCAGCACCCTCAGACAAGTAACCTAATAACTTTTTAAGGTCATTTAAATCTACAATTGGCATTTTTTGATCATCGGCATATTTGAATATAACCGATAATACCCCTGTTTGCGTATCATTAAGCTCAAGAATTTTGGCTAATAAAACAGGGCCGAACTCAGTAACAGTAGCCCGCATTTGCGCACCCAATTTGCCACTTAACGAATAAAGCTCAATTGGGTAACCGCTTGGTGTAAAAGGTTTGTTCAGTTGCTTAGCACGATCTTCTATTTTAGGATTTGTGGTACCGGCTTGGTAAAGCCCAGAAAGGTCGCCTTTTACATCGAGCATAAAAACTGGAACATTTGCGTCAGACAATTGCTCGGCAAGCAATTGCAGGGTTCTAGTTTTTCCTGTTCCCGTTGCTCCTGCAATTAAACCATGACGGTTCATCATTCTCAAGGGTAGGTTTATTTCGGCTTCTGCCAGTACTTCTCCATTTAAAATCCCTGCTCCTAAATAGATAGAAGCCCCAGTTGGCGCATAGGATGATTTTATTTTTTCGGTAAATAAAGCTTTTTGATCACTCATAGGTTAGCTATTTTCTGCTTTAATTATTTCTTTTTTAGCTCTTCAGCCATCTCCTTAGCTATTTTCATTCCCCATTGCTGCCCAACCAGCATAGATTCTTGCGTAATAAGTGGCGTTTTTTCGGCAAATTTTTTTCCTATTGGCGATTGGTAGAAGGCTATCATTTGATTTATTTCTGATAAGGTTAGGTGTTTTTTGTAAACAGGAACTAGCCTGTCGACTAATTCGCCCATTGAATTCTGTGTAAATTTAGCAGCCATTTTAGTCCGAAATTCAGCTGACATATTTGGGCTTTGCTTGCTCATCATATCTATCATCTGGTTGATCGCAACTTTATAAGTTTTTTCGCTGCCTGATACAACGATCATTTTTTGAATAGCTTTTTTATATTCGATATCTTTTTGTTGTGCAAAAGATGTTATTGCTGATAAACAGGTGAATACAAATAGGATTAGGGTTTTTTTCATCAGTATATAATTATTAATATGCGCCCGTAAACTCGGTATGTTTTTAGTGGGTTTGTTTGGTTAAAATATTGATTTGATTAAGTCGATCGCTCTTTTGCTTCCTCTTTATGCTGTTTTAAAGTGTTAATGTAAAAAACGATGCTCAAGAATATGATAAAAACAATGTTGCTCAATGTAAGCGCGTGATTAAGCCAAATTTGCAGGGTGGGAACTTCACCATCAAAACTTTGTTTGATGTTACTCCAGTTATTAATGGTGAAGAAAATGGCTATCATAATCGATACTTTGAGTAACGTAATGATGATCACTTTTTTGTGGTTAATTTTTTCCATAACAATTATTTTAACGCAAAATGGTTCATCCCTAAGTGGTTAAGCGGCCCATTTTACGAAAAAGTCCTAAAATCCTGATCAGCCTTAATGTTTAATAAACTCTCGTAAATTAAGCTAATTACATTGTCGACGTCTTCTTTGTGTACCATTTCTACCGTAGTATGCATATATCGTAAAGGCAAAGATATTAAGGCCGAAGGAACACCTCCATTTGAGTATGCGAAGGCATCAGTATCTGTTCCGGTAGATCGTGAGGATGCTTGACGCTGAAAAGGAATATTGTTTTTTTCTGCTACCTTGATCAACAGTTTGTTCAAGTTAGTTTGTACTGCTGGCGCATAAGAAACTACTGGCCCTTTACCACATGCTAAATCACCCTGCGTAATTTTGCTAATCATTGGGGTAGTTGTATCGTGTGTAACATCTGTTATAATTGCCACATTGGGTTTTATCCGTTGCGCGATCATTTCTGCACCGCGTAAGCCTATCTCTTCTTGAACAGAGTTGACGATATATAATCCAAATGGTAGTTTTTTCTTGTTTTCTTTTAATAATCGTGCTACTTCAGCAATCATAAAACCACCAGCACGGTTATCTAATGCACGTCCAACATAATAGCGGTCGTTTAATACCATAAATTCATCTTCATAGGTAATTACACAGCCAACATGAATTCCTAAGTTCTCTACTTCTTCTTTGGTTGTGCAACCACAATCTAAAAAGATGTTTTTTAACTGAGGCGCTTCTTCTTTTTCACCGTGACGCGTGTGGATTGCCGGCCAACCGAATACAGCTTTTACCATGCCTTTTTCTGTATGGATATTTACACGTTTTGATGGGGCAATTTGATGGTCTGATCCACCATTGCGAATTACATAAATTAAGCCATCACTAGTGATATAATTTACGTACCAAGAAATCTCATCAGCATGTGCTTCAATAACCACCTTATAGCTTGCCTTTGGATTGATTACACCAACAGCGGTACCGTAGTTGTCGATAAAACTCTCATCGATATAAGGCTTCAGATAATCTAGCCAAAGTTTCTGACCTTCCCACTCGTAGCCAGTTGGGGCTGCATTATTGATATATTTTTCGAAAAACTGTAATGATTTTTTGGTTACTACAGGAACATGTTTCTTTTTGTTTTCTTCTTCTTTCTTTGCCATTTTATTTTTTTTAAAAAATCGTCCTTTCGAATGAGCTTTTCGCGAAGAGAAATCTATTTAATTATTTTCTTCAGTTTTCTCCTTTCGTCGAAATGACGACCCTTTTGTTAATCTATTAATAATTCCATTTTCACAAAATCAAAGCCTGCCGCCGAGTATGTTTCGTTTGTTTCGTGGAAACCAAATTTAGTATAAAATTCTTTGGAATTTACTCTTGCATTGCACCAAAGTTTTGTCAGTTTTTGCACTTTACAAAAATCGATTAAATAACTCATTAACTTGGAGCCTAAGCCTGTATGCTGTGCTTCCGGCAAAACAGCAAGTTTGCGAAACTGTCCAGTGTCTTCGGTAATAAATAAAGAAACTACTCCAGTTAATTCGTAAGCTACATAAATTCCAAAATGAATACCATCGAAATCATTTTCAAGCTTTACAAAATCGTAAGGCTGATCAGGGTACATGGTAATGTGTCTAATACGCCAAGTTAAGGAGGGGAATATTTGTTCTACGATTGCCATTTTAGTTAGCTAGTATCAAGACTTGAATGAGTTATAAAGGAATATTCCCGTGTTTCTTTCTAGGCATATTTACTACCTTATTTTCTAGCATTTTAAAAGCCCTAATTAATTTCGTTCTAGTTTGAGCGGGCTCAATAACTTCATCAACAAAACCGCGCTCTGCAGCTCTATAAGGATTGGCAAAGATATCTGAGTATAATTTCTCTTTTTCAATCCATTTTTCTTCCGGGTTTTCTGCACCAGTAATTTCTCGTTTAAAGATAATCTCAGCGGCACCTTTTGCGCCCATTACTGCTATTTCTGCGCTTGGCCATGCGTAGTTCATATCGGCGCCAATGTGTTTTGAATTCATTACATCGTAAGCACCACCATAAGCCTTTCTTGTAATTACGGTAATTCTTGGAACCGTTGCTTCACTAAAAGCATACAATAATTTTGCGCCATTGGTGATTATGCCATTCCACTCCTGATCTGTTCCTGGCAAAAATCCAGGTACATCTTCAAATACTAGCAGAGGAATATTAAAGCAGTCGCAAAAGCGAACAAATCTAGCTGCCTTTGTCGACGAGTTGCTATCGAGTACACCAGCTAAATAGGCGGGTTGATTTGCAACAATCCCGATGCTTCTGCCAGCTAGTCTTGCAAAACCCACAACGATATTTTCGGCATAAGCCGCATGAACTTCTAAAAAGCTTTCATTGTCTGTTACTACGTTAATGATTTCACGGATGTCGTATGGCTGGGATGCATTTTGGGGCATGAAATCATTAAGTTGCGGGCGACTTTCGTCTGCCGCTTCATACGGTAAACTGCTTGGAATTTCTTCGCAGTTTTGAGGCATATAACTTAGTAATTTTTTAACATGATTGATGGCATCCAATTCATTGGCACAAGCGAAATGGGTAACGCCTGACTTGCTTGCATGGGTATTGGCTCCACCTAATTCTTCAGAAGTTACCATTTCATGTGTTACCGTTTTTACAACATTTGGTCCGGTTACAAACATGTAGGAAGTGTTTTCGACCATGAGAATAAAATCTGTAATAGCTGGAGAGTATACCGCTCCACCTGCACATGGGCCCATAATTGCCGAAAGCTGCGGGATTACTCCAGAAGCCTGTACATTTCGATAAAAAATATCGGCATATCCTCCTAAAGACACAACCCCCTCTTGAATACGGGCACCACCACTGTCATTTAGCCCAATTAATGGAGCACCATTTTTCATCGCCATCTCCATGATTTTGCAAATCTTTTCTGCATGGGTTTCAGATAGTGAGCCTCCAAAAATAGTAAAATCCTGTGAAAAGATATAAGTTAGTCGCCCGTTGATAGTTCCATAACCAGTAACTACGCCATCACCCAAATATTTTTCGCGCTCCATGCCAAAGTCGGTGCTTCTATGGGTAACTAGCATGCCAATTTCTTCAAAACTGCCTTCATCTAAAAGAAAATGAATGCGCTCACGAGCTGTTAACTTGCCTTTTTTATGCTGACTTTCAATGCGCGAACTACCGCCGCCTAAGTTGGCTTCTTTAATCTTACCTTGGAGTATTTCTATTTTGTTCTTCATGCTACAGGTCAAAGTTTTTTAATATAGTTTACCATCTGTACTGTAAACGGGTTGTAAACACATCGTCATTCAAATCGCTTGTATAGCTAGTAAGCTGTGTAGGTTTATTTACGACGTGTTCGTTATAAATGGTTAGTTTAAGTCTTGTATTGATTGCACAGGTAATTCCATATCCTAAAGTGCTAAATTTAATATCGCCAGCAGTGGTGTTGTTTCCGGCAAATCCAATTTCTCGTTCATCAACATCCGAATTAGGATCATATACATCGTAAGCTAATAGTGCTTTGAACCTAGTCTGTGCAATTTGCTGAGTTAGCCAAAAGTAATAACCTTTAAAATTTCGTAGATATAAATTACCCGTAGGTTGGGTGCCAAAACTGGTACTTGCCGCGGGACCAGTAATACTGGTCGAAGCTGCAACGCCTGGCTGTGTACCATAAATATATTCTGATTTAAAGGAAGTCGTACCAAAGGGATTATCGTATTCTATTTGAAAATTAACTCCATAATAATCTCTTGCAACCCTACGGTCTTCATTATCGGCTGATGTATTGGTGTGGAAGCCACCCGCTTTAGCAGTAAAGTAGGTTTTGGTATTGCTTCGAACAGTTCCTTGATAAATGGAAGCCCCAAAGCCAATATGTAATTTCTTAAGCGCCAAGCTATCAAATTTAAAATTCAAGTTTCCAATAAAGTCTTTGCCAGAATCGTAGTCCTTTGCACTTAATCCACTTCCATTTACCATGGCCAACTCTAAGCTCAAGAATTTAGCTATCCTTTTCGGATTAAAACTGATCATTGCTCCCAAATCTCTTTCTCTCGGCATCAGTGTTTGAAAAACTCTTGCGCGCTCAGGAAAATCTCTGTATCCAGAAGAATACACAATGGAATAACCAAATGGACGGTTAAATAGTCCAGCTGTAAAAAGGAAGGCAGGAAGAGTAGGTGCATGAAGTTGGATAAAAGCATCCATCAATCTAACTCCATCTTGTGTGCCATCCAATTGAAAAACAATACTGGAAAACTTATCTACGCGATCTATCTTTAATCGTCCACGTCTTATCATAAATCTATTATCGGCGTTTTTGTCAAAATCACCGCCAGACCAAGAAGAAATGCCCGCAGATTGTGCCTTTTGAAACTGTGTTTGTAAATATCCAGTTATTTTAATGTCATGTACGTCATAGGATGAAGGAGCATTATTGTTTTGTGCTTGTGCAAAAAAAGGAGAGAGTGCAAGTAAAATTAGTAGAATTCTGTTTGTCATATAGGCAGCATTTAGCAGGCTAAATTACAGTTAATCCTTGTTTTTCCACATAAATATGAAATTTAGTGCAATCATGACAAAGTCAGTTTCTGAAATTTTTACATTAAATTACATTTTTTTTACCGAAAAATTTGGCGCTTTCAATCTTTTGGAGCTATTTTTGACAACATCAGTACAATTATAAAGAATAGATGCTACTTAGAAAATACCGTATCCTCATAGTACTTGCCTTCCTGGGCATCTTTACTTCAAAGATGGTAATTTCTGGCGCACCAGTGTTTTTTGCTCATTTAGATAAAAATCTAATGAATGCTGTAATTATGCAGCTGGAATCTGAAAACAATGGAGATGATACTGGGAAATCTAACCTTAAATTTGGCGATCAAAAATTAATGTTTCAACGTTTTGACGTGAATTATGTTCCTTTATTGATTGCTCAAGGGATTAAAAATAGCTTCATAGATCATTCGCGGCGATATGTAGATCCCTATCACCCATCTGTACCAACACCCCCACCAAACCTTTCTTAGTTTTTTGATGACCATCTTTTTTGCAGAATAATTTTTTGCAATGTGATGCTGTATTTAAAAAAAAATGGCCGTGTACCCTAATGAACAAGCACATAGCTGCATGGCTTATTGCATATGATGATAATGAAAAATTTATCTGTATGTGAATTATGAAATTTTAAAGAAAGTTTATGAAAAGTGAAAATTCGAAAGCTCCAAGCTTCGAAGTGAAAAAATATTTATTGAAAAAAAACCTAAAGCGCGATTTACCTTCTAGTATTGTAGTGTTTTTAGTTGCATTGCCACTGTGTTTAGGAATTGCATTGGCTTCAGGTGCACCATTATTTGCTGGACTTATTGCCGGTATCGTTGGTGGTATCGTAATTGGAGCCTTAAGTGGTTCGCAATTAAGTGTTAGTGGGCCAGCGGCCGGATTAACAGTTATTGTGTTAGGTGCAATTACACAATTAGGTAGTTACCAAGTCTTCTTACTTGCTGTGGTTTTGGCGGGTGCTTTTCAATTGGTGCTCGGCCTTATTAAGGCCGGCACTATTGGGAATTATTTTCCTTCTAGTGTAATTCAAGGGATGTTAGCTGCGATCGGTTTAATCTTAATATTAAAACAGTTACCACATGCTTTAGGAGTAGATAGCGATTTCTTAGGAGATGAAACATTTTCGCAAGGAGATAATCAAAATACCTTTTCTGCGATCGGCAATGCATTAAACCAATTTAGTCTTGCTGCAGTTGTAATAAGCGTATTGGCTGTGTTAATCCTAGTTTATTGGCCGAAAATTAAAGCCATTAACGTAGTTCCAGCGCCTTTAGTAGTGGTTGCACTGGGAATTGTTTTAAGCCTAGTTTTTCAAGGGACGCCTTACGCGTTAAAAGCGGAACAAATGGTGGCTATCCCAGTTATTAACGGTTGGAACGAGTTTGCTGGTCTATTTAGTATGCCAGATTTTTCAGCTATTGGAAATAAGCAAGTTTGGATTGTGGGTGGAACAATTGCGATTGTAGCAAGTTTGGAAACACTTCTTGGTATCGAAGCAGTTGATAAAATTGACCCAATAAAACGGGTGACTCCAACAAATAGGGAATTAATAGCTCAAGGATTAGGAAATATGACGAGCGGTATGCTGGGTGGATTGCCGATGACATCAGTTATTGTTAGAAGTTCCGCAAACGTTGGAGCGGGCGCAAGAACAAAGATGTCAAGCATTTTTCATGGGTGTTTGCTTTTGCTGTCGTTACTAGTTATTCCAACCTTGATTAATATGATTCCGCTAGCTTGTTTGGCAGCGATACTTTTGGTTACAGGTTATAAGCTTACCAGAATATCCTTGTTTAAGGACATGTACCATAAAGGCTGGGACCAATTTGTTCCCTTCGTTTTAACCGTAGTTGCAGTGGTACTAACCGACTTGCTAAAAGGTGTTGCAGTAGGTATGTTATTCTCTATCTTTTACTTACTTCGTACTAATATGCGTAATCCATATTTCTATAAGATTCAAGAAGAAGGTAATAAGAAAAACATCAGAATTAAACTTGCAGAAGAAGTTTCATTCTTAAATAAAGCAGCCATTCAGGTGCTGTTAACAGGAATTCCAAACGAAACAAACGTAATTATAGACGGTTCTAACGCTCGATATATCGATCCAGACGTTTTAGAAACTATTTTTAATTACAAACATAATGCTTATACCAAAGGCATTATTGTAACTTTAGAGCATATTAAAAGTCATTACACTGTGCCTAAATTAAATAATAAGATTGTAGAAGAAATTAATAATTAAAATTATGTGCGCAAAAACAATAGAAACAAAAGATATAACATATAACGGTTTATTACAAGGTAATATAGACTGGGTTGAAGACATGAAGAAAACCGATCCAGGGTATTTTGATAAATTGTCAGCAGGACAAAATCCACCAGTTTTGTGGATCGGCTGTTCTGACAGCCGTGTGCCTGCTAATCAAATTACAAATACATTGCCTGGGGACATCTTTGTTCATAGAAATATTGCCAATGTTGTGGTTCATACTGATATGAACATGCTAAGTGTGTTAGATTATTCGGTAAATGTTTTGAAAGTAAAACATGTAATTGTATGTGGACACTATGGTTGTGGTGGAGTAAATGCCGCATTAGGAAATAAACAAGTAGGAATTATCGACAATTGGCTTAGAAATATTAGAGATGTTTATCGCATGCATGAAAGAGAAATGCAAACGATTAAAGATCCAGAGCAAAAATCAAATCGTTTGGTGGAACTGAACGCAATTGAAGGCGCTGCTAATGTGATAAATACCTCAATTGTACAAAACGCTTGGGCTAATGGACAAGAGCTTTCAGTACATGCTTGGGTTTACAGCTTAAAAACCGGATTAATTAAGGACTTAAAAGTAACAAGTACTAGTTTAGAGGATGTTTCTCCTGCATTTAAAGTGAGCTAACATTTATATAATCCAACAAAAAAAGTCCAAGCAATTTGCTTGGACTTTTTTTGTTTTTAGATTTCTAATCGTTTCCTAAAAAAGGGTAACGGTAATCTTTAGGTGGATCGAATGTTTCTTTAATTGTACGTGGAGAAACCCAACGAAGTAAATTAATCATCGAGCCAGCCTTGTCATTAGTACCACTACCTCTAGCACCACCAAATGGTTGTTGGCCAACTACTGCTCCTGTACACTTATCATTGATGTAAAAGTTACCAGCTGCATTTCTTAAACGCTGTGTTGCCTTTTCAATCGCATAACGATCTTGGCTAATCACAGCACCAGTTAATGCATAGATTGAGGTAGTGTCAATAATATCTAGTATTTTATCAAAGTCTTTGTCGTCATATACATACACACTTAATACTGGGCCAAACAGCTCCTCGCACATGGTGGTATATTTAGGATCATCAACAACTAATACAGTTGGCTCAATAAAATAACCTTTGCTATTGTCGTAATTTCCGCCCGCTATAATTTCAACTCCTTTGTCATTTTTAGCAGCTTCTATGTATTTGGTTAAGCTATTGAAAGACTTTTCGTCGATTACGGCATTGATAAAATTGCTGAAATCTTCCGTTCCACCCATTTTAAAAGTTGCTAAATCGCGTAACATAAATTCCTTTACCTTTGGCCACACACTTTTCGCAATGTAAGTTCTCGATGCAGCTGAACACTTTTGACCTTGATACTCAAATGCACCACGGATAATTGCTGTACTAGAAGTCTCTGGATCGGCCGACCCGTGAATTAAGATAAAGTCTTTACCGCCGGTCTCACCAACGATACGGGGATATGTTTTATACTTATGAATGTTATTTCCAATTGTTTTCCAGATATCCTGAAATACTCCAGTAGATCCTGTAAAGTGAATACCTGCAAAATCTGGGTGAGAGAAAATCACATCACCAGCATCTGGACCAGAAACATAGACTAAATTGATTACACCATCAGGTAAGCCTGCCTCTCTGAAGATTTGCATTAACACATTAGCCGCAAAAATTTGTGTATTTGCAGGCTTCCAAACTACCACATTTCCCATCATGGCTACCGAAGTAGGGAGATTTCCAGCAATTGCAGTAAAATTAAATGGAGTTAAAGCGAATACAAACCCCTCTAATGGGCGTTGTTCAACTCTATTCCAACTTCCCTTAGGTGATACCGGAGGTTGTTGCTTATAGATTTCTGACATATAACTTACGTTAAATCGTAGAAAATCTATCAACTCACAAGCTGAATCAATTTCTGCTTGATAAGCATTCTTGCTTTGACCAAGCATAGTCGCGGCATTTAATTTATAACGATATGGGCCAGCAATTAGGTCGGCAGCCTTCAAGAAGATTGCAGCACGGTGTTCCCAAGCTAAATTTTCCCAAGCTGCTTTTGCAGCTAAAGCAGCATCAATCGCTTGTGTTACATGGTTTTTATTTCCTTTGCTAAAGTTCGCTAACACATGTTGATGATCATGAGGAGGGGTAACTTTGCCTTTCTGCTCTGTAAATACCTCTTCACTCCCAATATACATTGGAATATCAATTACTGTGGCACGTGCATCAGCCAGTGCAGCTTTTAATAATTCTCGCTCTTTACTTCCAGGTGCATAGCCTAAAATAGGCTCATTAATAGGGGTTGGTACGTTGAAAAATCCTTTAAGCATATATTAAATTCTTGTTTATGCAAAGATAGGATTTTACCTATTGGAGTTTGTAACATAGCTGTAAATATTATCATCATTGATGTATAGGCCGACCTTGGCAAGGATTAAATTCATATATTGGAGAAAAAATACTGAAACTCGTATGCGCTACATTTGCATATTATTACTATTGTTGTCATTTACCAACTCTTTTTCGCAGGATGCTACGAATACTTCAGCAGTACATCCAGGAAAAGGAGTTGCGTTAGCCTCCTTCGATAAATTATATTTCGATCAACTTCCTATCAGCAAGGGAGTAATATTTAGGCCTATTGACAGTAAGCTGTATGCTGGAAGTACCTACCTTGGTGAAAAGCAGAACTATCTAGGAGATGTGTTCTATCAAAAAGAATGGTATACCGGATTGACCTTAATTTACGACGTTTATACTGACCAGTTGATTCATATTAAGCCAACAGGCGAGGGAATCGTATTAGTTAAGCCCGAGGTAGAGGCTTTTACTTTAGAAGGCAGGCGTTTTATCAATAACCCCGCTGTGGAGGGACAAGGCCCATCTTTCTTCGAACTGATTTTAGCTGGAAAAGCAGAAGTTTTGGTTAAGCATAGTATCAAGATTGGCAATTACAATGTACGGACTCTGCAACGGCCTCTCCAAAATAGAACGAGGCTCATTATTTACAATGCAGGTGATTACTATGAAATTAATGGCAGAAGCGATGTACTGGCTGCCCTAAAAAACAAAAGAAGTGAAATTTCAGCGTTTATTAAAAACCAAAAGCCGGATTTTAAGAATAGTCTTGAAGAGTCTGTTAAGCGAATAGTAGTTTATTTTAATCAACTTCCCTAAATGAATAAGTATTTACTAGCTCTTGTCTTTTCGTTTTTTTGTTCGGTTACTTTTGGTCAAAATAAAAGCAATATCACAGGTTCGTATCAAGATATTCCATTAAATACAATCTTTTTAGATTTTGAACGTCAAACTGGTTATCAATTTTATTTTGATAACAATCAAGCCACAAGAAAAGTATCGGCTACCTTCAAAGATATTCCGGTAAGCACTGCACTCGAAACCATACTGGAAAATACAGGTTTGCAATTTACTTTGGCTCCTGAGGGTTATGTTGTCATTTACCGAGGAGCACCTATAACACTCTTGGCTCAAGAAGCTAAGAAGGAGAAAAATCAGGTTCCAGTCGACGGCGATGTGTATAGCACCTTAAAGATTGATACGGGCTTATTAGCCAACAAAAAATATCAGCAGATTGGAAAGTATACTGGTAATATTAACCAGCCGGTTGTTTTATCGGGTTATTTAATCAGACTGTCGACAAAAACACCAGTCAAAGGTGCTTCAATTATGATAGAAAATGCCCTAACTGTGGAAACAGATTCGGCAGGTTTTTTTAGTTTAAGGATTAACCAGGGTAAACATACCTTAAAAATTAATGCAGCCCGCTTGCGTAGTGAAGAGATAAACCTAGAGGTTAATTCTTCGAGTACATTAAATATTGGGCTTCATGAGCAGTCCTTGTCGTTAAAGGAAGTTGTGATTATGACAACAGCAGCTCGCAGAAATGTAGAAGAGGTAACAATGGGTGTTGAGCGTCTAGATATTAAACGTATTAAAAAAATTCCTTCTGTGTTTGGTGAAGCTGATATCTTAAAGGTAATCTTAACACTACCTGGTGTCAAAAATACAGGTGAGGCCAGTGCTGGTTTCAACGTGAGGGGGGGTGCAACCGATCAGAACCTTATCTTATTTGATCAAATGACCGTGTATAATCCTACCCATTTTCTTGGATTTTTCTCTGCATTTAATTCGGAAATTATCAAAGATATTGAACTCTATAAAAGTAGTATTCCAATTAAATATGGAGGGAGATTATCTTCTGTGTTAGAGATTAACGGATTAAGAGGTGATAGCGCAAAAATTAAAGGTTCGGCTGGAATTGGACTAATCACTTCTAGAATAAACCTTGAAGGGCCAATTGACAAGAATAGAACATCTTTTGTTTTCGGTGCAAGAACTACCTATTCCGGTCTTTTTATGTCACTGCTTCCTAAAACTGCTGCATTTAAGAAAAGTGACGTTTCTTTTTACGATATCAATGGCAAAGTCGTTCATCAATTGAATAGTAAGAATGAGTTAGGAATAACGGGCTATTACAGCCATGACGATTTTAGACTTGATACTGATACCACGAACAAATATTCCAATCAAAATTTCGCATTCAATTGGAAACATAAATTTGATTCAAGTTTTCAAGGAAATCTAGTTTTAGGTTACGATGGATACAAGTATGAAGTAGAGAGCACTGGGAAGCCAATCCAGGCTTTTGAATTAGGTTTTGGTATTAAACAGTATCATGGGAAGCTGAACTTTACAAAACTGGCAGGGAAAAGCCATGAATTGGCCTTTGGTATAGATTCCAAATTGTATCAGATCACGCCAGGGAATTTCAATCCAACAGGCACCGAGTCATTACAACAACCAGTTAATATTGAAAAGGAACAAGCCTTAGAATCTGCAATTTATATCGGCGATAAAATGACATTATCTAAAAAGTTATCGCTGGATTTAGGTTTTAGATACTCACTATATAGTTACTTAGGTCCAAAGAATGTAAGATATTACATTGGCCCTAAGGCAGAAGAGTTTAATTATTCGCACACAGAAAAATTTGGAGCTGGAAAAAGCATTAAGACCTATAGCATGCCAGAGTTGAGGTTGGCGGCAAAGTATAGCTTGTCTACTAATTGGTCTGTTAAGGCGTCTTATAACACCCTTGCCCAATATCTCCATTTATTATCAAACACCACTTCCATTACGCCAACTGATATCTGGAAGTTAAGCGACAACAATATAAAGCCTCAACAAGGAAGTCAGGCATCTTTTGGCCTTTACCACAATGCCATTAACAATATACTAGAGCTTTCTGTGGAAGGGTATTACAAGAAAATAAAAGATTATATAGATTATAGAAGTGGAGCAAAGATTGTGCTAAATGAACTAATTGAGAGAGAAGCGCTGAATACACAAGGCAAGGCCTACGGAGTTGAATTCATGGTACGAAAGAATAGTGGTAAATTAAATGGCTGGTTGAGTTATACCTATTCTAGAACATTTTTAAGAACAAATGGTATTGATGGGGGTGAAGTTATTAATAAGGGCGCATTTTATCCAAGCAATTATGATAAGCCACATGACGCTACAATTGTAGCAAACTATATATTTTTATCACGCTTTAGTATTTCAGCTAACGCAACGTATAGCACGGGCCGCCCTATTACCTTGCCAATTGGTAAGCACTACTTTTTAGGATCAGAGCGATTACTTTATTCTGATAGAAATGAATATCGAGTGCCGGATTATTTTAGACTTGATATCTCTTTTAATTTAGATGGCAACCATAAGCTTAAGCAGCGTACCCATAACTCTTGGAATTTTGGATTCTACAATATTACAGGTCGTGATAATGCTTATTCAGTTTACTATAATCAAGAGAATGGACGGGTAAAGGGTTATAAGCTTACGATCTTTTCTAATCCTATGCCATTCATTAATTATAATATTAAATTTTAAAATAATGAGAAAGATCATATTCATACTTGTTTTATTTGCCGTAATCGCCGCTTGTCGACAGCCGTTCTTATCGCCAGTTAGCGAGCTAGATAAAGACGTTCTTTGCATTGAGGGGTTTATCAACACAGGAAATGAAAGTTCAGTTATTACTTTAAGCAGGCTTCAAGATCTTAAGGATACTGCGGCGATGTTACCAGAATTGAAGGCAAAAGTTTTGCTCCAAGAAGAAGGCGGGAATACGATTGCCTTGGCAGAGGAAGGGAAAGGTAAATACGTTATTGGGGCAAGAACTTACGATGCTACGAAACGCTATAGGCTTGAGATTACTAGAAGTAACGGTAGAAAATACCAGTCGCAGTTTGTAAAGCCTACAACTACCCCACCTATTGACAAGGTAGGTTATAAGTTAGATTCGTTGGGCATTAGGGTTGTAGTCGATACGCATAATACGAACGAGGGCCCGAGATATTATTATTGGGATCATGAAGAGACTTGGCTGTTTAGTGTGCCAAACCCTTCCCAGTTTTATTTTGAGAACAATAAATTTATCAAACGGACACAATCAGTCGAATTTTGCTATCGCACAGAAAAATCAAATAAAATTGTGTTAGGTTCTACTTTTCACCTTAAAGAAAACATTATCAAAGAACAGGAAGTGCAATTAGCCGAGCGAAATACGGGTAGAATTTCCCTGATCTATAGTATTAATGTGAAGCAGCATGCAATTGATAAAGATTATTTTGATTATTTGGAAAAGGTAAAAAGAAATACAGAATCAATTGGTTCCATATTCGATGCCCAGCCCACTCAAAACGTCAGCAATATCGTTAATCCAAATAATCCTGATGAGATGGTGGTAGGTTACTTTAACATGCACTCTGTTCAACAGAAACGGCTATTTGTGACGATAGATCAATTACCTAGTTATCTTAGATATACGGCAGATTCGTGCCATGTTGAGCAATATGATTTTTGGTTTGTAGATAAAACGGGCCTCGTAATAGATTATATGCATCCAGAACAATATTTCACGGATCCACGTAAATATGTTCCTATAATTTATGTGAGGAGAGGAGACCCAGCATTCGAGCCACCATTCAAGTCTTACGTTACTGGTGTTGCCGCTGAGTGTGGAGATTGTACATTGACGGGTGTTTTAGCTAAACCAAGTTTTTGGCCTTATTAATTGGATATGAAAAGAAGCAATATACTGTTCCTTGTTTTGTTTTTTCCATTATTTGGGCTAGCTCAAAAAGATGTGATTTCTTCGAGATTTTCCAATTATACCAATACTATTATTCAAGAGAAATTACTAATTACGACCGACAGGCCTGGATATGTAGAAGAGGAACTAATTTGGTTTAAAATATATGTTGTTGATGCAAGTTCGAATAAGGCACTAGACATTAGTCGGGTAGCCTATGTAGATTTGTTAGACGAGAACAACATTCCGGTGTTAAGCGCGAAAATTGAGCTTCAAAAAGGGATCGGATCCGGATCTTTTAAACTACCCAAAGAGTTAAGCAGTGGAAAGTATCATTTGCTAGGCTATACGAATTGGATGAAGAATTTTGATCAGTCTTTCTTCGCTCGTAAAAGCCTGACTATTCTTGGTACTGCGGAGCAGGAAAGTGTAGCAAATGTACCGAAGTATGATATCCAGTTGTTCCCTGAGGGAGGTAACCTTGTGAATGGCCTGAAAAGTAAAATCGCATTTAAGGTTTTGGGACCCAATCATATCGGACAAAATCTTAACGGTGCTGTTGTAAACAGCAATGGAGATACTCTAGTTAGATTTTCTGGTCATAAATACGGCATGGGAACTTTTCACTTAACGCCGCCGACCGATGCCAAGCTGACGGCTGTTTTTAAGCTTCCTAATGGGGAGGTCTTAAAAAAGGACTTGCCAAGAAGTTACGACTCTGGTGTTGTAATGGAGTTGGCACGCCAGGCCGACGGCATGATTGTCGTTAATGCATCAGTGAAGAATTATCCTAGCGGTGTTTTGAGCTTAGTCGCCCAGACAAATAATCAAATTGGTTTTAGCGAAACAAAAAGCGTGTCTAATGGCTCGGTATCATTTCGTTTTCCTGAAAAGGATCTGAAAGAAGGGGTCTCGCAAATTACGGTTTTTGATGCGTCGAACAAGGCTATTTGCGAAAGATTATATTTTAAGAAGCCAAGTCAGGTCTTCGCCATAAATGCAGCCTTCGATCAGGCGAATTATACAAATAGAAAAGCGGTAAGTCTCGTGTTAAGTGCAAAGGAACATGCAAATGTATCCGTTTCGGTTTATAGAACGGATGATTTAAATACCACTGAGCGTGCTAGTCTAGTTAGTGATTTATGGTTGGGTTCAGAAGTTAAAGGGAATATTGAAGATGCAGGTTTTTATTTAGATCCGGCTACTGATAGTAGTGTAGAAGTAGACAATTTGATGCTTACGCAAGGCTGGAGAAGGTTTAAATGGAATGATATTTTAAGCACTGAAGGATTCAACGTTAAGTATCCACCAGAGTACAGGGGCTTTCTAATTAATACCCAATTGAGTAGCGCAAAGTCTGTTAATACCTTTGCCACTATTCTGGAGCAGTCGCCCAAAACGTTATTTGCTCATTCGGATAGTGAAGGGAACGCTACATTTTTAGGAACATTTACTGGGAAAAAAACCTTAATCTTCCAAACAGATCCAAATCAAGATAGCGTAGGCAGATTTTCAATCTTAACTATGCCTGTTGCCAGGCAGTCAACTGCCGAAAATCTTGCCGCAAAGTCGCCGGTTTTAACTGCCTTTTCATCAAGATATTTGGATGCACAGGTTCAGTCTAGGTTTGAAAAACCAATTTTTAAAACTGTAAAAGAAGACGATCGGAATATTTACGCGCTGCCGACTATGGTCTACAATATTGATGATTATACTAAGTTTCCAACGATAGGTGAAACGATAAGAGAATATATCAAAGGTGTTTCGTTCCGCAAGCAAGGTGATCACCAGAAAATAAGAATAAGTTATAAAAACGCGCTTAATTCGCTAGATTACATGACGGATAATTCTTTAGTGCTATTTGACGGTATACCGGCATTTAATATTGATGATATTTTAGATTACAAGACTTTAAATATCGATCAAATATCAGTAGTTCAAGAAAAATATCATGATAATGGGATTAACATCGGCGGTGTTTTTAGCATAAAAAGTAAGGATAAGAGTTTAAGTCAATTCAAATCGCCAAATGCACTTGTGATTGATTACGAGGGTTTCCAGCAAGAACGAGTATTTTATAGTCCGAAGTATCTAACTGCTGAAACAAGAGATTCAAAGCTTCCAGATTTCAGACAATTATTATACTGGAATCCGGTTGTTCAAATGGTACCTAATCAACAGCAGGAAATTAATTTTTATACTTCTGATCGGAAAGGACAATATATTGGCGTCATTGAAGGATTAACAGAAAGCGGCAAGGCCAGCTATCGCGTTGTTTCATTTAGTATACCCTAGTTAGGATTTACCTACAACCGGTACTGAACATAGCGTAGTTACGTAGTAATTTTTTACTTTTGAGCTATGTTTAAATACCTGCGATTTCTACTGTTCCCCATTGCAATTTTATATGGCTTTATAACCTTGGTAAGGAATAAGCTATATGATTGGGGTATTTTTAAATCTACAAAATTTGACTTGCCTATAATTTGCATTGGCAATTTAGCCATAGGTGGTGCAGGTAAAACTCCTACAACAGAATATCTGGTAAGACTATTAGCTGGTTATAAAATTGCGATATTGAGTAGGGGATATGGACGTAAAACCAAAGGCTTTATCCTTGCTGATGAACACGCTACTGCAAATACCATTGGTGACGAGCCACTACAGTATTTTCATAAATTTAAGGAAGTTACCGTTGCGGTTTGTGAAGATCGTGTGCACGGAATCAATAAACTGAAGGATAAACATGATGTAATTCTGTTAGACGACGCTTATCAACACAGATCGGTTAAAGCTGGGTTTAACCTTTTGCTGTTTGAATTTGATAAATTATTAAAATGGCAGTTCCTGTTGCCTATGGGTAATTTACGGGAGTATTTTTCAAACTATAATCGTGCAAATGCTGTGCTGGTAACCAAAAGCCCAGTACCGGTAAATATTGTTGACCAAATTAATATTCGTAAAAAAATAGACTTAACAATCGACCAAAGGATTTCTTTTTCTTCTATTAAGTACGGACAACTTACCAGTCTAATGGCGACAGAATCGACGACTGAACTAGCTGGGAGAGTTATATTTTTACTTACTGGAATAGCTAATCCTAAACCTTTGTTAAAGCATTTGAATGAATTAACTACTGAGATTGTTTCATTTGAATATCCTGATCATCATGATTTTACGCGCGAGAATATTTTGGCTTTGGTAAAGGAGTTTAAAGCGCATCCAGCTGATGAAAAAATCATCATCACAACAGAAAAGGATAGTAAGCGTTTATTAGGTGATAATTTAAAAGATTTACTCTTAGATTTGCCAATATTTTACCTGCCAATTGAAATAGAACTGGCTACGAAAGATAAATTTACCTTTGATAAAAATATATTAGACTATGTTGCAAACGCTAAACGAATCGGTTGAATACTTAAAACGTAAAATAGGTGATTTTGAACCTGAAGTGGGAATTGTATTGGGAACCGGACTTGGTGGCTTGGTTAAGGATATCAAAGTTGCACATAGCATTATGTATTCAAGTATTCCAAATTTCCCGATATCAACTTTAGAATTCCATTCTGGAAAATTGATTTTTGGAGAACTCGAAGGGAAAAAGGTAGTGGCGATGCAAGGCCGGCTTCATTATTACGAAGGTTACTCAATGAAGCAAATCACTTTCCCTATTAGAGTACTTAAATCATTGGGAATTCAACATTTATTTGTTTCGAATGCAGCTGGGTCCTTAAATCCTGATTTTAAGAAGGGAGATTTGATGATCATTAATGACCATATTAATTTACAGCCTGAAAGCCCACTACGTGGAATTAATGATTCTGACCTTGGGCCACGTTTTCCAGATATGAGTGAACCTTATAATCGAAAATTAATTGCCGCAGGCCTAGTTGTCGCAAAAGAAAGGGGAATTACTTGTCACCAAGGCGTGTATGCAGCTGTAACGGGCCCTAATCTGGAAACAAAGGCAGATTATAAGTATTTGCGCATTATTGGCGGAGATGCGGTAGGAATGAGCACTGTTCCTGAAGTTATTGTTGCCAATCATATGGGCTTACCCGTTTTTGCGATTTCTGTATTAACTAATGAAGGATTTCCTGAAGTGCTTTTGCCTTTTAGCCTAGAAGAAATATTAGAGACTGCAGCAAAAGCAGAACCTAAAATGACCAGCATTTTAAGCAAATTAATCTCCTCGTTGTAATGCATAAATTAATCATATCATTTATCGTTTTTAGTTTGTTTTTTTTCGTCTCGAGTGGATTTTCACAAGATTTAAAAACAACAATCAACGCAAATAAAAAGCAGCAGGACTCGATAAGAAAGGCTTTAGATGGAGAAAAAGACTCTGTGGTTTTTACTGCGAAATATATTCGATATACAACTTTAAAACTAACAAAGGACAGCATTCAAACAATACCACTTGATACGAGTTTGGTGGGAACACAAAATTTTAGCCCTTTATTCCAGCCTCGAAATCCGACGGTGGGGACTGGTAATTTGGGTTTAGCGGCTACTTCACTTTTGTTTAATCCTGCTAAATCGATAGGTTTCGATGCTGGATTTCATTCTTTTGATTATTATGTGCTTAACCATGATGATGTTAAATTTTACAAGGCTCGTTCGCCATTTACGAGTTTGTATTATGTAAGCGGTGGAGAAAAGGAGCAAATGATGAAGCTTACCCACTCTCAAAACATTAAGAAAAATTGGAATTTCGGTGCTAATTTTAACCGAATAGGGGCAAATGGCGTATATTCTCGTCAGCGCGGAGATCATTTAAATGCAGCCATTTTTACTTGGTACGAGTCACCTAACAATAGATACAATTTATGGGTTGATGGTGTTTTCAATACATTAAAAGCGCAAGAGAATGGTTCCATTACTAATAAAGATATTTTTACGCCAGGCGCTACGAAGCTTGTAACTAAACTAGCCGAACCTATTCGTCTATATACTGCAAAGCAACTTTGGCGAAAAAATGCCATTTTGATAAAGCAAAGCTATTTTGTAGGTAGGATTGATAGCACGGGTAAAACTAGTAATCAGAACATTTTACCAACTAATAAAATTTCACATACTTTTATATTTGACAATAGTTCTTATTCTTTCAAAAAGGACGAATTAGAAAGCGGTGATGATCGGGTACTTCCATCTACGACCGCCTATGATCCACAGTATACAAATGATTCGACCAATGTAAAGCACATACAGAACGAATTTATTTATAGCTTTTTTTTAAGGGCTAAAGGCAATTCAGTGATTAAAAATGAATTAAAAGTGGATGCGGGAATTCGTCATGATTTTTATAATTATGAGCAATATAATGTCTTTAGAAGTGGTGTTAATTCATATTTTGATCGGCTTAAATTTCAAAATGTAACCCTTCTAGGGGTGTTAGGTTATCGGTTTAGCAATAGATTTGATCTAGACCTAAATGTGCAGCAAATTTTTCAAGGCAGAAATATTGGAGACTTTCTTTATGATGCTAAAAGTAATTTATTGTTAAGTAAAAAGGCGGGAAGAATTGTAATGGGTGCCTACCTTCAAAATAAATCTCCCGAGCAAATTTTTAATGAATATAAAGGCAATCATTATGAATGGAATGCGACGAACAACCTAGATCGTACTAAGATTGCAAACTTTACTTTCAGTTATTTGAATGATGTGTTAAAATTGGATGCGAGTGCAGCTTACTATTTGGTTACGAACTATTTATACTTTATAGCGGATCCTAACAAACCAAAAGGTATTCTACCAGCGCAAGAATCGTCGGCCATTAACTTACTAAAAATTAGTGTAGGTAAGCGATTTACTTACAAGAGTTATCACCTTGATGCGTATGTTGTTTATCAAAAAACGGATAGCAAGAATCTATTAAGAACGCCAGAAGTTTACACATTTAATAGTTTATATAAAGATCAAACCTTTTTTAAGGTACTGAAAACACAAATTGGTTTTGATATAAGGTATAATACGAGCTATACTTCCTTGTCGTATTCGCCTGCGGCAAGTCAATTTTACAATACTGTTTCGCCTACCTTTAGCTCAAAACCAGTTATTGATATTTGGGTGAAAGCAGGTTTACGTAGGGCGAATTTATTCGTGAAATACGAATATCTTAACCAAAATTTGTTTTCGAATGGCTTTTATACTGTTAACGACTACCCGATGCAAGATAAGTTGTTAAAGTTTGGGGTAAGTTGGAACTTCTACGATTAGTTAGGTCTTCTGAGGTTTTTTCTTTGCCGCTGGAAATAGTACATTATTTAGGATTAAGCGATAACCTGGAGAGTTGGGATGTAAACTCAAATCGGTTGGCGGGTCGCTCACTTGATGTTGGTAATCTTCAGGGTCGTGACCGCCATAAAAGGTGAATTGCCCTTTGCCTATTTCGCCATGCAAGTATCTTACTTCGGCGCCACCTTTATTTTCGCCTAATACCGTAACACTCGGTTTGATTAAGTTTTTTCTAAAAGCCGTGGTCTGACCCATAAAACCTTTAATAACCTTGTCATGATTTTGGGTAAGCATGGTTGGAACAAGATCCCATTTTGCGGAAAAGTCAAATAGCGTAAAAAAGTCATTCGACTCGTTAAAATTGCGCTGTTGTGTAACATCGATATCAGAAAATTCATATCGTTCTGGATTCATGTCAATTTTGAAGTCCTTAAAAGCAACACTTTTACCGAAATCTAGCTTGCTCTGCGCATTCTGGTCTGTTCCATCCCCATCAAACATGCTTTCGCAAATATCTAGCCCCTCTGCAGCTAAGGCAATATCAAAGCTGTCAGTTCCAGAGCACATAGCGAATAGAAACCCTCCTCCCGTGCAAAATTCTTTAATATGCTTTGCAACAGCAAGTTTCATTTGAGAAACTTTTTGAAAGCCATTTCTTTTTGCTGCGGCTTCTTGATATTTTACATCTTCCTGGTACCAGGTAGCGTTTCTAAATGACGACCAGAATCGGCCATATTGCCCGGTAAAGTCTTCGTGATGTAAATGCAGCCAATCATAAGTCGATAATTTATCTTTCAAAATTTCGTCATCGTAAATGATGTCATAGGGGATTTCGGCATAAGTGAGCACTAAAGTTACTGCATCATCCCATGGTAACTTACTTTTTGGCGAATAAACAGCTATTTTAGGTGTTTTCTCTAGTTTCACCATCTCCATATTTACATCTGGATTGTTAATTTCATTGAGGATACTATTTACTTTTCCATCGGCTATAACTTCATAAGAAATACCTCTTATTTTACATTCATCCTCAACTACCTTAGCGTACTTAATTAAAAAGCTGCCTCCACGGTAATTTAACAGCCAATTTACTTCAGCTTGTTGCTTAATGCTCCAGTATGCGATCCCGTATGCTTTCAGGTGATTTTTTTGTCCTTCATCCATATAAATTAGAATGGATGATGCCCTTGCAAAGAAACATAGCAAGGTAAGTACGAGTAAAAGTTTAAATTTCTTCAAATTCATAGTGCGAAATCCCTAACGAATGTAATTTTTTTACAGGTCATTCTAAAATTAAACTGCTCTTAAAACGTTAAAATACATTATTTGATATAGAATTAAATTTCTTATCAGTATTTATACAGTAATTGTGTTGCTAATCGTTTCTATTTACTAAATTTGGCGCTCGCAAATCATCAAGGGTTTACTCTCCTAATAAATGCAGATGTTAAACGGATGGTAGCCCTATTACAATTAAAAAAATATATTCTAAGGAAAAATATACTATGAGTAAAGCAATAATTAAAACCGAGAAAGGCAATATGACGGTTGAGTTTTATGAAAATGATGCTCCAAAAGCGGTTGCCAATTTTAAGAAATTAGCTGGCGAAGGCTTTTATGATGGAATTTCTTTTCATCGCGTAATTCCTAACTTTATGGTTCAGGGAGGATGTCCAAACTCTAAAGATCCTGCAAAAGCACATTTAGCAGGTACTGGAGGTCCAGGATACAAAATTGACTGTGAATTAGATGGCGAAAATCAATTTCATGATCGTGGTGTATTGTCAATGGCTCATGCAGGTAGAAATACTGGTGGTTCTCAGTTTTTCATTTGCCATAGTAGAGCAAATACAGCACATTTAGACCGTAATCACACTTGTTTTGGCAAGGTTGTTGAGAATGTTGATATTGTGGATGACATTAGACAAGGTGATAAAATTTTATCAATCGAACTTTTAGAAGACTAAAACAGATTTGAGAATTGAGAGATTAGATTCTCAGGTCTCACATCTCATAGCTAAACAAATATGAATTTAAGAGGAATTGTAGCGGTATCTGGTAGACCGGGTTTATTTAAACTTATTGGTCAAAATAAAGCAGGTTATGTTTTAGAAAGCTTAGATGCGCAAAAACTGAAAATTGTTGCTAATTTATCAACAACAAAATTGGCTTCGCTAGAAGACATAACTATTTATGGTGAGAATCAAGAGATCAAGTTGATTGATGTGCTTACTAAAATTGCAGACCATCAAAATGTACCAGATGCAAAGGCTGATGGAAATGCATTAAAATCTTTTTTCGAAGATGTAGCTCCTGATTACGACAAGGAAAAGGTGTATACTTCTGATATGAAGAAAATCGTAGGATGGTACAATTTGTTAAAAGACTTACCATTGTTTACAGAAACTGCACCAGGTTTAGAAGAAGAAACTGGAACTGCTGGTATCGAAGATAAAGTTGATTTAAAACCTAAAGTTACTACCAAAGCAAAACCGAGTAACGCAAAAGCTCCAACAGCGAAATCGTCAGCACCAGCAAAAAAAGCAAGCATGACAAGCAAGAAAGGCGTATAATTTTAAAAATTCATTCCCTTACTTTGACAAAGTTTTAAACTTTGTCAAAGTAAGGGAATAGCTAATTTATTAGATACCATAAGATACATAGGATAATGACCGTAACGATTATCGCGATGTTCATGTATCTTTTCTCTTTAGACGTATCTGTTCTAAATCGATATTTTCTTTTATAGTCACTCGGTAACATCTTAGCTCCTTTTAGTTAATTATGAATAAATGGGTCGTTTTCCATAATAACGACTTTACATTTAAGCGTGATGATATGGCTCATTTTTTAAGATGGTAAAGGCACGATATAATTGTTCAACAAAAAACAATCTCACCATTTGGTGAGAAAATGTCATGTCTGATAATGAAATGGTCGCATTTGAACGCTTATAAACGCTTTCATCAAAACCATAAGGACCTCCAATTATAAAAACCAAATGTTGTATACTTCCGATCATCTGTTTATTTAAGTAGTTTGCAAATAATACAGAACTGTATTTTTTACCCTTTTCATCCATCAACACAATAACATCACCAGCGTTAATTTGTTTAAATATTGCTTCTGCTTCTTTAGTCTTTTGTTGTGCTTCGGTTAAATTTTTGGTGTTTTTAACATCAGGTATAATTACTAAGTTGAAATTGATATAGTGCTTTAATCGGTTTAGATATTTCTCAATTCCCTCTATTAAATATTTATCTTCGGTTTTACCAACGGCAATTAATGAGATCTTCATATTATTCTTGTTTAGGATGGCAAAGCATTCTTTATCTTTAGCGCTTAATAAGTTCAAATATAATGTTTAAAACTGAGCAAGAAATACAAGTGAATTACGAATTCTTAACTGCGGCCACCCAAAATAAAATAACAGCCGTTAAGACAAAGATCGACAGATTTTCTTTTAGCAGGGTCGCCTTATTAGTTGCAGAAGTATTATTGTTCGTTGCATTTGTAAGTGCTACCAATGACTTAGCAATCTTGATTATTGGCTGTTGCCTGATGCTTCCAGTTTTGGTTTTTATTGTTGTAGTTAAAAAGCAGCAAGTACTTAATAGGGAAGAACAATATTTAAAGAACTTGTTATGGGTTTATCAAAACGAATTAAATTTAATAGGAGGGAAAGCTAACGGGTATGATGATGGTTCGTCTTTTGATGATGATGGTCACCCGTATTTGTCTGACTTAGATATTTTTGGAAAGTCATCGCTATTTGCATTAATTAATCGTTGCTCAACAAAAGAGGGGGTTCTCAAATTGGCAAACAACCTCACCTATGAGTGTGATAAAGCCGATATTTTAGCTCGACAAACGGCAGTTCGAGAGATTGGTGATGAGATAGCGAGTACTTTTGGTTTTAGAGCAAACTTAAAAGCGCATCAAACTGGTAAAATAAGTGAGATTAAGCGAAAATTGAAGGAGCAGCTTGCCAAGCAGCTACTGTTTACGCAGCAACGATTTCTGCGGATCTACGTTAAGGCTATACCATACCTCACTTTCTCATTGTTGCTGGCGGCAATTGTATTTGGAGGCAAACTATGGAGTTTCTTGTCCTTATTGGCACTAATAAATGCTGCGTTAACTTTTTATCACATGAAAAAGATTAACCTAGTGTATTATGGCTTTAGCGGAAGCGCTATGTTATTGAATGATTATAGC
The DNA here is from genome assembly GCA_942493295.1 of uncultured Sphingobacteriaceae bacterium. GTDB lineage: Bacteria > Bacteroidota > Bacteroidia > Sphingobacteriales > Sphingobacteriaceae > Pedobacter. Next base: position 2,082,099 of record OW818692.1, on the reverse strand, counting down.
AAGGCAATTGCTTGGACCGAAGAACGCACTTGGAAGAGCGCGTATATCTTATCATTATTTGACTCTGAAGAAAAAGTAAGCTTGCAGATTAAGAAGTTAGCGAAAATTATTCAAGCTTTTGACGCTAGGTTAAATATCTTACTTTCAGCAATCTTAAATTTTTTCTTCCTGTGGGATTTAAGCTGCTGTATTAAAATAGATCAGTGGCATCAGTCTGCTTCTGTAAAAGTAGCAAGTGGCTTAGATCGGATCGGGTCATTTGAAGAATTGATTTCCATTGCAACATTGAGCTTTAACCACCCAACTTGGACGTTTCCCGAGATTGCTGATGGATTTTTGCTATCGGCCTCGGCAATTGGGCACCCACTTATTCCGGGCGATAAAAGAATTAAGAACAACTTTGAATTTGCGCCAGAACCAACTGTCGATATTATTACCGGCTCCAACATGGCTGGGAAAAGTACATTTTTACGCACGGTAGGTATTAACATGGTGTTAGCCTATTTAGGTGCACCAGTTTGCGCGGATCAGATGAAACTCTCCTTGTTCAAGCTCTTAACTTATATGAGAATAAAGGATTCGTTGAACGAAAGCACATCAACCTTTAAGGCAGAACTAAATAGATTGAAAATGATCTTAACCAACGTAAGTCTGCATCCACACTCATTGGTCTTGATTGACGAAATGCTACGAGGAACCAATAGTAAGGATAAGTTTATGGGCTCTAAAGTATTTATCGAGCGATTAATTGAATTACGTACACCGAGCCTTTTTGCTACCCATGATCTTCAGCTATCTGAACTAAAGGAAACTTATGCACAGCAAGTACGCAACTTTCACTTCGATATACAGCTACATGATGGTGAAATGGAGTTTGACTATAAGTTGAAAGATGGGCCATGCACTATTTTTAATGCTGCTATTTTATTAAAAGAAATAGGCTTGTCGCTCTAGAAACACTATGTTATGTTTAATAGCAATTAATTAACCTTAAATTTATATTCCTTAGCCATATTAGGGGATAATAAATTGGATGATCAAAGCCAGCGATTTCGGAGACGAATTTTTATGGGGGATTGCTACTGCCGCTGCTCAAATAGAGGGAGCAGCTACCACCTTTGGAAAAGGTGAGTCGATTTGGGATACGTTTGCAAAACGGACTGGCAAGATTAAAAAGGGACACCAACCTACAATCGCTTGCGATTTCTATCATCAATATAAGGCAGACCTTGCGCTTGTAAAGACATTGGGCTTTAAGATTTTTCGCTTTTCGATTGCTTGGTCTCGCATTTTGCCTTACGGAAATGGCTATGTCAATCAACAAGGAATAAATTTTTACCATGAGGTAATAGATGAATGTCTGGCTTTAGGGCTAGTTCCTTATGTTACTTTATATCATTGGGACTTACCCGAGGCACTGTCTAAAAATGGGGGCTGGACATCATTTAGCATCAACAGAGATTTTAATGAATTTGTATTGATTTGTGCTAAAGCCTACGGAGATAAGGTAAAGGATTGGCTCGTTATCAACGAACCTTTTGGGTTCACCTCATTAGGGTATATGTTAGGGGTTCATGCACCTGGTGAAACAGGGCTGCATCATTTTTTTGCTGCAGTTCAGCATACAGCAATTGCGCAGGCAGATGGAGGGAGGATTTTGAGAGCCGAGGTGTCTAGTGCAAATATCGGAACAACTTTTTCTTGCGCTCAAATTATTCCATATACCGACAGTCAAGCGGATGCTTTAGCCGCGAAAAGGATAGATTGTTTAATGAATCGGTTATTTGTTGAGCCAGCCCTAGGTATGGGTTTTCCCGATGCTGGCTGGGATGTGCTCGAGAAATTTAAAATCAGTCATTCTACATGGCGCCATCAAGAGCGAATGCACTTTGATTTTGACTTTATCGGACTGCAGAATTATTTTCCATTAACAGTGAAATTTAATGCCTTCGTACCGATTATTCAAGCTTGGGAAGTGAAAGCAAAAAAAAGGAGAAAGCCGCATACAGCCATGGGCTGGGAAATTAACGCACCAAGCTTTTACCATATTATTAAACAATTTGCTTCGTATCCAACTGTAAAAAGGATCATGATTACAGAAAATGGGGCTGCCTTTCACGACCAGTTGATAAACGGTAAAATAGACGACAATGAACGCATAGCTTATTTTAAAGCCCATTTAGAAGTTTTGCTCGCCGCTAAAAAGCAAGGCATCAATATTATCGGTTATTTAGCTTGGACTTTAATGGATAATTTTGAATGGGCTGAAGGGTATAATGCAAGGTTTGGATTAATTTATACGGATTTTAAAACCCAACAACGAATCATTAAAGAGTCTGGCTACTGGTGGAAAGGTTTTTTGGAAGATTGCACTATAAGCAAGGAAAATTTATCTTAGATTTTGCTATATTGTACCTGCCATTTGGCAGTAACTAACCAAAATAACTGTGTGATATGCTATCTAGGAAGAAAAAGCTTCTTATTTTATTTTTTGTCGTCGTTGCTGGCTTAATCTGTTTTTCTTTATTTTCTTCTGAAAAGCCAATAGATTTTAACGTGCAAGTTAAACCTATCCTAAATAAAAAATGCATCGCCTGCCATGGCGGTGTAAAGCAACAAGGCGGCTTTAGTGTGCTTTTTAGGGAAGAAGCCTTGGCAACAACAAAAAGTGGTAAGGCTGCTATTTTGCCCGGCAACCCAGAAGATAGTGAATTCATTAAACGCATAAAATCTAACGATCCTGAATTAAGGATGCCTTATAAGCATGAAGCACTTAGCAATCAGGAAATTGATATTTTAAGCAAATGGGTTAAGCAAGGTGCTAAATGGGGCGATCATTGGGCCTACTTGCCAGTTAAGCCAGTTGAACCGCCCGACGTGGATGATAATTGGATTCGAAATGATCTTGATAAATTTATTTTTGCTAAGCTCGAAGAAAATAATCTTAAACCAGCTGGCTCTGCGGATAGGGCAACTTTATTAAGAAGAGTAAGTTTAGATTTAATTGGAACCTATCCGTCTGCTAAGCTGGCAAATTTGTATTTAAATGCTAAAGACGAGAAACAAGCTTACGATGTGTTAGTCGACAGCTTGCTAGCCTCCCCGCGTTTTGGAGAAAAATGGGCTTCGATGTGGCTAGATATAGCGAGGTATGCAGATACTAAAGGTTATGAGCGCGATCCGAACCGGAATATTTGGCAATACCGGGATTGGGTAATAAGGGCATTTAATAAAGACATGCCTTACAATCAATTTATTACCGATCAAATTGCTGGAGATCTATTCCCAAATCCGTCAGATGCACAGTACATCGCAACAGCTTTTAGCCGTAACACGCCATCAAATGATGAGGGTGGAACAAATAATGAAGAGTTTAGAGTATCGGCGGTCATAGATCGGGTAAATACAACTTGGGAAGGATTAATGAGTACCACATTTGCATGCGTGCAGTGTCACGCCCATCCTTATGACCCAATCAAACATGATGAATATTATAAATTCATGTCCTATTTTAACAATACGCGGGATGAGGATTTGGATGCAGAATACCCTTTGTTAAAACATTTTAATGATAGTTTAACGAATAAACTTAATGAGCTAACAAATTGGGTGAAAAATGTGTCAACAGCAAAAAGAGCGCAAGATATTAAACTGTTCCTAAAAACGGGTCAGCCAGTAGTGAACTCTACAATTGCAGACAATATAGAAAATGGTGTAATTAGAGATAAGAATATTGCTTTATATCTTAGGAATAATGGCGTTGCGAGGTTGAAATCTGTAGACCTCAATCATTCGGACCAATTAATTTTAAGGTATAGAACAGATAAGATCGGCGGTAAGTTAAGCTTTCACCTAGATGGGCCTAATGGACCATTGCTAAAATCGTGGAGGGTTGATACTTTGAGCAAGCAGCAAATTGTAACCGTTGCTTATCAAAAACAAACTGGTATACATGATATCTATATCAAGTATATTAACCCAACCTTAAAAGATCCGCTGGAGTTTGGGATTTCTTTTGATTGGTTTCATTTTACCCAACAATTTCCTGGATTGGGTAATGCACAATATGCCAAATACAAAAAGATGTTTAATGATCTTTTAAGTGTAAGCGTTCCGACTACCCCTATTCTGATTGATAATCCACTTACCATGCAACGCAAAAATAATGTGTTTGTACGCGGTGCTTGGACGTCAAAAGGAAAGGAAGTAGGTGTGGGAGTGCCTAAGACCTTTGCTTATGCGATGCCAAAGGATGCGCCGCAGAACAGAATGGGTTTAGCTATGTGGATGACAGATAAACGGAATCCACTGGTGTCTAGAACAATGGTTAATCGTCTTTGGGAACAATTGTATGGCACTGGTTTGGTCGAAACCTTAGAGGATATGGGCACACAAGGAATGGCACCAACACACCAAGAGCTTTTAGATTTTATGGCCTATCAATTTATGCACAAGTATAATTGGAGCGTTAAAAAGATGCTGAAGGAACTGGTAAATATGGCTACTTATCGGCAGGATAGTAAACTGTCTGACGAACTGAAGGATAAAGACCTGTTTAATAAATTTTATGCACGCGGTTCACGGGTTAGATTAAGTGCTGAGCAAGTAAGAGATCAAAACTTGGCAATAAGCGGAGTTTTAAGCACAAAAATGTTTGGAGAACCAGTAATGCCTTGGCAGCCCGCAGGGATTTGGTTTTCGCCATATAGTGGCGCGAAATGGACTACCAGTGAAGGCAATGAACAATACCGAAGGGCTATTTACATTTATTGGAAACGGACAGCTCCATATCCATCTGCTATTGCTTTTGATGGTACCGCACGTGCAGTTTGCAGTCCACGGCGTATACGCACCAATACACCAATGCAAGCTTTGGTTACGCTAAACGATAGTGTTTACATAGACATGGCAAGGCATTTTGCAAAAAAGATGCAACAGTCAAATCCAAAATCAACTGCTTCACAGATTTCAAATGGATATAAAATGATGCTTTATAAAGCTATTCCGACCGACCGATTAAAGATTTTTGAAAACTTATATCAGATATCATTAAAGGAGTTTAAGCGTGATGCAAAAAGTACAGCCGCATTTATGGGCGATAAAAAACAACCAGCAAAGGCAGAAGACGCAGCTTTGGTGATGGTGGCCAACGCGATGCTCAATTTAGATGAAATAGTTACAAAGAATTAACATGACCAGAGACGAACTGAATGCGTATCGTTTAGCTAAAGAGGCTCAAGAGGCACAGCTTACGGGTGTTACAAGAAGACATTTTTTAAAAGAAAGTGCTTTTGGCTTAGGCGCATTAGCAATGGGTTCGATGCTAGGTAGCTGTGGCAACCTTTTTTCTGGTAACAATACTAAGATTGCCTATGATCCCGCACATCCACTATTGCCAAAGTCTCCACCATTTGTAGGGAAGGCTAGAAGTGTAATCTACCTACATATGGCGGGCGCACCTTCTCAGTTAGAACTATTCGACTATAAACCCGAATTGATGAAAATGGATGGACAAGATTGTCCCCCTTCATTACTTGCTGGTAAAAAATTCGCATTTATAACAGGCGTTCCAAAAATGCTTGGCCCTCAAGCAAACTTTGCCAAACATGGACAAAGCCAAGCATTAGTAAGTGATAATTTACCGCACTTTTCGACGATGGTAGATGATGTTAGCTTTTTAAAATGCGTAACTACCGATCAATTTAACCATGCGCCAGCTCAATTATTAATTCATACCGGAAGCGCTCGACTAGGTAGGCCCAGTATAGGGAGTTGGGTAACCTACGGACTTGGTTCCGAAAATCAAAACTTACCAGGTTATGTGGTTTTAACAAGCGGAGGTAGCTTTCCCGATGCTGGAAAAAGTGTTTGGGGTAGTGGGTTTTTGCCATCAGTATACCAAGGTGTACAATGTAGAAGTGAGGGAGATCCTGTTTTGTTTATCAAAGATCCAGAAGGGATGAATAGAGATCTAAGAAAGGCCTCTATTGATGCAATCAATAAAGCAAATGAGCAGCAATATCAAGAATACAATGATCCAGAGATATTGTCGCGCATTGCGCAATATGAAATGGCTTATCGCATGCAAATTTCTGCTCCGGAGATTATGAATATCAATGATGAACCGGCTTATATTCATGAGATGTATGGCACTCAGCCTGGTAAATCTTGTTTCGCCAACAATGTGCTGCTAGCACGTAAATTGGTAGAGAAGGGCGTGCGTTATATTCAGCTGTTTGACTGGGGCTGGGATGCTCATGGCGATAGTCCGGGTAACTCATTAAACATCGGCCTAAAAAATAAATGCAGAAGCATAGATAAGCCCATCACAGCACTGTTGTTGGATTTAAAGCAGAGAGGTTTACTAGAAGAAACCTTGGTTGTATGGGGTGGCGAATTTGGCCGAACACCGATGATGGAAAATCGAAATGGTATCCAAAATCCATTTAAAGGTCGCGATCACCATACCGAAGCATTTACGCTTTGGATGGCAGGTGGTGGCATTAAGAAAGGATTTACCCATGGAGAAACAGATGAGATTGGCTATAGCGCTGTAAGTGGAAAAGTTGATGCATTTGATGTTCAGGCAACCATTTTAAATCAGCTAGGATTCAACCATGAAGAATTTACCTATCCTTTTCAAGGACGGCCGTTTAGATTAACTGATGTATCGGGTAAAGTAATTAATGAAATTATTGGGTAGGGAGGAACAATGAACCAAACAAGAAGAAATTTTTTAAAACAGACAGCATTGGCAAGTGCTTTACCTATGATAAACCCATTCACAGAAATTATGGCGGCTCCAATAACTGCTGTTAAAGCTGAAGCTGGATTTGAGCTATTATTTATGCAAACTGATTGGGGCTTTAAGGGATCGATAGATGAGTTTTGTGCTGCGGCAAAAAAAGATGGATATGACGGAATCGAAGTTTGGTGGCCAGGAGAAGGGAATGAAGCTCAACTTTTTGAAGCCTTAAAAAAGCATAAATTGGCAGTTGGCTTTTTGTGTGCAGGCAGTGAAGTAAATTTTGCTGAGCACTTTACTTTGTTCAAAGCTAATTTGGATGCTATCTGTGCCAATAAATTCCAAAAGCCAATTTACATCAATTGCCACTCTGGTAAGGATTATTTTAGCTATGAGGATAACAAACAGATTATTGATTATGTAACCGCAAAGAGGAAATCAACAGGTATTCCAATTTACCATGAAACACATCGTGGAAGAATGATGTTTGCAGCAACAACAGCCAAACAATTTGTTGAAAAAAATCCTGAGATCAGACTAACTTTAGATATCTCACATTGGTGTGTGGTGCATGAAAGTCTTTTATCAGATCAAAAAGAAACGATCGATTTTTTGCTAGCGAAAGTTGACCACATACATTCGAGAATTGGTCATTCACAAGGTCCGCAGGTTAATGATCCTCGTGCCCCAGAATGGCAAAATGCCGTTAAGGCACACTTAGCTTGGTGGGATACTGTTATTGCTAGAAAGAAGAAAAACGGAGAAAGAATGACGATTTTAACCGAGTTTGGGCCGCCGGATTATATGCCAACTTTGCCATATACTCGCCAAGTAGTAGCAGATCAATGGGCAATTAATGTACACATGATGAATTTGCTTAAAAAGAGATATTTATAGATGCTGGAATTTTTTGGTCGCTTTCACCCAGTTTTTGTTCATCTTCCAATCGGAATTTTATTACTGGCTTGTATATTTATTTTATTGTCGCTGAAGAAACAATTTGCTGCTTTAAAACAATCAATACCCCTTATTTTGTTATTAGGTGCACTTAGCGCAATAGTTTCTTGTATAACAGGTTATTTGCTAGCTAATAGTGGCGATTACGAAGGTGATCTTGTAAATAATCATCAGTGGATGGGGATATCAGTCGCGGTAATAGCAGTTTTTTTGTGGGTAATTTATCAAAAGGTTACCTCTAACTTAGTTTTAGGTCTTATGGCAGCTGCGCTAATCGTTTTGATTTCGATTACTGGTCATTTAGGCGGATCATTAACTCACGGCGCTAACTATTTAACGGAGCCATTAAAGGGTGGTAGTGATCAAAGCGCTATTCCGCCGATTTCAGTGGTAAATGAAGCCTTTGTTTATCACGATGCAATCCGCCCGTTGCTAGAAAATAGATGTTATAATTGCCATGGTCCAGAAAAGCAAAAAGGTAAATTACGACTAGATGGTGAACAATATATTTTAAAAGGAGGAGAGGCAGGTAAAACTGTAGTGCCTGGCAATGCAGAGGATAGTGAGTTGATTAAAAGGATTTTGTTGCCATTAAGTGACGAAGACCATATGGCACCTAAAGAAAAGCCTCAATTAACAACCAATGAAATCACCTTACTGAAATGGTGGATTGACAATGGCGCTGACTTTAAGAAGAAATTTAAAGATTTGCCCCAACCAGCTGCTATTAAAGAGGTATTGAATGGTTTGCAGACAGGGAGTGTAGCAAAAGAAATTAGCGAGCTACCAACAAAAGATGTAAGTGTTGCAAATACAGAGGCGATAAAAACTCTTATCAATGCTGGAATAACAATAGTGCCAGTATCTCAGAATAGCAATTACCTTTCCGCGAATTTTGTAAATGCGAAGTCGTTTGCTGATAGTGTGATTACCAGTATCAAAAATTTAAAGGAGCAATTAATTTGGTTGAGATTAGAGAATAAAGCTGTTAACGATCAAGTTTTAAAGGTTGTTAAGGAGTGTAAAAATGCAACTCGATTAAGTCTAAATTATACTGGTGTAACTGACGAAGGATTAAAGTATGTAGGTGAAATGGACGAACTTCAATCGCTAAGTTTAGTAGGTACTAAAATTACCATTAATGGTCTGCTCAAGCTCGCTAAGCTCAAAAAGTTAAAACAACTCTATCTGTATCAAACCTCGCTAAAGAAAGAAGATTGGATTAAATTGAAAACACTTTTCCCGACAGCTAAGCTTGATAGTGGAAATTACAAGGTGCCGACTTTGCCAGAAGATACTACTTTGTTAAAATAACAAGCACTTGTTTTTGACATAGGCTTGTTGAACTTTTCTTCTCTTTGATAAATTAACCATAGCTTTGTAAGATGGAAGAAAAAATAGTTGTTTATCATACCTACCAAGATCCTATTGAAGCAAATATCATTCTTACCAGATTAAAAGATGCTGGTTTTAATTGCTTTTTATCTGGGGAAACTACCGCTAGCTTAAGGCCTTTATTTGATGTGTCCATTAGTGGCATTCAGCTTCATGTTTTTGAAGGGGATGTAGCGGCAATTAGTGAGTTACTTGCAGAAGAGAGCGAACTATAATTGAACGATGGAAGATAGAATTGTAGTGTATCGTACGTTTGCCGACCCAATTGAAGCAAACATTATCTTAAGCAAGTTAAAAGATGCAGGTTTTAGTTGTTTTCTTTCAGGCGAAAATACAATGAACCTGGGGTTTCTATTTGATTCAGCACTAAGCGATATACAATTGCATGTTTTTGAAAAGGAAATGCTCGTCATTGATCAATTTCTAGCAGAAGCTGATGAATAAATGAAAAAAGAGCAAAGATTAATGACTAGTGGTAGTCTTAATCTTTGCTCTTTGCTCTTTTAATCCTAAAGTCCAGCTGCTTTTAACGCTGCTTCTCTTCGAATGATATTTAACGCACCACCAGCTTTAAACCAGTCGATTTGTTGCGCATTGTAACTATGATTTACTGTAATAGTTTCAGAAGTTCCATCTGCATGGTTTAGTACCATTTGTAGGGGTACATTTGGTGCAAAGGTGGTTAAGCCAATAATATCAATTGTGTCATCTTCTAAAATTTTGTCGTAATCTTCCTTGTTTGCGAAGGTCAAGCCAAGCATGCCTTGTTTTTTAAGATTTGTTTCGTGTATACGTGCAAAAGATTTAACTAATACTGCACGTACGCCTAAGTGACGAGGTTCCATAGCCGCGTGTTCACGAGATGAACCTTCACCATAGTTTTCATCTCCTACCACCACAGATCCTAAGCCTTCAGCTTTGTAATCACGTTGCGTAGCAGGCACTGGGCCATACTCTCCTGTTAAAGCATTCTTTACTTCATCTGTTTTATCATTGAAATAATTTACTGCACCAATTAACATGTTGTTTGAGATATTATCTAAGTGACCGCGGAATTTTAACCAAGGTCCTGCCATCGAAATATGGTCGGTTGTACACTTTCCTTTAGCTTTGATTAACAGTTTTAAACCTTTTAAGTCAGTTCCTTCCCACGCTTTAAATGGGTCTAACAATTGTAAGCGGTGTGAAGTTGGGGATACTAATACCTGAACACCAGAACCATCTTCGGCGGGAGCTTGAAATCCAGCATCTTCAACAGCGTAACCATTTACTGGTAATTCATCTCCCACAGGAGGATCAAGCTTAACTTGTTCGCCTTTATTATTTGTTAAAGTGTCTGTTAGCGGGTTAAAACCTAGATCTCCTGCAATAGCGATTGCAGCAACAATCTCTGGTGAAGTTACAAAAGCAAAGGTATTTGGATTACCATCAGCACGTTTAGCGAAGTTTCTGTTAAACGAGTGAACGATCGTATTTTTTTCTGCCTTTTCAGCACCTGTTCGATCCCACATACCAATACATGGTCCACAAGCATTGGTGAAGATCGTTGCATTTAAATCTTCGAATGTACCCAATAGGCCATCACGATCAGCTGTATAACGCACTTGTTCTGAACCTGGGTTAATACCAAACTCTGCTTTAATGCCCAATCCTTTATCTATTGCTTGTTTTGCGATTGAGGCAGCGCGAGATAAATCTTCGTATGATGAGTTGGTACAAGAACCAATTAAGCCCCATTCTACTTTTAACGGCCAGCCATTTGCTTCAGCTGCTGCTTTCATTTGAGAAATTGGCGTGGCTAAATCTGGTGTAAAAGGACCATTCAAATAAGGTTCTAATTCGTCTAAGTTGATTTCAATTAATTGATCAAAGTAATGCTCTGGATTTGCATATACTTCTGGATCCCCTGTAAGGTGTTCAGCAATCTCATTGGCTGCATCTGCAACATCTGCACGATTGGTAGCACGTAAGTAACGTTCCATGCTTTTATCGTATCCAAAGGTTGACGTAGTTGCACCGATTTCGGCGCCCATGTTACAAATGGTTCCTTTGCCAGTACAGCTTAAGTTTTCGGCTCCATCGCCAAAATATTCAACAATTGCTCCAGTACCACCTTTTACAGTTAAAATACCAGCAACTTTTAAAATCACATCTTTTGCTGAAGCCCAGCCGTTTAGCTTACCAGTTAACTTTACGCCAATTAACTTAGGGAATTTAAGCTCCCAAGGCAAACCCGCCATTACATCACATGCGTCAGCACCACCCACGCCGATGGCAACCATACCTAAACCACCTGCATTTACAGTATGGCTATCAGTACCAATCATCATCCCTCCTGGGAAAGCATAATTTTCTAATACAACCTGGTGTATAATACCTGCACCTGGTTTCCAAAAACCGATGCCGTATTTATTAGATACAGAAGCTAGGAAGTCAAATACCTCTTTACTTTCTGTATTTGCATGTGGTAAATCTATATCAGCTCCAAATTTGGCAGTGATTAAGTGATCACAATGTACAGTAGAAGGTACGGCAACTTGAGGACGGCCAGCTTGCATGAATTGTAATAAAGCCATTTGAGCCGTCGCATCTTGCATTGCTACTCTATCTGGTGCAAAATCTACGTAATCTGTTCCGCGAATGAAAGCCGTTTTTGCATTCCCATCCCAAAGGTGAGTGTACAATATTTTCTCTGAAAGTGTTAAAGGCCTACCCACAACTTTACGCGCCGCTTCTATACGACTGCTAAAATTGGTGTACACCTTTTTGATCATTTCTATGTCAAAAGCCATTGATAATCTGTGTTAGTTAATCTATTCCGTCTATTAGGTAGCGAATTTACAAAAAAAACAGGCTTAACGCTATCATCTCTATCTCATTATATTATTTGGAAAGATTCTAAACTAACCTATTGAAGATTAATTATCAAAGCCAGCTGTAATAATTACAACAGCCTACAACAGGTTATAACAGGAGTGGGTCTGCTGTGCATTGGCCGTGCCTTTTTGTATGTGTAACTCAGAACTTATGCACGGCTGGTTAAAACCTATATGCTTCTATGATGATAGGATGTAGGTGTTGTGGATAGGCTTGCTGCGAGACCTGATCATTTTCGAACACTTTTGTGCATTAATGAACAGTTGAGTTTGTTATTTTATCTCTAAATATTTGGTATTTAGCTTGTTAAAACACAAATCATCATTGGCATTAGTTTGGCTTAACTGGCTATGAATTAAAGTTTACCGAATTGGTAACCTTCATTGAGTAAGTATTCGATGGTTTTAGGTAAAGCGTATTTTAGCCGTTCATATGCTTTTACACTATCGTGAAAAACAATGATAGAGCCATTTTCGGTATATTTAATCACATTGTGATAGCATTTTTCGGGAGAAAGGGTTGTGTCGAAGTCGCCACTTAGTACATCCCACATGATGATATGGATTGGTGCTTTTTGATTTGCTGCGGATTTTGGACTTTGGTGTTCGGAGCAAAGACTACGAATCTGACTCTTTTTTATTCGTCCAAAGGGAGGTCGAAATAGGTTAGTTTGCGTAAGTTCTTGACATTTCAAAAAGTTTTGAATATAGGTCTCATCCGCTGTTTTCCATCCATTAAGATGGTTAAAAGTGTGGTTTCCTATCGCATGCCCATCATTTTTTAAACGCTCGAACAGTTCCGGATGTTTGAGAATGTTATCACCAATGCAAAAAAAAGTAGCTTTTATTTTAAAGCTTTTTAAAGTATTTAATACAAATTCTGTAACATTGGGTACGGGTCCATCGTCAAAGGTTAAATAAATGATCTTTTGCGAGCGGGATTTGTTCCAAGTTAAAGCGGAATAAAACCATTTTAATAAAAGTGGAGATTTAACAAGGTACATGCCCCAAAAGTAAACAATTAAAGGCTGTACTTAAAAATTTACAAAACTCAATCAATTGTTTATTTATTATTGCGAAACAAATTTTTATGAAACAAGTTGCCAAACTGAGCTTTTCAACAAAGCTAACCTTTATTTTCTCAACCGTTCTTTTAGCTGGCTTAAGCCAATTAAGTTATGCGCAAGAAGTAATCACCATACAACAGGCTATAGACAAGACTTTAACCAATAATTTACAAGTTAGACAGTCTAAGCTAAGTGAAAGCCTTGCGGATGAAAATTTGAAGCAATCAAAATTAGCTTTATATCCAACCTTAAATTCGGGTATTAACCAAAATATGAACTGGGGTAGAAATCAGAGCGCTTCAGGTTTATTTGAAAATACACAACGTTATAACCTTAGTGGGAGCTTAAGCTCTGGAGTAGATTTGTTCGGTGGATTTTCTAAAATTAATCAAATCAAGCAAAACAGAATTCTACTTGATGCTGGTAAAACGAATACTGATAAAGTAAAGAATGACTTAATATTACAGGTAATTACAAGTTATCTGCAGATTTTATATAACAAAGATTTTTTAAAAGCTGCACAAGACCAGTTAACTGTTGCTAAGCAGCAATTAAACCAACAACAACAGTTGTTAGATGAGGGTAATAAGACGCTTGCAGATTTATCTCAAGCTAAATCGCTCGTAGCTACTGCAGAATTAAATGTAACTAACGCAGCTAATGCGCTGTCTATTTCCTATTTAACTTTAGCACAATTGATGGATGTTCCTTCAGCTACTGTTTATGACGTACAATTACCAGTACTTAATAGCTTAACGGCGCCTTCAACTGCTGTTAATCCTGAAGAAGTTTATCGTGGTGCTTTATCTACTTTCCCGGATGTTAAATTAGCAGAATTAAACACTGCTGCATCAAAAATTGGTGTTAATGTTGCAAAAGCTAATTTATATCCAAGGTTATCATTAAATGGAAGTTACGGGACTAGTTATTTCTATAGCTATAACTCCTTAGCGCCAAATCAGACCTTAAGTGATCAATTTAAAAACAATTTAGGAAAAGGAGTTGGCCTCAATTTGCAAATTCCAATTTTTAATGGTTTGCAGGCCAGATCTTCTGTAACTCGTGCCAAAATTAATTTAATGCAGACTGAAACACAAGAGCAATTGGCCAAAAACAGTTTAAGCAAGATCATTTATCAGGCAGTTGCCGATTTAAAGGCAGCAGAAAGTCGTTATGAATCTACTACCAATGCATTTCTTGCGCAAAAAGATGCGTATTATGTAATAGAAGAGCGTTATAATGTTGGCTTGGTAAATTCGCTAGATTATAGTACTGCGCAAACAAATAGGAATAAAGCTGAAATAGACATGATACAAGCTAAATATGATTTATTGTTTAGAGCAAAAGTGATTGACTATTATTTAGGTAAACAGATTACATTTTAAACTAGTAGCTTAGCACTATTACCAACCAACGAAACAAACTATATTTTAAATAAAAAGAACAACAAACACAATTATGAAATAGCCATGTGCCATAACGCACAAAGAGGATACATGGCATATTCCATATAACTATTAAAAAACAAATAACTATATGAAACTTAAACACATATTAATTGCCGTCGGTGTATTACTAGTTCTATTGATCGGTGCTAAATTTGCCGGTTTAATTGGTGGTGAGAAAACTGAAAAAGTTACCGTTGATAAAGCTGGTGAGAAAAAAGTTGTTGAAACGGTTACTGCAAGTGGTAAAATACAACCTGAAACAGAGGTTAAGCTAAGCTCTGAGGTTTCGGGCGAGGTAACTGAACTTTTGGTTAAAGAAGGTGATGTAGTTAAAAAAGGTCAGCTACTTTGTAAAGTTAGACCGGATGTATTACAATCGGGTTATGAACGTGCCGTTGCTTCTTATAATTCTCAAAAAGCAAGTGTATCCTCTTCTCAACAACAACTTGTTCAGGCTGAAGCTAACTTTGTAAACGCAGACGCCACTTATAAAAGAAATGTAGCATTGTTTAATAAGAAAGTAATTTCAGCTGCTGAATTTGATGCTGCTAAAGCTGCTTATTTAACTGCTAAAGCTACTTTAGAGAGTGCAAAGGCTAATGTAACCGGTGCGAAATTTGGGTTAGAGCAATCTGGCGCGAATGTTAAAGAAGCAGGTGCAAATTTAGCTAAGACCACAATCTATTCTCCGGTAGATGGCGTGGTTTCTAAATTATCTATTGAGCTAGGCGACCGTATTTTAGGAACATCGCAAATGGCTGGAACTGAGATTATGCGTATTTCTAATTTAACTACAATGGAAGTTAATGTAGAAGTAAACGAAAATGATATTAACCGTGTTAACGTTGGCGATAGTGCTTCTATCGAAATCGATGCATTTGCTGACAAGAAATTCAAAGGAATTGTAACAGAAATAGCAAGTTCATCAACCAGTGTTGGTGCAGCTACAACCTCTGTTGACCAAGTAACTAACTTCTCTGTTAAAGTTCGCTTACTCGCTGACTCATATAGCGCAGTTAAAGGTGGTGCAAAAGATTTGCCATCGCCGTTTAGACCTGGATTATCTGCTACAGTAGATATTGAAAGTGAAACATTAACTGGTTTAGCTGTTCCTATTCAATCTGTATTTACAGGTGATAAGGATAAATCTACTGATCCAGCAAAAAGTTCAGATGGAAATGACCAGAACATGGATAAACAAAAAAGTAAGTTAAATGATAAAATGGTTAAGCAATACGTTTATTTATTTGACGCTAAAGCAAGTACAGTTAAGAAAATTGAAGTAACTACAGGTATTCAGGATGATCAATTTATCATTGTTAAAACTGGTGTTAAAGCCGGTCAAGAAATTGTGAGTGGACCATACTCTGCTATTCAAAATAAATTAAAAGATGGTATGAAAGTAGAAAAGACCACCAAGGATAAATTATTTAACACCGATGCTAAAAAGTAAAGACTTACGAAGTTTTTAAAACTTCGTAAGTCTAAAAAACTTCGTAAGTTTGAGACCATTAAGGTTTAAGCTAATTGTTTATATAATTAGCTTAAACCTTTTCTCATTTCTACGGTTTTAATTTAAAATAAATATGGCAGCAAAAATTGCAATGATAGGTGGAGGAAGTTGGGCAACAGCAATTATTAAAATGTTGTCTGATAACATTTCTCCAAAAGAAATTTACTGGTGGATGCGTAATGAAGATGCTATTTCACATATCAAAACGTTCAAACACAATCCAACTTATTTAAGTTCCGTTGAGATTAAGCTACCTGAGGATCATATTTCTGGTGACATCGCCGCCATTATTAAACAGGCCGATTATGTTGTTTTAAATGTACCCGCTGCTTTCTTGAAAGAAACACTGAAAGGTGTAACTGCAGAAGATTTGAAAGGGAAAAAAATTGTATCGGCAATTAAAGGAATTGTTCCAGATGAAAACTTAATTATCGGAGAATTCTTAAATCAAAAATATCAAATTGATTTAAACGATATCTTAGTGATTAGTGGTCCATGTCATGCCGAAGAAGTTGCTTTAGAAAAGCTCTCATATTTAACTATCGCCAGTACAGATATAAACTTGGCCGGTGATTTTGCAAGTCTATTAGCTACCAGGTATATCAAAACTAATGTGTCGGATGATATTTTTGGAACTGAATATGCTGCAGTGCTTAAAAATATATACGCAGTAGCGAGCGGAATTTGTCATGGTGTTGGCTATGGAGATAATTTTCAAGCTGTGCTAATTTCTAATGCTATCCGAGAAATAAAGGACTTTGTAGATGCAGTTCATCCGATTGATCGAGACATTATTGAATCGGCCTATTTGGGTGATTTATTGGTAACAGCATATTCTCAGTTTAGCCGTAACAGGACTTTTGGCAATATGATAGGGAAAGGATATACGGTTAAATCAGCGCAACTAGAAATGAATATGATTGCCGAAGGTTACTATGCGGCGAGCTGTATGCACCATATTAATCAGAAATATCAGGTAGCGATGCCTATCAGTAACGCCGTTTATAACATTTTATATAAGCACCATGCGCCACATAGCGAAATGAGGTTATTAACAGACAAGTTGAATTAATTAACCTTAAAAACAATTATTCGCTCAGCTTGTTGCTTATAAAAACCAATGTTATGAAAACGAAAAAATATTTAGTTGGCTTGGCAGCAATGGCGATGATGACATCGGTAACATTTACCGTTAATGCACAAGAGAAAAAAACCGAAGCTGGAAAAGCAATTCAAAAAACTGGTAAAGCGGTAGAAAAGGGTGCAAAAAGCGTCGGAAATAAAACTGCTGAGGTTGCCGTAAAGGGCGGAGCAAAAGTAGTCGATCAAACTTATAAAGGTAAAATGGCGCCAGATGGATCAAATGTTTATATTGACGGTAAAAACAATAAATACTATATTAATAAAAAAGGAGCGAAGGTATATTTAAAGGCAACTCAGATCAGGACAAGGCCACAGCACTAATTAAGAAATACTTCATCTAAGAATAACCAACCTTTATCGCCTTTTCCGGGATGCCAGTTTGGTAAAGGATTAATGGGTTTCCCTAGTAATTTCACCACAGTAACTTTTTGCTTAGGAAACCTAACGTCAAAGCCTGTGGTATAAGCAGGCAATATTTTATTTGGTTGGGTTGGGTTTATTTTCCCCAAAAGTTTAAGTGTAGCTACACTAGTGCCTCCCCACACTTGTAACTCTTTCGGCGGCATCACATAGCTATTGATATCGGCCAAGTTGCCAAAAGTTACGGCGCTTAGCTCAACCGGTGTTGTAAAATAAAGAAGGGCTTCAAAATTATTTTCTCTATATCCTAACCAGTCGCCGGTAATAAAGTTATTTGAGCCTCTTTGGCCGTCAAAAAGCGTTGACGCTCCATTTACCTTATAGGTAGGATTTGGTGGCAAGAGCAGTTTTACACTGTCGGGCTTATAAACACTCTTGTAAAAGTACTTAGATACGATATCGCTACTAAGCCAACCTGGCAAAAAAGCTTTGGCTTTTAGTAGACTAGCATGGTTAATCGTAACATGGTCTTTGTATAGGGGAGATTTTAAACTATCAGGGTCTGTTCCATCAAGGGTATAACGAATGATGGTCCCTTTTACAGCCTTTTTAAATTTGATATCGATAGCGGTTTTAAAAACACTTACATCTCCTTCAACTACTGGACTATTTAGCTTAGCCACAACAGTATCACTTTTATAGCCGGTATTAAAATATATTCTTGGAAATTCTTTTTTTAGTGTTGCTTGTTCTGCTTCTTTTATTCCTGCATTCCATATATAAACTGCACTTAGTTTTTTTAAACCGCTTAATGGCCTTAAATGTGCAAGATTAACAGCAGTGCCCGATAGAGATAATTGCTGTAGGTTTTGAAGCTTGTTAAGGTGTGATAAACCTTCACCCTTTATTTTGGTAAAAGCGATGTTCAATTTTCGAAGATTGGTGAAAGTGCCTATTACTTTTAAATCTTGATCTGTTACAGGCATTCTATACAAATCAAGCGATACAATATTTTCCTTAATTTTTGCTAGTTCTTGGAGATGTTCATTCTTAAAAAATGCAATCCCAAAGAAAGAGACACTTAAAGCTGGCGAGCCTAATGCGATAGCGGATACAGCCCTGTAAGAAGTATTTAATTTCGCTACTATTGCTTCATCCGCTGCTGCAAAATTGTAATGATCGGTGTCAATCGATTTAAAAAAGCCTTGAGCAATCACTTTCAATGAGTCTGTGTCGGGCAGGTCATTTACCTTTTTTGTAAAGCTACCACCATCTTTGATCCAGTAGAATATGGCCTTAACCTCTTTATCGCTAAGCTGTGGTTTGCCTTTTGGTGGCATGTGTTCTTTGTTATCCAATGGTAGATGCAAGCGCTCCATCATCAAGCCTAAACCAGTGGCGGTAGTATCCCAAAGCTTTCCATTTTTGCCCCCTTTTAGTAAAAGTGATTGGGTCTCTAAAATGAGATCGCCCTTAGCCTTACTGCTGCTATGGCAGTTAATACATTTTTCTGTTAAAATAGGTTTAATGAGGTGTGTGAAAATTATAGCATCTTCTAATAAAACTTCAGGCTTTGTATCCTCTGGAGAGATAGGGGCTAGTAAAAAACCTTGCCCATGGGTAATGCTCGCACCTTCGTGACCAGCAACTAATAAGGCGACCATACAAACGAGACCGGTAGTTATCGTAGCGATTTTTCTTGTTCTTAACTGAGCTCTAAAAGCATACCATAGCAAACTGATAATGGCACAAGATGCACCGACCCATTTATGGACGACAATTGCTTCAGAATCGTATCCCTCTTCTTTCGAAAGAAATAGTCCCATCAGGGCTGTAGCTACCGTAGTTAAAGTGGCAGCTAATAACATCCAATCGGCAATATCATTTAATGAAGTCTTTTTTTGACTGGTAATTACCATCTCAAAAACAACGCTCAGTAAAAGTAATACAATCGGGAAATGCAATATCAATGGGTGCGCCCTGCCAAGTACCTGTAAAAAGGTCGGCAAATTAAGGGTTGTACCAAAAGCAAGTAAGAACAATAAAAAGCAGTTCAATACAATGCAAGCATTAAAAATTATTTCTTTCCACTTTTGTTGCTTCATGCTTAGTATAGTTTTATTTCGTCGATAAATATCCAGCTATTATTGCCTTTTCCACTATGCCAAGGCGGTAGTTTTTGGTTATGAAAAATTAATTTAAGTTGATTGGTTGTCGTTTTATTTAATTCAATTACAAATGGCTTACAGCGCAAATCGTCAACGTTTTGTTGCGATGAGTAAGCTATATTGCCAATCTGAATGAATTTTTTTTGATCGTTATCAAAAGCAAATGCATCTACTTTACTAGGGAAGAAAATCCACCCACCCTGGTTTTGCATGGTATTAAACAAGACCGATTTTAATTGCTGATTTTTGCTTAAGGATAATAAAATGGTTACTGAATCGCTATTGTAACCTAACCAGTGTTTTAGCGTATGATCTGCAATCCCACCTTGATTATTGTTAAGAGTAGTTGATCCCTCACCTACATATTGGCTATTGGCAGGGGGGAAGCTAGCCTCGAAGGGAAATCCATCTTTCACGAAAGTAGCGCTTACTGTTTCGGAGGGCAAAAAATCATTTGAAAATGATTTTGCCTTAATGGTCATTAGATTTTTTGTGATGACAATAGGTTTGGTGTAAATACGATCTATGTGCGACGGCTCAACTCCATTTGTGGTATAGCGAATATGGGCACCTATTTGCGCAAATATTAGTTTAATAGTGGCTTCATTTGTAAAAAAAGTAGTATTAAATTTTATTTGCGGCGGGGCCAATTGAAAGGCATTTTGTGCTTCGGCAAATAGCGCAATGAACGTAAACGAAAGGAATGTAATGAAAAGTCTTATCATCATACTGGGTCTAATTTATAAGGATATACTTTCCCAGAGTTCCATTGTGCTACATACAGGCTGCCTTCGTCATCAACACATACGTCATGTGGATATTGAAAGGCCTTAATGGTTTGGTACATTTCGGTTAATTCACCATTTTCATAGGTTGGCGTACTACCAGCAAGGTTAGAAATTACTTTGTTTTCTCGATTAAGGATGGTAACAAAACCCGATTGTTGACCCTGCCTGCTATGAGATTGCAATACGGCAGCATATAAATAATCACCATTGATTACTGGTCGGCATACCCAAGCTCCCGGTAGGGCAATGGTGTTTAAATATTTGCCATCTAAAGTAAATCTTTTAAATGCATTTTCTTGGCGTGAGGTAACTATCAAGATTGGTTTTTTTTGATCTCTATTGTCGATGCAAACGCCATGTGCATTCTTCAAGTTTTTTGTTTCATTCCCCTTGCCACCAAAGTGCCGAATGTATTTACCTTGGGGGTCGTATTGGATGATGAAATCTTTTCCATAGCCATCGGCCACGTATATATCGCCGTTAGGCGCAATTGTTGTTTCGGTAGGGATATACTCTTCGGGCTTTGTATATTCGCCAGTTTCTTTTGGATAATCGAGTGTCATGAGTACTTTGCCATCAATCGTGGTTTTAATAACTTGGTGACGATTGTTGTCGCAAATAAATAAAACATCTGGGCCATTTTCGTTAAATAGCGATAGGCCATGAGCACCTGGAAATTGAGAACCCCAGCTATTCAACAACTTCCCGTTCTTATTATAGATTAATACATTGTTTTTAGTTTCGTTGGTCAGTAAAATGATGCGACCTTTTTTGTCTTGCACCATTTCGTGACAGTCGTTTACTGGGTTTTTACTTACATCTGCTTGGCTCCAACGTGTATTTATTTTGTAGCGCTTGTTGCTTTGGCCCAAAATAACTTCATTTTTAATAAGCCATTGCGGCGTAAACATACTAGCTACTGCCATCGACGAATGTTGTATAAATTTTTTTCGGTTCATAAGGCTAAGCAATTAAATCACTGATTACTTTGCCAGCTACATCGGTAAGCCTATATCGGCGTCCTAGGTGCTTAAATACCAATTTTTCATGATCTAGTCCCATCAGATGAAGGGCGGTTGCATGAAAATCGTGAATATGTACGGGGTTAGAGACAATGTTATAGCCAAATTCATCCGTTTCGCCATATACCCCAGGCTTAACACCACCACCTGCCATCCACATGGTAAAGCTACGGGGATGATGATCGCGGCCATAGTTGTCTTTAGTAAGTGTGCCTTGACAATAATTGGTTCGACCAAATTCACCTCCCCATATGACAAGAGTCTCGTCTAACATTCCTCGTTGCTTTAAATCGGTAATTAATGCAGCCGACGATTGGTCAGTATCTAAACACTGGCCTTTAATCTGTTGAGGAAGATCCGAATGCCCATCCCAACCTTGGTGGTATAATTGAACAAATCTTACACCACTTTCTGAAAGCTTACGGGCAAGTAAACAATTTGCAGCATAGGTTCCAGGAACTAAACATTCTGGTCCGTAAAGTTTGATGATCGATTCAGGTTCATTAGAAAGATCGGTAACTTCAGGTACGGCCGTTTGCATGCGGTAAGCCATTTCATATTGTTGAACCTTCGCCTTGATTTCGGGATCGCCAACTTCACTATAACTTTCATGATTAAGTTCGGCAAGATTATCGAGCATTTTTCTGCGCTCCGATTTTTCCATTCCATCTGGATCGTTAAGGTACAATACCGGGTTTTCGCCGTTGCTAAATTGAACACCCTGATGCACCGAATCTAAAAATCCGTTCGTCCAGAGTTTTGAATAAACGCCTTGTCCATTTCCTTTGCCTTTTGAAAGTAAGACGCAATAAGCAGGCAGGTTTTTATTTTCGCTACCAAGACCATAACTTAACCAAGCACCCATGCTAGGGCGATTGCCTACCTGCGCACCTGTTTGAAAAAAAGTAAGAGCAGGATCATGGTTAATCGCTTCGGTGTGAAGGCTTTTTATAATACAAAGGTCGTCTACCACCTGTGAAGTGTAAGGAAGTAATTCACTTAGCCAGGCTCTATGAGCGCCATATTGATCAAATTTAAAAGCAGTGCCTGCCAATGGAAATTTTGCCTGATTGGCGGTCATACCTGTAAGACGCTGGCCCATGCGAATAGAGGCCGGAAGATCCTGCCCATGCATTTCCTGTAATTTAGGCTTATAGTCAAAAAGATCTAGCTGCGAAGGCGCACCATTTTGAAAAAGATAAATAATGCGCTTTGCTTTTGGCGCGAAGTGAGGAAGTGCCTTTACCAATGCTTCTTCGTCTATTTTGCCACTTAACAGATCGGGTATTAAGAGCGTTCCAAGAGCAGCTCCACCAATGCCCATTCCTAGTTTGGTAAGAAACCTGCGGCGATTTAAATTTAATCCATGTTCTAAAACTTCTTTTTCCATAAGCTACTAAGTTTTTGTGATGGCTTCTTCCATGTTATAGATCATATTGATAACCCGGGTAAGTGCAGCGGCTTTATGCTTATCTATTTTTTTACTTTGAGGATATTCTCCTACCTGGAGTACTTTTTCGACAGCTGATTTTTTGCTCGTAAATAATGCTAGCTGATCAGCATAATAATCATTTAAAATTTGTAGTTCTTTGTCTTTTGGCTTACGACAAATCACGCTACGAAATATGGTCTCGATGGCAGTTGATGGTGGAAGTTTCCGTTCATCAATGCGCTGCGCCAATACACGGGAAGCTTCCAACACCATTGGGTCATTCATCATGATTAGTGCCTGTAATGGCGTATTGGTATTTAAGCGTTGTACCTCACATTGATCGCGGTTACTGGCATCAAAAACAATCATGGTTGGAGGTGGGATTGTTAATTTTATAAAAGTGTAGATCCCCCGACGGTACAAATCCTTTCCTTTATCTTGGCGGTAAGTAGCAAGCTGCCCACGTCCAGAACTTGCCGTTTCCCAAAGTCCTTTTGGTTGATATGGCTTTACACTTGGCCCTCCAATTTCGAGGTTAAGTAATCCACTACTGCCTAACACAATATCGCGGATAAGTTCTGCTGGTAAACGTGCTCGAGACCTTCGCGATAAGTAGATGTTTTCTGGATCAGTTTTTAAGTGCTTTTCTGTTACGTTTGAGGACTGACGGTAAGTAGCCGATAGTAAGATTTGTTTAACTAGCCTTTTAACATTCCAACCATGTTCCATAAAATCGACCGCTAGCCAATCTAATAGTTCTGGATGTGAGGGTAAATTTCCTTGCATGCCAAAATCACCTGTGGTTTTTACAATACCTCTGCCAAAAAATTGTTCCCACAATTGGTTTACAAATACCCGTGCGGTAACTGGGTTATTGCGATCTACAGTCCATTTAGCTAGGCCAAGTCGATTGCGGGGTAGATTTTTGATGTCGAAGTTCATGACTGCAGGAAGTGCTTGAGCTTGGACTTTTTCACCATATTGATCATAAAGACCTCGGCTAAGCAAGAAAGTTGTTCTAGGGGTGTCTGCTTCTTCCATTACAGAAACCATCAAGCTGTTCGTGTCTTTCCTATTGATGAACTTTAAAATTTTCTTAGTATCATCATTTGTTAAAGTAAGAATAGGGGTTTTAGCTGGTTTTGATTGACTAACATCGCCTTCGAATCCTTTTTCTTTAGATGTGTTGAAAAATGCAAAGAGTTGATAATAATCTTTTTGCGATATGGGGTCATATTTGTGATCATGACATTGGGCACACTCTGCGGTTAGTGCCAGTAGGCCTTTTGAATAAGTTTTTACTTTGTCGATTGTGTACTCTACCCGGTATTCTTCAGGTATTACACCACCTTCTTCCGTATATTTATGGTTGCGTAAAAAGGCAGTAGCCAAAATTTGTTCCTTGCCCGCATTCGGCAACAAATCACCCGCAAGTTGCCAAGTTATAAACTGGTTGTAAGGCATATTTTTGTTGAATGCATGAATAACCCAATCGCGATAAGGCCATTGCGTTCTAATGTTATCATCTTGATATCCGTAACTATCTGAATAGCGCGCTACATCCAGCCAGTGAATGGCCATCTTTTCTCCAAATTGCGGTGTGGCTAAGAGCTTGTCAATCGCTTTTTCATAAGCCTTTTCAGTTTTATCAGCGTTAAAAGCATCCATCAAAGAAATAGAAGGCAACAAGCCAGTTAAATCTAAGGCAATCCTTTTTAATAGTAGATCTTTGTCGGCCTCTTTGCTAGCTTTAAGTCCATGTTGTTGTATTTTTTCGGCAACAAAATAATCGATTTCATTTTTTGCCCATTCTTTATCCTTTATTTTAGGCAGAGGTGCTTTTTTTGGTGCGATAAAGGCCCAGTGTTTTTCATATTTTGCCCCTTGCTTAATCCATGCTGTAAGCAACTTTACTTCACGTTCATTTAACAATCCCAAATGCGATTCGGGTGTTGGCATTTGATAAGACGGATCGGTGGAAGTAATTCTTTTGATAAGTTCTGACTTGTCGGGGTTGCCAGGGATAATTGCGAATGCTCCTTTAGTTTCTTTCAGTGGAGCTTTGGCATTGATTTCGAGGTCGAGTCTTAAGCCAGCCTCTTGTTTATTTTTATCGGGACCATGACAGGCAAAGCATTTATCGGATAGGATTGGGCGGACATCGTAATTATAGCTTATTTTATCAGGTATGGCATTTTGTCCTTCATAGGCTGTTTCGTAGGGTACGAATTGGGCCAATACTACCAATGCAATGATGACAACGATAATTGAAATCTTTAATTTCATACGTCAAGTAAAATATTTCCCTTAAGTTTTTATTTGGTTCAAACAAGAGCAAGCTCATGTCTAAAATGAAGATACAAAGATTTTTGATTGTTAAAACGATTTAGTGAATTTTTTTTTAGTTCAAAAAACCGTCGCATAAAAAAAGAGGTTGTCTTTTAAAGTACAACCTCTTTTAAATTAAATTAGGATCAGAAATTACGACCTGCGTCTTCTTTCGCCGCCTCCGCCTTCGCGTCTGCCGCTTCCAGCATTTCCACCTTTATCGTCACGGCTTCTGCCAGAAAAATCTCTAAATCCGCCACCAGCGTTACCGCCTTCACGTCTTCCGCTTCCACCACCGCTACTTCTTCTGTCTCCACCACCACTTCTTCTTTCGCCGCCACCATATCCGCCGCCGCCTCTTCTCTCGCCGCCGCCGCCGCCAAAGCTGCGTCTTCTTTCTTCACCACCACCTCTGCGTTCTCCACTTGGGGCATCACCGCTTTTTTCTATTCTTACATCGCGACCATTAAATTTAATGTCTTTGAAGTTTGTGAATAAAGCATCAACTGCATCGTTTTCTACTTCAATAAAAGAGAAAACACCTTTTAAATCAATTTTACCAACAGATTTACCGCTGATTTTGCCGTTATTACAAACAAAACCTAATAAATCGCCTCTTGTAAATTCATCTACCGAACCTACATTGATAAATAAACGAGTATAGGCACTATTGTCAAAATTTCTACCGCCGCGTTCACCACGCTCTCCGCGCTCACCTCTATCGCCACGATCATCTGCACTTGCATTTAAGTCTGGTGCGGTAGCATAGTAATCTAAGAAACGGTTAAATTCTAAGGAAGCAAATTTCTTAATAATATCTTCTTTACTTAATTCAGCAAACTCGTCCATGATTCTTGGAATGTACTGATCAATTTGATCTGTATTTACTTCCACGTTGTGAACTTTATGAATTAAAGAGAATAGTTGTTTTTCGCAAACATCAAAGCCGGTTGGCAATTCTGCTTTTGTAAATTGTTTACCAATAATTCTTTCAATCTGACGAATTTTACCAGTTTCTTTTGAGTTAATGATACAGATTGAAATACCAGTTTTACCGGCACGACCTGTACGGCCGCTACGGTGGGTATAACTTTCAATTTCATCAGGTAAAGAATAATTGATAACGTGAGTTACGTTGTTTACATCGATACCACGTGCAGCTACGTCGGTTGCAATTAACAATTGCATATTACGATCTCTGAAACGTTGCATTACTTTATCTCTTTGTTGTTGAGATAAATCGCCATGTAAAGAATCTGCGTTATAACCATCTTTAATTAAATGCTCAGCAACATCCTGTGTATCCATTTTGGTTTTACAGAATACTACGGCAAAAATTTCTGGGTTAAAATCTACAATCCGTTTTAAGGCAGCGTATTTATCACGAGCACGAACGATATAGTATTCGTGTTCGATATTTACGTTACCAGTATTTTTTGTGCCCATGGTTAATTCTACAGGGTTTTCCATGTAGTTTCTTGCAATTCGACGAACCTCAGGCGGCATCGTTGCAGAGAATAACCATGTCTTTTTATCGTCTGGTGTGGTCGATAAAATGTCATTAATGTCTTCTTGGAAGCCCATGTTTAACATTTCATCAGCTTCATCCAATACTACATATTTAACGCTAGAAAAATCAATGGCTTTACGGCCAATAATGTCTAACATACGGCCGGGCGTGGCCACTACGATTTGTACGCCATTGCGTATTTCGCGTAGTTGTTGCATAATGTTCGCACCACCGTAAACGGCAACTACATTCGCATTAGGCGTGTTTTTTGAGAAATTCTTGATGTCGTTTGTAATCTGTAGACAAAGCTCGCGCGTTGGGCACAGAATGAGTGCTTGCGGCTTATTTACTTTAAAGTCTATTAATTCTAACAGCGGCAAACCAAATGCGGCTGTTTTTCCTGTTCCTGTTTGGGCCAAACCAACAAAATCGTTATTGCCTTCTAACAGTACAGGAATAGATTGCTCCTGAATGGGCGTAGGGTTTTCAAAACCTAGCGCTTTAACGGCACTAACAACGTCATCACTTATCCCCAATTTACTAAATGGGTTTATCATTATAACATTTTTAATTAAGCCGCAAAGGTACGGATAATTTTCGGTATTTTACTGATAGTTAAGTAAATAGTTTTTTATAGCGATTTTTGAAAAACCATTGATATTGAGTGAATTAATCAAATGCCAGCCAAGCCTGCTAGCATATGTTTTAATATCGGTTCGCATTTCTCCTTGCATGGCGCATAAAAGTGCTGGTGTTTCCAAGTAGTAGACTTAGGAGATAGCCCCCACCAAAATTCTGTTAAAGCCAAAGGTTTCATGTTATGTTTAAAAGCAAATTGCAAAAGCTTTGGCCCAGCACATTCTCCGGCACCTGCAGGAGGGTTTTTATATCCCGCTGTTGCAAAAATATCAATTAAACTTTTTTCTTCGCCAGCTTGGTTTAAAAAATGATAATGGTTGAATATCTCGTTTTGCAGGGCAATGGAATATTGTCTACGTTTTGTTTTTAAGCTAATGATTAATTCTTTATTTACAACAGTAGCTAAATCTTTCAGCTTTTTAATTTCTTGGCCCATCATGGTCAACTCTTCCATTCCTTTATTCAAGAAACTGTTTTCAGCTAGCAAATCAAACACTGGTGGGACAAATTTGGTATGATTATTTGAGCCGGCTAATTTGCCAGAGAATGCAGCCAAATAACCAATTTCATGATCCTCGGTTTCAACAACGAGCACACCAAACATTTTGCCGATTACCATTCCTTTAATCTCTGCTAAGCCGAAGTTATGTTGCCAGTCTTGTTGGTTTGTTAGGTAATTTTGGAGTTCAGCTGCGGCGAGCTCGCAAAGCGGATCTGGGTTGCCTTGTAGGGTAAAACTTAGTGGTAAGTTATATTCTCCAAGTGTATGTGAGAAATGGTTGAAAAACGGAGAATTGAGTGCCATTTTTTAAGATGTCAACTTCTTTTCATTTTCAGTTTGTGGCTTTCCTTTCCCATTTGGTTTTCCTTTTCCAGTTTCAATTAAACTACGTAAACTGTTTTGGATGTAATTCGTCCAAGAATCCCTGCAAATATCGAAACACTCGTATGTGGGAACCAAACCATGATGGGTCATCCTAACTTGAGTTTTACCATTTAGGGATGAAATGTCGAATATAATTTTTGTACCTGTCCATTCACTTGTGTCTTCGGTAAACTTAAAATAGTTTTTCTTTACCAACCAAGCTACTTTTTGATTAGGAACGAGCTCGATGATTTTCATTTTACAACGATGTACATCTTCGTAATGGTAATCAAACTCTGCATCCAATTTAGCTGTAGATCCTTCAATTTCTTCTGACCACCAACCGCGAACGTTATTTACTGCTTGATATGCCTCTTCAGGTGCTTGATCTACCAATATTGCTGTAGTGAAATCTTGATTTTCCATGTGCTTAATACTAGCGTTTGTTAAGAATCATTCGCCTTATTGCTGTGATTTATCGCCATTGAAGTAAATGTAGGATTAAAATAATCCGACCAAGGGGTAAAAACAGACTTTGTTTAGGGTAGTTTCGGACAAGTAGTAATTGTCTATCTCAGTCGATCAGCACTTTTCAATAAAGCTTCATCTCTGTTAATACCTCTTATTGCCAAAAGAACTAGGGCAATGGCCAAGGGAGGTAAGAACATACCAGCATCATAATTAGCAGTTTCTAAACCCCCAGGGATTTTTTTTGCGTATTGACTACACCAAAAAGAAAGGCCAATAATTAAAACGATATTTGCGTAAGCCAACTGTTTTTGCAGTTTTCTCTTTTTAAAGTTAAAGATGTTGATAAAACATACAATTGCAACTGCTGCGATACTCAATAAAAGAGGTAGATAACTTTCAATTTGTTTGGTTGTTCCGCCAACTTTTTGATACAAGCCACTTGCAATGATATAAAATTCTCCACCTATCAAGTTTGAAGTTACCATTGGGAGAAATAATAGGCAGCTGATACATACGGCAGCTAGAAAAAGCCAGATAGATTGTATTCTTTGAATCATGATATTTTAATTGTGAACAAAAATACTAAAACATTGTTTAGTTGTAACGTTTGAAGATTGAAAAGTTGAAATGTTACAGTCGATTATAACTTTCCGGTATTTAAACCTTCCGACTTTTCAACATAAATAAGTATTTTTGTCAAAAGTGAGCAGCAAAAGATACTTCATCGAAATCAGTTATAACGGAACTAGTTTGCATGGTTGGCAAGTACAACCGAATGCTTTAACAGTGCAGGAATGTTTAGATAAAGCTCTTTCAGTTTATTTTAGACAAGAGATCGTAAGCTTGGGCTGTGGGCGGACTGATGCGGGCGTTCATGCCACTCAGTTTTATGCTCATTTTGATGTTTCAGCAATTGAGGGAGAAGTTGTGGTGAAAGCAGTATCGGGTATAAACTCTCTATTGCCCTATACCATTGCGGTAAAACAAATTTTTGTGGTGGGTGACGAGGCGCACGCTCGCTTTGATGCTACATCTAGAGCCTATCAATACCATATTCACTTCAAAAAGGACCCATTTAAATTAGATCGATCTTGGTTATATAAAGGTGAGCTAAATTTAGTAGAAATGAATAGAGCAGCCGCTGTGCTGTTAGATTTTACAGATTTTTCTTGTTTTAGCAAATCTAACACACAAACTTTTACCAATAATTGTAAGATTAAGCATGCCTACTTTGAAATGGAGCATGATGGTTCGTTGATTTTTCATATCATGGCTGACCGATTTTTACGAAATATGGTACGTGCAATTGTAGGGACTTTAATATTAGTTGGTAAAGGTGAAATAACTGTGGCTGATGTGGCAAAAATTATAGAAAGTAAAAACCGAAGCAAAGCTGGGCAATCTGTGCCTGCTTGCGGTTTGTACTTGGTCAAAGTGGAGTATCCGTATGTTTGAGCAAGAGCCTAGAATTGAGATGATTGTATTGAGTATCAAATAGCAAGATAGGAGCGTAAAGAGGAAGAAATTTAGGATCGAACCAAAAAAACTAAAAAACCAACAAACCAGAAATAGATGTCGAAAATAACAGGTGATACCTTTAACATTGGCTTGCTAAGAAGAGTTTTTGATTATGTGAAACCATATCGGAAAGTTTTTATATGGTCGGTAGTATTGACAATAGCACTTGCAGCTATTACGCCTGTTAGGCCTTGGTTAATCGGTTATACCCTTGATCATTTTATTTTAGGAGGAGATTATTTAGGGCTGGTGGAAATGACCATCTTAATGGTGGTTTTGCTGGTAATCCAATCAGTTATTCAATATAGTCAAACATTGTTAACGAATACGATAGGCCAATCTGCTATTCGAGATTTGCGCATCAATGTGTTTAACCATATTAGCAGGTTAAGACTAAAATATTTTGATCAAACACCAATTGGTCAGCTCATTACCAGGACGGTGTCTGATTTAGAAACAATTGCTGATATATTTTCGGAGGGTCTGATTGCGATGATTGGTGACCTTCTTCAGGTAATTGTGATTGTATGTGTAATGTTCTACATTGATTGGGAATTAACGCTGGTTGTATTGGTTCCTATTCCCTTCTTAATGGTTGCTACTCGAATATTTCAAAAATCCATTAAAGTGGCTTTCCAAGAAATAAGAACTGAAGTAGCGAATTTAAATACCTATTTGCAAGAACACATAAGTGGTATTTCAATTATTCAGTATTTTGCAAGAGAAGAGCAAGAGTATAAGAAATTTAAAGAGATTAATTCGCGCTATCGAGATGCCAATATTCGATCAAACTGGTATTACTCGATCTTTTTTCCAGTAGTTGAACTAATTTCGGCGTTATCGCTAGGTCTGCTGATCTGGTATGGTTCTAAAAGCATTTTGGCTAAGCCGCTTGATGTGCAACCTGGGACTATCACTTCGTTTATCTTGTTTATTAACATGCTTTTTAGGCCTATCCGAGAGCTTGCAGATAAATTTAATACGCTGCAAATGGGGATGGTTGGAGCCGAACGCGTATTTAAAGTTTTGGATACCCAGGAAACCACTTTAAATAATGGAACTTTTGCTCCACCACAACTGCAAGGCGCCATTAGTTTCGACAGGGTTTGGTTTAGCTATGTTCAAGATGGTGAAGTTACCGATGATCAATATGTACTAAAAGATATTTCGTTTGAAGTAAAAGCAGGTCAAACAGTGGCACTAGTAGGTGCCACCGGTGCGGGCAAATCATCGACAGTTAATATCTTAAGTCGTTTTTATGAGATACAAAGAGGGGTTATTCAGGTAGACGGGGTTGATATCAAAGACTATGAGTTAAATTATTTAAGAAATCGTATTGCTACCGTATTACAAGATGTATTTCTCTTTTCGGATACTATTTTTAACAATATCACCTTAAATAATCCCGCAATAACGTTTGACGAGGTGGTTGACGCAGCTAAAAAAGTTGGAGCGCATGATTTTATTGAACGTTTGCCTGGTGGATACCATTACAATGTGATGGAACGTGGGGCAACGCTTTCATCGGGACAGGCGCAATTAATTTCTTTCATTAGGGCCTTAGTTTATCAGCCTGTTATTTTGGTTTTGGATGAAGCAACATCTTCTGTTGATACAGAAACAGAAATGCTAATTCAAAAGGCAATTGAGCAACTTATGAAAGATCGGACATCAATCGTAATTGCCCATCGCTTATCAACTATTCAAAAAGCCGATCTGATTGTGGTGTTAGATAAAGGAGAGATTAAAGAGAAGGGAACTCATCAAGCTTTGCTAAAAATGAATGGCTACTACAAACGCTTGTATGACCTCCAATTCTCGTCAATAGGTATTTCGAAAGGATAATATTAGGTTGCTAGATTTTTTCTGTTATTTTTGAATAAAGCAAAATAAAATGAAGCGCAGAAAATTTATCGATACAAGCTCTAATTTACTAATAGGTACAGGCTTAGCAAGTTTAATCCCTTTCGATTTGTTTGGAGCCACCCATAAACATACAGCTCAAAAAATCAGGATAGGTGTAATTGGAATCAACGGGATGGGCTGGTCTAATTTGAATGCCATTTTACAGGACAATAGAGCACAATGTGTAGCGCTTTGTGATGTTGATAGCAATGTATTAAAAAAGAGAGTAGATGAGCTTGGAAAACGAGGGATTCAAGTTAGTGCGGTTACAGATTATAGGGAATTGTTGGCCAATAAAGATATCGATGCGGTAATTATTGGAACACCAGATCATTGGCATTGCAAAATGATGGTCGATGCAGTTGCGGCTGGAAAAGATGTGTACGTAGAAAAGCCAGTCGGCAATTCAATTGCTGAATGTAATTTAATGGTTGCTGCTCAGCAAAAATACAATAAGGTAGTACAGGTTGGTCAATGGCAACGCAGCAATAAACATTTCGCAGATGCAATGGCTTACGTGCATGCTGGGAAACTAGGAAATGTGAGGTTGGTAAAAGCTTGGGCTTATCAAGGTTGGATGAAAGCTATACCTGTTTTGCCTGATGGACCCGTACCAGCGGGCGTAGATTATGCCGCTTGGTTAGGGCCTGCTGAGAAGAGACCCTTCAATCCAAATCGTTTTCATTTTAATTTCCGTTGGTTTTGGGGCTATGCAGGTGGTTTGATGACAGATTGGGGAGTGCATATGATAGATTTTGCCTTGTTGGGAATGAAAGCTACTGCGCCGAAAAGTGTGATTGCAGCTGGGGGAAAATATGCCTATCCTAATGATGCCTCAGAAACGCCAGATACCTTAACTGTTGTTTATGAATTTAAAGATTTTAACCTACAATGGGAACATGCGACAGGTATTGATGGAGGCCCTTACGGCCGTACACACGGTGTGGCATTTATTGGCAACAACGGTACGTTGGTGCTAAATCGTGGAGGTTGGGAAGTTATTCCAGAAAAAGAGAATGGAAAAGACAAAATTGAAAGTGTGCCTTTGCAAAAAATAACCGATAATGGCTTACAAGTACATATGCGTAATTTTTTAGATGTTATTGAAACACGAAAAATGGAAGATTTAAATGCGCCAATCCAAGTAGGTGCACTTGTCGCAAATGTCTGTCAGATGGGGAATATTGCTTATAAAATGGGCGAAAAAGTATATTGGAATGCACAAACTAACAAGTTTATCGACGGTAAGGCTAACAAGCTGTTGGTTGCCCCATATTATAATGGATATAAGTTGCCTAACGTGGTCTAATTAACTGTTCTTCTGTATAGTAGATAAAAGTATCGGAACCTTTTTTCTCAGTCTTCTCTTGCGTTAAAATGATGCTTTTTAACCTCAAATACTTTATTTTCCAAGTTTCGGCAGGGGTGGTTGTATAACTAATATAATCGCCTGTTTCATCTATGGCATACTCAACGGCCTTTCCTTTTCTAATGTATTTATTTTCTGGTGTGTACATTAACGTGTCGACAGGCAATACGATGTTTGGTTTATCTAAGCCATAAAAGATGGTATCATTAATAGTGGTGTCTCCGTTTTTAGAGGTGATGTTTATGGTTAATTTTAAAGGCCATCTACCAATAAAATGATTTTTTACAAATTGTTGGTCACTAACCTCCTCTTCCTTGCAGGCAAGGAAATTGGTAGCGATAAAAACTGAAAGAATAATTGGAAAAATATATTTTCTCATATATGCAAAGATATAATATTTTGAACGATAGTATAAAGTCGCCGCTGACAGTAAAAAGCAATAGTATTTTATCTAATGATAATGCTATTTCATAAAAACGGAGGTAAAAGCATAAAATTTTATATCTTCAAATTTAAATCCATTTAAATGAAGTCTATTTTATCCAATTTAACCTTTCAAGTTTTAGTAGCCATTGCTTTAGGTATTTTGGTGGGTGTTTTATACCCGGGTTTTTCATCGTATGCTGAGTTAATCAGTAAGAGTTTTATCAATATGATTAGCATGTTAATTGCGCCTATCATATTTTTTACAATTGTTCTCGGTATCGCTCATATGGGGGATATGAAAAAAGTTGGCAGGGTAGGTGGTAAAGCATTGATTTATTTTGAGATTGTGACCACCTTAGCAATCGTTATTGGCATGATGGTGGCTAATTTGCTGAAACCTGGTGTTGATGTAAATGTTCCTACGGGTGATGTTGCAAAAATTGCTTCCTATGCTACCCAAGCTGGTGAAATTAATTGGCTGGAGTTTATAGCGCATATCATCCCAAAAAATATTTTTGAAGCTTTTACAAAAGGAGAAATTCTGCAGATTTTATTTTTTGCAATTCTATTTGGCTATGGTCTAAGTAAAATGGGAGAGAAGGGACATTCTCTCATTAGTACGTTCGACAAGATTTCGAAGGTGCTTTTTAACATCATGAAGGTGGTAATGCGTGTAGCACCCATTGGAGCGTTTGGTGGTATGGCTTTTAGCGTAGGTAAGTATGGATTGGGAACATTGTTGCCCATGGCAAAGTTAATGGGTGCTGTGTACTTGACCTGTTTCTTATTTATTTTTGTTGTATTAAATGCCATTTGCCGTTATTATAAGTTTAGTCTTTGGCAGTATTTAAAGTATATCAGACAAGAGATCTTAATTGTTTTAGGTACTTCCTCTTCTGAATCTGTATTGCCGAGCATGATGAAAAAAATGGAAGACATTGGCTGTGATAAGTCTGTAGTTGGATTAGTGATACCGACTGGTTATTCGTTTAATTTAGACGGAACGGCAATTTATTTAGCGATGGCCGTTATCTTCTTAACCCAAGTTTTTCATATTGATTTAACTTTAGGAGAGCAACTTTCTGTGATGGCTGTGTTGATGGTCACTTCGAAAGGTGCCGCAGGAGTAACGGGTAGTGGTTTTATTGTGTTGGCCAGTACACTTACCGCCTTAAAAATTATGCCTGTTGAGCATATTGCAATTTTATTGGGTGTCGACAGGTTTATGAGTGAAGCAAGGGCTATTACCAATATGATTGGGAATGGAATTGCGACTATTGTAATTGCGAAAAGCGAAAATGAGTTCGATCAACAAAAATATCTAAAAGCCATACAGCCGGCTGCAATTGAGAAAGCGGAAGAAGATCATTTTTAGATAGACTTATGGAGTCTTTAAGACTTCATAAGTCTAGAAAATAAATTTGAAAATCAACTGCATTTAACTTAAGTTTGCACAAAAAATAGATATAATGAGTGTTTTAGTAAATAAAGATTCTAAAGTAATTGTTCAGGGTTTTACCGGTAACGAAGGTACATACCATGCTGAGCAAATGATAGCTTACGGTACAAACGTTGTTGGTGGGGTAACTCCTGGTAAAGGCGGTCAGACACACCTTGATAAACCTGTGTTCAATACAGTTAAGGATGCTGTTGATAAAGCTGGAGCTAATGTGTCTATTATTTTTGTACCACCGGCATTTGCTGCAGATGCAATTATGGAAGCTGCCGAGGCAGGCATTAAAGTAATTGTTTGTATTACAGAAGGTATCCCTACAAAGGATATGATCGCTGTAAAATCTTATATTGCTGATAAAGATTGCCGTTTAATTGGCCCAAATTGCCCAGGTATTATTACTGCGGATGAGGCTAAAATTGGTATTATGCCAGGCTTTATCTTTAAAAGAGGTACGGTTGGTGTTGTTTCTAAATCAGGGACATTAACTTATGAAGCAGTAGATCAGGTAGTGAAAGCAGGTATGGGCATTACTACAGCAATCGGTATTGGTGGAGATCCAATTATTGGAACAACAACCAAACAGGCTGTTGAACTATTAATGAACGATCCAGAAACTGAAGGTATCATCATGATTGGTGAAATTGGTGGTGGTATGGAAGCAGAAGCTGCTTTGTGGATTAAAGAAAATGGAACGAAACCTGTCGTAGGGTTTATTGCAGGTCAGACAGCGCCTCCGGGACGTAGAATGGGTCATGCAGGTGCTATTGTTGGTGGAGCTGATGATACAGCAGCGGCTAAAATGAAAATTATGGCTGAGTGTGGAATTACTGTAGTGGAAAGTCCAGCTGAAATTGGAGAAGCCATGGCTAAACTATTAAAGAAATAAAAGTTTATAACATACAAAATGGAAACGCTTCATGGGAACATGAGGCGTTTTTTGTTGAGGGATTTTTTTTCTAATTATTCATATATTTATATTTCATTATAGATGGTCTTATGAGAAAATATATGGCTTTTTTAAGCTTGATGGTTTTCATCTCTTGCGAAAAATCAAAAACAGACGATGTTGTGGCTTGCGGAGTTAAAAATCCAATGCAGAATCTAACTTGGTTAAACCAAAAATACAATCAGCTTACTGGCGGCCCGGAAATGAATAGCATCATACTTTATGAATATAATGGCACTAGTGTAATTGAATTTAATTCTGCGATCTATAGCTCTTCATTTGGTTACCAATATAACTGTGAAGGAGTACAATTAATGAAAGATAACATTGCCGACATTAACAACTATAGAGCAAAGCGGAAATTGATTAGTGTGCTTTATGGTAATTGGGAAGGAATGATGAAATAAACTATTTCTTGCTTCTTCAAAAAAAGCCGTTTGTTATGCGAAGATATCAGCTTTTTTGCCAAGGGTTGCTTGGTGTTACCGAGATACGAAATGGATGGCTAAATAAGAAAGAATACAAGTTTTTAAATTTGGGGTGTACTAACCTTATGACTTTAAGCTGAAGACTCAAGACTTCATTTTTAATTATATTTGTATAGGCTTTAAGGTTCCTTCGTTCCTCGCAATGGCGACTCGATGATAGCACAAGCTAAGGAAAATCTAATTGTCTAGCCAAAGCGTATATAAGTCTATAAACGACATAAAATGAAAACAACGATCAATAAAACATTCATCGTGTTAGCGATGTTTTTGGTGACAGGCTTTACAGCTTGTGCTCAAAAGGAAGAAAAGAAGGTAACACCTGCTAAAACAACTAAGAAAATGGAGTGGAACAAATTAACTAAAGAAGAAGAAGATGTAATTGTCCGCAAAGGAACAGAGTATCCTGGTACTGGAAAATACGATAAGTTTAACGAGAAGGGCACTTATATCTGTAAAAGATGTAATGCGCCTTTGTACAAATCAGATTCGAAGTTTGATGCACATTGTGGATGGCCCGCTTTTGATGATGAAATTAAAGGTTCGGTAAAACGTATTCCTGATGCAGATGGACAACGTGTAGAAATAGTATGTGCTAACTGTGATGCACATCTTGGCCATGTTTTTACCGGAGAAGGTTTTACCAATAAAAATACCCGTCACTGCGTAAATTCTATTTCGATGGTATTTGTGCCAGAAAAACAGAAGTAATTTCATTGCAAAAAAGCCGCCATATTAAATATGGCGGCTTTTTTGTTATCATAAATTTATTGGAGCCTAGCCTGCATTTCGCTAATTACATCTTTGTAGGTGTTTAATAATCTTTCCCACTCTCTAAATTTCTCATCGTCCTTTGCTCCGGTATTCGCTGCACCTGATGATTCGCTTTGTATTTTTACAATGTATTGTAAGGTGCCCGTATTACCTGGTTTAACAATAACGCGTGTGCGGATGGTGTTATTTGGGAAGTTTTTCATGGACCACGCTGTACGCAGGTAGGAAGTTTCTTTATCAGCCATTTCAATTACATCAAAATAGTTAGTTACAATTCCATTGATAATCTTCCAAGCATCTTCAGGTGTTCTGGTAGCACCCACAGTAATGCTGAAATTTACATTTGCTTGGTCACTTTGTATCGATGAAGTATAGGCTTCGTCGGTTTTTAAGGCGATGTGTTCATTTGTGGGAGGCGCTTGCATGTTGTGCTGATTGCAGAAGTTTTTAATAACTGGAACAAAACCTGCTCGTTCAATAATTACTTCAACACAAACGCCATCTAAAATTTTAATGCTATGCTCGCCAGTTGCAACTTGTTTACCATCAACTTTAATCGTGGCATCGCTAGGCGTCGTATTTACCCTTACCACGCGATCTTTTAAAGTAATCGTTTCAAACAGGGGTGTTTGTGGCATCCCTTCTTTGTTGTAATATGTTCTTTCTACTGGTACATAACCGTCTTTTCTATATTCGACAGCTACATTGGTTTTCGCTGGAACTACAATTTCATCAGAGTTGTCTGGTAATTTTTTGCCGTCTACAAATATTTGTACGTCACTAGGATTTAGCTTTACTTTTACCGCTTTGTCTTCTAAAATAATAATATCATCTATTGGGGCAACATCTCTTCCTGGTTGATTGTAATATACTTTACTTTTTTTATAATAACCTGGTTTAGTCACTTCCACTGTTGTCGAACTATTGTCGTTTACATAGACAAATAATTTTCTTGTCCCGTATTCAACGCCGTTTACAAATATTTTGGCATCATAAGGCTCGGCGGTTACCGTAACCATGCGATCCTTTAGTTCAACAAGGTCTTCCTTTTTAGGGTCAACGCCTTTTAGTCTTTGATATGATTTGTCTACAGGTTTAAAACCAGGCTTCTTGAAAACTAATTTAATTGGGAAGTCCTTATTAATCTTAATCTCTGCAGAACCAGTCCCTAAGAGCTCTTCTTGTCCACCGGTTTTTGTCTCGTAAATAGTAGCATCTGTTGGGAGCACACTAATTTTCATTTTTTGAGCGTTAGCAATATTGGAGCTCAATGTTGCTAAAAGGAGTATGGTAAAATAGATTTTCATGAGAGGATAATTTTTATGTTACAATATCTTAAAAGAAATAGGGTTTTCAAAATTTTTTTGGTAAAATACCCACTTATAGGTAGTAGTAGCTATTTGACTTATAGGTGCTTAGAACATAGATTTTAGTTAAATGGCTTTCGTTTGTATATTTGCACTTTGCTTAACGCTAGAAAAAAATAATGTCGAGTATTAAACTTTTATTATTTCTTTGCCTTATTGCCTTTGGTGCGCAAGCCCAAGTACTTCCTGTTAAGGAACCAGATAGCGTAGTTAAAACTATTTTTACGACTTACTATGCTAAAAAATTCGAAGGTAGAAAAACCACTAGTGGCGAAAGATATAGAGCAGCAAAGTTAACCGCTGCGCATCGTAAGCTACCATTTGGAACAATAGTACGCGTAAAGAACCTTCATAACGATAAAGTTGTCGAAGTGAGGATTAATGATCGTGGTCCTTTCAGTAAAAAATTTGAATTAGACTTATCTCAAAGTGCTGCTAAAGCGCTGGGTATCTATAGACTAGGTTATGCAAAAGTGGAAATTTCGTATGTGTTAAAATAACACTTATTTGACCAGTGTTACAACCTGTTTTTTAAAATTATTAACACTCGATTTGATTCTGTAAGTGCTTAAAAAGAAATAATTAGCTTTTTTCCATGTCGTTTCTGACACTATTTTGATGAAAACTATTGGTTAATTTTCAAACATGTTAACAACTTTGTAAGGCAAAAAATCCCCCAACTTCTATATTTGTTAAACAAAGTTCTTTAAAAGAATCCACATACAATATTATTTAAGTACTTAACATTTAGTTGGTTAAAAACGGTTACAATTTGAACGTTTTTAAAGAATAGAAAGCTAAATGGGCTTTGTAGGCGGATTTATTTTGATACAACTTTCACAATAGTGGTTTTTAGCATTTTGAACGCTCAATAAAATGCTGTTTATCGAAATAACGAATACACAATTTCTAAACGTAAAAAATTAAGTTTATGCCGCAGGAAGAAGAATTATTGCTAAAGGAAAATAAGGACCGTTTTGTTCTTTTGCCGATTAAGTACCCCGCTCTTTGGGAAATGTATAAAAAAACAGAAGCGAGTTTTTGGACAGCGGAAGAGATAGATCTATCCGATGATCAAAAACATTGGGATAATCTGAATGATGGCGAGAGACATTTTATTTCTCATATTCTTGCTTTTTTCTCAGCTAGTGATGGTATTGTAAATGAGAATTTGGCAGTGAATTTTATGAGCGAAGTTCAATTGCCTGAAGCGCGTTGTTTTTATGGTTTCCAAATCATGATGGAGAATATCCATGCAGAAACCTATGCGTTGTTAATTGATACTTATATTAAGGATCCAGATGAGAAAGATCGTTTATTCCACGCAATTGATACTGTTCCAGCAGTAAAACGTAAAGCTGACTGGGCATTAAGATGGATCGAAAATGGAACTTTTGCAGAGCGCTTAGTAGCTTTTGCTGCAGTTGAAGGTATTTTCTTCAGTGGTAGTTTCTGTTCAATCTTTTGGCTGAAAAAAAGAGGCTTAATGCCAGGTTTAACTTTTAGCAACGAATTAATTTCGAGAGATGAGGGTTCACACTGTGAATTTGCCTGTCTTTTATATAGCATGCTAAGCAATAAACTAAGCCAGGAGCAAGTGCACGGTATCATTGCAGATGCAGTTGAAATTGAAAAGGAGTTTATTACTGATGCATTACCAGTGGCATTAATTGGGATGAATGCCAAATTAATGAGTCAGTATATTGAATTTGTTGCCGATAGATGGTTACAAGAATTGGGTTATGCAAAGATTTACAACGCAACTAATCCATTCGACTTCATGGAAATGATTTCACTACAAGGAAAAACGAATTTCTTCGAAAAAAGAGTAGGAGATTACCAAAAAAGCGGGGTGTTAACTTCAACTGAAGATAAGGCAGCAGCGTTTTCTTTGGATGATGATTTTTAAGTAAAAGGATAATAAGGATAAGCTTGCAAGACGACAGGTTAGGGCTCTTGCCTTGTAAGCCATACTAAATAATAAATTTTAAAACCTGGTGCCACTATCGCAAAATACGCACCAAAAATAGTTTAAAGGATGTTTGTAATAAAAAGAGATGGCCGCCAAGAAGCGGTAAAGTTTGATAAGATAACTGCTCGGATCGAGAAGTTATGTTATGGTTTTAATGCAGAATTAGTAGACCCAATTGATGTTGCCAAAAAGGTAATTGAAGGTTTGTATGACGGTGTTACTACTTCGGAACTCGATAACCTCGCTGCAGAAACTGCTGCTTCCCTAACTACAAAACATCCTGATTATGCATTGTTAGCTTCACGTATCGCTGTTTCTAATTTACACAAAAATACAGTGAAATCGTTTTCGAAAACGATGGAGATGCTATATACCTACATAGACCCTAAAACGGATAAACCATCGTCATTAATTGCGGATGATGTTTGGAAAGTTATCCAAGAAAACGCTGATATATTAGATAGCACTATTATTTATGATCGTGATTTTGGATTTGACTATTTCGGCTTCAAAACACTTGAGAAATCTTATTTACTAAAAGTAAATGGTCAAATCGTTGAGCGCCCTCAACATTTATTTATGCGCGTTGCAGTTGGTATTCATAAAGAAGATATCGATAGTGCTATTAAAACGTATAACTTAATGAGTGAGCGTTGGTTTACACACGCTACCCCTACGTTATTTAATGCCGCAACACCAAAACCTCAAATGTCGTCTTGCTTTTTGTTAACTATGCAAGATGATAGTATCGAGGGTATTTATGATACATTAAAGCAAACTGCTAAAATTTCACAAAGTGCAGGTGGTATTGGATTAAGCATTCATAACATTCGAGCTACTGGTGCTTACATTGGTGGTACAAACGGTACAAGTAATGGTATTGTACCGATGCTTAAAGTATTTAACGATACAGCTCGTTATGTAGATCAAGGTGGAGGTAAACGCAAGGGTGCATTTGCTATTTATTTAGAACCATGGCATGCTGATATTTTTGCTTTCTTAGATTTGCGTAAAAACCATGGAAAAGAAGAAATGCGGGCACGTGACTTATTCTATGCACTTTGGATTTGCGATTTGTTTATGCAACGTGTGGAAGATAATGGCGATTGGAGCTTATTCTCACCAGATGAGGCACCAGGTTTAGCAGATTGTCATGGAGAAGAATTTAATGCATTGTATACTCGTTATGAGCAAGAAGGAAGAGCTCGTAAAACCATTAAAGCACAAGAGTTATGGTTTGCCATTTTAGATGCACAAATTGAAACAGGGACACCGTACTTGTTATATAAAGATGCGGCAAATAGCAAATCTAATCAACAAAACCTCGGTACTATTAAAAGTTCTAATTTATGTACAGAGATTATAGAGTACACTTCTAAAGACGAGGTTGCAGTCTGTAACTTGGCTTCATTAGCTTTACCAAGATTTGTAATAAATGGTGAATTTGATCACCAAAAGTTATACGATGTAACTTATCAAGCTACTTTAAACCTGAATAAAATTATTGATTATAACTATTATCCAGTTATTGAGGCTCAGAACTCTAACTTCCGTCACCGCCCAGTTGGCTTAGGTGTGCAAGGATTAGCAGATGCATTTATTTTGATGCGCTTACCTTTCGAAAGTGATGCGGCTAAAGAGTTGAATACTGATATTTTTGAAACGATTTATTTTGCAGCGATGACTGCTTCTGCAGATTTAGCAGTGAAGCATGGTGCTTATGAAAGTTTCAAAGGTTCCCCATTGTCAAAAGGAAAATTCCAATTTGATTTGTGGAACGTTACACCAAAAAGTAAACGTTGGGACTGGGAAAGTTTGCGCAAGCGTGTGGTAAAAACAGGTGTATATAACTCTTTATTGGTAGCGCCAATGCCAACTGCGTCAACTTCACAAATTTTAGGTAACAACGAATGCTTTGAACCATACACCTCAAATATTTATACTAGACGTGTATTAAGCGGTGAGTTTGTAGTCGTGAATAAACATCTATTAAAAGACTTAGTCTCTTTAGGTTTATGGAGCCCTGCGATGAAAGACAGAATTATTTTAGCCAATGGTTCAATCCAAGATATTGCAGAAATTCCAGATTACATTAAAGAATTATATAAGACTGTTTGGGAAATCAAAATGCGTAACATCATCGATATGGCAGCTGATAGAGGTGCTTATATTTGTCAATCGCAATCATTAAATCTATTTATTAACGCGCCAAATACTTCGAAATTGACTTCAATGCACTTCTATGCTTGGAAAAAAGGCTTAAAAACAGGTATGTACTACCTGCGTACACAAGCTGCCTCACAAGCTGTTAAGT
Organism: uncultured Sphingobacteriaceae bacterium; assembly: GCA_942493295.1. GTDB lineage: Bacteria > Bacteroidota > Bacteroidia > Sphingobacteriales > Sphingobacteriaceae > Pedobacter. The sequence continues at coordinate 2,038,840 of OW818692.1, read as the reverse complement.
TCACAGTCGAAAACCAAGGAGGTAAAGCCATTGAAGCAGTAATACCTGATGTAATTGCCCAAGAGCAAGTTGCAGAAGAAATTACTGACGGACCGGTTTGCTCAATGGAAGAAGGTTGCATCAGCTGCTCTGGCTAGTTTTTAGTTTTATTATAAGTGCTAGGGGTAAGGTGGTAACACCATACCCCTTTTTTGTCCTACGACTAAAAAACCCTTACCTTTGCATAAATGACAAAGCACGAAATTATTCCATGCGAACGATGCAATACAGCAATTGAGTGTAAGGCAAATTCTTATACTAAATGCCAATGTAGTGTAGTGCAATTAAGTATAAACGAAGTTCAACATATTAGTGAGCTATACGATGGCTGCTTGTGTGCAAAATGTCTTTTCGAATTACAACGAGAATATCGCGAAACCTTAGCAAGCTAAATTATTCGGGTATATGTATAGCGACCAGTGTCCCCTTACCTGGAGCTGTATCAAAATCTATGGTCCCCTTTAAAAAATTTATCCTGGAGATTATATTTTTTAAACCTATTCCAGTACTTTTTTGCAACAGTGTAAGATCGAAACCCTTGCCATTATCTTCAATTGTGATAGAAACTCCATCATCGTCTTTTAAGAATTGGATGTTCAACTTGGTAGCCTTTGCGTGTTTAATTACATTGTTTACAGTTTCCTGTATAACACGGTAAAGTACAGTTTCAACCTGATGGTCAAGTCGAGTATTTAAGCCAATTATTTCTAAACTGATTTTTAATTTGTCTTTGTCGATCTTATGCAAAAAATCTTTTACAGCAGCTGTTAGCCCAGCTTTGATTAAAGCATTAGGCATCATTTGATGAGAGATTGACCGCATCTCATCATAGCTTTCATTAATCAATGAAAGTACATTTTGAGTTTTTTCTCTCTCATTCTCATCGTTGTAACGATAGCTATTTACCAAGCCATTTAAATTCATTAAGGCTGTAGAAAGTAATTGCCCAACACCATCGTGTAAGTCGGTCGCAATTCTAATTCTTTCATTTTCTTCTGCACTTAATACGGCCTTAGTTGCTTGTTCCTGTTGTTTATTTAGCTCACTTTGCAAGCGAGTTTGCTCTTTTAATTTACGTCTATTATAGAACAGATAACTAAAAATTATCCCTAAAGCTAAAAGACAAATAGCAACGATTAATAAAATATTTCGCTGCTTGAGTTTTAGTTTATGAATCAAAGCCTCCTGATTCAGTGATTTTATTTCCTTTTCTTTTTTTGCAGTTTCATACTTGGTGGTAAGGTCTTGGATCACTTTGGTCTTTTCAGTATTGAGTAGAGAATCATGGGCTAACCTTGAGGCTTGTAAATTGTCATATGCAGACTTATAATTCTTGTTAGCGTCTTCAAGTTCGGCTAAGCAAGCATAAGTATCACGGAGGACTTCTTTGTCATTTATTGTTTTGGCAAGTGCTAATGCCTTGTTAAAATTGAGATAAGCACTGACTGTATCCTTCAATTCACGGTAGCAGACCCCAATTTCTTTGTAAGCAACAGCTATACTTTTTTTATCACCTGATTTACTTCCATTTTGAAGACTCTTTTTCGCATAGTGTAAAGCATTCTTAAAGTCTTTCTTATCGAAGTAAATGGCGCCAATATTTTTATCAGCCAATGCAAGTCCAGGTAAAAATCTTTTTTTACCGAATAATTTGGCTGCAATCTTGAAATAGAATAACCCCGAGTCTATTAACCGAAGGTCTCTATTTACGCCACCCAAATTATTGTAGCTATAGGCAAGACTAACAGTGTCGGTACCTTTTTTTGAGATTTGATTGTATTGGATAAAATATGTTTTCGCACGTTTAAGATCTCCTTGTTTCGCGCTAACTATCCCCAAAATATTTAGAATTTTGCCTTGTCCCTTCAAATCCTTCAGCTCTTCAAAAATCCTTAATGAGCGTAAGCCATATTTCAAGCTATTTACATGGTCGTTTTTAGCATCATAAACACTGGCGATGCTTAGGGTTGTTTTTGCGATTTCAAAATTATTCTTAACCGTTTCAAGCATTATCAGTGCTTCGTTATACATGCCAAGCGCAACGTCGAAGTTACCCCTAGTATGTTCATAGATTGCTAGAAATTTAAGGGCAATAGCTTCGCCATTTTTATAGTTACTTTCAATTGCTAACTGATGTGCTTTCTTAGCAAAAGCTAAAAGCGAGTCTGGAGTGTAATACCACTGCTCGGCCTTGTTGTTAAGATGGTCTACCTGTTGGCGGTTAAATTGGGCTCGAACAGACAAACTGAGGCAAATGATAAGTCCCGCAAGCAGCGCTTTGGTTATTTTTTTTGATAAAAACATACAATCTACCACTAGTTGATTTCAAGCTAAAGCTAGCGTATCTGTTACCTTTTGTCTATACCCTCTACTACGTATTTTTCTGATAATACTTTAGGTATTAAATAAATATTTTTATTTTTCATTGTTCTTAATTATTTTTAAGATCATCATAAATCTTAAAGATCTCTAAAACAATGAAAGTTCTACTTGTTGATGATCATGCGATAGTTTCTGATGGCTTACAAGCCCTTTTGCACGCAGTAGATGATATTGAGGTGGTGAATAAGCTAACCTCTGGAGACTTTGCAATGGCATATCTTAAACAGCATGAGGTAGATCTTTTAATTACTGATTATGCTATGCCAGATATGGATGGTTTGACCTTAGTTAAGAAGGCCAAACAACTTAAGCCTAATTTGAAGATTATTGTACTCAGTATGCACGATGAAGCTGTAATGATTCGCGAAATGCTTGCAGCTGGTGTTGATGGTTATGTACTTAAAAAATATGCGCAGCAAGAATTAGTGAATGCTATTGAAACCATCGGTAACGGTAGACAATATTGGAGTGCTGAAGTTAACAAAGCTTTGTTAAGTTCACTTTTGCCACAAGAAATGCCAGAAAACCAGATTACTGATCGTGAATTAGAGGTGCTAAGATTATTAGCTCAAGAATTAACTAGCAGGCAAATAGCGGATAAATTATTTATAAGCGAGCGAACAGTGGAAACCCATCGCAAAAACCTAATGCGCAAAACCGGTGCAAATAATGGGATTGGGCTAATGCGCTATGCCTATGGGAAAAAATTGCTTTAGAGCTGAAAGGTCAAAGGAGAAAGCATAAAGTGGATTTAGATTAAACCAAAGTTTTTAAACGCAATACCTTAGTCTTTCGGCTTTATCTCTTAGCTTTAGTCTTTCTGCTTTCATCTTTCCGGTTTCTCCTTTTAGCTTTCAGCTTTTTCCTTAACTTTGCATTCTAATTTTTTTAATGATGAGCAAAGTAAAAGTTGGCTTAGTGCAAATGAGCTGCACAAAGGATAAACAAGAAAATTTAGATAAAGCAATTGTGAAGGTGAAAGAGGCTGCAGCAAAAGGTGCACAAATCATTTGTTTACAAGAGCTTTTTACTTCATTATATTTCTGTGATGTAGAGGACTATGACAATTTTGATCTAGCAGAGAAAATTCCTGGCCCATCTACAAATGCATTGCAAGTAGTAGCAAAAGATTTAGGAGTAGTGATCATCGCTTCCTTATTCGAAAAACGTGCCGAAGGCTTATATCATAATACGACTGCTGTGCTAGATGCCGATGGTTCTTATTTGGGTAAGTACCGCAAAATGCATATTCCGGATGATCCAGCTTATTACGAGAAATTTTATTTTACTCCAGGCGACTTAGGATATAAAGTTTTTGAGACAAAATTTGCTAAGATTGGCATTTTAATTTGTTGGGATCAATGGTACCCGGAAGCATCACGTATCACGGCTTTAATGGGTGCTGATATTATGTTTTATCCAACCGCTATTGGATGGGCGACAGATCAAGATGAGGAAACGAATCAAGATCAATATAATGCTTGGCAAACCATACAACGTTCACACGCGGTTGCAAATGGAGTTCCTGTTGTTAGCGTAAATAGAGTAGGATTTGAGCAAGATGGTGCAATGAAGTTTTGGGGGGGAAGTTTTGCAACCAATGCACAAGGCAAGTTGCTTTATCTAGCATCGCACGAGCGAGAAGAAACTGAAGTTGTAGAATTGGATTTATCTCAATCTGATTTCTATCGCAAACACTGGCCTTTTTTGCGAGATAGAAGAATTGATTCTTACCAGCCAATTACAAAAAGATATTTAGATGGGGATTAATAAACTAGCGGACCTTGACACGCCAAAAAAGCAAGGTTATTCCTTTCCACCAGAATGGGCTAAGCATGAAGCTACCTGGTTAAGTTGGCCACACAAAGAAGAGTCATGGCCAGGGAAAATTGAAAGCATTTATAAGCCTTATTGCGAATTTATTAAAATTGTAGCGACTGGCGAAAAAGTGCGTATCAATGTACGTGACGAGGGGATGAAAGCCTCTGCGATTGCCCACCTGCAAACGGTTGATGCAGATTTAAATCAGATCGAATTCTACTTTAATGAAAGCAACGACGCTTGGTGCCGTGATCATGGACCGGCCTTTGTAGTAAAAGGTAACCAAAAGGCGGTGGTCGACTGGGGTTATAACGCATGGGGAGGCAAATATCCACCCTTTGATTTAGATGATGTGATACCGACCAAAATTGCTACTCATTTTAATTTACAGTTATTCACCCCTGATATTGTAATGGAAGGTGGATCGGTTGAGTTTAATGGTGCAGGAACAATCTTAACAAGTACAGCTTGTTTATTAAACGAAAATAGAAACCCTCATTTAAATAAAACACAAATTGAAACCTATTTAAAGGAGTTTTATGGAGCGGAACAGGTATTATGGGTAGGAGATGGTATTGTTGGTGATGATACCGATGGGCATATTGATGATATTACTCGATTTGTAAACGAAGACACAGTGCTTACCGTGGTAGAAAGTAATCCATTAGATGAAAATTATATTTTGCTGCAGGAAAATTTAGCGACGCTAAAGGAAATGCGTTTAATTGATGGAAGACCCCTAAATATTATCAAATTGCCAATGCCGTCGCCTGTTATCCATGAAGATACTCGATTGCCAGCTTCTTATGCTAACTTTTATATTGCAAATGCTGCGGTAATTGTACCGACATTTCGAGATGTAAATGATTCGATCGCATTAGAGATTATTCAGCAAGCTTTTCCAGATCGCAAAGTAATTGGAATAGATTCAACAGATATCATTTGGGGATTAGGAAGCTTCCATTGTTTAAGTCAGCAGGAGCCGTTTGTTTAACGAGGTGCTTGATAACAATAAAATATTAACTTTACAACCTTACAACTTTACAACATTTTAAAATGAAGTTACTAGCAGGAAAAACAGCACTTGTTACTGGTGCATCAAAAGGAATAGGCCGCAAAATAGCCGAGAAATTTGCAGAGCAAGGAGCTAATGTTGCTTTTACCTACTTATCGTCTGTAGAAAAAGGAGAAGCATTGGAGAAAGAATTACAGAGCTTTGGGACAAAAGTGAAGGGCTATCGCTCAGACGCGTCCAAATTTGATCAAGCTGAACAGTTAATTAATGACATTGTTGCAGAATTTGGATCAATAGATATTGTAGTAAACAATGCTGGGATAACAAAAGACGGTTTGTTGATGCGCATGAGCGAGGAGAATTGGGATGATGTAATCAATGTGAATTTAAAATCGGTATTTAATATTACCAAAGCAGCTTCTAGGCCAATGATGAAAGCACGTAAAGGTGTTTTTATAAACATGAGTTCTGTTGTTGGGGTAACTGGAAATGCGGGTCAAGCAAACTATGCTGCCTCCAAAGCTGGTATTGTAGGTTTCACCAAATCGGTTGCTAAAGAGTTGGGCTCCAGAAATATCCGTGCCAATGTTGTAGCTCCTGGATTTATTCGTACGGAGATGACAGAAGTATTAGACCCAAAGGTGGTAGAAGGATGGGAAGCGGGAATTCCGTTAAAGCGCGCTGGGGAAACTGAAGATATCGCCAATGTTTGTGTGTTCTTAGCCTCTGATATGAGTGCTTATGTAACTGGGCAAACACTCTCGGTGTGCGGTGGAATGCTTTAAGAGCGGGAAGGGTAAAGGTTAAAGCAGAAAGGCGGAAGGTTAAAGGGTAAAGACTAAAGGGGAAAGTTGAAGGACTAAAAGCTGAAAGCGAATAGGAAATAAAAGAGCAGAGAATATGGAATGATTACAGGTCGTAAGGTCTTTGATCTTTACTCCTTATTCCTTGCTCTTTTTTTATAAAATTTAGCATCTTTACATTTAGCGTATGATAAATTTTTTCACCCTCTCTTCTATATTTTCATTTTTGGCCTGTTTAGCATTAGGAGTGTTATATGCATGGTTATTATATGGGAGGCTAAAGCATTTACCGAAACGCTTAACTATTTTATTGAGTTTATTTCGGGTGCTTGCTGTTACCTTGATAGCATGGATGTTATTTGCACCCTTATTCAAGAAAATTTCTTACACGCCAGAAAAACCCATTATTATTTTAGCCCAGGATAATTCTCTTTCGGTTGGGCAGATAAAGCCGGCAAATTTTGATCAAAATCTATATCAAAAGGAGTTGCTAGAGCTAACTAGCAGGTTGTCTGAGGAATACGAAGTAAAAAAATATAGTTTTAGTGATAGTGTTAAAGCAGGCCTTGACTTTTCTGGAAAAGGAAAGCTGAGCAATGGAGCCATTTTAATTGAACGATTAAAAGATGAGGTTATGAATCGGAATATTGGGGCAATCATTATTTCGAGTGATGGAATTTTTAATAGAGGTGGAAATCCTCTTTATGATTTAAAGCAGTTAAATGCACCAGTTTATACAATTGCACTAGGAGACACGATTCCGAAAAAAGATGTTTTAATAGCAGATGTTTCCTATAATAATTTGGTGTATCTGGATAACGAGTTTACGCTTTCTGTGCAAGTTCAAGCTTTTCAAGCTAAAGGGGAAGTAACCATTCTAACTGTTACCGAAAATGGTGTAAAAGTTAAGGAAGAGCAGGTAGTGCTCTCTGCCAATACCTTTGTGAAAGATATTCCAATTAAGTTAAAGGCGGGAAAAGTAGGTGTTCAAAAATATAAGATCAGTGTTTCAAGTCTAAAAAATGAAATAACCACAAAGAACAACAGTCAAACCATATTTGTTGAGGTTATTGATGGGCGCCAAAAAATCCTGTTAGCCTCGGGAAGTCCACATCCTGATATTGCAGCTTTAAAGCAATCGGTAGAAGTAAATAAGCATTATGAGGTAACGGTAGCGCTAAGCGAAGAGTTGGATAAAGTAGATTTGAAGCAGTACAGCTTAGCAATACTTTATCAAATTCCTGATAACAGCGGTTCAAATTTCAGCTTTATCAGCCAAATTAAAACCTCCAAACTGCCGGTTTGGTATGTTTTAGGAGCTCAAACAAATGTTAATGCGTTTAGCCAACTGCAAACGCTCATCAAATTAAATAGGACCTCTGGTACGATGCAAGAGGTATTCCCGTTGGACAATCCAAGTTTCACTTTGTTTACCCTTGACGAAAATGCCATTAGCCAGTTAAAAGATTATGCTCCTTTACAAATACCTTTTGGGAACTTGACCATAAATGGTGGACATGCAGCTATTTTGAATCAAAAAATTGGCAAAATTAATACTCAATCTCCATTATGGTTTTTTATGACCGATAATCAGCGGAAAATTGGCTTCTTACTCGGCGAAGGTATTTGGAAATGGAAACTTGAAGAAGCAAAGAAGGAACACGGTTTATCGTTAGTTAATGAGCTTGTTTCGAAATCACTTCAATACCTTTCTGTAAAGGATGATAAAAGGAAGTTTAAAGTATATACTAGTAAGGCAACATTTGATGAAAATGAGCATGTTATTTTGAATGCTACGTTGTACAATGATGCTTATGAACCTATCAATAGTGCGGATGTAGCCATTCAAATTAAAGCAGAGAACGGTAAAATATTCAATTATAACTTTTCAAAATTTGGCGCTAGTTACAGGTTGGATGCTGGGTCCTTTGAGGAAGGTAATTATACTTTTACAGCGACTACCAGTGTTGGGGATCAGAAATATAGTGCAGCGGGCTCATTTTATGTAAATGCATTGATTACCGAATTTCAACAGACTACGGCCAATCATCAATTGCTTTATACGATGGCGCAGGAAAATAATGGTAAAATGATAATGCCTAATAAGGTACTAAGTATATTTGATGAAATAGTTAAAAATGATCAGATTAAAACAATAAGCTACGAAGATCGCAGATACGAGGAGCTTATTAACTTTAAGTGGTTGTTTGCATTTATTTTAATCTTGCTTAGTTTTGAATGGTTTTTAAGAAAGCGTAACGGAGAAGTATAATGGAAATTACAACCACCTATGCCATCGAAACTTTGGGAACGGTAGCTTTTGCTATTTCTGGGTCTTTTGCGGCCATGCAAAGAAGATTAGATCCCTTTGGCGTATTGATTATTGCTTTTGTGACTTCTATTGGAGGAGGTACGGTGAGAGACTTGCTGCTTGGAGATACTCCTGTTGCCTGGATGCGGGATGTAAATTATTGCTTGTTAATTTTAGTTACCTCTTTGTTAACTATTTTCTTTAAAACTCACATCAAGAAGTTCAAAATAACGCTGTTTTTATTCGATTCGCTAGGTTTGGGCCTATTTACCTTAGTTGGTGTACAAAAGGGAATTGTTTTTGGATTAAGCCCAGGTATATGCGTGGCTTTAGGTACGATAACGGGTTGTTTTGGAGGCATTATTAGAGACACCTTACTCAATACGATTCCCTTGATATTTAGGAAAGAAATATATGCAACTGCTTGTATTTTGGGAGGTATTTTATATTTCGCGCTAATTTATTTTAACCTTGAAGCGGATGTCGCAAAAGTTATTGTGATTGCTTTTATCTTTACGTTAAGGATTGTTGTTGTAAAATACAAACTTGCCTTACCTAAGTTCGGATATTAATGATACAAAGAGATAAACGGGGGGCTATTAGTAAACCTCTTTGTTCATAAAGTCTTGTAGCTTTCCAGTTTTATATGAATCTACTAATTGCCAAAGCTCTTTAGACCACGATTTTTTATTTTCTTGTTTATCAAGGTAGGGTAGAACTAGTTGCATCGCCCCTAAAACTTTTTCATGTTGATTGTCTACAGATTTGTTTAGTAGGGTGAATTTGGTAAGCGCTGCCATATACATCAACATGAGCTCGGTATCGGTATCGAAGAAGTGGGTTTCTTTTTCCTCTAGGAAGAATGTATTGTCTGGAGTGCCATTCATCCATTTGATTAAGAATTGACCAGCGTCGCTTCGTGATTCGTTTTTTTCGTTTGCTGCTGTGCTAAACAGATAATCGGTTACCTTAAGCACTAGCGGTTCAATATCTTTAAAATGAGCCTTTTTGTTCAGCTTAACGTGCTTTAAATTAGGTAATTCTTGAGCAAAAGATGTTGAAAAGCTAACTAGGATAACTAAAGAAAATAGCAGGATTTTTTTCATCGGTAATTAACTAACCTTAATTCTCTTTTTTTGTTGAATCTTTTACGATAACAAAAACATCTTCATTGTCTTTTTTCATAAAATATTTTTCTCGAGCAAATTTTTCTGCTGAATTTAGATTGCTATCTAATTCGGTTAAATCCTTTTTTACGCTAGCAATTTGAGCAAGATAGAATTCCTTTTCTTGTTCGAGTTTACTCACTTGAGAGCTATAGCCATATTGAGAAACCATATCGTTCCTGTCAAAAAATAACATCCAAACAGCAAAAACAACAACTGCTAGAAAATATTTATTCTTAAAGAGATCTAATAAATGTTTCATATGGCGACATGAGGTTTGAAATATGAGATTTGAGACAAATCACACACCTTATACAAATATAGTATTAAAATGAAAAAAACATCAAGCACTTTGACAAACTTGGCAAAGTGCTTGATGTTTTACAAATTAGTTTATTAACTTATTAACAAAATCCGTCATATCGACGATAGGAGAGGTCTAGTTGGATAATCCTATAGATATCTCCTCAATTGTTACGTTCTAAAGGTCGAAGATTATTTCTTAGCGTATTTGAAATTCTTTCCGATAAAACGTGCAGCATTTCCTAATTCTTCCTCAATGCGTAATAATTGATTATATTTTGCAATCCTATCCGACCTTGAGGCTGAACCAGTTTTAATTTGGCCACAATTTAATGCTACAGCTAAATCTGCAATTGTCGTATCTTCAGTTTCTCCACTACGGTGACTCATTACCGATGTATAGCCATTAGTTTGTGCCAAACTAACTGCATTAATCGTTTCAGTTAAGGAACCGATTTGGTTAACTTTTACTAAAATTGAATTTGCAGTGTTTGTGTCAATACCTGTTTGTAAACGTTTAACGTTAGTTACAAATAAATCATCTCCAACTAACTGAACACGATCACCAATTTTTTCTGTTAAAGTTTTCCATCCAGCCCAGTCATTCTCATCCATGCCATCTTCAATTGAGATAATTGGATATTTTGCCGAAAGGTCTGCTAAATACTGTGCTTGTTCTTCGCTAGAACGAATAGCTCCTTTTTCGCCTTCAAATTTAGCGTAGTTATATTTTCCATCCTTGTAGAACTCTGAAGATGCACAGTCCAAGGCTAGATATATATCAACACCCGGTTTATAGCCAGCTTTTTCAATTGCCTTTAAAACGGTTTCAATAGCATCTTCAGTTCCATCAAAGGTTGGAGCAAAACCACCTTCATCACCTACAGCCGTAGATAAACCTCTGTCGTGTAATATTGCTTTTAAGTTATGGAAAACTTCAGTTCCCCATCTCAAAGCCTCAGAAAACGAAGGCGCGCCAACCGGCATGATCATAAATTCTTGGAAAGCAATAGGGGCATCAGAGTGAGAACCGCCATTGATAATATTCATCATCGGGATAGGAAGAGTATTTGCATTTACTCCACCGATATAGCGGTATAAAGGTTGTCTGCTTTCTTGTGCGGCAGCTTTAGCAACAGCTAAAGAAACACCTAGAATAGCATTTGCACCTAGTTTACCTTTGTTTTCAGTACCATCTAAATCAATCATTAACTGATCGATTAAATTTTGTTCAAAAACATCAACACCTTGCAATGCTTTAGCAATTGTAGTATTTACATTTTCAACAGCTTTTAAAACACCTTTACCCAAGTAAGTTTTTTTATCACCATCTCGTAGTTCAACAGCTTCATGCTGACCAGTACTTGCGCCAGATGGCACAGCCGCACGACCTAAATTGCCATTTTCGGTAATTACTTCAACTTCTATTGTGGGATTACCTCTTGAATCGAGGATTTGCCTTGCATGGACATCAATTATTAAACTCATTTTATTTTGGTTTTGATTAAAAATTACCCTTAGTGTATAAAGTACAATTACCTATGGGTTTTCCAAAGTTAAAATAATTTTTAAACTATAAGGATGGATGAGCGCTTTTTTTTAACTATGCTCATTTTTGGCTTTAGCTTCCGTCCACCAAATTAGTTCGTTTATGAAATTAGTAGCTCTTTTATTTGTGGACGCTGGATCTGTGGGTTGCCCCTTTTCGTCAAATGTTTTATCTACTGTAGCAACTGGGAACATCGCTGGAACAACTAAGGCGCCAATTTTCCACAAGCTAAATTGTAGCGAGGTAATTACCTGTGAGCCTGCAAATGCTCCTTCAGAAACTGTGCTGATTGCAATAGGTTTTCGCTTCCACTCTGCATATAGTAAATCGATTACGTTTTTTAAACTAGCCGGGTATCCACCGTTATATTCAGGAGTAACGATGATCACTCCATCCGCTTCCTCAATGGCTGCGGCAAAAGCGAGTGCATCTTTACTGGGTTCGGGAATTAGTCTTAATCTTTCTTCAAAAATTGGAAAGCTGTAGGTAGCTAAATCAATAAGATTAACGTCTGCCAGATTGTTTTCTGCTAAATAATTTTTAAGGTAAAGTGCAACACGATGACTTTTTCGACCTAATCTTACACTTGCTGAGATGATTGCTATGTTCATATGAACAATTTACTATTTTTAATGCTATAATCAAACAACCGTGCTTGTTTAAAAGCTACTCCCATTTAAATGTTTTAACCGCTACACCATAGATTACTAATCCCCAAATAAAGATAATAAGCATTTGATGTTTGACTTCCCATAAGCCAGCACCTTCAAAGGCTACTTTGCGCATTGCGTCATTTAAATAGGTGAGAGGTAGCGCTCTGCTAATGGGTTGTAGCCAACTTGGGAATGCATCAATGCTAAAGAATGTACCCGAAAGTAAGAATTGCGGCAAGGTAATGATATTCGAAATTGGGGGAATTGTGCTTTCACTTTTTGCAATTCCTGAAACGACAAATCCAAAGCCCATGAATACAATTACACCCATGGTTGCTAACAGAAGCATGTTCGCTACGGTTGTAAACCCGTTTACCAAGGTGAAATTGAAGCAGAAATGCCCAATCAATATGATAAATAATGCGCCTAATAACGCAAATCCAATTCTTGCAATCGCTTCGCCCAAAACAATACTTGAACGTTTTACCGGGGTAGCAAAAAAACGCTTGATAACTAGATTTTGTCTTAAACTAAAAAAGACAAAGGCAGTTCCAAACACACCCGTGCTTAATAGCGAAAAACCTAATTGACCCGGCAAAATAAAATCGATTGTGCGGTATAGCCGCCCATTTACAGTACTTGATCTAATCTCTGTGACAGTGGGCTTAATATTTTGAGTATTTAGATTATAAGAAAGTTCATTAAGAATTGATTTTAAGATGTTCCCTTTATCTAATGACGCTGAAGTATATTTAACATTTGTGAAATATGCAGGGATGCCATTTTTATTCTTCTGAATAGTAATCAATGCATCATAGTTTCCCTTCTCTAAACCTTTGTTAATATTGCTTAAATCATCATTTTTTTTTAACCTTATGATTGGCATTTTTTCAAGTGAAGCAATTATTGGATTTTGCAGATCCGAATCAGGTGCTACTGCAACATCTAGTTTAGTACCTCCACCCCCCAAGAAGCCAAATACTAGGATAAAAATTAAAGGAAATGCCAATGTGAACACAACAGCTGAAGGGCTGCGCATAATAGATCTAAAACTAGCTTTGGCTAAGGCTAATGTAGCTTTTGTATGACTATAAGGAGCTTGCATTGTTATGAGCGTTTTATGAGGTGAAATTTGTAATGCTGTAATGTTTTGGAAAACTACCTAATCCTCTCGCCATTCTTTACCTGTCAAATTGATAAATACATCTTCTAAATTGGCTTTCTTAACTTCCTTTTTTCTTTCAAAGCCTGTAGCGATTAAATTATCAATCAATTGATCAGGTGTATCCAGGGCAATAATCTGGCCTCGTTCTACAAAAGCAACTCGGTCACATAGCTGTTCGGCCTCATCCATATAATGTGTTGTAATTACTACGGTTGTACCATTGTCACGTATTTGGTTAATTAGTTCCCATAAATTTCGTCGTGCTTGAGGATCTAAACCGGTTGTCGGTTCATCTAAGAAGATGATTTTAGGGGAGTTGATCAGCGTTGTTGCAATAGAGAAACGTTGTTTTTGACCTCCAGAGAGCGCTTTATATTTAGCTTTTGCTTTATCTTGCAAATTTACCTTTTCAAGCATTTCCATGGGCTTTACCTTAACTCCATACAATCCAGAGAAAAGTTCAAGTAGTTCTACCAAATTTAAATTTGGGTAATATCCAGCGGCTTGCAGTTGAACGCCAATAATGCGCTTAATCGCATTAGCTTGGCTGTCAATCGAAAATCCATCCACAGTTACTTCCCCGGAAGTTTTTTGACGTAGCGTTTCAATTATTTCTAACGTGGTAGTTTTACCAGCACCATTTGGTCCCAATAATCCAAAAATTTCATTTTCGTAAACATCAAAACTTAATCCTTGAACAGCTTTAAAATCATCATAGTTTTTTACGAGATTTTTTACGCTAATGATTACATTGCTATTCTTCATTTGATAAATGTAAGAAGGTGTGAAACATTAAAAATGAAATTTTCGCTAAACGGTAGTAAAATGTCGATAAAGTGGTGCTTTTTCTCGGTTAATTACCAAGCAAGCTCACCTTTTACCAAATCAACAAAATCATCGAATAAGTAACGCGAATCATGAGGGCCAGGAGAAGATTCAGGGTGATATTGCACAGAGAATGCTTTCTTACCTTTTACACGAATACCCTCAATAGAATCATCGTTTAAGTTAATATGTGTGATTTCTACTTTATCAGATTTTCTCACTTCTTCAGGTATTACGCCAAAACCGTGATTTTGAGAGGTTACTTCACAATGATTTTTAATGATGTTCTTTACTGGATGGTTTAATCCTCGGTGACCGTTAAACATTTTCATGGTACCAATACCATTTGCTTCGGCTAGAAGCTGATGTCCAAGGCAAATCCCAAACATAGGTTTATCCGCCTCAAGTATTGATTTAACCGTTTCAATAGCATAAGGCATAGCAGCAGGGTCTCCAGGGCCATTAGAGATAAAATAACCATTTGCCCCCCATTGATCCATTTCTGCAAAAGTAGTTTTAGCTGGGTAAACTTTTACATAGATATCTCTATCAGCAAAGTTTCTTAAAATGTTTTTCTTGATCCCTAAATCTAGTGCTGCAATTTTATAGTTAGCATCTGGATTGCCATAATAATACGGTTCAGTGGTAGACACCTGAGAAGAAAGTTCTAATCCATCCATAGAAGGCACAGCTGCCAGTTGCTTTTTTAACTCTTGCAGATCTGTAATTTCTGAAGAAATAATAGCATTCATTGCACCTTTATTTCTAATGTGGCGTACTAAAGCACGCGTATCTATCTCAGAAATACCTACAATGTTTTCATTCTGAAAATTATCCTGTATTGATTCTGTAGCTTCTTTTCTACTATAAATAATATTATAGTTTTTACACACCAAACCAGCAATCTTGATAGATTCTGATTCGACCTCGTCTCTATGCATCCCATAGTTACCGATATGCGCATTGGTTGTTACCATAATTTGCCCATAGTAAGAAGGATCTGTAAAAACCTCCTGATAACCTGTCATTCCTGTATTGAAACAGATTTCTCCAGTTGTTGTTCCGATTTTTCCAGCAGCTTTGCCATAAAAAACTGTGCCGTCGGCCAATAACAATATTGCAGGTAACTTGGTGTAGTTAGTCATGTGTATTACGATAAGATTTCAATGTAAATAATTCTTTCTCGCTAGAGAAAGTGTTGGGTGAATTCGATAAAAAATGAAATTTCTTAACGGATAAACCGTTTTGATTGGGAGATAAGTAAATCTGATTGAACTCATTCATTTCAGGATACAAAGTTATGCAATTTTGAGCGTTTCTCAAGAGAAAAGATGTTTTTTTTTCGTTGAACGCTTGGCCTAAGGTGTATATCGTAATGATTAATCGTATTGCAACTCACGCTCAATGCAAAACGCTTTTCGCTTTAACACAAAAATCTCAATTCTAAAACTTAATTTTGTTGTCAAATCAAAACGTATGTCAGTAAATAAGGAAATTAAAAGAGTAACCACACACATCTTACAAGAGATGAAACATCGTGGAGAAAAAATAGCAATGCTTACTGCATATGACTATTCAATGGCAACTATTTTAGATGACGCCGGTTTAGATGTTTTATTGGTAGGAGATTCTGCTTCAAATGTGATGGCTGGGCATGAAACGACCCTGCCTATTACCTTAGATCAAATGATTTACCATGCACAGGGAGTTGTAAGAGGTGCTAGTCGAGCTTTTGTCGTAGTTGACTTACCTTTTGGTTCGTATCAAGGCAACTCAAAGGAGGCATTAAATTCCGCAATACGTATCATGAAAGAATCTGGTGCTCATGGTGTTAAATTAGAGGGGGGTACTGAAGTATCAGAATCTATTCAGCGAATTATTACTGCTGGTATACCTGTTATGGGCCATTTGGGTTTAACTCCTCAATCTATTTATAAGTTTGGCACCTATACCGTTAGAGCAAAAGATGAGGAAGAAGCAAACAAGTTAAAATCAGATATCTTAGCTTTGCAGGATGCAGGTTGTTTTGCCGTGGTACTTGAGAAAATTCCCGCAAAATTGGCAAAAGAAGTAACCCAAAGTGTTAATATACCAACCATAGGAATTGGTGCTGGTCCCGATTGCGATGGGCAAGTATTAGTGGTGAACGACATGATTGGGTTAACTAAGGGTTTTAAACCTCGTTTCTTACGGCAATACATTAACTTATACGATGGAATTTTAGGAGCCGCAAAGGCTTATATAGATGATGTGAAAGCAAATGATTTTCCGAATGAAAAGGAACAATATTAAGTTAGGGGTTGGGCGTTCAGCTCACTCCCTATGAACACCTAGTCTTAATAATTGATACTAAATACTTGATACTTTAAAATGCCTATTACCGAAAAAGATATCTTATACGAAGATAATCACCTAATTGCTATTAATAAAAGATCGGGGGATATTGTTCAGGTTGATGAGACAGGAGATGAGCCTTTAGACGAAAAGGTGAAAAAATATATTGCTGCGAAGTATCATAAACCTAATGGTGCATTTTTGGGAGTAGTTCATCGATTGGATCGGCCGGTTAGTGGCGTAATTCTCTTTGCCAAAACGAGTAAGGCGCTAGAAAGGATGAATGCCATTTTTAAAAATAGAGAAGTCAAGAAAACGTATTTCGCTGTGGTTCGAAATAAACCTGCGTTAACAGAAGGTAAATTGGTTCATTGGTTGATCAAAAATCCTAAAAAGAACTTGGTAACCGCCTTTAACAAGGAAGTTGTTGGAAGTCAGCGGTCGGAATTAGATTATAAGTTGATCGGTGAGTTAGGAGGTTTCTATCTGCTTCAGGTTAACCCTTTAACTGGTAGATCTCATCAAATCAGAGTTCAGTTGTCAACAATGGATTGTCCTATCGTTGGTGATAATAAGTATGGATATCCTCGTGGTAGCCGGAAAGGAAGTATATGTTTGCACGCTAGGAGGCTAGAATTTATTCATCCAGTTCAGAAAGAGCGTGTTGAGATTTTCGCCCCTTTACCAGTAGATGGCTTTTGGGAAAGATTTGAAAAGTTCTAAGGGTGATTATTTAAGGTTTTTTAACATATCCAGTTGCGTTTGTTTTCTGATTTTAAGTATTTTTGTAACCGAATTAATTATTTAAAGATTATACACACATGAAAAAAGTATTATTTTCACTAATAGCAATGAGTTTTCTTGCTACAACAATCATTTCTTGCCAGAGTAATCAAAAAGGAACTGCAGAATCTGATGCTGATTCAACTACAGTTGCTGCAAATGCTGACACTGCTAAGACACAGGCAGTGGCAACTACACCTGCCGGAGCAAACAGCGGCAAAGCCCTGTTAGATGTGTCTCCAAATATTAAAGTAAAAACCCCTCAATTTTCAAGTGAAGAGGTAAATGAAGGTTTCGAGAAATTTGAACCAATTAAACAGGAATATATTGCCGCAATCAATAGTAAAGATGCTGCTAAAATTAAAGCTGTGAATGCCAAATATTGGGAATGGGTTAAAGTGGCATCCGCTTGGGGAAACAAATTATCAAAAGACGAAAATCAAATCTATGTTGATCATTACACTAAGTTAGTAGCGCAGTGGGATAAACTATCGCTTAAACTTAAGAAATAGGTTTTAAACCTTATGAAAATGCCCCAATTAGGTCTTACCTTTTGGGGCATTTTTTATTGACACTTTACTTCCGAAAATTCAATACTACCACCAAATGTCAATTTTGAAATGGTATTGAAAGTAGTTTTACCTTGCTGATCCGTAACTTCTCCGTAACCTTCCAATAACTTTCCATCTTTTTTAAGAAATGCAACTTGTCTTGTAGATTCTTTTCCTTCTGAATTGAAGACATAATTTGCAATTAAGGTATCACCTCTCATCTCACCTTTAATAATACCACTATTACTATCTTTTTCAAACAGTTTATAACTAAGCTCACCTGTAATAACATGACCACTGCTTATAAGCGTTAACATAGCAGTATCTCTGTTCTTAGTGTAGCTATAACACGATTGTTTAGTTGCTGGGCTAGTATTGCCATTAGCTGTTTTGTTTTCTTTAGGCTGACAAGCAGCGAAAATTCCAATTGCTGCAATTGTTAAGTACTGATAAAATTTCATTTGCTATTTTTATCTATCAACAATATCTATTAAAAAATGTTTGAGTTAGCCTGTTGTAGCTTTTTTGTTTTATAATGAGAATGCGCGACATTAGGGTTACAATTACGCTTGGGTAGATAAGAAACTACCAAATGAAGGTTCCCACTGCGCCCCCTGGCAGGGTAGTGGTCACGATCTTTCCACTATGCTTGATGTTGAACGTCTGAGGATCAGAGCTTGTGTTCATCACTATAAGCACTTTTTTACCGTCTGGTGTTTTAAAAGCCACATTACTAAGTGTTCCAACAATCGGCGATCCTATGCGGACAGAGCCTGGTTTAACAAATTTCGATGCATGTGCGATAACGTAATAAGCAACATTTCTGCTAACTGCTGGTGCAATGGTAATTGCCCCTAAGCAGGTTGTACACCCACCATCAGGTGTGTGCGGATTATAGTTAGCATCTGCTGCTAAATTCCATTCTAGTACGTTTCGGCTCCAATTCCTTGTCGCGCCAATAATTAACGTAGAAACATGCCATTTTAAGTCTTCTGCAAAATTTCCTGGTCCACCCACCCATTGTTCTGTGAAATAGATATGCTTGTCTGGATAAGCACTGTGGACGGTAGATAAAGCAGAAATGTTTCCACCATACAAATGAAAAGCAGAACCATCGATATATGCATTTGCTGCTGGATCTGCTAAAATAGACATAGGATAATCTGGACGATCGGCATTGTGATCGTACAGTATGATTTTTGTTGTAATGCCAGCAGCTTGAAATGCCGGTCCTAAAGCCGTTTTAATAAAAGTAGCTTGGTCTATCGCTTCCATAAACATGCTTGGTGTGTTTCCAGGGTGCAAAGGTTCATTTTGTATCGTAATTGCATCGATAACAATGCCTTCGGTTTTCATGGCCTGAATATACTTTACAAAATATTTTGCATAGGATTGATAATAAGCTGGCATTAAGCTCCCGCCTTTAAAAGCTTTATTTGTTTTCATCCAGGTTGGCGCAGTCCACGGGGAACCCAAAATTTTAA
Organism: uncultured Sphingobacteriaceae bacterium; assembly: GCA_942493295.1. Taxonomy (GTDB): domain Bacteria; phylum Bacteroidota; class Bacteroidia; order Sphingobacteriales; family Sphingobacteriaceae; genus Pedobacter. The sequence goes on along the minus strand of OW818692.1, from coordinate 2,019,656 downwards.
TCGAGGGATTCACCGCCAGAATTTTCTTTAATACAGGAACTAGGTCGGTCATTTCTGCTGCAATGGAGAAATTATCCTGATTGATGTCAGTTTGCCCCACTGGTCTTTCATTATAAGTAAAAACATTGGCGCTTAAATCTGAAGCCCCAATGCTAACTCTTAAATAGCTTACGCCAATTGCTCCTTCATCATTAGAGAATAATTCTTTAATTAAAGCATCTTTTTCGGTAGTACCTAAGTTGTTGATCAAAGTAGCACTTCCACCAGTTAACGTATATCCAAATCCGTCAATAGATTGATAAACTTGAGTTTCATCTACTTCTATGGTAGCATTAGAATTTGTGGTAGCTGTGAAATTAAGTTCTACATTTTGTTTCGCCAATAGGGCAGACCGATCTCCTTTAGTTAACCAAAAACCAACATCACTCGTCAATACAGGCTTTACAACAGGAGGTGTTATTGTTTCCGCCTTTGTGCCTTTCTTACAAGCACAAGACACTAGAATAACAGCGAAAGTGTAGAAGGATAAAATTAGAAACCTTGATCTAGTCATCTTATGGAACATAGTTAAATTTAATTCTTTTATCTGCCAATTGAATAGAAAATTCTCCAGCTTCAGTAACCCATTTATTACTTGAATTTACATATGCAATGTTAGCAGGAGTAATTTTAAAGCTCACCGTTTTAGTTTCACCCGCTTTAAGTTCAATCTTTTCAAATCCTCTTAGTCTTTTAGCATCGGGACTAATATTGTTGGCAACTAAATCTGAAACAAATAACAATACCGCCTCTTTTCCCGTAACTTTTCCAGTGTTAGTCACATCCACGCTGATCGATAGTGTTTCTCCTTTTTTAAGCGTATTGCTACTTAATTTTATGTCACTGTATTTAAAAGTAGTATAGCTTAACCCGTGACCGAAAGGATACTGTGGATTATAATCGGCATCATAGTTGTAAACACCTTCGGTAGTTTCTCTTGCTTCTGATGGTTTATGGTAGTAGGTAAATAATGCGTTTGGATATTGAGGATAGGTATAAGGTAATTTACCTGAAGGATTAACATCGCCATACAGAATATCAACTAAAGCATTGCCTCCAAAATTTCCAGGTAGGTAAGTTTGGATAATCGCATTCATTTTCTTTTCGAATTTGCTGATAACTCTTGGTCGACCTTCATTCAAAACTAAAATAATTGTTTTGCCGGTTGCTGCCAATTTTTGAGCCAACTCTGTCTGAAGATCGCTGATATATAGGTCGCTTAAGTTACCAGGTGTTTCGGTATAGGAGTTTTCCCCAAGGCAAAGTAAGATAACATCAACGTTTTTTGCTGCTGTCACAGCTTGTTCCATTTGATCACTATATTCTTCCCAATATTTACCATCCATTTTATAACTTACCCCCGGAACAAATGTTACGTTCCCTTTACCAACCTTATTTTGCGTGGCTTCCAGGATCGTATTGTACTGGCCCGCAAATTCCTCTACCTTTTCCCCTTGCCAAGAGTAAGTCCAAGCTCCATTTAAGGTTCTCATTGAATTGGCATTAGGACCAGTAATTAAAATTTTTGCTGATTTATTTAGAGGTAGTACGTTGTTTGAGTTTTTTAACAGCGTAATTGATTCGGCTGCGGTATTTTGTGCAGCTTGCTCAAAAGCTTTGCTTCCAAACTCTGGATAGTCTTTAATATTCGTTGTTGGTTTGTTAAAAAGGTTGAGTTCAAATTTTACAGTTAGAATTCTTCTAACAGCATCATCTATACGTGACTGTTTTACCTTGCCTTCTTTCACAAGTGCGATTAGATTATCACAAAAAGGTTCGTAGTTATAGGCAATCATGCTCATGTCTATTCCAGCATTAATAGCAATCATAACCGCTTCTTTATTATCTTTTGCAACATGATCTCTATTGTGCAAGTTTTCAATATCTCCCCAATCTGTAACGACTAAACCTTTAAAACCTAGCTCTTCCTTTAGCAACTTGGTTAGAATTTTATAATTCGCATGAACAGGGACACCATTTATTAATCCAGAATTAATCATGATGGTTTTTGCACCGGCCTCAATAGCGGCTTTAAACGGAGTAAGATGGTATTCTTTTAAAGCTTGATCTGATATCACAGCGGGAGTTCTGTCTTTACCAGACAGAGGAACCTGGTAACCCAAAAAATGCTTAATTGATGAGGCGACTTTAAAGGGATTGGAAACATCGTTGTTTTCTCCTTCAAATCCTTTGACCATTTGGAATCCTAATTCTGAAACTAAATATGGGTCTTCGCCAAAGCTTTCCCATTGACGTGGAAAACGAGGGTCGGCACCTAGATCTAACAAGGGTGAAAATGCCCATGGAATTGAGCTAGCGCGCGTTTCGTAAGCTGTAATTTCGGCTCCTCTACGAACTAGAGAGCGATTAAAGGTGGCAGCTTGACCGATTTGCTGAGGGAACATAGTCGCCCCGGCTGTATAAGTTTCGCCATGAATGGCGTCTATACCATATAGTACTGGAATGCCATTCTTGTTTTTTGTCATGGCAGTTTCTTGAATTTTGCTAATGATGTTAAACCAAACTTGGGGCGTTCTTGCCCTATTGTTAGAAGTATTTAATACCGATCCCAATTTATATTGTACCAATGCTTTTTGCATAGCTTTTTCATCGAGTGTGAAAGGTTCGTCGCTACTAAATCGATCTTTCCCTTTGCCAATTACGTCTAGTGTAATTTGAGCCATTTGACCAACCTTTTCCTCCAAAGTCATTTTGGCCACTAACGCATTAACTTTTTGCTGCAATGGTGTTAGTTTTGTTTTCTGTTGTGCTGAAATTTGGAAACTCGTTAAAAAAACAAGCAATAGCGAGAGACTATAGTTTTTAATGTTCATATCAATTTAATGTATTTGGATATTAGAATCCCTAAAATACACTCATTTTATAGTAAAGTCTAATGATTGTGTGGTGTTTTAGCCTTGTAAATATTTGGGGTTTAATAGCTTATAAATATATTGATACGTTTAAATCGCATTAATTTTATGTTCCTACCTGTTGATAATGAGGTAGTAACGGTTTTACGCGGATGAATTCAAAACGCAGTTGCAATTCGAGTAAATATCAGCACTTGTTGTGGTAAAATGCAGGTACTATTTTCGAAAAAACAAAGAATTATATTGCTTAACCTCAAATTTGCTTCAGTTTCGCCACGAATAGACAAATCAAAATTCGTGTATTCGTGGCGAAAAAACTATTTATTTATATGATTTGTGTATCGCGGGGTTAACCACGAAAGTGGTATCCCGATATACGCAATTAATATTAAAATAGCAGTTATAGCACCTTGTATATTCATCTTCATTGCTGGAGCTTGGGATAGCGGTAGCACCACAAATTGCATGGTTAACCAAATAAATAAACCGTATACAGACCCTAATAAAAAAGTGTTACGAATAAGCACTGATAATTTGGGGTATAATTTGAAAAATAAAAGCGTAAAACTGAATGCAATAACGTAATGAAAGAAAAGCCCAAATGCGACCATTTTTGTGCCTCCGGTAAATGCGTCATTGCCAAAAACGCCACTTGCAATAAAATTGAGTACGCTGATAGGGTTTTTGTTTGTTTTAATATAAAATTGGATCAATGCAGCGAGTATATCTAAAGTTCCCACAATTAGTCCAGCTTTGAGTACGTTTGCCATTAGATTTTTTATCATTATATATTATTTAATTTGCTGATAAAATCGTTGGTTAGCCTTTTTGGTGCAACTGTGCAAAATGCCATGGTAAGTGCGTCGGTTAGTAAGTCGGCTTTAATTTTGTCCAGTTCTATAATTGTCCATCCTTGTTTACCCCACTTGTTTGGAACCGGATAAATAACTGACTTGGCTGCCAGCGCAAAAACATCCTGATCTACGAGAGACAATTTAACACAAGCTTGATTTTTTTTCTCATTCAGCGTGACGAATATTTTCTTCGATACTTTAAATGCAATATTTTCAAAATGCTTATGCTCTTCTGCTTCAGGAAAGCTTAGGGCAATTGATTTAAATTCTTTTGAACTAATCATTTTCAAGATTTTTTTTATTTACTTTTTTTAAACCTAAATAATACTCACGTTGTTCCTTAGTTAATTTTTCAATTGCATATCTAAGCATTGTTCTAGGCATTATTCCCGCAAAGGCATCTAAAAAAGTGAATAGGCGTGGCTTGTCTTTATCTCCAGCAAAGCGCAACATCCAACCCACTCCTTTGTGTACTAGGTCTTCCTTGTCTGATAACAGCATTTCGGCAATCGCAAACGTGTCGTCTAGGTCTCCTTTTTTAATAAAAAAACATGTTGCCAAAATTGCGGTTCGACGTTCCCAGATAGAATCAGACTTGGCTAATTCGTATAGTATTGTCCTTGGCTTGTTAAATAAATAGCTCCCTGTCATATATAGGCAACCCAAATCAACCAAGTCCCAATTGTTAATACGATCGTGCCGCCTTATATATAAATCAAATAGTTCTTTTAAGCGTTCAGCTGTTATTTTTTTGTCCCTTGAGGCTTTATCCATTATACTAACAGCCCCAGTTCGAATCTCATGTATCGGGTTTTCTAGCATCTTTTCGATTTCTGCGATAGGCATTTCAATAAATTCTTTGGTAGTTTGAAACACTAGTCCTATTTTTACACCCATAAATTGATCGCCCTCACCGTATTGCCCCGTATCAGATTTAAAATATCGCTGAATTTTCTTTAATTCTTCATCGGACTGATAACTTAATAATTTTTCAATAAAAGCAGCAGCAGTTAAGCGTTTAGTTGACATTTAATTGATTTGTAAGGGTTCCATGAGAAATAAATATAACAATTCTCGTGAAAAATTACATGGTAGGTTTGACGTAGAGAGCTGAGGCGCAACTGCTTTGTTAAAATAAAGTTAATTTAAAATCTTTCTAAATTAGCCTAAATTACAGGGTAATGACAGTGATATGAAGCTACGTTGTTACTTTTGTTACGCAAAAAATAATAGGCTGTACCCATTTTGGAATATTTAAAAATTATTGCATTTACACATAAGCAAATTGATCTAAAAGCATTAGGTAAATTGGTGATATGTGACCAAACGCTAGATGATAGATTGAGAAATATTCAATCGACATTAAATATTAAAGAAATATTTTATGTTGGTACCTGTAACCGCGTAGAGTTTATTTTTACTTCAAACGATCTTGTTGATAAGGCATTTATAACCAAATTTCTTACAGTATTAGATATGGGTTTGCCTGTTGAATACATGGATCAGTTTGTAGAAAATGTTTCGACCTACGAAAAAGGGGAAGCATTTAATCACTTGCTTCGAACCTCGTGCTCTTTAGAAAGCTTGGTAGTTGGTGAAAAAGAGATACTAGCGCAGGTTCGGAAAGCGTACGAGGCTTGTAGAGTTGCTGGATTTACTGGCGACTATATGCGAATGATCATGAATAGGGTTGTAAAAACAGCTAAAGAAGTTTATACGCATACCAATATTTCTAAAAACCCTGTGTCGATTGTTTCGTTAGCCTATCGTAAACTCCGTCAATTAAACATGAGTCCTAATGCTAGGCTACTGATTATTGGAGCTGGCGAAACTAATAAGAACATTGCTCAATACTTAAAAAAGCATAAGTACGCCAATTTTTCAGTTTTTAACAGAACATTAGAAAAGGCAGAAAGCTTAGCAAAGGAGCTAAATGGCAAAGCATATCCACTAGCTGATTTGCCAAATTTTGATAAAGGTTTTGATGTTATTATTACCTGTACAGGTTCTATTGAACCTATTATTACTGAAGAAGTTTACGCTAAGTTATTGAACAAGGAGACCGGTAAAAAAGTTATCGTCGATTTAGCAATTCCAAATGATACTGACGCTAGCGTAATTCAAAATTTCCCGGTACATTATATTGAAGTAGAATCACTAAAAGAAATTGCCCGTAAAAATATTCAAGAGCGTTACGATGAATTAGTTCATGCTGAACATATCATTGATTCCAATATCAAGGATTTTGAGTTGGTATTGAGGCAGCGCAAAATTGAAATCGCAATGAGTGATGTTCCTAAAAAAATTAAGGAAATTAAACACACAGCAATGAATGGTGTTTTTGCGGACGAAATTAACACGTTAGATGATAATTCTAGGGCCGTATTGGAACGAGTAATGGATTACATGGAAAAAAAGTGTATTAGCGTACCCATGGTAATGGCAAAGGAAATTTTGGTGAAGAATAGTTGATCGATTACTGAGTGTTGAGTGAGTATTCGTTATTGAGATGCGAGACTGGGGTTAACTGCAAACGTTGAATTCAAAATCCTATTCGTGTCTTGGTGGATAAAATAGAGAACCAAAATCCGTTCAAAAAAAATATTAAATTTGCTGAAAAACTAGAACAAGGTGAAAAGACTAATTATTGGTACGCGCGGTAGCGATTTAGCATTATGGCAGGCAAACTATACGAAAGATAGATTGGCCGAAATTGGAATTGATGCAGAATTAAAGATTATTAAAACGCAAGGCGATAAGATATTGAACCTCCGATTGGATAAACTCGAAGGTAAGGGTTTTTTCACTAAAGAATTAGAAGAAGAACTATTGAATGGTTCGATCGATATAGCTGTTCATTCGCATAAAGATTTACCTACTACCAACCCGCCTGGATTGATCATAGCCGTAGTTACTGAGCGGGAAGATCCCTCGGAATTATTACTCATTCTAAAAGATTGTGTTGAAATAAGTCAAAAGCTATCTTTAAAAAAGGGAGCAATGGTAGGAACGTCTTCTAACCGTCGTAAAGCTCAACTATTAGCGTTGAGACCTGATCTTAATATTGAAGATCTTCGGGGCAACGTACCTACACGCATACAGAAATTACGTGATGAAGACTATGATGCTATTTTGCTTGCAAAAGCTGGCGTGAATAGACTAAATATAGATTTGTCTGAATTTCATGTAGAGGTTGTAGATACCACCGAACTTGTGCCAGCTCCGGCGCAAGGTGCATTAGCTATTCAAATTAGAGAAAGCGATGCCGAGCTTTTTGCTGCTTTACAACCCTTAAATCATCAAGCTACTGCTGAGGAAATCGCTGTTGAACGTAAAGTTTTAAATCTGTTTGAGGGCGGCTGCCACATGCCACTAGGCTGTTATTGTAAAAAAGAGGATGATCTTTTTGAAGTATGGACCTCTAAGGCAGAAACTGATGAACATTTTCCTGATCGATTATTTTTACGAACAGAAAGTACTGAAGGCCTTGCAGAAAAAATCGTTGCGAAATTTAATAAAGAACGAAAAAAGCCTGCAAAAGTCTTTATTTCAAGAGAGATTGGCGAACATAGTTATTTTAGAAAAGCATTAGAAAAACATCAGATAGAGATTGAAGGACGGTCGTTGATAAGAACATTTCCGATAGTAAATATTTTGGATCCTTTTTACTTGAAAAATATTGACTGGATTTTCTTTAGCAGCAGAAATGGGGTAGAATATTTCTTTAAATTAAACCCTGTCTTAGCGAAAAAAGTAAAATTCGGTGTTGTTGGAAGAGGATCTGAAGATACGCTCAGAAAATTTGGACATTTAGCAGATTTTGTTGGTGAAAGCGGAGACATAACTGAAGTAGCTGAAGAGTTTGCTAAATTAGTGAAAAACGAGACTGTAATGTTTCCAAGGGCACAAGATTCGTTGTTGAGCATTCAAAAATCATTGGGTGTTGATACCAAAGTAGTCGACTTGCCGATTTATGAAACAGTTAAAGAAGATGATATTGATGGAACTGCAGCAGAAATCTTAATTTTTACAAGCCCATCTAACGTTGATGCTTATTTTTCGACCAATTTATTGGAGCCAGAGCAGAAAGTTATCGCAATAGGTAACTCTACGGGTAAGAAATTTGAGGAGATGGGTGTGAAGTATAGTTTGCCATATTCGCCTGATGAAATTGGTCTTGCGGAAGCTGTTTTTGGAATTGATGTTTAATCGGAGTTCCAAGGACTAAAGGAGACTGAATTATTTGAAAAGGGCGTGAAACTGATAGCCCATTAAAGATTGTTACATGTTTAGACCAAGAAGGTTAAGGAAAAATCCTGTTGTACGAGAAATGGTTGCCGAAACTCGGCTGTCGAAAGATATGTTTATCTATCCTTATTTTGTTGTACCAGGGTCAGATGTCAAAAAGCCAATTGATGCGATGCCGGGGATACATCATTTTTCTACAGACAATTTATTAAAGGATGTAGAAAAAGGCTTGAAATTAGGTGTAAATAAAATTATGCTTTTTGGCGTGGGAGATGAGAAAAGTGACGATGCGCGTGCAGCATATGATCCAAATTCGTTGGTGCCCGTGACAGTTAAGGCCTTGAAGAAAAACTTTGGTGATGATTTGTACATTGTGACTGATGTTTGCGTGTGCTCTTATACCACACACGGCCATTGTGGTATTATCAAAGACGATTATATTCAAAATGATTTGTCAGTTGATCTAATTGCGAAAATGGCTTTAAATCATGCGGCTGCAGGAGCAGATATGTTAGCGCCTTCTGATATGATGGATGGTCGGGTAGCTGCAATTAGACAACAATTAGACCAGCAAGATTTTGTAAATACGGCAATCATGTCTCATGCAACTAAATTTGCTTCAGCTTATTACGGGCCTTTTAGAGAAGCCGCAGATTGTGCACCAAATAAAGGCGATAGAAAAACCTATCAAATGGATTTTAGAAATAGCAATGAAGCTATTCGTGAAGCCATGCTTGATGAAGGTGAAGGAGCTGATGTTTTAATGGTTAAACCGGCATTGGCTTATTTAGATATTATTGGTAAACTCAAACAAAATACCGAACTTCCTATAGCTTGTTATAATGTGTCGGGCGAATATTCGATGATTAAAGCAGCCGCTCAACGCGGGTGGATAGACGAACAAAAAGTTGTGATGGAAACAATGCATGCTTTTGCACGCGCGGGAGCGAGTATCATTACAACGTACCATATAAGAGATATAGTAGAAAATAATTGGATGTAATAAAAAGATAAACCTTCCAATCTTCAACCTTAGTAAGATGTTAGAATCAATAAAAAAAATATTTTCAGCGAACGAAGAGGAGATGCCAGTAAATTCGAGCAGTAAGCCTGATATTAGTCGATCGAAATCTGCCGAGTTATATGAGAAATCAAAAACATTTTTTCCCGGTGGCGTAAATTCACCCGTGAGGGCATTTAAGTCTGTTTACGGAACACCACTGTTTATTCAGAAGGGAGATGGTTGCTTTATCTGGGATGCCGACGGCAATCAATTTATAGACTTTTGTGCTAGTTGGGGTCCGCTTATTCTAGGGCATAATAACTCCAAAATTAGAGAAAAAGTTGTTGAAGTGATGCAAAGCGGAATGAGTTTTGGTGCGCCAACAGCACTTGAAAATGAATTGGCTGAGCTAATCATTAAAAATAATAAGTACGTAGAAAAAATACGGTTTACTAGTTCGGGTACTGAAGCAGTAATGTCGGCCATTCGTTTAGCTAGAGGTTATACTAAGCGTGATAAAATTATCAAATTCGAAGGTTGTTACCACGGACATAGTGATTCATTACTTGTAAAAGCTGGTTCAGGGTTAGTGACTTTTGGTGAGACTTCGTCGGCAGGTGTTCCTAAGTCTTTCGCTGAAGAGACCATAGTTATAGCTTTAAATGATACTGCAGCAATTACCCAAGCTTTTGAGCAATTTAAAGACCAAGTAGCAGCTGTAATTATTGAAGGAATTCCTGCAAATAATGGGCTGCTGATACAAGATCAAGCTTATATTGAGTTTTTACGAGCAGCATGTACTGAGAACGGTGCATTGCTTATATTTGATGAGGTGATAACTGGTTTTAGAGTGGGGCTAGAAGGTGCGGCCGCCTATTATGGAATCAACCCCGATATATTAACCTATGGTAAAATAATTGGCGGCGGATTACCTGTAGGAATGTATGGTGCCTCTGCCGAAATTATGAGTCATATTTCACCAGATGGTGGAGTTTATCAAGCAGGAACACTTTCTGGAAACCCAGTTGCAATGGCTGCGGGTATCGCTACGTTAACCGAGCTTTCGAGGTCTGGATTCTATAAAGATTTAAATGCGAAAACGGCTGAATTTGTAGAAAGCATTCAGCGATTTGCAACTGCCAGAAACTACAAGTTTAAAGTGTTTTCAGTAGGGTCTATATTTTGGTTCGCATTTACTGATGCAGTAAAAATCCAAACGGCTGAAGCTATTGATCCTGCGAGTATGGAGAAATTTAAAGTAATGCATCGTGAGTTGTTAAATAGAGGGATTTATCTAGGCCCTTCAGGATACGAGGTTGGTTTTGTTTCTGCAGCGCATACTAAAATAGAGCTTGAAAAAGCTAAGCGAGCCATTTTTGATGCATTGGATTTAGTTTTTAAGAAATAGATTTACTGTTTTACGCAAATGAAGAAATCACTTTTAATCTTTTACTTTTTATTGTTTTACGCCTTAATTGAAATGTTTTGGTGGGGAACAGTTGTGATTGAACTTCAGCCTTCTCGAATGGCAATGGTAATGGGTGAAGGATCTGTATTTCTATTTTTATTAGGGATAGGCGGTTATTTTATTCATGCCTCTATTAAGAAGGAGGATAAATTACATGAGCGTCAGCAAAACTTCTTGCTTTCGGTTACGCACGAATTAAAATCACCCTTGGCAGCTATTAAACTTTCTTTACAAACTATCGTAAAAAGAGATTTAGAGAAGCAAATGCAATTATCATTGCTGAATAACTCTTTAAAAGATATAGAACGACTAGATGATTTAGTAGAAAATATGTTATTGGCTACAAAGATCGAAAGTAGAACTTATTCATTTCCGAAAGAGGAATTTGATTTTTCAGAATTGGTAACCAAAATCACTGATCGTTTGCAAGTTCACTCATGTGGAAATGAACAATTAATTAATACTAAAATACAGGAAGGCATTAGGGTAGTGGGAGATAAGTTTGCCTTATCATCTGTAGTGACCAATTTAGTCGAAAATGCAGTTAAGTATTCTGGGCCATGTGCCGAAGTTGCAGTGGAACTCTGTCAAAATGACGGTAAGTCGATTTTAACGGTTTCAGACAAAGGTCTGGGCATTCCAGATGAAGAGAAAATGTTAATTTTCGATAAATTTTATCGTGTTGGTGATGAAAATGTTCGAAAATCTAAGGGTACTGGACTTGGCTTGTTTATTGTTAAAGAAGTATTACAAAACCACGACGCTGATATTAGCGTAAAAGATAACGTACCGCAAGGTGCAATTTTTGAAGTAACATTTAATTGATATGCCACAAAAATTAAGAATACTTTTGGTTGAAGACGAAGATCATTTGTTGGATGCCATCAAACTAAACCTCGAGTTAGAGGGTTATAAAGTTCATGCCGTAAAAGACGGTAAAACAGCACTTAAAGTTTTCAAGGAAGAACGTTTCAACCTGATTATTTTAGATGTAATGTTGCCAGAAATGGATGGGTTTCAAGTATGTGAGACTATTCGTTTAGAAAACACTGAAGTTCCAATTTTATTTTTAACAGCTAAAAATACAAGTGAAGACCGTGTAATGGGCCTTAAGAAGGGTGCTGATGACTATTTAGTTAAGCCATTTAACTTGGAAGAACTAATTTTACGTGTTGGAATTCTAGTAAAACGTAGCCTTAAAGCAGACGATTTGAAAGAATTAAACTCTTATAAAATTGGCGATAAAACCATTTATTTTAATTCATTTGAATTGAAACAGGATGATGGTGTGGTAGTGCCTTTAACAAAAAAGGAAACTATGCTGTTAAAATTATTGATTGAGCGTAAAAATGAAGCTGTATCTCGTGAGCAGATTTTAGAGACAGTTTGGAATTATGATGTTTATCCGTCAACTAGAACAATTGACAATTTCATCTTAACCTTCCGTAAATACTTTGAACCTGATCAAAAAAATCCGGTTTACTTTCATTCAATCAGAGGAGTTGGTTATAAATTCACAGATTTAACGGTTAATGTATAACGCAAAAGGTAGATATGCTTTAATGGGCGTTTTTGTCCTTTCTGCATTCGTAAGTTTATATTTTAAACAGTATCAGCTGGCTGCAATTGCCGGCTTTCTATTTGCCTTTGTTTTGTATACGCATTATAAACATAGCTCGGTATTGTTAGCGTCTAAATATTTTAAAGATGCTGATTATGAAAAAACGGAGACAATTTTAGCAGAGGTTGGTAATCCAGATCGACTAGCCAGAAACAGACGAGGATATTATGAATTTATGCGTGCAAATATTGCTTTACAACGAGAGGATTTCGAATCAGCTGAATTTCATTTTCAAATAGCAAGTCGTTTCCCGTTAGGAGGAAAAAACGACAAGGCTTTCGTTCTAATCCATTTAGCCAACCTCGCATTGCGAAAAAAGGATGTTGAACGTGCAAAGGCATATATAGAAAAAGCCAAGGAATTGGCAACCAGCAATAGAGCACAAGAAATTATTAAAATTATAGAGAAAGAAGCTAATAGCTTAGCCTAACACAAATGAAGAACAATCTATTTTTAGACGCAGCATTTTCAAAATCTACAGAACGCCCACCAGTATGGATGATGCGCCAAGCAGGACGTTTTATGCCACAATATTGGGAAATTAAAAACAAATACTCTTTTTTAGAGATGTGCAAAAATCCTGAAATTGCAGCTGATGTAACGATGTTGCCCGTAGATCTATTAGGGATAGATGCTGCAATTTTATTTTGCGATATCCTGGTGACAGGTGAGGCTATGGGGGGAGATTTAAGTTTTACACAGGGAGTAGGGCCAAAATTTGCAAACCCAGTTAGAAATGCGCAAGATATCGATAAATTGGAAACTGATGTGATTGATCGTTTACAATATGTAGCTGATGCAATTAAGGTTATTCAACAAAGGTTAAACGGTACTATACCGTTAATCGGGTTTGCTGGTGCGCCATTTACGGTAATGAGTTATTTGGTAGAAGGTGGGTCATCGAAAGATTTTAAATTAACAAAACTGTTAATGCATAATCACCCGGAACTTGCACATCGTCTTTTGGCAAAAATTGCAAAAGTAACAACTGATTATTTGAATTTACAAATTGCTGCCGGTGTAAATGCTATTCAATTATTTGATAGCTGGGCGTTGTCTTTATCATGGAATGATTATCAAGAATTTTCTCATCAGTATAACCAACAAATTATTGCGGGGTTAAACAGAGCAAATGTTCCGGTAATTTCTTTTTGTAAAGGTAGTTCTGTATTCGCACCGATTATGGCGGAGGCTAAACCTGATGTGATCTCGGTAGACTGGAATGCAGATTTATTAAATATTAAAAATGCATTGCCAGCAGGAATTGCAGTTCAGGGTAATCTGGATCCACATATTCTGTATGCGGATCAACCAGTAATCAAAAAACATATCCTACAATTATTTGAACGGATGCGTGGAGAGAAGGGCTTTATATTTAATTTAGGCCATGGCATTATGCCCGATATTCCTTTCGATAACGTAAAATATGCAATCGAAGTAGTAAAAGAATTTAAATATTAGTGGAAGAATACTATAGATATTTCCTAGCTGTGCACATCATCTTCGTGGTAAGTTGGATGGCTGGTTTGTTCTATGGTGTTCGCTTATTCATTTATCATACTGAAGCTAATGATAAACCCGATATTGAAAAGAATATACTCCAAAGAGAGTTCGAAAAAATAGAGGGTCGACTTTGGAATATTATTACAATTCCAGCAATGGTGCTAACTATTGCTGCTGGAGCAATGATGTTATATTTAAATCCAAGCCTATTGGATGAAGATTGGATGCAAGTAAAACTTGGTTTCGTTGGTCTGTTGATTATTTACCATTTTATTTGCCAAAACATTATGAAACAACTGAGGCGAGGAATATTTAAATTTTCGTCAAATCAGCTGCGCTTGTGGAACGAGGTAGCGACTATTTTGTTAGTTGCCATTGTATTCACTGTAATTTTAAAAAGCGCAGTCAATTGGATATACGGCTTAATTGGTTTGGTCGCTTTTTCTATCATCATTATGGTCGCTGTTAAGATTTATAAGCGCTATAGAGAGAAAAAATCGTAAAGCAAATTATGGATTTGGACTTGAAAGTTCATCCTAAAATGAAAGTATGATTAGATTTTTTGTTTTGCTATCTATTGTGATTTCTTTCGCTACCAAAAGTAATGCGCAAGCTACTTTAAGCAAAAATGTAGCGTCAGCCGAATATATTAAAGAGACACTCGCATTTTTAAATATAGTCAAAAGCAAAGAATTAACAGATCCTACATTTACACTCGTTGATGTCCCAAAATATAGTTGTTTTTTATACACTGTTGATGATAGTGTGAGTTTTAATGACGAAGAACTGGCTCATATTGTAAACGAAATTGACTTCCCGAAAATAACTAGTTGGAAGCGGGTTTTGCCTGCTAGTATTCGCTTCTTGGATGGACAGTTTGTAACTGCTAATTCGAAAGTGATTAAGAGCCCCAAGCGAGAAGCAAAGTTCTTTCAGAAAAAATTTGGCGGATGTTACAACAATTTCTCAGCGCCTATTTTTTTAAGAAATTATACTTTTTGTTTATTCTATATAGACCGGATATGCGCTGGCGGACAGTCTAAAGGAGAATTGCAAGTGTTTGAAAAGAGAGATGGCATTTGGAAGCAATTGACGTCACGCTGTGAATGGACGGAATAATCTCGTACTTTTGTAGCATATCAAAGCTGATGAAAAATTTTTTACTTTTCCTAATTACATTGCTAATACCCATGCTGTTAAAGGCTCAGTTTAATAACGAAGCCATCTTTAACCGCATTAGACCATCAGACACCTTGAGCAGGTCGCTCCATTTTAATTTCTACAACTTTAATTATGTCAGAAATTACGAATATTCAAACAAGTTTCATGATGGCTATACTTTGTATGGGACGCAAATTGAACCTCAACTGGTGTACTATGCGCATCCTAATTTGGCACTTACCGCTGGAGCCTATCTGCGAAAAGATTTCGGAAATGAGGGTATTAAAGAAGTAAAACCCTTATTTAGCCTAAAATACCAAAAGAAAGAGCTGACCCTAATTTTTGGAGCTTTGGAAGGTAATATACAACACAATTACATTGAGCCAATTTATAATTTCGAGCGTAAAATTACTTCACCAATTGAATATGGAACGCAACTAATCGTCGAAAAAGAAAACTTTAAATTGGATAGTTGGATTGCCTGGCAAAGAATGATTTATAAAGGTGAAGCGGCCAAAGAGGAAATTGTTGGAGGGTTGATCACTGAAACAACACTACTGAAAACCGGACACTGGAAACTGACTATCCCAGCTCAATTTTTGGCCTACCATCAAGGCGGACAAATTGATATATTAAAACAAATTCCGCTAAGCACTTTATTTAATGGAGCAACCGGTTTGAAACTCCACCAAACAATTGGATTAAACGTAAGAGAAATTTATACGGATAATTATATTGCCGTCTATAAGGATTTCTCTCCTACAAAAGTTCGGACTTACCAAGGAGGTTTTGGCCTATGGCTAAATGCTGGTGTAATTACAAAATGGGGTGAGCTAGTGGCCTCTTATTGGAAAGGGAATAAGTTCATTTCCATTAAAGGAATGCCACTTTATCAATCTGTATCAGAAACCCTTTATGATGAAGGTTTTAAACAAAATAACAGAAATATTTTAGCGCTTAGATATGTGTATCAAAAACAACTAATTCCAAAACTGTATCTGGATGTTCGCTTTGAACCGCATATTGATTTAAATAACACAGCCAAAAATTTAGAGTTTAACCATTCATTATTTTTGACTTATAAAGAGGACTTTAAACTGTAACAAAGTTTTTTTTCAGTCTCATGCAACCTTTCACCGCTAGGGTTCATCTACCCTATACAAACAAACAATGAAGGTGACTAAAACATATACAATTGACGATTTGATGGAGGGCTGCAAAGCTGGCAATCGACAAATGCAGGAAATGCTTTATAAGCAAACTGCATCTAAGATGATGGCCGTTTGTATGCGCTACGCCAAAGATAGAATGGAAGCCGAAGATGTATTACAAATGGGGTATGTGAAGATATTCCAAAAAGTTAAAGAATATCGTGGTGAAGGATCATTTGAGGGATGGATACGTAGAATAATGGTAAATACTGCAATTGAAAGCTATCGTAAAAACTTACGCATGTTAAACGTAGTTCCAATTGAGGACGCCTACGAACAACCATCACAAGGATTTGACTTCAGCAGTCTTGGTATGCAAGATCTGATGAAAGTAATACAAAAATTGGCCGACGGCTATCGCATGGTGTTTAATATGTACATCATAGAAGGATACTCCCACAAGGAGATCGCAGAAACGTTAGGTATCTCGGAAGGAGCTAGTAAATCTCAGCTGTCGAGAGCAAGAGCAATATTGCAACAAGAAATTTTAAAAATGGAGGGCTTTGGTTATGCAACACATGCCGGATAAAGATTTTGATAATTTGTTTAGAGACAAATTTATTGATGCAGAAATTGAACCGTCTGCAAATTTATGGGACAAGATTGAAACTCAATTAGAACCAAAACGTAAACGTATAGTGCCAATTTATTGGATGGCAGCAGCCAGTGTAGCCGTTGCATTTACAGCAATGTTGGTTTTTCAAAAGACAGAAAAAATACAACTTCATCCAGATGATGCAACTGTAAGTATCACTAAGCCCGTAGAGGAAGTATTGCCAAATGTAAGTACTGAAGTTGCTGCAAGTCCGGTTCAAGAAAAAGTGGTTAACGAAACACGCTTTGCTTCAAATAAAGTAAGTAATGCTAATTCAGTTAATTATACAACTTCGGCAACTACTTTAAAAAATAATGAAGAGACTTTGCAACCAAATACAACTACTGCTCGTCTAGCTATTAAACAAGCAGATCCAAAACCGATAGACATCTTGCCAGTTGCTCAGGTAGAAAACCCAATTGTAATTGCACAAGTAGATCAAACACAAGTTGAACCTAATGTAATTAACGAAGTAGATCTTGTACAAGAGCGCAAAGGGATTAGAAACGTAGGAGACCTAGTAAACTATGTAGTTGATAGAGTAGACAAGAGAGAGAAAAAACTAGTGAGATTTAACACTGATGACGATGATAACTCATCCATTGTAGGAATAAACATTGGCTTCTTGAAATTTAACAAGAAAAACAAATAAGAAACACACAAATAAACCAAACCAAACAAACAGACGATGAGCCTACACAGGTTACACCCAATTTTTAACCCTAACCTGTGTAAGTTCATCTACAAAAAACAAACAAACACACGATGAAAGCTTTAATATTAACAGCAGTTTTGGTAAGCGGACTTACCTTTCTGACCGGATCAAGCGCCAGCGCACAACAAGATAGTACAAAAACTAAAAAAATTAACTACGGTAGCAGCATTAACATCGGTCCGCTAGTGGTTACAAGAGATGGAGACACGGTTAAAAGACGTGACCCGAATAGACCACGTTTTGTAGGTGGGGTGACATTTACCCGTTTAGATATTGGTTTCTCTAAATTAATTGATAACGGACAATTTGATTTATCGGCAACAAATGAGTTCTTAGACTATAAAGCAGGTAAAACTAGTAATGTATCATTCGATATATTACAATTTGGATACAGATTTGGTTCAAACTTTAAAATCTATATCGCTGGTGGTTTTGACTGGACAAACATTCGTTTGAAAAAAGATATTACTATTGTAAAAGATGCCCCTGAATTATCTTATACTAATGAATCTATCCATTTTAGCAAAAACCGCCTCTCGAGCAGCTATGTTCACGTACCATTTAACTTTGAGTTCAGAACTGGCGAAAGCAGTAAAGGAAACCGTTTCTACTTCGTTATCGGCCCAGAAGTAGGGTTCTTGCTAAATGGAAAAGTAAAACAGATCAGTGATGAAATGGGAAAAGTGAAGATCAAAGATGATTACAATTTTGCACCTTTCCGTTACGGAGGAACTGTTAGAGTTGGATGGAATAGCTTAGCTTTCTTTGCTAAGTACTATGCAAGCGACATGTTTGATAGCGCACCACAAAAAGGATTAAAAAATATGGCCTTTGGTTTAACCTTCGGACTTAACTAGATAAACACACACACACACACAAATGAAGCAAAATCCTGCGGCGAGAGCTGCGGGATTTTTTATTAACTTTACCCTGTGAATGAGCATATAATCACCGTAAATAATCTGTCTAAGCAATATCAGCAAACACATGCATCGGGCATTCAAAATATTAGTTTTACTATTAATAGCGGAAACATTGTAGCTATTATTGGAGAAAGCGGGAGCGGAAAGTCGACCCTATTAAAGTGCATTTATGGTTTACTCAAGCCAGATTCTGGCGAGGTCGAATTTAAAGGGGTTAAGGTAAAGGGACCAGACGAACAGCTTATTCCAGGTCACCCTGAAATGAAAATGGTAACCCAAGACTTCTCGCTTAATATTTATGCCAAGGTTTACGATAATATAGCTTCGATGCTGTCAAATACCAATATTGCTGCCAAGCAGGCAAAAACAATGGAGGTGATGGAGCACTTACACATCACCAAATTAAAAGATAAAAAGATCATAGAATTAAGTGGGGGAGAGCAGCAAAGAGTTGCTATTGCAAAAGCATTGGTAAGCAATACTAAAATCTTGTTGTTAGATGAGCCTTTTAGTCAGGTTGATTCATTGTTGAAAAACGAATTAAGAGCCGATATTAAGCGTTTAGTTAGAGAAACTGGTGTGACTATTATTATGGTTTCTCATGACCCGACCGATGGTCTATTTTTAGCGGACCAGCTATTGATTTTGAAAGATGGCGAGCTTTTACAAAATGACACGCCAGTAAATACCTATCAAAATCCATCAACTATTTATACTGCTAAAATTTTGGGAAATGCAGTCGTGTTAAATCAGGCAGATGCCGAGCAATTAGGCATTAAAACAACCAAACAAAATATAGTTTTTTATCCGGAATGGGTTGAGCTTAAAAGTAGTTGGAATAGCAGAAGATTTGAAGTGAAAGAAGTTTACTATAAAGGTTTTTTTGATGAATTATTGCTAGAGCGAAATGGGGTAGTTATTAGAAGTCTGCAGCTCAATAGTGGCGAGCATAAAAAAAACGACCATGTTCAAGCGAACATTGGTCGTTTTTTAGAGTTTTAAAAATGATGTTGTGTTATTAATTCGTAGGATTTTGAGTTAATTTTCCCGGATACGAATTAATTGCACTTTGAGGAATATAATAAACAACTCTAAAATCGGTAGCTGCTATACTTGTGGTCTGGTTTTGAGGACCCGGGTATAGACGAGTAAGAGGTTTTCCATTACGGAATACGTCAAAACTGCGCTCAGCTTGATAAGCCAATTCCAATTGTCTTTCTTTATCAATCAAATCTCCTGCATTTGTAGCACTTAATGAAGTGTAACCACCATTCACAATTGAGCGTGTTCTGATGGTATTTAAATCGGTAAGCGCTTCGCCATATTTCTGTAACTTAGCGTATGCTTCAGCTCTATTCAAATATACTTCGCCTAACCTACTGATTACTGGCGAATGTAAATGAGAATTTTCTCCTTCGCGAGAATCTTTAACAATATAAAATTGAGGATATACGCGGTTTAATGTGATAAAATTGTCGATTACGCCCGTGTAGGTTTTCCCATTTTTATAATTGATGGAATAAATCTCCTGAGCAGCATCAATAGGTGTAAGTGTATACACATCAGCACCTTCTGTACAAGTAATTGTACTTCCATTTCTAGTTATCGTAGCCTGTACGTAGTTCAATACATTTCCTACATCGTCTTTGATAAACCTAAAGACTTCTGCGGTATAGGCTCCTGCCGCATTTTTTGAATAGGTAGGTTCAATAAACGCAGCCCTAGCATCAACTATTTTGTATTTCTCAGGTCGCCAGTCGTTTCGACCTGTTTCGTTTAACAAACTGATGTATTTCGCGCTTGCATACATTTCTCCCCAACCTTGTCCGCCAATATTCGCATACATACCGCCAATACCATAGTAGTGATCAAAACCAGAGTACTCGGATGCAACACGTTTAATTGCAAAGATGGTTTCTTTATTATTCTCAGGTATAAAGGTATTGTATTTCATGAATTGGTCTCTCGGTAATAGGCTGTATCTTGTAGAACCAGTGATTACTTTATTCGCATAATCTACCGCAAGTTGTGCAAAAGCTTGATTAGGATTTTCGTAAGTTCCGCTCATATAAAGATAAACTCTTGAAAGCATGGCCTGCGCAGCTTCTTTAGAACCAAAGATAGGCCCTTTGTTTACTGTAATCATTTCTTCGGCCTTTTTAAGATCCGCGATAACTTGCTCATAAGTTGCCTTAACTGTTGCTCTATCTGGCAAATTTGCATTGATCACATCATCAGGAGTACCATTCACAATAGGCACGCCTAAATTGGTTTCTGGACTCTGGTAATATGGACGTCCATAAGCACGAACCAAGTAAAAATACATCATTCCACGAACAAAGTAACACTCTCCTAATTTACTATCGAGTGTGGCATTTTTACCTTGTGGAATCATGTTAATAATGTTAGAAGCTTGAGCGATGGCCTTGTAGCCGCTATCCCAAAAAGTAGAGAGTCTTCCATTATTTGGCGTTCTAGCAAAGGAGATAAACTCGTAAAATGCATCAGTAGAAGAGCCTCTGATCATCATGTTGTCTCCTGCGTATTCGCCTAAACGATGCATAGGATCTGACCAGGCTTTAAGTTGGGCATATACGCCATTTAATAAACCATCTATAGATTCTTCTGGGTTTTCGTTAATTCTTTCAGATCCCATTGATCCGTATGGCGCTCTATCTATCTCGCAAGATGATAAGGCAATTGTAGCAAATATGATAGCTAATATCTTTTTCATTTTTTATTTTCTTTAGAATGAAACATTAAGTCCTAACATGAATTTTCTAGTCATAGGGTAAATAGACGGCCCTGCTGAAAATAAGACCGTTTCACCATCAGTAGGTATTTCTGGATCTACGCCTGAATATTTTGTCAGTACAAATAAATTCTCTCCAGCTAGATAAACTCTTAAATTTCTAACTTTATACTTTTTTAAATCGAAATTGTACCCTAAAGCCATAGAGCGCATTCTAAAAAAGTCATTACTTTCCAAGTAACGTGAAGAGTTAGAATTTCCTAAATCTGTATTTCCGTAACGTGCTCTTGGGTGGGTTGCAATGTCGCCTGGCTTTTGCCATCTGTTCCAATCATCCATTAACACCATCTGGTTTCTATCGGTATATGTTCCATCCGAATCGTATTCTTGACGCGAATAATTATATAATTTACCACCAACTGAGTAACCAAATACCGCATTTAAATCAAATTTTTTCCAACTTAAAGAAGTAGTAATACCTCCGAAAAAGTCTGGAGAAGCTTTGCCCAGTTTTTCTTGGGTAGCTTGTGCGTAACTAGAGGTTGTTGTTCTTTCAATTTCATTGCCATTTGCATCTCTGGTTACTTTATACCACATTGGCAAACCAGTATCAGTATTAACACCTGCCCATTCACGCAAGTAATACGTATCAACAGGTAAACCAATTTGTAACATTCGCTGAGCAGAACCTGCTATGCCCAAATCATCACCTCTAATGATAGGCTTGGCCGTATAAGTGCCATCAAGATTTCTGGTTTTATAGATGTCGGTAAGCTTGTTTTTATTGGTGCCAAAATTCACATCAAGGCTCCATGTTAAATTGTCGTTGCGGACAATATCGCCGCCAAGCGCTATTTCTATACCTTTGTTTTCCATTTTACCAACATTTTGCCAGATGCTTGTTACACCTGTTAAGCCTGAAATTGGCACACTGTATAAAATGTTATCTGTGTTTTTAATATAATAATCTATATTCAATCTCAGTCTATTGTTAAATGCAGCAACATCTAAACCTACCCCTTTGGTATAGGTTTCTTCCCATGTAAGGTTTTTATTGCCTATCTGGCTAATCAAAAGACCCGGAACGCCATTGTAGCCAGCCGTTGGATTTACAGAATATAAATCGTATTGTGGATATAATGAGCTAGGACGGTTACCTACGGTACCATAAGCCGCGCGAAGTTTAAGGGTATTGAATACGTTTGCTTTAAACCAGCTTTCGCGATTGATATTCCAACCACCACTAATTGAGTAGAAGTTACCATATTTCTTGCCAAAATTCGATGCACCATCTCTACGGAATGATAGCTGTGCTAAATATTTACCGTCATACGAATAATTTGAATTAACGAACAAAGATTGTACTGCCCATTCACTTATTCCTCCCTTGGTTCTTTCAGGTTTAGAAACAATATCTAATACTTCAAATCCTGGTAATAAACCATTTCCATATACATCTAGTGATTTGCTACCATAGTCGTTAAACTCATAAGCTGCCAAGGCATTTAAACTATGTTTTCCCCACATATTGTTATAGCGTAACATTTGGTTGGTAAAGCGACGTGTATACTCAGATCTGTATTCTGTAATACGACCATTTACACTTTGTCCACCATTTGAACGAGGGTCTGTATAGCCACTTGCACTATAAGCGTTAAATCTGTAGTTGTTAACAGAAGAAAAAGTAAGTTGCTTGGTGATGTTGATGTCAAAATCAAAATTACCCATTAACTCATAATTGTTGTTCGAAGAATGGTTCCACTGTAAATCGTACAGATAATTGGTTGATACACTATTTACCCAAGTGCTTGAACGATGACCTACTAAGCTTCCGTCGGGATTATATGGACTATCCCATGGAAGGTTCGAATACATAGAAGTTACTGAATATTGTGCATCTGCAACGGAACGGCGAGAACCCACAATAGCAGGCTTAATTGTTAACCAACTCAAAGGTTTGTAAACTGTATTCAATCTAAAATTGTAACGTTCGTAATCATAGCCTTTAATGGCTCCTGATTCATCGTAATAACCTACAGATAGGAATGATTGAAGCTTCTCATTTCCTCCTTGTATAGAGACATTATGATTTTGATTAAAGCCTTCTCTGGTTGCTAGATCCCACCAGCTGAAATTACTATTGCGCAATTCTGGTTTCCAACGTGGAAAACTGATGGTATTTGCATTGGTAAAAGAAGCAAAGTAATCATATAACTGAGCCCCATCCATTACCTGCAGATTACCGTTTGTTAAATTGGTATAACCAGCTTTTGAAGATACATCTATGGTCATTTGTCCTGATTTGGCTCTTTTGGTGGTAGCGATGATTACGCCATTAGCTCCTTGAGAACCATAGATCGCAGTCGATGCCGCATCTTTTAATACCGTAAGACCTTCAATGTCGTCCGGATTTAAATCTCCCGGGTTAGAGCCAATAATTACTCCATCTATAACCCAAAGCGGACTAGTTGTACCACTTATGGTTGCTTGTCCACGGATGATAACCGCTCCAGCCGACCCTGGTCTTCCTGACCCTGGAGCAACGAACAAACCAGCAGCTTTACCAGCAAGCATATTTTGAACATTTGGCGAAGTAATAGTTTTTAGCTCGGTACCTTTAATCGTACTTAATGCTCCTGTAAGGCTTTCTTTTTTCTGAACGCTATAACCCATTACAACTAGTTCGCCTAATGATTCAACTGATTCGGCAAGCGTAATGTCTCCTAGAGATGATGTGGTAATGGTAACGTCTTTGGAAGTGAAGCCCAGAGAACTGATCGTTAATATATCGCCTATTTTTGCTTCTATGCTAAAAAAACCCGCGCCATTGGTAGATACAGCACGGTTGGAGCCTTTCACTTTTACTGCTGCTCCTGGAACAGGATTACCCTTAGCATCTTTAATCGTACCGGAAATAGCCTCCCAAGCTAGGGGGCTTGTTTCTAAAGTTTTTAATGTTTTGGGAAGAGCTTTTGCATTTGCAAAAGTTGAGATACATATAATGAATATGGCAATAACCTTCATTGTCGCAAAAAAGCTACTGAAAGATTTTTTCCCTTGCACATGCTGTATCTGAATGTATTTGTTTCGGTTGATATTTTTCATTTGAACTAAAAAATTTAGGTTTAAATAGTTGTTCTTAATGCATTTAATTGTTTTTTTGAAGCTACGAGCTTCATTGGTTTAGGTTTGTTTCTTGTCATGATCTTGGTTTAAGTTTTTACGATAGTTGAATTTTTTCCCTTGGTTGAACTAAAGTAGCCATATCAGTATGATGTTGGGCAAGCGAACACTACGCAAACGTTTGCTAATCGGATTCGATTTAAACAGAGTTGTCGAGTAAAATAGACTGGAAATGTCAAAAATCTAAATCGTTCATAATTGAGCGCTTAAATATTCTTGTATAAGCCATAACAAGGCTAATTACTATGCGCAAACGTTTGATTTTTGGTAGTTATGAAGTGGAAATAAGGCCTTCTGTGAAATTTTAGTTATAAAAAAAACGACCAAGTTCTAATGAACATTGGTCGTTTTTTAGCTTTTTAATCAAATATTAAGAAACATTTTCTGCTGCAATCAGCACCACTTTAACTCTAACGGTTGACGTTGGTTTTCTTGGTGTAGCATTTTGAAAATCAGAGCTTTCAATGTCGATTTGAACTTGACCTTTCTTAATTACGGTACTATAAGCCTCTACATTGTAAACAAAGGGCATTTGTAAATAGGTAGCTCCACTATCGTATGAAATGTAAACCAATACAGCTTCATTGTCTAAAGAGAACTGGTCTACCTCGGGAATGTTTAAAACTGCAGAATAAGTAAAACCGTCGCCGCTTAGTGTCCAAGCTGTTGGCGCAACATTTACTACCACTGTTCTGTTTGGTGTAGTTTGATTGATGATAGTGTCTTTTTTGCAAGACGCCAAACCTAGTGAGGCGATGCAAAGGATGAGTAAGGTTAGTTGTTTCATGTTGTGTGTGTGTTTTGCAGAATGTAATGCAAATCTTTTGCCAATTTTAAGTGACTGAAAAAACAAACACAAATCGACATTATTTACTGCTTATCTAAAAATGATAAACTTTATCTATCTTAGCTAATAATTAACGCTCCAAATATATTATGTCTAAGTATTTACTTTCATTAATGATTGTAATGGTCATCGTCACTTTAGGCTCGTCAAAGGCTTTGGCCCAACAACAAACAGGTTGTCTATTACCAAATGGAAAAATCCATTACCAGGAAAATGGTGTTCATGGAGGAAAAACCAATTACAATACTAACCCGAATGTGTTGATAAGTTCGGTCTATTGTGTGACTGTGGTAACTTCGAACCCAAATTGCAAGGTGAATAAAAAAAATAACGCAGCTAATCAGGGTACCAAGCGGAAATTTTATCTGGTGCCATGCCCGATAGATGATTATATCCCATTAATCATTTTAGCAATTGGAGGATTTGGATTTTTTAGCATCCGCAAATTAAAGCTGGTAACTGTGTAGCTTTTATAAAAAATCTTCTCTTGCAGGATTGAATATATCAATGAGCAATCCCTCTTCTTTACAAAGTACCCCATGTACCACGTTAGAAAGGGCGAAAAATACATCACCTTTGCTTAATATTTTTTTGCTGTCGCCCACTGTTACTTCAAAACTTCCCTCTGCAACATAACTCATTTGTAAATGCGGATGTTGATGTAATGTACCAATTGCACCTTTTTCAAAAGCCACTTTAACTAGCATGAGCTCATCATTGTGTGCCATTATTTTACGCTTAATCCCATCGCCCAGGTCTTGCCAAGCTAAATCGTTAGCGGTTACTAATGCTTTATCTATTAAGTCGATGTAATTCATTTCATGTTAAATTTTAACCGTCATCCGATGACGAATAGTTTTTTTATCAACGTCTGATAACTATTACACTAAATATTCAAATAACGTCTGATCTTGATTAAGTTCAATGATGTCAAATTTAAAGTCTTTCATCCTAGTAACCAAACTGTTGTAATCTTCTGGACTTTTAAGTTCAATTCCTACCAAAGCCGGTCCACTTTCTCTTTCAGTTTTTTTGATAAATTCGAAACGGGTAATATCATCATGTGGACCAAGTACTTCATTTACAAAAAGCTTTAAAGCTCCTGGTCGTTGTGGAAATCTAACAATAAAATAATGTTTTAGGCCTTCAAATAGCAGTGATTTTTCTTTGATTTCCTGCATTCTTTCTATATCATTATTACCCCCACTCACAATGCAGACCACCTTTTTACCCTTAATTTGTTCGGCACATAAATCTAATGAAGCAACCGCTAAGGCGCCTGCAGGCTCTGCTACAATAGCTTCTTCATTGTATAGTTTCAAAATTGTAGTGCACACTTTTCCTTCAGGAATCAATAAGATTTCATCAAGCATTTCTCTACATATTGGATAAGTTAACAGTCCTACAGACTTAACCGCAGCGCCATCAATAAACCTATTAATCTGATCCAATTTTATTGGTCGACCAGCCTTAAAGGCAGCATCCATGGAAGGTGCCCCTTCAGGCTCTACGCCAATTAATAAAATATTTGGATTAGTTTCTTTAAAATAAGTTCCCGCACCAGATGCTAAGCCACCCCCGCCAATAGGCATGATTACTACTTCCGTATCTGGTAAATCTTCCAATACTTCTACACCAACAGTGCCTTGACCCTCAATTACATGCAAATTGTCGAAGGGAGGGACAAAAGTCATCTTGTTTTCAGCTGTAAAACGTAATGCCTCGGCTAGACAGTCGTCAAAAGTATCGCCAACTAAAACTATATCGATCCAGCCATTTCCAAATAATGTTGTTTGACTTATTTTCTGTTTGGGTGTAATCTCAGGCATAAAAATTGTGCCTTTAATCTTCAGTTTTTTACAAGAATAAGCTACGCCTTGTGCATGATTACCAGCACTTGCGCATACTACACCATTTTGTATCAGCTCCGCGGGAATCTGACTAATCATGTTATAAGCACCACGTAATTTATAGGAGCGGACTACTTGTTTATCCTCTCTTTTTAAATAAATTTCTGCTTCATACTTAGCAGATAATCTTTCATTGTATTCTAGTGGAGTATGATATACCGTATTTTTTAAGCGCATCGCTGCAGATAAAAAATCGAATTTATGTGATGTCATCTTTTAGGTCTTGGTTTTTTAGTTTGTTCGTTTTCTAGGCTAGCTATCAAATCTTTCGGACTTTAATCCCAACTTTACAAAAACTTGTTAATTGCATCTAGATAGGCATTGGCTGAAGCTTTAACAATATCAGTGCTAAATCCGTAACCATTATAAGATTTACCCTCATAACTTACACGCATATTTACTTTACTCACATCATCACTTCCGCCATGCATTGCTTGGATGGTAAACTCTTTCAATTCAATTTCTTTACCAATAATACTCGTAATTGCCTTGATTGTTGCATTTACAGGTCCATTACCCATTGCCATCGCCTCTTGTTCAACACCATCGTGTTGCAATTTTATACTTGCTGTTGGACTTAAAGGATCGCCACAAACAACTTGTAATAAATTTAGCTTATAACCATTTTTATATGGGTCTTTTTCGCCGTCGCTCATCAAAAAAAGCAAGTCATCGTCGGTAATCTCCTTCTTTTCGTCTGCAAGCACTAAAAAGCGATTATATACATCATCAAGATTTAATTTGTCAATGTTGTATTCTAATCTTTCCAGATGGTGTTTTAAGGCATGGCGACCACTGCGAGCCGTTAAGATAATATCTGCTTGATTTAAACCAACATCTTCAGGGTTCATAATCTCGTAGTTTTCACGGTGCTTTAGGAAGCCATCTTGGTGAATACCTGAGCTATGTGCAAAAGCATTTTTGCCGATAATTGCTTTGTTTGGTTGTACCGGCATCCGCATCATCCGACTAACCATGCCACTTATTTCGCTAAAGTGCTTGCTATTGATATTGGTGTGAAGATTTAACGAATGATGTGTTTTCAAGATCATGGCAACTTCCTCTAACGCTGTATTCCCCGCACGTTCGCCAATTCCATTAATTGTACATTCTATTTGTCTCGCACCATTCACAATACCAGAAATCGTATTTGCTGTAGCTAAACCTAAGTCATTGTGGCAATGAACTGCAATAATAGCCTGGTGAATATTGCTTACATTCTCTTTTAAATAAAGAATTTTAGCTCCGTATTGATCTGGTAAGCAATATCCATTTGTATCAGGAATGTTTACAACTGTTGCTCCAGCAGCAATTACGGCTTCGACCATACGTGCTAAAAATTCATTATCAGCTCTGCCGGCATCTTCAGCATAAAACTCTATATCTTCTACAAACTTCTTTGCATATTTAACTGCATCTACCGCACGATTTAATATTTCTTCACGTGTGCTATTAAATTTGTATTTGATATGCATATCAGATGAACCAATACCCGTATGAATTCGTGGGCGCTTAGCATACTGTAATGCGGCAACGGCCGAATCGATATCACCTTTATTTGCTCTCGTTAAGGCGCAAATGATTGGGTCTTTTACAGCCTTTGATAATTCTACTACACTTTGGAAATCACCTGGACTTGAAATTGGAAATCCTGCCTCAATTACATCTACTCCAAGTAGTTCGAGTGCTTTTGCGATTTCAATCTTTTCTGGGGTTGATAATTGGCAACCTGGTACTTGTTCGCCGTCGCGTAAGGTGGTGTCGAAAACGTAAACTCTATTTGGGTCGTGTAACATCTTATTATGAATTTGTTATAGTGGTTTGTGATAAGAATTTTAAAACTAATTTGCCCATTTCGGCAGTTCCTAGTACTTTATATCTATTAGTAGTGCTATCTGCAATATCGTTGGTTCTGAAACCTTCTTTTAATACCCTGTCTACAGCATTAACAATTGCCTTGGCTTCCTCTTTTAGCCCAAAGCTGATTTCTAGCATTAGCGCAGCTGATAGGATTGAAGCTAGCGGATTGGCCAGGTCTTTTCCGGTGATGTCATGCGCCGAACCATGTATTGGTTCAAAAAAACCTGTTCCATCACCTACAGAAGCCGAAGCAAGCATGCCCATAGAACCAGCAATCTGAGAAGCTTCGTCTGTTAATATATCACCAAATAAATTGGCGGTTAAAACAACATCAAATTGTTTAGGGTCTTTAATTAATTGCATCGCAGCGTTGTCTATAAACATGTGCTCTGTTTTTACGTCAGGGTACTGTTTAGCAATTTCCTGAACGGTCTCTCTCCATAAGCGCGAGCTTTCTAAAACATTCGCCTTATCTACGGAACATAATTTTTTACGACGTTGGCGAGCTGCTTCATATGCTTTATGTGCAATTCGCTCAATTTCGTATTTATGATAGATCATTAAATCGGATGCTGTATTCCGATCTTCTGAACGTGTTTTTTCTCCAAAATAAACATCGCCCGTTAGCTCTCTAAAGAACAAGATATCTGTTCCTTTTAAAATGGTAGGCTTAATGCTCGATGCATGTAACAGCTCATCAAATAATAGAATTGGGCGAAGGTTCGCATACAATCCAAGTTCTTTTCTAATTTTTAATAGGCCTTGCTCAGGTCTCACTTTTAAAGAAGGGTCATTGTCGTATTTAGCATGACCTACTGCACCAAACAAAATTGCATCACTTTGTTTAGCTTTCGCTAAAGTTTCATCTGGAAGAGGATTTCCTGTCTCTTCAATAGCAGCATGTCCCATGAGCGCCTCATCGAATGTAAATTCGTGGTTATAGGACTCTGCAATATGCTGTAAAGCTGCTTTTCCCCACTGGGTAACTTCTGGTCCAATTCCATCTCCAGGAATAACTAAGATATGCTTGTTCATGCTAGTTCTTTTTGTATTTTGTATGCTTTCGTATTTTCGATAATTTCTCCTTGGTTTAATACAAGGCGATGAGTTAAACTCGTTGGTAGCTGTGATTCGAAATGTCCGACATAAATTATCGTCATGCCATTACTGCACAGTTCGTCAACTAGTTGATTAAAATATATTGTTTGATCTTGGTCTAGACCTTGGCAAGGCTCATCTAAGATTAAAAGTTCAGGGTTTTTAATAATTGTTCTTGCTAATAGGACTAATCTTTGCTTTCCCAGAGGGAGTGTGCCTAATTGCTCATTTTTTATAGCAGAAAGTCCAAAAAACTCAATTAATTCATCAACCTGCCGACTCTTTGTGTACGGCATGTTTTGAAATAAGCCCACAGTATCGTAAAAGCCAGATGCAATGCTTTGCCAAACAGTTGAAGTATTGTCAAAGTACCAATGAAACTCTGGAGATATTAAGCCAATATGCTGTTTGATATCCCAAATGCTCTCACCACTACCTCGTCTATTTCCAAATAAGTAAAGTTCATTGGCGTAAGACTGCGGATGATCGCCATTTATCAAGCTTAATAGGGTAGATTTTCCAGAGCCATTATGACCTTGCAAGAGCCATTTCTCACCTGCTTTTACTTCCCAGTTAATGTTTTTTAAAACCCTCTTCTCGCCATAGCTGATATTTACGTCGATCATTTTTGCTATATTTTCGGAGGCGTAAATAGGAGCTTGTGTTAGGAAGGTCGGAACTTTTCTTAAGTGTTGAATAATATTTAACGTTGGAGTAGGAGCAGCCTCGGTTACAATCAATGCTCCATCTTTTATTTCAGCAAAGGAATTAATGCTAATTGGTAAGTCAGCATCATTCCCGATTAAAATAAGTTGAACTCCGTCGACAGTAATTTTATCGAGTAAGATATTAAGGTTTTTTCTTGATGTAGAATCTAAACCTGTATAAGGTTGGTCAATGATTAATAATTGAGGTCTTAACCAAATAGCTTTAACTAATTGTAATTTTTTATGCTCTCCGCTAGATAACTCAATTAACTGGGACTTGGCAAAAGTTGAGAAGCCAAAAGCGTCTAAAATAGAGTCTAAGTGATCCGTACTTAATCCATTTTCTTTGCCGTATTGCTGTAATTCTGCCCCAACGGTAATAATCTCTTTTGCTTGCTGACTGGTATACCGTTGTTGATAATAGAAATTTGCAACACCTTCTAAGTTTTTAAATTGATACCAGCTTTCTACCAATAAAACTTGGGCTGCCAAATTACTGTTTGTATCGAAGTTAATTTTTATCTCTCCTACAGCATTTTGTTTGGCAATAATTGTTTTTGCTAGTATCGTTTTTCCGCTTCCACTAATCCCGCTCAAATGCCAATTTTCGCCTCGATTGATAGTCCAATTCAGATCCTTTAGCACAGTATTTTGCTGAAACTTTAAATTCAAATTTTGGATACTGACGAAACTTTCTTTCATTTTTTCTTCTTTTCTATACTAGATACTTTGATCCTTAGTGTCTAAAATTATTTTC
The DNA here is from genome assembly GCA_942493295.1 of uncultured Sphingobacteriaceae bacterium. Lineage (GTDB taxonomy): Bacteria > Bacteroidota > Bacteroidia > Sphingobacteriales > Sphingobacteriaceae > Pedobacter. Next base: position 1,988,328 of record OW818692.1, on the reverse strand, counting down.
TTTTGTCGTCATTGCGAGGTACGAAGCAATCTTAAAGCGAAAGGTTTTCAAACCCTGCAATTGTTGTAAGTTATCTTCGTACTTCGCAATGACGACTACTGGTCTTTAGTCTTTTAGCTATTCTTCCCTTTCTACTTTCTACTTTTAGCTTTAGGCTTTCTGCTTATTCTCAAACTCCTCGATCAATTGCTTTTGATTTAAAATAAAGTCTATATCATCATACCCATTAATTAAACATGATTTTTTATATGGATTGATATCAAAACTCTCTTGTTTTCCAGAACTTAATAAAGTGATGGTCTGTTTTTCTAAATCAACTTCTACCGGAGTATGATGATCGGATGCTGACGCCTGAAACATTTCAGCTAGGAATGCCTCACTTACTTGGATAGGCAGCAAGCCATTATTAAGTGCATTGCCTTTAAAAATATCGGCAAAGAAGCTGCTTACAACCACATCAAAACCTGCATCTTGTATTGCCCAAGCTGCATGTTCCCGACTACTTCCACAACCAAAATTTTTGCCCGCTACTAAAACTTTACCATCGTAAGTTTTGTCATTTAGCACAAAGTCTTTTTTTGGTTGACGATTTTCATCGTAACGCCAGTCGCAAAATAAGTTTTCTCCAAACCCTTCCCTGGTTGTAGCCTTTAGAAATCGAGCAGGAATAATCTGATCGGTATCGATGTTTTCTATATTTAAGGGCACAAAGCCCGATGTTAATTTTTCAAATTTTTTCATCTTTCAAATTTTCTTAAGACTTACGAAGTTTAACAAACTTCGTAAGTCTTTACTTTCTGCTTTAAGCTTCCCCAACTATTTCTTCACTGCCTTCACTCTCAGTCTTCTATAATCTGCCATCCATTGACCATTTACATAGTTTGTGGATTTTAGCATGCTAACAGCGAGTTGTTTAACTTCCTCAGCTTGTTCTTCATTTATATTTTTGAATGCATGTTGCGCGAATTGATTAATCCAGTCATACATTCCACTTTCACCATTCAATTTTGTTGGTCTATCAAAGAGCCAAATCTGTTCTACTTCAAAGCCCTGCGATTCGAGCATTGCACTATACGTACTAACCGAAGGAAAAAACCAAAAATTAGTAATGATTTTGTGAGCGAAACCTAAGTCTTTAGCAGCTAAAGCTACCGCGTCGATAATGCTTTTGATATTTCTTTTACCCCCAAATTCGGCTACTAATCTGCCACCTGGCTTTAAACTCCTATAAAGCCCCCTGATCAGTTCTTCCTGGTTTTCGATCCAATGAAAGGTTGCATTACTAAAAATGGCGTCGAAAATATTTTTGAAAGGCAATTTAGCAGCATCCATTACCTCAAATTGTAAATTAGGGTAAGACACTGCCGCAGTTGCAATCATATCAGGCGACGCATCAATCCCACGTACTTCAGCACCAGTTTCCGCAATCTGCGCAGCTAATGCACCAGTTCCACAACCAACATCTAAAATATGTTCGCCATTTTTAGGTGCTAGCCATTGCAAAACGTCTGCTCCATAATCTGAAACAAAGTGATGTTGTTGATCGTATAATTTACTGTCCCAATGTATTTCTGGCATCTTACTGTCTTTAATCTTTGCTCCTTGTTCCTTTATTCTTGTTCCAAAAGCTCCCTCACGTCGGTAATTTTTCCCGTAACTGCAGCAGCTGCGGCGGTCAACGGGCTTGCTAATAATGTTCTAGCATTTTGTCCTTGTCGACCCTCAAAGTTTCTGTTTGAGGTAGATACACAATATTTTCCTGCCGGGATTTTATCTTCATTCATACCCAAGCAAGCACTGCAACCAGGCTCACGCAATTGGAAACCAGCCGATTCAAATATCTTATCTAAACCTTCACTAATGGCTTGTTGCTCTACCTGTTTTGAACCTGGAACAATCCATACAGTTACATTTTCTGCCTTGTGCTTACCCTTTACAAAATTGGCCACTTCACGTAGGTCTTCAATTCTCGAATTAGTACAACTGCCGATAAATACATAGTCTATAGGTTTGCCGATTAATAACGAATCATCGTCGAAGCCCATGTAGTCTAAAGCTTTTTGATACGAGAGCTTTTCTTTTTCTAGTTGCTCATTAGTTGCAGGAATATGCTCTTGAATTCCCATGCCCATGCCCGGATTTGTTCCATAGGTAATCATAGGTTCAATATCAGCGGCATCAAAGCTTAAAACACTATCAAATTTGGCATCAACATCGCTGTACAGTGTTTTCCAATAGGCTAAAGATTTATCCCATTCAGCACCAGATGGTGCAAATTCTCTACCTTTAATATAATCGAAAGTAACTTGATCTGGAGCAATTAATCCACCTCTCGCACCCATCTCAATGCTCATATTGCAAATCGTCATTCTCGATTCCATGCTTAGGGCTTCAATTGCAGAACCGGCATACTCGATAAAGTAACCCGTTCCGCCAGCCGCAGAGATTTTTGAAATAATATATAAGATGATATCTTTTGCACCAACTCCTAAACCTAACTTCCCGTTCACCTCAATTTTCATGGTTTTAGGCTTTTGTTGCAATAAGCACTGTGTTGCAAAAACCTGCTCAACTTGTGACGTGCCAATACCGAAGGCTATGGCCCCAAAAGCGCCATGTGTTGATGTATGACTATCGCCGCAAACCATGGTTTTGCCTGGAAGGGTTATGCCTAATTCAGGGCCGATTACATGCACGATGCCCTGAAAAGGATGCCCTAAACCATAAAGTTCTACACCAAATTCGGCACAATTTTTCGTCAACATATCAACCTGATAGCGAGAAAGCTCTTCTTTAATCGGCAATAGCTGATTTAAGGTAGGGACATTATGATCTGCCGTAGCAACAGTTTGCTTTGGACGAAAAACAGGCAAACCTCTTTTTCGCAAGCCATCAAAAGCTTGAGGTGAAGTAACTTCATGTATTAAATGCGTATCGATGTATAAAATATCAGGAAAACCTTCTTCACTTTTAACAACGTGTGCATCCCAAATTTTTTCTACTAATGTTTTTGACATAATTTCTTATTTTAGACTTACGAAGTCTTAAGACTTCGTAAGTCTTGTTTTTATGCAGTTTTAATTGATTTCATGGCTGTCATTGCTTTTCTCAATTCAGCACCTATAATTTCAACTTCGTGATTGCGAATAGCTTGGTTAACGGCTATTAATGTTCTATTGTCGACCGACCCGTCTTTACCTTCATTAAAGTTTTTACCAACAAGATCTGTATCAACTTTCTTCATGAAATCTGCCAATAGTGGCTTACATGCTTGATCAAATAAATAACAACCATATTCAGCCGTATCAGATATTACACGATTCATTTCGAATAATTTTTTACGTGCAATTGTATTGGCAATTAATGGAGTTTCGTGTAATGACTCGTAGTAAGCCGACTCTGGTTTAATGCCCGCTTGAACCATTGTTTCGAAGGCCAATTCAACTCCAGCTCTTACAAATGCAACCATTAAGGTATAATTATCGAAATATTCTTGCTCGCCAATTTTAACATCGCCAGCAGGAGTTTTTTCGAAAGCAGTTTCGCCAGTTGCCGCGCGCCATGCTAATAAATTCTTATCACCATTTGCCCAATCTTCCATCATGATACGGCTAAATTCGCCACTCATGATATCGTCTTGGTGTTTTTGGAATAAGGGGCGCATAATTCCTTTTAGTTCTTCCGAAATTTCAAAAGCTTTTATTTTTGCAGGATTACTTAACCTATCCATCATTGCGGTAATTCCACCTTGCTTTAAGGCCTCTGTGATAACCTCAACGCCGTATTGAACTAACTTAGAAGCATAGCCTTTGTCGATTCCTTTTTCAGCCATTTTATCAAAAGATAAAATAGATCCAGTTTGCAACAATCCACACAAAATTGTTTGTTCGCCCATTAAGTCAGATTTAACCTCGGCCACAAAAGAAGATTTTAAAACACCTGCTTTATGACCGCCTGTGCCAACGCAATAAGCTTTTGCTTGTGCCAATCCTTTTCCTTGTGGGTCATTCTCAGGGTGTACAGCAATTAAAGTTGGCACACCAAAACCTCTTACATACTCTGCTCTAACCTCGCTACCTGGGCATTTAGGTGCAACCATAATAACGGTAAGGTCTTTGCGTATTTGCATTCCTTCTTCAACAATGTTGAAACCATGTGAATAGGATAGGGTAGCTCCATCTTTCATTAATGGCATAATTGCGTTCACCACCGCAGTATGTTGCTTATCTGGTGTAAGGTTAATCACAACGTCAGCAGAAGGGATTAGCTCTTCATAAGTACCCACATTGAAATTATTCTCAGTTGCATTTTTCCATGAATCTCTTTTACCTTCTATTGCTTCTTTACGCAATGCATAAGAAACATCTAAACCACTATCTCTTAAGTTTAAACCTTGATTTAAACCTTGGGCGCCACAGCCAACAATTACTAATTTTTTTCCTTTAAGCGCGCTTACGCCGTCTAAAAATTCAGCACTGTCCATAAAGTCGCAAACTCCCAATTGGTTAAGTTTTTCTCTGAGTGATAATGTGTTAAAATAATTTGCCATTTTGTTTTTTTCTTTTTTGGTGATTACACCTATTAAATTGATTTTATTTTTCCGTCATCGGATGACGACTAGCTTTTTCCGTCATCCGATGACGGAAAATTTTACATTGTAAATATCTTGTCTCCTTTTTCTAAAAATTCGTTTTCGACTAGCTCTTCACCAGGCTCAAAGGCCTCAAATTCTTTTAGCTTCTCATGGAAGCCCGCGCTGTCTTTAATGATCGCAACTCTAGCACTTCTCACAAACTCAATCAGCTCATAAGGCTCAAGTGCTTTAACTAAAGCATCAGTTTCTTCTCGGTGACCAGTAACTGCGAAGACAGTATAATCTTTACGGATTACCACTGCGCTTGCACCGTACTGTCTTAGTAGACGTTCTACTGTTACTTTCTCAGCAATCTCATCAGTTGATACTTTGTACAAGGCAAGTTCTTGCCAAATGATTTCGTCGGCTGTGTTGAAATATACTTTTAATACTTCGACCTGTTTTTCTATTTGTCTGGCAAGTTTGCGAACTACTTCATAGCTCTCGGTAATCACAATGTTAAAACGGTGAATGCCTTCAATTTCTGAGGGAGAGGTATTTAGACTTTCAATATTGATTTTTCTCTTAGAAAATATGATCGCAATCCGATTCAATAAACCGATACGATTTTCTGCATAAAGTATAATATTATATTCCTGTTTGCCTTCGTAATCTTTATTGGCAGGTCTATGTTGGATAGTGTCTTCTGTGTTCATGTTCTAATTTTTTTTGTTTTTTTCGTCATCCGATGAGTATAGAATCATCGGATGACGGAAAGATTCTTATTTTAATCTAATTTCACTTACACTGCATCCTTGTGGTACCATAGGGAAAACATTATTCTCTTTCCCAACCATCACCTCTAATAAATATGATCCATCATGGTTGATCATGGTTTCCAAAGCTGTTCTCAATTTTGCACGTTCATCAACCATTTGTCCTTCGATATAATAGGCCTTAGCAAGTGCTACAAAATCAGGACTTGTAATGTTTACGAAAGAATAACGTTTCTCGTGAAATAACTGTTGCCATTGGCGAACCATTCCAAGAAATCTGTTATTTAAGATTAATATTTTAACTGCGGCACCAAATTGCATAATAGTACCTAGTTCTTGCGGAGTCATTTGAAACCCTCCATCACCAATAATGGCAATAACGGTTTTGTCTGGAGCCCCATATTTGGCGCCGATAGCAGCCGGTAAGCCGAAACCCATTGTTCCTAAACCTCCAGAAGTTACATTGCTTCGTGTATTGTTAAACTTAGCATATCTACAAGCTACCATTTGATGCTGACCTACATCCGTTACAATGATTGCATCGCCACCGCAGATTTCATTGATGTTGCGCAATACTTCTCCCATGGTCATTTCATCGCCCGACGGATAAAGTTCTGGGGTGATAACCTGATCAATTTCTTGTTGGTTGTAATCTCTGAACTTTGCCAGCCATTCTGTATGCTTGTTTTCGTTAACCAAATTTGTAAGCAGTGGTAAGGTTTCTTTACAGTCTCCCCAAACACCAACATCTGCTTTTACATTTTTATCAATTTCTGCTGGGTCAATATCTAAGTGAACTACTTTTGCCTGTTTGGCATATTTATCTAAGCGACCAGTTACACGGTCGTCAAAACGCATACCTATTGCAATCAAAACATCACATTCGTTCGTTAAAACGTTTGGCCCATAATTCCCGTGCATACCCAACATACCTACATTTAAAGGATGATCTGTTGGAATTGCACCTTCGCCCATAATTGTCCAAGCTGCAGGAATACCACTTTTCTCGATAAAAGCTTTGAATTCTTCTTCTGCTGTGCCTAAAACTACACCTTGTCCGAATAATACAAACGGTCTCTTAGCGGTATTGATTAATGCTGCAGCTTGTTCTATATAACTCACCCTAACTTTTGGCTTCGGGCGATAACTGCGGATGTGATTACATTTTACATAAGCTGGAAATTCTTCAACTTGTAACTGTGCGTTTTTGGTGATGTCGATTAACACTGGTCCAGGTCTTCCGCTCTTAGCAATATAAAATGCCTTTGCTAGTACCTCTGGTATCTCTTTAGCGTCAGTAACTTGATAATTCCATTTGGTTACTGGAGTTGTAATGTTAATTACATCGGTTTCCTGAAATGCATCGGTACCTAAAAGGTGTGCAAAAACTTGTCCCGTGATACAAACTAGCGGAGTGCTATCAATTTGTGCATCGGCTAAACCGGTTACAAGGTTAGTTGCTCCAGGTCCGCTTGTTGCGAAAACAACGCCAACTTCACCGCTAGTTCTAGCAAAACCCTGAGCTGCATGGATACCACCTTGTTCATGGCGGACCAAAATATGCGTTAGTTTATCACTGTAATCATATAAAGCGTCATAAATAGGCATAATTGCACCGCCTGGATAACCAAAAATGGTGTGCACGCCTTCTTCTATTAAGCCATTTAATAACATTTGCGAGCCTGTTCCCTTAAAAAGGTTCTCGGTTTGCGCTGGTTTTGCTTCTGCTAATATCGTTTCTTGTATCATTCTGCTTGAGTTTAAATTTAAGCCTCGTCTGTTACACAACCTTCGGCTGCGGTAGTTACTGTTTTCGCATATTTATAGAGTACTCCTTTTTTTACTTTCAGTTCAGGTTGTTGCCAAGTTAATTTCCTCTGTGCAATTACCTCATCACTAACTTTGAGGGTAATGCTATTTGCTTTAGCACTGATCTCAATCCTATCTTCATCCTCCACAAAAGCAATTAAGCCACCATCAAAATATTCTGGGGTAATGTGTCCAACCACAAAGCCGTGGGTACCACCACTAAATCTACCATCGGTTATTAGCGCTACGCTGCTACCTAAACCTGCGCCATATATCGCAGAAGTTGGTTTAAGCATTTCTGGCATGCCGGGCGCACCTTTAGGACCAACATCGCGGATAACCACCACATCGCCAGGTTTTACTTTGCCGCTCGATATACCATGGATCAATTCGAATTCGCCATTGAATACTCGGGCAGGTCCTTCAAAAAACTCACCTTCTTTACCACTTATTTTGGCCACGCTACCACCTTCAGCTAAGTTTCCGTACAAGATTTGTAAGTGGCCAGTTGCTTTGATAGGGTTTTCTGAAGGGAAAATGATTTTTTGCTCGTCAAAATCTAAATCTGGAATTTCAGCCAAGTTTTCGGCAATTGTTTTTCCAGTTACTGTTAAGCAATCGCCATGTAACCAACCTTTTTTCAATAGATATTTCATAACTGCTGGTACACCGCCAATTTTATGAAGGTCTTCCATCATGTACTTGCCGCTAGGTTTCATGTCGGCCAAAACGGGAATGCGGTTACTAATTGTTTGGAAATCATCTTGTGTTAACGGAACGTCAACACTTTTTGCCATGGCAATTAAGTGAAGCACCGCATTTGTCGATCCGCCCAAGACCATGATCGTTACGATTGCGTTTTCAAAAGCTTCGCGTGTCATGATATCGCTCGGCTTGATGTCTTTTTCTAATAGCACTTTAATTGCTTTTCCGGCTGCTAAACATTCTGCTTTTTTTTCCTCGCTTAAAGCAGGATTAGAAGATGAAAAAGGTAAACTCATCCCCAAAGCTTCTACTGCAGCTGCCATGGTATTTGCGGTGTAAATTCCTCCACAGGCGCCAGCACCAGGACAAGCATGTTTGATGATCTCTTTAAAATCGATATCGTCCATTTGACCTGCAATTTTTTTGCCCAAAGCCTCAAACGCAGATACGATATTTAAGTCTTCACCTTTATAATGACCCGGTTTAATTGTACCGCCATATACCATAATTGATGGACGATTTAGACGGCCCATTGCCATTACCGAGCCCGGCATATTTTTATCGCAACCAGGGATGGTAATTAATCCATCATAATATTGACCGCCACAAACTGCTTCAATAGAATCGGCAATAATATCGCGGCTCACAAGCGAATAGCGCATTCCTGGCGTACCGTTACTCATTCCATCACTCACACCTATGGTATTGAAAATTAAGCCAACTAAATCATTCTCCCACACCCCTTTTTTAACAACTTGTGCCAAGTCGTTTAAGTGCATGTTACAGGTGTTTCCATCATAGCCCATACTAGCGATGCCAACTTGCGCTTTTTCCATATCTTCATCGGTTAAACCGATTCCGTAAAGCATTGCTTTAGCTGCTGGTTGGGTAGGGTCTTGTGTAAAGGTTTTACTGTATTTGTTTAATTCGGTCATTTTTGTTGTACTGTTATTTTTTTGTGGCAATTATAATTCCGGTTGCCCAATTTTGTTTAGTTATAATTAAATCGTCTCTTTGTTCTAATGTCTTTACCAGTTGATTAGCTTTTTCTTTGTGGCCATCTGGCCAATTTTCTTGAGGTAGCATGTCATCTATGATATATAATCCTCCTTTATTTAGCATTGCTAAAGCATCTTCAAGAAGAAGGTATTTCCCATGCCAAGTATCGGCGAAGATATAATCGTATTTTTTACTTTTGTTTTCAGTAATCCATTTTTCTCCATCTATATCAACGAGTGCTAAACGTTTATCAGAGCCGAGAAATTTCTGAGCAATTCTTAAAAAAGTAGTGTCGTTATCTATAGAGGTTAAAGTTGAATCGTTGTCCATTCCGTCTAATATCCAAGAAGTTGATAAACCAGTTCCAGTACCAAGTTCAAGGAATTTACCTACAGGTTTTGCAGCCGCAAGTGTACGAAGTAAACTACAGGTTAATACATCAGAAGCCATCGAAAAACCAGCCTGTTCGGTAGAGGTGCTGATGTCGATATAACGACTAGGAAAATTTTGTTTTACTGGTGTTGTCATTTTTTGTTTAACTAATTATTGGTGTTGCTCATTTGTCTCGCTTTTAGATAATCACTTCATAATTTACTTTTTCGAGCACTAAATTCTTATAAGCTCTTTGGATGGTTGCGCCAATGCTATCGCTCCATCTTTGTTTAAAAACTGTATCGTCAATCGTATGAATGCCAATTATTTCGGCGGCCGTACCACAGAAGAATGCGCTGTCTGCACTTTTTAATTCGGCTACACTGATCGTTTTTTCTACTACTTCAATATCTAATACTTTACAAAGCTCGATGACGGTTGATCGAGTAATGCCTGCTAATATGTTACCCAAAGCTGGTGTGTATAATTTTCCATTTTTTTCCAAGAATATGTTAGCGCCAGAGCCTTCGGCAACATTTTCGTGCATATCAAGCAACAAAGCTTCGTCAAAACCTTTACTTTTTGCATCAGTGGTTGCTAAAATAGAATTTACATAGTGGCCACTTATTTTTGCTTCAACAAAAGTTGATTTTGGGTTTGGGCGTTGAAATGGAGAAATGCAAACTTTTAATTGCTTATCGCCTAAATATGCTCCCCATTCCCACGCACAGATCATGATTGATACCTCTTGTGGAGCAATCAAAGTCATATTAGGTTCGCTATATACAATTGGACGGATATAGGCATCTTTTAAATTATTTAATTTTAAAAGACGATAAGTTTGCTTAATAAGTTCATTATTATCCCAAGGGTATGGCATATTAACAAGCTCACAAGAACGCTTTAATCTTTCAAAATGTTCTCTTATTTTAAAAATGCGCGTGTCATTATGGGTTTTATAGGCTCTAATACCTTCAAATGCAGCCAAGCCATAGTGTAATGACTGTCCATATAAATCGGTCTTCGCGTCCTGTGCTTTTACAAAGCGACCGTTTAAGTAAATTACCGTGTTTGAGTTATAATATTGCATTTTCGTCAGTATCAATTTATTTTCATTTGTAACGAAGCTATCATGATTTGGTGATTCTGTTGCCTAATTGGTAAATCATGATGGTTCCTTTATTTAAAAAAAAGCGTCCCGAGTATTCGGGACGCTTTAGGTATTTTGAGTATTAAATATTCATTTATAGCGGCCCGTGTTGCTTATTTAGCAGCAGAATAATCACAATAAGAATGACATTTAGGGCGGTTGTAATATCCGCTCTATTAAGCACATTTAAAGTAATATTTCTTGGGTTGTTCATTGTCGTTTTTGTTAAAACCAATTTAGTTTATGCATGATAAACTATCAATAGCAAATGAAAAATAATTGAAAAAAAATATAATTCTGTTTTTTTTATTTATTAAGTATTTAATTCTGTAAATAAGTAAATATTCGGCATATATATCAGTGTTGTGTAGACTAAATATGCTTTTGGTATTTGGTATGTTTATTATGCTTGCATTATAGTTGAGCAATTTTCGGCGTAAAATTGGATAATCGCTTTATAAGTTTGAAAAATCGTCATCGGATGACGGCTTCAAAACCCGTCATCCGATGACGATTTTTCCCATAAAAAAAGGCCGATGTAAACATCAGCCTTTAATTTTATTTGTAATGTTTTTATATACTATGCAAGTACTGCTTCAGCTAGGACAATAATTTTATTATCTAACACTTCTACAACACCACCTTTAATTGAAAAGGTATTTTCGCCAGCAGTACTTTTAATAATTACAAGACCATCTTCTAATGTAGATATAATAGGAGCGTGGCCTCTCAAAATTTGAAAAGAACCCAAAGTTCCAGGCACAGTAACAGATGTTACGTCGCCTTCGAAAACTTTTTTATCTGGTGTTAATATTTCTAAAGTCATTCTTTTTTTGTTTAGCGTGGAGCGCGGGGCGTGGAGCGTTCAAAACACCTATCGCCAAACGCTTAACGCATTCCTAGTTTGATTCTGCTAATAATTTTTTTCCTTTTTCGATAGCTTCTTCGATGCTACCAACTAAGTTAAATGCAGCCTCTGGATATTCGTCAACTTCACCATCCATGATCATGTTAAATCCTTTGATAGTGTCTTTAATGTCAACCAATACGCCTTTTAAGCCTGTAAATTGCTCAGCTACGTGGAAAGGTTGAGATAAGAAACGTTGAACACGACGCGCACGAGATACAACTAATTTATCTTCTTCAGATAACTCGTCCATACCAAGAATTGCGATAATATCTTGAAGTTCTTTATAACGTTGTAAAGTTTCTTTCACACGTTGTGCAGTATTATAGTGTTCGTCACCTAAAACAGCTGGAGAAAGAATACGTGAAGTAGAATCTAGTGGATCTACTGCAGGATAAATACCAAGCTCAGCAATTTTACGTGAAAGTACAGTTGTTGCATCTAAGTGGGCAAAAGTTGTAGCCGGTGCAGGGTCAGTTAAATCATCCGCAGGCACATAAACCGCTTGAACTGAAGTAATTGAACCACGTTTTGTTGAAGTAATACGCTCTTGCATTAGACCCATCTCAGTTGCCAATGTTGGTTGGTAACCTACTGCAGATGGCATACGACCTAATAGTGCCGATACCTCAGAACCTGCTTGAGTGAAACGGAAGATATTGTCAACGAAGAAAAGGATATCTTTTCCAGCGCCTTCGCCATCACCGTCACGGAAATATTCTGCAACCGTTAATCCTGATAACGCTACACGAGCACGTGCACCAGGAGGCTCGTTCATTTGACCGAATACCAATGTTGCTTTTGATTCTTTTAATTTTTCGGTATCAACGGCTTTCAAATCCCATCCACCTTTTTCCATTGAGTGTAAGAATTCATCGCCATAGTTAATTACACCTGATTCGATAAACTCCCGAAGTAAATCGTTACCCTCACGAGTACGCTCACCTACACCAGCAAATACTGATAAACCAGCGTAAGCTTTAGCGATGTTGTTTACCAACTCCATAATTAATACCGTTTTACCAACACCAGCACCACCGAACAAACCGATTTTACCACCTTTTGCATAAGGCTCTAGTAAGTCGATAACTTTAATACCTGTAAAAAGCACTTCAGTTTCGGTAGATAAATCTTCAAATCTAGGTGGAGCATTGTGAATTGGGCGACCGCCTGTTTTGTCAACAGGAGAAATACCGTCAATTGCTTCACCAACTACGTTAAACAAACGACCTTTAATTTGATCTCCAACAGGCATTTTGATTGGCGAACCAGTATCTAATGCTTTCATGCCACGTACTAAACCGTCTGTTGAGTCCATCGCAATTGCACGTACACGGTCTTCGCCAAGGTGTTGTTGAACTTCTAAAACAATTGTTTGTCCGTTTTCTTTAGTAATCTCTAATGCAGAGAAAATTTTAGGTAAATGGGCATCGTTAGCAAAACTTACGTCAACTACCGGTCCTATAATCTGCGCTATTTGTCCAATGTTAGGCATATATTGTTTTTGGTAAAATTATAAAAATCAAATTGTTCCAGTCGCTTTTACGCGCCCGCAATTCGGTTTGCAAAGTTATGTTTTTCCTGCTAAAATTTTATATATAAATAAAAAAAAATAATCAACCTAGAAACTGAGGTTTTTAATAGGCTCATGAAGTATGAAATAACCATTATTTGAACATTGATTATAGGGTATCTACTTGGAACTTTATTCGGCTTTTCTTCGCGTACTTATCAACTCTCTACTTTACACCAGACTACTACCAGGGTAGTAACAGCTTCGGGATGTGTTCGGGAGCATAAGGATTAAGAATGATTGGGCTTTTTGGCTGCTTTCTGTAAATTAGTATTAAGTGTACTAGTTTTTAAGCTGTTTAACAAGCTTTTATATAAATAGTCTAATGGGTATACCTATGTGGAGATGGAAACAAAATCAGATAGGCTGAAAATAAGCTATCGGATGATAGTTAAACTGCCGCTTAAGGGTTTGCATTTTCCTTTTAAATCTACAATATAATAATATACGCCAACTGGTAATAACTGACCGTTATAAAAGCCGTCAAAATTTTTTGTATATCCTTTATTGTAAAAGACACGATTTCCATTTCTGTCGAAGACATTAAACTCGGCCGTAGGGTAATTTTCTGTTCCGTTAATTACCCAGTTATCGTTAATGCCATCTCCATTGGGACTAAAAGTATTTGGTATTCTCAACGATTTTACCTCAAATTCATTAAAATCAATGACATCGCTCTCAACCATACAACCATATTTATCAGTAACTGTCAATTTATATCGGCCTTTTTTTACACCTTGTAAGTCTAGGCCCTCATAAACATTTTTATTATTTTCATCTAGCCATTGATATTGATAAGGGCCAGTTTCTCCGATAATACTAATACCACTTGAACTAACTGACTGCTCATCACAGCTTAGATATCTCTTCATTGCCAATAAATTAACCTGAGGTTTTGAAGCAATACCAATTTCAAATTCTCCTGCGATGTTTGCGCAGTCTAAGCCGTTCGATGCTATTAGCCTGTATTTTCCTGCCGCTTGATTTTTAAGGTCTTTTGTTTGAGCTACTTCTAGTCCGGTTTCGTTAAGCCAAGAGAAACTGAGAGGTGTATCACCTTGAAAAGACAATATAGTAATTGAGCCATTGGATAAATCGCAATTGGCAGGAATAATTTGTTTATTTAACACTGTGTAATTAATGTCGGTATTTTTGATTGTATAATTTGGCGATTTGAATAAGCATGGTCCAGATCCGGTGGTAAAATAATAACTCCCGGCAGGAACATCGACCAAATCATCCGCATTGCTAACAATTAAATTAGGATTTGAGATATTATACCAATACCTATCTAGATCATTTATTGTAAATATACCTTTGATACTTCCCTTTGACGAATTACAAAGTACATCCACAATAATTGGTATCTTGGTAGCGTCAATTGAATTTCCAGACCCAGAAACTACATAAGGCCCAGATTGCGTATCGCATAAACCATTTTGGCCTGTTGTGAGTGTGTATGTGCCAGCACCAACATTTTCCAAGTCTTTTTGAGTTCCAACTAGTGTGCCAGTGGCATCGTACCATTTATAAATACTCGAATCGTAAACTTCCAAGCCCTTAATGCTCCCAGTTGTTTGACCGCATATTACATTTACAATTTTTACAGACGTATTAATAACCATAGGTTTTGAAAATGCAGAAGTTGCTAAATCGCTATTTGTACCAGTGCAAGTTATGGCGCCTGTAAAAGTTCCATTATAAGTCCATGTACCGCTTGCATCTGTTGGAATACTGGCTATAAAGACCTTACCTTGGCAGTCGCCACAATTATCAGTATAAAATAGCTCTATGCTTGCGTTAGGTAGATAGGTTCCCTTAATGGATGAAGGTGTAACAAATTCAATTTTGGGTATTACAATTCTAGCTTCGTTAGTTATTGCCGGAGGATTTCCGGTTAGGAATTCAAGGAACTTTGCATTACATGATGCGCTATTTTTTGATAGGGTAACAGGATAAGAATCATGATTTGAAATGGCAGTTTGGTTATTCCAAATTATGCTTTCTTCGATGGCTATAGAAGCTGTATTTTTACTTCCGATCGCTACTTTATTAAACGAAATCTCGTCTTTTGATATTTTAATATGCTTAGCAAATTCTAGGTAAATGCCAATATCATTATAGTTAATTACATTTCCATTTCTAATAGTACCATCTTGAGAACTTCTCACATAAATTCCCGTAGCATTTTTTAAAGTATTAGATGACCCAATTTTATTGGCTTCAATAATAAATTTACCATTTACGCCATCCATGTAGATTCCAATTTTTTGACCGACAATGGTATTTTGGGTAATAATAGGGCTGCTATCAGATCCATTTGCTGTTATGCCAGTTGCATTTACAGATGCAGCTAACGCGCCTGCGGCGTTTAAGCCAATTATATTGTTTGAAATGTAAACAGTGCCTTTGGTATCTCCCAGTTCGATGCCAGAGAATGTATGATTTGAAATTAGATTGCCGCTTATGGAGCCAGTTTTAAGATAACTAAGATTGATGCCTGTAAAATTGGGCATTTTGTTTATGCCATCTGGTGTAAATCCGAACTGATTTTCTGATATCACAATTTGATCTAAGTTAGGCTTTAAGGCAACTTCCGATAATGCTGAGATGACGCCAGCATAGTTATTTCCGAAGGAATTTTCTTTGATGGTGATTTTGCTTACATTGTCTAGGTAAATACCTGCTTTTTGGTTAACAGGAAGACCTCCAGGCTCAAGGTTGAAATTCTGAAAATTGAGGCCGTAAATTTCGACATTTTGAATATCTTTTAGGATTAAGCCATAGAAAAAATCGGCCCCACCTCTAACTATGCTGATTTTTAAAATTGAACTAGCTGGTTGTGTTCTTCCATCGATTATGATGTTGCTCGGCAGTTTTGGTAATTCAGTGGCTAAAACAATGGTTACATCTGTGATAGTATTGCGTGGCGAAATATTAAAGTTGATAACATGAGGGCCGGGAACATTGTTTGCATCAATGATGGCTTGCCTTAAAGTACCAGGTCCGCCATTAGCATTTGAGGTAACTCTAAAAACAATTGCATCTGATTTCGCAGCTAATATTATTAAAAGAAGAAAAAGGCAAAAACTTCTCATCACAAAAGTCAAGATACAAAAAAGCCAAATCAAACGAATTTGACTTGGCTTTTTTTATAATAATATTACTTTAATAGAAAGTTGTATAGAATGTAGCAGTGGTTGGGAAAGTTGTACTACCCGCTACCCCTCGCAGGTATATGGTATAGGCTCTACCTTTAGACAAAGTAAAACTTGAACCTGTGGTGCCGATTGGGATGCCTGTTGCTGCATCATTAAAAAATAACTTAATAATAGGTGATTGTCCACCAACTCCCGCAATCCCTGGAATAGACACAAATTCTGAGGCAGTACCATACGCAACATTAGTCGCTAGTTTGGGTCCGGTTGCTAAGTCTTTAGCTAAATCGAAGTTTGGACTGTTATTTAAGAAATTTACCAGTCTAATATAGATTTTTGTAGTATCTAGCGCCGGTTTTTTGTCTTCGATGACTACGGTTGATGGGATTTTTTTAGCTGCATCGTACATACCAGTCGTATAAATGGTGTAGTATTTACCGGCAGCAGGGGTGATTTGTGTATTCAATACCTCTAAGCCCGGATCAACAGTTGCCGCAGGAACAATCTTGCCTGTTAATTTATGGCTACCTGGACTCACAACAGCATATCCCAAATCTGGAAATAGTCCATTGTAAGCATAGCCGGCACTTTCAATTCCTGTCGACGATAAACCTCCTGAAAATTTTGGGCCATCCATATAGTAATTAATTACAGGGCTAGATGGTGTTAAGTTTAAAATCTTGATATACGCATATTTTGTATCTCCAACGGGAAC
Source organism: uncultured Sphingobacteriaceae bacterium (assembly GCA_942493295.1). Lineage (GTDB taxonomy): Bacteria > Bacteroidota > Bacteroidia > Sphingobacteriales > Sphingobacteriaceae > Pedobacter. The sequence continues at coordinate 1,971,591 of OW818692.1, read as the reverse complement.
AGTTTCATACTTTGTATGCTCTACGCGATCTTCCTTTTTACATGATGTAAGTAGACTTATACCAATCGCGACTATATATATTAATTTTTTCATGTTATGCTAATTTAAAGATTAAGGTTGTGCAAACCACATTGGATAAGTATGGTAATCTGCTTTGTCGCCGCCAATTTTTTTCAATGACTCAAGGTTCCAAAGATATTCTGAATTGTAGCGTGGTCTTTCTCTTTGTGCTGGTTTACCGCCGTTATCACTAAAGAAGTTAACTGGAAATACAAATACACCTAGGTAAGGATTATTGCCCTTTGCGTCGCCCACGTTATAATTGAATTTTCTTAGGTCGGACCAAGTTTCAACAAAGGCGTGACCCCACATTGCAATGTATTTTTGCAACATTACATCTTTAAGTGTCAGCGCACCTGCATTTTGTGCAACCGAGGCACTCGCCAGATATGCTGTTTTTTGAGCTGAGGTGATAGCTGTTCCTAAACCACTCACGAAATCGATATGTGCAGAAATCCCTTTTAGGTAGGCATCATAAGCCAAAGTTGGATTGCTACTTCTTAAAGCAGCTTCCGCTTTAATAAACTGCATTTCAGCATAAGTCATCATTGGCATTGGAGCGTTATCTTTGTAAAGGTATTTACCTCCCCCAGCACCAGGGTTTGGTGTCGCTGAGTTTAACCCAATAGATCCCCAAGGATTTGGAATTGCACTTGGCAATAATGCTGCAGTACCAGCTGGGTCACCCGAGCCAGGGTTTGTGCCTCTATATACACCGTCATTACTTGGTGTAATCATGGTGCTAATTCGAGGGTCCATTACTGAACCCGGTGTACCTGTAAAATAAGTGCCGTCTAAAAGACCTACAATCATCCGAGATAAGCGGTAGCTATTTAAGTTTCCTCTAAGGGGTCCAAAAAAGTTACCGTCTAATGTATTAGTACCGGCATGTGGAACTAAAAAATTATCTGCATTGCTTGCTAGTGATTTGTCTACATACTCAATCACTTTTGTTGGGTTATAAGATGCCTTATTTACTTGGTTGTTTAAATTTCTAGCTAGCGTACCGTAAGTAAATTTAATCCATTTGGCATTATCTCCTTTATAAACTAAATCATACGGAGACATTTTCGCTACGGTACCGGTTCCGTCAGTTCTCGAAAGGTTCGAGATCGCTTCATTTGCTAATCTTACAACTTCTGCATACACTTCTGGTTGAGGATCATAATCGAAAACATAACGATTTGGTTCAAAGGCTTGTTTTAAAATCACATCGCCATGATAATCTGTTGTGATTTGCCATCCCCAAGCACGAATAGACTGAGCCATTCCCAAGAAGTTATACTGCTGTGTGTTAGTCGCATCTTCCATAATTAAAGATAAGTTTGCACCTAATCCATAATAGTTGGTACGCCAAATTTCGCCCATTGCGTCACTTCCTGTTATCCAACCATGAACATCACCTACATATCCTGATGTTCTGTAGCCCCAGTTTTGAATTAATGGGCCTAAGTATCTTGAATCATAAGCAGTTCCTCTTGACATCTGTGTGAAAAGTGGGGGTGTTAATGTGTTGCTTTTCGCATCTTGAGGAGTTGCCGGATCGGTATTGATATCCAAATACTTCTTACATCCTGAAGATATGATTACTGCTGTTGCAGCTAATATGATATATATCTTTTTCATCTTAATTTTCTTTAAAATCCAATTCTAACACCAAGATTATAGGCTTTTGGTAAACCAGTTGAGCCATAGTCAATCCCAGTACCACCTAAACCGCCTGAAGCACCAGTTAATCCGTTAACTGATGGGTCAACGCCCTTATAGTTTGTTAACAGCCATAAGTCGATACCGGTAAAGAATACACTTGCACTTTTGAATACCTTACTGTTGGCAAAAACTGATTTAGGCATATTATAGGCTAAAGTGATGTCTTTTAGTCTAATCCAATTGATATCCTTTTCAATAAAATCTCTTACATCAAAACTTGACGTATAGTACGCTGTTGTAATATAAGGGTTTACAACAATGTTATTTTTAGTAGGATTTGCTGTATTCTCTAATCCATCTCTGAAAACACCTTCAATAATCCGTGGTGTTTCACGATCTATGCTTAACTTAGATAAACCTCTTTGATAAAGATATAGGTCTGTACCGTTATAAATGTCGCCACCTTTACGGATGTCGAATAAGAACGATAGATTAAAGTTTTTGTAAGTGAAGCTATTTGTTAAGCCCATTCCAAAATCTGGTGCGCGATCACCCACTGGGGTGAAACTCGAATCTTTAACTGGTAAACCGGTAGTTGGACTAATTAGCAATTGGCCTGCATTGTTATATAGGTATTGAATTCCGGCAAAGGCAGAATAAGAACCCCCTACAACATACTGTGCTCTTACGTTATCTGCTAACCAGCTATCGGAAACATAAAATATACTTTGATCGCCTGGTAGTGATAAAATTTTGCCTCTAGATCTAGACATGTTTGCAGAAACATCCCAAACAAACTGCTGAGTTCTGATGGGTGTACCTTTTATTAATAGCTCGAAACCTTTGGTACGGATCTTACCACTATTGATATAACCTAAAATTGCGCCGGTTGCGTAACTTAAACGTGGTGCCGTAATTTGTTTGTTCGATAATTGTTCCCAAAGTGAGAAATCTATTGACAATCTGTCTTTGAAGAAGCCTAACTCAAAGCCAGCCTCTGAAGAAGTAGTAAACTCAGCTACTAAATTCGGGTTTCCTGCAGTTACATCAACAGCAAAACCACCACCTGTAGTTTGCTGAGCAATTAATTTAGTTTTGGTAATGTATGGTGTTCTAGCATCTTTACCAGTCTGACCCCACGATGCTCTTAATTTACCAAATGATAGCCATTTAGAATCTTTTAAAGCACCTAACTCAGAAAACACAAAACTTAATGAAGTTGCAGGGTAGAAGAAGCTTTGATTAGCTGTTGGTAATGTTGAAGAGTAATCTTGGCGACCAGTTAAACTCAAATACAAGAAATCGCCATAACCCAGTTGCGCATTTGCAAACATTCCCATTTTTCTTTTTAAAGCATCAGCAAAAAAAGCTTTTTGTGTAGATGGGTTGGTATTGTTTAAACTGTAAAAATTGGGTTGATAAAAGCCCGTACCTTGGTTAGCTGTTGATACAGCATGGTCATCTTTAATATCGGCACCAAGCGTAAGTACTGGTTTAAACTTTCCAAAATCTTTCTTCATGATAGCTATTAAGCTCCCCGATAATACACTTTGGTTTAAAACAAAAGTATTTAAACTTCCGCCTGCTGCAACGTTTGTACCATTGTAGCCATAAGATTGTGGGTGGTAAGCTGATAAACCTTCTTGAGATATTACCTGTGCACCTGCTCTAGCGTTGATATTAATCCATTTTGCAGGCTTATAATCAACACCAAAATTTGCAAATACTGTATTTACTTTATCGTCATTAGGATTATTGTTCATTGCAAAGAAAGGATTGTCAAGTTCTGCTGTATAGCTTCCTGTAATTGTTCTCCTATCTCCCGTAGCTGTTAAATAATTGGTAATATCATCGGCAATTGGCCAACTCAATACACTTAGCATTGGACTACCCGCACCTTTAAAAGTTTTGGTAGTTTTAGCAGTAACGAAATTGAGGGAGCCTATCACACTTAATTTCGAACTCATTCTTGAAACGCCCGAAACTTTTGCGTTAAAATTCTCATAAGCAGTAGTAGGGATTACACCTTTTTGGTTGGTATAAGCCAAACTTGTTCTTAATGATAAAGCTTCTGTACCACCCTCAACTGACACATTGTGTTTTTGAGTAAATCCTGTTTGGTAAAAAGCATCTAAATTGTCGTAAAACTTAGTGTTTGGGTCATATTTAGCTCCAAAATAAGTCCTTACATCGTCATCAAAGAACCCTAATGCACCGGGGCCGTAGGTAGTTTGGACCGTAGGGAAACGATAAACATTTTCTGCACGAAATGAATTATTGTAGCTTATTCTAGCTGCACCCGCCTTTGCTCGTTTTGTCGTAATTACTACCGCTCCGGAAGCACCATCTGTTCCGTAAATGGCCGAAGCCTCTGGACCCTTCAAGATTGTAATTGACGCTATCTCTTCAGGATTAATATCCATCGCTCGGTTGCCATAGTCATTATTCCTGTTAAATGTACCCTGTCCAACCAAATTATATTCGTTAAAAGTACTGTTGGAAATTGGTAAACCATCAACAACAAATAAGGGTTGATTATCTCCATCTAAGGAAACCGCACCTCTAATGATAATTTGAGAAGATGCACCTGGTGTGCCATTTGTTGGCGTAATTGTCGCGCCAGCTACACGGCCTTGTAATGCATTGATAAAGTTATCGCGTTGTGTTTGCGCAATATCTTCACCTTTAATCGTTTGAGCAGAATAGCCTAACGCTTTTTTCTCCTTTTGGATACCAAAAGCAGTTACGATTACTTCATTTAAAGCTCTTGTGTCTGGAGCTAGTACAACATTGATTACAGTAGCTGAACCCACTGTTTCTTCTTTGGTGCCCATTCCTACATAAATGAATTGAAGCACGTCTCCTGCTTTAGCTCGTATTGAATAGATACCAGCCGTAGTTGTTTGTACAGCCGTGGTTGTGCCCTTGATTTTGACAGAAGCACCTGGAATGGGCAGTCCATCTTCTGCTGAAGTTACTTTACCAGTAACAGTTTGTTGCTGAGCAAAAGACTGCATTGCCAGCAAAAGTCCGCCCAAAAACAGCATGAGTAGTTTTTTTTTCATAAACGCCAATTTGGTTAAATAGTTTAAGTTGTTTGTTTATTGTTTTTGCATTATTAAAAACACGCATTAATACGCAAATTCATAATTGTTAAGTAAATATGATAAATTATTTTCAGTAATGAAAGATAAATTAGAAACTTTTTTACCGAATACCTGCAAATAATTTTGCAAATACCTGCAAATACCTGCATTACAATTTTGTTTAGCTATAATAGTATCCCAAACAGCTATGGAATGCTCAAAAAAGAACGACAGGATTTTATAATTCGGCAGGTCAATTTGCATAGGGGAGTATTAACGTCAGATCTTGTCCAGTTACTTAATGTTTCAGAGGATACCATAACTTGATAAATTACCCCGTCAAGTTTTTTGCAGATTTTATAACTGCTTTTGAAATCATTTCTCTCAGTGAACGTTTAAACGTCAACTTTCAAATAAGTTAAGCACAGTATAAATTATTGAAATTAAATTATCGATAATTTGAATATAAATCATCGGATAGCTTAATTTGCGACGAGAATTAAAAATTATGAAAACCATATTAGTAACAGGCAGTAATGGCCTTTTAGGGCAAAAGATAACTGAAAAGATTTTAAAAGAAGGAGGGGTTAATTTAATTGCAACAGCAAAGGGAGAAAATCGTTATCCGTTAAAAGAAGGTTATACCTATGTTGAAATGGATATTCTTAATGCAACAGAGGTGAAGACGGTAGTTTCAACATGTAAGCCTGATGCTATTATTCATACCGCTGCCATGACCAATGTAGATACTTGCGAGGAGCAAAAAGAATTGGCGTTTGCGCTAAATGTTGAGGCGGTAATTACGTTAGTTAATGTTTGTGAGGAATACGATGTACAATTAATTCATTTATCCACTGATTTTATTTTTGACGGAGCTGATGGTCCTTACGATGAAGAGGCTGCGCCAAATCCATTAAGCTATTATGGTGAAACCAAGTTGCTTGCTGAAGAGGCTGTTAAGCGATCGACTGGTAAATGGGCCATTCTCCGAACTATTATCGTATATGGTATAGTCAGTGATATGAGTAGAAGCAATATTGTGCTTTGGGCCAAAGGGGCTTTGGAGAAGGGTAATCCATTGAATATTGTAAACGATCAATGGCGTATGCCGACTTTAGCAGAAGATTTAGCAGATTGTTGTCTGTTAGCAGTTGAGCATGAAGCTCAAGGTGTTTATAATGCTTCCGGCAAGGATATGATGAGTATTTCAGAATTAGTCGCTAAGGTAGCTGATTTTTGGGGATTGGATAAAAGTTTGATTAATGAGATTAGTGCCGCAACATTAAATCAGACAGCCAAAAGACCGGCTAGAACTGGTTTTATTTTAGACAAATCAATGACGGAATTGCATTATCAACCTCATAGCTTTGACGAAGGATTAGCGATTTTGGATAAGCAACTTAAGAATATATCATAAAACAAAAATATATGTCATTACAAGTAGGCGATAAAGCCCCAGATTTTAAATTAGTAAGTTCAGAGCTAAAGGAAGTTTCTTTAAACGATTATAAAGGGAAGAAATTAGTTGTTCATTTCTTTCCAATGGCATTTACAGGCACCTGTACTACCCAGCTATGTACAATGAGAGATAGCTTTGGCTATTATGAAGGCATGAATGCCGAGGTGGTAGGTATTTCGGTAGATTCGCCTTTTACTTTAGCGAAGTTTAAGGAAGATCAATCTTATCAGTTCCCATTATTATCTGATTTTAATAAAGAAACTTCACAAGCTTATGGTGCTTTTTATGAGGAATTCGTATTCAACTTAAAAGGAGTTTCTAAAAGAGCAGCTTTTGTAATTGATGATGCAGGGATCATTACTTATGCTGAAGTATTAGATGTAGCAACAGACTTACCTGATTTCGAGGCAATTCAAAAAGCTGTAAGTCAATAAAATTCATATTCCGTCATCGGATGACGATAAACACGTCGCTTATCGTCATCCGATGACGGAATAGAATGAAGGCTGAATTATTTTTATAAAAAAAATTGTTAAATTGAATTTCAAGCGTTACTTTTGCAATCCGTTAACAAACGGGATGTATTTGATAAACGATACATTTTAACTTTGCATTTGTAGCTCAACTGGATAGAGCATCTCACTACGGATGAGAAGGTTTGGGGTTCGAATCCCTACAAGTGCACAATTTTTACATGGAGCCTTGCAGCCAACAGGCGGTAAGGCTTTTTAAATTTTAAAGCCAACCTTAATGCTGAATTTAGTTCTTTTTGGCCCTCCAGGTGCAGGTAAAGGCACCCAATCTGAGAAACTGATTAACAAATATCAGTTGGTACATATTTCTACTGGAGATCTTTTCAGAGCACACATTAAAAATCAGACTGCTTTAGGTAAAAAAGTGAGCAACCTTATTGCTAATGGAGAATTGGTGCCAGACAAGATTACGATTGATATGTTGGAGGAAGAAATTGATAAAAATCCTGATGCAAAGGGCTTTGTATTCGATGGCTTTCCAAGAACTATCCCTCAAGCTGCAGAGCTGGATCATTTCTTAGAAGGAAAAGGCAGTAAAATTGCTGGCGTGATTGCACTTGATGTGGATAAGGAAGAGTTGGTTAAGCGTGTAGCATTGCGTCAGAAGGAAACTGGTAGACTAGATGACCAGGCAGAAAAATCTCAAAAACGTATTGAAGAATACTTTAGTAAAATCATTTTGGTTTTACCGTATTACGAAGAACAAAAGAAGCTTACAAAAATTAATGGTATCGGAGATATTGAAGATATTTTTAATCAATTGTGCGCGGTTATCGATAAATACTAGTCAGTTTCAGTTAACAGTTTTCAGTTAACAGTTGGTAGTTAACAACATAACAATTAACCGATTTAAACAGTTAACCAACTCAAAATGTCACAAGGATCAAATTTTGTAGATTACGTAAAAATTTGCTGCCGTTCTGGTAAGGGCGGAGCTGGATCTGCACATTTGCACCGTGATAAATTAACTTCTACTGGTGGACCAGATGGTGGTGATGGAGGAAGAGGTGGCCATATCATCTTAAAAGGAAATGCTCAGTTTTGGACTTTGCTACATTTAAAATATCGTAAGCATATTATTGCCGAAGATGGTATGAGTGGAGGAAGTAGTCAGAAAACAGGTAAAACTGGAGCCGATGAAATTTTAGAAGTTCCATTGGGCACTATTGCCAGGGATGCCGAAACAGGAGAAATTTTATTTGAGATTACCGAAGATGGAGAAACCAAGATCTTAACGGCCGGCGGTCGCGGTGGATTAGGAAACTGGCATTTTAAAACACCAACTTTGCAAACTCCTCGTTTTGCTCAACCGGGCGAACCTGGAAAGGAAGAGTGGATGGTGTTAGAGCTTAAGGTTCTTGCTGATGTAGGTCTAGTTGGATTCCCGAATGCAGGTAAATCAACACTTTTATCTGTGTTATCTGCCGCTAAGCCAGAAATAGCTGATTATCCATTTACTACTTTAGTGCCTAATTTGGGAATTGTATCGTACAGAGGAGGCAAGTCTTTTGTGATGGCCGATATTCCGGGTATTATCGAAGGTGCCTCAAAAGGAAAAGGCTTAGGATTTAGATTTTTGCGCCACATCGAACGTAACTCGGTTCTACTTTTTATGGTGCCTGCTGATACGAGTAGAAGTATTAAAGAAGAATACGAAATTCTGAAGAACGAATTACAGCAATATAACGCTGAATTAATGCAAAAGCCACATCTTTTAGCCGTTACAAAAGCAGATATGCTAGATGATGAGCTAAAAGAGGAAATGAAAAAGGAACTCCCTAAAGTTCCTGCGATATTTATTTCATCCGTTGCCCAACAAGGTATAACCGAATTAAAGGATATGCTGTGGAAAGCAATTAACGAGGAATAAACTTATCTCGTCAATATAATATTCTCCAACACCAACATATCCATTTGTGTCCTTAAAAAACAATCTAATGCTTCTTGTGGGGTATTTACAATCGGCTCGTTTTCGTTAAATGAGGTATTAAGCAAAATCGGCACATTGGTTTTATCATAAAACGCTTTAATCAATGCATAATACCTTGGTTCTACCTTTTGATCAACGGTTTGAAGTCTCCCTGTTCCATCAACATGGGTAACAGCAGGTATCTCAGCTCTTTTTTCTTCTTTAATGATAAATACCTTTTCCATAAATGGAACATCATCAACGCGCTCAAAATAATCAGCGGTATGATCCATTAAAATAGAAGGGGCAAAGGGTCTAAAAGATTCACGACGTTTAATTTTGGTATTTAGAATTTCTTTTGCGTCTGTTCTACGGGGATCAGCAATAATGGAACGATGACCTAATGCTCTTGGTCCAAACTCTGCCCTACCTTGGAACCAACCAACTACCCCTCCATTAATTAGACAGTTGGTAACTTCGTTGTATAGGTCATCATCAGTAACCCTGCGGTATGCAATATCCCTTTCTTTTAAAATAAGCTCTATTTCATCGTTACTAAATTTACTTCCAAAATAGCCGTGCAACATCGGGGCCGTTCTAGGTTGCTTCAGTACTTGATTATATACCCACAGTGCTGCCCCGATTGCTGTACCTGCGTCATGTCCAGCTGGTGGGATGTACAACTTTTTAAATGGCGTATTTTGAAGAATTTTTCCGTTTGCAACAGAGTTTTGTGCTACGCCACCTGCTATGCAAACAGAGTCTAGACCAGTTTCTTTATGAAGTGCATTAAGCATGTGAAAGATTACCTCTTCTGTAATCCGTTGAACAGAAGCTGCCATATCAAAATGATACTCTTCCAATTTTTCCTCTTTCTGGCGTACGGGTCCGAATGTGGTTACCAACTTATCTGTAAAAAGACTATCCATTGCCGGAATTCCACCTTCCCAAACCATGTTTACCCCTTTCTGAGGGTGGTTAAAATAGGTTAGGTTAAGTTCAAAAAGCCCGTTGTCTTTGAATATCAAAACGTCTCTTAATTTGTCCACATATTTAGGCTTGCCATAAGGTGCAAGACCCATTACTTTATATTCATCGCCATAATGAGGAAAACCTAACCATTGCGTAAAGGTGGTATAAAATATACCGATAGAGTGTGGGTAAGAAACTGTATCCATTACCGTAATCTCATTTTGACTGCCGGTTCCTCTCATGGTACTGGTAAAATCGCCCATCCCATCTATCGAAATGAGTGCTGACTTTTCAAACGGAGAAGCGAAGAAAGCACTCGCTAAATGACTTCTATGGTGTTCAACATTTACTATTTTAGCTTTTATTGGGCCAAAATGATTAACAAATTCATCTTCAATGGAAGATGCTTTTCTTAAATTCTTAACCCGGCTAATCATGTTCGAAATGCTTAATTTGTTCTTGATCGCAGTGAGTACTTTCTTTTGGAAATTAGCTTTTGGGTCTCTCGAAATTGCAATGTAATCAACCTCTTGAATGGAAATTCCAGCTTCCTTTAAGCAAAATTCTATAGCCTGAGTTGGGAAACCGGCCCAGTGTTTAATGCGACGAAATCTTTCTTCTTCAGTTGCGGCTATTAAAGACCCATCTCTATAAATGCAGGCAGATGAGTCACCATGGTATGCATTAATTCCCAGTATATACATTGAGTGTAATTAATTAATTAAGACTTGGTTGTTTTAGTGTTTTTCTTGATCCAAAAATAAAGTAGGGCGAAAACACATAGATATACGATAATGTTAAATATTTCGTGGTGATAAGTGAAATTATCGCGTTGAGATTGAAAAAATCCAAGCAAAATACCTAGGCCAGCAATTCTTGCTACATTGAGCAAGTAAATCATAATCGTTCCAATAACGAATAGCTTTAATTTAGGTTTTAATTTTGCTGGGAAAGCAATGATAAAAGCAGTGAAAAAGCTCATTACACCTAAACCCACGCATGAGTAGTTAATGCGCAAATATGGGCCATTTACTACCATAATATCCATTTCGTTATAAACGGCGTAAAAGCCGAACAGTTTAATGAGCCAAGTGCCTGGAATAATTAATGCCGACTTAATCCACTGGATATAGTTAAAATGCTCCGCAATGTAAGGATGGTAAAATCGCCCACCTTCGCTCATTACACTATTCATAAATAAATTTCCCTGACTAAAAAGAAGGTATAAGCCAACGAGCAGTACGACAAAACGAATGGCTACTTTGTTGGCTTTCTTTTTTGTATCGTTGGTTGATAAATTATTCATACAGGTGAAATATATTAAGTTCTATTTTTCTTTAAGGCCATTATTTTCTTATCAATTAACCGTCTAAACCATAGTGCATGTAAATAGTGAAAATGTATGCCTTTAGCTCCATCTAAGATACCAAGTTTAAATAACATTCGATAGCTAAAATATAAATAGGGGCGTAATCCAAGTGGTAATTGCCACCATAATCTTTTAAACCAGGCGGTTCTTTCATCGGGATTTCCAAATAAACTTGGGCTTAAAGTTTGCGATCTTAAGCCTTGTAATCGTTCAAATTCTTCTTCCGCCACGCGATCACTATAGCGCTTATGTTTTTCAATCCAAAAATCTAGGTCATTTTCTTTAAGATTTTCTTCTACTAAAAATCCTTTTTTCCAAATTAGTGTTTTCCCCGAAACAATGAAACGATGGTCCATGTTCTCATTCAAGTCTGAATAACCTATACCCGTTCTGAACATTTTAAGTAGGTAAAATGGAAAGTATCCGCCATGTTTAATCCAGGTACCTTGGAAATAATTTTTCCTATTAAAATAGATGCCATTTACGTCCTTAAAGTCTTGATCTTTAAAATTTGCTAACAGATCGAATAGCTCTGCTGACACAATTTGATCTGCATCGAGACCGATGGTCCATGGTGTATCAATTTGAAAATTTTTTAATGCGTAATCCCATTGTTTAGGATGGTTTTCAAATTTGTTGGTTTTAACTTCGGCGTTAAATTGCTCGGCAATTTTCAAAGTACCGTCTGTACTTCCACTGTCCAAAATAAAAATTTTAGCCGCTAGTTTCTCTATGGATTTTAGTAGCCTTGGAAGATGTATTTCTTCATTGTAAGTAAGGATGATAAAGGAAAAATCAGGCTTCATGTAAGATTTGCTGGTATTGCTTTAAATATTTTTGGGTAAGCTCGTCTTCGTTAAAGTCCTTTGCAATAATTGAGGGAGCCTCCAATCGAATACGTTGTCTTTTATCATGGTCTAGAAATGCTTGATGCAAAACCTGCGTAATCTGCTGGGGATCCAAACTGGTTGTGAATCCCAAATCATTTGCCGCTACATATCTGCTCAAACCAACTTCGTTGCTTAGACATACAGGTGTTCCAACATATAAACTTTCGACCACTACATTGGCAAAGTTTTCATTGTGAGAAGTTAGGACCAATAGATCTTTATTCGCTAGCAGTTCAAATTTGTCATTGTTGCTAACTTGCCCCACCCAATTTATCTTTGTGTCTATCATTAAGGCTTTAGCTTTAAGCTTCAAGTTCTCTAGGTAAGCTTCTTCGCCGCTTCCAGCAATGGTCAATGTCCATTCAATACTTAAGTTTGATAGCGCATCGAATAAAATATCAAGTCCTTTTTTTTCTTCTATTCGGGATAGAAAAAGAAGATCAAAGATTATTCCTTGCTCCTTAATCTTTACTCCTTGCTCTTTAGGGAGGCTAACTAAGTTTGGCAAAATGCTGATGCTTTTTGGTCGGATAATCTGCAGTACGTCTTGTTTTTCTTGTTCGCTAGATGCGATAATATGCACATATTTCAATAATGATTTTCCAATAAACGTATGCAACACAGCTTTGAAAAAGGAATTTCGATTATTTTGGGTGTAGTTGGTGAGCATACCTCTTGGTGATAATACAACAGGAACTCGGTGTAGTTTTGCTACTAAACAACTAAAGATTGTGACTAAATTCCACCACGAGTGAATGTGAATTATTAGGTCTTGTTTTGCTCCTTGCTCCTTTATCTTCGTTCGCAGCGCCAAAAGCAAATCTGGGGAGAAATGAGTGTGGTCTTTTGTAATTCTTTTAAAATAAGTAACTGGTACACCATCAACAGTTGTTTGCTGTCCTTGTGCAACTGCTAGTTCATTTAGGCCGTTAGCCGTAGTTGTTAATACTTCAAGATCAGCATTTTGATATTGCACCAAAGCTTCGCATAGTTTTGCAACAGACATGGTTGGGCCGCCATAAATGTATGCAGGTTTATAGGAAGGAGTAATTTGGATGATTTTCAATTGGTGATATATTGATCGATTCTTTTGATTACATATTTATTTAGAAACCAACAAATGAGAAAAAAGAGAATCAAACTACCTACAGCTTTGTCTAAAGCCGTTTCAAAAAGATTGATTTGAAATGTAAATGGAATGATAAGCGCATATCCCCAAATGACATTATAGGAATTTTTAATAATATATCGGTAAATAAAGCCTATTAGCATTCCCCACAGTAGGAGAGGGACTAACATTAATGGGTATCCAAAGTCTATGTAGCTTTCTGCAACATATCCTAAACTTATCGATGTTCCGGATTCGCCCCCTGCAAATGGTAGACCAGTATATTTAATAGTTTTTTCCGTATCATCTATGACACTTTTGTTCGGAAAAAATATCCTTGGCATGAATATCCTAGTAACTGCGTCGAACCATAAGCGGCCATTTTCATGTGGTTTGGTTTTAGGTATGTAGGTGATAGCAGCAGAGAAAATATCAATATAAGCCATTCTATCTAATACAGTAACGACAGCATCTTCATATTTTACGTTTCCAGTTTGTGAGGTTAAATCATATAATTTCACGAGCGCATCAGTTTTGGATACGGTAACTGACTGATGGCTTTCTCCACCTGCAAGGTACTTTCGGTATTCAGGTTTAACGAATTGCCAAATAACCATTAAATTAAACAGGAGAATAGTAATTGCACCTAAAAAAATATAGTTAATATAAGAAAATGACCTTTTGACAAACAGGTAGGCAATACCCGCGATAAAAAAGAAATCTTTAAAACCACTGAAATAACCAGTAAAACTGATCATTACTTCAATAATAATGATAATATAGATTAATTTCTTATCGATGTCGAAAAGAAAATAACGGCAAAATAGAATAAAGAATAATGCCCATTTTAAGTCTAAAAGCTTATAGAAGAACTGCTGTGTTCCGGGGATGATGAACGATGCGATCAACAAAAATGGGAATACTGCTATCGAAATGATATAAGTAGTTCTTACTTTATTGAGATTGTATGTTGAAAATGCTTTTTTTATTTCGCTAAACGACACAGGTTTCTGTTGCCGTAATATTAAAAATATCCCAATGTTTATAGCATACAGGCTTGATAAACTATAATAGTAGGCCTTATAGATATCTTGGTAATAAAGAAATAGCTTACCGAAATCTTCGTAAACGTAATCAGCATACAAAATTTTTATGCATACTTGTGCCCACTGCATCAATAGTGCGAAAAACAATACTGGCGGTTCATCTTTTTTCCATAGTAATTTTGCCGAAACTGGTAAATATAATAATGCTAAAAAGGTTGCTATTGGGTTAATTGTAAAGAGAGATAGCAATAGAATTATTCCAATTCCAATCTTAAGACTTCCAAATTTGATATAATATTCGTTCATTCTTAAGTCTATGATTTGCCGTTAAATAGCTGGTGTATTAAGTTAGTTTTATTGTTGTCAAAATACTTTTTTCCGAGTATTTTAGTTTTTGCCCAAAATAAAGAAAGTCGTAATAAGTTATCTTCCTTTAAAATTGCGAGTAACCCAATTCTAGCTAGCCTTAATTCTAATCTATACAATAGCTTAACTATGCTATTAAAATAATAAACTAGAACTAGCTCTCTTTTAAGCTTAATCTTAAATTTTTTTGGAAGATCGATTCTAGAAAAGAGTTCATTTACAATTGGAATATTTTCTAATACCGAATTTAAGGTGCTTTCGCGTTTATGTGTCACTTGATTACTATGATTTCGAATTAAACACAATTCCTCATTGATAAAACCGATAGGATTTTTTTCTGCTATTCTTGTCCAAAGTTCAAAATCGCCTGAATGTACGAGTTTTTCATTAAAAAGGTAATTCCCGCCAATGTTATTTTTATTAATGGCGACCTGCGAGTTGCTACCTGCTAAGCAACCGAAGGCAATTGAAAACTTAGCATATAATTTTGGATTTAGGATAGCAGGAGTTTGATCGTCTTGCCATCTATGTGTAGGTAAGCTATGTTCGTCGATATAACTACTTCCGCAATAACTTAATCCGATACTTGGATTTTTATAATGAAAAGCTAATGTTGTACCAATCTGTTTAGGCAACATCACATCGTCGTGGCTAAAACACTGAACAATAGGCGTTGTAGTTTTTGTTAATAAAAAGTTAAAGTTTGCAAATTGCCCTAGGCCTTTGGATTGGGGGTAAATTGTGATACGTTTATCTTTATAGCTATTTAGAATTTCCAACGAATTATCTGAGGAATGATCATCACTAATTAATAATTCAAAATTTTGGTGCTCTTGCCTAAGAACTGAATCAATGGCTTCGGCTAAATATTTAGCGCCATTATAAACAGGTATGATAATTGAAATGTCGGGTTTCAAAGTATATTTTTTTTAAAGATTTCTAGGGAAACTTGATAGCTAAATTGTTTAATTTTTTCTTTGGAAGCAATTCCCTTATAGAAAAGATCTTTTTTTTCTAATGACTTTAAAACTGAAAAAAGATCTTCCTCATTACCAGCTTTAAAAGTGAAACCATTAGCTGATTCTACCAAATCTAGGTGGCATCCAACTTTGTCTGATACCAAGACTGCTTTACTGGCTGCCATGGCTTCGTTTACCGCTAAGCCCCAAGTCTCACCAGGTCCTTTTGAAGGTAAACAAAATAAATCACATGCTTGATAGATTACTGGCATTTGTGTTTGATTTTGGAAGTCCATGAAATGAACCCTGTTTGTCATGCTGAGCGGGTGACAAGCATCTTTTTCAACTTTCGATTCTAACGATTGTTTAAGTTCACCATTACCGACAAATAGTAAATGAATGTCGGTGCGGTTAATTGCCGTAAAAGCATTTAAAAGTGTTTCTGGATCTTTTTTAGTTTCAAGTTTTCCTGCAAACAAAATAAGAATGTCATCAGCTTTTATAGCTAATTGTAATCTTAATTCATCACTTTCGATGGCTCTATTTTCGGCGAATCTAGCATTATCTATGGCATGAGGAACAAAAATGAGCTGATTAGCTTTCAAACCAAATTTTTCATAATACAATTTATTGGCTTTTCCAACATATAATGCTTTATCAATGTGACTATATACCCATCTTAGAAATAAAGAGCGAATTGTTTTTTTTAGGCTACTTTGAGCATCCAATAAATTAGAATCTCCTCTAAAATAGATCGGTATTTTGCTTTTAAAATATCGTAAGGTTTTTAAATGACTGGAGTACGACCAACCGTAAACAAGCAATTTATCCGGATTGAATTCTTTAATGCGTGTAATTAGTTCAGGGTTAACAATCCCTTTAAAATGGTGTGAACCTTGATCATCGGCAACGTTTTTTAAAACCTCATATTTATAACCTTCTAAAAGGGGTATATCCCAACTAATCTTCCTATTAAAATCTGGATCGAATTTTTCGCCAATGCCTTTTTCTCCCCAAGTATAAAATACTTTTAAGTCGCAGTTCTGTGCCAATAGCTGAAATAAAGGCACATAGTATTGGATGGGATGTGTGATAATGATAGCTAACTTTGTCAATTAAATTTTTTGATTAAAGATTTTAAATGATTTAGCTTCTTTTAACCTTTTTTCAACAAAGTTAAGGTCTCGAATATAGATGGTATTTGAGTTGCCAAAGTTCAGTAGCTCGGTAAGTTCTCGAGTCATTGGGTCGTAGCTATATGGTTTGAAAGAAAGTCCAAGTAGTTTTTTATGGATTTCGTTTTCATCATATCCATATTGACTTCCTCCACCAATTAATTCAATAATGATTGCTTTTAAATTAACATCCTCTAATATAGCTGTTGCTCCATTGAGTACCTCCGTTTCAAAGCCCTCTACATCTATTTTAATTAACGAAGGTTTTAGCATAGGGTAATAGCTATTCAACGGCACAATTGGAACATTCATTGTTGCTTTATTTTCATCGTCTCCAATAATCACGTGGTTTGTTGTGTCATCGTCAATGCTAAATTTGAGCGTGCCGAATTCCTTTCCCACACCTTTATTCTCTGCTTGTACCAAATTATTAATTTGATTGAGCTCAATATTGCGCTTAAGTATCTCGAACGTATTAGGGATTGGTTCGAAAGTAATGGTTTTTGATTTACAAATAGAGGAGGCTAACAAAGTATAAGACCCAACATTGGCTCCAACGTCAAAAAATGTATCTTCAGGCCTTAAGAAGTGTAAAAGGAAGCCCATATCATTAAATTCATGAAGACCAGTGTAAATATTTCCAGTTAATCCAGTCATTCCCTTTCTAACTAGAAAATAGGTTTCTTCTAAGAAATGAACTTTAACAAAGCCTGGGTTTAGTCGAGATCTGATTTGCCAAAGGAGGAAGCGCCAATAAGCTTTAACAATATGTCTTTTTGCTAGTGGATGCTCGTTGATAAAACTAAAAGTTCTTTTAAATGCGTTCATTGATTGTAACTTGATTAAAGAGTTTACATTGATTTTTGCACATATTTTCAGCAGAATAGACCTCAAATGATCCCCAGTTTATATCTGGGGTTGTTAATTTGCCTTTTGATGCATTCAAAAGATAGTTGTAAATCGTTTCGATAGCTTTAGTCTTTGGCTCTACTAAAGAAATTACTTCTCCAGCTTTACAGTCTTTAAGAATTTTGGCTGCACTACTATCTGGGTGAAAGAAGGCTAGAAGAGGTCGTTCTGCAAGAATATAAGGATAAATTTTTGAGGCAGTATATTGTGGATCATCAGATCCGACAATCATCAATGCATCGGCAGTTAGTAGTGTACAAATATTTTCATAAAAAGGAATACGGTCAGTTTGTTCATGCACATAAGCAGCTACACCTATGTCATTAGCTATCGGCTCAATGGTTGGAATACCCTGCCCGTTTGGTGCATAACTGGTGCCAATAAAATGGAATCTAATCTTGTTGAACACCTTCTCATTATCAAAAAGACCTTTTTTGAAGGCTGTGAATAATAATATGAGTGCTTCTTTCATATCGTGTCCACCTCTCCCAACATATACGAAATTGAAGTACCCATTTTCTTTCAAATAACTTAATTTAAAACTACCTAATTTACCTCTAACTAAATCAAAGTCTTCCTTAAAAGCTCCAAATGTTATTACTTTTTGGGGGATTTGATTTAACCTGGGATATCGAGATACCAAAGTATCCAAATAAGCTTTAGATACACTAATTAATCCGTCTACACTACCCATCGCAATAGGTTCAAGGTATTTGTTAAGGCGATATGAAAACCAATATTTTTGAGGACGTTCCGCTTTGGGCTTATCTTCGTAGTAGTTTGAATGCCAAGGGTCTTGCATGTCGATTACATAGGGTATCTTGAATTTTCTTTTCCAATAGGCTCCGAGGATTAATAGGGGGAATTGAGTGGTTGAAAAATAGATTAAATCGAAATTTTGCCTTTTTAGTAATTGATTTACGTACTTTTTATAATACCATAAAGAGCGCAAAGCAAGACTACCTAGACCTATTTTACTGGTCCATTTTTTTGAGAATGCTTCTACTTTGTGAATTCGTATATCAGCTGGAATACTTTCATTTAATAAATGATCTTTGACAAGTTCGCTATGACTAGGTGATACAGTAACTACCTCAGCTTCCCATCCATAATTTTTGAAATAAGGCAAACTCATCCGAATTCTCTGCATATCAGCAGCATTCGTGGGCGGGAAGTAAGGTGATATAATGAGAATTTTTTTCAATTATCTAAAATATTTTGAACTAATTTAATGAAAACCTTACTTTCTTTTTCCCAGTTAAATGTTTCTTTTGCTAAAAGAATAGCGTTAAGTTTTGTTTGATATAATAATGCTCTATCGATATTGTATTGATTGATAACATCGGCAAGTGCTTTTATATTACCGATTTCATATGATTGGCCAATATCTGGATATGAAGAAAGAATTTGTTTTTGCGCTGATGTTTCAGAAGCAATTATGGCTAATCCAGATGTTAGGTAAGTAAATATTTTATTAGTTAAACAAATATCGCGATTTAATGGTGTTACTTGTTCAAGTGCCAATCCGATATCACATTGCACTGCAAGCTTAAAAATCTCGTCCGCCGCCACCGGAGCTATGAAATTCAATTGGTCTTTCGTAAGATTAGCTGTTTCAGCAATGGTTGATAGATATTGTTTATCTAAGGCATTTACATTGCCTAAAAGGTATAATGTAACTTTAGTTGTTTGTAATAAACCAATTGCCTTTAATACATCTTCTAACCCCCTGCCTTTGCCAATAGTTTGGGAGAACCAAAATAACTTCAAATCCCCATCTTTATTATCCAGGGGTTCTTGCGAAAGATAGATTGAAAAAACATTGTTTATTGTTATCGGAATTAAGTTTGGATAAAGCTCAAAGTACTTAGTTGTTATTAAAGGTGATGCAGTGGTTAAGTAACTTAACTGAGGAACAAGTTCATCTTCAATTCCTTTCGTTGTTTTGTAAGCTAGTGAATGGATATTGTCAGTAGTTTCTTGTCGATGAAAATCTTCTGCATCGAATCCACATTTGCTTTTGGTCTTTTGAGCAGCTAAAAAAGCTACTGGTAACGCTGCTAGATTATGTGCTATATATAGATCAGCGTTTGATAAAATTGCCTTTCTTATTTGCCAAAGGTAGTTTCTGTTGATAGCAAACTTATAGATTGCTAAATGAGAAACATACCTTGAGAGTGATTTAGCAAATTTTTGAATCAAAGCAGAAGTAAAATGACGTAACTTTTTGTTATTTGCCCAATTTAGGACATCGTAAGTCCATTTAGGATAGGCTTCGAGAATTTTAAGATCATGTGCGATTAAATATTCCACGTGCTGTGTAAAAACAATATGTACATGATACCCTGCTTGTTCTAAAGCCATTGCTTCTTTTACAAGCCGCGGGTTGCTTGAAATATGGCCTGGAGTAACCAGACAAACTCTTTTAACAGTCAAGTTTATTGTTTTTGCTGATGATTATTTTGTGCTTCAGTTATTAACTTTATTAAAGCTTTTCTATAGTCTTCCCATTGCCAAGAACTCGCTTTTTTAAGTGCTTCGGATGAAAATTCTGGTAGTTTATTTTTATTTTCTATGACCCATTTAAGTGTTTCTACTAAAGCTTCAATATTTCCCGCCGGGATGACCCAGCCATTTAAGTTATGATCAATAATGTCTGGTCCGCACGAATGTTCGGTAGCTATTGCAGGCACACCCTGAGACATCGCTTCCGTTACAACCATGCCAAAACCATCTGCTAAAGTTGGTAAAACAAACACGTCTATTTCTCTATAGAGTTTCATGAGCTCAACATGAGGGATATTTTCCTTGATTATCACGTTACTTGGGAAGCTTTTACCTAATAATAATTCGGGGTTGGTTGCACCAACGAGCCATAATTCTGCTTCATTTTCTTCAAAGCTACATTTCCGCCAAGCTTCAAATAATAGATGAGTTCCTTTTCTAATTGATTGATTTCCAGCATATAAAAATCGTATAGGTCGGTGTATATCTTTCTCAGTGATTTTTGCTATGGTTTTAGGAAAGGCTAGTGGGATAATCTCAATTCTGCCTTCGTCTATGCCAGCCTTTATCAAGGTATATTTGGTGAAAGATGAATTGCAAAGGATTAGATCGGCAATCGCAATTTCTTCATCTCTTCTATTATTTCTAATAACTGCTTTTTTATTAATTAACAAATCCGACACGCCAGACTTTAATTGAGGGTATAATTTTAGTTGTTCTTCAACTATTGGCGTAAAAAAGGCATGATGTTGACTCAGTTGCTCGTATACTGTAAAAAGGCCTCGTGATTTTGCACATTTTAAGGTAGCTAATGCTGCGTGTTCGTACGTATGAACTACATCCGGCAAATCTTTTTCGATTTGCTTACTCACCCAACTGTCAAAGCCTAATTCAGCCCACTCCCAAACTATGTCAGTAATGTCGTGACTTAATTTTCTCGCAGACAAGCTCCTAATTAATTCTGGAATAGGTCTACTTTTGAAGTAAACAATAGGTAGCTCTGCAAACGAACGCCTCTCTAGTTCATTTTTGAAACCTTTTCTTTGAGCTAAAAAGGATAACAATTTATTATCTGGATGATAGAAGAATGCACAATAAAAATATTGTAATAAGTCAGCTTCATAATAGGCCATCACGTTTTGTTTTACGTGAGGAGCTATTGATGGATTAGATAGAGCTATTTTCATTTGCGCAATAAATTATTGTAAAGTTGTAAATATTGATCAACGATTACATTTTTGGAAAATCTGCATTCGGCATCCTTACGTACCATTGCTCTATCTATTTTGTTTATTTCATTCACATGAGTCACCATTTCTTCTAATGTATCACACCTAAATCCATTTAATCCATTAATCACTACTTCTGGAACAGAGCCTCTGTTAAAACCAATTACCGGAGTACCGCAAGCCATAGCTTCAGCCATTACGATTCCAAAGGGTTCATCCCACTCAATTGGCATTAAGAAACCCAGCGCTTCTCCTAACAACTCATTTTTTTGAATATCATTTACTGGCCCGATATAAATGATCTGTTCGTTCAGCTGAGGTTTGATTTGAGTATCGAAATAAGATTGATATTCTGAGGGTATATTGCCAGCTATTGTCAATTTTTTGCCAGTTCTCTTTGCTATTTCAATAGCGATGTGAGTTCCTTTGATCGGTTCAATCCTACCTAAAAAAACTAAAGGAGCGTCAGTTGGCACACGCTCTTTATAGTCATAGATAGCTAAATCCACGCCATTAAAAATAGGGTAGGATGGAGCATATGGAGCTATCTGTTTGCTGATATATGCACTACACCCAGTAAAAGCCAAAGTATTCTTTTTAGCTATTTTGATTGCTTTTTTAATTTGAGAGATTGTTGGTTCTCTTTGATAACTCATTAGTTTGGGGATGCTCAAAGGCATTTGGGGTAACAGATATAAAAGCCTACCAAAGCTATGCACAATATCAAAGGAGTTAGCAAGTAGTTCTTGATTAATAAGCAATGAATTTTTGAGAATATCAATTTTAGAACTACTGGTTTTTCCTTTATAAGGGAATAGTTTTGCAGGAGTAACAGAATCTTTGTGAGCAAATAAGCTTACTTCATGACCTAATTCTACATATCCCTCAATTAGCATCGCAATAATTCGTTCAATACCACCATATAGTAATGGAGGAACAGGTAATTCAGGATCGGCAATAATTGCTATTTTCATATTAATTGGCTTTATGCGCTCGAAATGACTGAGCATTTTGCTTTATGATTAGGGTTTTAATTTGCATATTAGTCAACCTGAAATAATCCGGACTTTGCGCGAAATATATTAGTTAGTTCATTTATATGAGCATATAATTCGATGGGATAGCCCTTTTTTTTCCAAACCCCCATATCTCCTAAATTATTAGCGATAACTGGAATTTTATTTTCGAAAGCTTC
The DNA here is from genome assembly GCA_942493295.1 of uncultured Sphingobacteriaceae bacterium. GTDB lineage: Bacteria > Bacteroidota > Bacteroidia > Sphingobacteriales > Sphingobacteriaceae > Pedobacter. Next base: position 1,949,171 of record OW818692.1, on the reverse strand, counting down.
ATAAAGCACAAATGGACCAGTTTCATACCAAATTGAGGGGATACATAGCACATCTATTTTTTTATAAAAATCGTTCATTTCTTCAGGAGCAAGATTGAAATTCCAATGTATATTTGAATAGTGTTTACTCATATTCCATAAACGTTCAAAGTATCGGGTGCTACTTTCATCTCTAATGGTTGCGATATCTAATTGTAAATCTGAGCGGCCACTATCAATAAAGGCTTTTAATAAAATATGAAGACCTTTTTCTGGACTAAGTCTCCCAACAAATCCGATTTTGCTAAAATGAGTGTTGGGTTTAATTTTCTCCGGACTTATTTCTTTATCCAGTATTTGAGTAGTTAAATTAATCTTGTCTTCATTAAAACCATTTGCAATAAAGATTCGGTACTGCCAGTGAGTAAATACAAATATTTTATCACAGAGTTGATTAAGGTTTTGCAAGTCGATTAGTTTGTTTTTTACTACGTTAGCAATTGTCTTGGGATATTTTAATGCAGTGATGCCTACACCTAAGAGCTGGCTTAAATTCTTTGGGATTGATTTTTTACTTAAGTAACAAGCTGTACAACGATGATTTAAGATAAGACCATCACATGGAATTTTTCCAAATTGCATTAAATCTCCATGTATACAAGTAATTGCAGGGATGTGCGCAGTAAAATATACTTTTTTTGCTATTTCCTTGGCGGCTTTGATGTGGTATAAGTTAAAAGCGGGTGTTAATGTGTGAAAATGGACAGTATCATATTTCCCACGAAGTAAAATATCTTCAAATTTTTCGAGATTATCTGCTGGTTTTGTTCCTGAAATTATAGCTGTTTCTTGTATTTGTTTAAGTACAATTACTTTTACAGGAATGTCGTCATAAAAATAGCCTTCTATATTTACGTCGGAAGAAGTAATAATTTCGACAACATTGTGTTCTGATATGAGTTTTTTTGCCAATTGATGAACATATTTTTCCGTTCCACCTTTACTTTGTGGATAAAAATATTCAGAAACAAGACAAATTTTCATGATCTTTTTTTTTTTGACTAAAACCTTAACCTTACTTCTTAAGACATTGGAAGCTTAATTTTTGACAAAGAGGTTTTTTCGCCATAATTCTAATTTTTTTTCGAATAGGTTATAAATCAGATAACTCCCAACGGATAATATTAAGATATATCCGCCAAATGCAATTAATCTTAATTCTAAAAAGTTGTTCGAGAAATAATAACTGTAAATACAAAATGGGAGCCAGTGAAATAGGTAAACCGTGTATGATAAATCTCCTAAGCGCCTATCAGCAACATCACTTTTTTGGTTTAGGCTAAAAATGATCATTGGAATAAAAAGTAGTGGTAGGAGATTATAGAAATAGAATACATAGTTAATATTACCTACGATGGTTTTTTTTATAAAAATTGCATCTCTTAAAAATGGAACGCTATAGTGGATAATTATCACTCCAATAATAACTATAAAGCTGTTTATCAACGTCTTGGTCGATGTCACAGGTTTCGTTTCCCAAATTAACATACCAATAAAGAAGAAAATGAGGTATGGCATTACTGATTGCGTAATACTTTGAGTACTAAAACTTGCAAACACTGAAACTGTCAAAATGGAAATAGTGAGAATTATGATGTTTAGCTTTTTGATTAGATGTATAAGTAGAGGAACCACAAGATAAAATTGCATTTCTACTCCTAATGACCATGCTGATGGAAGTAATTTTTCGTCTAAAAAATTATAGGGTATGATAGTAATGGTTGCGAATAAATTATTAAAAGTCAAGAGTTCTTTTACTTGATGACCTAGTATATTTGAATTGACAACTGTAATAAGTACTGCGAGAATCATGCATAAATAGTATAACGGATAAATCCTTGCTATTCTGCTAAATAAGAAAGTTAAATAAGGCTTTTGTTGTTTACTGTAAAATTCATCATAGATCCTATAAATCCAATAACCGCTGAGAATGAAAAATGTGTTTACTGCAACATGTCCAAAAGGGAGATATCTGCTAGCATGAAAAAGTATCACTAATATTGCTAAAAACATACGAAAAGCACCCGGTTTAAGTAGCGTATTGTGGTAATTAGTTTTTACAATTTCTTTTTCTTCCAATTCTTTATTTTCAAAAAGATGTATGTACTTATTTTTTGAAGAGTTTAAACTTTCTTTTTATTGCCGCAATTTTTTCAGCATTTCTATATCCTAATGATTTGCTTAATATTTGCAAAAGTCCAAATTTACTTGGAACATAATTTGGTTCTATCTCTAATAAAAAATCAATGGCTAGTTCTGCACTTTTTTTATCAAGCGTTGTAAGACGATTGATAACATGTCTCAAAACATCAATAATTGCTAATTTTTTACTCGGATTTTCATCGAAATCATTTCTCCAAATATGATATACATCCTTTGCGTTGGTAAGACAGTCTTTTAGAAAGGCAACTTCGTTCCTTCTTGAAAGAGATGCCTGTTGACCGTCTCTATATTGAGCCATTAGCTCAGGTAAGTATACAAATTTTCCTTTTACTAATGCCGAATCAAGTAAGTATCTTGCGTCTTGAATAACAGGTAGATTTTCATTCCATATCAACTTATTCGTAATGCGTTTTGAATATAATAGTACAGCAGGGGGACACCAAAAGTCAGTAAAAAGAGCTATTTCTGTATCTCCACTAATTTGTTTGTTAACAGTTTCAGTAATAATAATATCTTGATCTTCTTGTATGAACCGTTGCCAGTTGCCATAAGCCACATCAGCATCATTTTCCTCAAGCACTTTTACTTGTAATGCTAATTTTTCAGGAAATATAAGATCATCTGCGTCTAAAAACTGAATATATTTTCCATGGGCATTACTCAATCCTAAATTTCGAGCATGACTTACACCTTTATTTGTCGTGGTAATTACCTCGATTTTATCCTTGTAACCTGCTAAAATCGAAGCGGTTTCATCAGTTGAACCGTCATTAACGATGATGATTTCGATTTGATTATAAGTCTGTGCAAAAACGGAATCTAAGGTGCTTTCGATTGTTTTTGCAGCATTATATGCTGGAATAATTACTGAGACCATATTAATTCGCAGTTTTCTCTAACCATTTTTTTGTGTTTCTTATCCCGGTTTCAATATCTACTTTAGATTTCCATTTTAGGATATCATTTGCCTTTTTAGCTGAAAACTTGCTTGTTGTTAGTCCGAAAAGTTCATTAAGCCATATAGGGGGATTGAATTTTTCTTGAGTTTTATTAGTAAGCATGTTTTGACTTAATGTAGACCATTCAATCTGACGTTGACTATCTAATTTTCCTCTAAAACTTGGTATTTTAGAGAACAAGGTCTTTTTTATTTTCCCTAGATAAGGGTGAGCATTAATTAATGACACCAGTTCAAAATTGGTTAATAGAAATCTAAATATTTGTTTTGTAGTAGCCTTCTCGTTAAAACTTGCGTTTAATAGCTCATTTTTCTTTAATGAAGGTATTGTCATTTCAGTTTTATTACCCAGCAAGGGGGTTAAGAATTCTTTCCAAGTTACTACACCGTCGTTTATAATAAAATTTTGGGCATGCGCAGCCTTAACTGTTAACGACTTTAATATAGCATCTAGCAGATTTTCAATGTAGACAATATTTGCCAGGCCTTGCCCTTCTTCGATCCAGCAAAAACGATTATGCTTTGCTAGTGTTCGAGGTAAAGTCGTATATGTTTTTCCATTCGGTCCATACACACAAGTTGGATTTAAAATAACTACCCGTGTTTGATGTTGGTTTTTCGCAAACTCTAAACACCATTTCTGCATAATTTTTTTTGTTTTCCCGTAGTCTCCACCAGCTGGGTTTTGTGGAGAGTTTTCTGTAACGTTGCCGTGGGGGAAGCCATATACATTCATGGTGCTTAATACTACAACAGCTTCAGCGCCTTGCTCGCAGGCCGCTCTAACGATATTTTGAGTTGCCGTAACATTCATCTCATAGGCATCCACACCATCGGTTGAATATGCAAGATGGACAACATATTTTTTGTCTTTTAAACTTTCTTTTACTGCTTCATAATCCAATAGATTTAATCTTGGAAGACCAATTTTAAATCGAGCTACTTGAGCGCAATTTTTATAACTCCTAACAGGAGAAACAATATTAGATATTCCTTCTTTCCATAATCTTTCAATTAGTGCAGCACCTATAAAGCCCGTCCCACCAGTTATCAAATATGAATCTTCGTTAGGTTCTGTTTCTATAATTTGCCTGCTTTTATATGCATCCTCAATAAGTTTTACCGTAGCGGTAGCCTCCTCCAATTTAACTAAATTGGCGTCTTCTTGTCTTAAAGATATTAACTGTTGTACAAAACATGCTTCAAACTTGTAATTAAGCTGGGGATCATCAAAGGCATTCTTAATTTTGATTTCATGAATACTGTCAGCGTCAGGAGAAAAATAACATAAATCAAACTGATCTTTCTCGATCCATAATTTTCCATTTGAACCAGTTATCACAAATTTATTTTTTAATTGATGTGTTCGCGAAAGCTTTAGAGAAATCGGCACATTGCTTTTACTTATCAACCGATAGGTGCAGTTGGCTTCTACTCCTCCCTCCGCATCATCTTCATAAGATAGTGCTTCCATGGGGCCAAATAGCTTGAAAAGCAAGTCCAAATAGTGTACGCCCATGTCTGCAAGCACACCTCCGTTTTTTGGATCAAAAAATGCAAAGCTATCCGCTATCCAAGCAAAAGGATTACCATCTTCTACTTGAACATCTTGGATTTCACCTACAAGGTGTAAACTATGGTGCATGGCTTTAAAGGAAGGCATAAAACGTCTAACCATTCCCGTATATACCTTTTTTTCAGACTGATTTTGATAGGCTAAGATCCTAAGACATGATTCGACATTTAAGCTTAATGGCTTTTCACAAAGCACAATTATATTTTTTTCTAAACAAATCTTAATTGCAGATTCATGTAAGTAGTTAGGTACCGTAATGATCGCATAATCGTAAATTTCTTCATTTTGAGCAAAGAATTCTTTAAAACCTAAAGGAACTACATGAATTGATGAGTCTTTTAAAATGCTAGCAGCCTTTAAATCAGGTTCAACAATGGTTACAGAATCCAATAAGTTAAGATAAGAAAATGCAGGCATATAATATTCTCTCACTACAGCGCCGCCGCCAATAATTAAGTATTTTTTCTTATTCATTATTTTTTGGTTCAAATATTTTGTTAAAAGATAAAGCGGGCTTTTCAATATATTTCCAACTTAAGTATGCCATCAGCAATATTAGAGGTAGGGCCATCAAAAATAACCAAGAAGGCGTGGTAATCTTATCAGTAGATAGTAATAAGAGTTGGAAAATGGGAAAATGGTAAATGTATATTCCATAAGAATAATCGCCATGTTTCTCGAACGATTTTACAGGAAAATTAACAACCAGCCAAAGTAACATATAGGCCAGAAAAAACGGATGTAATGGAAAATAAATATTATACAAAAGATCAATTATCCATCCTATAATACTAATTAGCATTAGCCAAGTTGAATTGGGGATATAATTTTTATAAAGAAAACTTAGCATTCCCACGCCAAACATGTAAGGAAGCAGTGCGACGCTTTCTGATACATGGAATGCTAGTAACATCGTACATCTGCATTCGCTATACCAATAGGTTACAATATATATAGCAATAGCGGTAATTATCCATATTTTTCGCCTATTTAAAAGCCCCAAAATGCCAACAACCGATACAAAAAAATAACATAAAAACTCCCACGATAATGTCCAAAGCGATCCATTAAGAGAGTTTTGTGTCAGATTCAATGTTAAATTTGAAATATCATATTGATTTATGATGAGGGTAGCGTTGTAAAATAGATAAGTAAGCTGATTGGCTAATATATCAGGTGTTGGTAGCAGTTGTTTGTTGAAAAATAGCGCAATAGGTGCTAACAAAAATGATGTGACAACTAAACACATCCAAAATGCCGGAAATATTCTCAATATCCTACGCCATATAAATTGAATAAAATTCGGGTGATTTATCCAACTGCTAGTAATTAAAAATCCGCTTAAAATAAAGAAGCTATTTACACCAATTGCCCCCAAGTTTGCAAAGCCAAGATCCATAAGTGGGTCTTTTTTGTTGACTAATGTAAAGCTATGTTGGATAACTACCATTAATGCAAAAATTAATCTTAAAAACCCAATTGAGTTATTGGTTGAGCTATAAGATAAGCCGATAGTTTTCATCGGCCTATGATTCATAGAGCGAAATATGCTTTTTAGCCCAATCGCTTTCTGAAAAATTCAGCTTTTGGGTTGTGTTGGAGCCAACATTGGTTGTCCAAGCTTTCTCTTTAATTAATACAACTAGTTCATCTACATTATCTTTTAGGAAATTAATATCAACTAATTCATTTACGCCAGGTGCATTTCTACCTACGACAGGAATTCCGCACGAAATGCTTTCGGCCACACACAAACCAAATGTTTCTGCTTCACTTAATGAAACAGAAACATCCGAGGCTTGATAGTAATTAGCCATTACTTTTGGAGAGTTTGTTTTACGAAGAACTATTTCCGAAAGAGATTCACTGTATTTAATAGTTTGGTTGTTATCTCCCAGTCTTAACAAGATAAACTTCCCCTGTAGATTATTTTCACTTAGTTTAAGCTTGATGGTGTTATACCATTCAATGCCTTTCTTTTTATCATCCCATCTGCCTTGTGGAAAGAAAATAATAGTGTCTGTTAAAGGCAAATTCAAAGTAGTTCTTGCGATAGTCACATCATCAGGTTTAAAAACTGAGGTGTTAATGCCGTGGTGAATTGTAGAAATGGTTCCTCCTCCATCATTTATCTTCATACAGGTTTGGTTTTTTATCCAATTTGCAGGAGAAATAAAATGAACATGATGTTTTTTAATAAATTTCCATTTATAGCTATAGAGGTTTGGGGTGTTATCCCATTTCAAAATGGGATATTCATCTAGTTTTGGACATGTATGACAACCTGTTTCCCATTTATTACAATATGTTGGTTGGATACATTTAGCTGTTAATGGCCAAAGATCATGTAACGTCCAAAACACTTTTCTGTTCTTTCCTAACCAATTCATCATGCTAAATGCGCTTTGAGCAACATGAGTTACATGAATATGCAAAACACCATCAAAATTTTCAAGGCCCTTTTCGACTACTAGTTTATCTATAGGATTTATTAATCCCGGTTTTGCAAGCAAGTTTTCTAGCTTTAAGAGAGCCTGTTGAAGACGGCCAGTAATGCCTCCAAATTTACGATAACCTTTTCCTGAAATTGTACCTGTCATCGAATCGGTCGATAGTAATATACTTTTATAGTTTTCCCTTAACAAGGCATGATGTAAATTAGTTGCAGCAATTGTGCCACCACTGGTATCTCTATTGGAAATCAAGTGTAGTACCATCGTTATGCTTATTCCTTATTAATACTTATAGGTTCGAATTGGAGAGCCTTACAAAAATGTATTTGGAATATAAATGCCACCGGTTTCTGTGTTAAATAATCTATGTATTGAGTTGTCCATTTCGATTGAGAAAGTTAGTTTATCAAGCACCCTAAAAACAAATTCTACATTTGGAACGTGTCCATTAATATCAATCACGTATTCCCCAGGTAGAAAGGTCCTGCCATGAATGTTTAGCGTAAGTATATCTGTATTTAATATATCCTTTAAATCGTAGTGGTTAACTAGTATGATGTGGTTTAACTTGTTTTTAAATTCAATCGTTAGTTGACAGTTAATTGGTATTTTATCTATGTTTTTGAAACCTAGTTTTAGCAAGAAGTTTTTGTCAAATTCAAAAATATTTGTGTTCTTAAGACTATCGTTAAATAATTCTGCGCGTTGTATATATACATTAGGTCTTTCTTGATCGCTTTTGAAGCTTGCATTTGATTGGCGATCATTATCTGTATATTTATCAATTGTTTGAACAATATTCCCACTATAAGATAGTTGCCCATTTTCCAACAATAGCCCCTTAGTACATAGTTCTTTAATACTAGCCATATTATGGCTGACAAACAAGACGGTTCTTCCTTCACCTTTACTTACTTCTCCCATCTTACCCAAGCATTTTTTCTGAAATTCAGCATCGCCTACAGCTAAAACCTCATCAACTATTAAAATTTCACTTTCTAGGTGAGCAGCTACAGCAAATGCTAAGCGGACATACATACCCGAACTATATCTTTTAACAGGTGTGTCAATGTATCTTTCTATTCCAGCAAAATCTACAATTTCATCAAACTTTTGCGCTATTTCTTTTTTTCGCATACCTAAAATTGCGCCGTTCAGAAAGATATTTTCACGACCGCTTAGCTCTGGATGAAAACCGGTTCCAACTTCCAGCAAGCTTGCAATGCGCCCTTTCCCACTTATTTTGCCTATGGTGGGTGCGGTAACTTTACTTAATATTTTCAATAGTGTGCTTTTTCCTGCACCATTCCGCCCAATAATTCCTACCGCATTTCCTTGTTCAATCTCAAAATTAAGGTCTCTTAAACTCCATACTATATCACTGTTTCCTACAACGCTGCGGTCGTTTGTCTCACCTATACGTAGAAAAGGATCTTCCTTGCCGCGTATACGTGCATACCAACGCTCTAAGTCGCGACTTATAGTGCCAGTTCCAATCTGACCTAATTGATAGGCTTTACCTAGATTTTCTGCTTTTATTACAATATTAGACATACAGATTAAATGGGGTTAGTAATAAATTTGCCTTTCATTTTTAGGAAAAATTTCTCAAAAAAATGGTATGAAATATAGGCCATTAAAAATGAAAATAAAATATTGAAAGGGAACACGGGCCAATTTTTAAGGTCAGGATATACATTAAGGGGGATCATGAATAATTGCTGCCAGATATACAGACTATACGAAATTAGTCCAATATTGATCATAAAGTTGAGATTCAAAAAACGATAAATTACGGTATTCTTATTAAGGATACTTTGCAGTAATAGAAAACCTATGAACAGATTAAGTGTGATGGAGCCAAAAGGTAGAAGAAACACTCCGAAGATTCCTCTGCTAGTGAAATAATATATCATTATTATGATAAATATTCCTATCGGAACTAATTTCTTATTTGACCATAATCTTTGCTCACTGTTAAAAAGACCTTTAAATGAAGCAATTGATAAAAGAGCTCCTACAAAAATCGCTTCTGCATAGCCTAAGAAAGGGAACAATAATATGTTTTCATATTCAGGTTTCAAATAACAGAATATTCTAATGAACTGGGTTAATAAAATAATACCAACACAAAATGCCCAAAGCTTATTAGAAGCATGTGAAAATACAAAGGGAAATATTAAATAGAACTGCTCCTCTACGGCTAGAGACCAAGTATGTCCCGTAAGCCAGGTTGTTTTAAAAAAATTAAAGTTATTTATGTATAACATTGGCCCTAAGAAGTGATCAACTATTAAGTTTAAATGAAAAAACTTATTAATGAGAAATACAGCTATGAGGTAGAGATAAAATACTGGAAAAATTCTTAATACTCTTTTGATAAAGAAGTTTTTGATATTGATATTACTATGTCTGATATATTCTTTGATGAGTAGCGTGGTAATCAAAAAGCCACTCAACATGAAAAATATCCGTACTCCTAAACTTTCATATATAAATATTTTAATAAGTTGATGGTAGAATGATGTTTCAACAGTTGTTAATCTCGAATGACCGATTATTACAATAATTATGGATACTGCCCTCCAACCATCTAAAGATGGGAGGTGGCTTTTATTTAGGAAATCCGGAACAACATATTTTGAATTAAGTTTTTCTAAAACATTAATCATTTTGTTTTTAAGAGAGCCTTTGTGCATTATTTTTTTGAGTTGACTAAACGGTATCAACAAATGTTTTCTCAACTTTATTGAAAATTATAATTCCAATAACTAGCAATAAAATCGTTATCGCTGTTGCATATCCCAAACTTATCCAGGTAAAACTTCCCTCACCCAAAAAGCCATATCTAAAAGTTTCAATTATAGGAGTCATTGGGTTGTATTGGATTATCCAGCAGTACTTAGGGTATTTTTCAACAGCAGTAGATAGGGGGTAGATCACTGTTGTTGCGTACATTAAAAGCTGTACTCCAAAAGTTACTAAAAATGCAAGATCTCTATATTTAGTCGTCATAGCAGATATGATCATTCCTGTTCCTAAACCAAGTAAGGCCATTAAAATTACTATAATAGGGAAGAGCGCAATCGCCCAAGTTATATTTAACGGTATGCCAATAAAATAGTAATAGGCAATTAGCATTAAAAATAGGATCATTTGCACTCCAAAGCGTACTAAGTTGCTCACTACAATACTCAAGGGCATGATTAATCGAGGAAAGTATACTTTTCCGAAAATGTTAGCATTGTCTTTAAATACAGTTGATGTTTTGGTTAGGCAGTCTGCGAAGTAGTTCCATGCTGTAATCCCGGCTAAGTAAAATAGTGGTTTTGGTAGACCATCAGTAGATATGTCGGCCAAATTGCCAAAAATGAATGTAAAAATGACGGTAGTAAAGAGTGGCTGTATAAAAAACCACAATGGTCCCAAAATAGTCTGTTTGTAAAAGGAAACAAAGTCTCTTCTAACCAATAAGACTAAAAGATCACGATAGGCCCATACTTCATTTAATTTAAGATCGAATACAGAATTCTCTGCTTCTATAGTCCAATTGTGAGTGTCTTTATGCTGATCTGGCTTCCCTGTTTCCATGCTGAATTTGGTGTTTACGTTTCATGAGATTAATGCCTTTACTTTCATAACATATTGCTCATAACCAAAATTGGCTACGCACAATTCTTGTATAAGTTTGGGATTCGCCTCGCTATTTAGATTTTTTTCAATTGATTGAGCTATTTCATCTGTATCACTAGGGTTTATAAGTGTGCCCAGTTTTCCGTTTAACAAAGCATCTACAGTTCCATCTACACGGCCCCCGATAATTTTTGTTCCAACTGCTGCAGCCTCAATAAACACAATACCAAACCCTTCTAGGGTACTTGGCATGATAAAGACATTTCCCAATTTAAAATAATCGGTAAGCTCATCATCATTGATAAAACCCGCTAACGTGACATGATCATTTAGCTTTAACTTGTCAACTAACGCTAATACTCTTAGCCGTTCATTTTCGTCTGCTTTACCCGCTATTACGTAATGTAAGTCTGGAAACTTATGTAGCAAATTTTGCATTGCCAATAGTACACGGTCGTAACCTTTATAACTTTCTTGAGACGATAATCTTGTTAGTGTAAATAGTATAGGTTGAACTTTATTCAAATCATATCGCTTCAGTAATTTAGCAGGTTTCTCAAAATCATTAGGAAAATCAAAATATGGATCTAAACAATTGTTTAAAACTTTAATCTTTTCAGAGGCTATATGATGCATTTCTACTAACTGAGTTAGCGTAAAATTGCTTACAGCCCATATTTCTACACTTCTCTGAAGAAATTTTTTTTTCCAATTGGGTATCGGCCTCCAAATTTCAATCCCATGTGCCAATAAAATAATTTTCGTTTTGGGAGATAAAAACTTTATCAGCTTTGCAAATAGTAATAGATTGACATGGCTTAAGATAACTTGATGGGAACGGAGGCCACTTAGAATAGCCGAAATACCGAAACCTATTGCATTTCCATTAAAGCCTTTATAAGCTTTTTCAGCTACGTACCGAGTGTCAACATCGGTAGGATTATCGTGCATAGAAAATAGCTTGCTCGAAAGATCTTTGGAACCCATTGTTAAATCTGAAAGTGCTTTGCCCAAACATCTACATACTTTTTCAATTCCGCCAGTTAAGCTGAAAGTATGGAGGGTAAGGAAGAGAACTTTTGTTTCCGTCATTGCGAGCTACGACTAAAAACCTGATACAAGGCATAAGCTTTTGACCAATGCAGTTGTCCACCTTTAAATTTATCAATCAACTCTTGCGAAAATGGGTTTTTAGCATAAAGCGTTGGATCGGTTATTTTTTTATTCTGCCTTAACCAATTTTGTAAAGGGAAAGTAAAACCCATTTTTGGACGATTCCAAATTGATTCTGGTAAGATGTCCTTGAAACTATTAACCAGTAACCCCTTAGGTTGATCACCAAATTTGATGTCGCTCGAAATGTGGTGTATCGCTTTGATTAATTCTTGATCTAAAAAAGGTACTCTAACTTCTATGCTATGGATCATACTCATGTAGTCAGTGTCTTTTAACAACTGATTTTTCATGAAAAGATTGGTCTCCATCCACGAAGCACGCTCGCCACCTGCTAATTGTTTAATCTCCTGATCTAATGGAAATTTTTCCAAAAGACGGTCTATTTGATGTTTAGGTATTGATAATAGCTGTGATACGGCAGAAGGCGTAAAAAATCCTCTCAAAAAGAGATATTCGCCTATCGGATTATCATAACTCAGAAAATAGATTCGCTTTAATTTTTCTGACGGTAATTTATCCGCTAGCCTTAGCACGAACTTTGGCAAACGCTTTAAAGCTTTCACTAATTTCATTCTCTTAAAAGAAGGATATCCCCCAAATAACTCATCAGCTCCGATGCCAGACAAAACCGCCTTTAGGCCATTCTCTTTCGCGCATTTGTTTACAAACCAGGAGTTAATCGCGTCGTTACTTGGCTGATCCATCGAAGCTAAGATGTCGTCGAGATTTTTTTCTAAATCTTGTTGGGTAACTAAGTAAGAAGTATGGGTGCCTTGCGTTTGATCGGCAATAATTTTTTGATATTTTTCTTCAGAGAAAGCTTGCTCCGCAAAATTGATCGATAATGTTTTGAGATTGCTTGCAATTGCTTTATCTGCAAGTAAGGTCAATATACTTGAATCAATTCCTCCACTTAAAAAAACACCCACCGGTGCATCTGCTATTAAATGGTTTTCTACAGCTTTCTCTAACCGCTCTTTAATCAGCTCTTCAGCGCTGCGCGCTTCACAGACTTGTGTTGTATAATCGACCTTGCTAAAAGCCACAATTTCATGGCTTGCAGTTTGGTGGTCCCATTTTAAAAAACAAGAGTTTGTTAATGAATAAACATTCTCGAGCGTAGTGAAGGGGTGGGGGATATGGCCAAAGGTTAAGAAATAAGTTTTCCAATCTGCGCTTTCTGCAAATGAATAGGTGGTTGTTTTAAATGCTTTTACCTCGGAAGCAAATATCAGCATACCCGACTTTATGCTGTAATAAAGTGGTTTAATCCCCGACTGATCGCGAACTAAATAGGTTGAATCTATTTTCTTGTCGTATAAGGCAAATGCGAACATGCCTTCCAGTTTTTCAAAAACCGAAATGCCCCAAGTAGTATAGCCAGCCAAAATAACTTCCGTATCAGTTGCCGTCGTAAAATCACAACCTAACTTTTGGAGTTCTGCTTTCAACTCTAGGTAATTATAAATTTCCCCATTAAAGACAATGCTTACCTCTTTGTAATACATTGGCTGGTGGCCAGCTTCGCTTAAATCAATTAAAGCTAGTCTGCGGTGACCAAAAACAAAACCATTTTGCTGCTCGCTACTGATACCTTCATCATCCGGTCCCCCATGAGCCATAATTGTGCACATAGCGGCTACATTATCATGAAGATCCTGATAATGTTCTTTGTTGCTAATAATTCCTGCTATGCGGCACATTGTTTAGTTGTTCTCGGGCACAGCTTCGCCCTCTCAGTCACACTGATTTTTTTATTTACCATTATTTCCGTCATCCGATGAGAGTTTGCATCATGTCTATTCTCATCGGATGACGGAAATTCTATAACCGTTCAATATTTGCTAAAGAAGTATTGACGGTAATCGTATAACCCAAATTTTCTAGTCGCAAAACTATTTTACAGTTATGCTTTAAATATACTAATTCTGCTAAGATACCCTTAAATGGCCCAGCTTTTATGATTACCTTTTCCCCAGGCTCCACTTCCAGCTCGTTCACTTCTAAATCTGTGCCATCACTTAAGAGTAACTTAAGATCTTCTAGTTGTTTAGTCGGAATACTCATAATCTTACCTGAGAAATAAATAAAACGAGACACCCCATAAGTCATCAAGACTTCGGTAAATTCTCTAGCCGAAATATAGATAAACAGATAGGATTTTAACAAAGGTTCTAAGGTGATTTTTTTTCGATCACTCCACTGCTTTTCAACTCTAATTAAGGGCAAATAAGTCCGAATGTTCTTTTTCTCTAATGCTAGTTGCGTCGCCTTTTCGGCTCTCGATCTGGTGTAGATGGGATACCATTTATAATCTTTATCTATCATAAGGGGGCTGGCAATGACTAAATCGATTAAAGTTCATCAATTAAGCAATTATTTAGCTTATTTTTTCTTCCAAAATTCCCACCATTTTTTAGGATCATTGTCGTAATATCCAGAGCCCGAATATCCGGAATAATCAGAATAATAGTAAGTGCTATTCCCGCCACCTCTTGAGTAGTCAGTTGTATAGTAATTAGCATGAAGGGCATCATCACCAAATGCATTTAATACGATGGCTAAATTACTTAAGCCGTATTCTCTTGATAACCTTTCTGGAATGGCTGCTGCTCTAAATTGTGATTTTCCAGACCTTATGACGAATAGATTCACGTCAGATTGGCGAATTAATGGAATCGCATCTGATACCAATCCCACTGGAGCGGTATCAACCAACACATAGTCATATTTAGGAGTTAAAATGGCAAGCAATTCTTTCATTTTCTCTGTATGCAAGAGTTCTGAAGGATTTGGAGGAACTGGACCTGATGGCAAAAAGTCTATACCATGAACTGTATCATGCATAATTACATTTTCAAGGGTCTCTTGCCCTGATAAATAGGAGCTTAAGCCTACTTTATTGGGGCTGCCAAAAGCTTTATGAAGCTTAGACTTTCGTAAATCTGCAGCAATTAAAATTACTTTTTTATCAATTAAAGCTAGTGTACTAGCTAAGTTAACCGTAACGAAGGATTTCCCTTCGCCAGAAACTTCTGAAGTAATACAAATTGTTTTACTTTTCTTATGACTAGCCATAAAACTCAAATTCGTTCTAACTGAACGCACTGACTCAGCAAATACAGATTTTGGTTTAGATAAAGAAAGTGCCTGTCTATTATTTTTGTCAATATATTCTGGAAATTTTCTAATAACACCAATAATCGGCGTTCTTGTTAATGATTCAACAGTTTCTTTATCATAAATATATGGGTTTAAAAACCTGACTAATAAAATCAGCCCAAAACCAATTGCTAGTCCAAGCACCAAAGCAGTTGCATAAGTTTTATTTGGATTAATAGCAATAGAGTTAAAATTTGGATACGCAAAATTTACAATAGCTGCTCCTGCAACCACGGCAGCAGCATTCATTTCGGCGTCCAGTTTTTTCTCAGATAAAAAAGATCGAACTTTATTATTGACTTCAAAGCTTGTTTGCAACTTTACAAAATCCTGTTCCTTCGTTGGAATAGTACTTATATTTTGGTTAAGGCTGTTTATTTCCGAGTCTAAGTACTGTAGTGTTTTTCGATTTCTTGTTAGTAACGAGTTTATATTCTTTTTAATACTCTCTTTAATCGTACTAATTTTGGCATCTAGTAACGTGATTTGAGGCGAATTAGGATCGTAGGTTATTAAATTGCTAGCTCTGCTTTCAACAAGTGAATTAAACTGCGTAATTAAACTAGCGAGTAATCCTCCAACAGGTCCTTCGAGGTTATTATTTGGTTCTAATGTACCCTGACTGCTATTAACTTGATCTAAAAGTTGATTTATCCCCTCTATTTCAATTATAACTAAGCTTTTCCTCGCTTTAAAATCTGACAGCTTGCCTGCAATTTCAGCTGTAGCACTATTTACATCGATAATTTTATTTTTGGTTTTATAGCTCGCAAGTGAATTGCCTGAAGTGTCTACCTGTTTAGTAATGAAATTTAATTGCTTGTCAATAAATTCAACTGTTTGTCGAGCTGATCTTTGCTTATCAAGAATATCATATTTTACATACTCCTTCATCACAGCATTGACTGCGTCTGCAGCAAATGCTGCATTATTATCAGTTTGAATCAGCGACATCACGTTGGTAAATCTTCCAGCCTCACTTACTTCAAGTCCACCTTGAATACGTTGAATAAGTTCAGACGGTGAATTAAATTTAAACTGATAAGGTTCACTTATCTTGGTGGTAATGTTAAAGATCATTCCTCCAACATGAATTGATTGCCCATATTTGTATTGTTGGGCTTTCCCTTTGGGATTTTCTGGTGTAATTAGTCCAAAACTGGCATTATTTATAGGCTTAACCTGATATAGCCCTGTATTAAAGTTAATCGAATCTTGTTTAATGATATTGACTTTGAATGGCACAACCGGATATACTTCACGTAAATTCCAGCGATCTTGATAATAATAAGCAATACGATAATTTAAAACTTTTGTAGCATTCGCGATAACTTCCTGCGACTTAATAACAAAACTTTCTGCTTGTATTTTATCAGTATAGTTATATACTTGAGATGTAGATGCTGAGCTTGATCCAGTAAGCATTGGATTGCTTTCCTGCAACTTCAATTGAGCCATCGTATTGTAAATAGGTACGGTATAGGCTATGTTAATTCTTGCGATTGCAAGCGTAATAACTACGCAACCTGCAATCCAATACCACCTACTTAAGAAAACTTTAAAAATCTTATAGAAATCAATACTTTGACTTGCGAGTTTTTTTTCTTCTATTTTATCTGTGACTTCCATTATTTACTTAGGGTGAAAACGAGAACAACGAGATTGACTATAACTAACAATGGTTGAATGATATTGTTAAATCTTTGTATCTTTTCGCCATCTAGTGCATTTTTATTAGGCTTAATCGTAATTATATCATTATTCTGAAGTATTAACTTTCTATTTCCAATTATACTTGCATCGGCGAGATTAACATAGATAGTTTCCTTACCTCTAATAATTTTTAGTGTCCTAGGATCTGCCGTTTTTGGTATTCCTCCTGACTCGGAAAGAATATCAAGCAAGGTTGTATTGTCTTTTGTTAAAAAATAATTACCCTGTTTGCTAAACTCTCCCAATAAGGATACTTTTAAGTTAACAATATTTAGTTCAATAATTGGATCTACTAATAAGCCAGAATCGTAAAGATCTTCGATCTTTTGCTTTGCTTCGACTCTGGTTAATCCAGCAATTTTCACTTTATTAGTAAGCGCTGGAAGTGTCACCATCCCATTATTATCAACAATATAACTTATTGCGGTAGACTCAACGGTATTAGTAGAGGCAATTTTGCTTTCTGAACTTGTTGCTGCGGATAGAGACTGACCTCCACCCCAGTTTTTATTCTGAAGATTCCTGATCGCAATTACATCTCCCTCTTTAATCTTGTAATATAGGTCTGCTTGCCCTTGGTCATTTACAACATAAATATCTTTCAGCGATTCGATACTAACGTCAGAATCGGCATTAAACAATGTTTGGTGATTTGTTGATCCACAAGAACTCAATAGAAAAATTGTAAGAAGAACAAATAGGTAATAAGATTTAGAATCGAGATTTTTTACCATTGTTAGATATTTGTTTGGATAAAGGTCTCTATAAAAAACAGATATTCAAATACGCTTCCCAAGTAAACTTATTAACAATTTCGTATTGGTTAAAATAATGTTAATATCGTGTTTTCAAGAATATACAATAACAATTATTGTTTTTTAACTTTTTCGGCTAACAAATGGCAGTGCTATTTGTTTTTTATATAAACAATGCGTTTTTGATGGAAATTTCAGTATATTTAGAAAGACTCATATAGACTATTTTAACTTTTACAATTAGTTAATAGTGCCTTTCTATAATAGATACCTGTTTAAGCATGTGAAGATTTAACCATTAGAAGTTCTAATGGGTCCAGTTTAGTTAATTACTAATCTTAGTAACATGAAAATGGCAAAAGTAATTTCGATGATGCTATTATTCTTAACTTTTCCCCAAGTTATTTTTGCTACGGTGGGTTGTTTGGTTGGTACGAAGCTTCATACTAGAACAAATAATGGCAGCACAGGTGGTATTCCTTCCTATGATGATAGCCCCTACCTAAATGCAACGGGTTTTTGTATCAGAAACGGAACGTCACCGTCCCCTTGTCAAATTAAGGTCTGGTTTTTTGTTTGGTTTACTACTGCGAACGGTTTCCAAGGTGATTATGGGATTGGTGCGCCTATTTATTGTCCGATAGATACTTATGTAAGCTGGCTATTGATACCTGCAGGTATGATAGGTTTATTGTTTATTCGAAAGAAGTATTTAACTTAGCATTCACTTCTTCCTGGATAACTCGATTTACTTCTTAGGCGCAACATATTTCCCGTTTTGGGGAAAATAGCTGAATCCAATCCCCGTTTTACTATTTTGCTAATTTTTTTACTTGATTAAAGAAGCGCATTTTGTAGCTCTTACAATGATTTTTTCTGATTTTCTCTTTAATACCATGCTGTGGCACGGGTTTGGACAAGGGGTTCATTAAATAGAAATAACCTTGAAAGACATACAGAGACGAATGAGCTTGAAAAATTATACCCATCAAATATTACGTTTAAAAAAAATTAAGATGTGCTTGGTTACGCTAGCGCTTGTTGCACTAAGTACAAAGGCTTACTCAACTTATACAGTTATCGGCTGTGTTTCGGACCATACGGGCTATCTGTACACGGGTCCAGCAGGAGTGAATAGTCCGCGTTACGGGGGGTACGGGCCAGCTTATGAAACTAGTCCGGTAGTAACTAGTGGGCAAATAGGAACGGGTATCTATTGTTCTCCTGTAACATTGGGTAATTGTGTGATCCGGACTAAGTCACAATGTACGCAGTGTACTGGTCCTTACGACTATGACTCGTCTAGAAAAAGAGAAGATTACTACTACGAGCAAGCAGGAAAATTAAAAGGATTTATGATGTGTCCAATTGACGACTATGTGGGTTTTATCGTTGCCGCAATGGCCGGTTTGGGGGTTATCTTTATTCGTAAAAGTGTGTTTCTAGCTTAACGGATTTTCTGAGATCCAACACAATCTATCAAATGAGTCACTGATTTTTCGAGGTTAGGGTAATAATGTCCGTGTATAAAAATGAGTAATTTTGAGGTTTATCGTAGCGAATTTTCCCCAATTTTCCTCAATTTGTTTATGGCTTTGTTTTTTTATCTGGTAATCATTATAAGAAATACCGCTTATTATTTTATAACTCACCTCGGTCGAATAGGCTAAAAGAGTGTTTCAGTACCACTTTTTAAAGATTAATCTGTTTTTTATTTAACTCTCTGGAAATCAATAGTTAGTTTAATGAGAGATGGTGGCTTATTGGCATAGCCATTGTCTTCAATAGCTATATGCGGTTTACGAAGCCAGTTATATTATTCTTCAGTATTTTCATATTGTCGACGGCTGGTTTTGCGCAAACTGTTACAGGCTGTAGAATTGGTAACGATAATTTTCTGTATACCAACTACATTGGCGTTCAAAGTTACCCTGTTAGTCAATGGTATCAGCCCACTTTCCCAACCTATTCCTCTCCAACAAAGCCGTTTTTACAAGATTGGTATAACGATTATTCAAGCTGTCCTCGGTTTGTTGGAAACCCGAGTTACGGTGCGCAGTGCGCAGTTCAAGGTATTACCGTCGCCAGTGGAGGTTGGGTGCAACATCTTGGTTTAACCATTACCTATACGTTGACTTACCAATGCCCAATAGACAATGAGGTTTTCGTGCTGCTTACCGGAGTTGGTATTCTTTCTGTCTATTTTATTCGTAGAGAAATCAGCTAGGTTGCTAGCTCGAACTTTGAGTTGAATTTTAGATGGTGAAACTGCTAATTTTTTAATTTACTCATGAGAAAATATTTTCAACTAAATAAATGTCATCCGGTAAAAAAAAAACAGTAATTAAAAGTTGGCCGCGCATTTTTGAGTAAATTAGAGGATATAATTGCCCGATATTCCGCATCATTATTCTGTTAGTAGGAATTTGTGGTTAATGTATTTTGATAAAGAAATTAATTGCGCCGAAATCTATATTTTATTAATTTCAGTACACTTACATTTTTTATCTGCTCAATTTTTTTTAAATTACTACTAAAAGCTTCGTTTTTAGCGCTTCTGAGAATAAGCCAACTAAATTGTTGCGCAGCACTGATTGATATTTTAGCCAAAATGTTTCATATTTGTGACTAGCGTTTTAATAATCACACAATTACCCCTCTATCTAATGTTATTTCTAAGTTAATTTTTTTTAGATCAACAGGATGGGCATTACCTTTGTTAAATCACAGTAGACTTTGTTATATCGCTATGAGAAGATTTCTGATCCTAATTTTATTAATGCTACCGGCCTACTACGTCTCTGCTGATATTTCTGGTACTGGCTGCAAAATTGGCCAAGGGTATGTTTATACGCAATACTTAGGGACCGCCCCCGCGTATACCGGCACCGCCCCCATTAGGTATTACAAAAGTAACGGGACAAAAATTCCTTTTTACTGGGGTAATGGCCACAACGAATATCAAGGTTACCGCTGCGGTTATATCAATTCTTATCCAGCAAGTAGTTACTACGATTACGATAAGCAGCAGAACATCCCCATTCCAGCTGAAAATGAATTTAGCTTTTTAGGTGAGCAATGTGTGATTTCTCCATATTTGGGTGGCCCACCTGTTCAGACAGATAGCTATGTGTCTTATTCATACATGAAGACCAGCAAATGTAATACTACTCCAGTTCCATTAGATGATTATGTTTGGGTTGGGATATTTGGAATAGGAGTATTAGGTACTTTCTTCATACGACGAAAGTTAATGTACCTTGAAGCTTAGTTGTTCCCAAATCCTAAATTTCCACTTGCTTTCATTATATTTATGATTGGTTCCCATACGTTAACTCGAGTATCCTGTATATGAAAATCTCTATTATTACGGTAGTATACAATGGCGAAGCCTACTTAGAAGATTGTATCAAATCTGTCATTGAACAAAGCTATCCGCATATTGAATATATTGTGATTGACGGCGGTTCCACAGACGGCAGCCTAAAAATTATCGAGAAATACAAGACAGATATCAGTTATTTTGTCTCCGAAAAAGATCGAGGCATGTATGATGCGCTGAATAAAGGGATCAAAATTGCAACTGGTGAGGTAGTGGGGATCCTAAATGCAGACGATATGCTGGCATCTCCGGATGTAATAGAATCAATCGCAAATTGTTTTACCAGGGAAAATGCAGATGCGGTATTTGGAAATTTGAGTTATGTTGACCCTGCGAACACAAACAAAATTATTAGAAAATGGATTTCGAAGCCATTTAAAAAAAGTGATATTGTTTTAGGCTGGATGCCTGCACATCCTACTTTTTATGCTAGGAGATCGTTATTTGCTAAGTTTGGCTATTATTCGTTGAATTTTGATAGTGCCGCTGATTATGAATTAATGGTTCGGTTTTTATATAAAAATCATATTAAAGCTGTGTTTTTAGATAAATTGATTGTTAACATGCGAACAGGAGGGATGAGTAATGCTTCGTTGAAACATCGATACAAAGCCTTCATAAACGATTATAAAGCGCTAAGAGCAAACGATGTACCCCTTGCATTTTTAACAGTTATATTGAAGAAATTAAGCAAAATTGCGCAGTATATACATTAAATTGACTATATTAACCTTTACCATATCTTGATTAGCATATCACTCAAATAACCCTCTTTTCAATTGGAACTATTAGCTGGAAACTTACTCTATTATTTTGCTATTGTCGGACTAGCTTTTTTGCTGTCTGTTGCTGGTATCCCTTCAATTATACATATAGCTTTAAAATATCGGTTATTCGATAGCGCCGAAAGCCATCGAAAATCTCATCGTGTGCAGATTTCTAGATTGGGAGGCGTTGCCATATTCTGTAGTTTTACAATCACTATCTTGCTATTCGCAACCACTGTAAACTACCAGCAGGCTAATTTTTTAATCACCTCCTGTATTATTCTTTTTGGCTTAGGCTTAAAAGATGACCTGTATGGCGTAGGTGCGGGAACTAAATTTTTCTTGCAAATGATTGTGGCAATTATCCTGGTTGTGCTAGGAGATTTTAGGCTGAGCAGCTTATATGGGGTGTTTTTTCTGTGGGAAGTAAATATGTTTTGGGGTGGACTCTTCTCGATAGTACTCATCATTTTCGTTAATAACGCATTTAATTTAATTGATGGGATTGATGGCCTGGCTGGGACAATTGGCGTAATATCTACGTTGAGCTTTGGCGTGTTTTTCGCTATTGGAAATGAATTACCTTATGCCTTTATTGCTTTTGCTATGACTGGCGCAATTGCAGGATTTTTAGTTTATAATTACCCCCCTGCGAAAATTTTTATGGGCGATACCGGAGCATTATTAATTGGCCTTGTATCGGTCATACTTGCCATCAAATTTATTGAACTCAATAAAATTGGCGACATTCCTAACCCCAATTTTTATTCGGCCCCTGCCATTGCCGTTGCGGTGCTTTTAGTGCCTGTATTCGACTCGCTAAGGATATTTTTTATTCGAATTCTACATCGAAAATCGCCGTTTACAGGAGATCGAAACCACCTGCACCATCGCTTACAACAATTAGGCTTTAGTACTAAAAAAATCTTAATTAGCCTCAGTATATTCAATCTCTGCATGATCTTTTTCGCCGTAACACTGCAAAACTTAGGGAACTTTGTGCTGATCACACTTTTAATAGGTATCTGTATTTTACTTAATTCTCTGATAACTTATACTTTGGGTAAAAACAAGGATCACTCTTATCAGGTTAAAGACATTCTATTCAAAGATACATTTAGAAGTAAAAACGCAGATTTATAAGCCATAAAAACGATAAAAAAAGTAAATCCTTTTAATAATATAGGTAGTTTTGCGACATGAACATCGCAATAAACGGTTTTGGCAGAATTGGCCGTACTTTTTTACGCACTGCTATTGAACGCAATTTAAATATCGTTGCAATCAATGATCTAACAGCATCAGCTACTTTAGCTCATCTTTTTAAATATGATTCAGTTCATGGTAAATTTCAAGGTGAAATAACGCATGACGAGGATCATTTAATAATCAACGGAAAAAAAATTGCGGTACTGGCAAATGCAAACCCTAAAGAGTTGCCATGGCAAGCGCTAAATATTGATTTAGTGATTGAATCCACCGGAAAATTTGCTAACCAGCAAGGAGCATCTATGCATTTGCTGGCCGGTGCAAAACAAGTAATAATTTCGGCTCCAGCCAGCGATAAGGATATTCCAATGGTTGTAATCGGGGTAAATGATCACATCGTCGATTTAAAAGCAAAAATTATCTCCAATGCCTCATGTACAACAAACAATGTTGCACCAATGGTGAAAATTCTCAACGATAATTGGGGAATAAAAGATGGCTATATCACTACTGTACACTCCATTACTGGCGATCAAAGTTTGCACGATACCCCTCACAAAGACTTGAGAAGAGCGAGAGCAGCTTCGTCGTCTATTATACCTACAAGTACAGGAGCTGCAAAAGCGATCACCCATATTTTCCCCCATTTGGAAGGTAAACTTGGTGGTGCAGGTATTCGTGTACCAGTTTTAAATGGCTCGTTAACAGATTTTACTTGTATTTTAAAGAATAAAGCAACGATTGAAGAAATTAATGCTGTATTTAAAAAGGAAGCAGAAGGAAGGATGATTTCAATTGTAGAGTACACGACTGATCCAATCGTTTCAGTTGATATCATAAATAATCCTCATTCTTGTATCTTTGATGCTCAACTTACCTCAGTTGTGGGTGATTTAGTGAAGGTGGTAGGTTGGTACGATAACGAATCTGGTTATTCAAATAGACTGGTAGATTTGGTAGAAAAAATAGCTTTAGCAAATGATTAAGTACATATCTGCAGAAGAAACTTTGATGCTTAGGAGCAAAATTTTAAGAAATAATGCTCCTTTGGCCGCTTGTGTTTTTCCTACAGATGAAATAGCAGGGGCTTTTCATTTGGGAGGTTGTGTAGCTGAGCAATTGGTCACTGTTGCTTCTTTTTTTCCTAAGCAATATCAAAATAGCCCAGGGATCGGTTATCAGCTTCGCGGAATGGCTACAGATCAGGATTTTGCAGGGAAAGGATATGGCGCACAACTTATTGATTTCGCAATTAGTGAACTTAATGCTTTAAATGCCACGTATTTATGGTGCAACGCAAGAAGCGGTGCTATTGAATTTTATCAAAAAAAGGGATTTGATTTGTCGTCTTCCGAATTCGAAATTGACGGCGTTGGACCACATTACGAAATGATCTTAAATTTAAATAAAATATGAACCACATTTTAACGGTTCCAGCTAACCAATAAAAAATAAAAAAACGATGAACACAATAGACCAATATAATTTTAAAGACAAAAAGGCGCTGATTAGAGTTGATTTTAATGTGCCTTTGGATAAAGATTTTAATATTACCGACGATAAAAGAATGCGTGCGGCGCTTCCTACTATCCAGAAAGTGATTAAAGATGGTGGTTCAGTAATTTTAATGTCTCATTTGGGCAGGCCTAAAGGAGGTCCAGAAGAAAAATATTCATTAAAACATATTTTAGGAGATCTGTCTAGAATGCTAGACTTAACGGTAAAATTTGCAGCTGATTGTATTGGTGAAGAGGCCGAAAATAAAGCAAGAAATTTATTTCCTGGAGATGTATTGCTATTGGAAAACCTTCGTTTTCACCCAGAAGAAGAAAAAGGCGACCTTAAATTTGCAGAAGCATTGTCTAAATTGGGCGATGTATACGTAAATGATGCATTCGGAACTGCGCATCGTGCACATGCGTCAACGACCATTGTAGCGCAATTTTTTCCTAATGCGAAATATTTCGGTTATCTGATGGGTGAGGAATTGAAAAATGCGGAGAAAGTAAACCATGGAGCAGCAAAACCATTTACTGCGATTATGGGTGGTGCAAAAGTGTCTGATAAAATTTTATTAATTGAAAGTTTATTAGATAAAGTTGATAACCTGATTATAGGCGGTGGCATGGCGTACACCTTTGCAAAAGCCCAAGGAGGCAATATCGGCACCTCGTTATTGGAAGAAGACAGGATGGCTTTATGTTTAGAATTATTAGATAAAGCAAAAGCTAAGGGAGTTAACTTGGTTCTGCCTCTAGATACCGTAATTGCGGATAAATTTGACAACAATGCTAGCAAAGATCAAGTAAACACTGGCGAAATCCCCGAAAATTGGATGGGTTTAGATATCGGTCCTAAAACTGCGGAGTTGTTTGCCTCTATCATTAAAAACTCGAAGACCCTATTATGGAACGGTCCGATGGGCGTTTTTGAAATGGAAAACTTCGAACAGGGAACCAAAGCAGTTGCAGAGGCTGTTGTCGATGCGACAAAAAATGGTGCCTTCTCCTTAATCGGAGGTGGCGATTCCGCCGCCGCGATAGCAAAATTTGGCTTAGAAGATGAAGTAAGTTATGTTTCAACCGGTGGTGGAGCATTACTTGAATATATGGAAGGCAAAGAATTGCCCGGAGTAAAAGCCATCCAATCGTAAACTCCCGTCATCGGATGACGACTATAGCGTCATCCGATGACGGTTTAATTTATAGGTCTATTTTTCCCATATACCGACTATTTGCGGCTCTTTCGCGGTCATCTGAAAGTACCGTAATATATACATGTGCCGAGGGTTTTCCTACAGCATGTTGTAACTTATAAATCAGCTTGTTATCTGCACGAATAGCTGCAGTTGTAGTAGCTTCATAAAAATTCGTTATGTCATTATACTGAACGAGCAAAGCAATCACATCCCGGTGTTGCTCGCCCTTTTCGAAAATCATATTCCAACTAAAATTTAACTGTAATTTCTCATCTAAATGCATAGTTAGATCGGCTAATCCTGGCAGTGTTCCGCTACTAATTACAATTTCAGCTGGATCTATTTCAAAGTTCGGATATTCTCCTTTGATGATATGGGCATTCAGCGCGTGAGCTACATTTTGGGCCGAACGCTCATGCGTATGGTTTTTAAAAGTGGTAGCGAACAAAGTGGTATATCGCGATCGCCATTGCTGAAGAATTTTAAAGCGTTCTCTGCTCGCCAGTTGGGCTATGCTCGGTTTTTTTGACGTTTTTTTGCTTAACCCCCTTATGTAACTTTTGCCTCTAACGATATAGCCGACAACTGAACCAGCTTTTCCAGAAAAGCCACCCAAAACGCCATTTTTGATCTGTCCCATAATGCTTTATAACTAATTGATATGAAGTTAGCATAAAATATTGAGAAAACAATCTAATAATTAACTGTTAATCAACTATTTTTATACGGTAGTAATTCGGGTATACGCGATGTCATTACGATGATTTTACGACGAAGTTCCGAAGAAGCTCCGAAGAACAAGCTATATTTTTACCCATTTTTCACGGCTACTCCCTTATCCTATGTTCGTCATCGGATGACGACTGTATTTCTTCCTCCGTCATCCGATGACGGTAATGTTCCAAGATAAACCGTTTCTCGTCAAGAGCCATCAATGAATAGAGGAGCGCTTTATTGCAGAATGTTTCGTTCCCCGAGTTAACATAATCGAGATAGGAAGAGAACCTCCATTCGCCCAGATTTTTTACAATTTTCGCATTCAACGGGTTGAGGTGGACATAATAGACGCATAAAGCCAAGTAATTGATGGTATCATTGTCGACCTCTGTTAATTCTTTTGCTTTTGTTTTTTGTTGGAATAGTGACCCAGTGAAATTTTCCTGGTGCTGCATCGATCTCGTATAGGAGCGTAATAGAACTGCAATGGCATTATTAAGGGATTTTTTTCTGCTTTTTCGATATACACAGTTGAAGGTATCTTCAGGTTTAATATAAACGACAAAGTGAAAATGGTTCGGCATTAAACAATAAGCTAATATTTCACAATAGGGCAATAATTCAACACTCATTTTTCTGATAAAGAACAAATAATTTTCATCCCTGAAAAATATGCGTTGTTTTTTATTTCCTCTATTATAAATGTGATAAATGCATCCAGCTTCGAATTCCATATTTTCTATCGGTATGCATGAATTTAAACATATTAGTCCATTACGGTGAAGATGGATGTTGTGCAACGCACATCCGATGACGATAAAACTAGCAACAAAATACCCTCTCGTCATCCGATGACGGCAATTCTCCTAAATCGTCATCGGATGACGGCAAATTATAATGTTGAAAACTTTGGGAATCGTCATCGGATGACGGGTAAAAAATAATGTTGAAAACTTTTTGTGGTAAGAAGTGGTAAATTGTGGTAGAAGTATTTATTTTTACACTACATAAAATGTGTAGGTGGTAAAATGATACAGCTATTAGGAGAGTTTGATTGTAAATTAGATGCGAAGGGACGCCTTATGGTGCCTTCGAGTCTAAAAAAACAGCTTCCTAATGTGGAGAAGGAAGGCCTTGTAATTAATCGAGGCTTCGAGAAGCATCTAGTCATTTATCCGAAAAAAGTTTGGGAAAGCATTGTATCTGAGTTAAGTAAGTTAAATCAGTACGAAAAAAAAACAAGAGAGTTCATTCGCTTTTTTACCCGTGGAGCCACTGAATTAAATGTGGATGCAACCGGTAGAGTTTTGCTGCCAAAATCTTTAATGGAATTCGCAGGTATCGAAGGAGAAGTAGTATTGGCTTGTCAGTTTGATAAAATCGAAGTTTGGTCCAAAGCTGCCTACGATAGTTTATTAGATAATGAACCAGAGAATTTTGCAAACCTTGCAGAAGAAGTAATGGGCGGTAAAAATAGGAGGGATGAGCATGGAGAGTAATTATCATGTTCCGGTGATGTTGAAAGAATGTATTGAAGGTTTGATGATTAAACCATCAGGTGTATATGTAGATGTAACATTCGGTGGGGGTGGACATTCAAGAGCGATACTTGATTCGTTAGGAAAGGATGGAGTACTGATTGCTTTTGATCAAGATCCAGATGCGCAGCAAAACAAGATAAATGATCCGCGTTTCATATTTGTCGACCAAAACTTTGGATACCTTAAAAATAACCTACGACTATTAGGCTACAAAAAAGTTGATGGTATTTTAGCCGACCTGGGTGTTTCTTCTCATCAATTTAATGAGCCAGCGAGGGGTTTTTCGACCAGGTTTGAAGCGGATTTGGATATGAGGATGGATAAACAACGTCCATTAACCGCCGCGGTAGTATTAAATACTTATGACGAAGATAAATTGCATAAGATTTTTGGTATTTACGGTGAGGTTAAAAATGCTAAATCATTAGCTAAAACAGTTGCTACGGCTCGTTTACAGCAGCCTATTTTAACCTTGGCGGATTTTAAAAAAGCTATTGCTGCTCATATTCCTAAGGGAAAAGAAAATAAATATATGGCGCAAGTTTTTCAGGCCTTACGCATAGAAGTTAACGGAGAAATTGCTGTCCTAGAAGATTTTTTAACCCAAACAGCTGATGTGTTAAATCCCGGTGGCCGTTTGGTTGTGATGTCATATCATTCGTTAGAGGATCGGCCTGTGAAAAGTTTTATTGCCAAAGGAAAATTTAGAGGTGAAGTGGAGAAAGATTTTTTCGGTAACGAACAAAAACCTTTTCAGGCAATTAATCGCAAAGCAATTGTAGCTAACCCAGACGAGTTGGCTAGAAATAGTAGAGCTAGGAGTGCAAAATTAAGGATTGGAGAAAAGTTATGAATAACCAATTCAAAAAGAAAATAGAAGACGAGGTAGAAGAGGAAGTAGAGCAGCGAGAAGAGCAAAAGCCAGACGTTCCGGATGGAAGTGTGGTGGCGTTTTTCAGAAAGTTGTTTACCGACGGTGTAGTGAGTAAAGAAGTTGCCACCGCAATGCTGCCCTTTTTGATTTTTTTATGCGTATTGGTGATGATTTATATTGGCAATAGCCACATGGCGGTTACGAACATTAGAAAAATAGATAAGTTAAATAAAGAGGTTACGGAGTTAAGTTGGGAGTATAAATCGCTTAAAGCCGACTTGATGTTTAAAAGTAAATTAAGCGAAGTAGCGAAAAAAGTAGACACATTAGGGATTAAAGAGCTAATTGAGCCACCAAAAAAAATTGTTGTAAATAGATGAACATTAGAGCAAACATATTATTAAGAGTGTATTTGGCTTTCGGCCTAATAGTGCTTTTTGCGCTTGCTGTATTGCTGAGGTTGGGCGAAGTTCAGTTTATTCAAGGTGCTAAATGGCGTGCAATGGCCGACAGTCTATCTGTTAAAGAATTTGATATTGAGGCGGCTAGAGGGAATATTTATTCTAATGATGGTAGCTTGCTAGCTACATCGGTTCCTGAGTATGAATTACGAATGGATATGCTTGCCGGTGGAATACAAGATAAGGAACTGTTTTATTCAAAAGTAGATTCCTTGGCAATGAAGCTGTCGACTTTCTTTAAAGATAAGAGCGCAAAAGATTATTCCCGTCTTCTGAGGAAAGCAAGGCAAGATAGTGCTAGATATTTGTTAATTAAACGGAAAGTTTCTTATCAGGATTTAAAAGTTGTTAGGACTTTCCCATTATATAATATCGGAAAATATACTGGAGGTCTAATGGCTATTCAGCAAAATAAGCGGATACTTCCATTTAAAGCGCTCGCTGCCAGAACCATTGGTTATAAGAATGAAAATGTAAAGAATCCTGTTGGTTTAGAGGGTGCCTTTGGCAATTATATCAATGGAGAAAGTGGTAAGCAATTAATGCAACGCATTTCGGGCGGAGTTTGGGTTCCTGTAAATCACGAAGCGGAGATTGCGCCAAAAGACGGGGCTGATATCATTTCTACGATTGATATCAATATGCAAGATTTAGCGCAAACTGCCTTAGAGGAACGTCTTATTGCGACTAAAGCCCATCATGGTACGGTAATCATCATGGAGGTTGCGACAGGGGAAGTAAGAGCTGTTGCCAACTTCACTAAAGTAGAAGAAGGGGTTTATAAAGAACAATTCAACTATGCAATTGCGGGCAACCAAGATCCTGGTTCTACGTTTAAATTGGCTTCGTACATGGCTTTACTGGAAGATAAATTAGTTGATACTAATTCGATGATTCTAACTGGCTATTATAAGGTGCCTGGGAATTCAAAAATAATCAAAGATTCCCACCCTAAAATAGAGACGGTTACTGTAAAGAATGCTTTTGAGACTTCTTCAAATGCGGCGATAGCAAAGTTAATTAACGAGCATTATGGTGCAAACCCAAAACGTTTTACCGATCATTTGTACGATTGGCATTTGAATGTGCGATCAGGACTTCAAATTCCTGGAGAAGCAAAACCTACAGTAAAAAACCCTGAGACGTTTAAAAGCTGGAATAAATACCTTACGCTTCCACAAATGGCTTATGGTTACGAAATGGACTTGACGCCATTAAAGATGCTAACGTTATATAACGCGGTAGCCAATAATGGAAAAATGCTTGCGCCAATTTTTGTCAAAGAAATTAGAAGGCTGGGAAATCCGATTGAGCAATTTAAAGCACCAGTACTGAATGCTAAAATTTGTTCAGACGAAACCTTGGCGAAACTAAAGGCAATGATGGAAGGAGTTGTAACAAATGGTAGTGGGAAGCAGGTAGTGTATACTCCATTGTATAACATTGCCGGAAAAACGGGTACAGCACAAGTAGCTGATGCTAACTTGGGCTATAAAGCTAAAAAACAATATCAAGCTTCTTTTGTTGGCTATTTTCCTGCAGAAAAGCCGAAATATTCTATGATCGTAGTGATAAATGATCCTAAAGGCGAATACTACGGTGCGCTAGTTTCTGGTCCAGTATTTAAGAAGATTGCCGACCGTATTTATGCTTCCGATAGTCAATTGTATAGCCAACTTAAAACGAATAAAATTGGTAATACGGGTACTCCAGAGGCTAAAGCTGGACATAGCAAGGCGACCCGTCAAGTGTATAATGCTTTTGGTATCAAGACATTGTATGCAGCCAAATCCGATTATTTTAATACAATAGATACAACAAACGGCATTGTTTTCCAAGAAAATACGCCTGTAAAAGGAGTCATGCCAAATGTAAATGGAATGGGTTTAAAAGATGCTATGTATTTACTAGGAAATGCTGGTTTAAAAACAAAAGTTAGTGGTAGCGGAAAAGTGGTGCTTCAATCTATACAGGCTGGAGCAAAAGTGCATAAAGGGGCTATAGTACAAATAGCATTACAATAAGATTTGGCGTCATCGGATGAGCAACTGACGTCATCGGATGAGCAACAAAGGAAAAGAAGAAAAATGAATTTGCAAGATATATTATATGGTGTAGCAATTAAAAGTATTGTCGGAAAAACCGATAGTATCGTGGGTGCAATTACTTTTGATTCAAGAGAAATTGTAGCTAACGCCTTATTTATTGCCGTAAAGGGAACTCAAACTGACGGCCACAAATATATATCGCAAACTATTACAGCAGGTGCGATTGCTATTATTTGTGAGGTGCTTCCGGAGACATTGCCTGCTGAAGTAACTTTTATACAGGTAGAAAATTCTTCGGTAGCATTAGGCATCGTGGCGAGCAATTTTTATGGGAACCCATCGTCAAACCTAAAATTGATTGGAATTACAGGTACAAATGGGAAAACTACAATTGCAACCTTACTTTTTCAATTATTTAGAAAACTAAGTTTCAATGTAGGTCTAATTTCAACTGTTCAAAATCACATTAACGAAGAAGTTATTCCGGCAACACATACAACTCCTAACCCGATTGCTTTAAATGCCTTACTAAAGCAAATGGTTGATGCTGGTTGTGATTATTGCTTTATGGAAGTTAGTTCCCATGCTGTAGCACAGCACCGGATTTCGGGGTTGGTCTTTGCAGGTGGTGTTTTTTCAAATATTACCCATGATCATTTAGATTTCCATTTAACGTTCGACAACTATATTAAAGCTAAAAAGGAATTTTTTGACACATTGCCTAAGTCTGCATTTGCACTAACCAATATCGATGATAAGAATGGGATGGTGATGTTGCAAAATACTAATGCCTATAAAAAAACCTATGCATTGAAGCAAATGGGTGATTTTAATGCGAAAATTATTGAGAATAAATTCAGCGGTCTAAATCTGTTAATTGATCAAATTGAGGTATTCTTTAAAATGGTAGGCTCATTTAATGCTTACAATTTACTCGCGGCTTATGCTACAGCTATCTTATTAGAACAAGATAAATTAAAGGTACTTACCATTTTAAGTAGCTTGACTGGAGCAGAAGGTAGATTTGATTATACTGTTTCGAAACAAGGGATTATTGGTATTGTAGACTATGCTCATACGCCAGATGCTGTTCAGAACGTGTTGAGTACAATTGCCAACATTAGAAAAGGTACAGAACAAGTAATTACGATTATCGGCTGTGGTGGCGATCGAGATAAAACAAAAAGACCGATCATGGCGCGTGTAGCATGCGATTGGAGCGATAAAGTTATTCTAACATCCGACAATCCGAGAACCGAAGATCCGAGGTCAATTATTGAAGAGATGGAAAAAGGTGTTTCACCAAGCAACCAGAGAAAAGTGATTTCAATTTTAGACCGTAAAGAGGCGATAAAAACGGCTTGCCACATTGCCAAGGCTGGAGATATCATCCTTGTAGCTGGCAAAGGCCATGAAAAATATCAAGAAATCAATGCAGTTAGATATCATTTTGATGATAAAGAGGTGTTAATCGAACAATTAAACTTAATAAGCTAATGTTATATTTATTATTTGAATACCTGCATAAGCATTACGATTTCCCGGGATTAAGGTTATTCCAGTATCTTACTTTCCGCGCTTCATTGTCGATTATCCTATCCTTGTTCATTACTACCGTTTATGGTCGTCGGATTATCGACTACCTACATCGCAAACAAGTTGGCGAAACAGTAAGAAACCTTGGTCTAGAAGGACAGATGCAAAAACAAGGTACGCCTACGATGGGTGGTATAATGATTTTGTTGGGTATTCTGATTCCTACAATACTCTTTGCAAACATCACCAATATCTATGTGATATTGATGATTATAACTACGGTTTGGATGGGAGTAATTGGCTTTGTTGATGACTACATCAAGGTTTTTAGAAAAAATAAGGAAGGTTTAGCCGGCAGATTTAAAATTGTTGGACAAGTTGGTTTAGCCATTATCGTTGGTCTAACAATGTTTTATCATCCCAATATAGTTGTTCGACAAACAGTTGATGAAACTGCGATTTCGAACAGTTCGGCTCCAATGGTTTTAAGGAAAAAGGGCGAAAGCTATTACTATACGCAAGATGTGAAGTCGACCATAACTAATGTGCCTTTTTACAAGAACAACGAGTTTGACTATGCAAAAGTGCTTAAATTCTTAGGTAATGATTACCAGAAGTATGCCTTAATTGTATTCTTGTTTTTTGTTATAACTATTGTTACCGCCGTATCAAATGGGGCCAATTTAACTGATGGGATTGACGGGTTGGCGACGGGAACTTCCGCAATTATTGGTGTTACACTCGGTATCTTAGCCTATGTTTCAGGTAACACAGTAATTGCCGACTATCTTAACATTATGTATATCCCTAACTCGGGAGAACTGATCATTTTTGCAGGCGCATTTGTTGGAGCTTGCATCGGATTTCTATGGTATAATTCCTATCCTGCCCAAATTTTTATGGGCGATACTGGAAGTTTAACGATTGGCGGTATCATTGCAGTTTTTGCCATCATGATCCGCAAAGAACTTTTGATACCCATACTTTGTGGTGTATTTCTGGTGGAAGTATTGTCGGTGACTTTGCAAGTTTCGTATTTCAAATACACCAAAAAGCGCTTTGGTGAAGGCAGGAGAATTTTCTTAATGTCTCCGCTACACCATCACTACCAAAAAAAGGGATACCATGAGGCCAAAATAGTAACTCGTTTCTGGATCATAGGTATTATGCTAGCTGTCATCACTTTTGTAACCCTAAAATTAAGATAATGGAGCAGAAGAGATTGGTTATTCTGGGTGCTGGAGAAAGTGGTGTAGGAGCGGCAATGCTTGCTAAAAAGCAGGGATTTGAAGTTTTTGTGTCAGATTTTGGATCAATCGCTGATCGTTATAAAACGAAGCTACAAGAGATGGGAGTTGCGTTTGAAGAAAAACAACATTCGTCAGACCAAATTTTAAATGCGACAGAAGTAATAAAGAGCCCAGGTATACCAAGCACAGCGCCAATTGTTAAAGAGCTTGACAAAAAAGGAATAGCAGTAATATCGGAAATCGAATTTGCAAAACGTTATACTAATGCCAAAACGATCTGCATTACCGGTTCAAATGGCAAGTCGACCACAACCATGCTAACCTACCATATATTGAAAAATGCTGGGATGAAGGTTGGATTAGGTGGAAACATCGGACAAAGCTTTGCAGCTCAAGTAGCAACAGAAGAATTTGATTGGTATGTACTCGAGATATCGAGTTTTATGCTAGATGATATGTTCGAATTTAAAGCAGACATCGCAGTGTTGCTAAATATTACGCCTGATCATTTAGATCGATATGAGTACAAAATAGAAAAATATGCCGCTTCAAAAATGCGGATTATTCAAAATCAGACGGCTGACGATGTATTTATTTATTGCGCTGACGATGAAGAAACACAAAAATGCCTGCGGAAAATAGCAGTTATACCAAAGCAATATCCATTCTCTATACGTAAAAGCTTGCAATTAGGAGCTTACCTAGAAGATCAAACCATACACATCAACACTAACCCAAAAGAACCATTAACTATGTCAATTTCAGAATTAGCCTTACAAGGAAAGCACAACATTTACAATTCAATGGCTTCGGGCATCGTCGCCAAGGTGTTAGAGTTGCGCAACGATACCATTCGTGAAAGCATGGGAGATTTCAAAAATATTGAACATCGATTGGAGTTTGTTGCGAAGATCTCGGATGTTACCTATATCAATGATTCGAAAGCAACTAATGTAAACTCTACTTGGTATGCATTAGAAAGCGTTGGGCCAGAAGTGATTTTAATTCTTGGTGGTGTTGACAAAGGGAATGATTATGGTATGCTTAAAGACTTAGTTCGCAGTAAAGTAAAGGCGATTGTTTGTTTAGGGAAAGATAATAAACGTATTCACGAAGCTTTTGAGGATGATGTGGACATTATTGTGAATACTTTTTCAGCTCATGAAGCAGTACAGGTTGCTTATCATTTAGCAAAAA
Organism: uncultured Sphingobacteriaceae bacterium; assembly: GCA_942493295.1. Lineage (GTDB taxonomy): Bacteria > Bacteroidota > Bacteroidia > Sphingobacteriales > Sphingobacteriaceae > Pedobacter. Next base: position 1,913,863 of record OW818692.1, on the reverse strand, counting down.
AAGGTAATACTGTGTTGTTATCTCCAGCTTGTGCAAGTTTTGATTTGTTTAAAAATTACGAAGATAGAGGAAACCAGTTTAAAGCTGCGGTTAAAGAATTATAAGTATATGTTTAATGTTAAAGCACTTTTAGAAAGAACAAAAGGAGATCGCTGGATATGGCTGATCATCATTATGTTGTCTATGATTTCTATCATGGCTGTGTATAGTGCAACTGGTACTTTGGCCTACAAAAGAGGAGAAACCGTTGAAAGGTTATTGCTTACTAAACACGTCATCTTCGTGCTGCTGGGGATTGGCATGATTTATATTTCCCATTTGCTGGATTATAAATATTATGCAGGAATTTCTAAAATCTTAATGATTATTACGATACCGTTATTGGTTTATACATTGATTTTCGGGGCAAATTTAAATGAGGCTTCCCGCTGGGTTAAAATACCGGTTATCGGATTAACTTTTCAAACCTCGGATTTGGCTAAGCTGGCACTAATTACCTTTTTAGCAAGGATGCTAACTAAAAAGCAAGAAAATATTAAAGATGTAAAGAATTCATTTTTGCCTATTATGGGCTCGGTAGTTGTAGTGTTTGGATTAATTGCCAAAGCAAATTTGTCTACAGGGTTAATGTTATTCGGCGTAAGTATCTTATTGTTAATTGTAGGTAGAGTAAGTATCAAACAAATTGCTATTGTTTGTGCGGGTGGTATTGTGATGATGTTTTTCTTGTTTTTAACTACAGAGAGAGCTGGGACTTGGAAGTCGAGGATTGATACCTTTATGAACCCAGAAAAACAGCATTCTGATAAAACCTATCAAGCAGATCATTCGAAAATTGCTTTGGCAACTGGGGGTTTGTTTGGTAAAGGACCTGGAAATAGTACCGAAAGAAATTACCTGCCACACCCATATTCTGATTTTATTTTTGCCATAATAATTGAAGAATATGGAACCGTTGGCGGACTGGCTATTGTAATCCTATACTTGGTTTTATTGTATCGATGTGTGAGGATTGTAACACGAAGTCCGAAGGCATTTGGGGCATTGCTAGCTGCTGGTTTAAGTTTTAGTTTAACGATCCAAGCATTCGCAAATATGGCTGTGGCCGTTGGTTTAGGTCCAGTTACTGGAGTTCCATTGCCATTGGTGAGCATGGGTGGTACCTCGATGATATTTACAAGTATTGCATTCGGTATTATCTTGAGTGTAAGTAGAGATGTAGAAGAACACAATACAAAAAAGGATAAAGTTATTGTAGGAGAGATACCTGCAATGGCATAATCGTCATCGGATGACGGCAAATAAATCGTCATCCGATGACGGAAGAAGTAAAGGAATAAAATTGAATTATAAACAATAAATATAAAATGGTAGTATGAAAGCTTTAGACTTTGGTTTTTTAGCTTTTAGCTCAAAGAGAAACAATGAATAATTTCCCAAAAATTATCATATCAGGCGGTGGCACAGGGGGGCATATTTTCCCCGCTGTTGCTATTGCTAATGCCTTAAAAAGATTAGTTCCTAATTGTGAACTATTGTTTGTAGGGGCAGAAGGCAGGATGGAAATGGAAAAGGTTCCGGCTGCTGGATATAAGATTGTGGGTTTAAATATAAGTGGAATACAAAGAGGATCTATCCTTAAAAATCTAGGGCTACCATTTAAAGTGCTCGGAAGTGTACGAAAAGCAATGAAGCTGATTGATGATTTTAAGCCGAATGTAGTTGTTGGTGTAGGAGGTTATGCTTCTGGGCCGATGCTATTTGCTGCTTCATTAAAAGGTATACCTTATTTAATTCAAGAGCAAAATTCGTATGCCGGGATCACAAACAAATGGCTTGGAAAGAAGGCCTCGAAAATATGTGTTGCTTTTGATGATATGGATCAGTTCTTTCCTGCAGATACTATCCTTAAAACTGGGAATCCAGTAAGAAAAGATGTAATTGACATTAAGGATAAACATCATCAAGGGGCAGAACTTCTAAGTGTTGATCCACTGAAGAAAACAATTTTGGTTACCGGCGGAAGTTTAGGAGCAGGAACTTTAAATAAAAGCATCGAAAAACATTTACAAGAGTTTATCGATGAAGACGTGCAAGTGATATGGCAAACTGGTAAGTTTTATTACAAAGGAATTATGGAGCGATTAGGTCCGAATTTCCACCCGAATGTGCGAATATTAGAGTTTTTAAATAAAATGGATTTGGCTTATGCTGCGGCAGATTTAATTATTTCTAGAGCTGGGGCCGGTACCATTGCTGAACTTTGTTTAATTAAAAAGCCTGTTATTCTGGTGCCTTCTCCGAATGTGGCAGAAGATCATCAGACGAAAAATGCAATGGCGCTAGTTAAAAATAATGCGGCAGTATTAATTAACGATCGGTCTGCGGAAGATACTTTAGTAGCAGAAGCATTGAAATTGCTGAAAAATACAACACATTGTAAAACGTTAAGCGAAAATATTGGTAAAATGGCATTGAAAGATGCTGATATTATGATAGCAGAAGAAGTATTAAAATTGGTTAAAAGTTAGCCGTGATCGGATGACGATTTCGTCATCCGATCACGGCTTTGTTGGTGAAAATTAAAAGTTAGCTCAACAGATTAGAAAAAGGAGCTTAAAAGGCGAAGGATAACGGTTTTAGCAGAAAATAAAGGATGGTAACCTAATTATTTGCGCTGCGGTTCTTGGCTTAGAAAGTTCACCGTCATCGGATGACGGTGAAAGAAATGGAAATCGTCATCCGATGACGAAGTAATTTAAAGTAAAATGGAATTAAGTAAAATTAACAGAGTGTATTTTGTAGGTATTGGTGGTATCGGCATGAGTGCACTTGCCCGTTATTTTGCTAAACGTGGGTGTGTAGTTTGTGGTTACGATAAAACAAGAACCAATTTAACTATTGCCTTAGAGAATGAGGGTATTTTAATTTCCTATTTGGATGATGAATCGGTGGTTCCGGTTTGTTTTATGGAAAATCATCCAGATAGCCTCATTGTTTATACGCCCGCAATTCCAAAAGATTCTCAAATTTTAAATCATTTTAAAGACAATGGATTTAGTCTGAAGAAGCGATCAGAGGTTTTGGGTATTATTAGTAAAGGTATGTTTTGCATTGCGGTGGCGGGCACGCATGGTAAAACAACCACTTCATCAATGGTTGCACATATTTTAACCGACACTGGTTTTGGTTGTACAGCGTTCTTGGGAGGGATTACAAGTAATTATAACTCAAATGTACTATTTGGCAAAAACAACGTGGTGGTTGTGGAAGCTGATGAGTACGATCGCTCATTTTTAACGCTACATCCAGACATCGCGGTGATTACATCAATGGATGCTGATCATTTAGATATTTATGGAGATGAGTTTCATTTGCATGAATCATTCCATCTTTTTGCCGATCAGTTAAAAGAGAACGGCAAGTTATTTATTAAGGATGGGTTACCTATTTATGGGATAACCTACAGTGCCAATAAAGATTCTCAAATCACTGCCAAGAACATTCGAGTTGAAAAAGGAAACTTTGTCTTCAATTTTGAGGATGGATTTACCAACATTAGCGACTTGAGCTTGGCAATGCCTGGCAAACATAATGTTGAGAATGCGGTAGCAGCTATCGGTGTAGCACTAAGCTTAGGCATACATCCAAAAAGTATTAAAAAAGCTGTGGCAAGTTTTAAAGGAGTTAAGAGAAGATTTGAAAAAATCGTAAATACAGAAAAGCATATCTATATAGACGACTATGCTCATCACCCAGAAGAACTAAACGCCTGTTTTGATGCCGTTAGACAATTGCATCCAAATAAAAAGATGACTGTAGTATTTCAACCTCATCTTTTTACAAGAACTAGAGATTTTGCAGATCAATTTGCTAAGGTGTTGAGCACAGCTGATGAACTAATTCTGTTAGATATCTATCCTGCAAGAGAACTACCAATTGAAGGTATCACCTCGCAATTGTTAAAGGATAAGATGAGTTTAAAAGAAGTTACTTTATGTGGAAAAGAATCTGTGCTAGATTTAGTTAAAAACAAAAATCCTGAGCTACTTTTAACTGTTGGTGCAGGAGATATTGATACTTTGGTTGAACCTTTAAAAAACCTTTTGAATAATGCTTAGGCGTATAAATTGGAAAGCGATAGCTAAAGGATTTGCTTGGGCAGTTTGCTTGAGTGGAGTAATCGTGCTTCTTAGTTTCATTGAAGTAAAAAAACAGGACATAAAATGCACAAATGTGAAGATTTTAATTCCTGGTTCCGATAATTTTATTGAACGAGAAGAAATAGACGCTATTTTGAAGCAAAGTCAAGGAGAATTGGTAGGAAGAAAATTAGCAGACATCAATACGCACGAAATAGAAAAAACTATTCAGGCAAATCCTTATATAGCTTTTGCTAAAGTATACGCCGACATGGATGGTGTGATCAATATTAAAATTAAACAGCGTCAGCCAGTGTTGAGAATAATTAATGCCGGGGGACAGGATTATTATATAGACAGGGAAGGATTAAAGATGCCGATGTCTCCAAATTTTACTGCTAACGTGTTGGTAGCTACAGGAGATATTTTAGAAGGTTTTGGTGGTAGGGTTGATACCTTGATTACGCCTTTGCTTGGAGACTTATACAAAACGGCTTTGTTTATTAAGCAAGATACTTTATGGGATGCACAGATAGAACAGATTTTCGTAAATAATAAAAGAGATATTGAGTTGATCCCAAGGGTAGGTAAACAGAGAATTATTTTAGGTAATGCGGATTCTTTGGCCACGAAGATGGGCAATTTGCTAGCCTTCTATAAGCAAGCCATGCCGGAAGTTGGCTGGGACGCTTACAAGACAATCAACATTAAATATGTTAATCAAATTGTTTGTGAAAAAAATGTATTCGATTCAACAGCAACAAAGAAGCCAGTTGTGCAAATTGATAGCTCGGCGATGGAAAATGAATTAGTCAACGCTGCTGTTAAGGAAGTAATACAAGAAGAAATTAAGAAAGAAGCCGAGAAACTAGCACCTAAAAAAGTTGCCCCAATTCCTTCTAAAAAAGAGGAGAAACAAACTACAACGAACGAGCCTAAGAAGGCAGCTTCAAAAGAAACAAAAGTTACTAATACAGCGAAAGTAGACAAGACAACTGGGACAAAAGAAAAGCCAGCAGCTAAGTCGGACCCATCGCTATATAAACCACCCGCTAAGCCTGTTGCTGATAAGACAAAAACAGAGGGTGCAACAAAAGAAAAAACAGATACCAAGAAAAAAATAAACTCAACAAAAGAATAAAGTTATGGGCAAAGAAAAATCTACCATTCAATCTCCAATTGTAGTAGGATTAGATATCGGTACTACGAAGATTTGTGTTATTGTTGGCCGCAGAACACAACACGATAAAATTGAAGTATTAGGTATTGGAAAAGCGGAATCGGCGGGGGTAACTCGAGGAGTGGTTTCTAATATCCAGAAAACAGTTCAAGGCATCGCATCTGCTGTAGAATTAGCAAGTGCGCAATCAAATGTAGAAATACGTGTGGTGAACGTAGGAATTGCTGGCCAGCATATTAAAAGCTTACAGCATCGCGGAATTTTGACGCGTCGAGAACTTAATAATGAAATCAGTAAAAAAGATATCGACAAATTGGTTGACGATATGTTCAAATTGGTAATGCCTCCAGGAGAAGAGATTATCCATGTATTGCCGCAAGAATTTACGATCGATAACGAGCCTGGAATTAAGGATCCTATCGGTATGGCTGGTGTTCGTTTGGAAGCAAATTTTCACATTATTTCTGGACAAGTTACTGCTGTTAAAAATATTATGCGCTGCGTAACTAATGCAGGTTTACAAACACAAGAGCTTATTTTAGAGCCTTTAGCTTCTTCTGAATCGGTGTTGAGCGACGAAGAAAAAGAAGCTGGAGTTTGCTTAGTTGACATAGGCGGTGGTACAACCGATATTGCTATTTTCCATGAAGGGATTATCCGCCATACTGCTGTGATTCCTTTTGGAGGAAATAGTGTTACGGAAGATATTAGAGAAGGTTGTTCTGTAATGCGTAATCAGGCAGAGCTTTTAAAAACTAGATTTGGATCAGCATTAGCTGAAGAAAATAAAGAGAATGAGATTATTTGTGTGCCAGGACTTCGTGGAAGAGAACCTAAAGAAATTTCTGTAAAAAACTTAGCTTATGTAATCCAGGCCCGTATGGAAGAAATAGTTGAGCATGTTTATTATGAGATTAAATCTTCAGGCTATGAGAAAAAATTGATCGGCGGTGTAGTAATTACTGGTGGTGGAGCGTTATTAAAACACTTGAACCAATTAGTAGAGTATGTTACAGGCTTAGATTGCAGAGTGGGTTATCCGAATGAGCATTTGTCGAAATACGAAGACATGCCAAAAACGATATACGATGACCTAAAAAGCCCGATGTACGCTACAAGTGTTGGTTTGTTGATTAAAGGAATTCAAAAAGCTGAAGAGTTATTGGAAGAAATGAAACAACCAGGTGTTTTTGTTGAAAGTCCAGCGGCAGCTAAAGAGAAAGTAAAAAGAGGTGGATTGTTTGATAAGTTATTGAAGAAAACGACAGATTTTATCAAAGATGATATGAATGTTAGCGATGAGGATTATATAAAACCGTAATATTTTTCCACAAAATGTGATTTTTCCACATTATTAACACTTGTGGAAAACGCCTGTTAAAAAAGTGTTAATATTACAGTTAGAGATGAACAGCAAATACAATTTTTAAACCACTGATTCATAACAATATGAAGTTCGAAATGTTAAAAGATAAGTCGTCAATCATCAAAGTTATTGGTGTTGGAGGCGGTGGAGGTAATGCGGTAAACCATATGTACCGTCAAGGAATTACAGGTGTAGACTTTATTATTTGTAATACCGATGCACAGGCGCTAGAGTTTAGCCCTATCCCAAATAAGGTTCAGTTAGGTTCTAGCTTAACCGAGGGAATGGGAGCAGGCTCAATTCCTGAAGTTGGCAAAAACTCGGCGATTGAAAATATCGATGATATTAAGGCAATGCTTGGAAGTACGACCAAGATGCTTTTCATTACGGCAGGAATGGGCGGTGGTACTGGTACGGGTGCTAGTCCTATCATTGCAAAGGCGGCGAAAGAGATGGATATTTTAACAGTAGCCATTATCACAACTCCTTTTGCTTTTGAAGGCAAACGACGTAAAATGCAAGCTGATGATGGTTTAGATGAACTTAGGAAATATGTAGATTCTTATCTTGTAATTTCTAATGATAGACTGCGGGAGATTTTTGGAAACTTAACACTGGGTTCTGCATTTGCACAAGCTGACGATATTTTAACAACTGCTGCAAAAGGTATTGCCGAGATTATTACGGTGCCTGGCTATATCAATGTGGATTTTAAAGATGTGCGTACCGTTATGAAAGATAGCGGCGTTTCAATAATGGGTAGTTATGCAGCTGAGGGTGAAAATCGTGCCTTGGCAGCGGTCGAAGGAGCATTGGCATCACCATTGTTAAAAGATAATGAAATAGAAGGTGCGAGATATATCTTGTTAAATATTAGCTCTGGCTTACGTGAAGTAACCATGGATGAGGTCACTATTATTACCGATTTTATTCAAGATAAGGCAGGTCTTTCTGCCGACCTAATCTGGGGTAATTGTATTGATGAAAGTCTTGAAGATAAATTGTCGGTGACTATCATTGCAACTGGCTTCCAAACTACTGAGCAAAGAGCTAAGGATAAGGAAAATGTTAAGAAAATCTCACTCTTAACGCCTGACGAAGCACCCTTGGTTAGACCAATTGAAGCAGTGAACTCTTTCATAGAGGTTAAACAGGAACCTGTTAACACTGAACCAGTATTGAAAATCCAGGACGAACCTAAGCAGTCAGATTTATTTGGCGATTTATTTAATTTAAATAGGGTTTCACAACAAATTGAAGAGCCAGAAAATCTAACAATTGTGCATCAGTTAGTAACTGAAGAAGCTCCAGTTGCAGAGGAAAGACAGGAAGCAGGATTTGAATTTGAAGTCAAGGTGTCGGAAACAGATTTCGTATTCGAAACTCCAGTAGCTCAGTTTAGTTTTGAGGAGGAGATAGTTGCTCCAACCCCAATTAATGAAGTTGAAGAACCTGGCGTAGACGATGATAAAAATGACGAGTCGATTGAAGATCAGCTAAGAAAATCAAAAGAACGTATTTTAAGACTGAAAGATTTAAGTATGAAACTGCGGACTACTAACGGTTTGCAAGAATTAGAGAATGAACCTGCTTACAAACGTAAGCAAATGCAATTACAACAGATTCAGCATTCATCCGAGTCGCAGGTATCTCGCTTTACTTTAAGCAACGATGAAGATGGTGCGACGGAAATTAGACCTAATAACTCATTCTTACATGATAATGTTGATTAAAGGTATTTCATACAGCGTTAGGCGTTAAACGTAAGCGTTGAGCGAACAATAAAAACCTCGGCGATAAAATGCCGAGGTTTTTTTGTAGAGACATTGAAGCTTAATCGCAAACTGTATTAACTTCGTAGGCCTGCAACCTTGATAAATAGAGATTTTAAGCTTAAATTTGCACAGAAAAATTACATTAAAACAATATAGCATTGGATATTTTCGATAAAGTAGCAAAACGAATGGGGCCAATCGGAGAACATTACAAATGGTCTCACGGATATTTCTCTTTTCCAAAATTAGAGGGGGAGATTGCGCCACATATGAATTTTAGAGGTAAAGAACATTTGGTGTGGAGCTTGAATAACTATTTAGGCTTGGCAAATCACCCAGAAGTGAGAAAAGCGGATGAGCAAGGGGCAGCAGATTTTGGTATGGCTTACCCAATGGGTGCACGTATGATGTCTGGTAACTCTAAGTACCATGAACAATTAGAACACGAGCTAGCAGCATTTGTTGGTAAGGAAGATGCATTTGTATTAAACTATGGTTATCAAGGCATGGTTTCTATTATCGATGCTTTGGTAGATAGAAATGATGTGGTTGTTTATGATGGTGAATCACATGCTTGTATTATTGACGGGCTTCGTTTGCACATGGGGAAACGTTTTGTTTATAAACACAATAATATAGAAGATTGTAAAAAGCAACTTGAAAGAGCTACCAAATTAGTTGAGCAAACTGGCGGAGGTATCTTGGTAATTACTGAAGGTGTATTTGGTATGTCAGGTGCACAAGGTAAGTTAAAAGAGATTATTGAACTAAAAAAGGAATTTAATTTTAGGATACTAATTGATGATGCGCATGGATTTGGTACCATGGGTCCGACTGGAGCTGGTACACATGAAGCGCAAAATTGCATCGAAGGAATCGATGTTTATTTTGCCACATTTGCAAAATCAATGGCAGGTATAGGTGGCTTTGTTGCTTCGACCGAAGAACTGACGAACTATTTTAGATATAACTTACGTTCTCAAACCTATGCAAAGGCTTTACCAATGCCAATGGTAATTGGTTTATTAAAGCGTTTGGAATTGCTAAAAAACAATCCTGAATTAAGAGAGAAATTATGGTTAATCGCAACAACTTTGCAAAAGGGTTTGCGTGAACGTGGTTTCGATCTAGGTGTAACGGATACAGTTGTAACTCCTGTTTTTTTAAAAGGGGAGCTTTTGGAAGCTACGGCATTAACCATGGATTTGCGTGAAAATTATGGAATTTTCTGTTCAATTGTAGTATATCCAGTAATCCCGAAAGGAATGATCGAACTTCGCTTAATTCCAACTGCTGCTCACTCGTTAGAAGATGTGCAGCGAACACTGGATGCATTTAGTGAAGTTGCCGAGAAATTAAAAACCGGCATTTACAAAGAGGCCAAAATACCAGTTACAGGCTAAAAATAGTAAAAATGCCCTTAGCGTATGCTGAAGGGCATTTTTACTTGGTGAATTAACTCAAAACACTGAAAATCAGTCATTAAAGCTGATTTTTTTGGTATGTACTTGTTTATAAACCCCTTAAATGTGGAAAAAAACAGCAATTCATGCAGTTTTTTATTGTTGCAAAAGTTTTTTAATTAAAATAAACATCTTACTTTAGTATTAGAGTATTAATCAAAACCTTAAAAAAAACTAAAAAGGAGTAATTTAAAAATGAAAAAATTTAACGAAGTAAAAGCACTAGTTGCAGCTTTAGAAGCTGATGCAGACAAATTCTATAACAAAGCTAACAGCGCAGCTGGAACACGCGTACGTAAAGGTATGCAAGATCTTAAAAACTTAGCTCAGAGCATTCGTTTAGAAATTCAAGAAACTAAAAACAAAGGATAAATTTGCTCCTTGTTTTACAAATTTAAAAAGCGCCCTTAACCAAGGCGCTTTTTTATTTTTAAACTTACGAAGTCTTTAAGACTTCGTAAGTTTTTTAACCAAGTAAAACTAATTGCGTTGCTAAACTAGTATTTAATGCCTCTGATGCCTTAACTAAAGGTAATCGAACAACATCTTCACAAATACCTAATTGCTTTAGTGTTGCTTTAACTCCTGCTGGGTTGCCTTCTGCAAACATTAAACGTGTAATCTCCAACAAACTTAGGTGCGCTGGTAAAGCTGCTGCATAATCACCTTTTAAACATAGGTTAATCATGTCTGATAATTGTTTTGGTAATGCATTTCCGATCACGGAAATTACACCTACAGCACCAATTGCCATCATTGGTAAAGCAATTGGATCATCGCCAGAAATCAATAAAAAGTCCGCTGGTTTATCTCTCATGATCTGGTTAAACTGATCAAAGCTACCAGAAGCTTCTTTTGTGCCTATAATGTTCTTAAAGTCATGAGCTAACCTACAAGTTGTTTCTGGGCTCATATTGCTACCAGTTCTACCCGGAACATTGTATAAAAGGACTGGCAACTCACTTAGTTCGCTCAAATATTTATAATGTTGATATATTCCTTCTTGAGTAGGTTTGCTATAGTAGGGGCTAACCGATAATATCGCGTTATATTGACTGTTTTGAAAGCTTTTGATATCGTTACCTATCACACGGCTATCATTGCCACCTATGCCCGCTACAAGCGGTAGACGACCATTGTTAATTTCAGCAGTAAATTCCCACACCTTCTTCTTCTCGTCCTTGCTCAATGTAGCTGTCTCGCCTGTTGTACCTAAGGATACAAGGTAATCTATACCTCCATCAATCAAGTGATTAATCAAAGCTTTTAAACCCTGATAATCTACTGTTCCGTCTGTGTTGAACGGTGTAACTAATGCTACACCCGTACCGTGAAATTTGTTCATTAAATTAATAGTATTAAATAATTAGTGGAAAGATGCATAAGAAAACATCGCTCGATCCCCAAAAGTAAATATTTTAAGCGATATTTAGAAGGCTTAGGCGCTAATCATCTCTAGCAATTCATCTTCACTAATAAGAGGAATATTTAGTTTCGTAGCTTTATCCAACTTTGATGGACCCATATTAGCCCCAGCAATTAAAAAATCTAGCTTTGCTGAAATGCTACTTAAAATCTTACCGCCATTTTGCTCAATAATTTCCTTTAGCTCTTCTCTACTATGCTTTTCGAAAACGCCGGAAATTACGAATGTTTTGCAAGCGAGCTTATCACTCAATGCTAATGTTTCGCTTTCGATAATTTCAAATTGCAATCCTGCTTGCTTTAGCAGTTCAATTTGTTTTAAATGTTCAGGTTTTGAGAAGTATTCATGAATGCTTTCGGCAATGCGGATTCCGATCTCATCGATCGCCGTTAATTCTTCTAAACTAGCGTTAGCTAAATTATCGATGTTTTTAACACCCCTTGCTAATTTCTTGGCAACCGTTTCACCAACATAGCGAATTCCCAGTCCAAACAGTAGTTTTTCGAAAGGCATTTGCTTTGAATCTTCAATCCCTTTTAACATGTTGTCGATTGATTTTTCGCCAAAACGTTCAATTTGTTTTAAACTATCTGCTTTTTCATGTAAGAAATACAAATCACTTATGTGACTAACCAAACCTCTTTGGTAAAAAGCTTCGATCGTTTCATCACCTAATCCATCAATATTCATCGCTTTTCTGCCAATAAAGTGTTGTATTTTACCCACAATTTGAGGCGAACATCCTTCATCATTCGGACAATAGAAGGCAACTTCTCCTTCTTTTCGAATTAAAGGAGTACCGCAAATTGGACATTCGGTAATGTATTTGATAGGAATAGGGTTCGCAGCTCGTAATGCCTCATTAACTCGTATGATTTTTGGAATAATCTCCCCACCTTTTTCCACGAAAACAGTGTCATTTTCACATAAGCCCAAGCGTTCAATCTCATCAGCATTATGTAGTGTTGCACGCTTAACAGTTGTTCCCGCTAAGAGTACTGGTTTTAGATTGGCGACCGGTGTAACAGCTCCAGTTCTTCCTACTTGGTAAGTTACCTTTTCTAGAATAGTTTGAACTTCGGCAGCTTTATATTTGTAAGAAATAGCCCAACGGGGTGATTTAGCAGTGAAACCTAATTCCTGTTGCTGGCTATAATTATTTACTTTAATAACGATGCCATCAATATCATAGCTCAACTTAAAACGCTGTTCTTCCCAATAGGCAATAAATTCCAGGACATCATTAATGTCACCACTTAATTTAGTATGTTCACAAACATGGAAACCCCAACTCTTTACCGTCTGTAAACTCTCCCAATGGGTTTTGAATAATTCTTTTTCACTATATAAGGCATATAGAAAGCAATCCAACGGTCTTCTAGCTACTTCTTTCGAGTCTTGCATTTTTACCGTTCCAGCCGCAAAGTTGCGTGGATTGGCATAAGCAACTTCTCCCAGTTCTTCTCTTTCTTTATTCAACCGTTCAAAGGCGGCACGGTGCATAAAAACCTCTCCTCTAATTTCAAAAAGTGCAGGGATTTCTTGCCCTTTAAGCTGATGTGGGATTGTATGTATGGTTTTAATATTGCTGGTTACATCATCGCCTTGTGAACCATCACCACGGGTAACTGCTCTTACTAATTTCCCATTTTCATAGGTTAGACTAATGGATAGACCATCGAATTTAAGTTCACAAACATATTCGAAATCACTTCCTATCGCTTTTTTAACGCGCTCATCAAAGTCTCTTAGATCTTGTTCATTGTATGTATTTCCCAATGATAGCATCGGCCATTTATGCTTTACCGTGGTGAAATTTTTAGTAATGTCACCACCAACTTTCCGTGTTGGGGAGTTAGGATCGGCGAGTTCTGGGTACTCTTTTTCTAATTCAACTAACTTAGCTAGTTTTTGGTCAAATTCATAATCAGCAATGGTTGGCATTGCTAAAACATAGTAATTATAAGTATGCTGGTTTAGTTCTTTAACCAATGCTTCTAGCTGATCTTTTACCTTTAAAACTGACATGAAGCAAATATAATTATTAGAAATGAGATGTATGTAAATGAAATTTGACGTCAAATTAAATTCACTACCATTACATTACTGCTTAGCTTACGTTGAACTATTGCCATTAGATGGAATTGTTCAAGGACCTCAAAAAGGAGAGACTATGCTTAATAGCGGCGCAAAGTTTATAAATTATAAAACAAATAACCCGAATTTATTCTGGGCTATTCCGAAGTGAGGTTTGAATTGATTTCTTTAAAAATGGAAAGGTAATCCTTTGCTAATTCTTCTTTATAGGACGTCAATTTTTTAGTTAGCATCGACACAGTTTCCTCGTCAAAAGGATGAGCCCACAAACGCATGCAAATTCGTTGTAGTGCGTAACTAATATTTTCCAGTTTTTGATAGCTTAATAGATATCTACTGGATTTAAAACCATTCAAAAACTTGAAGAAATGAGCTGTCTCAGCAGCATCACATTTCTTTAAAAACAAATCCAGCTTCAAATCGTCAACTGCAGTTAAATGATCATAAAATGAATTAATATCAACTTTTCGATTAATAACCAGTAAATGATCCAATAGTAATTCGACTCCGATATGGGCTAAAAAAGAAGGGCGAACTGGGCTATCGTTTAGAATAGGCAAGAGCTCTTGCTTGAGTTGGGCAGTATGAAGATTAAAAAAATCAGAAGAATGGAATAAAACATCAACTTCCAAATGCTTCTTCCAACCTGTTAAAAGGGAGTTTAATTGACTGTCTTCCGTGAAACGTGCTTCATTTTTCTGAGGATAAAAATTCCAGTCTTTATGTGCATTTTTTACTAAATCGGGCAATACCGTTCCAATAACCATATTGGAGTCGTGGTTGTTTTGTTCGAAATAATAATGAGAAAGGAAGTTCATGTCCAAAGATAAGTAATCATTTCGTCATCCGATGACGATTTACATCTCATCCGATGACGATAACAAAATTTCCGCTTAAACTGTTATCTTTGCGGCTTAAAGGAATAAATAACTTATGGGGAATTTTGTAGAAGAATTACGTTGGAGAGGAATGTTGCATGACATTATGCCTAATACGGAAGAAAAGCTAAAAGAAGGGATGACCTCAGGATATATTGGCTTTGATCCGACCGCTGATTCTTTACATATAGGGCATCTTACTCAAATTATGACTTTAATCCACTTCCAAAATGCAGGACATAAACCTTTTGCATTAGTTGGTGGTGCAACAGGTATGGTTGGTGATCCTTCGGGGAAATCTGATGAGCGGAATCTTCAAACGGAAGAAATGGTAGCGCACAACCTTGCGGGAATGAAAAAACAACTTGCTAAATTTTTAACATTCGATGATGCTGGTAATGGTGCGGTAATGGTTAATAATGCAGATTGGTTCAAGAACATGAACTTCTTAGATTTTATTCGTGACGTGGGTAAGCATATTACCGTTAATTACATGATGGCCAAGGATAGTGTGAAGAAGCGTTTGGAAGGCGATACAGGGATGTCCTTTACAGAGTTTAGTTACCAATTGGTACAAGGTTACGATTTTTATTACTTATGGAAGCACCATAATTGCTTGGTTCAAATGGGTGGATCAGATCAATGGGGGAATATTGTTACCGGTACTGAGCTTATTAGACGTAAGGATGCAGGTACAGCTTATGCGATTACAACCCAATTGATAAAAAAAGCTGATGGAACTAAATTTGGTAAAACAGAAAGTGGTGCAGTTTGGCTTAATGCTGATAAAACTTCGCCTTATAAATTTTACCAGTTCTGGTTAAATGCATCAGATGAAGACGTGAAAAAATGGATCAGAATCTTTACACTAAAAACCAAAGAAGTTATTGAAAGTTTAGAGCAGGGGCATGATGCTGCACCGCACCTTCGTATTCTGCAGAAGGCTTTAGCTGAAGATATTACTGTCAGGACTCACTCCGAAGAAGCACTCGAGACCGCTATTAAAACTTCTGAGTTCTTATTTGGAAACGGTTCATTAGAGTTTTTGCAAACTCTGGATGCAAAAAGTGTATTGGAGATTTTTGAAGGCGTTCCGCAATTCCATATTTCAAAATCTGAGCTTGAAGACGGAATAGATATCACCACACTTTTGGCAGAGAAAACTACCGTTTTTCCTTCAAAAGGCGAAGTTAAAAAGACAATACAAGGAGGTGGCTTGAGTATTAACAAAGCTAAAGTTGAGGCTATATCAGCTATACTTTCTCCCACTTATTTAATTAACGACCGGTTTATAATCGTTCAAAAAGGCAAGAAAAACTATTTCCTGATTATCGCTTTAACTGATGAAGAGTTAAATGAGCTAATACCTTCCTAAAGAATTGTCATCTGACAACTGCCTATTACTGAACTAGTAAGTTACAGCCTCTGATATCGGCATTGTCAAATCTGCCAAGTACTTCGAAACTTCCATCAGGGTAGATTTTGCCGAGATCTTGGGTAGCAATAAATGAACAAGAATTAATATTGGCTAAGTCTATCACATTTATTCCTCCTGTTTGCTTAGCGCCAACGAGCATCAAAGGGTCATACGTATCACGTAACAGGATCTTCACCCATGGCGGGCAATTAAAAATCCCATCGCCAGTTGAATAAGCCTGCGACAGTAACTCTGTCATTCCATATTCACTATGAATTTTAGCTACACCTAAACCTTCACACAGTATGTTATGTAATTCTTCGCGAACAAGTTCTTTTCTTTTTCCTTTCATACCGCCAGTTTCCATGACAATTAGTTCCGGAAAATTAAGTTCAAATTGTTCCACAAAGTCTAAGAGGGCATAGGTTACACCAATTAAAATTGTCTTGGTACCATTTGCCTTTAATTTGCTTAAAGTTGCGTGTAACTCTGTTAAGTCGTGTAAGAAATAACCACTGTCTTCATGTTCGCTCTGTTTTAACAGCGAATCTACCATGTAGATGAGCGATGAGCCTTCTCGTTCCAGATACGAAGGCAAGAGTGCTAGCAAACAGGTGTTTTTAATGGGGCCATAAAATTGTTCAAATGCAAGGTTAAAACTATCTTCATAAATTTTAACATCACTCACCAAATGCTTGCTTTGCAGTTGTCCTGTTGTGCCAGAACTGCTAAAAGTGATTTCAGGTATCTGACTGATATTTATTACTTCATGACTTTTAAAAAAACCAATAGGTAAAAACGGAATTTGCTGGTAAGAAGTAATGTTTTCTGGCTTAACCCCCAAGTAGTGAATAAAGTCTTTGTAAACTTTACAGTTTTCGGCTTGATGATAAAAAATATTTAAAGCTGCTTTTTCAAATGCAGCGTCATCTTTAATAGAGAAAAAATCTGTAGGGCTACTATTCACTGAGCAAAAGTACAAAGTTTAATCTATACCTAGTCCTTTACATTTGCTTTCTTAACGATTACTGCTTTTCTAAAATGATAGCCACAAATGCCGCTAATCGCAGCTACTAAGCCACCTAATAATGCAGTAATAAGTAATATAATATACCACAACTTAACACCAATCATTTCAGCTACTCGGGTAGCTAACACATTGTTATTTGGTAAGCTTTTAAAAAGTGCCATACCAAGCCAAAGCATGAAGATCGCTAAAAATGGGTGCCAGAAGGAAATCTTTGCTGTCTTCCCGATTAAGCCGCAAGTAGCAAAAGATAGCATAATCACAACCCACCAAGGCAAAATCATTTGTAGAAAAAACGAAGCGATTAAGATGACTAAAAAAACCATAATTATTTTTTTGAAATTTTTAAACGTGAAATTACTTTACCTGATTTGTCATCCTGTGATTGCATAAAAAATAGCTCGTCTAATTTACCTTGGGCCCATGTGTCAACCATATTGTCGTAAAAAGGACTACCGGGATTACCAGATTGTCCTCCAGGATAAACGCCATGCCCCTTCGGATTTTTGCCAAGCTCAATAACCATTCGCCACGAAGGCCCATTGGCTTCGCTCATTGCATTTACAGTGCTTTTACCGCCGCCTATATTTAGAGCTTTAGTTCCAAATCCTGGAATTTTTGCTAAATGAGGTACATTTGTATTTTTAACATTTCCCCACTGCCAATTTCTACCAATTGAACCATATTTTCGTTCTAAACTATCGCAAGTAAATTTAAAAGCTTCATTTACTAGATCTGCTAATGTCTCTTTTTGCTTGGTATTTACGTTATCAAACCAAATTGCATTAGGCTCTTTCTGTATTAATTCTACACTTCTATCTCTTGATGGATAACGCATAGGAATGTTTTTAATATTAAACTCATCATCCCAGATGTTATAAAAGAGTCTTTTTGTCCACAAATCGAAAATACTTGCACCAATTTCTTTGGCTTCAAAAAACTTATTCCATTTAGTACTTATGTTGAAAGCTTCTTTTTGCGTAGCATTTAGCTGAGCCTGATTAACCATTGGCATCAGGTAAGGAAGTAAGTTTTGAGCCGCAATGCTGTATGAGTCCATTTGCAAATTTCTCATACTATCTACATTTGCTTTATGCATAACCGCTAAGCGATCATTGATCCTCTTACCTCTTTCATAAGGCGAAAACTCCCAGTTAATATAGTAGGGGTAACTAGGATCGGTAGACGATTGATTAGCGGAGCTTACAAAATTGCGTGGGGGATTTTTTACCGTAGGGTTTTGTTCGGCAGGAATCCAGCCGTGCCAGTCATTAGCAGGATTGGAACCATCTAGCACAAACTTGCCTTGATTTTTCCATTTTAATGGGAATTTTCCGTTCGGAGTAATGGCTATATCATTTTCATTACTCGCAAAAACAAAGTTTTGAGCAGGCGCAGTGTAGTAAGTTAAGGCCTTACGGTAATCAGCATAATTTTTCCCTCTATTTAAAAGATAGAAAGTCATTAACTCATTAGATTTTTCATGTGCTATCCATCTCAAAGCACTGCCAACAGGAACATTGTTAGCTTTGTTATAGGCTGGCTTTTCAAGATAAACAACTGGTCCTTGATGTGTATAATAAACGGTATCAACTATTGTTTTGGCGCCTCTAATATTGATTTCTTCTAAGCGCTTACTCGTATTTTTCCAGGCATTATCGAACCAATATTGTGCATGTGTATCATCTTTAAATTTAACTTGATAAAAGTCTAATACATCAGCTGCTACATTTGTTACTCCCCAGGCAATGTCCTTGTTAAATCCAATAGTAACGCCAGGAGCACCAGGTAGCGAAACTCCATAAGTATTAACGCCCGGTGCGTGGAGTTGAATTTGATACCATATAGAAGGTAATGACAAATCTAAGTGTGGATCATTCGCTAATAATGGATATCCAGATGCAGTTTTAGCTCCAGAAAGCGCCCAATTATTGCTGCCGATTCCTTCAACTTTCTGCTTTGTTTGTATCATACTACCCATTATTTCGGTAATTGCTTTGGGAGCGTCTGGGATTGGTAAAGGTTTAAAGTTCCATGAAGTCCCTACGGGTATAATGGGGTCTTCTTTAAATGGATAATCGGGAAAGAGATTTTTAGTGATTTCTGGACCAAATTTCTTCAAAATGTTGGTCATATAAAATTCATCCGAACCCATGGCCAAGATTGCCGACATCTGCTTTAGCAATAAAGCACATTTAATCGGCGACCAGTCTTCGGGTTTAAAATCGAGTATCTTGTACTCGATAGGATAATTAGCTTTAGATAATGAATGGATGTATGCGTTAATTCCAGCAGTATAGGCCAAAATCATTTCTTTCGATTTGGGATTCTCCATCATGCCTTTTAATGAGTTTTCGGCACCGTAAAGCATTCCCATTCTACGCTGATACCTATCTACCTCAATTGCTTTATCTCCAACAACTTCAGAAATTCTTCCTGCTGCGAAACGCGTTTGAAAATCCATTTGCCATAATCGATGCATTGCGGTTACATATCCCTGCGCATAATACACATCATGATCATTTTGAGCAAAAACATGGGGAATCATCCTGTCGTCGAAAACAATATTTATTTCTGCTTTTGCTCCTTTTAGGGCTATACGATGTTTTGCAGTTTGCGTTTTACCTTCTGCATTTTGCCAAAAACCTGTAAATGGGTTTAGAAATTTTAGAACCGGAGGTGTGCTACCAAATTTTGTGTTGAATGCATAGGCTAATAAAATAGGTATGAGTATGCATATGAGGGCTTTAACTCTATTCATCAGTTTGATCGGTTATTTGGTTCTATATACTGTATTTTGCTTTGGGATACAACTTGCAATTTACCATTAAATTAAATTCGAACTAAAAAAATATAAATATACGAGATGAACTCGCTATAAATATACTTAGATGAAATAAGATTTTGTAAATTAATTTTAATACAGAATAGAATTTGTTTGTATCAGAATTTGTATTTAAGTTTATAGTTAAATAACAAATATAAACCACTCACGTATGAACAAAGTCTTTACAAAAATCATTTTTATGTTTTTTGTGCTCACCGCGACCGCTGTTGCCGCCTTTGCACAAAGCATTGTAGTTAGCGGTATTGTGACCGATAAAATTACGAAGGAACCTATTCCTGGTGTAAGTGTAACCATCAAGGGGAAAACAATAGGGAATGCTACAAATGATAAGGGTCAATTTTCTTTCACAACAACTGAGAAAGCTCCCTTTTCAATCGTAGTGTCTTATATTGGGTATATAACAGTTGAAAGAGAAATTACTTCGAGTGCCACTAATTTAACTTTTGAATTGGAAACAGGAGTTATTTTAGGTCAAGAGGTGGTAATTTCTGCTTCTAGAACGCCAGAGCGAATTTTAGAATCGCCAGTGAGTATTGAGCGGATTAGTGCTGCAACGATGAAGGAGTTACCAGCACCTTCATTTTACGATGCCCTCAATAATTTAAAGGGCGTAGAGATGAGTACGCAGAGTTTAACGTTTAAGTCTGTAAATACACGCGGATTTAATGCAAACGGAAACACTCGTTTTAACCAGTACATTGATGGAATGGATAATCAGGCACCAGGCTTGAACTTCTCTGTAGGTAATATTGTAGGTTTATCAGATCTTGATGTCGATAATGTTGAGTTACTTCCAGGAGCTGCTTCGGCATTATATGGAGCTGGGGGTATTAACGGTACGCTGTTAATGACATCAAAAAACCCATATCAATATCAGGGCGTGAGCTTTCAATACAAAGGCGGAATTAACCATGTTGACGATAACAACACGAACCAAGGTATACAAGAATTTAAACAATTTGATTTGCGTTTAGCTAAGTCATGGAATAATAAATTTGGTATTAAAACATCATTCTCTTTTTTACAGGCTAAAGATTGGGCAGCTGCTGATACCAGGAACTTCGACAGAACTTCTCGTCAGTTAAAAAGCGGAGACCGTAATTCTGATCCAAACTATGACGGAATTAACGTGTACGGTGATGAAATTAGTCAAAATATGATTAACGTAGCACAAAGTGTTCAAAGCGGAATTATTGCCGGGATCAATGCTGCAACTGCCGGAGCAATACCTAATATCAAAGCTTCATTAGATGGGGCCTTCACCGCATTAGGCGTAGCTGCTGGAGCAGCGCCAACTGCGGCCCAACAAGCTGCAGCTTTAACGTTTTTCCCAGCGGCATTAAGACCAACCATTCAAGGTTATTTTCCTTTTTATGTGGGTTTAAGAGTTCCGGGTTTAATTCCAAATCAGTTTGTATCAAGAACAGGATACGCTGAAAATGATTTGGTAGATTATGACACTAAATCATTGAAAACGTCGACTTCATTGCATTATAGATTTAACAATACAGTTGAAGCAATTGCACAAGCCAATTGGGGGACTGGTACATCAGTATATACAGGTACTGATCGTTATTCGCTAAGAAATTTCAGCATTGGCCAGTATAAATTAGAGTTAAAAGGACAAGATTTCTTTTTAAGAGCATATACCACACAAGAGCGCTCAGGAGAGGCCTACAATGCAACTATCTTGGGAACGTTTATAAATGAGGCTTGGAAACCTTCTGGAGGTCTAACTGGTTGGTTTGCGCAGTATATTGGTAACTATGTAGGTGCTAGAGCTGGTGGGCAAGCTGACGGAGCTGCACAAGCATTTGCTAGATCACAAGCAGATATAGGTCGTTTTGTACCAGGATCTGTTGGCTATGAAACTGCAAAGAAAGCAATCACCTCAAAAACTATCGGGCCTCAAAACGGAGCTAAGTTTAATGACAAAACCAATTTGTTCCATTATGAGGGTATGTATAACTTCTCTAACGCATTAAATAATGTGGTTGATTTACAGGTAGGTGCATCGTATCGCGACTATTTCTTGCATTCAGATGGTACTATATTTGACGATGCAAACCGCGACATTTCTATTGGAGAGCTTGGGGCGTTTGTTCAATTAGGTAAAAAGTTAACGGATAAATTTAAAATGACCGTTGCAGGTCGTTATGATAAAAGTAAAAACTTCGAAGGTCGTCTTACACCAAGGGTAACAGGGGTTTATACTGTTGCACCAAACAATAATTTAAGACTTTCCTATCAAACTGGATACCGTAACCCAACTGCGCAAGATCAATATATTGATTTAGCAGTAGGTGGCGGTTCAACCCGTTTAATCGGTGGCTTGCCTGAATCAATTGAGAAATATCAACTTAATACAAATAAAGGCGTGTTAGCGGCGAGTTATAAAGCTTTCTTAGCTTCTGTTGCGGCAGGTGCACCAAATCCAGCTTTATTAACACCCTATACTTTTGACGCTGGTGGACTTCGTCCTGAAAGTGTTCAGTCATTCGAATTTGGTTATAAAGGCCTAGCAACACCAAAATTGTTAATTGATGCTTATGCTTACTATAATATCTATAAGGATTTTATTGGTGGTGTAGATTTGTATCAAAATCCTACTACAACTGCAGTTAAATTTACGGTTCCAGTAAACATCGCAGGAAATGTTAAATCTTATGGAGGAGCATTTGGCTTAGATTATCAAGTTGGCAAGTGGAATTGGAACGGTAATGCTTCGTACAATAAAATCGGAGATACGCCGGCAAATTTCGACAATAACTTTAATACCCCAGAGTGGAGATTTAATGCAGGAGTTGGTAGCAAAGAAGTAGCAAAAAATTTAGGCTTTAATGTTCAATATCGTTGGCAAGATGAGTTCTTATGGAACTCGACATTTGCGAGCGGAATAGTGCCTGCTTATTCAACTTTTGATGCACAAGTTAACTTGAAAATTCCTTCAGTTAACTCGATGATTAAATTAGGTGGCTCTAATATCTTAAATAAATATTATGTAACTTCTTTTGGTAATCCACAAGTAGGTGCTATTTATTATTTAGGTTTTACCTATAATCCATAAAAATAAAAGGTCCTTTCTGCACTTGCAAAAGGACCTTTTATTTTAATAAGCTATTAAATTTTTAAAATCCTTGGGTTTTAACATAAAAAATTAACACTTTCGCTTATTATCAACTAACCAATATATGATAAAGAAATTAGTTTTATTGACCTTGTTCTTGTCAGCTCAAACCCAAGTTCTTCTTGCGCAGTTGGCTGATATTGAAAGAATTGAGCCTCTTAACTGGTGGGTAGGTTTTAAGAATCAGTCCCTGCAGTTATTGATTAGAGGCAACCAAATTGCCGGCAGAACTGTGAGCCTTAATTACCCAGGCGTGAAATTGGTTAGCGTGCAAAAAGTAGAAAACCCTAATTATCTATTCGTTAACCTGCAAATTTCTTCAAACACAAAATCGGGAACGTTCCCAATATTGTTTGCGAAGAAGGGAGAAAAGACAATTAGCCATAAGTACGAGTTAAAATCTCGCACAAATAATACTGCTGGAGTAACAAATAAAGATCTAATCTATTTGATAATGCCCGATCGCTTTGCAAATGGTGACTTAAGTAATGATAAAATAGGTGGTATGAAGGATATGACTCTTAACAGAGATTCAATGTACTATCGGCATGGAGGAGATCTGCAAGGGATTATTAATAAGTTGCCTTATTTACAGGACTTGGGAGTAACAACGCTTTGGCTAAATCCTGTTTTAGAAAACGATGAATATAAAACCTCCTATCATGGTTACGCTAATACCGAAAATTATCAAATTGATCGGAGATATGGAAACAACCAGCTCTATAAAAGATTAGTTGACGAATGCCACAAAAGGGGAATGAAAATGATCAAAGATTTAGTACACAACCATATTGGTGACCAACATTTTCTTTTCCTTGATCCACCGGCAAAAAATTGGTTTCATCAATGGCCAAAGTATACGGGCACGACTTATAAGGACCAGGCTATCTTTGATCCGTATGCATCAAAGGCAGATCAAAAACTGATGACAGACGGATGGTTCGATAAACAAATGCCAGATGTAAACCAACATAACCCATTGGTTAAAAATTATATTACACAAAGTCATATCTGGTGGATAGAATTTGCAGGTTTAGATGGTTTTAGATTAGACACTTATGCATACAATGATCTGGGCTATATGGCCGAATGGGCGAAGGCGGTAACAACCGAATTCCCTAAATTTACTTTTTTCGGAGAGACTTGGGTTCATGGAACCGCGAATCAAGTGTTTTTTACAGAAGGTAGAACTGCAAACCAACGTTTTGATACCCATTTGCAGGGAGTAACCGACTTTCAGACCTATTTTGCAATTAATGAGAGCCTAAATGGTAAATTTGGGTGGACTGAAGGGGTAAATAAATTGTATACCGTCTTAGCTAGCGATTATCAATACAAAGATCCTACGCGCAATGTGTTGTTTCTAGATAATCACGATACGGATCGGTTCTTGTCGAAAGTTGGTGAAGATTTTGAGAAATTCAAATCTGGAATTATTTTATTGCTGTCTCTTCGCGGCATTCCACAAATGTATTATGGCACTGAAGTTTTAATGAAAAATTTCGCAAATCCTGATGGCAAAGTTCGAGAGGATTTTGCAGGTGGATGGCCAGATGACAAAACAGATAAGTTTACTGCAGCGGGTAGAAATAATAAAGAAACAGAAGCGTTTAATTTTGTTAAGAAATTAGCCAATTATCGTAAGAATAATCCTGTATTGCAAACTGGTAAGCTCATGCAATATGTGCCCGAAAATGGCATTTATGTTTACTTTAGATACAATGATCAAAAAACAGTAATGGTAATGATGAATACAAATGAGAAAGCAGAGAAACTGGATACCGAGCGGTTTGTGGAGAGAATGGGCAAGAAAAAAACGGGAGTGAATCTTATTACGAATGAAGAAATGGTTCTTGAAATGGTAGAAATTCCAGCTAAAGCTACTATTATCGTTGAACTTAAATAATATGGGAAATATTAAAGCATGCATTTTTGATCTTGATGGAGTTATTGTTGATACTGCGGTGTATCACTATAAGGCCTGGCGAAGACTGGCAAATATGATGGGGTTTGACTTTACGGAGGAACAAAATGAGGAATTAAAAGGTATTAGCAGAGTTGAATCGCTCAAAATAATATTAAACTGGGGCGGAGTTAATAAAAGTGAAACGGAAATGGAAGAGCTAGCAACCTTGAAAAATGAATGGTATGTGGCTATGATTAAGGAGATGACGCCAAATGAGATATTGCAAGGAGCAAAGGAGTTTTTGGAGTTGGTTAGAGAGAATAACTACTTGATAGCGTTAGGTTCAGCGAGTAAAAATTCTGAAACTATCTTAAATCAAATTGGGTTAACAAGTTATTTTGATGCGTTAATTGATGGGAACAAGGTTACTAAATCCAAACCTGATCCGGCCGTTTTTTTAGCTGGCGCAAAGGCATTGAATGTTGAACCAGAAGAATGTGTAGTTTTTGAAGACGCAATCGCTGGTATACAGGCCGCGAAAGCAGGTAAGATGAAAGCCATTGGAATTGGCAAAAAAGAAGTCTTGAAAGAGGCCGATTTAGTTGTAAATGGATTAGGGGAAATGACAATTGAAAAATTGCAAACTTTATAGTAAGGATGAAGAATTATATCAAACATAATGAGTGGAGTATTGTTGAAGAGGGTTTTGATCCAGGTTTAAATAAGATCTCTGAAAGTATATTTAGTATAGGAAACGGTAGAATGGGTCAGCGGGCTAATTTTGAAGAAAGCTATTCCGGTGAAACGCTACAAGGAAATTATGTTGCAGGTATTTATTACCCTGATAAAACTCGTGTGGGATGGTGGAAAAATGGTTACCCAGAATATTTTGCGAAAGTGCTAAATGCAGTTAACTGGATCGGTCTAAAAATTAATGTAAATGGTGAAATTCTAGATCTACACACTGCTAAAGTGCTAGACTTTAAAAGAGTACTTAATATGCAATTGGGTACACTAACCAGAACTTTTACTGTCGAGCTAAAAAATGGGAACGTTCTCGAGGTCGAAGCTATCCGTTTTTGTAGTCTGGCCGATGATGAAGCAGGCGCTATAAAGTATACAATTACGCCCCATAATTTTGATGGTGAGATTGAAGTTGCATCCTTACTTGATGGAGACGTTCGGAATCAGGATTCGAATTACGACGAACAGTTTTGGAACGTAATCAATGCGGCTGAAGTCAATGAATTTGCATTGCTTACCATGGAAACTAAAAAAACTGCTTTCTGGGTAAGCTCAGCAATCCATACCAGCATCTCGCAAGACGACGATAAGCTGGATCAAAAACCAAGATATGGAGCTACAGAAAAATGTGTATCGCAGCAGTTTGACCTAAAGGTTAAGAAAAATCAGGCTACTAGCATTTATAAGTTCGCCGTAAATCTGTCGTCGGAAAATTATGGTAAAGATGAGTTAGAAGCAGCGACTATTAAAACGCTGGAAAGAATTGTTTCAAAGGGCTTTGATCAAATGCGCCAAGAACAGGCAGCAGCTTGGAAAAAGAAATGGGAACATGGAGATGTAGTGATCGAAGGTGATATTGCAGCACAGCAAGCCATTAGATTTAATATTTTTCAACTACATCAAACCTATACTGGTGAAGATGCTAGGTTGAATATCGGACCAAAAGGATTTACTGGAGAAAAGTACGGAGGTTCTACCTATTGGGACACAGAAGCTTACTGTTTGCCATTTTATTTGGCCACAGCCGATCAGAAAGTAGCCGAAAACTTATTGATTTATCGCTATAAACATTTAGGTAAGGCTATCGAAAATGCGACAAAATTGGGCTTTAGCAATGGAGCTGCATTGTACCCAATGGTTACTATCAACGGTGAGGAATGCCATAATGAGTGGGAAATTACCTTCGAAGAAATACACCGCAATGGAGCAATTGCCTTTGCTATTTTTAACTATATCCGCTATACTGGCGATGCAAACTATCTCGTGAACTACGGACTAGAGGTACTTATTGGCATCGCTCGTTTCTGGGCACAACGTGTTAATTGGAGCATTGAAAAAGAAAAATACGTAATGCTAGGCGTTACAGGTCCAAATGAATATGAGAATAATATTAACAACAATTGGTATACCAGTACGATTGCCACTTGGTGCTTAAAGTATACGATAGATGCAATCAAGGAAGTTGAAGAATTAAACCCGGCTAAGCTTGCGGAGATTTTTTCGAAAGCAAAATTCGATGTTAAAGCTGAGACTGCTAATTGGCAGGATATTATTGATCAAATGTATTATCCGGAAGATAAAAAGCTGGGAATCTTCTTACAACAGGATGGATATTTAGACAAAGAGCAAGTCCTAGTTAAAGATTTGCCCGATAGTGATCGACCACTTAATCAAAAATGGAGCTGGGATCGGATTTTAAGATCTTGTTTTATTAAGCAGGCAGATGTTTTACAGGGAATCTACTTTTTTGAGGAGGATTATGATCTGGAAACAATCCGTAGAAACTATGATTTTTATGAAGCTAGAACAGTTCATGAGAGCTCATTGTCGCCATGCGTACATGCCATTATAGCTGCCAAGCTTGGCGACCTAGACCGTGCTTATGAATTTTATCTCCGTACCTCACGTTTAGATTTGGATGACTACAATAATGATACAGAAGATGGTTTGCATATCACTTCAATGGCCGGAACATGGTTAAGTGTTGTGGAAGGTTTTGGCGGCATGCGCATTAAAAATGGCAAATTACATCTTTACCCGGTTTTACCTGAAAAGTGGAAGTCGTATGCCTTTAAAATTGGATTTAGAGGAGCGCTGATCACTGTGAATGTAAATCATGATGAAGTTAGCTTGGTAAGTGACAGTGCAGCCGACCTCATTTTAAATGTATTTGGAGAGGATGTAAAATTGACTAACAATAAAGTAACCACCATAGTATCCTTGCGAGCACATTGAAATCTGTAACCTCACAAATCAACTTTTTGCTTATGAAGATTGTTCTTAAAATAGCTTTATGCCTTACCGTAATTGGTAGCTTATATGCGTGTGTGAATAAAAGGGAAATTAAAATGCTTGATCAAAATCAAAAACCAACAGAAAAAATAGTAGATAAAAAGATAGTGATCTATCAAGCATTGGTACGTTATTTTGGTAATAAAAACACTACAAATGCTCGCTACGGATCGATTGAAGAAAATGGAAGCGGCAAGTTTAATGATATTGATGAAAAGGCACTAAGTGCATTAAAAAAGTTTGGCGTAGATTATATCTGGTATACGGGGGTAATTGAACATGCAACTATGACAGACTACAGCAAGTTTGGAATAAAAATGGACGATCCAGATGTAGTAAAAGGAAAGGCTGGCTCTCCCTACGCCATTAAGGATTATTATGATGTAGACCCTGACTTGGCTGTTGATGTGAATGCGCGGATGACAGAATATGAGGCACTCATTAAACGCACTCACAACATAGGAATAAAAGTACTAATGGATTTTATACCAAATCACGTGGCAAGGACCTATCATTCGGATGTGAAACCAAGCACAGCAGAAAATTTTGGGGTAAATGACGACCAAAGTAAGAGTTTTGATGTAAAGAACGATTTCTATTATATCCCGAATGAAAATTTTATAGTGCCAAAAGGATACAATCCAGGTGGTGAGAATTATAAGCATACGCTTAAAGATGGTAAATTCAATGAATTTCCTGCTAAGGCGACTGGGAACAATGTTTTTAAAGCTGCTCCAGGGTTAGATGATTGGTTTGAGACTATTAAACTAAATTATGGTGTGGATGTACAAAGAAACAATGCCAAACATTTTTTACCTCAACCCCCAGTTTGGAAAAAGATGCGGGATATTCTTGCATTTTGGGCCTCAAAAGGAATTGATGGCTTTAGATGCGATGTAGCCGAAATGGTACCCGTTGAATTTTGGAACTGGGTAATAACAGATTTAAAAAAGAAATATCCAAACCTCATTTTTATCGGAGAAGCGTATGATCGAAATGAATATAAAAACTTCTTGCTAAACGGGAAATTTGATTTCTTATATGATAAGGTCGGTTTGTATGATGGGTTGAAGAGGTTAATCATGAACGACAAAGCGGCAACGGTAAAGGACATTAGTTTCGTTTGGCAAAAAGAGAGCAAAGGCTTTTCGCAACACATGCTTCGATTTTTGGAAAACCATGATGAAACTCGCATTGCTTCCAAAGCTTTTGCCGGAAACCCCTGGTATGCCGTTCCAGGTATGGTGATTACAGCTACATTGGCATCGGGACCAATCATGATTTACAATGGACAAGAAGTAGGAGAGCCTGGCCTTGGTATTGAGGGTTTTGGGGGAGATGACAGTCGCTCGTCGATTTTTGATTATTGGGGAATGCCGAAACATCAGCTATGGATGAATAATGGAGCTTTTGATGGAGGAAAGCTCAGTGCAGATGATCAAAAACTTCGTGATTTCTATGCTAAGCTCATTCATCTGGTAAAAAACCATGAAGCGATAAAAAAGGGGGATTTTTATGAACTATTGGCGGCAAATCAATCATCCGAAGGTTTCAATGATAAAGTATATGCGTATCTTAGGTATACATCGAGTAAGCAATTGCTTGTTTTGACGAACTTTAATAGAAAAGAAGTCAATTTAAAAGTGCAATTACCAAATGATGTGTTAACTGCTTTTAATATGAATGAGAAAGCCATTTCCTTTACAGATCTTTTAACCGGAACAGTACTTAAAACGCAAAATATAAACAATGGGCTATCGATTACAATGCCAGCAACAAGCGCAGTTATCTTAGAATTTTAATTAACCAACCGACTATGACCACTTTTCAACGTAAACCAAAACTTTCCTTTTGGAGTATTTTTAACATGAGTTTCGGCTTTCTAGGCATTCAGTTTGGCTTTGCTTTACAAGGTGGATTTATGTCTCGGATTTTCCAAACTTTAGGTGCCAGTCAGGATAGCATTCCCGCCTTATGGATTGCTGCCCCGTTAACTGGTTTGGTGGTCCAGCCAATTATTGGTTACTTAAGCGATCGAACTTGGAATGTGAGGTGGGGACGTAGGAAACCGTTCTTTTTAATAGGTGCTGTTTTAAGTACAATAACCTTGTTTTTTTTACCTAACTCACCAGTTTTGTGGGTTGCTGCGGGATGTTTATGGGTATTGGATGCTTCGATAAACATAACTATGGAGCCTTTTAGAGCGCTGGTAGCTGATAAATTACCGGAGTCACAACGCTCTTACGGTTTTGTGATGCAAACTTTGATTATAGGTGTTGGCACCTGGGTAGCTAGTAATTTGCCTTGGTTAATTAACCAGTTAGGTGTTTCTAATGAAGCATTGCCCGGTATAGTACCTTTGTCGGTAAAGATTGCATTTGGTATTGGTGGAGTTGTGTTTTTGCTGTCAGTTTTATACACCATTTTTACAACAAGTGAATACCCACCAGATGATTTGGAAGCGTTTAAAAAGGAGAATGCAGAAAGCAAAGGCTTCGTAAAAGGAATAAGAGAAATTGGAAGTAGCATAGGTAATATGCCTAAGACCATGAAACTTTTGGGGGTTATTCAGTTTTTCAGCTGGTTTGCTTTTTTTGCCATGTGGAGCTTAGCAACACCAGCATTAACTACTCACGTATTTAATGCACCTGCACCAGTTGAAACGGCATACGACTTGACTAATGAAATAGCTAAGACAGCGTTTATGCACGCCAATAAAGCTTATAATGATGCTGCGGATTTGGTAGGCTCGTACATGGGGATGTATGGTTTATCGTCAATGGCTTTTGCTTTATTGCTTACATTCTATGCGGCAAAGCACAGTATCAACAGAAAGTATATCCATATGTTTAGCCTGATTGCCGGTGGCATAGGCTTTATTTCGATGTACTTTATTCAGAACCCACAAAACCTCATTTATTCGTTTATACTGATTGGTATTTCATGGGGTAGCATTCTTTCAATGCCTTATGCAATGTTGTCGAGTGCGATTAATCCAAAAAAAATGGGGATTTATATGGGGATTTTTAATATGTTTATCGTAATTCCTCAGATTATCGCAGCAACTGGTGGTTTAAATTATTTATACCATACCATTTTTGGCGAAGCGGTAATTAATGCAATGCTATTAGCTGGGACCTCTTTAATTATTGGTGGACTGGCAAACTTCTTGATTACTGATCAAAAGGTAATTTCGCATCAAGCAGAGGATACGGAAGTATTAAGTTAATTGTAGTAAAAATTTATGGCAGACGAAATAAATAAAGCGGAAAACGAAGAAGTAAAATCAGACCATATAGAGCAAGAAATTATTCAACATCTCAATAATCCTGTAACTAATCTAAAACCTATAGTTAAGGAGTATTTAACTGATGTTAAGAAAGTAAAAAAGGAAGGTAATAAGTTTTACTTCTCCGATGGAAATGCTAAAGTAGAAGTAAGGGTAGTGAGCGATGAGATCATTCGAGTTAGACTCGCTCCACATGGTGTTTTTTTAGATGACTTTTCTTATGCTGTCCCTCAAGTTGATCAAAAGGTAACAACATTTAGCTTAAAAGAAAATGACGATTACTATGCCATTTCTACTAATACTGTAACGTGTAAAGTTAATAAGGAGAATTTTTTAATTTCTTTTTCCGATAATTTAACTGGCTTAGAAATGAGTAAAGATGCATCAGCGATGCATTGGGAAGAGAACGTAGAGTTTGGTGGATATTATGTTTACGCAACGAAAGAGTGCCTACCTGAGGAGAATTTCTTTGGCTTAGGTGATAAATCAGGTAATATGAACCTGCGTGGGCGTAAGTTTCAAAACTGGAATACCGATGCCTATTCTTTTGGATGGGATCAGGATCCTTTATATCGTACTATTCCTTTTTACATAGGTGTGCACAAAGCAGCTGCCTACGGTATCTTTTTCGATAACACCTTTCGATCATATTTCGACTTCGGAAAAGAAAATAACGAGAAGACAAGTTTTTGGGCTGATGGTGGAGAGTTACAATACTACTATATTCATGGCCCACACATGATGGACGTGGTTAAACGCTATCAAACGTTAACAGGAACGCATCAATTGCCGCCAAAATGGGCATTAGGCTATCATCAATGTAGATGGAGTTATTATCCAGAAACTAAAGTAAGAGAGATTGCGCAAGGATTTAGAGATCATCAAATTCCATGTGATGCTATTTATTTAGACATCGACTACATGGATGGATATAGATGTTTCACTTGGAATAAAAAATATTTCCCTGATCCAAAAAAGATGATCAAGGACTTGGCGAATATCGGTATGAAAACAGTGGTGATGATAGATCCCGGAATTAAGGTCGACGATAACTACTGGGTTTTTAAAGAAGGTAAAGAGAACAATTATTTTTGTCGCCGAAGCGATGATTATTTTATGGAAGGTCATGTATGGCCGGGTCGCTGTCAATTTCCAGATTTCACTAACCCGACCGTAAGAGAATGGTGGGGTGGTTTATATAAAGAACTGATTGACTTGGGTGTTGCAGGATTTTGGAATGATATGAATGAGCCAGCAGTATTTGGCGCAGGAACATTTCCAAATGATGTAAGACATAATTATGATGGATATCGAGGTTCGCATCGTAAAGCACATAATATTTATGGAATGCAAATGGTGCGCTCTACTTACGACGGCTTAAAGAAATTGATGCGCAATAAGCGTCCCTTTACCATTACTAGAGCAGGTTATTCGGGCGTACAGCGTTATGCTTGCGTTTGGACAGGCGATAATGTAGCTACTTGGGAACATTTGAAACTCGGGAATATCCAGTGTCAACGAATGTCTATTTCTGGTGTTCCATTTGTAGGAACTGATATTGGTGGGTTTAGCGGAGAGCCTGATGGAGAATTGTTTACCCGTTGGATTCAACTGGGTACGTTCTCGCCTTTTATGCGGGCACATTCGGCAGGTGATACATCAGAGCGTGAACCTTGGAGCTTCGGAGAACCTTTTACGAGTATTAACCGCAAGTTTATCGAGCTTCGTTACCAATTAATGCCTTATATCTACTCGGTATTTTGGGAGCACCACCGTTATGGTTTCCCAATTTTACGACCATTGGCGATGTTAGAGCAAGAGTATATCAGTAATCACTTCCGTCAGGATGAATTTACGTTTGGAGATAAAATTTTAGTATGCCCAGTATTAGAGCAGGGTGCAACCTCAAGAATGGTGTATTTGCCTAAGGGACAATGGTATAATTTCTGGACACACGAATTGCTAAATGGAGAGAACGAATATAACGTGCAAGCACCTTTAGAAGATATGCCATTATTCGTTAGAGCTGGTTCTGTTATTCCAGAATATCCTATTATGCAATATGTTGGAGAAAAGCCAATTGACGAAGTTTGGCTAAATATTTACTATGCACATTACGAGGTAAATTCATTTTTATTTGAGGATCATGGTGATACATTTGCTTACGAACAGGATATTTACTTAGAAAAGAAGTTCAGCGTTAAAGGCGACGGTAAAAATCTATTTATTCAGCAAACAACTGAAGGACTTTATACACCAAATTACGAGTTATATGACTATAATGTAATTGGTTTACCTTTCGAGGTAAGCAAGATCTTTGTAGACGATAAAGAAATTGCCGAATTTAGTATGGATGATCGAAAAAGATTAAAGTTTAAATCGAATAAGAATTTTATCCATATTAAGATAATTGGCATTTAGTTCAATGCTTTATTGCGTCATTGCGAGGTACGAAGCAATCTTAAAAGCACAATGACAATTAACAGGAATTGAGTTATAAAATAGAAATATATGTCTCCACAAGGCCAAACGCCAATTGCAGTACGTTTAACCCAATCGGTTTGGGAGCATAGTTTATTTACTGATTTTGACATTGGGTTGTTCTTGTCTGGAAAGCATTTTCGTTTATACGAAAAGATGGGGGCTCACTTATGTCATCTCCACAAAGTTGAGGGCACCTATTTTGCTGTTTGGGCTCCAAACGCTCAGGAAGTATTTGTAATTGGTAATTTTAACAACTGGAGTCGTCAAACACATTATTTAAACAAGCGTGAAGATGGGTCGGGGATTTGGGAAGGATTTATACCGAATGTTGGCAAGGGGGAAGTGTATAAATACTTTATTAAAGGTTTTGATGGGAGTGATTTAGAAAAAGGAGATCCTTACGCTTTACGTTGGGAGCATCCACCTCAAAAGGCATCCATTGTTTGGGATACAAAATACAGCTGGAAGGATAAAATATGGCTAAATAAGCGTGCAAAGCTAAATGCACTAAACCAATCAATCTCTGTTTATGAAGTTCACTTAGGTTCTTGGCAAAGAGATCCGGCTAATCCTGACCGTGTATTGAGCTACGGCGAAATTGCAAGAACACTAGTGCCGTACCTTTTGGAAATGGGTTTTACACATGTAGAATTGATGCCTATTATGGAATATCCTTATTATCCATCGTGGGGATATCAGATTACAGGTTATTTTGCAGCAAGTTCTAGACATGGACATCCCCAAGATTTAATGCACTTAATTGAGGAATTGCATAAGAATAACATCGCAGTAATTTTAGATTGGGTGCCATCACATTTCCCTGGTGATGCAAATGGGTTATTCAATTTTGATGGAACTCATTTATTTGAGCATGCCGACATGCGGAAAGGCTTTCACCCGGATTGGAAGTCATATATTTTCAATTACGATAGAAATGAAGTACGTTCTTTTTTAATTAGTAACGCACTATTTTGGATCGACCAATTTCATGCCGATGGTTTGCGGGTTGATGCTGTTGCATCTATGCTTTATTTTGATTTTTCTCGAACCCCTGAAGAATCAGGGAGCAACGAATTTGGGGGAAGGGAAAACCTGGGAGCAATTACTTTTCTTAAAGACTTAAATGAAGCCATTTACGGCAATTATAAAGGGGTACAGACTATTGCCGAAGAAAGTAGTACGTTTGACGGAGTAACTCGTCCTGTGTACGCTGGTGGCCTAGGTTTTGGTATGAAATGGATGATGGGCTGGATGAATGATACGCTTAAGTATTTTAAAAATGATCCAATCAATCGAAAGTTTAATCATCATCAATTAACGTTTAGCATAACTTATGCTTTTACCGAAAATTTTATGCTGCCTTTTTCACATGATGAGGTTGTGCACGGTAAATCATCAATGATCTATAAAATGCCCGGTGATGAATGGCAAAAGTTCGCTAATTTAAGAACTTTATATGCCTATATGTTTACCCATCCCGGCACAAAACTCTTGTTTATGGGCAATGAGTTTGCGCAAACGACAGAATGGAATTTTACCGAATCATTAAACTGGGATTTACTGCAATATCCGCCACATGCCGGAATGCAACAATTGGTAAAAGCATTAAACGAATTATACCGGAGAGAACCAGCGCTTTATCACTATAATTTTTCTTACGATGGCTTTGATTGGATTAATGCAGATGATGTGGATCATTCAGTATACAGTTATGCCCGTAGATCTGATAAAGCAAAAGATACATTGCTGATTTTAATTAATGTAACCCCTGTTTTCCGGGAGAACTATCGAGTTGGAGCACCGAGCAAAGGGAAATGGAAAGAGATTTTTAACACAGATTCAGTGACTTTTTTTGGTAGCGGGAAATTGAATTCGGAAGTTTTAAAGTCGGATGCTATTCCATGGGATGGGCAGAAGCAGTCGATTTTGATTAATGTTCCACCATTGGGAGTAACAATCTTTAAGCGGGAGTTTAAGAAATAGAAATCCATTTATACTATTTAAGATGACTAGAAGAATTTTCGAGTTCTATAAAAATAAGGATGGAGAATGGTATTTAAATTTACCACAATGGAAAGGTGATCCTGCAGATTTGCAAATGATAGAGGGAGCAGATAAGTGGCTAGATTTAATTAGCGATCATGCGGGAAATACAAAGCTTATACTTTCTGATACAATTTTTGAAGCTGCAGAAACATTAACCCTGCTTCGTATTAGAGAAGAGAATTTGGGTGGTGGTGGTATTTACTATTTAGAAAGTTATCAAAACAAAAAAGTTGGTTTAAAAATTTGGTTATGCGAAGTCACAAGGTTTGTGTTTAATCAAATACCGCAGAAGGTATATTTTAGTGTTACTTAGTACGTCTTACGGCCAACTTTTTTCGTACTAACACCATCGCAACTAAAATCATTACTAATCCGACGATAATCCCTGTTATCAATTTCCAGTTATTAGCTGCGCTTAGTTCTATTACCTGATCAGTACCCATAAAAATTAAGTTATCCCAGTAGTAAGGAAGGTAAAGCGAACTGTTACTTTGCGGTGTATTTAACCAGTCTATTTTGGCCTGGTGCAAGGCTTCTCCACTACTTTTGCGGTTAATTAAGTGTTGATAAAATCTACTTACAATCTCAGCTGCAGTTACATCATTAACATTCCATAATCCTGCGATGGTTGCGGGTGTTCCAATTGCATTAAAACCTCTCGACAAGCTAATAATTCCTTCGCCATCTGCCAACAAACCATCGGCTGTTCTACAGGCACTTAACACGACCAAAGATGGAGCGTTTTTTTTTGCCGATAGCTCAAATAAGAATAATTTCTCCTTATCAAGATCTAATGTGGGCTCTTGATTTTTTCCAGATAGATATGCATGCGTACTAATATGTAATACCCTGCTATGCTCAAATGCATTATTAATCACGCCTGTGTTTACCTGGTCATTAAAGTGCAAATCTCCACCAACAATTTTCTGAATAGCGGAAGCTTCGTCTTCCACGGCCTTTAATGGCTGATTACTATTTTTTTGATGCGTAATGAAAAGTCCTGTGAAATTTGAGTTATTCGATTCTGTTTTATTGGCAACTAAAGTTTTTAAAGAGAAGGCATAAGTAATATAATGACTTTTAATTAAAAAGGGCCAATTTGAAATGCTAGGTTTATATTGTTGATCGGTAATTAAGCCATCAAAAGAGATATAACCCAGCACATCGTCTGGCACAATAATAACAGGTTCGTTTTTAGGAAGCTTAATTCCATTTAGAATGGATTGATAAATTTTGTTTGAAGCCGAATAAAATTCTTTTGGCGCGTTGATCATTGCATTCGGGCCAAGTTGGAAGTAGGTATTTGTATAAGATCGAATGGCCGATTTTATTCCGCTAGCATTAGGTAGTTTTACAACGTTGTTAATCTTTCTTTTATCGATGTCAATTATATAAATAGCCTCATCTCCAAAAAAGTAAGTTAGAATTTTCTTGCTAGGCAATGCTGATAAAACCCTCGTAATTGGTAAATCATTATAATCGATGTTAAACTGCTTGTACTTTTTTTTGATCTGTTTATCTAGTAGTGCTAGTGCATATTTTAATGCTGCGGTAGTATTTGAGGTCTTATTTGTTTTTCCCTCAATTTCTTGTTTCTCATTGTAAACAATGGCTCTTTCTAATGCCTGTTTTCGAATAAATAGCGAGTCTTTTTTGTTAATTGAGCCTAGAATCTGATTTCTATTAATCTGGTCTAACAGGGTACGGCTTTTACTTTGTTCGGTTAAATTTAGGATTTCAACTAAAAGTTCTCGCTTTTTTGTTTGCTGATATAAGTCAAAAGTAATTTGAATTCCTTTTTCAGCAATAATCTTTAAAGTTGCCTGCAAACGTTCTTTGGTTTTATCATCGCCAAATTCATTTCTAATTTTATCTGCCGATAACAGTGCCAATTTAATATTTTGGTATGCGTCAGTGGGTCTGTTTAATTGCAAGTAAGCTGCTGCCGTTTCTTTGAAAACATCGACAAGCATATTATCGCCATATACTTTGGCAATATTTATCTTATCATTATGGTCAGTAATTTTTAAGGTAGAAAGTGACTTATTGAAATAAATAATAGCAGATTGGGGATTGTTTTCGAGTAGTTTAATAGTCCCTAATTGAGTTAAGATATTTGCTTTTTCTCTTAATCTTGCTCCCTTATAATATTTGTTTAATAGCACTAACGCCTTGTTAAAATAACTTTCTGCAGATTTTAAATTGTTCAACTCCTTGTTAATTTTTCCTGCTGTAGTATAAGAACCCATTAACCAATACGCATTATCCTGCGTGAGGTTTTTTTGCTTTCTAATGTTGTTTTCGATCAGCTTTGCTGCGGCTGAATAAGCTTTCTTATCAAAAAATACATCGGCCAATATGTTATTTAAAATAATGTTTACCGGGCTATTCTGACTTACTAAATTTAAACCTGCAGCGATATTTTTCTCTGCCTCGCTTAGCTTGCCCATTGATCGGTAAGATATCGCAATGTTACTATACATCGATGCGATATTTTCTGGAGTATCTTTAGTTTGGATTAAAAACTTAACCGATAGCCGCTGCATATACAAGGCTCTCTCATAATCGCCTAACCTAGTGTAATTATTGCTTAAAGGTTTTAAGGTATAATCTACAATTTCGTAGCTTGAAATTTTGTTTTTTAAATAGTAGGCATAAGCATCTTCATAGCTTTTAATAGAACCCAATATATTGCCATCTAACAATTGATAATAACCTTGGCTATTGAGCAAGTCTAAAAAGAGGTAATGTTCATCATAAGTTTTAGGCTTACGCCAAAGCATTTTTTGGCTTTCCATCAGATAGGAAAAGCGTTGGCCAGGATCTAAGGAAACATAGTCCAGTCGCTCCATAATCCATAATCCTAAACTATCTTTAGCTTTAAGAGAGTCTAACTTTTTTTGAATTATATTGGATTGCGCTGCTACTTTAAGCGACAGGCAAAAAAATAAAAGATAGAATGTAAAACGTAAAGAAGCTGAAAACATAAATGAATTACATTTCAGCTAATCTATTAAATAGATTTGTAAAAGAGTTACGAAGTTTAAAATAACAGCGTAAAGAAACTTCGTAAGTCTTTTCTAGAATTTCCAAGTTACATAAGTTGCCATTCTATTGTTGTTGGTTTTTGGGTCAAAGAGATACCTGAAGCCAACAGATGGACCTACGCGTACCAAACCTAATTGTATATCTGCAAAGAATGACACATTTGCATCGGCAAAATTCTTTTTGAGCTCATTTGCCACTATTTTTAAATCTGTTGTCGATGTGGTTCCATTTGCGTTTTGAGTGCCGAGCTTGTAATCCAATACATCGGTAGTTTTATGATGTAGAGCTAATGAAACTAATGCCCCGGCTCCAGCGCCCAAGTATTTGTTAATATTATATCTAAGTTGTGCAGGCACTAGGTTAATAGTCGCCACCTTTTGGTATTTTGTATAATCTTTATTTAGTATTCGATAAGGTATTCGGTTAACAATTGTGTCTTTACCCAGGCCACTTGAACTTACGAGGTCAGCGCTCTCTTTGAAAGAGCTTAAATACATTTCTACTTGCCAATAGTATCGATGTGGTGCATATGGCGCTAAACTTGCACCAATTACTACATTTTTGCTATTTAAGTAATTTTTATTGTCAGTTTCGAATGGGAAACCATAACCAAGAATTAAACCGGGAGATAAGCCCATTTTAAATCTTCCAACGGCTCTATTCGTATAAATCGGCTCATTCTTGTCAAATACAATTGCTGCTCCACTTTTAATCGGAAGTTTCTTAGGCTTTTCTTTGAACTTAATTTTATATTCTACAAATCCCATCGTTGAATCAGCATCATTTACACCTTTTTGCTGTAAGCCGGGTAAATAGATGTTGCTAAATATAAAATGAACACTGTCTGTTCCTTTTACTGTTTTAATACAACTTTGATTGGTGTAGGCCGAATCGCAGCTAATTACCTCAGGTTTTGTTTTGGTAATTTTAATGGTCTGCTGATCAAAAACTTCAGAAATATTTACGGCAACGTCTACTTTTTTTGCAGGACCTTTACCGGTATTTTGAAAACGTATTTTATAGGTTAATTCTCTATTTTTTCCTGTAAAGCGATAATTCATCCTTGTTTTCCTTAACACCATTTTATTCGGGTCGTGGGATGCCACAATTTGCAGTTCCATATTGAAGAACTCCTTTTCAACTAAAGGGTTATCTGGAATAAACACCGCGGTAATTCTAACTACCGCATTCGTGTCTTTGATCATTTCTGGCGTAGTTTTAAAATGCATAAACAAAAAGCGTTCTTCGTTCTGCTTTAAGTTTTCGAAACGCCAGGTTTCATTACTTTTAAAATCTTTTGCTTTCTCACTTAGAAGTATTTGTTCGTCTTCCTTAAACTGCATTTCGTTTAACGAAGCATAGTAAACAGGAGCGTTGTTTTTTTTAATTGGTAGATAGGCCGTTGTGAGCAAAGATTTCAAATCTGTTTTTTTCTCGCCATTATAGGCTCTAGTATCAGCTAGCACAAAATTATTGTTGCTAAATTCTTTGTCGTTATATAAAATGGCGACGGTTCCATTTAAGTTTTGCTGACCATTTTCCGTTTTGTTTCGATAGCCAAATACCACCATCATATCATCTCCTGGTTTTGGCATGCAATTACTTTTTAATTCTATGTTTCCACCCATTTTAAACAAAGATGGTTCCTTAGTAAGCGATGCAATCATTGGCTTTGTGGAGGCTGGCTTTATTGGCCTTGGTTTAGTAGGAGGGCGTTTACCATCATCATAATTATTGGTTGCATAAAGCCTCGCTAGTATCGGGTCATTGCCTTTATAAACATGAGTTGGATCCTTTTCGAAACTAAAACCTCCATCGCCAAACTCCCAGAAATAAGTGTAAAATGGAGCGGGCGCTCCTGCGATTGCCCTTAATGGTCTAAGCTCGGACGTGAATTTAGTGAGCCCATTTTCTGTTGTATAATTAATAATTGCCGGCACGGTATCGCTTGGTAAAACCTGTGCGTAAGTTGAGCTGATCCCTACAAAAAGCAAAATAAAAAATAGCGTTCTCATCATGATTAAATTTATAAATTTTTATCGGGAAAAGGAGATATTTAAAAATCGTCATCGGATGACGGTAAGGATTATGCTTACCGTCATCCGATGACGAATATCTTGTCGGCTATCGTTTTGTTAATAATTATTTAAGCTATTGATCGCTGTTTGAACTTGTGCTTCAGTAGTTTCTTGCAAGGTTAAGGTTACCATTTGGCTAGCGACAATCGTAGTTTCTAGTTCGGCATAATAATATTTACCATCTTTGATAGAGAAGGAAAGATATTTACCTTGCACGCCTATTGGCATCATGTTATCATAGCTTTTTACTTTGTTTGCACCGTCTGGCGTATAAATTTGAGCGGCAACATTACTTCCTTTTGCACAGAAGAAAACAAATGTTTCACCACTGAAAGCTCTGAATGAAGCCAATGCTCCTGGGTTATTCACCAACGTAACGCGTGTGGTAGTTTTTGGATTGGTATAGCTATAAAATACATCACAATTAATCCAACCTAAGTTACCCATATCAAATGTAAATGTACCGCCAGCCGCATCAACTTCACCTTTAATCTGCACACCACCACCACCAGCGGGATTTTGGTTAGGTGCTTGCCAAGCCATTTGATCATCAGCACCTACTTTTTCTACACCTTCCCAAATCTGAGTTCCGCCAGTTCTATTGGCTGGAATGGCAATTTTTATAGCAGCCCCTAACCCTTTATCTGCTTTTGTGCCATTTACACTTGCATTAAGATAGATAAAGCCGTCTGACGCCAATGGAGCGCCACTGATGTGATTGGTATTTGTGCCGCTGAATAAAACGTCACCTCTTTTTAAAACTTCCATTGCCTCAATAACAATTTCTCCTGTTACTGCAACTCCACCCAAT
Source organism: uncultured Sphingobacteriaceae bacterium (assembly GCA_942493295.1). Taxonomy (GTDB): domain Bacteria; phylum Bacteroidota; class Bacteroidia; order Sphingobacteriales; family Sphingobacteriaceae; genus Pedobacter. The sequence goes on along the minus strand of OW818692.1, from coordinate 1,872,419 downwards.
TTAATCGCACCAGCTGGGATGATAATTTTTGTTCCTCCCTTTAACGTAAATGTATTAGATACATTTCCATTGATTTTTACATTTTGTACTTGAGGTCCATAAAATGCTGCAAATTCTTTAGCAGATTTTGCATTGACGATGATGGTTCCATCTTTTTTACATGCTGCAGTAAATAAGGTTATGATTGCAACAATTGCATAGGTTAAATTTAATTTTTTCATGATCTTTAATTTTAAGTTTTGCTTACTCTTTTAAGGCTTTTCAGCGTGCGCCATTTCATAGTGTTTGATGATATATCAGCATGACTTAAAATTTGTTACCCCTTATTTTTTATTTTTTTTTAAATTAGCTTTAAATCTATCGCCGATGGCAAAACCTGTACACGAAGACCAGCGTTATTTACTAGCATTAGTAAACAATAATGCTGGACTTATTAATGAGATCTATAAAAAATGTGCGGGTAAGGTAAAATCCTTTGTTATTTTTAATAATGGTACTGCTAATGATGCTGAAGATATCTTTCAAGAAGCCTTAGTAGATATTTATAATCAGGCGAAATATAAAGATCTTCAACTCACCTGTCCTTTCGAGCCTTTCTTATTGCTAGTATGCAAGCGTAAATGGTTAAATGTTTTAAAGAAAAAATCAACTTTACAGGTAACAAATAGTGAAGATGATTTATTACTAATTGGTGAGGATACATTTGAACAGGCAGCGCAACTAGAAGAACAGGCCACGCAAGCTGATTTATTCTTGGCAGCCTTTGAAAAATTGGGTGACCGCTGCAAGGAAATTATTAAATGGAGCATGCAAGGCGATGCGCAAGAAAAAGTAGCAGAAGCACTAGGTGTTACCTACGGTTATTTAAGAAAAAAGAAGTCTGAATGTATGGCAAGCCTTATTAAATTGGTTCATTTAAACAATAGAAATGATGATTGAGGATAAAATCTTATTGGTTGCCCGATACGCGGAGGGAGATATGGATGAGGCAGAAATTGCTGATTTTGAATCACAATTAGCGAACGACCCAGCACTGCAACAGCAGTTGAAAACGTATCAAGATATTCATCAAAGTTTGAAAATGAAATTGGCTGATGATGAAGAATTTAAGGCTACACTAAAAGGTTTCAATAAGCAATATTTTGCAACGGAAGCTAAGGTTGTTTCTTTCAAACCGGCACTTAAATGGTTAAGTGGTATTGCTGCAATTTTAGTAATCGGACTTTTTATTTGGGCGCCTTGGAATAGCAATCTATACGAAAGCTATGTAGACGAAAGTAAAATGCTGGTAACAGAAAGAGGGGAGGCAGGTGCCACTGATTTGGATAAAGCAGCAGAGCTTTATAACAAGCAAGATTATCATGCAGCGGCTACAGTGCTAGAGAAATTATATGCTAGGCAGCCATCCAATACAATGATTGGTTACTATTATGGCCTCTCATTACTCAAAACAAATGAAGCTGAAAAATCAAGAAGTGTATTGACACCGATTTATAATGGTGAATCTATATTTAAATATGATTCTGCTTATGCTATCGCCTTGGGGTATTTAAAAGAGGAAGATAAAGTTAATTGCAAAATTTGGCTACAAAAAATTCCTCAAGATGTTCCACGTTACGAACAAGTAAAACAGCTGTTAGAGAAATTATAAAAGAAAAGCTTACCCATCCAGGTAAGCTTTTTCTTAACTAACTAATTTATTATTAAAAAAACTTGCGAAGCCCAAAACTTCGGAAGCTTGTTGCTATTAAGATTTTGTAATTGTAGTAGTTTGTTTAACCCTACCACTTAAATATTGAAGATTAATAACTGTACCTGGAGGCAAGGCTGAAATACTTTGCAGTTTTTTGGGATCCTTTAAAAGCAGTTCTTTGGTTACGCCGTTAATGGAAATAATTTTCATTCCGGGCTTAAGCGTTTCAGTCTCTCCCAAATTGCTTACTTGGCTTATTACTTTTAAGTCGCCAGCCAAATCAAAGCCAAATAAATAACTCCCCAACACAAAATCGTGCGGATTATGAAAGCTCTTGTTAGGAGCTAAATGAATTTCTTTTTGCTGAAGGTTAATTGTGAAGTTATAACGACTAATTAATCTGATGCCTATAGACCCATCGAAGCCGGGGTTCCAATTTTCACTTTGTCCGCCGCCCGCCATTAAGGTAACAGGGAAATTGGTAACATTGGGCATATTGGCAAAGGTGAAATAGTTTGCTTTCCCACTATAAGTTGGCGTGCTCATTCCCATACTCGTTGTAGTGCCATGATATTCAGATTTGAATCCACTTACCAATAATTTATGTTGTTTTACAAAGGGTCTAAAACAGATTAAACTATAAGAAGCACCGGTATCGAAAACAAACTCACCAGCATTAGCTTGGTTTGCGGTTACCGCAACTGTGCCCGGGATAATAAATAAACCTTCGGGTGTGGTGATGGGAATGGATTTTCCGGCATCTTCATAGGTATACATCCCAAAATCATACAATGAAAGTTCTTTTTTGTCAAAGTCAACTTTAGTAATATACTGTTTGGTCATGGTGTTACCAATCAATCCGTCAGTGCCTTTATGGAGCTCTTTAAATAATGCGATGCTTTGATTTTTTAGGATAAATGTATCTAAATGCACATCATTCTTTTCTGAAATTGAAATTTGCATCGAACCGCCAACAACTGAGGCATTTTGTTTTCTGGTTGCTTTTAACCCCAGTGTGTCTGCAAGTGCTTCACTAATAGCCATTCCATCAGCTCCGGTATCGAATAAGAATTTTAAGGGTCGCGACGAATTATTTAATTTGAGTGTTAATACAATGGCGTTGTCAATTACCTCAAATGGAATTTTGGCTCTTAATTTTGATGGCTTATATCTATTCATACCATACAGCTGATCAAATAAATCGATGTATAGGATCTTATTTTCTTTATTGGTATAAACAGTAGTTGTTACCAGCGATTTTCCGGTAGGATAGAAAAGAACTTCTATTTTAGCGAGACTTTCTTTCACAAATGTCACCGAATCGCAAGGATACCTCTCTGATAGTGACTGTAAAATGCCTAATGCAGAACGATTGGTATAGGCCCCGACAGAGAAATTAGTTGCTAAACTTTCTTTAATAGGACCAGCTTTTTTTTGTTTGAAAACTTCATTTAGCTGATTTGCTATTTGTTTACCGTTGCTTTGGGCAGAAACACTAAAGCCTACAAATAGGATAAAAAGTAAAATGAGTATGATGAGTTTGTTCATTTGTTTATTGTATTTCGTTTACTTAAAATCCGTAGATCTTCTTTAATTCCTGATCGATGTCATCTGTAGCACTAGCTGTAACACGAAGAATAATTTTTCCATCCTTGTCAACCAAAATTTTAGTAGGGAAGGCGTTTACTTGATAGCTTTTTACAATGTCTTGCTTTTCGATACCATCTTGATTTAAAATATGTACCCAATTAATTTTATCCTCACCAATTGCCTTAAGCCATTGAGCTTTTGATTCTTCCATCGTTCTGCCTCGTTCTTGTGCGATAGCGATGATTTCAAAGCCCTTAGACTTGTATTTATCGTATAGCGTTTTTAAATGTGGGTGACTTGCCCTGCATGGGACACACCAACTTCCCCAGAAGTCGAGTAGGACTGTTTTTCCCTTGTAAGCGTCTAGCTTAATTAATTTCCCTTCTTTATCCTTCCTTTCGAAAGCGACCGCAGTAGCACCTGAAAGCGTGGAACTTATTTTTTCGATATATGCCCTAATTCCTTTAGCAGCAGGATGATTTTTATATTGCGCTGACAGACCGTTCCAAACTTTGGTGTAATCATTCGCATTGTATAGATTTTGCAACCTGCTCATTAAAAAAATTGAAGTAAAAGCATCTGGATGAGCATTTACAAAGTCCTTTTGTATTTGATAAACCCGTTTGCGTGCAGCAGTAGCTTGTTCTTGTAGTGCATTTGCATCGCCGGTTAAAGGTTTGTTATGATAATGGGCATTAAATAAGGCAACTGTAATTTCGTAACCGCGTTGTTCATCCGCTTTGATCTGTTGTTTATAGACATTAAAAGCATTGTTTTCATCATCGCCTGTTACCATCGCCAATTGCACCAACAAGGCTTCTCCTAAAATGCGAATATCTTTATTGTACACAAATAGATCTAATACCGGTGCTGGGTTTCCAACGGTTTTTCCATCAATAGTGGCCGATAAGCTTCTACTGATGCTGATATCGAACCGTGCTATTGCCGGACTTTTTAACTTCGGAACTTTGAAAGAAAAATCATCATTAGTTGCGCTTGCTTTGTAGCTTTTGTTTTTGCCATCATTGTCTGCGAAAGAAATCCATACCCCCTTATCTCCTAAACCTTTAAGCTTTCCACTAATGGTTATGCTATCGGTTTGTGCATAAGTTTTAGGCAATAAAAGGGTCATTACAATGCTGAAAAGCAGTGTGTTTTTAATTTTAAACATACTTTTTGAATGAGTGTTATATCGTAAGGAATAATCTTCTAATAGTTACTTTGCTAATTCTTTTTCCAATAATGCCTTTAATTCGGGATTAGAAGGTCTTGGTGAGTCAACAGTAACAATTTTTCCTTGTTTATCGAATACTAAGAAACGAGGGATAGTATTCACCTTATAGTATTGTGAAAACTCATTTCCAGGACCACCTGCAAATAACTGTGTACCACCTAAATTCTCGTCCTTGATCATTTTTAACCATTTGGCTTTATCAGTTACCGCATCCGTACTTAAGCTGATAATTGCAACCTCTTTCCCTTTCATTTCTTCTTCCAATTTTTTAAGGTGAGGGATTTCTACTTTGCAGGGGCCGCACCAAGTGGCCCAAACATCCACTAAAACTACTTTTCCTTTTAAGCTTGCCATGGTTACCGTTTTACCATCTTTATCTGGGTAAGAGAAAGCTAGTGCTTCTTCGCCAGTTTTTAGGGTTAGTAATGGTGTAACGATGTCTAAGTTTCTTTTTTTCTGGCTAGTGGTTACCACATAGCTGCCATAGGCATCCATTAATGTTTTATAATCTGCATAGCTTTTGTAGCGGGCTGCATTATCTAAAACTAAATCACCTTTTAATGTATCATTAGGTACAAATGAAAGATTTGTTTTTAATCCCTCTAAACCAGCAGCAAATTTATATCCACCTTGTCTTAGATTTAAGCTCATCAAGCCACTAAGTGTTCTATTTCCCCATGGGTTAGCATATATTTCAGCAGTGTTTTTGGCAAAGTCTTGTGCCTTAAGTGTTGCATAAAATGGGCTGTACTCTTCTACTGCAGGATGTGCGGAGCGAGGAGTATTTAGGAAATTGGTTGCATAGCTCGCTAAATCCCAAGCCATATATTTTTGCATATTTTTATCAAACGTTGCATTTCCGGTCGCTTTTCCAGCTAAAAAAGTCTTTGTTTTTGCAACAATTTCTTCTTGTAATGGGAAATAATCTACAAAAGTGCTTTGCACTTTCATAAAGTTTACTGCCTTCATTTCTAGAGGGAAAACTAAGTCATGCCATTGAGTTAACACAATATTTTCTTTAGAATTTAACTTTCCAGTTAATACATAACTTGAGTCCAAAAGGTTTACGGCTAATTTTTCGCCTCCTTTAAAGTAGAATTTGTAGTTGTCGTTCGGGCTGCCTACTGTACCGGTTCCTATTACATAAAGACCTTCATACTCTGGATAGAAGATGAAACCAAACTTGCCATTTTTAGCCGGCGTACTGTTTGATATTTCGACCGCTTTTCCGTCTAAAACTTTAAAGAGTTTTACAGGAGTCGGATATTTCTTGATGAGTGTTCCAGTTATTTCAACTGGTAGTTGTGCTGATGCCGATAATGTGGCTAGGGATAACAATGCAATTGCTAATGTTTTTTTCATGTTCATTGTGTTGATTTTAATTTTTAAATAAGTATTTTTTAATGAATTGGTCGTTTTGTGCGTTATAATGTTTTGCTTTATGTGGTAAGTAACGAGTAGACTTTTCATTGTTGGCAATAAAGTAAACTTGGCTGCTTTTGTGATCGATGAATTTTATTTCCTTTACTTTCCAATTTCCACCAGTCAATTGTTTTATGAATTTTCCATCCATTTGGTGCAGATATAAATGCATCCAGCCTTCTTTATCACTCATTACAATAAAACCTTTATTGCCTGGTACGAATGTAATTCGGTTCTCTTGATCTAACGAAACCCACGTTTTTTGTGTTCCGGTATAAATAGTTTGAAAATCACCCGTTTTTAAGTTTACTGCTTGTACTTTTAGTGAGTCTTGGTTCCTATTCATCCATTGTACCCACAAATTATTTGTGGGTGTCCAAATTGGCTCGCCAAAATATTGGTCTGCGTTTTCATTATGCTTTGTCCAAGTAATTGTGTTGCTCATTAAATCAACTATACCGATTTTAACCGCAGGGTTAACGTCGCCTGGTAAGGGGTAGTGAATAGCGATTTGCTTTTGGTGTACTTCCGAATCATCTGTCAAGTAGTGGATAGGGACTTTAGTGTCATCAAATCGCATGAAAGCGAGACTTTTACTATCAGGGCTCCACCAAAATGCACGATTGGCCATTGCTCTGCCTAATATCTCCTCGTTGTAAACCCATGACGACCAGCCATTGTATATGCTTTCGGAACCATCAGTTGTTACCTGTATTTCTTTACGGTCTTTTAAAGTGTACAAATAAAGGTTATGGAATTTAGTATAAGCCAATGAGGCAGACTCAGGTGATAATAATGTATTTCTAGCATTTTTTAAGGTGTCGGCACTTTTTCCATCGGACGTAGGGATCTCAATGTCCACATTTCGTTTAACCGCAAACAGAGGTTTACGTGATTGCATTTGCACAAGGGGTGTTTCTTTCCCAGTCAAAACATCAACAGAAGAGAATCCACCTCTTTTGTTTACATCACTTTTGTAAACTTTAAAATTTTGATCATCTAGCCATTGATGAACAGGGATTCTTTGCAGAAAGTCTGTTGGCGTTCTTTGAGTTTGAGCAAAAGCAGCCCCGAAAAAGACGGGTGATACTAAAGAAAACAATGCAATAACCTTGTTCATTGGTTTTTATTATTTAGTGTTTGTGAAAATTAGGGCATAGAAGTCTCCTGCTATGCCTATTTTGAGAGCGTAATGAATGGAATTTAAACTATCTTTCTCTGTAGGTTAAGTCTACGATCTTGCCAAAGCCGGTATAATTTTTATCTAAAACAAGATCACCATTAACGGGAGGCACAGTATAAATACTCAACGAACCAGTATTTACTTCCGTTACTACTGGATCATAACTGCCTATCATCAATTTGTTTGATCCTGTATATTTTGTAGATGATTTAAAATCGTAGAATTTAAAATACGAAATACGCTTACTTCCCAAATCTAACATCAGCTTAGCTGTTTTAGCGTTCATATCGTATTCATAAACTTTTCCGTCAACATTATAAAAGATATACCCCAGATCAGGACTGAATGCAAATTTTTCTGCATTCGCTACCTCTGCTCCAGTAATTTCCTCGTAATATGATTGTACAAGGGTAGCACTATTAAAGCGCGCTAGGTATTTTTTATTGGTTGCCGGATCTTTAAGGACAGAAAATACTTCGCCCCCATTGTAAGGCAGCCACTTCATAAATGCCAAATCTAAGCCCGTGGTAAAGCTAAACTTTTTAGCGTCGCCAATTGGGTCAGGTAAAGTGTTACAAGTACTGGCATCTCCACTATGTTTCACAAAACGCTTATTAGTTTTGTCATAGAAAATTGCATGACTTCCAGAACCGTTGTGATTACCAGCTATATAAGGTTCCACCTCAAAGGCTCTTTGTTCGCTGGTAATGTAATTAATTGGTGCCGAATAGAAAATGTTCTGGGGACGATAGTAATAATAAGTATTTGCTTGGCCAATCATATACGAATTACTTCCGCCCCGTTGCTGAATTGTATTGGCATAAAAACCTGTAGGTATATTTCCATACATTTCATAGTTGAGGCTCATGGTGGGTGTCCATTTAAAGGTATTAGGGTCTACCTTCGTTGTTCCCTTATCTGTACCTAAGTATAAACCATAACTGATGCCATCAGGGCCTGGTAACAGCCCAGTGGAATAGGTGTAGGTCATTACTGGTTTACCGTCTAGTTTCAAGTCCGAGCCAACGGCTTTCAGAAGATCTATAATTACGTCGAACTCTCCACTTTTATTCAGTGAAAGCATATCTATACGGGCTGTGTTACTTACATCGCACATCATAATCCACCCCTCATTAATTTCGTTAACTACTCTTAATGTGAAAGAGGTACGGTATCTTACGCCCGTTTCCTTATCGGTAACTGCATAGTAGGCACTGTAACTGCCTGCTACAACACCCACGGTTAAGTTAAGATTTCTGGTAGTGGCCAATGTAAATAATTTCGTTCCCCCCAATCCGTTGGGACCGATGTAATACCATTCATAGGTATATTTTGACTCGTCGAAATTGGGGTCTTGACTGAATTTTGTAACTGGTGCTATCGCAAGACTTTTACCGTAAGTAGCTACTACTTCCTCGGGCAAGCCTGAAATTTCAGTCATTTCATTTATTTCATTGTAATTGTAATTGCCAAGATCTTTTTTGCAAGCACCAAAAATGGTGATGATGGCAATTAACGCTATGGCAATATGCCTATATGTTTTGAAAATCATAATTCTAATAAATTAAGGTGAGTCAATTATTGTACTGATGCTCCCATGATCATTGCTGAGCCGTCTTCTTCCAAGATTGTATTTCCGGCAACTCTTTGATCGTTAAGATAGCGTTGCATAAACTTCCCCAAGGCTAACATCTCTGGAATACCAATTGAGGTGTCCATTTTTTCAGGATTGGCATTTAATACCTCAACCATTAAAAGGAGTTTTTTTCGCGAAAAAGGACCTAAATAACTGTCTAGCCATCTCCTCGGTTTTTTGATAATGTCGTTTACGAACCATCTATAACTTACATAGGATAGCTTTTTTCCAGCCGCATTAATCACCTTATAATTCATAATGGTTTCAAAATTGTCATTATTCTGAAGATCGAAATTGAGAGTAAATTCTTTGGCCTGCATGTCTGCTGTTCTAAAGAACTTTATCTTCACCGTATCCAATACTTTGTTTTTCTTAATCGAAAATGTTTTCGTTAAGAGCTCATAATGGGTTCCTGCGATTGCCGTCGAATTTGGATTAACAATCAACGCATAAGGTCTATCTTGGGTACTCATTGCGCCCGTGGTTGCAATAACCATGTTGATAATGGAGTCTTTCGATTTCGCCAAACTAAAGGAAACAGCTGTCGAATCTTTTGATGGGTCGAATGATTGTGTCACTCTGCCTGCATCATTGAAGTAAATTGATGGTTTACCTGAATAAGTTTCAATTGGTTTTTCACAAGACTGGCTTAGTACAATCAGTGAGATCGCACTTAAACTATATATTAATTTCTTCATTTGTCTTTAATAAATGGTTAACGATATTGTGATTCTGATAGTGGCATTGGTATCGCATAGTTAATGGTGATATTACCTGTTGTCGCCCCATTTCCAGTAGAAGTAAAATTTTTCCTTTTATAGAAATAGAATAGCTGTCCTTCGCCAAAGAATTCTTTTTGATATTCTTTTTGCAATTCGGTATTTAAATTTGCCGTGCTTGCTAAAGGAGTAAGACCTCTATTTGCCCTAACGATGTTCAGCAGACTGATGCCATCTGCAGCAACGGGTTCACTTTCTACGGCGATGTAATACATTTCGCTAATTTTTAACAGCGGCATTGTGAACCTGAAAGTTTTCGTTTTATCAATTACGTCGGCATACTTATAAAATGTTCTGAACGCTTTTACACCAGTTGGCGGAACTTGCCAATTTAAGTTAAAGCGGTAGTCATTTTCATTGTTCTCGAAAAGGGTATTTAACCTGGCTGTTGTGGGTGCTAAAATGTTCGCATCCGCTATTGAAGCATCGAATAACCCAGTCTGATAATTATATAGCTGCGTATTCATAATGCCGAAAATCATCTCGGTAGAGAATACACGGTCGGGATTTTGCTTTTCGCTAAGGGCATTGGCTAAAGTGGTCCATGGAAACTTATCCGCAACAGAAATTACTTCTTTTGCTTTTTTTAAGGCAGATACCTTATCGCCACGATACAAATGAGCCCTCGCCAATAATCCTTTCACTGCGTAATAATTGAATCTGAAATTTCGATTACTTGTTAGAAAGTCAGCTGTTTCTGTTGCTGCTGCAGTATTTACACCTTCGGTGATGATATTATCAGCGGCTAACAACTGCTCTGCTTGGGCTAGATCATTGATCACCTTTATCATAAACTCGTTTGCGGGTAACAAAGGGTTTATCGCAGTTTTCGTTGCTTCATAGTAGGGCAGACTAAGTTTGGTCGAATCCACGGTATTATACCTTGGGCCATATAAGCGAAGTAAGTCGAAATGCAAAAAGGCTCTCATGGCTGTGGCTTCACCTTTATAGATTGCTTCAGTTTTTGGATCAACGGTACCTTTATATTTTTCGAGGTTTTCCAAGAAGCTGTTGATGTTTAAGATCCCAGCGTAGGCATTGCTCCAAATGTTCTCCAATCGGCCTACTGTCGGCGCATCTGTATACGCGTAGCTAGCAATTTTAGTTAAAGCGTGAGTTGATGGAATGTTATAGCGTTGCGCTAAGATTTCGATTGTCGAAAGACTTAAATTTTCGCCATACAGGTTATTTTGTGATAAGTGAATATACAAGCCATTGAGTACCGACTTTACACCTTGTGGCGTTGCGAATAGCTGGGTTTCAATAATTTTATCTTCTGGCTGTACATCTAAGAATTTTTTGCACGAGCAGAATAGGGTAATCATGATCGTTACCGCTACCATTAATTTTATATAATTTCTTTTCATTTTTATTTAGTACTAAAATGATGCTTTTAAAGAAAAGGCAAAGGTTCTTACATAGGGAAATAAAATACCGCGCTCTCTTCTAATAGTCGAGGCATATAAGAAGTCGTTGCCGAATAAGTTTAGTGCCAATGTCCGTAAGCCTAAGCTCTTAACCCATAGTGAGTTTTCGAAAGTATAGCCAATATTTAACGATTCGCTGCTGATGGAATTTTCGGTCTGCACAAAGCGCGAAGAGATCGGCGTAGTACTGGTTAGTGAAATTCCTTTAAACTGCGAAACATCCCCAGGTTTTTTCCACCTGTCGTACAATGCGCGTTTATCCTGGTTGTTTGCAATACTTGCATTGGTAATGTTTTCTACTTTGTTATACAGTGCTGTATTAAAATCCTCACTGCCTAATTTATAACGAAGCGCAACACCAAAGTTGAAGTTTTTGTACCTTAAATTCGTCGAAACTACGCCCTCTGCCAGTGGTACAGTATTTCCAACATTCACAATATTACCTGTGTTGTAGTCGAAGGTGTACTGACCTTCTTTGGTTAAGAAAACTTCTCTTCCTGTTGCCGGATCAATACCAATAGATTGGATGGCCCAAATTGCTTCAGCACTGTTCCCGTCGATATAGCGGCGTGTAGCAGCGCTTACAGATTCACTTTTTTCTTGTTGTGTATTTAAGGTATTTAAGGTATTTCCAATACCTCCGTATTTGCTCTTATATGCTGAGCCCGAAATGCCGATGCTCCACATTATTCTATCAACTACATTATAAATTGGGAAGAAAGTTAGTTTAGTCTCAAGCCCATTGTACGTTAAATTACCTACGTTATATGGAAAAGAAAAAACGCCTGTAGAAGAAGGTAAATCAACTGGTACGATTAATGGATCTGTTCTTTTATTATAAGCATTAATATAACCAACAAATCTGTTGTTAAATAATGAAAAATCTAACGAAGTACTAATCTGCCTAGTTTTTTGCGGTTCTAAATTAGGATTACCTAACGTTAATAAAGATACACCCTGCCCAAATGAATTATAATTAGTATTACTGTTGTAGTTAAACACCGACAAAGAACTAATATTTCCAAAATTCTGGTTACCTGTAAAACCCATGTTCCCCGTTAAACGGAGAGAGTTTATCCACGTTTTCTTTTTGATAAATGCTTCATTATGGAGGTTCCAACCTAAACCTACAGCAAAATATGGAGAGTATTGCTTATTAGCTCCATAGGCCGTAGATCCGTCCAATCTATAAGTTGCATCGAACAAATACCTATTATCAAAAGAATAATTTGCAGTTAGTGTTGTATTTATGGTTCTATATATACCACTGCTGGCATTTGGGGAACCATTTTCGGTAAAGCTATAGGCAAATCTCGGATTTCCTAAACTGCCTTCAGGAAATCCTTCAGCAGTTGTATTGTATGTCTCGTTCCGATTTTGAGAAATTGTATTCCTCCAGTTCGCATTCAAAACATGTTTTTCCGAAAATACTTTTTGGAATGAAAGCATCAAATTAGCTTGATAGGAAAAATTGCTTGCTCTGTTGTCGGTGTATCTACCTTTTCTTAAGGTTGGCGTACTGATAAAGTCACTCATCTCCGGCGATTTATAACTCTTTGAAGCTGTATTTCCTTTCGTAAGCTGAAGTCCTCCATTTAGCCTGAATGCTTTACTAATATCATAATTGGCGTTCAGGTTGTTTTGAAATTCGAGGTTTGTTGTTTTATCATATTGAGGTAGTGAGGCATCATATAAAGGATTCCTAACATTAAAAACCGAGTTTAGAGTCGCGCTTTTTTGCTCTAAAAAAAGATTGTTCGCATTTTTCTCAAAATATGGATTGGTGTTTACGAAAGTACTGAATGAGCCATATGGAGAATTGTTACTTTCATTTCCCCTCACATAGGTGATGTTATTCAAATTCAGTGCGTTTTTTCTGTATGTGAGGTTAATACTTCCGCTATAGCTATCTCTACCAGATCCAATCATAGCACTCTCACCTAATCTATAGTTCATGCCCACATTATAAGTAAATGCGTTATCACCCCCAGATGCATTAATCGACGAATTAGTAGAGTAACCGTTTTGTAATGGTTCTGCTAACCAATAGCTGTCTACGCCTCTTCTAACATTCGATAGATGGTCGCTATACAATTGTTCTAGGAAAATTGCTTGGGTTGGATTTGATTCTGGGGTTGTGTACCTGCCTGATAAACGTTCAAATTCTAGTTTTTCTGCTGCATTCATCATGTTATAGCCAGAAAGATCAGGTAATTCTAATCTGAAATCTTGGGTGTATGAGAAGCGAAGTTCGCCTGGTTTCGGTTTTATAGTTTCAATAACCACAACACCATTAGAAGCTTGAGAGCCATATAGAGCCGTAGAAGCTGCATCTTTTAAGATACTTACCGAGGCTACTCTATTCATATCTAAGTCAACAATCGTTTGTAGCGTTGTAGGAAAACCATCCAAAATAAACAATGGCTGATTTGGATCTGACCCAAATTGATCTTTTAATGTTGTACTTGGAATACTACTCTTGCCACGTACCTCAATTACAGGCATGACGTTCGGGTTTGAGCCTGCCGCGTTATTTTCTATCACTAGAAATGATGGATCTAGTGTTCTTAAGGCCTGAATAATGTTGTTATTACTAACGGCTTTTAATTCTTCACCAGTAAAAATGGCTGTTGTGCCTGTAAAGCTGTCTTTTTTACGGTTAATACCCGTTCCCGTAATCACCACATCTTTCATCACAGTTTGAGATTCTTGGAGCTTAATTGTCAGGAATGATTTGCTTGCTTTTACTTCTTGTGTTTCGAAACCTATGTAAGAAATCACGATCATGTCGTCCTCAGAGTTGACAACGATTTTAAAATTTCCATCCCTATCTGTAGCAATTGCAGGGTTTTTACTCCCTTTAATTTTTACAGATGCTCCAGGAATTGGATTTCCCTTTTCATCTAAAACACGGCCAGTAACAGCAATTGCCCTTGTTACTAGAACTCTCTCTGGAGCATTTCTTAAAATAATCGTTTTTTGCTCAATGGTATAGGTAATAGCTTGATTTGCAAAACATGCTTTAAGTGCTTCTTCGACACTTACATTGTTTACTTTGAGCGTAATAGGTTTAGCATTACTTAAGATACTCGCACTATAAAAGAAGTCATATCCAGTTTGTTTTCTAATTTTTTGGATTACTTGCTCTAAAGAAGTGCCTTTTTCATTAAGCGTAATTTGGGCATAGCTGGTTGCACTTGCCTGAAGAATAACGGTAATTAATATTATAAAAGTTAGTTTCAATTTTAATAATACTGTGGCATACACGTGGGTTGTTTGACCACGATTAAATGTCGTATAAAAATTCATACATTTGTTTGTTTGGGTTTAGGTCCAATGTTAATAACGTGATTTTTTAACAGCCTTACCTGAATATTACTTTTAAGAGAGTAAGTTAAGCCAGGGGTGTTCGAGCACCTCTGGTGTTTTTTTTCTCATTAGCTTCCATGATTTCTTTGGTATTCAAGAGATCGCTTCGCTAAGTTCAGATCACTGTTTAGAAGAGCGTAAAAATTAATGCATTACAGTAATCCTCCTTCCTTCTACTTTAAGGTGAACTTCATTTGTTTGTTCAATGATGTTAATTACATCCTTAATATTTTTAGATCGCGACACCTTGCCAATAAACTCCATTTCCGCTAAATCTGCCGGACACACAACCTCTACGTCATACCACCTAGAAATCTTGCGCATAATGCTTCCCAAATCTTCATTGTTAAAATTGAAGTTATTATCTACCCAGGCAACAGCTTCTTCCGTATCAACAGCACTAATGCTAATATGATCGTTTTTAATACTCGCTTGCTCACCTGGTTTTAAAATGTTTGAGACAGTAGATTTGAGATTTGATACTTTTACACTTCCTTGTAGGAGTGTAGTAGCTGTTGCTTTTTCATTCGCATAAGCATTGATATTAAAGTGGGTACCTAATACTTCTACAATTTGTTCACCGGTAACAACCTTAAAAGGTTGGTTTTTACGATGAACAACCTCAAAATATCCTTCACCTACTAATTCGACTATCCGTTCATTACCTGCAAAATCAGTTGGATACTTTAAAGAAGACTCGGCATTGAGCCAAACTTTTGTCCCATCAGAGAGTGTTAAAGCATAATAACCTCCTCTTGGAATAGTTAATTGATTGTAAACAATCTGATTACTTTGGTTATCTTTTGCATTATATACTAATTCTCCATTGGCTGTTTTAAAAACACTACCACCTTCTTGGTCAGCTAATTTTCCGTTTTTTGCATCACCTAAAACAATAGATTTTCCATCAGCTAAGGTTAACAAAGCCTTTTTGCCGCCAGGTAAGATATTGTTGTTTATAGCGACAACATCCTTATTAGTTGTTTTTTGCTGACTAAAGTATAAGCCAACTGATACTGATATAACAATAACGGCAGCAGCAACCAATCGGATAATCGGCCACAGTTTTACGTGCTTAGTTTTTACGCTTTCGTGAACCGGTAAAGTTGCCCATACATTTTCTTTAGCTTGGGTTAAATCATTTGGCAAAATCACAATATCTTCTTCGCTATCATGTAAGTACCAGCTTTCTATCAGTATGAGCTCATCAGAAGTACATTCTCCTGCTCTATATTTAACTAGGAGTTTTTTCGCTTCGTAATTATTCATAGGTATAATTTTACAAGAGAAAAAAATCCCCCTTTAATAGATAGACGGCAAAAGGTAGGCTAGGGGGTAGAAAGAATTAATAAAAAAATAATATAAAATTTATAAATGGGATAATTTATCATAATCGTCTACCATGCTTTGTTAATGTTAAACTAATAATAGTACTTAGAACAGCATAAAGTTAAGCTTACACATAATTAGCTAGGTGCGACTATTGTAAAGAAAGAGGTAGAAAATCTGCAATTTTGAAGCGGAATATTCTTTGAACTGCCAAATAGCTTCCAAATCAGCCATTGGTGTCGTCATCAGCCGACCTACCCATTACACTCCGAGGACTTTCGCCAAATTGCTTTTTAAATTCTCGGCTAAAATATTTTGGATCGTTAAAACCCACCTGGTAAGAAACCTCATAGATGGTGTACCTATTCTGCATAAACAATTGCTTCGCCTTTTTTAAACGAATAGACTTCACAAAATCATTCACAGATAAGTCTGTCAACATCCTGATTTTTTTATACAAAACTGGTCGGCTCATCCCAATTTTTGAAGCTAGCTCGGCGACCCCAAAACTCTCATCTGCAATGTGTTCATCGATATAGCCCAATAACTTTGACATAAACACTTCGTCTGTCGAATTTAAAACGACATCTTTAGGCTCTAAATTCGAGTACTTTAAATAGCGTTGTCGAATAGCCATCCTCGACGATAGTAAATTACGAACGTTTAGCAATAAGAGCTCTGGACTAAATGGTTTGGTCACATACATATCTGCACCAGTTTCAAGCCCATCAATATGATGGATATGGGAAGACCGTGCAGTAAGTATAATAATTGGGATATGACTGGTACGTTCATCGGCTTTTAACCTGCGACAAAGCTCCAAACCATCTATCTTAGGCATCATTACATCGCAAATAATCAAATCTGGAAGTATTTTGACGGCTGTTTCCCATCCGCTGAGTCCATCAAATGTTTCTTTAACTTGATAATGGTTTGAGACTAACTTTGAAAGAAATTGCATTATTTCTGGATTGTCTTCGACAAGCAATACCGTTTCTTTTGAGATTTTAATATCCTTGTTAGGCAATTCAGTCGCTTTATGCTCAGTATCCTCGTCAATAATGCCAGTGTAAGCATAAGGCGTTGCCAATCGCTTGTGATCTTTTACATTATCAAACTGCTCTGGTTTAAAATGAGCTTTGCCTTTCTTTAATTTTACAGTGAAAATAGTAAGGCCAGATTGCTCATTTTGCATAGGATAGCTTGAAAAACCTATCTCGCCATGGTGCGCTTCAATAATGATCTTAGAAAGTGCGAGACCAATACCTGAGCCTATTTGACTTGTATCTTGGTCATCAACCTGGAAATAATCATTAAATAAGTTTGGCTGGCTCTCGAGTGGTATACCTCGACCATTATCTTGAACGGAAACTGTTACTTCATCATTTTGCTCTGTAATAGTTATGGTAATAATGCCATTTTGCTGTGTAAACTTGAAAGCATTTGACAATAAGTTGTACATCACTTTTTCGAGTTGGATTTTATCGTAATAAAGGTCAATTTTATCCAGTTCGTGAATAAATTCGTATTTGATGTTCTTATCTATCGCGATATGGCGAAACGAAAGAAAAATCTCATTGATGAAGTCAACAATATTATCCTCACTAATATGAAGCTTAAGATGGTGGGTTTCAGCTTTTCTAAAATCCATTAATTCAGTAATCAATCTTATTAGGCGGTCGGCATTATGCTTTACAGGAACTAATTGCTTATGCAGGTCTGGGTTGTTATGAGCGTTGTTCAGCAAGTTTTCTAACGGACCGATAATTAATGTAAGTGGAGTTCTGATCTCATGCGCGATGTAGGTAAAGAAATTTAATTTCATCCTCTGCATATCTTCTGTTCTTTTTAATCGCTCACGCACAAAAATATAACGTATGATTAAAAACAAGATTATTGCAAAAATTGCGATGTATAGCAAGTATGCCCACCAAGTAGCCCAAAATGGAGGGAGGATTTTAATGTCAATTGTTGCAGGACTCCTGCCGGCAATACCGTCGTTGTTGATGCCTTTAACAATAAAGGTGTAATTTCCTGGCTGCAAATTGGCATAGGTGGCATTTGGGATGTTAGTAGTTACCCAAGTTTTATTGTAACCAACTAGTTTATAACTATAGCTGTTTTTTTCTGGCTTGATATAGTTTAACAAGGCGAACTCCAAACTAAAGTTGTTGTTGGCGTGCTCAAAAATAAGCTTTTCGGTAACATTAATGTCTTTTTTAAGCAGGCCATCTGCACCATTTACTAATACGGGTTCATTAAATAGCTTTAACCCGGTAAAAGTAATTTGTGCAATGTGCCGATTAACCTCAATCTGATCTGATTTGAATGATGTTATTCCATCATAGCCTCCAAAAAACAGTTCGCCACGGCTGTCCTTAAGAAATGATCTAAAATTGAAATCATTTCCGGCCAGACCATCACTTTTAGTATAATTGTTAAACTTGCCTGTTGCTACATCCATCTTAGAAAGTCCTTTATCGGTACTTAGCCAAATATTTTCATTCTGGTCTTCGATTATTCCTAAGATGTTATTGTTTGGAAGGCCGTCTTTTTGTGAGAAATTTTTAAACTTATCAGTTTTAGGATGATAAACGCTTAATCCTCCCAAGTAGGTGCCAATATAAATCAACCCTTTTTTTGTTTGGATAATGCAGTTAATCCGGTTAGACCTCAAACTATTCGAATCGGCTGTTTTAAAATAGGATCTAACCTTGCCTGTAATTGGCGAGTAAGCAAATAGTCCACCCATTGTTCCTATCCAGAGGTTTTTTGAGTTGTCTTCAAACAAAACTTGGATGAACGTATTTTTTAACTTTTTCTCGACTGGGCTTTTTACTGTCTTGTTTAAATATTCATTATTAGCTTCGGCAATTGTTGTAAGTCCGTTTTTTGAACCGACCCAGACTGTACCATAGCTATCTTCAGTAATTGCAACAATTTCGGCAGTACCCACATTTTGTTGCTCATCCTTTACATTGACTATTTTTCTAAATTGCTGCTTAGCAGCGTCAAATATAAATAGCCCCCCTCGGTGGGTACCAACTATTAATCTTCCAGCTTTGTCAAGACAAAGTGTTTTGATAAGATTGGTGTTTAAAGCATTGGGGTTATTCGGGTTCGCAAAGTAATGGCTAAAGGTGTTGTTGCTTCTGTTAAGATAGTTTAGTCCGCCACCCTCTGTTCCAATGTATAAGTTGTGATAATTATCTTCCACCATCCCGCTAATAATGTTACTACTGATACTAGCTTGAGATTTGCTGTTTTTATAAATATTAAAACTGGTCGAATTAGGGTAAATCACATTCACTCCTTTGTAGTAGGTTCCAATATACATTGAACCACTGATATCTTGGAAAATGCTATGGGTCGAATTTTGGCTCAACGAACCTATCAATTCCGGGGAGTGCTTATAATTGGTAAAATTTTTACTTACAGGATCAAATATGCTGATGCCTTCTTGAGTACCAATCCATAATTTACCCGATCTATCAAAGTATATTTTCCTGATGTCGTTATTTACCAATGAATTATTGGACAATGAATTCTTTTGAAATCTGCTAAATGATTTGTTCTTATCATTGAAGAGATTGACACCATTGTCTGTACCTGCCCATAAATTTTGGTATCGATCACAAGTTACGCTTCTTACATAGTTGGAGCTAATGCTATTTGCGTCGTTACTATTATGCTTATACACCTTATAGTAATATCTTCCTTTTTTGAAGTACATCCTTATTAATCCCCCTTCTGTACCGACCCAGATATTTTGATTGGCATCTTTAAAAATAGATAGGATGACGTTTAAACGTGATTTAGCATTGTGGCTATCAAAATAGAATTTTTTAAACCTATGATTTTTCTGATCTACAACTAAATTGAGACCATCTAAAGTGCCTACCCATATATTTTTTTGTGGGTCTTGGTATAGGCATTCAATTGAATTATGACTTAGGCTATTTGATGATGTTCCTTTAAATACACGAGCGAATTGGTCTGTATCCTGATCGTAAAAGTTTAATCCGTTTTCCGTTCCAACGATTAATGAGCCATTGCTGCAGGTTAATAAACTAACTATTGAATTATCAGATATACTATTTGGATTTTCATTGTTGGTATATACTTTAAATCTATAACCGTCATATCGATTTAATCCACCACGAGTGCCAAACCATAAAAACTGATTTTTGTCTTGCGTGATTGCCATCACAGAATTTTGAGACAAACCATTTTCCATCGACAAGTGATGAAAGAACACAGGTTTCTGAGCCCAAATACTGTTAAGAAATAATACAAATATGAAAAGCAATACTGCTTTCGGCCAGTGGTTCATAATTATTGTTTAGCGGATTAAATATAAGCTGAACTTATTGAAAACGAAGAAATATTGCAGTTTTTCTACCCTTTCTTTTACAATTTTCGACCTTATTGAAAGACACCCAGTCTAAATTTGAGTAATAGAAAAACCTATCAACCAACTAACCAAAACAAATGATGAAAACAATTCTACTTCAATTGAAAGTACCATTAGGTGCTTGCCTATTTTTTGCACTTACCTTAATGGTTTTGCCAGCATGTAATAAGGATGATGTTTACACCTCGGACATCTTTATTAAAAAACAATGGAAACTTAATCTTTCTGTAGCTAATGTTACCCCTTCGGTAGCAAATAGAAATGACCATGCTGTAGCTATGGTTTACTTGATGAGTAATAGAGAATTACATTATGACATTTATTTCGACAAGCCTTTAGAAAATGGAGACAGCCCCAGTGCAGTAAAATTATATCTGGGTGCAACTGGTCAAACTGGAGCTTTGTTTCTCGATTTAAATGCTCCTGCCTTTAATGCTCAACGTGAAACCAAAGGGAAGCTGTTGCTAGATGACTCTAATTTTCTGAAGATCCAGACAGAAAAAATATATTGTCAGATTTCATCCGTCCAGCAACAAACAGGACTACTTCGCGATCAACTCAACTAATTGGTAACTAAAAAATTTCATAACAATGGATAAAAATTCTACTTTATCTCAGCTAAAAACGCATTTAATCTTTTGGTTGCTTTGTATAGCAGTTGGGGGACCAGCTTTAGCTCAAAAGCAAACTTCAGACGACGAGAACCGAATGGTGCCTGATTCTGTATTAAAAAAGATAAAACTACAAGAAAGGCATGTTAATCAATGGTTTTCCACTACGCAAAAAATAAAAAACATTGAGGGCTCATTTACAATTTACAATGAGGATGTAGTAACAACCCCAGTTTCTGACGTTACGAATGTAATTGCAGGACGAATACCAGGATTATATAGCTCAAAATCGTCTGGCCGTACCGGACCTATGTTCGATGCCTCATCATTGACACTGCGCGGGCAAACTCCTTTAATGGTTATTGACGGTGTTCAACGATCATTTACAAGTTTTAATTTAGACGATATTAAGTCGATTACAGTGATGAATGATGCAGTTGCAAATTCTATGTTCGGCTTGCGTTCGGGTAATGGCGTAATTTACATTACCACCAAAGACAGGTCTATTGAAAAACCTTTTGAACTTGGGTTTTCGGCCCAGTATGGTGCCAACCAGCAATTTAAAAGACCAAATTTTATAACGGGGGCAAGCTACGCTCGATTGTACAATGAAGCACAACAAAATACTTTCCCGGGGTCAACACCAGCTTATGCTGATGAACGGATTGCTGCATTACAAAATGGAACAAATGATCCTTATTCAAATCCTACTAATGATTGGTATAATACCATTTATCAAAAGAATAATGCGCAACAGCGTTATGCAATTAATGCTGCTGGAAATGGTAAAAACTACCGCTTTTATACCTCTGTAGAACATTTTGCACAAGATGGAAATTTTCTAACAAATGAAGATAATCCATACAATACCAACAACTATTACAAAAGATATAACCTTCGTACTAACGCGCAAATCGATTTTAGCGAAGATATTCAACTTGGCTTAAATATTTTCGGCTCAGTAGAAAACAATAACGAACCAGGTGCTACGGGTTCAACTATCATGAGTAGGATTTATAGCACCTCACCTCTGGAGTATCCTGCTAAAAATGCAAACGGATCCTATGGAGGTACCACTTCATTTTTGACCAATATTTTGGCAAGCACAGTAAGCAGTGGTTATATTCAATATAATGAGCGCTCCCTAAGCGCAGATGTATCGTTAAAATATAAATTGGATGATATTACCAAAGGATTATGGTCTAAAGCTTTACTATCAATTAATAATTATTATCTACAGCGAATTTCGAGAACTAAGGCATTTGCTATTTACTACCCAAATCCTGGAACGAGTGATTATACTAAAGTTGGAAGCGATGGTGTGCTTGAAGCGGGTGGTGGTACCCAGGAGATTACCTCACAATACAAACAAACTTTTTTTAATGGCTTGATTGGTTATGATAAAACTACTGGTAATCATGGATTTAATTTGTTGGCAAGCTATAACCTAACCAATTTAATTGATTCTTATACACAATTGAACCAGATTTATCAGACTGCAGGTTTAAAAGCAAATTACAACTTTAGCGAAAAATATCTTGCAGAAATTGCCTTGGCTTATAGCGGTTATAACCGATTTGCGCCTGGGGAACGTTGGGGGTTTTTGCCTTCCGTTGGTTTGGGGTGGGTATTGTCAAAAGAAAATTGGTTTAGTAGCAAGTCAGTGAATCTTTTAAAACTAAGAGGAACTATTGGCAAATCAGCCTATGCTGATCCGGCGAATTATTATACTTATCTCCAAAATTATACCGTGGCGTCAACTGGTTATAACTTTGGAGCAACTGCAAGTGCCGTAGCCGGAACATTGCAGAATAGCATGAGCAACCCAAGCATTACCTGGGAAAAATCACTTAAAATAGACCTAGGTATTGAAGCCCAGTTCTTAAACCACTGGAATGTTGAATTAAACTATTACAATAATAAATATGTTGACGAACTAATTAGTCCGGCAAACGGTTATGCTTCGGGAATCATTGGCATAACATACCCATCTGTAAACGCTGGTAAAACAAGATATTTTGGCTATGAAACTAGCATTGGCTATCACCATAATAAGGTCGACGGGTTAAATTATTTCATAAAAGGAAACCTGTCTATTGCTAAAAATAAAATTATTTCGCGTGCTGAAGGTAATTATCCTTATAGCTGGATGTATAGAGCAGGTCAACCATCAGCAACATTTGGCTATGAAGCGATCGGATTTTACCAGGTAGGAGAAGATATTAGTAAAACAGCTAATATCCCAGGATATACACCGAGCCCAGGCGATATTAAATACAATGATCTAAACAAAGATGGTATCATTAATTTTCTTGATCAAAAGGCAATTGCCGGGACAAAACCATTGGTGTTTTTCGGTGTAAACTTTGGCTTTAATTACAAGAATTTCGATTTCAACGCATTAATCGAAAGTCGAGTGAACCGAGAAATTGCTTACGCTGCAAACTCCTTCTTGGCTTTTAACAATCAATTTGGGAATGTTTTGGATTATACAACTGAGAATAGGTGGACACCTCAAAACGCTACAAACGCAAGTTTGCCAAGGCTAACCTTGGGCGAAAACACTTATAATAACCAAACATCAAGTTTTTGGATTAAGCGTGCAGATTACATTCGTTTAAAGAATGCAGAAATAGGATATACCATACCTTCAAAATTCCTTGCTAAGGCTAAGATTAATAAGCTAAGGGTTTTTGTAAATGGATATAACTTATTTACGGCAACCAAATTGGATTACCTAGATCCTGAAACGGGCCTATCTGGCTTTGCCAACTACAGGATAATTAATGGCGGCGTATCACTTAAACTCTAAGAAAATGAGCGCTTTATTAAATTCAAAACACAAAATATATAGCATGAAAAATATATCACTAATCATATTTTCTTTATTGCTTACCTTATCGAGCTGCAAAAAAATGATTGAAGATGCACCGCTTGAAAATGCAAATATCGACTTGGTATTCGATAGCCAAGATTCAATTGGTAAATACGCACAAGAATTCTTAAATAATACTTACGCAAGTTTGCCAAGTGGTTTTAATCGAGTAAGCGGCCAATTACTAGAATCCGGTTCGGACGATGCACTACCATCATCGACTGCAGATGCGGTTCAGTTTTATTCGAATGGTGCGTTTAATCAGGTTAATCTACCTGATAATACCTGGGATGCGAACTATGCAGGAATCCGAAAGGTAAATGTATTTCTTCAAAATGTGGACAAAGTTCCTTTTAAAGAAAAAGGACTTAAGAAAAGATTAAAAGCCGAAGCTAGGGGTTTGAGAGCGGTGTTTTACTTTGAACTTATCAAACGTTGGGGTGGAGTACCACTTATTGGCGATAAGGTGTTTAGCCTAGAAGATAATATTCAATTCCCAAGAAACAGTTATCAAGAATGCGTTAATTATATTAGTTCGGAGATCGAGGCATGCATGCCAGATTTATTAACACCAAATGCTGCAAGTGGTTTTACCGGTATCCATTTCGGGCGTTTCACAAAAGGTGCTGCAATGGCGTTAAAAGCCAGGATGCTACTATACGCAGCTAGTCCACTAAACAACTCAAATAATGATTTAACTAAGTGGGCAACTGCGGCAAAAGCAGCCAAAGACGTGATGGATAGTGTTTCGGCAGGTAAGTTTGCTTATGGATTATCAACTTCTACCGCAACCGCTCACTACACCACTACCACTTTAGCTGGCTTGGCACCAGCAGCAAACATGACTACCTATGTAGCAGGTGTAAATAAATTTTTGAATGTATTTTCTTCACGCTATAATGCAGAAATTATTCTTCCTTTTTTAAGAGCAACAAGCACAGATGTTGAATCGAATAATGAGCCAATAGGTTATACTAGAGCTGGCGATGGAAGAACAAATCCAACACAGGAGCTGGTAAACGAGTTTGAAACATTAGACGGTAAAATGATTACCGATAATGGCTCGGGATGGAACATCAGCGCACCATATTATAACCGCGATCCTCGCTTAGCTGGTACTGTTTCATTTAACGGCTTGTTTTGGTTAACAAGGAATGTACAAACGTATGACGGTGGTAAGGATAGACCAAGAGGATATGGAAATGCCATATCTGGAGAGACTAGAACTGGATATTACCTGCGCAAATTCATGACTGGTACTACGAGCGAAACAGCTTACACTGCTGCAAATCACAATTTTCCGATTTTCAGATATGCTGAGATTCTTTTAAACTATGCAGAGGCGCAGAATGAAGCTGTTGGCCCAGATGCATCAGTATATAGCGCCATTAACGCTGTTCGCACACGTAGTAATATGCCTGTTTTGCCAGTTGGCTTAAACCAGATCGAAATGCGTAACCGCATTAGACATGAACGTAGGGTAGAGATGGCTTTTGAAGAACATCGTTTCTTCGATATCAGAAGGTGGAAGATTGCCGAAAATGTTTTAAATGGAACCTTACATGGTATACAGGGAACATTGAATGGAACCACAGTAAGCTATCGCATTGTTGATGTAGCTAACACCAAATTCGAAGCAAATAAAATGTACCTCTATCCAATTCCATTTAAGGAAACGGTTTCAAATAGTAAGATGGTACAAAACCCTAACTGGTAATTCATAAAATAGAAGAAGATGAAAGCAAACATATTATATCTTATCCTCATTTTTACCGCATTCACATTTTCTGCGCAAAGTCAAACTGGGCAGCGAATAACTGGTACTGTAAGCGATGCACACGGCCCTATTCCTGGTGCAGGTATTTTTGAGAAGGATTTTACAACAAACGGAACAAGTACCGATGAGAATGGTAAATTCTCTTTAACCTTAAAAGGAA
Organism: uncultured Sphingobacteriaceae bacterium; assembly: GCA_942493295.1. Taxonomy (GTDB): domain Bacteria; phylum Bacteroidota; class Bacteroidia; order Sphingobacteriales; family Sphingobacteriaceae; genus Pedobacter. The sequence continues at coordinate 1,846,920 of OW818692.1, read as the reverse complement.
GTGCTAAAATCATTGTCGTTAAATCTATTGGGTTTTTAACCAAAGAGTTAAAAATAACTAATAATGAATCAATACAAATTGTACTACAAGAAGATGCCAAAGGTTTAGAAGAAATTGTTGTATTAGGATTTGGCGAAAAAGTGAAAAAATTAACTAATACCGGTGCTACAAGTTCTATCACCGGCCTCGAAATTCGCCAGTCGCCAACCTCAAGTATCCAAAACTCCCTAGCAGGTCGTTTACCAGGGTTCTTTTCTCAACAACGAAGTGGACAGCCGGGTAAAGACGGGGCAAATTTTCAAATTAGGGGTGTAAGTACTTATCAAGGTTCAACTGCTCCATTAATCGTTGTTGATGATATTGAAGTAACCTCCGATCAAATTAGTATGTTAGACCAAAATGAGATTGAGAGTTTAACCATCTTAAAAGATGCATCAACTACCGCTGTTTATGGCGTGCGTGGTGCAAATGGGGTAATTGTAATAAGAACTCGAAGAGGGCAGGCAGGTAAGCCGCAACTTACGTTTAGACAAGAAACGGGCTTAAATAGTTCGACAATGAACTTAAAAACCAATAATTCTTACGAAACTTTATCGCTTTTACAAGAATGGACTGCCGAACAATATCTTGATCCTGCAACACAATACCCGAAATTTTTTAGTGGCAACAATCTCGAAAGATATAGGCTAAATGACGATCCATTTAACTTTCCATATGTAAACTGGTGGGATGAGCTAACTCTAAAGAATAGCATGCAAAATCGTAGCAATTTTGATATCAGTGGTGGTACACAACAAACAAAATACTTTGTATCCCTAGGTTATTTTAACCAAGGAGGTATGTATAAAGATTTTACTAAAGATGAGGGCTACAATGGCAATTATAATTTCGATAGATACAATTTCCGTTCAAACGTAGATATTGACCCCAATAAAGATTTACATATCCGTTTCGATTTATCTGGGCGTTTTGGTGTAACTAATTCGCCGAACGATGCTCCAGGAAATGGTGGCGCAGCTACCCTGCAATATCTTTGGAATGGTCAGTTATCAGCTTTTGGTTACCCATTATATAATGAAAATGGTAGCTATGGAGGTTCCACTAGCGGAACAACAAAAATTAACCCAGTAGCCAACTTACGCTGGTCTGGTTATAGCAGAGACTATTCTAATAATTTAAGTTTTGTGTCGCAGATAAACCATAAACTAGACTTTATCACGCAAGGCTTATCAGCTAATGCGTTAGTTTCTTATGCGAGTGATTATAATTTTAACCGTTCTTTAAAACGGACTTATACCGAGTTTCCTATCTTTTATTGGGATGCCTTTCTTGGAAGCTATTCGCCGGTATACGCCGATGTATATCGGTTAGGTAAGTTAACACGTACAGGCGGATTAACCAGTACCAATAGGTTGGTAAATGTACAAGCATCTTTAAAATATAACAGAGGTTTTGGTAGCCATAACATTAGTGCGATGGGATTGCTAAACCAAACCACTATGGCTAATAATGCTGCCGAACCTTATAATGTAAGAGGTATAACAGGCCGTGTAAGCTATGATTACAAACAAAAATACCTGATTGATTTTAATGGAGCTTACAATGGATCGGATAGATTTCAGTCTAGCAAAAAGTATGGTTTTTTCCCTTCGGTAAGCATAGGCTATAATATCAGTGAAGAGCCTTTCTTTAAGGGTATTAAGTTTATAGATAATTTAAAAATTAGAGCTTCTTATGGCCTAGTTGGTAATGATGGTATTGGAACTAGTGTTTATGCCTTTTCTAAAACCTACGTTTCTGGCAGTGGTAAAAGTTACATCTTTGGAGAGACCAATAATACAGGTGCTCGCGGATTAATCGAACCAACGTTAGAGAATAATGAAATCACCTGGGAAACGCAGAAAGATGCCAATATTGGCATAGATCTAAAAATGTTTAAAGGTAAACTGTCCTTTACTGCAGATTTCTACAAAAAACGCAGAGAAGACATTTTAACTACCCGATCTTCAATAGCATCCTCTTTTGGAGCGACTTTGCCAACCGTGAACTTGGGAATTGTAGAAAACAAGGGTTACGAATTTGAAGTAAATTATAGAGATAATGCCTTCGCAAATAAGTTAAGTTATTTTGTTAGAGGACAAATAAGTCATGCAGAAAACAAAGTGATTTTTAGAGATGAAGGTACAGCCAGATTTCCTTGGCTGGGTTTAACTGGCAAGCCGGTAGGTGCATTATTCGGCTATAAAGCAGATGGCTTTTACAACAGCTTGTACGACCTTTATAATAGTCCTAAACTGTTAACCGCTACACCGCTGAGTAACCTGAATTTAGGAGGTGTTAAACTGGTTGATTTAAACAAAGATGGGGTAATCGATCAATATGATATGGGATATTTAGGCACCAATCAGCCAGAATTTATTGCCGGTTTAAGTTTAGGCTTCACTTTTAAAGGATTTGATGTAAGTACGCTGTTTCAAAGCTCCTTCAACTATTTTATCAATACACAACGTGGATTAATAAGTTATAGTCGTCCGGAAAATCAATCCATCCCTTACAATTTGGGCAGATGGACACCTGTTACTGGTACTGACGCAACTTTTCCGGTATTATCAGGAAGCGGATCGCAAAATGGGGTTTACTCAACTTATTGGACCCAGAGAGGCGATTATGTAAGATGGAAAAACTTGGAAATTGGTTATCGCTTGCCAAAATCAATGGCTAAAAAACTGCGATTAGATAACGTTAGGATTTATGCCAATGGTTACAATTTAGGATTGATTTATACTGCATTACCGGTATTCATCGACCCAGAATCGGTAACTGGCACCTCATCTACTACAAATATTGGAGATATCAACGAATACCCTCAACAACGTATCATCAACTTTGGAATTCAATTCGGACTATAATTTAGCATTATTATGAAATACAAATTTTCAATTTTTCTTATTGTTGTAGTAACAGTAATAAGTTTTTCATCATGTAAAAAAGCAGGTTTCCTAGATAGGAAAACGGAGACTTTAACTGAAGAAAAGGTTTTTGCAGATAGTGCCTTAACAACAGGTTTTATCAATGACATGTATGCCTATACCGGCCAAGACGTTGTTCCATATCGCTATTCGACCATCACATCGCCGGGAACGAACGATTACGCTTGTTTCGACGAGCAAACTACTTTGGCAACAAGCTACTACAGCGCGCCACAGCAAGGCTTAATGAATGGTACTTATACGGCAGGGAATTATGCGTTGAATAACTATTGGACCACCTATTATAAAAAAATTAGACAAGCTACATTGTTTATGCAAAATGTAGATAGTACACCTTTATCGGCAAAACGGAAAGCATTATTAGTAGCAGAAGCAAGATATTTAAGGGCATTCTTTTATGTTGGTTTAATTCGCTTCTACGGAGGTATTCAAATTATGCCTAATGAGACATTAAATGTGGAAGATGTTTTAATTTCTAAACGAAACACTTATAAGGAATGTGTGGATTATGTTGTAAAAGAACTAGATGAAGCAGCTAAAGGACTGCCTAGTGCAATACAGCAGGACGCTGCCGATTATGGTCACGCAACTAGGGGGGCAGCACTGGCTTTAAAAGCTAGGATATTACTTACTGCTGCAAGTCCGCTGTTTAATGGTAGCTCCCATTCAACAAATTCTGCCGTTCTACCCTACATAACCTATTCTGCTACCTATAATGCCGAGCTATGGCAAAAAGCAGCCGACGCGATGAAGGCGGTGATGGACTTAAATGATTATAGTTTAGTTGAAGACAATATTACAAGACCGGGACATGGTTTTTGGAAATTTGCGATAAAGGGTAGGAAGACTACCGAGCATATCGTTCCATATATTGTATCAAATGGAACATCATTAGAATCAGCACGTTTTCCACGAAGTAGAGCTGGGGGCGGCGCGGGTTACAGCAATCCGACCGATAATGCAGTTCAATATTTTGGAATGAAAAATGGTAAAGCGATTACAGATCCAACATCTGGTTACGATCCTACCAAGCCTTTTGAAAATAGAGACCCAAGATTTAATTATTCTATCATTTACAATCAAGCACCGATTTGGAAGAGCGGTAGCGGTACAACTTTAGTTCCTGTAGACATCTATTTTAATAAAGCAAGTAATGCCTTATCTGCTGATGGTATACAGACTTATTATACTAAAACTGGTTATTACGCTCGGAAAATGGCCAATGATTCGACCGCTACTAGTAGCTCAATTCAAAGAGCTTTACCTGTAATTAGATATGCCGAAATTTTAATGGGTTATGCGGAAGCATTAAATGAACTAAATCAAACAGAAAATGCAGTGCTAATATTAAATCAAGTTCGAAGACGAGCCGGAATTGAACCAGGTTCAGATGGAAGGTATGGCATTGCAGCTGGTATATCAAAAGACGCGTTAAGAAAAATAATTCAGCAGGATTATGTGGCTGAGTTTTTAATGGAGGGGCACTTTTGGTACGATACCCGAAGATGGAAAACGGCAGAAGTTACTGAAGCAACAAATATGTTTAGTAATTATATAACTAAAGAACTAAATGGTACTTATACCTACGAACGAAGAATTGCACTTTCGGTTAACTGGCAGCCAAGAGCTTATCTTGCGCCAATTCCACAGGCGGAGATAGATAAATCTGCAACGTTAATTCAAAATCCTGGATGGTAAATACAACAAAATTTCAGTTATCCTCCTTAAATTAGTTTGTGTATTTTTATCAATCAAACAAAACTAAATGAAACTATTCTGTAAACTTTTATGCTTGCTAATTGGTTTAAACGCCGCCGCTCAGCAACAACTTATCCCAATGCCCAATACCCTGGATCAAAAGGAAGGCACGTTTACCCTAAATCAAACGACGGTAATCGTTGCTGATCAGCAACAATTGCAAAAACTGAGCTGGTATTTAAGAAATGAAATATTAACCTTTGGGAAGTTGAGCTTAATAACTGCAAGCGAGTCTGAAAAACAGGGTATCCATTTAGTACTAAACACTAAAAACAAGAAGGCTAACGATGAAGCGTACACCCTAAATATCACTCCAAATAAAGTAACCATTGCCTCAACTACAGAAAGTGGACTTTTTTATGGAATTACCACATTCTTGCAATTGGTTAGGACAGCAAAACCTGTGAATAAAGCATTGCTCATTCCAGCACTAACCATTACCGATCAGCCAGCCTATGCTTGGCGTGGCTTAATGCTCGATGAGTCTCGCGCATTTTATGGCAAGGAGAAAGTAAAGGCTATTTTAGATTGGATGGCTTTTTACAAGTTGAACCGCTTTCATTGGCACCTAACCGATGAACCAGCTTGGCGATTGGAAATTAAAAAATATCCCAAATTAACCTTGGTAGGTGGAGTTGGAAATTATCTTAATCCGAATGCTCCTGCACAATATTATACACAGCTTGATATCAAAGAAATTATAAGTTATGCTGCGGAACGGTTTATTACAGTAATTCCCGAAATTGATATGCCAGGTCATGCAACAGCAGCTAATATGGCTTATCCAGAACATTCTGGTGGTGGCTCAAAAGCGCATCCAGAATTTACTTTTAACCCAGGCAAAGAAGCAACTTATCAATACCTTACTAATATTGTTAAAGAAACAAACGTGTTATTTCCTTCAGGTTTAATTCATTTGGGTGGTGATGAAGTAAGTTATGGAAATGAGAAATGGAAAACTGATACAGCCATTACGCGCCTTAAACAGCGTGTAAATTTAGCAGATGATAAAGCTGTAGAGCGTTACTTTATGAAAAGAATGGCCGACTCCGTTTATCAGATGAACAGCAAGGTTTTGGTTTGGGATGAAATGGCCGATGCAGGTTTACCAGCCGACCAAACGATTATTTTTTGGTGGAGACACGACCAGGTTAAGCAGTTGAGAACGGCACTAAATAATAAATATCAAACTGTGCTATGCCCACGACTACCCTTGTATTTCGATTTTGTGCAGGATAGCACGCATCAGTATGGCCGTAAATGGGGTAAGTTATTTAACCCAATTCAACAAGTGTATGATTTTAACCCACTTAAATTTGTTGAAAGCCCAGCAGAAAGACACCAGATATTAGGCCTCCAAGGTAATTTGTGGACGGAAACTGTGCCAAATATCCAAAGATTAGATTACCTGTTGTTTCCCCGAATTGCTGCATTGGCAGAGTCGGCGTGGACCACAATTGACAATAAGAACACCGATCGTTTTATGAAAAGTATGAAGAGCCATTTGAGCTTATACAAGCAAGCAGGATTGTATTACTTCGATCCGTTTGCTCCTTTACTACATCCAGAACCTGTTGCCGAAAGAAAACTACCATTGAATTATATAGACTAAGATGAAGAAATTAATAACCGCCATTTTCATTTGTATGATTGCAGGAACTACTGCAATGGCACAACAAGCAGCTACTAAAAAGCAAATGAAATCGTTGATCGAAGATCAATTTCAATTCGCTAAACAGCAGTATAAAGTACTAGCTAAAAATGTTTCGCCAAAGCTGATGCCTAAAACTTATTACGAGAAATCGGGTAAAGTAGAAACAAGTGACACTAAATGGTGGTGCAGCGGCTTCTTCCCAGGTAGCCTACTCTATATTTACGAGTATACCGGAGATACAGCCATTTTAAGTGAAGCAAAAAGACGCTTAAATATTCTTGAAAAGGAAAAGCACTTTACAGGTAACCACGATTTGGGTTTCATGATGTATTGTAGCTTTGGTAATGCCTATCGTATTTTGAAAGACCCAGCTTATCATAAAACAATTGATACAGCTGCTGAATCGTTAAGTACACGTTACCGTCCAAATGCCCAAGTTATTCAATCGTGGAATGCCAGTAAGAAATGGACTGGTCCAGTAATCATCGATAACATGATGAACTTAGAACTGTTAAACTGGGTAAGTGACAATGGGGGAGACAAAAAGTTCAAAGAAATAGCCATCAAACATGCCGATCAAACACTCATCAATCATTTCCGTCCAGATTATAGCTCGTATCATGTAATAGATTACGACTTAAATACTGGGAAAGTTATTAAAAAAGTAACGGCACAAGGCGCGGCTGATGAATCGGCTTGGAGCCGTGGACAAGCATGGGGATTGTATGGCTATCTTGTAATGTATCGTTCTACTAAGGACAAACGGTATTTAACCCAGGCAAAAAATATTGCTAAGTTTATTCTGAACCATCCAAATTTACCAAAGGACAAAGTGCCATATTGGGATTTTAATGCACCAACACTTCCAGATCCTGCAACAACTAGAGACGCTTCATCGGCTTCGATAATCGCATCAGCTTTGCTAGAATTGGGCCAGTATACCAACAAGAAAGAACGCGCTAACTACGTGGCAATTGCAGAACAAATGCTTACATCGCTCTCTACTGCTAATTATCGGGCAAAACTAGGTGAAAATGGCGGGTTTTTGTTGATGCATAGTACAGGCTCATTACCTGGCAATTCAGAAGTTGATGTTCCTTTAACCTACGCAGATTATTATTTTTTAGAGGCCTTGCTGAGGTATAAAAAATGGTATTTATAAAATAAAAAAGCACACAAATATGAAACTAAAAAGTGCATGCATAGCGCTATTAACGCTTGCATCAGTTGCTGTTTATGCGCAACAATCAACCAAAACTAAGACGGATACAATCCCGTTAAAATACGGTAGCCACCGAACTGGCAACCGCACAGATGCAATGATGGAACGCTGGCGTAGCTACGGTCTAGGCCAATTTATACACTGGGGAGTGTATGCTATTCCGGGTGGACACTGGCAAGACAAGACTTACAACGGAGCTGCAGAATGGATTCGTTCATGGGGCGGTAGTTCTGCCCCTGCTAACTGGCAGACAACTTATGATAATCTTTATAAGCAATTTAATCCAGTAGATTTTGATGCAACCAAATGGGCAAAACAAGCCAAGGATATGGGCGCAAAGTATCTCATATTTACCACAAAACATCACGATGGATTTTCATTGTGGCCCAGTAAATACACCGATTATAATATCAAAAATACTCCTTACAAAAAAGATATCGTAAAGCAGGTAGTTGATGCTTATGATGCGCAGGGAATTGATGTGTACCTTTATTTTTCCATTATAGATTGGAACCATCCGGGCTATCGATCGGCTGTGCCAAAAACAGCTAAAGACAGTTTAGCTTATGAAGATTTTAAGCAATTTACTAGAAACCAATTGCTAGAACTCTTAACAAATTATCCTAAAACCAAAGGCTTATGGTTTGATGGAACTTGGGATGCAGCATGGGTAAAGCAAAGTAAGTTCGCTGATGAGCTAGAAAAAGAACTGCGTGCTTTTCATCCAGGATTAATTATCGGGAGCCGTTTCCGGGCTGATGAAAACGGTAAACGTCATTTCGATTCGAATGGAAAAATGATGGGCGATTATGAGCAAGGTTGGGAACGTAAACTGCCAGCGAATATGGAGATCTTAAATGGCAGGGACTGGGATTGTGTGATGACCATACCGCCTAACCAATGGGGATATAACTCAGATTGGAAATCGTCTTACATTAAAACAGCCAATGATTTAACAGATATGCTATTGCATGCGGTATCTATGAATGGCAATTTGGTAGTTAATTTTGGGCCAGACGGTAAAGGAAATATTAGGCCAGAAGAAAGTAACACTGCAGCCAAACTAGGCGAATGGACAAAAATAAATGGAGAAGCTATTTATGGGGCAAAATATGCTGGACTTCCGAAACCAGCTTATGGTTATTACACAAAAAAAGACGGTAAACTATACCTTACAGTAATAAACAAGCCGGTAAATGGAACTTTAAGATTGGCTATTCCACGTAATTACAATCAAAAACTTACCAATGCGCTCTTGCTAAATGGAAAACAGCAGCTCGCTATCACACCGATAGACATGGGTATGAGCCAAGACAATAATAGCTATTACGATATTAAGTTGCCGGAAACTATCAATACGAGTTCGCCATTTGTTGTGATAATTGAATTAAACAGCACAAGAGCTAATACTGCTAGCTATGGAGATGCTAAAACCTAAGGAATGAGATGTTGAAAAAATATATCATTGCCTTGCTTATGCTAATAAGCAGTGGCACTTATACCCGAGCACAGCAAGTTGATGCACAAAGCCGCAATTGGTTAAGCAAAGCCTATCAAAAGTTATATGCTACTGCAAATGCATTTCCAAACCTGAGCAAATGGCAGTCATCGCAGAAAAGCGAAACGCTTTCGGCCATTGCTGCATTGCCCGATGAAACTAAAAAACAGTTTATTGCTCGTGCAGATGAAGCCAATAAATATCATTGGCCATCATTTCCGGCAAGTTTATACCTGGATTATAAATATACTGGAACAAGGGTTACTTACGAGAATTTGTACAATGAACGCCGTAAAAAATTATCAAATCTAGTAATTGGAGAATTAATAAGTAATGATGGCAAGTATCTTCCTCAAATTGTAAACGGTTTATGGCTTATACTTGAAGAGAGTACTTGGGTTGCTCCCGCACATATTGTAGTGCAAAAAGAAGGTGCGGATTTGCCAAACATTACAAACTCTTATATTGACCTGCATGCTTCTAGAACTGGGGTTACTGTGGCTACAATCTATCGCTTGCTTTCCACAAAGTTAGCCGCTTATAGCAAAGTAATTAATGGCAGAATAAAATACGAACTTAATCGCAGGATATTTGACCCATACCTAAAAGACAGCCACTATTTTTGGATGGGGACTAGTGGGAATGCCGTGAACAATTGGAATGCCTATAACAATGCCAATTGCATGCAAGCTGCGCTACTAATGCTTAAGCCTGGAGATACCCTCAATCGCTTTACCCAAAAATTGTTTAGCAGCGCCGATAAATTCGTAAATCAGTATCCTGCCGATGGTGGTTGCGATGAAGGTCCAGGTTACTGGGACATGGCAGGAGGGAAAATTATCAGGTTGTTTTCACTTGCAAATGAAGTATCTGAGGGAAAAATGGATTGGGCAGGCGAAGAGTTATTGCATAAAATGGGGACATATACCTATAAGATGCAAATTGCCGATCAATATGTTGTCAATTTTGCCGATGCCACGGCAAGATACGGTCAAAATCCAGAAAGTGTTTATGCATATGGGGTTTTGTTTAAAGATGAGGAATTGAAAAGTTTTGCAGCATTTCTTTTTAAACAGCGAAATAGCCAACTCCCGGGAGATGATGTTGTCGCATTGATGGAAACCTTAAAGGTTTATGAAAAGTTGAATACAATTGAAGCAAAAGCCCCTTACCCTGCAATTAACTTTTTGCCAAACTTAGAGGTGTTCACCACAAGAGCAAGTGCGGGAAATACCAAAGGCTTGTTTTTTGCAGTCAAAGGAGGCCATAATGCCGAGAGCCATAACCACAACGACATTGGGAATTTTATAGTTTATGCAGATGGGAAACCCTTATTAATAGACGCTGGGGTGGGTACTTATACCAGTAAAACCTTTAGTAACAAACGATATGAGCTGTGGAATGTACAGTCTCAATGGCATAATTGTCCAACCATTAATGGTATTCAGCAACAAAATGGACGGGCTTTCGCTGCGAAAAACTTCAATTATAGTAAAGAGGCTAATGCAGAACGCCTTACTGTAGATATTGCTGCTGCTTACCCAAAAGCTGCAGCTGTTAAACAATGGAAACGCGACTTTACTTTTTATCCAAAAAGGAATAGCCTCTCTCTTACAGAAACCTACCAGTTAAAGGAATTCATCGCGCCAAGCGTTTTAAATTTTTTAACGGCTAGTGCTATTGAACAGGGCAAGGGGGTGCTTTATTTTGGTAATACTGGTTACATGATGAAGTATGATCCCAATGATTTTGAGCTTAAAATTGAGTTAAAACCTATGGATGATGTGAAGCTTAAAAATGTTTGGGGAAATCAGTTGTACAGAATACAATTGATTTCAAAAAATAAATCATTAGCAGGAAAGCATCGTATTCAACTATTAAAAAGTAATAAAATCAATTAGCAGAACGACAACACACACAATGAATACAAGATTATTATTTTCGACTTTTAGCATTCTATTTATTTTAAACTGGTATTCAAGCCCGGTTCTGGCGCAATCCGCTAGGCAAAATATTGCTTTTAATACCGGATGGGTTTTTAAAAAGACCAATGACGCAACCACTCAAAAGGATTGGGAAAAGGTAACCTTACCACACACGTGGAATGCAACCGACATGCAGTTGACCAAAGATTTTTATGAAGGTGAAGGGCAGTATAAAAAGGAGATCACTTTTGGTGATGAATACAAAGATAAACGACTGTTTTTACGTTTTGAAGGAGTAGGGCAATTGGCCCAGGTATATGTAAATGATAAATTGGTAGGTACACATAAAGGTGGTTACAGCGCCTTCTGTTTTGATATCACTTATGCTGTGAAATTGGGCGGTGTAAACACTATTTTAGTGAAAGCAAACAATAAGGCACGAAAAGATGTAATCCCTGTTAACCACTTTCTTTTTGGTGTTTACGGAGGCATTTATAGGCCAGTAAGCTTAATTGTAACAGATAAAATTAACATCACAACAACTGATTATGCATCGCCAGGTATTTACATAAGTCAAAAAAATGTAAGTGCAAATAGTGCCGATGTTAGTATCGCTGTAAAAGTAGAAAACGTAAGCAAGCAAGCCGAAGATATCATTGTGAGTAGTACCATTTACAATAAAAATGGCGAAAAGGTTTTAGAGAAAACAAGTAAGCACCAGGTAACTACCCAAGGCAGACAGCAGTTTATACAAGATTTAACGGTTGTTAAGCCAATTCTTTGGGATGGATTTAATAATCCATATTTATACAAGGTAATAATTAAGCTGATTAAGGGAGATGTGGTAATTGACGAAGTTACCCAGCCATTGGGTTTGCGTAAGTTTGAGCTTATTGCGGGTAAAGGGATGATGTTAAATGATAAGCCTTATACCATGCATGGTGTTTGCAGGCATCAAGATAGGTGGGGCTATGGTAGTGCATTGAGTAATGATCAACATAAAGAAGATTTAGATGTGATTAAAGAAATGGGAGCCACTACCATTCGCTTTGCGCATTACCAGCAGGCCGAGTATTTATATGCTGAATGTGATACCATGGGTTTTGTTATTTGGGCTGAAATCCCTTTTGTGAATGCTTATACTGGTGAAGAAGCAGACAATGCAAAGCAACAGTTAGAAGAGTTAATTAAACAAAATTACAATCATCCTTCTATCTATGTGTGGGGATTGCACAATGAAGTATATGGGAAAACCCCGGCAGATTTTCCTGCTGTATTAACTCGTGAATTAAATGATTTAGCAAAGACGCTCGACCCTTATCGTTATACGGTAGCGGTAAGCGGCTATGGAGAAATGGATCGTCCAACCAATTTGAATGCCGATATACAAGGCATGAACCGTTATTATGGTTGGTATGAAGGTAAAATTGGGGATATTGAAAAATGGGCCACTGGTTTGGGGCAAAAGTACCCTAATAACTTAATGATGTTAGCTGAATACGGTGCTGATGCTAATATTTTTCAGCAACAGGAACAAGCAACTTTGAAAGAGAACTGGAATTACGGTTCACCTCGGTATCCTGAGAATTTTGCAACTAAAACCCATGAGAAGCAGTGGCCAATCATTGCAAAAAATCCAATCATCGCCGCTTCCTATATTTGGAATACATTCGATTTTGCAACACCCATGTGGAATAGGGGAAGCATGCCTGCCAGAAATATGAAGGGTTTGGTAACTTTTGATCGCAAAATAAAAAAAGATAGCTTTTATTGGTATAAGGCAAACTGGAGCAAAGAACCTGTTTTGTATTTAACGGAGCGTAGAACAACTGAAAGAGTGAATGCGATTACGCCGGTAACAGTTTATTCGAATGTAGGCGAACCTATGCTTTATTTGAATGGTAAAAAAGTAGCCGCAAAGCCAGCAGTTGTAGATCTTCCTGTACATTACGTGTTCGATCATATCCAACTTAAAAAAGGGAAGAATACGCTCAAAGTTGTTTCAAAACATCAGGGTAAGGAATACAGTGATGTTATTACTTGGAACCTAAAGTAATTGGTTCTGGGCGTCATTGCGAGGTACGAAGCAATCTACTTGCAAGCGTTGTGCTTTAGGATTGCTTCGTACCTCGCCATGACGCCGTGTTTTATTGAAAAAAACTAAGAGCATCAATCTGAAGTTTAAAAACTTAAGAAAAGCATGGTGCCCAGTTTTACACGCAATATTTTAAGCGCATTGTTCACCTGCTTTTTGACTGTTTGCTCTGATAGGTTTAACTTTTCGGCAATTTCTTTATGACTTAGTTTCTGTTTGCGACTTAACTCAAACACTTCTTTCATTTTAGGTGGTAAATCTGCAATGCCTTTTTCTATCAGGGCTGCCAATTGCTTCTCACGGATAGCATGGTCAGTAACGCAGGCACCGTGTACGATATAGTTCTGCAATGAACTCATGTATTTCGACTCGACATGTTGATGAGATATCAAATCTAAAATCTTATTCCGTACGGCTGAGTATAAGTAGGACGTTAAATTTGATTTTATTTCAATGGTCTCCCTTTTTGTCCACAGTTGCGTAAAAAGCTCGTGAATAACGTCTTGCGCTTCTTCTTTGTGGTTTAATTTTCGGTAAGCATGGATATAAAGCACATCAAAATAGCGGTTATAAATTACGGTATATGCCGCAGCATCGCCACTTTTTAATAACTCAGTTAATTCAACATCAGATAGTGCTCCATAAGAGAACATTTTTCAACTAATTAATTTGTTTTGAAACGAAATTGCAATTGAAGATGAGTTAATTGCAGTCTAAATTCTTAGTATCAAAACTAATACAATTAAGCTAATAATCAAACATCTATTCTTGTCTATTTACTTTTGGTTTTGATCAATTTTACTATATTTATAACGCATATTTTTTTAACCCTCATTTTCTTGGCGCATTCAAAAGTTTCGAAAGACATTAATAAAACAGCCAATTGGTTTTTAACTAAACCAAGGGTTACTGGATTTTTGTTTTTTCTGTTTCTGCTAACCTTTGTAATCTTAATTGTATACCAGCGTTATGAGCTTTATATTGAGAATAAGAATAGAGAAGTTACCGGGATATTGAGTGAAGTTGAACAGAATATCGAGCAGTCTCTAAAAAATAATTATACCGTTTCGCTTACGTTAGCCCTAACAATAGACGACAATGGTGTGCCTAAGGATTTTACCTCCGTGGCAGAAAAACTTATCCAAACTAACCCTCATTTAAAAGCGGTACAATTAGTGCCAAATGGGGTAATTAAGTATATTTATCCGCTAAAGGGAAACGAAGGTGCTTTAAATTTAGATCTATTTAAAAGCGTCCCTCAAACAGTTTTTGAAGCTAGAAAAGCTATTGAAACCAAGAAAATGTATTATCAAGGCCCAGTTAAACTTAACCAGGGTGGGGTAGGTTTAGTAGGTCGCTTGCCGGTTTTTATTAACGAAAAATTTTGGGGCTTTTCTGCGATTGTAATCGAACTCGATACATTCTTTAAAGCTTCGGGTATTGACAATGCTAAGTATAAGAATTATAGGTTCCAATTCTCCAAAATCAACTCAGCCCATAAAAAGGAAGAATTTTTCCTAGACGTGCAGCATCAATATGATTTCGCACAATCAAAATCTATTGTATTTCCCGATGGCGATTGGAAGTTATATGTGACCTATATTAATAAATCTGACGTTTGGATTCAATTAATTAGCACGATACTTTTTGGACTGAGTTTGGCCATATTGTCAAGTTATCTACTTACCAGATTAATTATTAAGCAGGCAGACCTGCAACAAATGTTTGCAAGGCAAGGAGAAATATTAGTTAGCACAGAAAGTAAGTATAAGGGTATTTTTGACAATGCCGCGATCGGTATTGCAAGGGTTAATACAACTACAGGAGCATTATTAGAAGTTAATAAGTACTTATGTGAGTTTTTAGAATTTACGGAAGAGGAATTGATCGGTAAAAAAATAAAAACACTCATTCATCCAGATGATGTGTTGGAAGACTCACGGTTGTTTAAGTTGTTTATTAATGGAGATGTGCGAGAAGTTAACAACGAAAAGAGATATATCAGTAAAAATGGAAACGTAAAATGGGGCAGCGTAACCATTACTGCTCTTTGGAAAATTGACGAACAACCAACAAATCACATCATTATTTTAGAAGATTCTACCGAAAGAAAAGCTGCCGCGCAGGTTTTGGTCGAATCCGAACAGCGAATTCAGTCGCTCATTAATACAATTGATGGTATTGTTTGGGAAAGCCATATTGAGCAACATGCCCCAATTTTCATTAGTCAAAAAGTATACGATATTTTGGGCTATACAGTTGAAGAATGGATGGCTAGCAAGACTTCTTGGTTAGACCACCTATATCCCGAGGACCGCGTTAGGATGATTGAGTATTTAGAACTTAATCTGAAGAAGAGGAAGCAATTAGACGCTGCCTACAGGATGATAGCGAAAGATGGGTCAATTGTTTGGATACGCGATATTGTTACGGTAATAGAAGAGCAAGGGCAGCCCACAAAATTGAGAGGGATTATGATCGATATTACCACGCAACAACAGGCTGAGGTGGCACTCAATAATTCCTTTAATTTGGTGACCGAGCAAAACAAACGTCTGTTAAATTTCTCTTATATCGTTTCTCATAATTTACGGTCGCATGCTAGTAATATCCAAGGTATTATCTTGTTGATAGAAAACGCGAGCACATCAGATGAGAGAAATGAAATGATCCAGCTGTTAAAAACAGTGGCCGAAAATCTGAATGAAACATTGCTGAATCTAAATAATGTAGTAAATATTCAAAGCAGTATTGATATCATAGTTGAGGCGCTAAACTTGAATGATTATATTAAGAAAACCTTAGCTACTTTAAATGCCCAAATTATAAGTAAGCAAGCTACGATCATTAATCAGGTTCCTGAAAACAAACTAATTAATCATAATCGAGCCTATTTAGAGAGTGTATTACTAAATTTAGTTTCTAATGCGATCCGTTATTCCAGTCCAGATAGAGAGCCAATCATTACGATCTCATTTGTAGAAGAGAATGGTCAACAGCTGTTAATAGTTTCAGATAACGGTATCGGAATAGACCTTAAAAAATACAGTGATAAGATATTTGGCATGTATCAAACTTTTAATGGTAACCCAGATGCAAGAGGTTACGGCTTGTTTATCACTAAAAACCAAATCGAAGCTTTGGGCGGTAGAATTGAGGTCGAAAGCGAGCTTAATAAAGGAACAACTTTCAAAGTTTATTTTAAGTTACCATAAACCCTTTACAGTTTTACAACTTGTAGTGATAGATTGACGGTTAAAAATAGGCTATTTATGCTTAGCTTGCATCGTTTAGCGTATTAATAATTTTGAACGAGACATTAAATATTGATTCTGATATTGCCGCCATAAGTGCAATCGATACCATTGCTTCTCTCTTGGAAGTAGTTTGTAAAACAACAGGGATGGGTTTTGCCGCAATTGCCCGTGTAACTGAAGATCGCTGGGTTGCCTGCGCCGTAAGAGATGAGATTGAGTTTGGCTTATTGCCAGGCGGCGAGCTTAAAGTAGAAACAACCCTTTGTCATGAAATCCGTCAGCATCGAAAACCCATTGTAATTGATCATGTAGCTGAAGACGACTTATATGCACATCATCATACACCAAGGATGTATGGCCTCCAAAGTTACATATCAATTCCTATCATTACCAAAAGGGGAGCTTTTTTTGGTACGCTCTGCGCTATTGATTCAAAGCCGGCCAATATTAATAGGGTAGAGATTATTAATATGTTCGAATTGTTTGCAGATTTGATCGCTTTCCACTTACATACACAAGAAGAATTAGCTATTAAAAAACAACAATTAATCGAGGCTACGGAAACGGCTGAACTCAGAGATAAATTTATTGCAATTTTAGGGCATGATTTGCGTAATCCAGTAGCTGCGGTGTTAAATACTGCTGAGTTGTTGTTAAGGATGCCTGTTGAAGATAGGGTGAAGAAAATGGCGGTAATTATTCAACGTTCTACAAATAGGATGAGGAATCTTATCGAGAATATTTTGGACTTTGCGAGAGGGCATCTTGGAAATGGAATTAAGCTAGCATTGAGTAATGACGAACCTTTAGAAGATATTCTTGCGCAGATTGTTGAAGAGCTCCGTGCGGTTTCTCCAGCTTATAAGATTGAAATAGCATTTGATTTAACCAAAACTTTTAACTGTGATAGCAGGCGTATGGCTCAGTTGCTAGCTAACTTACTAAGCAATGCCTTAACCCACGGCAAGGCTGGAGAATTGGTAGAAGTATTAGTAAAGACAGATAAAGAAGCTTTTATGCTAAGCGTAACCAATAAAGGCGACAAAATTGACGATAAGATAATGAATAAGTTATTTCAACCCTTTTACCGTGGCGATATAGAGCCATCGCAACATGGGTTGGGCTTAGGGCTTTACATCGCCTCAGAGATTGCAAAGGCACATAAGGGAGCGCTAACCGTAAATTCGACTGACGAATTTACCTGTTTTACTTTTACGATGGCGATAGACTAAGTTTAAGTTTCGATGTGATTTTCCCAGTCGTCGGCCTTTTGATGTTCTTCTTTGCTGTAATGTTCGGCCTCTTGGTGGATAGGAGCTTTAAATTCTTTTTCGCCATCCTTATTCACACTATGTGGCATCATATCTAAGTTTTCGGCGGCAGGCTTAGCTTCGCTTTGCTTTTTTGCAATATCATTTTCATGAGCTGCTCGGTCGTGATTTTTGCCAAGTCCCGCTATGTTTTCATTGATATCCATAATTTTAGTTTTTAGGTTAACTAATAACAAGCCTAATAGGAAAAGGTTTTTTATGTTAAATAATTATTAACTTGCATAGAACTCATATCCAGTATTATGGAAGCTTTTCCTCAAAAGAATAATTCGAAAACCTTTTTCTACTTAGCTTGTGCAGCTACTGTATATTTTGGATTTCTATTGTTAAATGCCTACGTTACGCGCTTTACTTCTGTTTTAATTGGCATTTTTCAAGAGCTGTTAACGATCCCTTTTATCATGCTACAGCTAATTTTGCTGTTAATGACATTTAATAATTGGAGAAAAGAGAGTTTTCAGTTGCATGGTTATTCTTTCCTGGCCTTTCTCATTTTAATTACTTCGAGTGTTGTGTTGGTGTTGTTGACAGTTTTTGCCTAGATCTTTGAACTAGCCATTTAATTGAGTTTCCATACCCTTTGATTATACCTTGTCTGAGACTCGTCCGGCAATCCAATACTTATTCAATACCTGATTCAAACTATTTTTATACCAGCAAGCTAAAACTGTTGCATAGGAAAGGTAATGCACAGCAGCAGTAAGGATTAGTTATGTGTATAGTAGGGGTATGGAAAGAGTAGTGTTGGTGTATAGCAAATACGGACTTGACACGGAGTTGTTACGGAGTTGAAATGAGACTTTTGTATGAAAGCTATTTTTTTAAGGAGTTTTTTAAACTAGCTTTATGTAAGGAGTATTGTATGACTAAGATACGAAATTTATGGCAAGACCGCAAGGGATAGTCCCACTTTCTGGAAAAGTAGGTGATCTTATTTTCGCTAAACGCAATGGAAAGCGCCATGTAAAGGCGAAATCCACAAAGCCTATGAACCAGACTGCGGCTACCAAAAAAAGCAGTTCTGATTTTGGGGAAGCAAGTAAAGCTGGTGCACGGATAAGATATGCTTTTGTACCATTGATCAAAAACTATGGCGATGGCACTCTGGTTAGCCGCTTTACAAAGCATTTACTTAAGGTTTTTAAAACCATTCCTTCAGCTTTTGTTGGGCATAAGAAGTTGAATCAGGGTGATATTGGTATTTTTAAAGGTTTTCAATTTAATGCATGGGCTCGATTAGATTCGCTGTTATTTGATCAACCTGTGGTGGAATTGGAAAAATCGGGTTTGAAAATTGTATTCGAAGAAAATTTAGTAGCTAATTTATTTAAGAGGACTGCAAGGGCTGATGCAGTTGTACTTCAATTAATGGTGTATAGTTTAAACCTGAATGGAGGTGATGATGAAGTGGTTAGTATTAAAGATTTGGTCATTCCTTTAGATGAAGAACATTTTAGAGGGGCAAAGTTGAAAGTCCCCTTAAATTATGTAGGCGAACAAGTGGTATGGGTAGCTCTTGGTATTCATTATTTAGGAGAGAAGAAATGGATGATTGGCGATAAGACGAAAAGGGCGGCTGCTATTACTTATGTAAAAAGGTTAAACGATGGCGTAGAAGTACCGTTTGTGCCATATGAACAGGAATCTAGTCGAGCGGAGGTAGATGAAGAAGGATTGGATTGGGAGTTGTTGTGAAAAGCTTCAGGAACTCATTAAAAAAAGAAAAGAGATAATCCATCCAGACTTATCTCTTTTTCTAACCAAATATAAACCTGTATGAACGGGTTAATCTTTTATTCCTTATCGGAATATATTTTCTATTTTTTCTTAGTGCTTCAATTGCTGTAGCAACTAATGATAGTGCAAATATATAAATTTATTTTAATTGGTGTATAATTTACACTAAGTATTTTTTAAAATATTTTTATTTTCTGTTATTCAAATGACAAAACCGCGTTTATGATATGATTAACTAGGGTATGTAACGCAAAACTAACCCGAATGTTTTAAAAAGTTTGCTTTTTTATGTTAA
Source organism: uncultured Sphingobacteriaceae bacterium (assembly GCA_942493295.1). GTDB lineage: Bacteria > Bacteroidota > Bacteroidia > Sphingobacteriales > Sphingobacteriaceae > Pedobacter. Next base: position 1,827,158 of record OW818692.1, on the reverse strand, counting down.
ATATTTGTTAAATAAACGTAAGCTCAACAGTTATATATTGATTTATAAGTGAATTTTGTAATTACTAATAAATGTTTTGATGTTGAGTATTTGATGCTGAGCATTTTGGGGTATAAAAAAACCGCAGGTAATTTACTTGCGGTTTCTATAATTTATTAGGCTAGATACTATTTCAACGTTCCGTAATACTCCACAAATTTAGCTAATGCTGATGAATAGCCCCATTCGTTATCGTACCACGATACCACTTTCACAAAATTATCATTTAAGGAAATACCAGCACCTGCATCAAAAATTGAAGCATGGTCATTACCAATAAAATCTGAAGAAACAACTTCATCTTCAGTATAGGCTAGTACGCCTTTTAAATCACCTTCTTCTGAAGCTGCTTTCATTGCAGCTTTGATTTGCTCATAAGTAGCTGGTTTTTCTAAACGCACAGTTAAATCTACTACAGAAACATCAGCCACTGGAACGCGGAATGACATACCGGTTAATTTACCTTTCAATTCAGGAAGTACCATTCCTACTGCTTTAGCAGCACCTGTTGATGAAGGGATAATGTTAGAGAAACCACCACGACCACCTCTCCAGTCTTTAGCCGAAGGCCCATCAACTGTTTTTTGAGTTGCAGTTACTGCGTGGATTGTACTCATTAAACCTTCAATAATTCCGAAGTTATCGTTTAATACTTTAGCAATTGGTGCTAAGCAGTTAGTTGTACAAGATGCGTTAGAAACAATAGTTTGATCGGCAGTTAATTTTTGGTGGTTAACTCCCATTACGTAAGTTGGGATATCACTATCTTTTGCAGGAGCTGAGAATACAACCTTTTTTGCACCTGCTGCGATGTGTTTTTCAGCATCGGCACGGGTTAAAAATAAACCAGTAGATTCAATTACGATATCTACACCTACTTCATCCCATTTTAAGTTAGCTGGATCACGTTCTGCAGTAATGCGGATAGTTTTCCCGTTTACAACCAATTGCCCGTCTTTTACTTCGATAGTGCCATCGAAACGGCCATGGATAGTATCATATTTTAGCATATAAGCCATGTAATCTGGCTCAATTAAATCATTGATGGCAACAATATCAAGGCCTCTTTTTAATGCAGCTCTAAAAACTAGTCTGCCAATGCGGCCAAATCCGTTTATTCCTACTTTAGTCATTTTATTTAATTTGAATAATAATTTAGTAAATTATAAATTGGTTCTTTTGTGATGGAGATAATATTAATATCATGTTTTTGTGCAACGTTTCTCAGCCTATCTTGAAATGTTCCGGCTACTGTACCTACAAAATGTACTTCTTTGGTTGGATGCTGTGCGGCAGTAGGTAACAGATAAATCTTGAAATAACTTTCAAAAGCCTGGTCAATTAGCTGTACAATATATTTATCGGTTCTATTTTCGATATAGAAATCTAAGAATGAACTTAGGTACTGTTGTACACCTGGTTTTTTATAAACCCTTTCAAGTACAAAGGGACGATCGACGTTATATTTCTCTTCTAATTTTAGCTTCAGGTTTTCTGGTAATTTATCTTCCAGGTATTTTTTTAACAAAAGTCTTCCTAAGTGATTGGCAGAACCTTCGTCGCCCAGAATAAAGCCAAGGCCGTAATTATTTTGCTCAGGGTTTTTGCCATCGTAATAAGCGCAGTTAGATCCGCTTCCTAATATACCCACAATACCTGTTTCATTATAGCAAGCAGCAACAGAAGCACCATATAGATCGTCTTTTACAGTGATTTTGCTGTTTTTAAAGAAGATATTCAAAGTTTCTGCCAATTCTTTTTGTTTACTAGCGGCAGATGCACCGGCTGCAAAAACATAAATTCTTTTAATTTGCTCAGCATAATCAATTAGGGCAATATTTTTGCCTAATAAATACAGAATATGCTTGGGGTCGTTAAAGCAAGGGTTAATGCCTGGCATTGTACACTCGCCAACTGTTTTTCCATTGCTTGAAATCTTCCAAAAGGCACTTTTAGAGCCGCTGTAAACAACTGCGATCATATCGATAATACTTTAGTCATTTCTAATAAATCATCTTCTAGTTTATAGCTATGCATATTTAAAGCTTCATCTAAGCTAGTTAATTTAATTTCATTACCACGTAAGCCAACCATTTGCATGGTTGCGCCTTTAAGCATTTCATTCACCGCGGCAAAACCTAATCTACTTCCTAAAATTCGGTCAAACCCACTAGGGCTACCTCCTCTTTGTAAGTGACCTAGGATAGTTACTTTGGTGTCGTAGTGGTTAAACTTACGTTTTACGCTTTTAGCGATATCGTAAGCTCCACCGTATTTATTTCCTTCCGAAACTATGACAATGCTAGACGACTTCTTGGTCGAAACACCTTCTTTCAATTTACCGATCAATTCTTTTAAAGACGTTTCTTTTTCAGGTAACAGAACAGCTTCGGCACCACTTGCGATTGCACTACGTAAGGCTATGCATCCAGAATCGCGACCCATAACTTCGATAAAAAATAAGCGGTCGTGCGAATCGGCAGTATCTCTAATTTTATCGATCGCTTCTATGATCGTATTTACAGCAGTATCATAACCCAAGGTAAAATCAGACCCGTACAAGTCATTATCGATCGTACCGGGAATACCGATTACGTTTACTCCATATTTTTTCCCAAAGCGTTGTGCGCCAGTAAAGGTACCATCGCCGCCAATTACAATTAATCCATCAATTTCTTTATCATTTAAATTTTTGAAAGCTTTTTCCATGCCTTCATCTTCTTTAAATTCTAAACACCTGGCTGTTTTTAATACCGTGCCGCCTAAATGTAAAATATTACTTACAGAGCGAGCATCCATGGGGTTAATATGGTTATTGATCAATCCTTGATAACCTTGCATTACCCCAAACATATTTTTACCATGGTAAATTCCTGTGCGAATAACAGCACGGATGCATGCATTCATACCCGGAGCGTCTCCTCCAGAGGTTAATACAGCAATATTTCTAATATTTGGTTCCATTTTGTTATACGAATATAGTGTGTATTTTTTACACTAAGTAATTTTTTTTCATTATTTTTACGAAATAACACCATAAGTGTATTTATTTTGTTCTAAAATTGTAAATATTTTAAAAACGATATTGTTTTGAAAGAAGTATTACCTCAGTTTAATTCTGCAGTTTCGATAGATTGTGTATTGTTTGGTTTTGATGGCGGCGAGCTTAAAATTTTGTTGATAGAACGAAATGAAGAGCCCTTTAAAGACTGGTGGGCCTTGCCGGGTAATATAGTAGGGGAGGATGAGAGCGTAGATCAATCTGCGTCACGTATTTTGCACGAGCTTACTGGCTTGAGCGATGTGTATATGGAACAGTACTATACTTTTGGCGAAGTTAATAGACATCCGCAAGGAAGGGTAATTACTGTGGCATATTATGCGATGTTACGACTGGGTGGGGATAAGGCTTTGAAGCCACTTACAACCTACGCTAAGAATGCACAATGGATTAATGTTCGTGAACTGCCAAAGTTAGGTTTCGATCACCAGCACATTTTTGATAAAGGTTTAGAAAAAATTAAGCGTCGAATTAAACATTTACCGATCGCTTTTGAACTATTGCCAGAGAAATTTACTTTAACGCAAGTACAAAATGTGTATGAGTTGATTTTGGGTAAGAAGCTCGATAAAAGAAACTTCCGTAAAAAGATATTAAGTTTTGGGGTGCTTAAAGAGCTAGATGAAAAACAAAAAGGGGTGTCATTTAGAGCAGCGACCCTTTATAAGTTCGATAGAAGAAAATATGCCAAACTGTTTGGCAAAGAGATATCGTTTTAAAACTTATACTTTGACAAAGTTCTAAACTTTGTCAAAGTATAAGTTTCTTTAAGACTTCGTAAGTTTACTCATGTGATAATCTACAAGATCATCTATAGGTGAACGAATAATCTTTCCTACGCCCATTTCATATCTGTCGGCTACAATGCTTAGAATATCTCTAAAGCTATAACCTACAGAGCCCACGCAATTCAGTTCGTAATTTTTATAATTAGGATAATGTGTAACTAAATTCTCGAAGAAGGCCGTAAAACCGTAGTCTACTACAGAATTAGTATAATCTTCGTAATTCTCTTTAAAGTCGTAAATGAATTTGCTAAAGCTTGCACAAAAGCGGTTTGGCAAAGGCTTATTGTAAATATGATCAAAGATGTCTTCATTCGTTAAGGCATAATTATCATAAAAACTCTCTCTCAAGCCTTTTGGCATGTAACCTTTCATATAATCGGCTAATATTCTTTTGCCGATAAAGCTTCCACTGCCTTCATCCCCTAAAAAGTAACCCAACGAGTCAATGTTTAACGAGATATCTTTACCATCATATAAACAACTATTAGTTCCTGTTCCTAAAATGGCAGCAAAACCTTCGTTATCGCCTAATAATGCACGGCAAGATGCTAATAGATCGTGTCCAATATTAATTTTCGCGTTTACAAATACTCTTTGCATCGCATCTTCTACTATTTTGCGCTTTGCATCGGTAGAGCAACCGGCGCCATAGTAATAAACTTCCTTTAGTTTTTCTGCTTCCAGGTGATCTGGCAAGGAGTTTTTCAAAGAGTTTTCTATATAGTCGCTATCCGAAAAATATGGATTATACCCCTCTGTATTAAAATGGATTTTTCTGCCTGCTTCATTTATTAAGCACCAGTTTGTTTTAGTCGATCCACCATCTGCAATAACAATCATTTTTGGTTTTTTAAGTTAGGTATTAAATAAAAAGTCCGCCAATATATGTGGGTTTTTTGAAATAAAAAATTAATTTTTAGTTTTTTATTTCTTAACCGTCACTTTATATCAGGCAATGACGTAAACGTAGAAAAACATAAATTTTTAGAAAGTGTATTTTATACACCAAGAAGGGTGAAATAAGACCAATTGGGCAATTGGTTTTGAGCTTTTTTGGCTGAACTAAAAATTCTTCAACGGCTAAACTTCGAAAGCTCAGCCGTTGAAGAATGTAGTTAATTTTTTACCAGTATGTATTTGTTGTTTGGAATGTCTAACGTAATTGTGTAATTACCTGCTGTAGCAATATTAATATCATCACCTGTTAGTGTTCCACTTGCATTGCCACCATAATTGGTTCCCCAATCGTGATTTTTTCTAAATTTAAATGCACCAGGTGTCATATTTAGCGTGATTTTCCAAGTTCCTTTTCCGTCGTTGATAAATTTCATATCTGAATCCACAGACCAGTTACTTCCAGGTATCGAGTTACCAATAATACCCCAAACCAATGGCGTTATGGTTAGCGTATTTGCATTTAGATCTACTACTAGTTCTTTTGAACCTGCAGAGATTGAACTAATATCTCCACCTGAAGTACTAATTTTTCCACCTCCAGCATCTCCATAGGCTATATCCCATTTTTTGGCTGGGGTAATTTTAAAGTTCCCGCCGTCAAAGGCAATAACCCCTGTATAAACACCATTACCAGTTACAGAAACTAAGCTATCTGCGGTAGCAGGATTCCAACCTTGATAATTACCAGGTACATAGATCCAAGCTGTTAGTGGAAATGGTTTCGCACTTACTGCTACGACATTGCTATACACGGGCGGAATAGCAGTGGATATAGATGATTTAACACGAATTTCTACATCAGTGTTGGCTGTTGTCGGCAAATTTAACGACAATAAGAGGTTATTAAAGTCGAGGCCATTGTATGCCTTAGCGGTAGCATTTGCTGGTAAAATTGCCTCTTTTGGATTAGCAAAGTTGCTACCTTTTACGGCCAATTGCAGTGTGTTGGTAACAGCTGCTGAATAGCCAAAGTCGGCATTGGTTAAATTAAAAGTAATTACATTGCTGGTAAGCATTGATTTATCTAATACAACGCTAGTTGCCGATGATTTTAAAGTACCCCCAGTGCCTGAAGTAGCGACTGATCGGGTTTCGTCTTTTTTACAAGACCATAGCGCTAAAGTAATAAAGCTTAATGCTAATGATTTTAAAAATATTGATTTCATATGTATAAATCTGATGATTAATAGCCTGTATTTTGTTTCAAATTCGGGTTTGCAATTAAGTCTGCCGCCGGAATTGGATAAATATTTCTGAAAGATGGGAGTGCAGTTCCTGCTTTAACACCGCCTTTAAATGGCCATAAATAAGTGCCTTCCGTAAACTTGTTATAACGTACTAAATCTGTACGACGATGACCTTCCCAGTATAATTCTCTTCCTCGTTCATCTAAGAAGAAATCGGTACTGATCGTAGCTACGTTACCACTTGCATTGCCATAAGCGCGTTGGCGTAAAGCATTCACATAAGTCAAAGCCTGTGCGATTGAGCCGCCAGTACCACCTCTCATTACAGCCTCTCCATAAATTAAATATTGCTCAGCTAAACGGAATAAAGGAAAATCTAATGAACTAAAGGTTCCATTTAAAGATGAAGGGGTTACACCGGTAGAGGTCACATTTTTAAATTTAGTAACTCTTAATCCATCGGTAAACACGCCAATTTCGTCAACATTACTTTTTGTACCGAAGAATACACCACGTTTATCTGCATTTCCATTTGGATCTGGAAATAAGGCTGGTAAATTCTGACGAGTTCTATTTCCTCCCCAACCGCCGTTCGGTACACCGTACGAAGTTGGATTCATATCACCATTAATTGCAGCGTTAATTAAGAATGTTGTTCCTCCATAATTAGTTCCTTTGGAACCATCGTAGTTAATTGTCAGAATGGTTTCCAAGTTATTAGTGTTGTTGTCAGCAAGGAATAGATCTTTGTAATTAGCTTTTAATGCATAACCTGCAGCAATTACTTTGCTCGAATAAGTTATAGCTTCGCTATATTTAGCTGTACCAGTATAAACCTGGGCATTTAAATATAATCTTGCCAGTAGCGCCCAAGCAGCACCTTGGTCTGCACGGCCATATTCGTTTGTTCTAGGGGCAACCAATGCTGTTTCAATGGCTTTTAATTCACTTTCGATATAAGTAAATAAGGCAGCCCTGGTAATCTGTTTTGGCGCAATTTTTCCAATCTCGTCGGCCTCTGTAACAAAAGGAGGGTTTCCGAAACCATCTAATAGTACCCAATACTGATAGGCACGTAAAAAGCGAGCTTCTGCACGATATTTTTCGATATCTGTAGCTGCAGTTCCGGTAATACTACGCTCAGCTAGTTTTTCTGGAGTACTTTCACGAAGAAACTCATTACATACAGTAATTTGTAGGACACTTCTTGAATATAATCCTCTTAAAAATACATTGTCTACTGCCCAAGTAGAATAGTCCAATTCTGGAATGCCCACATCTCCCCAAGCGCAAATTGCCTCGTCGGTTGTTAATTCTTGTGAAGTCCAAAATAGCCTTAAGAAATCGGCAAAGCCCGAGTTAATTCCGCCAATATCGCTAACATCAGAACCTTGTGAACTAGTTAATGCATAGCTAGCATATAATTTAACTAAACCTTGTTTGTAACCTGCAGCATTAGCGTAAACCGTTTCTGAAGTAACATCATTGGTAGGCTTTAGATTAAGATCGCTTTTTTTGCATGAATTTAATGACAACAGTAAAATTGCGGTTGCCAATATCGTTTTAAATGAGTGTTTCATCTTCCTATTATTTTTAAAAACCAACATTTAAACCTAAAGTATAGGTTCTTGGTCTTGGATATAAGTTGTAATCAATACCTGATGATAATTCTGGGTCTAAGCCATCAAACTTAGTTACGACAAACACGTTCTGACAGTTTGCTGAAATTCGTAAAGTGCTATTGTTAACTTTCGACAATCTGCCAACATTATAACTAACTCCAATATTGTCCATCTTCAAAAAAGAAGCATTTTTGATATAGTAATCGCTTAAAAATTGGTTAGTCTGAAAATTGGTATTCAAGAAGTCAGCGCCAGTGTTGTTGATAATACCGCTTGGACTTAAAATGTTTGTTTTGATACCGAAGTTCGAAGAAACATTCTCATAGGCATAGTTGCCAATATTTGCCCTCAACACTGTATTAACTGACCACTTTTTGTAGTTAAAGTTGGTATTGAAACCAAAAGTTAATTTAGGATCGGGAGATTTATAGAAATATTGGTCACCAGTACTGATAATTCCATCTCCATTCAAGTCTTCAAAAACACCTTCTAAGGGAGCACCGCTAGCATTGTAAACTTGTTTGTACACAAAGAATGAACCTGGTACCTGGTTAACAGAGTTATATTTCAAAGTTGTTCCTGTACCACCTGTAATATCACCTGCTCCAATTTTAGATCCTGGATCTGGATTCAGGGTTAAATTGGTAACTTTTCTTTTATTGTAAGCTACATTAAAGCCGAGATCCCAGTTGGTGTTTTCACTTTTTATAGCTGCAAAATTAATGCTTCCTTCAATACCTCTTACTTCCATATTTCCCACGTTGGTAGTTAATAGATTGCTAAAATTGGTACCTACAGGAATATTAATAGTACTTAATAGGTCTTTTGTTTTTTTGTAGTAAGCATCTACACTACCAAAAATTCTGCCTTTTGCAAAGCCGTAATCAAGACCAGCATTGTAAGTAGTGGTAGTTTCCCATTTTAAATCAGGATCGTATGCCGCTGGACTATAGTAATTGTAAAAGGTATCGCCAATTTGGTATTGACCAGTATTGCTATTTGCATAATACTTAGACAGATAATCGTAATTTCCGATACCATCTTTATTACCTGTTTCACCGTAGCTTAATCTTAGTTTTAAGTCAGAAAAAGTATTACTCGCCTTCATAAAGTCTTCCCCGATTATTCTCCAAGTAAATCCTGCAGAAGGGAAGTAACCCCAGCGATTGTCTTCTGAGAATTTAGAAGAAGCATCTGCCCTCATTGTTCCAGAAAGGATATATTTATCAGCTAACGTGTAGACAAATCTTCCATAATAAGAAAGTAATTTGTTTTGTTCAATTGAATAGGGGAATACTGGAGTAGTTAATAATTCTCCTGTGCCCTTGAATGTTTTAAAATTGTATCCTGTGTATACGTTATCATAATAACCATAACCAAGCGTCGCATCAAACCTACTATTTATGCTTGAAACATTTTTCGCATAGTTTAAGTAAAATTCAGATACGATATTGCTTTCAGAATTTTTACGATCTCCGAAAAAACCGTTTGTTGAGGCACTTTGTGCAGCGAATGGTTGTACTCTCGTAAATCCATAGCCGGTATTGTTATCATAACCTAAGTTTAAAATAGCATGAAGTTCTGGCAAGAAATGGAAAGAATAATCCATTTTGATATTGCCGAAACTTCGTGCAGCCTTTCCATTATTATCTTGTAAACGGATTAATGCAACTGGGTTACGTGGTGCATTTGGATTCGGAACGGCTCCTTGGGTCCATTCGAAGTAATTTCCAAATGCATTGTTTGCATTAACAGGTTGTGTAGGGTCAAATTGGATCGCACTAGAAATTGCACCATCGTTGGCAAAGTGCGATTCAGATAATGTACCTTTTAAATTAAGCTCAACTTTTAAATGGTTTGATAAAAAGCTTGGGGAGATGCTCAAAGCACCCGAAGCACGAGTTAATTTATCAGTGATTAACAGACCTTGTTGGTTTAAATAGCCAGCCGAAAAGCGGTAAGGTACATTCTGAAATGCTCCTCCAACACTAAAATTATTATCACTTGAAAAAGCATTTTGAAAAATTTCATCTTGCCAATTGGTATTCGCACTTCCTAATAAGGCTTTTTGTGCTGCAGTACCATTGGCATTTACATAGCTTCTAATTTGATCGGCACTGAGTACGTTTACATTTTTGATGACTGTAGCAATGCTATTATTTGTACTGAAGTTAAAAATGGGAGCACCTGAGCCACCTTTTTTGGTGGTAATTAGAATAACACCATTCGACGCTCTTGAACCGTAAATGGCTGTAGCGTTGGCATCTTTCAATACTGTAAAGGTCTCAATATCATTTGGATTGATCAACACCAAAGGACTGGGAGCGTTCCCGATACTACTTCCGCTAAAAGGAACACCATCTACTACAATTAATGGATCGTTACTTGCATTTAATGAAGCACCGCCGCGAATACGGATTACACTTCCACCTCCAGGTCTTCCACCATTATTTACAATGTTTACTCCAGCTACTTTACCTTGAATAAGTTGTTCTGGTGTGGTGATTGTACCTTTTTGAAAATCTTTTGAATTCACTGTAGCAATTGATCCTGTGAGACTTTTCTTTTCGGCAGTACCGTATCCAATAATTACTACTTCGTTTAGATTTTGCAAATCTGGTTTTAAGTTGAAGTTTAGCACAACATTTCCTGAACCCACAGTTGCTGTTTGAGTTAGTGCCGCAAAGCCAAGGTATCTGGCCGAAATAGTATAAGTGCCAGCAGCTAAGCTTGAGAATTTGTAACTTCCGGTAGCATCGGTAGGCATTACCATTTGGGTACCGACAATCTGAACCGTTGCTCCCGGAATAGGCATGCTTGCCTCGTCAAAGATTTTGCCGGAGATACTTCCGGTCTGTGCAGCTACTGTTAATGTGCCGAGCGCAAAAAACAGCAACATACAAAGCTTAATAGGGTAGAGTACTTTCATAAAAAAAGCCCGTTTTAAAGGTGAAATATTTGATTAGTGTTAGTTGTATATTATGTTATGGTAAATTTAGTACTGTACGTTATAATTCAAAATTTAATATCATATTTATTTTCAACGCGATATTTTAGGGATGTAAAATGGTGAAAAAGGCAAATAATTTACTGTAAACTATTTTTAAAATATTGGCATGATATTTTATAAGTGGTTGTTTTTTAAATAGTTAAAAAATTAAATATCGCTAACAAGTGTATTTTTAACACTAAGATCCTTTTTGCTAACTTTTCGGGAACGTTTTCGGGAACGTTCCCGAAAAATCAAGACAATAATGCAACTATGTTGCGGAAACTAAGTGTGGATTCTGCGCGTTTTGAGAAAAACGCTAAAATTTTTGAAAAAAAATAGCTCTTTTTATCGCTTAAAAATATTGGGTATTTGGCTACAGTTTTTCGGTAGAAGTAGACCGTCTTTTGATCAGCTTGGAATTTAAAATTATGTGCGACGTTGCGGGAGTCGTTGCAGGGTTTTCTAATAAATTGAATAGGAGTGATGCAGCTGCTTTACCAAGTTCTAAAGCCGGTTGTGTTACGGTTGAGAGTGCTGGATTTAAAAGGGGTGCAATCTCTAAACTTGAAAAACCGATTACCTTTAAATCTTCTGGAATAGAGATATTTAAATCATAACAAGCATAGTAAGTAGCAAAAGCTAATCGCTCTACAGAAGTAAATACGCCATCTGGTTTAAGGTTGGAGAACGACTGTTTTAAATGATTAATATTCTCTTTATAATTATTAGTACAATCAATGATCAATTCTTCATGAAAAGGAATTTTGTATTTTTTTAATGCATCAATGTAGCCCTGCATCCTGGTTTTTCCGATAGATAATGTTTTGTTTACAGCTAAATAAGCAATTCGTTTGCATCCTTGTTCTATTAGATGCTTTGTGGCCGAAAAGCTACTGTCATAATCATTTGTGGTTACTCTTGGCGTAACGATATCTTCATAAACCCGATCAAAAAACACTAATGGAAGTCGTTTTTTAGATAATTCATTTAGATAGTTGTGGTCGTTTGCCTCACCTGTAACCGACATAATTATGCCGTCGGCTCTTCCATGATGTAAATGCTTGATAAATGAAACTTCCTTTTCGAATTGATCATTTGTCGAGTAAACTAAAATATGATAGCCTTTTTCACTGGCTACGCGCTCAATTCCTTGTACTGCTAAGGAAAAATAGTTGTTTCCAAGCTCGGGTACAATTACGGCAATTGTTTTACTTTTTTGTTCTCTTAAATTACTTGCATAGTGGTTAGGCTGATAATTCATTTTTTTTGCCATAGCCAATATGCGTTCTTTTGTAACTGCGTTGATATCGCTATTGTCTCTAAATGCCCTCGAAACGGTAGATGTTGAAAGTTGAAGTGCTTTTGCTAATTCTTTAATATTGACATTGTCCATTCTACTCGCCTGCTGTTAAGTTTTGCTATTTTGCGGTGTAAATATAAATGATAAAAGAAGCAAATATTTCTATTTTTTTGTTAAAAGATTAATAATTTGATGTTTTATAGAGAATTTTTGACTTAGATTGTAAGGAAACCTTATTTTGAATACCCGTTAAAAACAAATTTTGCTCCTTGGTTAAAATTGTATACTTATAGATATACGTAATTTAATTAATAGAAATGCTAAATAAATTATCAGCTAGTGTATTTTAGCAGAAGAATTTATCAAAATAAAGCACCATGTCTAGTATAGAAAAAATGAATAGAATAGATTTTAGAAGCGATACCGTTACCAAGCCAACACCTGGTATGCTCGATGCCATGATGAATGCCAAAATAGGAGATGATGTTTTCGGTGAGGATGAAACGGTAAATGCGTTGGAAGAAAAGCTTGCAGCCTTATTTAACATGGATGCGGCTATGTTTTGCCCATCAGGCACGATGAGCAATCAAATTGCGATTAAATGTTATACCCAACCGATGGATGAGGTAATATGTGATCAAACTGCACATGTTTATCGTTATGAAGGTGGTGGAATTGCCTATAATTCTATGGCTTCTGTACGCTTGTTGTATGGCGAACGCGGTATTTTAACGCCAGAGTTAATTGAACCAGAAATAAACGCCGATAATATTCACTATCCCAAATCTAGTTTGGTTGTATTAGAAAACACGGTAAATAAAGGAGGCGGAAAGTGTTATAAATTAAGTGATATTGAACCTATTCATCATTTATGTGCTGTAAAAGGTATTAAATTACACTTAGATGGGGCAAGAATATTTAACGCTTTAATTGCAACTGGAGAGAAAGCAGTTGCTTATGGTCAATATTTTGATGGGATCTCCGTGTGTTTATCGAAAGGGCTTGGAGCACCAGTTGGCTCGGTTTTTTTGGCTTCAAAGGAAACGATTGCTAAGGCTCGTAGGATAAGAAAGGTTTTGGGCGGAGGAATGCGTCAGGCTGGTTTTTTAGCTGCAGCAGGAATATATGCGTTGGATCATCATGTCAATCGACTGGCCGAGGATCATGCTCATGCGAAAGCAATAGCAGAAGCATTAAAACGTGCGCCCTTTGTAAGTTCTGTTATGCCTGTCGAAACTAATATTGTACTTTTTGATGTACAAAAGAATTTAAAAGCAGAGCATATTGTAAAGCAGCTCGAGCAAAAAGGAATTTTATGTAATACCACTTCAGCACAAACAATTAGATTTGTAACACATTTAGATATCTCATCAAGCATGATTGATCAAACCATACAATCAATTTCAAACTTACAAATTCACTAATTATGTCTCAAAGTTCGCATTATACAGCACGTATATCAAAGATTTTAGTAGCTAATCGCGGAGAGATTGCCTTAAGAATTATGCGATCTGCGAGAGAAATGGGTATTAAAACTGTTGCGGTTTATTCGGAAGCAGACAGGTTGGCTTTACATGTACGTTACGCTGATGAAGCGGTTTGCATCGGACCAGCCGCATCTAGCCAGTCGTACCTAGTAGGCAGCAAAATTATTGAAGCTTGCAAGCAAACTGGCGCAGAAGCCATTCACCCAGGTTATGGATTTTTATCTGAGAACGCTGCGTTTGCCAGAGAAGTTAAGTTGGCTGGGTTAATTTTGATTGGCCCAAGTCCAGAAGCGATGGAGATAATGGGTAATAAATTATCGGCGAAGGCTGCTGCATTAAAATATGGTATTCCGATGGTACCTGGAACTGAAGAAGCTATCACAGATATCGAAGAAGCTAAACAGAGGGCAATTGAGGTTGGATTTCCAATTTTGATTAAAGCAGCTGCGGGTGGTGGTGGAAAAGGGATGAGGATAGTACAAAGATCGGAGGATTTTGAAGAACAAATGCATTTGGCGGTAAGCGAAGCAACTTCAGCCTTTGGCGACGGGGCTGTGTTTATTGAGCGCTATGTAACTTCACCAAGACATATCGAAATACAGGTTTTAGGCGATATGCATGGTAACATTGTTCATCTTTTTGAACGCGAATGTTCTATACAACGTAGGCATCAGAAAGTTATTGAGGAAGCACCTTCAGCAGTGCTTACCGATGAAATTAGGGGCAAAATGGGAAGCTGTGCCGTTGACGTGGCCCGTGCCGTAAATTATATTGGCGCAGGAACGGTAGAGTTTATTTTGGATGAAAATCTTGATTTCTTTTTCTTAGAAATGAATACCCGTTTACAAGTAGAGCATCCTGTTACAGAAATGATCACAGGTTTGGATTTGGTGAAAGAGCAGATTAAGATAGCAAGAGGTGAAACGCTTTCTTTTGGGCAGGAAGACTTGAAAATTAATGGCCATGCCATGGAACTTCGAGTTTATGCAGAAGACCCCTTAAATAATTTTTTACCCGACATTGGTACCTTACAAACCTATAAAACCCCAAAGGGAAATGGCGTTAGGGTCGACGATGGTTTTGAAGAGGGAATGGAAATCCCCATCTATTACGATCCAATGATTGCTAAATTGATTACTTATGGTGCAAATAGGGAAGAAGCGATTGAGAGAATGATTCGGGCAATTGATGAATATGACATTACTGGCATACAAACTACCTTGAGCTTTGGTAAATTTGTAATGCAACATGAAGCTTTTACCTCAGGTAAGTTTGATACACACTTTGTTGGTAAATATTTTAACGCAGAGAGCTTAAAAAATAGCCGGGAGGAAGAAGCAATGTTGGCAGCAATTACTGCGGTTCTTTTATTGAAAGATCAAAAAGCAGCTTCACATATTGAGGCGGCGCCGCAAGAAAGCAATTGGTTGAAAAACAGAAAAAAATATAGTTAATGTTTACAGGGATCATAGAAACACTTGGCGAAATTAGCAGCATTGAAGCTGAAGGAAGCAATTTGCATTTTACCATCGCCTCGGACATAAGTAACGAATTAAAAATAGATCAAAGTGTGGCGCATAATGGGGTTTGCTTAACAGTAGTTAGCTTGGGTCAAGGCACACATACCGTTACTGCGATTGACGAAACTTTGGCAAAGACGAATCTTGGTCATTTAAAAGTAGCAGACAAAGTGAATTTGGAACGATGCATGCAGATGAATGCACGTCTAGACGGCCATATTGTACAGGGGCATGTTGATCAAACAGCCGTATGTGTATTGATCGAAGAATTAGATGGAAGTTGGGAATATCGCTTTAAGTATGATGCATCACTTGGAAACGTAACTGTTGAAAAAGGATCCATTTGCGTTAACGGAATTAGCCTAACGGTAGTAAAATCGGAAGCAGATGAATTTTCAGTATTCATTATTCCCTACACGCATGAACATACTAATCTACATCAAGTTGCTGTGGGAGATAAAGTTAATCTCGAATTTGATATCATTGGGAAATATGTTGCCCGGCTATTGATGAAAGGTTAAAGTTAGTCGTGAAACAAAAAAGGTAGTAATTAGATGTACAGTAAAGAAGAGGCTTCTAAACTTCGTCAGCAATTTTGGATTGCATTTGGAAAATATATGAAGCCAATACCATCTGCAGAAGGCTTACCTATTAACTGGGTTAATTATAAAACAGGATTGAAATATGTGCTTTTTAAGATGGACGTATCCCAAAAGGAAGCAATAATTTCTATCCAACTTACACACCCAGATCAAACCGTTAGAAGGCAATATTTTGATCAGTTCTTAGCGCTTAAACTATTATTTACAGCAGCATTAAGCGAAGAATGGGAGTGGGAACAAGATGCTGTTAATGAACACGGCATCCCCTTTAGTAAAATTTCTAAAACACTCAATCAAGTAAGCATTTTTGATCAAAATAAATGGCCTACCCTTATTTCATTCCTTAAACCTCGTATTGTTGCGTTGGATCATTTTTGGATTGATGTGAAACCGATTTTTGAGGCCATTTCTAATTAGTCTGACAGACTGAATGCAAGGAATTAATTGATTTTCGGACTAGCTACTTTCGGGCTCTTTAAATCGATAATTCTAGTTCTCGCATAACTTATCTGATCCTTATCGTTTATTGTGTCTGGTTTACTTTTTAAATACAAATTGTAATAAGTTAAAGCACTTTTCTTTTGATTTAATCTAAAATCGTACAATATTCCCATCCGGTAATAAATATTTCCATTTGCATTGAAGGTTAAACCTTTTTTATAAGCTGTGAGTGCATTGGTAGATTGGTCGCTAATTTCATAAATACCACCTAATAAAAGATAGTAGCTTGCTGTGTTTGGCGATATCCCCTCTTCGATAGCTTTTTTTGCGTATTCGGCTGCCAACTTATAGTTTTTTAAGTTTCGATAACATAGCGAAGTGTAATATAAAGTACTTTCACTTTGTGCTGTGATGACCTCGAGCATTTTGAAATAGGAAATTGCCTTTTCATAGTTTTTTAGATAGTAATAGGCCATTCCAACATCTTTAGCAACGTTTCCATCTAAGCCTCCAGCTAACAATTTTTCGCCCGTTTCTATAACCTCAGCATATTTTTTAAGTTGAATGGCAATCGGTAATTTAGCTTGTTGCAAAATAAGGTGACCAGTATCAGCCGCTATGGCTTTTAAAAGTACTGAATATGCAGGCTCATAATTTTTCAACATTTTATAGGCTGTTGCCAAGTCAAGGGCTACGTCTGCTTCGGTGCCATTAAGCTGGTTAGCTTTAACCAGGTAACTAATTTTGAGGCTGTCGACAGGATTTGTATATAAGTTCGCAAGCTGCTTATAAGCATTAAAATTATTGCTATCTAGTTTGACAATGCGTTCAAAATACTCGCGTGCCTTTACATAATTTCCCCGTCTTAAATTAATGTTTGCTAAATTAAAAAGCACAGGCAATGAATTTGGAACTTGGTTATTTAACCTAAGGTAGTTTTTTTCAGCTTCGGGCAATTTGCCAGCCATCATAAAACAATAGGCTATTTGGCCCAGCGCTTTGGTATCTTGCGTGTCTTCTGGATAAACCGTTTGCAGGTATTGTGCTGCATCCGCATAACGTTGTGACTGATAATATTCAAGGAGCTTTTCCTTATCATAATTAACAACACTTTGTGCATGCAAATGCGCAAAGCAAATAACAAATAAAATGGAAGTAAAAGCCTTTCTCATACTGTATAATTTAAAACTAAGTTATTAGTTATTTAATTCTTTTGCAAATGAAATCTGAATTATTTAAAACTTTTAGGCTATGCCAATGTTGTTAGGGTCAAAGACAACTAAAAAACGAGTTTATGGATACCTTAAAGAAATTTGAATTAATGGAAAAGATTGTAAGAGAATTAGAAGACTTACAACATTCGCAGCAGGCAATTATTCAGAAAATTGGAAAAATAGAAGTTGACAATATCGAGCTCGGGGATAAGAAATTAGACAAGGATTTACCAGACATGCATCAAAGAGTTGCTGATAATTTAGACTCAATACGTGATATCCTAGCTTATTTCGCTGATAAAACACAAAATTTCGGTAATAAGAACAATGTTGATGCTTTAAAAGAACAACAAGCAATTGACGAAGTCACTGGTAATAATAACTAAGCGCGTCGAAGTTAATTTGTGCTTTCTACGGGCAAGACAAGGCAAAATTTTGAGCCCTTGCCTTCAATACTGGTTGCAGTGATACTACCATCGTTACGTTTCATAAAATCACTGCATACCATTAAACCTAATCCGGTTCCTTTTTCATTTAGGGTACCTCTAGTAGATATGTTTTCCTCTTTGAAGAGCCGGCTCATTACTTCACCCTTAATTCCTACGCCATTGTCTTCAATGCAAATGAGCATTGTTCTGTTTTTTTGATACTTAGCGGTAATATGTATTTCACATCCCTCGTTGCAAAACTTGATAGCATTGTTAATGATATTTCTAACTACAATTTGAATCATTAAAATATCCCCATAGGCCATTTCATTTGGAAAAACATCATGAACAATTTTAATCTTTTTTAGTTCAGCTGCTGGCAAATGGTAATTGATTTCGTTGATGATAAGGTTTCTGATGTTAAATACCTCCTTGTTGATCCCATAGCCCTTTAATTGGCTCCTAGACCAATGCAAAATATTTTCTAATAAATCAGTCGTGTAAATAATGTCTTTACTTAACGTAGGAGAGATATTTTTAAATTCATCGCTACTGATTTGATTATTTGACATCATTTTTAACACCTCGGCAAGATTAACCAAGGGACCTCTTAAATCATGTGCAATAATTGAAAATATTCGATCTTTAAGTTGGTTTAATCGCTCTAATTCTCTTGCTTGTTCAATTGTCCGCACCGATTCTCGCTTATAAGCGGTAACATCTTGGAGCTTAATAATGCTAAAATCGTTGTTTATTTTATTATCGTTTAAGAATAGAATATCTCCCTCTAAATAAAGAAGCTCATTGTTAACGGTTACTTGTAGATCTATTTTCCCCGCATGATGAGTCTGTATCATTTTTAAAAATTTTGGCTGATTTGGAAACAGATCTCCTAGGTCTGCACCAATGATTTTCATTTCAGCCGTATAATTAATATATCTTTTGATAGATTGGTTATAGTCGATAATTCTATAGTCTTTATCCAATACAAAGAACCCATCTTGCATTAGTTCCAGCACTTTTTCTCTTGCTAATGGAATGATGTCGAAAAGTTTAAATTTATAGATGCCAATAAGAATCAAGAAACTGGTGATGATAAAAGCAAAGGGAGTAACATCAACATAGCCTAAA
Source organism: uncultured Sphingobacteriaceae bacterium (assembly GCA_942493295.1). GTDB lineage: Bacteria > Bacteroidota > Bacteroidia > Sphingobacteriales > Sphingobacteriaceae > Pedobacter. The sequence continues at coordinate 1,808,389 of OW818692.1, read as the reverse complement.
GGCCTGATGCCAATAAGGTAGGCAATGTTTGCAACCCATGGAATTGCTGCCGCAATAATTAAACTATAGTTTTGTTTCCTGAAAATTGGATCTGACTTACGAAACTTCATTGCTAGTAAGAAACAACCACAAGCCATTATTAAGTAGAAGTAAATCGTAAAAATTTGATACCAAATACCTGGCGAAAGGTCAATCATTGGAAAGGGTGTGTCGGTGGCCATTTTTGAATCAGCATAATGCCAGTGATGATAATCATTTGTCCAGACCATTAGAACTGTAACAATCGGAAAGACCAAAATTGAAATAAGGTTTAACGGTTTTTTATACCAACATTCTTTCCCACTAAAGTCCAGACAAAATAAAAACCAGTTGAGCGGTACCGTAGCTATACCAATATATTCGATGTTTAGTAAGGTTTTGATTTGAGAAATATCACTACTGGCAAGTTCCAAACCATAGGCTATAGACCAGATAGCATTTGAAAACATCATTAAGCTAAACCAACGAACAGCATTTCCTCCCTTTCGATAGATAAAAAACGCCAATGCCATGGTAATTGATCCAAAGATTAATAAAAGGATGGCATAAATATTGAAAGTAAAACTCATGAGGGCGTAGCAACGTGTACTAATATGGCATATTTAACTTTTAGAAACACGTATAAAACTACATAATTTAGCTTTCAATTGAAAATATACTTATTTTTAAATAAAATTATCAGATAATGAAAAAGATCACCCTATCGCTGCTATTCATCTTATCAAGCTTCTATGCTTTTAGTCAAGGCTTGCCAACCTTTCAACTAGGCATAAAAGGCGGTATGAATTTGGCGAAATTTAAAACAAAAGACACCTTCAAAAGCGATAATCAAGCTGGTTATTATGGAGGGGTATGGGCAAGAATAGGTGGAGCTGGCATACATTTGCAGCCAGAAGCTTACTTGTCTGGAAAAAAATCAAATTTAGTTACGGCTAGTGGCTTAGAAAATGGTGTGAAATTTACCAGTTTGGATGTTCCAGTTTTAATAGGTACTAAAATTGGAGCTGCTGGCTTTGGTTTACGCCTAAACACTGGGCCAGTGTTTACGTTGATGTTAGACAATGAGCAAAATTTTGGTCAGGCAGCTTCGTCAGCCTTCAATGGTGAGTTTAAAGATAACTCAATAGGATGGCAATTTGGTGTTGGTCTCGACATCGGAAAACTAAATGTAGATGCTAGATATGAATCTGGTCTAACTGAAATTAATTCGGCTGGAGGATATCCAACAACAAAATTAAACCTGTATACAATTGGCATAGGTTTCAGAATTTTTTAGCCTCACTAGCTTTCATTTTTTTTAATGAGAAATAGGTAAAGAATTTTATCCATTTTTATTTATTTCTCATTTTCTTTTTGGCTTAAGATTTGATATATAATTTTTGTCAACCAACCTTAACAAAAACAACATAAGCCATATGAATATTAAAGAATTACTGTTGAATGGACAAAGCTTTTTAGCCCTCCTAAAGGAATTTGCAATTGAGGCAAAAGATGTAATTATACAGGACGAAAGTGTATTGCTAAATGACCCAAATTTAGCACAGCAAGAAATTCTTAAGGAGAGTATTTGTATCGAGGGTAAGGGTAAGAATGGCGTGTTTAATTTTTTCGGTATTTTACATTTTAATATGCTGAATAAATTAGCGGTTTTCGAAATGCAAGGATTTGAGCAAGTGAATGTACATACAAATTAAACTTTATCTTCCTTAATTATTTCTTTTAACTCATAGAGGAATGCACCCTTTATCGGTCTGATCTGTTTTTTCCCCGCATCACTTAATACTTTGACGAAACAAGCCCCAAAGTAGAAGATAAATGATGAATAAAATACAAAAAGCATAATCAAAACGATAGAGCCTGAAGCGCCGTAAACATTCCCTATGTTGCTTAACGGCAGCATCACTCTTAGAATGTATTTACCCAAAGTAAATAAAATACCAGTTAATAAACCACCTTTGATAGCTACACGCCAACTTGGTCTACCATTAGTTAAAAACCTAAATAAAACGGCAAACCAAGTGGTAACTATTGCAATAAATAGAAGTTCGTTTAAAATTGATAAGAAAATCTTTCCAAATGTGGGGGCAGCATTGTTAATGTAACTGCCAATAAATGCTTGAATGCTATCTGTAAGTAATCCAACGAAAAATAATATCCCAGCTAGCAAAATGATAATCATGGAGCGCCCTCTTAATTTTAGATTAAAAAGAATACCCATTTTCTCACTCAATCCTATAGACCAAATCTGATCTAAAGAACTTTTAATTACACTGAATAGGGTTGTAGCGACAAAAACAAAGAAAACAAAACTTAAAATCGTTGCCCACCAATTATAATCTACCCCTCTAATATTTCTTAAGATTTCCCGTATTTGAGTGATACTACTATCATCTAGAATGCTCGATAAGCGGTCAAATAACCTTGTCGCAAAAGTTCTTCTGTCTACAAAAAAACCAAAAAGTCTAATTAAAATTAATAGGATGGGTGGCAATGCAAAATTAGCAAAGAATGCTGTAGCGCCCGCCAAACGCAAAGGGTCATTTTTTTTAAAAAGTTTAAATGCTACTTTTAAATGCTTAAAAAATAATTTGGACCTTCTGAGTGATATAGCGTACATGTTAGCGTTTTAGCCTAGCCCAAAATTAGTAAATTTATATAATAATCATTTCTTTAATTAAAGGATTTGGGCAAACGACAAATAAATAAATTAAATTTACCAATACGTAAATATTAAAATCTCATTTATGAAACATCTTTTTTTTGCCTCGCTATTCGTCGCGCTAACTTTTGGGCTTGCAAATGCTCAGACACTTAAGTTCACATTTGCTAAAGATAATTGGAATGCAGACTCTCTAGGGAACCAAAGGGCAGTAATTAATTTTACAGGTACCAAAGGCTTGGCTAAAGTTAGCATCGATTGGAGGAGGAGTGACCCAAATCCTGAATTAAAAGGAATGATTGTTCAGGATGCGAAGACAGGCAAAATCACAGACCGTGTTTACGTGCAATCTATCACAAGAGAAAGAGGCGTGTTTTGTTTTGAAGCCGAAAGTGGTGCAGGTATTTACTATGTATATTATCAGCCATATAAAAACGAAGGTCGGTCTAATTATCCTAAAGGAGTTTACCTGAAAGCAAAAAATGAAAGAAACCCAGAAACGGATCGAATAGCAGTAAATACAAAAGTGTTAGAAATTCAGTCAATAAATTCGTTTAATACTGTTTTTCCGATGGAAGTTATTGCAACTGCCACTGAGGTTAAAAATTTGAGAGCAAAATATGCGGAGCCAGCTTATTTGGTTTTTCCAGAAAGCAGGAATTATCCTATCATTATGCAAAATGATATTCCACAACGGTGGATACTTAACGGAGCTCAAAAAACATTTAATGATAAGGCACTAAGAGGAGAGAATTTTTCTTTTCAGTTAGGTATTTATGCATCAAAAGATTTACAGAATGTAAACTTGAAGTTCAGTGATTTAAAGGATCAGGCTGGACATAAGATTTCTTCCAAATTAATATCTTGTTTAAATACGACGGGCATTGCTTACGATGGTAGTAATTTAACTAAAGTAGTTAATGTGCCCGCAAATAGTGTTCAAGCCCTATGGTGTCTTTTAAATGTTCCTTCTACTACTGTTGCTGGCAAGTACACTGGTACTGTTACCATAAATGTAGCAAATGCACCTGCTCAAACTATACGCGTAACGCTTACGATCGACGCTAAACTAAGTAAAGAAAATGGAATTAATGAACCATGGAAACAAACTCGACTTACGTGGTTAAATTCTACGTTAGCACAAAAAAACACCGTAATAGCACCATATACTCCGCTAAAGGTTGAAGGTAGTACACTTAGCTTATTAGGTAGAAAAGTAGCGCTCGATAAAAGTGGTTTCCCGAAGCAAATACAGACTTTTTTCAGTCCAGAAATGACAGATTATACTACAAAACCTAATAATTTATTATATGAGAGTATCCATTTTCACTTTGTTAGAAAAACAGATGGTAAAAACACCGTTTTAAAGGACGCAGGAGTTAAATTCATTAAAAAGGAAGAAGGTACGGTGCAATGGACTGCAAAAAGTGCGAACGATAGTCTGGTAATGGATGTTACCGGAACATTAGAGTTTGATGGATTTATGGTGTATACCGTAAAAGTTACTGCCTTACAAACTGTTGAGCTTAAAGATGTAACCATGCATATTCCATTTAACAAAAATGCCGCAACTTATATGATGGGTTTAGGTTTAAAAGGAGGTGAGCGACCTGCTAATGTAACATGGAAATGGGATGTTGCTAATAAAAATCAAGATGGTGCCTGGTTGGGCAATATTAATGCAGGGCTTCAGTATAGTCTGCGGGATGAACATTATGTTAGGCCTTTGAACACGAATTTCTATTTACAGAAACCCCTTTTACTGCCAAAATCATGGGGTAATGATGATAAAGGTGGGGTAACAATCGGAGATAAGGGTAGTTCGATGTTAGCAAACAATTATACCGGCGAACGAAAAATGAATAAAGGTGATGTGCTATATTATAACTTCACCTTGTTAATCACCCCGTTCCATACGATTAATACAGATTTTCAGTGGGAAAATAGGTTTTACCACAAATACAATAAGGTAGACAGCATCAAAGCAACAGGCGCAACTGTAGTTAATATTCATCATGCAACGCCAATTAATCCGTGGATTAATTATCCATTTATTGAACATGGTAAAATGAAAAGTTACATTGATGAGGCCCATCAAAAAGGTTTAAAAGTTAAAATTTATAATACTGTGCGTGAGCTATCCAATCGTGCTTACGAAACTTTCCCAATGAGAAGCTTAGGACACGAGATTTACTCGCCTGGTAGTGGCGGCGGATTTTCTTGGCTCCAGGAGCATGTTAAACAAGACTACATCGCTGCTTGGTTTGTACCCGAAATTAAAGACGCTGCAATTGTGAATAGCGGAATGAGCCGTTGGCATAATTATTACGTAGAAGGTATGAACTGGTTGACAAAAAATGTAGGTATTGATGGAATTTATCTCGATGATGTAGCCTTTGATAGGATTACGATGAAGAGAATCAAGCGCGTGCTTACCCAAAATGGACATGCTGGAATAATCGATTTGCATTCTGCTAACCAGTATAACAAAGCCGATGGTTTTAACAATAGCGCGAATTTATATATGGAGCATTTTCCGTATCTGAACAGGTTATGGTTTGGCGAGTACTTCGATTATGAAAAGAGTAAGCCAGATTTTTATCTGACTGAGGTAAGCGGTATCCCGTTTGGCCTAATGGGCGAAATGTTACAAGATGGTGGCAATCAATGGAGAGGAATGGTGTTTGGAATGACTAATCGTTTACCATGGTCGGGTAATAATGATCCTAGACCACTTTGGAAAGCATGGGATAACTTTGGAATGAAAGGCACGAAGATGTTCGGATATTGGTCGGAAAACGGTGGCTTTAAAACAGGAAATAAGGCAATTTTAGCAACAGTATATAAAAAAGCCGGAGCGGCGATGGTTGCGATTGCCAGTTGGGCAGAAAAAGATGAGTTGATTAAATTTGTAATAGATTGGAATAAAATGGGGATTGACCCAGCTAAGGCAGTAATTACGATGCCAGAAATTCAGGATTTCCAAGCAGGTGCTGCGTTAATCGTAGGGCAAGAAATCACGATTCCGGCGGGTAAGGGAGTGTTGCTAGTAATTAAAGAAAAATAAAATGAACCTATAAGTGCTAAACATTTTCCCTTTTTAATGGTTATACCTTAAACCTAATATGAAATAGCCAGGTGTCAAAACGAACAAACACCTGGGTATTCCATATGACCTTTTAAAATAATAACATCTACATATGAATAATTTCTTTAGAACAATACTAGCGGGCTATGGAGCAAAAAAATTAGGAGGAGGTTGTTTGTCGACGATTCTTATATTCGTAATCATCTATTATGCGTTAGGACATTGTTAGTAATCATCTTGGTTTCGTCGTTCCTCCTCGCAATGACGCCGCTTTCTATAAAATTTTCTTTACTCGTTGTTTGCTATAAATTTCCCCTTAATTCTTGCTCTCTTTCTAAAGACTCGAACAAGGCTTTAAAGTTTCCTGCACCAAATGACTGCGCTCCTTTTCGTTGAATAATCTCAAAGAAAAGTGTTGGCCTGTCTTCAACTGGTTTGGTAAATATTTGGAGCAAATAACCCTCTTCGTCACAATCCACCAAAATTCCTAGACTTTTTAACAATTCGATTTCTTCATCGATTTTACCAACCCGGTTCGGCATCATTTCATAATAAGCTTCCGGTGGCGGACTTAAAAACTCGACACCCCTAGCTTTTAATTCTTTGACTGTTTTAACAATATCTTTTGTAGCGACAGCTATGTGTTGAACTCCTTCGCCTTCGTAAAACTCTAAATATTCTTCGATTTGAGATTTTTTCTTTCCCTCAGCCGGCTCATTAATCGGGAATTTTGAAAAGCCATTGCCATTACTCATTACCTTACTCATTAAAGCTGAATATTCAGTGTTAATTTGCTTGTCATCAAACGATAAGATATTAACAAAGCCCATTACTTCTTCGTACCATTTTACCGTTTCATTCATCCTGTTCCAGCCAACATTGCCTACACAATGATCAATATAAAGCAAGCCAGCATCCTCAGGGTTGTAGCCGCTCACCCATTCCCGGTAACCAGGCATAAAAACCCCAGTATAATTTTTGCGCTCTACAAACATATGGACGGTTTCTCCGTAGGTATAAATTCCAGAAATTTTAACCTCTCCATGCTCGTCTGTTAAAGTTTGAGGTTCCAAATAAGGTTTCGCGCCTCTTTTGGTTGTCTCTTCAAATGCACTGTAGGCATCATCAACCCAAAGTGCTAATATTTTAACCCCGTCGCCATGTGTTTTCACATGCGTTGCAATTGGATGGTCAGATTTTAATGCGGTTGTTAAAATTAACCTAATTTTGCCCTGTTTTAGCACATAAGATGCTCTATCTCGTACACCAGTTTCTGGTCCAGCATAAGCTAATGATTGGAATCCAAAAGCAGTTTTATAATAATGTGCAGCCTGCTTAGCATTCCCTACATAAAACTCTATATAGTCTGTTCCATTAATTGGAAGGAAATCTTGTGCTTTAGCTATTTTTTCTGCGAATGTTTGTGTTGACATGGTTATTCTTTTAAGATTACACTACTCTACATTTATTTGCCAGCTCGTATGATAGCTTTCGTCCTCTATATTAACGGCATCTTCTGTTAACATTAAGGGTCTAAAAGGATCTATCATCACTGCTAGTTCTTCGGTTTTTTCTTGACCAATGGATTTTTCCACGGTACCAGGATGAGGTCCATGAGGAATTCCTCCTGGGTGCAAGGTTATTTGTCCTTTTACTACACTTTTGCGGCTCATAAAATCTCCATCCACATAATATAGAACCTCATCGCTATCAACATTGCTATGGTTGTATGGAGCAGGAATTGATAAAGGATGATAATCATACTTTCGTGGTACAAATGAGCAAATCACGAAATTATGTCCTTCAAATGTTTGATGAACAGGAGGTGGCTGATGTAAACGGCCTGTGATTGGCTCAAAATCATGGATTGAAAATGCCCATGGATAATGAAATCCATCCCAGCCTACAAAATCAAAAGGATGCGTTCCATAGGTATATGGATACATAATGCCTTGCTTTTTGATCAAGACTTTAAAGTCACCAACTTCATCAATCGTTTCTAGGTCGGTTGGTCTTTTAATATCCCGCTCGCAAAATGGCGAATGTTCTTCAAGCTGTCCAAAGGCATTTCTATAGCGTTTTGGTGTTCGGATAGGGCTAAAACTCTCAATGATAAATAAGCGATTTTTTTCGTCGTCAAATGTTAATTGATAGATTGTGCCACGCGGAATGACTAAGTAATCACCATACTCGAATTTAATTTTGCCAAATCCTGTTTTTAACACGCCAGTGCCTTCGTGTATGAAAATTACTTCATCTGCCTGACTATTCTTATAGAAATAATCTGTCATCGATTTTCTCGGCGCCGCAAGCGATATGTGTAAATCACTGTTCACCAATACTGGTTTGCGGCTTTGTAAATAATCGTCTTCAGGCTTGATGTTAAAACCAATTAAGCTCGTATGGCGTAGGTGCTTCGCTCGAGCAATCTTTGGCTCAACTGAGTAAGGCTCTCCTAATGATTTAACGATTGTTGGTGGGTGACAATGGTAAACTAGCGAATATAAGCTAGAGAAACCTTCGGTGGAAACCAATTCTTCAGCATATAAATCACCGTTTGGTTTACGAAAAACCGTGTGCCTTTTTGCAGGAATTGTTCCTAATGTATGATATATGGGCATAGCGTTAGGTAATTTGGTTAGTATGTTAAGTTATAACGAAAAGAACGTAAAAACGTTTTTTATGAGGCAGATAAAAGAAGAATTCGGCTAAGAATATTGCGCGAAAATGATTTTAGAAAGCATCGCATACCTAAATGCAGCGAGAACCTCGTTAGCATTGTGATTTTGATATGTTAGATGATTGATCATTGCGAGGGCTAAATTATGTTTTTTTATCGCTATATTCAAATTTAATAATTCAACAACCATATTGACGCTCAAATTATTTTTTTAGCTTTGACCCCGTAAACCAAGTATATTATGAAGCTAGTATCTTACAAAACCGAAGACAGAGAACACCTAGGTGTTTTTGTGAATGGTCATATCTATAATTTGAATTCATGCAATAAGCTAATTCCAGATGAAATGAATGCATTTCTGCAAGGGGGTGATGCTTTAATGGAACGGGCAAAGAAGATCAATCAAGATATTATTGATGGTACGCTAAAACCCAAAGAAGAGGTTTTTTATGAGTTGTTAGCGCCTGTTCCTCATCCGACTTCTTGTAGAGATGGTTATGCCTTCCGTCAACATGTTGCCGCTGCAAGACGCAATCGAAAAGTTGACATGATCGCAGAGTTTGATCAATATCCAATATTTTACTTTACCAATCATAATGCTATCCAAGGTCCAGGCGAGATTGAATGTATGCCCGATCATTTTCAAAAACTCGATTTTGAATTAGAAGTAGCGGTTGTAATCGGTAAAAAAGGTAGGAATATTAAGGCTGCAGAGGCTGATGAATATATTGCTGGTTACATGATTATGAATGACATGAGTGCCAGAACCTTACAGATGGAGGAAATGTTGTTGAATCTTGGTCCAGCAAAAGGCAAAGACTTTTCTACTGTAATTGGTCCTTGGTTAGTTACTCCAGATGAGTTAGCCGCTTATAAAGTTGCTGCGAAACCAAATCACGTTGGTAATGCCTATGATCTGAAAATGACTTGCAGTGTAAACGGCCAAGAAGTTTCAAGCGGAAATATGGCAGATATGGACTGGACATTTGCCGAAATCATTGAGCGTTGTGCTTATGGGGTAGATATTCTACCGGGTGATGTAATTGGTTCGGGTACGGTTGGTACAGGGTGCTTTTTGGAATTAAATGGTACGGGTTTACTGAATGATGCGAACTATAAACCACAGTGGCTTCAAGCAGGCGATGATGTAGAAATGGAAATAACAGGCTTGGGTGTTTTAACCAACATTATTACTAAAGTAGATACGGATTTTTCGATTTTAGCGCTAAAAAAATAGTTCCACCTCTTCGTCATTGCGAGGCACGAAGCAATCCTACAACACTAACAAGTAAGGGACGGCGCTTTAAGATTGCTTCGTACCTCGCAATGACGCAATTTATCTTCCGACCTATATATGTTATGCTAACCCTAAACACTTCCGACCTCACTCCAGTACAATTACAAAATTACCTGCAGTATGCAATTGCGCCGCGACCAATTTGTTTTGCGTCAACAATCGATGCAGCTGGAAATATTAATCTGAGTCCCTTTAGCTTTTTTAATTTATTTAGTACCAATCCGCCCGTTTGTATTTTTTCGCCAGCACGACGTGTTAGAGATAATACGACCAAGCATACCTTAGAAAATGTTCTTGAAGTTAAAGAATGTGTAATTAATATTGTTGACTATGCGATGGTTCAACAAACCAGCCTAGCCAGCACTGAGTATGCAAAGGGGGTAAATGAATTTGAAAAGGCTGGCTTTACAATGCTTAAATCTGAACTAGTTACACCGCCACGCGTGGCTGAAGCTCCAGTTCAACTAGAATGTATCGTTACTGAAGTGATCCCATTAGGTGAAAAAAATGGGGCAGGTAATTTGGTGTTGGCTGAAATTAAATTAATACACATTAAAGAAGAGATTTTAGATTCTGAAGGAAAGATTGACCAAGCAAAAATTGATTTAGTAGCCCGTTTGGGTGGCGATTGGTATTGCAGGGTTACGCCAGAAAATTTGTTTAAAGTTGCAAAACCTTTGACAACTTTAGGCATCGGTGTTGACGCTTTGCCGTTGGCTGTAAGAAATTCTGTAGTGCTTACCGGGAATGACTTAGGTATGCTGGGCAATATTGAGAATTTACCAAGTCCAGAAGAAATTGATAATATGCAATGGAATGCAAATGTAAAGGACATTCTAGATGCGACTATAGGCGATGCTCAACAACGAGAACGGGAATTACATGAACTTGCTCGTCAGTTTTTAGCGGTTGGAAATGTTGCTGATGCCTTAAAGGTTGTGCTGTTGTAGAAAGCTATTATTCAATAATGCTTACCGCCTTCATGAAACGGCTTTTGTAATAGCCATCCAAATTGGTAATCGTTACGCCGTTTGCCTTTCCTGAACTAGAATGGATAAATTTAATCTCTCCATCTTCAATTGAAGAAATTATACCAACATGACCAATTCTTCTTACCCGTGGATTACTTCCGGTAAAAATCAGTACGTCGCCAACTTTCGCATCCGTTAATTTAACGGGTACACCAGTGCGCGCAAATTCAGGAGATGAGCGGGGTACTTTAAATCCAAAATTTTTGAAGACATAATTTACAAAGCCAGAACAATCAAAGCCTTTATCGGGATTGCTCGATGCGTAACGATAGGGGGTTCCTATCATTGATTTAGCAAAATCTAGTAATTGTACTGCAGGGTTTGCAACCTCAGGGATTTTATCGAAAATTTTCCCCATCATTTTTTGATACTGCTGCGGTAACGAGGTGTTATCTTGAGCTTTACTAGTTAAAGCAAAGTAGGCAAGTAAGCAAAAAATGAATAGTGTTTTCTTCATATTGGATAAAGCGAATATAAAGAAAAACAAATTAATAGGTTAAAATGTTGATAAGTTGTTATGCTTACGGTGTTGTTACTGCAACTGGCAATACTTTTCCGTTAAAAAACTTGTGACCTGTTTTAGCAAAATCTGCAATATATTTTCCCATTTCAAAGGCTAAAACTGGACTTTCATAGCCAGGGAATGCCGCTTCAAGCATTTCTGTTTGCGCTGACCCTAAGGCTAAGCAATTTACCTTGATGCCCGTTTCGCTGAGTTCGAAAGCTAGGCATTCACTTAAGGTATGCAACGCTGCCTTACTCGCCGAATAGGCTGCAAGGCCAGGAAACTTCACACTTCCTTGAAAACCACCCATGCTACCAACATTTACAATATGACTGCCACTTTTTAACAATGGAAGGGCGTGTTGGATCATTTTGAAATGGCTGATTACATTGCTTTCTAACATTTCTGCTAAATCAGCAGTTGTGGTTTCTGTAAAAGGTTTATTGATTAAGCTGCCGGCATTGTTAATTAAAATATCGACTTCTCCTAAGCGCTCGGTTAAAAACGGAATTAAAGCAGCATAATCATCATTCACTAAATCAAATGCTACTGGGAAAAGTGTGCAATCAGGATTAATTCCCTTTGCTATTTCCAAAAGCTTACGAAGTTTGTCGGCCGATCTGGCAATACAAACTATTTTGTTTTTAGAATCTAAAGCAAATTCTAGCGCAGTTTCAAAGCCAATACCACTACTAGCTCCTGTAATAACTATATTCATCTATATTGGAATTAATCTTCTACCGTAATCAACTGCGTTACTGGATTGGCAATCACATGCAAGCCATCATTAATTAATTTAGTATGATCTGGTTCATTCGCAGCTTTCATTTCTAAATAGATGCGTAGTTCTTTTTCAAAATCTGCATCTACTTTTTGATGATGTACAATCTCTAGAATTTCAAGTGCACATAACCAATCACTGCGATGTGACGTTCTTAGTTCCTTAAATATATCCTTCAGCGCATCGTAGCCGTTTTGATTTTCTCTTACAGACCGAACTTTCTGATACAACACATGTAACTGTTGTGTATGACTGTCGTATTTAATTTTATGTGTTTCTTGCTTGCTTACGAAAGTAATCTCTTCATAAGCATCCTTGTCGGCGGCTCCATTAAACACAGAAACTATTTTTTCTCCAACTGCCATGTCGTAGATGCCCCATTCCGGTTTAAATAAAATATTTCCGTTGCTTTCCTTTACCGTGCAATTTTCGAAAGCAATCAATATTACTTTGTTATCTTGAATAGTAATTTCTTTCACATGGCCATTCACATTAATGCCACTTTCAAAAGTAATGTTGGCAATGTTGTTATGCTTAATTCCTATTGCTTCAAGTTCACTTAAATGGTGGTCTTCTAATGGTTTATCAATCCCTTTTAGTTTACCTACTGGCGATGAAAAACCGTCTGCATGGTATGTTTTTCCATGTCCGGTTAATTGCTTGCCATTGTAAGCTAAAGCTGATGGTCCAGTCGTTTTGATAAAGGTTAGCTCGTCGTCTTTTGCAATTCCTACGTCTGTAAAGACACCCGTAAGCTGCAAGCCTGAACTATAAACCGCAGTACTTGCGTTTTTACATTCGATGGCTTTCAAAATACTTTCAGTTCCACCGCGTCTAAAAGCCATGGTATCAGCAAAAGCTTCCAAAACATCAATTAAATTCTGGAAAGTATTTGTTACAAAAAGCTGAGGCTGTGTTTGGGTAATATCGTACTGATAGTTAACCGTATCTAGGTTATACCAAAGCTTGGTTACTTTAGGATCCATACATGTCGCACTTTCGCCAATTGATGAAAGTAACCCTGCTCCATAAATCTTTGGGTTTTCTAACGTTCCAATTAAGCCATATTCAACAGTCCACCAATGCAAACGACCCAGCAATGCCATCTCTGATGGTTCGCCCATATTGTCTGCAATTGAGCGCAAAGCTCTTTCGGCACTTGCAATTTCTTCCTCATTAGAATCAACTGCTTCCTTTAAGATTGAAAGTTTACGAATTGCTTCATAAAGCTCAAAATCTTTACTAGAAAACATTGCTTTTGCACCGATAGAACCAAAATAACTAAGGTAATTGTTATAGTCTGTGTCGGCAATAATGGGTGCGTGACCTGCACTTTCATGAATAATATCAGGCGCAGGGGTGTACTCAATATGGTTAATCTGGCGAATATCTGCTGCAATTACCAATACCCTATGAGCTTGGTACTCCATAAAGGCCGCTGGTGGAATAAAACCATCAACAGTAACAGCACCCCAGCCTATTTTACCTAGATTATCATTCATGGTTTGAAGGTTGGGGATGTATTCGATGCTCAGTCCTGCACGCTGCAGACCTTTGATATAAGGATAATAAGCAACATGTTTAAGATAACTATAGTTCTGGCGCATTACGTAGCGCCAAACTGCTTGATCTATTGGCGTATATTTTTCATAGTGCTGTTCAACAATGAACTGCCTTAAATGTCTTGGAAGTTTAGCTACTTGCTCGTTGTTAAAATCATTAAAATCACTCATAGTAGTGCTGTAGATTGATAATGGCTAAAGTAGCTTGTTTTGACTACTAATCCAAAAAAAGAGCTTTGTTTTACGTTAAAATTATGGGTATCATATTTTGCCTAATGCGATACCGCCTTCAATCCCATGATCGAACCAATTAATGTAGCGATAAAGAATACTCTCCAAAAGGTCGCAGGTTCTTTAAAAATAAAAATGCCGATTAAAACCGTTCCCACTGCGCCAATGCCAGTCCATACTGCATATGCGGTTCCGATTGGAAGGTTTTGTGTAGCCTTAATCAATAACGACATGCTAATTGTTAGTGCGATGAGAAAGCCACCATACCATAAATACGTGTCACTTCCTGTTGCTTCTTTGGCTTTTCCTAAACAAAATGCAAAAACCACTTCAAATAATCCGGCAATAACTAAAATAATCCAGTTCATAATTTTATTTCTTACAAAGATCCGAATCTGCAACGATTAATAATTTTACAAATGATAAAAAATGAAAAGATATTATTTTACTTCTGCTCTTATTCTACTGAGACTAACTTGAGTAATTCCCAAGTAGGATGCAATGTGGCCTAATTGCACACGCTGAAGTAAATCGGGGTTTGTATTTAGTAAATCTAGATAGCTTTCGGCTGCTGTTCTGAATGTTCTGGAAATTAATCGCTCTTCAGTTTTGATTAGCTCCTTTTCGGCAAATCGTCTACCCCAGTTTGCGATATAGATATCTTCGGTAAATAATTTTTGTAGATGAATTGTTTTTAATTGGTACAACTCGCACTCCTCTAATAACTGTATATGTTCATAGCCTTTTAAGTTTTCAACATAGCTTCGCATGGAAATAATCGTTTCTCCTTCTTTTCCAAACCAAAAAGTAACTTCATGACCATCGCGATCGGAATAGGCTCTAACAATTCCCTTTTTTATAAAATAGACAGTAGTTTCGATTTTATCCGCCTTCAATAAAATATGACCCTTGGGCAATGCCACTTCGGTAATATGATTCTTCAGTGCTGTTTTTGATAGCACCGGTAGTGGATATATTTGGTCGATAATTTGGTCTATGTCCATTTTCGTTTAGGCACACTATTTCTTCACCTTAAAGGAGAAATATTTCTGTGAGAAATAACTAAATATAGCTAATACGATTGTAATTAGCGCTTTTGCAACAGAAGGAAAAAATTGAAAACTTTCTACTAAAATTTTCATTAATGCATAGTTGAGCAAAATGTTAGTGCCATAAACAGTCGCATATCTGAATAATTGTATTCTGCCTACCAAAGTTGACTGGGTGAAAACCAAATATTTATTGAGCATAAAACCTACAATAAAAGTAACAGCAGATTCTAGGAACAATGCGGCAATTGGAGCGGTTATTAAATACTCGCCAATTTTAACATCTTCTTGGTGCAAGATATAATTGAAAATAATAAAGTAGCCCACAATGCCAGTAGAAACAGTTATTCCACCAGATGCCAGATACCGAAATGTGTGCAAGCTGAACCATCTTCGGAATGGAGGGTAGAAAAAATCAATAATTTTTAGCGCAAATTTTCTCATGCCTACTCTGAAGTTAACTGATTGTTGATCATTCTGTTATTATATTGTTGGATAAATGCTTTTAAATATTTTTCCATGTCATTTTGTACGCCAGGTTCCTTGCCTAGCATGTTGTTTTTTGTTAAACGATCTGTCTTTAAATTAAATAGTGCGGTCGATTTTTGACCATCATTTTGTAACAAATAATCCCCTTGGTAAAGGCTAAAACTCCCGTCGTTGTTATTTACAACGAAGTTGTCATTTTTTGCGCTAAAAGCATCAAAGCCAAAAGCAAAATAAGGCTTATCATAATTCAAATAATTTAATACAGTTGGCATAATGTCCGTCTGCTGGATTAATTTATCCGTCTTGCCTTTTAAATCTCCACCCGGATAATAAAACAGAATAGGAACCGAGAAATAACCGGGCATAGTCTGGTATTCTGGTAAATACGAAACAGTAGCATGATCCGCGCAGATCACAAATAAAGTATTGGTATACCAAGGCATTTTTTTAGCAGTTGCAAAGAATTTCTTAATTGCTAAATCTGTATAGCCAATTGGTTCTTGAACAGGTAATGGTCCTTTAGGAAATCTTCCATTGTACTGCTCTGGCACCTTAAATGGATGATGTGACGAAACTGAGAAAAAAGCAGCGAAAAAAGGTTGCTTAAAAGTATTGATGGTTTTAGCCATATACTGCATAAATGGTTCATCCCATATTCCCCAGATACCATCAAAATCCTCGTCATTGGCATACTCTGTTTTCCCAAAATAGTTTTTAATTCCAGCAAGGTTGGTATAGGCCGAAAAACCCATTGATCCGTTTGGCGCACCATGAAAAAATGCTGTTTCGTAGCCTTTGTCGTCCAATAGCTTCGCAATGCTCGTAGTTTTATTTCCTGAATAGCTAGACAGCACAAAAGGCTCTCGTATAGATGGAATTCCTGAAATGATAGAGGGTAGCGCATCGATAGATTTTCGCCCATTGGCATAGGTGTGAGAAGAAGTGAAGCTTTGGTCGACTAAGCTATCTAAAAACGGTGTATAGCCCTTATAAGTACCTCCCAGTAAATCTCTGTTTAATGCCCCAATATGTTCCTTGCCTAAACTTTCGATAATTAAAAATACAACATTAAGCTTTTTAAAAGGAGCGCTATGTGAGGGTTGATGAATTGGATTGTAGATAGTTTGCAAAGTTTGCGCGTCGTAATATGTAATTGGCTTTAAAGCCGCCCTTTTCAGTGTTTTCATGATGGTAAAAGGGGTATTTAGCACCAAGCCCATGTCGCTAGGCTGCTTCACGAAGTCTCCAGCATTGCTCATCGTAATCGGGCGGGTACTGTGCCTCCACCCCCCGCGCATGCCTATCACAGCTAATCCGGCAATAAATACAAGTAAGATGGTATGTGTTAAATAGATCTTCCAAGTAAATTTAGGTGCTTTTTTGATGTCTATGATTTGATATAACCTGCTAAATACATACATAAATACGGCAAAAAGAACTACCAAATACCAATAGTCTCCCAAAAAATCTAACAGTAACTTCAGTTTGTTCTGCTCGTTGCTAAATTGCGAAAAAACACTGGCAGTAGTGTGCTTTAAGGTGTATTTGTAATACACAAAATCGATAAAATTAGCTAAGAAACCAAGGCTATTTGTAATGATAAAAAACCATTTGCAAAAAACCTGATATCCATTTCTATACCTAAAAGGGAACGGGATTGCCTGTAAAATGATATAGAGCGAATTGATATAAAGCAGCGCAACAAGGTCGAATTTAAGGCCGCCAGCAAAGATATATGCTAAATCTCCGAAATTTAGATGGTTAAAAAAAGATTGGTTAGCGAGGTAGAAGCCAAGTCTACAAAATGTATAAAGAACCATTAACAAAAGAAAACGGTAAAGTAGTACTAGATAAATAGACTGCTCCTTTTTTATAGTTCGGCTCATTTTTAGTAAAAGGGTGCAATTTAAGGAAATATTGTTGAACTGTTTTGTAGCTTAGTTGAATAATTTAATGCAATGAAGACGATTACCCTTTTTTTACTTTCGCTTTTTTTATCCTTGACCCTAAATGCCCAAGTAGATACAACTATCTATAAAAATTTTGCTACTCAAATTCAAAAGAAATTTGCACCAGATAAACGAGATATTTATTTCAACATGCAAATTAAGGGCGACTCAGTTAAATTAGAAAGTACGTCCGAAATTGTATTGCAAGAATTTGAAAAGGCACGACCTCAAGAAAGTACGGTTAAATTTTCTTCAACCTTATTACCTTCAAAATCACTTAACGGATTAACTTATGGAGTCGCTAATATTTCTGTAGGTAATAATCGAAGTAATCCTCAGCATGGAGCTGAATTAATGACGCAGATGCTACTGGGAACGCCAGTGCGGGTGCTAAAAAAACAAGGTGCATTTTATTTGGTTAAAACGCCAGATAATTATTTGGCTTGGACAGATGGAGGAGCGCTTAAATTAATGGATGAGCAGACTTTTAACAAATGGCAAACTAGCGAGAAAATTATTTTTACTGCAGACTATGGCCATGCATTTACCAAGGCAGATGCGAGTTCTACCCGAGTGTCGGATTTAGTAAACGGAAATGTATTGCAATTATTAGGGCAGGAAAGCGATTATTATAAAGTCAGTTTCCCAGATCAACGCATTGGATATATTCAAAAATCATTAACCACATCCTATCGCAATTGGTTAAAAAGACCTAACCCTGCAGCAGATGCCATATTGTCGCAGGCGGTGACTTTGTTGGGAGTTCCTTACTTATGGGGAGGAACGTCTATTAAAGGAGTAGATTGTAGCGGCTTTACCAAAACTGCTTATTTTTTAAACGGAATCATTATTCCAAGAGATGCTTCGCAACAAGCATTGGTTGGCGAAGCAATTGATGTGCTCGAAAATGATTCAATCAGTGTTAGTAAATGTATTAAAAATCTAGAGCCTGGCGATTTACTCTTTTTCTCTGCTGCTAAACGAAGAGGCATAAACGGAGGTAGAGTAAGCCATACGGCAATTTATATGGGAGATGGTGAATTTATCCAGGCGGCGGGTATGGTGAAAATTAGCAGTCTTATACCCGAAAAAAGCAATTATGACGGAGGGCAAGCCACTACATTGGTAGGTGCCAGAAGAATTTTAACCGCAATTGGGAAACCTCAGATTACGAGGGTAGATCAACATGAATGGTATTAGGCTATTTAAGCCAATCTGGTGATGATTCTGTAGATTGATTTACTTTAATCAAATTGCCATTAGGGTCTTTAAATTCAATGCTTGTCATTCCCAAATGTGACGATTTAGGCCCTTCGAATTTAATGGAATTGGAGGTTAACCTTTCCATAATCTCTTGCAAGTCGTCAGTTAAAAAGCTAGTGCACATTGATTTTGGCGATAAATGAGTAGAAATGTTGAAATCAATGGTGCTGGTTGGCAGTGTAAAGACAGTCAGATTTTTTTGATCTATGGTAGCCTCTAGCCCAAAAATAGACTGGTAAAAGTTCTTTGTTTGGTCTATCATTTCCGAACCAAATTCTATTTCTTGAATTCTAATTTTCATAATTTAGTTACTTTCTATAGCCGTTACTTTTTCTCTGTAGAGTTCAATAACATTGTCTAGCAAAATTGCGATTACTGTTACGTCCTCAGCTAATTTAGCTTTCGGAATGTCAATATAAACAATTCCGGGAACTTTACTCCAATACAATTTATTATATATAGCGTGATCGAGCATCGTACCTTCGCCTACAACCCTGATTCTGCTGATATGATTTTTTAAACCTTTAATTGCAATCGGGCCATTCGGTTTGCCCGTAACAAAAAGATATAAGGTTTTTAGGTCAGTCGATAAGGCTGTTTTGCCGTCAAAATGACCTTCCGGGATTCCCTTCCCAGTTTGGTATAAGGCTTCTGCATTTTTGACAAGCCAATCGTTAACTTTTGCGTCAAGTGGATTTACTCCTGCATCGAAATATAAACCGTCGCTTGATAGCTTACTATCTTTTAAAGGATTTGATCCGTCGTTAATTGCAGTTGTAATTTTCCGGATTTTTAGATTTGCAGACAGATCGCTCTTTGTTAAAGCTTCCTGATAAGTAATGGCTTGTTGCTTTTGGTCATTTAATTTAATCGGTTCCTTCAATTTAATCCGGATTACCGTAACATCACGGTCGTAAGCAAGCGAGGGAATTTGAATTAAATAGCTACCATTGCCTACAGATTCATAGTCGATTTTACCGGTATAGCCTATAATTGAAACTTGGCTAATGCCAGACGCTATATCAGTTAGTAAAACCCCATTCTTGTCCTGATAATCAACATACAGATAGAGTGTTTTCTCATCTTTAGATAAAGCCGTCTTACCATTAAAGTGACCACTGTGGATGCCTGCCTTTGTGCCATAAACAGCCTCAGCATGCTTAGTTGTCCACCTTCCCAAATCTTTTAAGATGGTTTGTTGTTCTATTGGAATAGTTCCGTCTGGTTTTGGGCCAATATCTAGCAATAAATTTCCCCCCATGCTGATACAATCAATCAAAGTTCGGATAATCATATTGCTCGATTTATATTTTTTATCATAAGCTTGATAACCCCAAGAGTCATTCATGGTATAACAAAGTTCCCAATAAGGTGTGTTAGGTTTTACAACCGGAACCCCTTGCTCGGGTGTTTCATAGTCTCCACGCGCATCCAATCGTGAGTTGATAATCAGGTTTGGATTATAGCTCAGTAAGGATTGTCGTACCTTACCGGTCTGCCATTCGGCTGATGAATGTTCCCAATCGCCATCAAACCAAAGTAAATCAGGTTTAAACTGTTGCGAAAGTTCATTTAATTGGGTTTGATAGTAACTTAGAAAGGAATTCCATCTTTGAGATGCATTTTTTAAAAGATATCGCTTTCTTTCTCTAGTAAAAACATCGTAATCTGGATGGCTCCAGTCTGGCAAGGAATAATAGAGACCAGTTTTTAAGCCGGATTTTTTTAAGGCAGTTACAAAAGGAGTTATTAAATCGCGTTTTGCAGCACTATGTTTGCTGGTGGTCGTCGCGTTAGGTGTTTTGGTATCCCAAAGGGCCACTCCATCGTGGTGTTTGGTTGTAATTACTGCATATTTTGCGCCGCTTTGTTTAATTAATTGCACCCATTGCTGCGGATTATAATGCACAGCATTAAATCCAGCCAATTGCTTCATGTAGGCATCGTGGTTAATATAATTATTAAAGAATGACCACGATTCGGAGATTCCGTTAACTGAGTAAATACCCCAGTGGATAAAAATGCCAAGCTTGGCGTCAGAAAACCACTGCATTTTTTTAACTGTCTCTGGAGACTGAGCATTCAAACTTAAAATGCTAAAAATTAAGAGTATGAAGGCGAGAATCCTTTTATGCATATTTTATTT
This sequence comes from uncultured Sphingobacteriaceae bacterium, assembly GCA_942493295.1. Classification (GTDB taxonomy): domain Bacteria; phylum Bacteroidota; class Bacteroidia; order Sphingobacteriales; family Sphingobacteriaceae; genus Pedobacter. The sequence goes on along the minus strand of OW818692.1, from coordinate 1,787,620 downwards.
TTTCATTAGTTAGCTTGCAAGTTTACATAAAAAAGGCCGCTAATCTCAATCAGCGGCCTTTGTTGTTAATGAGCTAATAAATTTCTCCAACTCACTTTACCTTCTATGATGGTATGGAGGTCTTTAATTTCTAGACGTTGTTGTTCCATCGTATCTCTATGGCGGATGGTAACCGTGTTATCCTCTAGTGTTTGATGATCAACTGTTAGGCAAAATGGCGTTCCAATTGCATCTTGACGGCGATAGCGTTTTCCAATTGCATCTTTTTCTTCATAAATACAGTTGAAATCAAATTTTAAGCTATCCATAATTTCGCGTGCCTTTTCTGGTAAGCCATCTTTTTTAGTTAAAGGGAATATGGCTACTTTAATTGGTGCTAATGCGGGATGCAGACGTAATAAAGTACGACTATCTTGTTTATCAGCCGTACTCAAATCTTCTTCTTCAAAAGCATTGATCATTGTTAGCAAGAACATACGGTCTAAACCAATTGAAGTTTCGATTACATAAGGAACGTAATTTCCGTAAGGTTTACCATTCTCATCTAAGTCGTTATCGAAATATTGCATTTTTTTACCCGAATATTCCTGGTGTTGCGTTAAATCGAAATCTGTTCTACTGTGAATTCCCTCTACTTCTTTAAAACCAAACGGGAATTCAAATTCTATATCAGTTGCTGCATTTGCATAATGCGCTAACTTCACGTGATCGTGAAAACGATACTTATCGGCAGAAGTTCCTAACGCTTGATGCCATTTTAAACGGGCTTCTTTCCAATAGGCAAACCATTTTTTATCTTCCCCAGGGCGAACAAAGAATTGCATTTCCATTTGTTCAAATTCACGCATACGCATAATAAACTGGCGGGCAATTACCTCATTTCTAAAGGCTTTTCCTATTTGAGCAATTCCGAAAGGAATTTTCATTCTTCCAGATTTTTGCACATTTAAAAAGTTTACAAATATGCCTTGTGCGGTCTCAGGGCGAAGATATACTTCGTCACTGCCTTCGGCCATGGCGCCAAATTGTGTACTAAACATCAAGTTAAACTGACGTACATCAGTCCAGTTTTTTGTGCCACTTACCGGACAAGCAATTTCATGCTCTTCGATCAACACTTTTAGACGAGGAAGATCTTCGGCCGTTAAGGCCGCATCCATATCAGCTTGTAATTTGGCTGCCTTATCTGTTTTGCCATCTTTTTCGTATCTGGCAATTTTGTCTTCTAATAATTGGTCTGCACGGTAACGTTTCTTCGAATCTTTATTATCGATCATTGGATCGTTAAAACCATCTACATGGCCACTTGCTTTCCAAACTTTCGGGTGCATAAATATGGCGGAGTCAATACCCACAATGTTTTCATGCATTTGAACCATCGCTTTCCACCAATAAGTTTTGATGTTATTTTTTAATTCGGCACCTAATTGACCGTAGTCATAAACGGCACTTAAGCCATCATATATTTCACTGCTTTGAAATACAAATCCGTATTCCTTGGCATGGGAGATTACATTTTTAAATTGTTCGTCGTTTGTTTTAGCCATAGTGTAGCAAAGGTAATACTTTAAGCGAAAGATGAAAAATGTTTTGCATAGGGCAGGGGCTGACAATTCATCAGCCACAAACATCCCTTAATGAACAAATGGTGAATAAGCCCACTACATATTGGTTAAACCGAAGGATAACCCTAGGATGACCGTAAGATGACCGAAGGATGGATGTTAATTCATTACGTTTTTAATGGGTATACCATTTGTAAACTTGATGACCTGCAAAGCTCGTTTGCCAAAAACATTTCCGCGTTACAAGCTAAGAATATTCTAAAATTAACTTAAATTTGAAATCAGATGAGTATTAAGGTAACAGAACTAGCCAAACACTTCGGTCAGCAAAAAGCAGTCGATTCTATAAGTTTTGAAGCAAGAAAAGGAAAGATTTTAGGTTTTTTGGGTCCAAATGGGGCTGGTAAATCTACTACCATGAGGATGCTTACGGGATATTTAATGCCCACATCAGGCTACGCTGAAATAGCCGGGCAACAGATTACACCTAAAGCCACGGCGGTTAGGCAAGAGATTGGGTATTTACCCGAAAATACGCCCCTTTACACAGATATGTATGTGAAAGAATTTCTAAGTTTTGTTGGGGAAACCTATGGCCTTAAAAATTTAGCTAGTAGGGTAGAGGAAGTAATTAAACAAGTTGGCCTGCAAGCCGAACAACATAAAAAAATTGGAATGCTCTCAAAGGGCTACAAGCAGAGAGTAGGTATTGCTCAAGCTATTATTCATAATCCTAAGATTTTGATTTTAGATGAACCAACTTCAGGACTAGATCCAAATCAGTTAGCTGATGTTCGGTTATTGATTAAAGAGCTAGGAAAAGAGAAAACAATTATCGTTTCTACACACATTATGCAAGAGGTTGAAGCAATATGTGATGATATAATTATCATTAATAAAGGAAAAATTGTAGCGAATGACTCACTTTTATCGTTAAAGAAGAAGTATGCATCACAGTCGCTAGAAGAGATATTCAAGAAACTGACAAACAACTAATATGTATTTTAAAGGTTTAAAAATTTTCTCGGTGTTGATACTACTTGTCTCTAGTGTAAAGGCACAGCGATCAAATATTGTGATAGGACCAGAATTAAATTTGCCTACTGGCAACGCTACTAATCAGAGTCCAATTGGTTACGGAGGCTACTTAAAAGGAGAAGTTGGCCTTTCAGAAAAGTTCTCCTTAACTGCGAGTGGTGGGATTACGAGTTTTATGGGAAAGAAAATTTTGGGCCCTAGGCAACCAACAATGTCGTACGTTCCGCTAAAAGCGGGGTTAAAGTATTACACTGAAGGGAATTTTTATTTCGAAGGACAGTTGGGAGCCTCTTTTATGGTAAACGGCAATACAAGCAGAGCATTTGTATGGTCGCCTGGTGTCGGTTCGTTTATTAGAAGTAGAAACAGCAATAATCAATTCGATATTGGTTTTAGATATGAAGGGTGGACAAGTTCGAGGACCCTTAATACCGCAGAAAAAAATTATACCACATTTAGCTTTTTCAGTTTAAGAGCCGGATATGCGTTTAACCTTTAAAAAAACATATATACATACACATGAAACAATTCTTATTATCGTTCTCATTACTTACAGGCATAGCCTTTTCTGCAATTGCACAGCAGCAAGATTCAAAAATTAAAGTGAGTGTTGGAGGAGAGTATTTAATTGCAGCAGGTGGCTCGGCAGAATACTTAGGCAGTGGTTACGGCGCTTCCCTTCAAGGTGAATATACTATTTTGCCAAAATTAAATTTAACAGCTTCTGCTGCTTATATTTCCTTGGCAGCGTCAAAACTTTACAAAGAAATTTATGAACCATGGTTTGGTGCTAAAATTCCAAACTCTATTTACTACCCAGTAAAAGCGGGAGCAAAATACTATTTACACAAAAACTTTTATGCTGCTGCCGAGGCTGGAGCGTCAATTACAAACGAAAAAAATAGTGAAACATCTTTTGCTTATGCAGGAGGTATAGGCGGTAGCTTTGCAATCTCTCCAAAATCAAGTATTGATATAGGTGTAAGATATGAAACTTGGGCATTAAGCGTTAACTCTAGAGATACGTTTGTTGGCGTAAGAGCGGCCTATAGGTTCGGATTTGGTAAGTAAAAGTTTTACAACAGGCATGTATCCAGTTTTTAAGCGAGAATTACAAAGTTTTCTAAATTCACTAATGGCCTATATAACCATTGGTGTTTTTTTACTGGCTTGTGCTTTATTATTGTGGTTTTTTCCAGATACATCTATACTTGATTATGGCTATGCAGAAATGAATAGCTTTTTTAACCTAGTACCCTTTTTATTTATTTTTCTTGTCCCAGCAATTACGATGCGTTCTTTTGCCGAGGAAAGAAGAGAGGGAACTTATGTCTTGCTTGCAACGCGGCCAATAAGCGATTGGCAAATCATTATGGCAAAGTATTTAGCTTCATTTACCTTGGTTATTTTTGCCTTATTGCCAACATTGGTTTATTACTATAGTATTTATCAACTTGGTTTCCCGAAAGGAAATATAGATACAGGTGCAGTAATTGGTTCTTATATAGGATTATGTTTACTTGGTGCAGCATTTACAGCTATTGGAATTTTCGCTTCGTCGCTTACTAAAAATCAAGTAGTGGCTTTTGCAGTAGCTGTATTTCTTTGCTTTTTTGCATTTAGTGGATTGGAATCCATTAGTAAATTGTTCGAACTTGATGAAATTGGTAACGTATTAGTCAACTTGGGAGTTGTAGAGCACTACCAGTCTATGGGCAGGGGGGTGTTAGATACAAGGGATCTGGCATATTTTATAACCTTCATCGCACTATTTTTAGGATTAACGAAATATGTGATAGGAGGAAGGAAATGGTAGGGAAAGAGCAAGACGCAAGGCGCGAAGAGCAGAAAGTGGAAAGCGGAAAGCGGAAATCAGAAAGTGGAATACAAGGAGTGAGCTGGTTAAAGCCATTTTGGGTTCGTTTACTAGCTTTTGCGATAGTATTAATACTAATCAACATTCTTGCTCAAAAACTCTACACACGTTTCGATTTTACGAAAGAGAAAAGATATACCCTAACAGCTAGAACGAAAGAAATTTTAGGGCAAGCTAAAAAGGACATCACGATTACTGTTTTTCTAGCTGGCGAAATGCCATCCGCCTTTAAACGGCTACAAAATGCGGTGAAAGATTTATTAACAGACTATAAAAGCAATGCGAATTCCAATATAAAACTTATTTATATAGATCCTATTGCTGGTTTGTCCGCTAATGAACAGGATAAGGTGCTGACCGATTTGGAAGAAATAGGTATAAAACCAGTAGCTGTTAATATCAAAAGCGACGCTGGATTAGCTCAGAAGATTATTTTTCCAATGGCGCTGATTGAAATTGACGGTAGACCAATGCCTGTAAATCTTTTGCAGAAGTCTGGTGGGCCAGCTACAAACTATGAAGAAAATATTACTACCTCCATTCAAAATCTGGAGTATACTTTTTCTTCCGCTATTCAGACATTGCTTACTGGGCAAAATCCACGTATAGGATTTACCGAAGGAAGTGGTGAACCAAGTAACTTACAGCTTTACGATGCGATTACAAGTCTTAGCCTGCGTTTTTATGTTGGCAGAGTAGATTTAAAACTGATTAACAAAGAAGGTCTTGATAGTTTAAAAGTGCTCTTTATTACAAATCCTAAAAGCGCACTTACCGAGGCTGAAAAGTATAAGATCAATTATTTTGTAATGAAAGGCGGACGATTGGTTTGGTTAGTTGATCAAGTTCGTGCTAGTTTGGATGATTTGCAGACTGGAAAGCCGCAATTAGCTACAAATAGCCAATTGAATATAGACGATATGCTCTTTGAGTATGGCGTAAGGATTAATTATGACTTAATTGCTGATGTAAGCTCGGCTCTTATTCCGGTTTCCTCTGGTCCCTTGGGTCAAGGTCAAATTCAATTAGTGCCTTGGTTGTATTATCCTGTTTTGATCCCCGATAGTTCACAGAACGTGGTTAAAAATATTGACGGAATTAGAACAGAGTTTGCAAGTACACTGGATACTATAGGTGTATCGGGTGTGGCTAAAAAAATCATCCTCACTACTTCGCCTTATCACCAGGTTCATACTACTCCTAAAATGTTGTCATTAGAATTACTTAATGAGCAACCAAATCCAAAAGACTTTAGCAATGCGCCAAAACCAACAGGTGTATTGTTAGAAGGATCGTTTAAATCCGTATTCTTAAACAGACCTGTTCCAGAAGGGATTAAAGAAGTTTACAATGTGCCTGCGAAAAGTAAACCTACTAAGATGATTGTGATTGGGGATGGTAATGTTTTTTCAAATCAAGTAAGCAAATCAGACAACATGCCGTTTCCATTAGGCTTTGATAGATACTCACAATTGAATTATGGAAACAAGGCATTATTATTAAATATTGCCGATTACTTTACGGATGATCATGGTCTTATTGCGCTTCGTAATAAAGAAATTAAGGTAAGGCTGCTTGACAAAATGAAACTGAAGACTGATAAAACCAAATGGCAATTGATTAATGCAGTTTTTCCGCTTCTATTGTTAATATTCTTCGCAATTTTTCAACATTATTACCGTAAACATAAGTATACGAAGTAATTTTTATATTTTTGAGAACAGATAAAACCTACAATGAGATTTATAGTATCAACTTCGACATTATTAAAACATTTACAAACGGTTAATGGTGCTTCTAGCAGCAGTACTGTTTTGCCTATATTAGAAAATTTTCTGTTCGAAATTAAAGAAGGTAACTTAACCATTTCTGCTACAGATTTGCAAACAAGTATGACTACCTCTTTGCCGGTAGAATCTAAGGAAGAGGGTAGAGTTGCAGTTCCTTCTAGAATATTGTTAGATACCCTTAAAACATTACCAGATCAACCTATATCATTCAATATTGATGATAATACATTTTCTATAGAAATTAGTGCAGGTGATGGTAAATATAAATTAAGCGGTGAGAATGGTGACGATTTTCCAAAAATTCCTGTTGTAGAAAATGCATCTTCTGTAAATTTACCGGCTTCCGTTTTAACCGAAGCAATTACCAAAACTATTTTTGCAGTAAGTAGTGATGAGTTACGTCCAGCTATGACTGGAGTCTATTGCCAGCTCTCGGCACAACATATTACGTTCGTTGCAACGGATGCACACAAGTTGGTTAGATATAGACGGATGGATAGCAAAGCTGAAAAGGCTTCTTCGTTTATTTTACCAAAAAAGGCATTAACACTACTTAAAGCAGCTTTACCAAGCACAGATGTAAATGTATCTGTAGACTATAACGCAACTAGCGCTTTCTTTAAATTTGAAAATATTAATTTGGTGTGTCGCTTAATCGACGAGCGTTATCCAGATTATGAAGCGGTAATTCCAACTAATAATCCTAATAAATTGGTAATTGACAGGGCATTGTTCCTAAATACATTGCGCAGGGTAGTGATCTTTGCTAATAAAACAACACATCAAGTTCGCTTAAAAATTAATGGAAGTGAATTAAATATTTCTTCTGAAGATTTAGATTTTGCAAATGAAGCACATGAACGTTTAAGTTGCCAATATGAAGGTGAAGATTTAGAAATTGGCTTTAATGCAAGATTTCTAATCGAAATGCTGAGTAATTTAAGTGGAGAAGAAGTTACTTTAGAGCTTTCTACGCCAAACAGAGCGGGCTTATTAATCCCGCAAACCAATGATGAGAACGAAGATGTTTTAATGTTGGTAATGCCTGTAATGCTTAATAATAGTTATTAAATCGGGCTTTAAGGTCTGTATTTCATCATAATGGCTTGGTTTTTGACCAAGCCATTATTGTTATCACATCTTTCCCATCATACCAAATGAAAATAGCCATTCAGATGCCATTAAGTCATCTTTTAAAATTGAGCATTATTTGCCTGTTGGCAGTGACTGTATTTAATTCTTGCGAGAAGGACAATAGCAGTAAAAAAGAACCTGTAAAAGGTGAAGCCAAAGTTAAATTTATCAATGCTTATCAAAATGCTCAGCCCGTCGATTTTGATATCAATGATACTAAGATCAATATCTCGGCGCTGGCTTTTAGAGAAAGTAGCGAATACAGCAAAATTGAATCTGGAACCAAGACAAACAAAGTAAATTTTTTTGTAAAGGATAAAGAAGAAAGGGGAGATATTTTAACTTTTGAAGATAATTTAGGTGCTATTGAAGCGGGTAAAACTAAAATTACTTACAATTAACATCATATTTTTAATTTACTTAGGCTAATCAAAACGATATGCCTACTTTTGTAGCAAATATATAACTTTGGAATTCTTCGATCTACTACTACAATTACTTACTAATACTAAAGAGACATTAGAAGTAATTATGCAGGAATATAAAACCTGGACATACCTAATTTTATTCATCATCATTTTTGCGGAAACAGGCTTTGTAGTTACCCCATTTTTACCGGGCGACTCGATGCTATTTGCCGTTGGCGCTTTAGTTGCGGGCGAGGGAACTGGTTTAAACATTTGGTTTATGTTGGTTATTCTGATTTTTGCCGCAATAGCAGGGAATACCTTAAATTATAGACTTGGGAAGTATTTCGGTATACGCGTTTTTAAGGAAAATAATAAGATTTTAAAGCTGAAATATTACCACCAATCTCATGAGTATTTTGAGAAGCATGGCGCAAAAGCTATCGTTTTTAGTCGATTTTTACCTATTTTAAGAACAATTGCGCCGTTTGTGGCTGGTGCAGCCAACATGTCATTCGGGAAATTTACTTATTATAATGTGATCGGTGGCGTCGCTTGGATTACGAGTTTATTATTTGCAGGTTATTTACTAGGCAAAATTCCTTTTGTAGAACGCAATTTTGAAATTTTAGTTGTAATTATCGCTGTTGGAACTTTCGTGCCAGTTGTTTTTGCCGCACTTAAATCACTGTTTAAAGCGAAAGAAAAGGTAGAGGAGATTTAATTTTCTCTGCCAATAATCTTGCCGTCAGCATATCCTTTTTCGACAAGATTTGCTTGTTTTTTTTCCTCATTTGTTAAATCAATTTTGACAAGATTTTTCAATATTGGTTGCCCAGCATCTACCCAAGCCGAATACCAAAATGAACCAACTGCCAAGATAGCGGCTCGCATTCTTTTTTCTACCATCCCCTTCATTTTGTCTTGATAGGCTTTAGCGTAAGCGGAAGAATACTGTTTTAAAATACTATTACCTCGCCTAGAAAAACTATACTTTTGATCTGCTGAGAAGGAAAGATTGAGTTCGGCCTCAAATCTTAGTACGGTGTCAACAGCTGCATGAGATTGCTTTAAAATGACCCATGCTGCTTTTAAAGGATTTTCTATATAAATAGCTCTGCCAATAAGCAAATTGTACCTTCCTGCAAAAAGCTCAGGTATTCTGCTTTCCCAAAAAGCATGAATGCCATGCTGTTTGGTAAGCTGGCCGTTGTGATTATGCGTGGTGTGCAGGGGGACATGAGCATCGCCTATATAGTGTCCCAAATCGGCAGAATATTTTAATATTTTTAAGGAATCACGGCTCTTAAAAGCGCTAACCAAACTATAATAAGTGCGTTCAATTTGCCAAGGCACAATTCCACTTGTATTTAATTTTTTCTCGCCATATTTTGCCAATGCAGTTGTCCATTTGGCTGGTATACTATCGATATTATTTTCATAATTTTCGACATCCAAATAATGTTTGGGCGCTTCAAGCGTGTCGATATATCTTCGCTTATCGGGGTCCACAGCGTGTTCAATAACATACCGACTTCCAGTTTTATAGAAATTGATCATTTCAATGGGCAAGGTAAATATTGCCAATTGATTAATTCGGCGATGGGCAAAAAAGCCCCAAGAGGTGCAGAGTAAAAGCGGGATGATTAACAAGCTTATTATTGTTAATCGTTTCATGCTTAAAAGTAGCGAAATAACTTTCGAAATCGCAGGATGTGGATAAAAGGTTATTTAACTTTATAGTCTCTTAGCCTCGTTCCAGTATACATCCATCTCAGCCAATGTCATATCTTGTAAAGCCTTGCCATTTTCTTTGGCTTTGCTTTCTAGGAATTGAAAGCGTTTGATGAACTTTTTGTTTGTTTTTTCCAAGGCATTCTCGGGATTAATGTCAATAAATCTGGCATAATTGATCAAGGAGAAGAGTAAATCTCCAAATTCTCCTTCCGCCTTTTCTTGATCAATACTTTCGTTTTCGGCAACGTTAAATTCGTTTTTAAACTCTTGAAGTTCTTCTTCGACTTTTGCCCAAACCTGCTCTTTTTCATCCCAGTCAAAACCAACCCCACGAGCCTTTTCTTGAATACGGCTTGCTTTTACCAAAGCAGGCAATGAGGTGGGTACGCCGCCTAAAACAGATTTATTACCCTCTTTTAACTTAAGTTGCTCCCAATTTCTTTTTACATCTTCTTCATCGTTTACAACAACATCACCATAGATATGTGGGTGGCGACTAATTAACTTGTCACAAACACCATTTAACACATCAGTGATGTCAAAGTCGTTTGTTTCACTCCCGATCCGAGCATAAAAAACTAAATGCATCATGATATCGCCAAGTTCTTTTTTGATCTCGTTGTGATCACCTTCTAAAATAGCGTCCGAGAGTTCATAAGTCTCTTCTATGGTGAGATGTCGCAATGTTTCCATTGTTTGTTTTTTATCCCAAGGACATTGTGTCCGCAAAGTGTCTAATACATTTAGCAATCTTAAAAAAGCAGTATCGGGAGCTGATGTGGCTGGAGGTGGAATATTATTCGGCATCTTCAAATTTTATTTTTTTAGTAAGTCTATAGGTTCGTCTTTTTCGGGGATTGGCATTCGTTTCTTCACCCAATAAAATTCCCCATGCTTTTAAACCATCTACTTTTTCGAAAATAATTTTAAGCATGGCTAAATAAGGAATACATAAAAACATGCCAGAGATTCCCCAAATCATCTCCCCAACTACAATACCTATAAAGGCAAAAAGTGCATTGATCTTAACTTTTGAACCTACTACCAATGGCATCAAAATATTACCATCAATGGTATGGATACCAATAAATGCAAAAATAACGAAAAAAGCTTGAGTAGCTCCAGCAGTGGCAAAAGTAATCAATGCGCTAATTAATAAGGCCGTAGAAATACCTAAATAGGGGATGATATTAAAAATTCCTGCAATTAGACCCAAAAGTATAGCATATTTTACACCTAATACCCACAGGGTGATAATCATCAATAGCGATACAATCATCATCTGTAGAAATAAACCAGTAACATATTTTTTAATGATTCGCTGTATTTCTCTTACGATATCGGTTACTTTGGTTTTATGTTCTTCGGCAAAAACAGTAGTTAAAAATGAAAACAACAATCTTCTATAATTAAGGATGAAGAAAGTAAATAATAAGGTAAAAGCTAAGAATAATAAGCTCGATGATAGTGTTAAAAGTGTAGTTCCAATCACTGCCGCACTTGTAGCTAACGATTTTTCTAAACCATCGGTTAAATATGTTTTTTGTTTATTAATATTAATTTGAAAAGTTTTATCAATCCAACTTTGTATGTCGTGAAAGGCTGTGGTTACTTGCTGAACCAACAAGGGCCAGTCTGCCCAAAGCTCAGTTAGCTGATTGCCTAAAAAATAAAGGATAGCATAAAGGATAGCAATCATTAGAATTACTGCTATAATTGCAGCCAGACTTCTGCCAAATCTCAATTTTTGCTCTAAAAAATTGGCAAATGGCAATAGTAAAAATGCCATCAACAGAGAAAACAATAGGGGAGATAACAAGCTTTTGCCTAAAATAGCCAGATAGCCAAGCATAATGATGGATAAAAGTACCAAAGCTAGCTTGGCTACAAAAGGTAATTTTAACTGCATACTACAATTTAATTATGGTTGTAAAGTTACTATTAATGGGATATTGTTTATTATCGTACCCTCTTTTTTTAGTTGTTCTATTAAAATAGTAGATTTATAGATGAATAAAGAAGCGCTTAAAAAAAAGTTATTCACAGAAATTTATGATACACACTGGCTTAAGCTCTATCTGCATTTGCTAAAAATGCTGGATGATGAGGATGATGCGAAAGATGTAGTTCAAGAGGTCTTTACTAGTTTGTGGAATAATTTTGATACGATTAGTATTCATACTTCATTTACTTCTTATTTATATTCATCCGTAAGAAATAGAGCCATAAATTATCTCGCACATAAAAAGGTTGTTATCTCCTACGAAAAGGCAGAAGAACTCAGGGATGTTCATTTTTCAAATGCTCCGGATGTATTTCTGATTGAAAAAGAATTGGCATTTCAAATAAATAGTGAGATTGATAATCTGCCTCCAAAAATGGCAGCTATTTTTAAAAAAAGTCGGTTAGAAAATAAATCATATAAAGAAATTGCGGAAGAACTAGATATTGCTGAAAATACCGTTAAAAAACAGGTAAGTAGAGCTTTGCATCAATTAAGACAAAAATTTCTTCATATCAAGTACTACCTTTTCTTTTTATAGCTGTCTTAGTATTGTTTTTACCCAAACAATACTATGTCTATAAAAATTTCTAACGAATTACTAAATAAATATGCCGAAAATCGATGTAGTGCAGAAGAGAAAATCTGCGTTGAACGATGGTATAATGACTATGCCGCTAAGAAGCAATCTAAAATTCCAGATATAAGGAAATTAAATATCGCTAACGAAGAAATATGGAGTGGCATTAGTGGTAAAATGCAACAAAATCCAAGTATTAAGTTTTCTTTTATTAAAGTAGCAGCAGCTATTTTAATTCTGGTTAGTGTTTCATTTATTATTTATAAGGCAGGTAATCAAGGTGATAGTTCTCAAAATGAAATACAGGCAAATTTCGTAAGCGGTAAGGTTAAGGCAGAGGTCTACACTTCTTCAAATAGCTCTATTGTTTACAATAATTCTGACATCAAAAAAATAATGTCTGAGTTAAAGGGTAATCAGGAAATAAAAATCAGTACACAAGTTGGCGAAGAATATCATGCTGTCTTACCAGATGGAAGTGAAATTTGGCTAAATGCGAATAGCGAAGTAGTTATTCCTGCAAGTTTTAATGAAACCTATCGTGATTTAAACTTACTAAAGGGCGAGGCATATTTTAAAGTTGCAAAAGATAAGTTTAAGCCATTTAGGGTGTTTGCTGCCAAAACAAAAATAGAAGCGCTCGGTACCGAATTTAATGTAAGGTATGATAATGAAAATAAAGATCTTAAAGCGTTCTTGGTAGAGGGCTCGATTAGTGTATCAAAGAAAAATGAGCAATCTTTAATAAGGCCTAATCAACTTTATCAAGGAGATGATTTAACAGGCGTTTCTTCTGTTAGCGAAATACAAAATCCTACTACACAGTATGCCTGGAAATCTGGTTATTTTGAGTATGCTAACACCCCCTTGCCAGAAATTCTCAAAGATCTTTCGAAATGGTATAATTTCACCTTTGAAATTCACCCGAAATACAAAAATAAAACGCTAACAGGAAAAATAGCTAGGAAGCAGCCATTTAATGAGGTGCTAGCAATTTTAGAATTTTCTGGAATTAAATATAGAAAGGAGGGGTCGAACTTAATACTGGAACCTTAAACATAACCTCGAAACAACCAAATTCTACGTAAGTAACCACAAAATTTAACCTAAACCTTTTTATGAAAATAAAAATCTACTTATTGCTTTGTTTGCTCGCCAATTTTGGTCAGGCAGCAGCGGCTCAAAATCTAACACTCAGCGTCACGAACGTAAAATTTCAGCAAGTAGTTAGAGAAATTGAAGGACATTCTAAATATAGATTTGTCTATGACCCAAATGAGATTGATAATAGTGCTCTTTACACCGTTAAAGTAACAGAGAAAGGCATTGATGTTGTGCTAAAGCAACTTTTTAGGAATGGTAACCTGAAATATCAGACATTCGAAAATACAATTGTTGTTAAGCGAAAAGACGATGACATCGGCAATGTGCCGCAAGACAATATTATCGTTACAATACTGGATGAAAATAGCAAACCATTGCCCGGTGTAACACTAAGAATAAAAAATAAACCAAATGTGTTTGGTACTAATGATGAAGGAAAAGCTACACTTACCGGTGTAGTTGTAGGAGATATTTTAATTGTAAATTACATCGGTTATAAAACAAAGGAAATTAAGCTAGACGGTGCAAATTTGAATTTACGTTTAGAGCCAGATTTAAGTAATCTTGATGAAATAGTGATAGTGGGTTACGGTACTTCTACGAACAGAAATAATGTGGGCTCAATTTCAAGTATAACTTCGAAAGACTTAGAAAATCAGCCTGTAGTAGATCCTTTGGCGGCTTTGCAAGGCCGTTCTACTGGTTTAATGATTTCTTCTAATAGCGGCTTACCTGGTGGTGGTTACAATGTACAGCTACGTGGAGCCAACTCGTTAACCAATGGCAATAATCCTCTTTATATTATTGACGGTGTTCCTTTTGCCGATGACAACATGAACCAATTTATTGCTGCTAATGGACGCCAAAGTGCTTTGGCTTTAATTAACCCCAAAGATATAGAGCGGGTGGATATTTTAAAAGATGCAGACGCTACAGCAATTTATGGTTCGCGCGGAGCAAACGGTGTTATCTTAATCACTACTAAAAAAGGACAATCTGGAAGTTTAAAGGTAGATTTTGGTACTAGTTTAGGTGTTTCACAGGCGGTACAAACCTTAGAAATGTTAAATACGCAGCAGTTTTTAGAATTAAGAAATGAAGCATTTGCAAATGATAACAATACACCTACTTTAACGAATGCGCCAGATTTACTGACTTGGAAATCAACAGATTACACCAATTGGCAAGACAAATTATTTGGTCACTCTGCACCTTTTGGTAATTATCAACTATCAGTGGGTGGGGGTACAGATCAAATTAAATATCTTTTTAGCGGTAATTACACTAATCAAGGAGAACCTTTGCCTGGTAACAAGGCTTATAATAGGGTAAACGGATTATTCAATATTACTAGCCAGTCTAAAAATGGCAAGTTTAAACTGAACGCCAGCGTTAATTACGCATTGGATAAAAATAATACTGTACCTACAGATTTAGCGCAGTATTATAATTTGGCACCAAACTATTACTTGCATAATCCAGATGGTAGCTACTATTGGTTTGGTACTTCATTGCAAAACCCGTATGCCTATATGGAAAGGACTTCAATTTCTAAATCAAAATCACTTTTAGCAAATACCACGGCTTCTTACCAGATACTCCCAGAGTTGGAGGCGAAAGTTAGCTTTGGGTATAATTTGAAAAAGATGGATCAGTTACAGATGCTACCTTCCACAGGATTTAATCCAGCTTTAGCCACAGGCCCGCAAGCAGCTTATGGCTTTTCAGATTACAACTCTTACATTGTAGAGCCGCAATTGAATTATAATAAGTCTTTTGGAAAACACGATGTAAAAGTACTGTTGGGAGGAACATGGCAGAGAAGTGAAAATGAAGGGCATTATTTGTTCGGAACGAACTACGCAAGTGATTCGCAGCTGGAGAATATGGCTGCCGCAGGAACCTTGAGAGTAAACAGCTTCAGTTTTGCAGATTATAGATACCAATCTTTTTTTGGTAGAATAAACTATGCCTTTGACAATAAGTATTTGTTAAATCTTTCAGCACGTAGGGATGGTTCTTCTAGATTTGGGCCAGAAAACAAATATGGTAATTTTGGTGCAATAGGTGCTGGTTGGATTTTTTCAAACGAAGACTTCCTGAAAGATAACAAAATACTCAGTTTTGGTAAGTTAAGAGCAAGCATCGGTTTAACCGGAAGTGATCAGATCGGTAATTATAGTTATTTAGACACTTGGAATTCAAGTAGTTTTCCTTATCAATCTATTGTAGGGCTTACTCCCGCTAGAGTATTTAATCCATTTTACGGTTGGGAGGAGAATACAAAACGAGAGATTGGGTTGGAATTGGGCTTTCTAAAAGATAATTTATTCTTAAATACCACCTATTACAATAATCGCTCTGGAAATCAGCTCGTAGATATTACTTTGTCGCCGCAAACAGGCTACTCTTCTTATACTGGAAACATGCCAGCATTAATCCAAAATTCGGGATGGGAATTTGATGTGACTTCAACTAATATCAATCACAAAGATTTTAGGTGGACTTCTAGTATTAATTTGTCTATTCCTACAAACAAATTGCTGGAGTATCCGAACTTAGCTAAATCGGTGGATGCTAATAAATATATTATAGGAGAATCTACAAGGATAGCCAGAGGGTTTCAGTTCACTGGAGTTGATCCAGCAACGGGTGTTGCACAATTTTTAGATAAAAATGGAGACAATACTTTGACTACAGCCGACTATGTAACGCTCGGTAATATAATGCCTGAACTTTATGGAGGGATAAACAACAGTTTCTCTTATAAAGGATTATCATTTAATTTCTTGTTTCAATTTGTTAAGCAAGAAGGTCCTGGTTTAGCTTATGGACCATTAGCAGGTAATTTAGGTGGGCTTACAAATTTTGATATTTCTGTTTTAAATCGTTGGAAAAAACCTGGTGATATTACAGATATCCCACGAGCGTCTACATTAACGTCGTCATTAGCCTATGCAAGATATGTTAGCAATTACCGATATTCTACAGCTGCTTGGGAAGATGCCTCTTTTATTAGGTTAAAGAATGTTGCATTGTCTTACGACATTTCTAAATGGACAGAAAAAATTAGTATCAAAAGGGCCAGCATCAGCTTTAATGCGCAGAACTTGATAACTTGGACATCGTTTAGAGGTTTAGACCCAGAAATTCAAGGCTTTGATAGGACATTTGTTTCTGGAGTTAATCCTTATGGGTCGGTAAAGACATCTAGTACACCCACAATGAGGACATTTACTTTTGGCTTACAGGCAACCTTTTAAACACAACCAATCTATCAACAAAAAAATATGACAATGAAAGCTAAATTTATTACTCTATATATTGCCGCACTTAGTTTAACCAATTTATCGTGCGAAAAATTTTTGGAAGCTGATCCTCCCAAAAACCAAACTGCTGCTGAAGCAGCTTTTCAAGATGATAAGATTGCTACCTCAACCGTGTTAGGGATTTATACAAGCATGAATGGATTCAATGGCCAATTTGCAAGTAGTCTACTATCCACGTTGATGTCTATCGCCGCCGACGACTATTATTATTCATTAACTTCCTATGATGCCTATAAGCAAAATGCACTGCTTCCAAGCACTGACTACTTAGATCGATTGTGGAGTCAGCCATATGTTTACATTAACCAGTGTAACAATGTGATAGAGGGTGTAGCTGGCTCTACATTAAGTACCCAAGTTAAGGCGCAACTAACGGGAGAGGCAAAGTTCATTAGGGCATTCTGCTACTTTTATCTGGTAAATACCTTTAATAAGGTCCCATTGGTAAAAGATACCGAAGTATTTAAGAATAACCTCTTAGGTCAATCTACCAAGCAGGAGATTTACGATTTTATTACACAAGACTTAACAGATGCAGTTGCTGGTTTAAGTGACGCCTATCAAGGAACCGAACGTGTAAGACCTAATAAAAAAGCCGCACAAGCTTTATTGGCAAGGGTATATTTGTATACTCAAAAATGGGCTTTAGCGGAAGCAACTGCTACTGCAGTTATTGGCGATACGAGATATAAAATTCCCACAGATTTAAATTCGGTATTTCTAAAAACCAGTGAAGAAGCAATTTGGCAACTACAAACCGTAAACACCTCTACCGCTGGTGTGAATACGTGGGAGGGCTTTAGTATTATCCCTACTACCCCTACAGGTAGCTCACTTTATAGAGTTTATGACGCTACGGTAGCGAAGTTCGAAATAGGAGATAAACGTAAAACGGACTGGTTAAAAACCTATACTACAGGAGGAGTTACGTATTACTATCCTGCAAAGTATAAAATTAGAACTGCTACCCCTGTAACAGAATATAATACGGTTTTACGTTTGGCAGAACAGTACCTAATTAGAGCAGAAGCGAGGGCTAATCAAGATAATCCGGCTAAACTAGTCCAAGCCGTTGATGACCTTAACATGATTAGAGACAGAGCGGATGTACCGGATTTAAGTACTGCCTTACCAAAAGCAGCTGTATTGCTAGCTATTGAAAAAGAGAGACATTTAGAACTACTGGGCGAGTGGGGGCATAGATGGTACGACTTAGTTCGTACTAACCGTGCTGTGCCAGTACTGTCGGTAACTAAAGCTAACGGATTTAATGCTGCAGATCAGCTCATTCCAATTTCGGAAGCAATTTTGAATACTAACCCTAACTTAAAACCAAATGACTAAGTTGAAGACATACATTTTAGTATTTACTTTGTTCTTGTTCGTGAAAGCTCATGCGCAAGAACCTGTAAAAGTAGAACCCGAAAAACCTCAAGCTGGTGAAGTTCTAACGGTAACTTTTAATCAGAAAGGAAGTAAAATTCCCGATACGGTCAAAAGGCTGTTCATTAACTTTACGTATTCCAATTTTTATGAAATGCCCAATAGGCTACCTATGCAAAAGGTAAACGGCCTGTGGAATGTTTCCTTCAAATTGCCATTCTATTCAAAGTACGGCTCTTTTACCATTTCCGATGTAGATAAGATTTTTGTACAGCAACCTACAGATACATCACATTATGAGTTTTTTGTCTATAAAGATGGAAAGTTGATTGAAGGCAATTATTTAGCTAAGGGATACAGCTTATCCGCACAGAATAGAAAGTCTGCTACCTATGAACAGCAACAACAAGAGTGGTTTAAAAAAGAGCTTTCACTTTTTCCAAATAACTATGAGTCTCAACTAAGGATACTAAACTATCAAATGAAGACTGAAAGTGGGAAAGCAAAATGGGATGCTCGTGATAAGGCATTAGCTGTAATTGAAAAGAAATTTAGAAGTAATCCAACGTTTGGTGGAAATATCAATTCTACTACCATGGGCTATTTAATAATTGGCGAGAACCAAAAGGTAGATTCTATTAGAAAAGTGGTAGCTAAAGAATTTCCAACTGCTAATATTTCTATTGAATATAACTTAAACTATCTGCTGCAAAATAAGAATACAGCGCAGGTAGTGGATAGTCTTCAAATGCTTTTAAAGAAGGTGACCAAAGAAAATGAAAACGCTTATTCCGATGCGTATGATTATCTTTTTAGACATTACGTTAAAAAGAAGGATCAGACCAAAGCCTTGGCGTACTATAGCCGTGCTATTAAAGGAGATACTAGTCCATACCACTGGAGAACCTATCATAATTACGTGAAATTTTTTGAGGAAAATGACATGCTTTTAGATTCTGCCAAGAAACTGAATACATATATTTTAAAGAACGTAGATAAATATCCAACCTCGGTAATTCGTTATTTTCCGGAAACAGGTTATTTAATTGGGTTCGACGAAAAAAAAGCAGAAAACCTTAAACAAGTGGAAAGCGAATTGAAAGCTATGCAAGGGATTTTGAGTTATAAACTTGGCGACAAAACCGAAGCGCTCAAGTGGTTGGACGAAGTCAGGAATACGCTACAATCGAAAGAGTTGCTATTAAAAGTTGCGGATACCTATAAGCAAATTGGAAATAAAGCGATGGTAGAAGAGACATTAGCTAAAGCTTATAAAGTAGCTCCTTTTGACAAAAACATTACTACGCTGTTAAAACAGAGCATCCTATCATCTGGAGCGAGCGAAGCTGATGCTAAACTGAAAATAGCTTTGCTAGATAAAGAATGGAAGGCTACACATTTCAACGATTTGAAGAAAATTTTGATGGATAAACCATTCCCTGATTTTCAAATTGTGGATAGAAATAGAAAGCCATTAACAGCAGCAGATTTGAAAGGTAAAATTGTGTTAATTGATTTATGGGCAACTTGGTGTAAACCATGTATCGCTTTCTTTCCGTATTTACAGGTTATTTACGACAAGTATAAAGACGATAAAGATGTGATGTTCGTCATCTTAAATACGGCAAGTGGCAATACTTTCGAAGACGCTTTTACCTGGGTAGACAAAAATAAGAATTTCACTTTTCCTTTCTATTTTAATGAAGATAAAAAGTTAAGTGCAAAACTTGATGTGAATACTATTCCTACAACATTCCTTTTAGATAAGGATAGTAAAATAAGATTCAAAAAAGTAGGAAACGAAGGAGAAAAAGCGATGCCTCAGTTAGATGCGATGATTGAATTTTTAAAACAACAAAAATAAGTTTAGTTAATATGGTTTCAAATTGGGCCGATTTAATAATTGGCTCAGTTTGTTTTAAGCTATTTTTATAGCTCTCAACATTTCTCTTTTACCTGGGGCTCCGGGGAGTTTTTCGATTGTTAACCCACACTTCTTAAGGGCTCTTTTTAAATCGCCTGTAATGGCATAAGTTACGAAAATACCGCCTTGTTTTAAGAAGCTGCAAGTATGGGCAATAATTTCGTCTGTCCACATTTCAGGTTGGTGGCGCACCGAAAATGCGTCATAGTAAACTATGTCAAATTGTGCAATGGCTTTTACCTGTGCGAGTTCGGCAGTTAAGATTTGCAAGTTACAAAAGGCCGATAAGGTTTGTCTTTGTTGCAATGCATGTTCATAGTTGGTTGTAAAACGCTGCCACAAGGCCGATGGGACATAGTCGTTGTAGGCTGTTTGTTCAATAACTTCTTTGGTTAGCGGAAACGCTTCAATGCCTGTGTAGTTTAACTTAACCTGTTGTTCTTCTGCTTCCAAAAAACTTAAAATAAAATTTAAACCAGTACCAAAGCCAACTTCTAAAACATTAATATCTGGACTTTTTAAGTGCTCAATCCCATATTTTAGCCCTGCAGTAATGAATACATGTTTGCTTTCTTGCAGGGCACCATGTGAAGAGTGGTAATGCTCTCCAATAGTTTCATTAAATAAGGTGTTTGAGCCATCTGCAGTTTGCGTTAAAATATTCATGTTTCAAAAATAAGTTTTTAAATTAGCATATCTTTAAACCAACCAATGCTTTCATCATTTTGCCTTGGTTTTTGAGCTTAAAAAATGGATATTGAAAATTTCAGAGAATTTTGCCTTAGCCTGCCGGGTACAACAGAGGGGATGAAGTGGGAGCATTTATGCTTTATGATAGAGGAAAAACTTTTTGTGATTATCGCTATAGATGAGGGAAATAGTTTCTCAACTAAATGTACACCTGAAGAGTTCGATGAATTAACGGCTAGAGATGGTATTCAACAGGCTTCACATATGGCCAAAAGACAGTGGGTAAGAATCGATAATTTAAACGTGCTTAACGAAATTGATTTGAAGAAAAGAGTTTTAACTTCTAGAGCGCTCGTGCTTTCTAAATTGTCGAAAAAGATACAAGAAAAATACACTTAGCCGAGCAAGTGCTCTTTGAAGTTATATCTTCTTGTGTTCCTTAAAGAAGTCCCAAATTACCTCATTTGCATTAAGTTTTTTGTGGGTATAACCTAATGGGTAGCCAATATTAAAAGGGTTAGCCCCTGGCCAAGTATGCCCTCCTTTTTGTATGCTAATAAGCTTTACAGTTACTCCGTGCTCTTTGGCTTCGACCACAACTACATCTGTGTTTTTATTGCCATACCGAAATATTTTTTCCTTTATGTCTGTTGTAATACCATTTTGAGTTTTCCAATACTGGAAACAAGCTTTAGCGGAAGCATAAGCATTCTCCTTTCCCTTATATTTTACAATTTCATCTGCTGTACCATGAATTTGCAATACTGCAATTTTTGCGGCCGATTGGTTATAGTACTTTACAGAGTCCGGAAGAGGAGCGCCAACACTAGCAACGGCTGCAAAGACGTTACTCATTTCGGCTGCAATTCTGTGACTAAAGAAACCACCTCTTGATAGCCCAGTTGCATAAAGCGCTTTTTCGTCAATCTTAAATTTCTCTTTTAAATGAGTAATGATGGCCGATGTGAAACCAATATCATCCGTTCCATTTTTGTACGACATTTCAAAACCCACATTCCAATCTTTGTTTATACCTAAAGGGTAAACCACAATAAATTGGTTTTTATCCGCACATTTATTCATTTCGGTGTAAAACATTTGCTCTAAATGGCTCATCCCCCCGCCGTGGAAGTTGAAAACAACAGGGAATTTTTTGGCTGTTGGACTATTGTAGCCTTTTGGCGTATATACAATAAATTCTCGTTTAACACCTTCAACGTTAATTCGTGTTCTTTGTCCTTTACTTGTGGTTAGGCAGCCGATTATGATTAAGGCTAACAAAATGGTTTTCTTCATGGGTTTTTTCTTTCAAAGAGAAACCTTATTTGTCTAGAAAGCTACCGGAATGATAATTTAGGTAGATGAAATGGTCATTTTTGAGTTTGCTTTAAAAGCAACCGGGGTTAACTTTGTTGTTTTTTTAAACACATCATTAAAGCTACTCAAGCTATTAAATCCCACTTCATAGGCAATTGCTGCAATGGTGTACTTATCAAAATGTTGATCTAAAAGCATCTCTTTAGCTGCAGCAATTCGGTATGAATTAATAAAAGCATTAAAATTGTTGTTATAATTAGCATTTATAGCCATGGAAAGTTTCTGTGGAGATGTTTTCAACTCTGCACTAAGAGATTTTAGCGATACATTATGATTTTTATATTGTTTTTGATCGCAGACCAAGCTTAATACATTTTTATACAAAACTGCTACTTCTCCTACCTCAATCGCTGTAGTCTTATATTTAATGGTTCCAATTTTCGCAAGGAGATCATTTTTTAATGCAATAATAGTTACGGTAAAAATTACGGTGGAATAGGCTATTGGGCCGATAATGTAAGGTACTAGATCTTCGAATAAATTCAGTACATAAATTAACCAAATGATAACTAAAGCAACAAGAAGCATTTTAAGCCAATTTGTGACCTCGGTCTTTTGAGTATGCTTTGCCTTTGAAATTTCCCGCAGTGACAACATTAAATACACAATATAGTGGCCATAATAAAGTACAAATAATGAAATGAAAAATGAAGTCGGTAGCTGTTTAACAATTGCTGGAGTAATCCAAAAGCCAAAAATTAGCGCAGGCAGGAATGGAAGGAAGTGATACAAATACGCTATTCGAATTTTATAGCTGGGTTTAATGAGAAGTTGGGTATAGAGATAAAATAATGGCCCCAGTGTTAGCTGGGTGCCAAGACCAATAAATATCAATCGAAGATCTATACCGTCCCCAAGCTCCATAAAAACTGACTTCCCAACTCTAAAAGAGAGTGTTAAAATCAAAATGCAGAGTACCTTGTTGGCAACACTGTTCCCTTTTGGATAACTCAATAAAAGTACTGTTAAGAACACGCCTAATAGTACTCCAAAGCCACTTGAAAGAATAAGTATAATCTGTTGAAAGGGCATAAAATTAAACTACCACAACCTAATTCGATCTTCTGGTTTTTTATACAATTTATCGCCTGGTTTAACTTCAAATGCATTATACCAAGCATCCATGTTTACTGGCGCTCCAATGGTTCTATACGGTCCAGGCGAGTGTGAATCGGTCTTAATCAACTGCGCTGCGGCCTCAGGTAATATGTTACCTCTCCAAACTTGAGCCCATGACAAGAAAAATCTTTGATCTGGTGTAAAGCCATCTATTTTTTCGTTGCTTTGCCCTTGCTTGGTCATTTTAAATGCGGTATACGCAGCATTTAAACCTCCTAAATCGCCAATGTTTTCACCCATGGTTAATTTGCCTAACACGTGAATCGTATCTACTACTGTATACGCGCTAAATTGTTCGCCAAGTGCTTTCGTTTTCTCGTTGAATTTTGCACGGTCTTCATCAGTCCACCAATTTTTAAGATTACCATCTTTATCATATTGACTTCCAGAATCGTCAAATCCATGACTCATTTCGTGGCCAATTACTGCGCCAATTCCACCATAATTCACGGCATCGTCCGCATTGGGATCAAAAAATGGAAACTGCAAAATTCCGGCTGGAAAAACAATTTCATTCATAGTAGCACTATAAGAGGCATTTACTGTAGGGGGTGTCATGCCGAAACGCGTACGATCAATGGGTTTGCCCAACTGTTTGATGTTTTCATTATAACTCCAAATACTTGCGTTTCTTAAATTCTGAAAATATGTTCCTCTATTGATTACCAGACCATCATAAGTTTTCCACTTTGTAGTGTAACCAACTTTTGGCGTAAATGCATGTAGCTTCTCTAAAGCCCTTTGTTTGGTAACGGCACTCATCCACTCTAAGCCGTTAATTCTTATTTCAAAAGCCTTGCGTAAATTTACAATCATTTCATCCATCCTAACTTTAGCATCTGGTTTAAAGTATTTTGCTACGTATAATTGGCCTAATAATTCTCCAATGGTACGGTCTGTTAACGACGACATAGTTTGCCAGCGCGGGGTTTGCACTTTCTGTCCAGTCTGGGCCTGGGTAAATGCAAAACTTGCATTTATAAATGACTTACTTAGATTGCCGGCTGATGATTTTAAAATATTCCATTCCAAATACGTTTTCCAATCGGCGATAGGCACGGTAGTTAACATGCCGTTCAAGCTTTTAAAGAAGTTTAACGAATTTACAAGTACAGTATCTTGCCCAGTGACATTAAATTTTGTCATTAAAGTAGTCCAATTAATATTTGGCGTTACCTTATTAAAATCCGAAACAGTTAATTTATTATAAGTTTTATATGGGTCGCGCATTTCAATACGACTCATTTGAGCTTCCGATAAAGTCTTTTCTAAATTGAAAACGGTTATTGCTTTTTGTTTAGCTTCCGCCTCGCTATTGCCAATTAACGTAAACAATTTAACCATGTAGGTATGGTATGCAGCTCTGATACGCTGGCTTTGCGGGTCGTCTTTCAAGTAATAATCTCTATCGCTTAATGTGGTTCCGCCTTGCGAAATGTTGACCACATATTTGGTTACATTTTTGCGATCTTGCCCAACTCCAAAACCAAACATTGGTGCTGCGACTCCAGATGTGCGCATGTAAGCAATTTGGTCTAATAGACCTTGAACAGTACTGATTTGCTTAATCTTTGCAAGATCAGCTTTAATAGGGGCATAGCCTAACTTTTCGATCGTTGCACTGTCCATTGCTGCTGCATAAAAATCTCCTACGCGCTTGGTAACAGAACCTGGTAAAGCAGTTTTATCAGCTGCAGCTTGTTCCACCAATCCCCGAACCGCTTGTGCGTTAAATTCTCTAAGCTCGTTAAATGTGCCCCAACGAGTTTCTTTTGCAGGAACAGGATTATTTTTAATCCATACACCGCTAGCGTATTGATAAAAATCGTCTCCTGGTTTTACTGTTAAATCCATATTTGCTGGATCTATGTATTTTCTTGGAGCCTTTTGTGCAAATACCGTCGCGGTACTTGCCACAATGCCTAAAATGGCAAAATAATTTTTGATTTGATTCATCGGTTGTTTTATGTTTTCCGCGGCTTAGCAGGGCCTAATGCCAGTCAGAGAGGTTGGTAAATTAAATTAGGTTTGGGTCAATAATAACGATGAAATTAAGCATTAGTAACCTAATAAAAACAAAATAATAGAAATATTACTTGTTAAACCAATTGTAGATTTTACGAAAGAGGTCGAAGTTGAAAACTGATAATCTGAAAGATTTCATCTGTTTGTAATTTATATAGCTATAAACATCTTTTGAAGTTTTTTATTGTGTTAAGCGCAAAATTATTATAGAAATTTCTAAGCTTCCAAAACGGTTGCTGCTCTTTGCCTTTTCACCTTATTTACGTATTTTTGTACTTCTACACAATTTTTCATGAGCATATCTACTAAATACAATCCTACTGAAACCGAAGATAAATGGTATAGCTATTGGCTTTCCAAAAAGTTTTTCCATTCTGAACCTGATGAACGCGAGCCGTATACAATTATAATTCCTCCACCAAATGTTACGGGGGTATTGCATATGGGCCATATGCTTAACAATACAATTCAAGATGTCCTCATTCGTAAAGCTCGGATGCAGGGAAAAAATGCCTGTTGGGTTCCAGGCACGGATCATGCATCGATTGCTACTGAAGCAAAGGTAGTGGCTATGCTTAAGGAGAGAGGGATTAGTAAAAAAGATCTTACACGTGATGAGTTCTTGGCGTATGCTTGGGAGTGGAAGGAAAAATACGGTGGGATAATTTTAGAGCAATTAAAAAAGCTTGGTGCAAGTTGCGACTGGGATAGGACGCGGTTTACAATGGATGAAGACTTGTCTGATGCCGTAATTGATAGCTTTATTCACCTATATAAAAAAGGTAATATTTACCGAGGCATCCGCATGGTTAACTGGGATCCTTCTGCAAAATCTGCCGTTTCTGATGAAGAAGTAATTAGGAAAGAGGTTAATTCTAAGCTATATTATATTAAGTATCGAGTAGCTGGTATCGACGATCAAGTTGACCCGCAACTTACAGCTCAAAACTCATTAACCATTGCTACCACGCGCCCAGAAACCATTATGGCCGACAGTGCAATTTGCGTTAATCCAAATGATGAGCGTTATGTTCATTTGCATGGCAAGAAAGTATATGTGCCGTTAATTAATCGTGAAATTCCGGTGATATTAGACGATTACGTAACCATGGATTTTGGTACTGGATGTTTAAAAGTTACACCGGCACACGATTTAAATGATTACGAATTAGGTTTAAAGCACCAGTTGCCAGTAATAGATATTTTAAACGATGACGGTACTTTAAACGATAAGGCGGAGATTTTAATTGGTGAAGATCGTTTTATCGCTAGAAAGAAAATAGCGAAAATGCTCGAAGAGATTGGGCATTTAGAGAAAATTGAAGATTATAAATCTCAAGTAGGTTATTCTGAACGTACTGATGCTGTTATTGAACCTAAATTATCGTTGCAGTGGTTTAGTAAAATGGATGAGCTAGCAAAACCTGCATTGGCTGATGTATTGAATGGAGATGTTAAGTTAATTCCAGAGAAATTTGTGAATACTTATCGTCACTGGATGGAGAATGTAAAGGATTGGTGTATCAGTAGACAATTATGGTGGGGACAAAGAATTCCAGCTTGGTATTTTCAACATGAAACTCCGGTAGTTGCTAAAACTAAAACGGAAGCAATCGAAGAGTTAATCAACCGTTCTCCGGAAAGAAGTGCTTTCTCTGAAGAAGAAAAAGTAGGGTTTAGAGCGCAAGCTGCTGAATTTATTACACAGGATGAGGATGTGATGGATACCTGGTTCTCTTCGTGGTTATGGCCAATTTCTGTTTTCGATGGGTTTAAAGATCCTGATAATGCAGAGATTAACTATTATTATCCAACCAATGATTTGGTAACGGCACCAGAAATCTTGTTCTTCTGGGTAGCCAGAATGATTATGGCTGGTCATGAATTTAGAGGTCAGAAGCCATTTACCAATGTTTATCTTACCGGAATTGTGCGGGATAAATTGGGTAGAAAAATGTCTAAATCGCTCGGTAATTCTCCTGATCCAATTGGTTTGATTGAAAAATATGGAGCAGATGGCGTAAGGGTTGGTATGCTAATGTCTTCCCCGGCTGGAAATGATTTGATGTTCGATGAAGCCTACTGTGAACAAGGTAGAAACTTTGCCAACAAAATCTGGAATGCTTTCCGCTTGGTAAAAGGTTGGGAAGTTGATGATAGTTTAGAGAATCCAAATCAACAAGCGATTACCTGGTTTGAGAACCGTTTAAATGAAGCATTAGGAGAGATTGAAGCAAACTTTAAACAATATAGATTATCTGAAGGTTTAATGGCTACCTATAAACTGGTTTGGGATGATTTCTGTGCTTGGTATCTAGAAATGGTTAAGCCTGCCTATCAACAACCAATTGACTCAGAGACGAAGCGAATCAGTGTTCACTATTTTGAACAGATTTTAAAACTATTACATCCATTTATGCCTTTTATCACAGAAGAGCTGTATCACGATGAGCTTTTTGGAGAACGTCAGGAAATGGATTGTTGTATTGTTGCTGATTATCCGAAAATTGGAGATACAGATGATCAGCTGCTCAAGCAGGCTGAATTAGTTAAGGAGTTAATTTCGGAAATTAGGAATGTAAGGAACATCCGTCAGATTTCTCCAAAGGAAGCTTTGCCATTGAGTATTAAAATAAACTCAGATTTGGTTTATGAAAAATGGTCGAACATTATTTTTAAACTGGCAAATATTAGCGAGATTGAATTAGTGAATGAGAAAATTGCTGGAGCTGCTAATTTTATGGTAGATAAAGATGAATTCTTTATTGTGCTAAATGAAAATGTAGATTTAGACGCTGAAAAAGAGCGATTAACAAAAGAGTTGGTTTATCTAGAAGGCTTTTTAAAATCTGTTGATGCTAAATTAAGTAACGAGCGCTTTGTTCAGAACGCGAAACCTGAAATTATTGCGAATGAACGCAATAAAAAGGAAGATGCTGAATCTAAAATTAAAATAATTACAGAAAGTTTAGCAATTTTAGCTGGATAATATGAAGAATTTAGTCTTATTAATTGCAGCTGCCTTCCTTGTGTCTTGCAGTCCGAAGGAAGCAGAAAAAGTAAAAACACAAATTTTTATCGAGCAACAACTTAGTGATTTTATCGCGAGTAATCCTGATTGGACAAAAGATGAGGCGACAGAAAAAGAGACCACTGAGAAGTTTAAGCACAAACTTATTAATTTAAGTAACGAGGCAAATTTCTTGAAAGACATGCCGCTGCAACTTAAAGAAGTTAAGGACACTGCTATTAACGAAATTCGCACTAAGATTGCAACCTTTAAAGCATACGGAGATACCAGCAGAAATAAGGCTTCACTGCTAAATTATGTACAACTTCACATCACGGGAATTATATCAGCTGCACAATCGGCGGAATTAGTGTTAGATAAAAAATATACAATTTCAGGCACTTTGCATAAGCAAGGTAAGAGAGGTGATGTGAAATTTATTCATGTGACCGATTTTAAAGGATACGATTTAGGTAGGTATACGTTTTTAGTAACAGGTTTTAAACCCCTCTAATTATTTCAGGAACGTTTGCGCAAAAATTTTACGTTCATCACTATTAATTATGATTTAAAAGTCATATTATTGGAATAGGTAACCATTTAAGGTGCTACAAATTCTAATCATTTATTAATAGTTCTGAAAATGGATAATTCAAGAAGGGTTTTCATTAAGCAATCAACGCTGCTTGCTGCTGCTACTTTTACAGGTACATTAAGTACAAGTGCTAAAAGCTATAATCGAATTATAGGCGCCAATGATCGTGTTAGAGTAGGTGTCGCAGCTTTCTCAGATCGTTTTAAGGACACACTCTTGCCATGCTTTTTGAATCACCATAAAGAACTAAATTTCGATATTGTTGGATTATCTGATTTATGGAGTTATCGTAGAGATCTCGGTGTTGCTCATTTAAAGGAGAAAATTGGCCATGATATAACAAGCTGCAGAAATAACGACGAACTTCTTTCAATGAGGGATTTAGATGCGGTTATTATCAGTACTGCAGATTTTCAGCATGCGCTTCATACCATTGATGCTGTGAAGGCTGGTTGTGATGCTTATGTAGAAAAGCCTTTCGCTGAAACTATGGCCGATGCAAGAGCTGCTTTTAAAGCGGTAAAAGAAACCAATAAAATTGTACAGATAGGTTCTCAACGTCGAAGTGGAGAAAATTATAAAACGGCTGCGAATTATATCCAAGAAGGTAAATTTGGGCCGATTACGGCGGTAGATCTAGTTTGGAATGTAAATCAACCTGGAAGATGGCGCAGACCAGCACTGGTAGCTAAACTAAAACAGGAAGATACTGACTGGAAACGTTATTTATTAAATCGCCCATTTGAAGAATGGGATCCTAGAAAATATTTAGAGTATCGTTTATTTTGGCCTTATTCATCGGGAATGCCAGGACAATGGATGTCGCACCAAATAGATACAGTACATTGGTTCACTAAATTAAAACATCCTCGTAGCGTAGTTGCTAATGGAGGTATTTATACCTGGAAAGATGGTCGTAAGAACTGGGATTCAATGGTTGCAGTGTTCGATTACGGTGAACCAAATTCGGCTGATGGTTTTCAAGTTACCTTCACTTCAAGAATGCAAAATAGTGTAGGAGATGTAGGTGAAGTATATTACTCAAATGGTGGTGAATTAAACCTCATGAATAATAAGGTTTCACCAAAAGGAGGCCTAGGAGAAAGAGAAGCTGCGGCAATGGGTATGAAAGCAAACCTATTGGCCAATTTTGATTTATCGAGCGCTGAAGTTAAGGTGGCTACAGGTGCCAACACCGGTGGGGATCCATTAACATCAGGACATATGCGCAACTGGATGGAGTGCGTAAGAAGTAGAAAAACACCTAATGCGCCAGTAGAAGCAGGTTATTCTCATTCTATTGCTAACATTATGACCAATGCTGCAGTTCGTACTGGTGCAAAGGCTACATTCGATGAGCACACGCAGGAAGTAATGACTAATGGGAAAGTATTTAAGTATTAAGGGGTTAGCGTAAAACGTTCGGTTATCTTCGTACCTCGCGATGACGGCAAATTATAAATTAAATTATAAAAAAACTAAAATCAATAATGTTTACAAAATTCAAAAAATACACCTTACTAAGTCTCTCACTAGCCTTTTTATTATCATCAGCCTACGCACAAAAAAAGCCATTATTTGATGGTAAAAGTCTGAAAGGCTGGAAGATTGTTGCTGGAAAGGCGCCATATGCCATAGAAAATGGGATGATTGTTGGTACGATGGTAAAAGGATCTCCAAACTCTTTTTTAATTACAGAGAAGGAGTATGGTAATTTTATCTTGGAACTCGATGTTAAATTGGAAGGGGGAGAAACGAATAGCGGTGTTCAAACGAGGAGCCATTTTGATCCGGTAGGAAATAAAGGCAATGGCTTAGTTTATGGTAGACAGATGGAAATCGACCCTACGCCTCGCGCTTGGACGGGTGGTATTTACGATGAAGCTAGAAGACTTTGGCTATATCCCCTTGAACTTAATACCGCGGCAAAGTCTGCTTATAAGGCGGAGGGATTTAACCACTATAAAATTGAATGCATTGGGAATGAAATTAAAACCTGGGTGAACGGAGTTCCCGCAGCCTATGTAATTGATACTTTAGATAAATCAGGTTTTATTGCGCTACAAGTTCATGGAATTGGAAATAACCTTAAACTAGATGGTAAAAAAGTTTATTTTAAAAATATCAATATTCAAACTGAAAACTTAAAACCTCAATCTTTTCCTAAGGGAATATATACAGTGAATTTAACACCAAATTCGTTATCCGCTTATGAAAAGGCAAATGGATACAAATTATTGTTTGACGGAAAAACAAGCAACGGATGGATTGGTGCAAAAACAAGTTCATTTCCGACAAAAGGCTGGGAGATATCTGGAGGTCAATTAAATGTACTGCCTTCGGGTGGTGCCGAATCTACCAATGGTGGTGACATAGTAACTAAAGAACAATTTGCTGCATTCGATTTGTCTTTTGAGTTTAAGTTAACTGAAGGGGCAAATAGCGGACTTAAATATTTTGTAACATTGGCTGAGCAAAGTACTGGCTCCGCTATCGGTTTAGAATACCAGGTTTTAGATGATGTAAAACACCCAGATGCAAAATTAGGTAGAGATGGAAACAGAACGTTAGCTTCTTTATACGATTTAATAACTGCAAAAAAAGAACCTAGATTTTTACGTCCAATTGGAAGTTGGAATAATGCCCGTTTAATTGTTTATCCGGATAATAAGGTTGAGCATTATTTAAACGGAGTGAAAGTACTATCTTATACCAGAGGAAGTGAGGAGTTTAAAAAACTAGTTGCTATTAGCAAGTATAAAGATTGGAAGAATTTTGGAGAAGCGCCAAAGGGCAGAATATTACTGCAAGACCACGGGAACAAAGTTAGTTTTAGAACTATAAAAATTAAAAACTTATAATGCATCGTCGTTCATTCGTTAAAAAATCTGCTTTATTAGGCTCCAGTTTTTTATTTGTGGAAAACTTGTATGCTAACTTAGCTACGGCGCCTATCAATATTGCGATGATAGGTTGTGGCGATCGAGGCAAAGGCGTATTATCTGTCATTAAGAAAATGCCAGATAAATTTAATATTGTTTCTTATTGTGATGTATTAGACTTCAGGTTAGAAGAAACAAAAAAATACGTCTTGCCTACTTCCAAAGCTGTTAAAGATTACAGAAAGGTTTTGGACGACAAAAATGTGTCAGCTGTTTTTATTGCAACTCCGTTAAGTGAGCATTTTAAAATCGCTGCGGATGCGGTTCGCGCTGGCAAGCATGTGTATGTTGAGAAAACGATGACCTATTCAATTGCCGAAGCACTTGCATTAAGGAAGTTGGTAACTGAATATCCGAAGCAAGTTTTTCAGGTAGGTTACCAGTATCGTTATTCTCCATTATACTTTAAAGTTAAAGACATGGTAAAAACGGGATATCTTGGTAAAGTTTCGCAGATAGATTGTCGATGGGATAGAAATGGTAATTGGCGTAGAGCTGTACCAAATCCAAGTCTTGAAAGACAGATCAACTGGCGGATGTATAAAGAATATTCTGGTGGATTGGCAGCAGAACTACTATCACATCAAATTGATTTTATTAATTGGGCCTTCGAAACCCAGCCAGATGAAATTATTGGGACTGGAGGGATTGATGTGTTTAAAGATGGCAGGGAGACTTACGATAATATTCAGGCAACGTTAAGGTATAACGAAGCTGGTATGATTGGGAATTTTGGTGCGACTTGCGGCAATGCTCATGATGGCTATTTGTTTAAAATCAAAGGTACTAAAGGTTCAGTATCACTGTATCCAGACACTGGGGTTTTTTATCCAGAGCGAGAAACGGCTAAACAACTTGGGATAGTTGATGGAGTAACAAGTGCAACTAAAATTGTAATCAATAAGGATGGTGGAATTCCAATTTTGGATAAACCAACTAGAGATGGGACCAATTATGCCTTGGATGAGTTTTATTTGGCTATTGTAGAAAATAAAACGCCAGTATCGAACATCAAAACGGGTACTCAGGCAGCTATTTGCGTTGCTATGTGTAATGAGGCTATTTATACTGGAAAGGGCCAGAGCTGGAAGAAGGAGTATTTTTAACCTTAACTATAAAAGCCGATATTCAGGTAATTCTTCAATAAATAAGAATTTCTCGTTGGCGTGGTCGATTTTTGCGTAATAATGTTGCAGACCGTTTGTGACCACTAACCACCCTGCTTTATAAATTGAATTATATCTTGCTGCTTGATCAAATGTTGATTGTGTAATCGGAACTGAAGGGGCTTTACATTCGACAACCATAATTTTTTCACCCAGGTTATTATATACCAAAATATCACTTCGCTTTCTGGTTTGATTTAAACTTAGTCCTCCCTCAATTTGTAGCAAGCTAGCTGGAAATTTCTTTTCATTTAACAGATAGCGTATAAAATGCTGCCTTACCCATTCTTCGGGAGTTAACACCAGATGTTTTTTTCGTATTTCGTCAAAAATAAAATACAAATCATCTTTTTGAGTGATTTTGAAAGGATAATTTGGAAGATTTAGCGCCGAAGGATTAAACATTTGTTGGTTTGTTGTTTGATGGTTTTTGATTAACTAGTCTTAAGCGCTTTGCGCCTCGCTCCGTGCTCATTACTCCTTGCCCTTTGCTTTCTGCTTTTACCTTTCTGCTCTTTACGCTAACATCTCAAAATAATCTGTAAATCTAATTAAAATTGTAATTTTACAAGCAATGAGCGCTGTAGAGATTATTAAAGATTTAAAGGCAAGAAAGTTTAAGCCATTGTATCTATTACAAGGAGAGGAACCATATTATATTGATCAGGTTGTTGATTATATGGAGGCCCATGTATTAAGTGATGGAGAAAAAGGATTTAACCAAACCGTTCTGTACGGAAAAGACACAGATATGTCTACCATCTTAAATGCAGCGAAACGTTATCCAATGATGGCCGACTATCAGCTCATCATTGTGAAAGAGGCCCAGGATTTAAAATGGGCTAAAGAAACCGAGGGCAGCGGCAAGGAAGCCGAGGTGGTACTTAACTATTTCGAAAAGCCTTTAGTTAGTACAATTTTGGTTTTGGCGTATAAATATGCAAATTTCGATAAACGAAAAAAGATCTATAAGGCAATTGCTAATAACGGGTTAGTTTTTCAATCCGATCCAGTACGAGACTATAAGTTAATGCCATGGATCGAAGAACATATTAAAGAGAGAGGCTATAAAATTGCACCACAAGCAGCGGCACTAATGGCTGAGTATTTAGGTACAGATTTATCTAAAATTGCAAATGAAGTAGAAAAACTCTGCTTAAATATTAGCAAAGAAACAACTATCCAGACTGACCATATCCAGAAGAATATTGGAATTAGTAAAGAGTACAATGTTTTTGAGCTGCAAAAAGCTTTAGCAAGCAGAAATGTATTCAAATGCAACCAAATCATCAACTACTTTGCCGATAATCCTAAATCTAATCCGATGGTGATGGTTATGGCAAATCTTAGTGCTTATTTTAGTAAAATATTGAAATATCATTATCTGCCTAACAAAAACGACGCTGCTAAGGAACTAGGTGTTAGCCCATATTTCATCAAAGATTATGAAAATGCGGCGAGAACGTTTGGTCATGCTAAAACCTTTGACATTATTAGCTTACTGCGTGAATACGATTTAAAAAGTAAAGGTTTAGACAGTACCGGCAATACAACAGATGGCGAATTGCTAAAAGAACTACTTTTTAAGATGATTCACTAATACATACACACATCCATTTAACCAAACAAAAAATACCCAATGCTAAAAGGACTTCGAACAATTGTCTATCATGTGAATGATTTAGAAGCAGCTAAAAACTGGTTCTATCAGGTTTTTGAAATTTCGCCTTATTTTGACGAACCATTTTACGTTGGCTATAATATTGGAGGTTATGAGTTGGGGTTGGATCCAGATCCGTCTCTTTACACCAATGGAAATAATACGATTACGTATTGGGGTGTTGATTCTATTGAAACCTGTTTCGAGAAATTTAAGTCCTTAAATATAAAGATTCATGATGAGCCAAGAAATGTTGGTGGGGATATTTGGGTAGGTGCCATAATTGACCCTTTTGGCAACATCATAGGCTTAATTCAGAACCCTGAATTTGCCGTGTCAGTTTAATATAGTTGATACGTCAATTATATTTGCTATGTAACTATAAAGTTATAGGTTGAGCGTTAATTATCATTCCATTCTCGTCTATATTTGTTTATCTATTAACTTATTTATAACTGATGAAACAAAAAATACTAGCCATTTTATTGGCTGTGGGAACTATTACCCTTGCCAACGCTCAAACTAGACCTCCAACAGGGGGTGGAGCTACTGACAGCACTCGTAGGGCTCCAGGTGCACTTCCGGGTGTTACAGCTAGAGCACAACCTCGACCTTATCATACGGTAATTACAGACAAGGCGCTTACCCGTAAAGGGATGATTACTACGCATAAATTAGAGGATAAGTTCTTTTTTGAAATTGCAGATACCACATTAGGGAGAGATATTTTGGTTGTGAGCCGTATTTCTAAATCAGGGGCTGATGTACGTGCTGCACAAGGTTATGCAGGCGATCAAATCGGGAGTTCGGTAATTCGTTTTGAAAAAGGTCCAAACAACCGAATTTTTATGCGTAAAATAAGTTATAGAACTTATGGTCCAGATAGTACAACATCAATGTATCAATCTTTAAAAAACTCAAACATTCAACCGATTGCTGCTGCATTTAATGTTGCTGCATACACTCCAGATAAAAAGGGAAGTGTTATTGATATGACTGATTATATCAATAGCGATAACGACATTTTCTATTTTAGCTCTCCTGTTGCAAAAACACGTTTCAGACTAGGTGCTCAGGCGGCTGATAGGAGTTATATTTTGAATGTTCGTAGTTTTCCAACTAACGTTGAAATTACAGCGGTGAAAACTTATAGCCTCACAGCTGCAACTGCAGGCCCAGGCGGTGCCCCAGCTGGATTTGGCGGCGGTGGTGGAGGTGGTTCAGCAACCGTAGAGCTTAACGCTTCCTTAGTTATTTTGCCTAAGGTACCAATGAAACCACGTTACTTCGACCCACGCGTTGGCTATTTCGCAGTTGGTTATACTGACTTTGATCTTAACCCACAAGGTGTAAAAGAAATAGAGTTGGTAAAAAGATGGCGCTTGGAGCCAAAGCCAGCTGATATGGCAAAATATAAGCGCGGAGAGTTGGTAGAACCTCAGAAACCGATTATTTTCTATATTGATCCTGCAACTCCAAAAAAATGGGTGCCATATTTAATTGCGGGCGTTAACGATTGGGCAAAAGCTTTTGAAAAAGCTGGCTTTAAAAACGCAGTTATGGGTAAAATTGCTCCTACAAAAGAACAAGATTCGACCTGGAGCCTAGATGATGCCCGTAACTCGGCCATTGTTTACAAGCCATCAGAAATTGCAAACGCTAGCGGACCAAGTATTTCAGATCCAAGAAGTGGCGAGATTATGGAAAGTCATATAAACTGGTTTCATAATGTTCAAAAACTCGTGCATGATTGGTATATGATCCAAACGGCAGCTGTTGATTCAAGAGCACGTAAAATGACTTTCAGTGATGAGCTGATGGGCGATTTGATCCGTTTTGTATCTTCACACGAAGTGGGACATACATTAGGCTTGCGCCATAATTATGGTTCTAGTTCAACCGTACCTACCGAGAATTTACGTAATAAAAAATGGGTTGAAGAGAATGGTCATACACCATCAATTATGGACTACGCACGTTTCAATTATGTAGCACAGCCTGAAGATAAAATCTCTGCTAAAGGATTATATCCACGTATTGGTGATTATGATAATTGGGCAATTGAGTGGGGTTATAGATATTTTCCAGACAGTAAATCTGTAGCTTCAGATATGGCTATTTTAGATAAAATGACTACTGAGTCGGCAAAAAACAGACGCCTATGGTTTGGTACTGAAACTAATCCAGATGATCCGCATTCACAAAATGAAGATTTAAGTGATAATGCCATGAAAGCTAGTGATTATGGTATTAAAAACCTTAAAGTGATTTTAACAAACCTACCAGAGTGGACCAAAGAAAAAGGCGAAGGTTATGAGAATTTGACAACAATGTATGGTCAATTAACTACGCAGTTTGGTCGCTATATGGGACATGTTGCTAAAAACATCGGCGGGATTTATGAAAATCCAAAAACTGTTGATCAAGCAGGACCCGTTTATGAGCGTACTCCAGCAGCTACACAGAAAGAAGCAATGGATTTTTTAAATAGAAATTTATTCACTACGCCAAAATGGTTGCTAAATCAAGCCATTATGGATAATATTGAAGGAAACCCATTAGAGGTTGTTTCTAGATTACAAGGAACAACTTTAACTCGTTTATTGGGTAATAACACATTAAGCAAATTAGTTGCTGCTGAGGCAATCGATGGAGCAACAGCCTATAAGATCACAGATCTATTTACTGATTTAAATGGCGCAATTTTTACTGAGTTAAAATCGAATTCAGCAATTGATGTATACCGTCGCAATTTGCAAAAGGCATACGTAGAGAAATTAATCGCTATTGTAAAACCTGCTCCAGTTCCGACTGCTATTAATGCAATCTTAGGTGGTAGAGGTGGAGCTGCTGGTAGTGGTGGTTTAACTGCTGCTCAAAGTGATGTGCTTTCGGTAGTGAAAGGGCAGTTACGTGAGCTACAAGGCTCGATTAAATCAGCCTCAAACGGTCAAGCTGATTCATTAAGTAAATATCACTTAGCTGATTTGAACGATCGTATCGAAACTGCTTTAAATACTAAAGACTAATTCGTCATATATTTCTTTTAAGAGCCTCGGATTTATTCGGGGCTTTTATGTTTGTTTACGAAGTCATTGCGAGGTACGAAGCAATTTCCTCACTAAATTTTGTAATAGCTTGCTTCGTACCTTGCAATGAAGAATTAGGTACTTTTTACTAGGCAAAGGCCTTAAAAATTAATATCTTTGCGCAAATTCTAAAAATATGGCATTACAATGTGGTATAGTAGGTTTACCAAATGTGGGTAAATCAACCTTATTCAACTGTTTATCTAACGCAAAGGCACAAGCTGCTAATTTTCCATTCTGTACAATAGAACCAAATGTTGGTGTTATAACCGTGCCTGATGATCGCCTAACAAAATTAGCTGAGTTGGTGCAACCAAATAAAGTTCAACCTAACACTATTGAAATTGTAGATATTGCTGGCTTAGTGAAAGGGGCTTCAAAAGGTGAGGGACTTGGAAACCAGTTTTTGGGAAATATTAGAGCAACAAATGCAATTATTCATGTTTTACGTTGTTTTGATGACGGAAACGTAATTCACGTAGACGGTTCAGTTGATCCTATTCGTGATAAAGAAATTATTGATACTGAGCTGCAATTGAAAGATTTGGATACCGTGGCCAAAAGAATACAAAAGGTTGAAAAAATGGCTAAAACCGATAAGGATGCCAAAAGAACCTTTGATATTCTCAGCGTTGTTAAAGCACATTTAGAAACTGGTAACTCTGTTCGCTCTGCAGCTTTGCAGCCTGAAGATTTTGATTATATTGAAGATTTAGGTTTGTTAACTCAAAAACCGGTGATGTATGTATGTAATGTGGATGAGAATTCAGTTTTAACGGGGAATGACTATACTGAAAAGGTACAAGCTGCTGTGAAAAATGAAAATGCAGAGGTGCTCATTATCTCTGCTAAAATAGAATCAGAAATTGCGGAATTAGATTCATATGAAGAAAGACAAGAATTCTTGGCAGATTTAGGCTTGACAGAATCTGGCGTTAATAAATTAATCAGAGCAGCGTATCGTTTGCTTGATTTGTATACTTATTTTACTGCTGGTGTACAAGAAGTGCGAGCTTGGACGATTACTAAAGGGTTTACGGCACCACAGGCAGCCGGCGTAATTCATACAGACTTTGAAAAAGGATTTATCCGTGCCGAGGTTATCAAATACAATGATTTTGTAACTTTAGGTTCAGAGAATGCCTGTAAAGAAGCGGGGAAATTAGGTGTAGAAGGTAAGACCTATGTTGTGGAAGATGGCGATATCATGCATTTTAGATTTAATGTTTAAAGACTTACGAAGTTTTTTAAAACTTCGTAAGTCTACTCTTCATCAATCCTTTTTCCCTTCATGGCCTGCCCAACTGCCATATCCATTAGGCGCTCGGCAAAAGGACGAGTATATTCGTTTAACTCATCTGCTTTTTTAAGAATGCGATCTTTATCTCCACTATCTAAAGCATCTTTTAACTCTGCAATTAGCACAATGGTTAAAGTTAATTCTTGCTCATTTAAAATGTTGCCATTCTTTTTGATGAAGCGTTCGGCAGTATAAACAAGTTGTTCACCTTCACTTTTCGCTTCAATCAACATTCTTTGCGCTACATCTTCTTTTGCATTTTCAATGCTATCAATCAGCATTTTTTCTACCGTTTCGTCGTTTAAGCCATAGCTTGGAACGATATCTATTTCCTGTTTAACACCAGAGCGTAACTCAATTGCTTGTACCGTTAAAATGCCATCAGCATTTAATAGAAAATTAATATCAACTTTTGGTAAGCCTGCCGGCATAGCTGGGATGCCTTTTAAGTCAAACTCGGCCAATTTGCGGTTCTCTTTTACCAAATCACGTTCCCCTTGGTACACAGAAATCTTCATATTTATCTGACCATCTATTGAAGTGGTATATTGTCGGCCAGCTTTGGTAGGAACTTTACTATTTCTTGCGATAATTACATCCATTAATCCGCCCATGGTTTCGATGCCTAGGGATAACGGCGTTACATCTAGCAATAAAATATCTGATCGGTTTCCGGCTAATATATCGGCTTGGATAGCTGCTCCAAGTGCCACAACTTCATCTGGATTAATTTGATCGTGTGGTTGGCGATTAAAAAAGTTGCTCACCGCTTGTTTCACATAAGGCGTACGCGTTGATCCACCTACTAAAACAACTTCATCTATTGCCTCAACTGCTAAATTCGCGTCGGCCAAAGCGTTTTGGCAACAAGCTAATGTTTCTTCAACTTTAGCTGCAATTAGGTTCTCAAAGGTTTGTCTGTCTAAAGTACACCAAATTTCACCTATTTTCTCGTTATATAGGTTTTGTGTTGATAATGCTTTTTTGGCAGCTTCCGCTTGTAGCCGAAGTGTTTGCATCAAGATGTTGTCACTTGCCAACACATTAACATCTAGTCTGTTTTTCTCTATCCAATAATCTAAAATCGCTCTATCAAAATCATCACCTCCCAAAAATGTATTTCCATTGGTAGCTAACACCTCGAAAATGCCATTTTGAATTTGCAGTATCGACACATCAAAAGTACCTCCACCCAAATCGTAAACAGCAATTGTTTTCTGTTGAGTTGGGTCTAAGCCAATCCCATAGGCCAAACTAGCAGCGGTTGGCTCGTTTACAATTCGCAATACGTCTAACCCAGCTAATTTTCCGGCATCACGGGTTGCTTGTCGTTGACTATCGTTAAAATAAGCAGGGACAGTAATTACCGCTCGGTTTACGGGTGTTTTTAATGCGTGTTCAGCTCTTGCTCTTAGTTCCTTTAGTATTTCCGCAGAAAGCTCAATCGGTGTATAAAACTTATCTCCAGCTTTGATTTTGACTAATGAATCAGTATCATCATCTATAATTTTATAACTAAAAATGTCTTTATGGCTCGCTACATCTTTATATGAACGTCCTAATAAACGCTTTACTGAAAAAATGGTATTAGTTGGGTCTGTCGTTAAGAACTCTTTTGCTTCATTCCCTACTTCTGCATCACCGTTGGAATTAAAATGCACTATTGAAGGAACTAAAACTCCTTTGCCAGTATCATTGATAACTTGAGGGTTTTTATCGGGATTGATAAAGGCAACCAAACTATTGGTAGTACCTAAGTCAATACCAACAATAATTTCTTCTTTTTGAAATGAGCCGGTAGCGAGGTTGATGGATATTTTTGCCATAAGACTGCAAATTTACATAGATTATTGGTCAAAAGAGAGTCAGAATTCAGTTATTGCCAACCTCCGCCTAATGCTCTGTATAAGCCAACACTCGCAGTCAATTGTGCTGTTTTAAGGCTAGTTAGATCTAATTCTCCTTGCAGTAAATTTCCCTGTGCAGTAATAACTTCTAAATAGTTAGCCATTCCACTTTTGAAAAGTAGATCTGAGTTTTTAACTGCGAGCTGGAGGGTATTAACCCTCTTTTGAGCAATAAGATATTCATTTTTTAAATTTTCAATTTTCGCTTGTTCATTAGAAACTTCTACAACGGCTGCTATAATAGTTTGCCTAAATCTTAAAACTGTTTGCTCTCTTTCTATTTGGGCTAATTTGAATTGGGTTTTTAAAGCTCCACGTTGAAAGATGGGTTGCGTAATTCCCCCGCCAACTACACCAAATAAAGATGCTGGAATGTTAAACCAACTACTTGCTTTAAAAGCATTTAATCCACCACTTGCTGAAATTACCAGGCTGGGATATAATTTTGCATTTGCAATTCCAACATTTGCATTTGAAATAGTTAAATCAAGTTCAACCCTTTTTACATCTGGTCTAATACTTAGCATTGTTGCTGGTACACCTGTAGCCAATTGTTCCGGTATACTTAATTGTTCAAGCGTAATTGCACGCTCTATGGCTGTTGGAAAGCGTCCAGTTAAGGTGCTTAGTGCATTCTCTTGAATATTTATTTCTTGGTTAAGCTGTGGAATTAACTGTGATGCTCGTAGTAACTGTGCTTCGGCTTGTTGGATTGCCAATGCAGTAACCTGACCAGCATTATACTGCATGTTGATCATTTTTAGAGTGTTTTTATTCAGCTCAACATTTCGTTGAGCTACATCTAATTGTGCATCTAACATCAGTAGCCTATAGAAGCCATTGGCAATTGAAGCAACAATATGTGTTTGAACTAATTTTTTTGCCTCTTCAGATTGTAAATAACCAGCTAAAGCAATATCCTTTTGTCTACTAATTTTGCCCCATATATCAGCTTCCCAGCTAAGAGATAAATTGGTGTTAAAGTCTTCTATATGACGAGTTTTTAAAAAT
This sequence comes from uncultured Sphingobacteriaceae bacterium, assembly GCA_942493295.1. Classification (GTDB taxonomy): domain Bacteria; phylum Bacteroidota; class Bacteroidia; order Sphingobacteriales; family Sphingobacteriaceae; genus Pedobacter. Next base: position 1,745,860 of record OW818692.1, on the reverse strand, counting down.
TGTGACGCGCTAAGTCCATTTAAGCTGTTGTCTGATGGTCGATTTGATGTTGCGGTAATTTGCAAAGTTATATCCGGTAAATTACCCAATTTGGCTCTTTTTAAAATTAAATCAGCAGCTTCAATATTCTTGAGTGCTAATTGTAGGTCAATGTTTTTAACTAGCGCGCTGTCAATCAAATTGCGTATCGCCATCGTACCAAAGAACTCATTTACTGGTAAATTACCTACACTATTGCTGTCACTTTTAAGGACATTCCTGAAGTTTTTAGGAATATCCTTAATAGGAAATTTTATTTCTTTTGAAATGCCACAGCTACTTAGTAATAGCATTAAAATGGCGATGGTATAATTACTGTATGTTTTCATTTTAATATGATTTAATTGAACCATTTATTTAACCAAGTGATAATTAATGGTGCAAATTCATTTATTATTACTTCTTGTGTATTTGAATTTTGATTAGTTTCCATGATGAGCTAATTTTTGATCGGCATGCACAACGGCTAGTGGCACACCGGTGATTTTTTCTTGTAAAAATTGAAATAGGATAAATAGTACAGGGATGATAAATACACCAAGTACAACTCCGAAAATCATTCCTCCTGCTGCAGCTATACTGATAGAGTGGTTACCTAAAGCAGATGGGCCAACGGCAGTCATCATCGGTATCATACCCACTATAAAGGCTAAGGAAGTCATGATAATTGGACGTAGCCTTAGTTTTGCAGCTTCTAATGAGGCGGATAAAAGTGATTTTCCAGCTCTTCTTCGCTGAATTGCGAACTCTACAATTAAGATTGCATTTTTCGCTAATAGACCGATGAGCATAACCAAAGCAACTTGAACGTAAATATTATTTGAAATTCCAGTTAAACCGATGGCTACAAATACCCCAAATATTCCGGTAGGAATAGATAAAATAACTGCCCATGGCAAAATATAACTCTCATATTGTGCAGCTAACAAAAAGTAAACGAAGAGTAAGCACAAAACAAAAATGATCGTCGATTGTCCGCCAGAAGAAAGTTCTTCTTTAGTCATGCCGGAAAATTCATAGCCATATCCACCAGGCAGATGCTTAGCGGCTACTTCTTCAACAGCTTTAATCGCGTCGCCAGAACTGTATCCAGGTTTAGCCATTGCATTTAGGCCTATAGAATTAAAAAGGTTATACCTAGATGCTGTTTCAGGACCATAAACTCGATCTAACTTTACCAATGTGTTCATGGGTACCATTTCGCCGTTTACATTTTTTACAAATACACCATCCATTGCTGAGGGATTTGCGCGATCAGCTTGATCTGCTTGGACAACAACTCTGTAATATTTACCAAAGCGATTAAAATCGGATGCTTGAGCACTTCCAAAATAGGCTTGCATGGTTTGCAAGATGTCTTTAACACTTACACCTAATTGAGCAGCTTTCACTTCGTCCAATTTCATTTCCAATTGCGGATAATCAGATTTGAAGGATGTAAATGCAAAGGCAATTTCAGGTCTCTTCATCAATTCTACAATAAAATTGCTGGATACCGCACTGAATTTGTCAAGTGATCCTCCAGTTTTATCTTGCAAAACCATATCTAAACCATCGATGTTGCTAAAACCAGGTACTGTTGGAAACGTGAACACGAAGAAATTTGCGCCTTTAATTGCCGCTAGTTTACCTCTTACTTCATTCATAATCCCATCTATGTCTTTTATTTTTCCTCGTTGGTCAGTAAACTTTAGCAATACAAATAATACGCCGGATGAGGGGCTAGATGACTGCGTTAGCATATTAAAGCCAGAAAGACCCATTAAAGTTTGTTTCGATTCCATTGAACCTAACAAGGTTTCTGCTTGTTTAATGACTTGTGTTGTACGATCTAACGATGCGCCTGCAGGCATGGATAAAGAGATTGCTAAAAACCCTTGGTCTTCCGAAGGAATAAATCCAGAAGGAGTGCGCTTAATCATTACGCCAGTTGCAATCATCATCATAGCTAAGCCCACCAATGTTGCCCAGCGGAAACGTATCAAGAATTTTAATGCCCCAGTATATTGATTTGTTATTTTTTCAAAGCTTGAATTAAAGCCAGCAAAGAATTTTTCCTTAAAGTTTTTCTTCTCTGAGCCTGCTTGATGATTTTCTTTTAAGAACAAGGCTGCTAATGCTGGACTTAAAGTTAACGCATTTACGGCAGAAATTACGATTGCTATAGCCAGTGTGAAAGCAAATTGCCTATAGAATAAACCTGTCGACCCTTCCATAAACCCGACTGGTAAAAACACCGCCGACATTACCAAGGTAATTGAAATAATAGCACCTGTTATTTCACTCATCGCAGCTGCAGTTGCAACTTTTGGCGCTAAGTGGCGATGTTCCATTTTGGCGTGTACTGCTTCGACGACGACAATCGCATCATCAACGACAATACCAATTGCTAAGACTAGGGCAAATAGGGTAAGCAGATTGATAGAGAATCCAAAAATCCACATGAAAAAGAACGTGCCTAAAATGGCTACAGGTACCGCAATTGCGGGAATAAGTGTAGAACGAAAATCTTGCAAAAAGATAAACACCACGATAAACACCAATATAAACGCTTCAATTAAGGTGTGGATAACCTGGTCTATCGATTGATCTAACGAGTTCTTCGTGTTATATAAAATTAAGTGTTTTACACCCTTTGGAAAGTTCTTCGCTGACTTTTCCATCAATTTGGCAATGGCAATCTGAATTTCGTTTGAATTAGAACCTGCAAGTTGAATAATGCCAATATTTACGCCAGGTTTTCCGTTTACTCTTGTGAAGTTGGTATACGAGTAGGCACCGAATTCAATTCTTGCTAAATCTTTTAATCTTAAAATTGATCCATCTGGGTTGGCCCTAATCACCATTTCTCCATATTGCTCGGGCTTATTAAGTTTCCCTTTGTAGGTAATTACATATTCAAACGATTCTTTACTGCTTTCACCAAATTTCCCAGGAGCTGCTTCTAAGTTTTTATCTTGGATAATAGCCATTACCTCTTTAGGGGTAAGACCATAACTTGCCATCTTTGAAGGATTTAACCAAATTCTCATCGAATAGTCCTTATTTCCACCAAAAATAGTAGCAGAACCTACACCGGGGATTCTTTTGATGTCTGGTATGATATTGATTTGCGCATAATTCGCAAGAAAAGTTTGATCATAATTCTTTTCATCATCTGTAAAAAGATCGACCACCATGATTAGGCTATTCTGCTGTTTAACTGTGGTAATACCCGCCTGCACAACTTCAGAGGGAAGCTGGCTTGTGGCTTGCGAAACCCTATTTTGAACGTTTACGGCAGCTTGATCTGGGTTTGTTCCCAATTTGAAGTATACGGTAATAACCAGTGAACCGTCGTTGCTTGCCGTTGAGCTCATATAGCTCATGTTTTCCACGCCATTAATCGACTCTTCTAATGACGGTGCAACAGAACGCAATACTGTTTCTGCATTAGCTCCAGGATAAAAAGCCATTACCTGAACTGCAGGTGGAGCGATATCTGGAAATTGTTGTAATGGTAACTTTGTTAATCCAAGCACGCCTAGAATAACCAAAAGGATAGAAATGACCGTTGCTAATACTGGTCTGTTTAGAAATATTTTGAACATTTTTTATTTATTTGAGGCGTTGTATGCCGTAACTGTTTTTGCTTTTTCTGGTTGAATTAAATCACCTTCTTTTAAACTCTCGAAGCCTTTAGAAACAATCTGATCTCCAGATTTCAAGCCCCCATCTACGAGATAATTGGTGCCGCTAGTTGCTAATACATTAATTGGTTGCTTACTTATTTTGTTGTCTTTGTTAACTGCAAATACAAAAACCTTGTCTTGGATTTCAATCGTCGAAGCTTGTGGAACTACGAGGATATTATTGTGCTCGAGACTTAATCTTACTTTCCCGGTATTGCCAGATCTTAATAACCCGTCTGCATTTGCGAAGCTTGCTCTCAACGTAATTGAACCAGTTGTTTTGTCAAATTGTCCATCAACCATGTCGATCTTGCCTTTTGAGGCATAGAGAGTCTGATCCGCCAAGACCAACGATACAGCAGGTAAATGCTTAATTCTATCGGCTACAGATTTGCCTTCATGTTTAGCATTAAAGCTGATAAAATCAGTTTCTGCCAGAGAAAAATATACATGAACTTCATGAACATCGGAAAGTCCAGTCAAAGGTTCCATATCTGATGGAGATACCAAACTGCCTTGTTTTTTAGGCAATCTGCCAATGTAGCCACTTATTGGAGCCTTAATTTGTGTGTAGTTCAGATTTATTTGGGCACTATTTACGCCTGATTTTGCTTGCTCAACGTTAGCCAACGCAATTTGATGAGCTGTTTTAGCAGTTTGAAGCTGAAAAGCTGAAACCACTTTTGCTTGAACCAATGGTGTTAGCTTGTCAATCTCTAATTGGGCATTCAGAACAGCAGCCTTGGCAGCGTTCAAAGCTGCTATTGCATTATTGAGTTGTGCTCTAAATGGTAGTTCGGAGATTTTAAAAAGTAGTTGCCCTTTGCTAACCAGCTGACCTTCGTTTACATGTATCTGGTCTATAGTGCCTGCTATTTGTGGTCTAATTTCTAAGTCAGCTGCACCTTGTATAGCGGCAGGATATTCTACAAATGTTTGCTCAGAACTCTCGTTTACTGTGATAACAGGTAATGTTAACACAGGTGAAGCCATTTGCATAGGCTGACTTGTACAACTTGCTAGAAACAGTGTAATGGTGATGACTAATAGAATTACCCATTCGTTAAACAATTTAACATTGTTAGATAATAGGCTGTGTTTGGAGATATGTTTCATGATTATTGGATTTTTATTATTTATAATTTACTATGATAATTTATTTAACAGTGTTAAGTTAGAGAGGGCTTTTTTACTGATATTTTACAACTCTAAGCCATTTAACGGTGTTAGATTTTACTTTAAAAAAAAATTAATCGTTTATGGTTTTGATAATAGCCTTAATAGCACTTCTCAAAATTTGTTGGTTAATCTCATCATTCGCTCCTTTTTGAACAAGATTGATAGAGATCAAACCGTGTATTAAAGACCAAAAAGTATAATATTTTAAACAAGAGGTATCTTCTGATATAGGCTGTTTAGTAAGCAATTTTTCAATTGCATCATAAAATAAATCAGTAGTATATTCTGCCTCTGGCATTTTGGTGTAGAGCTCGCAACAATTTACCTGTACGCCATACATCAATTGATAAAATTCTTTTTCTTCAAACGCGAAGTTCCAATAGGCAAGCCACATTGCTTCTAATTGTTCTTCTGGGTCTTCCTTACTATCTCTTGCGGCTTTTACTTTAACACCTAAGTGCATATAGCCTTGCCTTGTTAGTTCAAATAAGATACCTTCTTTGTTAGAAAAATATTCGTAAATAATAGGGGCGGTGTATTCAATTACATCTGCAATTTTGCGCATACTTAATGCAGCCCATCCCTCTTGTTTTACAATTTGTAAAGCAGCGGCTAAGATATTCTTACGAGTATCCTCTTTTTGTCGCAGTATTCTTTCTTTACTTCCCATATTCTGGTTAGGTGCTATAAAATAATCTAACACCGTTAAGCAAATGTATAAACTGTTTTAAATTTATATATCATCCATTTGTCAGATAATTAAAGATGTTAGTTTACAGGGCTCAAATGAGGTTTTTACTTTTATTTTGAGCTGTGTTCATTCAATATAGCAACAGCGTGGAGTCAAGTAAGTTCAATAATTTGTTTAATTTTGAAAATGTTAGGACTAAAACTATTGACCGATCCACGCTGGGCAAACATCGCAGAGGCTAATTTGGCAGAAATTTTAACAGACCATGCTTGGTGTGAGCAAAAGGCTGCTACCAATGCCATTACTTTAATTGCAAATAATTCAGAACATCATGATTTAGTGGAAGAACTTACTGCGATTGCTATCGAAGAAATGGAGCACTTTCAACAGGTCGTTGCCATTATAAAGAAGAGGGGATATGTGCTAGGACGCGAAAGGAAAGATGATTACGTAGGCCAACTCGTTAAATTTAGTAAAAGAGATGGAAGTAGAAACACGGCATTTATTGACCGCCTGTTATTTGCAGCTATGATTGAAGCTAGAAGTTGTGAACGTTTTCGTGTACTTTCTTTAAATATCAAAGATGAAGAACTAGCTAAATTTTATCATGAATTAATGGTGTCGGAAGCAGGACACTACACAACTTTCTTAAACTTTGCTCGGAAGTACACGGTAGACGTAGATGTAGATAAAAGGTGGAAAGAATGGCTTGATTTTGAGGGGGAATTAATTCGAAGTTTTGGAAATAAAGAGGCTATTCATGGTTAGTTGTGGCATCTCCTAATTCTTTTTTATGATAATTCCACAACCATATCACTATATGTTGATAGCTGTTAATTCCATTTTGCTGGTTATTTAATTTAAGGAATTTATCAAAAGCTATACTCATATAGCCCGACATTTGACTATTGTAGCGACGCCAAAATTCACTTTCTGCTTTAAAGTTTGCCAGAACACCAGGTACAATTTTCTCGTATAGGGTCTCATAGTTTTCTGGCGACTTAATGCGCAATTCTACCAATAGATACCTTAACATGTTGTAATTGGCCGAATATTGAAAGTTTAAGTCATTGCTATTCACAGCAGTTAAGTAGCCAACTAAATTGGCCTCATCTTCACGTGCAACCCCTAATTGATGGGAAATTTCGTGACAGGCCACAAAAGGCAGTACCCACGAAGGTAAGTTCATGTTTAAATTTGCCTCTCCAGATAACGGATTATAATAACCCTCAATGCCAATTTCACTAATCATCCAGCTACTTATTGACGGTTTAATGGATGGATTTTCATAGGTAAAAAAAGAATGTTTTTGCTGCATTTTTTGATAGGCAAGTACAGACTTTTCTTTGATTTCTTTTAAACTATAAGTTTGCTTGTTTTTAACTAGAGGTTGAAGGTTATTTAAGCGCTCTACAAAAAAATTGGTTAACTGAATAAGGTCTTTAGTGCTGTACTTATCATTGCTAATTGATAGTTGTGTACTAATGCTTGGCCTGGAATAATTTAAGCCCCAAAGTAGTTTGAAGCTGATATAGAGGATTAAGGCAATATTTACTACTTTCAAAATGATAGTCAACCAATCCTTTTTCTTCAATATTCGTCGTTTTTTAAATAGCAAATAGCCGCCCCTCAGGGCTAAGAAAATTAATAACACGTATATAATATCTCCTATTGCAAAAGGAAATATGGCTGAAATCCACCTTAAGCAGCTAGAAATAACAGGATATAAACCGGTTGAGTAATAAATGAGAACTAGTTCAGAACTTACGCCAAAAATGAAAATCGATACCGTTGTAAAAGCAAGTATTACAGTGGTTAAGATTAGGTTTCTAGAGAACGACATTTAATTAATTACCGATTAAAATTTAACCGTTTACCAATTTCGCTAGTCATAAATTTGCCGTTTTGATAAGCCAAATTTCCCGAAACAAAAGTATGTGTTATGCTTGCGGTAAATGTTTCTCCGTCAAATGGCGACCAACCACATTTATAGAATACATTTAATGGGGTAACTTTAATTGGGTCATTTAGGTTTACTAACACTAAATCTGCCCAATATCCTTCTCTTATATAACCTCGTTTATCAATATCAAAACAAATAGCTAGATTATGAGCAGTTTTTTCGACGATTTTTTCTAAAGATATTTTCCCTTGTAAATGCATTTCTAGCAAAGCAGGCAACGCATGTTGAACCAATGGTCCACCAGAAGGAGCCAGTGAATAAGTTTGGTTCTTTTCAGCTAATGTATGCGGTGCATGATCTGTAGCAATTACATCAATATGATTGGCCAACAAGCCCTGTAAAATTCCAGCTTGGTCGGCTGCTGTTTTTATAGCAGGATTCCATTTAATGAAATTACCTTTTGCCTGGTAATCTTGGTCATTAAACCATAAATGGTGCACACAAGCTTCAGCAGTTATTTTTTTGTCCTTTAATGGAGTGATATTGTCAAACAGTGCAACTTCTTTGGCGGTAGAAATATGCAGAATGTGCAGTCTGGTTTGGTAACGCTTTGCTAATTCGACAGCTAAAGAAGAGGATTTGTAACAAGCCTCGGCGCTTCTTATTAAAGGATGCATTTCAATGGTTAAGTCTTCTCCATATTTTTCTTTAAAGGCTGCCAGATTTTCTCTAATTGTTTGCTCATCTTCACAATGTGTTGCCACCAACATTGGGGCTTTACTAAAAATATTTTCTAAGGTACGTTCATTATCTACCAACATATTTCCAGTAGATGACCCCATAAACACCTTGATCCCACAAACATTTTGTGGGTCTGTTTTTAGAACTTCATCCAAATTGTCATTACTTGCTCCCATGTAAAACGAGTAATTAGCCAATGAAGTTTGTGCTGCTATTGCATATTTATCTGCCAGTAAATCTTGAGTTAATGTATTAGGTACAGTATTTGGCATTTCCATAAATGAAGTGATACCTCCAGCAACAGCTGCCATACTTTCAGTAAAAATATCAGCTTTGTGGGTTAAGCCAGGTTCGCGAAAATGAACTTGATCATCAATCATACCAGGCAGTAGATAAAGACCCTCAGCATTAATTTCATTAGCTTCTGCTGCAGATAAATTATTGCCAATTTTTTCAATTAGTCCATTTTTAATTAAAACATCTGCAACAATTTGCTGCCCTTCATTCACCAACGTAGCGCCTTTGATCAAGTAAGTATTCATAGTTCAAAGGTAGTTTTTTTACATCTTAGTCCAAAGTACTTAGTTTCTTGGCCTAAGTTTTCCGATTCAAAGCTACGAGGGTGTCGACTTAAAACTACCTACTCCCGACTTATTCCGTATCTTTGCATTCTATGGCAAAATCATTTGAAGAATTTAATTTAAATAGGCAGATACTAAACGCAGTTGCTGATGCTGGTTATACCGTTGCGACACCGATACAGGAAAAAGCAATTGCACCAGTGTTGTCTGGTCAGGATATTTGCGGCATTGCGGAAACTGGAACTGGTAAAACAGCTGCATATGTTCTGCCAATGCTAATGAAATTAAAATATGCACAAGGTGATGCCGCTAGAGCTTTAATTTTAGCACCTACTCGTGAACTGGCCATGCAGATTGCCGAAGAGGTTAAGCGTTTTAGCACTTATACCGATTTACGCTCTGTGGTTATATTTGGTGGTATTGGTCCAAAGGCTCAAAAGGAGCAAATAAAAGCAGGGGTTGATATTATTATTGCAACGCCTGGTCGCTTTTTAGATATTTATCTTTCTGGAGATATCAATACTAAATATTTGCAATTTTTAGTATTAGATGAAGCCGATAAAATGATGGACATGGGCTTTATTGGCTCTATCCATAGGATTTTGGAAGTTGTTCCGCGAAAACGACAAAATTTGCTTTTTTCAGCAACAATGAGTGCATTGGTCCAGAAAATTGCTGGGGATTTTTTAAAACATCCAACTATTATTGAGGCATCCGAGCAGGCAACCCCAGCTCAAACGGTGACTCAAGTTTTGTATGAAGTGCCAAATTTTAAAACAAAGATTAACCTATTGCAGCATTTGTTAAAAGATGATGAAGTATTTAATCGCCTCATCATCTTCTGTAAAACGAAAGCAGTAGCAGATAATATTTACAGTTTTGTAGTTCGTCGTTTTGGAGAAGAATCAGTTAGGGTCATTCATGCTAACAAAGGTCAGAATACCAGGATAAACTCTATAAATAGCTTTAAGGAAGGGAATATTAGGGTCTTGGTAGCAACAGATGTTGCATCGAGAGGGATTGATGTAACTGAAGTAAGTCATGTGATTAATTTTGATGTTCCTATTATCATTGAAGATTATGTGCATAGAATTGGTAGAACGGGAAGAGCGTTTTCAACCGGAGATGCTATTACTTTTTGCACAGAAGCCGAGAAATATTACATTCGTAAAATTGAAAAGCTAATTCGTCAGTTTATCCCTGTTGAACCAATCCCTGAAGGGGTTTTTATCGAGGAAACACCTTATGATGAAAAACAGCATATAGCTAAAGAGATAGATTTACAAAAACGCAAAGAGGATCCGGACTTCAAAGGTGCATTTCATGAAAAGAAAAACGCCAAACAAATAGAAGAGCGTGAAAGAGAAAAGGCGAGAGCAAAAGCGCACAAAACCAAGGTATTTAAAAATAAAAAGCGTTTCGATAAAAAGAAATAACAATGAAGTTTAGATTAACCCCTTTAAATATTGTAACAGCATTAGGATTTGCGATGCTGGCATTTTTAATTGTGCAACCTACGCAAACAGTTAAAGGGCAGCCGAATTTAACTAGCTTTTACTTATTAATATTGGGTTGTCTCGTATTAATAACTTTTGTGACCGATATGATTTTCAGATTTACACTAAAGGATTTGAAAAAAATTTGGGTCGTAGAACTTGTTTTTATAATTCTCACAGCAGTTTTAATACTATTATTACAAAAGTAAAACCATACTCATTTAAAAATACTTTGCAAAATAAGCATATTTGCACCACAAAATAATTGAATTAATGTAAACCGTTACTCTGTGAGGTCACTTTGAAAGTGTAATCATTTCGATACGGTAAATCACTTTGAAGATGAGACAAGCAGAAATAAAAATCACGGTAGAGTTAGATGACCAAAATATGCCCGAAAATATCCTTTGGGAAAGTACAGATGCAGAAACAAAAGATCAAGTTCCTGTAAAATCAATGATATTGGCACTTTGGGATCATAATTATAAAAATTCAATGCGTATTGATCTTTGGACCAAAGATATGCCTGTAGATGAAATGAAGCGTTTTTTTTATGAAACATTACAAACCATGGGCGATAGCTTTTTGAAGGCTACAGGTGAGGAGAATATTGTAGAAGATTTAAGAGATTATTGTGCTCATTTTGCTGAAAAAATGGGCATAGATACTAGAAAATAATAAAACCACTTTATACTAAACGCTTGCAATAATGCTAATCATTCACAAAATAAACGCCTACATTGGACTTCTCTTAGCTGTAATTGCTATCAGTATTTGCCCAATGATTAAAGTGCCATTTAAAGGCAACTGGAATTTATATCAAACAGATGAAAGATTGTTTTTCATCAGTATGGCCATCATTGGTATTACCTCGCTTTGCTTATTTGTTAGGCAACTGAGGATGTTTAGATTGCTGTCTTTTGTATTATTTATTTGGAGTTTGTTAATGGCGACTGCGGTTTATTTCAAAACTAATCATTATTTTGATTCTAAATTCTTTGATAAAGTACTTGCCAAAACTATTCACTATCAATGGGGATGGATTGTGCTTTTGGTAGCTGTTTTGTTATTGATCACCAGTGTTAAAAAGGAGAGATTAACAGTAGCTTAAACTCTTGTTAAGGTCTTATGTTGCTTCCTTCTTTTATAATGTGTTTGTTTTAATTCTTTGTTGCCACTAATAATGCTAATATTGCCATCAACCTCAAATACGGCTAGTTTTACATCTTTATAGTGTTCAATACCATGCTCCCGCATAGCTTCTTGTAGTTCGTCATCACTAATGCCTAGCTGACTTAATTTTTTAAAGTTTAGCTTACCTTCGTGTATTAAAATTTCAGGGTGCTGCGAAACCAGCTCTCTAATCCAACTACTTTTAAACATTAGCCGTTTTAAAAAATAATTTAACGTAAAAAGTATCGTGGCAGCAGCTAGGCCGCCAAGCAAGCTCGTATTATTACCTACCATTGCATTTTGAACGGCATTGCTAATCAATAAAATTAACACTACATCAATGGTGTTTAACTGCGAAAATTCTTTTTTGCCAGTCAATCGAATAGCGATCAGCATGAAAGCATAAACCGCTAAACTTCTAAGTGCAATATCTACATACGAATTCATTTTAAAATTTGAGTTCTGTTTGCCCTTTTTGCGCCACTTCTCGCTCGTGCTGTAACAACCATTTTTTGCGCCATAATTCACCGGCGTAGCCTACTAATTTTCCGTCGCTCCCTATTACCCGGTGGCAAGGAACAACAATAGCAATGTTATTTCTTCCATTTGCTGCGGCAATTGCGCGGATAGCTAATGGTTTGTGCGCTGAAAACTTAGCATAGGAAATGGTTGCTGCATAAGGTATTTTTAAAAGGTTTTGCCAAACTTCTTTTTGAAATTCTGTTCCATCTTGCGCCATTGGGAAAGTAAAATCTCTAAGCTTTCCTTCAAAATATGCCTCAAGCTGTTGAACAGCCATTTGCGTAATCGAGTTTGCTGATAGGCCGTTAATATTTTTTTGTCCAAAAGAAATAACACTCACTGCAACATCGTCCGCAATAATTGTCATATCACCTATTGGGCTTTTAAAAATACAGCCATATTTATCCATGATGCAATTTAAGGTTTTTGTTTGGAAGAACAAAGCTGAGAGGCTAAAGACCAAGCGCCTTTAGCTTTAGTCTTTAAGCTTTACGCTTTTTTGTCATACCTCTTTAATCTTTTGTTTGCTTTCGTTTTTAGTCTCTCAATATTAAGCTTTAGCCTTTCAGCTTTACCCTCAAAAAACTATCTTTGCGACATGCACTTAGCAAACCAGGTTAAACAACTTATTGTTAAAGAAATCCGCTTAGAGTGGCGATCAAAGTACGCGCTTAATGGTGTATTGTTATATGTTGTTTCTACCGTTTTTGTTTGCTTCATGTCGTTCATTTCTATGCCCGAGAAATTAACTTGGAATGCACTTTTCTGGATTATCATGCTATTTGCCTCAATTAATGCTGTAGCAAAAAGTTTTCTTCAAGAGAGTAGGGGCAGGCATTTATATATTTACACCTTGGTTAGTCCACTTGCTTTAATCATTGCCAAAACTTTTTACAATAGTTTATTAATGATTGGATTAACGCTGATTGCATTGCTTTTTTATTGCTTAGTATTCGAGCCTCCAACCGACATGGATCTTTTAATGTATTTGGTAGCAGTCATCTTGGGAAGCTTAAGTTTTGCAACGATATTTACAATGGTTTCTGCAATTGCATCAAAAGCTGGAAATGGTGGTATGTTGATGGCTATTTTAAGTTTCCCAATTATCATCCCAGTATTAATTGTACTGGTTAAATTAGCTAAAAATGCAATCGATGGATTAGATCGAAGTGTAAGTTTAGATGATATCGGTCTTTTATTGGTGATAAATGTGATGGTAATGAGCGTGTCTTTAATATTATTCCCATATTTGTGGCGAGATTGAAACTTTAAAATAACTAGCTAAAAAATCAGCTAGTGTGCATGTTTATAATTATGAAGAAAAATTGGTGGAAGATTTTAGGTGCTATTTTAGTGCTTTACTCAACAATTGCAGGGTTGTTAATGGGGGTTCCTCGACTACCTATTTTACATGAATCTATTAGAAATCTTTATTTTCATGTACCAATGTGGTTTGCAATGATTGTATTGTTTTCGAACTCAATTTACTTCGGCGTTAAATCATTAATTTCGCAAAATCAAGACGACGATCTTAAGGCAGTTGAGAGCGTAAACGTTGGTGTTGTCTTCGGAATTCTAGGCCTGCTTACAGGGATGGTTTGGGCAAAGTTTGCATGGGGCGAATTTTGGAGTTTCGATCCAAAACAGAATTTTTCTGCTATCTCACTTTTATTATATTTTGCTTATCTCATCCTGAGAAATGCGATCGATGAAGAGCAAAAAAGGGCTAAGATATCTGCTATTTACAATATTTTTGCCTTTCCGATGATGATTGTACTTATTTTTGTATTGCCCAGATTGAAAGACTCCCTGCATCCAGGAAATGGTGGCAATCCAGGTTTTAATATGTACGATTTAGATAGCAGAATGCGTATGGTTTTCTATCCCGCTTGCTTGGGTTGGATTTTGGTTGGATACTGGATCTATACCATTCGTTTTAGAATAAGTTCGTTAGCCTATAAACAACAATAATTATGAAGAAGATTGCTTTTACCTTAATCATGTTAATTACAACATTGAATTTGTTTGCTCAAGGAAGTGAAATTGAGATGGCTGACGCATTGCGTAACAATGGGAAAATCTATATTGTTGTCATCTGTATCGTCATTATTTTGCTTGGTTTGCTGATTTATCTCTTCGCAATTGAAAAAAGATTGAAAATGTTAGAAAAAAAATCTAACGACAAAAACTAATTTTAAACTACCCAATCCCAATCTTTTAGCATTTTGCATAAGGTGTTGATCTTACACTAAGCAAATTAATACTTGCATTAGTGGAATTTTTTAATGCAATTTTGCACCCGTAAATGAAGACAACCAATTATAAAAATCAATAAATAATGGCTAATACAGCAAACGAAACAAGTTTTTTTACAGATGTATGTAAGAACTTTGATAGTGCGGCGCAGTTTACCTCTCATCCAGAAGGTTTATTGGCTCAGATTAAAGCGTGTAACAGTGTATACCGTTTCCAATTCCCAATTCGTAGAGGTAATGGTTTCGAGGTAATTGATGCATGGCGTGTAGAACATTCTCACCATATGAGTCCAACAAAAGGTGGTATTCGTTACAGTGATATGGTTAACGAAGATGAAGTAATGGCTTTAGCGGCATTGATGACTTATAAATGCGCTATCGTAAATGTTCCTTTTGGAGGTGCTAAAGGTGGGATTTGTATCAACCCAAAAAACTACACTGTTGCCGAGCTAGAAACAATTACCCGTCGTTATACAACAGAGTTAATCAAAAAGAATTTTATCGGCCCTGGTATTGATGTTCCTGCTCCTGATTATGGATCTGGTGAACGTGAAATGAGCTGGATTGCTGATACTTATATGACAATGAACCCTGGTTCATTAGATGCTTTAGGCTGCGTCACTGGTAAACCTATCGCTTTACATGGTATTCGTGGACGTAAAGAAGCAACAGGTAGAGGTGTGGCTTACGCTGTACGTGAATGTGTTTCATTTGCTGAAGATATGGCTAAAGTTGGTTTAACAGCTGGTTTAGATGGTAAAAGAGTAATCGTTCAAGGTTTAGGGAATGTAGGTTATCATTCTGCTAAGTTCTTGTCAGAATTTGGTGCTATTATTGTTGGTATTTGCGAATATGAAGGTGCAATCTATAATGCAAATGGCTTAAATATAGATGAGGTTTTTGCTCATCGTAAAAATACAGGTTCAATTTTGGACTTTACAGGTGCAACAAGTTTCAAAAATTCTATGGAAGGTTTGGAGCAAGATTGTGATATTTTAGTGCCTGCAGCGTTAGAGAACCAAATTACCGAAGCAAATATCCGCAATATCAAAGCGAAGATCATTGCTGAAGGCGCAAACGGTCCATGTACACCAGAAGCTGAAGAAATTTTCACTGAAATGGGCGGAATGATCATTCCAGATATGTACTGTAACGCAGGTGGTGTAACAGTTTCCTATTTCGAGTGGTTAAAAAATCTTTCTCACGTAGCTTTTGGCCGAATGGAAAGTCGTTATGCCGAAAACTCAAATGCTAACTTAATTAACACCTTAGAAAACCTAACCGGGAAACAAATTCCTGCAGAAAACCGTTTAATGATTGTTAAAGGTGCCTCTGAATTGGAATTGGTAAATTCTGGTTTGGAAGATACGATGATCCATTCTTATCGTGAGATTAGAGAAACTTGGATTAACAAACCACAAGTTAAAACTTTAAGAACTGCAGCATTTGTAAATTCAATTGATAAAATTGCGATTTCTTATATGAACTTAGGTATTTGGCCATAGTCAATTAACCATATAGTATTAACAAAAAAGTCCGGATTTATCTGGACTTTTTTGTTAAATTAATACAGAGCTGAAAACTTTTAGCTCTTTTCTACGTATATTATATAAAAATAACATGATGAGGTTTTTTAAGCTATTGCTAACAGTGACTGTTCTATTTGTTTTCGGGAGTTGTGGTAATCAAGAAAGAGATCGTGCTAAAGCTAAGTTAGCAATACCAAAAGGGACTGAAAAAATAGCTGTCTTTGCAGGTGGATGCTTTTGGGGTATTCAAGAAGGCTTTAGTGAGTTAAAGGGAGTTGTTAAAGCAACGAGCGGCTATACCGGAGGCACTACCGAGAATCCAACATACGAGCAGGTTGGGTCTGAACGGACTGGACATGCTGAGGCAGTTCAGGTAATTTATGATCCAAGTGTAATTAGCTTTGAACAACTTACTCACGCCTTTTTTGTGATGCATAATCCAACCGAACTCAATAGACAAGGACCTGATGTTGGTACGAGCTATAGGTCTATGGCTTTTTATGGTGATGAAGAAGAAAAGAAAATTATAGAAAGAGAAATTAGAAAGGAAAATGAAACAAAATACATTGGTTTAAGTATTGTAACAGAGATTAAGCCAATTACTACTTTTTACCCCGCCGAAGCCTACCATCAAAATTATGTTCGGTTACATCCTAATGAGGCTTATGTACAAGGAGTTTGCGGGCCAAAAGTTGAGAAATTGAGAGCAGCCTTCCCTGATCTGCTAAAGGAAGAATTTAAATAGTTGTTGATTTCTTTTACAAATAGGCTAAAAAACTAACCGTCTGACAAAATATCCACCGGATTATATCAATTAATTGTCATGATATACAATACCAAGTGTTCAAAATGCTTGACCTAAGTATGTTTTTTTATCTTTGTAGTTGAAGATTTTAAAACTAAAACTTACATGAGGAAAAGTGCAATTGTTGGCTTAATCACTATCGCTATTTGTATTGGCTTTTTAGTGAGCTTAAACGCAGATACTGATACCTATTCTAATTTTACTGAAGCAGCTTCTTCAAATAAAGAAGAGCATGTAATGGGCTACTGGGAAAAGAGCAAAGGCATGCACTACGATGCTTTAAAGGACCCTAACCATTTTGCTTTTTTCATGAAAGATGAGAAGGGAAAAGTAAAGAAAGTAGTTTTAAGTGGAACAAAACCGCAGGATTTCGAACGTTCAGAAAAGATAGTACTAGTAGGTAAAATGGAAAATGATACATTTTACGCTTCTAAAATACTCATGAAATGTCCTTCTAAATATAATGATAACCTAGTCGAAATACAGAAAGACGGTCAGGTAAAACCATATAAAAAATCTTAATGGATCCCGTAAAATTTGTAGGTGAAAGCCTTCTTCCCGGTCAAATCGGCCAACTTTTTATTGTACTCGCCTTTGTAGGTTCACTACTTGCTACCGTGGCTTATTTTTTTGGTGTAAAGAACAAAAACGCACAGGATTTGTCATGGACAAAAATTGGGCGTGCTGGCTTTCTAATTAACCTCATAAGTATTATTGGGATTGGTGCCACTTTATTTTACTTAATTCTAAACCAGAAGAATGAATATTACTACGTATATGATCATTCTTCAAAGGCTTTGCCGATATATTATATCATTTCGGCATTTTGGGAGGGACAAGAGGGAAGTTTTTGGCTTTGGGCATTTTGGCAATCGTTAATAGGATTAATTTTAATCTGGAAAGCAAAAACCTGGGAGAATGGTGTGATGACGGTTATTGCGCTCTCACAGGTGTTTTTAACTTCTATGTTATTAGGTGTTGAGATTTTTGGAGAACGAATTGGTAGTTCACCATTTATCTTATTTAGAGATGTTATAAATTTAAAGGAATGGGCTCCTGTTGTATTCAATGATCCTACCAATTATGTGAATTACTTAAAGTTCATTACTGATGGTCAGGGCTTGAATCCGCTATTGCAAAATTATTGGATGGTGATACATCCTCCAACTTTATTCTTAGGGTTTGCGAGTATGGTTGTTCCGTTCGCATACGGAATTGCGGCGCTATGGGAGAGACGTTACAAAGATTGGATTAAGCCAGTAATGCCTTGGGCTCTGTTTGCTGTGATGATTTTGGGTGCAGGTATTATTATGGGCTCATTCTGGGCGTATGAAGCGCTCAACTTTGGTGGCTTCTGGGCGTGGGATCCAGTTGAGAATGCTTCAATTATTCCTTGGTTAACACTTATCGCTGGTGTTCACGTGATGATTGCGTTCAAAAATACAGGACATGCATATTTTACGGCAATTGCCTTGATTTTCATTAGCTTCATTTTGGTATTGTATGCTTCTTTTTTAACTAGAAGTGGAATTTTGGGCGATACCTCTGTTCACTCTTTTACAGATATGGGAATGTTTGGTCATTTAATACTGTATAATGTAGTGTTTTTGGTGATTGCAATTTATTTTATCGCATCCCGCTGGAAGGAGTTACCTATCACACACAAAGACGAAGAAACTTATTCGAGAGAATTTTGGATGTTTATTGGTGCTTTAGTCTTAACGGTTGCTTGTTTGCAAGTCATATTTACAACTTCTGTTCCTGTATTTAATAAGGCCTTTGGAACTACATTTACCCCTCCGGTAGATGTAATTAGGTATTACAATAAATGGCAAGCACCATTTGCGGTTTTGGTGACCTTGGTTTCTGGTTTTTCACAGTTCTTGAAATATAAGAGAACGGATCCCCGTAAGTTTTACAGTAGCTTGATTTCTTCTATTGTTTTTGCCCTAGTTATTACAGGTGGTTTTGTTTATTTAACAGGGATATATAGCAATTTAATGTATATCATACTTACATTTAGCTGTGTATTTGCTGTTTTATCTAACGCTCGTTTACTAACAGGGGTATTTACTGGTAAAGCAAATAAATTAGCAGGATCTGCTGTTGCACATATCGGTTTTGCATTGTTGCTTTTAGGAGCACTGGTTGCTGCAGCCACGAGTAATCCAATTTCGATAAATGAAAGCAATTTTATTCCAGTAAAAGATTTTGAAAAGGCAGCAAAGCCAGGAGAAAATATCATGCTTTATAAGAACGAGCCTAAGAAAATGGGCAAATACACCGTTACTTATATAAGTGACACGACCATTGCGCCAAACACTTTTTATAAGCTCAATTTTAAACAAATTGATGAAAAAACGGGTAAAGTAAAAGAAGACTTTGAATTAAATCCTAGCATTCAAGAAAATGGACAAATGGGTTTGATCGCTTCTCCTGATACTAAGCATTATTTAACATCCGATATTTATACACACATAACTAGTGCTGCAGATAAAAAAGAAGAACATGCTGATCATGAGGGACATTCTGAGGAAGAAAATTACAAAGCTCCGAGAATTTTAAATTTAGCTGTAGGTGATACCCTGCATACTAGTAGTGGTATCTTAACGGTTAAGGGTATGAATACTTCGCCGGTTATTAAAGATTTAAAATTGGCCCCTGGCGATTTAGCAGTTAGCTTAGCATTAGAGGTAAATGTAAGTGGTAAAGTTTACAATGCAGAACCTGTATTTCTTGTAAAGGGAAACAATACGTTTGATTTTGCCAAAAATATTAAAGAGTTAGGTTTAAGACTGAGATTTACCAAAATTATTCCTGAACAAAACAAGATAGAGCTTCAGGTTTATGAGAAGCCTCAACAAGCTAAAGACTGGTTGGTTTTTAAAGCGATTGAGTTTCCGTATATCAATTTATATTGGGTTGGAACTATCGTAATGGTAATTGGTTTTATGATGTCTATCCTGAGAAGAAGAAAAGAGTCATGATAGCATTGTTACCAATGAAAAAAAGTAAATAGGGATGAAAGTTGCACTTGTTGGATCCGGAAATGTAGCCACTCATATTGGATTAGCACTTAACGCTGCAGGTATAGAAGTGTCACAAGTATGGAGCCGACAAATTGAACATGCAAAAATATTAGCCTCCCAAATTGCCGCGAACCCTATTTCGAATTTAAAGGAGATAGATCAAACAATAGATTTTTGTATGATCGCTGTAAAGGACGATGCAATTTCAATTGTTGCAGAAGAGTTAAGTGGATTTAAAGGTATTATTGTACATACTTCTGGAGCAGTTGATTTAACCGTTTTTAATGGACTGTTCGAAAAATATGGCGTATGTTACCCACTGCAAACATTCTCGATAGCTAAGCAGGTAGATTTCTCAGCTATTCCGATCTGTATTGAAGCTAATAATAAAGAAACGCTAGATGACATTGAAGTGTTAGCTAGAAAGCTAAGTAAAAATGTGGTTGAAGTTGATAGTAATAAACGTAAAATTTTGCACTTAGCGGCTGTGTTTGCCTGTAATTTTACTAATCATCTATATGCATTAGCAGGAGACTTGCTTGAGGGAAATGGTTTAGCATTCGATTTAATAAGACCATTAATTTTAGAAACGGCAGAAAAAGTGCAATATGCTTTGCCAGTCGACGTGCAAACAGGTCCGGCCGTCAGAAATGATGAACTGACTTTAAAAAAACATGAAGAATTGCTGCTAAAGCAACCACAATTATTAAGTATATATCAAATTTTAAGTGACAGCATTAAAAAAACAAAGAAATAGTACATTTTCGGTTTTGGCTGCTTACTTTTGCAAATAGCTATGAGCATTTTTAAATTAAAGATAAATTTTGAAGAAGGGGGGAGGGAGCCCATTGAACTTCCAATTGCTGCTGGAGAAGATGTGTTGGATATCGTTTTAGAAAACGGGATAGAATTACAACACAATTGTGGAGGAGTTTGTGGGTGCAGTACTTGTCATATTTATGTGAATAAAGGCATGGATAATATCCAAGAAATATCAGATAAAGAAGAGGATTTTATTGATAGAGCTGTTAGACCTAAAATTACTTCGCGACTTGCCTGTCAATGTATCGTATTAGATGGAGATATAGAAGTTACTATTCCAGATCAATCTGAATTTTTGGGCCACTAGCAGAGGCTTTTAAATATTACAACCTTTCAACTTTACAACACCGAAAAAAATGAACAACGATAAATTTGCACTACCCATTTATTGGAACGATCACGAAGATATTGCTCAGGAGCTTTATGAGAAATTTGGCGACGAATTTAACGAGGCCAAGATATATCGAATTCGTTTTACTGAATTAATCGAGTGGGTGCTTTCTTTACCAAATTTTAAAGGAACCAGGGAAGAAAGTAACGAAGGTCACTTAGAGCAAATTCAATCTGCTTGGGTATACGAATGGAGAGATAACCAGTAATATGCTAGAAAGACTTAAAGATATTACCACTTTTATCTTCGATGTAGATGGTGTTTTAACAGACGGAACCGCTATTGCTTCAGAATCTGGTGATCTTTTACGTACATTCAATATTAAAGATGGCTATGCTTTACAATTAGCCTTGAAAAAAGGATACCATATTTGTATCATATCTGGAAGCGGCGGTCCCGCTACAACAAAACGCTTTGAGAACTTGGGATTACCTGATGTTTTTTTACGCGTTGGAGATAAGGTTAAAGTTTTTGAAAACTATTTAACAGAGAGAAATATTGCTCCTGAACAAGTGTTATACATGGGTGATGATATGCCCGATTATGAAGTGATGAAATTGGTCGGTATTGCAACATGCCCAAATGATGCGGTTGATGAGATCAAACAAATCGCACACTACATTTCACCTCGCAAAGGCGGAGAAGCTGCTGTTCGAGATGTGATAGAAAAAGTCCTAAAAGTGCAGCTTAATTGGTTTGATCTAAATCCAATTGCTTCTGATTCAGCTAAGTAAATTAGTTCTGTTGTCTGCAACAATTAAGTTACGCAGTGCGATTAAACTTAATCCTATTTTTAAATTCTAAGAACCGTAAATCACAGAACCAAATTGATGTGCTAAGTGAATTTAGTGCGTTAAAAAGCAATTAAAAACAAAAAAACAAAAACATGAAACCTCGGAGTAAAACGAAGAAGCTTCATGACAATTAAAAACAAAAACAAAAAACATGAAAAAATTATTAATTATCTGCGGATTATTATTCAGTGTAGTAACTTTCGCCAGCGCACAAGGACAGGGCCGTATGGGTGGTACTCCAGAAGAGAGAATTAAAAGACAAACTGATCAGTTGGTTGAGAAATTAAAATTAACTGATGAGCAAAAAACGAAAGCTACAGAAGTATTTACTGCACAGGTAGCTGCACAAACAAAAATGCGTGAAGAAATGCAAGGTGGTGGCGATAGAGCTGCTATGATGCAGAAAATGCAAAAAATAGCTACTGAAAGCGAAGCAAAAATCAATGCATTTCTAACTGATGATCAGAAAAAAACCTACAAAACTATGCTTGATGAGCAAAAGGCTGCGAGAGAGAAAATGATGAAAGAAAGACAAGGCGGCGGCGGTAAATAATTCATCCCCTATGTGGTAAAGGCTTTGATGAATGCTAGTTCATCAAAGCCTTTTTTTATGTAAAATTATTGGCGAGTTATAGCTATTTACTACTTTAGCCAGGAAATAAACACCATTTATGTATAACCAACAACTACCTATTGTTTTAGCGTCTAAGTCTCCTCGTCGACATGAATTATTAAAATTAATGGGGCTAACATTTAGTATTGAGCTTAAAGACGTTGATGAAAGCTATCCCGAAAATTTAAGCCCTTCCCAAATAGCAATCTACGTTGCTGAGCAAAAAGCAAAAGCATTCGGCGATGTTTCAGGTAAAATTGTGATTACCGCCGATACCATCGTTGCTTTAAAAGGAGATATTTTGGGTAAACCTCGAGACAAAGCTCATGCATTTGCAATGTTGAAGGCCCTTGGTAATAATTGGCATGAGGTATATACAGGAGTAACATTGGTTAAGGATCATAAAATTCATTCGTTTTACGATGTTACTGAAGTATTTTGCAGAGAGGCTAGTGATAGTGAAATTGAGTTTTACATCGATAATTTTAAGCCTTTCGATAAGGCGGGTAGCTATGGTATTCAAGATTACTGGGGACTTGCAGTGGTTAAAAGAATTCAAGGTTCCTATACCAATGTAATGGGCTTGCCTACCGAGCGATTATATGAGGAGCTGAAGAAATTCTAGTTATGAATTGACTTTAGAACGCCCATTTTTAAATCAAAAGTAGATAGGGTAATTTGTTTGATGTTTAATTTCTCCAGGATATAATTGGTTAGCAATGCCGCCATTACAATCATATCTATCCGCAATGGTATCAATCCTTTCATATTTGCCCTTTGTTCGTGAGTCGCGCTAATTAGCTTCGACGCTAGGTCTTGGTAAGCATGATAGTCGATGTTGGAGGTGTTGTTCGTTAATTCAGCATTGATCATGAGATCGAATGTTTCAAAAGCTCCAGCAGAGCCGATTAAAGTTGTGGGTTTATATATTTCGCAAATTGCCATCAGTTCTGCTAATTGAGAGTCTAAATGCTCCCGAATAGCAAGTTGATCCACCAGAGAAATAGGGTCTGATTTAAAAAACATTTGCATCAATCTTGCAGCTCCAATGTTATAACTTTTTTTCCAGCTTAAGTTTTGTTCATCGCACAGAATAAACTCGGTGCTACCTCCACCTATATCCATGATTAACGAAGAACAGGTGATTGCACCACTCCATTTTACCCCTTCATAGATTAGTTTTGCCTCCACGTCGCCATCAATAATGTCTATGGATATCCCTGTATATTCGTTCACGGAATTAACAAAATCTTGGCCATTTTTTGCACTGCGAACACCTGAAGTAGCTACAGCTTTGATTAAGTTCACTCCATATTGGTCAATTGTTGCCTTAAATCCTTTTAAACAGTTAACGCCTCTTTCAAAAGCAATTGGTATAATAAGATTCGCTTTCGTAATATCTTCACCCAACCTTACTGGAACATTGGTTTTATAGATAACTTTCGGCTCTTCTCCCTCAATTTCTGCAATTACAAGGTGAAAAGTATTAGTGCCAAGATCAATTATCGCAACTTTCATGATTTTTTGAGGCAAAAGCTAAAAGACTAAAGCGCCTTGCTCTTCACTTTAGTCTTTTAGCTTTCTGCTTTTAAGCTTTATAAGTAAACCATTTAAACATTTCTTTAAAGGTTGTTTTTTTACCGTACATTAAAATACCAACGCGATAAATTCTTCCAGCTACCCAAACAGTGCCAATAAAACCTACTACCAAAATGACCATTGATAATGCCAATTCCCAATTAGGAACACCATAAGGCAAACGTACCACCATGGCAATAGGAGAGGTAAACGGTATCATTGATAACCAAAATGCTACGGGTCCATAAGGATCATTAGTTACAACACTTAACGACAATGCATAGCCCAATAACAAAGGCATCATTACCGGCATCATAAATTGTTGTGTTTCCGTTTCGCTATCAACAGCCGATCCGATTGCCGCATACAAGGCGCTGTAAAATAAATAACCCGCTAAAAAGAAAAATATAAATACAGTAACTATCTTTCCAATTGGTAAGCCTGCTAAACTTTTTTGAATATCGACCAATGGGCCTTGTTGCATGGCTACTGTAGTACTTCCTTGTGATAATTGAGCTGCTCCTTGTCCAGCTTGTGCAACAGCTACGGATTTTTTAATATCTTCTTTGTTTGCAAAAAAGCTAACCACTACAGTTGAGATCGTTAAAGTAAGTACAATCCATAAAATAAATTGGGTTAGGCCAACTAAGGCAATCCCAATAATTTTACCCATCATCAGTTGAAATGGTTTAACCGATGAAATCATTACTTCAATTATTCGACTAGTTTTCTCTTCGATAACCCCACGCATAACCTGGATGCCGTACAACATGATAAACATAAACATCAATATGCCCGCAATAAAAGCAATAATAGTGCTAGCACCTGCACTCGAATCTTCCTCTTGACCAGTTTCAGCAATTTTTTTAGTTGAGATATCGACTGAAGTTTTCAATTGATCCAAGTCGCTTTGTGCTATGCCAGATTCCTTTAACTTTTGATTGCGAATTAATTCCTCGATATCACCAGAAATTCTTCTATTTAATGACAAACCCGCCTGTTTCGCTCCGTATAGTTGGATGCTGTCAGGTGCTTGTAAAGTAAAATTTGGTAAATAAAGCACGTAATCATAATCACTTTTTTTGAGTGATTTCTTCATCTCGTCTAAACTTCGAGTTACATACTCATATTTAATGTTCTTATCAGAGACTAATTGCTCAGTTAGAGTTTTATTATGACTGATAACTGCAACTTTATCAAAGGTGTCACTAATACCCTTGTACGTGAAATAGCCAATTAGTGCATAAATTCCAGCTATTAATAGCGGCGTTAAAAAAGTCATAATAATGAATGACTTTTTCTTAACCCTTGATAAATATTCTCTACGGATAATTAGTAAAATTTTATTCATGATGCTGTCCTTTAACTTTATCTATAAAAATATCATTCATTGTTGGTATTACTTCGTCTAATTTGCTAATTGAAACATGTGGTAATAAAATGGATAGGACTTCATTAGCGGTCTTTTCAGGATGTAGCTGTATCTTTATTAAAGTCTTTCCTTTCACTTCTTCAGTTTGTAATATGTCAAAAACACCATTGGCAATCGTAGTATTGTAATCACCTTCATATTCAATCCAGTAAGTGTTATTTCGATAAGTCCCTTTAATCTCATCTACACTGCCATCTAAAATCTTTTTTGACTGATGGATCAATGCGATATGATCGCAAAGCTCTTCCACACTTTCCATCCGGTGAGTTGAGAAAATAAAAGTTGCACCTTGCCTATTAAGTTCAAGAATTTCGTTTTTAATAATATCGGCATTCACAGGGTCGAAACCAGAAAATGGTTCATCAAGAATGATTAGTTCCGGTTGATGCAATATGGTGGCTACAAATTGAACCTTTTGTTGCATTCCCTTACTCAGATCTTCCACTTTTTTGTTCCACCAACTCCCCATTTCGAGCTTGTCGAACCAAAATTTAATACGTTTGGTCGCTTCTGCAGTGCTTAATCCTTTTAACCTAGATAGATATAGGATTTGCTCACCGATTTCCATTTTTTTATATAAACCCCGTTCTTCTGGTAAATACCCAATTTGTGAAATATGGTCGGTATTTAAGCGTTTGCCATTAAATATTACTTCACCACTGTCGGGCGCAGTAATTTGGGTAATGATACGAATGAGAGAAGTTTTACCAGCACCATTTGGACCTAAAAGCCCAAATATTTTGCCTCTTTCCACTTCAAGACTTACGTCATCCAATGCACGGTGCGCGGCATATTGTTTTACAATGTTTTTTACACTTAACATTTCTACAAATTTAGTTTAGTGCAGTTAAGATAGTTAAAACCTTTAATTGTTACGAATGATAAATCATTTGAAGAGATTAATAACATCTTTTATCCGTACTGTAGCGTTCTGAGACTTCAAAACGTTTATTGTGCTAGATCCAGCATATTTATTTAATCAAATTTAGATGAAAAAGTTATTAGTAGTTTTTGCAATTATCGTTAGTCTAAATTTATCTTGTGAAACTCGAATGTGCGGATGTTTTAATCCTCCACCACTCACTTTCAATTTGGTAGTTAAAAGCACTAATGGCGAAGATTTACTTAATCCTTCAATAGTAGGGAGCTTTGCAAAAGAACAGATCAAACTCTATAAAAAGGAAGTAGATGGTAGTCATACTCCTTTAAAGTTTGAGCTTAATAAGCCAATTCCCGCTGGAAATACAAAAATAAACTACTATCAATTGGTTTCTCCTGAGTTAGTGATATTCGATCGCAGCAATCCAACTGTAGGTTATTATACAAAGGTGGCTTATCTTCAATTTGGTAATGAAGCGCCATTTAAAGTAGATTTATCTTATGAACAAAAATCTCATAAACTGGATTTAAGTTTAGACGGCATCGATGTGCCCAAGGATGAAAAGATGCTTCCTTTTTTGAATACCTTATTTTATTTCACTAAAAAATAACCCTTTGTAATTCTCTTGCATTGGTTAATGCTCCGATTCCCCATGTGTTATTGAAGTAAATAAACACTTGTCCACTGGTTAATGGGATTTGCCTCACAGTTTCCAAAATCGTTTCGATAGGATAGGTAGATTTATATAAAATGGGTTTACCATGAAAGCGGTAGTAAACAATATTACTGTTATGTATAACTGCATCAGGTAGGTTTGACGGGTAGCTTTGCCCACTAAACACAATTCCTTTCTCTGTTAATCTGTGATAAACCTTTTCATTCCACCACGAGCTATGCCTAAACTCAACAACATTTACTAATCGTTGATTTAGCAAAGCTAGTAGAGCCGAAAGCCTTTCTTCGGTGAAATCAAATTTTGGTGGAAATTGAAATAACACACAGGCCAGCTTATTTTTTAGCCCATTGAGTACCGCTGTGTAAAAGTCTGACAGAAGTATCTCGCAATCTTTTAATTGTTTATAATGGGTAATCAATCTAGGTGCTTTAATGGTGAAGAGAAAATCTTCTGGACTTTCAGTATACCATTTTTCAAATGATTTTTGTGTCGGCATTTTATAGAAAGTGGAATTAATCTCTATCGTATTAAAGTGTCTGCAATAATATTTAAACCAATCTTTTTGAGCGAGCCCATTTGGATAGAAGATTTCCTTCCATTCTTTATAGTAAAAACCCGAACAGCCTATATTCCACTTCATGTTACAGAAACAAGTAGTTGTTATAAAGGTTTAGCGGCCAAATTAATTTGAGAGAAATTGCAGCGGCATTATTAAATAATAATAAATTCGCCAGGATGTAACGGTTCACATTCGAATTACGTATGAGTAACGTAGGCCTAAAATAAACTATATACTATGAAGAAATTTTTAATCGTATTGGCAATTATTATTGCTGCAAATATCGGCTGCAAAAAGATAGATATAGATGGTGGTGGCCTGTGCGCATGTTCTCCAATTTCTAATCCAAGTTTTAGCTTGGTTATTAAAAATGCAGCTGGTGCCGACTTGTTAAACAGCAAAACGCCTGGTTCATTTGCGATCAACCAAATTCAGTTATACCAACTGGAATCCAATGGCACTAAGAAAAATATCAACTTTTCAATTCGCCCGCCATTTTCTTATGGTACAGATCAATATGTCTTTTATCAAATTTACTCTGAACAAATTGTGGCTTTAGCAACTTCTGCGACCAGTAATTTTTATCTTAAATTAGGGGATAACCGCGAATACAAATTGAACTTACAATTTAGCACTACTTCAGGAAAGGTGGAGAAATTATTAATAGATGATGTGCAAGCTAATATTGAAACAGGCTCAGTTGCAAATTACAGCTATAGTAAGATATTCTTCTTAGAACTTTAAGGAGTTTATTCATTTTTGTCAAAAAAAATACCTCGTAGCTGTACGAGGTATTTTTGAACAGTTACTCCTTCGAGTACTATTCGAAATATTCTTTCATCTTATCGAAGAAACTCTTATCATGTTTACCAGGTTGAGGCTTAAAATTTGGAGATTCTCTCAGTTTTTCTAACATAGCCCTTTCTTCACTATTTAGCACTTTGGGAGTCCAAATATTCACATGAATAATTTCATCACCACGGTGATAAGAATTAATTTCCGGAATACCTTTGCCTTTTAAGCGTAATAATTTTCCACTTTGTGTTCCAGGATCAATTTTAATTTTCGCCTTTCCATCAATTGTAGGCACTTCAGCACTGATTCCTAAAGCCGCATCGATAATACTTAAATGCAAATCATAAACGATATTATTGCCCTCGCGCTTCAAAGTCTCGTGTGGTAACTCTTCAATTAGGATAATCAAATCTCCAGGCACACCTCCATTAGGTGCCGCATTACCTTTTCCTGCCATACTCAGCTGCATTCCATCACTAACCCCTGCAGGAATATTAATGTTAATGGTCTCTTCGCCGCGTACAATACCTTCACCGTGACAAGCACCACATTTTGCAGTAATTTGCTGGCCATTACCATGGCAAGTCGGACAAGTTGCTGTAGTTTGCATTTGTCCTAAAATGGTATTGGTTACTCTTCGTACGGCTCCGCTACCTCCACAAGTACTACAAGTACTTACAGACGATTTATCTTTAGCGCCGCTACCGTCGCAGGTTTTACAAGTAACTTGCTTATTTACTTTTATTTTCTTCTCTGAGCCATTTGCTATTTCTTCAAGGGTTAATTTAACCTTGATACGAAGATTTGTGCCTTTTGTAACTCTTCTTCCGCTACTTCTCGATTGACCACCACCACCAAAGAAACTATCAAAAGGACTTCCACCGCCACCACCAAAAATATCGCCAAACTGGCTAAAGATATCTTCCATGTTCATACCGCCACCGCCATAACCGCCGCCGCCAGCAGCACCTCCAACACCAGCATGACCATATTGGTCATAGCGTTGCTTTTTTTCAGGGCTACTTAATACCTCATATGCTTCTGCTGCTTCTTTAAATTTATCTTCTGCAACTTTATCATCGGGGTTTTTATCGGGGTGATATTTGATAGCCAATTTACGGTAGGCTTTTTTAATTTCTTCCGCAGATGCGTTTTTGGCTACGCCAAGAATGTCGTAAAAATCTCTTTTGCTCATCTTATTTATGCTCCAACAACTACTTTCGCAAAACGTATAACTTTATCATTTAAAGTATAACCTTTTTCTAGTTCATCAACTACTTTTCCTTTTAAATCGTCGGTAGGTGCTGGTATCTTAGTAATTGCCTCGTGAATATCTGTATCGAAAGTAGTATGTAAACTCTCCATTTCTTTCAAGCCTTTTTGCGTTAAAATGCTTTTCAATTTAGTTTGAACAAGCATAATACCTTCACGAATGGCCGTAACTTCTGTGGCAGTTTCTGTTGCCTTTAAAGCGCGGTCAAAATCATCCAAAACTGGTAATAACGAAACAACTACATCTTTTCCAGCAGTTTGCAATAATTCGACACGTTCTTTTTGAGTTCTACGTTTGTAATTATCAAATTCTGCAAATAAACGAAGATATTTATCGTTTAATACACTATTTTCTTGTTGTAGTTTTTCTTCAACAGATAACGCTACAACAGGTTCGGTTGCAGCATCTTCCTCAACAGTATTTTCATTCGTTTCTTGAGCTATTGTTTCATCTGTAGCCAACTGCTCATCGATAATAGGCTCTTCGTTCTTTTTCTTCTTATTAAACATGTTATGTACTCGTGTTTTTGGGTTTAAACTCAAAAGTTTTGCCAATAACGAAAATCAGCCATGCTGTCAGTTTTATATAACTATTACTGCACAGAATGACTGATTTATTATATTTTGTCAGAATTGACTTAGGCTATTTGGGCATCTTCATGCATTACGCCTCCTTCACACTTGATAATTCGAGAAGGGAAGGTTCTAATAATATGGTAGTCATGTGTTGCCATTAAAACGGCAGTTCCACTCTGACTAATTTGTTTCAATAATAATACGATTTCTTCTGAAGTTTCGGGGTCTAAGTTTCCAGTTGGTTCATCAGCAAGAATAATTTCCGGATTATTTAGTAATGCTCTAGCAATTACCACACGTTGCTGCTCTCCACCAGAAATTTCATGAGGCATTTTCTTGATTTTTGAACGCAGGCCAACTTTATCTAACACATCTTTAATCCGCTCATTAATCAGGTTCTCATCATTCCAACCTGTTGCCTTCAAAACAAATTCTAAATTCTTCTCAATCGTTCTGTCGCTTAAAAGCTGGAAATCCTGAAAAACAATGCCCAGTTTACGCCTTAAATAGGGAACATCTTTGTCTGCCAAATTTTTAAGATCAAAATCTGCAACTTTGCCACTACCATTTCCAATATGTAAATCACCATAAATAATCTTAAGCAAACTACTTTTTCCAGAGCCGGTTTGACCGATTAAGAAAACGAATTCACCCTTTTCAATATTCAAATTTACATTAGATAAAACAAGATGCTTTTGTTGATAAACATCTACATTTTGTAAGTTAATAACTGAATGTCCTGCCATGTTTTTATAGATCAATTTTAGCAATTTGCCCAAAAGGCAAATCATTAATGAAGTTCATAATATAGGCTTGCTTGTCACCAAATCCTAATTTTTCTAGTGATTTATCTGGCCTATCTACCCTAAAATAAGCCAATAAAGTGAACTTTTCGTCCCTTAACTGAACATAATCGGGTATTTTGGCAATGCCTTTTACTTTTATGATATACATTTTGTTCAAAAATAGCATTTATTGACGACAAGCCGAAGGGTTAAAGCCGTTTATTTATCTTGCTAAAAACACCCATCCAGTTAACGTGTCAAAATCCTCGTTTAAATAAATGGTATAATAATAAGTGCCGACGGGAACATTTTTTTGATTAAATTTTCCATCCCATGGTAAATAGGATCCTTTATTGCTAAAAACGGTTAATCCATTTCTATTTACTATTCTTATCTCATGCGTAGGAAAAGCGGCAAGAGCGGGAATGTTCCAGAGGTCATTTTTCCCATCTCCATTGGGTGTAAAGGTGTTTTGGATCGCTATTTTTGGATATATCTTTACAAAAACCTCGTCAGTGCTAATGCCACAGGCCGACTGTACGGTTAGGGTATAAGTCATATCATTAGGCGGTGTGGCAATTGGATTTAGTTTCGTCGGATCGTCTAAATAGCTAGCGGGTGTCCATTTATAAGTAATATTATCGCCGCTCGCTTTGCCATCTAATTCTACCGATCTGCCAAATAATGCTTTTTTATCAGCTCCAGCATCCGATTTTGCAATTTTTGTCACATTCACTAGCACCGAAGTGTTAGCGCTACAAAGCCCATTTGAAACGGTAACAGTATAAGTGGTGGCAGCTAGCGGAGAGGCAATAGGATTGGCAATATTTGGGTTAGAAAGGCCAATTGCAGGTTCCCAATGATAGGATGTTCCTCCAGACGCAATTAACTGAACCTTACCTTCTTCGCAAATGGTAGTTGTTCCATTTAAAATGTTCGTAGTGGCAATTATTTTGGGTAGTATTTGCAAGTTTACTTCACTTGTTGCTGTGCATCCTGCGGCATTGGCAACCGTAACCTTGTAAATGCCTGATTGGGCTGGTCTTAGATTGTCTAAAACTGGATTTTGTTGTGTTGACGTAAAGTTATTAGGGCCAGTCCAAGCAAACGTTGCCCCCGGATTTACAGATAAGGTGACCGATGATCCTTCACAGGCAAGTCCGCTATAAGATGCAGTCGGAGTTGGATTAGCATTTACGGTAACTGTAAGTGGAGTGGACACAATTCTGCAGTTGGGCGAGTTAATATTTACTCGCTCTGCAACCAGTAATTGATAGGTGTAAGTTCCAGCTACAGCATCCGTATAGGTTACAACAACTTGCGTTGATTGTGCATCTGGCTGATTGAGGTTGGTCCAACCTGAACCAGTATTTACTTGCCATTGATAGGCTGGATCGATATACACTGGCGATACGGCTGCGGATAAATTAACAGTGGTGGATTGACCTTCACAGATATTAGCTGTGGTAGAATTCGTACTTACAATAACGGGCGTGATTTTTGGCCCGCATGGCCTAAAGGTGATATCGTCTAAGGCTAGGTCATTTCCAATTCCGCCAGGATTTTCGTTCGACATTATTAAAGTTATGACACCAATATCGTTTGGTGTTTTAAACGTTGTTCCATACTTCTTCCAATCCAAAGCAGTACCTTCTAAAATGTCGCCAGTTGAAAAGTCCTTTAGCGTTACCCCATCATTTTGAATTGTAAATTTTACATTTGGTCTAATGCCACGATTTATCAAGATATTAATAATCCACGCAGCAAATTCGTAGGTTGTATTTGGGCAAAGCCCACTAACTGTTGATTTATAAAATATCCCCTTATTTAAATCTGCGTTAACAACCATCATATAACCATTTGGTTCATTTGGTGTGTGATTGATAACATTTTGATGCCAACCTGGATTTAATCCATTTGTTGACCTCACCATGGTATATCTTCCATCGCTGGGGTTTCCAGACACGTAGATATAATCAGTTTCTGGAACCGGTGCTCCATACGGTGCAGTACCAGCGCCAAAATCTATATTTTTAATAGGCAACCCCAAATCTCCGGTACATTCCTGTCCCTTTACTTTATTGATTGAGAACAAAATAACCAGCAAAAGATAAAACGATTTAGTGCTTAGCTTCAACGAAAATGATTAAGCCAACAAAATAGCTAATTGCTTTTATATATTACCAAAACAATAAAGATTTAGCTTTAGTTAATAGCTAAGCTTTGCAAAAAATCGATTGTGTTTACATCATCTGCATAATCCCAAAGCTTGGGGTGTTGACTTTCACCGGGTTTAATTTTTCCCTTTTTAATATTTAAATCAATCGTAGAAACAACACATTGAATGTTTTCATGCTCACGATCAAGAAGCTTTTCTACTTCATTTAGTGAATTGTATTCTTCGTAAAATAATACGGCTAGGGGAGAGGTAAAAGAAGTATCCTCCTTAACTAACAGGAAACCATTATCGAGATGTTTAACTGCATTTACCAAGTAAATTGATTTGTTGTAATCGTAATTGTTGTTAAATTTAAAATGATTGATGATTGGTTGATATTTTTCCAATGGCTCAAAGAATTTTTTCATTTCATAGCCTTTAGGAACATAGATTTTCGACACGTTTCGACAACCTAAACCAAAATAATCAAAAATATCATGGCCTAGATCTTCAATTTCTGAGATAGTTTCGTTGCCGCTTAGAATGGCTACGCTATTTCTGTTTTTTCTAATGATATTGGGTACTTTGCCAAAGTAGTAGTCAAAATAACGTGAGGAATTATTACTTCCTGTTGCGATAATTGCATCAAAATCTTTCAGGCGCTCCACATATTGAATGCGAGAATCTAAAGAAGGTTCAATAGCAATCAGTTTTTTAAGTACTGCTGGTAATAATTTATCATCAGAAGAAGACATCTTGATCAACGCAATATTTCCTGTTGCTAATACACACAAAACATCATGAAAACCCACTAGTGGAATATTGCCCGCTAAGATTAACCCAATTTTTTTAGGCTGTGTAGTCATGTTTATTATACTAAACCATTGTGCTAAGTCAGCTTCATTAAGCATTTTTCCTAACGAGTTTAGCGACTTTTTAACCTCGTCTGGCGTAAACCAAGCATTATGATGTTGAGCGGTTTCTGTAATAGTTAAAAGGTCATTATCAGGATCGCGCATTAACTCGCCTAATTTTTTTAGGGCATTAATTAACATTTTACTAGGATGTGACGACATATTTAGAACTATTATAAATGATTAAGTGTTATATTTGCAGCTGCAAAGGTAAACTTAGCAATAGATATAGACGAACACATGGCAATTAAAATAACAGATGAGTGTATTAATTGTGGAGCATGCGAGCCAGAATGCCCAAATAATGCAATATATGACGCAGGCACAGCCTGGAGATTTTCTGATGGTACAAATTTAGATGGTATCATTGATTTTGGAGGAAAACAAATTGATGCAGGCGCTTCTCAAGAAGCAGTTTCAGACGAGGTTTACTACATTGTATCAGATAAATGTACAGAATGTAAAGGTTTTCATGATGAACCACAATGCGCTGCGGTATGCCCAGTAGATTGTTGCGTTGATGATGAAGATGTACGTGAAACTGAAGAAGAATTATTAGCTAAAAAAGCTTGGTTACATCAAGAAGGCTAATCTTCACGGAAATTTAATTTCAAAATATAATCATAAAAAGAGATGCTTTTCGGTATCTCTTTTTTGTTTTTAGGACCTTCTACCTTAAGCCTTAAGCTTTCCGCTTTCCGTCTTTAGCGTTCTGCTAAACGCTATCCTTTATTCGGTACAATCAATACCGGGCATGCCGATTTCCTCGCCACGTGTTCGGCTACGCTTCCCAGTAAAAAATGATATAAGCCTCCTCTGCCATGTGTTCCTATGACAATGAGTTCGGCACCCCATTCTTCTGCTTGTTGTATAATACCATGCGTTGCCGTGTCAACAACTGATAAATAAGTAGTGGCAATGCCTTTTCCGTGTTTATTTGCTATTTCTTCTAGCAGCATGTGACTATTTTCCTTGCTATTGTCATAGGCCTCTAAAAAAACTGGGGCTAGTACAAAATCGGGGTTAACTGTTGCAGGCGCAGGCTCAATAATATTAACCAACGCTACTTCTGCACTAAATTTCGAGGCCATGTCATAACCTGCTTTTGCAGCTATTTCAGAACAGATGCTGTTATCAACTGCAATTAAAATTTTTTTAAAGTTCATGATGCTGAAGATTAGATGAATACGCAATTAAAATAACAAAATTTTAGCTTAAATGTTTGCTTGTAAGGGTTAATCGTTATTTTTGATGATGAAAATTTATCACCTCTGCCGGGTTGCCGTTGCGCCATTAAGAAATGAACCTTCAGATCGAAGCGAAATTGTTTCTCAATTGTTATTTGGCGATCGCGTTAAACTCTTGGAAAAAACAGAAAAATGGTGCAAAGTTGTTACCTATCACGACGAATATGAAGGTTGGATGGATTATAAACAACTGAAATTAATTTCCGAGGAACAATTTTTTGCTGAGCAAAACTATACATATTTGACACCAGCCCAACTAGATAATACGTTAATTGCTCCGGATGGCACTAAATATTACCTAACGCCAGGCAGCACGTTACCTAATTATCACAATGGTATTTGCGAAATAGGAGACGAAAAATTTAAAGTGACTTCGATACCTTTTGTTCCTAATAGAGAGAATTTTAAGGAAAATGTAGAAAGATTTGCTAAGTTTTTTGAAAATACATCTTACTTGTGGGGCGGCAGAACATTTTTCGGTATAGACTGCTCTGGCTTTGTGCAGACCGTATATAAGCTAAACGGAATTCAGCTTAAAAGAGATGCATCACAACAAGCAGAGCAAGGAGAAGTGGTAGATTTTTTAGAAGCTGCAGTTTTGGGTGATCTAGCATTTTTTGATAATGAAGAAGGTAGAATTACGCATGTAGGATTAATGCTTAATAATCACGAAATTATTCATTCCGCAGGCAAAGTGCATATCGATCCAATCGATGGTCAGGGCATTTACAGTGTTGAATTAGGTAGATATACGCACAAATTGAGAATCATTAAAAGGTTTGTTAATGCATAAAATACACTAAGTGTTGTTCTGTTCTGTTGCAAATGCTTCGAGCTTTCCTTTTGTCTACCCTTTGTTCTCTATTTGTTCTCCCTTTGTTCTCCCTTTGTTCTCCCTTTGTCTATTTTAAGGTTTTTTTGATTAGAAATGTCACAATTTCTATAGATTTATCATCCAGTGGTGATACACTAAGCTTTCGATTATCCCATTAATTCTTTCATCAACTTATCGAAATTAACCTTTAATTCAGCCAGCTCTTCTTCAACTTTACTTAATCTTTCTTCTAATTCACTATTTCCTTTGGATGGCGTGTCATTTGCATATTCTTCTTCAATAAGTTCAATATCACCGGCGAACAAATGCATATAGCGCTGCTCTTTTTGTCCAGGTTTACGAGGTAGTTGTTTAATATAGGCCGGTGATTCGTTGGCTAATTTTTCTAAAGTTTGTTGTACTTCTTCTAAGGTCTCAAATTCGTGTAAACGGCCAGAATTCGTATTAATTTCGCCCGGTGTTTGAGGGCCTCTTAGAAAAAGTAGGCACATAATGGCAACTTCCGCAGGCACCACGGGGAAAACAATTGCAAAATTATGTTTGTATTTGGTGTTTCGATTGGAACCTCCTGTAGCAGTAGAAATTAGTCCGCCGATTTTTAAGGAATTAAGCGCAGAAATGATTATTGATTCATCGTATTGAACCACTGGTTTCCTTGATGTCTTTTGGTTACAGGCAGCAGCTAAACCATTTAAAGTCATCGGATAATAGTCGGGTGTGGTTTTGCACTTCTCCATTAAAGCGCCTAAGACTCTTATTTGTGTAGCGTCTAGTGTTGGTAAAGGTTTTACTGTGTCCATGGGCT
Source organism: uncultured Sphingobacteriaceae bacterium (assembly GCA_942493295.1). Taxonomy (GTDB): domain Bacteria; phylum Bacteroidota; class Bacteroidia; order Sphingobacteriales; family Sphingobacteriaceae; genus Pedobacter. Next base: position 1,709,114 of record OW818692.1, on the reverse strand, counting down.
AAATATAATGGAATTAATTAAAATAAAAATGATTTTAGGGAGGCTCACATTTACAAAAAGTCAGTAATTTCCCAGATCATCACTTTTCTGTCATCGCCGGTAGAAATTAGCTGTTTTCCATTGGCAGACCATATCATTTTATTGATAGAATGGCTATGGCCAATTTGAGTTTTCTCTAAACTTAAGATTTTATATAATTTAAAGTTTTCGGCATCCCAAAGCTTGATACTCTTATCTTGGCTACTTGTTGCAAAATAGGGGAGCGACGGATGAAATACTATGCTATAGACGGTAAATAAATGAGCTGGAATAGTTTGTCTTAATTTATAATTTGGTAAGTCCCAAATTCTTAATTGAGCATCTCTACTACCTGATATCAAATATTTGCCGGTAGGGTGGTATGCCAAAGAAGTAACCGCGAAAGTGTGTCCCTCGAGTGATTGTTTTAAACTATAGTCGCTTAAATTGTAAATTCTGATTAGATGATCCTTGCAGCCAAAGGCAATTTCACTTTCGTCAGGGGAAATTGCGATGACCCTCACAGTATCATAGGCAGCTTGAAAACGGTAGATCTCTGTAAAATCCGTTAATGACCAAATAGCTACGGTACCATCTTCTCCAGTAGTAAGTAACTCGTTTTTACTTTTAACAATCTTAATATCAAAAATTGGCTTTGTGTGTGCATTGATACGAGTAATTACTTTATCTTCCTTTAAATCATATATGCTAAACGCACCACTTCTTTCACCTATAAAAAGTCTATGTTCATAAACTTCTAAGCAATAAACCGAACTTTGAACAGGCATCTTTACTTTTACAAAAGCAAGCGTATCGAGCGACCATTCTACTACACCTTTATCATTTCCAGCAGTAAAAAATAGTCCTTCATGAGCTGCATTTGCTAATGCATAAACAGGGTTTTGATGTCCGGTAAGGGTTTTTACGTGTGTTAACATTTCGATTGTATTATCGCTAAACGCGTTACCCCTTGTGCCTTTTTTCTAAATTAACCGCAATATCCTCTAGTGTCTTCCCTTTCTCTTTCAATAAAAACATCAAGTGAAAAACTAAATCGGAGGCTTCATTTACAAAGTCTTCGTCAGTTTCGGCAAGTGCAGCAATAACTGTCTCAACACCTTCTTCTCCAACTTTTTGAGCTATCTTATTTAGTCCTTTTTTGCGGATTTTATTAATATATGAGCCTTCAACAGGATTTTCATAGCGGTCGTTTATCACATTCTCTAACTCAAATAGAAAGTTCTGGTTATAATCGGTATTAAAACAGCTTCGGCTTCCAGTATGACAAGTTGGCCCAACGGGTTTAGCCTTAATTAAAATAGTGTCGTTATCACAATCAATATGCATAGATTTTACGTTCAAAAAGTTGCCGCTTTCTTCACCTTTGGTCCATAATCTATTTTTTGAACGGGAAAAGAAGGTTACTTTACCCTCCCGCTGTGTTTTTTCAAAGGCTTCCTTGTTCATGTAGCCTAACATTAAAACCTCTAATGTTTGGTGATCTTGTATCACTACAGGAACTAGGCCGTCACTTTTGTCAAAATCTATATTCATTGCTTGTGTTTTTAATTATCTCGTCATTGCGAGGTACGAAGCAATCTTAAAGCAAAATATGTTTAAGGAGATTGCTTCGTACCTCGCAATGACGCATTACTTTGTTCTTATATTCTAACGGGAATTCCGTTCTCTCTTAATTCTTCCTTCAAATCCGGTATTAATATCTCCCCATAGTGAAAAACGGACGCAGCAAGAGCCGCATCAACTCCAGCTTTTTGAAAAACTTCTGTAAAATGTTCCATTTTTCCGGCTCCACCTGATGCAATAATTGGAATATTGATCATTTTATTGATTTTCGCTAACAAATTACAATCAAAGCCTTGTTTAGTGCCGTCGTGATCCATCGAAGTTAGTAGTATTTCTCCAGCGCCAAGATCTTCAGCTTTCTTAATCCAGCTTTCGGTTTCCAATTCGGTTATTAATCTACCGCCATTAAGATGAACGATGTTTTTGCCATCGATGTTCTTTGTATCTACTGCTAAGACTACGAATTGTACACCGAAATTTTTTGCTAAATCTTCAATTAAACCAGGGTTTCTTACCGCTGCTGAGTTAATACTGATTTTGTCCGCTCCAGCATTTAAAAGTGCTTCGGCATCAGCAATTTCGGTTATACCTCCACCAATGGTAAAAGGGATATTCAACTGCCTAGCAACAGACTTTACCATTTCAATCATGGTTTTTCGACGTTCGTGCGTAGCGGTGATATCTAAAAAAACAAGCTCATCAGCACCTTGTGCTGCATATTGGGCAGCTAATTCGACCGGGTCACCTGCATCTCTCAAATCGACAAAGTTCACGCCTTTTACAGTACGGCCATCTTTAACATCCAGGCAGGGGATTATTCTCTTCGAAAGCATTTGTTAGTTATTCGTCATTGCGAGGTACGAAGCAATCTTAAATTTAGCCCTTGCGAGAGATTGCTTCGTACCTCGCAATGACGAATTGTTATTAAATAGAAGAAAGTGCCTTTAAATTCCACTCTTTAATTTCTTCTATCGTAATCAGGTTTTCATAAATTGCTTTACCCACTACAACACTGCGGATATTCAATTTAGCAAGATCTTTAATATCTTTCATTGAGCTAACGCCACCCGATGCAATGAGCTTAATAAATGGAGAATGATCTAATAATTTCTGATAAAGATCAACTGCAGCACCTTCTAACTTCCCATCTTTATTGATGTCGGTACACAGAAATCTGAAAAAACCTAGTTGCAAGCACCGATCTACATAATCCATTAGTTTGATAGGAGAGCTTTCCATCCAGCCCGAATATTTGATAACCTCATCCAGTACGTCGATTGCAATTACAATCCTATTGGCATAATTATCTTTTTTAACAAAAGCTTTGCTTAAGGCAGGCAAAAAGTCGGGATTGCTAATAGCTTGGGTACCGACAATCACTCGATGAATTCCTGAATCAAGTAAGTTAGTTACTTGTTCAATTGTTCTGATCCCGCCGCCATATTGCACGCGCATGTCGGTCTTTTTAATAATATTGAATAGGGTTTTTTGATTGCTGAAGTCCCCTTTTGCGCCATTCAGATCGATAATGTGAATAAAGTCTGTGCCGTTTGAGCGATATCGTTCGATCATTTCTTCGATAGAAACATCATACTCAGTTTTCTGGTTATAATCGCCCTCGCGTAAGCGAACAACTTTACCATCTAAAATATCAATTGCAGGAATTATGTACATTTTATAAACTTAGGTTTGAAAAATTTTTCAATAAACGCTCCCCTTCTTTTCCAGATTTCTCTGGATGAAATTGAACGCCGTAAAAGTTATCCTTTTGTATTGCAGCAGAAAACTTATTTCCATAGTCAACGGCAGCGATATCAAAAATAGGGTTATATTCAATAAAATAAGAATGTACAAAGTAAAATTGTGTTTCAGATGCAACACCCTCAAATAACAAATTGTTTTTAAAAGCTACTTTATTCCATCCCATGTGAGGAATTTTAATGCCTAATCCTTTATCAAAAAGTTTCGTATTTAACGGGAAAATAGCTAAAAGATCAGTGTTGCCCTCTTCCGAATGAGCCGTAAGTAGCTGCATGCCGACACAAATACCAAGCACTGGAACTTTTAGCGCTTTTATAGCATCGACCATCCCGGTTTGCGCTAACTTTTGCATTGCTGCGCCCGCATGACCAACGCCTGGGATAATAATATGAGAATATAAAGCCAATTCTGAAACAGTATTAACCATACCATAGGTAATATCCTGCCTTGTTAAAGCTGCAGTTAGCGAAAAAATATTTCCTGCACCGTAGTTTATAATTCCTATCATAATTTACTTTCTTGTGTGTTTGTCTCAACCTTCCAGTCTTCAACCTTAAAACCTTCCAACCTCCTACAAAACCCCTTTCGTACTCGGTAAAACCATTTTTTCTGGATCTCTTTTAACTGCCATCTTAATTGCTTTAGCAAAAGCCTTAAAAATAGCTTCAATTTTATGATGCTCATTCTCGCCTTCGGCTTTGATGTTCAGATTGCATTTAGCAGCGTCGCTAAATGATTTAAAGAAATGATAGAACATCTCGGTCGGCATATCGCCGATTTTTTCACGCCTAAACTCAGTATCCCAAACAATCCAATTCCGTCCTCCGAAATCTATGGCGACTTGAGCTAAGCAATCATCCATGGGCAAGCAAAAGCCATACCTTTCGATACCTAACTTATTGCCTAAGGCTTTTGCAAATGCTTCTCCCATGGCAATCCCTGTGTCTTCAATAGTGTGGTGTTCGTCTATATGTAAATCGCCATTTGCAATTACCGTTAAATCAATGCCGCCATGTCTTGCAATTTGATCCAGCATGTGGTCAAAAAAGTTTAGGCCAGTTTTGATAGTTGCTTTCCCAACTCCACCTAAATCTAACTCAATGGCGATATCGGTTTCATTTGTTTTCCGTTGATGGCTTACTTTTCTGGCACCAGCTCGTAAGAAAGTGTAAATGTCTTCCCAATTTTTTGTTTCAAGTGCAATAACTTCCGCTAATTCCTCCGCTTTACCCATCCCTTCGTTGGCTCCAAGTGCATCGTTTTGACGTAGGAAAATTGCCTTTGCGCCTAAATTTTTGGCTAAAAGTACATCGTTTAGTCGATCACCAATTACAAAAGAATTTGCAAGATCGTAACCTTCTCCTAGATATTTTGTGAGTAAACCAGTGTTCGGTTTACGGGTATTGGCATTGTCTTTTGCGAACGTTCTGTCTATAACAACCTCACTAAAAATTACACCTTCATTTGCAAAGGTATCTATCATGAAATTGTGGACAGGCCAAAAATTTTCTTCAGGATTTGATGAAGTGCCTAGTCCGTCTTGATTGGTCACCATGACCAGCTCGAAATCTAATTCTTGTGCAATTTTAGCAAGATAGTAGAGAGATTTCGGATAGAACTTCAGTTTAGCAAAACTATCTACTTGCTCGTCTTCAGGTTCGATATTTAAGGTGCCATCTCTATCTATAAACAATATCTTCTTCATTATAATTCTGCTAATATGTTAAGTAATTGGTTGTTTTCGTCTATTGTTCCTATTGTTATTCTTAAACATCCTTCGCAGAGCGAAACTTTTGAACGGTCTCGAACAATAATGCCTTGGTCAACTAACAAGTTATAAATTTTTAGCGCGTCATCTACTTCAACCAATATGAAGTTAGCGTCAGACGGGTAGACTTTTTTAACCATTTCTAGTTTTTCCAATTCGACACTTAATCTGGCTCTTTCAGCAACCGTGATTGTTATCCATTCATTTACCTGTTGGATATTGTTAAGCGCTGCTAAGGCAAGGTCTTGCGTGGCTTGGTTAATATTGTAAGGTGGTTTAACTTTATTTAGAATGTCAATCACAGGTACTGAAGAGAAGGCCATGCCTAAACGCAATGCAGCCAGTCCCCAAGCCTTAGAAAAGGTTTGCAATACAACTAAATTAGCATATTCTGTTAACTCCTGGATAAATGTCTTTTGCTTGGCAAAATTAATATAGGCTTCATCTATCACCACTAAGCCTTTGAAATTCGCCAAAATAGTTTCTATATCAGTTCTATAGATAGAATTTCCAGTTGGATTATTAGGTGAGCAGATGAAAATCATCTTGGTATTCGTGTCAATTGCTTCTGCTATTTTTTCTAAATCCAATTGGAAGTTGGGTAGCAAATCAACTTTTCTAATCTCGACATCGTTAATGTTAGCAGAAACCTCGTACATTCCATAAGTGGGTGGAAGAATGATCACATTGTCTTTGCCAGGATTACAAAATGCTCTAAATAATAGATCAATTGCCTCATCACTACCATTTCCTAAAAACGTGTTTTCAATTGGAACACCTTTAATTCTGCTAATCGCATCCTTTAAATCCAGCTGCAATGGGTCAGGGTAGCGATTGTAATTTGCTGGCAATGGTGAGCCGTAACTATTTTCATTTGCATCTAGAAAGACACTTGCTTGCCCTTTAAACTCATCTCTTGCAGTCGAGTAGGGTTTTAAGGTTTTAATATTTTCTCGTTGTAAATCTTTAATATCCATTTTTCAATTCTTTATTCCTTGCTCTTTACTCCTTGTTCTTTACTCTTTACTCCTTGTTCTTCATTCCCTGCGCTAACCTTATTGTGACTGCATTTTTATGTGCTTGTAGCCCTTCAGCAGCCGCTAGTATCTCTACAGTAGGTCCAATATTTTTCAAACCAGTTGCTGTTAGTTGTTGAAAGGTTATCTTTTTCAGGAAAGTGTCAACAGATACACCAGAAAAAGCACTGGCAAAACCACTTGTTGGTAGTGTGTGGTTTGTTCCTGAGGCATAATCTCCCACACTTTCTGGGGTTAAGTTTCCTAAAAACACTGATCCTGCATTAATAATGGAAGAAATTAAGGGTTCAAAGTCTTCACAGGCCAAAATTAAATGTTCTGGTGCATAGGCATTGCTAAAGTCCATCGCCTCACCTAGTGTTTCCGCAAGAACTATGTAAGAATTTTCAATTGCCTTTGCTGCAATATCTTTTCTTGGTAGTTCAATTAACTGTTTTTCAATTTGCAAAATCACTTCCTCAATTAGTTGGTTTGAGTTAGAAACTAATATAGCCTGACTATCAATTCCATGCTCTGCTTGTGCAAGCAAATCTGCTGCTACAAAAGCCGGATTGGCAGTCTCATCTGCGATGACCAAAACCTCTGAAGGGCCTGCTGGCATGTCGATAGCTACTGTGTCTTGCAGCATTTTTTTTGCCTCCGTAACATAGCGATTTCCGGGGCCAAAAATCTTGTCAACTTTGGGAATTGTTTCGGTTCCAAAAGCCATCGCGCCGATCGCTTGAGCACCTCCAACCAAGTAGATTTTCTCGATACCTAACAAGACAGAAACATAAGCAATATAAGCGTTCACCTTGCCGTCTTTTTGTGGTGGAGAACACACAATAATTTCTTTGCATCCAGCAATTTTTGCAGGGATACCAAGCATCAAAAAAGTACTTGGTAAAACAGCTGTTCCTCCAGGAATATAGAGACCAACTTTTTGAATTGCTCGTGCTTCTCTCCAACAATTTACCCCAGGCATTGTCTCGATTTTGGCTTCCTCTTTTAGCTGAGCTTTGTGAAATGTGTAGATGTTTTGATAAGCAATATCAATAGCATTTTTTACTGATTCTGGGATTTGAGCTGCAAGTTCTGCCAATGCGTCTTTGCCTATAAAAAGCGATGATAACTTTACTTTGTCAAACTCTTCAGAGTAGGAGTAGAGTGCTGTATCACCTTCAGTTTTTACAGTTGATAAGATGTTTTTAACAGTAGAAAATACCAAATTATCGTCTGCCACCTTCCGCGAACATAGTTCTTCAATTTTTTGTAGAGTTAAATCTTTATAATTATAGAGTTTCAATATGTTATATTTTTAATTTAACTATTAGTTAATGTAAAATGTAGCTTTTTTAAATCTATTTTAGCTATTTTAAGTGATGATTTTCTCAATCGGCATCACTACTATTCCCTCAGCACCGACGGCTTTAAGACTATTTATTTTTTCCCAGAAATCTTGTTCGGCAATAACAGAATGAACAGCTACCCAGCCCTCCTCGAAGAGTGGAACTACTGTTGGACTTTTCACACCTGGCAATAAATCGACTACAGCTTGTAGGTTCTCTTTTGCTACATTTAAGACTACGTATTTGGTGGCTTTCGCTCTGAGTACAGATTGAATTCTCTGCATCAATTCTAGTACCTCCGCGTTCTGTTCCATACCTTTGCTGCAGATCAAAACAGCTTGTGAATCCATCACATTTTTAAAGGGTTTTAGACCGTTACTTTTCAAAGTTCCTCCTGTAGAAACGATATCAAAAATGGCGTCACTTAGCCCTAGACCCGGACCAATTTCTACCGAGCCTGAGATGTTTCTGATCTGGGCATTTACGTTATTTTCTGAAAGATATTTTTGTAGAATCACGGGGTAGGAAGTGGCAATTGCTTTACCGTTTAACTGCGACAATTCTGTGATATCGCTAGTGCTTTGAACCGCAATTTTTAGGGTGCATTTTCCGAAGCCCAGTGGCTGCAAATAAGACACATCGGCACCTGCTTCGATGATTACATTTTCTCCAACAATACCTAGATCGGCAATGCCATCTTGAACATATTCTGGGATGTCATCATCTCTTAAAAAGAGAATCTCCAAAGGGAAATTAGCAACACTGGCTATTAATGAACTTTTGTAGTTTTCGAATGAAAGGCCACAATTTTTAAGAATTTCTACTGATTTTTCGTTTAACCTACCCGATTTTTGGATAGCGATTTTAAGTGTTTTCACTTGTTATAAAATTAGGAATAAGAATATTGAATCTGTTTTAAAAAATCGTTTTGCGTACAAAACATTATACTATCTATCGCCACAATGGCGATGATGTAAATGTACGTGATGATTTAAAACTTGGATCATATATTGCTTTTCTTTCCGTAATTTTGTGGGGAATAGGTTACAAATATAGCTTTGTTAATGTAAATTCAAAAAGATATGGCATTTAATTTGTTAGCCATTGCTTATTATTCCTAAATTTTTATACGCTAAAATACGCTCTGAAATTGAAAAAACTACTGCTATTTCTACCATTATGTTTGTTTTTGAGCTCTTGTGAATGGTTTAAGGCCAAACCGGAAATTGGATTAGTTTTAGCTAAACATTTTAATAATAAGCTCTATAAAAAATTTGATACGGCTTCCTATAATCAAGTTTTTGTTGATAAACTGGCTCAATTGAAGAGCAGTTTGTCCAATCCCAAGGTTACCCGCGCGCATTATCTACAAAATGAATGTAAACCTTTATTGGTGACCAAATTTTATCCAAATGGAAACTTAGATAGTTTAAGAAACTATATCGAGCAAACGAGGAATGATGGATTTAATCCTAAAATATTTGGGATAAACGGTTTGGATAGCTTGTTAAAAGTTTTAAATGCCAATCAGTTTAAGGATATAAATCAGGTTTATCCGCTGATTGCCGAATTGGAAATCAAAACCGCCGATGCCTTATTAAGATATCATACGTATATGAAGTATGGTAGTATCAATCCCAGAAAGTACTTTAATCGCTATTACATAGCTGTAAAACGGCCAGATAGTTTACAGTTGGATTCTGTGTTAAGCACTTCCGATTTACTTGGTGTCTTAAAGGCTTCACAACCAACTAGTACTGGATATTTAAAATTAAGAAAGGCCTTAGCCTTTTATAGGGATAGTTTAAAAACAGAAAGCCATTCGGTTATTAAGCTTCTAAAACTAAATATGGAACGTATGCGCTGGCAGATGCCTATTAGTCTAGACGAGGCTGTTATGGTAAACATTCCAGACTTTTCTTTAACATGGTTTCAAAAGCAAGATACGCTGGTTCACATGAACGTATGTGTAGGCGCGAAAAGAGAAGATACCTATGCAGATAAAATGAAGGCTTTTTTGAAAACCGGAAAATTAGATGATAAACCTAAGAACCACGAAACACCACAATTAGTGAGTGTGTTTAATGCGATACAAGTTAATCCTATTTGGAATATCCCGGTTAGTATAGCACAGAGTGAGATTTATTACCAAGCAATAAAGGATCCATATTATCTCTCAAATAACAATATCAAAGTCTATTTTAAGGGAAAGTTAGTTGGAGATCCAGATACCATTAGATGGAGTAGGTATCCCAGAGAAAAGCTCCCTTTTCAGTTCAAACAAGGGTCGGGAGCAGGTAATGCATTAGGTAAATTTAAATTTGTTTTCGATAACAGCTCTAGTATCTATTTACACGATACTAACAACAAGTACGGATTTAAATTAAAAAATAGAGCCATTAGTCATGGCTGTGTGCGGATAGAAAATCCTTTACAATTTGCTCAGTTAATGGTGAGGGATAAATATCAGTATGATAATTTGAGAATGGAAGTAAACTTACCTCCTTTAGATACCACTCGAAATGCGAAGTATCGAAAAATATTAGCTAAAAAAGCAGATACAATAAAAAGGTTTCAGTTAAAGCCTAGCTGGTTTGCGACGAAAAAGAATGTCGCGGTTGCAATTACGTACTACACAGCATGGGTAGAAAACGGGAGAGTAGAAATTAGACCAGATGTATACCAATATGATGGATTGCTATGGGATGCGCTAAAGAAATACATGTAATTTGATTAATTTTCAATCATTTTAAGATAATTAAAACAATATCGAGTTAGATTCCTTAAGTCTGTATGAAGTTATTTTTATATCAAACTAAATCGCTCAAAGCCGCTCTTTGGCTAAGTTTATGTTTAACAATTTTATTTGCACCTTCTTGTAAAAAAAGCCATTCGGATATTGGACAAGTTGTTTTTAAGGAAACAAGGAACAAAATTTTTAAAGATATTGAAACAGATGTCTTTATCGAACGATTTAAAGAATCATTTAACAGGCAAAAAAGTACTTTTAAGAATCCTAAGTTCTTAGCAGCGCTTTACGAGGCAAATGATTTTGAACCTATTATGTTAATGAGGGATCTCCCTGGTCAGAAATTAAAAAAGTCAGTTTATTTATTAGATGATGCTCGGGCCCACGGTTTAAACCCAGAATCTTTTGGAGCTGCTAGGCTAAATGATTTGCTAACTAAAATGTATGCTAAAAAGGCCGTCAAGTCAATCGACGAGGCTTATCAATTGTTAATAGATTTAGAGCTTAGCGCTGCAAATTCCTTCACAAATTATAGCAATGCCATTCAATTTGGAATGGTGAGTCCTAGGAGGATCTTTGCACAATACTATACAGAAACCAAAAGACCAGACAGCCTTAGTTTTATGTCGGTTTTTGAAACCAAAGATCTTAGTTTATTTCTAGATAGCATACAGCCAAAAAGCAAAGAATATCTAACACTGCAAAAGGCATTGAAGGATAATATCCAGGTTCCAGGCACCAATAAAGAGGAATCGGAGCGAATTTTAATAGTTAATTTAGAAAGACTAAGATGGAAAAATGCCCCAACTGAAGAGAAATATGTTTGGGTTAATATTCCAGATTTCCGCTTAGACGTAATTGAAAATGGTAAATCCGTTTTAAACATGAAGGTTTGTGTTGGAGAGGGTAGGAACCAAGATTATACTGATAAGTTGGTAGAATATGATGAAAATGATCTTAAAAAAGATAGACCATTTAATCGAGAAACCCCTCAATTAAAAAGTGTGATCCATAGTGTTCAAGTTAACCCTGTTTGGAATATTCCAGAAAGTATTGCGACTAATGAGATTACTAAATTTGCGGCGAAGGATCCTTTCTATCTTTCTAACCATAATATAGATGTGTTTTTAGATGGAAACTTAATTGAAGATACTGAAACCATAGATTGGTCGTCTGCAGATGCTGGTAAAACGTATACCTTTAAGCAACGACCAGGAGCAGATAATGCGTTAGGTAAGATTAAATTTTTATTCAACAATCAAAGCAGTGTTTACTTGCATGATACCCCATCTAAAGCTGCGTTTAATCAAAATATGAGAGCTGTAAGCCATGGTTGTGTGCGTGTGGAGCAACCTTTGGCACTAGCAACCGCTTTGTTTGGCGAGGGAAGCAAGCTTGAAAAGATAAAAGCTGGGATGGAAGGCAAAAGAAAGGATGCTGAGGATGTAGGGTTAACGAATAAAGTTCCCGTATACTTAACTTACTTTACCTGTTGGGTAGATGACAAAGGTGTTCTCCAATTCCGTAAAGACGTTTATGGATTAGATATTGTTCTTTATACGTATTTGCAGAGAATGGGTTAATCAAACCCACTCTCTGTAAATATGCTAATCGGTTGTCTGGCGGTGCTCGAGGGCAAAATTTGCTGCCAATGTATGATCTAGGTATTTCGAACTATAACTTTCTTGGCTCTTATTGATAAATAGAACGGTTTTGTCTTCAATTGTATTGATTACTTTTTCTGCAAGTTCTGGAGCTACTGCAGGACATCCTTGACTTCTTCCCAAGCGCCCAAGGGCATTTATTGTGCCTGGACTAACATAGGCTGCGCCATGTACTACGATAGATCTACTCCGAGCATTATCGTTAAACCCATTGTCCATGCCATCTAATTTTAGCGATTTTCCATGCATCCCTTTATATACTTCTCCAGTAACATAAAATCCCAAGCTACTAGTATAGGAGTCATTTTTGTTGGAAAATTTAACAGCTTCATCCTTACCACTTCGCTGGCCATGTGCTACCCAGGTATTGAGTAAGATTTCTTTTTTATCAAGATCAATGATGTATAGCCTTTTTTGCGTACTCAACTGATCAAAATCTACAATAGTCAATATTGATTTATTAGACAACTGACCAGCTTTCTTCAAATTGTAAAAACCAGTAAGTGCTTTTTCGAATGTGATTTTACTTAAACCTGCTTCTTTTAAATGAACTGCAGCATAAAGCGTGTTCACATGCTGATTGTACATGCTATCGACCGGAACAACAGTAGCTATTTTTAGCTGTTTTTGCCCCAAATCTTTACTTGTCCAGCCTGTACTAATTAAAAGAAAAGCGATTGCAATTAATCCTGATAGTCCTAAAATGTATTTTTTCATATAGTTTGCTTTGATGCTTGCTGTATAATTATTTACGTATAGGTTTTTTCAAATAGGGTTTGAATTAAGGTGAATTAATAATCAAATATACGCATTTATTAATTATTATGTTAAGTTGATTTTCATTATTGCTTTCTTGTGACTTTGTTAAGGTATTGATTGATAATAGCTTAACATATCAGCAAGAATATTACTAAGAATATAGTTAATTTTAATTAACTTGAGTTTTAATTTTTAAACCCATGAAGCACTTGTTGATTATTGTCATTGCCATATTCATTGGAACGTATTTTAGTGCCTGCAACCAGAAACCAAAACCTGTAGCTAAAAGCAATATAGAAGCTCCAAAGACTGATAGCCATAAAATCGGGAAACCTATTGTTTTAGCAAAGGATATTATGGCCGATTTCAATAGTTTCTGGAGTTATTATACAAGTAGTATTATGTTTTTTGAGGACTTTGTACCTTTTGATACAGCAGGACTAAAGATCGAAAAGGCTGATTTTTTGAAAGCGTTAACCTCAGGCGAATATTATCCCTTATCAATCTATTCCAAAGACTCTTTGTTGAATTATCAATTAGCAAAAATACCTGCCAAAGCACCCGAATATGTTGGAGCTTACTTGAGGCAAGATTCGCGAAATGCACTAGCGCATTATGAAATGGAAGGCAAACCTATTCCAAGTTTCAGCTTTACCGATGTTAATGGTAAACATTACAACTCGGCAAATACGAAAGGCAAAATTATGCTTTTTAAGTGCTGGTTTATTAGGTGTGGCGCATGTATTCTAGAGATGCCCGCCTTAAATTGGATGGTAGAAAAGTATAAAGATAGGGACGATATTCTTTTCATTAGCCTTGCCATAGATCCTAAAAAACCGCTCCAAGCTTTTCTGAAAAAAACGCAATTTGATTATGCTACGGTACCCAATCAAGAAAAATACATGAGGGAACAATTAAAAGTTCCAGCTTATCCGTATCATTTTTTAATTAACAAAGAGGGATTGCTGGTTAAAGCGGTAGGTGAGGCAAGGGATATTGAAATGCTTTTAGAAAGAGAATTAAGAAAGTAAGCCTTTAGTTTCCAAATTTTTTCTATCTTTGATTTTTAATGAATTTCCTGTATCCAGGCTTTCTTTTCGCACTTTTTACGATCGCAATTCCGGTCATTATACATCTATTTAATTTTAGGAAATTTAAAAAAGTATATTTCAGCAATGTTGCTTTTTTGAAGGAAATTAAGGAACAGAATTCGTCACAAGAAAGGCTCAAAAACTTACTCATATTAGCAAGCCGGATATTAGCGATTACATTTCTAGTGTTCGCTTTTTCACGACCATTTATACCTTCTGGAGCCCAACATAATCAAAGCAAAGGCAATATCGTAAGTATTTATATTGATAATTCTTACAGTATGGAAGCTGTGAATAAAGAAGGTAATTTGTTGGACGAAGCAAAGAGGAAGGCAAAAGAGCTTGTAAAGGCTTTTCAACTTAATGACAGGTTCCAACTGCTAACAAATGATTTTGAAGGGAAGCATCAGCGTTTGCTCAATGCTGATGAATTGATACAAGCGATTGATGACGTTAAAATTTCTGCAGCGAGTAGACATTTGCAACAGGTAATCAATAGGCAACAAAGTATTTTCACCGGCTCAAGCAATCATTTTGGCTACATCATTTCAGATTTTCAGAAAGGTTTTGCGGGAGACGCCTCAATAGTAACCGCTAAAAACACAGCTATCTCGTTAATTAGGTTAAAGTCAAATCACTTGCCAAATGTTGCTGTCGATAGTGCTTGGTTATTATCACCTGTACATCAAGCTAAGGAAACGCAGAAAATTGTGGTAAGATTGAAAAATTATGGTGATGATGTTGCGAAAAATATTCCGGTTAAACTCTTAATCAACAACCAACAAAAAGCAATTACCAGTTTAACTATCCCGGCAGGAAGCACGCAGAGTGACACCTTATCGTTTAGTGGATTAAATTTGGGCTGGCAAAAGGGTGAAATTAAAATTAAAGACTTTCCGTTAACGTTCGATGATGGGCTTAATTTTAGTTTTAAAGTAAGTGCTGATCAGAAAGTGTTAAGCATTAACGGTACAAATAGCAAGAAATATATCAAAGCACTTTTTAACGCTGATTCCTATTTTAAGCTTACTGAGATGTCTGAAAGTAATATCAATTATTCAACCCTCGCAGGACATAGTCTTATTGTATTAAATGAATTAACTTATCCTTCAAGTGGCTTAGCATCTGCTCTTAAGTTATATGTAGAAAATGGTGGATCAGTAGTTGTTTTCCCCGATTTAGACGCTAATAAGGAAGTATATAATCAGTTCTTAACGGCTTTAAATCTTCCAGCAGTTTCCGAGCTGATTGCAAAACCAAATAAAGTTAGCGCTATCGAACTGAAGAGTACATTGTTTAAGGATGTGTTTGAAAGCTTGCCTCAGAAATTAGACCTCCCAGAGGTAAAACGCTATTTTAGCTTTAATGAGAACAACACACGCAATAAGGAAAATTTATTGCAACTTCCCGCGAACACATTGTTTTTTGCACGATATCCCCAAAAGAATGGACAGGTATACCTAGCTGCTTCAGGGCTAAATGTCGACGACGGTAATTTAGCCGAACACCCTGTATTTGTTCCTTTAATGTATAAAATCGCGTTTTCGAGCTTAAGAGATCAACCTCTTTACTATACTGTTATGAAGGATAATGTGATTGAAAGCGCTAGGATTAATTTAGGCAATGATCAATCACTTAAGTTAGTAGCCGACAAATTTGAAGTAATACCAGAAGTAAGACAAAGTAGCGGTAAAACACTTTTGTACACAGCTGATCAGGTTAAGAGATCTGGTTTTTACGATTTAAAGCAGTCCGATTCGCTCATCTCTGTTATTGCCTTTAATGACAATAGAGTAGAGTCTGATATGCATTACGACGAAGCATCAGCTTTAGATAAAATTATAAATAAAGAGCAGGTTAGCCTGCTAGACCCAGCAATGGACTCGATGGAGACGATTGTTTCGGCAAAAAATAATGGGACGGAGTTATGGAAACTTTGTCTAATTTTGAGCGTTATTTTTTTAGCGATTGAAATACTACTGGTCAGATTTTATCATATAAAACATCATTCAAATTCATGAACCTCTTTATCAAGGGAATAACAATTGCAGATTCAAATAGCGAGTTTAACAATCAAACTTGCGACATCCGAATTGAACAAGGGAAAATAACGGCAATAGCAAAGCAGTTAAGCCCAAAGAAAGACGAGCAAGTTTTTGCTGCTAATGGCCAAATTGCGTCACCGGGTTTTTTTGATTTAAATTGCATGGTTGGCGATCCTGGTTTAGAAACTAAGGAGGATTTACAAACGCTAACAGCAACGGCAAAAGCTGGGGGTTTTACAGCACTTGCAGTATTACCACAAACACAACCTGTTGTACAGTCGAAGGGGCAGGTAGCTTATATTTTAAATAAGGCTGCCCATAATTTAGTCGATGTTTTCCCTATCGGTGCAATTAGCAATGATTTAGCAGGAAAAGAATTAGCTGAATTATTCGATATGAAAAATGCAGGAGCGATTGCTTTTTCAGATGGCGATCATCCAATTACGGATGATGGGTTTATGAGCCGCGCGCTGCAATATGCACTTGGATTTGGTGCATTGCTAATGGTGTATCCAGAAAACAAATCAATTGCAGGAAAAGCACAAATTAACGAAAGTGAAAATAGTATTCTTTTGGGTATGAAAGGTTTGCCTTCATTAGCGGAAGAAATGCACATCGCAAGAGATATTTATTTGGCAAAATACCATGAAGCGCCAATTCATATCAGCACAATTTCTACAGCGGGCTCAGTTGCCTTAATTAAGGCTGCAAAAAAAGATGGAGTTAAGATCACTTGTGATGTGGCTGCACATCAATTAAGCATGACAGAAGATTTACTGCATGATTTTGATAGCAATTATAAAGTAAAGCCACCTCTAAGAAGTAAAAGTGATGTGAAGGCGCTAGTTGCAGGATTAAAAGATGGAACTATTGATGCCATCTGTACGCAGCATAGACCACACGAAATAGAGTTGAAGGATGTGGAATTTGAACATGCAGCTTATGGGATAGTTGCCTTGCAAACGGCCCTACCATTGTTGCTTAAGGCTGGACTTAGTCATGCGTTAATCGCTGAAAAGCTAGCAATCAACCCACGAAAATTATTAGGATTAAAAGTTCCTTCCATCAACATCGGTGAAGTAGCAAACTTAACTGCTTACAACCCTACAATGGAGTGGGTTTTTGATAATCAAACAAATGCCTCTAAATCAAATAACTCTCCTTTATTGGGAGAAAGCTTGAAAGGTAAAGTACAACTGGTATATAACAATAATCAATTTCAAACATATGAACAGTAGTGTAGAACAAGCATTAATTGCTTCTCTTGACAAATTTGCAGAAGCAAAAGGCATAGAATCGGTAGCTATTGAGCAGCGATTAGTTGAGGTTTTTGGTAAGGATATGAACTTTTTGGAGAAAGTTGCCGAATTCGACGAAGTGTTTGACGAACAACCTGCTTTTGATGAATTAAGGGAAGTGTATTTTGATTTACTCATGATTAATTTCTTTACCAGCGATGTTAATAAACTGGAAGAGGATTATCTCGATTCGAAAGAATGGGCAGATATTGAGGAAGAAACAATAGAGAGAGGAACAGAGTTGTTAAACTTGTTATTGTACATTAATGAATGTCATGATGAGGATATCAAACCTGGTCTGGAAGATTTTTTAAAGGAGTTTTTACTAGTTGAGGAAGACGAGTTTCAGGATGAGTTCCATATCTATGAAGATCTGATCAGCAATCAGCAATTGGCGGAAAGTAGTGTTGAAGATATCTGTAGCAATGCAGATTTATTAGAGCTTAGTGAAGAGATGGAAGAGCTCTTTGTTCCGTTTATGACGTTTTTCTTGCAACCAAATTTGAGTGAAGGAGTGCAATTAGAATTAGTGAAGTATAGTAACAATAAAAACTTTGATGTTGCAGTATACACTTTAATTGCTAATTTTAATAAAAATAGACCCTAAACCAACAAAAAATGGAACAACAACTTGCAGAAGAACAAATCAAGCCTAATAAATTGGCATTTCAGGTTGCAATTAGCTTTGCAATCTACATTATTATTTTAACCGTGGTGATGAGAGTGCTAGAAATTGATGCCCAAGCTACTGATGTGCCTTGGTATCAAACAGTGCTTGTAGTTTTACTATCATGGGTTACCTATATCTATGCAATTTTTTATGCACAGAAGAAACATAAGGAAGATTTAGGAGGTTATATGTCTTATGGAAGAGCATTTTCTACCGGCTTTAAAGTTGCTGCCTACGCAGGATTATTTATTGGAATATTAATGTTTATCTACTATCAATTTATAGATCCTGCTGGTTTACAGAAAATGACAGATACTGCTATTGCAAATGCGGATGGTGACGAGCAAAAAATTAAGGGCATAGAAATGATGGCTGATTATATGATCTATTTTACAGCCTTTGGTGCTGCGATCATGTATGCGATTGTGGGTTTGTTGATTAGCTTAATTACCGCTGCTTTTCTTAAAAAGGATCGCCCATTACATTTGGAGGATCCAGCATAATATTGGTTAACATAAATTTTTAACGTGCAGGTTTTATCAAAATAATTGATGAAATTTGCACGTTGTTTTTTTAGCAGTACCTAGTATCTTTAAGCAATTTTGATACTTGATACTCAATACTTGATACTCATAAATGGATATATCAATTGTAGTACCCTTATATAACGAAGAAGAATCATTGCCCGAGTTAATGGCTTGGATTGATAAGGTAATGTCAGAAAATAAATTTTCTTACGAAGTTGTTTTCGTTGACGATGGAAGTAATGATGCTTCTTGGCAGGTGATTACAAACTTGAAAGAAACTTATAGTGCTGTTAAAGGCATAAAATTCAGAAGAAATTACGGTAAATCTGCCGCCTTGAATGTAGGTTTTAATGCCGTTCAAGGAGATGTGGTCATTACGATGGATGCTGACTTGCAAGATAGTCCAGATGAAGTTCCAGAATTATATAGACGCATAAAGGAAGAAAATTTCGATTTGGTATCGGGCTGGAAAGCGAAACGATATGATCCATTAAGTAAAACTATTCCTACCAAAATTTATAATGCGGCTACCAGAAAGATGTCTGGAATTCATAACCTGCACGATTTTAACTGCGGATTGAAAGCCTATCGTAAAGAGGTGGTTAAAAATATCGAAGTATATGGAGAGATGCATCGCTATATTCCGGTAATTGCAAAATGGGCAGGCTTTACAAAAATCGGCGAACAGATCGTTGAACATAGAGCTCGCAAGTATGGCGTTACCAAATTTGGCCTTAGTCGTTTCATTAACGGATTGTTGGATTTGGTCTCTATTTTCTTTGTAGGTAAATTTGGTAAGCGCCCTATGCACTTCTTCGGATCCATTGGTGTTATTAGCTTCCTATTAGGGACATTTATTGCGATATGGATGATTGGAGTCAAATTATATCACATTGCAGTACACACGCCATACAAAAGAGAGATTACCGATCAACCTTTGTTCTACATCGCATTAGTGGCCGTTATTTTAGGTTCACAAATGTTTTTAGCTGGTTTTATTGGCGAATTGGTAAGTAGGAGTGCACCTGAAAGGAATACTTATTTAATTGAAAAGGAAATTTAATAGGCTTTAAGCAGAAACATGTTTTTCTCTATCATCATCCCCCTTTATAATAGGCCTCAAGAAATAGATGAACTTTTAGCAACTTTAACTCAACAAACCTACAGTCAGTTTGAAGTGTTAGTGATTGAAGATGGTTCTGTGAATGATGCTAAGGAAATTGTGGCTGGCTATGCCGATCAATTAGACATTAAGTATTTCTTTAAACCAAATGAAGGCCAAGGATTTTCGCGGAATTTTGGCTTCGAACGGGCAAAAGGTGACTATTTTGTTATTTTCGACTCAGACTGTCTGATTCCACCTGACTACTTAGAAATAGTTTCCAATTTCTTATTTGAACATCAGCTAGATGCTTATGGTGGCCCTGATGCAGCACACGAGAGTTTTACGCCAGTTCAAAAAGCTATTAGCTATGCAATGACTTCACCCTTTACCACTGGTGGAATTAGGGGGAATAAGAAACATATCGGACAATTTCACCCGCGTAGTTTTAACATGGGGATATCAAGGGAAGTGTATGAAAAGGTTGGTGGCTTTATCCTGACAAGATTAGGTGAGGATATTGAATACAGCATCAGAATTCATGAAAATGGATTTAAAATTGGTTTAATACCCGACGCTAAAGTTTACCATAAACGAAGAACAAGTTTTAGCCAGTTTTATAAACAATTGCATTTTTTCGGTAGAGCTAGAATTAATATTTACAAACATTTTCCTTCAACGTTAAAGTTGGTGCATTTCTTTCCAAGTGTTGCTACACTGGGAATGTTAATAACCTTGCTGTTAAATGTGTTTTATATGCCATTGGCCTACATTTGTAATCTATTGGTCTTATTGTATTTTATGTTGATATTTTTTCACTCATGGCAGCTTAATAAATCAATAAAAATCGCATTTTTGAGTGTTATCGCATCATTTATCCAGCTAACTGCTTATGGGTTAGGTTTTATACAAGATTTTTGGAAACGAGTAATATTTAAACAATCATGATTGAGTATTTAAAAGAGAGCTCCTTTGCTGTTAAAGAAGTAATTTTCGACGCATGGAAGGTTACACGTGACAATTATGTTTCGATTGCAACACTTTGCTTTTTAATTTTTATTACAGCCTCCACGTCTACGTTTATGGCCTTTTTTATGGGCGAACTGCATATAGGAATCAGGATTATTATGCTCTTAATTTTTATCATGAGCTATTGTGTCGTAGAATTATGTTTGATCAAATATATTTTTAGGTTACTTGACCATGAGGCTTCGGAGATTACCATTATAGAAACTTTGCCAACTAGACTTGAAATTGGACGATTTTTAGTTGGAGCAATATATTTTGGCTTGAGTATTTTTCTTGTTGGTATTTTACTGATGCCTGTACTTTATATCCTAGAGCTTATCCTGAAGTTTGGTGTGAACCAGGGTGTGTTTAGCAACTATACACAAGCAGGGAATATAATTGTAAATATTTCCGTGGGTATTGCTATTCTCAGCATCTTTTTCACCTTCATCAGAATTATCTTTTTCCCTTTCTTTATCATCGATAAACATGTTACCTCGTTTGAGTCTATTAAATTTAGTTTAGCCACCACAAAAGGTAATTTCATTAAATTGTTGTTTATTTTTATCGGGTTAGTTTTAGTTCAAGCAATCGTATTTGGCTTTTTCTATATAGTGGTTATGACAGGCTTCCGCCTCATCAATTTCTTTTTTGATTATGACATAAACCAATACATCTCTTTAATTGTTGTTGTTTTTAGTTCATTTGTGATTGTTCCTTTTACAACAGCTTTTTTTGCTGTGGCTTATCGCAAAATAATGAGCGAATATGATGGAGATGAACATCCGGATATCATTCACAACATAGTTTAGAATTTGCATATTCAATATGGGGTTAAAAGCGGCGTTAAGCAGGCCATTTGCGGCATGGGTTGTAAAGAGAATCAGTAAATGGAAAAATAATCCTTTAGAGGCTCAGGATAAAACTTTTAAGGCGCTAATTAAAAGTGCAAAGGATACGGCTTTTGGTAAGGATCATCAATTTGCTGTCATTCACAATTACGATGATTTTAAAGCGAATGTTCCTATTCATGATTATGAGGGACTTAAACCTTACATAGATCGCGTTGTTAGCGGTGAATCTAATGTGCTTTGGAAAGGTAAGCCCAGCTATTTTGCGAAAACGTCTGGAACCACTTCAGGGGTGAAATATATCCCCATTTCTAAGGAATCAATGCCCGAGCACATTAAAGCTGCTCGAAATGCGTTGCTAACCTATATCCATGAAACTGGAAATGTGGACTTCGTAAACGGCAAGATGATCTTTTTGCAAGGAAGCCCAGTGATGGATAAGAAAAATGGTATTCAAGTAGGTCGCTTGTCTGGCATAGTAGCTAATTTGGTGCCTGCTTATTTGCAAAAAAATAGATTGCCTTCATACCAAACAAATTGCATTGAAGACTGGGAGACAAAAGTTGATGCAATTGTGGACGAAACGATCGATCAAAACATGACACTTATATCTGGTATTCCGCCTTGGGTACAAATGTATTTTGATAAGTTGAGCGAGAAGTCAAATGGTGTGAGAATCAAGGATATTTTTAAGAATTTTAATCTATTTGTATATGGTGGGGTCAACTTTGAGCCATACCGCGCCAAAATTGAAGCAAGTATCGGTAAAAGGATTGATTCGATCGAAACCTACCCAGCTTCAGAAGGGTTTATTGCGTACCAGGACCGACAGGATGATAAAAGCTTGCTTTTATTAGTGAACTCGGGTATGTTTTATGAATTTATACCTTCGGACGAATATTATAACGACAAGCCAACGCGTTTAAGTTTGGCAGAAGTTGAACTGGATAAAAACTATGCACTTATTTTAAATACAAATGCTGGTTTATGGGGTTATAGTATTGGCGATACGGTTAAATTCGTTTCGAAGAATCCATATAAGATCTTAGTAACAGGACGAATTAAACACTTTATATCTGCCTTTGGCGAGCATGTAATTGGAGAAGAGGTTGAACATGCGTTGTTAACGGTTGCCAATAGCGAGGGTGTCGAAATTACTGAATTTACGGTGGCGCCACAGGTTAATCCGGAGCCGGGTCAACTTCCATTTCATGAATGGTTTGTAGAGTTTGGGTCGTTTCCAAAGGATATGGCAGCTTTTAGCAAGAAAGTGGACGAAGCTTTACAGCAAAAAAATATTTATTATTTTGACCTGATAGAAGGGAAGATACTTCAACCTTTAATTATCCGTACCTTGCAAAAAGACTCGTTCGTTAATTATATGCGAGCAGCAGGAAAGTTGGGTGGACAAAACAAAGTGCCAAGACTAAGTAACGATAGGAAATTGGCAGACGAGTTAAAAAAATATATTGAGTAAGAAATTGAAGTTATCTCGTCATCCGATGAGTATAGGAAAATGCACAGTCTCATCGGATGACGATATTAATAAGAAAGAAAGAATTTGAAGAACATATCAATATTAGGCAGTACAGGTTCAATCGGGACTCAAGCATTAGATGTAATCCGTGCCAACCCGAATTTATACCGTGTTAATGCCTTAACTGCACAAAATAATGCAGCCTTATTAATTGAACAAGCGCTAGAATTTAAGCCCGAGCTTGTAGTGATTACTTGCGAAGACCATTATCAAGCTGTAAAAGCTGCACTTCCAGGAGTTCAAGTTTTATGCGGGGAAGAGGCATTGATCGCTGCGGTTGAACTACCGCAAACTAATTTGATTTTAACGGCTATCATGGGTGCGGTTGGACTTAAACCTACCATTGCTGCAATTAAAGCTAAAAAGGATATTGGTTTGGCCAATAAGGAAACATTGGTTGTAGCCGGCGAGTTGGTAATGCAATTAGCCATAGATAATGGCGTAAAAATAATCCCAGTCGACTCAGAACATTCGGCTATTTTTCAATGCCTGGTGGGAGAAGAATCGAATCCGATTGAGAAGATATACTTAACTGCTTCAGGAGGTCCATTTAGAGGAAGAGATCTTGATTTTTTAGCAACAGTTACTAAAAAAGAGGCATTGAAACACCCTAATTGGGTAATGGGAGCCAAAATAACGATTGATTCGGCTTCTTTGATGAACAAAGGGCTGGAGGCTATTGAGGCAAAGTGGCTATTCGGACTAAATACAGGTCAAATCGATGTAATTGTACATCCTCAGTCCATTATTCACTCTATCGCTCAATTTACAGATGGCTCTATGAAAGCTCAAATGGGGCTTCCTGATATGAAATTGCCAATTCATTATGCTTTGGCTTATCCCAAAAGAGTAATGAGTAGCTTTGAACGATTTGACTTTTTAAAATACCCGTCCCTTACTTTTTCTAAGGCAGATACAAAAAGTTTTCGTAATCTTGAGCTTGCGTTTAGCGCTATGCGTAGTGGTGGTAATATGCCCTGCATTATTAATGCGGCAAATGAAGTGGTTGTTGATGCATTTTTAAAGGATAAAATTGGATTTCTACAAATGAGTGATGTTATTGAAGAGTGCATGGGGGCGATAAATTTTATAGCTAAACCCACCTTGAATAATTATTTAGAAACCGATGAGCAGACACGTATATTTGCAAATCGACTAGTAACAAAATAAAATATAACATATCTAATAGCTAAGAATAATACAACAATAATATATGAACGGACTGATTATGGCGGGCCAGCTTTTGCTGGGTTTATCGATACTAGTAATTTTACACGAGTTAGGACACTTTTTGGCAGCACGTGCTTTTGGGATAAAAGTTGAAAAATTTTATTTATTCTTTGATGCTTGGGGATTTAAATTGGTTAGTTTTAAAATAGGAGATACAGAATATGGAGTGGGTTGGTTACCGCTAGGTGGCTACGTAAAGATTTCGGGGATGATTGATGAATCGATGGATGTTGAGCAAATGGCTTTGCCTCCTGAGCCATGGGAGTTCCGTTCAAAACCTGCTTGGCAGCGCTTAATAGTTATGTTAGGCGGTATTATCGTAAATGTCATTGTAGGTATCTTCATATTTTGGATGCTTACTTTCAAATATGGCGAAACCTATATTGCGAATGACCAGCTGGTTAACGGTGTTCATCCTGGTGTTGTTGGTCAGCAAATTGGCTTACAGAACGGAGATAAGATCTTGGCAATAAATGGCCAAAAAGTAGTAAGGTTTGAAGAGATCATAACTTCTAAGGTTTTATTGGGTAATCCTAAGCTAACCATTTCACGACAAGGTAAAGCGATTGATTTAACGGTTCCTGAATCTGTTTTAGATAGCATCAGTAAGCACGGTATGGATGAGTTTATTGAGCCTAGGATAATTGCAAAGGAAATCTCTGTGGTTAATCCACCAGCTGAGGAAAAGACTGGATTGCTTGCTCGAATTAAGCAATCTATTTTTGGAAAGCCCGAGAAATTAGAGACTCCAGCTTATAATGCTGGTGTAAAGCTTGGGGATAGCATAGTTTCTGTTAATGGTCAGCCTGTAAGGTTTATTGATGATTTTACTACCGTAGTACAAGCCTCTGCTGGAAAAACAATTGCTTTAAAGGTTCGAAGAAATAACAATGAGCTTACACTAAATCCTAAAGTAACCGAAGATGGTACCATTGGCATTTCCATCACAAGAGATAAATTGCCAACACATCATATCGATTACACTTTCTTTGAGTCGTTTGGTGTTGGCACAACGAAAGGCTGGACAACCTTTGCCGATAATGGTAAGGGAATATGGAAAATGATTACCGGAAAAGTAAGTGCTCGTAATATTAGTAGTCCAATTGGTATTGCTAAGGTATATGGTGCTGAATTTGATTGGTATAATTTCTGGAGATTAACAGGATTAATCTCAATGGCTCTAGCCTTTATGAACTTATTGCCTATTCCGGCGCTAGATGGAGGCCATGTGGTGTTTTTGATTATAGAAATGATCAAAGGTAAACCGCTTGGTGATAAATTTATGGAACGTGCTCAAGTAGTAGGTTTTGCAATTTTATTAAGTTTAATGGTGTTTGCTTTCGGAAATGACATCTTGAAGATTTTTAATAAATAAAAACGGATTATTAAGGTTTGATTCTTTAAAACACGTCATTGCGAGGTACGAAGCAATCTCCTTAGTGGTTTTGTGCTTTAAGATTGTTTTGCTTCGTCCCTCGTAATGATGCACGAAAAATAAAAACTGTTAAGTAATGAATTACTTCGATTTTTACGAAATACCGATTAGTTTTAATCCTAGCCAGGAGGTAATCAAACAAAAGTTTTATGCCTTAAGTAAAAAGTATCATCCAGATTTTTATATCAACGAAAGTCAAGAAAAGCAAGATGAGATATTAGAATTATCTACCCTCAATAACAAAGCTTTTCAAGTTTTAAAAGACGATCAAAAGCGCTTGCACTACATATTGGCATTAAAAGGTCAGCTGGTTGAAGGAGAAAATTATGCCTTGCCACAGAGCTTTTTGATGGAAATGATGGAGGTAAATGAGGCTTTAATGGAGTTGGAATTTGATGCTGATGCTGCCAAGTTAAATGAGTTAAAGGCACAGATTTCTCAAATTGAAGGTTCTTTACATAAAGATTTAACAGCCTTGACTGATACTTATGATCAAAGTGACACAGAGGGTCGCGAAGAAAGCTTAAAAGCTATCAAAGCTATTTATTATCGAAATAAGTATTTACACCGAATAAAAGAAAGTCTTAGTAGATTTTAACAACATCATGCTATCTTTTAATCATCTTGTTTTTGTAGAAGTTGCCAAACATCTTAGTTTTACTAAAGCAGGAGAAATACTGTTCATTAGTCAACCAGCAATTAGTAAGCACATTCATAAGTTAGAAGAACATTATCAAACGCCCTTATTTGAGCGTAAAAAGGGAGTGGTGTCGCTTACCGAAGCAGGGAAAATTTTGCAACAACACTTGTTTGTGGCTGATTCAATAAGTAAGCAAATTGAGTTTGAGATTGGAAATCTGCGAGATAAAAAGATGCTTAAGGGAGAACTTAAATTGGGAGCAAGTACCACAATTGCGTTGTATATCATTCCCGCTGTTCTCTCTGCTTTTAGAAAGGAAAATAGTGATGTTAAAATCAGTTTAGTTAATCGGAACTCTGAGAACATTATGAAAGCTTTATTGCTCCATGAAATAGATTTAGCAATTATTGAGGGTAAGGATAAAATGGCTGAGGTACATAGCCAGTATTTTATGACCGAAAAAGTAATCCCTGTATGTGCAGCCAAAAGTCAACTAACTCATAAGAAAAAATACTCCCTTACTGAATTAAAAGATATGCCCATTTCAATTCGCGAAAGAGGATCGGGTACATTAGCGGCCGTTAATAAAGCGTTATCGGTATTCGAAATAAAAATAGCTGATTTGAATATTTGCATGAGACTTGGTGGAACCGAGGCCTTGAAGAACTTTATCCTGGCAGATGACAGTATGGGTTTTCTGCCGCAGAAAGCAGTAGCCAAAGAAATAGAAAGAGGGGAGTTGGTGGAGCTTGAAATCGAAAACCTAACCATCGATAGGCACTTTTACTTTATTCAAAGAATTGGCGAAGAAAATAACGGGATAAATAAGAGTTTTATCAAATTTGCGAAGAATCATTATAACTTTTTGTTATAGGCTATTCTAAAACGGTATTGGCTAAACCGTACGCGTTGTCTTAATTTAGCTAAATGAAATCTTCCTTTTTGAAATCCGATAGTGATGGTATAACTATTAGCTATGCGCTTCACTGCAATGCCTGTAATTTTCCTTTTCCTTCAAACCAGCTAAACACTTTTTGCACGCAATGCGGGCAATCGCCTATTGAAGTGCGCTATGACTTGAATAAAGCTATTCCAAAAGAAATCATTGAGCACAACGAAAGGTCTATGTGGCGTTATGCTAGGCTCCTTCCTGTGCAAAATAGCGAGCATATAGTCTCATTGGGAGAAGGGTGGACGCCAATCTTGGCAGTGGCTAGATTAGCCTATGACCTAGGTGTGGCTAATTTATTTCTTAAGGATGAATCATTTAACCCTACTGGGTCTTTTAAGGCCAGAGGCTTAAGCATGGCTGTTTCAAGGGCAAAAGAATTAGGAGTACGTTCAATGATCGTGCCTACGGCAGGAAATGCTGGCGGAGCTTTAAGTGCCTACTGCGCTAAAGCTGGAATGGAAGCGATTGTGGTAATGCCAAGGCACACACCTGATGCATTTAAAAAAGAATGTAAGGCTTTTGGTGCGGAATTGATTTTGGTAGATGGTCTGATTAACGATTGCGCTCAGTTGGTGGCTAAGCTTAAACTTGATAGACGATCATTTGATGTTTCGACGATGAAAGAACCTTATCGCTTGGAAGGTAAAAAAACTTTGGGATATGAAATTGCAGAGCAGATGAATTGGGTTTTACCCGATGTTATTCTTTATCCTGCTGGCGGTGGGACTGGCTTGATTGGGATTTGGAAGGCATTTAAAGAAATGCTGAGCATGGGTTGGATTACCAATATTCCAACGCGAATGATAGCCGTTCAAGCTGAAAATTGCAAGCCGCTGGTGGATACCTTCAGTAAAGTGCAGGTAAATTCATCAAATTATCACGGAAGAGCGACCATAGCGAATGGCTTAGCAGTGCCACGTCCATTTGCTGAGAAAATGATGTTGGATGTGTTACAGCAATCTAATGGCACAACCTTAGCCGTTTCGGAACAAGAGATTATCAATAGCGTGAAAGTGATTGCTGCTAAAGAAGGGATGTTAGTTGCTCCAGAAGGAGCCGCGCTATTAGCAGCGCTGAAGATATTGCTTGGTAACGGGCAGGTTTCTGCTGAAGAAAAAATCTTATTGTTAAATACAGGCTCTTGTTATAAATACTTGGATAATTTTGAGTTTTAGTTGGTATGTTGGTTAATTGTAAAAAAGCAAAACCAGGCTTTGCCAGACCTTTGCTTTCCTTATTTTTAGCAAATTAATAGTTTATACCTATGACCTCATTAAACATATTTAGAAAAGTTGCTGTAGCCGAAGGACTGTCTTATATCTTGCTAATATTTGTGGCTATGCCGCTAAAATATTGGGCAGATATGCCATTGGCTGTAAAGTATACTGGTTGGGCGCATGGTTTGCTATTTGTATTGTACGGTGCTTGTTTAATTATGGCTTGGCAAGAAAGAAAATGGAACTTTGGTAAAGTAGTACTCATATTTGTTGCCTCATTACTACCATTTGCCCCATTTATTGTAGATAAAAGGCTGAAAGACGAGGGCTAGGACTTAGTTATATTTCATATATTTAAGGCTGGTAGTGAAACAGTCAATTATGAAATTTAAACTCATACTATTATTAAGTCTGCTCCTTATATCCCTAGCGGGCTTTGCTCAAAAGAAAAGCAAGAATCAAAAAGAAGTTATGTTAACTGATCGGCAATTTTGGTTGCAACAGTTAGATATAATGGTACGGCCAGTCCTTTCAAGTTTAGCTAAAGATAGCTTGAAGATATCAATGCCAAAAATTACTTCTATCCGATCTGACAATAAAGAGGCCCGTATCAAAGTTCAATACGTCGAAGTTTTAGGGAGGGTGTTAAGTGGGATTGCTCCGTGGCTGCAGTTGGAAGGAGGTTCTGAGCAAGAAGTAGCACTTCGAAAGCAATATCGAGAATGGACCATCAAAGGTCTTCAAAATGCTTTGGACTCAAATGCAAATGACTTTATGCGTTTTGATGTTACTGGTCAGCAATTGGTTGATGCGTCGTTCATAGCGCTTGCGGTGATAAGAGCTCCCTGGATTTGGGAAAACTTAGAAGCAAAAAATCAGCGATTACTGATGCAATCCATTCTTACCACTCGAAAATTTAAGCCTGGTTTTTCAAATTGGTTACTCTTTTCGGCATTAAATGAGGCTTTTTTGGCAAAGTTTGGCTACGAATGGGATCCAATGCGAGTAGATTATGCACTGCAACAACTGGAACAATGGTATGTGGGCGATGGCATGTATAAGGATGGAGTTAATTATGCATTTGACTATTATAATAGCTTTGTGATCCACCCTTATTTAGCTTCCATTTCTGCAGTTATTAAGCAGAAAACAAATGCATATAATGCAATGTTCGAAAAGATAAAAAGCAGAAATGAGCGTTATGCGGTTATTCAAGAACGCTTAATAGGAACGGACGGGACCTACCCAGCAACAGGGCGATCAATTATCTACAGAGGTGCAGCTTTTCACCATTTAGCCGATATGGCTTATCGAAAGGCGCTTCCGGCGCAATTAAGTCCAGAACAAGTGAGGGGAGCTTTAACTGCAGTGATCAAAAAAACATTAGAAAGTCCAACTACTTATAAAAACGACTGGTTAACGATAGGCCTCTATGGAGATCAACCTAATATAGCCGACTCATACAATAACCAAGGCAGTCCTTATTTATGTACCGCTATATTTTTACCATTAGGATTGCCAGATACAGACCCATTCTGGGCTGGAAAGCCTGTAAAATGGAGTTCGCAGAAAATTTGGAGTGGCGAGAATTTCGAAAATGACCATGGCGTAGGCTTAAAATAGGCTGTAGACACCAATTATTTATTTTTCTTTAAAATAATTTGCGTAGTTAAATAACTACATATATATTTGTAGTCAAATAGCTACATAAAGTTTAGCTACGGATCAGAATGAAAATAAGACGAGATGTATTTCAGGCTATTGCCGACCCAACGAGAAGGGCAATCCTGTTATTGGTCGCTACACAATCTATGACGGCGGGGGCAATAGCTGCAAATTTTGATACGGCAAGACCCACGGTTTCTAAGCATTTGCAAATACTTACTGAATGCCAATTGCTTGGTCAGGAACAGAATGGGCGAGAGGTACACTACCATATCAATGCAAAAAAAATGAAGGAAGTAGCGGACTTTTTGGAACCCTTTAGACAAATGTGGGATGACAGATTTACTAAACTAGAAGCGGTAATGAAAAAATACAAGTCGACTGAATAGCTTAATGATGGAAAAGAAAACTAAAATCGATGCCGAGAACGGCCAACAAGATCTTGTTATTACAAGAACATTTGATTTGCCGATAGAATTGCTTTTCAAAGCCTATGTGGAGCCTGAAATTGTTGAGCAATGGATGGGGACAAAAGTGTTGAAGTTAGAAAATAAGAAACACGGTGCATATCTCTTTGAAACTTCAGATCCGAAGGGAAATGTTGCATTTCTGGCAAGTGGCGTAATTCACGAGTTTGAGGTGAACCGACAAATTATCAGGACTTTCGAAATGGAAAACACTCCTTTTGCAGTGCAGCTTGAATTTTTATCCTTTGAAAAACTTACAGATGATACCAGCAAACTCACCATGCATATTATCTATAAATCGGCAGCCATTAGAGATCAAATATTGCAACTTCCATTTGCGCAAGGTATCAACATGGCACATAATCGTTTGCAAAGCGTCGTAAATCAATTAAAATAATAGCTATGAAGAAGGCAAATACGATAATCTATTGGGTGGCTACAGGTTGGCTGGCACTAGGAATGATATCAACGGGTATTGTTCAATTAATTCAATTAAAAGAAGAGGTGGCTATGATGAATCATTTGGGTTATCCTCTTTATTTTCTCACTATATTGGGTATTTGGAAAATACTTGGTACAATAGCGGTAATTATTCCTAAGTTTCCTTTAGTGAAGGAATGGGCCTATGCAGGCTTCTTTTTTGCGATGACTGGCGCAATATTTTCTCATATAGCGATGGGCGATGGCGCTAAAGAGCTTTTTGGACCAAGCTTATTAATAGTTCTCACCGTAATATCATGGTATTTTAGACCAATCAGTAGAAAGAATATTTCTGTTAATTAAATTTAATCAAATGAAGAAACAATTATCGCCAGCGCAAAATGCAGAGTTACTTCAGCTATTAAAAGCTCGTTTTGAAAGCAACATGGAACGTCATGAAGGTATTGAATGGGCTAAGGTACAAGCGAAGCTAGAAGCCAATAGTGAAAAACTCTGGATACTCGATGAAATGGAGATTACTGGTGGTGAGCCGGATGTTGTGGGCTTTGATCAGGTGACAGGAGAGTTTATTTTTTACGATTGCTCAGCTGAAAGTCCTAAAGGACGAAGAAGTGTTTGTTATGACCACGAAGCACTGGAATCTAGAAAAGAGCATAAACCTGGAAATAGTGCGATTGGCATGGCGACCGATATGGGGATTGAACTTTTAACAGAAGACCAATATCGACGGTTGCAGGAACTTGGGAAATTCGATACTAAAACATCGAGTTGGATAATGACGCCTGCTAAAATTAGGAAGTTAGGCGGGGCGCTGTTTTGTGATTTTCGTTATGGAACTGTGTTTACCTATCATAACGGTGCAGAATCATATTATGCAGCAAGAGGTTTTCGTGGTTCATTAAGGGTTTAGGCGTAGTTTATGGCAATAAATTCCAAAGTAGATTTTTATTTCAATAAAGCAGGGAAGTGGCAGGAGGAGTTGCAGCAATTGAGGCTAATTGCGCTTGACTGTGGGCTTAATGAAGAATTAAAATGGGGTTGTCCATGCTACCAATTTCAAAAGAACAATATTGTTCTAATCCACGAATTTAAGGAGTACTGTGCGCTCTTGTTTTTCAAAGGTGCACTGTTAAGTAATGCCAATGGCCTGTTAATTCAGCAAACAGCGCATGTACAGGCGGCGCGGCAAATTCGATTTACGAATGTTGAGGAAATAGTAGCGCGACAGCGCAGCATCAAAGCTTACATTTTTGAAGCCATCGAAGTAGAAAAGGCAGGTTTGAAAGTCGAGCTTAAAAAAACTTCTGAATTTGAAGTAGCTGATGAATTTAAAGAAGTAATGGCGAAAATGCCAAACCTAAAAATAGCCTTTGAAGCTTTAACGCCTGGTCGACAAAGAGCTTATTTAATGCATTTTTCTACGCCGAAGCAATCCAAAACGAGATTGGCGAGAGTGGAGAAAAGTATAAATCAAATTATGATGGGAAAAGGGCTAAATGACTAAGTTCCACAAAAAGGTAATTTGCCTTCCTGATTACTGCACAAAACAATAGCTCTACTATTTCAAACACTGCCGTTGCTGTTTTATGGTTTTAGTTTTGCTATTATTGTTACAAGTTTGATGAAAATAAACTTAACATGGTGAAAAAAATAGCTTTCCTATTTCTCAGCTTCATAATTGCGGTATTTACAGTAAGTGCGCAAAAAGGCATCAACTTTTCTCATGCGTACACTGCTGGAGGAAAATTACTTATGTGCGTTGATAGTTCAGCTAAGAATGTCTACCATAGCAATATATTCCAAAATCAACCCCGTACGTTCTTTAATTATTTGCCCGAAGTCGACAACGTAAGTATCCAAGTTTATTTTAGAAAGACGGAGAGCATACAGCACTACCGGTATACAATTTTAGTCGATAATAAGCCGACAGTGGTAAATAAGTCAATCAATAAAGCGCAATTAAAAGATGTTGATATGCCAGACGAAGTATTTAGCTCGGCAACGCTAGGTATTTTCCCTATAAAAGGTAAAATAATTACAACATTAATTTATAGTATTGAAAATCCACTTGACATTGACAAATCTGTTTTTTACGGGAAGCCTATTCCGAAAGCAAAAATAAAAGCTTTTTCAAAACGTACTAAAGGCACTAGCTACAGTTGGGTAACTGCTCAAAAGGAAAGATCAAATCTTACTTTCACTGAAAAGGACTTGGAACTAACAATAGTCAAAGACAACTCGGATATTGACTATCTCTACTATACATCCATAAAAGATAAGCAAACAAATAAGATAATTGCTGAATCAACTGCTTGGAAATACGGTGGGGTAGTTGAAGAACATGAATTTTTGCCATATATAGATATCGACAAAAACGTTTTCAAAAAGTCGGGAGATTATGAAATTATTATTCAGCCATATATTAGATGGAATATTTCGCCGAAAGAAAGAGAAAAATATACAACTAGGTATATGCTTACTATAACTTTAGATGAAGAAAACTACACCAAAAAAGATCTCCTTACCTATACACTTATCGCGGCATTTTCTATTGGATTAGTTTTTCTTGTTGTCCTTTACTTCATCAAAAAAAGAAATAAGAAAAGGCTGGAAGACAAAGAGCAGCAAAGGAATATAGCAAAGCTCCATCTCAATTCTATTCGCTCTCAATTAAATCCTCATTTTCTATTTAATGCACTTTCTGGTATTCAGAATTTAATGAACAAAAACGAAATAGATAATGCCAATAAATACCTTGCTAAATTTGCTCGCTTAACTCGTAATGTACTCGATGATAAAGAACTAATCAGCTTATCACAAGAAAAAACTTTATTAGACGATTACCTACAAATGGAGCAATTACGGTTTGGCTTTACCTACGAAATCGACCTTTCCGAAAACTTAGCTAATATAGAAATACCAAGTATGCTGCTACAACCTTTTGTAGAAAATGCGGTTAAGCATGGTATATCACAAAAAGCAGCCGATGGAAAGGTTAGGGTGGCTTTTAGCAAGCAAGAAAATGATTTGGTGTTGACTGTTATCGATAACGGGTGCGGATTTGACGTTGCAAAAAAGAGCAGTGGTTTGGGTCTGCAATTGAGTTACAGTAGAATAGAGCTCTTAAATAGTATTTATAAAGAAAATCGCTTTACTTTAGTTATACAATCAACCACTAACGGGACTAATATAAGCCTAACATTAACAGATTGGCTATAATATAATGAGAGCAATTTTAATAGATGACGAAATTTCCAACTTAGAAAACCTACAGGCTTTGTTAGCAAAGCATTGTCCGCAGGTAGCTATACTGGCAATAGCGCAAAATGTGAATGATGCGGTTACTGCCATTGAAAAATACTTGCCAGATTTAGTATTTCTAGACATTCAAATGGGTGAGCAAACAGGTTTCGATGTGCTAAAATTTCTTCCAAAGCGTAGTTTCGAAGTTATATTTGTTACCGCTTATGATCAATATGGGATACAAGCTGTAAAATTTGCGGCCTTAGATTATCTTTTAAAACCCATTGATATTGAGGAATTGGTAGAGGCGGTAAATAAAGCTGAGCATAAGTTAACAAAGCAAATACAAACCTCACAGCTTGATTTTTTACTACAACAGCTAAAAAAGCCAGACACAAACGTTAGTAAAATTGCCTTACAGATGCAAAGCGAGATAAGGTATGTTAACCTAGCTGAAATTATACGTTGTGAGGCCGACAATACCTATACGCACTTCTTCCTTTCGAATGATGAGAAAATATTGGTTTCTAAATCGCTTAAAGAATATGCCGATTTATTGCGTCCAAGTGGGTTTTTAAGAACTCACCAAAGCCATTTGGTAAATCCAAAGTATGTGAAGAGTTGGTTAAAAGAAGATGGGGGAATGTTGCTTTTAACATCTGGCGAAAAAATACCTATTTCTAAACCCAACAAGGATACTGTGAAACAAGCTTTGCAGAAGCTGTAGGTCCTTTATGTTTTAGTGCATAACTTCTGCTGCATACACATCTAAGTTTTAATAGACCAGCAATAGAATTTTCTTAGAAGGGGGTCTAACAGAGTCTAACCAAACTCTAAGGAAAGTCTAACAATAGTCTAAACTGTTATAGGGAGATAGCACACTGTTCAAGGGTAAAAATAGGAG
Source organism: uncultured Sphingobacteriaceae bacterium (assembly GCA_942493295.1). GTDB lineage: Bacteria > Bacteroidota > Bacteroidia > Sphingobacteriales > Sphingobacteriaceae > Pedobacter. The sequence goes on along the minus strand of OW818692.1, from coordinate 1,674,123 downwards.
GTCTCCTCAATTTGTTGTACCTAATAAAAAAAGCCATCATTTCTGATGGCTTTCATTTCGATTTTTTTGTACTCGGAGCGGGAATCGAACCCGCACGCCTGTTGAGGGCACAGGATTTTAAGTCCTGCGTGTCTACCAGTTCCACCATCCGAGCTTAAAAGCAATAAAGCTTTTAAAATAAATGCCTCCTGGTAGGAAGGCATTTAGAGCGAAAGACGAGATTCGAACTCGCGACCCCGACCTTGGCAAGGTCGTGCTCTACCAACTGAGCTACTTTCGCATTTTGCAACATCATCCGATGTCTTCCCTTTTGGTGATAGCTGCGAGCAGTTATCCGTTCCGTTTGGGAATGCAAATATAAACAGATTTATATTCCTGTCAAGAAATATTTTAATAAAAATTATGCTATTTAGGTAAGTTGTTGGCTTTCAGTACATCAAAAATTAAATCATTTTCAAAACCTTTGCTTTGAAGGTACGTAATGAGCTTAAATTTCTTTTTTAACGCATCTTTTTCACTGATACTGGCTGATTTCTTCTCGGCAGTTGCCAATAAAACTCCTAAATATTCATCCATTTCGATTCCATTGAGTGCTTTTTGAATGAGCTTGTCTGGAACTTTTTTCAATTTAAGCCCCTGTTTGATCTTTATTTTTCCCCACCTTTTTATTTTAAATTTCCCAGATGTATAAGCATGGGCAAATCTTTCTTCATTTAAAAAATTGGTGGTAATGAGCTCAGAAATTATTTCTTCGACTTCATTGGGGTATAGATTCCACTCATAAAGTTTATTCCTTACTTCTTGTTGGGAGCGCTCTTGATAGGCACACCAGCTCTCAGCTTTTAATAAAGCAGTTTTTTTATCTAAAACGAGTGGCTTTTGTTGACTGGAATTCATAAATAATTGTTGAAATTCGTAAAAAAATAGCAGCAATTCTCTATTTATTGTTTTTTACTATGAGTAAGCTTGAATATTCGATCGAACATATTGCACAAATTCTTAAGGCAAAGGCATTTTTACCAGAGCCAGCAGCTGTTATTGAAAAATTAGTAACCGATAGTCGTGCCATTGTTAATCCTGCCGAATCTTTGTTTTTTGCCTTCTCTGCACAGCGAAATGGCCATGAATTTATCGGTCACGCCTTTCAAAATGGAATTAGAAATTTTGTAATCAGCGATGAGCGCTATGTGCAGCAATACGAAGGCGCAAATTTTCTACTGGTGGATGATGTACGCAAAGCCCTTCAGGTTTTAGCAAGCTATCATAGAGCTCAATTTGAGCTAGAAGTTATTGGCATAACGGGAAGTAATGGAAAGACAATCGTTAAAGAGTGGCTTTTTCAGTTATTGTCGACAGACTTTAATATCGTAAAAAGCCCAAAAAGTTTTAACTCACAAATTGGCGTACCCTTGTCGGTTTGGCAAATTAACAACGAATATAGCTTAGGTATTTTCGAAGCAGGAATTTCCAAAAGCAACGAAATGGAGTCATTAGCTCAAATTATCCATCCGACTATCGGTATTTTAACCAATATTGGAGAAGCTCATGCGGAGGGTTTTAATTCAAAAGCTGAGAAGCTGCAGGAAAAATTAAAGCTATTTCAAGCAGTTGAACTATTCATCTATTCGCCAGACTACACAAACGCTTTAGGGATTTCTGAATTGCCTGGAAAGAAACAGTTTTCATGGAGTAAAAGGGGAGCAGCGGACTTGCAAATTCAACATATTAAAGCACAGGAAAATAGCAGTTACCTCGAAGCTAGTTATCGCGGAGCGCAAATTAATTGCACAATACCATTTACTGACAAGGCTGCGGTTGAAAATGCGATTATTTGTTGGGCAACTTTATTAGCACTCAATTATGATCCACAAGACGCAGGCAATCGTTTGTCGAGGCTAGCAGGAGTTAATATGCGTTTGGCTTTAATTAATGGCATAGACAATTGTTCAATTATTGATGATTCTTATAGTGCCGACATATCTTCTCTTGCCATTGCACTTGATTTTTTAACGCTTCAAAATCAACACCCCAAAAGAACGCTTATCTTATCCGATTTATACGAAACTGGAAAAAAGGCAGCAGACTTATATGCCGAAATAGCGGCTTTGCTCCAACAAAAGAATGTGGATCGTTTAATAGGAATCGGTCCGGACATCGCCACCTTTGCTAATTTGTTTATGATGGAAGCCTCATTTTTCCCAACCACGCAAGCATTTCTCAACAGTTTACCAGCAATTCATTTTGCCAATGAAACCATTTTAATTAAGGGTGCTAGACGATTTGAGTTTGAGCGAATTAGCAAAGTATTAACGTTGAAAATTCATGACACGATACTAGAGATCAATTTAAATGCATTAACAGAGAACCTAAAGTTTTATAGATCCAAATTAAAGCCTGGTGTAAAAACCATGGCAATGGTTAAGGCTTTTTCTTATGGTAGTGGTAGCTTTGAAATCGCTAATCTACTGCAGTATCAAAAAGTGGATTACCTAGCTGTAGCCTATACTGATGAAGGCATTGCACTAAGGAAAGCAGGTATCACTTTACCTATCATGGTGATGAGCCCAGAGCCATCTGCTTTTGAAGCGATTGTTAAATACAGACTGGAACCAGAAATTTATAACAGCAGTATTTTAAAGAGTTTTATCAATTTCTTACCAAATGATGAAATTGATTTTAAAGTGCATATTAAACTGGATACAGGGATGCATCGCCTAGGGTTTGAAAAGGAGGACTTATCTGAATTGCTGGAATTATTAACGGCGACCAAAAAGCTGAAAATTGAATCCATTTTTACTCACCTAGTGGCGAGTGACCAGCCAAAGCATGATGATTTCACCAATGCACAAATCTTAAGTTTTTCTTCCCTATATGACGAGATTGTATCCAACTTACATTATCGTCCGTTAAAACACGCTCTTAATACCTCTGGCATTACAAGATGGCCCGAGGCGCAGATGGATATGGTGAGGATTGGAATTGGCTTATATGGCTTCGATAGTGCGTTAACTAAGTTGAATGATTTAAAAACAGTTGCAGTATTGAAAACCACTGTCACCCAAGTTAAAAACATTAAAGCTGGCGACACTGTAGGTTATGGTCGCTTAGGTGTTTTACCCGATGGTGGGAAAATAGCAACTGTTAAAATTGGCTATGCTGATGGTTATAGTAGGGAATTTGGCAATGGAGTAGGTACAATGTTAATCAATGATAAATTAGTGCCAACAATCGGTTCAATTTGCATGGATATGTGTATGCTTAATGTTACTGGTTTAGACGTAAATGTCGGCGACGAGGTGATTGTATTTAACCACCAACACACAATTGTTGAATTAGCGAAACAGATTGGTACGATCCCATACGAAATATTGACTAATGTTTCTCAACGGGTAAAACGAGTATATTTCTACGAATAATTGACTTACGAAGTTTCTACAGCAAAACATGAGGGAACTTCGTAAGTCTTATTCATCAAATGCAAAGCATTTTGCTAATTTTGTAGTATGAACAGAATTGGAAAAGCACTTCTTAACTATCTTATTAAAGGACTATTAATTGTAGTGCCTATTTCGTTAAGTGTGTTTATTGTTGTTTGGGCTGTTACAACTGTTGATAGTTGGCTAAATATCAATAATATCTTAGGCGTAGATCCGAAAACCGGTGCAAATAGGAATATTCCGGGCTTGGGCTTAGGCTTGGTATTAACCATCATTTTGATAGCAGGTATTTTCGTAACGAATTTTGTAACGGAGCCGATGTACAGTTGGTTTAAACGGATCATGAACCGTTTGCCGCTGCTAAATTTCATATTTTCTTCTATTAAAGATTTAACTGAAGCATTTGTAGGAGATGAAAAGAAATTCAATAATCCAGTTTTGGTAGAAGTAGAAGGAGGGATGAAGAGAATAGGCTTTTTAACTCAAAACGATCTTACCAAGCTAGATTTACCCGGAGATGCGATTGTTTATTTTCCTTTTTCGTACTCTTTTGCAGGTCAGGTTTATGTGGTTGATAAAGACAAAATAAAACCTTTGAACATGAGCGCTGCTGATGCGATGAAATTGGTAGTAAGCGGTGGCGTAAGTCATTTTTAGCTTCTAGCAACTTCGCATAAATATGGGGATCAGAATAATTAGGATGATAATGATTATTCCCCTAGAGAAAAATTCTTTAATAAAAAGACCACATAACAGTAGTAATTCATCATCATTGTCGCTATGTATTGTTCCTGAGCTGGATGAAGAATGATATTCAATATGCTTATCACGGTGGTTGGTAATGACCCATTGCGACAGCCAACTGTTTGTAAAACTCCAAGATGCATGATCTAGGTTGTTGAATGTCACAGTTGCCTTCATTTTTAAAGAGCTGTAAGTAATCACAGCAATTTGATGATGGTTTTCGTCTCTGATTTTGGTGACTGGATTCCAGAAGCCCTCCGAAGTGAAATAATAGTTTTTCAAGGCTATTCCCCTGGCATTATTTTTCCATGAATTGAAAACTAAGCTTCCCCTAATTTCACCATTGGTATATAATTGATAATTGCTATCAAATAAACCTTTTCTCCAAGTTAACAAGCTTTGCATAAGACCTCCTTCATTCAAATAGACACAAGAAATACGCAATAGTTACGTCAGAAGATTAAACGTTAAGAGATTTGATTAAAATCTGACAAAACTATCGCTAGAAGTTTGGTTTTAGTACATATTTATCGTAGAATCTGAAGATGTGTTCTGCGGCTTCTTCGGCTGTATCCACTAACCTAAACAGGTTTAGATCTTCGGCATGGATATTATGTTCTTGTTCTAACATGGTAGATTTAATCCATTCAATTAATCCGCCCCAATAAGAAACGCCCACTAAAACGATTGGGAAACGTGCAATTTTACCTGTTTGAATTAAGGTAATTGCTTCAAATAGCTCATCCATAGTTCCCATTCCGCCTGGTAACACAACAAAACCCTGAGAATACTTCATAAACATTACTTTACGGATAAAGAAGTAATCAAATTCTAATAGTTTATTAGGATCGATATATTTATTGTGGAATTGTTCAAACGGCAGATCTATATTTAAACCAACAGATTTACCTCCGTTCATGTGTGCACCTTTATTGCCCGCTTCCATAATCCCTGGCCCACCGCCAGTAATTACTCCATAACCACGTTCGGTTAGTAAACGTCCACATTCTACTGCAATTTCATAATAAGGGTTAGTTTCTGCGGTTCGCGCAGAGCCAAAAATACTTACACAAGGGCCGATCTTAGCTAATTTCTCAAATCCATCAACAAACTCGGCCATGATTTTAAAAATTTGCCAACTATCCGTTACTTTTATTTCTTGCCAGTCCTTATTCGCAAAAGCGCTTCTTATCTTTTCTTCACTTGTCATTATTTTCTATTCTATTTTTGCCACTAATTCACGAATTTATTTTTACCTATCATTCTTGAATTAGTGGCTTTGTTAAAACTTAGTTTGTTGATCTGTTTTTTTGCTAATCAACAATAAGCCTACAAAGGTAATCAATCCATTTACTAAAATAAGTTCTACGCTAAATACGTAACCTCCCAACAGCGTTGTAGAATAAGCATTTAATAAATAGCAAAGAGCTGGAGAAAGCAAGCAAACGATAGGTACTAGTTTATCATGAACACCTCTACTTTTAACAAATAAGCCGAAGCTATACAAGCCTAAAAGCGGCCCGTAGGTGTAAGAGGCAACTTTAAAAATTCCTTTAACAACAGATTCATCATTTACTGCATTAAATAGGATAATTACTAAGAACATTAAAACTGAAAACCCTACGTGAACGATATGTCTTGTATTTACCGCGTTTTTGTTGTTTAAATTCTCCTTTTTTGCCATGCCTAAAAAGTCAACGCAAAAAGAGGTTGTCAATGCAGTTAACGCACTATCTGTTGTAGCAAATGTTGCAGCTGTTAAGCCTAACATAAATACGATGGCTGGTATAGTAGCTAGGTGATTTAAGGCTATTTCCGGGAATAAAAAGTCCGTTCTTGGTTTCCCGGTTATATGATCTAGTGGAATTTCAATTCCATTTTTTGCTGCAAATACATAAAGTAAAGCACCTACACTCAAGAAAAAGATGTTCAATACCACAAACACGCCAGTAAATGTGAACATGTTTTTTTGTGCTTCCTTGATGGTGCCCATGCTTAAGTTTTTTTGCATCAAATCCTGGTCTAAGCCTGTCATGGCGATGGTTACAAATATACCTCCAAGTAGCGCTTTACTGATATGAAAACCGTTAGTTAAAAAGTCTTCATAAAAGAATATTTTAGAATAGCCACTATTTTTGATTGTTTCAAAAGCTTGTGGGATGCTTAAATCTAAACTATTGCAGATAAAGTAAATTGTTAAAAACACAGACAACACAAGGAAAAACGTCTGCAATGTGTCGGTAATGATAATTGTTTTTAATCCACCTTTAAACGTATATGACCAAATTAATCCAAGCGAAATAAGGACAGTTGCCCAAAATGGAACACCGTAAGAATCAAATATAAATCGTTGTAAAACGATCACAACCAAATACAATCTAAACGCAGATCCAATTGTTCTACTAATTAGAAATATAGATGCGGCGGTTTTATAACTAACATGCCCTAACCTTTGCTCAATATAACTATAAATTGAGGTCAATTTCATTCTATAATATAGCGGCAATAACACCGTTGCAATTATGATAAAGCCAATGGCATTACCTAATACAAATTGAAAGTATTGAAATTGATTTCCGGTGGGTGCTCCAACTTCTCCAGGTACTGAGATGAATGTAACACCTGATAAAGCTGTTCCAATCATTCCAAAAGCAACTAAATACCATTTCGAATTACGATTGGCTAAAAAGAAAGTTGAATTGTCGGATGATTTTTTTGAAGTTGCAAAAGCAATGATGATTAAAATGACGAAATAGCCAATTAAGAAAGATAAAAGTATCGCTGGACTCATAATTTATATTTAGCTGTTAAATGTAAGAATTTACTGATTGAAATCATCTTTTTTATTTAAGTTTGTTCAATGAATTTCTCTTCTAAACTGCTTGAAGACGCAGTACACGAATTCTCAAAATTGCCTGGTGTAGGACAAAAAACCGCACTTAGATTGGTTTTACACTTGCTAAATAAGGAGCAGGAAGAAGTTACGCATTTTGGCAACACACTCATTAAACTGAAGCAGCAGATTAAGCATTGTACCATCTGTAATAATATTTCAGATCATACCATTTGCAGTATTTGTGCAGCCACAAAAAGGGACAAGGAATTAATCTGCGTGGTAGAAGATACTCGAGATGTAATGGCCATAGAAAACACTAATCAGTTTTTTGGTGTTTATCATGTATTAGGCGGGTTAATTTCACCAATGGATGGCATTGGCCCATCAGATTTGTTTATTGATAGCTTGGTAGAACGTGTGGCAAAGGGGCCAGTTAAGGAAATTATTCTTGCGTTAAGTGCAACAATGGAAGGTGATACAACGCTTTTCTATCTTCATAAACGATTAAAGGATTTTCAAATTCCTATAAGCACCATTGCGAGAGGCATTGCATTTGGCGGTGAGTTAGAGTATGCCGATGAGGTTACTTTAGGTCGATCTATCATTACTCGAGTTCCTTATGAAACGTCAATTTTGAAGTAGTATGAAAAAAGTAGTTGGGTTTGTCTTACTGATACTAATAGCCACTTACAGTTTTGCGCAGGTAAAAATCCATTCCCACAATGACTATGCTCAAAAGAATCCTTTCCATACAGCTTATGCTAACAAAGTTGATCAAATTGAAGCGGATGTTTTTCTTGTTGGTGACTCGCTTGTGGTTTCTCACAGTAGAAAAGAAATTAAGCTTTCAAATACCTTAAATAATTTATATCTAAATCCAATTGCTGAAGCCTTTAAGAAATATAAAAATGGCGTAAGCAGCGATAAGAAATATACATTTAGTTTAATGATTGACCCTAAAGAAAAGTGGGAAATCATTTATCCGTCTTTAAAGAAAGAGATAGAAAAATACGGCGACATATTTGACAGAAGTAAACGCAAGAATGCCATTCAAATTGTCATAAGTGGTTCAAGACCGGAACATTCAACTTTTAGTACGTATCCAAAATGGGTGTTTTTTGACGGAGTTCCAAATGTGAACTATGCTAAAGAAGATCTAAAACGCATCACGATGATCAGTGATAATTTTGCAAACTATTCTAAGTGGAAGGGTGTTGGAGAAATGCCAGTATCGGATAGAAATAAGTTACGAGAAGTAATCACCCAAGCGCATAAACTTAACAAGCCTATGCGGTTTTGGGGTGCACCTGACACGGAAGCCTGTTGGAAACTGCTGGCAGAGCTTGGTGCGGATATTATCAATACAGACAAAATAATTGAGAGTAAAACTTATTTCGAGAAAAGTAAATGATTTTAAAAGGAAAAACAGTTGTAATAACAGGTGCATCATCAGGTATAGGTAAGGCTTTGGCTGAGGAATTGGCAAAGAGGGGCGCAAATTTGGTGTTGGGCGCTAGACAATATGTAACACTTTGTGAAATCACCGCGAGTTTAGAAGCGAAATATGCGATTAAGGCACTCGCTGTACAAGCAGATGTTAGCAAGGAAGAAGATTGTGAACACTTGATTAAACAGACAGTTGCAACTTTTGGTGGAATAGATGTGTTGATTAACAATGCTGGTCTCTCCATGCGCGCGTTATTTAAAGACTTGGATTTGTCCGTTATTAAAAATTTAATGGATGTGAATTTTTGGGGTACAGTTTATTGTACGAAATATGCCTTACCAGAAATCTTGAAGACTAAGGGTAGCATTGTTGGCGTATCTTCAATTGCTGGTTACAGAGGCCTACCTGGAAGAACTGGTTATTCTTCATCAAAGTTTGCAATGAATGGCTTTATGGAAGCGTTAAGAACAGAGTTACTTAAATCTGACGTGCATGTAATGGTAGCTTGTCCGGGTTTTACGACATCTAACATTCGAGTTGCGGCCTTGGCCAAAGATGGTGCTGCCCATGGCGAAACAAGTATGGAAGAGGGCAAAATGATGACGGCAGAGGAGGTAGCTGCACGTATCTGTGAAGGGATTATTAGACGCAAACGGACATTAATTATGACCAGACAAGGCAAATTAGCAGTTTGGATGAATAAATTATTTCCAGCATTTACTGATAAGAAGGTTTTTGCGCTGTTTGCGAAAGAGAAAAATGCATTGATTAAGTAATATGTATGCAAGGTATAATTTAAAGCTATTTTTCAGTTTACTGACTTTGCTTAATTTATTAAGCGCCTTTTCACATGCCCAGCAAAACAAGTCAAATCCAAAGACCAGCGCAGATTATATTCCTATCGTTAAATATTATCGCTATTTAAATCCAGATTCAGCGTTGTATTTTGTGAAGCAAGGCATTGCTAAAGCAAAACTTGATAAGGATAGCGTTAGCCTAGCCGCGCTACTCAATCAGCATGGAATGATTGATGATAATGCAGCGCGCTACCAAGAATCTTATGCTAAATATCTTGAAGCAGAAGCTATCTATCGAAAAATAAACGATAAGCTAGGTCTAGCATCAACTTTAGTAAGACTTGGCGTAGTAGAACAGCGAAAAGGAAATTATGCTAAATCGCTAGGCTACTTTTTTAATGCCTTAAAAATTAGCGAGAATAGCAAACATAAGCTCGGTATGTTGGAAGCAAGAGTATGCCTTTCGGAGTCGTATTTGAACATTGGACAATATGATAATGCCATTAAGCAACTCTATATTGCACAAGCCATTAATGCGCAAATTCCGCTCTCTAATTTCACGCTGAACATGTACATCAGTTTGGGGGATGTTTATATCAAGTTAAATCAATATGACAAGGCGATAACGTATATCAAAGAAGGCTTATCGAAAAGCCATAAAATAGCCTACAACGGACTGAAGATTAACTTGCTTATTAATTTGGCAAATGCCTATCATAAAAAGGGGAAGGATAAAGAAGCAATCGGCATATTGAAAGAGGCATTAACGTTTTCGAAGGAAATTAAAAATGTACTTAGAACGCAAACTTGTTTATTAGAACTTGCCAAAATTTATGTCGAAAGAAAATCATTGGGCGAAGCTTTAAAGCATTACCAAGAGGCACTATCAATAGCCGAAACCTATAAGCTATATAGAAAACAGATTGATATACTTAATAGTATGAGCCTCTTGTATAAAGCACAGGGGAATTCGACACAGGCCTTAAAATTGAAGGAAAAAAGCTATGAGCTAGCAGATGAATTTTATTATAAGGATATGCTTAAGCAAATCGCTAGCCTAGAAACAGCTTACGATCGCGAAAAATCAAATGCACGACTTCGTGAGCTGGAGCTTATAAACAGCAAGGAAAAATCTTTTAATAGCATTATTTTAGCAGTAGCTATCGGAACACTTATTGTATTGATCATCACCTTTGCTTTTTATTATCGCTCTGCGTTTTTGAATACATTGCTAAAACGTACAAACCAACAGCTGGCAGAAAGTAATACACTAAAAGACAGGTTTTTTTCAATTGTAGCACATGATATTAGATCGCCACTGGTGTCTACAATCAGTATTTTGAAATTAATTCATAATAATGAGCTAGATGATGAGCTTAGGAGTGAAATGGTTCAAAAGTTAGCTCTACACTGTGAGAATAGTTTGGAGATCTTGGATAAATTATTAAAATGGGGTCAGATGCAAATCAAAGGTGTACGATTGAATAGCTCTGAATTTAATCCCTTACCTAATATTCATAAAAACGTCGCGTTATTTGAGGAAGCTGCTGGGAAAAAGATGATCAGCATGAGTATGGATGTTCCTGACAATATCACACTAAAGGCAGATTCAGATCATTTCGATTTTGTTATCAGAAATTTAATTGCAAATGCTATTAAGTTTACGCAGTCAGGTGGCGAAGTTAATCTTAGTGCTAAACTGACTGTGAATGAAATGATTAGATTTGAAGTTAAAGACAACGGTGTGGGTATCAGTAAAGCTAGAATTGACAAATTATTTGAACTCTCTGCTGTGGGTACAAAAGGTACTTCCTCGGAAGAAGGCACAAGCTTAGGCCTTATGATCTGTAAGGAGTTTATATTAGCTAATAAAGGCGAAATAAATGTAGATAGCGAAGTTGGAAAGGGCACATCATTTACCTTTACTTTGAAAGGTTTTCTAAATAATTGAGCAAAAAATGAAAACAAGTTTGCATTTAACTAAAAACTATTCCATATTTGTAGCAGAATGATACAGATAAACACAAATAAAAACTGGTGGTGGCATAACGCAATAGCGTGATGTAACCTCTTTTTGTGCTTATTTTTTATAAAAATATTTAGAAGGTTGCTTATTTAAGCAACCTTTTTTGTTTTACAACCATGAAGAAAATTTTAAACCACTTATTTGAAAATAAAAGCTTTAGTAGGGCTGAGGCGCAGCGAATTTTAACCGCTATTGCCTTGGGAGAATTTAATAGCTCGCAAATTGCTGCTTTTATTACGGCGTATGGAATGCGTAATATTACCGTTGATGAGCTGCAAGGCTTTCGGGATGCAATGTTAGACTTGTGTTTGAAAGTAGATTTTTCTGATTTTGAACTAGTTGACCTATGCGGGACCGGAGGCGACGGAAAAGATACTTTTAATATTTCTACACTTGCCTCATTTGTGGTTGCGGGTGCTGGATATAAAGTTGCCAAACATGGTAATTATGGTGTTTCTTCTGGCTGTGGTTCCTCAAATGTGATGGAATACTTAGGTTATACGTTTACAAACGATGAAAGCAAATTGAAAAATAGCTTAGCACAAGCTGGTATATGTTTTTTACATGCACCACTATTTAATCCTGCTATGAAAACTGTTGCACCTATTAGAAAGGATTTGGGAGTAAAGACATTCTTCAATATGCTTGGTCCCATGGTAAATCCAGCTCAACCCAAAAATCAAATAGTTGGTGTGTTTAGCTTAGAACTTGCTCGTTTATATGCATACTTATATCAGCAAACAGATAAGAATTACACTATTATTCATGCGGTTGATGGTTTTGATGAAGTTTCGTTAACCTGCGACTTTAAAACTTTCAGTAAAAAAGGTGAAGCTTTGTATAAAGTATCTGATCTAGGTTTCGAAGAAATCGTTGAAAAGCAAATTCAGGGAGGAGACACTGTTGAATCTTCAGCGGAGATTTTTATGAATATTTTAAATAATAGCGGAACCGATGCGCAAACGAATGTGGTGTTAACAAATGCTGCGTTAGCTATACAAACAATTAAAGGAAATGTCGCATTTGCTGATTGTTATTATGAAGCGGAAGAATCGTTGATAAGCAACAGTGCTTTGAAAAGCTTTAAGAATTTGATAAGTTGTTAATCTTAAAGCGAGGGGTTTGCGTTCTAGTATTGTAAGATTGCTTCGTACCTCGCAATGACGGAAATAGTAAATAAATGGAACTGAAGCTAAAAATTTGTGGAATGAAGCATGCATCGAATATTGCAGCCGCGGCCGACCTGCGGCCAGCCTACCTGGGCTTTATTTTTTATGCTAAATCTCCTCGTTATATAGGCGAAGTGTCTGCCGAGCTCATAAAGTATGTTCCTTCAAGTATAAAAACTACAGGAGTTTTTGTTGATGAGGATCTAGAAATGGTGAAAGCTTACATTTTTAAACACCAGTTAAAGGCTGTTCAATTGCATGGACGTGAAGATGCTGCCTATTGTCAGGAGATTAAGCTGACTGGAGTTGAGACGATTAAAGCTTTTGGCTTAGACGCAAATTTTGACTTTGACCAACTAGCTAAATACGAAAACGTGGTAGACTATTTTTTGTTCGATACACGGACAGCTCAACATGGCGGCTCGGGGAAGGTGTTTGATTGGAAATTATTACAAGATTATGCTCTTGCTAAGCCCTACTTCCTAAGCGGAGGAATTGATATACATCATGCTGAAAACATTAGAAATATAAATGATCCAAGGCTTTATGCATTGGACATCAATAGCAAATTTGAATTAGAACCTGGACTGAAAGATATTAATAAGATTAAAGAATTTAAAAAAATCGTCATATCGAAAGAGGTATAGGAATTAGATGACGTAAAAACAAACTATGGATTATTTTGTAAATGACAAAGGGTATTACGGTGATTTTGGAGGGGCTTATATCCCTGAAATGTTATATCCTAACGTAGAGGAATTAAGGCAAAAATATTTAGCAATCCTTCAAGAAGAAAGCTTTCAACAAGAATTTAAGGCTTTGCTTAAAGATTATGTTGGCCGTCCTTCGCCATTGTACCTGGCAAAACGCTTATCGGCAAAATATGGCGCAAATATTTTCTTAAAGAGAGAGGATTTAAATCATACAGGAGCTCATAAAATAAACAATACGATTGGACAGATTTTACTAGCCGAACGTTTAGGAAAGAAGCGAATTATCGCAGAAACAGGTGCTGGCCAACATGGGGTAGCCACTGCTACGGTATGCGCACTACGGGGGCTAGAATGTATCGTTTATATGGGCGAAATAGATATCAAGCGACAAGCTCCAAACGTTGCGCGTATGAAAATGCTAGGCGCTACCGTTGTTCCGGCAACTTCTGGAAGTAAGACGTTAAAAGATGCAACCAATGAAGCTATGCGTGACTGGATCAACAATCCAATTGATACCCATTATATTATTGGTTCTGTTGTTGGACCACATCCTTATCCTGATATGGTGGCAACCTTTCAATCGATTATATCCGAAGAGACCAAAAAGCAACTGATTGAACAAACTGGCAATGACGAACCAGATTATGTTTTAGCTTGTGTAGGTGGTGGAAGTAATGCTATCGGAATGTTCTATCACTTTATCAATGATGAAAATGTAAAACTAATCGCCGTTGAGGCAGGAGGTAAGGGAGTAAGTTCTGGCTTTTCAGCTGCAACTACTGCATTGGGTAAAGAGGGAGTGCTGCATGGTAGCAGAAGTATTTTAATGCAAACAGCTGACGGGCAAGTTGTCGAACCACATTCTGTGTCGGCAGGATTGGATTACCCTGGAATTGGCCCTCAGCATGCACATTTATTTAAAACTGGGCGTGGACGGTATGTGTCTATTACCGATGATGAATCGCTTGATGCGGGCTTACAACTTACGCAATTGGAAGGCATTATACCCGCAATTGAGAGCGCACATGCGCTAGCCTATTTAGAATATATGACCTTTAAAGGTGGCGAAAACGTGGTAGTTTGTCTATCCGGTAGGGGTGATAAAGACATGGAGACTTATATGAAACACTTTAACTTATAACTTAAATCGTCATTGCTTCGCACCTCGCAATGATCGCAAACTATAAACTAATGAACCGATTACAACAACTTTTCGAGACTAAAAAGAAAAACCTTCTTTCGATTTATTATACTGCTGGGTATCCGAACTTAAATGATACTGTTTTCATTGCTGAAACCCTGGAAAAAGCTGGGGCTGATTTTATGGAAATAGGCTTTCCATATTCAGATCCTGTTGCGGATGGTCCAACCATCCAAGCGAGTAGTAAGGAAGCGTTAGATAATGGCATGACCCTAGAAGTGCTTTTTGATCAATTGAAAGATCTGAGGGCAAAAGTTTCCATTCCTATTTTATTAATGGGCTATGTGAATGTGGTATTGCAATTTGGCGTGGCTAATTTTTGTAAAAAATGTAAAGAGGTGGGCGTTGATGGCTGTATTATTCCAGATTTACCGATGTACGAATATGAGGAGCTTTATCAAAAGCATTTCCATGAGCATGGTCTGAGTAACATTTTTTTGGTTACCCCACAAACTTCGGACGAACGTATCCGTAAAATTGATGGCTTAAGCAATGCATTCATTTACCTATTATCTTCTGCAGCAACCACCGGGAAAGATTTAGCTGTAACTGAAAATGCAAAGGCTTATTTTTCACGTATCCAAGCTATGAACTTAGAAAATCCGATCATGATTGGGTTTGGGATTTCGGATAAGAAAACCTTCGATTCGGCGAATGAATATGCTAGCGGTGCAATTATTGGTAGCGCCTTCGTTAAAAATATTGATAGAAATGACCTCGAAGCTAGTATTAAAGGTTTTATGAGCGAGTTTAAATAATTATTTCATTCCAAGCCACCATTCCTTGAAGTTTTGGGAGTGGTTTTTTAAATAAACGTATTGACCTATGATTGGGGTAACTAAAGGAATCGGCATTGCAAGGTTTTTGTTCAGGGCCGAAACTTTTAGCAGTGGCTCGTCCCACGCATGATTAGCCATTACAAATTTAGATGAGTGAACTGGGAATAGTCGTTTAGCTTTTAGGTCTTGAGCAGCCTTGAGGGTTTCTTCAGGTAGGTGATGAATATATTTCCATTTGATATCGTATTGGCCATTGTCTAATATTGCTAAATCAATTGGACCATATTTATTACCTATTTCTGTGTAGTGTGTATCATATCCACTATCTCCTCCAATAAAAATTTTCATGGTTGGTGATTGTAGTACATATGACATCCACAAGGTATTGTTTCTGGTAAAACCTCTGCCAGAAAAGTGTCTTACAGGAGTAGTATGTGCGAAAAACCCATTTTCTAAAATTACCTCTTCATTCCAGTCTCTTTCAATTAACTGATTCTCATTATAACCCCATCTTTCAAAATGTGCGCCTACTCCAAGGCCACAAATAACTTTTTTAACCTTTGTTCGCAATTGAGTTAAAGTTTCGTAATCGATATGGTCATAATGATCGTGGGTGATGAAGAGATAGTCAATTGGTGGTAAATCGGCTACCGTAAATTGATCGGTTCCCTTAAATGTCTTATTGGTGCCGGGAATAGGAGATGCATTCCCGCTAAATACAGGGTCGATTAAGATACGTTTGCCATCAAGTTGGATAAAGTAGGAGGAGTGTCCAAACCAAACCAGTATATCTTTGTCTATTGACAAATTTAATAAATCTGATTTCACGGATGGTATCACATCAATTGGGCTGCGGTGAGGATTTCTATTAAAAAAGAACTCTTTAAGTACTTGATAATAAGTATAACCCTCTGTAATTTCAGGTGTATGATGGATGTTTTGAAATTTACCATCTCTATAGTTGGGAGATTTCTTGATTTTTTCGAGGCGAGCACCAGCTGGGGCTTTGCCAAATTTTGGTTGCTGTATATATACAACTGTTGCAATAGCTAACAGTGCAATTAAACTAAGTAGTATAATCATTGTCCATTTAAATAAACGAAGTGTTTTGCTCTTCATGGTGAACAGAGGTAATTTAAATCACATTTGCGGCTTGGCTATGTTGGTCGTTTAAGTCTTTTTAAATAAATAAACCCAAGTAAGCCTGAAAGCAACGAAGCGCAAAGAATTGCAAATTTTGCCTCTAAGATATGATTGTCGTCAGTAAAGGAAAGTAAGGAAATAAATATTGACATCGTAAAGCCTATTCCGGCTAACATACCCACACCGATAATATGTTTCCAAGTTGCACCCGATGGTAACTTCGCCCATTTTGCTTTTACTGCGATCCATGAACATAGCGCAACTCCAATTGTTTTTCCAAAGAATAAGCCAAAGATAATTCCAAGTCCAAGCGGAGAAATCAATCCTGAGATCATTTCCTTTTGGAAGGTAATATTTGTGTTTGCCAAGGCAAAAATCGGCATGATTAAGAAGTTTACTGGAGTTGTCAGAGAATGCTCTAATTTTTCTAATGGAGATTCAATACTGGTGTTATTTGTAGGGATGGTAAAGGCTAAAAGCACTCCGGCAATGGTAGCATGAATACCAGAGTGATGAACAAAATACCATAAAAAGATTCCTGGAATTAAGTAAAGCCATAATGAGGTAATTTTGAAATAATTTAAAGCAGCTAATAAAGCGAAAATACCTCCAGCCATCAACAGATAATCCCAATGGATTTGAGCTGTATAGAATATGGCTATCACCAAAATTGCCCCAAGATCGTCAGCAATCGCTAAAGCGGCTAGAAATATCTTTAAAGAGGCGGGGACACTTTTCCCTAACAATGCAATGATGGCTAAAGCAAATGCAATATCAGTAGCCATCGGAATACCCCAGCCAGCTGCTGTGTCTTCATTTTTGTTTAGGAAAAAATAAATCATTGCTGGAATGATCATACCTCCTAATGCGGCCAGTACCGGTAAGGAAGCTTTTTTAACGCTAGACAATTCGCCTTCTATCAATTCTCGCTTAATTTCTAATCCCACTAAGAGGAAGAAGACAGCCATCAAGCCGTCGTTTATCCACGCTGAAACCGTGTAGCTTAGTTTTACCGATCCAAATGTAGGGCCAATTTGTTGTGCTAAAAATTCGTTGAAAATGTTTTTTCCATCCGAATTTGCAATATATAGAGAGATAACTACGCAAACTAAAAGAAGTAAGCCACCTACTTTTCCAGAATTGAAAAAATTCCTGAAAGCAGCAAGATTGATTTTCTTTGCCATGTTGCTAAAGTAAGGATTTATTGGTCACAATTAAAGAAATGCTTCCAAGTCACCTTTTCCTTCACGAATAATTTCAAAAGAACCAGTGGTACAATCAACAACAGTCGAAGCCTCATTATCGCCGTAACCTCCATCTACAACGGCATCAATTAGTTCCTGATACTTCTCGTAAATTAGTTCCGGATCTGTAGAATATTCAATCAATTCATCATCATCTTTAATGGATGTAGAAATGATGGGATTTCCTAACGCTGCTACAATTGCTCTTGCAATTTCATTGTCGGGAACGCGAATACCTACTGTTTTTTTATTTGAACTCAATAATTTAGGGACATTGTTATTTGCATTAAAAATGAATGTAAATGGTCCCGGTAACGCTTTTTTTAAAACCCTAAATACAGTGGTGTCTATTGGTTTAATGAAATCGGAGATATGCCTTAAATCAGAACAGATAAATGAAAAATTTGCTTTCTCAGGTTTTATACCTCGGATACGACATATCTTTTCAATCGCTTTCTGATTGGTGATGTCGCAACCCAAACCATAAACAGTATCTGTGGGATAAATAATTAATCCCCCCTTTTTGAGAATTTCTACAACTTGTTCAATTGCTCGTGGATTCGGATTTTCTGGGTAAATCTTGATTAGCATACTCAAAAATAACAAAATTGCCTGCTACTTGTTTATGAATAGTCAGATTATAATTACTTTTCATGTCCTTCAGCTATCATTAAGTATTTTTGAGTATATTGATGAATCAAAATCTAAAATTATGAGAAAAGCTTTTGTTGCCATTGCAGCGTTCCTAATTGCGCTCACCGTGATGCTAGGCTTATTGTATCCGCCGCTTTGGTGGTCTTTTATTTTCACAGGACCCTTTGTTATTTTGGGAGTTTATGATTTATACCAGCCTAAACATAGTATTGTACGTAATTACCCGGTTTTCGGTCGACTACGTTACTTTATGGAGGAGTTAAGACCAAAAGTTTATCAATATTTTGTTGAAAGTGATACAAATGGAAAGCCCTTTAGTCGCTTAAACCGTTCACTCATTTATCAAAGAGCTAAAAAGGAAAATGACACCATACCATTCGGAACCCAGCTTGATGTTTACGAGAACGGGTACGAATGGCTAAGTCATAGTATTGCAGCTATTAGTCATCATGATCTTGATACAAATCCAAGAGTATTAGTTGGAGGGCCAGATTGTAAGCAACCTTATTCTGCCAGTATATATAATATTTCGGCTATGAGTTTTGGATCGCTCAGTAGGAATGCTATTTTGGCTTTAAATGGCGGGGCCAAAATGGGGAATTTTGCACACAACACCGGTGAAGGCGGAATAAGCGATTACCACGCAGGTCCAGGAGGAGATTTAATTTGGCAAATTGGGACTGGCTATTTTGGCTGTCGTCATCACGACGGGTCATTTAATTACGAAGCTTTTGAAGAACGTTCAAAAACTGAGAACGTAAGAATGATTGAAATCAAGTTGTCGCAAGGTGCTAAGCCGGGTCATGGTGGTATGTTGCCAGCAAAGAAAGTAACTCCAGAAGTGGCAAGAATACGTTTAGTAAAAGAAGGTTTTGACGTGAACTCTCCACCAGCACATTCAGCTTTTTCTACGCCGCTAGAAATGATGGATTTTGTTAAGAAGCTCAGAGATTTGTCGGGTGGTAAACCAGTTGGTTTTAAATTATGTATTGGTCGAAGAAGTGAGTTTTTAGCGATCTGTAAGGCTATGGTGGAAACCGGTATTTATGTTGATTTTATTACGGTAGATGGAGGCGAAGGTGGTACTGGAGCAGCACCTCAAGAGTTTTCAAATGCTGTTGGAATGCCTCTTAGAGAGGGTGTGGCCTTTGTTTATGATATATTAACAGGTTTTGGCTTGAAAAAACATATTAAAATTATTGCTTCTGGTAAGGTATCGTCAGGCTTTGATTTGGTTAAAAATATCGCTTTAGGAGCGGATTTGTGTAACTCGGCTCGCGGAATGATGTTTGCTTTGGGGTGCATTCAAGCGTTAGAATGTAATAGCAATACTTGTCCAACAGGTGTGGCTACGCAAGACGAGAGTTTAATGAAAGGTTTAGTGGTAGAAGATAAAACAGTAAGGGTGTTTAATTTTCATCGCTTAACAGTGCAAAGTGCTGTTGAGCTTTTGGGTGCCGCTGGTTTGCGTCATCCGTATCAATTAACAAGGGCTTATATCAATAGAAGAATGACTCAGAATGTGATGCAGTCTTATTTGGAAACATACCCGTATATACCCGAAGGAAGTTTGTTGCAGACACCATACCCGGCCCAATTTGAGCTCGGCATGGCATTAAGTACGGCAGCAAGCTTTGCCCCTACAGACTACAAGGTTTCAGCGGTTGATTATCAAGCTGCAAGTTCGCATCATGCCTAAAATACAATTAGCCCGAAGTCATATGATTTCGGGCTAATGATTTGTTATAATTAATTAATTAAAAATCGGCGTTTTTCGGGAATCTTGGGAAGGCAATTACATCTCTGATGTTGGTCATTCCTGTTACAAATAACACAAGTCTTTCGAAGCCTAGACCGAAACCTGCATGAGGCACTGATCCAAATCTTCGTGTGTCTAAATACCACCAAAGCTCGTCTTGAGGGATATTCATTTCCTCCATGCGTTTCGTTAATTTGTCTAATCGTTCTTCACGTTGTGAGCCGCCAATCATTTCGCCAATGCCTGGAAAAAGAACATCCATTGCAGCTACCGTTTTGCCATCATCATTCATTCTCATATAGAATGATTTAATATCCTTTGGATAGTCAGTTAAGATAACAGGTTTCTTAAAGTGTTTTTCAACCAAATAACGCTCGTGCTCAGATTGTAGATCAGCTCCCCACTCATCTATCAAATATTTGAATTGCTTTTTCTGATTGGGTTTAGAATGTTTTAAAATTTGAATAGCCTCAGTATATGTTAAACGCTCAAAGTCATTTGCTAAACAGAAATTTAATTTTTCTATCAACGATAGCTCACTTCGTTCTTGCTGGGGCTTTTGCTTTTCTTCATCCAATAAGCGATCATTTAAGAAAGCTAGCTCTTCCTTGCAGTTAACCAAAGCATAGTTGATGATGTATTTCATCATATCTTCTGCCAATTGCATATTATCTTCGATGTCTGCAAATGCAACCTCAGGTTCAATCATCCAAAACTCTGCCAAGTGACGCGTAGTATTCGAGTTTTCGGCTCTAAAGGTTGGTCCGAAGGTGTATATTTGACCAAATGCAGTTGCGGCTAACTCTCCTTCAAGTTGTCCAGACACAGTTAAGTTTGTAGCCCGTCCGAAGAAGTCTGCAGAAAAATCAACTTTCCCATCTTCAGTACGAGGAGTGTTGTCAAAATCTAAAGTTGTTACTTTAAACATTTCACCAGCACCTTCAGCATCACTTGCAGTTACAACCGGTGTGTGCATATATACAAAACCACGTTCGTTATAAAACTGGTGAATTGCAAATGCTAAGGCATGACGAACTTTAAATACTGCGTTAAAAGTGTTTGTTCTAAACCGTAAATGTGCAATCTCTCTTAAAAATTCAAGGCTGTGTTTCTTGGGCTGAAGAGGATACTGCTCAGCGTTGCTATCGCCAAGTATTTCAATAGAAGAGGCTTTAACATCTACTTTCTGACCTTTTCCTAACGATTCGACAATTGTGCCTTTTACGGACAATGCTGCACCAGTGGTAATTCTTTTCAGTAATTCTTCAGGAGTATTAGTAAAATCGACTACGATTTGGATGTTGCCCATGCAAGAGCCATCATTAAGGGCAATAAATTGATTGTTGCGAAAGGTTCGCACCCAACCCATAACTGTTACTTCTTTGTTAAATACTGTTGTCTCAAGTAAATCTTTTATTTTTTCTCTCTTTATCATTCCGCAATAGCTTTTATAAGGGGGTCAAAAATAAGGATTTAAACCTAAAATTTGAGAAAATTAACATAATATTTATTTTTATAACATTAAGTTTGTGCAGCTATTTTTTAATATTGACTGTGAGATTTTTTGGAAAACATATAAGCGGAAAAGAACTAGTTGGTGACCCTAGATTATTTTCCCTTGAGGAGCGGATTTTTAACACTGTTTGCATTATTGCATTTATCACCATGTGCTTTGAAGTCCCTTTTAATTTTAGTATCGGTCTACTTGTCCCAGGGAGTCTTTGTACATTCGGTGTTCTTTTTGCGGCATTTCTATATTACCTTTCTCGTATTAAGCGACGTTCTTCATTGGGGATCAAGCTTTTTTGCTTTGTCTGTAACATGCTGTTTGTCGTTAACTATTTCTTCAATTCAGGAATTTTTGGCCCTAATTTATTACTGTTCTCTCTTGCTTTTTTATTGATAGTTACCATTATTCCTAAAAATCAGTTTAGGATTTGGATATCGTTAAATTTGCTAACTGTGTTTGCAATTTTAATAGTAGAGTATTTAAACCCGACACTCATAAGGAACGTTTATAATAGCGAATTGAACAAGACAATTGATTTTGCAATTACTTATTTTGTTACTGTTTTGCTCACCTATTATGCGATTAGCTACATTAGAAAAAATTACGATATAGAAAAGAAAGCTGTAGTTGATCAAAACTTGGCAATTGAGCGTCAAAAACTTGAGTTGGAGCGCTTAAATTCTGAGAAGGATAAGCTTTTCTCCATTGTAACTCATGATCTTAGAACTCCCCTAAATTCAATTCAAAGTTATTTGGAGTTGATGTCGGTAGTTGATCTAGAAGAAGATGAGCGCTTAGACTTAAAACAAAGATTACTGGAAATTACAAGAGAGACTTCGGCGATGTTGACAAATGTTTTGTCGTGGTCCAAAACTCAAATGGAAGGCGCGCATGTGGCCTTAATTCCATTAAGTGTGAGAGATGCTCTAATCAATGGCTTGGGTATAGAACAAAAACTTGCGCGCAAAAAAGGAGTGCAATTTGAAATTGTATGTGAAGAGGGACTGACAATTGTTGCGGATAAAAATATGTTTGAATTGGTGTTAAGAAACTTGGTTAACAATGCCATTAAATTTACACCGACCAATGGGCGGGTAACAGTATCTGCAAGCCCAAAAGAAGATAAATGCCACATTCTTATAAAAGATAGTGGTTTGGGGATGGATGAGTTGCAGCAAAGTAAATTATTTCAATTAAAAGCTGCTTCTACCTATGGCACCAATAACGAGAAGGGTGTTGGGGTTGGTTTAATTTTGTGTAAAGAATTCGCCGATTTGCAAGGTGCTGACATCTGGTGTGAGAGTAAGTTGGGGGAGGGATCTACTTTTTATCTTTCATTTAGTTTATCAAAATAAACGCAAAGAAAATCACTAATATTTATTTTTTGCAGTTTATCATTGATAATGTTTGCTTATTTTTATGTTTTTATCTGTTTTCTATCAATTTTATCTGATATTTTATCAAATTTATTCTATTGTTCCTTTGTTTTATCAAAATAATCAAATTTAATAGCTAATAATTATTGATTTATTTAGTTATTATAGATATTGTTTTGTTTTATTTGGCAATAACAGAATATTTTTATGTTATTTTTTAAATAAATAGTTAAAATATATTTAATTATTTAAAATATTTATATATATTTGTCATGTTCATACAAAAAAGTACATTTATATTTGGTTTGATTAAAGCTCTGGTTGGATGGCCAGAGCTTTTTCATTAAAATTCCTTAAATAAGTAGAAAGTAATGACGTAAAATATTGAGTAATACTAACTAAACATAAAACTAAACCAACCTAAACTAAAAAAGGCCAGTCAAATCGACTGGCCTTCTTAAATTAATGTTGTTATTAAGTCTTAAGCTAGAACTTTTGTTACTAAATCAGCAGCATCTTTCAAAGCAATGGCCGAATAAACTTTCAAGCCTGATTCATCAATTAGTTTTTTAGCTTCTATAGCGTTTGTTCCTTGTAAGCGGCAAATAATCGGAACTGGTACATCGCCGATTTCTTTATAGGCGTCAATTACACCTTGAGCAACACGGTCGCATCTTACAATACCGCCGAAAATGTTAATCAAGATTGCTTTTACATTTGGATCTTTTAAAATGATGTTAAAGCCCGCTTTTACTGTGGTAGCATTTGCAGTACCTCCAACATCTAAAAAGTTTGCAGGTTCGCCACCAGCAATTTTAATAATATCCATTGTAGCCATCGCTAGTCCAGCACCATTAACCATACAACCTACATTGCCGTCAAGTTTAACGTAATTTAAATTACTTTCGCTTGCTTCAACGTCGGTTGGATCTTCTTCTAGTTTATCGCGCATCGCTGCATAGTCAGGGTGACGGAACAACGCGTTCTCATCAAGGTCTACTTTTGCATCAACCGCGATAATTTTATCATCACTTGTTTTTAAAACTGGATTAATCTCGAACATAGCAGAATCTGTGCTTTCATAAGCTTTGTAAAGCGCAGCTACAAATTTTACCATTTCTTTATGTGCAGCACCTGAAAGGCCAAGATTAAAAGCTATTTTTCTAGCTTGAAAAGCTTGCAACCCAACTTTCGGGTCAATTTCTTCTTTGAATATTAAATGTGGAGTATGTTCAGCAACTTCTTCGATGTCCATTCCGCCTTCTGTGCTATACATAATAATGTTAGTGCCGTTTGCACGGTTTAACAAAACGCTCATGTAAAATTCTTTTGTTTCAGAAGGGCCTGGATAATAAACGTCTTGTGCTACTAAAATTTTATTTACTTTCTTACCTTCTGCACCCGTTTGCGGTGTAACTAGTTGCATACCTAAAATATCAGTTGCTCTTTGCTTTACTTCGTCTAGGTTTTTAGCTAATTTCACACCTCCGCCTTTTCCGCGTCCACCTGCATGAATTTGTGCTTTAATCACAACCCAGTCAGAATTGTAGTCTGTTTTCATTTTTTTAGCGGCCTCAACAGCTTGATCAACTGTATCAGCAACAATGCCTTCTTGCACTGCAACACCAAAACTCTTTAAAATTTGTTTACCTTGATATTCGTGGATATTCATTTGCTCGAAAAATTTGCTCAAATCTACAATTTAATTTTTTAGTATCAAGTACCTTATGACAACTAAAATCATTAAAATTTCACGTGTAGATAGAACTTAATTCAATCTGATTAAGCTCATAAGCTCGCTTAAACTACTTTGGATTTCAAAGTAATAGATAAAAAAAAGATTATAGTGTTTTAATCATTTTTTCAAGCGCATCCAGGTGCAATTTGAAAGCTTGCTTACCCGTTGTGGTGATGCTGTAAGTAGTACTTGTTTTACGCCCTACGAAAGCTTTGTTAACGCTAAGATATTGAGCTTGCTCCAAAGTATTTAAATGAGAAGCCAAATTGCCATCAGTAAGTGCTAGCATTTCCTTTAGCTCGTTAAAACTTACAGTATCATTTACTGCAAGAAGTGACATCACTCCAAGTCTTATCCTACTATCGAATATCTTATTTAAATCTGCTATTGGATTCTTCATTATTTAGTCCTTTCATATTTAAGGTACATAATCGTTCCGTAAACGATATGTAAAATACCAAAGCCCATTGCCCAAAAGTACAATCCATAATAGACGTTAAACATTGCTACTAATCCGAGTATAACTTCACAAAGTCCCAGAAACCGAATGTCAGCATAAGTGTATTTGCTTGCGTTGATTAACGCAAGTCCATAGAATATTAAACAGCAAGGCGCAATTAAACCAACCGAAGTTGCGTGGTTAAATAACAATGAAATGATAAAAATTCCACCAGTTGCAAGTGGTATAGCCAAATTAAGAAGAAGGTTTTTAGCAGTCTTATCCCATAATGGCAATTTTTTCTTAACGGTTTGGCGATAAGTAAACAACAATCCACCGGCAAGCGCAACTAGTAGAACGCTGATTCCTATTTTTACCAATGTAAACTCTAAATTCAATTCCGCATCAATGCCATATCCATAATCACCAGCTTGGTAGGATATAAGCTCAATATGAGCCATGTATGCGCCGATCAGCGCAATAATCCCTGCAAAAACGCCTGATAAGCCACTTAGCGAGATAAATCTAGATGAGCGATCCATCATATTTCGGATATCGCTAAGAGCACTTAATTGTTCTTCTTTGTTGTTCATGTTGAAAGTACTTTGTTTTTCAAAGCTACTCAAGAAAATTGGATTTGCCAAATTAACCGAAAAAAAGAAGAGTTTAAAATAAATTACTCGTCGACATTTTATCAATTTCGTACCTTTGTAAAATGCTAAAAGCTACTGGGATAAAAAAGACATACGGAAATCTACCCATTTTGAAAGGGGTAGATTTTGAAGTTTCTAAAGGCGAAATTGTAAGTATTATTGGTGCATCTGGAGCCGGTAAAAGTACGCTGTTGCATATTTTGGGTAGTTTAGATCAACCAGATGAAGGACTAGTTTCCTTAAATGGTATGGAAGTTAGTAAGCTTTCTGGTGAACTTTTAAGTGTCTTTAGAAATCAAAATATTGGATTTGTATTTCAATTTCATCACCTTTTGCCGGAGTTCACTGCTTTAGAGAATATTTGTATCCCAGCATTTATTGCAAAAAAGAGTAAGAAGGAAGCAGAAGCAAGGGCATTTGAGCTACTCGATTTATTTGGATTGCGTTCGCGTGCGTCACATAAACCAAATCAACTTTCTGGAGGCGAGCAACAACGTATTGCAGTTGCCAGGGCGTTAATCAACAAACCAGCCATCGTGCTTGCGGATGAGCCTTCTGGGAATTTAGATTCGGCCAATGCAAATGCATTACATCAGTTATTTATAGACCTGCGAGACAAATTCAATCAAACTTTTGTAATCGTTACACACAATGAGGATCTTGCTAAAATTAGCAACCGTGTAGTTACCATGAAAGATGGATTAATTTTGGAGCAATAATCATTTATCTGTTTAAGAATTGAAGATATTAATTACGGGAGGCAAATCTGCCTTAGCGCTAAAAGTTTTGAAGGCATTTGCTGAGCATGAGGTTATTCTGGCCGATTACGGGGAAATGCCCTCTTTTTCGGCGGGGAATTATAAGTTTATCAGTTTGGGTGAAAAAAATGACGATACGCTAGCTCATTCATTGTTGAATGCCTGTCTAGATCAAGAAGTTGATGTTTTTTTACCCATCCATGAGTTTGAGATCAAACCAGTTGCCAAAGCTCAAATTCTCTTTAATGAATTTAATATATCGGTCTTATTGCCTAATCAGGATGTTTTGGAATCTTATGTTAAACCTCGGTCATTAGCTAAAGATGCTGAATGGCTTGTATTTATGGAGGGGGAGATTCTATTTGCCACATCCATCGATTCCGAGCTCATCTCTTTCGGTAGGAAAACTCAATTAAATGGAGTATTTTATTTTATTAAAGCAGAAGCTGTAGCGAATCTAAGGTTATTTACGATTTAATAGTAAAACGAATATGGCTTTCGAGACTTACATAGCTGATAAAACAGCATTTATCTTTGGCTTTGACAATGTGTTATTTCCTGAAAAGGATTACTTGCTTCAGGTATATTATCTTTTTTCGGAATTTATGGAGTACAGTGAACAATTAAACGCAAAGAATATCGTTGAGTTTATGCAAAAAGAATACATCGTGTATGGTGATGAAGGTATATTCGATAAAACTGCTGCAAAATTTGATATTCCAGAAAAATACAGAGCTAACTTTTTATTGCTTCATGAAAATGCCAGACTACCGCTTAAGTTATTATTGTTTCAACAAGTTTTAAACTTTTTACAGGAAATTGTGGTAGATAGAAAAGCAATTTATTTAATGGTAACAGGTAATCCGATTGTACAGTTAAATAAGATTAGACAAATAGAATGGCATGGTTTGGAAAAATACCTTAAAGTTTATTTTTCTGAGGAATTAGAGCCGTCAGTTTCCGCTAAAAGTTTTGATTTTATCATTGACCTTCATCATCTTGATAAGGAAAAAGTACTTTACATAGGAGCTAATGATAAAGAAGAGGAGATAGCAGCCCAAACTGAAATAGACTTTTTATTTGCACCAAAACTATTGTAATCTTTTTTTCGTTAATTTTGCTTAATAACCTATTGATTTTAAAATAATTATTACACACACATAATGAAACTAAATAACGTTTTTCTTTGCCTTGTATTTTGTATAGGTTTTGCGTCTTGCAAAAAAAAGCCCGACCCTATACCAAAAGTTGAGCCGACTCGTGCTGACCTATCGCGAGATTCCATCTTTTTATATGCGAAAGAAATTTACCTATGGAGCGATGCCTTGCCTAGTTATGACATTTTCAATCCTAGAAAGTATACTTCAGCATCAACGGATCTCTTAAATTATGAAAAAGAGTTAATCGCTTTAACACAATATAAAATTAATCCAGCCACTGGTTTTCCTTACGAGTATTTTGCAAATGGTGCGGATTCAAAATATTCATACATCATTGATAAAGCCGATGAAAATCCAGTTGCTTTTGTGCAAACAGAGACAAGCGCGGTAGATTTAGAAGGTAATGGAGATGATTTGGGT
Organism: uncultured Sphingobacteriaceae bacterium; assembly: GCA_942493295.1. Taxonomy (GTDB): domain Bacteria; phylum Bacteroidota; class Bacteroidia; order Sphingobacteriales; family Sphingobacteriaceae; genus Pedobacter. The sequence goes on along the minus strand of OW818692.1, from coordinate 1,646,120 downwards.
TTTAAATTGGGAGCTTATGGAAATAGTGTTACGAATTCAAACTCTTTTGATTTAATGATTACTGCGGTGTATCAAAATTCACCTGCGGATAAGGCTGGACTGACGCGAAGCAATAAGATAACGAAGATTAATGGAACAGCGATTGGTTCGAATTTTAGCACTGAAAAAGATTTTATTAATACAGCTATTAATAAAAATATTATCCAGCTTGAATATGTTAAGCATGTGAACGGTGTTGCTACTGGAACGCCATTAGTCGCTAATTTAATTAAGGATTCTTATAAGAGTAGCCCTTTTTATGCAACAAAGGTATTTACTGCAGGTGCTAAGAAAATAGGCTATTTGGCCTATGCTAGGTTTTCTACTCTGTCAAACTCACAACCTGGGTTTACTGAAGCTTTTAATAGCTTCAATGCAAGCGGGGTAACAGATTTAATCATCGATTTAAGATACAATGGGGGTGGATATGTAAATACTGCCCAATATTTAATTAACCAGATTGCACCAGCTTCTGCAACAGGTCAGGTAATGTTTTCTGAGCATTATAATCCGCTGATGCAAAGTGGAAAGGCAACAATTATGGGGAAACAGCCTTATGTTGATGCAAGTGGCAAAATTCTTTACGAAAACGGCAGAATGCTTACTTATATGGATGTTGATTATTCACTTGCTGGAAATACTGAGCGGTTTTTAAAAGCAGGACCATTAAATTCAGCAAATACCATTACAAATGTTGTATTCATTGTTTCGGGAAGCACTGCGTCTGCAAGTGAATTGGTTATCAATTCTCTAAAGCCATTTATGACGGTTAAGTTGTTAGGTACAAAAACTTATGGTAAACCTGTAGGTTTCTTTCCAATTACAATTGAAAATAAATACAAGGTCTTCTATTCCTTATTTCAAACTAAAAACTCTTTGGGACAAGGTGATTATTTTGATGGTATGACTCCAGATCAAGTTGAGAATTATGATGATCCTTATTATAACTTTGGTGATCCACAAGAAAACTATTTAAAGAAATCAATTGCAATAATTGCTCCTGGGAGTGTTATTGGTACCCAGGGTGTAGCTACAATGTCAGCAAGAACATTAAATAATGCTGCAATTCAAAGAATATTCCCTGCTAAACCACTACTTGATGGAAATGAATTTGTTGGAATGATAGAGACTACGCCTAAACTGAAACGATAATAATACGAGGTCATTAAAAAAGCCAGGTTCCGTAGGGGTCTGGCTTTTTTAATTTAAAACAAGTAAGTATTTATTGTTTTTGCATTTGTAACTTCTCTCTAAAGATTGTTTTTAGATCACGTTGGTTATCAATATTAATAATCACACTTTGAATTACATTTGCAGCTTCAATAAAGAATTCTTTATTAATGTTTTGATATTCGTCTGTAGCTTTATGATAATCTTTATGGTCTTCTACGCCGAAATAAATAAATGGAATATTTTTGGCGTTGAATGCTCCTTGGTCACTTTGATTGGTCCAGTCATCTTGACCTAGCTTAGGGTCATCATGACCTAGTAACAATTTTAATTTAGCACTTGTGGTATAGAGAAATGGTTTTAACTCTGGGTGTTTAAATGTGCCAGCCGCATATAGCTCTCCTTTATCATTGTGGCTAATCATATCCATGTTAATGTTTAATTTAATTTTTTCTAAAGCTACTGGTGGTTTTGCAACAAAGGCTTTGGCACCTTGTAGACCCATTTCTTCAGCATCAAAAATGGCAAAGATCAAAGTGTTATTGGGTTTGTTTTTAGCAAAATATTTTGCGAATTGCAATAAGCCCGCAACGCCCGAAGCATTATCATCTGCACCGTTAAATACTTGCTCTTTAATCACCCCTACATGGTCATAATGTGCAGAAATTACAATGACATTATCCGTTTTTCCAGGAATATAGGCTATTAAATTTTTACCCTCAACTGCAGGGGCGCCATTTCTTCCCTTAACTTCAAAAGTTTGTTCGTAACTACTCATTCCAGGGTAAGGTTTTAATCCTATTTGCTTTAAACGACCAGTTAAGTACGTTCTGGCCATTTCAGCACCTTTGGTTCCAGTTTTACGTCCTTCGTAAGAGTCGAGGGATAAAGTCTCTACGTCTTTTAGCAGTTGCTCGCTCACAGCGGTACTGGTATTGTTGGTTTTTACTGAGCTACAACTTAATAGTAGTGCTATTGGAATTAAAAGAAATTTATTCATCATTTATGTTATTGAAAATAGTCGCTAGGTGTGTTATTTTTATTCAGCAATAAAGATAAATATATGAATTGATAGATTTTTGTAAAAATTGATTGCATGGAGGAGTTGTTGCAAATAAAAGATTAATTTGGAGTCATTATTTGATGCTGATGTTTCATCTTGGTAATTAATAAGAAACATCAACGTCATCCTTTAAACAAAAACTACAAAAACATGGAATATAGACGCTTAGGAAAGTCAGGTCTACAAGTGAGCTCACTATCTTTAGGAAGCTGGCTAACTTTTGGTAATCAAATTAGTGATAAAACTGCTGATGAATTAATGGGTATTGCCTATGATGCCGGAGTTAATTTTTTTGATAATGCTGAAGGTTATGCTGAAGGTAAATCAGAATTGGTAATGGGGAAGATATTAAAAGCGCAGAAATGGGCTAGAGAATCTTTTCTTGTGTCAAGTAAAGTCTTTTTTGGTGCCGAAAATAAGGGGCCAAACCAAATGGGTTTGTCTCGCAAACATGTTATCGAGGCATGTAATGCTGCATTAAAACGCTTGCAAGTTGATTATTTAGATCTTTATTTTTGTCATCGCCCTGACAAACAAACACCCATCTCGGAAACTGTTTGGGCCATGAATACCTTATTGCAACAAGGTAAAATTTTGTACTGGGGAACTTCCGAATGGAGTGCTTCAGAAATAATGGAAGCAATTGCGGTTTCAAAGCAGTTGAATCTAATCGGTCCAACGATGGAGCAACCGCAATATAATCTACTCGAAAGGAATAAATTAGAGAACGAATATCTTCATTTATTTAAAGAACATGGTTTGGGTACCACTATTTGGTCGCCTTTGGCTTCTGGGCTCCTCTCAGGAAAGTATACCACAGGCGACACGAAAAATACACGGCTTGAGCTTCAAGGAATGGAGTGGTTAAAAGATAGGACATTGGCGGCTGATAGGATGAAAAAAGTTGAAGGACTGCAGAAATTGGCTGATAAAATGAACCTTCCGTTAGCAAAGCTTTCTTTAGCTTGGTGTTTAAAAAACCCAAATGTAAGTACCATGATTTTAGGGGCTTCGAAAGCCGAACAGCTTAAAGAGAATTTGACGGTTTTGGAAGTTGTTCCGCTATTAACGGATAAAGTAATGGAGAGTATTGATAAAATTATGGGAACTAAGCCAAAACTACCTGCTTTTTAAAAATCACCTCTTACAAATATATTTCTCCTTTTAAATAAGTTACGCCTTTTCCTTTCATTAAAACGCGATCACCTTTAAGGCTGCACCATAGTTCGCCCCTGCGGCTTGAAACTTGATACGCATGTAGCTCGTTCTTTCCTAGCTTATGCGCCCAATAGGGAATTAAGTTGCAGTGTGCCGAGCCGGTTACTGGATCTTCATTTATTCCCGCAGAAGGGATGAAAAATCGGGAAACGAAATCACTATGGTCTCCTTTTGCCGTTACAATTACGCCCATAATAGGCAATTTAGCTAATGCGCCAAAATCCGGCTTGATAGCTAATATATCCGCTTCGTTATCATAAACTAGCATATAGTCTCTAGAACATAATACTTCACTTGGCATTTTACCTCCGAGGGCATTTAACAAACCCTCAGGTAATTCGCATGGTGTTGCAGGTCTTGATGGAAAATCTAAACTATACATATCGTTTACTCTTGTAACCGTTAGGGTTCCAGCCTTTAGTGTATGAAAGTGAATAATATTTTTCGTGTACCCTAATTCTGTAAAGATGATGTGAGCAGTAGCTAATGTTGCGTGTCCACATAAGTCTATCTCCAGTTCTGGTGTAAACCAACGCAATTCAAAATCTTCACCTTGGGAAACGAAGAATGCGGTTTCGGCCAGATTATTTTCCGCTGCAATTTTTTGCATTTGCGGAGCCGGTAGCCAGCTAGTTAGGGGCACAATAGCAGCTGGATTACCGCCAAATAATTGATCGGTAAAAGCGTCGACTTGATAAATTGAAAGTTTCATTGGAGAGTTTTCTTGTAAAGATAAGTTTTTACAGGAAAATCGTTTATTTGAATAGGAAATAGATCGCATCTTTATCAGTTTAATCTATTTCCTATATTCTTTTTGCTAGTAGTATGTCAGACGAACTACGCCAGCTAATTTTTTTGCTAAGCGAATAACTTGTCTAGTGTACCCATATTCATTATCGTACCATGCATATAAAACAATAGATTTGTTGTCTCTCGCAATAATAGTAGCTGGTCCATCAACAATTGATGCGTGGCTATTGCCAATCAGGTCGCTACTTACCAATTCATTTGAGATAGAATACTCTAATTGTTCAGACAAATCGCCAAATAAAGAAGCTTGCTTTAAAATTTCTGCAACCTCTTCTTTTGATGTGACTTTATTTAATGAAAGGTTTAAGATAGCTAAGGAGACATTGGGGGTTGGTACACGTACTGCATTCCCAGTTAGTTTGCCGCCCAAATGTGGAATAACCTTTGCAACTGCTTTGTCGGCACCAGTTTCGGTGATAACTAGGTTTAATGCTGCAGAGCGACCACGACGATATTTTTTATGGTAATTATCTAGCAAATTCTGGTCGTTTGTATACGAGTGAACAGTTTCTATGTGACCTTTTTCAATGCCAAATGCATCGTCTATCACCTTTAGTACTGGTACGATTGCATTGGTAGTACAAGATGCATTTGAAAAAATAGTTTCCGTTTGATAATCGAAATCAGCATCATTAATGCCTGTTACGATGTTTGGAATATCACCTTTTGCGGGAGCGGTTAACAGAACCTTTGTAATGCCTTTAGCCTTTAAGTGCCTTCCCAATCCATCTCTGTCTCTATAAACACCTGTGTTGTCAATTAGTAAAGCATCTGTGATTCCGTAAGCAGTATAATCAGCATCTTCCGGCTCTTTAGCTACAATGAGATAGATAGTCTGACCATTGATAATTAAGGCTTTGTTTTCAAAGTCTTCCACAATTGTACCGTTAAAAGGCCCGTGTATTGAATCCGTTCTTAACAATTCTGCTCTTTTAATCAGCTCTTCATCACTATAACTACGGGTAACAATTGCTCTCAAGCGTAATTGCTCGCCTTTTCCTGCCTGTACAATTAGCTCTCTGGCGGCAATGCGACCAATTCTACCAAAACCATAGAGTACAACATCTTTTGGCTTAAGGTTAAATTTGTCTTTTCCGATATGTTTTGAGAGTTTACTAACTACAAAATCATACATAGAAGAGTACGTATTGTTTTCATCAAGCCACTCGGATGCCAAGCGTCCTACATCTATGCGAGAAGGGGCAAGATTACATTTTGCAATGGTTGAAGCCAACTCTAGTGTTTCATAAATAGAGATATCTTTTCCGCTTACATCTTTTGCATATTGGTGATGTGCCAATATTTCACTACTTCCTACATCGAATAAAGGTTTACGGAAAAGTACGAGTTCGATAGAGCGATCAAACCATAGTTGACCCACGCAACGGATCAGTTCGAGCGCTTTTTTCTCCTTTTCAATCCAGTTTTGAAACTCCGATTGGTATTTGTTTAACATACAAGAAAATTAATTTGGTTAGAATTGGTGCAAAAGTAAAAAAGATCGGGTTAGTACCCAATCTTTTATGTAATTATATTGAATAATCTTATGAAGTCTTTATGCGTAATGCAAATAGACTTCGTAAGATTTTGCCTTAACCTAAGTACGACTTTAAGATTTTACTACGTGAAGTATGACGTAGGCGTTGTAAAGCCTTGTCTTTGATTTGACGAACACGCTCGCGGGTTAAATTAAATTTCTCACCAATTTCCTCTAATGAAAGTGGGTGGTTGGTGCTTAGTCCAAAAAATAATACAATAATTTCGCGTTCACGTTCAGTTAAAGTAGACAGAGAACGTTTAATTTCCTCAGAAAGAGATTCGTTAATTAGGTTGCTATCTGTATTTGGTTCGTGGTTTTCCAATACATCTAATAATGTATTTTCTTCACCTTGCACAAATGGTGCGTCCATTGATACGTGACGACCTGAATTACTTAAAGTGTCCGAGATTTTATCAACTGTTGTTTCTAAAATATCTGCTAATTCTTCCGGAGAAGGCTCGCGTTCATATTCTTGTTCTAATTTTGAGAAAGCCTTACTGATTTTGCTCAATGAACCTACTTGGTTGAGTGGTAAACGTACAATACGACTTTGTTCAGCAATTGCTTGTAAGATAGACTGACGGATCCACCAAACGGCATAAGAAATAAACTTAAAACCTTTGGTTTCGTCAAAACGTTTTGCTGCTTTGATCAAGCCTAAGTTTCCTTCGTTGATCAAATCACCCAAGGTTAAACCTTGATTTTGATATTGTTTAGCAACCGATACAACGAAACGTAAATTGGTTTTCGTCAAACGCTCTAAAGCTGCTTGGTCACCTTCACGAATTTTACGGGCTAATATTACTTCTTCTTCTGCGGTGATTAAATCTACTTTTCCAATCTCGTGCAAGTATTTGTCTAATGATTGACTTTCGCGGTTGGTAATGGATTGGGTTATTTTGAGTTGTCTCATTTATGTGTTTTGGTCGTCCTTGTTATTTCGAAGCTGCAAAAATACGAATTTTTGGGCAGAATGAAAAGTTAAATTGTTGAAAATGTTACACTTTAAGCACTATTTTTAACAAATACTTTAGCAACAAAAATCATTCCAAATTTAATTTGGCAGTAATTAGTTTATTTATTGATTTGTAATTAAAGTTTATTGTGAATCAATAAATATATTTTGATTATTAATAATAAATGTTTTATGTTTGTTTAGTAACATATTTTTAATCCATCGCAAATTGACAATTTTTCTATGACGTTTTAAAAGACATTTGGGTAATTTTTAAAATAGGGTAAGGTGGACTGACATTTTGTAATAGTTATCACTTATTCATTTTGGGATATGGATTATGTGATGATGATTTTCGCTATTTTGTAATTAACGATATGATAAATGGATAACTAATGGCTATAATAGTAAACCTCGACGTCATGATGGCCAAACGTAAAATGTCATTAACCGAGCTGAGCGACCGGGTAGGGATTACTTTGTCTAATTTGTCAATTTTGAAAACTGGGAAGGCAAAGGCCATTCGAATTGAAACTTTAGCAGCAATTTGTAAGGCTTTAGCATGTCAACCTGGTGATATTTTAGAATTTAGAGAGGAATAAGGGGCTTTTTATTAATAATTCACTCTAACACCATAACCCAATTTAAACATTGCGTAAAAAGGAGTAGACGTTCTATTCTTAAACCAACTAATAGCATATAGATCGTTTGTATTGGTCTCCGCGTATACGCTTACAGCCTTAAATATCGCATTGTTATTGTTGAGTATTTTTACCTCTGTACCTGCTCCTAGATGTAATCGTAAAGCTGAAGACCAAAAATAATATCCTTTACGATATTGACTGGTCTTGAATTCGTAATCGAAATTGTCGCCAGATGCATAAGAAGGAAAGAAAACTGGGTTTATTGGATGAATGATAAACTTATCCTTAATTTTTATTGCAAATGGCTTGTATTCGAATTTTGCCGTAAAGATGCTCATCCAACCTCCTTTATTTTTTGGGACATAACCATAGTGAAAGCTTAAAGTAGTCTTTTCCTTGAAGAAATTATAGCCGATGCCGCCGCTTAAATAGCCAATGCTGCCTGCATATTGCATATTTACTTGATCGGGCTGTATACACGCTAGAAATGAGCGCTGTGCAAAGCTAGGCATCGAGCAGAAAAGTAAAATTGGTATCAAGCTAAAAATTAACTTCCTGTGCAGTAATTTTTCCATTGGTAATGGTGATTAAAGTAAAAGCTTTTTTAACGATCGCATTGGTTGTAATAAAAGGTATTCCAGTTCCATTCTCATAGTAGATAGTCTGTGCCCTATGTTGATGCGAATGGATGGAAGCTAACATACCTGGTGTTGTATTCATCAGTTCGATGTAGGGAGGAGCTAATTTGGGATCAAAATCACCGTCTATTGGTGGTACATGTGAAAATGCAATTAATCGATCGGTACCTGCATCTAGTTTCAAGTTATTTCTTAACCAGCTCATATTGGGTACTGTGCCGTTAAAGTCATACTCCCTACCATTGGTATCGTGACAAATGAATTTAATTCCTCCATACTTGAAGGTAAAATTAAGCTCTCCAAACATGCGTTTATAAATGTCAGATCCGTTAGCTACCAAATCATGATTACCAATTACTGAAATGAAAGGTACTTGTAGTTTGTCATATATTTCATATATCCCGTTAAATTCTAACAAAAGACCAAAATCTGATATATCGCCATTTAATACCACAAAGTCGATGTCTGTCCTCGCGTTAATTAGTGCTACAAAGTCTTCAGATTCTTTATATGACCTTTGTGTGTCGCCAGATACCGCAATCCTGATGGCTGAGCCAAGAGCCTTATTTGGTAGCTTAGCGATCTCTCTAGCGTTTACATTGGTTGGAGTACTACGGTTAAATTTTTGGTTTGGACTATATTCGTCCGAATTGCATCCCCATAAGAGGAAAAAAAATAAGAAGACACCGTTTTTAACCTTGTACATAGAAAATTTTTCATAATAACATTTTAGGGCAGCAGATGTTCTAACAAAGACTAATTTTTGTTTTCCCTTTAGAAGTCTGCTAAGCTAAATGTTTCCGCGAGTCGAACTCCTTTTTCGGTATGCTGCAAAGTACAACATTCGTTCACTGGGTCATGTTCTAAATAAAGGATGTAATTTTGAGTCGCGGCCTCCGTTAAAAATGCTTTCTTCTCTTTTAGTGTCTGTAATGGAAACATATCATAAGCCATTACGTAGGGAAGAGGGATATGACCTACTGAAGGTAGCAAGTCTGCCATGTAAATGATGGTTCGATCTTTATAAGTAATCTGAGGCAACATCATCGCGTCGGTGTGTCCGAAGGCAAAACGGATTTTAACGTTATCTTGAAATTGAAACTCATCTTGAGTAGGTACAAAACGAAGCTGACCACTTTCTTGAATAGGTAAAATATTTTCCTTTAAAAATGAGGCCTTTTCTCTGTCGTTAGGGTTAACAGCCCATTCCCAATGTTGCTCATTACTCCAGTAAGTGGCATTTCCGAAAGCGGGAACTAATTTGTCGCCAACACGCTTTATAGAGCCGCCGCAATGATCAAAATGTAGATGAGTTAAAAAGACATCTGTGATATCGCTTCGATTGAAACCTTTTGCTGCCAGTGATTTATCCAAGGTGTCATCGCCATGCAAATAATAGTGCCCCATAAATTTAGCATCTTGCTTGTCGCCGATACCGTTGTCAATTAAAATCAATCTATCTCCATCTTCAATTAATAAACAGCGCATTGCCCAACTACACAAATTGTTTGCGTCAGCTGGATTGGTTTTTTGCCAGAGGGTTTTAGGTACCACTCCAAACATTGCGCCACCATCGAGTTTAAAAAAGCCGGTATTTATGGTATGTAGATTCATTTTAATGAGTTTAGCGTATCGCGTATAGGGTAAGATGTAAAGTTAACAATTAAAAAAAAACCTGCTGAGCTTAATCAACAGGTTTTTTATACATTATACTTTAGTCTTTAAGCTTTGATCTTTAGTCTTTCTGCTTTGACCTTTCAGCTTACAAATGGATTACCTCTCCGTATGCATCAGCAGCAGCTTCCATAATCGCTTCGCTCATTGTAGGGTGAGGATGAACAGATTTGATCATTTCGTGGCCTGTAGTCTCTAACTTGCGAGCAACTACAATTTCAGCAATCATTTCTGTAACGTTTGCACCAATCATGTGCGCGCCTAATAATTCTCCGTATTTGGCATCAAAAATCAATTTAACAAAACCATCTTTTGCACCAGCGGCACTTGCTTTACCTGATGCTGAGAACGGGAATTTTCCAATTTTCAATTCATATCCAGCAGCTTTTGCGGCTTTTTCAGTATAGCCCACTGAGGCAATCTCCGGTGAGCAATAGGTACATCCTGGGATGTTGTTATAATCTAGAGGCTCAGCATGTTGACCAGCAATTTTCTCTACACAAATAATTCCTTCTGCAGAAGCTACGTGTGCAAGTGCTTGTCCACCAACAATATCTCCAATTGCATAATATCCTTTCACTGAAGTATTATAAAACTCATCAACTACCACTTTTCCTTTTTCAGTTTTGATACCAGTTTCTTCTAAACCTATATTTTCGATGTTGGCAACAACGCCAGCTGCTGATAGTACGATGTCACATTCAATAGTTTGCATGCCCGAGGCAGTTTTTACTTGAACTTTGCAACCTTGTCCACTCGTATCAACAGATTCAACGCTCGAAGAAGTCATGATGTCGATTCCTGTTTTCTTTAAGCTACGTAATAATTGTTTAGAGATATCTTCATCTTCAACAGGAACGATGTTATCCATAAATTCTACAATCGTTACTTTGGTGCCCATGGTGGCGTAGAAATAGGCAAACTCAACGCCAATCGCTCCGGAGCCCACAATTAACATTGTTTTTGGTAATTCAGGTAAAACCATCGCCTGACGGTAGCCAATTACTTTTTTACCGTCTTGTTTCAAGTTTGGAAGTTCTCTTGAACGACCGCCTGTTGCAATTACAATATTTTTAGCTGTTAATTCTTTTTGGGTGCCATCAGCTGCTTTAACTTCAACTTTTTGACCTGGTTTAACTTTTCCAGTTCCCATGATCACGTCAATTTTGTTCTTTTTCATTAGAAACTGAACACCTTTGCTCATGCCATCAGCAACATCGCGGCTACGCTTAACAACGGCTGCAAAATCTGCTGTCGCTTCTGCAGTTTTAATGCCATAATCAGCTGCATGGTTAATGTATTCAAATACTTGCGCGCTTTTTAATAGAGCCTTTGTTGGTATACAACCCCAGTTAAGACATATTCCACCTAAAGATTCGCGTTCTACAATTGCAGTTTTTAAACCCAATTGTGAAGCTCTTATTGCAGTAACATATCCACCTGGACCGCTGCCTATTACTATTAAATCGTAGTTCATCTATTTATTTTTATATAAAAAGGAAATTAGCTTAAATAATGTGTCAAAATTAAAAAAAATGTTGGTTAAAATAAGTGGAAACCTACAAGGTTATGTAATTTGATAAATCGACGGTTAATTATTTGGGCTTCTGTATTAATACGATTTAGGATAACTTTTTTTAAGCTATTGATAAACTGATACTTAAGTGAAATTTCCTTTATGTTAAATGTTGATAAGTTTTAGCTTAGTTAATAATAATTTAACATTGGAAATAACCGTGGAACAAAATTATTACTTTAACTTTGTAGCGTTATTTTAACATATCTTAACAAAACAAAAAAATAATTAAAAGAAAGAGTATGAAAAAATCTTTACTATTGAGAGTGTTGTCTGTAGTTATCGCTGTTTTCGGTTTAATTACCGCAGCAAACGCACAGGTAACCACATCGTCCATGGCTGGTCTTATAAAAGACACGAAAGGACCACTACCTGGAGCGAACGTGAAAGCGACGCACACTCCTTCTGGTACCGTTTATCTTGTTGCAACGAATTCGAATGGTCGCTTTGCAATCGGCAATATGCGTGTTGGCGGTCCATATAGAATTGAAGTTAGCTATGTAGGTTATGAGACTTCAAAAATTGAAGATGTTTTTTTAAAATTGGGAGATACCTACACTTTAGATTACAATTTCATTAAAGAAGGTACTGTACTAAGTGAAGTGACCATTAAAGGAACTAAAGGTGTTCAACAAAAAACAGGTGCAAGTACTAATATCTCTAGTAGGGATCTAGCGACATTACCAACTATTTCTAGAAGCATTAGCGACTTTACTAGATTAACACCACAAGCAGGTTCTGGGTTGGCGAGTAATAGTTTTGGTGGGCGTGACGGTCGCTATAATAATATCCAAGTAGACGGTGCAAACTTAAATAACAACTTTGGCTTGAGTACAGATCCACTTCCTGGTGGCGGAGCTCAACCTATTTCTCTAGACTCGTATGATCAGATTTCAGTTAATATTGCTCCTTATGACGTTAGACAAGCCGGTTTTACGGGTGCAAATATCAGTGCAGTAACTAAGAGTGGAACGAATACATTTCGTGGTGGCGCTTATGGACTGTATCGTGATCAAAGCTTCAGAGGAACGAATGTTGGCGATGAGGATATTTCGTCTCAAATTGCAGATTCAAAAGCTAAAACCTATGGGTTCACTTTAGGAGGTCCAATCATTAAGAATAAGCTTTTTTTCTTTGTAAATGCTGAAAAGGAAACAAATTTGGCTCCTGGAATTCAATTCTACCCTACAGGTGGCACAGGATCCGGTACCGTTTCCTCGACAACTGTTGCAGATTTAAAGTCGGTCTCTGATTATTTAAAAAGCAAATTTGGATATGAGACAGGGGCTTATGACAACTTTTCAAACTTTGCTGATGATAATCATAAGATTTTAGCAAAAATTGACTGGAACATTAATAATAACCATAAGTTGACGTTAAAGTATAGTGACTTTAAAGGAAATAGCGATAACGTACTTAACGCAACTAGTGTACCCAACTCATCTAACTTTATAGTGACTGGCAGAGCGGGTACAATTAATCGATTAACGCAAAACAGGTTTGGTTTAAAGTCTGCCTCTTTCCAAAATTCTAATTATGGGTTTCTAAATACAACCAGAAGTGGGACTTTGGAATTAAATAGTAAAGTAACGGATAAACTATCAAATCAACTACTACTTGCTTTTACCAAAAATCAAGCTACCAGAAGTTTCGGTGGCGGTATTTTCCCAACTATAGATATTTTTAATGGTGATGGAGATAATTTTATCTCTGCTGGTATGGATCCATTTACCAATAACAATGACGTAGTAAATGACGTTTATAGTTTTACCAACAACTTGACTTATTATGCAGGTAAGCATACGTTTACTGCTGGTTTAACCTATGAGTATCAGAAAACAGGAAATATGTTTATGCCTGGATCAAACAGCTATTATGCGTTTAACTCGTTAAACGACTTTTTAACTGACAAAGCTCCTGTGTTTTATTCATACACCAAGTCATTGGTTCCTGGTGTTGAAGCCGTTTATTCTGCAGAGTTAAAATTAGGTCAGGCAGGTGTTTATATTCAAGATGAATACAACGTGTCGGATAACTTAAAATTAACAATGGGTTTAAGAGCGGATATGCCAATCTATCACGAAGATCCTTTGAACAACCCGGCTACTTCTGCTTTAAACTTTTATGGATCGGATAATTCTACCTTAAGAAGTTATAGAACCGACAAATGGGCAAAGAGCGTACCTCTTTTATCGCCAAGAGTGGGTGTTAGATATACTTCGAATGACAGAACTTTAACCGTTAGAGGTGGTTTAGGTATATTCACAGGTAAAATACCGTTTGTGTTCTTAACTAACATTCCTACTAATACTGGGATGTATCAATTTGGTGGGGGTATCAGTAATGCAACTGCTGCGGGTATAGTTTCTTTAAGTTCGATCCGCTTAACTAGTGATCCTAATGCCTATGCTAATTTATTTCCATCGACTGCAGGTACTACACCAAACTCTAATGTAGTGTTTATGGACGAGGACTTTAAATTTCCAAAAGTATTTAGAGTAAACTTAGGGTTGGATAAAAATTTAGGCGATGGATATATTTTCACTTTCGATGGATTATATACAAAGGATATCAATGCCGTAAAAATGAGAAATGCAAATCTCGTTAATCCAAATGCAACCTTGTATGAAGGAGATTTAACCAGACCTCGTATTACAGGAAGCAATAGATTAAATGCTGGTATCTCATCTGCAATTGTATTAGAAAATTCAGATAAAGGCTATGCAACTTCGTTGACAGCGCAATTGAGTAAAACTTATGCAAATGGTTTCGCCGGTTCAGTAGCCTATACATTTTCTAAAGCTGAAGAAGTAACTGCAAATCCTGGAAGTCAAGCTGCTTCTGTGTTTAATGCAAACCCTAACGTAGGTACTGCAAACAATGTAGAGTTAGCGAATTCTGCTTTCGCAACCCCTCATCGCGTTATCGCTAATGTCTCGTACCGAAAAGAGTACCTTAAGAATTTAGCGACTACATTGTCGGTATTTTTTGAAGGCTCAAGTCAAGGTGTATATAGCTATGTATATAATGGAGATGTTAATGGAGATGGAAACAATGCTGCCGATTTGATGTATATTCCAAGACAAGGAGAAACAGCATTTGTACAATATACAACTGGTTCTGGTGCTTCATTAAAAACATTTACTGTTGCTCAACAAGAAGCGGCTTTAAACGAATTTATTGAAAGCTCACCTTATCTGAAGAAAAATAGAGGTAGTTTTGCTGGAAGAAACTCTGCATTGCTGCCTTGGGCAAATAGAGTAGATATTCGCTTTTTGCAAGATGTTTTCATTACTACAGGTAAAAATAAAACCAGGCAAACACTTCAGTTTAGCGCTGATGTAATAAATGCGTCAAACTTAATTAGCAAAAACTGGGGAATCCGTCAACGTTCTGTGATTAATAACCCACTGCAATTGGCAAGTGTAAACACGGCCGGCCAACCAACATTCAGAATGGCAAATAGCAGCGGTGAATTAGTTAATACTGCTTTTCAAGACGTACTTACACCAACTAGTACATATAGTATACAGTTAGGTCTAAGATATATCTTTTAATTGAGCTAATCATTTTTAAAACCCGCTAGTAGAAACTAGCGGGTTTTTTTGTGGAAATGCATATCTTTAAGTTATATATAGAAATCCATCAAGGTAGAGACAGACCAAACTGGTAACTTTGAATTTAAAATAATTTCCGAAACAGAAATTAAGGAGGGAAAGTACGGAACTGTCCTGATAATCAAATAAAATTTTAACCATGGATCAGAAAATCATCAACCTTTACGACTCATATACACATAGTGAAATTAGTCGAAGTACTTTTATGAAAAAGCTAGCTATTTTAACAGGAAGTACAGCAATGGCTTTAACATTTTTACCTTTATTAGAAAGTAATTATGCAGCTGCAGCCGCGGTAAATACAGACGATTTGATTGTTGAACATGTAACCTTTGCAGGGGTTGATGGTGAAATGAAAGCTGTTATGGCAAAGCCGAAAGACAAAAAGAAGCTTGGCTGCGTTGTGGTGATCCACGAAAATAGGGGATTAACACCCCATATTATTAATGTAACTAAAAGAGTTGCTGCGGAAGGATTTATTGTGCTTGGAGTAGATGCGTTGTCACCCCTTGGCGGAACGCCGGCCGATGAGGACAAAGGGCGAGAGCTGATCGGTAAATTAGATCCAATTAAAAATTTGCAGAATTATTTGAAAGCGCTTGAATATTTGAGAGGTTTAAAAGATAGCAACGGGAAAACTGCCTGCATCGGTTTTTGTTGGGGTGGAGGTTTAGCTAATAAATTAGCTGTAAATGATCCAAAATTGTTAGTTGCTGTTGCTTATTATGGCGCCCAGGCCAAGGCAGAAGAAGTCTCGAAAATTAAAGCCAGTGTGATGTTGCACTATGCTGGTTTAGATGAGCGAATTAATGCCGGCATACCAGCTTATGAACAGGCATTGAAGCAAAATAATATCGACTACAAAGTATTCATTTATGAAGGAGTGAACCATGCCTTTAACAATGATTCATCTCCAACTCGATATAATGAAGCTGCAGCAAAACTAGCTTGGCAACGTACCATTGATTTATTTAAGACGAAAATAGGATAGGTAAATAGCTTATTCATCAAAAGAAATTGCAAGTGCCTGCAAAAATGCCTCATGTTGCAGTGGAGCTTTGTTTTGCGTGAGGCTTTTAATATTGAATTCAACTTGATTAATTTCTTCTTTAATAATACCATTTATGATGGCATAGCCTTCAGGGAAATCATTTAAAAAGCTTAAAAGACATCCATAGCTCAGTGCGGTAATTTCACAGTCATCTAGCGCTATGATACTTTGTAATGAGGGCATGTTATTAAAGAAACCAATCGGGCAGATAAGCTGACCTTCGCCCCAAAAGCGCATAACCTGCCGATTTGGTTTTGAGTGCGAAAGCGAAATGGCATTCCCTTTATCTATGAATGATAATTGTAGTGGAATTTTACCTTTCCGGTCAATCACTTCATTTTTTCGATAAGTGACTTTGCTAGTCCGCTGAGATAGAATAAGGTTTAATGCCGGCTCATCTATGGAAAGGGTATCGCCTAGATATTTGAGAAAAGCAGCAGGTTTCATAGCTGTTTAATTTTTGGAAGTATCTGTTAAGTCAATTACCGTTAGCTTGATGTATTTTCTGAGTGCTAAGAGATTACTTGTCCGAATTGCGGCCCGAAGAATAAATGGCTCATTTAAATTATCCAAAAATGTTAACTCCTCTGGTGTTAAGTCAAATCTGTTCTTAATCCATTGCCTAAAATCTAATCTAAGCGCGGCCACCTCAATGGCTAACTTCAAGTCTGGCAGTGCATGCAGTTTTTTTTGTATTTGTAGGATACCAATTTGGTTGAACAATACCTTTTCTATCATTGTATTTAATTTTTAAATGCTAGACTAATTTGCCGGGCGCTTAAAACTATCATTAATGAAAAGTTACTTCGATTTAAATGAACATTATTTTCCTGAAGTGGACAAATTGTGGTTCGATACGGTTTAGTTAGATGAAAAGCGTTGAAAAATCCATGTTGATTTTTTTACACGCTTTAAAAAAAAAGGGTAGATATACGGTATTTATAACCAATGGAAATGCGCTACTTTGAGTTTGATACTTGATATATAAATACTATTGGCTATCCATGAATTTGAAGTTGACTAAAGAGAGAGTTTTCATTACATTTTTAAACTCCGTATGCTGGATGCCAATATTATTTTTTTGTACACAGCTCTTAGTTTCGGTTAGAAGTAAGGCATTGTTTTTTGAGATTAGAAAAGCTTCTATTATTGTGTTCATACTATTGTCGGCATTAAGTTGGCTAGTTAGAAAAGTTATTCTCCACTTGGATAAACACGATTCCTATGTTAAACGCATCGCTAAGCAGGGCTTGTACTGCTTCCTTATTCCTTTAGGCGTCATACTAATGATGATGGTTGTTTATGACAAATACATAGACGACAGTGTAATTCAAAGCGCTTTTTTATTAAAGGAACTCTCCTTAAGCGCATTTTTGCTATATGTTTTTAACTGCGCGTACTTCTCTAAGACACTAGAAAAAAGAGTGTCAATAATACATGAGGAACAAACCAAGGAAAAGCTTTTTAATGAAAAATTTTTGGTTTATCGCAAAGGGTTTTATGTGCCAATTAATCTGGCTGAAATTGCAATGGTTTATCAAAGCGCTCACTTGAATTGGATTGTAACTTTTAATGATGAAAAATATGTTTTAAATATCTCACTGAAAGAGGCTAATGATATTTTAGATTCGCAACATTTCTTTGCAATTAACAGAACGCATATCATACATAGAGAAGTGGTTGAAACGATTAGGTCTGGAAATTTTGGAAAGATAGAATTAACATTAAAGGTTCAAGCTATTATCACTACAG
The DNA here is from genome assembly GCA_942493295.1 of uncultured Sphingobacteriaceae bacterium. Taxonomy (GTDB): domain Bacteria; phylum Bacteroidota; class Bacteroidia; order Sphingobacteriales; family Sphingobacteriaceae; genus Pedobacter. The sequence continues at coordinate 1,628,373 of OW818692.1, read as the reverse complement.
TAAGCAAAGGGAGGGCATCACAGTTTCGCAGATGGTTTTATCGCAAGAGCGAACACTTACGTGTACGAATAAGCAAGTAATTTTACTTTTTGACAATGATAGTTAAAAATGTTCTTTGCTGTTTCAATGAGATTATTTGAAGCTGAAATTAATCTAGCAAGCTCTTCCAACGTAATTTTATAAGTGTGATTATATCTGGAGTTAATATACGCTTCTTGAATAGCAGTTAAAATTTTAAGTTCCTCTTTTTCATTTTGATCAAACACTCCAATTATTGCGGGAGCAAAATGGCTTAAATGCTTTCTTAGCAATACCAAATCGTGGCACTTAATATCTTTTCCTCTAAATGATAGTAATAAACTTCGGTAGGTAAGTTCACATGCCTGTTGAAGCATAAAAGCGGCTATTGTACTTTCACTTTCGTTTGCAAATTGCCGAGCGCCATTTAAGAAAGTGGTAGCTTTATGTATATTTTGGTTAAATAACGCAGTAGATTTATTTACCAGGTCATTACATTTTAATTGCTCGATAATTGGCAATATAAAAGTTGAATTGCTTTGGTATACGCAACTTTCTGGTGTGCATATTGAAGAGAAGTACAAATGGCCCTTTAATAGAAAATCATACATTGTTCCATAGGCATACACTGTACAGTTTATATTTTCGTACCCTAAAATTGCAAAATCTAAGAGTGTATAGATTTCATCGAATGTTTTGTATTTATACTGATCCGTTACAATAATTAAATCTATTCTTTGAGAGGAGATGCCAGAACAGAAAATGTAAGAAACAGGAATCACCTCGCTAATGAACGAAATTATTGAATTTATACTTTTAGCATTCTCTGTTAAGTTGTTATTGTGCACTGTTTTGCTGCGATGGAACAATTGTTCGCAATTTTTTAGCGCCAAGGTTAGTTCTTCATAAAATAGATAATTTGTGTTAGGTAAAGTATTTTCGGTACATTCTGAAGCATGAAATATATCTAGTTCAAACAATTTGCTGATTTTTTGTTCGATTAGCTCAAGCGGGTAGAATTTAAAGAAATTACTCAATTGAAATTCACAATTTGTTTTTTGTTTTGCTAAATCGATAGCTCGGAGGTTAGGGTTCGTTTGCATATGGTTAATTTAATTGGTAGACGGGAAAAGACTATTTTTATCTGCTAATGTAGGTTGCATGATAAGTGAATACAGGGCTTCCATAATTTTTTGAAGTTCTTCAAATTGATCAAAAATATAGCTGTGCGCTAGCGCTGTAATGCTGCTATTTCTACTTAGACCTGCTTCAAGCCATTCTTTTAACCCATAACGCATTTTAATAATATAGTTGATCGTTAAGTTTTCAATGCAGTAGGCGAGCGGGTTTTCTTTGAAATGTGGTGATAGAACTTGTATAGGGTTATCAGATGAATCTGCTTCCATGCGAGCCAGAAGCCAATGCCCAAATGTCTCGTGGTTTGAGGTATAAGGAGTTTCTGGGGTATAGGTTAGCTGTTGTAAGCCTATTAAATATCCTGCGTGAAGAAGTTGAAGAAATTGATTGTGGATAAATAAAAGGTCACTTGCATTTTCACAACTTTCTTGATCATTTAAAGCAATTTTAAACCATTTGGTAAGGTCTTCTCGATATTCATTAATACCGGCGAAACTAAAAAAATCCTCAACCATTAGATATGGATTGGCGAGATATTCATCGCTAAATAATAGTGGACAACTTAGCGCGAAATCATGATTGAAGTTAATGGCAGTTAAATTACTGCGATAACTACGTTTACTGATAGTACGCTCATGAATAAGCCAACAAGCCTCGACCATTCTTTTTAAACCAATGTAAATGTCCAAAAGAGGCTTAACATTTTGTTTTTTGAGTCCACTGGCAGTATATTCAGTTGCCCAAGTTCTGATAGACCTAGTATAAAAATCTAAACTTTGGTTTTTAAAAATATGGCCAAGCGCGAGCAAAGGGTTACAAATTTCTTTCGAGCTTAAATAAATAGGATAAAAAAGCAACAATTCCCGCTCTCTAAGAATATAAGTCTCAGAAATCTTTGTACACTCTTCAAAGTAACCTGAATTTATGGGTTGTGTCTGAGTAATTTTACTACAGCTAGTTAATAAATTTTGAAATTTTATTGAGAAAAAAGCTAAATCTTTAACATTTAAGTACTTCTTGTGTTGTCGATTGGCTAAAATTTTCTCAAGCCAATAATCTAAAAAAATTAAGTGTTCAGATACTTTTCTGCAGTCAAAAAAATCTTGAATTAAGTTGATTAAAATTTCTTCATTTGTTAGCCTTTCAGTAGTTACAGTTTCCATAATAGTTGATGTTATTTGTAATGAATTTAATACCTTGCATTGCCTTACAAACGTATTGTTTTGTTTAAGAATTTCTTGAGCAAATTTCGAGCATCTTATCAACATTTTATAAATGACTGAAAATCAAAGGTTAAAGATTTTAATGGATATGCTTCATTTTAGAACACAAACTGATTTTGCCACAGCACTCAAAATGAAGCCTGGTTCAATTTCCGATGTTTTACGGGGAAAAGATGGAATGGGTATATCTAATGCAATTAAAGATAGGCTCGAATACGAATTCAATGTAAACAGGGAATGGTTAACTACTGGTATCGGCGAACCTTTTTTAAAGAAAGCCTCCATCGTTGTCGAAACTAAGGAAGGTGTGCCTTATTATGATATCAGTATTAGTGACTCTAGACTGGAAGATTTATTAATGAAAGAAGAAGAAGTCGAATATTTGGTAAATTATAAGCCATTTAATGACTGTACTGCATATTTGCCAGTTTTTGGTGACAGCATGTATCCGAGATATGCTTCTGGTGAAATTATCGCTGTGAAAGCTATTAGTAATTTTGATGTATTACAATGGGGTGAGGCCTATGTAGTGATGACTGATACTGCTACAAATAGCATTAGAAGTATCAAAAATGTTCATGAACATCAGGATCCTACCAAATTGATTTTACGGTCCTCGAATCCAAATTTCAGAGGGGATACTGTCATTGAGAAAAAGAACATCACTTCGATGTTTATCATTAAAGGAAAAATTACCAGGAGTCTTATTTAGCTATTCGCTAATTAAGAAAGATAAAATGATACTTATCTAACCTAATTTGTACTGTTCATCTAAGATTTAATTATATACAAAATTGCCTTTGTCACTATTGATCGTAACCTGTTTTTGAACACCGGATTCTACACGACCAACAATTTTTGCATCGATAGCAAAGCTTTTCGAAATATTGATAATGCTTTCAGCAATAGCTTCTGGCACATAAAGCTCCATGCGATGCCCCATGTTAAATACCTTGTACATTTCTTCCCAAGAAGTGCCAGATTGCTCATGGATGAGCTCAAATAGAGGCGGCACTGGGAATAGGTTATCTTTAATTACATGGATGTTATCGTTAATAAAGTGTAGCACTTTTGTCTGTGCACCACCACTACAGTGAACTAAACCATGTATAGATTTACGATGTTCAGCCAGCACCTTTTTGATAACAGGTGCATAAGTTCTGGTAGGTGAGAGTACCAATTTGCCTGCCGTCACTTCCAACGAATTAGCAGGGTCGACTAAAACCTTATCCGTAAGTTTTTTTGCTCCAGAAAAAACTAAGTCAAGTGGCACTGCCGGATCAAAACTTTCTGGATAAGCACTTGCCAGTGCTTTTTCGAATACATCATGGCGCGCTGAAGTTAATCCATTAGATCCCATGCCCCCATTATATTCATGCTCATAGGTGGCCTTGCCGTATGATGCTAAACCAACTATTACATCACCTGGTTGGATGGTATGATTGCTAATGACGTCTTCACGTTTCATTCTGCAGGTTACTGTTGAGTCGACGATGATTGTTCTTACCAAATCACCAACATCTGCAGTTTCACCGCCTGTTGAATAGATTGAAATGCCCATTGATCTCAATTCGGCTAAAATTTCTTCTGTGCCATTGATAATCGCTGCTATGATTTCGCCAGAGATTAGATTTTTATTGCGGCCGATTGTAGACGATAACAAAATATTCTCAGTGGCACCCACACAAATTAAATCATCTAAATTCATAATGATTGCATCTTGTGCTATTCCTTTCCAAACCGAAATATCTCCTGTTTCTTTCCAATAGGTATAGGCTAAGGACGATTTAGTTCCTGCGCCATCTGCATGCATAATGTTGCAATAAAGCTCATCATTGCCTAAGATATCGGGAATAATTTTACAAAATGCTTGTGGGAAAATGCCTTTGTCAATATTTTTAATTGCGGCATGTACATCTTCTTTAGAAGCCGAAACGCCACGCTGGTTATACCTATTATCGCTCATTGATGCAAAGATAATGTTTTAGTCGGACAGTCATATATAGAAAAAGGAGTAAAGATTTGTTCTTTACTCCTTACTATTTTCTTTTTAAGATACTATTTCAAGAATAATAATTCTCTGAATTTTGGCAATGGCCAAACGCTGTCATCTACAATTTGCTCCAACTTATCCGTATGGTAACGGATAGTGTCAAAGTAAACTTTAACTTTCTCATCGTAAGCAATTGCTTTATCACGTGTATCTTCTATTGTATTAGTTTTCTTGCGTTCTTCCAACATCGCGTCGATGTTAGTTTTAACAATACCGATATGTTTAGAAAGATCTGAAATAATAGCTAGTGGTGTTGCGATTGCCTCTTTGCTTAAGCCAAGCTCTTTTAAGCCTTTAGCATTTTCGATCAAAATATTTTGATAAGCTATTGCAGCTGGTAAAATTTGACTATTAGTTACTTCACCCATTACGCGAGCTTCAATTTGTAATTTCTTGTAGAAGCTTTCTAGTAAAATTTCATGTCTTGCATGCAATTCGCGTTTGTTAAAGATGTTTGTTTTCGTAAATAATTCAGTTGTTTTATCACTTACGTAAGCATCTAATGCCTTAGGTGTAGTTTTGATGTTAGATAAGCCACGTTTTGCTGCCTCATCTGCCCACTCTTGGCTATAACCATTTCCTTCAAAACGGATATCTTTAGATTCTTTGATATATCTTTTGATAACTGTTAATAGGGCAACATCTTTTTTATCGCCTTTTTTAATTAACTTATCTACGTCAACTTTAAATTTGGTTAATTGATCAGCGACAATTGCATTTAATACAGTCATTGGTGCCGATGAATTTGCAGAAGAACCTACTGCTCTTAACTCAAATTTATTACCTGTAAATGCAAAAGGAGAAGTACGGTTACGATCTGTATTGTCTAATAAGATTTGAGGGATTTTTGGAATACCCAACCATAATCCATTGTCTTCCTTAATTTTTTTGCTTAAACGAGAGTGCTCAATTTCTTCTAAAATCTCATCTAATTGCTGACCTAAGAAAATTGAAATAATTGCCGGCGGTGCCTCGTTTGCACCTAAACGGTGATCGTTGCTTACCGAAGTGATACTTGCTCTTAATAAATCTGCATGCTCATGAACCGCCTTTATAGTATTTACAAAGAAAGCAAGGAACATCAAGTTGTTTTTAGGCGTTTTACCTGGCGCTAATAAGTTTTTACCAGTATCAGTAATTAACGACCAGTTATTGTGTTTACCAGAACCGTTAATTCCAGCATAAGGTTTCTCGTGCAATAATACTTTAAAGTTATGGCGTCTTGCAACTTTCTCCATAATATCCATCAATAACTGATTGTGGTCAATCGCTAAATTGATTTCTTCATAGATAGGAGCACACTCAAACTGAGAAGGAGCTACCTCGTTGTGACGAGTTTTTAATGGAATACCTAATTTAAGTGCCTCATTTTCGAAGTCTACCATGTAAGCAAAAACTCGTTCAGGAATCGAACCAAAATAGTGATCTTCTAATTGTTGGCCTTTAGCAGATATATGTCCAAAAAGTGTACGACCAGTTAAAGCTAAATCTGGACGTGCATTAAATAAAGCAAGGTCTACTAAGAAATATTCTTGCTCAATACCTAATGATGCGTTTACTTTTGTAATACTTTTATCGAAATATTGGCATACTTCCACAGCAGCTTTATCCATTGCCGCTAAAGCCTTTAATAGTGGTGCTTTATAATCTAAGGCCTCACCAGTATAAGCAACAAAAACAGTTGGGATACAAAGTGTTTTTCCAGCTGGACTTTCCATAATAAAAGCAGGAGATGAAGGATCCCATGCTGTATAACCACGTGCTTCAAATGTGTTACGGATACCACCATTAGGGAAGCTTGAAGCATCTGGTTCTTGTTGAACTAATGCACTTCCTGCAAATTTTTCAATTGCACCATCACCGCTAGGCTCAAAAAATGAATCATGCTTCTCCGCAGTTGAACCAGTTAAGGGCTGAAACCAGTGAGTATAATGAGTTGCGCCTTTAGCCATTGCCCAAGTTTTCATTGCTGAAGCAATTTGATTCGCATCTTCTTGATTAATTAATTCTCCCTGACCGATGCTAGAAATTAATTTCTCATAAACTTCTTTTGATAAGAAGTCTCTCATTTTTTTCTTATCAAAAACATTCGATCCGTAAAAATCTGAAATCTTAGTTGATGGGGCTTTAACTTCTGGAGAAATTCTCCCTTGAGCCTCTTTTAGCGCAATTGTTCTTAGACTTTTCATTTAATTTAATTTGTTTTATCGGTTGTGAAGCAATCAGAAGCATTTTCCTCTCTCTAATAATTGGTTGCTTATGATGGTTTTGTTGTTTTTCTTAAAATTTAGTCAAAAATATGATTTAATTTCTATTTCGCCTATCAAAATGAGTTAAAATGTTGAAAAAAATGTGATATTTTTAGTTTTTGTTGAAAAATTCGATGTATTTTTTGTTAAATGGTCATTTTTTGTCGAAAAATAACCGAAAATTGACCGCTTCTTAATAGCTAAGAATATGAAAGAATTTTGAAGCCAGAAATATAATTCAATTCATTTTATGGAAATCTGTAAAACTAACATCATAGTTAAAATTAATCTATACAGATATGCTAAACAACTCAAATTTATACGGCAGCGAGTGGCTCAATGTCGTATTTAGTAACAGAAACAAAAGCTACGGTGCTTACACACTTAGAACACAGTCTTCGAACATTTTATTAAAGTCGTTAATGATAGCTGCTCCCTTGTTTATTTTACTTTTCGTTGGACCAGCAATTTATCATAAGATTTTTCCAACACCTGTTGAGGACAATGAAACAATGGTTACAATTGCTATTGCCGAACCTATTCATGAATTGAAAAAAGAAGCGCCTAAAAAAGAAGAATTAAAAAAGGACCTACCAAAGGCTGAGCCGGTAAAAGAGAAAATAAAAACCGTAAATTTTAGTGATAACATCGTGGTAGTAAATAAAGAAGTAGCTGATCCGCCAACTTTAGAAGAAGTTAGTGGAGCAATCATTTCGAATGTAACCCAAGAGGGCGTTGGTGGTAAGGACAATAACGAATTATCAACTGGCACAAGTGAAGGTAATGGAACGTCGGTTCAAGGTAACAGCAACGAAATTTATACTGCGGCAGGAGTGGATGCCTATCCGGAATTTCCAGGAGGGATGGCAGCCTGGTCGAAATTTATCCAACGAAACCTAAAATATCCTTATGCAGCACAAGATAACGGCACCCAAGGTAAAGTTTTCTTAAGTTTTGTAGTAGAGAAAGATGGATCAATTACTGATGTAAATGTAATTAAAGGTATTGGCTATGGTTGTGATGAAGAGGCGGTGAGAGTAATAAAGAAATCTCCAAAATGGAAAGCTGGTCAACAAAATAATCAAGCAGTAAGAGTTCGTTATACAATGCCAATTGGCTATGTTTTAAGCAACTAGCGTGGAGTATACGGAAAAAAGCTCAAAGACTAAAGCCTTAGTCTTTGAGCTTTCGGTTCTGGTCTTCCTAAACCCAGCGATCGTGCCACATCTGAAACTGCAATAAGAGCCAAATTTTTTTAGCGTTGTTTATATTACTATTGGTATTAAATGCTGCTTTAATTCTTAAAACTTCTTCAGTGTTCAATAACTGATGCTTGTTTAATTGTTCTCTGGTTAAATAAGTTTCAATATAAGGCTTGAAACAAGTTTTCAGCCATAATGGGAGGGGGATAGTGAAATCTCTTTTCGCTTCATCCATTAAATGTGCGGGCACATACTTATGGGTAATTCTTCTTAAGAGATATTTATTCTCTCTATTTTTAATAAACCAACTAGCATCCAGCCTTGCTAGATAGCTTACCAAATCGGCCTTTAAAAAAGCATCTCGATGATCAATACCATAATACCTTAAGCACTTATCGCCCTTATAGAGTAGATTATTGGGTAAATAATTTTCAAAATCATAATCCATTAGATCTTTCAAGTTCTTTTCACCCTTTTTTATCCTGATCGTATAATAATCAGAACGATTTAGTAGGCGTTCAATTTCTTGGCTGGTAAAACAGGTATTTATACATTGATATTTGTTTAATAAATTATCTGCGTTAATTACCTCTTGTGTTTTTGCTGGGGCATATTTAAGCAGTAAATCAAAAGCTCTTTTTAAATAGTTAGGGATTTTTTGAGGTAAAGCAGCTAATTTTAATGTTTTAATGTAAGCGCGATACCCCCCAAATAGCACGTCGCCACCTTCAGCACCCAGTAAAATTTTAACGTCTTGCTTTAAGTTTTTGGCTATGAACAATGAAGGTAACACACCACTGTCGCCGATAGGTTCATCAAATATCTCAGACAGACTTTCTAAAATTGTAGTGGCTTGTCTTTCGTTAAAATAAAACTCTTTATGGTTTGTTTTTAAATGCTCAGCAATTTTCTTGGCTTTTGGCGCTTCATCAAATTTTTTGTTTTCGAAACCAATGGTAAAGGTCTTGATGCGCTTGCTTTGGTTTTTCTGTAAAATGCCCGCTAAAGTTGCGCTATCATATCCGCTACTTAATAAAACTCCAGAGTGAACATTTCCTGTATTACGTTTTAGAATAGATTCAGTTAATAATTCTTCTACTCGATTAATGATTTGATTTTCATCTGTAGGGACTTGTTCTGCGGGTTTATTGAAGCCAAACAAAATAGGAGCATCGTAGCTATTGCCGCTATGAAGATCGATTACCGTGATGGTTCCTTTTTTGAACTGATAAATTTTTTGATAAATGGTGTCTTCCCCTGCAAAATATCCGTACCTAAAGTAGGTAGAAATTGCCTCTGTGTTAATTTTCTTTTCAATATTTGGGTACTCCAGTAAAGCTTTAATTTCGCAGGCAAAGGCGTAAAAACCTTTCTTCTTATAGTAAAATAGGGGCTTTGTACCTATTGAATCTCGAGCTAGGAGTAATTGGTTAATCTTTCTATCATGTAATACAAACGAGTATGAACCATCTAGTTTTTCGAAAACACGATGTCCCCATTTTTTATAACACTCAATTAAAACTTCGGCATCCGTTAAAGTTTTAAATGTTACCCCATATTTAATGAGCATTTCGCGAAGTTCTGCATCATTATAAATAGTGCCATTTAGTGTTACGGTGTAAAGTTTACAGGTTGATGTAACTGGCAATGCATGTTGTTGATAGGCAAAACCAATCGCATAAGAATCATGTTCTTCAAAAAACATCCCTCCTTCGCCTTCACTACGGTGTAGTAAATTTGTAGTGGCCGTTTTAAAATCTGTTTCATTTAGGGTATGGGTATTATCAACAAAGCCTGTCATATTACAATGGCCTCTTTCGAATGGAAAATTCCCATATCAGTTTAAATTTGGTTTTAACACCTGAGAATGTAACGGTTATGAATTTCTAGGTGGCCAAAAGTACAAATAATTAGGAGACTACGATAAAAAAAAATATGGATTTATTGGTAGACCAGCATCATGATGATTATATGGATACTATTAAACTATCGATCGTTGTCATGTTGTTGTTTTTAGCAAGTAACAGGTCTTTTGCCGTAATGCTAGATTCGACCAAATGCAAAGAGAGTAAAGCCCAAGCGCAATCGGATTTAAAGAAAAATAAAATCCATTTTATGCTGCAAGGGGGTTTTGCGCCTGTTCATGTTGTTGGGCAAGAGATCTTCGAAAAAAAGTATCATATCAAGTACTTCGATTTGGGATGTGTTGTGCCGAACGACCTCTGCATTGTGCATTACAATGCAGAAGTAGCTAAATATCTAGATAAAACTTATGGTAAATCTTGGCGAAAAGAAGTTAGAAAAGATGTATTAGGCTTGTCCCTCGACCCATCTCCTAGCGTTCACAAAGGCTTCCATCCAAGGTGATACCTCGTCTTTACGTCCCTTCACATAGTTTGCCCAGTGCCATTGAAACAACGAGCGCTCAATATGTGGCATCATTACTAAATGGCGACCAGTTTCGTCACACATCATGGCTGTATTGTAGTCTGAGCCATTTGGGCTAGCTGGATAGCTTTCGTAAGCATATTTAGCAACGATATCGTATTTTTCTTCGGCGTATGGAAGGCTAAATTTCCCTTCGCCATGCGATACCCAAACACCTAATGTGCTTCCTGCAAGAGAAGATAACATTACTGAATTATTTTCTTGTATGGTTAATGAAGTGAAGATACTCTCATGTTTATGACTTTCATTGTGGAGCATTTTAGGCTTTTCTTCGTGGTTTTTATTGATCAGACCAAGCTCTATAAAAAGCTGACAACCATTACAAACACCTACCGAAAGTGTGTCAGGACGATTAAAGAAGTTTTCGAGCGCAATCCTAGCTTTTTCATTGTACATAAAAGCACCCGCCCATCCTTTTGCCGAACCTAATACATCTGAGTTAGAAAAGCCCCCAACAGCACCGATAAATTGAATATCTGCCAATGTTTCTCGGCCCGAAATTAAATCGGTCATGTGCACATCTTTCACATCAAAGCCAGCTAAATACATTGCGTTTGCTAATTCACGCTCTGAATTACTACCTTTTTCACGGATAATCGCTGCTTTAGGTTTTCCTTTTGTCATTCCAAGCGAAGACGAGAAAACTGGTCTTTTCCCATCAAAATTAGCTGGGAATTTATATTTTAATACTTGATGTTTATAGTTTTCGAAACGTTCTTTTGCCTTAACTGCACCGCTCTGTTTTTTATCTAACAGGTAAGACGTTTTAAACCAAACATCACGTAGTTCGTCAATTCCAAAACTAAACTGCTCAGCTCCATTTTTTACTTCCAGCGTAGCTGAAGCGCTAACCTCACCAATCTTGTGGCAAGTAATTCCATTTTTTTCAAATACAGCTTCAACAGCTGAAGATGCTTGGAAAACAACACCAATATTTTCTGAGAATAATAATTTAATGCTATCAGCTTCACCTAAGGCAGATAAATCAAGTTTAGCGCCTAAATCACGGTCAGCAAAACACATTTCTAGCAGGGTAGTAATTAAACCACCGCTGCCGATATCATGGCCGGCTTGTATTTCTTCTTGTTTAATTAATTGCTGTAAAGTATTGAATATGTTTTTAAACTGTGCTGCGTCTTTTACATCAGGCGTTTCGGTACCTACCTTATTTAAAATCTGTGCAAAAGAAGAACCACCTAACTTATAACTGTCATTAGATAGGTTAATGTAATAAATCGAACCCCCGTCTTTTTGTAAAACCGGTTCAACTACCTTCGTGATATCATTACAGTTAGCACCTGCAGATATAATTACGGTTCCAGGAGCAATTACATCACCATCAGGATATTTCTGCTTCATAGATAATGAATCCTTTCCAGTTGGGATGTTGATGCCGAGTTCGATTGCAAAATCAGAACAAGCTTTTACAGCTTCGTATAATCTTGCGTCCTCACCTTCATTTTTACACGCCCACATCCAGTTGGCCGAAAGTGAAACGCTTTTTAATTCATCTTTTAAAGGAGCCCAAACGATGTTCGATAAGGATTCAGCAATCGCAACTCTGCTACCTGCTGCAGCATCAATTAAAGCAGCTACAGGTGCGTGACCGATAGCTGTAGCGATACCTTCTTTACCATTAAAATCTAAGGCCATTACGCCACAATTGTTTAATGGCAATTGTAATGGGCCAGCGCATTGTTGTTTAGCTACACGACCGCCCACACAACGATCTACTTTATTGGTAAGCCAATCTTTACAAGCAACAGCTTCTAACTGTAGTACTTGGGCTAAGTAATCGTCTAATTTTGAAGAGTCATAGCTAACAGCTTCGTATGTTCTCGCTACCTTACGATCTTCCATTACAACCTTTGGCGAGCTGCCAAACATGTCCGTCAGGGCTAAATCCATTGGCTTAATACCTGTGCTTGCCGACTCGAAAGTAAAACGATGATCGCCAGTTACTTTACCGACTGTATACATTGGCGAACGCTCACGGTCAGCAATTTTTTGTAAGGTTTCAATATGTTCATTGCCAATAACTAATCCCATTCTTTCTTGAGATTCGTTACCGATAATTTCTTTTGCAGAAAGGGTGGGGTCGCCTACAGGTAATTTATCAAGGTTGATTAATCCACCAGTCTCCTCAACAAGTTCCGATAAACAGTTTAAATGTCCACCTGCACCATGATCATGGATAGAAATAATGCTGTTATGATCGCTTTCAACCATGCCTCTAACTGCATTAGCTGCTCTCTTTTGCATCTCAGGATTTGAACGTTGAATTGCATTCAGCTCAATTCCAGTGCCATGCGCCCCTGTATCTGCCGAAGAAACTGCTGCTCCGCCCATGCCGATCCGGTAATTTTCTCCACCTAAAATAACAATGTTGTCGCCCGTTTTAGGTTTTTGTTTTTGCGCCTGACTAGCTTTTCCATAACCCACACCACCAGCAAGCATAATTACTTTATCGAAACCTAATTTGCGGTTATCTTCTTCGTGTTCGAAGGTTAAAACAGATCCTGTAATAAGTGGCTGACCAAATTTATTTCCAAAATCAGTTGCACCATTAGAGGCTTTGATTAAAATATCCATTGGCGTTTGGTATAGCCATGGTCTTTCTTCAACGCCATTTTCCCAAGGTCTATTTTCTTCTAAACGAGATAATGCAGTCATGTAAACAGCTGTACCCGCTAGCGGTAATGATCCTTGTCCACCTGCCAAACGATCTCTAATTTCTCCTCCCGAACCCGTTGCTGCCCCATTAAAAGGCTCAACAGTAGTAGGGAAGTTATGTGTTTCAGCCTTTAACGAAATTACCGAGTCAAAATCACTTGTGGTGTAATAGTCAGGCTCATCAGCACGTTTTGGTGCAAACTGCTGTACTCTTGGACCTTTAATAAAAGCTACGTTATCCTTGTAAGCCGAAACAATATCGTTCGGATTTTCTTCTGAAGTTTTACGGATAAGCTTGAATAATGAAGTAGGTTGTTCAACCCCGTCGATCACAAACTTTCCATTAAATATTTTATGTCTACAGTGCTCAGAGTTTACTTGAGAGAAGCCAAATACTTCTGAGTCTGTTAATGGTCTTGCTAATCTGGTCGCAAGGTTATTTAGATAAGCTACTTCTTCATCACTTAATGATAGGCCTTCTTGTTTATTATAGGCAGCTACATCAGTAATTTCTAGAATGGGTTCAGGTTTAATATCAATGGTATAAACCTCCTGATCTAGTTTGTCATATTTTTGTGAAAGCATTGGGTCGTAGTCCGAAAAATCTTCAGCTACTTTTTCAAATTCTTCAATCCTAATGATGCCCGAAATCGCCATGTTCTGCGTAATTTCTACTGCGTTGGTACTCCAAGGAGTGATCATTGCAGCGCGTGGACCAACAAAAAAGCCATTTAGTACTTTTTCATTTTGTAGTTTGGCGCCGCCGAATAACCAGGCTAATTTTGTAACATCGGTTGAAGAAAGGACTTGTTCTGTTTGTAAAACAAAAACGGCATTTGATATACCTGAGAAGAAATGAATCATGCTTTTATTTTGAAGCTGCAAATTTAGGATTTTTTAGTCAAAAAATGGTGGGTTTTGAAGGATAAAATGTGAAATTTGCTCAATGTTTAATCGTATTCATCATATCGCCATCATTTGTTCGAACTATGAAGTTTCGAAAGATTTCTATGTCAATAAACTTGGCTTTAAAATAATCGCCGAAGTGCATCGCGCCGAAAGAAAGTCGTATAAGTTAGATTTGGCGGTTAATGGTGTTTATCAGATTGAATTATTTTCTTTTCCTGATCCAGCACCACGACCATCACGACCAGAAGCCGCTGGATTAAGGCATCTAGCCTTTGAAGTAGATGATGTAGAAAAGACAAGTGAAGTTTTGAACGGAAAGGGTATTGTAACCGAGCCAATTCGAATTGATGAATTTACAGACAAGAAATTTACATTTTTTACCGATCCTGATGGTTTACCTTTGGAGATTTACCAAAGTTAGATTCAAGGCTAAGTCGTTACTTTATTAGCTTGAACAAGTAGTTTTCAACTTTATCATTTAGGGAGCGCTAAAATTGAAAGAGATTTGGCTAAATAAATAATCACATGATGAAAACTAACTACTATCATTCTCGCTTAACCAAGTTATTGATTTTTCTTATTTGCCTAATTTTTTCTAGCGCGAACGCCCAATCTAGAAAGGAGTGGGGATCTCCAGAAAAATATGATCGAACTTCCTTTGAGGGTAAAAGTTCAGTTTTAGATAAGGATGGTTACTCCATTAATTACGGCGTTGCGCGCTCGTTAGGCTATGATCAAAAAACAAAATATAAACCGCGATTATTTAAAATTCCCTTGAGTATTAGAGTTGATAAGGATACAAAATCTATCAGTCCCTTTAATGATATGCCTGGTGATCCATTAGGATCGATTGTTTATATGGAAGATGCAAGCGCAGTACAGTTAAGTACACATATCCACAAGGATAGCCTTAGCGACTACCGATACAGTATTGTTGAAGAAGATACACTGGTAAAAATTTGGGATGCTAAGTTTAACACAATAGATTTCATTACGCCAGCGGGTGCTGACTACCCTTACCATGCTTATATTAATTTAGTGCTTACCAATATTCAAAACAAAAAAACAATATTTAAAATCTACAAACTCGCTAAACCTTATGAAGTAACTACATTAACGCTTTATAATAAGCCAGTTACACTGCCAAAGGTATTCGAGGTTAACTTAATTGGTAGACAATTTAAGGGGCCGAAAAAATTAAAAAACGGTGAAATTCTTAAAATTAGCAATAAACTGAAGGGAATTGTTTTCAATTGTAAAAAAAGTGATCATGATTTTGCACGAAGAGTAGTTTTGAAGTTCACGACAGAAGGCAAACATTATTCCAGTGTTATTGATCGTGAATGGGGTTATGATGGTAGTAATCGTCAATTTGCGATTGCTGATTCAGAGTTTAATCAGCCAGGTGAATATGAAATATTCGTACAAACAAACGTAAAACCTTTCAAAGACTTTAAAGCTATTCCAATGGTTTCTGTGGTGAAATTTACGGTCGCACCACCACCACTTGTTTTTTCAGTCAGAGAAATCGTTTTATTTGCTTTAGGTGTTATACTAGTTGTTGGGTTAGTGATCTTCTTCATTCGCCAAGCAAATAAGAAAAAGCAAGTAGCGTTAACTTTAAAAGCAGACGCTGCAAGAAATGAATTAAACAATGTGCGTTCACAATTAAACCCACATTTTGTGTTCAATGCATTAAGTGGGATTCAAAATTTAATGAATAACAATGCAGTAGAACAGGCAAATAACTACTTAGGTAAGTTTGCTAATTTAACCAGGCAAATTTTAGACGATCGTGAACTAATTAGTATTGATGATGAAGTGAAGTTACTGCGCGACTACCTGAGCATGGAGCAGTTACGATTTCCATTTTCGGTTGAATTTGATGGTGATGAGGATGAAAGTTTTCGATATACTGAAATCCCTACAATGCTGTTGCAGCCCTTTGTAGAGAATGCTGTAAAACATGGAATAGCACCTCTGAAAGGAGAAGGCAAAATAATAGTTAAACTTTATAGAGAACAACAAAATGTCGTGCTCTTGGTAAATGATAATGGTAAGGGCTTTCAACGCGATGAGATGAACAAAGGTTTAGGTTTGAAATTGAGTGAAAAAAGGATAGCTTTATTGAATAAAACCTACAGCAGCTGTCCGATTAATCTTAAAATTGATTCATCAAAGGGAACAACTGTTCGCATTACCCTAACAAATTGGTTAACATGAAAGCAATACTCGTTGACGACGAGCAATCGAATATAGACAATATCAGCGCCTTGCTGAAGAGGTATTGCCCTCGAGTTAATATATTAGCTGCTGCGACCGATATTTATGAAGCCGAAAAGCTTATTAATCACTATCAGCCAGATTTGCTATTTCTGGATATTCAAATGGGAGAGCAAACTGGATTTGATTTGCTTGGTTTAATTTCGGAGAAAAATTTTGAAGTAGTATTTATCACAGCTTTCGATAAATATGGGATTGAAGCCATCAAGTTTGCTGCACTCGATTACCTTTTAAAACCTGTGGTAATTGCCGATCTGGTACTTGCCGTAAACAAAGCAGAGGATAAGATTATTGCGAGAGACAAAAATCTACAGCTACAGTTCTTACTTAACCATCTTAAAAGTGGAGACCAGTCACCGACGAAAATCGCATTGCCGCAGCTGCATGAGATCAGATATGTTTCAGTAAATGAAATTATTCGTTGTGAAGCCGATAATTCCTATACATTTTTTTTTATCTTTCTAGCAACGAACGGATTTTAATTTCAAGATCCATTAAAGAATACAACGAATTGTTGAAACCATTGGGTTTTGTTCGTGTTCATCAAAGCCATTTGGTCAATAAAGCATTTGTTAAAAGCTGGTTGAAGGAAGATGGAGGAAGTTTGTTGTTGAGTAATGGCGATAAAGTTCCAGTGTCGAGACCTAATAGAAATTTAGTGCAGCAAGCGCTCAGTCATGGATAAAAGCATTTTTAAGTTTAAAAAGTTTACGGTAGACCAATCGGGTTGCGCTATGAAAATCAATACCGATGGGGTATTACTGGCAGCATTAGCCGAAACTGAGGTTCATGAAAATATGCTAGACGTTGGTACAGGCACAGGCGTAATTGCTTTGATGCTGGCCCAGCGTTTTCCAACTGCTTATATTGAAGGAATAGAAATCGATACCGATGCCTCGATAACTGCTGCATTGAACTTTAAAAACTCGATGTTCAATGAACGCCTGCTTAGTAAAAACATTTCCATCGCAGACTATCATAGCCCCAAGAAATTCGACCTAATTATTAGCAATCCACCATATTTTGTAAATGATTTAAAAAATGCCGAACTAAAAAAAGGTATCGCTCGCCATGCCGACGAGCAATTTTTCAATGAACTGATGGCAAAGGTTTCGGAATTGCTTACTCAGGAAGGTAGTTTTTGGTTTATTTTACCTGTTAAACAAGCAGCATTTTTAATTGCACAAGCTCAGGGGCTAGGTCTTCATGTTGCCAAAAAAATTCACCTGCACTCGGATGTAACAAAACCCGCATTTAGGTGGATTGTTTGTTTAAACCGTTTCAATACTGATACGGAGATACGGCACTTTTATATTTACGAAGCGGAGAAAGTTTATACGACAGCTTATAAAGAGCTTTTAAAAGATTTCTTTTTGGGATACTGATTGCTAGTTGCGCTATATTTAGTAGTTTAGAGACCTAAATATAATCTATCCAAAAAATGAAATTCCCCTCGATTTTCCTACTCAGTTTCCTTGTATCAGTTACCTCTTTTGCGCAGGTTAAAAAAACAGAACCCAATCAGTTTGCAGGTATCGATTCGGTGCTTAACAAAGTTTTAAAAGACCAAAATGCTGCAGGCTTCGCTGTTGCTGTGGTAAAGGGCGACCAGGTGATTTATAGCAAAGGTTTTGGTTATCGTGATATCGCAAACAAAAAGCCTGTAACACCAAATACACTTTTTGCGATAGGGTCGAGTACGAAAGCATTCACGGCCTCTTTACTGGGTTTACTCGAAAAGGAGGGGAAGTTGAAATTAGATGACAAGGCAGTAAGCCACCTCCCATCGTTGCGTTTTTACAATGATGAAATGAACAATCAGATTACTATTCGTGATTTAATGGCTCATAGAACAGGACTTACACGTTACGATTTTTCATGGTATTTTTTTAATACTGCTAATAGAGACAGTATCATCGCTCGAATTAAATATATGGAACCGAGTGCCGGCGTTCGTCAGAAGTGGTTCTATAATAATTTTATGTATTTGGCGCAGGGAGTAATTGCTGAAAAGATCACGGGTAAAACTTGGGAGCAAAACATTAAAGAGAAATTCTTTGGTCCTTTAGAAATGACCAGATCAAATACAGATATCAAAGCATTCCAAAATGATAGTGACGCGGCTTTGCCTTATGCGACTTTGCAAGACAGTGTAAACAAAAAGATAGACTATTACAATATCAATGGAATGGGGCCAGCTGGGAGTATTAACAGCAGTGTAAATGAGATGGCCAACTGGCTTAAAGTATGGATTAGCGGTGGATACTTTAATAAAAAAGAAATTTTACCAAGCAGTTATATCGGTGAGGCCGCAACCGCACAAATGGTAATGGGTGGAGGATTGCCGGCGCAACACAGGGATGTATTTTTTAGTAATTATGGCTTGGGATGGATGTTAAATTCTTATCGTGGGCATTATTTGGTAGAGCATGGTGGAAATATCGATGGCTTTTCGGCCAGTGTAGCATTTTTTCCAACAGATAAATTGGGTATCGTGGTATTGAGCAACCAAAATGGGTCGCAAGTACCGAGTATCGTAAGGAGCTCAATTGCCGACGTGTTGTTAAAATTAAAGCCTATAGACTGGAATGGTGAAGCAGTTGCTAGAGCAAAAACCGCTCGTATAAACGAAAAACAAACCGCAAAGAACACTAAAAAGGAGCCAATTTTAAATACTAATCCTTCTCGTCCGCTGAAAAATTATGCAGGGGCGTTTGAAAACCCAGCGTATGGCTTAATTAGAATAGTAGAAGAGAAAAATGCAATTTATGCCACAGCTGGCGAGCACAAGTTGTTGCTCAAACATCTACATTACGATGTTTTTGAGCCTCGCTCGGTAGATAAAAGTGGTGTCGTAGATACTTCTTCAAGCAAAATGCTATTTAATTTTATAGGTGATAATGACGGGAAAATTAGTGGCGTAACCCTTCAACTTGATGCTGATAGAGGGCCAGTTATGTTTAGTTTTAAGCCAGACCTCAAAAAGTTAACCTTAAAGGAACTTGAAGACCTAACTGGAGAATATTCCTTGGGGCAGCTTGTGGTTAAGGTTTCTTTAAAGGGAAATACTTTGTTTGTGTTTGTCCCAGGGCAACCAGAATATGAAACGGTATACGTTAATGATGATACCTTTAACTTAAAAAGCTTAAGCGGTTATAGTGTAAAATTTGAAGTGATACCCAACAAAAAAGCACCCTCTTTGTCCTTTATCCAGCCTAATGGTACTTTTAAGGCTGTAAGAAAAAATTAATAGACTTACGAAGTCTAACACTTCGTAAGTCTTAAGACTTCGTAAGTTTAGTAATATGAAAACAATTGGCCTTCTTTCCGATACCCATGGCTATTTAGATGAAGCTGTATTTAAACATTTTGATAAGTGTGATGAAATATGGCATGCCGGTGATTTTGGAGCTGACGTCGCTGAGCCATTGGCAGCCTTTAAGCCTTTGCGTGGCGTATACGGAAATATAGATGGAACTACTATCAGATCTGAGTACCCAGAACACTTAAGGTTTAATTGTGAAGCAGTTGATGTTTGGATGACTCACATAGGCGGTTACCCAAATCATTACGCACCAAACGTGAAAAAAGAAATTTACACTAAGCCGCCCGGCCTATTTATTAGTGGGCATTCTCATATTTTAAAAGTTATTTACGACGAAAAAATCAAATGTTTGCATATTAACCCCGGTGCGGCGGGAAAAAGTGGCTGGCATAAAGTAAGAACTTTAATTCGTTTTTGTATTTCAGAAGAAAAAATCCATACCTTAGCGGTCATAGAATTAGGGGATAGATAACGTATAAAATACACTAAGTGCACATGTCTGGTATCAAAACATTAGGTCAATTCATTATCGAGAAACAGGCCGATTTCTCTTATGCAAAGGGTGAACTTTCGAGGCTATTGAGAGATATCGGTATTGCCTCAAAAATTGTAAACCGTGAGGTTAATAAAGCTGGCCTAGTTGATATTTTGGGGGATGCAGGTACAACAAATATTCAAGGTGAAGGACAGAAGAAGTTGGATGTGTATGCCAATGAGCAGTTTATCTCTGCTTTAACCAGTGGAGGAGAATGTTGTATCGTAGCCACAGAAGAAGAGGATGACTTTGTAAGAATTGATTCTCCAGTTTCTCAGAATGCCAAATATATTGTTTGTATTGATCCCTTAGATGGCTCTTCAAACATTGATGTAAACGTAGCGGTAGGTACAATTTTTTCTATTTACAGACGAAAATCGATAGAAGGAAAAGCAACTTTAGCAGATGTTTTACAAAAGGGGACACAGCAGGTTGCTGCAGGTTATGTAATCTACGGTTCATCAACCATGTTAGTTTATACAACTGGAAAGGGAGTAAATGGCTTTACCTTAGATCCCTCTATTGGAGAGTTCTGCTTATCGCACCCAGATTTGAAAATTCCGGATGATGGTACGATCTATTCCATTAACGAAGGAAACTATGTGCATTTCCCAGAGGGGGTAAAAAAATACTTAAAATATGCTCAAGTTGAGGATTTGGCTACTAATAGACCATATACGTCTCGTTACATTGGATCAATGGTGGCCGATATTCATCGCAACTTAATCAAAGGCGGCATTTATATGTACCCAACAACAGCTGCATCACCAAATGGAAAATTGAGACTCTTATATGAGTGTAATCCGATGGCTTTTATTGTAGAGCAAGCTGGTGGTACGGCATCTGATGGTTTAAACAGGATTTTGGATATTGAGCCGACTGAGCTTCATCAACGAACTTCTATTTTTATTGGCTCTCCAAAAATGGTTAAAATGGCCGAAATATTAATGGAGGAGTATTCACCTGTTAAACCTTTAGGTAATGTTGATGCTATTCAAGTAGTAAGTTAAACATTCGATTAAATTTAGTAAATTCGATTATAAATTAATTCAACATGAAAACAATCCTTAAATCAATCGCAGTGCTCTTTGTGGTATGCGTTTCAATGAATGCCCAAGCGCAAGAGCCTAAACCAAAAGCTAGTCCTGCTGTAACGGAAACTGGCAAGATAAAAAATGCAACTATTACAATCAATTACAGTAGTCCTTCAGTGAAAGATCGTAAAATTTGGGGAGGCTTAGAACCTTTCGATAAGGTTTGGAGGGCTGGTGCAAATGATGCTACTACTTTCGAAACTGATAAGGACATTAAAGTAGAAGGTAAAACATTGCCAGCAGGTAAATACAGTTTCTTTTTAATCCCTAAAGAATCGGGTACTTGGACAGCAATTTTTAATAGCGAAGCCAAACAATGGGGAGCTTTTAAATATAACCAAGAAAAAGATGTGTTAAGAGCTGATGTTAAAACTAAAGCACTTTCAGAAAAACAAGAGAGGTTGGAGTACAAACTTAATAAAGGTGGTTTTACTTTAAACTGGGATAAGATTTCAGTGCCTGTTTCGATTAAATAAAAATAAGTTAGCGTTTTCCGAAAGCCCCAAAAGTTTTTAAACTTTTGGGGCTTTTTATTTAGCGCTTTGCTATGTCCTTATACTCAGAGGCGGGAAGGCTTATGGAAAGTTTATCTTTTAACAGATAGTTAGTACGAATTTAATAGGAGATTGATAGGGAGTATACAGGTGTATATCCCTGTTTAGTCCCTGTTAAATCCCTGTTATCCCCCTGTTAACTCCCTGCTAACTGATACAATGACCATAAGCCTTCCCCTAGCTGGGCATACGCAGGTAAAGGTTTATATTAGGGAATTTTTCTCCTTTTCGAAAAACACATCAACAGCTAATTCGCTTTTGTTTTGTGAAGCTGCTACTGCCAGTCGGTCGCAACGCTCATTCTCTGGATGGTCGTTATGGCCTTTAATCCAGATAAATTTAATTTGATGTAATTTATGTTGCTCGAGGTATTGCAGCCAGAGGTCTTTGTTCTTTTTGTCTTTGAAGGCTTTTTTAACCCAGCCAAATACCCAGCCTTTTTCTACAGAATCAACAACATATTTAGAATCCGAATAGATGGTAACTTGTTGCCCTGGTTTCTTGATGGCTTTTAGGCCTTCGATAACGGCTAATAATTCCATGCGGTTATTGGTTGTTAACCTAAATCCGCCGCTTAATTCTTTGTAATGTGCACCCGAGCGTAAAATTACTCCGTAGCCTCCAGGACCAGGATTGCCACTTGCGGCACCATCTGTATAAATTTGAATCATAAAGTAATGCAAAGCTAGCCTTTTAAAGCAAATACTCACAAACTGAACCTTCAAATCATTTTATAAATTTAAATGCCTTGTATTTTAATTATTTACAAGCGAAATGGTATACTATTTTCAAAAATATTTGAATTGAATATTTAAAATCGTACTTTTGTAGCACTAAAAAACACGGTGGTTGTAGCTCAGTTGGTTAGAGTATTGGTTTGTGGTGCCGAGGGTCGTGGGTTCGAGCCCCATCAGCCACCCTGTATGGGGCAAAGTCTTTAAACGAGATTTTTGCCCCATTTTTTTGCTCGTAAAACCTTGTTTTTCAGGTAAATTAACTCCGCTGCTCTGTTGAGTATCTGAGTTCGATAGGCACCCTCCGCATACGTGATTTTGTCTGGGACCAAAGTACCTACTAGGTATCTTTTTGCCTCTATCGTGGCTATCTCATATCAAACATCAACCGCACAAAGTGCCATAATGGCCATTTCAGCCAGCTTTTTGATGTTTGCCTGGTTCGACTTCTGCACGTTTACCTCGTTTAGCCGCATCTCCAAACGTACAGTTATCGAACTATTCTCTTCTTTGATCTTCCGGTACTCATTGGGCTCCAGTTCATTTAGACGTAATAATTCTCTTGCCGCATCAATTTTTTCGGTTGGCACAAGTGATTTGGGTGCTTCGGCGGAACAAATCAATAAGAGAAAAGTAAAAAGTTGCCTCTAGTGCCATTGGTAAATCAATTGCTAAGCCCAAAAAAGGCTTAGACAATAAAAATGATCAGCATCGAGCAGTGTCTTTGTAGAAAATTAGGGTTTTAAGAATTAACATTATGATAATCTTCAAGAACAGACGAGGTGAACTATGTTTGCGGCATGATTGTCTTAATTTTTTGGAAAACTAGAGGAAGGCTTTTGCAGATTTACTGGACGGCAAAAGCAAACATGAAATCTTTTGAGCCGAAAAAGTACTCTCCTTTATCTAGGTTTTTTACAATAAGATAATAGTACCCTTCCTTAATTTTTTTTACTTCGTAACTAATTTTTTGATAGGAGTTTGTGGTGCTAGTTGCTTTCGCTAGTGTGGTAATTAAAACCCGTTGATCTTTCCTAACTTCAAGTTGAGCCAAATCAAAAATAGATGTTGGGTCTTCTCCGGGCGTTATTTTTACTATGAATTTTAATTCATCCTTTTTAGGAAGTTTAACCGAAGAAGAAATTCCGTTTAGTAAAAAACCACCCTCTGCTTTAAACACTCCTTTTGCTTTTGCCATCGTGTTGTATTGTGATTTTTCCAACTCCTTTAGTTGCTTATTTTTAGAATCTGAATAAGCAGGTTTATCATTAAATTCTGGCAAGTTTTGCGCATGTGCAGCTAAAGAAATAAAAAGGACGAATAATAAACTTAATAACTTTTTCATTTTTAATTTGATTTTTCTATGAACTTGATAATTTAACTGTTTTTTGATTCGCTCACATTTATTGTGCTCAGTAAATTCTCAATAAAAATAGAACCTACGAAAACAAAATCAGTTACCTAATGGTAAGAAATGAATTAATTGGGATTTAACACACGAAAGAGTTTTGAGAAATATTCCTCACATTACTGTCAATTTTATTATAATTACTGTTTTACGGTTATTAAATAGTCCGATTTTTTTCGATTAGCGTCTCAGTAAAAAATGGTTTCTACACCCTAATTTAAGGTGCTTTTGATAGCAATGTGTATGTAACAAATTAGGAAATAACAAGTCTTAAATGTAAATTAAATGATATTTCAAGAAGTGTGAGGCAAGAATTTAATATGGACAGAGTAGATTGTTTTAATATATTTTTCGATTTTATTAATAATGTTAATCCAATGACGGAACATGATAGGCAACTTTGTCTTGATTATTTTGAAGTCGAAGAATTTGCTAAAAACACAATCATTGAAAAGGCGGAAAAAGTCCATATTTATGAAAATTTCATCGTTTCAGGAATCTTAAGGAAATATAGACTAGAACAGACGGGCGTTGAAATTACTACAGCTATCAGTACCAGTTCTTGTTTTTTTTCTTGCTTTTCCTCGTATACAAATAGGCAGATATCGAATGAAAATCTTCAGGCCATAACAGATTGTGTTTTGATCAGGGCAAGGAGGGAAGATATAGACCTGCTCCTTAAAAAAGGAAGAACACTTCAACAGTATACACTTTTGGTCTTCCAGAAGATTATAGATGAGCAAAAACAAAATGCGTTAGATTTGGTAAACTTAACTGCTAAAGAAAGATATCTTAAACTTCTACATCAACACCCTCGACTTATTCAAAATGTACCTTTACAATATATAGCTTCTCTTTTAGGCCTAACTCCACAAAGCTTAAGTAGAATTAGAAAAGAAATTATCGAATAATTTTATTTTTTACCATTTGGTAAATAGATACCCCACATGACTCTCTAGATTTGGCCTGATCAAAAAACAAGTAAAATTGATCGGGATATAAATGACTGGAATAAAATTTCTCTCTTACAGGCTATATTTTACAGCTGCAATTACAATAGTTATTTGGACACTATTGATATGGAATCATTATCACGGTGGGGTGTCAAGCCATCATTTGCTGCATAGAAAGGATTTGCCTCAAATTTCCAATTGGTGGAGTGGATTGTTGCTTCCTTTACTTGCATTATTGCTTACTTATCGAATACAGAAACGCTTGGTTCATAACAATGATAATAGCGCAGATTTCTCAAAGTTTCCAATAAATGTATTTTACCGTTTCCTCTTTGCACTATTATACGCAATATTGATTTCATTATTTTTTTACCTAGGCTATTCAAAAATTACTGGATACCTTTTTAATGGAATTCTTCTGTCAGCCCTTTTTTTTCCCATTTACAGGTCTGAATATTTATTGGGGTTTGTAATTGGAATAACGCCTACGTTTGGAGCGGTTTTATCAACTATAGCTGGAACCATCTTCGTTATAATTGGTATTATACTCTATTTGTTTGTTAGAAAAGGAATACTATTTCTTTTTAAAAAGATCAAGTCTTTAATAGCTCCACGAAGCAAAACTATTTCGGTTATTTTATTAATGTTAACATTCCTATCATTGGCAGGATACGCTCAAAAAACAGCTGTTATTAAAGGAGAAGTAAAAGATGAAAATCAAAAACCATTAGCTGATGCGAATATTGCTCTCTACCAGGTAAAGGATTCTGTTCTAATAAAAAAAACCTCTACAAACATGAGCGGTCAGTACACTTTAGAAGGAATCAAAGAATATAGTTATTTGGCGATTATTACTGCGATAGGTTATAAGAAAAGTACCATCCGAATAAATGTAACTGGTAGCACTGAGGTTATCGTACCTGCTATTACGATGGTAGCTGAAATAAAAGAATTAAAAGAAATAACGGTGCAATCTCAGAAACTCATGTTTGAGCAAAAAGCAGATAAAATGATCGTGAATGTGAATGCAACACCTAGTAATGCAGGAGCTAATGCCTTGGAGGTTTTGGAAAAATCTCCTGGCATTACTGTAGACAAAGATGGAAATATTAGCCTAAAGGGAAAAGACGGTGTTCAGATTTTCATGGATGGTAAACCAGCGTACCTATCTGGGCAGGACCTGGCAAACTACCTCCGAAATCTACTAGCAACACAATTAGATCAGATTGAAATTATGACTAATCCACCTGCTAAATTCGACGCAGCAGGCAACAGTGGCATCATCAATATCAAAACTAAAAAAGCCATTCAGCTTGGCTATAATGCAACCTTCACCTCGGGATACACCCGGGGGATTTATGCAAGGAACAATCAGGATATTAATTTTAATTATCGTAAAAACAAAGTGAACCTTTTTGGAACAATTAGTCGCAATGAAAGTAAGGTCAAGCGTACATTTTTTATTGATCGGAAATTCTTAATCCCATCAACCAAAGAAGTTAAAACTTTGCTTAGCCAGGAATCGGATAAAAAGAATTGGAATGAAGCAAATAGTTTTAAACTGGGTACTGATATTTTTCTAACTAAGAAAACAACAATCGGAGCTGTAGTTAATGGTTTTTACAATCCTGAAAGTGCTATAAGTACAGGAACTATTTTTCTTTCAAATCCAATGAATGTTTCACTTGGAAGTACATTTGCAAAATCAACAAATAAAAATTCATTAAAAAATTTCAGCGCCAACGCCAATTTGCGTCATGTATTAGATAGCTTAGGGAAAGAGCTTAGCGTCGACTTAGATTATCTTTATTATACTGGTGCCAATACACAGAATTTAAGCAATTATTTTTACAATGCTTCGGGTGCAGTAAACGGGAAACCAGATACACTGTATGGCAACCTCCCCCAGTTGATCAAAATCTATTCGACCAAGATAGACTACTTACATCCTTTAAAGAAAGGCGCAAAACTCGAAGCTGGTATCAAAGCCGCTTATGTAGAAACAGATGCGAATGCCGTATACGACAGTTTAATTAATAAAATGGTAGTACCCGATCTAGGCCGAAGCAATCATTTTGTTTATAATGAGAGGATTAGTGCTGCCTACATGAGTTATAGTCGACCATTTTTTAAAAAAATAACTGCGCAGTTTGGCTTAAGAATTGAGAATACATTGGCACATGGAAGCCAGTTAACCACCAGAGAAAATTTTTCATTCAGCTATACTCAGCTTTTTCCAACTGCATACTTCTCTTACAAAGCAAATGAAAAAAATACTTGGGTCATGAATTATGGACGACGATTACGCCGTCCAGATTATGAAAGTTTAAATCCTTTCGTTAAATTTTTAGACCGATATACCTTTGAACAAGGTAATCCAAATCTTCGTCCGCAATTCAGTCATAATTTCGAGTTGTCAAACTCCTTCAATAATTTACTAACTACCACTTTAAATTTTACTAGAACGAACAACATCATTCAAGTTGTTTTGGAGCAAAATGAAAACACTAATCAAACGTTCGGTAAACAGGTGAACATTGCGAACCAACGCCAATATGGGATAGCTGTTAATCTTTTTAAGCAGTTTAAAAATTTTAATGGCAATTTCTTTATTAATGTATACAACAATAAGTTCAAGGGTGTAATCAACAATAGCTTTGTAACCATCGGTGCAACCACAGCAACATTAAACACATCAGCTTCCTACAAGTTTAATAATGGCATTACAACAGATATTAATGGTTTTTATAGAACACCTGGTTTAGAAGGGATATTTCGCATCAATTCGCTAGGAGCTGTAAATGTTGGTGCTAGTATGCCCCTATTTAAGAATAAAGCAACCCTCAGAATTAGTGCTCGTGATATTTTCTGGACACAAAAGGCAATTGGCACTGTTCAATTTGGAACCATTGATACAAAATTTCAACAGATACCAGATTCAAGAACTATTGGTCTAAATTTCAGCTATCGCATAAGCAAAGGAAAGCTAAATAACAGTAAACGAAAAGTGGGTGGAGCAAGTGATGAGCAAAATCGTGTAAAAGGAACTAATAATTAATAGTTGTACAATTTATAACCCTTCATGGTAAAGGTTGGGTTTGTGAAGTTGGCAATGAAATTATAGGGCTTTCTATTGTTGACTTAAAAGAGAAAAATGTTTGGGCCTTATTCTTAAAACTAGAATTTGAAAGGCAAGGCATCGGTAGACAATTTCACGATATAATGCTTGACTAGTATTTTGAACAAACAGAAGATACTATTTGGTTAGGGACGGAGATACTATCAAGGGCAGAATAACTTACAGAAAAAGAAGAAAAAATAATAAGGAAATAATCTACTATAGTCTAGTCACAAAATTAAAATCTTAAATATATCACTATGAAAAACTTAAAAACAATTGCATTTATTGCCGCGCTTACTATTTTATTATCTTGTAAAAAAGATAAAGAGGATAAACCTAATGCCTCATCACGTACATTTCGTTATGAGGTGAGTGGAAATTTTACGGGAACATTTATTGTATCGTATACAACAGCCTCTGGTGGTACCAATAATGACCAGGTTACATTGCCATGGGCCAAAGAAATTACCTATGCTGATAATGTAACTGCCGCTATAGTTTTATTAACGGGTAATGGAGGTGTTGGAGGTCAGAAAGTTTTACTTGTGACCAAAAGAGGAGGCACTCAGATTGCAACCTTTGAAGCTGTTGCCGAAAGTTCAGGTAGTTTTTCTAAGCCTGCGCCAGTTGTAGTTTTTTAAATGTGAATCATATGAAATTTACAAAAATAGTATTGCTTTTATCTTTCTTTCTCTGTGCAGAAGTGAAAGCACAAAAAGCAGTCGGTTCATCAGGTCAAAATAAAACCGTAATAAATGGTTTTGCACTTGGCTTTAGGGACAGCACTTTACTTTATATCTATGAAATGACCGATATGGGTAGAGAGCCGACAAGGAGTGCTGGAGTGGCCATGATTATAGGCGAGCATTTTCAATTTAAGGACGAAAATCCTTCGATTAAAGGACTGAAGCGATATTTTATGCACGACCGACAAGCCCCAGTATTGACATTTAAGAATTAATCAGTTAAATAGAAGAGAAAAATGGAAAAAGAAATTTTAAGAAAATTACAAGAGATGGAAAATCGGTATAAGAGGATGAAGCATTCTTTCATAGCCCTTATTAGCATGATAGTAGCTGGTATTTTCAGCCTAGCTTTCATCAAAACCGATAAATTCGAGTTGATTAGAACCAAGGGAATTATCATCGAAGATGAAAATGGTAAAGATAGGATTTTGATTGGAGCACCTATACCCCGTTCAAAGGACAGGGTAAGGACAGATACTAACCTAGTAAAAAAATACTTTGCAAGTGAAATCAATCCAAAAGACCCCAAAAAATATATGGAATGGTATAAAAATTATAGACATTCTGCTTTTGGAATGGTTGTAATGAACGAAAAGGGAATAGACGTGGTACAGATAGGTGATAAATTATCAGATCCCAATGTTGGAAGAAGAATTTTTTTACCAACAGGCATTCTTTTGAATAACCAAAAAGGATTGGAAGTAGGTGGCTTCGGCACCCATACATTTGAAGATGGAAGAAGCGGGGTCGCATTGGGTTTAGATGACCCCGGAAATGGCAGAGAGGCTTTGCATGCGCTAGTTCTTTCTGACGGAACGCGGGCTTTAATACTTCAGGACCCTAATGGAAAACTTGTGGTAGGATTTGGAAAGCCCAAAAATAATTTATTTAAAAATAATGATAGCTTAAGTTTTGTAGGCATAAAATATTTTGACAAAAAAGATAACCTGATTTGGGAAGAAAAAATGAATAAGACAGCGCATAAAAATTAGAGAAAGAAATTGGCGGAAGAGCGTATCGATGTAAAATAAAGTTGGGCTTTAGCATTTAATATCGACTACTAATCATATGAATAAGCTTAAGAAAATTGCCAAATGGGCGCTAATTATAGGTGTAGCTTACTTCCTACTCACTACGCTATATTTTGGTTACGATGATATTGATAGTGAAAAAGGAATGTATAAATTTTATTGGTCTGGCTTAAATGGCCTATGGAAAAAGGATAAACCTTTCGGATTTAAAAAAGACGAGCCTGTAGATACATATCTGAATGGTATTGATGGGCCATATATTTATGGAGATACCGTTTTTAGTGTTGACGAAAATAGCAAATTGCAACTGAGCAAGCTTAGTAGCGATAAAAGTTTCACCGTAAAAACTTTATGTAATCAATTACCAAAGTTTAACGTTGCATTAAAGGAAACCCTGGTAAGTGAGGCTCATCAATATGAAATACCAAAAAAAATAATTGCCATATCAGACATAGAAGGTAATTTTAACGGCTTTTATAGTTTTTTGGTTTCCAATGAGGTAATCGATAAAGATGCAAACTGGATTTTTGGTGCCGGACATTTGGTACTTAATGGTGATTTTGTTGACAGAGGAAATGAAGTAACTCAAGTTTTATGGCTAATCTATCATTTAGAAAACCAAGCCTTAAAACAGGGTGGAAAAGTTCATTATATTTTAGGTAATCACGAGATAATGAATATGTATGGAGATGTATCATACAACGATTTTAAGTATATTGAAGTAGCAAAAAGGATAAGTAAGCAAACGGATTGGGATAAGGCGTTAAGGAGGCTCTATGCTGCAGAATCAGTTTTGGGGAAATGGTTGCGAAGTAAAAACATAATTGAAAAGATTGGAGATAACATTTTTGTTCACGGCGGATTGAATAATTACCATTTAAAGGGCAAATACAGCTTAACTGAATTAAATGCGATTGCAAAGCGTTATTATGGTGTATATCCAACTGAAAAAAACGTTCGAAATGAACGAGATAGAAATTTAATTAGTTCCATAAATAGTCCATTTTGGGATAGAAGACTTAATTTTGAGTGGAAGTATAAAATAGTATTCAAACTAAATGGAATTGATGCCCAAGCAACCACTCAAAGCCAATTAGATAATATTCTCAAGTTTTACGATGCATCGAAAATTATTATAGGTCATTCGGTAGTAGATGATATTTCAACTGGCTATAACAATAAAGTAATAAAGATCGATTTGAAACACGGGAATGAAATAAATTCAGGAAAAACAAAAGGCCTGTTCATTGAAAACAATAAATATTATAAAATCGATGACTTAAAAGCAAAGACTAAATTATTTGATTGAGATACACGATAAGACCATAATTTATGACTCCAGAACTTTCAAATTGGCATTCCAAAGGAAATTATTTCGAATTTAATACGTACAAAATTTTCTATATTCGAGAAGGGAATGGCCCAGTACTTACTATTTTTCATGGTTATCCCTATAGTAGTTTCGACTTTGAAAAGGTATGGCCTGAATTGATTGAAAAATTTACAGTAGTGGTGCTCGATATGTTGGGAATGGGTTTTTCTGATAAGCCAGATGACCATGATTACAGTTTTAATGAAATGGCAGATGCTTACACTTCCTTGTTTAAGCGGTTGAAAATAACCTCAACACATATACTTGCCCACGATCTGGGTAACAGTGTGGTGCAAGAGCTATTGGCTAGAGATGAAGAAAATAAAAATCCGTTTGAAGTTAAAAGTGTTGCATTTTTAAACGGAGGTCTGTTTACAGATGTTTACAAACCTCGACTTATCCAATTATTGCTTTCTAAATCGCCTAAACCAATTGGGAGAATATTGAGCAGCTTAATGTCTAAGAAAAATGTTTCAAAAGCTACATCAGCAGTTTTTGGTAAGGAGACCAAACCATCTCATGAATTGTTGCAGAATTTTTGGCACATTCTGAATTACAACAATGGTAAATCGATTGCATATTTGATTGGTAGATTGGTGTTCGCAAAAGTAAAGTATCAGCAACGTTGGATTGGCGCTATGCAGCAAACAAAAATTCCCATGTGTTTTATCAATGGTCCTGCTGACCCAAATTCTGGTGAACACATGGCCGAACGTTATAAACAACTAATACCCAATTCTGACGTAAAATTACTTGATGAAAATATTGGCCACTGGCCACAAATTGAAGCTCCTCAACAAACACTTAATGCTTACAATCAATTTTTAAAAAGAATACAAATATAATATCGGTTCAAAAAAGCATGATATGAAATTGCCAAAGCATTTAATAAAGTGGGTGTTGCTGCCTTTGTTCTTAAATATCGCCTTCCTAATGATGCCATCATGATAGATAATACAAGATTCACAAAGGGCTATTCAACTGGTTTGTGGAAGGGCCACAGCGTGGAATATCAGCCCCTCAAAAATAGGCACCGTCGGACTTTCTGCTGGTGGACATCTGGTATCAACTGAGGGTACACAGCTAGATCGAATTGTGATTGATAACAAAACAAATATTTCTCTCCGACCATATTTTATGATATTACTTTACCCGGTGATTGTTTATGATCCCGCTATTCCAAGAGCCCGTGAAAATCTTATTGGTAAAACTCCTGATTCTAAAGCACTTCATTTATATGGGACTGAAAATCACCTGACTTCGAATACACCACCAACATTTTTGGAAAGCGGAAATGCACATCGTACAAGATGGTGGGCATGGATTTGGTCTGTACGATCCTGAAAACAAGGATAGATGGTTCATATGGTGCATAGATTGGATGAAAAAAAATGGTTTTTGATCAGTGTCTGAAATTAAAACACACTTTTCTCATCCGTGTCTTTTGGAGGTTCTATACCTAGTAGTTTTGCAACGGTTGATGCTATTTGGATAGACAAGATGCTCTTCAATTTCTGTTTTGGTACATCAGGACCTATAGCATAGAAAATAGACTGAAGCTCCCTAACAGTAGCTAAACCACCATGAACAGCTCTGCCTGTTTCGTTCATAGTGCCATTAATAAGGAAGTTTTTAGTAGGCTGATTTTGACTGTTAAACATAGCCGAGTCGAAAGAATTTTGAACTAAATAATTAACTTCTGGTTGATACTTGTCTGAAATGGAATATCCAGTTTTGCAACTTACGAACAGATCACCCGAAAAGTCTTTATGAAAAAGCTCATAAGCCTTCTGATCATCTTGATTGGCAACTAATTCAAAGACTGGTTCTCCTGTATGAGGATCCACGAGTGATTTGAGCGTTTTGCTGAGATTGTTTATGTAGGTAGGCAAGAATTGATCTGCTATTTTTTCTTTATTAATGTAAATATGTGCAGATGTACCACTAGAGATACTTTTTAGTTCTGATTGTGAAAATTTAAATCCTTCCTTCTCAAAAAAATTATTTAACAATAAGTTAGTGTGTATAGGGATCATTCCATGATCTGAAAAAATCACAAAGTTGGTTCCTTTAGGAGCATGATCCATTAACTCAAGTAAATAGCGATCAATGATCTGAAACCATTTTTCGACATGGCGTGCATATATTGATGGTCTAAGACCATTCTGAGCTTTGAAATCAATTTGGCGAGGGTTAGTCAAAGTGTACCTGTGCTGTACATCATCTAATGTAGAAAAGTACCCAAATAATAAATCCCAATTTTTCTGTTTCATTCCAGTAATAATTAGGTTTTTATAATATTTCGCTAACCTATCTACTTGCTCAAACCAAATCTCTTCGGAGATTAAACCAGCCGTTTGTTTTAGGTTTTCGGGCTCACCAGGCCATAAGCCAATTGAAGATTGCACCTTTTGAAGAAAATCAGTTGGATACCCAGATACTTCAGCCGGAGCTGACATGAAAAGACGGTATCTTCCTTCAATTATTTCTTCTTTAAGTATAGTAAATGAGACGTTATATTGTTTTCCAGCTATTAAAAACGCTGTAGTTGTCCAGTTATCGGATGCTATTGATGCAGCATAACCATTACTTAAAACAGTGTCGGTATCGATGATAATTTGAGGTAGGGGACGCAAAATATTTGTTTCAATGTTCGTTGAATCTGTTAAATAAATATGTAATTGCATTTTGAAATCACCATCAATGATCAATATTGGTGCTGATGGGCTCTTTGGATCGGTTTTTAACTTTCTGTATATTTTTTGGTTTTTATCTGTAAGAATAGTGTCTGTTCGTATCAAGTCCATAACTAATGATCGACCACTAATGATAGGGTAAATGTGAGAATAGTTAGTTCTTCTCTGCTCATTACTGTTATCAAAACCCACTCCCCCTAAGGTTACTACTTTTTTCCCCTGCCTCATGGCGGCATGAAAAATTGTCTCTGCAGCTATTGGTTGACGAAAAGCTGTCTGCACAGGGCTACTCCAACTCGTGTTCGTATTCCGAAAGCTATTACCAACAATCCCCGTTCTAGCCGGCGAAAGTCCGGTAAATATTGAAATGTGGGAAGGACCTGTTGAGGCCACATTTATAGGAAATACGGTTTCTGCATAAGCACCACTATGTTTCATTTTTGCAAAAGCTCCGTTTGCTGGTAAAACACCATTTTGCAAAAACTTATCTATAAGATAGTCAGGTGTACCATCAATTGAAATCATAACAACTTTTTTTTGAGCAGGCTGTGCCATTAATTCTATGCTGACACAGAGTAGCGTTAGCAAGAAAATGATGGTTTTAATGCAAAAAGAGCGTTGAATGTCTGCATAGTTGCAAATTCTTCTTGGCAATTTTAATGATGATTGTCCACTGATCTTTGATAAAATTATTGTCATGTACAAAAATATCATACATGGAAATAGAATAATTACCAGTTAGATAATAGAACTACCATTTTGATAAGCATTTCTGAAATCTCTGGGGGAGGTCCCTGTTTGGCTTTTAAAGAAACGTGTCAAATGATTTGCTTGAGAGAATTGTAATAGGTATGAAATCTCATTTATATTAAGCTTTGTATAAGATAACAGAGACTTTATTTCAAAGAGAATAAATTCATTTACCATTTCAGAAACAGTAACGCCGAACTGCTTTTTGATACATTTATTTAGCGTTACTCTACTAATGCCTAAGCGCTGTGCGTAATAGTTAATGTTTCTTATCTTACTAACTTCATTTTGTAAAATCTCTTTAAACATGAATGCAATGCTATTATTGTCTGTTTCTGAAGACAGTAGATAGTGCTCAGCATAAGCTCTATTGAGTTTAATTAATATAAAGTATAACAGCGCTCTTATAATATGTTCGCTATCTGATTTAAATGTTTTTATCTCATTAAGCAACTCCTGAATTATATTCGCTAACTGCAAAAAGAAGCTATCATTAACTTGTAGAAAAAGCGGTTTAGTTTTGTTATAGAAAAATTGTAGCCTGAAAGAGAACAGCTTATCCGAGAAGAAATTAGATAGAAAGCTATCTTGAAAAAATAAGAAATAACATTTGACTTTAGTTTTGTCCAAAAACCATTTTCTTTTCTGAAACGGAGAAATAAAAATGACGGTATGATCTGAAATTTCAATTCTTTGCTGATCAAGCTCTAAATAGCCATTACCCTTCGAGAAAAATATAAGTTCATAAAAATCTGTATAATGAAGCTCAGTCTCAAAAAAATAATTTGGAATGTCCTCATAGGTACCGATGTCTATGAGGAGCTCTACATTGTACTTGTTTTTTAAAAATTTAAATGCCTTCATTTTTACTGTATTTTCCACATCTGATAAATGTGGATATATATAAAAGTAGTTATTTAAAATTTTTGATTAGCATTGATTCTCTCTTGAGTTCAATGGTGTATATTGTTAACCCTACTATTTATTTTTATGGTTGAGGGTTTTTTGGTGGACGGTTATTACTCTTCCAAAATTTTAGAAAAACCGCCAATTTCAATCAATTCGTCCACAAAATGGTTCGAATTCCGCACCGCCACTGACCCGTGAGCCCTTTAAGATATCTTAAAGGGCTTTTTCTTTTTTAGGCAATTTTCAAATCGTTGAGTTAAGTCGACAGAGACCGATTTTTGGTTCGAGGTCTGTAAGGGTATCTGAGTTTTAAAAGCAGTTCTGAAAAGAGTTGTTTTTTTTGTTTAAATAATTTATTTTCAATAAGTTATAAAATATTTAATCATAGAAGAAGTGGTTTAATGTTAAAAATGCAGATATATTCAAAAATGGCTTTTTGGGCCGATAGACATTGGTTTTTTTGGTTCGAACACCATCATCGGGTTGCCTTCTAGCCGATTTTTTTTGAAATATAAAATATCTTTTTAGCCTGCTTTTAGTTCTTTCTTTTTTATTATGTAGTTGTCTTAAAGAATTATAAAATTTTGATAACTAAAGAATTTACCTTTTTTTGAACTTCTTACCAATGAATTGGTGTTCATTCATTAAGAAATTTATCTTTTAGGGTGTAAAATAGGTATATATACCTATAAGGTTTAGCATCACTGCCTATTTAAATACAGTAAAACCTAGGCTAGATTTGTTATAAATCAAAAAAGATGTCTAATACTAAAAACATTTTACTTGCCATCATCTATTTTTCGCTCTCTATAGTATTGACCAGCCTTTTCATTATTTACAAATACTGGTTATATCCAAGTGTAAACGCAATGGTTATTTCAGGTTTAATAGCAGCTGCAAAATGGGCATTACAACTTGCGGCTGCTGTGTTATGGTTAGGTAAAGAAAAATGGACCTTTATAAAGCGTTTAGGACTAGTATGTTTAATAGGCTCTAGCTTATTGTACACCTATAATTTGATGAGCTATCTACCCATACCATTTTCGGGTTTTACACAATTTATTGTTGCCATATCTATCTCTGTGATTACTATGGCTATTTTTTACTATAAGGCTGTTAGAAAGAGCCAACTACCTATCAAATGGTTTTTGGGCTGGATAATTTGTCTAGCTGTCGCTATTTTTTTACAAAACACCATTGTTTTTACTACAGAATAAATATATTCCAATGAAGAATGAAAAAATAATATACGTTGCATTTGCATTTTTGATGCTTGCAACTGCTTGTAAAAAAGGCAATACTCCAGATAAAAGGGAAACAGGATCATCGGATCCATTGATACATGAATCAACAGGTTGGGAAAAAGTTGGTGCCATTCCTTTCATTAATGCGGTATCCGCTTTTGAAGGCTCTCATGGCATGACACCTTACGACCTTGCTGTTGTGGATAATCAATTAGCATTGCTTTACAGTGAAGATTATAAAATGACTGGAGTACAGGGTACCAAAACGTACAAAGTTAAGTTTACGCCAGGTGATGTTATCCCGCAAAGTACCCCTTTGCAAAGAGGCGGCTGGGCATTTTGCTATAGTTCACGATTTATCCCGGGTAGTTTTACACCGGTTTATATGAAAATGGAGGGTAGCTCATATATGGTCTCTATATATCGTGATGATCAGGGGCCTATTGCAGGCAATAACACCGATTATGTAACACCTGCAATAAGACCAATTAATTGGTATGCTGATGGAGGATTAACAATTACAACTCCAGGGGGAGATAAACAGGCATATATTCTTTCTTACACTTACCCCAATACCGGAAATTTTAAAGTCGAAGAAAACGTGTGGCGTCTTGACCCCACCAATTGGAAAGCATTTGATGCACTGCGATTTTCTGGAGGAGAAATCAATCAGTTTCTAGTATCTACTGAAGGTTCTAAAGTTTATTTTTCCATACTTAAAAACAATCCAGCCTTTGTATCTACAACTGGTATGGATCCCAGTTTTTTTACGCTAACCAGACAGGAAATACCAGGGTTAGATGCTGCTAATTTCATAACGGCAAATATGATTATTGCCAGTAATGTGGTGGGTGATAAATATACGGTACTGATAGGTGAAACTGCGCCTGGGAATATGTTGGTTTTTGCCAAAGTACACTGCTATCAATGGCAAAAAGGAGGCACGCAATTTACTAAACTTTACAGCAATATATCTATTCCTGAAGATATAGGACGCAGTTTTATGGGTAGGGCAACCATAGGCACAAGACCAGTAGAAGGTTCCGGTGCCTCCGTAAAATTTACGCCTGAGGGTACTGCTTATATGCTATACAGCAACGTCCAAAGTGGAAAATATACAGCCCTGGCAATCGTCAATGCTCAGGGGGTAAAAACAATGGGCAAATACGCAACTGCCGATTATCCAAACGGCCAATATGAGCAGGTGGACTTGGGAGTTTGCCAGTATTTTAATGGGGCGTACTATGCAGTAGTCTATCAAAAAAGAGAAGATCTCTTTAGTATAAAAGACCCGAGATTCAGATTGGAAATTGTAAAGCTCAATCCATAGCCTACTAATTATTTCTCTAAAAAATTCCATTATATGAAGATATCCATAAAACTACCTGTTGCGATTTTATCATTTATCCTGCTTTTTACGTCCTGTAAAAAGGATAAAGAAACCACTCCTTCATACTTATCAATAAAGAATACCAACTGGATGGTTGCTATTAGCGTTACTGGCAATACAACTAAGGAAAACATATTTGAGTTTGGCGGAAATGAAACTGTTTTTTTCTGGCATACGGTGGGGTTTACAAGTTATAATGGTAATTGGACGCAAAATGGAACTACGGTAAATTTTACGTTTAAAGAATATACTACTAATGGCGATTATTTTTGGGATAATACGGGTACGTTAAGCAGTGATGGTATGACCTATACGGGTACAATGCAAAGAAGAGGGGCTGCTGGTTCGGGTACATTTGTAGCAAAGAAACTTTAAATCAATTTATATACATGAAAAATTTATTTCTCTTTCTATTAATATCTATATCCTTTAACTCTTTTGGGCAAAATGCACAAGAGAATAACCAAACTGCGCAATCTGCATCGAAAGGTGAAAGTGAACTTACGGCAGGAATGAAAGCATACCAAAATCAAGATGGGAGAACTGCAGCAGAGTGGTTTAAAAAAGCTGTTGCTAAAGGCTCATTAGAAGCCACGTACCGACTGGGGGTAGTGTACGGATATCAACAATATGGTGTATTCAGCAAGGATTCGTTAAATTATTGGTTCAAAAAGGCATGGCTTGCAGGTCATCCTAAGGCTAAAGATGAATGGCTAATGCTAAGAAGGGATAGGAGAATGCAATCAATGGCAGACTGGAAAACGATTATAGAAAACAAAGTAAGTGTAGCTCAGAAACAATGGGTAAATGTAACAAGTTGGAATTTAGTAGCTGATGATAGGTATTATAGCATAGGACCTATAAGGAGTAAAAAAAATAGCGACATCTTGCCAGAGGGAGCGGAAATTTTCTTTAGGATTTTAGGTAAAAATAGAATTGAAGTAGCAAATGGTAAGGCAAATTCTTTTGATAGCTATACTTTTAAAATTCAGCAAAGTGGTGATTATACCATCGAAGCTTACTACGATTGTTCTGAATGCACTACTAGTCGCAAACCAAGTGCTTTTACCATGTTTTATAGAATGGCTATGTGGAATTATGATTTGACAAATTTTTAAAATGCTAATTATGAAAAGGATATTCTTATTTATCATATTTAGCTTGCTTTTTTCTTCTTCTTTTGCTCAATCTGTCGAAGAGCAACAAGCAATGAAACTTTTTCAAGAAGGAAAAAAAAATGAGGCAGCTATTATCTTCGAAAAGATAATAGCATCAAACCCATCCAATTTCAGTGCCATAAATGCACTTGGCTTTATCTATTTAGAATTAGGAAAGATTAATGAAGCTTATAATGTCTCATCTAAAGGATTATTGATTAATAAAAATGATGATAATTTAAATATCAACAAAGCAAGAGCGGCCATAAAAATGGAAAAAGCGGATGAAGCTATCCTATTAATGGATGCTTGCATTGCCCGTGATGCCAGCTTTTTTATGCCCTATTATGTAAAAGGAAATGCATTTGATAAACAGCACAAAATTCAACTGGCCATTGGAATGTATAGTAAAGTCATTCAACTCAATCCTA
The DNA here is from genome assembly GCA_942493295.1 of uncultured Sphingobacteriaceae bacterium. Lineage (GTDB taxonomy): Bacteria > Bacteroidota > Bacteroidia > Sphingobacteriales > Sphingobacteriaceae > Pedobacter. The sequence goes on along the minus strand of OW818692.1, from coordinate 1,588,728 downwards.
ATTTCCCAAATGCTTATTTAGATAGAGGGAATGATTTTATAGCCATTAGCAGGTATCCGCAGGCTATTTCAGATTACGATAAAGTACTTTCTTTAGTGCCAGAAAGTAACGAAGCCTATAATATGCGAGGCGTTGCTAATTATAATCTAGAAAAATATAACGAAGCAATTGCAGATTATACTAAGGCGATAGCATTTGGAAATTTTGATGCGATTACGAATAGGGGAGTGGCTTACACCGATCAAGGCAAAAATGATTTGGCTAAAACCGATTTGGCTAAAGCCATTAGCTTGAATCCTAAAAATGCTTCCGATGCGTATTTTAATCTTACAGATATTTTAAATAAGGAACAAAAATATGAAGATGCCTTGATTAACATTACAAAAGCAGTAACCTTAAAACCTAATAACCCACTTTACCAAGCATTGTATGCTGGTATTTTACTCAATTTAAAAAAGGATAATGATGGATTAGCAACCGCCAATAAAGTTTTAACATTGGATGCAAAAAATAGAGATGGATTTATCTATAAAGCAACGGCTTTAAGCAATTTAAAACGTTACGATGAAGCTATAAAAACAATTTCATTAGGCATAAATGAACATCCTGATTTTTATGTAATGTATAGCCTAAGAGGGTTTATCTATAAAAAAATGGGAAAAGCAGCACTTGCGGAGGCAGATAATGCCAAAGCAAAACAATTAGGTGTAAAGAATTAATGCGATGATTAAGATAAAATGCATTTTGCTATTTCTAGTTTTTATTTCTGTAAAGGCATATTCGCAATGTAAAATTGGCGATTGCAGTAATGGATCAGGTACTTATGATTTTGGTTGGTGCATTTATACAGGTCAGTTTAAAGATGGAAAACCGGAAGGTAAAGGTATAATGAAATATGATGATTATACCTACGATGGGTTTTTTAAGGATGGTGTAGAAAATGGAAAAGGAATAATAACCTATAAAAATGGGAAAACCGAACTTGTATTTTTTAACAAGGGTACCAAAGTAAAAGCCGACGAAAAGGTGGCTGCTTCTAATTGGAAAGAGTTAGAAGGCCAGTATGACGAATGCATAAAAGGCAATTGCATTACGGGAATAGGAACTATGCAATTTCCAAGTGGTAACAAATATATAGGTAGTTTTGTAAACCGGAAAAGACAAGGTGCGGGGATTTTTTATTTTGCAAATGGCGATGTATTTGAAGGTGCTTTTAAAGAGGATTTAAAAGTTGATGGAACCTATACCTTTAGCAACGGCTACTCTTTTACCGGTAAATTTCTGAATGAGGAGTTTTATAATGGGTTATTTAAAGCGCCTACTGGGAATACAGTAGCCATGAATAATGGAAAAGTTATTATCCCTCCAGTCCCGGTTAGTGCTGTGGGGCGCGACAAGTCTGCTCCCTGCCAAAATGAGGTTTCTTGTCCACATTGCCATGGAAGAGGGATCGAATCGAAGCCTATTGAACAAAAATTATCATGGTCTACAAAAGATACCTATTCGACAGACCGATATGGCAACAGATCTACAAGTTATTACGGACAATCGGGTGGTAACACCTATAGTATCCCTAATTATGTGGGATGTTCAAGATGTGGGGGCAAAGGGTATATTTGTAAGTAACAAGAATTACCTCATTAACTTGTTCTATATTTAAGCGCATAATTAAATTTTTATTGAATTAACAAGAAACGAGTAAATTGATATTCATGGGTAAATCTAAAATGCTCTTTAAGTTGATTTTTTTTGTTTTGCTTTTTCATTTTTCAACTAATGGTTTAGCTCAACAGAAAAAGAATAAAATTTCAGCATTAGAAGATCAACTAAAAGCCGTAAATGTCTTAAAAAATACTAAGCCAGATAGCGCATTCTTAGTAGTTTCTAACTTAATTAATTCAGCGCACTTAACGAAATTGCCCCTACAGGAAGCAAAAGGCCTATTGATTAAAGGTGCAATTTTATATAATAGGGACGAGAATAAACAGGCATTTACTCTTTTTAATCAAGCACTTACTTTATTTCAGCGTGCCAATGATAAACTCGGAATGGCCAAAGCCTACAATAATTTAGGCGGTGCGTCAGCGGCATTAAATGATCCAGAAAAGGCGCTGTATTATCAGCAACAAGCATTACAAATCAGAACGCTAATTAATGATCCATTGTTGTCTTCTACCTACAATATGATTGGAAATATTTATTTAGAGGAAGGAAACTATCCCAAAGCCATAGCCAATTATTTAAAAGGGTTACCGATCAGCGAAAAAAATAATGATAAATATGTGCAATCAAGCTTGTTAAATAATATAGCTCAAGTTTATTGGAAACAAAACAGGTATGAAGAAGCGTTTAAGTACACGGCTAAATGCCTTGATTTAGAAAAGCAGGAAAACGATTATAAGGGCATGGCTGGCTCGTATAATAATTTGGCTGGAATAAGAATAGATCAAGGAAATTTTGAGGAAGCTTTTAACTTTAGTAAGGAAGCGGTGAAATATGCCGAAAAGGTAAATTTTACTAAAGAATTAGCAAGAGCTTACAGCGTAATGGGAGAAATAGCATATCGCAAGGGAAATTATACGGATGCTATAAATTACAGTTCAACAGCATTAGCACAGCGGAGAAAAATAGGGAGAGATAGAGAAACGGTAATGTCCTTAATTAAATTAAGTGAAGCTTACACGGCTTTAAAAGAATACAATAAGGCCGAACTGCTTTGCTTGGAGGGGATTCAATTATGTAATAAAAACAATCTGTTAAGTCAAAAGAGAAGTCTTTATCAAATTTTGGGAGATATTTACAGTAAAAAAGGAGATTGGAAAAATGCATACTTGAACGATGTTGAACACAATAATATCAAGGATTCATTATTCAATGAATCCAATTCGAAACTCATTTTCGATCTGCAAACCAAATACGAAACCGAAAAGAAAGAAGCTCAGATAACATTACTAAATAAAGAAAATAAGGTAAAATCATTGCAATTATTAAACAATGGTTTAGAAATAGAGCACAATGAAAATGTGATTAACCAACAACAACAAGAACTAACCATCAGCTTGTTAGAGATCCGAAACAAAAATCAATTGGTGAAAAACCAAAAAATCGATGCAGAACGAAAAAATGAAAATATTAAAAATTTGCAGAAACAAGCACAAATACAACAATTAAAGCTAGCGAAGCGTAATACACTAATCATCACTATATCATTCATCACTTTATTAGGCGCTCTGATCAGTTACTTGCTTTACAACCGGTATAAAATAAAGCAAAAGGCCTTACTCGAAGTCGAAATTTTCAGACAGCAAGAAATTGCAGCTCAATCTCTTTTTGACGGTGAACAGAAAGAGCGTGTTAGAATAGCAAGAGATTTGCACGATAGTATCGGGCAAATGTTATCGGTAGTTAAAATGAATATTTCATCAATGGATGATATTGAAGTTGAAAATTCTTTATCCAACAATACAGCTAGCTTAGTCGATAAAACGATAGAAGAAGTAAGGCATATATCACACAACTTAATTCCCGAAGAATTAAATTTTGGATTGTTTAATGCATTAGAAAGCCTTTGCGAAAAAATAAATAACAGTAAAAAAACACAAGCTACATTACGTGTGCCCGATAGTATAAAGCACTATGTTTTTGAAAAACAAAACGAATTGAGTATTTATCGTATTGTCCAAGAAGTGCTTAACAATATGGTAAAACATGCCGAAGCAAACCACATCAACATTAATATTTTGCAAAATGAAAAACAGCTGCTTATCCAAATAAAAGATGATGGTAAGGGATTTAATACCAAAAACATCAATGAAGGCAAAGGCTTAGGCTGGAAAAATATACAGGCCAGGGTAAAAATGCTTAATGGGAAATTAGAAATCACCTCAGAAAAATTAACTGGAACCGAAATAGAAATCAGCATACCCGAATGGAACAAACAAATAACAACATAAATATATTACTGGTTGATGATCATCAGTTGGTAATAGACGGCATAAAAAGTATGCTTGCCAGTAACATTGAATATGTAATTGTTGATGAAGCCAATAATGGGCAAGATGCCTTTGATTTGATTGCAAATAATCCTTATAAATATCAGATGTTGATCACCGATATTAGTATGCCCTTACTAAGCGGAACCGAACTTTGTAAAATGGTAAAATATCAATACAATCATATTCAGGTACTAATTTTATCAATGTACAATAATATACAGGCTGTAAAAGAAGCCATAAATGCCGAAGCTGATGGTTATATCTTAAAAAATGCAGGTAAAAAGGAACTGTTAACTGCTATTTACCGAATTGCTAACAACGGAACCTATTTTTCTGATGATATTGTACCATTGATTTATAGACAATACCATACGCAAAAACATAAAGATGAGCAGCTGGCTTTACTTACCGAAAGAGAAAAAGAAATATTGGCACTTATTGTAAAAGAATTAACCAGCGAAGAAATTGGTGAAAAATTATTCATTAGTAAAAAAACAGTTGATAATCATCGCCAACATATACTCGAAAAAACAAATTGTAAAAGCACAGTTGGACTTGTGAAATTCGCTATTAAACTAGGTTTTGAATAATCATAATATCAACCATACAAATATTTCGTATTTCTGGTTATCAAATTTTCGAAAAACTACCTATTTCAACCAATTCGTCCACAAAATGGTTCGAATTACGCACCGCCACTGACTCTCTATTCCTACCAGGTATCTTTTGGCTTCTGTGCTGGAAATATCATACAATTTGTCCAATTCTCATAGTGCCATTCCCCGTCGACGATGTAACAACCGAACGGGATCTATTATAAGTTCCACATGATAAGCCCTATCCACCCTTCGGACAGCAAAATGCCTGCGATCAGCAATAATGAAATGGCAGTGGATATCAAAAAACCTTGTTTATAGCGATTTGTTATTGTGTTTAGGTTCTTAAAGAGCAGTAAGACATTTAGTAGTGTACAAACGCCGAATAAGGTAAATCCCAGTAAAATTGAAATCGATGCTAGAGCGGGAACTGCGAGTTGAAAAAGCCGGTAGCTATTGTTGTATACTTGCATGAATGAATAGATGCCTCCGCTAAGTGGTATGACGCTTATCATGGGCAGAATGGACAGATATAATGATTTTGGCTTTTGTTTTTTGAGCAGGATGTATATTACGGAAATCAGTCCAGAAAAAACTGACGCAATGGTAAAAATCAGTGCTAAGCTAATTACGATAAACCAAATGAACCCTTCGAACGCCGAGACTTTTTCGGTATAGTGTTTATTGACGATCATGACTTTTTTACCATCTGCACTGGTAGCAAAAGCGATCTCGGCCTGTTGCGCCCATTTGTCTCTAAAAATTAGTGCGCCAGTTGGTATCAATTGGTGTGTTCTCCCCAAAATGTTGTACTGTAGGGTATCGTTTTTTATTTCAACCTTGAGCACCATCAGCCTATCGATAAAGGCCAATAAACCAAATCTTGGATCTTGCTTTTGGTAATAGCCTGTAAATGAACTAAGTTCAGCTTTATTTAAAAGGATGTCTTTCGGGAGGACTGGCTTTTCAGTGCCGGAATATTTTCGGGTCAAATAGTCGTTGATGAGGTCTTCGATATGGCTTAATCCGTTGGCGTTTGATGAAAGTACAAAAGCATAGCCTAGTTTCCGGTTGTACCTATAACTTGATTTACAGGTTCCCAGCGTACCATCATGGCCCCTCATGTTTCCGAAATCTTCATTCCCCAATGCATACCCTGTGGTCAATCCGGCTCTGGCGGCAATAGAACTGTTTGGTGTTTCAAATCTTGTAAAGCTTCTCTGGGAGAGTAGGCGGGGGTCTGTGGTGATCAGCGAGTGCAGGAACAGGTTCATCTCATCCGCCGAAGACCACAAGGAGGCAGCAGCTGCGGGCACTAGGGTCACAGATGGAACTTGTTCTAGCTGTCCTGATGCCGTGGAGTATTCCCTGGTATCTAGCGGATTCCTGCTCCACGTATTGAAATTAGAATGGTGCATGCCCAATGGCTCCAAGATGTTCTGTTTTAAATATTCCCCATATTCTTTCCCACTAAGCTTGCGGATAATATATCCCAATATCGCGTAATTCACATTACTATAAGTGTAGCGTTCAGAAGGTCTCCAGCGACAGGTCATGGATGCTTTTTGCTGTAACATCATTTCTTTTGAGCTGTACAGCTTGTGTTCTAACGTATACATTTTATTGAATTTGAAATCATCAAAGCCTGTGGTGTGTTCAAGCAGATCCGCCACCCTGACCGGGTGCGTGTCTTCCCAGCTGTTGGTAAAGGGAACTTCGGGGGCAAGATCTTTTAGCTTGTCGTTCAGGTTTATTTTACCTTGCTCTGCCAGCTTCAATAGGGCAATGGCTACGAATGACTTGGTAATGGAACCCATTCGAAAAAGGGTTTTGCCATTCACGGGACGTTTGTTTTTCAGGTCAGCATAGCCAAAGCCCCCCGAAAACAGCACACTGTCTTTGGTAACGATACCCAACATCAGGCCGGGAATGTTTCGCTTACACACAATCCTTTGAATGGAGTCTTTGAGTTCGGCTATCGAACTTGGCTTAGGCCGAGTTTGGCCGTTGGAGCTGAAGCAACTCGACAGGCAAATCAGGAGTATTAAGAAAATTTTCATTGTGCTTTTTTTTCGAAAATCAAACAAAAGTGCTGCTTGCTAAAAGTGTAGGGACAGATAGGGCAAAAGAGCATGTAAACAGGGTAAAAGAAGAGATTAAGGTTAATCCACCATATAGCCGTGATCATCACTTTTTAAAGGCTGTTGAGCCCCATGGAATGGATAGTTGATTTAAATGTAAGATATTTGATTTATGGAAATAGAGAAAGACGCAGTTAATACGATCTTTAAGCAGGGAATAAAGATCCATCTGATGTTTCTCCTAGGTCTAGGCATAAGCGCTATAATCATTACCCTGCAAAGTCCCAACCCTAACCAAGTCGCGCCAAAGGCGATATTGGTGTGCCTGCTCATGGTGGCTTGTGTTTATGCGGGCAGATTTCTTGGTAAGCAGTTCCCTAGGAAAAAGAGTTGGTTGTTCCTGATATTGGTTTTTTGTTTTTTAACCTGTTTTTTTTCCCTAGCCGGTATTTTTGGAATGGCCTATTTCCTTGGATATGAAGACGGGGCAGATGTATCGGCACTGGTGGTCATCACCACTTTGTTGGTGATGCTTCATGTTTTTGTCGGTGCATTCATTACCATCGTTAGGATGCTGGCACGCCAGCAGATTAAAGAGAACAGGATTCTCCAGTACCAGGCGGAGACCGAATTGAATTTACTAACCAATAAACTCAGTCCGCATTTCTTGTTCAATACCCTGAATAACCTGTACGGTTTGTCGCGTGAAGATCCTTCAAGGGTGCCCGAATTGCTGCTCAAACTTTCTGACCTGCTTAGTTACACCTTATACAGTTCAGATGAGCCATTTGTTAAATTGAAGCAAGAAGTGGCTTGTATTCAGAATTTTGTTGCCCTGGAGCAGATCAGGATAGGGGATCGATTGGTTCTGGATGTCCATATAGGAGGATATAATCCAAGTATCAACATTGCACCCATGGTATTGATTGTATTTGTGGAAAATGCTTTTAAGCATGCCAAAAATACGGTAAGAGGTCCAATCCAGATCACTTTAAAATTATGGACGGATGCAGATTTTGTTTATTTTGAACTAGAGAATACATCAGGCGTACAGTCAGCGGTTTTCGATAACAGGCCTTCAGGAATGGGGCTAGTCACAACGATTAAAAGACTAGATTTGCTGTACGGCGATGCTTATAAGCTAACCCATGGCACAAAAGATAGTCGTTACGTTGTGAAACTAAAAATACCGATACATGCAGCACATTAAATGTCTAATTGTGGATGACGAGCCCATTGCAAGGAACTTGCTTGTTGAGTATTGCGGCTATCTAACTAATCTTGAGGTTGTGGGGGTTTGCGAAGATGCTTTTCAGGCGCGAGAATACTTGATGAGCCGAGAAGTTGACCTCATTTTCCTGGATATCAATATGCCTTTGCTGGATGGGATCAGTTTTTTAAAAACCATTAAAAACTTACCACAGGTAATTTTTACTACCGCATACAGGAAGTTTGCTGTAACGGCCTTCGATCTGGCGGCATGCGACTACCTTGTTAAACCTTTTTCGTTAGACCGGTTTATTCAGGCAGTTGATAAAGTGAAAACAAAACACGAAATACCTAGCAATAGTGGATACATTTTGGTGAAAGCAGAAGGTATAACCTATCAGGTGAAGCCGGAGGGAATAATTTTTGCTGAAGCGAAGGGAAATTATACCCATATTTTTGAAGAATCCAGGGTACTTAAACCCAAGCTTCCCCTGTCTGAAGTTGAAAAACTGCTTCCCGTAGGCCAGTTCATACGGGTACATCGGTCGTTCATCATAAACAGGGAGAAAATTCTGCATATAGAAGCAAACAACATCCATTTTCAAGGTCATGTCATCCCGCTGGGCGCAAGTTTTAGGGAAGGGTTTTTTAAAAAAATGAAGCAGTAGATGAATGCCATGCAAAAAAGCCTGGTTGGCAGAGGGCAGGATAGCCCTCAAGCTATCCAAATCAATCTTTTACAAACCTAACCGGGAAACGGTATTCGGGTTGATTGCTATTGCTAAAAAACTGCACGTTAAGCAGACTGCCGTTTGTCCCTGCTTCCATAATGCTAAAGGTGGTTCCAGTGGCGGTCCAAAATTCGGCTACATCACCATCAGGCATCGGTTGCCCATTAAATATCATGTTGCCGGGTAACATGTTAAAGCCCGAAGCATTGCTGCCTGTAGCATTTTTCCAGCCCGTTTTCGATATCAGCTTTTTTGCGGCTTCGGTATTTTGCGCACCAGGAGTAAAAACAATTCCGTTAGCTTGCCCAAGGGTTTTAAAGTCGTCTGCAGTAGGTAAGCGCCAGCCTACAGGTAATGCAATAGCTTTTGCCTCGATGTTGGTGTAATACTTACCATACTCAGGCTTAGTGGCAGGCCCATAAGCCATGCCACCATCACCGGCATAGTTTTCGGCGGTCCAAGTTTGGTTGCCTATTTTAACAGTTTTGTATTCCTTTCCATTAATGTTTACTGTAACAGATGTTTCGGGAATCGGGTCTTTTGGGTCGTTTTTTTTGCAGGCAGTTAAGCAGCACAACAATGCCGCACCAGTTAATAATGATAATAAATTAAAACGCATGAATGTATAGATATAATGAACTTAAATTACTTAGACGAGATTGCCTTTATCGGCGTTACAGATGTCGAAAAAAATATCGCAATTAGCTAAGTACAAAGATTTACCTGTATGGATGTTTAAAAATGTTTAAAATATTTTTATTTAATTAAATTTTGTTTTAAAATATTTATTTTGTTGATTTGGTAATGCTTAATGCATATAAATTTAACATGATAGCCTTTATCTTAACCAAATATTAAATAAAATAAAAATGGCGACAACTATAGCTCCAGAAAGAAGACGATGGCTCATCATTGCAGTTATTTTTATTGCTATTGTGTTTAACTATTTCGACAGACAGATTGTATCCATCTTAAAACCAATTATAAAAAAAGAGTACAACCTTGGCGATGACGGCTATGCCTTCGTTTTAAACATATTTACCATTTGTTATGCACTCATGTATCCAGTTACAGGTTGGCTAGTTGATAGGTTTGGAGCTAAATGGACCATGTTTTTCGGTATTATTGGCTGGTCACTGGCTTCTATTGGTGGCGGACTTGCCAGAACAATTGGTCAATTTTCTTTTTTTAGAGGGATGTTGGGCGCCGCTGAACCAACTAATTTCCCAGCACAATTAAGGGTCGTTACCATCTGGTTTCCCGGAAAATTAAGGGCAACTGCCAATAGCCTCTGCGTTGCTGGTAGTTCTATTGGCGCAATCATAGCACCACCCCTAGTGGCTTGGTTAGCCATCAAATACGATTGGCACATGGTATTTATTATTGCCGGTGTTGTTGGTTTAATCATAGCCCTGATGTGGATTTTGATTTACATTGACCCACCCGCAAAAATTTTAGAAGAAGCTACAGGCCGATCGGCAGCTGTAGAACGCGAAGGCTTTAGCTGGGGGCAGTTGTGGAAAACAAAAAGCTTATGGGGCATCTTGCTGATCCGATTTGTAACAGATCCGGTTTGGTATTTCTGTTTGTTTTGGCTTCCGGGCTATCTACAAGAGCAATCGGGCCTATCATTAAAAGAAATGGGTATGTATGGTTGGATTCCCTTCTTGGTTGCCGATTTGGGCGCTATAGGTACCTCGGCATGGTCTGATTACATGGTAAGAAAAGGCAGAAAGCCTCTGAACGCCCGAAAAATAATGTTAAGTGCTGTTGCGATACTTTCTCCTTTGTGCATTTTAACGCCCTACCTGCCTTCGGCATTTGCTACTTTGGCAATTTTTAGCGTAGTAGCTATTGCTTGTTTAAGCTGGTTATTTACTGTTAGCGTAGTAGTTGCAGAAGCGTTTCCAAGCCGAAACGTAGCCAGTGTATTAGGCATAGCCGGCGGTTTTGGTGCAGTGGGCGCCGTATGCTTCAACTATTTCGTTGGCCAGTTTATGGGTAAAGTTGGAGCCGAACAGATTTTTATAGCCATGGCATTTTTACACCCTATCGGGGTGGTAATTTTATGGACCATGATTAAACCAGAAAAGCCAAAAACACTAACAACCAGTAATTAAAAATAAAAAACACGTTATATCCTAATAGTTATGAAGATTGAAATGCAAAAAATAACAGAAGCCGCCAGAGAATTACCCGTAAGAGCCGAAGTAGATGTATTAGTGGTGGGTGGCGGACCTGCAGGCTTAATTGCAGCACAAGCTGCAGTTGAAGATGGTTTGAAAGTGATGCTGATTGATAGCCGCAGTTTTGTGGGTGGCAACATGACCATTGGCTTACCGATTTTAGGCTTTTTAGGACAAAAGGGAAATCAAATTATCAAAGGTATTCCACAGAAATTTATCGATAGGCTGAAAGCCAAAAATGCAGCGAGCGAACATCGTCCCTGCCCTTTGCATATGAGCCTTACCTTGGTAGAACCAGAGGCTGTAAAAAACGTTGGACTGGAAATGCTGATTGAAAGTGGTGTGGAAGTAATGCTATATGTGTTTTTTGCCGGTGTAATTAAAGAAGGAAACACCGTTAAAGGCGTAATTATAGAGAGTAAATCGGGCAGAGAGGTTATTTTAGCAAAAACAGTAATAGATTGTACTGGCGATGCTGATGTTGCCTATCGGGCAGGCGTAACTTGCGAACAAGGCAATGACATTGGCGGCGTACAACCTCCAACCTTAATGTTTGCATTGGGCGGTGTGGATACCGAAAAATTACGCTTAAGCATTGCCGAAGAGCCACGTACCTACTTAACAGATTTTATCCCTAACGAATACTTTGGACAGAACAACCAATTTATTGTGGTCGGGCTACGTTCGTTGATCCAAAAAGCTACAGAAGATGGCTTAAAGCTACCTACCGAACGAACCATTGTAATTACCGGCCTAAGGGAAGGCGAAGTTTGGGTAAATATGACCAGGGTAAACGGACTAGATGGTACCGACCCTGCAAGTTTAACGTGGGGCGAAGCCGAAGGCAGAAGACAGATCCATGATATTCAAAAGTATTTAATAGATTATGTTCCTGGATTTGAAAAGGCTCATTTCACTAAAATGGCACCTTTTATTGGCATTCGCGAAACGCGTAGGATAGTAGGTAAATATGTGATGACAGCAGCCGACATTTTAGGTTGCCAAAGGTTTGATGATGCCATTGCCGTAGCGAGTTATCCTTTAGATCTTCATCATCCACAAGGAGGTGGCTGTACGTTAGAATGGTGTGGCGATTGTTACGACATTCCGTACCGCTCTTTAATCCCAGAAAACATAGAAAACTTAATCGTCGCAGGAAGATGCATTTCGACTACGCACGAAGCGATGTCGGCCATCCGTGTAATGGCACCTTGTATGGCCATGGGTGAGGCAGCAGGTAGAGCAGCAAAACTGGCAATCCGTGCCGGCGTAGCACCTTCACAATTAGATGTATCAACACTTAGAGAAGAATTGATAGCTAAAGGTGCTTATTTAAATCCAGAAACGTTAATAGAGTCTTAATTGCACAAAATGCCTTTATCAAGAAGAAATTTTATCAAGGGGTCTGGCTTAGTGATATCTGCAGCATACCTTCCAAATGCTAGTTTTGCTGGTGTACCCCTTACTGATGAAAACATTCATAGAGTACTGGGATGTAACATTAGAGTAGCACTACCAGAAGATGATGCAGTAGGGCGAGGCTGGGATGCAAGAAAAAAGGCTTGCATCAAACTCATTAAAGCTCAGAAAGCAGATTTAATTGGCTTCCAAGAGGTATTGAGGGTGCAGGCAGAAGATCTTAAGAATGAAATGCCAGATTATGGCTGTTTTGGCTTTGAGGGTCCAGAAATGGATCTTAATCCCGAAACCTATAATGGCATTGCCAAAAACATAATTATGTATGCCAAAAAAAGGTATGAAATGATCTCGGCTGGATGCTATTGGCTCTCGGAAACTCCAGAAATTGGAGGCAGCAAATCGTGGAATACGGCCAGAGCAAGACATGTGAACTGGCTAAGATTAAAAGATAAAAAAACTGGCAAACAATTTAGGATTATGGCCGTTCATTTAGACCATAAGGATCAAGAGGCTAGAAATAAACAAGGGCAGCTTATTGTAAAAGAAAGCAACCAATATGCGGCAGATTTTCCGCAATTATTAATAGGCGATTTTAATGTTGATGCTACAAATCCTGTATACAGTATAATAATAGCTGGAAACTGGAAAGATACCTATCGTAGTATCAATGGAGAATTAGAACCGGGACCAACATTCCATAATTTTTTAGGGGAGGACTATGCAAAATCTACGGAAAAGAAAACAGGGAAGATCGATTTTATCTTTAGCAAAGGAAATATCCGAACTATAAATGCTAAAATTATCGATGACATGGTTAATGGTATTTATCCAAGCGATCATTATTTTGTAAGCGCCGAGATTTCGTTTATTTAATACTTTATTTAAAGAGACTTCCTAAACTTAAAAAGGCCACCTGCAATTATACAGGTGGCCTTTTCTTCTTAAATTCTTACCCTCTCGGATCCTCTCGAGTTAATATCCCGGGTTTTGAACCAAGTTTTTATTGATCAGGATTTCTTTTGAAGGAATCGGGAACAAATATTGTTTCGATTTATCAAAAGCCCTGTTCACCAATAGCTTCACCGTTCCTTCGGTTTGCAAGGCGCTAAAGTCGGCAATTCCATCCTCATCTATTTGCGGTGTTTGCGAGAAGAAGTACAAGCCTTTGTCTACCACCCTAGTTTTAAATACAGCAGGATCTAGCACACCAAAAATTGGCTTGGTTAATGCCTTTTCTGCTAAGCGCCATCTTAACAAATCATCAAATCTTCTGTTTTCCCAAACAAATTCTACCCGTCTTTCATTTCTTAGTACTTTTCTTAAAGCGATTTGATTGGTAGTGGTAACTGCAGGATAAGAGGTGGTTGCCGTAACTGGAACACCATAAGCTCTTGCTCTAACGGTATTGATTGCCGTTAAGGTAGCAGCATCGATCTCATTTAATTCTATTTTCGCTTCAGCATACATTAACAATACATCGGCATAACGCATAATTCTGATATCAAAATCTGTCTGCTTATCGTCCGACCAATCTGCATCAACGCCTTTTTTAAGCGCTAAGCCATTGTAGGCAGCAAAAGTATCTATTGCGCGATTGTCTTTATTGGCAACTTGTTTACCAGTAGCTACGTTTAATACAGTTAAGGCAGTTGGATTTGGATCGTAGATAAAACCTAAATGTTCTTTTCCAAACTCGGCAATCGTTGCTTTTAACCTTGGATCGCGGTTCTCAAACGGCAAACGTGGGTTAAACAATGGCGATTCATCAATCGGTAGTCCATCAGTACAAGTATAGGCACAGAAAACTTCCCACGAAGGCTGAGCCACTGCACTACCGCCCGCGGTACGGGTATAGAAATTTGTTGCTGTCCAAGAAACACCTAAGGTAAAGGAACGGGGAATAGCAAAAATAGTTTCTGCAGAATTTCTGGTTTTAGACAAGAAATAGTCGCCATAGTTTGCATGGAGCGTATAGATATTTAAATCCATACAAGCTTTTGCCGCATTCTTAGCAAGCGCATAATCGCCCATATACAAGGCAGTTCTTGCTTTAAAAGCTAATGCGGCTCCTTTGGTAGCACGTTTTAGCTCAGAGGATGGGTAACTTAAAGGTAAGCTGGCAATAGCTTTATCATAGTCTTCGTAAACACTTGCCAAAATGGTAGCCTTACTGGTGCGACCAAGTTTAAAGGCATCGTCAATACTGATGGTTTCTTTGTAGAAAGGAACATCTCCCCAATAGAAAATGAGGCGCGAATAATACGCAGCGCGCATAAAATAAGCTTCACCAGCCAATTGCTTAATTCGTGCTTCTGGTACCTTGCCCACTGCATTGTCTAAGCTGCTTAAGATGGTGTTGGCCCTGGTAATGCCCTTATAAGTATTTAGCCATAGGTCTTGTCCTCTGCCCCAGGTACTCGTAACCGATCCCCCCGGAAAAGCATCGATAGCTTGGCGCTGTGTCCAGTTATCACTCATCCGCTCTGCATTAAAGTCGCTTTCCAGTTCCCATAGATAAGTTCTATATAAGTCGTTTAAAGATAAGGCGATTTCCGTTTCATCCGAATACCAGTTCTCGGAAGAACCCTCAGATAATGGATTGAGATCTAATTTAGCGCATCCCGCGAGTAAATTAAGACACAATAGTAATGCTAGTATTTTCTTCATCTTGTTTAAAATTTAACTGATAGTCCGAAATTGAAAGTCTTGCTGATATAGGTATTGTATGCAACCTCTGGATCCCATCCCTTCGGATAGTTGTCAACAGAGAATAAATCTGTAGCGGAAGCAAAAAGCCTTACGCGATCGATCTTTAGCTTTGATGTTAATGCAGATGGGAGTGTGTAACCTAGTACCACGTTTTTAAGACGGAAATAAGCACCGTTGATCATCCAATAATCAGACATTACATAATTGTTGTTCTCGCCAGAAGTATATGATAAGCGTGGATATTGCGCATTTAAGTTTTGTTCCGGTGTGTTATAAACACTCCAATACTTTCCGTCAATAATTGCAGGCGGATTGGTCCATGAAGAGTTGAACGGTTTAACCACTTGTTCGGCTAACCTTGCGTTTTGTTTAGCAACACCTTGAAAGGCCAATGACAAATCAAAACCGCTATAATCCATATTGATGATGCCACCAAATACGTAACGTGGTAATGAGCCGCCTAGCTGAACGCGGTCGTAATCTGGACTAATAATCCCATCCGGTACGCCCTTTGGGCCGCTGATATCTACATACCTAATATCGCCTGGTTTTACACTATTGTATAATTTTGGAGAACCAGTAATTTCTCCTGCCGTTTGGTAAATGCCATTCGATCGGTAACCATACCATTCGTTAAACTCGCTGCCTTCTCTGGTAATTTGAGTTCCTGTAAATACTGTACCACCTAAATTTCCCATTTTAGATTTAGAATCTGAAATATTCGCAGTTACGGAATAGCCAAATTTGCCAATCTTATCTTTCCATGATAATTGCGCATCCCACCCTTTGGTAGTCATTAAACCCGTATTTTGATTAGGATTTTCAAAGCCCATGTAATCAGGTATTTCCAACTCTAACAGCATATCTTTAGTTTTCTTTTGGAAATAATCTGCTGTAAGCGATAAACGGTTATTAAAAAAGGTAGCGTCGAAACCAATATTGGTAGTTTCTGTAGTTTCCCAAGAAATATCTTGGATAGCATAAGCAAACTGGGCCGCTGTAGTAGCCGAAACCACCGTATTACCTTGATAGAATAAGGCATTAGAATAACCGATAGACGATTGATAAGGATAATTACCGATACGCTCGTTACCTAGCTGACCCCAAGAACCCCTAAACTTTAAATAAGATAAAATCTTCGACTTAGGCATAAAATCTTCTTCAGTTATTACCCAGCCAACAGAGGCAGAGCTAAACGCTCCCCAACGAAAATCTGGGTGAAAACGGGAAGAACCATCATACCTAATGTTTGCCTGCAATAAATAACGTTTTTTATAATCGTAGTTTATTCGGCCGAAATAAGAACGGTAAGCAGTTTCTACCGCATTGCCGTTATTGGAGGTATAGTTTAGCGGACCTAAATCTAAGTAAGGAAAGTTAGTTAAAGTATAATTATCGGTACGGGCACCTAACGACTCGGCGAAAGAGGTAAAATCTTCGTAACCTGCTAATGCACTAAAACTGTGCTCGCCAATTTTCTTGTCGTAGTTAGCCAAAAACTGTTTGGTAAATGTTTTACTATCATCACGAGATTCGGACAAGAAAGTTGTTGCATAGCCAGCAATATAACCTAAACGTAAGGTAGGATCTTCATCCGAATAGTAGGGGATTTGCTTGGTAAACTGCTTACCCTTACTATTGGAAAAATATGGCGAAACTACTGCTGTAAAACTGAGGTCTTTAATTGGCTTATATTGAAGCGAAATCCTGCCGTTTATTCTGCTAACAGTGCTATTGTTAAAACCACCATATTCTAATGCGGCATAACCATTGCTTCCATTTTGTCCACTGGCAATCCTGCCATCGGCCCAGGTAGCTGCAAAAGCTGCAGGGTAACGTTGTGCATCCCAAATAGGGTTAACCGACGGACTTTTTCGCACTACATAATTGAAGGCGAAATCTACATTGGCCGTAAACTTGTCAGAAATATCAATGCTATTGTTAACCCTGGCCATTGTTCTTTCGTAATTTCTATGTGCGTACAAGGCATCTACATTTTCGTAGTTTAAAGAAGCAAAGGTTTTTACTTTACCCGAACTTCCAGAAAAGGAAACATTTTGACTGAAGCGCGGTGCGCGGTCTTTTACAATTAAATCGATCCAATTAGTATTTGGATAGCGGTTGGGGTTAGTTTTATTTAATGTTAACCAATTTTCGACATCGTTTTTAGGATACAAGCTATATTCGCCACCTGCTACATTTCCGGCATCATTCCACGAAAACTCGTTGATCATTTGCATATATCTTTGAACGCCTACTGTTTCTGGAAAAGCGGTTGGCGCATCGAAACCAAAGTTTGAGGTAAAATCTATATTTACTTGATTAGACTTAGCTCTTTTAGTAGTGATGATGACTACACCAGCTGCAGCCCTTGCGCCGTAAATAGAAGCGGATGCCGCATCTTTTAACACCGAAATATCTTCAATGTCGTCTGGATTGATATCGTCCATGCTATTTACCGGCACTCCATCTACAATTACCAACGGACTGCTATCGCCAATGGTTGTAACACCCCTTACCCTAACGGAAGCGGAAGAACCCGGCTCGCTGTTTGATCTGGTTACGGTTACACCAGGCATGGTTCCCTGTAAAGCCTGGGAAACTTGTGTAGTGGCTCTTTTTGCTAACGCTTCGCCACTTACCGTTGCTACAGATCCCGTAAGGTCTTTTTTCTTTGTAACGCCATAACCAATTGCTACAACTTCGTTTAAACTGAAAGCTTCACTATCCAAAGAGATATCAATCGTATTACGGTTGCCAACTTTTGCTTCCTGCGTTTTCATTCCTAACGAAGAAAACACCAAGACTGCATCGCCAGCAACTTTTGGGAATATGTAAACTCCCTTTCCATCGGTAACTACTGCATTGGTAGTACCCTTTATAGTTACGGTAACTCCTGGAATTACACCACCAAGATTGTCGGTAACTTTTCCCGTTACCTGTATCTGTTGCGCTAAAGCCATCACGGATGACATTAGTAACATCAGCACTACGAAATAGATTTTTTTAGTCATAAGGTTTATAATTTGGTTTTGTAAGCATTAGCATGTTTAATTTCATTTCGATTTGTTCTTTAAAATTTTATGTAAATAAATATAATAAAATTAAATAAAACAAAATAAAAGACAATAGTAAAGTTATGTTAACATTTAATTAACGTTAACCCTTGATTAATTATAAAGTGGCTTGGTAAAGTCGCTATCGCCATCTGTTTCATTAATAAGCACTTCACCTGGTCGCGGCGCGAAAGTTCGCACGCTTAAGGTTTGTTTAGTTTTGTTGAATCGCATTAAACGCATTAACCCGTTTCCGCCATTTCTATTGGTGCCATTATAAGGAGCATTTTCTCTAGATTGGTAGTCGGCCAAATAGGTTTTAATTATCCCGCCTTCAAATTCATCTCTCCTAAATCCTTCACCAGAAATATGACCACTAAGCATCAAGAATACATTTTTATGCTGTTTCATCTTTGCATAAATGATTTTGCCTTGAACTGTAAATTGCCCTGGCGTACTGTTGTTTCCTTGCCCCGGTGTTGTATTGCTATTACTATCAGGAGGTACATTTAAGATGCTATGACTTACAATAATTGCTTTACGATTGGCATAGGTATTTAGCACGCCTTCTGCCCAATCCATTGTAAGCTTTTCTACAGCAGGATTATATTCTACAGAACCTGGCGAGTTAAATTCTACATAAAGCACGAGGTAGTCTACCCCGTTTGCTGTAAACAGATCGTAATGATTATCCGCATTGTTCGAATCGCCTTCTGCCCCGCCAAACCATGGGAAGGCAGCCATATGGGTTCTGCCGAAATAAAGGTTGTAACCCAAATCGGTACTTGGCGCTACTGGATCTCCATTTGGCGACTGATCATGATTACCCACAGCGATACCATAGGGGATACGATCGGCCTCCAATTTATAGAGTTCGGTTTTAGCTCTAGTCCACTGTGCGGCATCGGCACCATTGTCTACTACATCGCCAAGATGAATTACATAAGCTATTTTCTCTTTTGTTTTGTTATCCCTAATCCATTGAATTTGCTGCTCAAACATAGACATCGTTCCGTTATGCTTAAGAGCGGTATAATATTGCGTATCGGGAATAATTGCTATGGAAAAAGTTTCATCGTTTTCATCAACTGTCGGTTTTTCGTCCGGAACAATTTGTTTGCCTGTTTGCTTACAGCCATCTAGCGCAATTACAACCAACGCAATCATTGCAACCCTAGCTAGCTGCGCGCACAATCTCCCAATCTTGTTCTTTTCTTTCATACTTAGTTTATCTTTGGTTCTGCTTTTTTTAACTATTATCACAATATTTAAAACAAAGTAAAGTAAATATAATATTATTAAAGCAAATCAAAGCTAAATAAAAAGTTTATTAAACATAATTTTATTTTAAAATTTTTACATAGCGAGATTAAGCTGCATTGTTACGACATTGCATTTAATGTAAAAAACTTAAAAGAAAGGGATTTGAATTTTAAGCGACGATTACCTTGAGGCCACGGTCTTCCAGTTGCCGTATGGTTTTGTCGGCCACCTTGTCATCTGTAACTACGTACTGAACCTGCTCAAAACCACAGATCTTGCCTAGGCCTCTACGGTTAAACTTGGTGCTATCAGCCAAGATGACAACTGTTTGCGCAGTTTCGATCATTTTTTGGTTAAGGGTAGCTTCTGCGATATTGGTAATAGAAAACCCAAAATCCAGATCGATACCGTCAACGCCCAAGAAGATAATTTCGCAAGATAGTTCCTGAAGAATTCTTTCTGCATAAGAACCTGCAACAGAAGAAGAATTAGACCTGATGAGTCCGCCTAGCTGTAAAACCTCTACATTGGGACGGTTACTTAATTCTAAGCCAACCTTTAACGCTGGGGTTATTACGGTCAGTGGTTTAGCAGGATATAAATAATGTGCCAGCTCAAAAACAGTTGTTCCAGAACCGATGCTAATCGAATCGCTATTACCGATCAATGTTAGCGCCGCTTTAGCTATCCTCTTTTTCTGATCGGAATTGATAAATTCCTTTTCATTGATATTGCGCTCTGAGGCGTATGGATTATTGACAGAACCACCCCCTTTAGTACGAAACAACAAATTTTTATCTTCTAAAAGCTTTAAATCTTTTCGAATGGTTACGCCAGTTACTTTCATTAAATCGGTAAGTTCGGTAATAGTTACCTTACCATTTTCTTTAAGTCGCTGGAGAATGAGTTCGTGTCTATCGGTAATGTTCTTCATAAGTTAATTTGGTTCATTAGCACAAATTTAATTAAAAAAGAATTTAATTAAAGCATAATTAAGTTTTAAACGTTAAAATGCCTTACATAACTAAAATTTTCTTTCATTATATTTTTATTTTGTTTTTTTAACTTAAATTAACTTAATTTGTTGAACCACTAGCAAACATATTGAATTACTATTTTACTAAATGAGGATATTAGTTACCGCACCCTACCACGCAAACGGTCAAGCAGAGCTCGCAGCATTGCTTGGTGAAGTTATTTACAAACCATGGAAAGTTAATGAAAGGGCTTTTAACGAAGATGAGCTTATTCACTTAATTGCATCCACCAAAGCCGATGCATTGATCACAGAACATGATCATGTGACTTCTAAAGTAATCAATGCCAATCCACACCTGGCATTTATAGGCGTTTGTAGAGGCACTCCTTCCAACGTATGTTTAAAAACAGCACAAGAAAAAAACATTCCTGTTTTTCATACCCCTGCCAGAAATGCCCAGGCTGTAGCCGAGTTATTTATAGCTACCGTAATTGATCTTTTGCGCAAAACATTAGCCAGTAACCAATGGTTGAAAGAGAAAAAATGGGATGATGGCGCGCATACTTCTTATTTGCAATTTAAAGGCAATGAGTTGGCCAATAGAACAATAGGCCTAGTTGGTTTTGGCGCAGTGGCTCAACGAATTGCCCATATGGTAGAGAATTTTCCTTGTGCTATTCAATTCTTTGATCCTTTTATTGAACAGGGCAATCCAAAGTATAAAAAAACAAGCCTAGTCGACTTATTTAAAACTTCCGATATCGTTTCTATCCATTTGCCCGTTAATGATAGCACAATTGGGATGATTAACCACGAGTTGATCTCTACCATGCAAACTGATGCTATATTGGTAAATACCGCAAGGGCTTCGGTGGTTAAACGTGACGATCTTTTATATGCCATCGAAAACAATTTGATCAGAGGTGCTGTGTTAGACGTATTTGATCACGAACCACCAGATGAAAAGGATTATAGGTTAATCAATCATCCAAATGTATTAGCTACGCCGCATATTGCTGGTGCTACGCATGAAGTTGAAGACCATCATGTGGCTATTATGAATAAAAAAATTATCAATTGGTTTGCAACCGAAAAACAACTAACATGACCAACGAACAAGGGCACTTAATTATAGATGTAGGTACGGGCAACGTGCGTGTTGCCGTTGCAGCCACAGATGGTAGGATTTTGGGCATTGCCCGGGCCGACCTCAAAAACATCAAAGACAACAACTACACTGAGAGCTTGTATTTTGAGCCAAATCAGTTATGGGCACAAATTCAAGAACTGGCCAGTGTAAGTTTAGCTCAAGCACCTGGTGTACTTATTGAAGGAATTACGGCTACAAGTCAGCGAGAAGGGATTGTGCTGATTGGCAAAGATGGGGAATCGCTTATTGGCTTACCCAACATAGACCATCGGGGAAGAGCATGGGAAGACTTGTTATCAGCTAAAGATGAAGTTTACCAGCTAACTGGCCGCTTCCCAACTTCCTTATTTTCGGCATTCAAGCTAATCGGTATCCAAATGAAAAGGCCAGAAATATGGGATAAGGTGGCTACTTTTATGAGCATCAGCGACTGGGTAGAATATAAAATGAGTGGGGTAATCCATTATGAACATTCCCAAGCATCGGAAACCTTATTATATGATGTAGCAAAAAAGGGCTGGTCCACATACCTTTGTAATTTATTTAACCTAGATGTTAAATTGCTCCCAAACTTAACCCCTTCGGGAACTATTTTGGGAACGGTACTTGCCAGTGAAGCCGAAGCATTGCAAATATCTACAAATGCCAAGGTAATAGTAGGCGGTGCAGATACGCAATTGGCGGTAATTAGTACCCAACCCTCTGCCAATGATGTGGTGATTGTATCTGGAACAACTACGCCGATTATTAAATTAACAGAAACCTATATAACAGACCAACTACAACGTACTTGGACCAATAGACATACAGACGAGCATAGTTTCATTTTAGAAACCAATGCTGGGGTAACTGGGTTAAACTACCAACATTTAAAGGAGATTTTTTACCCTACAGAAGATTATGACGTAATTGAAAAGGAACTTGCTGAATTGAAAGATTTTCAGTGTGTGGCTTCCTTAGGATCGTTGGTAGCAGATGAAAAATCGCCATTAACTCGGGGTGGCTTTATCTTTAACGCACCTGTTTCGCATCAATTAACCAGAGCCAGCTTTGTTTGGGCCACTTTATGGGACATTGCCTGTAGCATTAACGAAAACTACAAAAGTTTATGTGAAGTAAGCCCCCACCAACCTGATTACCTATGGGCATGTGGTGGCGGTGTACAGAGCCCGTTATTGCGTCAATTTTTAGCCAATCTTTTAGGTAAAAAAATCATCATTAATACCGATTATCGTCAGGCTTCGGTAATTGGTGGCGTTTATATCTGCAATAAGTCCTTGGGCTTTGCAGCATTAAGTTCCACCGTTTTAGCAGAAACCGTTCCGCAAGACCTTGTAGGTTACGAGCAACGTTATGCTGAATGGAAAGCAACAAGGGCTTCATTTAGACAAACCCTTAGTTAATGGCAGCGTATTTTATAGGAATTGATATTGGCACACAAGGTGCAAGGGTAGTGATCTTAAACCAAGCAGGAGAAATTACTGCAAGCAGCGAAAGAAACTTCGGTTTAGATGAACAATCTCGCGAAGAGCAATCGCCACAAATGTGGTGGAATGCCTGTAAGGCTTGTCTGTTAGATTTAACTGAGGCAACAAACAATGCCCACACGATCGCAATTGCTGTTACTTCTACTTCTGGAACAGTTATCCCAATGGATGAATTTAATGAGCCTTTGCACAACGCTATTATGTACAGTGATAAACGCTCGGCACCACAGGGAGAAAGATGTACGGCTATAGCCATTAAAAATAAGGTGGAAGGTTTTACCGGATTTAACTCATCAAGCGGTTTGGCAAAAATGGTGTGGTTTCAGGAAACCTATCCGGAAAAAGCCAGCAGGCTAAGCAAATGGATCCATGCGGCTGATTATGTTACCGGCATGCTAAGTGGCGAATGGGGAGTTACGGATTATACCAATGCGTTTAAATCTGGCTATGATGTAAATAAACTGGAATGGCCGGCTTATCTTACCACAGACTTATCGATAGACAAGAAATGGCTGCCAAAAGTATTACCATCTGGAAGTATTATTGGAACCATTGATCCTGCAATAGCCGCTATTCTTCGACTTCCGAAAAGTATTAAAGTAATTACGGGCATTACCGATGGTTGTGCCTCTCAAATTGCTTCGGGTGCTATTAAACCGGGCGACTGGAATACCACGATCGGTACAACCATGGTGATAAAGGGTGTAACGGTTAAACAGTTAATTGATGATGAGGGAAGAATTTATAGCCATAGGCATCCGGCAGGCTATTGGATGCCAGGCGGGGCAAGCAACACGGGTGCAGACTGGGTGACCAACGAATTTGGTGGCGATCTGGCCCAATTAAGTAGTGCAGCGGCATTATTAATTCCTACCAATCACATGTCTTATCCGTTGAGACAAAAGGGCGAAAGGTTTCCGATGGTAGCTCCGAATGCGACAGGTTTTGAGCCGGGTGGATTAACCACCGAAGAAAAATTTACTGCAAATATGGAAGGTGTGGCTTACCTAGAGCGTTATGCTTTCGAGCTGATTAAAGAGCTTACCGGAGAAGAAATTAATGCAGTTTATACAGCGGGCGGAGGAAGTAACAATGAGGTATGGTTAAAAATAAGGAGCAACGTTTTAAATCTTCCTATATTTAAAATGAAGCACGTAAGTGGTGCTGTGGGTGCTGCCATATTAGCTGCATCTAATACGTATTTTAGCTCACTGATTGAAGCCGTTGAAAAATTGACCTGCATTGAGAAAGAAGTGCGGCCAGAAATTGAACTCGCCGAGCGATACGACAAAAATTACCAAAAATTTATTGATTTGTTAATAAGCAAAGGATACATTAGAGAAAATATAGATGCTTAAAGTTTATTTATTACGTCACGGAGAAACGACTTACAATGCCGATGGAAACAGGTATTGCGGTAGAACTGATATTGAGCTTACCGAAAAAGGAATGGCACAGGCAAATTTGGCCAATACGCTTTTAAAGGATGTTAAATTTGATGCAGTATATTCCTCTCCCTTAAAACGCGCCAAAATAACTGCAGCAATTGCATCGGGCCGTGAGGTAGTTACCGATGAAAGATTGATTGAAGTAGACTTTGGCACATGGGAAGGTAAAACCAGGGCAGAATTTATAGCAGAAAACGAGCTGCTGTGGGCTAACTGGTCGGCCGACCCACAAATAGCCAATGCGGGCGGCATCGGTGAAAACGGCCAAGCAATTGTGGAGCGGGTAGACCATTTTTTTAAAGAAATTCAGCAAAAGCACCCTGATGGAACCATATTGGTGGTAGCGCATAATGGCGTAAATAGGTTATATATGGCTTATAAATTAGGGATGCCTTTAAAAAATTATCGGCAGTTGGCTCAAGAAAATTCTTCCATAACCTTATTTGAGCTTGCCGAAGATGGAGAGTTTACGCTTAAAAAGCTAAATGCTATTTGATATGTTAAAAAAAATAGGCTTATTTATGATCGTGCTGCTCAGTTTTTCTTCAATCCACGCCCAGCAAAAGTTCATCAGTTACAATGTACTTCATGGGTTTAACAATGATAAAGCGCTGGAGCAACGTTATGTTGATTGGGTTAGGAAGGAAAACCCCGACGTAATTGCCTATCAGGAACTAAATGGCTATACACAAGATAGCTTGGAGAAACTTGGAAAAAGATACGGACATCCATATGCGATTTTAAACACTGGCGTTACGCACCCACTTGGCATTACCTCGCGCTACCCCATTGTGATGGTACAACAGGTAACAACCAATATGTGGCACTCTTACCTTTACGGTAATATTAATGGCATCCATTTTTTTGTAACCCATCTTTCGCCTTTTGAAGTGGGTGTTAGAAGGGCAGATATTGACCGAATTTTGGCTCATACAAAGCTGATTCCTGCTAAGGAAAAAATAGTAATAGCAGGCGATTTTAATGCGTTTGCTGCAATTGATTCGGCAAATTATGGTGAACCATTGCTTACTGCAATGCTTAAGACAGATGGCAAGCTACAGCCAAAAAGCGGTACAGCCATTGTTAGGTTTAAGACTATTTATTACAATAACTTAGATAATGGGAAGCTGGATTATACGGTTACCAACCGAATGTTGCAGGCAGGTTTTAAAGACAGTTATTACTTGGCTAATACAAAATTTAAATACAGTGCGCCCACAAAAGACCATGCTGCTGAACATGGGAGAAAGATCCGGATCGATTACATCTGGGTGAACAAGGCTATGGCTGCACAGATTAAAGCTGCCGACGTACTACAGAATGAAGAAACCAATCAATTATCTGACCATTATCCTGTTTATATAACCTGGAAATAATTTTAAAATGAAGAAGATCTTATTTTTTGTACTGCTTTTAGCTGTATCCGTAACCCGTGCACAGCAAGCTTACCAAAAGCCCACCCTTGAAAACAAGAAATCGTTTACGGTAATTATGGTGCCCGACATACAGAACTATGTAAAATGGGGAACCAACCAGCCAATACTCGACTTAATGTCGGCCTGGATTGAGCATAACCTTGATTCGCTAAACATAAAAATGGTTTTATGCATGGGCGACCTGGTGAACAACAATGAGAAGATCATGAACGATTACGACGGGGACCAGACTACCGATCAACAGTGGAAAGCAGCTTCCCGCTTTTTTGATCGTTTTAATGGTAAAGTCCCTTATATGGCAGTAACCGGTAACCATGATTACAGTATTGATAGAGCCGGCAACCGTACTTCTCGCTATAATGAGTTTTTCACTATTGAAAAAAATTACCTTAACCAGAAATACCTGGTGCAACAGGGTAGGGATGAGCAGGGTAAACAAACCCTGGCTAATTCGGCATTAGAACTAAAAGATCTGAATGGTAAAGATTATCTTTTTCTATCTGTTGAATATGCACCGAGAGATACCGTAATTACTTGGGCAAAAAAAGTAGCTGCCATGGCAGCATATAAAAATCACCGAGTTATTATGTCAACCCACAGCTATCTTAGTGCGAAAGACAACCTAGGTGAAGCAGACGTGACTTGGTTGTATTGGGAACCTTACCGCATAAACAACATGATTCAGAAATCTCCTCGTATAAAACTCCCCTTAGCTAATAGCGGCAAACAAATCTGGGAAAACCTTGTAAAGCCATCTTCCAACATCGAAATGGTACTGAGCGGACACTACTCTGGCGAAGGATACAAGAAAGACCAGAATGTTAAAGGCAAAACAGTTCACCAAATTATGTTCGATGCACAATCGATGGGTGGTGGCGGCCGCATAGGAAACGGTGGTGATGGCTGGTTGCGCATCCTGGAATTCTTTCCAGACAACAAAACAGTTAAAGTACGTACCTTTTCTCCACTATTTGGCATATCGCCTACTTCACAGCCAAATGCCTGGAAGAAGGATGTTAGAAATGAATATACGATCAAGTTCGAGTAAACCGTTGCGCAATCGCGAATGGGGTAAAAGACCTTGCATAAAGAATTGTTGGCTTGCTCGATTAAATTACGGTATGGTCACCCACGATTTCACTTAATGCTAGTCCCCAATGTGGAATTTTACCTCCCAGCGTATAGTACATTTGTTTGAAGCCCATTTTGAGTGCGTAAGGGGTAATGCCCATTTCCAGATGACTTTCTTTTCCGCCCCACCATTCGTTTGTACGCATATAGAATCCTTTAATACCTCCCATATCACCCATGCATAACAGTTCAAACTCCATCGGTTTAATGTCAACTTTAATAATGCCTAATTCTTTACCCAATGTGTTCGCCAATATTTCAGCTTCCATATGACCCAGTGAGCCTATTTTTGGAACTGTAATGGACGCAGCATCACCGACGGCAAAGATGTTTTTGTAGTCTGGATTTCGCATGTAGAGATCGGTAACCACGAAACCCATATCATCGGTAAATGGTAATTCTTTCAAAAAGGTATGCGCCTGCCAGTCTGGAAAAATAATGGCTACCTCTGCTTCCTGTGTAGTGCCGTCATTGAATTCTATTCCACCCTTATGAACTTTTTTGATGCCATTTGTATTGGCCTGATAATGGTATCCCATCTTTCCCATCATCGGCAACAACTGGTTCAAGATGGTTTCTCCCGCATCTTCTGCAATCACTTTGGCAGGAGTAGAGAGAAAGATTGTTGAGGCTTTCCCCTTTTCATTTTTTGCTAACCAATGTGCAAGTGAAAAGGCCATCTCTACAGGAGGACCTTCACAGGCCGTTAGGGCAACAGGTAAACCTTTCGGAAGTTTGTCGCTCTTGCCCTGGTGAAAAATATCGGAAGTAATAGCTATTGGGCCGCCTTTGTATTCCTTATGCAAATAGTTTCGTAGTCGATTGCCTAAAAATACGTCAGTAACACTATGTCCATTTTCACTAAAGCCCTCAATTTTATCGTATGCCAAGCGATTACCCAAGGCTACCACTAAATAGTCATAGCTAATTTTACGGACAGCGTGCCCCATACGTTCATTGGGCTGATAAAAAACAGTATTGGTGTCCGGATCAATGGTGGTAACTTCTGCTTGGATAAATTCGCTGCCATCGTGCTCTAAAAATGACATGAATTTGTATTGCAGATCGATGGCAGGATTAATGTTTGCCAAGACCTGCATCGGAATATTGGGTACGAAAGTAAGCAGGGACTTACGGTCAATAATGGTAATATCCGCTTTTCCTTTAACTACAGCGTGAATATATCTCGCGGTAGTAAGGCCGGCAAAATTGCAGCCGAGAATTATGATATGTGGTTTTGACATGATTTTGTTTCTTTATTCCTGTTTTTTCACTTTGTTTTGTCCCAGACGGTTCATTTAATAACAACGCTTGAAAACATGGTTATTTTTGACTTAACTGAATTTGAAATCAAACAAGCTGCTTCTGATTTTAGTAGAATCCTTAAGGTTTTTTCACGGTCGTTTTCATCTGTAAGTGTAACAGTTGGTTCCATGATAATTTCACTAATCATAAATTTCCCATCAACCTGTTCTAACTTTCCTTTTGATTTACAACTGAAACTGACAAATTCCAATTTTGAGTTTTCTGCGATTGAGAGGAATGTAGTCATCAAACAACTGTTTACTGCTGCTGTAAGCAAATGCTCTGGCGACCAAATACCGGGGATGCCTTTTGGAAATTCAGGTGGTGTGGCTACTTCAATGCAACTACCCCCATTGGCCATCAATTCAGGCGAACAGAGGGTTCCTTTACGTTCAGTATTCCAGTTGATATCAACATGATAAAAATGCGGTTCCATATTAGTTCGTTTTTACTTTTTCAATTGGTAGTGGTTTGGTACAGAAAAACCAATCTGAACAGGTCATATCATCGTTGCTTTCCATTCTATCTTTCGCAACACCACATGATCCTGCTGTTGGTACGATTACGTCATCACCAGGTTGCCAATCTGCTGGAGTGGCAATATTGTACATGTCGGCAGTTTGCATGGCAATCAATGCTCTCTTTAATTCATCAAAATTTCTGCCCATGGATAGCGGGTAATAAATGATAGCCCTAACCAACCCTTTAGGATCTATAAAGAAAACTGCTCTTACCGCTTTGGTAGAACTTTCGCCTGGTTGGATCATCCCGTATTTTTTTGCGACCTCCATGGTAATGTCTTCAATCAAAGGGAATTTCACCTCCATATTTTTCATGCCTCTGAATTCTATTTTCTCTTTGATGGTTCTTAGCCATGCAATATGGCTGTATAATCCATCAATCGACAAGCCAACCAATTGACAATTCAAGGCAGTAAATTCAGGCTCTCGCTTAGCAAAAGTCATGAATTCTGAAGTGCATACTGGTGTAAAATCGGCAGGATGGCTAAAAAGAATCACCCATTTGCCTTCATAATCATGAGGGAAATTAAGCTCACCTTGTGTGGTGATGGCTTTAAATTCCGGCGCTTTATCTCCTATGCGTGGCATGACCACGATTTGTTCTACTGTTTCCATTTTTGATGTTTTATAATAATTGGGACTGCTTAATTATTAACCTTTTTGTTTTTGGTAGAAATACCAAAAGGTAAATACAATGGACAAAAACTTATAAAACTGGTAAAGATGAAAATACCAGCAAGAATTAAAAGTATGATGGCAAGTGTACCTGAAATGAGGTGACCTAAATACATACCTGCAATAACAATAGCTGCAAGTATCCTTACTACTTTGTCAGCTGTTCCCATATTTTTTTTCATTTTCTTAATTATATTTATTGTACAATCTACCTAGGTTTTTAAGAAAAAGAAATGATGCTTATTAGATAGATAAATGATAGATATCATTATTAGAAATGGATTAACGTTAGTGGTAATTTTCAAATCATCGCATATTGCACAATTTTTATGGTAATAGAGAGATTATAGGTGTGGTAGATGATTTTCGCTTCGAATCTCCGTTTGAGAAGATAAAGCCTTTTTTAAGATAGCCTATGAAAGCGGAGTAAGAAATTAAACCGGTTTTCAGTTCCCCAGTTTGGCGGAGTTAAAGGTTCTTCTGTTGGATAAGATTATGGAACAGATCCCTATAGCCGATACCTATCGGGATTTCGTTACCTCCGACCGTAAGTTGAGTCTTTTGGACGGACTGGATCTGGTCCAGCGCAACGATATAGGATTTATGGATACGCATGAATCTATCAAGGCCGAGCCGCTCATCCAGGTCCTTGAGCCCCGAGCGGGTCACTACGGGTTTTCCTTCGCTCAGGTGGATCTTGATATAGTCCTTTAGGCCCTCGATATAAGTGATCTCACATTTTTTGATTTTGACCGATTGGTAGTTAGAATTAACAAATACATAGTCCTGATCCGTTCTGCCGCTGCCCATGGCCCTTGCCTGGTAGTGCCCATAGGCCTTTTTTACGGCCTTTGCGAAACGCTCAAATGGAACGGGCTTGAGCAGGTAGTCCACGACCTCCAGCTCAAAGCCGTCTAGGGCATGGTCGGGGTGGGCGGTCACCAGGATGACCATTGGCGGGTTCTTGAGCCGCCTGATCAATTCCAGGCCGCTGATCACTGGCATGTGGATATCCATAAAAAGCAGGTCGACCTTATGGGCCTGCAGGATTTCTATCACCTGGGCCGGTTTTCTGCAGCTGGCCACGATGTTCAGGTAGGGGAACTGGCGGACATTGTCCTCCAAAAGGTCAAGTGCGGGTTTCTCGTCATCGACTAAGACACAATTCATCTTATAGTTCAATTTGCAGCATGACCATAAAAGTACCACCTTTTTGCTTGACTTTAAGCTCATGCTGGTTTGGATAGAGCAGTTGGAGGCGTCTTTTAACATTATTTAACCCTATTCCCCCGTTTTTCTCGGAAACCGAAGGGCTGCCCACCCCGTTGAGGACGATCATTTTCAGCGAGCGGCCGTTTTTATCAAGACCAATGGAAATATCGATTGCGGGAGTTTCCAATGCGGCAATACCATGCTTGAACGCATTTTCGATGAAGGCGATTAGCAGCATAGGGGCGATTTCCGCCCTTTCGAATTCGCCGGTCATTTTTAGATTGACTTTCACGTCCTCTTGGAAGCGGACCCGCTGCAGGTCGACATAGCTCTTGAGGTACTGGATCTCCTCGAACAGGTTGATCCGGTTACCCGCAGTATCATATAGCATGTAGCGCATCAGCTGTGAAAGGCTCATCAGCGAGGATTCGAGTTGTGGTGATTTTTTTCTTGCCATCGATACCATGGTGTTGAGCGTGTTGAACAGGAAATGGGGACTGATCTGGGAGGAAAGGAAATCCAGCTCGGTCTTCAGGTGGATGTTCTCGCGTTCCTTGTCCAGTTTATCCCGCCTTGACTTGTCGATAT
This sequence comes from uncultured Sphingobacteriaceae bacterium, assembly GCA_942493295.1. Taxonomy (GTDB): domain Bacteria; phylum Bacteroidota; class Bacteroidia; order Sphingobacteriales; family Sphingobacteriaceae; genus Pedobacter. The sequence goes on along the minus strand of OW818692.1, from coordinate 1,557,551 downwards.
AGAGCCTGTGACAGAAGCTGGCCATCACTACAAAGAAAAAAGGGAACAGCGCTATCAGCGGGCTGGGTGCGGGCGGTGGCCCCAGCGGCATGCCCTGGTGCTGGGGCATGGGAAGCTGAGGGAACTGAGGACGAAAAAGGCCATTGACCGATAGGTAGACTATCATCGTCGCCGCCAGTATCAGGATATAGAACAACGTACCGTTTTTGGCCTCCCTGACCGGATAAATCAGGTAGCTATGCAGGTAGAAGATGCCCACCAGTAACAGGTTGAAAAAGAGTATATGGGTCTGTTGCTGCTGCCTAAAATCTCTGGGCAGGTTTTCGGGCCCGGAAAAATAGAGTACTGAGAAGACCGCTGCCCAGAAAAGTAAGGGCAGCAAAAAATTGAACGTCCTCCAGGTCAGGTTTTTCATCATCTGCTATTAGCTTTTTTGTAAACTTTTGATCGCTACTGGTAAACGTACAGGTCCAGTGCCACTCCGTTGAGCCCGGTAAAAATACCCAATCCGCCGATAACATTGGTCGAGGGATTTGTTAAATTAAGTGAATTTCCACTGGTGGCCTTCAGCGCCTCGTTGTACTCCCTACCGATGGCGAAAAGCCATACCTTATGGTTGCCTAGGTAGTTGAAGTTCATCCGATCGGTGTTATAGGAGGAGCTCTGTTCTGCCTGTACCTCGGTCTTCAGCGCGGTGTTCCTTGAAATACTGCTGGGATAGGCCTCGATGTTCTGGAAAGAGAGCAAGTGGTACCCCTGTTGGGGGTTGTCCCAGCTAAAGGCCACCGGCACAAAGCTTGCGGGAGTTGAACCTGGAGAAAAGACCGGTACCAGCTGCTGGGTGGCCGAGGCCCTGAACCCGGTAGGTTTTTCGGGAATCACCGTTTTGGCGCTGATGGTCTTTTTCAGGTGGACAAAGGTCAGCGTGTAGGTCTTATTCTGTTTTACAAAGCTGCCATCGGCATATCGGTAGACCCCAGGACCGCTCTCTGCCAATAGTACGTCGCTAGTCCCGTCCGATACCCGAAGGGAAAGGCCAGCGATGGGATAGCCGTAGGAAATAGTATCCTCCAGGTATTTCTGGTAGTAGACCCTGACCACTATGGGGCTGTCGGGCATCAGGTAGCCTTCCACGACCGGGCGCTGGTAATCGGCTACCGCATCATCTTTTTGACAGGCCATCAGGCAGCAAAGACTGCCGATTGCTGCTATAAACAAATATTTTAGGTTTCTTTTCATTTCCATTTTAAACTGAGGGTGATGTTAGGGGTCATGCCAAGGTAGTTCACGTTGGAGGTGACCACCTGGTTATTGACGATGTTGTACTGCTGGTACCAGATGTTGCCCCTGTTATACGCGTTGAACATCGAAAAGCCAATGCTACCCACCTTGCGGCTGTCGATCTTGATCAAATCGTACAGTACCGACACGTCCAGCCGGTGGTAGGCTGGCATGCGCATGCCGTTCTTTTCGCTGATGGTCAAAAAGGTTCTCGGGCTTCCGCTGTAGTCGTTGATCGTGTAGCTGGTTAGTGGGGCGGTATAGGGCTTGCCGGTGGCAAATATCCAAGTAGCGGAAAAGGTCCAACGACCATAGTGGTACATGCCCACTGCCTTGAACTCATGGCGGGTATCCTGGCTGGCTGCAAATTCACCGCCATAGGCTTCAAAGTTGTTCTTGGCTTCGGCCAGGGTATAGCTGATCCAGCCGGTGTATATGCCCTTGGTCTTCTGCACGAGCAACTCAATGCCCTTGGTGTAGCCGTTACCGTGGTAAAAGTGCTCTTCCAAGGTAAGCCCCGTCCTGCGGTTGCCTACTTGGCGCTGGGAGTATTCCGACAGGTTGTCCAGCGACTTGTAGTAGCCTTCAACGTCGATCAAAAACTGGTCCCGCTCATAACTGAAGCCGGCAATGAAGTGGTTGGCCGAGGCGACTGGGATCGTACCTCCGTTGGCTAGTACCCAAAAGTCCCTGCTGCCGGAAAGGATGTCCTCGCGGATCACCCTATTGGTGAACTGGTAGAATTTACCGGTGGATGCCTTTAACGTCAACCTGTCGGTCAGAGTATAGGAACCCGAAAGCCTGGGTTCGAAATACAGTTTTCCGGTCTGGTCGAAGTACGTAGCCCTGATGCCGGGCTTGAGCTGAAGGCGCTGGGATGGGCTGAGCTCCAACTCAGCATAGGTGCCAGCGATGCTCGCTTTGGTGTGCTCATCAATCAGTTTGCTGGTATCGTTTTGGCTATATTCATAGGAAACGTTCTGTTTTGAACCGTAGGCACCGAAAAGGAGCTTTGCTTTGGATGCCGCTTGATATTCCCAGTCGGATTTGATGCTGAAATCATTTAGCCTGTTCTTTTCGAAGGTGCCATTGCTGATCTCTTGCTCGGCGCCGGCGGTATCGGTGATGGTAATCTTGTTACTGTTGTCGCGGTCGCTGTGGTAGGTCGAGTAGCTGGCAAGGGTATTGGAATAGAACTTGGAGTTCCATCGCCTCGACCATTTTAGGCTTGAGCCTAGGTTGCCGTAGGTGGTCTTATCGGTGTTGGTGATACCCCCACCGCTAGAGATGAACGATGGCAGCTCGATGGTCTTGCTGTTGTCCAGGTTGTCGTTGCCCTGGTAGACGCTCCAAGAAAACTTGTTTTTCTGGTCGGGCGAATAGGTATATTTTGCGTTCAGGTCGTAAAATGCCGAGGCTGGAGTGGTCACCGTTGGACCCATGCCTCCTCCTGGTCCGCCGCCGCCACCGGGAGGTCCTCCTCCGCCCGGTCCGCCAAATCCGCCCGCTCCTGCGGGACCGGCATTGGTGGTCACCGCTGTTGCGTTGAACTTGTTGAAGATCTTGTTGTAAAGCGGTCCCTCATAGGATCTGCGATAGGCCAGAAGCAGGGTGGATTTGTCGTTGATCGGCCGCTCCAGGTAAAGGTTGGCGCTGAGCAGGCTGATATCTCCGCCCATGATGGACTGTTGGTTATTGCCCTCCTTTCCGATGATGTCGGTCACGCTGGACAGCCTGCCGCCGTATTTGGAGGAAAATCCGCCTTTGTACATCGTTACGTCCTTCACGCTATTGGCGTTGAAGGCACTGAAGAAGCCGTAAAGGTGGTCGACCTGGTAGACGGTAAATCCGTCAAAGAGCACCAGGTTCTGGTCTGGTGTTCCCCCGCGCACGTATGCCCCTGAAGAGGATTCGTTGCTGCCGCTGATCCCGGGCATCAGTTGGAAGGATCTAAGTATGTCCCGTTCGCCGATATTGGGCAGCTCATCGAGCTTGGTCGGGGAGATCTGCAAGGTGCTGACCCTGCGCTTATCGGTGGTCATTACCCCTTCGCCCTTTTTGCCCTTTACTACCACCTCGCTCAGGGTCCTGATGGTGGTGAAAAGGCCTATCAAGATCTGTTTCTTGATGTTTTCACTGTTAAGCGGATAGCTGTCCTGCCGATAGCCGATATAACTGGCCTCTAGGGTGCAGGTATCCGAGGGCACTTTGAAGAGGGTGAAGTACCCATCGGGGTTGGTGGTGGTGCTGATGGAGGTGCCGCGGACTTTGACCATGGCCGAGGGCAGCGATTCCCCAGTGTTCTGGTCGATCACCCTGCCGCTGATGTCAAAGGGCTGGGCAGGCTTTTTCTTGACCGTGTCGGTTCTTGCAATGACGGGAGCCAGGATCGATATGCCGATGTTATCGGTATTTTTTGCCTGTCCGCTTCCAGAATAATAGATGGATGGATCCCTTTGGGCAGCCATTTTTTTCAAGCGCGGCAGATCCTCCAGCGAGCGGATGATATAAACTTCCTGCTCGCTCTCTGCCCAGTAGCGCAGCCGATGGGCCTTGCAAATGATCTCCAGCACGGCTATGGCGCCTTCCTGGTTAAAGCGGTCGGTGACCTGAATGTTCCGAGTCAGCTCATGGTCATAGATGAATCTGATCTTTGCCCTGGATGCAATGGTGTCGAGCATCTGTTCAACTGATATGGCATAGGAGCCGCTGATCTTTGCCGGGCTGCTGAGCGGCCGCTGCGCCCTTGCGCTCAAGGCAAAGGCGATACTGATACTGATTAATGATAAAATCCTCTTCATATGTGATGGCGAATTTTATAAATCCTTTTGTTAACAAATGTTAATTGAGACCAGTGTCGGAATCAAGCCGACCAATAGGCGTTTTGTTGCGAAGTTCTGGTCAGGTGTTAATGTTGTTCTTTAGTAAGGCCGTATTAAATTGGCACCTACAGAGATAACAGGATAGCCGTTCCGACCACCTATAGGGTTTGTCAATATAGTATTTTGTACGTCGCATCTTTGCTCATGATTGTCGCAATACCGTTAAGATCAATCAAGATATTCTTAAAAAAACAGAGCGTCTCGGAAAGTTAATTGAGATGCTTGACAATAATGTAATTTATTCATCAAGAATTTTTAAAAAGCCCCAATTTCAATCAAATGGTTCGAATTACGCACCGCCAGTGACCCTTTAACTTGAAAGTAATCTGAAAAGACTGTTTTTTGGTTATCCCCATCGTCATTTCGAACACAGCGTTGCGAGGAGAAACCTAACCAAGTCATTATTTACAAAGTTTACATTTTTATTTACAACGTTTTACACTGTAATGAACGACTTAAGGTATAAGTTTGCTTCAATCAATGTCAAACTTTTTTAACATGAAAAACTTATGCACTTTGTTCCTAATTTTCCTTTGGCAAGGATTATTCACCAAACTTTACGCTCAAGACAAAAAATATGCTCATGAAATCGAAACAAAAATAAAGGCAGTAGAAAACAACCTTGGTCTTCAAGTCCGTATTGAAGGTGAGCCCAAACACACCCTGAAGGAAAGAATGAATTTTCATCATGTCAATGGTGTCACTATTGCAATTATTAAAGACTATAAAATAGATTGGGCAAGAAGTTACGGCTGGGCTGATAGTGCTGAGCAACGTCGTGTTACAACGAGTACCTTATTTCAAGCAGGTTCAATCAGTAAATCCCTGAATGGCGTTGGCGTTTTAAAACTGGTGCAGGATAAGAGACTAGATCTCAATACTGATGTGAATGATTACCTAACAAGCTGGAAGTTCCCCTATGATTCGTTAACTAAAAGTAAGAAAATAACCCTTGCAAACTTGCTTAGCCATACAGCAGGTTTAAGTGTGCATGGTTTTCCCGGATACGAAAAAGGAAATTCCATTCCCACACTGGTACAAATACTAAATGGCGAAAGACCTGCTAATACAAGCGCTGTTCGTTCCATATTTGAACCTGGATTGAAATATCAATACTCAGGTGGGGGAACTACGATTTCTCAACTGATAGTCCAAGATATCACCAAAAAACCTTATGATGAATTCATGTGGAAAAATGTATTGAAACCCATGGGTATGAAAAATAGTTTTTATACCCAGCCTCCGGCAGGGGATAAACAAAAACTTCTGGCATCGGGATATTACAATGATGGAAAAGCTGTAAAGGGGAAATATCATATTTACCCGGAACAAGCTGCAGCAGGATTATGGACGAACCCAACAGATCTGGCTAATTACGTCATTGAGACACAGTTAGCGTTGCATGGAAAATCTAGCAAAGTACTTTCACAAGATATGACTAAACTAAGACTCACACCATATATTGACAAATCTGCGGCCTTGGGTGTTTTCATTGTTAAAAGAGGTGAGCAAACTTACTTCCAGCACACTGGGGCTGATGAAGGATTTGTTAGTCAATATTATGGCAGTATGGAAGGCGGTGATGGTGTAGTTGTGATGGTAAACAGCGACAATGGAGCTATTACAGAAGAAATAATAAATAGTGTTGCAACAGTTTATGGCTGGAAAGGTTTCTACAATCCACTACAAAGGCCAAAGATCATTACCGTTCCACAAAATATCTTAGAAACCTATGTGGGTGAATATAAGCGCAAGGCGAATGATGAATTTTATCTCAAAATTAGCCTAGTAAATGGGCGTTTTTTTTATTCAGAGCCGGGTTGGGACGGATTTGAATTGTACGCCGGCACTGAAAATGATTTCTTTTCGAGAGAATATCCTGTTGGTATTAGCTTTATAAAGGATACAGCGGGTAAGATTATTGAATTGGAATACCATCGCGGCTCTAGGAATGAAAAATTTATAAAAACTAAGTAGTTTTTCAAACTTTGAATAAGGAAAATTGATGGCTTTAATAAGACTAACCTATTTTAATAATTGAATAATATTCCCCTTAAATAATTTTCCAATAGGAATAACATAACTACCGATAAATATTCTAGTACCTTCGATACTACTAATGTGTTTTGGAGCAACGGCAAATGATTTATGGACCTGTAAAAATTCGTTTTTAGGCAATAATTCTAATAAAGTCGATATTTTTTCACGAATAGTGATAGGTTCCGTAATCGTAAATATTTTGGTGTAGTTACCGGTAGCTTCAAGGTATTGAATGTTGTCAATTTCAACTTGGATATATTTTTTATTGCTTTGAAGAAAAATGCGATTGGAGATGGTATTGTTTTCTGTTGAAATAACTACTGGAGCAATAGGGGTACTAAACGTTTTATTGATTGCTTTTAGCAAACGGTCAAAACCAAAAGGTTTTAATAGATAATCTGAAATATTAAGCTCATAACCTTCAAGTGCATATTCTTGATAAGCAGTGGTCACAATTACTTTCGGTGGATTAGTTAATGTTTTTAGGAATTCAAAACCTTTTAATATGGGCATGTTCAAATCTAAAAAAATCAGGTCCACCTTATGCTTACTCAAATATTCAAAGGCCTCAAGTGCATCATAACAACTTTTCATCAATGTCATATTTGGCAATAAATCACAGTAGCCTTTGATAATTTCGTGGGCAATATGTTCATCATCTATAATTAAATATTTGATCATTATAGTTTTAAGATTAATTGTGTTTTGTATATAGTGTCATTTTTCGAAACTGAGAATTCATGCTTTTTAGGATAAACCAATTCTAATCGCCTTCTCAAATTCTTAATTCCGATACCTAATGACTGATGTACTAAATCTGAATCATAGTTGTTTTCCACTTCAAAAGATACGATATTATTATCTGAACTAAGTTTAATATTGACAAATGCATTTTCTCTTAAACTTTCTACTCCATGTTTAAATGCGTTTTCCAAAAGCATTATGTAAAGTAAAGGGATTATTTTAAGCTGTTCATCATCCAAATTTGTTTCAAAATTCACATTTATCTTTTTGTGATAACGCATAGTATGCAAGTCGATGTAGTTTTTTAAATAGGCAACTTCCTCAGCAATTGTAACAAAATTCTTCTGTCCTTCATAAATACTATAACGCATCATATCAGAAAGTTTCAAAATTAATTCTTGAGCTTTTTTTTGATCTCTTCCAACCCATCCATACAAATTATTGAGCATATTAAAAAAGAAATGGGGATTAACTTGGTTCTGCAAATGGAGCAATTCTGTTTTGCCGTTTTCATTTTTTAATTTAATGATGGACAGAATTTGTGTTATCAACCAATAAATTCCAAAGGAAATCAATACCAGGTAGAGCAAAAAATAGAAACTAAGAATAGAGATGCTAACTTTTGGGTTATAGTTTTCAAAAAGAACTACGGAATCTTTTTCCGAAGTAATTACTACCAAAAACACTATAACTAGTGGGACTACTGCTAAAACTAAAGCAATTGTCTTGATTATATTCTTCTTGTTGTTATTTATTTTTAAAATCATAATCACAAAAGTAAATCAATAAAAATTACGGGTAAAATAAGTTGACAAACGATCGATTTAGTACTTCCAACCTGCAAAAATATGTGATGAAAGCTGTTTATCCATGCATAATACATTTGTATCCCAAAAGCAGAATAGTTTAGCCCTTTTATTTTATTGAGTTCAACCTAGACCATACGTTTGTTTAAAATAAATCGAAACAAATGACCAGTCTTAGTATTTCCAACCTTTCAAAAACCTACCCAAATGGTGTAAAAGCACTACAAAACATAACACTAGATATTCCCACAGGAATGTTTGGTTTGTTAGGTCCAAATGGTGCGGGAAAGTCAACTTTAATGAGAACGATAGCAACATTACAAGAGGCAGACTCCGGCTCTGTGAAACTCGGGAATTTAGATGCTTTAAATCAGAAACATGAACTAAGAAAAGTACTGGGGTACTTACCGCAACAATTTGGTTTGTATCCCAAAATCTCTGCCGAAGTACTGCTGAATCACTTAGCCGTTTTAAAGGGGATTACAAACCCAAAAGTACGTCGAGAATTAGTTCATGCACTTTTGCACAAGACAAACCTATATGATGTAAAGAAACAAAACCTCAGCGGATTTTCTGGAGGAATGAAGCAGCGTTTCGGTATCGCACAGGCATTGCTCAATACGCCAAAATTGCTTATTGTTGATGAGCCTACTGCTGGATTGGATCCTGTTGAAAGAAATCGGTTTTATAATATATTAAGTGAGCTTAGTGAAAACACAGTGGTGATATTATCAACACATATCGTTGATGACGTAAAGGAACTGTGTACAAACATGGCAATCATTAATAGAGGCCAAGTGCTGCTTAAAGGAAATCCTTTGGAACTCATCAACCAAATAGAAGGCAAGGTATATCAGAAAACAATTCACAAAATTGAGTTGGAAGATTATAAGAAAGAATATAAAGTAATCGCTGAAAAATTATTTCTCGGCAAACCTATCATTCATATTCTCAGTGAAGGCAATCCGGAAAGTGGTTTTATCTCAGTAAATGCTGGTCTAGAAGATGTCTATTTTTCGCAAATTCTTGCCAGTTCTAACAAAAGCATTTGATTCCCTTGAAAAAATTTCTACTCCATTTTCATTAAAACTAACGATATACCATGTGGTACAACATATTTAAATTCGAAATTCAATACCGAATAAAACGCCCTGACACCTATATATTTTTTATTTTTATATTCTTTTTTTCACTTGCTGGTGTCGACTTTGTTTTTCAAGGTATCGATATGGGCTCAGTAAAAACAAACGCGCCAATAGTTATCGCAAAAGCAATGGCAGCAGTTACTGCGATTTTAATGATGGTAACCTCTTTGATTATGGGCGTCTCGGTATTGCGCGACTATGAGTACAATATGGAAGCACTATTGTTTGTTAATCCAATCAAAAAGCGAGATTATTTATTAGGACGGTTTTTGGGTGCTTTTGTAATCCTATTGTTTGTATTTACGGGGCTATTATTGGGCTTTGCATTAGGAGAATTTATGCCTTGGCGCTACCCAGAAAATTTAATGCCCTTTAACTTTTTAGCTTATCTGCAGCCATTTATAGTTGTAGTATTGCCAATGCTATTTTTTGGGTCGGCATTGTTCTTTGTAAGTGGAGCTTTGAGCAGAAAGTTAATGGTAGTGTATACGCAGGGAGTATTTATTTTTGTACCCTTTCTGCTAACAAAATCTATAAAAAACGATTTTCTACAAGCTCTTTTAGACCCTTTTTCTTTGACAACCTTAACTGATATGAATGCGCTGTTTACAGTAGCAGAACGTAATTCAATGCTCGTTCCTTTTAATGGTGTTCTCTTGTATAATAAATTATTTTGGGTTGTTATTGGATTACTTATTTTAATAACAGGATACTACAAATTTAATTTTACGGTAAAAAATAAGGTACCTAAAAGCAAAAAATTAAACCCTATCAATGAATTAAATAGTGCTTGTAACGATGACCTCAAAATACCTTTAGTATCAATACAGTACGATTTTAAAGCACAATGTATTCAACTAATGCATCTCACATGGTTTTATTTTATATCCATTTGTAAGCAGGTATCTTTTTGGGCTATCATAATCTGTGCATTAATCATCATTTTAATCAACTCTATCAATCTGAATATTGCATACGATGTAGCCAGCTACCCTAAAACCTACCTTATTATAAATGAACTGAAAGAACTATCCGGTTACTTTTTTGTAATCATACTTGTTTTTTATTCGGGTGAACTCATTTGGAAAGAAAGGGAGATTAAGCTGGATTTAATTTATGATGCTACATCTATATCGCGTACTGTAAGCTTGTTAAGTAAATTCGTGGGGCTTTTACTGATTTACATCGTATTAATACTGTCTCTAATTGTATTCGGGATTATATTTCAAATGGCAAATGGCTACTATCACTATGAGCTAGATGTTTATTTTTATGGCTTTTTCGTTGAGTTTTTCCCTTTTCTGGTTTTATACACCTTTATATCTTTTTTCTTTCAAACATTAACAAATAATAAATTCATAGGCTTTATTTTAGTGATGGTTTTTGCTATCCTAAATACTGTTTCAGAATTCTTTGGTTTCGAACACGATCTTTACAAATTTGGCGGAAGCGGTTTGGTTTCATATTCAGACATGAATGGGTATGGTCACTCACTAATACCCTATCTATGGGTTAAGGCGTATTGGGTTGTATTTGGTGTTTTGCTATTAATTGTGGCTTCAGTTCTTTCTGTTAGAGGTTCGGAAACAAGTTTTAAAGAGCGTCTAGAATTTGGTATGCAACGACTTACAAAACCGATGCTAAAATTAGTTTTGTCGTTATTATTGGTATTTGCTTTGTTAGGAAGCTATATTTTTTACAATACCAACATCCTTAACATCTATGTAAGCAATGCTGATAAATTAGCATTTAGCGCAAATTATGAAAAGACACTCAAAAGGTTTGAATATATACCACAGCCTAAAATAACGAATGTTAATCTACATGTTGAACTGTATCCAAAAACGAGAGATTATACTATAGAGGGATATTATATACTTACTAATACCCAGAATGAACCAATTTATAAAGTATACCTGCAAAAATCTACAGAATCACAAATAAGCTTAAATGAAGTAAGTTTTGAGGGTGGTGCTACTGCCGATAAGCAATATTATGAATACGGTTTTTGCATCTACAAGTTAAACAAAGCACTGCAAGTAGGTGATTCGATAAAAATGAAATTTAAACAGACTTATACGACAAATGGTTTTAAAGAAAATGATTCGAATACCGATTTGTTTCGAAACGGCACTTTCTTAACAAACAAGGCGTTTCCAACTTTTGGCTACCAGAAAGAATATGAACTTGAGGAGGATAAGGTTAGAGCAGAGTTTAAATTACCTCCTATAAAAGGAATGGCTAAAATTAATGATAAAGTGGAACTAACTTATGCAAGTGATGGAGGAAAAGCTAGTTTAATCAATTTTGAAGTCATCATTGGGACAGACAAAAGTCAAATAGCAGTTTCTTCCGGCACTTTACAAAAGAATTGGACATTAGATAGTCGTTCCTATTTTCACTATAAAACGGATAAGCCAATAGTAAATCAATATTCGATCGTATCGGCAAATTACCAAGTTTCCAAAAGCAAATGGTTTCCTAAAAATGATCATTTGGCAAATCCGGTAGATTTGGAAATATACTACCACAAAGGACATGCATATAACTTAGACAGAATGACGGAGGCTATCAAATTATCTTTAGATTATTTCTCCTCGAACTATGGCTCCTATCAACACAAGAATATGCGCATCTTGGAAACGCCTAATTACGCTGAACAAATAGACTATTTTTCAGGGACAGTGCCTTTTTCTGAATCCAATGAATTTATACTGGATATTGACGACCAAACAGATGTCGATATTATTTTCTACAAAATGGCTCACGAATTGGCCCACCAATGGTGGGGAATGCAGATTCAAGCTGCTAATGTGAAAGGAAGAGATATGATTTTGGAAACTTTGGCGCAATATTCTGCTTTAATGGTGATGAAAAAGAAATATTCCAAAGAGAAAGTTCAGCAGCTTTTGCAAAAAGAACAAGAAGTCTATTTACAAGCAAAAAAGAGATATAGCAATCAAGAAGTTCCTTTGATATCAGTTGAAAAACAAGATTATCTATTTAATGCAAAGGGAATATTAGCTATGTATGCTCTACAAAATTATATTGGCGAAGAAAATGTGAATCTTGCTTTAAAAAGGTTCATCGAGGACTGGAACAGTTATAATGGAAAATTGAAGGTAAAAAATAACAATTATGCTACAGCTAAAGATCTTTTAGTCTATTTTAATGAAGTCACTCCAGATTCTTTTCGAAATAAAGTAAATAACTTGTTTGAAAAAACCGAGTTGAATAATGATGTTGTTTTTGGTAGAAAATGAGTGCGAATCTATTAACGGTAAAAATTAAAGGATTTTAGCATTTTCCTGAAATATTATTATCGCGTTATAATTGAAGATTGCTACCTTGTTATCAAAAACCTAATGTATTTCACTTCCCTACCAGATCATTCTCAGGCTAATTTTGATGAGGAATTGCACTTTAGTCGGTTCAAAAAGCAGAACATCATTTTTAATACGGTGAGTAATTACAGTCATTGTGATGATCATGTGGGTTGTCTTTCTTTTAAAACCATTTTAAGTGGTGAGGAATGGTACGTGGTAAACAACAGAAGGATTGCTGTTAGACCTGGTCAGTTTTTGACATTAAATGACGGACAAAATTATGCGTGCAGCATTGATCAAGAGAAAGTAAGAGGCTTTTCTGTGTTTTTTAAGAAAGAATTTGCCGCTGAAGTATTTCGGAATGAGACGAGCACTGAAGAAACGATACTTGACAATCCTTTTGGCTTCAATGAAAAATCGCCAGAGTTTTTTCAAACCTTAAACTACATTACACCTGAGTTACAATTGCAATTAACAACATTCATTGCTGCGCTTGAAAATGACGGATTTCATGCAATGACAGATGAAAAATTGGTTTTCTTACTGGAACACTTAATTCGTTCGTACAAATCAGATACAAAACGTATTGATCGAGTTGCTGCGATTAAGCCAAGTTCAAAAATAGAAATTTATAAGCGTTTGTGCGTTGCCAAAGATTTGCTACACTCCACGTTTATGGAGCAACCAGATTTGAATACGCTGAGTATAACCGCTTGCTTATCGGTTCCTCAACTTATTAGGCAATTCAAGTCGGTTTTTCAGGTTACACCTCATCAATATCTTGTAGCGCTTAGACTTAAGAGGGCAGTAGAACTGTTAAGATTTAGCCGAAAGCCTATTAACGAGATTACATGGGAGTGTGGATTTGAAAATGTGAGTGCTTTTTGCAGGGCTTTTAAAACTGCTTATGGTACGCAACCTTTGAACTATAGAAAGGCTAGCTCATTAAACTGATAATTTCTGCACATGTTTAAAAGTAGTCGTTTAATAATTTTGATCAATTGTTTTACAGACCATTTTAAATCCAAGCAAATTGAAGCGACTATTGATGTTATGGCTACTTATTTTTAGTACTCAGGTTAACTATGCACAAGATCAAATTATTCCACTCTACGAGAAAACTATTCCCAACTCAAAAAAGGCTCCTTTAAATTACGTAGAGGAAACCGATAGCAATGGATTAACCCGAAACGTAAGCATCCCCACAATGGCAGCTTATTTTCCTGAAAACAGTGTTGCAAATGGTACTGCCGTGATTATTTTTGCAGGTGGTGGCTATTTTGTGCTCGCTCAAACTACCTGTGTCGAAATTGCTAAAGCCTTTACTAAAATAGGTGTAACTGCCTTTGTTCTTAAATATCGCTTGCCGAGTGAGGCAATTATGGTAGACAAAAGCATCGGTCCTTTGCAAGATGCGCAAAGGGCTGTTCAGCTAGTTCGTAAAAGAGCCGCAGAGTGGAATATCAATCCTGCAAAAATAGGCACAGTCGGACTTTCTGCCGGAGGTCATTTGGTATCAACCGAAGGCACACAACTTGATCGAGTAGTGATTGAGAATAAAGAAAATATTTCGCTCCGACCTGATTTTATGGTGCTGCTTTACCCAGTTATTATCTATGATCCTGCTATTCCAAGAACTCGTGAGAATTTGATTGGTAAAACACCTGATGCAAAAGCACTTCATTTATATGGAACTGAAAATCATGTGAATTCAAATACTCCACCAACATTTTTGGTACACGCGCTAGATGATGATGTTATCCCAGTAAAAAATAGCTTACTGTTTTTTAATGCCTTGCTTAAAGCTAAGGTAAAAGCAGAGATGCATATAGTACAAGATGGTGGACATGGATTTGGTTTGTACGATCCCGAAAATAAAGATAAATGGTTTATATGGTGTGTAGATTGGATGAAAAAAAATGGTTTTTAGCTGATCGATAACTGATTTGGCGACACTCCATATTTCTTTTTAAAAATGAAGGAAAAGTGAGAGAGGTCTTCAAAACCGACTTCCAAGTAAATCTCAGTCGGTTTTTTCTTTTTTTCTGCCAGGTGATAGTAAGCCAGTTCCAGCCTTTTATCCGTCAACCACTTTTGAGGCGTTGTATTAAACAACTTTTTGAAATCTCGGTTAAAGGTAGATAAGCTGCGGCCTGTTAGGTAACCTAGCCTTTCTAGCGACATATTAAACATGAAATTGCGCTGCATAAAGTCTACTAGGTCAATCTTGCCGGGGATATCAAAGTTAGCCAATACACTGTCTACACTTGGGTCAATTAGCCTTAATATATTAATTGCTTCTTCAATTTTAAGCGTAGCCAAGCTTTCAGGAAATTCATCTTCCATTTCAAAATAGGGGATCAACGAAGCCAGGCAGCTTTCTAAAAGGGGGTGGTTGCTAAATCGGTATATCTTCTGTTCAGGCTGTATTTTTCGATTTCGGTCAACTTTCTCGTAGAACTTTTTTAGTCGCTCGGTTGATAAATGCATTACCACTGTTTTATGCGGCAGACCATTTTTTGGATAGTTGATAATCGTTGCTAACTCATTTCTTGGAATTAGGAAAATATCACCTGTTTTGAAATTGAAAGTAGATTCTGCCTGGATGATCTTTGTTTCTCCCGAAATGAACCAAACCAACATGTGGTCATCAAACATCAAATCAGATTTGAATAGCTTGTCTTCATAGCAAGAAAGCTTGATTTCCTTGGTCAAGTATTTAGATAGGTGCTCCATTGTGATAAAGTTATTGGTTTTACTTTAAAATCTTTCACTTAGCTTACTTTGAATTGAATACCAGTCATTTCTTCAGTGAGGTTCCATAATTTTTTGGCATTGTATTCATCTAAAGAATAAGCCTGTACACCACGCGTTCCCAGGCCATTGTTCCGCCCAAAGTTACCTAGGTCCAGCTCGGCAATATCTGCATCTTCACAATAAACGCCGCCAATATCTGCTAGCATCGGACTAGTTGCGCACCATACAGTAGTTGCAGCACCTTGTGTAATTGTTTTTAAGTTCGCGAGGATTTCTGGTCTTATATGACCATGCTCGTCAAAAAAGCCCATTTGTTTAAATAACTCCATATCCGCATCTCTGGCCAATTCTGTACCGGCAATTGATCCGGGATGTAAAGAGTAAGCTCTTACTTGGTGTAGTTTTGCACGATTATCTAGCTCAAGCGCAAATAAGTTGCTGGCTGTTTTCGACTGCCCATAGGCTTGAAGTGTTTGATACGCTCTTTGTTCAAAGTTAGGGTCATCGAAGTTGAAGGGAGCCATTTGATGCCCATAGGAAGACACGTTTACTACCCGCGCGCCATTTGCTTTCTTGAGAGCTGGCCATAGCCTAGCTGTTAATTGAAATTGACCTAGGTAATTGGTTGCAAGCTGCGATTCTATTCCACGGCTGTCCCTCAGTAAAGGTACCCACATAATTCCTGCATTATTAATTAGTAGATGAAGCGGCCTTCCTGAAGCGAGGAATTTTTCGGCTAAGGCATCAATAGTGTCAGGTTTAGAAAGATCCATCGCCTCAATTTCTACGTTTGGAATACCCGCCAGGTTCTTTTTTGCTTTTGCTAAGTCTCTTGCCGGAACGATTACAGTAGCACCTGCTGTTGCAAGTACCTTAGTTGTTTCTAAACCGATGCCGGCATTACCACCAGTTACGATGGCAATTTTACCTGTTAGGTCAATACCGTTAATAACTTCTGTTGCTGTTGAGGTAGCGTCAAAACCTGAACCCAGTGGGTGTTGTAACGCGCCTTGATAATTGTTCTTTTTCATAATAGGACAAATTTAGGCGGTTATCAAAGGCTGAGTTTTGTTCAGCGTGTCAATTAACTTTGTTTAGCGTGTCAATTATTTTTTAAGATTTTGTAACAATTGCCCTAGATTTTTGTTTTTCTGTCCCATTTGGCTAATTTTGAAGACTTGAAACGGCTATTTCATATATTATTACTCGGTTTTTACCTATTTTCTGCAACACATTTAAAGGAATTAGCGAAACTTCCAGTGCTGTTCCAACATTTTTTTGAGCATAAGAATATTGATCAGCGAATGACCTTTATGAGCTATTTGGAACATCATTACAGTGATATTCCTCATACCGACAATGACCAGGAGCGCGATAGTCAACTTCCCTTTAAAGCACAAGATTTTTGTGCAGGAATTATCGGAAGTCCAGCTTTACCTCCTTCATTTGGTTATACTTTAAAGAAAGCCTATCGAATAATTACTGTAAAGAAAATTACAGTTGCTAGTGACAATACACCTCTTTTTGCTTTTGCAGGAAAGATCTGGCAACCGCCAAAATCCTTAATCCTTTCTTAATTATCTTTTGAAGGCAGCTTTGCCTCCAGCTCATTTATTAGAAACGATTTACCTTAATTTTTTATGTTAAATAGAATTATTGAGTTTTCCATTAGGAATAAACTCATTATTGGGCTATTTACCCTTAGCCTTGTTATATACGGGAGTTTTGAGTTAACCAAACTACCAATAGATGCCGTACCGGATATTACCAATAATCAAGTACAGATTATTACCACAGCGCCTTCCTATGGTGCTACAGATATAGAACGGCTAGTTACTTTTCCAGTAGAACAAGCCAACAGCAATATAGCGGGTATAAAGGAAATTAGAAGCTATAGCCGCTTTGGACTTTCGTTGGTTACCTTGGTTTTTAATGATGATGTAGATGTTTACTGGGCACGCCAACAAGTTTCCGAACGTCTTTTAGTGGTACAGGAGCAAATTCCACAAGGCATTGGTAAGCCAGAAATGGGTCCGATCTCAACCGGTTTAGGTGAAATTTATCAATATGCAGTAAAACCCAAAAAGGGTTATGAAAACAGGTATAATATTACTGAACTAAGGACTATTCAAGATTGGTTGGTAAGACGACAATTGCTTGGCGTAAAAGGTGTAGCAGAAGTAAGTAGTTTTGGCGGCAAGCTAAAACAATACCAAGTAACCATTAATCCAAGTAAATTACTGGCGCATCAGGTAACGATAAGTGAAATTTTTGATGCACTCGAAAGCAATAACCAAAATACCGGCGGTGCTTATATAGAAAAACAAGCCACTGTACAATACATTCGTACTGAAGGGTTAATCGGTACTAAAGAAGATATCGAGAACATTGTAGTTAAAAATAAAGAAGGCCGTATGCCTTTACTTGTTAGAGATGTTGCCAATGTAGAAATTGGTGCAGCAACTAGATATGGCGCTTTAACCTTTAACGATGAAGGTGAAGTGTCTGGAGCCATTGTGATGATGCTCAAAGGTGCCAATAGCAACGTAGTGATTGATGCAATCAAAGCTAAGATTGAGCAAATTGAGCAAACACTGCCAGAAGGGATAGAAATTGTTCCCTTTTTGGATCGTACAAGCATGGTAAATAATGCCATTAAAACAGTAGAAACCAATTTACTGGAAGGTGCATTGATTGTTGTATTTGTGCTGGTCGTATTCCTAGGCAATCTTAGAGCAGGATTAATTGTTGCCTCTGTTATTCCCTTATCCATGCTTTTCGCCATTATTATGATGAATATTTTCGGTGTAAGTGGCAACCTGATGAGTTTGGGAGCATTAGATTTTGGGTTGATTGTAGATGGAGCGGTTATTATTGTAGAGGCTGTGATGCATCAGCTAGCCCATAGCAAAAGATTTGCTGGTGTTACATTTCTTAGGCAAAATGAAATGGACCTAGAGGTGAAAAGTGCTTCGTCAAAAATGATGAACAGTGCAGTCTTCGGACAAATTATTATCTTAATTGTGTACCTACCCATTTTCAGTTTACAAGGTATAGAAGGTAAGATGTTTAAGCCAATGGCACAGACTGTTGCTTTTGCCTTGTTGGGTGCTTTTATTCTTTCGTTAACTTATATCCCTATGATCAGCAGTTTGCTGCTTAGCAAAAAGATAAAAACCAAGGAGAATATTTCGGATAGGACAATGGCCAAAATAGAAAACGGTTATGGCAAATGGCTGGAAAAGATCTTGGCAATTCCAAAAACTGTTATCGCTGTTGTGATGGCGCTTTTTGTTTTGGCAGTTGTTATCCTGTCTAACCTAGGCGGCGAATTCATTCCTTCTATCGAAGAAGGTGATTATGCAGTTGAAACGCGTGTTTTATCTGGCAGTAACCTCAATACCTCTATCGAAAATATTCAAAAAGTAGCAGGGATATTGAAATCGCGGTTTCCGGAGGTAAGAAACATTGTAACCAAAATTGGAAGTAGCGAGGTACCTACCGAACCCTTGCCTATGGATATGGGCGATATGATTATTAACCTTAAACCTAAAAGCGAATGGACGTCGGCCAAAACTTTTGACGAACTCTCGGAGAAAATGGGCGCGGCGGCTAACGAAGTGCCAGGGGTAACTACTAGTTTTCAGTTTCCGGTACAAATGCGTTTCAATGAACTAATGACTGGCGCTCGGCAAGATGTAGTCTGTAAAGTTTTTGGGGAAGATTTTGATACATTGGCGCTGTATGCAAAAAAGATTGGGCAATTGGTAAAAACCGTAGAAGGTGCTACTGAAATCTATGTAGAGCAGATTTCTGGAACCCCTCAAATTGTAATTAAATATGATCGAGCAGCAATAGCGCAGTATGGGCTAAATATTTCTGAAATAAATAGGAATGTAAATACTGCTTTTGCCGGGCAAAGCACCGGACTTGTTTTTGAAGGTGAAAAGCGCTTTGATTTAGTAGTACGCTTACAAAATGACAAACGTAGCAGTATCGAAGATGTAAAACAGCTGCTTATCCCCACAGCTAATGGTAGCCAAATTCCGTTGCAACAGGTAGCAAATGTTTCATTGGTTAACAGCCCAAGTCAAATTCAGCGAGAAGATACCAAACGCCGTATTCTAATAGGTTTTAACGTGGGTGAACGCGATGTAGAAACTATTGTGAACGAATTACAGGAGAAGGTGAAAGCAGGGGTCAAGTTACCTACAGGATATACAATGACTTATGGTGGCTCTTTCGAAAACCTTAACGAAGCTAAGTCAAGATTAATGATTGCAGTTCCGGTATCGCTAATCTTAATTTTTCTCCTGCTATATTTCGCTTTCGGTTCTATTAAATATGGACTATTGATTTACACAGCAATTCCACTTTCGGCCATTGGCGGTATCTTCTTTTTAGCATTGAGAGGGCTACCGTTTAGCATCAGTGCTGGCGTAGGCTTCATCGCACTATTTGGTATTGCCGTACTAAACGGAATTGTATTGGTAGCAGAATTTAATAACATTAAAAAATCTGGAGAACAGGATATGAAAAAGGTGGTTTTAACAGGAACTAAAACGCGATTAAGGCCTGTATTGATGACTGCTTTTGTGGCTTCATTAGGGTTTTTGCCAATGGCTATTAGCAATGGGGCAGGAGCAGCAGTACAAAGGCCATTGGCAACGGTGGTGATTGGCGGTTTACTGATTGCTACCCTGCTCACACTTTTTGTGCTACCCATTCTTTATGTAGCATTTGAAAAAGGCATTCGCATAAAGAAAAAGGTTGCAAAGATTGCGGTTGTGTTAATATGCTGTGGATTCTTTATGCCAGCTAAGGCACAGCAAACAATTACTTTGCCAGCAGCCTTAGATAGTTTATATAAGAATAACCTAAGTTTAAAGGCCAACCAGCTAAAGGCCGAATATAGTTTAACATTAAGTAAAACAGCGACTGCAATTGCACCGTTAAGTATTAATGCAGAATATGGCCGCTTTAATAGTACCCTTACAGACAATAAAGTTAATGTTGTGCAAGGGTTTAGTTTGCCAACTGTCTATGGCAAACAGAAAGAAAAATTCTTGGAAGAATGGAAAATTGCCATTTTACAACTCGATTTGAATAAGGCGGAGTTGGCCAAAATAACTTCAGCAGTTTTTTATGAGCTTTTAGTGCTAGGTAGGGTACAGCAAGTTTATGCACAGGCAGATAGCACCTATCGAAAATTGCAACAATTGGCACAACTACGATTAAAAAGTGGTGAGAGTAATATGCTCGAAAAAGCAAATGCCGATAATCAATTATTACAATTATCGACCAAATCAAAGCAATTGAAAACAAGGCAAAATTTATTGCAACAGCAATTGTCATTTCTGCTAAATACACCTAGCGTTTTTTTGCCAGAGGCTGATGAGCTTAAGGCTAAATTGCTGTTTAACGATACGCTGAGTTTAGCTACTCATCCCATCATTAAATTACAAGAGCAAGAAGAAAAAGTGGCATTGGCTAGTACCAAAGTAGAGCAAGCTAAATTATTACCCGAGTTTAATTTAGGTTATAATAGCACCACACTCAGAGATGGTATACAGTTTAGTGGTGACGATCGCTTCCAGTCATTCCAAGTTGGTGTTCATATTCCACTTTTTGGTGGAGCACAACGCAATAGGGTAAAGTCTGCCAAAAATTACCAAGAATACCGCAAGGCAGAAACCGAAAACACAACCCAACATCTTGCTAATCTATTAAAATCTACCTATGGGCAATATGAGGAACAATCATCCATTGTAGAAGAATTGGCAAGTAAGGGCTTAAAAACAGCAATAGAAATTACTGGTACATTAAACAGTCAGCTCCAAAATGGTGAAATCAACTACTTGGAATGGACGCTGTTGAACAACGAAACTATTGCGATTAAAGAGCGCTATTTTGAAGCGGTCAAAGAATTAAACAACACGATTATCACACTAAATTATCTTTTAGGAAAATAACATGAATTACCGTACTTATTTAACAGCGTTGGCTATCTGTTTTACAATGGCCTGCAGCAACCAAAATAGTGAAGAAAAGAAAACTGAAAAAGTCGCGAATGAAAATGAGGTTAGCCTTACTGTTGCTCAATCCCAAAATATCGATCTTCAAGTAGCAGAAGTTAGTTTAGGAGAGGTTAGCGAAACATTAAAACTGCAGGGAAAAATAGATGTTCCGCCACAGAACCTAGTATCTGTTAGTATTCCTTTAGGAGGCTATTTGAAGTCGACCAAAATGCTTCCTGGCACCCATGTACAAAAAGGACAGGTTATTGCCATGATGGAAGATCCGCAGTATATCCAGTTACAACAGGATTATTTGAGCATTGGTAACAAGTTAAGTTATGCAAGCAAGGAGCTGGCCCGTCAGAAGGAGCTCAACTTAAATAGGGCAAACAGTGATAAGACATTGCAGTTGGCAGAAACAGAATACAAGAACCTGAAAGTGGAGCATAGTGCATTGATTGAAAAGCTTAAGCTAATAAACATTAACACCAATCAACTCGCCGAAGGGAAGATCTCTCGCACAATTCCTATTTATTCGCCCATTAATGGCTACGTGAGCAAAGTAAGTGCTAATATTGGAAAATACGTAACACCTTCGGATGTTATTTTTGAGCTAATCAACCCAAGCGATATCCACCTAAACCTTACCGTTTTCGAGAAAGACCTACATAAGGTAAATATTGGTCAGCGAGTGTTAGCTTATACCAATGTGCAGCCCGAGCTCAAATACGAAACGGAGGTTATTTTGGTTAGCCATAACGTTACTGAAGGAGGCAGTAGCGAGGTGCATTGCCATTTTGAAAAGTACGACAAGCGCTTGGTGCCTGGCATGTATATGAATGCCGAGCTGAAGTCCAAAAACCAAAAAGTACAGCTATTGCCAGAGACCGCTGTGGTTAGTTTTGAGCAGAAAGACTATGTATTCGAGCAACTGGCAGATGGTAAATTCAAAATGCTCGCGGTAACCATTGGAGAAACTAGCGAAGGTAAAACGGCTGTTTTGACCGATTTAAAGGGAAAGCAAATCGTGGTAAAAGGCGCTTACTCGTTGTTAATGAAATTGAAAAATACCAGTGACGAAGAATAATACAAACGGGATAATCATTAGTAGGAATCTAAGAGGAGAAGAGTTGCAGAAAAAATTGGAAAAGTTGTTTAGTGCGACGAAGTAACATCACGGCGCGCCGCAGTTGACGCCTTTTTACAACTAAGAAGAAAATAAAAGATGTACTGGGAAAATCGTACATCTTTTATTAGCTTAGACACATGCCCATTTGTTACGTGTTTCAATTAGTCCTGATTTTGTTTTCGTTTACAGCTTATGCTGCCGATCCAGCAATGGTATCAGTTCCGAATCCGTACCAAAACATTGGCAAACAGGTAAGTGTGCTTAGAGATGAACATAACTCCCTTACCCTGGCACAGGTAATCCGGACGGATAATGCACGAAAATTTGTACAGTCTACTGAATCTATTTTAAACTTGGGTAATTCGACTGCTGCTTTTTGGATTAAAATCAACTATCAAAACCAAAGCAAGCAACATGCTTACCTCATTGTAGACGTACCTAATATAGATTATATTGATTTTTATGCTGCAGATGAGGCGGGCAAACTAACTCGACAGCAGACAGGTACACTTGCTCCGCCAAACCCAAACGTTGTGGCCACCAATCGTTACTTGTTCGATTTGCCACAAACCGTTGGTAATGTTGTTTACCTGAAAGTGCGAAGCGATAACATTATGTTGGTGGCTTTAAAGATTGCCGATGCAAAAACACTGATTTCTTCAGGTAACTATAAAGTGGGCTTTGAGTCAGTTTACTCAGGTATCTTGATCATGCTCTTTATCTTTAACATCTTTCTTTTTATAAGTGTAAAAGATAGGACCTACCTTTATTATTCTATTTACATCGCTGCGCTATTTATTTATGCCGTGATGTATTTAAGGGGTTACGCCTACATTCTCGGACCGGATTTTCGTAAATTTATTAATCTATATCCACATATATTTGCCAGTCTAGCAACAATTGCGGCATTTTTCTTCTCATGGGAGTTTTTAGGAATTAAAGAGCGGGTGCCCAAAATGGTGATTGTGTACAAAGGGATGGTAGTTTTGTGGACTATCTTACTGATCATCGCAATTTTTGGAGGCAAGTCCATTTTGGCCTTGTTTGTAAATTACCTGATTTTTATCAGCTGTGCAATAGCTTGGTATGCAGGATTATCTGCCTATCGAAAGGGCTTAAAACCCGCTTTGTATTATCTAATAGCTTGGTTTGCGGTAGGTATTTCATTTGTTATTGCGTTGCTAGGGCTTACAAGTGTTATTCCTTATTATGACCTATCCTACGAAGTAGGGCCTATTGGAACGACAATCGAGATGCTGTTTCTATCTTTTGCACTAGGAGATAGGTTTAATCATATCCGTCAGGAGAAAAAGCGAGTTGAAAAAGAAAATTTAAAGTTGGTGTTGTCGCATAACGAAAGGCTAGAGTTCGTTGTAAAGGAACGTACAATGAAATTGTCGAAGGCAAATGCCGAGAAAGATAAATTGTTTTCGATTGTTGCACATGACCTACGGAGTCCTTTCAATAGCTTGGTTAGCATATTGGAGCTGAACGACAATGATATGTTAGATTTTGAAGAGCTTAAAATGCTACTTCAGGAAACAAGGAAAAATGTTGATCAAATTCATCTAACCCTTAACAATTTGCTTTATTGGGCAAAAGGGCAGATGGAGATGCCAGGTTCAAATCCCGAGAATTTTGATTTGGAAGTGTTGGTTGAGCGACTAATCTTGGTATACCAGCCATTGTCAGTAAGTAAAAAAGTTAAACTGATGGTAAATACCACTGGTTCGTGCAATGTTTTTGCTGATATGAATGAGATAAATTTAGTGCTTCGTAATCTGATTGACAATGCCATTAAATTTAGTCCGCAGAATAGTGTTATCCACATTGAATTGGAACAACAAGTTGGAGAGGTACAAGTGAGTGTGCGCAATGCTGCGCAAGAAAATACCGCCCATAAGCTAGAAGCCTTGTTAACCTCAGCAGAGTTTTTCAGTACCACCAGAACAAACAATGATCAAGGTATTGGCCTGGGTCTACATCTTTGCCGGGAATATATCCAGTTAAACGGAGGTGAAATGAAGGTTGCTGTGAAAGATCATGAGATCGTTATTACGTTTTCTTTGCCTTTCAGTCGGTCATAACATTAGGTTTATTTGATAGAGTCATTGGTGTTTAGTTGTATCAGGAAAATCTTCTGACGAACTCCCTGTACCACTTTCAGTTTCATTAGGGTGCTCTGCTGGTTTTTTAGATGAGCCTGTAAACGCATCATCGGTAAGCGAATCATAGCCTTGTGTACCAGTGTTATCGTTTTATACCTGGTTGGGATGATCACTATATCAAAGAAACATAGGTTTAGTATGGTGCAGGTTTAACTGCAGTATTGTAGGAGCATAGTTAGTGTATGGTTGGTACGGACTTGATACGGAGTTGAAATTGGAATTCTGACGAGCCAATTAATGCTTTAAAATCTTTAATCATGTGAGATTGGTCAAAATAGTTTGCCAGAGCAGACAGTAGAATGCTGTTTGGCTGATGCCGAATGTAGACAGCATCTATGGTGATTTCACTGCCTATCGGCAATGTATAGCTTAACAGAAGGATACCGCTTAATCGGAGCAAACGAAAAGGCTAAGTCAGCTTATCAACAATATTTAAAGTTGGAACCTAACGACGAAGATGTACGCGAAAAACTGAACTCATTAAGTAAGAAATAAATTAAGACCAAATTGTCTGCAGATATTTTTAAAATATATTGTATGTTTAAATAGGTTATTGGTAGGTTTTTGGCGTATTTGTGTAGATGTGAGTAGTTGTTTATTACGGTAATCTCCCAACGAAACTATTACTTTTGCAATTTAATTTTATTTCATGAATATGTCTTATACCTGGGTTTTGGCAAGAAAAATTTTGCTAGTATTTTTGGCTCTTACTATCATTTCTTCCATTGCGGCCTTATTTGTACGAAACAGTATTACAAAGAAGTTGGAAGGCTTAACGAAATTAACAATCCATGTTGATGAAGATCAATCAAAGCTTGAAGGCGTTTTGCTATTGCTGCACTTAGCAGAAAATGATTTCCAAGAATCATTGTTAAATGCAGATAGTAAAAAGAGTTTAGATTATCAAACAAAACTATCGTTAGCATTTAACCAGATAGATACCTTGTTAACTGCGAATATTGATACTAGCCAATTAACAGAAGCTCAGCGGAAAAACATTAGGGTCTGGTATAATAAAAAATTAAAACTATCACAAAATCTATTAGTCTCCAAGCATAATTTTGATTCGTTGCTTACTTTTTATGCAGGTTTCAATAGTGCTTTGAATGAAAAATTGCCGAAAATTACATCAGAACCGGTTGATAAAAGTAATACCACCACGGTAACAAAGATTGAACCTGCTCAGAAGAAGAAACTATTTGCACGATTAAAAGATGCGATCGCCAATAAAAATGTAAATACAGTAACGGAAATCCATCAGACTAAAAGCGTTACGAAGTCCGATCCTAATGCCAAAGCGATTATTGACCGCGATAAGAAAGCATATCTAAGAAGGCTACAGCAATTGCAGCAACAAAACGTTAAACTTCTTGACATGCATCGGAAGTTAAGCTCACTAAATACAGCTATCAATAATCAATTAGAAGTGATCATTAATGATTTGAAAGATATTAATTATCATATAGCTGATGAATTTAAAGCGATGGCATTTAGGAATTATCAAGAAACCACAGCATTGCTTAACAAATTTTATTTGGCTGCTTTATTTCTTGTGCTACTTTTCGCCATTTTGCTAATTATTTTTATTGTTCAACTGAATAATGCAGAGCTATTGCTAAGAAAGGAAAATGAAGTTTCTATTAACATGGCACAGCAGAAAATAGATGAGCTGATTAAAAAAATTGAGCTTAGCGAGGATAACCGTTCTCCATCAAAAATGGAAGAGCTCAAAGAAATTGTTCAGTTAGCAGTTAGTAACAATCCTGCTTTCTTGGTAAAATTTAATGAATACGATCCCGCTTTCTGTAAAAAACTTTTGGAACTAGCCCCTAACATGGTAGCTGCTGAAATCGAGTTCTGTGTATTGTTAAGGTTAAATTTTGAAACTAAAGAAATCGCACGTTATACAAAAATATCTGTTCGTGCAGTAGAAGGCAAGAAATATAGAATTAGGAGAAAATTGAATATTCCATCTGATCAAGACATTAATA
Source organism: uncultured Sphingobacteriaceae bacterium (assembly GCA_942493295.1). Classification (GTDB taxonomy): domain Bacteria; phylum Bacteroidota; class Bacteroidia; order Sphingobacteriales; family Sphingobacteriaceae; genus Pedobacter. Next base: position 1,531,265 of record OW818692.1, on the reverse strand, counting down.
TTTGGATGACAAATATTTAGTGTATTTGTTGTTAGTTACTGATTTTAAATAAGTTATGTTTAGTGAGTAGAAGTGAGTATAGTAACTCTAGGATAAGCGTTATTAAAATCACTTCTTTTGTAAAACACTTAGAAACCAAATTTATTTAGCAGTTATAATGACAAAAGTACCAAAAGGAAAAATATTAATTTTCGATAATAATAAAATCTTGGTCGACATGATGACCGTGATGATGCGCGATGAAGGCTACACTGTAAAAGGATCGCCCTTTACAGCCAATTTTATGCAGGTTGTGCAAGATTATAAACCTGATCTTCTTTTGCTCGACCATCAAAAAAATCCACCATTCAATGCATATAATCTTTGTTTTCAGCTAAGGGTTAATGCTCAAACTGAGCATATTCCAGTTATTGTGCTTTCTGTTTATGGTGGGCAAGAGGTGACTAATGCAGATCAAACTGCTCCTGACGGGTTAATTGTGAAACCTTTTTCCTTAAATAAGTTAACTGGGCAACTTGAACAATTGCTTTCATTAAGAAAACAGCTTGATGGTCAATAAACAAGTAATTCTCAACAGGTTTTCCGTTAATTATGGGGCAAATATTTCGAATCGCTTTTGAAAAGCAGGATTACATGTTTAAACTAGTCGATACATTTCCAATAGATCGTGATACTAGACAATTTGATTTGATACTGGACGATGTTAAAACTATCTCATTACGTTATCGACTATAAGCTGCTTACTCTGCTGAATCCTCAAAAAATGCCTTTTGAGTAAATGTGAGTAGAAATGTTTTCATCCAATTGATTTATTTCTTTGTTGTTTTGCAAACATAAATTTTACAAACCCACATCACTAGCTACGCATAAATTCATGAAAAGAAAGATTCTAATTATTGAAGACGACAAAATGATCAACTTCTTTTTGGAAACACGATTAAAAAAAGAAGGGTACGATATAGAGATTACCTACGACGGACAAAAGGCACTCGAAAAAACTAACCGTAGCCGCTACGATCTTATTATAACCGATATGATGTTGCCAAGTATATCGGGATTGGAGCTGATTGCAAAGATTAAAAGGTCTAGCCAGAACTTTAACGTGCCAATAATCGTGCTGTCAAGCTTAGCCTCACCTGATCTTATTGTTGCTGCATTGGCGGCAGGAGTGCGCGATTATATTACAAAACCATTCTCTATGAAAGTAGTCATGGCTAGGATTATCCAGTCGCTAAATCTTATCCCTATAGTCAACCCAACCATAAACCCTGGATCTATTTCGGGTAAACCTTAAACTACATGTCGTTCATCGCCGATTGCCCAGCTATTATTCAAGTGGCAATACTGATTTCTCTTTTTGGGCTAATAGCCACTTTTATTGTCTTAGTTATCATTTATTTAAAACGAGTAAAGCTTATCATCTCTCAGAAAAAGGAAAAGAAGGCCTTAAAAATTATACTAAAAGAACTGTCGGCCAATGTGCTGATATATAACTCCATTGATGAAATCCCGAAAGGGGAATTAGTTCATACGATCCATAATTTGAGCAAACTGCAAAACGCCAGCTTTACATTTAAGAAAATGCTCATGAATACCTTGTTACATTTTAGTGTGAACCTAAGCGACACGTCAACTCAGTTGGTTCATTCAACTTATCAATTGCTCGGGCTAAGAAAATTTTCGTTAAAAAAACTAAGAAGTGTGCATTGGTTTGTAAAAATTGAAGGGATAAATGAGATAGAGAAAATGAATGATACTTCATCAATTCCGATACTAACAAAATTAACTTCAAATTTAAACTTAGATGTTCGTGTTAGGGCTTATGCGGCGCTAATTAAATTAAATGCCTCTGATGCATTTAGCCTACTAGCTAAAGAAGAATCACAGCTTAGCGAATGGCATCAAATTTTTTTACTTGATGCAATGGATGTGGTATCTATTTCGGCTATGCCCGAATTTAGAACATACTTAACTGCCACTCAAAAAAGCATTATTCTTCTTGGAATCAAGGCTATTATTCATTTTAAACAATTCGGTGCAATTTCTCAAATGATTGATTTGCTAGATCATGAAGATGAGCAGGTAAAGAACCAACTCATACGCGCATTAGGTTTATTGAATGCAAGCGCAGCTGAATCCAAATTGAAAGCAATATATCCTAGTGAAAGCGATAAAAACAAGATTCAACTTCTACTTGCTTTAGGAGACATTGGCAGTGGCGAATCTTTTGGTTTTATTGTTGAAGAGTTTTTAAATACGAATAATCACGAGTTTCGTAAGGCAGCTATGTATGCTCTGAACTGTCATTCCGAAGAACTTAGAAATAGGTCGACCTCCAATCTGTTTAATCTTAACGACGACCAACAAATCGTTGTTAAACATTTTCAACAACCCCTAAATCTACATGGAATATATTAAATTTTTAGGAAGCTTATTCTTTGATCACCTGATATTTTATTACAGTATAGCTATTATGATTAGTTATCTGTTACTGATTGTTTTCAGCATGATTGAGATTGAAAGATATAAAAATAGAAATGAGCTTATTGACTACAATTTACTTTACAATTCTGATTTTGTTCCTGGCATATCGATTGTTGCTCCCGCCTATAATGAAAGCGCAACGGTTATTAATGGAGTTCATAACTTGCTCTGCCTAAATTACCCAAAGTTCGAAGTGGTTGTGATCAACGATGGCAGTACTGATGATACTTTGCAGCAGCTAATTGACAAATATGAACTCATAGCGGTTGACTATGCTTATCATGAAACAATTGTGACGCAGGCTGTTAAAACAATCTATAAATCGACAAATGCTGTTTACGCTAAATTAATAGTTATCGATAAGCTAAATGGAAAATGCAAAGCGGACGCCTCAAATGCTGGGATAAACATTGCTTCGTATCCTTTATTTCTATGTACAGATATTGATTGCATTTTACACAAAGATACCCTGATAAAAATGGTAAAGCCTTTTATAGAAGGCAATACCAAAGTGATAGCCACTGGTGCAGCAATTCGTATCGCAAATTCTTGTGAGCTCGAGAATGGCTATATGAAAAAAGTAAAAGTTGGCAATCAATATCTGCCGCTGTTTCAAGAGCTAGAATACATCAGAGCCTTTTTAATGGGTAGGATGGCTTGGAGTAATATTAATGGACTAATGTTGGTTTCTGGAGGTTTAGGTTTATTTGACAAAGAGATTGTGTTAAAAGCTGGGGGCTATAATCATGTGTCATTTGGTGAAGACATAGAGCTAATTACCAGGATGAGGATATGGATGTATGACCAAAAGTTAAAACATAAGGTTGTTTATATCCCCGAGTCACTTTGTTGGACCGAAGTGCCTACTACGCTGAAGGTTTTTAATAACCAACGTACTCGCTGGTCTAAAGGCTTAATCCAAACCCTTTGGTTTCATAAAAAAGCCTTCTTTAACCCCAAGTATAAATTATTTGGGCTCTTATCATTTCCCTATTGGGTATTTTTTGAGTGGTTAGCTCCGATAATTGAAGCCCTAGGTGTGATATATTACATTTATTTAATTGTAACCAATCAGATCGCATGGCCCTATGCCCTCATTCTATTGTTAACAATCTATTTGTTTTCTGTGATGATTACGATTATTTCAATACTATGGGATGAAATATCTGGACCAAATTACTCAAGAAATCGGGACTTACTTAAACTTTGCCTCGCAGCATTGATAGAGCCGATTGCTTTCCATCCACTAACCTTGTTTTTTTCACTTAAAGGTAATTGGTTCTTCTTTACCAATAGAAAGTTAACATGGGGAGATATGAACAGAACAGGACTTAATAACAGCACTACAGAAATTTAAGCATTAAAGATATGAGGAGTTTACTTTCTAAAAAGAAGCTATTGCTATTGATCGGCTTATTCAGTTTAATGATGCCGATATATGCACAAAAGGTGTCGGCCGACGAGTTATTAAGCCAAGCATTAACCGAGACCAATGTAAATAAGAATTATGAGCAGGCTATTCAGTTAGCAAAGCAAGGTTTAAAAATAAGCCCAGATTATCTAGATTTTAACCTATTACTTGGCCGTCTTTATATGTTAACTGAAAAGTATGATGATGCGATTCAAGAATTGGATAAAGTATTGATTAAGCACCCTAACCAAGCTGATGCTTTGAAATACTTGATTAATGCAAGTTATCAAAATCACGACCTAAGAGCTGCAATTAAATACGCTAACCAATATTTGCAGTATTACCCGAATGACAAGCTAATGAACATTAAGAAAATTAGCATGTTAAATGAAATAAATGCGTTCTCTGAAGCAAAGCATGACCTAGTGCGTGCTTTGAAAGAAAGTCCACGAGATTCTAATCTCGTTTATTTACACAAGGAAGTACTATTTAATGAAGCAAGATTTTTTCGCACACAAAAAGATACTTTGGCTATAATAGCAGCTTATGAGCAACTTTTAGCAGACTATCCGAATGACACCTTGGCCCGTAATCAACTAATTGGAATAGAAATTGAAAAGCACGATTATGATAATGCCTTAAAACATGTTGATTCTGGATTAAAATATTATCCAAATCCAGAAAACTTGTTTCTGAAAAAAGTACTAGTTCTTCAAGAAATGGGGAATAACGAAGAGGCGGGTAGTTTAGCAAAAGTGCTTTACCGCAATAACCCGGGTAACAAAAAAATTAAATCCATTAATGATGAGCTATTTCTCCTGAATGGAAAAAATCAGCTCATTGTTAACTACGCATTTACAACTTTTGACCAGTCTGCTAAAGAAAACTGGAATCAATATAGTATTTCCTATATGCGTACAGAGAAATTTGGTGCACTAATCGGTCGAATAAATTATGCCGATAGGATCAACAACACTGGTTACCAATTTGAACTCGAAGCCTATCCTAAGCATGCAGTCGGTTATTCGTTTGTTAATTTTTCTTTTGCTAAGTCGACAGTTTTTCCAAAACTGCGTTGGTCGTATTCTTATTTCTTGCCGCTGAATAAAGGTTGGGGTACAGAAATTGGCTTTAGATACCTTAAAAGTGATGCGGGATATTTAGGCCTTACAGGTGCAGTAGATAAATATATTAACCGGTATTGGCTAAACCTGAAAACATTTTTTATGTTCGATGATCAAAGACTAACAGGTTCTTATATGTTAACAGGGAGGTATTATGTGAACGATTCAATCGATGATTATTTTACCGCCATAGCGGGGTATGGATTTTCTCCGGACGATAGGGGGATGAATTTTGAAATAAACAAACGTTTCAATATGCAGTCTATCAGATTCACGATGGCTTATCAGTTTAGGCTATGGAAGCGAAATGTACTAGGTGTCTCAACTACGTTCAATAAACAACAATATCAAACTGGGAGCAATACCAATGAATTTGAAACGGCTTTTGTTCTTAAACATAGATTTTAATTCAGATTTAGATCTGACATTATGCAAGTTGCGTAGATATGCGTAGGCAATTAAAGCGGATGAATTACTTTCTTTGCTAAAATTCATAGAACCAAATATTCGATTCCCTATTTATGAAATATCTTTTTTTACTGTTGCCATTACTATCTCTACTAATTTCTTACAGGTATAAAGCAAAATTTAGAAAATTAAAAAACAGCGGAAAAATAGGAGCCTTAATGAATGCGAAAAATAAGGCAACTTTGTTTTTAGTTTTAGCAATTTTGTTAGCTTTAGGTTTCATCTTTAAACTTATGTTTAATATTTCCTAGTCCAGCTAAAATGGCAGTTCGTAATTTTTAAGTGACTGACTTAGGAATTATGCTATTTCTAACAAATTTTAAAACAATTTGGAGTAGGAATTGCTTTATATGTCTGAGTAACATTGCTTAAGGATGATAAATATTGCAATGGTACTAGCTGAATTAATGCCTCAATGAATTTGAAAATTAAAAACGTATCGGGTGCTTATATAGAAGCAGCCGACCAACCAAACCAAATAGATATAAGTATTGAAGGTTTAGCACCCGAAAGTCTTTTAAATCATGTTGATATTCTAACGGCCGTAAACTATTACGGTGTTACTGAATTCTTAGATATAATTGGAGAAGATAAGATTAGGTCTTATTTAAACGCTGATCTGGAATGATTCGGTAAGCTCTTTTTATAGCGTGAACAGCTTTTGTCCTGTAGGCGATGCTTTCAGCATGGCATTATAATTGTCTAGTACGGGTTTAATCTTAAAATCAATCTTGTATTCGGCTATTTTTGCCTTTTTCATTTACCTGCATTGTCCATTCACAGCTATCTTCTAATAGTTTTCCATCTGATTTGGTTCTGACTACAATTTTGTTAGTGCCTGGGTTGAGTTTTACATTTTCCCAAAGCATAATATTCAGTTCATTCTTATTTTCCTCACCCAGTTTTTTTCCATTTACCCATAATTCGGCACTTTTTAAGTTGCTGAAAACCTTGATAGTGGTTATTGGATTATAACGCACGGTATTACGTCTCTCGGCAATATATAACATAGGTTGAGGATTCCAATTAGCTTTGTAGAAGTAAAAAGCATCCTTTTTGATAGCTCGGTTGTAGGTAACAAGACCTTTGTCGTTGATCGAATTATCATCGCCTTCAGTACGAATAGACGAACCAAAATCTGCCAATACCCAAACAAACTTACCCCATATAAATGGACGTTTTTTAAAAGCTAACCAATGCTCTTCATGAAAAGCAGTTTGCCATTCTTCGGGATGGAATTTTCCTTTCGGCGAAATCTTTTTAAGTTCCTCGACATGTTTAAAAGGGCTAGCTCCTGCACCATACTCGCTCACGGAGATTGGTTTATTAGGCAATGCCTTGTGCGTTTTATCGGCCCACATACCAATATCATCAAAGTCGCCACCATACCAACCAAAATATTGGTTCCAGCCCATTAAATCGGTTAAATCGGTAAATTCTTTCTCGCTTAAGTTGGAAGCGAGTGTAGTTAAACGACTTGGATCTTCTTTTTTAGCCAATTCATTTAGTTCTTTGATAAATGGTCGTGGGTCATCGTGGTCTAATTTAAGTTCATTAAACAAACCCCAGAAACAAATTGAAGGATGATTATAATTTTGTCTGATCAGCTCGATCAATGTGGTTTTTACACTTGCTTCAAGCGATGCGGTTTTCAAATAACCTGTCCCTGTATATCCACCAGGACCAACAAAAGGAATTTCAGACCAAAGAATGATGCCGTTTTGGTCGCACAGGTCGTAAAAATGCTTATTTTGAGGGTAATGAGTTAAGCGGGCTGCTGTTGCGCCAATTTCTTTGATAAGCTGCATATCACTATCATGATCCACATTACTTAAAGCTGAGCCCTTACCGGCAAAGTCTTCATGCCTGCCAACACCGTAAAGGTCCAGGTATTTACCATTGAGGAAGAAGCCTTTTTCGGGATCTACGTTAAAATATCGTAGCCCTAACGGTTGTGTAACCTGATCTATTAACTGCTCATTTTGCCATAGGCTAACGACTACGGTGTATAAATAGGGGTTGGCCTTGCCGTTCCATAGGTGGGGTTTAGTGATGTTAAAATCTTGTGTAGCTTCTTTGGAATTTCCATTGCCAATAACAGAAACTGTAGTAGAGACTATTTTCTTGTCTTTGTTGTAAATAGTAGTTTTTAGAGAAAGATTATCAACTGAGTTTAGAATTGATAACTTGCTAAGCACCTTAATTTGTGCCGATTGATTGGATACCCGTTGTTGGTTAAGATAAACTCCTGCTGATCCATGATCTAGCGGGCTTATACAGTTTTGATTGGTAACAATGAGTGATACAGGACGATGGATTCCGCCATACACATTAAAATCGCCATGCAAAGGCAACACGTCCAGTCTGTAGGCATTGCTTACTTGTACCTTAATAGAGTTTTTGCCGGGCTTTACGAAATTTGTTACTTCAACACAAAAAGCAGTGTAACCGCCATTGTGTTCTTGTACAAACTTATTGTTGATAAAGATTGTAGCAACGCTATTGGCTCCTTCAAAATACAAAAACAACCTTTTATTTTTCCATTCTGGACCCACCATTAGTGTGTTCTCATAAATCCCAGAGGTTCGGTTATAGTCTGCAATACCTTTTAATGTTTCTTGTGCATTCCAAGTATGTGGTAGGTTGACGCTTTCTTTTTTGATGTTTTGCTCAAAATTGTAAGCAAAATGGAATTGCCAGCCGCTGTTAAATGAAATTGTTTGTCGCCCTTGATCATTAGTAGATGCCGTTGCTGTAAAACTTAAGATTGAGCTAAAAACGATTAGTAATTTGGCGATTGTATTTTTAATAGGCATGATGATTTTAATAATTTATTGATGATGCACTTAAAGCAGAGGTCGCCCTTACGTGAAAGGCAACCCCTTACTTTTACCAACCAAAGTATATTTTTACCAACCCGGGTTTTGTACCAGCGCTGGACTTCTTCCAATCTCTAAACTTGTAATTGGAAACAAATAAAAGCGTTTATTGAATAGCCAGTTATACCTAATTACGGTAGAGTAGCTAAAAGTTCCATTGGGATTTTTTACAATATATGTACCGTCTGCAGGGTAATTTAACTCTACCTCGGCTGTTTTCCACCTGCGAACGTCCCACATTCTGTGTTCTTCGAAAGCCAGCTCAATTTGATATTCTCTTTGAATTACGGTTTTCATCTCGTCTTGCGTCATGCCTGGTTTTAAGCCATAGTCTCCATTTGCACCTGCTTCTATACCTGCTCTAATTCTAAGCTGCTTTAGGGCATCATAAACTTCGGTAGTTGGTCCAGCATATTCATTTTTAGCTTCGGCAAAGCCTAATAAAATTTCGGCGTAACGTAGCAATGGCCAGCATCTCTCTGTTTGTCCTGTTCCTTCTTCGTTTAACATTTTACGAATAAAATAACCGGTAGCAACACCACCTGCTGCTGGAACAGCATCGGCAGTACCAGAACCCACATGGGTAAGGATTTTAACTTTCGCGTTGCTGGTGTTAAACCAATCGGCACCATTGTAAATGATACTGTTATAGAAACGAGGCTCTCTGTTTACATACGGATTATTCGCATCGTAACCTGAGTTTGGATCATCGATGGGTAAGCCGTTTTTCATCAAATACGACTTCACCATTCTTTCGGTAGGCACCGCACGATATCCATCACCTAACGAAGGTATGCGTAACCAGCTTTCTAAGGTGGTGTTTCTACCTTCCATTTTTGCTAAAATATACTCGTTATTATAGCGAACTTGAAAGGTTTTATAAAAGCCATAACCAAGCCTTGTCGTATTGTCGACCATTAATTGATAGCTACCAAGATTCATTACATCTTGCATTGCTTTGATGGCTTTATTCCAACGTTCTTTATCGAATGATGGATATGAGGTTAATGCTTTAAGTTTTGCATCAGTCGCAATAGAGCCGCCATTAAACAGTGGACTTGCAGCGTAAAGTAACATGCGTGCTTTTACTGCTAAAGCCGCTCCTTTGGTAGCTCTGCCATAATCTTGTGCAAGTTGTGCTTCAACCGCAGGCAAATCATTTGCAGCGGCATCCATTTCAGTGCTGATGTAGTTTACACATTCTTCGAAGGTACTTCTAGGCAGGTCTATTTTATCTTCGATGTTGTAGACTTTGTCGCCAATTAAAGGCATGCCACCATAAGTACGAACCAGTAAGAAATAATACCAAGCTCTTAAAAAGCGAGCTTGTGCGATCATGTACTTTTTAGTTGGTGCGCTAATAGGACTTTCATTTATGCGGCTCATTAAGAGATTACACCTGCGGATATTTTGCCAAGGCACATTCCAGTTTTCAATCACACCGTTTACCACAACTTCGGCGGTTAGGTTGCCCAGAGCCATTAACGGTGCCGTATTTTGCGCACCATTAAAACGTTGAGGACTGGCTTCGCCACCCGTAACCATGTGGCCTCCAGCTGCGTATCTGGAAAGACCTTGATAGCCGTCGCTCATTTGGAAAGTAAAGCCAATGTCGTAGTAGATCCTGTTTAAGAACATGGAGGTATTGATACTGTCTTTAAATACCGCGTCGGCAGTAAGATCGTTAGAGATTTTTGGATCCAGGAAATCAGATCCCTTTTTACAGGCGAGTAGTAAACAGATTGCTACTATCAACACAGTTATTTTTTGAATATTGCTTTTCATTATAGTTAAATTAGAATGAAACATTTAAGCCTAAGTTGTACGTGCGTTGCGCAGGATAACCCGTATTTGCACCGCCTACTGATTCTGGATCGATTTGGTATTTTTTATTCACATTTGTTTTGGTGAATAATAAGTTACCATTGGTGTAAACTCTTACTCCCTTTAAACCAATCGGTTTAATCCATTTATCTGGTAATTGATAAGAAAGCTCTGCAGTTCTTAGCCTGATATACCAAGCATCAATTAACCAGAAGTTAGAGAAGTTAGTACGTGCATCGTTAATGAGTGTGCCACCTAAAGCTGGGTATTCTGCAGTTGCTGCGGTTTCTGGTGTCCAACGTTTCAAATGGATTGGCTGATAATTGTTAAAGCCTAAACCTTCGGAGTTTAACCCTACGCTAAAGTTGTAAGATCCTTGGAAGGCTAAGTTTATGCCGAAACCTTTGTAATTAATACCTAAGTTTAAACCAAGTACATTAACTGGTAAGCTCGAATTTCCAATTGCTTGTCTATCATAGGCATCAATAATCTTATCGCCGTTAATATCTTTGTATTTTAAATCTCCCGCTCTCGGACTGATTACGGGCTTAGCTACATTAGCATCGGTAAGGTCGGCAATTGAATAAAAGCCGTCAAAAAGATAACCAAAATTCTGACCAATTGAGTGACCAGTTTCAGCCAACCAAGGGTAACGTGGCTGTGCCTCGTCTTTTTGTATGATGGTATTTTCGGTGAAACTAAAGGTTGCATTGATATTGTAATTGAATGATTTAGTGTTGTTACGGTAAGTAATCTCTCCATCCCATCCATTTCTTTTTACGATTCCTAAGTTAACTGGAGGTAATGAAACCCCAAAAATTCCAGATACACTTGATCTGTTAGTTAAGATATCATAACGCTTTCCGAAGAAACGATCTACTACAACGTTTAATTTATTTTTAAACATGTTAATATCTAAACCAAAGTTAGATTGAAGATCTTTTTCCCAAGTAACGTCAAAGTTGGCTAATCTACCTTCGGTTACGCCGTTAAAGGTAGTCCCTGGTGTTTGTCCAAACTGGGTTCCGCTTCCTGTCGCGTAGGTTTGTTGGTATACATAGCCAAAGTTTCCTGCAACGCCATCATTACCTGTTAAACCGTAAGAGCCACGAAGTTTAAAGACATCAACAAATGGCAAGGCTTTCTGAAAGAATTTTTCTTCGGCCAAGTTCCATCCAAGGGATGCCGCCGGGAAGAAACCATAGCGCTTAGCCGTTTCAAAACGATCTGATCCGTTATAGCCACCTACAAATTCAACGAGGTATTTTTGTTTGTAGTTGTAGCCTGTTCGTCCAGTATATCGTCTATATACCCATGGAAGATTAGTGTTATCGCGCCCAACGTCTGATTTTTGGTCGATTAACGCGGTAGCATAAACACGATGGTCGCCAAAATTATGGTCATAATTTAAAGTTGGCTGTATCTGTAATACCTTTAAAGCCAAATTAATTCCAGTACTTAAAGACAAGGGTGGCAAGCGGTATAGATTAGGTGTGGTTAAACGGTAAGAACCATCAACTGGGTTGTAATAATAAGATGGGAAACTACCTCTGTTTAGCGATCTGGTATTACTTTGATTACTTGCGTACGAAACGGTTAATTTAGCGGATAAACCCTCGGTTATAAAATCTAATTTTTGCGTGGCACCAAATACCGCATTCAGATCGTTCGCATAGGTACGGTTGTAACCTAAAGTAGATAATTTACCAACGATGTTTGTGGAAGAGCTAGAGATTTTATTTTCTCCAAATGTACCATTAGGGTTATAAATAGGGTAGGAGTAAGGGGCAAGGATAAAAAGCTCGGTCATTAACAATCCGCTATAGGTCGAACCACCATTGATAGGTGAATTGGTTTGCCCAAAACGGCCACTTACATCTACTCGGAAAGACAGGTTTTTATTAGCCTGGATATCGAGATTTGAGCGAAAGTTATAACGTGAATACCAGAAAGCATTGTTAAATCCCGAATACTGGCCAAAATTCTTAAACATTCCGTCCTGTGACACAAATCCGCCAGAGATAAAATACTTAACAGTATTGCTACCTCCCGAGATATCTACGTTGGTGCGTCTTTGAGGTGCTGATTTCTTAGTTAACGTAGACCACCAATCTACATCTGGGTGCCCATAAGGATCCGCTCCAGATTTAAACAAATCTAGATCTTCCTGCGTAAATGAGGTAGTGGCTTGTCCGGCATTTTTTTCGCCTTCTACCAATAAGGTAGCTGACTCAAATGACCTTAAGAACTTTGGTCGGTAAGACCAAGTTTGTACTGCCACCTCTTGTCTTAGATTAATAGAAGGCGTACCACTTTGCCCTCTTTTTGTAGTGATGACCAATACGCCGTTTGCCCCTCTTAAACCATAAATTGCCGTAGAGGCGGCATCTTTTAGGATAGAGATGCTTTCGATTTCATTAGGGTCGAGCCTTTGCACATCACTCATATTGTACTCAATATCATCAACAATGATTAAAGCATTGTTAGAACTACCCAAGGCACTTGTGCCAGCTACACTGGTGTTAGAACCGTTTGCCGCCGATACGCCTACATAGGAAGACACGCCACGGATAAAGAATTGCGCAGCATCGAGCCCTGGCTGGCCACTTCGCTGAACAGCAAAGAAGCCTGGTAAACGACCCACTAGTGAGTTTTGCACGCTTGTAGTTGGGTTTTGCTTAAGTTCCTTGCTTGTGATCGTACTTACGGAGCCCGTGTTCGTTAACTTTTTCTGTGTTCCATAACCTACTACAACTATTTCCTCTAAGCCTTTCGTATCTTCTTCGAGTACAATAGAAACATTTTTGGCATTTGGTGCTACAGTATATTCTTTTGTTAAAAAACCCAACATTTTTACAACCAAAATATTACCGTTTCTTAAGTTAAGGGTAAATTGGCCCTTATCGTCAGTGCTAGCCCCATTTTGGAGTAAACCTTTTTCGTAAATAGTAACACCCGGTAACGGGCCTATTTTATCCGAAATGGTACCCGAAATGGTACGTGTTTGCGCAATGGCTAGTCCGGCATGTAATACTAAAAAAGTAAACACCCCAACCGCAAAAGCTTTATATAAAAATTTCTTCATCATGATTATAGCTATGTTAATTATTACCAACCTGTGTTTTGGATCAACTTATCACTTTTTACCATTTCACTAAATGGAATTGGATATAGGTACATTTTGGGAGCAGTAAATACTGCTGTAATTACCTGCTCTGCGCTGTAACTTAAAGCACCCGTTGTTGGGTCTTTGGTAATCCTTATGCCAGTTAAGGGTTTATTGAGTACCTGCGCTGCAATTTTCCATCTTCTGATATCCCAGAAACGTTGCTCTTCAAAAGCCATTTCAACACGTCTTTCATGTCTAATGATCTCTCTTAGTTCAGCTTGTGTTTTACTTCGATCAATTGCAAAAGGTACCAAGCCAGCACGTTTTCTAATGGCTTCAATGGCAACAAAAATATCTTCTGCAGGCCCAGAATACTCATTTTTTGCTTCTGCAAAATTTAACAGCACTTCTGCATATCTAAAAATTGGGAAGTTATGAGTAACTGTTGGATAGGTTGTTCCAGAAGTGTTGTTATTTAAGAATTTTTTAGCATAATAACCGGTACGCGTTTGTCTAGCAACACCGCCTGGTCTATCTTTTCCTCCATCAAAAACCTCGACAGGTCTACCTAACCAAGTCATTCCGTTATGAAAAATCGTTAGGTAAAAACGCGGATCCCTGCCTACATAAGGATTGGCAGCATTATATCCAGAGGTAACGTCGGTGATAGATTTACCATTAGCCATTTCAAATGCATCTACCAATTCTTGGGTAGGGCTGGTTTGGCCTTGGCTAGTGGTATTGTTGGCAACATATCCTATCGGAGCATTCGCATACTCTACAGTGTTATTGTTTGCCGCTTGTCTAGCAAAAATAACCTCTCTACTAGCTCTTGAAAGAAAAGCATTATTGAATGAAGTTTCTAATGCGAATTTACCTGTAGCAATATCCATAATTGCTTTCGATGCATCTGCAGCGTTTTTCCATTTGGTTAAGTCGTTGGTAGTGTTCCATAGCGGACTTGCTGCGTACAACAATACCTTAGCTTTTAAAGCCATGGCAGCACCTTTTGTTGCTCTACCTAAGTTGGTATTGTCGATAGGATCGTTTCTAAGATCGGGCGTAATGGCATCGCATTCACTCAGGATATAATTTACGCACTCATCATAGCTGTTACGAGGAATATTTAAGTTATCGGTATAGCTAAAAACTTTATCGCCAACTAATGGTACACCGCCGTAACGTTTTACTAATTCGAAATAAAATAAAGCTCTTAAAAACCTTGCTTCAGCTTTCCAGTAAACCTTATTCTGTGCATTTGAAGCAATAAGATTTATTTTGGGAATATGTGCTAGAAGGATGTTTGCTTGCCTAATGCCAGTGTAATTTCTGGTATATGCGTCATCGGGATTACTGTTCGACGTAATGGACGAACGTGTAATGCGTTCGATTGCCGAATTTAAAGTCGACGAAATTGCATCATCAGAGCCTGCATCGAGATAGTTCGAACTAATTCTATTATGTCCAACTGGAATAGTAGCATAAATAGTGTTTAGATACTGCTCTGTATAAAACCCTATTGAATCTGTGGGGTCAAAAACAATATCTTCTTTTAAGCTTTGTAGCGGTTCGCTTTCGACTACATTCTTTTTGCAGGCAGTAAGTGCGAGCACAAAAGCAAACAGGCATATATATATAAGATTTTTCATCTGTATAGCGTTTGTTGAATTAAAATTTAACATTGATACCTCCATTGATTATGCGTTGCATAGGATAACTGGCGCTATAGCCTTCTGGATCAACATAATCTACTTTTGAAGCAGTTAACAAATTTTGTCCGTTAATGAAGAACCTGATGGCCGACAATTTAATTTTGGTAGAAAATGAAATTGGGAGGGTATAACCTATCTCTGCATTTTTAAGTCGCAAGTAATCGCCTCTTTTTGTCCAGAAAGAAGAGGCTGCTTGGTTATGTTCTACATTGCTGATGGACAGACGTGGGTAGTTTGCTGTCGTCGCGGTTGCGGGTGTCCATCTTTCTAAATTAATTGGCCATACTTGTCCTTTGCCATTATTTGTAAAGGCGAAAGTGGTGTTTCCGGAAATATTTACTCTTCTATTTGCAGCACCTTGTAACAAGAAAGAAGCATCAAAGCCTTTAAAGCTAAAACCTAAATTAGCACCGTAAAAATATAAAGGCTTGTTAGAAAGTAATGCTGCTTGATCAAGGAAATTAATCAATCCATCTTTGTTTAGATCTACATACCGTATATCTCCTGCTTTTGGTACATACCCTTCGGTACTTGCGCTAGCGGCAGCTTCGGCGTCAGTAGCATATAAACCATCTGCTAGATAGCCAAAATTTTGTCCAACTCTTTGACCAGTTCTTTTTAACCATTCGTAGGGTTGATTTACCTCGTCAAAATATAGTTGTTCACTATTTTGGGTAGATAAGTTAACGCCAGCAAAATAGGTAAACTCTCCAGCTTTACCTTGGTAATTTAAGTCAAATTCTAATCCGAAATAGCGACGTTGACCTATGTTCTCATTTGGAAAACTAGTTCCAAGGATGACAGAGTTCTTGCCTCTTTGCTGCGCTAAATCATAATATTTATGATTATAATAATCTAGTGAGATCGTGATTTTATCAGCGAATAATGCCGCATCGAAACCTAAATTGAATTTATTAGCTTTTTCCCAAGTAATGTTTGGGTTTGCCAATGTTCCCATTGCAATACCTGTAACACTGGTAGCACCACTTCCAATAACATAATTATAGTTTGTATTACCACCATAATATTGATTATATGCGAAATAGCCTACGTTATTGTTTCCATTTTTGCCATAAGTGGCTCTTAATTTTAAGTTGTTTAACCAACTCTTTGTGCCTTCCATAAAGCTTTCTTCAGAAACCACCCATCCAAGGCCTATGGCAGGAAAAACGCCATATCTCTTGCCTGGTGCATACATATTGTGTCCACTATAACTGATAGCTACTTCGGCGAGATATTTGTTTTGATAAGCATATTCTGCTTTGGTGCCAATTAAATTGTAGTTGAATGGAAGATTTGCTGATCCAGATACTAAATTCTGCGTATTCGCGATCAAGAACAAGTTAAGATCGTGGTTATTCCATGTTTTGCTGTATCCAGCAGTTACATCAAAATAGATATTTCTAGAAATGGAAGAGGTGATAGCTGATGGATTACCAAGCGCACCATTAGTGCCATATTGTTGGTAGGTTACTGCTCCTGTAATGGGATTTACGCTCCTTTGAAAGGACGCATAAGTTTTATTACGGAAGGTAATTTCTTGTAAGGTAGTGTTATAAGTTCCGCTCGCTTTAACCCAAGCACCTTTTAGTACGGCATCGAGGTTTTTTCTTAACGATACATCAAATGAAAGATCTCTGTCGTAACGCTGTGCATATCCTGAACGAGTAGATAAACCCCACAAGTTTCTTTGATAATCTGATGAAGTACCTAGGCTGTCTCCCCGGACAAATAGGGGATAAGCATTATTTGGTGTGTTGTAGATGTTTTCGATAATGTTGTCTGATAAATCGTTGAAAACATTATCTGTAATATTACCTGGCTGATTTCCATTTTGTACCCTTGCAAAAATACCTAGATTTAGCGCTAAGGTTTTATTCAAGTTTGATTCAACATTGGAACGTACAGCTAACCTGGTAAAATTGGTATTGGTATTGTAAGAATTTGCCGGGTCAGTTTTAAACAAACCATCGTTCGACAGATAATCGACAGATGTAAAATAACGTGCGTTCCTGTTGCCGCCAGATGCGTACAAATTATATTTTTGGAACTTCGAGTTGGGTTCCAATAAGGTTTTATACCAGTCTACATTTGGATGTCCCAATGGATCTGTTCCATTTTTATATGCGTCAATATCTGAACTGGTATAAACAGGGTTGCCACCATCATTTACGGTTGCTTCGTTAAACAAAGTTGCCCATTGACTTGCATCTAACGGTTTTTGTAGACGAATTGGCGATTGAATACCTGATTGTGCTTTTAGCGAAACCTCTAATTTACCGACGCCTCCTCTTTTAGTTTTAATAGAGACAATGCCATTTGAGCCACGCTGACCCAGTAAGGCAGTTGATAAACCATCTTTTAAAACGGTAATGGATTCTATTTCCTCTGGTGCCATAGAGAGGTAATCTCTAAAAACTCCATCAACCATAACGCTAGGAGTAACACCTCTTAAGCTTAGGGAAGCCGCGTCGAAAATGGGATTTCCACTACCACTTAATACATACAAACCTGTTAATCTACCAGCCATTGCATTTCTAATGTTGTTTACTGGCGATTTAACTAAATCTGAATTTTGAACTTGCGCTACGGCTTGTAGATTTTTAGAGCGATCAATGGTGCTATACAATAAGTCGAATTGACTTTTTGTTGCTGATTTCAACACAATATTTCCGAGGCTTTTAGAATCAATCGGCATCTTCACAGGTAGGTAGCCATCAAAAGTGATCACAGCTATTTGTCCCGGTTTAGCCTCAATCTCAAACACACCTAAGCGATCGGTTGTTGTGTAGATATCTGTACCCTCCAGGGTAATTACGACATCAGACAAGGGGCTTCCTTGCAGATCGGCCACCTTTCCCTTAAATTTTGTGTTTTGTGCACTCGCCACCAAAGGCAAGATCAAAAACATAAAAAGTAGTTTTAATAAGTAGTTTTCTCTCATATTTTTGTTTTTGGTTTAATAAATTAAGGTTTGATATTTAGGTTTTTAAGAAGTGTAAAGGGGTATTTTTTAAAATCAATGGCGTTATTGCCTTCGGTTAGATTTAAGAGATTATCCTTACCTACAATATTTCCTTTAATTATATTTCCCTTCCAAGTAACGGCAGCATATTGCTTAGGCGATTTGGTGAATTGCGCAGTAACTCCTCTTTTATATTGGATAATGTTGTTTTCAAATACAATATTTTTTGGAATGCCATGCTCTATATCAACCAATTCCATTTTAATAGAATCTTTGGAGTCATTATAGAAAACATTTCCTGAAACAAGCGTACTATCGGTAACACCTGCGAAATTGAACAGTCGCTTGCGGTGATTGCCATCGTTAATGCTTAAGTTGTTACTGATAATGCTGTTTTTAGTCATCATGCTTTTAGCATTGATGGCATCAGAAATAACCAACATAAATCCGCCTTCGTTATCGTGGCTATAATTATTTCGAATGATGGTATTATTGCAGTTTCCATCAATATCAAGAGATTGGCCATCGTTAGACCAGTCGTCGTTTTGGGTATAGGCAACCTCATTAAATTGAATGACTGTGTTGTCACTACTGTGCGGCCAAATTCCTACGGCATTGTCTTTGGCGCGCGTACGGATATAGAAAAGTTTATTATGTTCTACCAAAGCGCCATCAAACGCCTTTACCACAATTCCATCACCGCCAATATCTTGAAGAGTGCAACCTCTAATAATTAAGTTTTTATTGGGAAACCAGTTGTTACGGAAGCTAAAGGTGCCATTTCCCCGTATGCCATTGCGGTCTACTCGCTCAACCTTACAGTTTTCGATCAATAAATTGTTGATGTTGCTTGGCTTTGGCCCTTGGCAGTCCCAAAAGATACCGTGCCCTTCTTTGCTTCCCTTTTTATTGTCGCCATTTACATCATGTACATATAAATTTGATAACCTGATGTTGTACAAAGAACCAATATTTTCGGCCAGAATTCTTACGCCCGTTGGCCCTGTTTTTTGTTCTTTAAGCGTAGTATCTAGGTTAGATACCTCTAAAAATTCAAGCGCTACGTAGCTTAAGTTTCTTAACAAGATTGCGTCTGTAAATTTACCCTCAGCTGCAATTAGCGGTAAAGCTCCTTTACCGTAAGCACCAAACACTATCGGATTTTCTATGGTGCCTGCACCTTTAGGTACAAGTTGCCCCTGCCACTTACTACCTCTTTTGAAGACAATTCGATCTCCAGCAGTAAAAATATATGCATTTACTTTGCCGAGTGTTTTCCAAGCTTGTTTTTGAGAAGTACCAGATCTATTGTCGTCACCTTGTCTGCTATCTATATAGTAAGTAGTAGCATAAAGTTTTCCAAACGAGCTTATTACTACTAGTATTAATAATGAAACAAGAGCATTGTAAATTTTTTTCATCACACTAAATATTTGGTTGATGTAAAATTGTTATGAATTTTAAAAAGGATGGGGTGAAAATCCATTTTATATAGGGTGAAAATCCATCTAAACGCAGGAAATATGTGCTTTTTCATTTCTGAATTGTATTTTTATCATCAAGACAAACCAAAATGCTCAAACGAACGCTACTCCTATTTTCTTTGCTTTTGTTGCTGGTGTATGTTAAGGCCCAAGACCTGATTTTTAACCATCTAGTAACTAAGAATGGATTATCTCAGAACTCCATCTTCGCCATCACCCAAGATCAAAGGGGCTTTATGTGGTATGGTTCGAGATTTGGTTTAAATAGGTACGATGGAAGCAGATTTACGTTGTTTAGGAGTAGTGCTAACGACACTACAACAATTTCCGATGATTATATCACTGCGTTATTTAGTGATTCGAAAGGAATATTGTGGGCCGGGACAGCCAATGGGTTAAATAAATTTAACCCAGAAATAAATACGTTTAATCGCATAAAATTGGGTCTGGTTAAAAGTAAGGGGCCTGATTTTAAGATTAGCAATATTGCAGAAGACCAAAAGGGCCGTTTATGGGTTGCAACTAGCAAAGGTCTATTCTTATTAACGGACCGCAGTACAAATAGATTTGCCAATGCAGAAAAGTTCGGGTTACCCAGAAATATTGCAAATAGTGAAATTTTAAGCGTTTACAACGACGAGGATGGATATTTATGGATTGGTACTAATAACGGACTTGTTCGATTTCTATTTAATACGAAGATATATAGTGTTAAGGTTTTTAAAAATGATGATGGTCCGACAAGTATTAGTGGTAATTCTGTTACTGGTATAGTTGAAGACAAGCATAAGAGCCTATGGTTTGCAACCGAAAATAGCGGGCTGAACCTTTATGACAAAACAACCGAAACATTTACGCGATTTATGCATGAGGATGATAAGACAAATAGGCTCCCCCATAATGCGATAAGATCTTTGGTTTTTAAAAAATCAGGAGAACTGTGGATAGGAACACAAGAAGGGTTAAGCATTTTAAATCCTGATACTCGGACATTTCGCACGTTTCAACATAGAAAAGCGAATGAACAAGGCTTGAATCATAACTCTATTTATAGCATCCACGAAGATAAAAATGGCTCTATGTGGGTTGGGACGTATTATGGCGGTGTAAATGTAACTTACGCTAATCCTACTAATTTTAAAAATTGGCAGTACAACGAAAAGATGCCGGGTATTAGCCATAATGTTGTGAGCTCTATTATTGAGGCCGATGGGAATAACTTGTGGATTGGAACGGAAGGCGGCGGATTAAATTATTATGACTGGAATTCTGGGAAGTTTAAGGCATATAATTTCCAGGCAAAAAGCCAGGAGAGCTTAGGTTCTGACTTGGTGAAAGTGATTTACAAGGATAAAGACAAAAATATTTGGATTGGAACCCATGGTGGCGGGCTAAATGTTTTTGACCATGTTAATAATAAATTTAAGCGTTTTTTCATGCTTAAAAATGTCCCTAATACAACTAGATCTGAGATTGTGGCAATATTAGAAGATAGCGATGGTTTATTTTGGGTAGGTAGTCAGACAGGACTCAGTATTTTTAACAAGGCAAATACCACATTAACGCTAGTTAAAAATATCGAACTCCTTAATCGGTTCGAAAATAGCAACATTAAAGTGTTATTTGAAGATTCGCAGAAAAACGTGTGGATAGTTACCACGACGGGATTGTACGTGTATGCAAAAAAAGCAAATTCAGTACGTTCCTTTAAACTACCTAAGGGCAGTAATAGTGTAAGCACAAACTCGAACTACATTAATTGTGTACAAGAAGATTCGAAAGGCAACATCTGGATCGGGTTATATTATGGCGGTTTAACATATTTTAATCCTAAAACAAACTCTTTTTCGGCGATGTATACTACGAGAGATGGGCTGTCGAATAACAACGTTTTAGGGATTCTTGAGGATACCAAGCAACAGCTATGGATAAGTACTTCAAACGGATTAAATAAATTTGATCCTGTTCAGAAAACTTTCCAAACTTATACCACCAGTGACGGTCTGGCGGGCGACGAATTTAACTACAATTCTTTTTTTGTCAATAAAAATGGAGAGATGTTTTTTGGCGGTTATAACGGTTTAACTCATTTTTTCCCTAATCAAATTCCAAAGAATAATTACCAAGCACCTATTGTATTTACACGACTTAGGTTGTTTAATGTTCCGGTAAAAATTGATATGCCTGATAAATTGCTTAAAAAAGATATCAGCTTTACAGAAAAGTTAACTTTTGAATATGATCAAAATATCTTTACGATAGAATTTGCCCTGCTCAATTATATTAAATCTAATAAGAATAAGTATGCCTATAAACTGGAGGGTATTAACGAGCAATGGGTGGAAACGAGTATCCCTTCTGCTGACTATACTAATCTTCCAGCTGGTAAATATACTTTACTAGTGAAAGGTGCTAATAACGACGGTGTATGGAGCAAGCCTGCGAGTATGCAAATAGAAATACTCCCACCTTTTTGGAAAACTTGGTGGGCATTTTGTATTTATGCAATTCTAATTGGAGTTGTTATCTTTTTTATTACTAGGTTCTTTTATTTGCGAGAGCTATTGATTAAAGACGACGAACTACATCAAATTAAGCTTAACTTTTTTACGAATGTTTCGCATGAAATTAGAACGCATCTTACCTTGATTATGGCTCCAATAGACAAGTTACTTGATGAGCATAAAAGTAGTACGATTAATAAGCAACTCACCAATGTGAAAAGTAATGCCGATCGATTGCTTAAGCTGGTAAGTGAATTGATGGATTTTCGAAAGGCCGAAACTAAGCATCTAAAGCTTCATGTATCACCATACGATCTTGGTCAATTTTTGAATGATATTTTTATTTCTTTTGAGGAATTATCACGCCAAAAGAATATACGATTTACAATTATTCATAGCGACGAGCCATTGACTGTTTATTTCGATAAAGAGCAAATGGAGAAGGTTTTCTTTAACCTTATTTCTAATGCTTTTAAGTTTACACCAAACGGTAGAAGTATTACCATAAAAACAGTTGCGTTAGCTGACAAGGTTAACATAAGTGTAATTGATACGGGTAGGGGGATTGCCGAAGAGCACCTTGAGCGTTTATTTGTTAATTTTTTCCAGGTTGATGATCATCATATTCAAAATACAGGCTATGGAATCGGCTTGGCACTTTCTAAAAATATTGTTGAACTTCATAAAGGAGATATAAAAATTACCAGCGATCCGTCAAAAGATCATCAACCAGGTTACACCAATTTTACGGTTACACTTTTACTTGGTCATGCGCATTTTAAACGGACAGATTATCTGCAACAACAAGAGGTATATGTTGAAGATACTGAGCTGAAAAAGCAGCAAATAATTGAAAATTTAATTGCGCCCCTTACTGTCGAAAATAAAACAGATAAACAAACGATTTTAATTGTTGATGACAATGAAGATATTCGCACATTGATTAAAGAGTCGTTAGAAAATGACTATCACATATTAATCGCCAAAGATGGTCTTAACGGTTGGAATAAAGCATCTGAGGAAATTCCAGATTTGATCATAAGTGATGTGATGATGCCTAGAATTGATGGATTTGTTTTATGCGAGAAGCTTAAAACAGATGAGCGAACTAGCCATATCCCTGTTATGTTGCTAACAGCGAAAAATTCTGAAACTGATCAAATAAGCGGTTTAACTAATGGAGCTGATGTCTATTTAACGAAACCTTTTAGCAATAAAATACTTGAACTGCATGTGAGAAACCTTTTGCAAGGTCGAGAAATCATGCGTAAGAAGTTTAGTGGGTCGCTTTTGCTAGCACCCCAACAGGTTGATGCCAATCCTATTGATAGACAATTTTTGGTTCGATTAATTGAAATTATTGAGCATTATATGGAGGACGAGAATTTAGGGGTTGATTTGTTGGCAGAAAAAATTGGGATGAGCCAATCTGTGCTGTATAAAAAACTTAAAGCATTAACAGGTATGTCGGTTAATGATTTCTCAAAATCTATCCGGCTAAAAAGAGCTGCTCAACTACTTAAGCAAAAGCAATACACGGTTTATGAAATTGGATATATGGTAGGTTTTGCTGATCGTAAATATTTTGCTCGAGAGTTTAAAAAGCATTTTGGAAAAACGCCAAGCGAATATATTTAGGTCGACAGCATTTCATCGATCTTGTTCTCCATTGGTACTGCAAATCTAGCCTATTACGGAATTCCATAAATCACCAAGTCGCCTATGGGGTCACTGGCTTTTTTGAAAATATTAACAAGCAGTATCATCGTAACAGGGATTATATCGCAAAGGATTTTGAAAAAGGAGAAAGCGAAACGGCTAATTATATTAAGTTTTATGTAACTGAATCTGGTTAAAGCACCAAATTTGTATAGAGTGCATTTATCTTTTATAATTTAGTGCTTTCCATTCCCTTTGCCATTTCCGTTTCCTTTTCCCTTAGCATTAGATCCGCTGTTACCTTTATTTCCACCTTGAGCTTTATGGTTTCCTGATGAACCTTGGCCTTTGCTAATTTTAGCTCCATGTTTTGGATGACCTTTCACCACATAATATTTAGGATTAGTGCTTCTTAAAATTACAGTTTGCGAACGATTGCCTTTGTATTTGGCATATTTAACTTTTTGTGTATTGAAGTTAAGATAAGGCTTTGGCGAGTTAACAACTACTTTATAACCATTATATAAGTTGTAACTGCTATATCTTGCCGGTAAACGTGGACTGAATGCCCATTTTCCGTTGTTAAGATAAATGAATTCTCTTGTGGGTACATAATAATAGCTTTCAACGTCAGGTAGATAATAATAATCTACGTGGTCATATCCTACAGGTCCCCATAGAGGTTGAGATCCGATATTGATATTTAGACTTACTTGGGCAGATGCTTTATAAGGTAAAGCAGCCATAAGGATGAGTGCTAGTGAAATAAATAACTTTTTCATGGTGATTTTTTTATATTGATTTATATAAACTTCAAATGCCGAGCCAAAAATAAAAATTGCTTTAATTAAGAGTTAAATGCAAACGGTTTTGATTTCGAATTGTTATTACTAAATCAGTCGATTTAGCACTCTTTTAACTACCTTCATTTAGTTTAAAGCCTATGAACGCAGCTACTCATCATTCGACCGCCAATTTAAAAACTAAAGAGGATTATCGAAAAGCGCTGCAAAATTACCAGCGCAGGATTTCTAATATTCTGGAGAGTTTTACAGACGCTTTTTTTGAAGTTGATTCTAATTGGACAGTTGTGTACTGGAATAAGGAGGCTGAGCGCTTACTAATAATGCCTAGAGATGAAATTTTAGGGAAAAATTTATGGGAGGTATATAATGATGCTATTCCCCTAAAGTTTTTTAAGGAATATCATAGGGCCATGGAGAAGAACATCTCTGTGAGATTTGAAGAATATTTTCCAGCTAGAGATTCTTGGTATGAAGTGGCAGCATTTCCTAGTGGGAATGGATTATCTGTTTACTTTAAAGATATTACTGAAAGAAAAAAAATGATAGGTGAGCTAGAGTTGGAGAAGCAGAAGTATAGCGATTTGTTTAACTTCAGTCCGCTGCCTCAGTGGGTATACGATATAAATAGTTTACGTTTCCTTGATGTAAATGAGGCTGCGATTAAACACTATGGATATACTCGACAGGAATTCATGCGAATGACAATTGCTGAGATTAGACCACCTGAGGAGATACCTGTCTTAAATCAAATTTTAGAATTTGGCATAGTTAAGGGGGTAGCAACAACAAACATTGTTCGGCATCAGAAAAAGAATGGCGATATCATAGAGGTTTTTGTAGAAGGCAATGCTGTTAATTTTGAAGGTAAGGATGCTAGAATGGTTATGGTAATTGATCGTACTGTCGAGGTTAGGGCAAAAAAGGCAATGGAAGAAAGTATTACCCGGTTTAACTTAGTTTCTAAAGCTACCAGTGATGCTATTTGGGATTGGGACATGGTTACGGGTGAAATGATTTGGAACCAAGGGATAAAAGGGATATTTGGTTATCAGCAAACGGTTTACTCTGAAAGTTGGTGGCAAAAAAAGGTTCATCCAGACGATTTGGAACAGGTAAAAGACAATCTTAAGCGCCTTATAGAAAAGAAGGAAACTAGGCTCAGTGTAGAGTATAGATTTAAAAGTGCAGATGGGACTTATAGATGCGTACTCGACCGTGCCTTTATTATGTTCAATGAGACTGGAATACCCATTAGAATGATTGGTTCTATGCAGGATGTCACGGAGCGAATTCATCATCTCCAAGCTATTGAGGAACAGAATACCAAACTGATGGAAATATCTTGGATACAATCGCACAAAGTAAGAGGGCCGCTTTCCAGTATACTTGGGCTGGTAAATTTAATTAAAGAAACGGATTTAGCTAATCCAGAGGCACGGGAATATCTAGGTCATCTAGAGACTGCCGCAAGGCAACTTGATGATGTATTGAGAGATATTGTTCAGAAAACTTAAAATCTATTATATTTGGATAGTGTGGTTTTAACTTAACGAATAAAAATTCAAGTATGTGATACGTATGCATAAATTTCTACTGCTTTTTCTAGTTTTCTCTGCAGGGGTCGATCTTAGGGCGCAGACTTTTACAAATCCATTGCTGCCTAAAGGAGCAGATCCATATAGTTATTATAAAGACGGCTATTACTATTACACACATACGGCCGGAAATCGTATTGAATTATGGAAGAGCAAAAGTTTAGCGGGGCTAAAGGATGCACCTCGTAAAACGATATGGAGGGCACCCGAAAGTGGCTCTTACTCCAAACATATTTGGGCACCCGAGGTCATGTTTTTACAGGGCAAATGGTATGCTTACTTCGCAGCCGACGATGGTCGAAATGAAATGCACAGAATGTATGTGCTTGAAAATTCATCGGCCGACCCAATGTTGGGTGAATGGGTATTTAAAGGTCAAATTACAGATAAAACAAATAAATGGGCAATCGATGGCGATGTGATTTTGCTCAAAAATAAGCTTTATATGGTTTGGTCTGGCTGGGAGGGTGATTTGAATGGGAAACAGGAAATCTATATTGCTAATTTAAAAAATCCCTGGACCGTTGATTCAGAAAGGGTTAAAATTTCTACACCGACATTTGAATGGGAAAGGCATGGCAATTTAAATAGCCCCGATAATCCAGCTCATGTAGCTGTAAACGAAGGTCCACAATTTATTGTTCATCGTGACAAGCTGATAGTTATATTCTCGGCAAGTGGTTGCTGGACCGATTACTATGCACTTGGAATGCTTTCTGCTGATATTAAAAGTAATTTTTTGAATCAAAGTTCATGGACCAAGCATCCAAAACCACTCTTTGTAACTTCTGAAGAAAATAACGTTTATGCACCTGGGCACAACTCCTTTTTTAAATCACCGAACGGAAAAGAAGATTGGATACTTTATCACGCAAACGATAAACCTGGCCAAGGTTGTGGAGGTTTTAGGTCGCCAAGAGCACAGAAATTTACCTGGAATAAAGATGGTACACCAAATTTTGGTTCTCCTATAAAAACTGGAATAGCACTAAACATTCCATCAAAATAAGTCTATTAATAAAGGGAAATATGAAAATTAAAGATTTTTTATCTGTTGCAATGATCATCATACTCTGCACAGTTACGAGTTATGCACAACAAAAAACAACAGTGGGACAAGTTTGGTCTGTAGAAAAAGCAAACGAATGGTACAACAAACACAAGTGGCTTACTGGTGCAAACTATATACCTGGTAACGCAATTAACCAATTGGAGATGTGGCAAGCAGATACCTTTAGCCCTGCCGTTATTGATAAGGAATTAGGTTGGGCAGAAGATATAGGGTTTAATACGGTAAGGGTGTTTTTGTATAGTAAGGCTTATCAACAAGATCCGCAAGGGTTTTTAAAAAGGGTTGATCAATTTTTAACCATTGCCCATAAACACCATATTAGTACCATGTTTGTTTTTTTTGATGATTGCTGGAATAAGACTTCCACAATTGGTAAGCAACCTGAACCAAAAATAGGTGTTCATAACTCTGGATGGTTGCAAGATCCCGGAGACCCTGAGCACAAAGACGAAACAAAATTTGCCGAACTTGAGCTTTATGTGAAAGCGGTATTAAACCGTTTCGTCAAGGATGAAAGGGTGCTGTTATGGGATTTGTATAATGAACCAGGCAACAGTGGAAAATTAGAGACTTCTATACCTTTGCTTACAAAAGTAATAACCTGGGCAAGAAGTGTAAATCCCAGTCAGCCAATTTCGATTGGACTATGGAGTTGGGGTTTCGAAAAGCTCAATGAAATACAGCTTGCCAATTCAGATATTGTTACCTATCACAATTATGAAACACCAGACTGGCATCAACGGACAATTGATTTGTTAAAGGCAAACGGTCGGCCACTTATTTGCACTGAGTATATGGCCAGAACACGAAATAGCCGCTTCGCTAATACGCTTCCATTACTTAAAAAAGAAAATGTTGGCGCCATAAATTGGGGCTTTGTAGCTGGTAAAACTAATACCAAATTTGCATGGGACACTCCGCTCGCTGATGGGAGTGAGCCAATAGAATGGTTTCATGAAATCTTCAATCCAGATGGAACCCCGTATCGCAAAGATGAAACGGATTTGATTAAAAAAATGAATGGAAAAAATTAAAACTTACTAGTTAAATACAAAGCATGGAAGTAAAGAATTTGGTTTCTGAAGAAATAACGCATTATGTTTTATTCTGGCTCAAAGAAGGCTTAAGTGAGCAGGAGGTCGATGAATTTATCGGTTTTTTTGAATTGCTGAGAACCATTTCTACTGTGAAATCCTTGCAATACGGGAGAGCTGCTCAGACAAATCAACGCGGAGTAGTAGACAACTCATTTACCTATAACTTGATTGTCACCTTTGAAAATCTGCAAGACATAGGGATTTATGAGGCGCATCCAGTACATCTAACTGCAATTGAACAATATAGTCATCAATGGGAAAAAGTGATTGTCCACGATTCGTGTGTAGCAAATTAGTAATCTTAAAAATACAGATATTAGATGACTTTCGATTTTAAAGATAAAAATGTACTTATCACTGGTGGCTCTCGAGGTATTGGAAGATGCGTAGCAGAACTATTTGCAGCTTCTGGCGCAAATGTAACCATTACTTATAAAACAGACCTGAAAGCAGCCGAACGCACACTGGCTGGGCTTGCGCCAGGATATCATCGAATTGTACAGCTAGATGTCGCTGATGCCACTGCAGTTAAAGATTTCTTTGATAACTATAAGAAATATTATACAAGTTTAGATATTGTGGTTAATAATGCTGGTGTATTTTTACCGCATCCAATATTAACAACGGATTATGAAAATTGGCAAAGGAGTTGGCAAAATACAATTGATACCAATTTAATAGGCCCAGCTAATATATGTTATTTTGCTGCAGGGTTGATGACGGAACAGAAAGCGGGTAAGATCATTAATATTTCTTCTCGAGGTGCATTCCGTGGTGAACCTGATCACCCAGCCTATGGAGCAAGTAAAGCTGGTTTAAATGCGATGAGCCAATCGTTAGCTATTGCATTGGCTCCGCATAACATCAGCGTTCATATTATTGCACCAGGTTTTGTGGGTACCGAAATGGCTAGTGAAAGTTTAAATGGTCCGGATGGTGAAATGATTAAAAACCAGAGTCCATTTGGTAGGATTGCTAAACCAGAAGAGGTTGCCAGATTAGTTGCGGTATATGCCAGTGAGGGGTTAGAGTTTACAAGCGCTGGCATTGCAGATATCAATGGTGCATCTTATTTAAGGAGTTAACTTGAGGCTAGTTAAAGAGATATTTTTTCCATAGGTGTTTCAAAAATAATTTTAAATGTTCTACATAATCATAAAAAAAAATCTCACTTTTGAAATTGTATGATTCATATAAATGATTTAAGTAAAGACTTGGAACCCATTGTTTCCAACACCATGGCCGACGTAGTGGAATTAAGGTTAAGAGAATATCTGAAAAGAAAATCTTTTAAGCCGGGAGATGCCTTGCCTAAAGAGTTAGAGCTTGCTGAGGCATTGGGCGTAAGTAGAAATGTGTTGCGCGAGGCATTAAGTAGGCTTAGGATGCTAGGCATGATAGAGACAAAAAAGAAAAGGGGAATGGTGTTGGCTAGGCCAGACATACTTGGTACTTTCGAGCGTGTTTTAGATCCGTTAATCATTGATAATACTACTTTACAAGATATATTTGAACTTAGGCTTGTTTTAGAAATGGGTATTGCAGAATTGTTATATATCCGAAAAACAGCGAAGGATATTCAAGAATTAGAAAACATTGCAAAAAAAGAAGTAAATCATGACAACTCATTTCGCATAAAAAACGAAATAGCTTTTCACGGTAAGTTATATGAGATTTCTGGTAACGATACCCTAAAAAGGTTTCAAATAATGCTACTCCCAATTTTCGATTACGTAGTAACCTTAGAAAAGAAACCAACACGAGGATCTGTTAATCATTTAGACTTGGTAGAGATTTTAAAAACCGGAACTGTAGAAGATTTCAAGAAAGGAATGCAAGCCCATTTACAACCCCACTTTGACAGATTAAAATAAAATTAATTTTATCATTACATTAATTAAAAGCCCATAACCACTGTTTATGGGCTTTTTTATGGAGTTTTGTTATTAATAATTAATTTGTTACAACAATTTTATTTGGATTTATAAAAAATACTTCCCACATTTGATATGTCCTACATAAAGACTAAATACCAATTTATAAGTACTGTTATGAACAAAAAAAAATCAATCTGGCTCATAGCCATTTTATGTCTTTTTGCACTCCAATCTTTAGCACAAAATGCTGTTGTAGTTTCGGGGGTAGTAAAATCTGATAAGGGAAAAGAAGCTATTCCTGGAGTAGGTGTTAAATTAAAGGGAACCAGTTTAGCGGTGGCGACCGACGGTGACGGTAAATTTAGCATATCGGTTCCTGAAGCGAAAGGTACCTTGGTTTTTACTTTTATTGGCTCAAAAGCTAAAGAGGTAGTCGTAAATGGCCAAACTAAGCTAGAAGTTTTCTTAGAAGAAGATGTGAATGCATTAAGTGAGGTAATCGTTGTAGGTTATGGAGAGCAATCGAGATCAACAGTTACCAACTCTATTACACGGGTAGCAGCGAAGGAGTTTGAAAATGCACCCGCCGCAAACCCTTTAACACAATTGCAAGGAAAAGTAGCAGGTTTGTCGTTACAGGTTTCCAGCGGTCAACCAGGGGCTAGTCCTCAAATTTTTATTAGAGGTGGTAACTCTACCTCTCCAGAAGGCGATTCTCCGTTGTTTATCGTAGATGGAATTGTGGGTAATATGCGTAACATAGGCGATATTAATGCCGACGACATCGAATCGATGCAGGTATTGAAAGATGCTGCATCAACCGCTATTTATGGTGCGAGAGCCGCCAATGGTGTAATTATCATTAAGACAAAATCGGGTAAGTTAAATGCTAAAACTTCAATCAATTTCAAATATACTTCAGGTTTGGAGCGACAAGGAAACGATTATGATTTCACAAGTGCTGCAGATTATATTTATGTAAGTCGTTTGAATACTCAAAAATTTAATACCTCAAATCCAAACCTTTTTTTAACAGGTGGAACATACGGGATGTCGACAGGAAACCCTAGAAACAGTAAAAATACACTTGAATTTTTAGATACTTACATCACTAATTATGGCAAGGACTATGTAAGTAACCTAATTGACAAGGAAGGCTGGACAACAATGACAGATCCGGTAACCGGTAAGAAATTAATCTTTAAGGAAACAAATTATCAAAATGAGACTTTTCAAGATGGTTTAAGGAATGAATACGATTTTAACCTAAATGGTGGAACAGAGAAATCTACTTATTATATAAGTTTAGGTCACCTTAATCAATCGGGTATAGTAAGCGGTACGGATTATAAAAATTATAACTTTTTGTTAAATGGAACCTATAAGCTAAGTGACAAATGGGAGTTGAATACCAGTATCAATTATCTGTTGCGACAAAGTAAAGGAATTGGAAATATCCAAAATGTGTTGTCCAGATCAGTAACCATGCCATTTACTTATCGGTTAAATTACGAAAATGGCTTGCCAGCTCCTGGAGAAGGTGTTACTTCATTTAGAAATAGAAATCATGAAATTTATTATAGAGATCAATATAGTGATAGCAAGGTTTATCGTTCTACTTTTAACTTAGGAGCTAATTGGAAAATTGCTCCAGGCCTAAGTTTTAAACCTGCAATTTATTGGTTTACCACTGAAGGAATTAGCAATGCTTTTGAGGCTTATAATGAGGTTAATATTAATAGAAATGCGTCAGCAGAGCACTCTTTTATTAGACAGGCACAGCTTGATGGAGTTTTAAACTACGTGAAGGATTTCGGAACGAAGCATCACACCTCTTCTGTATTGGGTACTAGTTACATTAATAATTACAATTACAACATTGCTTCATCTGGATATGGAGCGCCAACAGATAACATTAAAACAGTTAATGCGACTTCAGTTTTAACACAAAGGGGTAGTACAGAGATTAGCTCTGACATTATCATGAGTTTCTTCGGTCGTATCAATTATGACTATGATAGAAAATACTTATTTTCTGCCAGTTTAAGGCAGGATGGTTCGTCTAAATTCTCTTCAGAGAATAAATGGGCCTTATTTCCGGGAGTTTCTGCAGGATGGAATGTTCACAATGAAGCTTTCTTTAAGCCAATTAAAAAGTACTTATCTACCTTTAAACTTCGTTCAAGTTGGGGACAAGCCGGCCAGAATGAACTATCAATTTTTGATACGCAAGGGCAATATAGCATAGGGAATAATTATTTGGGAGAGGTTGGGATATTAAATACCAGGTTGGCAAATAGAGACCTCATCTGGGAAACAACAACTTCATTTGATGCTGGTACAGACATTGGATTATTTAATGACCGAGTTACCCTTTTGGTTGATTATTATAACAAAAGAACGTCTGACAGGATTTTTAGTAAACCCTTAGATGCAACCTCAGGATTTAGTTCTATCACAAGCAATTTCGGCACAATCCAGTCGAGCGGTTTTGATTTTGAGCTTGGTGGTCGAGCAGTTAAAACTAAAAACTTTTCGTGGGATGTAAATCTTACTTTTTCTTACAACAAATCTATTGTAATTGAGCTTCCTGACAATGGAGAGATCAAAAATAGAATTGGTGGCAATATTGTTTTTAACAAAGAGCTGAATGACTATGTTAAAGTAGGTGGTACTGCAGAAGGAGAACGTTATGGAGGTAGATGGGCTTACCATATGATTGGGGTTTATGCAACCGATGCAGAAGCTGCGAATGCACCAAAAGATGTTGAGGCTAGCAACCGAGTTAAAAAAGGAGGAGATGCTATTTGGGAAGATGTAGATGGAAATGGTATTATCGATAGTAAAGACATGGTTTTTATGGGCTATATCAGGCCTGATAAAACAGGTGGTATGGTTAATACCTTTACTTGGAAGAATCTAACAATGAGAGTAGCAGCAGATTTCGCAGTGGGACATGTGATTGATAATTCATTTAGAGGAAGATCTTTAGCAAGTGCAAGGAATAATAATATGACCTTATCTGATGTGATGGGCGATCAAATCTGGAGAAATCAAGGTGATATTGCAACTATTCCTAAATATACCGTACAAAGTGATGCCGATTATAATTATAGAAATCACCTGAGATCAAGCAACGGTTTAGCTTCATCATCTGGCTATATAACCGCGAATTCTGCTTATCACTCTAAAGGCGATTTCCTTGCATTTAGAGAGGTTTCACTGAGCTATAAATTACAGGCTAATTTTTTAAAGAAAGCACATATTTCAGCACTTAACCTAAACGCTGGTGTATATAATATTGGCTACCTAACTAAATATGATGGATTAATGCCAGAGATATTTACGGGGAATGATCAAGGTTCCTACCCTCGTCCCAGACAGTACAATTTTGGCGCAACAATTACATTTTAAAAGTGATTTGATATAAATAAAAATATTATGAGAAAGCAACTATCCATATTTACCATTATTTGCTGCTTGGGCATTTTTACGGGCTGTGAAAAAATATTAGATGCACCACCTGTATCAAGTATTACCAACGAATCTTACTGGAAAGCAGAAGGAGATGTTTTGGGTTATATGACAGGAATTAATGCAGATTTTAGAAATCTGTTAAACACAACGTTATACTTTGAAGATAGAAGTGATGTGTTTGTGCTAGGGCTAGAAGGAGCAACGAGTACTGCATGGGCACAAAATCTTACTAGTACAAATGCACCTAATTGGATTAATTTTTACAACTTGATTCATCATTGTAATTTGGTTATAAAGTACGCGCCAACAGTTACGGCGGGTACCCCAGCAAATATTAACAGAGCTATTGCGCAAGCGCATTTTATTAGAGCTTATAATTACTTTTCGCTGCTTCGAATTTGGGGTAATGTACCCATTGTATTGCAACCAACCGAAAGTGCAGAAAGAGATTTACCTGCGCGCGCACCTGCTGCAGACGTAATGGCCTTAATTTTATCAGATATTGAAGAGTCATTGAAAAAATTCCCTGAAAATGGATTTATAAATAAAAATAGGGTTTCTAAGCCAGCTGTATATGCATTGAAAGCTGATGCGCTACTTTGGAAAAATAAGGTGCTAAACGGGACCACGCAAGATTTAGAAAACGCAATTGCTGCTGCAGATTTGGCTTTAGCTTCTGGTGTATCTCTCCTTCCGGATTTTAGCAAAATTCATGCGACAGATAATAGAAAAAATGCTGAAATCATTTTTGCACTATATTTCTTAAGAGATGAGAAATCTGATCAATATGGAAGTAGGCTTAAGCCAAGGGATATTTTTGTTGCTTCGGCCACGAATGTAGCATTGCTACCATTTTCTAAAAATGGTGCTCGTAGTGTTTATGCACCAAGTGCAAAAATCCAGAGTTTATTTGCTAACAACGACATCAGAAAAGCAAATTCATTTATCGCTTCGGTAGATGCATCAAATAATATCACAGGGGTTTTTGATAATAAATTTAGAGGAACGGCTTATCCAGATGATCGCTATTTCGAAAATGAAATTGTATTATACCGAGCTGCAGAAATGATCTTATTTAAGGCAGAAGCTTTAGCAGCGCTAAATAGGGTTTCGGAAGCTAAAACAGAACTAGATAAAATACGAGTGAGAGCCGGTATTGGACTTTACAGTGGTGCGATGGATAAAGTGTCTTTCGAGAAAGAGCTTTTAAATGAGCGTGCACGTGAGTTTTGGTTAGAGCTAAAACGCTGGCCAGACATGGTAAGATTTCATTTCGGAGGTAGTATTAATATTTACAATGAGGTGCCAAACCTGTTAGGTAAAACAATTCCTTTATTTTCGCCAATTCCCAATACACAAATATTTATCAATCCTAACTTAAAACAGACGGAGGGATATGCTAATTAATAGGATCAGCTCACTGCTATTACTTGCTGTCGGCTTGTTAACTGGATGCGGGAAGGAAAGTCAACCTATTCCAGAACCAAAACCACCAACAACAACGCCTACTGGTAATACAAGTTATAACCACATTTTTAAATCTAATGAAGCGGGCTACTATTGTTTTCGTATTCCGGCAATTATTAAGACCAAGCAAGGTGCGTTATTGGCCTTTGCAGAAGCTAGAAAAAACAATTGTGGTGACGAAGGCGATATTGACATGGTTGTGAAACGTTCCACAGATAAAGGCAAGACCTGGAGTCCACTAAGTGTAATCTGGACAGACGGTGAAAATACCTGCGGTAATCCGGCTCCGGTTGTTGATGAAAATACAGGGAAAATCCATTTACTAATGACTTGGAATCTAGGTACAGATGACATTTCTACCATTAATAACGGTACAAGTAAAGATACACGAAGAGTATATAAAACTTCATCTGTTGATGACGGCTTAACTTGGGCCACTCCGAAAGAAATTACGGCCGATGTAAAATTGGCTGCTTGGGGATGGTACGCTACTGGACCTTGTCATGGGATACAGATTAGCAAAGGCGCTTACAAGGGAAGACTGGTAATCCCTTGTGACAATATTGAAAAAGGAGCAGGGCGAAAAGGCTATTCTCATGTAGTATACTCTGATGACAATGGAGAGACTTGGAAATTAGGAGGAGTTACTCCACCAATTTCAGTTAATCCCAATGAAAGCACCGTTGCAGAATTGGCCGATGGTAGTTTAATGCTAAACATGCGGGTAGCTAGCAATAACAATCTCCGAATGAAAAGTACTAGTACAGACGGGGGAATTACGTGGAGTGTGCCAGTTAATGCAGTTGGTTTAGTAGATCCAGTATGCCAAGGAAGTTTGGTTTCTTCGACCGTTGGTACACAACATACCTTATTTTTCTCCAATGCGTCGAGTATCACTAGAACAAATATGACGATAAAAATGAGTACTGATAATGGTGTCACTTGGCCTAAGGCGTATTCAGTTTTTACGGGAATGTCTGCCTACTCTGATATGGTAATGATTGAATCGAATGAAATCGGTATTTTATATGAAGCTGGTATAACCAGGTTTTCGGATGGGATTGCTTTTAGAAATGTGAATGTGTCAGAAATAAAATAAGGTAATGAAAAATAAAATGAAAACTATATTGCTGCTATGCTTATCGCTTTTACTTTTTAAAGCCAATGCACAAGACAAAATTGTACAGCAAAAATACCAATTGCCACTTTTGATTGGTAAAGATTTTAATCCAGTATTACGAATAACGATTAAAGTAACCCAAGAAAAGACCCTAAGTGGTATCACCGCCAACATCCCAACAAACATAGCGGATGTTGAAAGTCTTCAGCTATTTTCATTAAATCAGGATTCTACCTTTATAACTGACACAAAATTGCAAAAAGCAAGGTTATTCGGAGATGTAAAAGCGAGTAAAGCTAAGGAGCTACATTTAAAAGGTGACTTAAAGTTAAAAGCTGGTGAAAATTATTTTTGGCTAACACTTAAACTTAAGCCTAATGCAAATTTGCAGCATCGCATCAATGCAGTTATTACTGCTGTAACGCTTAATAACCAGAAAACTAAAGTTATTCCACCTCTTCAAAATATCCAACAGTATGTAGCAGTTGCCTTGCGCCAGCACAACCAAGAAAATGTGCATACGCATAGGATTCCTGGTTTAGCAACAGCCAACGATGGTAGTTTGCTAGCGGTGTATGACGCACGTAGAACTAAAGGCGGGGATTTGCAGGGCGATATAGATATCGGCTTGTCGAGGAGCTTAGATAAGGGAAAAACGTGGCTGCCAATGCAGGTGGTACTTGATATGGGCGAATGGGGTGGTTTACCACAAAAATTTAATGGGGTATCTGACGCAGCGATATTAGTTGACAAAAAAACTGGGACCATATTTATTGCGGGTCTCTGGATGTATGGGGTGATTAACAAAGATGGTAAATGGCTGGAAGGTTTAAATGAAGAAAGCACCGACTGGAATCATCAATGGAGAGATAAGGGCTCACAACCGGGTTTCGATGTAAAACAAACGTCTCAGTTTATGATTACAAAAAGCACTGATAATGGTAAAACGTGGAGCAAACCCTTGAATATTACCAAAATGGGTAAAAAGGAAGAGTGGTGGCTTTGGGCCCCTGCTCCAGGGCAAGGTATTACACTTAAAGATGGTACACTGGTTTTTCCAACGCAAGGAAGAGATCATACTGGCAAGCCATTTTCGAATATCACTTATAGCAAGGACGGCGGAGTTACATGGCATGCAAGTAATGCGGCGACAGAAGAATCGACTACCGAAAATATGGCAGTTGAACTATCTGATGGTACCATCATGCTGAACATGCGTGCAAACTCAAATCGCACGGACACAAGTGAAAACAATGGAAGAGCAATCGCAGTAACTAATGACCTTGGCAAAAATTGGACGACACATCCAACTTCGCATAAAGCGCTTCAAGAGCCTACTTGCATGGCAAGCATCATTAGACATGACTATACAAAAAATGGTGTAAAGAAATCTATTTTACTATTCTGTAATCCAGATTCAAAAATTGCAAGAAACTTTATTACACTTAAAATGAGTAATGATGATGGTAAAACATGGGAAAAGAAAATCTTATTGGATGAGTGGAAGGGACGGGGATATTCTTGCCTTACAAGTATTGACGAAGAAACAATCGGCATATTATATGAAAGCAGTCAGGCAGATCTTGTTTTTCAGGCCGTAAAATTAAAAGACCTGCTTTAAAGATTAGATCAAACGAAATGAATAAAATTAAAGGATTAATTGCAGCAACATTCGCTGCCTATAATGAAGACGGAAGTATAAACTTGGAAATTATCCCTGCGATTGTTGATAAGATGATAAAGGATGGATTGTCAGGTGTATTTATATGTGGAACCAATGGTGAAGGCCCAAATTTAACGATAGAGGAAAGAATGCAAGTTGCTGAAACTTATGTAAAAGCTGCGAATAAACGTATCCTTGTGCTGGTTCATGTTGGGCATAGTTCTATTGCGGAATGCAGAAAATTAGCTAGTCATGCGGAGCGAATTGGCGCTGATGCAATCTCTTCTGTTGCTGCATTTTATTTTAAGCCATCTTCTGTTAAGAATTTAGTAGATAGTATTGCTGAAATTGCTGCTGCGGCACCTAATACTCCATTTTATTACTACAGTATTCCAACCCTCACTGGCGTAGGAATGGATATGATAGAGTTATTAGAACAAGCGGAAATTGCCATTCCAACCTTTGCAGGCATTAAATATACGGCGTCAACGCTTCACGAATATCATGCTTGCTTGAATTACAAAGGAGGGAAATTCGATATCCTATTTGGTTTCGATGAAATGCTATTACCTGCACTTGCGGTAGGTGCCAAAGGAGCTATTGGTAGCACCTACACGTTTGCAGCCCCATTATATTTAAAAGTAATGCAATTGTACAATGAGGGTAAAGCTGAAGAAGCGGCAGATATGCAATTGAATGCTGTAAATATGGTTCGTTGTTTAGTGAAATATCCACCGATTGCTGCGCAAAGATCGATTATGAAGATGGAAGGTTTTGAATTGGGAAAATGTAGGCTACCATTAGTTCCACTCAGCTCGGAAGACGAAGCCAAGTTTAAACATTCATTAACAGAAATAGATTTCTTTAACATAGTTAATAACGTTGTCATTTAATAAAATTAAAATTATGAGAATTAAACTCTTACCAATACTTGCTTTGGTGCTAGTCATGTTTGGCTGCAAGAAAGACGAAATTTCTACGGCTATAAAACCAAATTTTAGTGTTGTTTCACAGCAAGTTTTAGCTGGAGAAAGTGTGGTATTTAAAGATGAATCTGAAGGGCAACCATCTTCTTGGAGTTGGGAATTTGAAGGAGGAGTGCCAGCAAAATCAGATTTGTCTGGCCCAACGGTAGTTTACAATCAACCTGGTACTTATGCTGTTTCTCTAGAAATAAGAAACAGTAAGACATCTGCAATTGAAAAAAAGACAAGCTTTATTACAGTGTCTTATAGAGATGTTTCGGCAGATTTTACATCGAGCGCAAGCGCAATTAAACAAGATGAAAGTGCAACGTTTACAGATAAAAGTATCGGGATGCCTACCTCGTGGGCTTGGGAATTTAAGTCAGGTATAACTGTGATAACCTCTACCTTGCAAAATCCAACAATAAAATTTACTGTTGTAGGTGTTTATACCGTAAAATTAGTAGCCACTAATCCTAAAGGTGCTAATACGGTAACGAAAGCTAATTTGTTGACTGTTGTTGATAATACTTCGGTAGATGCAGATTTCGACAGTGATCAAACCGCCACTTATACTGGTGGTAGTATCAAATTCAACGACAAATCCATCGGCACTGCAACTTCGTGGAGTTGGACGTTCGAAGGGGCAAATACTACAACTTCAAATATCCAGAACCCAACAGTGACATACCCAACTGCTGGTAGATACAAAGTAAAACTAGTAGCCTCTAATAGTGTAAAATCATCTACTATCGAAAAATCAGCCTACGTAATGGTTGTTCCAGGCGGTTCATTGACAGCATTCTACCCTTTAAACGGTAGTATAAATGATGCTGGTCCAGCTAAATTAATTTCGAGCGTGGTAGGAACCGTTACATTTGACGCTGATAGAACTGCAGCCGCCGGTAAAACAGGTGTGTTTAACAGTACAGGTGGTTTTGTTGTGCCAGACAATGCTGCAATGAACTTTGGTACAGATGATTATTCTGTCTCTGTTTGGATTAAAACGACTACTACAGCAAGAGGAATGGTTTGGCAAGAAAGTGGTGCAAAGGGATCGGCAGATAATCAAACCTGGCTGCGCTTATTGGGTTCAGCTACAAATTTAACATCTTTCTCTACTGAAGATCCTACAGGTGGTTCGACTATTAACTTAACAACCGCCGCGAATGGGGCCGTCGCTAAAACAAATGATGGTGTTTGGCACCATCTGGTAGCAGTTAGACAAGGAGCCGTAACAAGTTTGTATATTGATGGAGTTAAAATTAAAGAAGCTACGTCCGCAACGGGTGCTAAAAATACATCTAACAACAGTCCGTTTAAAATAGGAATGCAAGAAGTTGCAACAGGTTATAGCAATCAGTTTGTAGGTTTAATAGACGATCTTATTATCTATAAAAAAGCTTTAACACAAGCTGAAGTCACTGTACTTAAAAACTTATAATGAACAAACTAAACTACCTATTTTTACTATTTTTTATGGTTGCAACTTTAAGCAAAAGCTTAGGACAAGAGCGAGTAATGAAACAATTTGAGTGGAACAAGTTAGCGGCCATTCCAGATAAAATAGGCTTTGCAGGGTCGTATGCAGGAGTCGCAAATGGGGCGCTGATTTTTGCTGGCGGTGCCAATTTCCCAGATGGTGGAGCCCCTTGGACGGGCGCTGCAAAGGCTTGGTCGGATAATATTTTCGCCTTAGAAAAATCAAACGATCAATGGAAAGAAGTTGGCAAATTACCACAACGTTTAGGTTATGGCGCATCTGTCAATTATAAGAAATCCCTAATTATTTTAGGGGGAAGCAATGAAACGGGCCATCATTCGTCAGTAATGATGCTTAATTATAAAAAAGGGGCCATTGAGATTAGTAAGCTTCCAAATTTGCCTGAACCAATTGCAAATACCTGTGGGGTGATACTAGGAGATGTGATTTATGTAATAGGTGGTATTACCACACCAGATGCAAAAACAGCTGGAACTAATTTTTGGGCACTGGATTTAGCAGCTGATAAAAAAGAATGGCAGATTTTAAAAACTTGGCCTGGCGAAGGAAGAATGTTGAGTGTAGCTGGAGTACAAAATGATGCGATTTATCTTTTTAGCGGTGTTGCATTGCTGGAAGGGAAAAGAAAATACTTAACTGATGCTTTTAAATTTACACCAAAAGGAGGCTGGGAGAAAATAGCAGATTTACCACATGCAGTGGCTGCTGCGCCGACACCAGCTTTTTCATTTAACCGAGAGAAATTAATGATTTTCGGCGGTGATGATGGGGCAGAAGCAGCTAATGCAGCGAACTTAAAAGAAAACCACCCAGGCTTTTCTAAACAAATACTTGGCTACAGTTATCTTACTAATAGTTGGACAAACGAGGGTGAAGTATTTACAGAGAAAAAAGAAGATTATGCAACCCAACCAAATAATAGTACCTGGGCACCAGTAACGACAACATTAACGGTTTGGAAGGGTAACGTGATATTACCGGGCGGCGAAGTAAGACCTGCAACGAGAACTCCGAATGTGCTCATTGCAAAGCCAATTAAATCAAATAACTAATCAACTAGCAATCCTAAATGAATAATTCAGCAAATGTAGTTTCTCGCTATTCTTGGCTAGTTGTAGCCATGTTATGGGTGGTAGCTTTTTTAAATTACCTCGATCGTATTTTGATTACCTCTATGCGAGATCCAATTGTGGCAGATTTTTCCTTAACAGATGCGCAATTTGGTCTGCTTACGGCAGTTTTTTTATGGTCTTATGGCATTTTCAGTCCATTTGGTGGCTTTATTGCAGATAAGTATAGTAGAAAGAAAGTAATTGTTTTTAGTGTGTTTGTATGGTCATTGGTGACATTATGGACTGGCTATGCGACTTCTTTTCAAGAAATTTTGTTAACACGTTTTTTAATGGGAATTAGTGAGGCATGTTATATTCCCGCGGGTTTAGCATTGATTACTGATTACCATAAAGGACGAACTCGTTCTTTAGCTACCGGTTTACACATGAGCGGTCTCTATGCTGGCCTAGCCTTGGGTGGTGTGGGAGGATATATCGCAACGATTTGGGGTTGGAGATTTGGATTTCATGCTTTCGGTGCCTTTGGAATAGTCTATTCTATCGTGCTATTGTATGTACTCAAAGATCAGAAAGAAGTCGAAAAGCCCGTAGAAGAGGAAGTTGCTACAAGTGAGAAAATCACACCATTATCAGCGCTAAAAGTCCTTTTTGGTGAAAGATCTTTCTATATTCTATTATGCTATTTCGCTATTTTGGGAATGGTTAATTGGCTGGTCAATGGCTGGTTGCCTACCTTTTTAAAGGATCATTTTAACCTTAACCTTGGCGAAGCTGGTATATCTGCAACGGGCTATATTCAAATTGGCTCATTTATAGGTGTTATTGTGGGTGGTATTTTAGCTGATAGGTGGACAAGGAAAAACGAGAAAGGCCGCCTATACATGCTCATTATTGGTTTTACTTTGGGAGCACCATTTTTGTTTTTAATGGCTTCAACCAATGTGTTTGCGATCGCTATCGTAGCGATGTTAATATTTGGCTTGGCAAGAGGCTTTAATGACGCTAACCTGATGCCAATATTGCGACAGGTAGCAGATGGACGGTTTATTGCAACAGGCTATGGTATGCTCAATTTTTTAAGTACTATTATTGGTGGATTAATGGTCTATGTTGGTGGAGCACTCAAAGATGCAGATGTAGATCTTTCAATTGTATACCAAATAGCCGCTGTGACATTGTTGCTTGCAACATGGTTGTTGTTCGCTTTAAAAATTAAAAAGAGCAGTTAAGAAATGAGAAGATATTGTAAATGGATATTACTGTTGATGCTGTGCTGCGGCATTCAACAGGTGCAAGCAAAAATAAGCTTACCAGCCATTTTTGGTAATGGTATGGTCTTGCAACAAAATGAAAATGTAAATGTTTGGGGGAATGCAAGGCCAGGCGCTACTGTTCAAATAACAACCTCATGGAATAATAAAACTCATACCATTAAATCAGATGGTAATGGGAATTGGAAAACGAAAATTGCTACCCCGACAGCAGGTGGTCCCTATCGAATAATTTTCAATGATGGTGTTAAGTTGCAGCTTGACGATGTTTTAATTGGAGAAGTTTGGCTCTGCTCTGGACAATCGAACATGGAAATGCCTGTAAAAGGCTTTGGGAACCAACCCATACTGGATGCCAATGACATTTTACTCGATGCAAATCAGGCAGAAGTGAGGTTATTTCGGATTGAAAAAAACATGAGCAGAGAACCGATCCAAGTATTAAATAACAAATGGGAGCATAGCAGTGCATCAACTGTAAAAGAATTTAGCGCAGTTGGTTATCAATTCGCACTTATCCTAAATCAGAAACTTAAAGTCCCAGTTGGTATTATCCAATCAGCTTATGGAGGCACAGATATTGAAGCTTGGATGACGAAAAGCAGTTTAAGCAGTTTTAGCGATTTCAAAACGCCACCAGACACCGCAAAAATTATTAAAAATGATCCAAGTGTGTTATTCAACGCCATGATTAATCCGATTATTGGGTTTAATATGAAAGGTGTTTTGTGGTATCAAGGCGAAAATAATCGTGTTAATCCGTTAACGTACGATAAGAAAATGGCGGCTATGGTAAA
Source organism: uncultured Sphingobacteriaceae bacterium (assembly GCA_942493295.1). Lineage (GTDB taxonomy): Bacteria > Bacteroidota > Bacteroidia > Sphingobacteriales > Sphingobacteriaceae > Pedobacter. The sequence continues at coordinate 1,487,858 of OW818692.1, read as the reverse complement.
AGAATGGCGAACAAAATGGAATATTGGTAACTGGCCGTTTTATTATGTCCAAATTGCACCCAATGTATATAAAGACCACAAGGGAGACATTCCGTTGCTATACGAGGCTCAAGCACGAGCGATGGACTTAATTCCAAACTCAGGTATGGTAGTAAGTGTTGATGCGGGTAGTCAGAAAACTATACACCCTCCAAATAAAACCATTATTAGTAAACGTTTAGCCTATTGGGCCTTAGCTAAAACCTACGGCAAAGAGGGTATTGCTTATATGGGGCCTGTTTACAAATCTTTAAAGGTTACAGATGATAAGGCAATAGTGAGTTTTGAGCAAATCCCTTTAGGGTTGACCGCATATGATCAGCAATTGATATCTTTTGAAGTTGCTGGAAGTAACAAGGTATTTTATCCAGCTACAGCGGTAATTTCAGGGAAAACTGTGGTAGTTAAAAGTGATCAGGTAAAAAATCCAGTTGCGGTAAGGTACGCCTTTAAGGATAACGCCGTGGGCAATTTGTACAATGTTGAAGGCTTGCCGCTTGGCCCATTTAGAACAGATACTTGGTAAATTGATGGTTGACAGAGATGTGAAGCAATTGGAGTAAATAGAGCCAATTGTATTGGCTTGAAGAAAATAAATACTTGAAATCCATTAATTTATACTACCTTTGGACTTTAATTATTAAAATATAGTATAATGCAACAAGGAACAGTAAAATTTTTCAATGAGACAAAAGGTTTTGGATTTATCGTGCCAGCTAATGGTGATGCCGAAATTTTTGTACACGTATCAGGACTTATCGATCAAATTCGTGAGAATGATCAAGTAAGCTATGATATCGAGCAAGGCAAAAAAGGCCTAAATGCAGTTAATGTTAAGATAGACTAAGAAATTATCCTTCATAAATTGAAAAGCATTCGTCCAGCGGGCGGATGTTTTTTTTTGGCTTTTTTTAACTGCCAACGGCTATATTTGTCAACTATTTACTAGTTCAATCAATTAGATGAAATCCTATTTAAAACATATTTTGAACCACGCACTTGTGCTATGCTTATTGTTTACACTTTGTTGTGACGTTGTTAGTGCGCAAACTTTATCCTCTCCTGATCAGAATTTAAAACTTAATTTCAAGTTAAGTGATCAGGGTGAACCCGGTTACCAGCTGGATTATAAAAATAAGCCTGTTATTAAACCGAGCGCCTTAGGGTTTGAATTAGTTGATATGCCAGCTCTATTGAGGGATTTTGAAGTAACGGATTCTAAATTGAAACAAGTTGATGAAACTTGGCAACCAATTTTAGGTGAACAAAAGGATATCAGAAATAATTACAACGAACTTTTAGTAACGCTAAGGCAAAAAACAACAGGTAATCGAGTTATAAATATACGTTTCCGATTATTTGATGACGGACTGGGTTTTAGATATGAGTTTCCAAAACAAGACAACTTAAAATATTTCACTATAAAAGAGGAAATAACGGCCTTCAATTTAGCAGGAAATCACAAAACATTTTGGATTCCGGGCGACTATGATAGCAATGAATATCCCTATACAACTTCTAAATTAGCCGAAATACCAGGTTTGATGAAGAAGGCAACAATAGATATTCATGCCCAATCACCCATTAAAACATTAGCGGTACAAACACCTTTGATGATGAAATCTGACGATGGTCTATATATCAATATACATGAGGCTGCATTAGTTAATTATCCAGCAATGGCGTTAAATCTCAACGCAAATATTTTTCAGCTGAGTTCGCATCTTTGCCCCGACCCAATGGGAAATAAAGCTTACATGCAAACTGAAGCCCATACTCCGTGGCGCACAATTGTAGTGAGCGATAAGGCTACAGCAATAATTGCCTCTAAATTGATTCTAAATCTGAACGAACCAACGGCTTATCAAGATGTCTCGTGGATAAAGCCAGTAAAATATGTTGGCGTTTGGTGGGAGTATTTTGTTTCTGGAAAAAGCACTTGGGCCTATAGTGATGCAAATAATGTGAAAATTGGCGAAGATTTTAGTAAGCTTAAACCTAATGGAAAGCATGGTGCAACCACTGAAAATGTTAAAAAATATATAGACTTTGCTGCGCTAAATGGGTTTGATGGCGTATTGGTAGAAGGATGGAATGTGGGTTGGGAAGATTGGTTTGGTAACTGGAAGGAAAATGTTTTTGATTTTGTTACGCCTTATCCAGATTTCAATGTAAAGGAGCTGCATAACTATGCTGCACAAAGAAATGTAAAAATCATGATGCACCATGAAACATCTGCATCAGCAACTAATTACGAAAGGCGATTAGATACCGCATTTAAATTTATGGCTCAAAATGGCTATAATGCTGTAAAAACCGGTTATGTTGGGAGGATCATTCCAAGAGGCGAACATCATGATAGCCAATGGATGGTAAACCATTACATTCATGTAGCGGAACAAGCTGCCAAATATAAAATTATGGTAAACAGCCATGAGGCCGTTCGTCCAACTGGTCTCCACAGAACCTATCCTAATTGGATAGCGCAAGAATCTGCAAGGGGAACAGAATTTGAAGCAATGGGCGGATTGGCACCAGAGCATACAACTATCTTGCCATTTACAAGAATGATGGGCGGGCCAATGGATTATACCCCAGGCATTTTTCAAACAGATTTATCATACTATGGGGCTGGGGGTACACGTGTGAATACAACGTTGGTTAAACAATTAGCTTATTACGTAACCATGTACAGCCCTTTGCAAATGGCTGCCGATATGCCCGAAAATTATGCGCGCTTTCCCGGTCCATTTGAATTTATTAAAGCTGTAGCAGTAGATTGGGATCAAACATATGTACTTGAGGCAGAACCGGGCGACTATGTAACAATAGCCCGTAAGGCGAAAAATAAAGACGAGTGGTTTGTAGGAGCTGTCACGGATGAGAATACTCGAACCGCCACCGTTAATTTCAATTTTTTACCTAAGGGTAAAACATATATTGCAACGGTTTATAGGGATGGAAAAGATGCTAGTTGGGACAAAAACCCACAAAGTTTTCGCATTAAAACCATAAAGGTTAATGCTGAAATAGTATTAAAGGAGATGCTGGCACCTGGTGGGGGATTGGCAATAAGTGTGAAGTAGATGAAATGTAGCATTATATAAATATGACAAATAAAATTCGCGTAATTGCATTTGATGCTGATGATACACTTTGGGTAAATGAAAATTATTTTAGAGATGCCGAAATTGAGTTTTGTACTCTTTTAAGTGATGTTCAGTCAAATGAAAAGGTAATGGCTACGCTGTTTGAAACAGAAATTGCAAACTTAAAGCTCTATGGTTACGGAATTAAGGGTTTTATGTTATCAATGATAGAAACGATATACAAGATCTGCGGAGACCAAATCAAGCCTGAAGTAATTAAAAATGCTATCGATATCGGCCAGAATATGTTTTTAAAACCGATTGAATTATTAGATGGGGTTGAAGAAATATTACAAAGCTTGTATGGAAAATATAGATTGGTAGTCGCTACTAAAGGCGATTTGTTAGATCAAGAACGTAAATTGCAACGTTCTGGGCTCGATCACTATTTTCATCATATCGAAATTATGAGCGACAAACAAGAAAAGGATTATCAAAAGTTGTTAAAACACTTAGATTGTCCGGCTGATGAGTTTTTGATGATTGGTAATTCCTTAAAATCAGATGTTTTGCCAGTGTTAGCTATTGGCGGACACGCCATCCATGTTCCATATCATATTACTTGGTTTCATGAACAAGTTGAAGAGGAAATCGCACACCCTAATTTCCATAAGCTGGAAGACTTACGGAAAGTCCTTTTGAAACTAATGCCGTTGAACTAATATAATTTATAAGATTATGAAACAACTTTTAGATTTGGCAACTTGGAATAGAAAGGAACATTTTAATTTCTTTAATGCATTTGAGGAGCCTTTTTTTGGTGTAACAGTTGATTTAGACTGTACTATCGCTTACACAACAGCTAAAGAAATGGGGGTTTCTTTTTTTCAATACTATTTGCATAAATCATTAGTTGCTGCGAATCAAATAAGTCCTTTTAAATACCGAATTATTGACGATAAAGTTTGGGTATATGACCAAGTTCATGCATCAGCTGTTATTAATCGTCCAAATGGGACGTTTGGTTTTAGCTATATTGATTTTTCACAAGATTTCAGGTCATTTAGCGCTGCAGCAAGTGCAGAAATTGCGAGAGTTAAAGATGAAACGGGTTTAAGACCAGCTTCTTCGGGAGATAATGTAATACATTGTTCGGCACTTCCTTGGATTAATTTTAAATCGCTCTCTCATGCCAGAAGTTTTTCGTTTAAAGATAGCTGTCCGAAATTCTCTTTTGGTCAAATGACTGTAGAACAGGGCAAAAAGTTAATGCCTTTCTCTATTCATGTAAATCATGCATTAATGGATGGTTTTCATGTGGGACAATTGATTAAACTGTTTCAGGAATTGTTAGATTATAAAGGCTAGCTTGTAAAAGCTCAATAAATCAACGCCAAATACTTTCCGTGATGGCTTACGCATTGTGGCGACGTGCTTTTGTAATCGAAAAGCGTATTTGGGTATTCATAGATGGAAATTTTTACTTCAGCCATTGCAGTTGTTGACGATGAAGCAAGCGAATGGATATAGTTTTTTTCTATGCAACTTTTAGTGTAAAATAATCGATCTGCTACCTTCACTTTTCCAGTAACGAAAGACTCTTTGGGATTAATCTCGAAGCAATTTAAAGATGTTGGAGCATAATTTCGTATTCCCGTTTGGCGAGAATAGACTTTGTAGGCGGCTTCCTTCATACTCCATAACAACCAAACCATTTCATTTGGTTTTTTTGCAGATTTTATGAGTTCTTGCTCGCTTAACGTATATATTTTATCTAAATACCCTTTTCGTTGCCAATTGCTATCGATGGCCGCTTGATTAAGGTCTACTAGATCATTTCCTGTCATTTTTCAGCAAGTTTGCTAAGGATAATATCGATGGAAGCTTTTACGGTGAGCATTTTTTCCATCGATTCATTGTCAATTGTGATATTGAATTCTTCTTCTACATCCAAAATAATATCTACCAAATTCGCTGAGTTAATATACAGATCTTGGATAAAATCTGCATCTTCTGTTAAACCCTCAAGTTTGTCTTTAACCTGTGCTGGAGCATAAGTTTTTATAATAGGCTTTAATCGTTCAATAATTTCTTTTCTATCCATTATTTATATTTTTTTAAAATAATACAGGCATTTACATCCCCAAATCCAAAGCTTGCTTTTACTAATATATCTATTTCCTTTGAAATTGTTTTACCGGGTATTTTTTCTTCATCGATAAGGTTCGCAATTTCCGGATTAAGGTCTTCAATGTTAAGATTTGGAAATATATAGTTGTTTTTTATTTGTAATACTGCCGCAACACATTCTATACTTCCAGCGGCGCTTAGGCAATGCCCAACCATACTTTTTAAAGAGTTGATATAAGGAAAATCTTTGCCACTGCGTTGTAATGCTTCGGTCCAGTTTTTAATTTCCGTTGCATCCATCGCCGTAGCGGTCAGATGACCATTAATTGCGTCAATATCTTCTGCATCAACATTTGCATTGGCTAAGGCTTTAGTAATGCATTTTTGTACTGCAACAGAATTTGGAGCTGTCATTGTGCCACTACCCCTTTGTCCACCAGAATTTAAGTTTCCGCCTAAAATTTCAGCATATATTTTTGCACCGCGTGATAACGCATGTTCTAATGATTCGACCACAAAGGCACCAGCACCGCTACCCGGCACAAAGCCGCTGGCACTCGCACTCATTGGCCTAGATCCTTGAGTAGGACTGTCGTTGTGTTTATAGGTGCACACTTTCATCGCATCAAAGCCACCCCAAATATATGGACCGCTATCTGTTGTGGAGCCCGCTAACATTATTGCTGCGTCACCTGATCTAATCCGATCGTAAGCAATTAATAAACTTTCTGTTCCCGTACAACAGGCGGATGAATTTGTGGTTACTTGATTGCCTAAGCCAAGTTTTCCAGATAAATAAGCACTTACACCACTATTCATGGTCTGAATAACTACCGTACTTCCTAGTCGTTTAACTTGGCCTTCGTCGATTTTGTACACAGCTTCTCTAAAGCGATCTATGCCAGATGATCCTGCACCAAACACCATTCCGTAATCCCAAGAAGGGTCTTCCGTCTCATTAATTGCAAGACCAGCATCACTCCATGCATCCATGCCAGCAATTACACCATACAGGATTCCTGTACTGTTAAAGTTTCTTAACTGTAATGGACTAAAATATTTTGCGATAAACTCTTCGCTAAGTTCTGGTTTGCCCGAAAGCTGGCAGGAAAAATCTAAATCTGCCAATTGCTGATCAAACTTAATTCCCGAAATGCCATTTTGTATCGCATTCTCAAAGGCTGCAAGTCCCACACCATTCGGTGCAACAACACCCATACCTGTAATGACAACTCTGTTTTGCATTGATAGTTAGTTCTTTATTATTTTTCCTGAAATTGTTCCTGAGCAAACTATTTCTTGTTTACTATTTTGCATTTTAACAGCACATTTTAACTTGTTGAACCTAAAATATACTTTTTCTGAAATTACAGTTACTGTTTCGCCAGGTAGTACTGGCTTTAAAAAATCTATAGCTGTGGAGGTCATTACAATCTTGTTTTCGGTAAGCGGCTCGTTTTTAAGTAAGTAAATACCAAGGCATACTAGGCCAATCTGCGCCATAGTTTCAATAAGTATGACGCCTGGGGTAATAGGATTGTTTTTAAAGTGGCCTTTGTAAAAATCGAGTGTCGGTTTGAAAGTATAGGTTCCAATAGCGCTAATTTCATCAACGTGTTGTAGCTCATCAACAAACAGAAAAGGAGGGAGATAAGGTAAATTATTTAGAATTTCTTTTACAGTCATATCCTTTACTTAGCGCCATTTTGTTTTACTTTTTAAATGGTGATGGCTATCATTCAAAGTTATCAAATTTCTTAAGATATTCGAGGCTTTATGTTAAGGCACTCAAGATATGATCCGAGTCACCTAATGACACTTTTGAGTAGTTTTTCCCCAAATTGAGTATTTTTCGCCTGCATTGGGGAATAAAATACACGTTTTTTGGGGTTTTACTTGTTGTAGGTATCCAATAGGAAAACTTTCTCTGACAACCTCGCTTCGATAAATGTTCATTTCTAATCTCAAAATAGACTTATTATCTTATGGTTAATATACAAGCTTAAAAACCTAAGAACTTGGCTTTTAATTTGAAAGCACCTGTACTTATTATACATCATAAGCGTACTGATGACGGTAAAAAATAAAATAATGATTGTTGATGATAATCCAATTGATCAATTGATAACAGAACAAGTTCTGAGATTAAATGATAAAAAGGAAGATATCATAATTATGAACAGTGTTAATGAAGCACTAGCTTATTTGTTGTCAAATACGGAAATTCCTGAAGCTTTGCCTTCAAGAATATTTCTGGACTTGGATATGCCTGTTATGAATGGATTTGATTTTTTACAGCAATTTAGTGAATGTGCTGATGAAATTAAGGAGGGATGTAGTATCGTTGTAGTTACGGCTTCAGAGGTATTAGCTGATATAGAGAAAATTAAGTTAAATCCTTATGTTGTTAAATTTATTGCCAAGCCTTTGCATAGGCACTCGTTAAATTAAGAATTAATTACAAGATTACGCTCCGATATGTCGAACCCCTCTTAAGAATTAAGAGGGGTTTTTTATTGTTTGTAGGTCTTAAGTTGAAAGCATTTAGCTTTCCCCTTTTAGCGTGCTGCAAAAAGCCTATCGATTTTAAGTGGGATAAATAAATTGTATATTGCAGCTGTTTTCAATGACGAAACACTAATATGCTATGAAAAAAGTCACGTTATTTCTATTGTTAATAAGTTTAAATATGAGTGTAAATGCACAAACTGCATCTGAAAGTAAATTATTGGCCGCGGTTGAAAAATTAAGACTGGGTATGATTAGCGGAAATAGGGCTGATTTAGAAAGTGTAACGAGTAAAGATTTAAGTTACGGTCATTCTTCAGGAAAGATGGAAAATAATGCGGCATTTGTGGAGACTTTTGCGAGTGGCAAATCAGATTTTGTAACTGCTGAATTTAATAAACAAACTGTAAAAATATCGGGTAAAACTGCACTTGTTCGCCATCAATTAGATGCAAAGACTAATGATGGAGGGAAACCTGGGGAGGTTCATCTAGGTATTTTACTGGTTTGGCAAAAAGAGGGTAAAGAATGGAAATTGCTTGGGCGACAAGCTTACAAACTTCCTTAATTTAATTTTACCTCACATATAAATTGGTTTCAAGTATTCTTTTTTCGAATTCTTCAACGGGATATTTCGCTTCAATTAATTTTAACAGCATTTCTGTTGCTAGCTGACCAATATCAAAGGCAGGTTGCCGAACAGAGGTTAGCGACGGGTTAAATAAGTCAAGTACATCTGAATTACTAAATCCAGCAATGGCCATTTCTTCAGGTACCGCAATCTTTAAATTCTTAAATACACTTAAACAGCCGATACTTAATCGATCTCCAGCAACGAAAATGGCATCGGGCTTTTCTTTAAGGGCCATTAGCTCTTTGATAGCAGTTTCAGTTTCTTCCTGCAACATTCCTCCATGCAGGCAATATTTAATGTATGATGGATTAACTTCCAAACCGTGATCTCTCAAAGCAGCTTCATACCCAGATAACCTTTCTATGCTAATGGATAAATGTCGAGAACTAGTTAAATGGGCTATTCTTTTATAACCTTTTCTGATTAAATAATCAGTTGCTTGATAGGCCCCTTTTTCATTATTTGCGATTACTTTATGCGTGTCAATTTCATCAGCTACGCGATCAAAGAATACAATTGGCAAACCGCGTTCATGTAACGAAGTTAGATGAGATATGTCAGTTGTTTCTGACGATAATGAAACCAATAATCCGTCTACAGACCTTGAAGCTAAGTGCTGAACGTTTATAACCTCTCTATCGTATGATTCGTGAGTTTGAGAAATAATAACATGATAACCTCTGTCGTAAGCAATTGATTCGATACCATTAATAGCCTGAGAAAAGAAACTGTTGGCAACCTCACTTACCACCACGCCAATTGACTTACTTCTACGTTCTTTTAAACTTAAAGCAATTGGATTAGGCTGATAATTTATCTCTTTTGCATAGGCTAAAACAATTTTTTTAGTAGCTGCACTAATTTCGTGCGTGTCCCTTAGCGCTCTTGAAACGGTAGAAGTAGATAGCCCTAAGGCCTTGGCAATATCTTTTATGGTTACGGGCTCAAACATGATTCAACGCTATATTTTAGCTAGGTTTTCGAGTAAATAAATGGATTTATAATAATACTATTTTTTCACAAGCTTAAAGGTAACTTTTTAAGTTGAATTTTGGCAACGTTGTCGGGAACGATTGCACAAATTTAGTGTCCTGTACTGTCATGGTTTGTAAAAAAAACAATGTAGACTTGTTAAAGGAAGGCCCTTAAAGCCAACCAAACAAAACCATTTATAACCTTAATGTATGAAAAAAGTTTTACTATTATGTAGTATGCTCATCCTATTCATAGGATTCGCAAATGCACAACAAACAAAACAGGTCTCGGGAAAAGTAACAGACAAAACAACTAAAGCATCCATTCCTGGAGCATCTGTTACACTAAAGGGTACAGCAATTATAGTGAGTACCGACGATAAGGGAGAGTTTAAAATCACCATTCCAACTTCAGGAACATCCATTTTACAAGCCAAATACTTGGGGTACAAGATGCAGGAGATTACCGTTGCGAACTCATCTTTAGTTACTTTTACTTTAGAAGAGGACGTTGCTGCCTTAGACGAAGTAGTCATAAACATTGGTTACGGTACAGTTCGGAAAAAGGATTTAACAGGTGCTGTAGGTTCAGTAGGGGCAGATGTTATCGCTGCTGCACCAGTTTCTTCGGCTTTGGAAGCTATCCAAGGGCGTGTTGCGGGTATCAATATTGCATCAACAGAAGGGTCGCCAGATGCAGAATTAACTGTTCGCGTGAGGGGGGGAGGTTCAATTACCCAAGATAATTCTCCACTATACATTGTCGACGGATTTCCAGTTGCCACTATCTCTAATATCGCACCGCAAGACATCGAGTCGATTGATATATTGAAGGATGCATCATCCACTGCGATCTATGGGTCAAGAGGAGCAAATGGTGTAGTTTTAATTACTACGAAAAATAGCAAAGACGGTAAAACAGCTGTAAGTTATAACGTATTTACTGGAACGAAAAAATTAGCCAATAAGCTAGATGTTTTGTCTCCGCTCGACTATGTAACTTGGCAATATGAAAGAGCACTATTAGAAAATAACTTAAATGATTATACGCAGTATTTTGGTAACTACCAAGATATCGACTTATATGCAAATGTGCCTTTTAACGATTGGCAAGATATTATTTTTGGAAGAACAGGAACTACTTTTAATCAAAACTTAAACGTAAGTGGCGGCGGGGAAAAAACGAGATACAGTCTCAGTCATAGTTTTGTTAAAGACAGGGCCATCATGCAGCTTTCAAATTTTGAAAGGCAGAATGTTAATTTCAAATTAAATCACAAGCTTTACAAAGGCCTAGCACTTGATTTTGGTTTACGTTATGCTGATACCAAAACTAAAGGGGGAGGTGCAAACGAGCAGAATGAGAAGTCATCTTCAGACTCACGTTTGAGAAATGCAATGATTTATCCACCGTTTCCTGTACCTGGTTTAACCACTACTACCGAAACGAATGATGAGTTTAATTTATATAGTCCTTTAATCTCTATTTCTGACAATGATCAGTTTATCCATCGCAAAACCTACAACATAAATGCGGCGCTTTCGTATGATATTATCGATAATTTAAGGCTAAGATCAGAAGCTGGTTACGATGCCTTTAGAAATGATCAAGATCGCTTTTATGGCACAACGACATACTATGTAAGAAATGCACCAGCAGTTGGAAATCAAAACCTGCCCGCTGTGATTTTTACCAATACAGATAGAAACAGCTTTAGAAATACCAACACGTTAAATTATAACTTTAACAAAGTTTTAACTAATAAACATAATTTAAACATCTTATTAGGACAAGAATTCATAAAAACTGAACAACACACATTAACCAATGTTGTTCATGGCTTTCCAAAATCATTTACATTCGAGAATACAAGAGTGTTATCGACGCAAGGACAAGCCAATACGATTGATAATAATTTTTCTCCAGATGATAAATTACTATCGTTCTTTAGCCGTGTTAATTATGATTACCAAGGCAAATATTTGTTAAGTGGAACTTTTAGAGCAGATGGTTCGTCTAAATTCGCCCCAGGTAATCGCTGGGGGTATTTCCCGTCAGTATCCGGAGCTTGGAGAATCTCTCAAGAAAATTTTATGAGTGATACTAAATCATGGCTTTCAGACTTAAAATTAAGGTTAAGTTATGGTACAGCTGGTAACAACAATATTCCACCCGGACAAATTGCTCAAACTTTCCAAAATTCAGTTACGACTTGGGTAAATGGATTCAATAACTATTGGGCGGCCTCAAAAATTATGGCTAATCCAGACTTGAAGTGGGAAACAACATTTACAAGAAATATTGGACTTGATTTCGCATTGTTAAATGGAAAAGTAACAGGTACTATTGATGCCTATCTAAATAAAACAAAAGATTTACTAATTCAATTCCCGGTTGCGGGTACGGGCTATGATTTCCAATTCCGTAACTTAGGGTCAACACAAAATAAAGGTTTAGAGTTTTCTGTAAACTGGAACGCTGTTAAGAAAACCAATTTCGATCTGTCGGTAAGTGCTAATATCAATTTCAATAGAAACGAAGTAATTTCTTTAGGATCAGTTAAAAACATACCAGGTACATCAGGTTGGGCTTCAACTGAGATAAATGCCGACTATTTAGTCCAAGAAGGAATTTCGTTGGGTAAAATCTTTGGCTATAAGAGTGCTGGAAGATATGAGGTCTCTGACTTTTCTGGATATAACGCTTCAACCAATACTTGGACATTAAAACCTGGTGTTGTGAATAGTGTAAATGCAATAGGCACAATTAGACCGGGGTCAATGAAATTGCAAGATCTTTCAGGTGATGGTAAAATCGACTTGTCTGATAGAACTGTTATCGGTAATGCAAATGCTTTAAATACGGGCGGTTTATCGATAAACTCAAGAATTTTCAATTTCGATATTGGTGCATATTTTAATTGGAGTTATGGAAATGATATCTATAATGCCAATAAAATTGAATATACCTCTACCAGTAAGTACAGCTCAAGAAACATGATTACAGAGATGGCAAGTGGAAATCGTTGGACTAACCTTCGCGCCGACGGAACAATTAGTAACGATCCAGCTGAATTAACTGCAATGAATGCAAATACTAAACTATGGTCTCCATTCATGAAATCTTTTGTATTGAGTGACTGGGCAGTTGAAGATGGTTCATTTTTAAGGCTTTCGACAATAACATTAGGTTATACGCTACCACAAAGTATATCAGACAAAATAAGGATGAAGAAATTGCGCGTATATGCTTCTGGTTATAATTTATGGCTGTTGACGAACTATACTGGATTTGATCCCGAAGTATCAACAAGACGCCAAACAAGCCTAACACCTGGTGTAGATTATTCTGCTTATCCAAAAAGCAAATCATTTGTATTTGGCTTAAATGTTAATTTTTAATTCCACGATTTAATTAAAGAATATGAAAAAGATTATTTATACAGCATTTATCCTTATCGGAATTACTTTGATAAGTAGCTGTAAAGATGTATTAGATGCCCCAACTAAATCATCGCTTGATGAATCGGTTATTTTCTCAACGCCAGGATTAGCTGAAGGTGCTATCGCTGGTATTATCCAATCCTTTGGAGAAACCAACTCTTATAGAGGCCGTTTTTTGGTTTTTTATGGCGTTAATACAGATACTGAAGTTAATAACGGTTTAAAGAATACAACTGATGACAAATCTAGATTGTCTAATTACGATACCAATGTAAATAATAGCCAAATGAATACAGATAATAATGTATGGGCTAAGCTTTATGAAGGTATTGAAAGAGCGAACTTAGCGATCAGAGGCATTAGAACATACGGAAAAGTGGAAACAAATGCCCAAATGGCTCAGCTTTTGGGTGAAATTTTAACCCTAAGAGCAGTATTATATCATGATTTGATTAAAGGTTGGGGAGATGTACCAGCACGTTTCGAGCCTATTTCTACAGCTACCACCTATTTGGCAAGAAGTGATAGAGATGTGATTTACAAGCAACTTTTAAAAGATTTAGATGAAGCTGCAGGTTATTTACCTTGGCCAAATGAAACCGCTAATACAAGTAAAGTTGAACGTGTAAGCAAAGCCTTTGCAAAAGGAATGAGAGCTAGATTAGCATTGGCCGCTGGTGGTTATGCACAGCGATTGGATGGTACGGTGCGTTTAAGTACCGACCCAGAATTAGCTAAAGATAAAATGTATGCAGTTGCAAAGAAAGAATGTGTTGAGATTATAGACAGCAAAAAACTTAGGTTGCTTGGCTTTGAAGAAGTTTTCAGAAAGCTAAATGAAGAAAGCGGTGCGGCAGGTTTAGAGTCGATGTGGGAAATTCCATTTAGCGAAGGTCGCGGAAGGGTAATTTTTGACCTAGGTGTTAGACATTTAAAAACGGACCAATATACTGGACAAAATAAAGGTGGTACCAATGGCGTAAATCCAATTATGCTATATGAATATGATAATGACGATGTAAGAAGAGATGTAACTGTTGTGCCATACGAATGGGATGGAGGAGATGGAACAAAGGGTGCATATCAAGTACCTTCGACACTTGGTCGCTTATATTTTGGTAAATACCGTTATGAATGGATGAAAAGAAGAGTGACTTCTACCAATGACGATGGATTAAATTGGCTATACATGCGCTACTCGGACGTCGTATTAATGGCTGCTGAGGCAATCAATGAACTGGATGGACCTGCCGCTGCTGCTCCTTATTTAAAAATGATCCGCGATCGTGCCTTTCCAACTCAGCCTGCAAAAGTGACTACTTTTATGGCAGCAGCATCAGCTTCTAAGCAAACATTTTTTGATGCCATCGTAGATGAAAGAGCTTTAGAGTTTACTGGTGAGATGTTAAGAAAAGCAGATTTGATTCGCTGGAACCTATTAGGCACTAAGTTAGCAGAAGCAAAAACTAAACTACAACAGCTGGAAACCAGACAAGGTAAATACGCTAATCTTCCTGCTAAAATTTACTATAAAACTTTGGCAAATGGTGAGACCGTGGAAATTTACGGACTTAGATTTGGCGACACTGACGCACAAGGTGCAGCAATGGGCTATACTTCGAACAAAACATGGACAATGTCGGCCTCAAATGATGCTGCGACTTATTGGAATGCACTTTTCGTGAAAGATCCAAACAAGCAACAATATTGGCCAATATGGCAATTTTTCTTAGACTCATCTAACGGAATGTTAAATAACAAGAACTTAAACTTATAATTTAAAGGCTATGAATAGGAATACAATATATACGAGCATTTTTTTCCTGATGACCTTGATTGTGTTCTCGGGTTGTAAAGATGATATGATGGATGAAGTTACCAAGCTTGAAGTTGATCGAGCCTTTTCACCAACGGCTTTAACCGCTAATGTGGTCAACAAAACAGAAGCCAGATTAACTTGGAAAGCTGTGAATAATGCGAAATCTTATACTGTTGAAGTATTTGAAACTGCTGATTTTTCAGGCACACCTGTTAAATCAATTAAGGACATTACGTTTTTACAAGTTCCATATACAGTTACTGGACTTGGAGGAGATACACAATATGCAATAAGAGTGAAAGCTATTGGCGAGGGTGTTGCTGATTCAAAATGGATAACTACCACATTGAAAACGGATGCTGAGCAAATTTTACAGGTCGTAAACCCAGCTAAATTGACCGCTAGTTCGGCAGCTATCAATTGGCCAGCAGGGCAGACAGCCACTACGATAACCCTAACTCCTGGAAACATAACACGTACTGTTACCGCCGCCGAAGTGGCTGCAGGAGAAGCAATTATAACTGGTTTAATTGGAGAAACTTTATATACTGCTAAGTTGTTTAATGGGCCCAAAGTTAGAGGAACCATCACATTTACAACTCCACTTGACTTAGGTGGAGCAACTTTAGTAGTGCCGACGGATGATTTGGCAACTGTAATTGCGAATTCAAAAGCAGGCGATGTATTTGCCTTAATGCCGGGAACATATACGGTTAATGCTGATGTCACGGTAAGTAAATCAATTTCACTGAAAGGTGCTAAACCGTCTGATAAACCAATAATTAAGGGAATGGTAATTAGAGTAAAAGGAAATGCTGCATTAGGTTTAAAAGATTTAAACTTAGATGGTACAGGTGCATTGAATGGCAATCAGACTATCATTTATGATGAAGCGTCGGATAATGCTTATGGTAATTTAGACGTGGAAAATTGCATAATCAAAAATTATGTGAAAGGCATAATGTATGTTAATTTGAAAACACTGATCGAAGTAGTCAGCTTTAAAGGCAATGTAATTAGTAATGTTGAATGTGTTGGAGGTGATTTATTAGACTTTAGAAATGGAATTGCCAAAACTTTCAATTTTTCAAATAATACGGTATATAATTCTGTATTAGCTAGAGATTTCTTCAGGATGGATGCTGGTGGCTCTAACAATTTCCCTTCAGTAACTTCTGTAATCAATATCGCTAACAATACTTTTAATGCGATCTTAAATGGTGCAGCTAATAGACTTTTATATATTCGTTTAGCTAAGCAAGAAATTACGTTCACAAAAAACATCGTGGCCAATTCAAATGGTATTTTAACTAATCAGGCTTCTACGCAAATTGTTGCCGCTAATTTTAGTGCAAATAACTATTTTAATGCCCCAACTTTTATGGGCGGCAGCGCAACGTCTGGAGCAAAATATGATACAGGTAGTTTCACTACATTGAACCCAGGTTTTGCCAATGCAACAGATGGAAACTTTACCATTTCGGAAGTTACTTTGAAAGCCAATGGTATAGGTGATTCAAGGTGGAGGTAAATGTATAAAAGTTTAATCGCCATGATGATTTTATTGTCGCTGTTTACTAATCAACAGCCGATCACAGTTTATATTATCGGAGATTCTACGGCTGCGAATAAACAAGAGAATGCTTATCCAGAGACTGGATGGGGTATGGAATTACAAGGCAATTTCGGCGCAGGAGTTACGATAGATAATCGTGCATTAAATGGTCGAAGTACTAAATCTTTTATCAATGAAAAAAGATGGAACGCAGTTTTAAATAGCTTGAAAATAGGAGATTATGTTTTAATCCAATTTGGGCATAACGACGAGAAAATTGATAAACCCGAAGTTGGCACATCACTAACAGAATATAAAACTAATCTGATAAGATTTATTAATGAAACAACGGCAAAAGGGGCTTATCCAATTCTCTTAACCCCAATTATGCGTAGAAGTTATCAAAATGGTGTTTTCAAGGATACACATTTAGGCTATCCCGAGGTAGTCAGAAAACTAGCAGATTCATTGCAGGTGCCATTGATCGATATGCATCGAAAAACTGAAAGGTTAATTGTCGAACTTGGAGAATTGCAATCTATTAAATTGTTTAACCATGTAGCTAGTGGCCATGTCAATTATCCTAACGGAAAAATAGATAACACCCATTTGAGCCCATATGGTGCACAAATAATCGCAGGCCTTGTTGTTCAAGGTATTAAGGAAACAAAAACCAGTTTAACTAAACATATCATTAAGAAATGAAATTTATTTATCAGTTCTTAATACTTAACTCGGTTGTAACATTGTTTGCATTCTCGTCGCCAAAAAAGCCATTGTGTGTGTTTTTAATTGGCGATTCCACTGTTGCCGATTATACGTTAGATTCGGGTTATCTGGAAAAAAGGTTTCCCTTAAATGGTTGGGGACAAGTATTTCAAGCATTCTTTAAAAAAGATAGCTTAGTACAAGTTAAAAACTTAATCCATTCTGATAGCGTGATTATTTTAGATAAGGCAAGAGGTGGAAGAAGTACGCGGACTTTTTTTGAAGAGGGGCGTTGGACGGCTGTATATAAAGCATTGAAAAAAAACGATATCGTGATGATTCAGTTTGGACACAATGATGCCGCCGTTGACAAACCAGAGCGGTATGTAAATATTGTAGACTATAAAGAGTATCTTAGATTATATGTAAATCAGACTAGAGAAAAAGGAGCAATCCCAATTTTATTAACCCCCGTAAATAGAAATTATCCTTGGAAGGATGGTAAATTAACGATGCATTTACAGCAAAGGGAGAAAATGATTTACCACTAAATATTTTATGAATTTAGAGAAAGGACTTTATCCGGGTTATCCTGAAGGACAAAAAGATAACACTCACTTTCAGAAAGCCGGCGCAATTGCCGTAGCTCAGTTGGTGTTTAATGCAATGAAAAGATTATAGCCATGGAAAAAATTAGCATATTATTGTTGTTGTTTTATTGCTCAATTGCTTCAGCATCTGGTCTCGAACCTGGCATTTCACCTTCTAAATCTCCCTACGACATCATCGTGGCAGCCGACGGTTCGGGAACTTACACAACTGTTCAAGAAGCGATTAACGCAGTACCTGATTATAGGAAGGTAACTACAACTATCTTTGTAAAAAATGGAGTTTACAAAGAGAAATTAAACATTTCTACCTCTAAACAATTTATAAAAATGATTGGAGAAAGCGTAGAGAAAACAATCTTGACATACGATGATTGGGCGCAGAAAAAAAATAGCTTTGGAGAGGAAAAAGGTACCTCCGGTTCATCGAGCATTTACATATATGGCAATTTTTTTACTGCAGAAAGTATAACCTTTCAAAATACCGCAGGGCCAGTGGGTCAGGCAGTTGCCTTATTTGTAGCGGGAGATAAAGCGAAATTTATCAATTGCAGGATGTTAGGTTTTCAGGATACGCTATATACCTATGGATATGCAAGCCGCCAATATTACTACAATTGTTACATAGAGGGTACCGTTGATTTTATCTTTGGCTCATCAACAGCTGTATTTGAAGAATGTGAGATATTTTGTAAAAAAGGAGGTTATATCACTGCATCTTCTTCACCCGACACGGCAAAATACGGATACGTATTTATCAATAGTAAAATTACTGGCGACGCGCCCGAAAATTCCTTTTATCTGGGCCGACCATGGCGTCCATATGCAAAATCGGTATTTATTAATTGTGAGTTAGGTAAAATGATTAAACCAGCTGGGTGGAACAACTGGGGTAAAGAAACCAACGAAAAAACTGCTTTTTATGCTGAATATAAGAGCAGTGGAGTAGGTGCAAATACCAAAGAGCGGGTGAGCTGGTCGCATCAGCTTGATGAGCCAACTATTAAGGAATATACATTGGAGAAAATTTTTAATGGCTGGAACCCAAAGGAAAAATAAAAGGAACCAGACACCAACAACTATGAAATTACTTATCACTTATTTATTTGTCTTTTTTGCACTTGCTTCCTCAGCGCAAACGCAAAGTTTCCCGAAGTCGTTTACTGTTGCTAAAGACGGAACGGGTGATTTCAAAACTATTCAAGAGGCCGTCAATGCAGTAAGAGATTGGTCCGAAGTGCAAATACCCATCTACATTAAAAAAGGTCTTTATAAGGAAAAGCTGGTTATTCCAGCACAAAAACCAAGAATTTCACTAATTGGAGAGGATAAAGATCACACGATTATCACTTTTGACGATCATTCAGGTAAAAACGGCACAAATACCTATACCTCATACAGTGTTTTAGTAGAAGGAAATGATTTTAAAGCAGAGAGCATAACTTTTGAAAATAGCGCGGGAGCCGTTGGACAAGCAGTTGCTCTACATATAGTTGCTGATCGAGCAATTATTAAGAATTGCAAAATATTAGGTAATCAAGACACCTTATTCCCGGCTAATGATACCAGTCGACAATATTTTGTAGATTGCTACATTGAGGGAACCACCGATTTTATTTTCGGTGCTGCTACGGCTGTTTTCGAAAACTGTCATATCCACAGTAAAAAGAATTCATACATTACAGCTGCTTCAACCACTCCTGCACAGGCCTTTGGATTTGTATTTTTAAACTGCAAGTTAACCGCTGATACTAGTGCTGAAAAAGTTTATTTAGGCAGACCTTGGAGACCTTACGCGAAGACCGTTTTTATAAACACAAACATGGCTAAACATATTATGCCTGAAGGCTGGCATGTTTGGAACAACAATGAAAATCATTTGAAAACCTTTTATGCTGAATATGGGTCTTATGGACCTGGTTTTGTAAAAGACAGTAGAGTATCTTGGTCTAAACAATTAACTAAAAAAGAAGCTAGCCAATACACCTTAAAAAATATTTTTAAAGGAACGGTTGCTTGGGTTCCAAAATAAACTCTTCATGAAGATGCGTCATTGCGAGATACGAAGCAATCTTAAAGCACTAGGTTGTTCTCCTTGCTCAAGTTGTAGGATTATCCATTATTTCTTGAGGTTTTATCGGTATTCATGAGCTCATTGAAGTCGGTCATCTTCCTACCTTGCATTGACGCGATAGAAAAAAATAACATATAAACTATGAAAATATTAATTATCTTTTTAATAACGTTTTCTACCTTAACGCTCAACGCCCAACAAACTTCTAAACCTTGGGTGGCAGACTTAGGTAATGGAAAATATAAAAACCCAGTAATCCACGCCGATTACTCTGATCCGGATGCCATTAGAGTTGGCGATAATTTTTACATGGTATCTTCAAGTTTTGATGCAGTGCCGGGTTTACCCATATTGCAGTCTAAAGATCTAGTAAATTGGCGCATCATTGGTCACGCACTAAATAGACAACCACCTTTTGAGCACTTTGCGAAAACACAGCACGGCAACGGTGTTTGGGCCCCAGCAATCCGTTTCCACAATGGTGAATTTTATATTTATTATCCAGACCCAGATTTTGGTATTTACTTAACTAAATCGAAAAATGCTGCAGGTCCTTGGTCCGATCCAGTTTTAATAGAAGCAGGAAAAGGATTGATCGATCCATGTCCTTTATGGGACGAAGACGGGAAGGTTTATTTGGTTCATGCTTATGCAGGTAGCCGTGCCGGAATTAAAAGCATTATTGTTGTTAAAAGAATGAATGCCAGCGGAACAAAGGTGCTTGATGAAGGGAAATTAGTTTATGATGGACATGAGTTAGATCCAACAATTGAAGGTCCCAAGTTCTACAAACGAAATGGATATTACTATATATTCGCTCCGGGTGGAGGTGTGACTACAGGATGGCAAACCGTGCTAAGAGCCGAGAATATTTATGGACCTTACGAGCGAAAAATTGTGATGAATCAGGGGAAATCGACAATTAATGGCCCTCATCAAGGTGCATGGGTGAATACACCAAATGGCGAAGATTGGTTTTTACATTTTCAAGATAAAGGTGCTTACGGTCGTGTAGTGCATTTACAACCTATGAAATGGGTTAATAATTGGCCGGTAATTGGTATGGATACCGATGGTGACGGAATTGGAGAACCAGTTCTAATGTATCAAAAACCAACTATTGTCAAACAAGCTGCGATTAGCACTCCAGCTGAAGGCGATGAATTTAATAGCGTAAGTTTGGGTTTACAATGGCAATGGCAGGCAAATCCAGGTGCTACTTGGTCATTTTTAAGCTCTTCGAAAGGCATATTGAGATTGTATTCGGTTAAAAAACCTGACAGCGCAAAAAATCTTTGGGATGTACCTAACCTATTGATGCAAAAATTTCCTGCCGAAGAATTTATGGCAACCACAAAGCTGGCTTTTTCACCAAATGTCAAATTGGAAAATGAGAAGTCTGGTGTAATTGTGGCAGGCTTAAGCTACGCCAATCTCGCGCTTAAGCGTAAAAAAGATGGAACATATCTGGTTTATTCAGTTTGCAATAATGCTGATAAAGGAAAGGCAGAAATTGAAAAAATCTTGATGAAAGTAGCTCAAAATGAAGTTTATTTAAGGGTTTCTGTTTCTGAAGGGGCTAAATGTCAATTTAGCTATAGTTTGGATGGTAAGAATTTTGTCAATGTTAAGGAAACATTTCAAGCGGAGCCAGGCAAATGGATAGGCGCTAAATTGGGCTTATTCTGCGTTAGAGAAGAACAGATTAACGATTCCGGCTACGCTGACTTTGATTATTTCAGAATTGAAAAATTGTAAAACTGGAAGCTTTGAGAACGATTGCACAGTTATTTTCGGCCATTTAGTTCCATTCCTGTTTAAAACTGTGTAGACTTGCTATGAGAGAGTTAGGAAAAACCCACAAAGTCCCTAACTCATTTGCAAACCAATATAACCTGGATCTAACAAATGAACAAAATAGCATCTATTCTATTTACAGTCGGCTTAATTTCGACCTTTATTTCTGTAAATGCTCAAAAACCTTATTCTTTTGCAAACCTACCGAAAGTAGCAAAGACATCATTTAGAGCCGACACCTTAAGTATTTTAAAGTATGGTGCTGTAAGTGACGGACTAACTTTAAACACCAAGAGCATCAATGATGCAATTATTGCGTGTAACAAAAAAGGTGGAGGCGTGGTTGTCATCCCTAAAGGCTTATGGTTAACTGGTCCCATTGAATTGAAAAGCAATGTGAATTTACACTTGCAGAAAAATGCGATACTTCAATTTTCTAAAGAATTTAATCAATACCCATTAGTCGCAAGTAATTGGGAAGGGTTACCACAAATGCGTAATCAATCGCCAATATGGGCTAAAAACCAACAGAATATTGCTGTTACCGGTTATGGTATTATAGATGGTGCTGGTGAAGCATGGAGAATGGTAAAAAAAGAAAAATTGACTGAAACTCAATGGTCAAAACTCGTTGCATCCGGTGGGGTATTAAGTGACGATAAAAAAACTTGGTACCCAACTGAAAAGTTTTTTAATGCTTCGAAGATGAAAAACCCTGGGGAAATTACAAATGATAAAACACCAGAATTTTACAATTCGATCAAAGACTTTCTACGCCCAAATCTTTTAGTATTTACCTCTTGCAAGCGTATTTTATTAGAGGGCGTTACTTTTCAAAACTCTGCTGCATGGAATATTCATCCATTAATGTGTGAAGATTTGACCGTTAGAAACATTTATGCAAAAAATCCATGGTACGCACAAAATGGAGATGGTATAGATGTAGAATCATGTAAAAATGTATTGATTGAAGGAAGTACTTTCGACGTAGGCGATGATGGGATTTGTATCAAATCGGGTAGGGATGCAGCTGGTAGAAAACGAGGGATGCCAACTGAGAACGTTATTATTCGTAACAGCACAGTTTACCAAGCCCATGGTGGTTTTGTAATTGGAAGTGAAATGAGTGGCGGCGCGAAAAACATCTTTGTTTATGACTGTTCATTTATTGGTACTGACATTGGTCTTCGTTTCAAAACTACGCGTGGTCGTGGTGGTATAGTAGAAAACATATTTATCAAGAATATTAATATGATTGGCATTGTAGGCGAGGCGATATTATTCGATATGTATTATGCTGCCGTTGATCCAATTCCATTAAAAGGTGATAAAAGAGATGCACCAAAGGTTGTGATGTTGCCTGTAACGGAAGAGACGCCCATATTTAGAAATTTTTATATCAATAATGTAGCTTGTGACGGAGCATCGAAAGCAGTATTCGTTCGCGGCTTGCCAGAAATGAGCATCAGTAATATCAATTTGCAAAACCTAAAAATAAAGGCTAAACAGGGTATTGATATTCAGGAAGCTAAAAACATCAATTTTGCCAATATCAGTTTAACGGTCGATGAGGCAGATCCTCTCATCAACATTCAAAATGGAAATCAAATTAATCTTAAGCAAATAAAATATAATACTGCTCAATTGCTTTTCCGTATCAGTGGAGACAGAAATAGCGCCATTAAATCTTCGGGCTTAGACGTGTCGAAAGCAAAAGTAAAATCGGAATTTTTGGCTGGGGCGGAAGGTAAATCATTGGAGATTAACAAGTAAAATATCATAAGAATGAAATTCTCAATTTTAAAATATCTATCGGTAGTTACATTATTTGTGACTTGTTTTCAAGCTAGAGCGCAACAAGGTAAATCCCTTTCTGAACAAATGGCCGCAACAGTTATGGGTGTTTGGAAAGATACGCTTAATACCACGCCGTCAGGCTTTAAACCGACTAAGTGGTCTTATGACCTTGGGGTGGTTTACGAAGGATTTGAAGGGATTTGGAAAAGAACTGGAGATGCAACCTACTTTAAAACCATGCAAAAGAGTATGGATTCCTATTTGGGTAAAGATGGTACTATCAATAACTACAAACAGGCTGATTTTAATATTGATAATGTAAAAAATGGCCGCACCCTATTAATGTTATATAAAGTGACGGGTCAGCAAAAATATTTTAAAGCAGCTACGTTACTGTGGGATCAATTACAGCAACAACCTCGAACCCAGGAGGGTGGCTTTTGGCACAAAAAAATATATCCCAACCAGATGTGGTTGGATGGATTATATATGGGTGAACCGTTTTATGCTGAGTATGCAGCTATGATTAAGAATGAGAAAGCATTCGACGATATTGCCAATCAATTTATTTGGATGGAAAAGAACGCTATTGACCTTAAAACAGGCTTGATGTACCATGGTTGGGATGAATCGAAAATGGAACAATGGGCAAATAAAGCAACCGGCAGATCACCTCATTTTTGGGGCAGAGCCATGGGTTGGTATGGAATGGGGCTAGTAGATGTATTAGATAATTTTCCAATAAATCACCCAAAAAGAAAGAATCTATTAGCAATTTTGAGTCGATTTGCCGTGGCTGTTCAAAAGGTTCAAGACCCAAAATCGGGTTTATGGTATGATATCTTAGACATGCCTCAGGGTAAAGGCAATTATCATGAAGCCTCTGCATCGAGCATGTTTGTTTATACTTTTGCCAA
Source organism: uncultured Sphingobacteriaceae bacterium (assembly GCA_942493295.1). Classification (GTDB taxonomy): domain Bacteria; phylum Bacteroidota; class Bacteroidia; order Sphingobacteriales; family Sphingobacteriaceae; genus Pedobacter. Next base: position 1,463,765 of record OW818692.1, on the reverse strand, counting down.
AGCAGTGCGCATGGGCTATTTGCCAAAAACATATTTTACCATTGCCGATAAAGGATTTAAAGGAATAAAGAACTCATTTATTGAGCAGGTTGATGCCAATAAGATCAATCTAAAAGGAACTGTAAGTGTTTCTGGACTGGGAGGTAAACCTTATCGAGATGGTAGTTATGCTTACTACATGAGCGAAAAAGTAGTTGTGAATGATCCTAAAGGAGTTGGTGCATTCTTATTAGCTGCCAATGAAATGGAATTAGCCGCATTGCCAAAACCAGGCCTAGGAAAAACAGTGTTATTAGACTCATACTTCAACAACGAATCTCGAACTGACCAGAGTGGTAATCCATTGATATGGCATTATAAATGGGATGAGCAGGCAAATGGTGGTTTTTCTTTTTTTGGAGGCTTGTTTAAGGCTGCGGGATTTAAAACCAAAACATTATACGAAGCACCAACTTTAGCAAATTTGAAAAGTTCGTCTATTTATATCATTGTCGACCCTGATTTTGAAAAAGAAAACCCGAAGCCAAATTTTGTAAGTAAGCCCGACATCAAAGCGATTACCACATGGGTAAATGCTGGTGGCGTATTAGTATTAATGGCTAATGATGCGCCAAATGCGGAATTGAAGCATTTTAATGAGTTAGCTGGTAAATTTGGTGTATACTTTAACGGCGATAGCAAGGGCACAGTTCCGGTAGCCACAAATTTTGAAACGGCGAAAGTTGTTGTCCCGGCCGGGAATGAGATTTTTAAAAACGTTAGCAACCTATTTATTAAAGAATATAGCAGTTTAAAACTTTCAGGAAATGCGAAATCAGTTTTAAAAGATAAAGACGGCGACAATGTGATGGCTGTTACAAAAATGGGTAAAGGGACTGTGTATATCATTGGAGATCCATGGCTGTATAACGAGTATGTGGATGGAAGAAAATTACCTGCAAGTTATGAAAATTTTAAAGCGGCAGCTGATTTGGTAAACTGGCTATCAAAACAAGCTAAATAATTGAAAACATGAAAGGTATCATCAATATAATTTGCATCTTTTGGTGTTTAGGACTAACAAGCTGTGCGACTGCGCAAACCGCAAATCAAGCCCAAGTTAAAACGGATTCTATCGCAGATAGAATGCTTCTTTATCAGTTAAGTAATGGAGCTTGGCCAAAACAACTAACAGGTGGCTATGTTGTAAAATATGAAATGCCAATTGATGACGCATTGATGGCAAAGATTAAGAGTACCACGTATATGCATGCTACCATCGATAATGCAGCAACTACTAGGGAAATTAACGCTTTAGTAAAGGCTTACAAGGCAACAAACAACAAAGCCTATTTAATCGCTGCAGAAAAAGGAATTGATTATCTCTTAAAAGCACAATACCAAAATGGTGGCTGGCCGCAATACTATCCCGACAATAGTAGTTATCGGGCTGAAATCACGTATAATGATAATGCGATTGTGAACGTACTCAATGTTATGTTCAATATTGCAAATCAAACGGATGATTTTGAAGTCGTAGATCGTTCATATCGTGCCAAAGCTGAAAAATCTTATCTGAAAGGATTAGACTGCATTTTGAAAACACAAATTGTTCAAAATGGAAAATTAAGTATTTGGGCAGCACAGTATGATCAAAATACACTTAAACCTGCTAAGGCAAGAAACTTTGAGCCAGCATCACTAAGCAGTTCCGAATCCGTAGCCATTGTGAGGTTTTTAATGAGACAAAAAAATCCCACTCCTCAAATAAAGAATGCCATTACCAATGCAATCGAATGGTTTGAGTCTGCGAAAATTGTTGGTTATAGATTTGATAAATTACCTGCCGTTAATGATAAAGGCTTAATTAAAGACGAGACTTCTACAATTTGGGCAAGGTTTTACGATTTCGAGACCAATAAACCTATTTTTGGTGATCGAGATAATTCTATCAGAAGCAATGTGGCCGATATTAGCTTTGAGCGCAGAAATGGCTATGCTTGGTACGGGAATTTTGCTGCTAAGCTTTTAACGAGCGAATATCCTAAATGGCAAAAAGCTAATCTATAATCAGTTTAAGGGCTTATTTCTCTATTAATTAATGAGCGGTTTATCGGGAACGATTGCGCAAATATTTGCGCTTAAATAGGGTTTTTCCTAGTAAAAAATGTGTAGAATTGTTTTAACCAATCGCTTGGATAGCACAATAATGCAGTATCTAGCGTAAGTATAAATTGAAAGCCGTTGAACATAGCATGATCTTATCTCGAGAAAATCTGCACTTTATTAATAATGATAATATCGTAAAACCTCAGTCTAACACATTTGAGCTGCCAGAAAAGGTTCTTCAATTTGGTACTGGTGTATTACTTCGCGGGCTTCCGGATTATTTTATCAATAAAGCTAACTATCAAGGTATATTTAATGGTAGAGTTGTCGTTGTAAAATCAACAAAAGGTGACGCTTCAGAATTTGATAACCAAAACAGCCTCTATACTTTATGCATAAGGGGTTTAGAAAACGGTCAACTCGTTGAAGAAAATATCATTTCGTCTGCCATTAGTAGAGTTATTGTTGCCGATGAGAATTGGACATCCATTTTAGCGGTAGCCGAATCGCAGGACCTGAAAATTATTGTTTCCAATACTACTGAAGTTGGAATAACGCTGGTTAATGAAAAAATAGACCAAAATCCACCGAATTCTTTTCCTGCTAAAGTTTTAGCTGTGCTTTATCAACGATATAAAGCCTTTGACGGTGCCAAAGACAGCGGGTTAGTTATTATTGCTACTGAATTAATTCCTGATAATGGAACTAAACTCGCAACTATTGTGCTGCAATTGGCTCAATTTAATGGTTTGGAAGCCAGATTTATCGCTTGGCTAACTACGGCTAATACATTTTGTAATTCGCTGGTAGATCGGATTGTGCCTGGCAAGCCGGATGCAAATACCTTGGCAACTCTTGAACAAGAGTTGGGTTATACCGATCATTTGCTAGCGATGGCTGAGCCTTATAGCCTTTGGGCAATAGAAGGTGGCGAGCATGTAAAGGCAGTATTGGAATTTGCAAAGGTTGATGCAGGCATAGTAATAGCCGAGGATATTGAGATTTTTAGAGAGTTGAAAGTACGTCTTTTAAACGGTACACATACATTAAGTTCGGGTATCGCATTTTTGCTGGGAATTGATACGGTAAAAAATGCAATGAAAGACGAGCAAATTAAGCACTATATTGAAATGCTAATGGCTTCTGAAATTAGTTTGGCTATCCCATATGCCGTTACTACAGAAGAAACAACCAAATTTTCAAAAACGGTAGTTGATCGTTTTGCAAATCCTTTCATTGAGCATCTATGGCATAACATTACCTTTCAATATACGATGAAGATGAAAATTCGTATTTTACCATTGTTAGCCAATTACTATGATATTTATAACAAGGTTCCTGATCATATTGCACTTGGATTTGCAGCATACTTATTATTTATGAAAGTAGTTGAAGAGAAAGATGGTAAATATTACGGTTCTTTAAATGGGAATAATTATCTAATCAATGATGACAGTGTAGCGTATTTTTATCAACAACAACAAAAAGACAATTATATCACAAGCGTATTAACCGATACAAATTTTTGGAACTTGGATTTAGGGTTACTTCCAGGGTTTGTTGAAGCAGTTAATGAAAAATATAATGCAATTTTAAATAAGGGTTTGGAGTCAGCCTTGCTTGCTCTTCCAACCGCAAAAATATATTCAAACTAAAAATGAAGCAGTTAATTTTAAAAGTTCATCCTAATGATAATGTGTTGGTTGCATTGAGCGATTTAAAAGCTGGTCAGACCGTTAGTTACCAAGGTAAAACTTATACATTATTACATGATATTAATGCAAAACATAAGTTTTATGCAAATGATATGGCAACTGGTGAGGAGGTTTTAATGTACGGAACTTTAGTTGGTAAAGTGCAATATCCGCTTAAATCTGGGTCGCTGATGACAACTGATAATTTAAAACATGCGGCTGCTCCTTATGCATTTCGCCCATATCAATATAATTGGGAGGCGCCAGATGTTTCTAAATTTAAGGATCTTACTTTCAACGGCTACCATCGCAACGACGGAAAAGTTGGTACTGCCAATTACTGGCTTTTTGTGCCAACCGTTTTTTGCGAAAACCGTAACCTTGATGTTATCCGTGAAGCATTACACAATGAGCTAGGGTATGCTGTAACGGCCAAGTATAAAGCTTATACGCACAAGCTTGTAGAAGCATTTCAGAATGGTGTAGATATCAGCTCTTTAGAAGCACCTGTGAGTTTTGAAGGGGTTCGTAATAATAGGCCGTTTAAAAATATCGATGGTATTAAATTTTTAAATCATCAAGGCGGCTGCGGAGGAATTAGACAGGATGCTGCAGTTTTGAGTAAATTGTTGGCTGCTTATGCAGATCACCCCAATGTTGCCGGCGTTACAGTATTGAGTTTGGGCTGTCAGAATTTACAAGTAGCAGATCTAACAAGAGATATTAAAGAAAGAAATCCAAATTTCGATAAACCATTGTTCATTTTTGAGCAGCAACAATCTCAAAACGAAGAGAATTTAATTGCTGAAGCAATTAGAAGAACTTTTGAGGGCTTAATTGAAGCGAATAAAATAGAACGTAAACCGGCACCTCTAAGCAAATTGAATGTAGGTGTTAAGTGTGGCGGTAGCGATGGTTTTAGTGGTATTTCAGCTAATCCAGCCGTTGGTTACTGCGCTGATTTATTGGTTGCGTTAGGCGCTACAGTATTGTTGGCAGAGTTTCCTGAACTATGTGGCGCTGAGCAAAATATAATCGACCGCACAATTGATGAAGCGGCGGCAAAGAAATTCATCTCTTTAATGGGAGCTTATAGTCAGGCAGCAGAAAATGCAGGTTCAGGCTTTCATATGAACCCATCTCCAGGTAATATTAAAGATGGCTTAATTACCGATGCGATTAAAAGCAACGGAGCAGCAAAGAAGGGTGGTACTTCTCCAATTACTGACGTGTTGGATTATACCGAACCAGCCACAAAAAGTGGCTTAAATTTAGTCTGCACACCTGGAAACGACGTTGAAGCGACTACTGGGAAAGCTGCAAGTGGCGCAACTTTGATTTTATTTACAACAGGGTTGGGCACACCAACTGGAAATCCAGTGTGCCCTGTTATCAAAGTTGCCACAAATAATGCCCTCACTAAACGAATGGGTGATATTATTGATATTAACACCGGGCCAGTGATAGAAGGAGAAAAAACCATTGAGGAAATGGGGGAAGATATTTTAACTTATTGTATTAAAGCTGCAAGTGGAGAAATAATTCCAAAATCAGTTTTACTAAATCAAGATGATTTTATTCCTTGGAAAAGAGGAGTGTCATTATAAAAAAAAACGCATTAGGCATAGAATAGGATGTGCCCCACGCAAAAAGATAAGAAAATGAAAATAATACAACACGTACACTCAGAAGATTTTAAAACCTACGGGACTGAAAAAATCAGAGAAAGATTTTTATTAGACGGACTGAAAGAAAAAAACAAAGCGAATTTTGTTTATGCCCATTACGACAGAATGGTTACTGGCTTAATTACACCTACCACAGAAGTTGTACCGCTGGATACTTACGACATTTTAAGGGCTGAATTTTTCTTGGAAAGAAGAGAAATGGGTGTAATCAACGTTGGCGGTGCAGGCGCCATTGTAGCTGATGGTACAACATATAATTTAGCAAAATTAGACTGCTTATACATGGGGAAAGGAGTGAAGGATGTGAAATTTAGTAGTGAAAATGCAAACGATCCTGCAGTCTTTTATATTTTATCTGCTCCAGCACACGCAACCTACCCAACTACCCATTTGCAAAATGCAGATGCATTTTCCGCTCAACTAGGTAGTGTAGAAACTGCGAATGAACGCAAAATTATGCGCTACATTCATAAAGATGGTATTCAAAGTTGCCAGTTGGTAATGGGCTTAACCATTCTTTCAACTGGCAGTGTATGGAACACTATTCCACCACACACGCACGATCGTAGAATGGAAGTTTATTTCTATTTTGACGTGGATGATGAGCATCGTGTTTTCCATTATATGGGAGAGCCACAAGAAACTAGGCACATTATTGTTGCTAATCATGAGGCTGTTTTGTCACCAACTTGGAGCATCCATGCGGGTAGTGGAACAAAAAATTACAGTTTTATTTGGGGCATGGCGGGTGAAAACTTAGACTATGCAGATATGGATACATTTGGCGTAAAAGAACTTAAATAAGCTAATCACAAAGACACAAAATACACCAAAAATTAGTAGCATAAATTGTGTTCATAGTGCTTGGTGGTTAAAAAAACTTTAAAACAATAATGGAGCAATCATTTTCTTTAGAAGGTAAAGTAATCGTAGTAACCGGTGGAACAGGGATTTTAGGTAATTCGTTTGTCAATGCCATCGTTGAAGCTGGTGGTGCAGTTGGTATTTTAGGTAGAAATGCAGAAATAGCTCATCAAAGAGCAGATGCAATAAATAAAAATGGTGGTAAAGCTATTGCTTTAATTGCCGACGCAATGGACGAAACACAACTTATTGCTGCAAGAGAAAAAACGATTGCAGCATTTGGCAAAATAGACGGCCTGGTAAATGCAGCAGGTGGAAATATGCCTGATGGGGTTTTACAACCGGAAGAAAGTATCTTCTCGATGAAAATGGATGGAATGAAAAAAGTGCTCGATCTGAATTTATGGGGAACATTAATTCCAACTCAGATTTTTGGTGAAGCAATTGCTCAAACTGGAAAAGGAAGTATCGTTAACATCTCTTCCATGAATTCAAAAAAGGCCGTGACTAAGGTGTTAGGTTATAACATGGGTAAGGCTGCGGTCGACTGCTATACACAGTGGTTTGCTGTTGAATTAGCTAATCGCTATGGAGATAAAATTAGGATGAATGCATTAGCTCCAGGGTTTTTCCTCACAGAGCAAAATCGCAATTTATTAACAACTCCAGATGGTGGATTTACGCCTAGAGGTCAGTCGGTTATCAAGCAAACACCATTTAAACGTTTCGGTGACCCGGATGAACTAAAAGGTGCTTTGGTTTGGCTATTGAGTGATGCGTCTCAATTCGTAACAGGAGCAATGATTTGTGTAGATGGTGGTTTTTCTATTTTTAGCGGAGTTTAAGGCAGTTTGACCATATAAGAAATATAAATCAATATAAGTCGATTTTGAAAAACTTATATGGTAAATATTAATATTAAATTAATGAAGAATTTTTTAGACGAGAACTTTTTATTGCAAACGGAAACAGCCAAAACGCTGTATCATGAATTTGCAAAACACATGCCGATCATTGATTACCATAATCATTTACTGCCTGACCAGATCGCTGCTGATAAAAACTTTGAAAATATAACGCAAGTGTGGTTATATGGTGATCACTACAAGTGGAGGGCTATGCGTGCTAACGGTGTTGACGAATATTATATAACTGGAGCCGCGTCAGACTGGGAGAAGTTTGAGAAATGGGCTGAAACAGTTCCCTATACTTTGAGAAATCCATTATACCACTGGACGCATTTAGAGTTACAACGTTATTTCGACATTCACGAAGTTTTGTCGCCCGCCAATGCAAAAAAAGTATATGACGAATGCAATGCCAAATTGCAATCGGAAGCATTCAGCGTGCAAGGCTTGCTTCGTAAAATGAACGTTAGAACCTTATGTACAACAGATGATCCGTTAGATAATTTGGAATACCATCAGCAAATTAAAAAGAGCGGCACTGACCTAGTAGTTTTGCCTGCATTTAGACCAGACAAAGCGATGAATGCAGATGATATTGCTGGCTTAAATGTTTACATAGATAAATTAGCGGATCTAACAGGTGAGTCCATTGCAGATTACGACACTTATTTGGCTGCTTTAAAATCTCGTCATACTTATTTTGCAGATAATGGAGCAACGGTTTCCGATCATGGCTTAGAACAAGTATATGCGGAAGACTATACCGAGGATGAAATAAGAACAATTTTTTTAAAAATTAGAAGAAATGAAACTATTGCCTTAGAGGAGAATTTGAAATTCAAATCAGCAATGCTTTTTGCATTTGCTTTATGGGATCATGAAAAAGGATGGGTACAACAATTTCATTTAGGCGCATTACGTAATAATAACACCCGTTTGTTATCTTCGTTAGGACCGGATACAGGATTTGACTCTATTGGCGATTTCTCACAAGGCAAGCAATTATCGAAATTTTTGAATAAACTTGATCTGGAAAATAAATTAGCTAAAACGATCTTGTATAACCTAAATCCTGCGGATAATGAACTAATGGCTACAATGATTGGTAATTACCAAGATGGAACAGTGGCCGGTAAAGTACAATGGGGCTCTGGATGGTGGTTCTTAGATCAAAAAGACGGAATGATCAAACAACTCAATACATTGTCAAACATGGGTTTGCTAAGCCAGTTTGTTGGTATGTTAACCGATTCTAGAAGTTTCCTATCTTTCCCACGCCACGAGTATTTTAGACGAATATTATGCGATTTGTTTGGTACTGATGTAGAAAATGGAGAAATTCCCCATGACAAAGAATGGCTGGGTAAAATAATTCAAGACATTTGTTATCATAACGCTAAAACCTATTTCAATTTCTAATATGGGAAAAGTTTTAAGTTTCGGTGAACTTTTACTGCGTATTTGTCCTGATGGCGATGGAGAATGGCTTGCAACAAATAAATTGCCTTTTTATGTTGGCGGCGCAGAATTAAATGTTGCAACGGCATTAGCATTATGGAATATTCCCTCAGCCTATTTTACTGCTTTGCCTGTGAATTTTATGGCCGATCAATTGATTGGTTATATGGATAGCTGTAACATCGATACTACTGCGATTTATCATGGTGGAGATCGGATAGGTTTATATTATTTGCCTAAAGGGAAAGACTTGAAAAATGCGGGTGTAATTTACGACCGTGCAAACTCTTCATTTGCGTCTCTTAAAACAAACAGCATCAATTGGGACAAGGTTTTTGATGGTATTAGCTGGTTTCATTTTAGTGCCATTTGCCCTGCCTTAAACCAGGATGCGGCTGATGTTTGCTTAGAAGCAGTTAAGGCAGCAAGTAAGCGTGGAATTACCATTTCAATCGACTTGAATTACCGAGCCAAGCTGTGGCAATATGGTAAACACCCGGTAGAAATTGTTCCCGAATTGGCAAAATATTGCGATCTGATTATGGGCAATATTTGGGCTGCAGAGAAAATGTTGGACATTCGATTGCCAGATTCGGTCAATGAAACTACTGAAAAAGATGCCTTTATAGCGCAAGCAAAAATAACTTCAGCAGCAATAAGACAGCATTATCCTAAATGCAAATGGGTAGCAAACACCTTTCGTTTTGATTATAACAAAGGCATAAAATATTATACTACACTTTATTTGAATGATGAGCTCTTCGTTTCAAAAGAATATAAATCAGCAAGCATTTTAGATAAGGTGGGTAGTGGTGATTGCTTTATGGCTGGTTTAATTTACGGTTTCTATCAAAATAATGAACCCTTAATTACTTTAAACTTTGCAACGGCTGCAGCCTTTAATAAATTATTTATACCAAGCGATTGTACCACAGCTACAGTTGCAGATGTAAACCAAACTTTAGCATAAAATGATTAAGAACAAAGAAACAACAATAGCAGCAATAAGACAGCAAGGTTTACTGCCTTTGTTTTACCATGAAGACGCAGAGTTAAGTTTGGAGATTGTTCGAGCCTTATATAAAGGTGGCGTTCGGGTTTTTGAATACACAAACAGGGGAGATGCTGCATTAGCTAATTTTAAATTTTTGAAAGAGGCTTTAAAGGCAGAGATGCAAGATTTGTTTTTAGGGATTGGAACAATCAAAAATACGGCAGAGTTAAAAGATTTCTTGGCCGCAGGAGCGGATTTTATTGTTTGCCCGGTGGTAGATTTAGCAGTTGGAAAATTAACACATGATGCTGGATTATTATGGATTCCCGGATGTATGACACCTACCGAAATTAATATAGCTCATCAATCTGGAGCAGGGATCATTAAATTATTTCCTGCAAACATCTTAGGCCCCGCATATTTGTCATCTATCAAAGAACTCTTCCAGGGCCAATTGTTTGTTCCAACCGGTGGGGTAGAAATCGATGAAACCAATATCGATACCTGGTTTAAAGCGGGTGTTTGTGCTGTCGGAATGGGAAGTAAATTGATCAGTAAAAAGATATTAGAAGATAAAGATTACGATAAACTGCTTTCATTAACCAAGAAGGCCTTAGAAATTATTAGAAAAGTAAAACCTTAACATTCAACCAAATAAACTTAAAGATATGAACCAAACCAAAATTGGTAATTATAGGTGGACCATTTGTGCCCTCTTGTTTTTTGCCACAACCGTAAACTATTTAGATAGACAAGTTTTAAGTCTATTGAAACCTGTGTTAGAAGAACAGTTTGGCTGGTCGAATAGTGATTATGCAGATATTGCTGCAGTTTTTCAATTTACCTATGCAATCGCGATGCTTTTTGCAGGACGATTTGTAGATAAATTAGGAACAAAATGGGGGTACGGAATTGCTATCATCGTTTGGTCCATTGGCGCTATAATTCATGCTTATTCTATTTCAATAGGTACCGGTGTTGCATCAGTATTAACTAACTTTGGGTTAGCAGCATTACCCGTTTCGATCTTAGGTTTTATGTTTTCTCGAGCGGTGTTAGCAGTAGGTGAGGCTGGAAACTTTCCTGCAGCAATTAAAGCAACGGCAGAGTATCATCCTAAGAAAGAACGCTCGTTGGCAACTGGAATATTTAATTCAGGCGCAAATGTAGGTGCTGTTTTAGCGCCGCTCACGGTGCCTTGGATCGCAGAACATTGGGGTTGGGAGAGGGCGTTTGAGCTAGTAGGAGCCATTGGATTTTTGTGGTTATTCTTTTGGCTAGTTTTTTACGAATCTCCTGAAAAACAAAAGCGCCTATCAGCCAAAGAACTTGCTTATATCAATAGCGATGAAGATGAAGTTGCCGATAAAGCAAACGTTGATAAAGTTTCATGGTTTAAGTTGCTAACCTATAGGCAAACATGGGCTTTCACTTTTGGTAAATTCATGACCGATGGTGTGTGGTGGTTTTTCTTATTCTGGCTGCCAGGCTATTTGAAAGACCAGTATGGCATGACCGGATCAGATATTGTACTTCCATTGGCTTTACTTTATAGTATGACCATGATTGGAAGCATCGGTGGTGGTTGGTTTCCTAAGTATTTTGTGGATAAAGGCTATGCAGTGTATGATGCTAGAATGAAAGCTATGTTTGCAATAGCACTTTTTCCTTTGGTTGTTTTGTTAGCTCAACCTCTAGGCCACTATTCGTTCTGGGTTCCTGTTATTTTTATTGGTATTGGAACTTCTGCACATCAAGCTTGGTCGGCAAATATTTTTACAACCGTTTCAGATATGTTTCCTAAGAGAGCAATCGGTTCTGTAGTTGGTATAGGTGGTATGGCTGGAGGTATTGGCGGTGTTTTGGTTACCAAAATGGGCGGATGGATATTTGATAACTATGCACATAGAGGAATTTCTGAGTCCTTTGCAAAATTCAATGAAATGGGTAATAGCGGTTTTGTTACGCAAATTACCTCAATGGATTTGGCCAGCAAGTATGGTGATAAAGTGAATTTGAACTTGATGGCTTTAAGTAAATTACCAGTAGAAGTGGCCGATAAATTAAAATCAGTTGATGCAACACTTTTCAACCAACTTTTAGAAATTCAAAAGCCATTAGTGCAATCGAACATGACCGTTGCTTACACCATTATGTTTGCCTTTTGTGCTGTTGCCTATTTAATAGCTTGGGGAGTGATGAAATCGTTAGTTCCAAAATATAAAAAGATTACAGATTTATAGTTATGAGTTTTCAAGAACAATTAAATGAACTCTTTTTAACGGAAGAGCAGATTCCTGCTGACTTTAAGTTAGTAGAAGAAGTAAATCAGCGAGTATATTTGTCGAACGGAGAAATGTTACCTTGGAATGGTGATGTTCATACCGTGCTTTCGCCAATTTGCATTAAAACTGACAAAGGTTTACAGCGTAAAATAATCGGAACATATCCATTGTGTGATAAAGAAGAAGCAAATGCAGCTTTAGATGCGGCCGTAAAAGCGTATGACAATGGAAGAGGCGAATGGCCGACCATGAGTGTAGCGCAACGTATCGAAAGAGTTGAGAAGTTTACACATGAAATTATTGAAAAAAAGCAGGAAGTCGTAAAGTTAATCATGTGGGAGATCGGCAAAACATTTGCAGATTCGACGAAAGAATTTGATCGTACGATTGAATATATTCAGGCGACCATCGATGCCTTAAAAGACCTCGATCGTCAATCAGCAGGATTTACGATAGAGCAAGGAATCATTGCACAAATACGCCGTTCGCCACTTGGGGTAGTATTGTGTATGGGTCCATTTAACTACCCGTTAAATGAAACTTTTACGACACTAATCCCTGCTTTAATTATGGGTAACACTATTTTATTTAAACCGCCTAAACATGGAACATTGTTGTTTTATCCATTGTTGGAAGCATTTAAAAATTGTTTCCCTAACGGAGTAGTAAATACAATCTACGGCAGAGGAAATAGAATTATTCCTGGATTAATGGAATCTGGAAAAATTAATGTACTAACATTAATCGGGTCAAGTAAGGTTGCTAATGAATTAAAGAAAATGCACCCTAAGGTAAATCGCTTACGCGCTATTTTAGGGTTGGATGCTAAAAATGCTGCTATTATTACCGCTAAGGCTGATTTGAAATTAGCTGTCCAAGAAACTGTGCTAGGCTCGTTATCTTTTAACGGTCAAAGGTGTACAGCTTTAAAAATTATTTTTGTTCACCGTAGTTTGGCTGATGAGTTTTTGGTTCAACTATCTGAAGCAGTCAGTCAATTAAAATTTGGAATGCCTTGGGTAAATGGGGTTTCTTTAACGCCATTACCGGAACCACACAAACCCGCTTATTTAAAAGAGTGTTTGGAAGATGCTATAGCTAAAGGCGCGAAAATTGTAAACGAAAATGGAGGAGCTACAAATGAGTCATTTGTTTTCCCAGCTATTGTCTATCCAGTTAATGCAGAAATGAAACTTTACACTGAAGAGCAATTTGGCCCAGTGGTTCCTGTTGTACCATTTGATGATTTAGAGGAAACAATAACTTACCTAATCGAATCAACCCATGGACAACAAGTAAGCATCTTTAGTAACGACGAGGAAGAGATTGCCGCTTTAATAGATCCATTGGTTAATCAGGTTAGTCGTGTAAATATCAATTGCCAATGTCAACGCGGTCCAGATGTATTTCCATTTACAGGTAGGAAGGACAGTGCAGAAGGTACATTGTCTGTTGTCGATGCACTACGCTCGTTCTCTATTAGATCTTTAGTTGCCACAAAACTGAATGACAGCAATAAGCACCTTTTGAATGAAATAATAGATAGTCACAGTTCAAATTTTTTAAGTACTAAATATCTGTTTTAAAAAAAATAAACGATTTGTTAATCTTAATTAAATTAAAGTTTAAAAAAAGTATGTTTAAACTTTCTTTTTTTTAATAAAAAAGTTATATTTGAGCTTACCCTTTCGGGGGTATGTTTTTCATAGGTAGATGTAGGGTCAGAAACTTTGTTTCTGGCCCTTTTTTGTTTTGTAAGCAAATTGTCAAAAGGCTATCTATATGCTAAGGACAGCAAAAGCATATCTGCGGTAGGAGTGCGGTACTCGCAATCATGCTTAAGACCTCCTAGTATAATGCCCTTTAAACACACAGATGCTTTTTAACTACTCTTTCAAGCACGAAATCTTCTTATCTTTGTAATAATGCAAAACAAAAAAAAGATTATCGTTGCGATAACCGGGGCGAGTGGCTCTATTTACGCTAAATTATTATTAGATAACTTGCTAAAACTCTCAGATCAGATTGACAAAGTGGGGGTGGTGATGTCTGACAATGCAAAAGAAGTATGGCGTTATGAGCTTGGTAACGAGGTTTACAATGAATACCCCTTTACCTTTTATGCCAAAATGGATTTCCATGCGCCATTTGCTTCAGGCTCAGCCAAATTTGATACGATGATTATCGTGCCATGCTCAATGGGCACACTTGGACGTATAGCAAATGGTATTTCAAATGATTTGATTTCACGTGCGGCCGATGTAATTTTAAAGGAACGCCGAAAATTAATTGCTGTTGTTAGGGATACGCCATTTAACCTTATTCACATCAATAATATGAAAACAGTGACCGAAGCTGGCGGTATTATTTGTCCTGCAAACCCATCTTTTTACAGCATTCCTAAATCCATTGAAGATGTAGCTCAAACTGTGGTTAGTAGGATTGTAGATTTGTCAGGCTTGGAGCAAGATAGCTACCGATGGAATGAAGAATAGTTCGTATCTAATTATTATCTTTGCAATTCGATGAAAAAAGTTGCGTTTTATACACTTGGCTGTAAGCTGAATTTTTCGGAAACTTCCACTATTGGTCGTCTTTTTACAGATGCTGGATATGCTGTTGTAGAATTTACCGATGCTGCCGATGTTTATGTAATCAATACTTGTTCGGTAACTGAACATGCTGATAAAAAATGTCGCAAGGTTGTTAAAGAAGCATTGAAGTATTCTCCAAATGCCTATGTAACTATTGTTGGATGCTATGCCCAATTGAAACCCACCGAAATTGCTGAAATTGAAGGTGTAGATATGGTGCTCGGTGCCGCAGAAAAATTTAGGATTGTAGAATATATTTCCGACTTGACTAAAAATCCGAAGGCAGTAGTTCATCAACAAAATATAGAAAAAGTAAACCATAATTTTATTGCCGCTTATTCAATAGGCGATAGGACCCGTACCTTTTTAAAGGTTCAAGACGGTTGCGATTACCCTTGTACTTATTGCACTATTCCATTGGCTAGGGGCGGAAGTAGGAGCGATACAATTGAAAATGTAATTAATCGCGCCACACAAATTGCAGCTAGCGGGGTAAAGGAAATTGTACTTACAGGTGTAAATCTGGGCGATTTTGGTATTCGCAATGGCGAAAGACAAGATAAGTTCTTTGATTTGGTTAAAGCATTAGATGAAGTAGTAGGAATTGAGCGTATTCGTATTTCGTCCATAGAACCAAACTTATTGAGTAATGAAATTATCGAATTTGTAGCTACATCTAAAAGATTTGTACCTCATTTTCATATTCCTCTCCAATCGGGCTCAAACAAGATTTTGGGTCTAATGAAAAGACGCTACCAAAGAGAATTATATACCGAACGTGTTGCTAAGATCAAAGCTGTTATGCCAAATTGCTGTATAGGGGTTGATGTAATTGTTGGGTTCCCAGGCGAGACACACGATGATTTTTTAGATACTTACCAATTTTTAAATGAATTGGACATCTCTTATTTGCATGTGTTTACCTATTCTGAAAGGGAACAAACTGAAGCCGCAACAATGAAAGGCAAAGTGACAGGAAGCACTAGGTTTGACCGAAATAAAATGCTGCATATTCTTTCTGATAAGAAGAGAAGATCATTTTACGAATCTCAAATAGGAACTGAAGCGCAAGTGCTTTTTGAAGATGATCAAAAAAATGGCTTTATGCATGGATTTACTAAAAACTATGTTAAGGTTAAGGCAAAATACGATCCAGTAATGGTGAATGAGCTTAAAGAGGTGAAGTTGGCTGCGCTTTTGCCAGATGGAGAGGTCGAGGTCATGGAGCTTGAAAGCGCTTATAATCATTAATAATCCGCACTTTCGGACTTTCTGAATTCGGATGGCTGTCTTTTAGCTTTTCCCTTTAGTCTTTCAGCTTTCTTTCCTATCTTAGTCCAAACTTTTTTTACTATGTTTCCTACCGTTTCGCACTTTCTTAATTATCTATTTGGTATTGATTTACCGCTTCCTTTTAACACTTTCGGAGTTTTTGTTGCGCTTGCTTTCGTAGCGGGTTATTGGGCTTTTTCTCAAGAGGCAAAACGAAAAGAAGCGTTGGGTATTATCAAACCTACGTTGCGAAAAGTAGTTATTGGAGAGCCAGCAAGTATAGCCAGTTTACTCACCAACGGTTTCTTCGGCTTTTTAGTTGGTTATAAATTAATTTATGCGCTACTAAATTATAAGCTTTTTGTCAGTGATTCTCAGACTGTTTTATTGTCTGGAAAAGGAAATCTTTTAGGTGGTGTAGTTTTAGCTGCCCTTTTTGCCTATTGGGAGTATAGAGAAAAAGAGAAAACGAAATTACCTAAACCTAAAACGGTTGAGGTAACAGTTCGACCGCATGAGTTAATGAGCACACTAATTGTATGGGCTGCTGTATGGGGTTTTTTGGGTGCGAAAATATTTGACAATTTAGAGCATTGGGATACTTTTATACAAGACCCTATTGGAGGGTTGCTGTCTTTTAGTGGCTTAACATTTTATGGAGGCTTGATATGTGGAGGAGCAGCAGTACTTTATATTGCTCGTAAAAATGGAATAAAACCGCTACATATGTTAGATATTGGTGGACCAGGAATGATGCTTGCTTATAGCGTAGGTAGAATTGGCTGTCATTTATCGGGCGATGGGGACTGGGGAATTGTAAATTTAAATCCTAAGCCATTTAACTGGCTACCAGACTGGCTTTGGGCCTACACTTATCCGAATAATGTTGCAAATGAAGGAGTACCGATTGCGAATTGCGTAGGTAAATTTTGCAATGTATTGCCACAGCCTGTGTATCCAACACCAATATATGAGGTCATTGCAGCTTTCCTCATCTTTTTAGTACTGTGGAACTTACGTCATCGCATTAAATTGCCAGGAATGATGTTTGGTGTTTATTTAATGTTTAATGGCTTAGAGCGTTTCTTTATCGAACTTATCAGAGTTAATTCAAAATATACCGTAGCTGGGATTCCATTTACCCAAGCTGAATTAATTTCTACCTTACTATTTATTTGCGGATTATTACTTGTTATTTTTTCCATTAAAAATAAAGAGAAGCACGCTAATTATTAAGGCCTATGATAAATTATGAATTATTATGCTCAAAGGTAATTGCTATTGCGCGTTTAACAGGTAATTTCATTCGCAAAGAGGCAATGGCCTTCGATGCTAATTCGATTGAGTATAAAGGTTTAAATGACTTGGTTTCTTATGTAGATAAACAAGCAGAAAAACAGTTGGTTAGAAACTTGAGGAAGATTTTACCTGATGCAGGGTTTATCACGGAAGAAGACACTACCAATATTATTGGTAAACAACATACTTGGATTATCGATCCATTAGACGGAACCACTAATTTTATTCATGGTATACCAACGTATTCTATCAGTATTGCTTTATACGAAGATAATCAACCAGTAATAGGGGTGGTCTACGAAATTAACAGAGGCGAAATGTTTTCTGCATATAAAGGCGGGATGGCCTATCTTAATGGTAAAGAAATCAAGGTTTCTGCTAACGAAAATCTATCTCAAAGTCTTTTGGCAACAGGTTTTCCCTACTATCAATTCGAAAAACAGCCTCAGTATATTCAATTATTTACGGAGATGATGCAAAAATGTCATGGATTAAGGCGTATAGGCTCGGCAGCAGTAGATTTAGCTTACGTGGCTTGTGGTAGGTTTGAAGGATATTTTGAATATAACTTAAATGCTTATGATGTAGCAGCGGGTGCTTACTTAGTTCAGCAAGCAGGTGGGACTGTCTTAAACTTCGCCGGTGGCCATGAATTTTTAGAAACTCGAGAAATATTGGCAACGAACGGGAAGGTTACAATGGAGATTTTAGATACAATTAAGAAGTATTTTAACTAAAAAGTTCATTCTAAAAAAAATGGCCACGAATGCACTAATAAATTTATTAGTGCATTCGTGGCCAAAAATATTTTTAATAAGTTTTACAAAGCTTCAGAAACTACTTCCTTCACTTCCGGTACCATGCGTTGTAATAAATTCTGAATTCCAGATTTTAACGTAATAGTAGAAGAAGGACAACCGCTACAACTTCCTCTCAATTCAACTGTTACTACACCTTCATCAAATGATTTGTAAGAGATAGCTCCTCCATCTTGCTCTACTGCAGGACGCACATAATCATGTAAGATTTGTTGAATTTTAATCTCAATATCACTGCCCTCAAAAGCAGGAGCTTCTTCGTTGCTGTTATCTTTTATTTTAAGTTCAGATTCAACCGCACCTTTTACAAATTCTTTTAAAATTGCTTCGATATCACCCCATTCTGCATCTTCTGTTTTTGTGACAGTTACAAAATTACTTGCGAAGAAAACACCACTTACGAAGTTAAATTTGAACAATTCTTTTGCAAAAGGAGAATGCTCGGCACTTTCTTTAGTTGCAAAATCTTCGCTACCATTAATTAGTAGTTTATTAACCATAAACTTCATGGTAGCTGGATTAGGAGTTTGTTCCGTATATACGTTTATAGTCATGTCTTTAAAATTATACCACAAAAATAATTAATTCTGATGCTAAATAGCAGAAGGGCTTGTCTATTTTAGGTCATTTCTAATTTGAGAGTGAAATATGAGCTAAAAGCAGGAAGCTCAAAGCGCGTTTAGATCGACTACTTTTCTGCTTCAATCTTAATCTTTACGCTTTCAGCTTTTGACCTTAGGTCTTTAGTCTTTCCGCTTTATACTATAGTCTTTCCCCCTTTAGTCTTTTAGCTTTCACCTTTCCGCTAAAAAACTCCAGTGTAGTTAAAAGGCGTAATTAATTTTAATTCAGCTTTAAGTCGATCGTTAACATCCAATTCATCAATAAACGCTGCCATCGTTTGTGCAGTAATTTTAGTATTGGTACGTGTTAAAGCTTTAAGGGCTTCATAAGGATTAGGATAAGCTTCTCGTCTTAGGACAGTTTGAATAGCTTCGGCAACTACTGCCCAGTTGTTTTCCAAATCAGCATCAATTGCTTCGTTGTTAAGGATTATTTTATTTAATCCTTTTAACGTAGAGCTTATTGCAATAACTGTATGCGCCATTGGAACCCCAATATTTCTTAAAACTGTTGAATCTGTTAAATCTCTTTGCAAACGAGAGATCGGTAATTTAGCTGCGAAGAACTCAAATAAAGCGTTTGCTAACCCGGCATTTCCTTCAGCATTTTCAAAATCAATAGGGTTTACTTTATGTGGCATAGCTGATGAACCAACTTCGCCTTCTTTGATTTTTTGTTTAAAATAATTTTTGGAAATATAAGCCCAGATATCACGATCAAGATCGATGATGATGTTGTTAATTCGTTTTAGCGAATCACATTGTGCAGCAAATTGATCGTAGTGTTCAATTTGAGTGGTATATTGAGCTCGTTTTAAGCCTAAAATATCATTGACAAAGTGATTAGAAAATGCTACCCAATTGGTAGTTGGATAGGCAATATGATGGGCATTGAAGTTTCCAGTAGCACCACCAAATTTTGCACTATTTGGAATGCTTTTTAAGTTTTCTAACTGAATGCTTAAACGTTCAGCAAAAACCAAGAATTCTTTACCCAATTTGGTTGGAGAGGCAGGTTGGCCATGTGTATGGGCCAAAAGCGGAACATCTTCCCATTCTTTTGCTAGGAGATTTATTTTCTCAATTAACTCAGTTATTGCTGGATAATATACTTCTTCTAAACCTAATTTAAAAGTATACGGTATAGCTGTATTATTGATATCTTGAGAAGTTAATCCGAAGTGGATAAACTCTTTATATTGTTGAAGATTTAATTCGTCAAACTTGGTTTTGATGAAATATTCGACAGCTTTCACGTCATGGTTTGTGATACTTTCGGTATCTTTTACTTGTTGGGCATCAATATCACTAAATGCTTGATAGATATTCCTTAAGTTAGTGTATAGCTTTGTGTCGAAACTTTCTAAACCTGGTATTTTAGCTTCGCAAAGAGCAATAAAGTATTCTATTTCTATGAAAATCCGATATTTAATAAGAGCGGATTCAGAAAAATAATTTGCAAGTTGAGCGGTAGTTTTTCTATAGCGACCATCAACTGGAGATATGGCCTGAAGCGGGGATAAATTCATTAAGCTTTGTAATTTGATACTTTTGCAAAGTTACGCATTTGGGACAGAAGACTTACGAAGTTTTTAAAACTTCGTAAGTCTTCTGTAGAATCAAAAAAGCTCCAGCAATAGCTAGAGCTTTTTTGTAAATTTTGTATTGACTAGTGCTTTACAGTAGAATCAACAACAGTAGTATCAGTTTTAACAACTGTATCAGTTACAGTAGTATCAGCAGTTACAGTAGTGTCAGATCCTACAGTATCAGTACCTTCTGCTTTTTTCTCTGAGTTACAAGCTGCTACTGATAAAGATAATGCTAAAGCTAAAAAGCCAAATTTAAATAAGTTTTTCATTCTAAATTTCTGTTTAAATAATTAATTAATTTTACATGTTAATACTGCAAAGTTAAAAAGGTAACCCGTAATATCGAGAAAAAAATAAATAATATTTATTTAAGGCCTAATAAGTCGTCGTAAGGCTGTTTTTGATTCGAAAATTTGTCGTATTTTGCATCAATTATGATAGAAAGGCGTGATTAATAATTTCTTTTTTAGGTCTAACCCGCTTATTGTTAGCTGTTAAGATGAATCTTTCTGCTAATTGAAAGAGATTTCATTCGTCATCATAAAAATATTTTTTTTCAATATTGGGTTACCATTCACATTTAAATGTATTAATTGGTGAGTATTAAGTTAAGCAGTTCAGTTCCAACAGATAGAGAAGTAGTATTAGGTATACTTAATAACTCAGAAGAGGCATTAAATAAGTTGTATATAGGCTACTATCCTATGGTATTGCAATTTATTTTAAATAATAGTGGTGATGAAGATGATGCAAAAGATGTATATCAAGAAGCCATTATTGTATTATATGATAAGATTAAAGGTGGCTCTTTTGAGCTAAGCAGTAAACTTAAAACCTATTTGTATTCGGTAAGTAGACGAATTTGGTTAAAAAAGTTAGCTCAGCAAAGTAAAAGGACAAATAATATAGCCGATTTTGAGGATATATTAGCTGTAGACGAAGATTTTGAAGTACACGAGGAGAAGGATCAACAATTTGATCAAATGAAACAAGCCCTAGAGGGTTTGGGTGAACCTTGCAAAACGATTATTCAGGATTTTTATATCCATAATTTGTCAATGCAAGATATTTGTGAAAAGTTTGGGTATACGAATACTGACAATGCAAAAACACAAAAGTATAAGTGTTTGCAAAGGTTAAAAAAGTTATTTTTTCAATCATAAAATGAACAACGACATTCAGTTAGAATCGATTATTGAAGATTACTTAAATGGAAAGCTAAGTCCTAATGAGGTCGCTGCTTTTGAACAATTACGGAATAATGATCCGGTAGTTGATCACAAAGTTGTAGCGCATAAGGTATTTTTAGAATCCATGCAGCAGTATGCTCATGTCCTTGCTTTGAAAGCTCAAATGGATAACGCGCATCATCAAATTGATGTAGCTTCTATTAGTGCTAAAGTGAAGCCTCATCCTTCTAAAATTGTAAGGATTTGGCGGAATAATAAATCGGCAATTGCGATTGCCGCATCATTTATCATCATGGTAAGCGTTGTTTTATTATCTTATTATAGTAAGACTAAGCAAGAAGGAAATTTGCAGTTGCTTGATAGAAAGATTTCTCAATTAAATCAATCACAAAACAATATTATTAGGGTCATAAGCAATGATGCTAGAAAAGCAAACCATGCTCCAGCTAAATTTGGCGGAACTGGCTTTGCCATTTCAAGTAATGGGTATATTCTAACAAATTATCATGTGATAAAGGATGCAGATTCTTTATATATCCAAAATAATAAAGGCGTTTCTTATAAAGTCAAAAAATACTATACAGATCCAGTTAATGATATCGCAATCTTGAAAGTAACAGATCTTTCTTTCGAGAATTTAGGTTCATTGCCATACAGTATCAAGAAAACAACAGCTGGCATTGGTGAGTCAGTTTATACATTAGGTTATCCAAAAGATGATGTTGTGTTAGGGGATGGTTATGTAAGTTCTAAAACAGGCATCAACGGTGATACACTCGCTTATCAGATTGCTATCCCGGTAAATCCAGGAAATAGCGGTGGACCTTTATTAGATAACAATGGAAATATTGTTGGCGTAATTAACGGTAAAGAAAGTAAGACAGATGGTGCAGCATTTGCAGTGAAGTCCCGTTATATTATGGAAGCTTTAAATGCTATTCCTCAAGATTCTTTAAACAAAAGAGTAGCTTTTGGTAAAAGAAGTGTTTTACAAGGTTTAAAAAGACATAAACAAGTTGAAAAAATTCAAGATTATGTTTTTATGATTAAAGTTTATAATTAAGTTTAGCAATTTATTTGAAAACCCCGTGGCTCAAAAGCTTCGGGGTTTTTTTGTACCTTTAAAATTATCAATTAATTACTATGGAGTTTGGACGCGTTGAGTCTGCTGAGATAAAAAACATCGATTTTACATTGCCAGAAGATGGCCAGCAAACAACAATTACTTTAACATCTTTAAAAGCTATTGAAAACCCCGGCTTTTATGTTGGATGTGCTAAATGGGGACGAAAGGAATGGAAAGAATTAATCTATCCAAAAAAAACTAAAGAGGCAGATTTTTTAGGAGAATATGTAAAACATTTTAATTCCATTGAACTCAATGCCGTTTTTTATAGCATCCCGAAAGAAGACCAAATCTTGAAATGGAAAGCTATGGTTGATGCTAATACAAGTAAGGATTTTATTTTTTGCCCTAAATTTTCGAGGACAATCACACACATCAAACGTTTAAACAATGCTGATGCAGAAACAGATCTTTATTTAAAAGCCATCTCAGCATTTGGCAATAATTTGGGTCCTTGCTTTTTGCAGGTTAGCGATAATTTCGGCCCTAAAAACATCGAAGTACTAGAGAACTACTTAAAAAAGTTGCCTAAAGATTTAAACGTATTTGTTGAAGTTAGACATGCGGATTGGTTTAAGGATGCTAGTGCAAGGAAAGAACTATTCGAAATGCTCGCTAAACTAAAAAAGGGCTCTGCCATTACCGACGCAAGTGGAAGAAGAGACTGTCTACACATGGAATTAACTACGCCAGAAGCATTTATCCGTTTTGTCGGAAATGGAGGTTCTTTTTTAGACTCTGATAAAGCACGAGTTGACGAATGGGTGGTAAGAATTAAAAAATGGCTGGATAGTGGCTTAAAAAATGTGTATTTCTTTTTGCACCAACATGACGAAGCAGATACTCCACTGATTGCGGATTACACCATCGAACAATTCAATAAACATTTAGGTAGCGAACTTGATCGGATTAATTTTATCGGTGGTGGCAAATTATTTTAGCCATTTTCGTATCTTGTCATATATTTAGTTTTTCATATTTTAATAAAAATTACCATGAGTTTACGAATTGGGGATACAGCGCCGAATTTTAAGGCTATAACATCTATCGGGGAGATAGACTTTTATGAATATTTAGGTGATAGCTGGGGAGTTTTATTCTCTCATCCTGCAGATTATACACCAGTTTGTACGACAGAGCTAGGAAAAACAGCCTCTCTTAAGCCAGAATTTGATCAACGAAATGTAAAAGTTTTAGCACTCAGTGTTGATTCAGCAGAATCACATCAAGGCTGGATTAAGGATATTAATGAAACTCAAAACACAAATGTAGAATTTCCAATTATCGCCGATCAAGATAAAAAGATTGCCGATGCGTATGACATGATTCATCCAAATGCATCGGAAACAATGACCGTTCGCTCTTTGTTTGTGATTTCGCCTGATAAAAAGATTAAATTAATGATTACTTATCCAGCATCAACAGGCAGGAACTTTGTGGAAGTGTTAAGGGTAATTGATTCTTTGCAGCTGACTGCTAATTATAGTGTAGCTACACCTGCAGATTGGAAAGATGGAGAAGATGTTATCGTAATGAACAGTATTAAAACTGAAGATATCCCAGCTAAATTTCCAAAAGGGCACAAGGTTATTAAACCTTATTTAAGAACCACCCCTCAACCAAATAAATAATTTGTTATCATCAAATTATTAAAACTTAATTTAATCGTAACTGTTTTATCTTGCAATTAATTAACTATTAAAAACTTACAGACTAAAATTTATGAACACCGGTAAAGTTAAATGGTTTAATACCGAAAAAGGCTATGGATTTATCATCTTTGAGGGAGCTAAAGAAATTTTTGTTCACTTTAAAGATGTCGTTGGCGGCATAGAAGGGATCAGGGAAGGCGATGAAGTTGAATTTGAAGTTACAGAAGGCAAAAAGGGTCCACAGGCAGTCAACGTTAAAAAGGTATAAAAGGAAGAATAGTTTGTTTAAAGCTAGAGGCTTACAAAGTTTACTTTGAATCAAGCAAGGTTAAACTTTGTAAGCCTTTCACAATTATTAGCTAAAATTCTTCATGAATTGCATTTTGTAGTTTTTAAGCCTTGCTTTGATAGCGTTATTTACTTTAACCTGTCCATGCTGTTCTGTAGAACGATCAAGTTGTTGCCAAACGTAGAACCCAATCTCAATATCGTTTAAAAATGCCTGTTGCTCATTAGGTTTTAACGACAATATATAATCAAATTCCTTTTCAATAAACGAGCTTGTGGCTAGTGTAATTTGGTTAGCTCGATTAACGTTTGCCAAGCTGTACAAGTTATCAACTAGACTTAATTTATTCAGCGTATCAGAGATTGAAGAATTTTGTAGTGAGATAGCTGAAAGTGTTTTCTCGACAACTTTATTTGCCATTTGCATTTTTCCATCCCTAACTAAATTTCTTGCTAAGGTATTGGCAAAAGATAATGTTCCTTGCATCACCCGTCTACTTTCTGGATCCAAATATTTTGCAGTTTTAAAACCTCCTAGCTCGAAGCGATTTATATAATGTGAGTAAGCCAAGTCATTGTTTGTTTGCTCTGTTTTGCTGAAATTTTCTTCGTTTGAAGATTTCAATGGCAACAAGCGATAAGCATATCCTTCTAGGTAAAGATATTTATCTAATCCAAGGTAAGTGTCTTCAGATACCGATGCAGCAAAATATACCGGTCTTTTCCAGTTATTATGCACTAGGATATCGAACATAGCTAAGTCTGACTTTAAGACGTGATTCTTCTTGAAAGTCCATTCCATTTCTCCTGCAATCTTATCTTTATCGGCAACAGCGACTGTTTTAGTTGAAATAATATCAGCAGGGTTAATAGTCATTTTTAATTTTTTCGTTGGCATAAAGTTTTCAAAACTACCATCACGCATTTCAATTTTATCATCTTTATTGTCTGACGTAAGCACGGCGAGTAGTTCACTTAATTCTACGCTATCTTTAAGTCCATAATCGTAATAGCTTAAATAATCACGCGTTCCATCTTTATATTGCTCATTCTTCATTTTGATAGGCAGGGCGGCAGATTTGTATTGTTGCGTTTTCATTTGATCTATATAAGATTCGGATGATAGAAATTGCAGATTTACTACTCTAACGTCCGTACGAATGCCTTCCACTTCTTGGGCATACCATAAAGGATACGTGTCATTATCAGCATTGGTAAATAAAATAGCATTTGGTTCGCAGCTATTTAAGTAATTTTTTGCCATTTCTATTGCAGTTGTCTTGCCACTTCTATCGTGATCATCCCAACCATTAATCGCCATTAATGTAGGTGCAATAAGACATATTAAGGTTACGGCAGCTAGACTTAACTTTTGATATTTGTATCTGACCATAAATTCTTTCAATGCAAGGACACCTAACCCAATTACAATGGCAAAAGCATAAAATGAGCCCACATAGGCATAATCACGTTCTCTTACCTGTAATGGATCTTGATTAATGTATAGGATAATTGCAATACCGGTGCAAAAGAACAGACTTAGTACAACTAGAGCATCATTTCTATTTTTTCGCCATAAATACACTAGTCCTATCATTCCAAGAAGAAAAGGTAATCCATAAAAGACATTATGTCCCTTGTTAGCGATAATACTTGGGGGTAAATTGTTTTGGTTGCCAAGGTTTAAAGCATCAATAGGTTTAACGCCCGAAAGCCAATTCCCTTCAGCAATACTTCCTTGGCCTTGGATATCATTTTGTCGACCAATAAAATTCCAAGCAAAATAACGCCAGTACATAAAATTCAATTGATAATTGTAAAAGAAGCTGATGTTTTGCCAAAAAGTCGGCGTCTCACCATCCGCAAGGTTCATCCAATTGTTATAGAACTTTACATGCTCTGGTTTATCACTATACGTTCTTGGAAATAGCGTATTCTTATCATAAACTCGCTGATAATTTTTACCATTTACTTCATATTTGTTCACACCTTTTCTGTAGGTTAATCCATTTTCTTTAACGTCTATTGGGTTTGAATTAAAGAATTGACCGTATAATAATGGTTTGTCGCCATATTGTGTTCTGCTCAAATAAGCAAACAACGAAAGTGGCGTATCGGGGTTAGAAAGATTGATACTTGGTTTCGCGTTTGCTCTGATAATAATCATAAAGTAGGAGCTATAACCAAACAGGACAAAAGTAAGGCATACCAACCCCAAGTTTAACTGATATTTGTTTCTTTTGATGCTGTAGTTAACACCGTAAGCAATGGCTAAGATAGTAAGTGCAACAAAAGCTAATGCACCAGATCCGAAGCTCATACCCAAGGTATTAACAAAAAATAGATCCAACTTAGCGGCAAATAATATAAAGTATTGAATAACACCAAATTGAATTAAGCCTAACAAAAAACAACCTATTAAAAAAGCTTTCACTGTGCCCCAGAGGGTAGTCTTTTCAGCCTTTCTAAAATAGTATATCAATGCAATTGCGGGAATAGCCAATAAACTTAAAAGGTGTATGCTAATTGATAGCCCTATGATAAATGCGATAAATACTAGCCATTTATCGTTCATTTTATCTTCCCATTTTAAAATTGCCCAGAATACTACAGCTGTGCATAAAGTCGACAAGGCATAAACTTCGGCTTCAACTGCTGAGAACCAAAAAGTATCAGAAAAAGTATAGGCCAGTGCACCAATTGTTCCAGCAGCAATAACACTCCATAAATTAACGATGCTAAGTTCTTCTTTGTTTTTCTTAAGAATTTTTAGGGCGATCGCATTAATTGTCCAAAATAGAAACATAACAGTAGCTGCACTAGTAATTACAGATACAAAGTTAACCCAGTATGCAACTTTGCCGACATTGTTCCCCGCAAGCAATGAAAATAATTTGCCTATCATTAAGAAAAATGGCGCGCCTGGTTGATGGCCAACTTCTTGTTTAAATGCAGCGGCAATAAATTCACCGCAGTCCCAAAAACTCAGGGTTGGTTCCATACAGATCCAATAAACAGCTGTTGCAAAGGCAAAAATGCTAAATCCAATTCTGGTATTAATTAAGTCAAATTTCATCAGTTTTAAGTTTGTTTAAGGATGATGAGCTATCTGTAAAGTTGGGATAGTTCTTCAATTGATTAGTTTAGGTTCTAATCAAAAATACCAGATTGATTGCTGGCGAGTTGTTAAAAGACGTTAAAGAATGTTAAAATTTGGTTCAATTTAACCGTCATCGGATGACGGAACTGAATGCACGCCGTCATCGGATGACGATTAACTGGGCTGTCTAATAATGTTGAATAATACTCGCTTTAATAACTAAATAACCCTGATTTGTTTGGGTAAAAATGATAAACTCCTTGTGGCTTGGTTTAATTTTATACTTTTTAACCAATGCCTCCGCTTTTTCTGGGAAATTTCTAACAATTACATTTCCGACAAGATTCTTCTCTTTCTTGAGTTCGTTTAGTGATAACATAGATTTAATTTCAAAAATCCGACCTAGAAAGGCTTGATTTATGATGTCACTATAGTATAGATGACTATGCTGATGTAATTTTTGAAGATTGAATTGTTTGCCAATAAAATTAAATGCGCCGCTTTTTAATAGGGCAACGTCTGGCTCATATAAATATCCTGTCGGCAACGTAGCAGCTATAGAGATAGGTGTTTGCAAATCACTTAATTTAAACGACAATATTTTTGTGTTTTCATTAATTGCTGCACAAATAATGTTTGGTTCTGCCGTATAATTTTGATCTATTACCCATATTAGCTCTTTGCACTCATTCTTTACACTTACAATGTGGATTTCACTAACATTTTGCAATTCTGCAATACCCGCACTAATATCAAGCAACGGTGCAGTCTTGATGATAGTACGCTTAGCCTTTTCGAGAAACAAGGGTAGCAGAGCGCTTACATCGGGCGTGCAATCTTTCAGTTTAAAAACCTTACTGCTTCCACTTCTTCTTGCTGGATCAATATAAATGGTATCAATAGCTGATGAATAATTTTTTAGGGTATCAACTCCGTCTCCGGCAACGCATTGCAAATTTGAAACTGCCAGCACGCTCGCGTTATGAGCGGTTATTTTCGATAAATCATTATTCAGTTCACAACTTATTACATTTTTAACTTTCTTAGCAAAGAAAAAGCTATCGACGCCAAAACCACCAGTTAAATCTATCAAAGTTGTTCCAATTGCTAAATTTGCTTTATACATCGCAGTACTTTCAGAAGAGCATTGCTCAATAGAAAGGAGTGGAGGATAATAAATGAATTTTTGATTGTACCAAGTAGGGAGTTTATATTGAGATTTTTTTTTGGCAGCAATCTGACCTGCTAATGCGGTTGAACTTATCCCTTCAAAAACAGATTTTGACAACGCAATTTTATTAACATCGTCTTTGATATGATCAACAATGTACTTTTGTACTGCGGGGTCTAAAATGTTTTGGTTCATTTCGTTTTAGTATACCTTTTCTTTCATCACAATCTGACAGGTATGTCTACTTTTTACTTCGAGTAACACATCTTTATTAACGGTAACACGATCAATGGTGTTTTGATTATAGTAACGAATGGTAACCAATTCTAAGCCTTTATTATATTTTACTTTGAAAGTTTCCGATAAGTCTTTAATTAGCAAGTCAATTTTATCCGAATCATCAACGCTGACTGAAAAACTAATTGCAGAATTAAGCATGGTATTGACCTTTACTTTATTTTTATGAAACAAGCTAAATATACTGCTTAAGTTTTCTTCTATAATGAATGAAAAATCCTTTGGGAAAATAGAAATTAAGACTTGATTTACTTTAAAAATAAATGATGGAATTGGCAAGGGTATGTTAACATTGGTAATTTTAGTTCCTTCGGCTTCAGGTTCTAAAAACGATCTTACAAAAAGAGGGATTCCTTTGTTTTGAAGTGGTTTTATCGTTTTTGGATGAATTACAGTTGCTCCATAATAAGTTAACTCAATCGCGTCATGATAAGATAGCTGATCTATTTTTTCAGTTTCATCGAACCACTTTGGGTCTGCATTTAAGACACCTGGAACATCTTTCCATATAGTCAGGGACTCTGCGTTCAAACAAGCGCTAAAAATAGCCGCTGAATAATCAGATCCCTCTCTACCTAGTGTACTCGTAAAATTCTCACTGGTTCCCCCTACAAAACCTTGTGTTACTACTATTCCTTTCGCTAAAAAAGAAGGAAGATGTTTCTGTATTTCTTGTGCTGTTTTGTCCCAATTTACATTTGCATCTTTGTAATTATTATCCGTTTGGATATAATTTCTAGCGTCAACCCATATCGTAAATACACCTATTTGGTTTAGGTATGCAGCGACAATTTTTGTTGAAACCATTTCTCCAATAGAAACAATCTGATCGTATAAATAATCGGCTGGATCACTAGCTGCCTCTTCTAATAACCACTCAATTTCAACAAATGTATTTGCAACGTCATTAAAAACGGGGTTTTTATGATCTTCAAATAAGGAGTTCAACACGTCAAAGTGATAGGCTTTTATTTCTTCAAATATCGTGTGACAAGTCTCCTCACCATTTACATAGGCTTTTGTAAGTTCTTCTAGTTTGTTTGTTATTTTGCCCATTGCCGATATCACAATCAATATTTGACTAGTGCCGTGACTTTGAACGATTTTAGCTAAATTTTTTATGCCATCTGTGTCTTTAACAGAGGCTCCGCCGAATTTAAATACCTGCATGTTTATTTTAGGGTAGTAAGAATAGTATTAGGTTTTGCAATATTTTTCACTGCTGAAAAAGGGATAATTAATTCAGTATATCCTTCGGCATAAGCTTTTATTTCATAAGGGTTGTATAAGAAGACTAATCCTTTATCGGTTACGTGAAAGCTTTGAGCAAGCGAAAATTTTCCTTTATCAAAAAAATAATGGTCTTCCAATGGTTCAGTTGCGCTTAATTTTTCATTTTTTCTAAAAATACCTTCAGCGATATTAGTTAATACATCCATTTTGCCCGGTTGGACTAGTGAGTCAAGTGTGATTTCTGCGTTAGTTTTGGGATTGTAATTTAAAAAAGAAATGGTCGTGTTTCCATGAGCACCGCCAGCATAATCTGTATGAGTGTACTTTAATGATAAATAAGTTGGACTTTGTTTTAACACCTCAATATTGATACTTAAAAACCAAGCTTGGGGTGTACTGGGATTTGACCTTACAAAATCGTCATATCCTTTTATAAAGCTATTGGCAATATCCTGATAAGAAGTGGCAGGTTCATCTTGTGCGAAATAATTAAATACTTTCCGCTTGATCAACTGATTTAGCCTATCGTTTTTAAACACAGAATAAGAAATTACTGCCTTTGGGGTATCTATTGGGCTTTCGTTATTTTTTGGTACGTGCTTGCTATATACCTTTACAGAATCATAGGTGTAAGTTAAAGTATCGGATGCGACAGACTTGCTTTCTGTTTCCGCTTGTTTATCTTTTCCATTTTGACAGGCTGATATACTGAGCACTAAAAATAAGCAGGCTATGATATTTTTCATACTAATTGATGAGTTTGTTCTTTTGAAAATGAAGCATTTAACCAGCCGTCTTCAATGTAGGCTTTGTATTTATTGTAAAAATTGATCGCAGGTTCATTCCAATCTAATACCTGCCATACCATACCATTATAGTTATTTTCTTTTGCTTCTTGGATTACTTTTTCAAAAAGTAATTTACCAATACCGGAACCTCTATAAGCTTCGGTCACTAAAAAATCTTCTAAGTATAAACGACAGCCTTTCCAAGTTGAGTATCGTGTGTAGAATAATGCAAAACCTATGATACCTACAGTTTCATCAACAGCAACAAAAGCTTTCCAAACTGGTTTTTGCCCAAATCCAGCGTCTATGAATTCTGCTAAGGTTACAGTTACTTCTTCAGGAGCTTTTTCGTAAACCGCTAATTCGTTAATTAATTCGAGAATACGTTCACAGTCTTGCTCAATTGCGGTTCTGATGGAGAGATTTTTAGCTTTGAATGCAGCGTGTTTGGTGTTCATATTGTTGCCTTTTATCATTATTATCTTCTTAATTCAATAAATTAAGCTTCCTTCCAATGCTTAATCACTCTTTTTCCAAATATACTACTTCCAATTCTTACCATCGTGCTACCTTCGGCAACTGCTAATTTATAGTCTGCCGACATTCCCATCGAGATTTCTTTAAAGTATTCGTCTTTTCTAAAAAAACTTACTTTAATGCCGTCAAATAATACTTTGAGTTCATTAAATTCAAACTGCGTTTGCTTTTCAGAAGCGTTATTGGTCGCAATTCCCATTAAGCCTACAATCCTTACGTTTTTAAGGACTTCGAATTCGTCGCTTCTTAGTAATTCTATAAGTTCATCATATTCCAAGCCAAACTTTGTATCTTCATCAGCTATATAAACTTGGAGCAAACAATTAATAATTCTGTTGTTTTTAACGGCTTGTTTGTCTATTTCCTTTAGTAGTTTTAAACTGTCTACTGATTCTATTACCTCGATAAAAGGAGCAATGTACTTTACTTTATTGCTTTGCAGGTGGCCAATCAAATGCCATTCGATATCTTTTGGTAGCTGAGCAGCTTTATCGACCATTTCCTGTACCAAATTTTCGCCAAATACTCTTTGTCCAGCATTATATGCTTCCATTACTGCTTCGGCTGGATGATTTTTAGAAACTGCCACTAGTTTAACCTTAACTTGATCTAATTCACTTTTATATTTTAATAAGTTATCTGCTATGCTCATTTATCAGTATTTTTGGTAAAAATAACAACCTTAGCTCAATTTGGCTAAGAAATAAGAAAGGTTTTAATTAATAATGAAGAATATTTTTGCCATTATGATCATTTGCAGCTTCTTTTATGCCTGCAAACCTGGGGTTCCTAGTGATGTTATACAACCGGATAAAATGGAAAAGGTCTTATTCGATATACATATAGTTGACGGATATATTGGCACTCAACCAAAACCAGACACGGTAAAAATAATTGCATCAAGTTATTATAAAGGTATTTATAAGAAATTTGCCATCGACTCCGCTACCTATAATAGGAGTCTTAACTATTATTACAACCACCCCGATGTTTTAACCAAGATGTATGAATACGTGATGAAAGAACTGGAAAAGACGCGAAAAACAAATGACAAGCGTATTGAAACTGAAGCACGAGATGAACAACATAAATATTTAGCCAAACATGCTAGGGTTTTAGATGTATCTAATATAGGCGTTGGTAGACCGAAATTTAATTTTACTGTTAACCCTTTCACCTACACTGTGCCGTTAGCTAATTAATTTTTCTTATGCTATATCCCGAAAACTGCCAAGAGCGATTAGGCTTTAATGAAGTAAAACAGCTTGTACACCAGCATTGCTTGAGTACAATGGGGCAAGCCTTGGTTAACAAGATGCAGGTTATGACTAAGCATGAACAGATTAACAAGTTCCTTCGTCAGACTTATGAATTTAAAAGCATCTTAATTAATCAGGAACCTTTACAAATTAGTACGTTTTTCGACATTAAAATACTTGCCGACAAAATTAGGGTTGAAGGGACTTATTTA
This sequence comes from uncultured Sphingobacteriaceae bacterium, assembly GCA_942493295.1. Classification (GTDB taxonomy): domain Bacteria; phylum Bacteroidota; class Bacteroidia; order Sphingobacteriales; family Sphingobacteriaceae; genus Pedobacter. Next base: position 1,430,735 of record OW818692.1, on the reverse strand, counting down.
ATCGAAGAAGAGTTATTTCAGATTTACTCTTCTTTGCAGACTGTATTTTCTGTTATTCGATTTTTTGATGAAAGAAAAGAGATATACCCTAGCTTAGAAGCACTTTTTGAACATTTGCAGATTGAGAAAAATATTCTAAAAAACATAGAATCTGTAATCGATGCAAAAGGGAAAATGAAGCCGAATGCCTCAGCAGAACTACAAGAAATTACTGCTGCAATTGCCAAAGGAGAGCAGGAAGTCCGTAAAAAAATGGATGCGATCTACAAAATGGCTGTCGGAAAAAATTGGGTGGCCGATGGTAGTTTAACTATCCGAGATGGTAGAATGTGTATTCCCGTTCTTGCAGAAAATAAAAGAAAATTGAAGGGGTTTATCCACGACGAATCTGCTAGTGGGCAAACAGTGTATTTAGAGCCCGAAGAAGTTTTTACCTTAAATAATAAATTAAGGGATCTAGAATTTGATAGACGCAGAGAGATTATCAAGATTTTAATTGCTGTGACTACTGCTTTAAGACCCTATACACCTCTTTTGCTTTCTTATCATGGTTTTCTTACCAAGTTAGATTTTGTGAGAGCTAAGGCGTTGTTTGCAATAGATATTGATGCAAATATGCCTATCCTGCTTAAGGAAGCTAAAACGAAACTCATCAACGCTAAGCATCCTTTATTGTTGTTATCTTTTGCTGCAGAGAAGAAAACAGTTGTTCCTCTAAATATTCATATGAATGAGCATTTAAGAATTGTTTTGGTTTCTGGACCAAATGCAGGAGGTAAATCGGTCTGCATGAAAACTGTTGGCCTCCTACAAATGATGCTTCAGGCAGGTTTGTTAGTGCCTGTAGATGAAAATAGCGAAATGGGTATTTTCGATCAAATCTTTGCAGATATTGGAGACGATCAGTCCATTGAATCGGACCTTAGTACCTATAGTGCGCATTTAACAAAAATGCGCTATTTCGTTGCTCATGCATCGCCAAAAACCTTGGTATTAATCGATGAGTTTGGAACAGGCACAGATCCTCAATTTGGCGGTCCAATGGCAGAAGCTGTTTTAGAAGTGCTAAACAATAAAAAAGTACGGGGAGTAATTACAACTCACTATTCCAATTTAAAGTTATTCGCCGGAAACACCAATGGGCTAGAAAATGCATCAATGTTATTTGACAATAGCAAAATGAAACCCTTATATATTCTCGATTTAGGGAAGCCAGGAAGCTCGTATGCTTTTGAAATTGCACAAAATATTGGTCTACAGCCCGAAGTAATAAACTTGGCCCGTATTAAAACTGGTGATAATCAAAACAGTGTAGATAGCTTGTTGGTGAACTTAGAGCGAGAGAAGCGCCAGGTACACGAATCTAAAATTACTTTAGCTAACCAGCAAAATAAAGCCAAAAATTTAATCGCTGAAAATGAAAAGTTAAAACTTTATTTGGAAGAAAATCGTAAAACACTTTTAAAAGAAGCAAAACTCGAGGCTCAGACTATTATTAGAGAGGCAAATAAATTGGTAGAAAATACCATTGCTGAAATTAAAGAGAAACAAGCGGATAAGGTTGCTACTAAGCAACTTCGGCAGAACTTGCAAAAGAGTATTGTCAAAAACGAAGTTAGGGAAGAACGTAAACCGGTTGTTAAGGTCGACCAATCGGCAATTGAAGTTGGTGATTGGGTGCAGTTGGTGAATACGGAAACGAGCGGACAGGTATTAGAAATTAATAGAGATAATCTAGTACTTGCCTTGGGTGATTTACGGTCGGTGGTGAAGAAGAATAGAGTACAGAAGATTAGCAATAAGCAGGCGAAAAAGGCTGTTCAAAGCAACTCTTTTTCAGGTAGGATTTCTGAAGCAATTAGCACCTTTAGACCAGAACTTGATTTGCGTGGGATGCGAGGTGAAAATGCAGTTCAAGAAGTTGAAAACTACCTCGATAAGGCTATCATGCTTGGCTTCCCATCTATTAAACTTATTCATGGTAAGGGAGATGGTATTTTAAGAAAATTGATTCGAGATTATGTAAAGAAATACAAAGAAGTTACTCGAATGGAAGATGAGCATGCTGATAGGGGTGGGGATGGAATAACTTATGTTTATTTAAGTTAGACGCCTTGCTTAGTGTATTTTTTACAGCACCATTTGAGAGAATTCGATTTGGATAGCGTTTAATATCTTGCTAATTTAGCCGAAAACAGAATATATGATTAATAAAGTCGTTGCTGGAGCCGATGAGGCGATAAGGGATATTGAAGATGGTCATACTTTGATGTTGGGTGGATTTGGCTTGTGCGGAATTCCAGAAAATTGCATTGCAGCCTTGGTTAAAAAAGGAGTTAAACAGCTAACATGTATCGCAAATAATGCGGGTGTTGATGATTTTGGTATCGGCTTAATGCTCCAAACTCGTCAAGTTAAAAAAATGATTTCCTCTTATGTTGGTGAAAATGCAGAGTTTGAGCGTCAATTATTAAGCGGAGAACTTGAGGTTGAATTAATTCCTCAAGGAACATTAGCTACCAGGTGTTTGGCAGCAGGATACGGAATGCCCGCTATTTTTACACCAGCTGGAGTGGGGACAGAAGTCGCAGAAGGAAAAGAGGTTCGAAATTTTAATGGAAAGGATTACTTAATGGAGTATGCTTTTGAAGCTGATTTTGCGCTAGTTAAAGCGTGGAAGGGCGATACTGCCGGTAATTTAATTTTCCGCTCTACAAGTAGAAATTTTAATCCTGTGATGGCAATGGCAGGTAAAACAACGATTGCTGAAGTGGAGGAGTTAGTTGAAGCCGGTGCCTTAGATCCCGACCAAATCCATACGCCTGGAGTGTATGTTCATCGAATTTTCCAGGGGAAAGCTTACGAGAAAAGAATTGAACAAAGAACGGTAAGGAGTAAGGATTAAGGAACAGAATTAATCAATCAGAAAAGAAAGAATAAATAAATGCCACTTTGTGCCTTTGTGGTTAAAAAAGATAAAATGTTAGATAAGAACGGAATTGCGAAACGAATCGCAAAAGAAATAAAAGATGGTTATTATGTTAATTTGGGGATTGGCATACCCACATTAGTTGCGAATTACATCCCCGCGGGTATTAATGTTGTCTTGCAGTCGGAGAATGGCTTATTAGGTATGGGGCCATTTCCTTTCGAGGGAGAGGAAGATCCTGATTTAATTAATGCAGGAAAGCAAACTATTACCACTTTGCCTGGCTCTTCGATATTTGATTCGGCCATGAGCTTTGGGATGATTAGGGCACAAAAAATTGATTTAACCATTTTAGGGGCCATGGAAGTTTCTGAGAATGGAGATATAGCCAATTGGAAGATTCCAGGGAAAATGGTTAAAGGAATGGGGGGTGCGATGGATTTAGTAGCTTCTGCAAAGAACATTATTGTAGCCATGCAGCATGTTAATAAAGCAGGCGAAAGTAAACTTTTACCTCATTGCACTTTACCTTTAACAGGGGTTAAGTGTATCAAAAAAATCGTAACAGAACTAGCCGTTTTAGATGTATTGCCAGGGGGAGGATTTAAATTAATTGAACGTGCACCAGGTGTAAGTGTTGACTATATCAGAAATGCAACCTTAGGCAAATTATATGCTAGTGATGATGTTCCAGAAATGGTCATCGATTAAGTTCCTTAAGAACAAAACTTTGCTTTTAAATCATCGGTAATTTCAGCGGTAATACGAATAATTTCGTCAGGTGTATCCATATTGTTGATCACAATTTTTTCACAAGAATTGCGATAAGGCCATAAAAATTCTTTGTATGCTGGTACAACATGATGTTCCCATTTGTAAAGCACATCCTCTTCAGGGTAGCCACGTTCCATTCCATCACGCTTAATCCTACGCAGTAAAGCAACATCTTCATCGGCTTCAATAAAGATACGGAGATTTAATAATTCGGCAATTTGTTTAAAATGGAGGATAAAAAGGCCTTCTACGATAATGATTGGGGCTGGGTTTATCTCTAAAATTTTTACTACAGCGAGCGGATTGTTGAAGTTATATTCCTTTTTATAAACGACTTCACCCTTAATTAATTTTTTGATGTCAATTAAAAATTGTTCATCGTCAATTGTTGAGGGCAAATCAAAATTGTAGAGCTTGTTTTCTTCTTGGGTCATTTCTCCTGCAGGAATGTAATAATCATCCTGCGATAAGAGTGTTACTTCATCATTTTTAAAATGATGTAAAAAGCTGTTTAAAAAAAATGTTTTGCCTGAGCCACTGCCACCTGCAATACCAATAATTAATGGTTTATTGTTGTTCATTATCGAGCGCGCCGTAATTTAAATTACAAAAAAATCTTTTATCTAAAGCACCAACGGCATCAGCTACCGCTTTTGTGATTACAATAATAACATCTTTTGTGGTTTCATTCTCGGTAAATTTACCAACAACCTTTGCAAAGGCAGATCGATTGGTCATTGGATTTGTTACCCTAATGATAGTTCCGACAGGTGCAGTGCGGTGCAACACAAGCATTTTTGTTGAGTCTAAATCCTCATCTGCAATCCAAACAGCTGTGCCCTTTTCGTCGAATCTTACCAAACCATATTTGCTTGCCGGCTGCCTTAAAGCAGGGTCTTTCATGGTTTGAGTACTTGCATCTTCCACTTCTGCAGTTTCTACTGCTGTGCTTTCTTTGTTAGCGCCCTTAATCATTAGTTTTTGTCCAACCGTTAACTCATTACTGGTTAGATTATTTGCTGTTTTCAGTTGATAAGTAGTTAAGCTGTATTTTTTGGCGATTGAATAAATAGTTTCGCTTGCCAACACCGTATGCTCAAAACTACCATCGGTTGATGGGACTACCTTAGTGTCTGTCTGTCCATTGGTGGCTGGGATTTTTAAAACTTGACCAATACGCAAGTTAATGGAATTTAGGTTGTTCAATTTTTTGATTGCATCCACCGTTGTTCCATATTTTTCGGCTAGTGCATTTAGATTTTCTTTAGCTTTTATCGTATGCGTTATAACGGTGCTGTTAGGTGGTGTTTCGGTGCTAGTTTCTGCCTCAACTACAACTGGTACAGCGACTGGGATAATTTTATTTTCTGGTTTCTTATAGGTGGAAGCCACAACTGTTTCAGTGGGAGGGATTTGTTCTTTTCCAGTCGGTATTTTTAAAACTTGACCAATTTGCAAATTGATAGAGCTTAATTGATTTGCTTTTTTGATCTCTTCAACTGTTGTGCCGTACTTATTGGCTAACATATTTAAATTGTCCTTCGCTTTAATTGTATACGCTATAATTCCTGTAGTGGGTACAACTTCAGTTGAGGTGTTATCTGTAACAAATGGTAAGCCAGTTGGAATTCTTAAGGTTACGCCTATTTGTAAAAGCTGACTATCATTAAATTCCATTACATCTTTGTAAGGAACATTATATTTTTTAGCGATAGAATAATAAGTTTCCTTTGGCTCAACCTTATAGATAATTACTTTCTTGCCTTTATAGTTTTCAACACCGATAGAATCAATGGTGTTGCTGGCTAATGAAACAGAAGTGTTTGCAAGTAAAACAGCCAGTAGAAGAATATATAGTTTATACATTAAATAATTTCAAATATTTGGAGGTACAATTATACGAATAATATATTTTATGGTCGTATGCTATGTTAAACGATAACATATTGCTTCTTATTGTTGCTTAATTGATTTTAAAAACCATTTTATACCTACGTTTGTTGTATTGATAAACTCATCTCAATTATGAACGCAAAAGAAATAAGCTTGGACGAAAAAGCAGTTAAACCTGTAGTAGATATGTTAAATGAATATCTAGCTAACTATCACATTCATTACCAGAAGCTAAGGGGTTGCCACTGGAATATCAAGGGACAAAATTTTTTTACCTTACATATCAAATTTGAAGAATTATACACAAATGCACAGCAAACGATCGATGAAATTGCTGAGCGTGTACTAACGCTTGGCAAACCACCTCATAGCAGATTTGTCGACTACATTAAAGAATCAAGTATCAAAGAAGTTGACACCATAGGCATGAACGATATGGTAATGGTAGATGCTGTTTTAGATGACATGGCTAAGTTAATTGAAATTGAAAGAGACTTACTTAAAGCCACTGAAGAAGCAGGTGATGATGGTTCAAATGACATGGTAAACAGATTTATGCAATTCAAAGAAAAGACCACTTGGATGTTAAGGTCATTTGCAGGGAAAAAATAGCCATAAATCGTTACCTTTGACCATGGGGTATAAAAGTTTAGCTGAATGCGTTGCAGACTTAGAGAAAAATGGCCATTTAGTTCGCATAACCGAGGAGGTAGATCCTTATCTCGAAATGGCTGCAATACATTTGAGAGTTTACGAAGAAAAAGGCCCGGCTTTACTCTTTGAAAATGTTAAAGGAAGCAAATTTAAAGCTGTTTCTAACCTTTTTGGGACCTTGGAACGTTCGAAATTTATGTTTCGGGATAGCCTAGCCAAAATTAAACAACTAGTAGAGCTTCGTTCTGATCCTATCAAGGCATTAAAAAACCCATTTGCTTATGCAGGAACAGCTTTAACGGCGTTGTCAGCACTTCCCTTAAAACAATCACTTTTTAAACAGACTTTTGCTAAAACTACCATTGCCAGTTTGCCTCAAATCGTAAATTGGCCTATGGATGGAGGCCCGTTTGTAACCATGCCGCAGGTATTTACAGAAGACATCGCTAAGCCTGGGGTGATGAATGGCAATTTAGGAATGTACCGTATTCAATTAGCGGGAAACGACTATATCACTGATCAAGAAATAGGTTTGCATTACCAAATTCACCGAGGTATTGGGGTGCATCAGGCTAAAGCTAACGCCAAAGGTTTGCCTTTGAAAGTAAGTATATTTATAGGTGGCCCACCGTCTCATCCCTTAGCAGCCGTGATGCCATTGCCAGAGGGATTATCCGAGTTAACCTTTGCAGGAGCTTTGGGTAATCGTAGATTTAGGTATTTTTATGATGAAGAAGGTTTCTGTATTTCCGCCGATGCCGATTTTATCATTACCGGTACTGTTTATCCGCAACAAAACAAACCTGAGGGACCGTTTGGTGATCATTTAGGATACTATAGCTTAACACATCCGTTTCCTTTAATGAAGGTCCATAATGTATATCATAAAAAAGATGCGTTATGGTCGTTTACAGTAGTCGGACGTCCGCCGCAAGAAGATACTAGCTTCGGGGCGCTTATTCATGAAATTACCGGTTCTGCCATACCTCAAGAAATATCAGGCTTAAAAGAAGTAAATGCAGTTGATGCAGCAGGTGTGCACCCTTTGTTGTTCGCCATTGGTAGTGAGCGCTATACGCCTTTTCTAAAAGATAGAAAGCCACAGGAAATCTTAACGATTGCCAATCATATTTTAGGTAAAAATCAGTTGAGCTTAGCGAAATATCTTTTTATTGCGGCTAGGGAAGATGATGAGCAATTGCGCACAACTGATATCGCTTCATTTTTACAGCATGTATTGGCGCGAATTGATTTAAGCAAAGACTTGCATTTTTACACCAATACAACCATAGATACTTTAGATTATTCGGGAGATGGCCTAAATACAGGTTCAAAGGTAGTATTTGCTGCTGCAGGCGACTTAAAAAGAAATCTATGGAATAGTTTTGAGCATGAAATCAATTTACCAGCGGGATTTAGTTCGGCAAAAATTGCAATTCCAGGGATATTGGTGCTAAGTTGCAAACCATTTGCCAGTACAGCAGAACGTGCCAAGGAAATGGATGCACTTACAGCCAGTTTACAAACTCAAGATTTGACGGGATTACCTTTAATAGTTGTTTGTGATGATTCGCAATTTACTGCCGCCACCGTTAATAATTTAGTTTGGGTTACCTTTACCAGAAGCAATCCTGCCGCAGATATATTTGGTGTAGATGCTTTTATCATTAACAAGCATTGGGGCTGTAATGGTTCTGTAATTATTGACGCAAGAAAAAAGCCGCATCATGCTCCAGAACTTATCAAAGACGAAGCTGTTGAGCGAAGAATTGATAGGTTCTGGGAAAAAGGCGGCTCTTTATATCGTAGTCTTATTTAATTTTTATTTCATAATCCATTTTGGCTTGCATGCCAGAATTATTGATTGCCTTTTGCATTTGTTTGTACAACAAGTAGTTGTCGCCCAGTTCTTTCTTGGTGTAATAAATGCTAATATTATCTTTAGCATCAGCCAGTAAAGATTTTAAAGGGTCAATCTTCTCAGGGTATTCCACTATTTTATAATCGCTTAGTTTTGCTTTTTTGGCTGCTGATTTGATTGCGTCGTTAAAACTACCTAAACGATCTGCAAGGCCATTTTTAATCGCGTCTGTGCCAATCCAAACATGTCCGCCACCGATGCTATCTATTTGGGCTTTGGTTTTCTTTCTTCCATCAGCTACACGACCAAGAAAAGTGTCGTATATATGATTTACACCATTTTGGATAATAAAGCGTTCTCCAGTAGTTAAGGGCCTATTTACGCTCATAATGTCGGCATATTGACTAGTTTTCACACCATCAAAGGTAATTCCCAACTTGTTATTCAATAAATTTTGGAAGTTAGGGATTATACCGAACACACCAATTGAACCTGTAATGGTATTTGGTTGCACAAATATGCTATCGGCTGCACAGCCAATGTAATAGCCTCCTGAGGCCGCCACGTCGCCAAACGAAGCGATTACTGGTTTTACCTTTTTACTCAACTCCATTTCTCTCCAAATAACCTCTGATGCTAAGGCGCTGCCACCACCAGAATTTACACGTAAAACAATGGCTTTAATATTATCGTCTAGTCTAGCCTTTCTAATAGCTCTTGAAATACGTTCAGAACCAATTTGTTCATCCGAACCTTCACCGCCAACTATATCGCCATTCGCATAAATAATTGCTATTGTATTTTTACCGGTAAGTGTGCTGTTCGGTAGGTTTGCGGCATAATCGTTAACACTAACAATATCTATATTGCTCTTCTTGTTCTTTTTGGTGAGAACTCTTAATTCGTCAAGTAATTCATCTTTATATTTGATGCCATCAATTAATTTGTAATTTAAAGCATCTTGTGGTTGTTGAATTTTATAACCGTCTGCAATTGTTCTTAATTCAGTCGTACTGATATTTCTACTTGTCGAAATTCCATCTAAAAATGTTGAATACAAGCCGTTTACGTATGCTGTTACCTGTTTGCGATTGTAGTCGCTCATTTTGGTATTCATAAAGGGCTCTACGGCGCTTTTGTAATTACCTACTCTAATAATTTGTGCTTCAATACCCAGTTTATCAAGTGCACCTTTAAAAAAGGTAAGTTCAGAACTAAAACCTTTAAATTCCAATACACCTTGAGGATTTAAGTATACTTTGCTTGCTGCTGATGCTAGATAATAGGCACCTTGCGAATACACTTCGCTATAGGCAATTACAGGCTTTTTACTTGTTTTAAAATCGAGAATGGCGTTTCTAACTTCTAGCATGGTTGCCATGCCTGCATTTGGTGCAGTTACATTGATGTAAACTCCATCAATTTTATCATCTGTTTTTGCCGCTTTAAGCGATCTAATAATGTCGTTAAACCCAATTGTTTTTTCATCGCCACCACCCAAAAACGGTAGACCAGCAAGTGAATTATCTGGCGTACGTTCTGTAATTTCTTGATCTAGATTGAGATATAGAATTGAATTGTTTTTTACGATTACTTTTTTCTCATCACCAACAGAAGATATGATCGCTATCATGACCACAAAAAATAACACAAACAAAATAACAGTAGAAATTACTATACCAACAACCGTTGCGAAAACATATTTAAAAAATTCTCTCATGTGCGAATTAATGTATTTAATTTGTAAACTTAGATAAAATTGAAGACTTACTATGCTATCAGATAAAAATACAGCGCATTTGTTACTAGGAAGTAATTTAGGTAACCGTGAAAAATTTATCGAAGATGCGTTATCGTTAATTGCTCAGCGTGTAGGAGAAATACAGTTAACATCGTCGATATATGAAACTGCAGCTTGGGGAAAAACAGATCAGCCAAGTTTTCTAAATGTCGCGGTTGCTGTTGTAACAACACTTAATCCACTTCAGTTACTTGAAACAGTATTGGAAATTGAAAGTGATTTAGGTAGGGTTAGACATGAAAAATGGGGTGCTAGACTGATCGATATTGATATTATCTTCTATGGAAATGAAATTATCAACGTCGACCAAAAACTTCAAATTCCTCATCCAGAGATGCATAAAAGAAAGTTTGTGTTATTGCCAATAGCTGAAATAGCACAATATTATGTTCATCCAATTTTAGGGCAAAATATGTCGGAATTATTACTTAATTTAACTGATGAATTAACCGTTTTGAAAAGATAAATTCTCAAACGGATTAATTGGATAAAGTGACAATTTTTTTTAAGTTTGAGTAATGATCGATCACAATATAAATAATCAACCTTTAGACTTATCTTATCTAAGGGAAATGTCTGGAGATAGCACCGATTTCATGGTGGAAATGTTGGAAGCTTTTCAAAAGCAAACCCCTCTCTATATGACCGATTTGGAAAAGGCAATTGCCGATGAAGATTGGAAGGCAACCTCAGAGTTTTCTCATAAAATTAAACCTACCTTTCACTATGTAGGAAGAAGTGATTTAAAGGAAATGATGCAAACAATTGAACGAAATTCACGCGAATTAATAAATCTAGAAACTATTCCAAGCGATTTTGCTGTTTCAAAGAAATTTGTAGAACGTCTTTACGAGCAATTAGAAGAAGCCAAGGCCGAATTGCTTAAATAATATTAATTGTTGATTTCTTTTCCGGCTGCTTTAAAATGCAGCATTGAGAGACCTATGTAAAGTATTAAGATAAAAGGCACTGCGGTAAATTTTAGCGAGACAACTAATACAAGGGATAGTAACAGAAAAATATACTTCATTTTATTTTTAGCCCAGCTCACATCGCTTAACTTGAAAGAAAAAATCTTGATTTCACTAACGAGTAGAAAACTTGTCATTAATGTTAAAGCTATTAACACTAATGACGAGCCAACTATATTGGGATAGTCTTTTGCAATAAATGGTAACGATACGATAAATAGCGTATTCATTGGCGTATTCAAACCGATGAAATCTTCTGTTTGCCTCTCATCAATATTAAATTTAGCTAGGCGTAATGCTGAAAAAACGGTAATGACAAACCCAAGATAGGGTAGGTATTCATTCGTATAATCTCCAGATTTTAAGAGCTGAAACATCACAACTCCCGGTAAAAAACCAAAACTCACCATGTCTGCCAATGAATCTAGCTCTTTCCCAATGGCAGATTTAACATGGAGCAGGCGGGCAACCATCCCGTCAAAAAAGTCGAAAATTCCAGATAATAGCACAAAATAAGCTGCTATTTCAAGTTCGCCTTTAAAGGCAAAGACAACACCAATGCATCCCGAAAATAGGTTGGCACAGGTAATCGCATTTGGGATGTGTTTTTTCATAAATACCCACCTTATCCATTCATTCCCATCAAAAACTCTTCATTGGTTTTAGTACCCTTAATCTGCGCCTGAACCAATTCCATTGCTTCTTGAGAATTCATATCTGCTAAGTGGTTACGTAAAACCCAAATACGTTGCAATGATTCTCTGTCTAACAACAGGTCTTCTCTACGAGTACTTGAGGCAGTAATGTCAATAGCAGGGAAAATACGTTTGTTCGATAATTTACGGTCTAATTGTAACTCCATGTTACCAGTGCCTTTAAATTCTTCAAAAATAACTTCATCCATTTTAGAGCCGGTATCTGTTAATGCTGTTGCCAGAATTGTTAACGAACCACCTTTTTCTATATTACGGGCTGCACCAAAAAAGCGTTTTGGTTTGTGTAATGCATTTGCATCCACACCACCAGAAAGAATTTTTCCAGAAGCAGGAGCAGTTGTATTGTAAGCTCTAGCTAAACGAGTAATCGAATCTAATAAAATTACTACATCATGGCCGCATTCAACCAATCGTTTAGATTTCTCTAACACAATGTTCGCAATTTTCACATGACGCTCTGCAGGTTCATCAAAAGTTGAAGCAATAACTTCAGCTCTCACACTACGAGCCATATCAGTAACCTCTTCCGGACGTTCGTCTATTAAAAGGATAATTAGATAAACTTCGGGATGGTTTTTTGCAATTGCGTTAGCGACCTCTTTTAATAGATTTGTTTTACCTGTTTTTGGCTGTGCAACGATTAAGCCACGCTGACCCTTACCAATTGGGGTAAAAAGATCCATAATTCGCGTAGAGTAATTAGTATTATCTGTAAATAAATTTAATTTCTCGGTAGGAAACAATGGTGTTAAATAATCGAAAGGTACGCGATCTCTAACATCAGCAGGGATACGGCCATTAATGCTAATTACTTTAACTAAAGGGAAATATTTTTCGCCTTCTTTTGGTGGACGAATACTGCCATTTACAGTATCTCCAGTTTTTAAACCAAAGAGTTTAATCTGCGATTGCGATACATAAATATCATCTGGAGACGATAGATAATTGTAATCGGCAGAACGTAAAAAACCATATCCGTCTGGCATAATTTCTAAAACGCCTTCGTTGGTAATGGTGTTATCAAAATCCAGCGTAGAGTAACTGGTTTCGTTTTGCTTATGATTATTGCTGTTGTTGTGACTTTTAGCAGGACGGTTATCTTCTCTTGGAGCTCTTTCTTCCCGCGCAGGTTTCTCTTTAACTTCTGTTCCTTCAGCAGCAGCTGCAGGTGCTGCTTCGTTCCGGTTTTGCTTACTTCTATCTCTAAAAGGTTTATCTTCTTTAGGCTGATTAGTTGAATTTTCTTTTACTGGCCTATTTTTATCTTCTCTAGGAAGTTTCTCTTTTTTAGCCTGGTTTTGCAACTTAACAGCAATCGTTTCTAAACGATTAGGGTCGTCTACAAAATCAGGTGGCAAAGTAACAGGCGTTGGATCTACTATTTCTTCTTTGATTACCCTGGTTTGGGGTTCATCAAATAAAGTTGCTCTTTCTGGTTCGGGACTTGGGGTGTCTTTGGCTGCAATTCTTACCCTTTTTCTTGCTGAAGGTTTATCTGATGTGCCTTCCTTCACTACTTTAGATTTTGCTTCCTTAATGACAGAGGGAGCAGGAGCAGTATTTTTATTTTCTTGTTGCGATAAGATTTGTTCTATCAAATCGTTTTTGCGCAAATCATCCGCATTTGCAATGCCCTCACTTTTTGCTAACTCACGTAATTCTGCAGTAAGTTTTTCAGTTAATTCTGTTTTATTAAACATTTATATGTGCTTGTCGAGAAATTTTAAATTGGGTTTATCAAAAAAATATTACGGAAAAATGTCTTTAAAAACATTTATAATTAGCTATTTGTAAGGAATTTTTCTGGGATATTCAGATAAACATTTGAGAATTATGCCACAATTGTATGTATTTGAAATTTAATCTGCAACAAAAACTTTAAAATGTTTAAAAATAAATTGCAAAAATTTTGTTCGGGCTTCCTTAAAGAGGCTTAAAATTAACATCTTTGTGCTCCATTTTCCTATTAGAAGTGATGAATAAAGAACAACTTTTTGAGCAGATTAAGCAAAAAAAATCTTTTTTGTGTGTAGGGTTAGATCCGGTGCTAAACAAACTTCCTAAACATCTTTTAAAGTATAAAGATCCTATTTTAGAATTTAATAAGCAGCTTATCGATGCTACACATGACTTATGTGTAGCTTACAAGCCAAACTCAGCATTTTATGAAAGTTATGGCGCAAAAGGTTGGCAAACGCTTACCGATACTTGGAAGCACATTCCAAAAAATGTATTTACCATAGCCGATGCTAAGCGTGGCGATATCGGGAACACCTCAGCAATGTATGCAGAAGCTTTTTTTAATGAAGAAAGTTCAGGAATGAGTTTTGATTCAATTACAGTAGCGCCTTACATGGGAAAAGATTCTGTATCACCTTTTTTAAATTTTAAAGATAAGTGGGTAATACTATTGGCGTTAACTTCGAATGAAGGAAGTCAAGATTTTCAGATTAAGCAAAGTGGAGAAGATAAATTGTTTGAACAAGTTATTAAAACCTCGTCTCAATGGGCAAGTACCGATCAAATGATGTACGTTGTTGGGGCAACTAAGGCCGAAGCTTTTGAAAATATCCGCAGGTTAGCACCAGATCACTTTTTGTTAGTTCCGGGAGTAGGCGCACAAGGCGGAAGTTTGGCGGCAGTTTGTAAATATGGATTAAATAGCCAATGTGGATTATTAGTAAATGCTGCCCGTAGCATTATTTACGCAGGTGATGGCTTAGATTTTGCCGAAAAGGCTCGCGAAGAAGCTTTGACTTTGCAGCGAGAAATGGAACAGATTTTAGTCGCCGCACAACTAACATGATCAAAAAAATTGATGTTAAGTTAGTTGTTGCCCTTTTCGTTGTTGCAATAGTTTGGGGTACTACTTATTTAGGTATCCGGATTGCTGTGCATACAATACCACCCTGGTTTGTTGCTGGAATGCGCCAATTGATAGCTGCGCTAATTTTATTAATCATTTTATGGCGAAAGGGAGAGCTAGCGTGGATTGGTTGGAAAAATTTACGCAGGCAAATTCTGCTTTCCAGCTTGATGATTGTGATTGCAAATGGTATGACAACTGTGGCAGAACAGACTATTTCGAGCGGATTAGCCTCTTTGCTTAACGCCTTGGCACCGGTTGCAGTCTTTTTAGGTAGTGTAGCCATTGGCTTACAGAAGCCGAGCTGGAAAGGATTTATTGGTGTAACTGTTGGATTTTTAGGGGTTGCCTTTATTTTTAGGGATGGATTAAGTGATTTATTAGATCCTAACTACCAAACAGGAATGATTTATATTGCAATGGCAATTGCTGGTTGGGCAGGCGGTACAATCTATACCAAGAAACATACTTTGCAAAGTTCAAATATCTTTTTAGATCTGTTTTATCAATTTGCATTTTCTGCAGTAGCGCAATTAATTTTGGCAGCATGGTTATCGCCGATTATTGAGCCTACTAATTGGAGTACGGAGAGTTTAGCCGCAGTTGGATATCTTGCGGTATTTGGTTCGGTTGTCGGTTATTTTAGCTATCACTATGCGCTGAAAAAAGTTACAGCAACAGAGGTTTCTATCCTTTCTTATTTTAATACCATCATTGCCATCTTCTTGGGTTGGCTTGTATTAGATGAGGTTATAACCATCGATTTACTGATTGCTACAGTACTGATCATTGCTGGTGTTTTTATCACGAATTCTAAGAAGAAGGTGGAGTCAAGTAGGTAAAAATCTCCTTTAACTTAAATATCTCAGATAAATTAATTTAATCAAAACATATTTTTAAGTGCCTGTAATTCAGGGTTAAATGTTTGTTTAATTTCTTTTTTGGATAGCTTTTTCAATAGTTTTAGCTATGAGATTTCCAGAAGAATTCCTGCATTTTATATGGCAATTTAAATTATACGGTGTTCAACAACTTCATAGCGAGGCTGCTGAATTAATTGAGGTGATTCAGTCTGGAACGCCGAATAAAAATGCTGGGCCAGACTTTCTGGAAGCTAAATTGAAAATTGATGGTACAATTTGGGTTGGTAATGTTGAAATACATATTAAGTCGTCAGACTGGCTTGTTCACCAACATCAACATGATGCAGCCTATGACAATGTAATTTTGCATGTGGTTTACATTAACGATTTACCTATTTATAGAACAGATGGTACATTAATTCCAATATTGGTCATTAAAGATCTTTTTCCAGTTAAATTACTAGCGACTTACGAACAGCTGATGCTTTCTGTAAATTATTTCCCCTGCGAAAAGGAAATCGTGCACATAAATCGAGTGTATGTCGATAATTTTTTAACACGTGTAGCAATTGAAAGGCTGGTACACAAATCAGATGAGGTATATCTTCATTTGAACGAACTTAAGGGAGATTGGGATGAAACATTTTATCATTTTATGGCAAAGAATTTCGGTTTTAGGATTAATGCGGCTCCAATGGAGATGTTGGCTAGATCTTTGCCCCAACAGATTTTAGCTAGACACAAAGACAATCCATTGCAAATAGAAGCCCTGTTATTTGGTCAGGCTGGTTTTTTAGGGCAAAAATTTGAAGAAGATTATCCTCAAAAACTAAAAAGTGAATACCAATTTCTAAAAAGGAAATATAGATTAAAACCTTTGACTATTTCATTATGGAAGTTTATGCGTATGCGTCCTCAGAATTTCCCAACACTTCGCTTAGCTCAGTTTGCAGCATTAATTGTTAACTCAAATCATTTATTCTCCAAGATCATTATCGCTAAAGACTATAGAGTTATCGTACAGCTTTTTGAAGGTTTGCCGATAAATCCCTATTGGAAAACCCATTACCATTTTAATAACACTGCGGAAAATGTAAGTCAACAACTGGGAAAGGAAAGCATAGAAAATATTTTAATCAATACGCTGAGTTTGTTCTTATTCGCGTATGGTAAATATATCGATCAATATATGTTGGTGGATAGGGCTGTCGCACTCTTAGAAAAGCTCCCAGCCGAACACAATGCGGTTATTAAACATTTTGTTGAAGCAGGGGTTAAAGTTAATTCAGCTTATTATTCGCAAGCATTGTTGCAATTAAAACGTACTTATTGCGATCATAAAAAATGCCTGACATGTGGAATTGGTGTAAAGCTCTTGAAACAGCAGAATTAATAAAAGAAATATTCATTTCAATAAAAAAAAAGCGTAAATTGTATTGAAAATTAAAATTCAAGGATCATAAAAATGTTTCAAAGTATAGTTATTTTTTTCGAAAAGCAGAGTTTTGGGGTTTCAACCTATCTGGCTAATAAGCTAAACATGAGCATCACTAAAGTGCGCCTGTTTTTTATTTACTCTTCATTTTTAGCAGTTGGGTTCCCGATCTTATTTTATTTATTGGCGGCTGTAGTGCTTGATATCAGGAACTATGTGAAGAAGGCCAGGCTAAAGGTATGGGATATTTAAGAATGATCGTTTAAGGGTACTTTTAAATGTAGCTAATCGTCATCTCTTAAAATTTGCGCAATTTCGTCGAAGCCTTTTTGTGCAGCTAAGTCTGCAGGTAATTTTCCACCCTCCATCCGCAAATTTACGTCGGCTCCATGTTCCAATAATAAGATAATTAACTCAATGTTCCCTAGTTGGGCAGCTGAGTGTAAAGGTGCCATGCCAGATTTCTGACAAACATTTGGATAGGCACCTGCTTCGAATAACATTCGCGTAATATTGATATTATTTGCAGCTACAGCCGAATGAATAGGAAATACATTGAAGCCATTTTTACTCGGCACATTAACCTCTGCACCCTTTAATACTAAAAATCGAGCAATTTCTTCATGACCAAAATAGCAAGCTAAGCCAAGAGGTGTAAAGCCATCTTCAGAGAATTCGTTTATCTGGGCAGGATTTTTAAAGATGAGTAAAGTAGCCTCTTCAAATTTTCCTAGCGCACATGCTTCAAATAAAGTTAATTCAGGTACAAATTCTGCAATTGCATTTGCAATATCAGGTCTTTTATAGTAAGCAGCTAACAGTAAAGGCGATATCTGATGAGAAGTTGCAGTGGTAGCTAATGCTGGTTGCTTGCTTAATAATTCGATAATTTCTGCTAACTTATTTTCTTCAATCAGCTGTTCGAGATGCGTATTGTTCATTTTAATAGTAAATAATTTTCTTCATCAGTACAAACTAACAGTTTAAAATAACAAAAATAAAATGAGATTCTCATACCTTACGCTAATAAATTAGGCAAATAATAATTATTAACCTTTCGATAACTATTTTCGCACTAGCAATAAAAATGATTCAAATAATGGATAGAAATTCTCCTTTAGTTAATGCTCAATGGCTTTTTGAAAATATAGACAACCCTTCATTACTTATTTTAGATGCCAGCTTGGAAAATCCAGTAAAAGCCAATACAAAACCTAATGATAAATTTATTCCCGGTGCATTAAAGTTTGATTGGGTTAAATTTTGTGACACAACGAGTGAATTACCCCACATGATGCCCACTGAAGCAGAATTTATGGAAGCGGCGCAAGCTTTAGGTATCAACAGCGATACTGTATTGGTAATTTACGATAACGTTGGTGTATATGCTAGTCCTAGGGTATGGTGGATGTTTCTTGCAATGGGTTTAACAAAATGCTATGTGCTAAATGGAGGCTTACCAGCTTGGTTAAACGAAGGATATGAATATAGTTCGGCCCATGCTCAACCAAGCGGTGGAGGAAGCTTTAAACCTCATTACCAACCTCAATTTTTTGTAAGCTTAGCAGAAGTGAGAAACGCGGTTGATGATGAGCATACATTGATTATCGATGCTCGAAGCGTTGACCGTTTTAATGGTAAGGTTAGCGAGCCAAGGAAAGGTCTCCGTACTGGTCACATACCGAATTCAATCAATATACCCTTTGAAAATGTGCTATTGTTAAACGAAATGCGTAGTGAAGATCAATTAACAAAGGTTTTCGAAAACATTAGTGATAAAAATACACGTCTTATATTTAGTTGTGGTTCTGGGGTTACCGCTTGCATTGATGCCTTAGCTGCGACTTTAATTGGTTATCGCCAGATCAGCATCTATGATGGTTCTTGGAGCGAATGGGGTATGGATTCTTCTTGTCCGATTGCTTAAATTAGTGCGAAAAAAAATCCTGCCCAAAAAATCAAGCAGGATTAACCTAAAACAAAACTATTTAAACGTAACCATGAATAATGAAACTTATTCACGCACATTATTATGACCTAAGTTATTTGCGAAGGTTTAATGCACTTAAAATTAAATTGGTTATCAAATGGTTTTTTTGAAATTTTATACAAATCGAAGCTAATTTCCAGTTTAGATACAACTATATATTTTATATTTCCTCTAGAAAAATGTGTTTTTAAAGGTAGAGGAGAGAACGATAAATTACTTTTATATGTTAAGTATTATTGCATATAAAAGTAATTTATCTAAGTTTGTTCATTATAAATTTATAACAGATGTCGGTAAGGGGTAATCAATTTAAATCCAATTCATTTAAGCAAGAAACTGAGCCTGCTAAAGGACAGAGACCTTCCACAAATCGTTCTGCACGCCCTAAGGCAAACATAATGCCCTCATTTGATTTAAATGATGGAAGGTTAATCAAAATTATCGGCCTCATTTTTATCATTTTCTCCCTCTACTTTTTCGTTGCTTTTACTTCTTATTTGTTCAGCTGGCAAGACGACCAGAGCTATGTAATTGATGCGAATGGCGGATGGAGTAATCTTTTTAAAACGACCGAAGAACTAAAAGGCGATGGCATCGTAGCTCCAGTAGTTGAAAACTGGCTAGGAAAAGTAGGTGCCTTGCTCGCTCACCAATTTATTTATGAATGGTTTGGGGTAGCGTCGTTCTTATTTGTTTTGATCTTTTTTGTTATAGGATATAGATTGTTATTCAAAGTAAAGATTTTTGCTATAGAGAAAACATTAGGCTATAGCTTTTTCTTTTTAATTTTCATTTCCTTAACGCTAGCTTTTGCGCATTCTTTTATCAATCAAACTCCACATTTTTTAGAAGGTGAATTTGGTTACTGGACCAACAGGCTATTAGTAGCGCAAATTGGCTCTGCCGGAGTTGCTGGGTTGATTGTTTTTTTAGGCTTAACAATCTTAATTATTGCTTACAATATAGATTTCAAAATTCCGAAGCTAAAAAAGGATGAAGGTTTTGTGCCTGTTGCGCCAGAAAATATTGAACTAGAGGAAGAAATTATTTCTGAACCAGTTGAATTTAGTGTAAATGATAGGTTTAAAAAGGATCCCAAAAAGGAACAAAATATTGTCCTAACTCCAAATCGTTTTGAAGATAGGGAAGAAAGAGTAGAAAGCGTGATTGCAGCCCCATTAGCGTCAAATGTACTGCTAACGCCAACCACTGCTGCAGCAGCAACGCCTTTAGAAGTAGCACCTGAGCCATCTTTTACTGTTGAAAAGAATGAGGATGAAGTAAAAGCAGCTGGTTTAGTAGAACAATTTGGTAATTACGACGAAAAATTAGATCTGTCTGGTTACCAGTATCCTAATTTAGACTTACTAGAAAACTATGGCTCTAATAAAATATCGGTTAACGCTGAAGAATTAGAAGCCAATAAAAATAAAATTGTAGAGACTTTAAATCACTATAACATAGAGATTGATAAAATTAAAGCAACGATTGGTCCAACTGTTACCTTGTACGAAATTATACCTGCTCCTGGTGTTAGAATTTCCAAAATCAAGAATTTGGAAGATGATATTGCCTTAAGTTTAGCAGCTTTAGGTATCCGTATTATTGCCCCAATGCCAGGTAAAGGGACGATTGGGATAGAGGTGCCAAATCAACACCCCGAGATGGTTTCTATGCGCAGTATTTTAAATACAGAGAAATGGGCGCAGAACACGATGGATTTACCGATCGCTTTAGGTAAAACAATTAGCAATGAGGTCTTTATTGCCGATTTAGCGAAAATGCCCCACTTATTGGTCGCAGGTGCTACTGGACAAGGTAAATCTGTTGGTATTAACGCCATTTTAGTTTCGTTACTTTTTAAGAAACATCCAGCTCAATTAAAATTTGTGTTAGTTGACCCAAAAAAGGTGGAGCTTACCTTGTTTAATAGAATTGAACGACATTTCTTAGCTAAGCTTCCTGGAGAAGCCGATGCAATTATTACAGATACCAAAAAAGTTGTCAATACTTTAAACTCCCTGTGTATTGAGATGGATCAACGCTATGATTTGTTAAAAGATGCACAGGTAAGAAATTTGAAAGAGTATAACGATAAGTTTATCAAGCGCAAACTTAACCCAAACAATGGACATCGATTTTTACCGTTTATTGTTTTAGTGGTTGATGAGTTTGCAGATTTAATGATGACGGCAGGTAAAGAAGTTGAAGCCCCAATTGCCCGTTTAGCTCAATTGGCTAGAGCGATTGGAATACACTTGGTTTTAGCTACTCAACGACCATCGGTAAATATTATCACGGGTACTATTAAGGCAAACTTCCCTGCCAGATTGGCATTTAGGGTATTATCTAAAATAGATTCGAGAACAATTTTAGACAGTGGTGGCGCAGACCAGTTAATTGGAAGGGGAGATATGTTATTGTCGACCGGAAGCGACTTAATAAGGCTACAGTGTGCTTTTGTGGATACACCTGAGGTTGACCGGATTTCGGAGTTTATCGGTAACCAAAGAGGTTATCCAGATGCTTACCAGTTACCGGAATATATTGATGAAAATGGGGAATCGAATAAGTTAGATTTCGATCCGGATGATAGAGATCCTTTGTTTGAAGAAGCAGCTCAGCTTATCGTAACGCATCAGCAAGGGTCTACTTCCTTAATTCAACGAAAAATGAAGTTAGGCTATAATAGGGCAGGTAGAATAATTGATCAACTGGAAGCTGCTGGCGTAGTTGGTCCTTTTGAAGGAAGTAAGGCAAGAGAAGTTTTATTGCCAGATCAATACGCTTTGGAACAGTTCTTGACTAACCTAAATAAAAAATAATAAGTTTTAAATTTTGCCGGGCAAGGCGGTAAGTAAATTAAAGAAAAGATGAAGAAATTAATAGTAGCATTAGTGATTATTGGAAGTTTCGGATTGGATGCTTCGGCACAAACCGATTCAAAAGCGAAAGAGATTTTGGCTGCAGTAAGTAAAAAATATCGCTCATACGATGTTGTTAAAACAGATTTTACATTTACCTTAAATAATGCGCAAGCAAAGGTTAATGAAACACAACAAGGAACTTTGTATGTTAAGGCAAATGCCAATAAGTATAAAGTGGCAATGACCAATCAAGATTTAATTAGTGATGGGAAGGTACAATGGACTTATTTAAAAAATGACAAAGAGGTTCAGATTTCTAATGTTGATCTAAGTAGCGATGCGATCAACCCGGCTAAAATTTTCACCATCTACGAAAAAGGATTTAAGTATTTGTATACTGGCGAGAAGAAAGCAGGCGCTAAAACTTATCAAATGATTGATTTATCACCAACAGATACTAAAAAGTCAATTTTTAAAGTTCGTTTAAGCATAGATAAGGTTACGAAGCAAATTGCCAATGTGGTGATCTTCGAAAAAAATGGAAATACGTATACTTACAACGTAAAAACGTTTTTACCAAATATCAAAGTGCCAGAAGCAACCTTCGCTTTTGATGCTAAAAAGCATCCAGGAGTAGAAGTTGTTGATTTACGCTAATTTATTTTACCTGTTAATAGATAAAGGGTTTAGGCATTTTTGCTTAAGCCCTTTTTTATGATATATGAAGAGAAAAATTCGGTATTATTGTAGTACCTAGTTGAACAGCGAAGCATTAACATAATTATTTTGAAAGTAACATTTTTAGGTACAGGAACATCACAGGGCATACCGGTTATTGGCTGTGGCTGCATTGTATGTCGGTCGACAGACGCTAAAAACAAGAGGTTAAGAGTATCTATACTCATAGAAACTGCTGATAAGACCATCGTAATTGATAGCGGACCTGATTTTAGGTATCAAATGCTTAGGGCAGAGGTAAAGGACTTAGATGCAATATTATATACACATGAGCATAAAGATCATGTTGCAGGGCTGGATGATATTCGCCCTTTTAATTACTTGCTTAAAAAGAGAATTGCGATTTATGCTACCGATAGAGTTCAAGACGCTTTGCGTAGAGAATTCTCTTATATTTTTGCAGATACGAACTATCACGGCTTGCCACAAATCGATATGCATACTGTTACTGACCAAGATTTTGTAATTGGTGAAACAACTATCACACCAATTGAAGTTATGCATTATAAGCTTCCAGTACTAGGTTATAGGATTGGCGATTTTACCTATATAACAGATGCAAAAACCATATCAGCTAATTCACTGGCTAAAATTCAAGGGAGCAAGTATTTAGTGATCAATGCCCTACAAAGAGAAGATCACATTTCACATTTTACTTTACAAGAAGCGATAGATTTTGCAGAAAAAGCAGGGGCGGAGATGACATACTTTACACATATAAGTCATAATTTGGGTTTACATGAGGAGGTAGAGAAAGAATTGCCTGCCAATATTCGCCTTGCTTATGATGGCCTTTCTATAACCCTTTAAAGCTCATAGACGCCGCAATAGGTGCTCATCGAAATGCTGAGTCGATCATTTGAAATAAATGACATCCAAATATGATAGTTTTCTCCCTTACTAAAAGTTGTAAACGATAAGGTCTCAGCGCATTTTCTCCTCTTAGCACCACCAATTTCGGCATGGGTAACTTTGTTCTTCACGTCATAGGCTAAAAGCATTACTTGATCAAAGCCTCTTTCATGATCTGCTTCTGTATTATCGGTCCAACTGACTTGAATCTCCTTATTTGCTACCTGTATTTGAGGCTGTTCAACTCCGATAATATTTCCGTAGCTGACACAAACTTTCGAATAATCTATCGTTCCATCAGATTCTTGAGCATTTAACATATTGTACGATTTCGCCGCATTGTGCGCAGTTATCATCCTTTTTTTGCTTTCCATGTTAAATCCAATTCTAATAAAGTAAGTAATTGGACTAAGAAATTCCTGCATTTTAGTAAATCTAGCTCGGCAAGCACGTTGCTTTTCGGTACCTCTCTTGTTCTTTTTCGATAGTTTCCGAAGTCCCCTAATAATCCATTTCCCATTGGAAAAGTAACCTGTTACCGAACCTGCTTTACCGGTAAAACCACCATTTGCTCCATTTTCGATTATAGCCATAGCCTTAAAGATTGATATAGTAAAGTTAACAATTTATCTAATATAAGGAAGCGTAATCGTATGTATGTCATAGCTTTATCGGGTAGAATTGTCATAAGTCCGACGAAGCACCGACGAAGCTCCGACATAGCACCATCAAAATAGATACACTTTCACCTTTTTGAATATTCTGTTAACCTTTTCTCTTTTAAAATTTTCTTTCTGTTTTTAGTGACTTATTTAGCAATAATCCCGTTAGCAATTATATATTTGCAGTTCGCAAACCCAGGTGGCGAAATTGGTAGACGCACCAGCTTGAGGGGCTGGCGCCCTTACGGGTGTGGGAGTTCGAATCTCCTCTTGGGTACTTAAGGAAACAGCTCTATTGAGTTGTTTCCTTTTTTTATAGCAATAAATATCTGTTAGCCAGTCTTTTGCATTTAGGCTGATCTTCGTTCGATTTCTACAAAAAGAAACCTTAAACTATTTTTAAATATGGTCTAAATTGTGAGTTCAGGGTGGTGTCTATTAGGTTTCTCCCTTGTTCGAGTTTTCCTTAAGGTTCTGTTCTGTTTTTTGATGTCAAAATGATAGGTTTTTGCCATACAGTATAGGAAGTTCAAGACTACTGCAGCATCATTTTCGTTTATTCCGACCTTGCTATTTTCCATTATGGAAATCACACTTTTAATAGATACTTTCTTCTCTCCGAAGGTCTTTAGTCCGGTGTTTGAACTTGGTGCGTGAAAAGTTTTTGGTGGAATTCTGGAGGATAAAGTACCCGCTAGTGCCTTATTAAACCTTAGTGATACAGTTCCTGTCCTGAAATCGCAGATAACCGGTATAATCAAACTGACAATATACTTTTTGTCCATTAAATCGAGATCCGAATAACTGTAAAAGATTTGGGCAATGGATCTATCAGCTACATCGAATTGTTTCTCAAGTAATCTCAATTTTTCGGAATTAGCGTTCAGTTCTATGCCAATATTATTGGAGATTGCCTGATACTCTATTTTTAATGCTCTGAAATCATCAAATTTTAACTTGTCATCCACGAATAGCTTTCTAATCTTTAAAAGCATCGATTGTTGTTCTTCAAGCTGAATTGTCAATATTCTCCTGTCCTTTAAGTATTCTGTCTTTTGCGTCCTTATGTTTAGATCCGCTAAAATAAGCCTAAAAAGTTCTTTTGCACCATTTGACAGCCGTAATTTTTGTAACTCCTTATTATAACAATCATTTATTAGATCTGCTCTTACTCTTAGTTTACAACTATTCGAACAATGATAATAGGGATACTTTTTAGACGAGCCCTTAGAAAAACTTCCATGGAGTTTTCGCTCACAAATAGGGCAAGTCAAAAATCCCCTGAGGAAGAAAAAATTATTTAGCTCATCAGATTTGCTCGTCACCTTCCTTTTAGTATTGATAATTGCCTGAACTTCATTAAATAATGACTCTGATATCAAAGGTTCATGAATACCTTTGACCAATTCTAGTGGCTGTTCTTTTAGTGATAGGGGAATAAGTCCACAGTAAACAGGGTTTCTTACCAGCTTCCAAAACCCTGACCTTGAAGATTTGAGTCCTTTGGTACAAGCCATCTTTCTAACTGTTTCTAATTGAAAGGAATTTTTTGCAAGCTGCTTAAATGCCCATTTAATGATGTCGGCTTGTGGTTGAACTGGTAGAATTTGTTTTTTGCCATCAAACCCTGTATTGTTGATAAACCCTAATGGTGCCTTGTTTGGATATCTCCCCATCATCTTTGCCCTTCTCATACCATTTGATGTATTTAATGATCTCCTAGTATTTTCAGCCTCGGGAATTGATAAATATATTGCAAGCATTACTGCACTTTCAGGGACAGTAAAATCTACTGGCTGGTCAATTGCCGTGGCTGAGCTATTAAGGTTCCGAAGTATGCCGATCATTTCATAGGCAAATTCTATGTTTCTGCTGAAGCGGTCCCATTTGACGAAAAGAATATTGCTCTCTTTCTTTTTTGAATCCTTTCTGATTGTCGTTAATAGTTTTTTCCATTCTGGTCGGTTAAAATTCTTGGCTGAATAGTCCTCGCGGTAAATGCCGATAACTTCAATGTCGTTTAAATCACAATATTTCAGTAAATGATCCTCTTGTTCAGGTAGGGAATATCCTTTTCTTTTTTGTTCATCCGTGCTTACGCGGACATATAAATAAGCTTCTTTCATTAGTTCTGTTTAATTATCCTTCAGTAACCTAACGCTTTATTAAAAAGAAAAATGCTTTGTAACTAAGTTAAATTTAGTATCCATAAAGTTAAATATGCCACTTTTGGAATAACTCCACGCTTCCTGTAGAATGCCATTACATAGAAACTTATGCTGTCGCCAACATTTAATTGCGCTAATTCTGCTTCTAATTTCTCTATTGTTTTATATGTTTCTGATCTGATTTCCGAGTAGTTTTTTATTGCTAAAAGTAGTTCTCAAGCCTTCGTTCTGCTTGGAAGGATTAGATTCCTGGCTGGGATTTGGCCTGCAATATTCCGAGGTATGCATCTAATTACAATATTGATGGAGTTGTGTGATTTGTTTATTATCTTTCGCTTTTACAAAAAGCAATTAAATTAATGCG
The DNA here is from genome assembly GCA_942493295.1 of uncultured Sphingobacteriaceae bacterium. Lineage (GTDB taxonomy): Bacteria > Bacteroidota > Bacteroidia > Sphingobacteriales > Sphingobacteriaceae > Pedobacter. Next base: position 1,404,331 of record OW818692.1, on the reverse strand, counting down.
TCTACTCATTATAAGTGATCTTCATATAGGTAAAAAAGCGAGGACAAAAGAACTTTGTCCATATCCAGAGGGACTCCATAAGGAGGATAGACTTGTCGATTCTTTCCTTGAAACTGCACTGGATTATACAACTGAAAACGGAGATTTTGACTATTTGATAATTCCGGGGGACATTACAAATAATTCTAATCTGGTTGAATATGATTGTGGTGGAAAATTGATTGATAAAATTAAGGCCAGACTTGGGATAAACAATGACCAAATCATTTTTGTGCCTGGTAATCATGATGTCGATTGGTCTGTGCTTTCAGGAGTTCCGGAGGAGGAAGTTGAATTTAGAAAAAAACATAAGTACAATACCTTAAATGATCTTGGACATATCTTTGGAGAACTTTGTGGTAGTGAATTGACAAATGCTCCATTTGTCAAAAAATGGGAGTTTGATAATGTGATTTTTTTTGGCTTCAATTCATCCTGGCACGATGATGCTAAGCAGAATAAACATTATGGACAGATTCAGAAAGAACAAATTGATTCTTTAAGAAAGGCGTTTGAAACCTCAGATTTAAACAAGTTGAAAATATTTGTTGTTCATCATCATCTACATCAGTTCGATAATCCTCATCCAAGGTGGATTGATGTATCTGTTATGCAGAATTCGCAAGGTCTGATCAATTTGTTGTCCGAGTTCTCTTTCAATTTTATTATTCATGGTCATCGCCATCTTCCTAATTTTCTATCAACGACGATAGAAAAGTTTAGCCCAATTAATATTCTTTGTGCCGGAAGCTATTCTTGTGAAGTTCCATCAGATATAGCCGGCTATGTAGGCAACCTATTTCATGTGATCGAAGTTGATGATATTACTAAGTGTAAGGGTAGGATAAAATCTATGGCATATGATATTCGATCTGGTTGGATTGAAAGTAGAGAAAATTTTGGCATTGAACATATAAGTCCATTTGGGAGTGAATTAGATATTCCAACACTATTTGACCATTGTTTGAGCTTAATTTCGAATAGTTCTCATTCTTTTGTGAGTTATAACGAATTGGAAGACAGAATTGTTGATCTTAAGTATTTACCGCTACTATCTAGGAAACGACTATTCGAAGAAATAGTAGCTAAATGTAATGTAATTAAAGGTAACATTGGGGATGAAGTAATTTTTATAAAACGATAATATGGAACGTAATCTCTTTGACCTAGATAACGCTAGGTATCTTAATAAGAAGGAATTAATAGGAACATTTATTCCAACAGATGCTTTCAGTAGGATTTTGTCGCCAAAAAATCAAATTATTATCGGTTCCAGGGGTTCAGGTAAAACTGCGCTCTTGAAGATGATTTCGCATGACCATTTGTCTCATTTTGAAAACAAAATTGCACAAGATGCTATTAATTCAAAGTTGTATGTTGGTGTTCATATTTCTACCAAAACGAAATTTATTGGAGGACTAAAAAATAAAGATTGGCAGGATGATGGGCAGAAGGAATACCATTTTCGATGGATGCTGAATATTGCATCTTGTATGGCTCTTTTGGACACTATAAAAAGTTGCTTGGACGTATATTACTTAGATAAACAAGAACGAATTGCAAAAGAGATTGATGTGATATCAACTATCAACCAAATGTGGTTTCCAAATGAAGAACAGTTTTACACCATACACGATTTTGGTCAAAAGCTTGAAGACACTTTATTTTTAAAATCGAGGCAACTTTTAGAAGACAAGATATACGGTAGCTTATCCAAGACCATTCCTGTCGGAATTACATTTGATATGGAATTATTTGATCCTATCATACAAGCAATCAATATTGTTGGTAGGAAACTTGATTTTAACGAAAAAACATCATGGTTTATCTGTATCGATGAAATTGAGATATTAGAAGAATTCCACCATCGGATATTAAATTCTTACATGCGGGCGAACAGTGGAAATATTTTTTTTAAATTTACAACCTTACCATATTGCCATTATACACTCGATACAAACACTAACGTGCCGTTAGAATTGAGGCATGATGTACAATATGTATATATTGATCAGGATGCTAGTTTCAAATATAAAGCCACTGAAGGAGAGTATAATGCACTAAAACTATTTCGTGCACGTGCAAAAATTTCAAAACCAGAATTCGCAACATTTAACTTCCAGACATTATTTGGGGAATCTCAGTTGCTAGATAGGTTCAGCTTTGAATTCGAGAAACATGTCAATCTTGGAAATTTCCAAGAAGTCATTAATAGCAATTGGATGTTGACTCTCTTTGATCGATATGCTGGTGAGCCGACAAGGACACGTGGACTAAGTTATCTCAAAAATAACGATCTTACTAAGTTTGGCAATGAAATCGGGAGGAAAATGAAAGGGCTGTTGATATTAAAAGATGCTTATGCTAAAACAAAACATGGTAACCATGGAGAGACCATTTATAGTGGAGCGAAAATTGTGATTAATGTTGGCGACGCAAACCCAAGAAAATTATTGGGAATATTTAATGAAATGATCAAGACATTCGACCGACTACCAAAACATTTAAGGGAAAAAGGGTTGAAACGTTATGATCTTCGAAAAAATAGAGAAAAGCCGCCTGTAATTCCTTATACATATCAGAATCAAGTTCTCGTATCACTAGCAGACAGGGAGTTGAACAAAAGCAGGATTGAGAAAAATCTTGGTGACTCGCTTTTTGAATTTATGAACACCGTTGGAGAATATATGAAGAGCTACATTCACGATAAAGAGTTGACAACTGAGCAAATTTCGTCAATTGAAGTGAAGCAAACTATCGACCCTGTAACGTGGGAAGTGATAAAAAGAGCAGTTCAAAAGGGTTTGTTATATCCGAATGTAAACGCAAATAATCCTGACGATATGCCATTGATGGATGGCACGTTTCATTTAAGTTTTATGCTTTCTCCAAAATTTAAAATTCTACCTCGTCGTGGGGATTCACGAAATTTAGGTAGCATATTGCCAACCCAATTAAAATTCGTATTCGATGCTTGATCTAACCAATGTTAAAAATTGTTCGTTTGAACATATAAATAATAAAATCTTTGATCTGGCAATCGTTGCCACAGGATATGAAAGCAGATCTAGATTTTTATTTGAAAATATAGATCACAAGAAACTAGATCATATATTGGTGCTTGGATTTGACGAACACAGAGAAAATGATGTCCGGAAAAAAAATGACATTTTTTACGAAAAGTTTGGCTGTGAGATTTTTATTGCAAGTTCCAATGAAGAGCGTAAAATTTATAGCAAGCTCATAGAGATATTCGAAGTATTTGAAAATAGAGATGAACTCAGTATTTTACTGGATTATACATCTATGGCAAGGATATGGTATGCTGGAGTTCTAAATTTTCTAAGGTTGCAAACAGGGAAAAAAATAAACGTTTATTTGAACTATTCACTAGGGAAGTATAAGGATAAATTGCTTGATTATAATTATTCATCTATTAACTCTGTCCCTTTTCATGAAGGAACGCTCAGTTCTAATACAAAAACCTTACTCATCCTTGCAATCGGTTTTTCACCGTATCTAATTAAATCTGTGATAGAAGAAATTGAGCCAAATTATATTGTTGGAGTGCTGCCCATACCTAATTTAGAAGAAAAATACGAAAAAATGTCAATAAAGATCAAAAATGACATCCTTACAAAGGACATAGATGAGTGGGTTCGATGCCCGATAGATAATCTTGAATCTATCTTTAGCACCTACGCTGACATCACGAATAGTAGTCTAAGCAACCGGGACATTCTTTTCCTTTCGTTGGGCCCAAAAATATTTAGTCTTGCGTCATTGCTTGTAAGCCAACGGTTTCCACAGGTAACTTGTTTGTATCTTAGATCTTCCAACAAACAGGAATCTGACGTTGTGGCAAATGGGAATTTTATTTGCAATCATATAACGTATTGTGGGACTTAGAAAATTTCATAGATCGTGTTTAAGGTGGCCAGGCAATAAGTTTTGTCTGATAGAACAGTTACAACCATATTTTCCTGAAAAATTCAATAACTACCATGAGCCCTTTTTGGGTTCTGGTACGGTACTGTTCAATACAAAGTTTGAGAAAAAAGCATTTGCCTCAGATATCAACCCGCTGCTGATCAATTTTTTTGACCAAGTAAAAAATAGTTTTGACGACTTTGAAATGTTAGTGCGTAAAAAAGTCAACGAAGAGGATTTCTATTATCGTGAAAGAGATGTAGTCTATATAGACAAAGTTGAGCAGGCTGCACAATTTTACTATCTTAACCGGACATGTTTCAATGGCATTTTCAGGGTTAATAGTGAAGGTAAATTCAACGTGCCTTTTGGGAAACGAAAATCAACAGATATTTTCGATCTGACAAACTTGACGCGAATCAAAAATAGGTTGGTTGATATAGACATTACATGTGCTGATTTTGACCTTTCTCTTGATCAAGTTAATGAGGGCGATTTTATTTTCCTCGATCCACCATATAGTCCAAAGGCGTCCAGTAATAAATTCCTAATGTACAATGAGGTGCTGTTCTCTTGGGAAGATCAAAAAAGACTACAGCTTTTCTGCCAAGGAATCATAGACAGAGGTGCAACTTTCGTGATGACAAATCTGCATAACGGCGATGTGCATTCGCTTTTTGCGGAGGAATTGGGACTTGAAGTGGGAGTGCTTTCACGCTATTCCAGGGTTGGGTCTAAGATGGCGGATAGGGGTATCATTAAGGAATATATTTTCACGAACAACAAGAAGATATCAACAATTGCAAATTCGGAAAAGGCTAGTTCGATGTCATTATTTCCATAGCAAATCAAAAACCATTAACATGTTCAGCTCTCAAAAAATTACGTTTAAAAGTGTTGCTAAATCTTTAATGCCCGACTGGGAACTTGATGATTGGATCCATTGGCCTCCGGATATGTTCGCCCTCTGTTCAACTATCATCAATAGAACAGGAGTGTACAAACTTTGCCTTTTGGACAGTGCTTGGTGGAATACATCAACTTGGCAAGATGATATCGACAGGCTAGGTGATCTTTGGGTCAAGTATAGTGGCAACATGTTGCTCGATAAGAGAGATTATGTAGATTTGAGGAATAGAGAGGTTTTCGTCGATTATTACAACATACTTCAAAAGGAATGGGATCAAGAAACCGTTGATCTTCATCAGTTCAGAGTTCTTGGTAACATCTATGTAAAAGAACCAGATGCCACTCAGCTTTCGGCCAAGGAGTTGGCTAAGGCCATATTGTATTTAGCCATTCTCGCTGATACCAGCTGTTCGGGACTTGGGTTTTTGGGACAACCGCTACGTAAGGAAAATCGGGCGAATAGGATATTTATGGCTGTTGCCAACCTGCATTTAAATAATACTGGATCGTTGAGTACAGTCCCGAAATTCCATGGTATTGTACTTCCAAAGATGCGCACTCCGCAGGCTGGAATGTCGGCGAGGTCGCTTACCTTTTACCTTACCTTTCATTCTTCGGAAGTTGAGGTGATTTGGCGAACATTTCCACGTTTGGATAGCGGCAAAAAAAGTTTGAACATCATGGCCGTGCCTTATCCCAAAAAAGTTGAGCCTACTGACTTTGAGATCATGGCGGATGATTTTCAACCAGTCAGGTATTTTAAGGGTAATATCGATGGACGAAAAAAGGATGAAGACTTTTTGTCGAAACTTGCTGTTAAGCTTGGAGAAATGTCTGTCCAAAAAAGTCCAGTAGATATTGTTGTGTTTCCTGAAATGTCATTAACCGAAGATGAATATGATTTTTTGCTTGAGAGGTTGCAATTTGTTTTTCAAGGGCACAATAAAAACGCCGAAATACCAATTATCATTGCAGGTACTCTAAAGGCCAATACAAAGGCCACTGGGTATAGCGATGTAGACTCAACCTTTCATAATGAAGTCCGAATGGGGGTATTTTTCTCTGGGAGGTGGTTCAATACCACACAGAGAAAGCACCATAGGTGGCAACTTGATAGAAGCCAGATCCAGCAGTATCAACTGGAGAATTATCTGAATGCAAACGATACATGGTTTGAGTATTGCTCGATTGCCCAACGCAGATTGACTATTCTCTCACCCAATGATTGGTTGGGACTAACGGCACTTATCTGTGAAGATCTTGCGAGGCAGGAACCAGTAAGTGAAGTTATCAGAGGTGTTGGTCCGACACTACTGATGGCGCTGTTGAGCGATGGACCCCAATTAAAAGAACGTTGGTCTGCAAGGTATGCGAGCATTTTGGCGGATGACCCGGGAACTGCGGTTCTGTCCCTAACATCTTCTGGGATGATGAACCGATCGAAATCGGAAAATATGAGCCATGATGAAAAAACTAAGCCAGTAATTGGGCTTTGGAAAGATATGGTTCGGAGCTGGAAGGAACTCTCGCTTGTTGGAGAAAGTGATGCAATCGTTTTTACCGTATCTGCAAAATATAAAACAGAATTTACACTGGACGGCCGTTCAGATGGAGAATTGGCCGCAGTATTTCAGATGGACAGCCATCTTCCAAAACAAATAGATATAAATGGCGTAGATCTTCCAGCACATTCCGTTGGTTATACTAAGGCTAAGGTTGTGACAGATGCAGGTTGGAACAATATCAGGGAGCTTTCTGCCCTACAGTTTGTCACAGATGCGATCTTAGATATCGTCAGTGATTCGAATGTCACTGTCAAAGATAAAGCACTAGCAAGTGAAATGCTTTTCATGCTTTTGGAAGGTAAATCCATTCCTTTATCAAAAAAATATCGGTTCAAGAACAACATCAGTTCAAACATCTCGAATGCCTGGAAGGATCCTGGACTATTGGGCATAGCGGCAAGTGCGGGACAAAAATCTACCGAAGAGATGGAAATCGCTGTAAAGCTATTGAAAGAATGTTTAGATTATGCTCTACAGTCATCTGGTCAAACAACTACCGACCTTTATAAAGAGCTAATCGACATTTGTGAAAGGCAGCTTGCAATCGTTGGAGGTAAATTTGGGGATCAGCAGGTTTCACTGAGCATATTGTACAATCTTCATAATCGAATTTCAAGTTGGCGGCCAGGGGATTTATCTTGCTGCGAAATTTCTGGGCTTACGGTAAGTGAGGCAACAGGGTTGAAGAAGAAAATTCTTGCAATTATCCATCATTGATCTTTTTGTCTTGCCTACCATCGGTTCAAAATATGTCCATTGGTATCGCCAGTCGACTTTTCCTATCCATGCTGTGTGCTGGTCATGCTATCCATAAGTATGGGTATATAGGCTTAATAATTCCATTTGAGACTTGTAAAAGTTTTCAAAAATGCAGGACAAGACAGCGAACTGAGCAAGATTATCATTTAATTTTTTATACATGCTTAATCGTCTATCTTAGATTATCAAATTTATTGATCGTGTATCTCATACATTTAATAGAAAGCAAGGATTATGATTTTACAAAGTGATAACCAATTCGATGACAATGTTGTCGATATGTTCTTTTATCAAGATTATGTATGTCTTGTGACTGATAATGATATTTATGGCTATATGCTGCCTGAATTAACAGAATCAGATATGCTCAATGAGATGAAAACTATTGCGATGCTCGATAGAAATCCTTCTATCTTTCATAAAAAAAGGATTTTAGGAATGGGTTCGGGGTCGTTATTAGTATCTAGAACATATTTAACAGCAAGGAAACTATTTAAAGAAGACCGTTTTGCTCCACATATTAAATGCCAAAAAGCCATGCAGCTGTCTTTTGATGCCTTAATGGAAATGGCAGAGATGTTTAATGAGATCCATGCTTTTGGTGAAATTGTATCAAATGCTAACAAGACTTCAGAAGAACAAATGAAGCAGAATTCATTTTTTGAAATCCCATCCATACCTAATGTTAGCACAAAATGTAAAACCATCTTTCAAAAAGCCGATCATACTTGCCAAACTTTGATGCATATTTGTCAATTGTTCTACCCTGATATTATTAGGGATAAAAAAATGCAATTTCCAACTTTATTAAATCACTTAGAGCTTAAATATGGTAGTAATGATGATTTTGTTATCTTTTTTAATTCTGTACTTCCTACTATACAGCTAATAAGAGCTATGAGGAATTGTTTAGATCATAGACTTGATGAGATTAAGATATTGGACTATTGTTTAAATGGTGATGATAATTTATTGCCTCCATCATTTACATTAAATTATAAGGAAATCAATATTCCAAAAACAGAAATCGCTCCATTTTTGCAAGTTGTTATGGATAAAGTTATTTCAATGTTTGAGGGTTTTATATATCATTTGTCACTCAAGAGCTTGGTAAATGACACTTCTCTTATGGAACTTAAATTTATTCCAAAAGAACAAAGGAAGAAGAATAAATTTATACAATATGGCTACTGGATAAATATTGGAAATGGAATTTATGAGTAGCGCGCGATTTTCTATACGCTTTTTTGTAGCTCTAATTCTGGCATTTCATCATAAATCCTTCCATTAACTGGACGCCCTGTAAGATTCATGTTTTTGCCTCCGCACTGTTTGAAGAACAATGCAATCTCATGTTCTTTGCATTGTTCTTGTATATTTAAAACCCACTCTAATTGCATAGGTCTAGGCTTATGCCCGCATTCTCAGCCAACGATTCCCAATCAATATTTTGTAAATTCAGTTTCTCTAAAGGTCCTAGAAGAGGTTCCAACGATAAATTTAATAGCTTCTTAAATAAATGGGTATTATAAATCCCACATGAGAATGATAATAATGCTTTATATTCTAAAATTTCCCACATGGGTTTTGTGATAATATTCGCTCATGATGGGGAAGGGAAGATTTTGTCACAGTTGAAGTAATCAATATAATTGTGACAACCTTACTTGGTCTTCTTAAATTTACATCAAAATTCGGTAATAGTACTCTTGGGTTATTCGCTACACGCTTTTGAACCTATTTAAAGCCGAAATTTTCTTTAAATCTTTAATAATATCGTTCAATACCAGTGGGTCGGGGTGTACCACAAACAAAAAAACTTCCCATATGGGAAGTTTTTTTGTTTTAAATTCGTACCAAAGATTTTTCAAATATTATTATGGAAATTTTAAATTGGTTGTCCAAATGGTATAAAGGTAATTGCGATGGAGATTGGGAACATGGTTATGGGATTTCAATCGAAACACTCGATAATCCGGGATGGGCAATTAAAATTGATTTGCAAGAAACTTCGCTTTCTGGCACGTTGTTAGAAACAATCGAAATTAAAGTATCAACTGATGACTGGTATACATTAAGTTCAGATGGGAAAATATTTACAGGCTATGGCGATGCAAGTAAATTAATTTTCATTTTAGAAACATTCAAAGATTTTGCAAGCACAAATTAAGTCGAACCTCCTAAATAGTTCAATATTAAGCTACGATTGTACCTCAAAGTCTTCTTCCAGAGTGTTCAAACCCGCTATTTCTTCTAAATTGTCAATAAAATTTTTCAAAGTAAAGTTCTCCGAGAGTACAACCGGACTTTGAACATTTCAAAGTCCGATTTTTTTATGTCAAATCGGCCTGGTATGCTATTTCACCTTTGTTCAAAGTATTCCTGCTAAAGGTGTTTACAATTACGGGGGACTAGAGGATTACGTTTGAACACGATAGCTAGGTTTGAATGTTGCATCTAATTGCTTGTCTTATAAAATTACTTTTAGGATAATTCGCCGTCATAACAGCCTCTAGTCTGTAACATTATATGCCCCGATTAACTGGTCTAACTTTACCTGAAACTTTCCAAGATGTTTGGTCTGTACGATAGAAATTATGCCCAAGGGCATTATGAGGTTAGCAATATTAGTCAAAGCTGAGTAAAATACGGATCAAGTGAAAAAAGTATTTGTTTTATTGAACGGTGTTCAATATATTTGTTGCGTCAATTAAAAAGGAGACTTTGAATTGAAAGAAGGATTTGCTAGATCCGATTGATATCTTTACAAAATATTTTATCCATGGGCATTACAGAAAGAAAGCAAAAAGAAAAAGTCGAGATGCGCCAGCGCATACTCGACGGTGCGAGGAAGGTATTTCTTCAGAATGGCTATGAGCAGACCAGTATGCGCAATATCGCCAGCGAGATCAGCTATAGTGCCGGGGTGATCTATTTTCATTTCAAGGATAAGGGGGCGATCTTCCAGCAGCTGCATAAGGAAGGGTTTGCGTTAATGTTAACACAATTTCGGGTACTCGATTCTGTCAAGGATCCATTTGAGCGCCTTAAAGCCTTGGGAAGGGTATTTATCCAGTTTGCCCAAGAGAACAAAGATTATTACAACCTGATGTTCCTGGTAGAAGAACCTTTGAAAGATTCGGAAGAAAGTGGTTTCCAGATCGCCAAAGAAGCCATAAAGTACCTACGGGACTTGGTGGTGGATTGCCAAAAGGCTGGTCGCTTTAAGGGCATGGATCCAGAGTACCTCACCTTTATGATCCTATCTGCTACCCACGGCATTTGTGCACTGTTCTGCAAGGACAGGACCATGAGCTTTGAAAACAAGACCAACGAAGAACTGATGGAGCATGGCTATGCCTGCTTTGTTGCCCTACTGGAAAAAGGCTAGCCTTTTTTTTACTGAAAATTTGAACACTGTTTAATTTTATTACAATGATTAATTTATTTAAAGACCTACCAAAAATACCGACCCTTTTAGCGCTGCTATTCTGCATGGTGTGCTTCCCGAAACGATCGGATGCCCAGAAGCAATTGAACAGCTACATCCAACAGGGCCTGGTTTCCAACGAAAGTATCAAAGAACAGGATTTTCTGCTCAAAAAGAACATCTATGCGCTACAGGAGGCCAAAAGCATGTTCCTGCCAAGCGTAACCTTCTCCACCACCTATACCAAGGCCGATGGGGGAAGGACGATAGACTTTCCGATGGGAGACCTGTTCAATGCCGCCTACGCGACGCTGAACCAGCTGACCGGTAGCAACTCGTTTCCACAGCTCCAGAACCAGAGCATACTGCTCAATCCGGACAACTTCTACGATGCCAAGTTCCGTACAAGCCTTCCCATCCTGAATGCCGAACTGGTGTACAACAAAAGGATCAAGACCCAGCAGTTGGACCTGCAGAAAGCGGAGATACTGCTGTACAAACGAGAGCTGGTGAAAGAAATCAAGACGGCATATTACAATTACTTGAAAGCCATCAATGCGATCAGCATCTATGAGTCCTTTCTGAAACTCCTGGAAGAGGGCGAAAGGGTAAACCGGAAACTCTTTGATAACCAAAAGATCAACCGTACGGCGGTGATCCGAAGCCAGAACGAGGTGTCAAAAATAAACGCATCGCTGACCGCTGCCAAAAAAACAGAGGAATCCGCCCGTTTCTATTTCAATTTCCTGTTGAACAGACCATTGACCGAACCCATTCTGACCGATGATGTGCCATTACTTCCCGCTCAGGAAAATCTTCAGTTGGGCGATGTCAGTGGCCGTGAGGAGCTGGCAAAACTGGAGGTCGCTAAGGGAATCAACCAGAACCTGACCGGCCTTGCCAAATCCTACCTCGTCCCAAAGATCGGTACTTCGCTCGATCTGGGGTCCCAGGCCTTTGACTGGAAGTTCAATGATAAAAGCAGATACTATCTGCTGGGCGTCTCACTGGAATGGAACCTGTTCTCCTCTGGACGAAACAGTTATAAGATCAAGCAGGCCATTGCCAGCCAGGAGGCCTTATCTGCACAGACCAGCCACGTGACCCAGCAACTGTTGACCGAACTCAATGTGCGCAGAGCCAACCTGCAGAGTGCATCGGCCCAGTACCAAGCCGCACAGTCGCAACTGAAGACCAGCCAGACCTATTATAACGATATGACCAAGCTCTATAAAGAGGGAATGGCCATTTACATAGAGCTGCTCGATGCCCAGAACCAGTGGGTCGATGCCCAGCTCCAATCCAATATTGCCCTATTTGACACCTGGATATCGTTCACGGCAATTGAGCGTGCCAATGCCAGCTTTAACCTACAATAAATATCATGAAGAAGATCCAACTTACATTAATTGCGCTTACATCATTATTGTTCGCCTGCAAAGAAAAACCAAAAAATACAAACCCCCTCGGCCAACAGGACATCATCTCGGTGAAGGTTGCCCCCGTTTCCTCATTTGGTGTATTCAGTTCAATTCAGGCCACAGGCCTGGTAGGAACAGAAAACGAGGCCAATTACTCCTTCAAGATCGGAGGGGTCATCAGTAAGATATTGGTAGAGGAGGGGCAGTTCTTTAAAAAGGGACAATTGCTGGCTACCCTGAATACGACCGAGATTTCAGCAGGATTGGCCCAAGCAGACCTTGGTGTGGATAAGGCCAAAAGGGACTATGCCAGGGCGGTAAACCTGTACAGGGACAGCGTATTTACGCTGGAGCAGCTGCAGAATACCAGGACGGCGCTCGATGTTGCCAAAAAAACAAGTGAGGCAACTGCCTTTAACCAGCGCTATGCTAACATCTATGCTGCATCGGACGGTTTTGTAACCAAAAAAGTTGCCAGCAACGGAGAAGTGATTGGGGGTGGAATGCCGGTACTGATGACCAGCTCAACCCAAAATAGCGATAGCTATCTGTTAAAGGTTGGGGTGACCGACCAGCAGTGGGCGGGGATCAGAGCGGGACAACAGGCTGTTGTCGGCCTTGATGGCTATCCCGACCAGACTTTTCAGGCGACGGTACTGCGAAAGCTCCAGTCCGCTGATGCGTCCATCGGATCCTTCCAGGTTGAACTGAAGCTCAAGCTTGGTAGCCTTAGACCTGCACTTGGCATGTTCGGCAAGGCGACGATCCAGACCAATATTTCGAAGGATGCGACCGTAATTCCCTTTAGTGCACTGGTAGAGGCAGATGGAGAAAAGGGGTATGTATTTACCCCAAAGGGCAGGGACCGCGTTAGAAAAGTGCCGATAACCATCCTCAAATTTGACAATAAAAATGTCTATCTCAAGGATAAATTGGAAGGAATAGCGGAGATCGTTACCTCTAACAGCGCCTATCTGAACGAACAATCTACCGTAAAAATTATCAAGTAAGAACGACATGAAAATTACAAATTTTGCCGTAAAGAACTATCAGTTTACCCTGATCATATTCGTGCTGGTGGCAGTGGTAGGCCTGCTCACGCTCTTTACCATGCCCCGATCGGAAGATCCAACTACCCACCCGCCACAATACCTGGTTACGGTCATCTACCCAGGTACCAGTCCTAAGGATATGGAAGAGCAGGTGGTAAAACCCATCGAGAACAAGATCTATGGACTGGAGAACATCGATAAGATATTGACCACTGTTGAGGATGGTGTAGCAGCCATACAGATCAAGTTCAAGTACGGGGTTGATGTGGACAACAAATATCAGGAAATCTCCACCGAGATCAATGCCCTTAAAAACGGAGAGCTTCCAAAGGATATCTACCTGATCAAGACCGAAAAGATTGCCTCATCGGATGTAAAGATCATCCAGGTTGCGCTGATCTCCAATATCGCTTCGTCAAAGACATTGCGGGACAATGCTGATAAACTGAAGACCCAGCTGGAAAAGATCACCAACCTGAGGGAGGTGAAATATACGGGCATGCCGGAACAGGAAATCCGTATCGACATGCAGCTGGATAAACTGGCGCAACTCAAAATTCCCTTGAACGTAGTGATGGGCAGTCTGCAGAGCGAGGCGGCCGATATTCCGGGTGGAAGTATCCATATGGACGACAAGGTCTTTAATGTGAAGACCAGTGGCAAGTTCAAGAACGTGGACGATGTGGCAAATACGGTCATCTACAATGCTGGTGGGAAAATCATATACCTAAAGGATGTGGCCCAGGTGGGCTACAAGGATGGTACGGTTAGCCACATCACCAGGATCAATGGACAGCGCTGTATCTTGGTTACTTCCTCGATGAAGAACAATGTGGATATCAGCCAGGTCAAAAAAGAGTATACTCCGGTTTTGGAGCAGTTTTCCGAAACCTTGCCCGAGAACATCAAAATGGTCAAAAACTTTGATCAGGCTGATATGGTATCCAAACGATTGGGACATCTGGGCTTTGATTTTGGATTGGCGATTATACTCGTGGTCGTTACCCTTTTGCCCCTTGGCTTTAGGCCATCGCTGATCGTGATGATCTCCATCCCGCTTTCGCTGGCCCTTGGCCTGATCGCGATGAACCTTTTGGGCTTCTCGCTCAATCAATTAAGCATTGTTGGACTGGTGGTGGCATTGGGTCTGCTAGTGGATGATAGCATCGTGGTGGTGGAGAATATCGAAAGGTGGCTTCGGGAAGGGCATAGCCGAAAAGATGCCATCCTAAAGGGAACCAAACAGATTGGTGCAGCGGTTGTTGGCTGTACGGCTACGCTGGTAATTGCGTTTCTGCCCTTAGCCTTTTTGCCTGACATGGCCGGAGAATTTATCCGTAGTTTGCCAATGGCCATTATTACCAGTGTACTGGCCTCGATGATCGTAGCGCTTACGCTGGTGCCCTTTATCGGTAGCAAGATCCTAAAGACCCATACCCATGGGGAGGGAAATTATTTCCTGAAGAAACTGCAGGGCTTTTTGACCTGGTCGTACAAAGGTATTATGCCATTGGCGCTCAAATGGCCAAAGGTAACCATCGGTATATCTGTTGCCTTGAGCGTGCTGGCCTTTCTGCTTTTCCCTTTGGCAGGGTTCAAGCTTTTTCCAACTTCGGAAAAACCGATGTTCCTGATCAATATCAAAATGCCCCTGCAGGCAAATATCCCTGAAAGTGATAGGGCTGCAAAGCTGGTGGAAACGGAACTGAAAAAGCACAAGGAAATCGTTTACTATACCTCAAATGTGGGAAAAGGCAATCCGCAGATCTATTACAATGTGCACCAGCAGGACATCAAACCAGATTTTGCACAGATCTTTGTGCAATTGGAAGAGGAGACCAGCCCAATCGATAAGACCGAACTGATCAAAACGCTCCGGACCAAGTTTACCGATTTCCCCTATGCAAAAATAGAGGTAAAGGATTTCGAACAGGGTACGCCGATCGAAGCAAATATCGTGGTGAGGGTGTTTGGGGAGAACCAGGATACCCTAAGGTCGCTTTCCTTCAAGGTAGAGGAGCTGTTGCGCAAACATCCGGGAACTTTTTTCATTAATAATGAACTCAATGCCTACAAATCGGACGTAAAGATCAATATCGACAAGGAAAAGGCCCGTACATTGGGCGTATTGACCAGCGATATTGACAAGGTAATTAGGATGGCCGTAGCAGGACTGAATGTTGGGGACTACATCGATGACAGGGGCGACTCAAGGAACGTGATGATCACCATTCCTCGTGATAAGTTTTCTAATCTTGATGCATTGAAGAATCTTTATGTGAATAATATCCAGGGTTCGCCGATACAGATCGATCAGATTGCAAGCATTAGCCTTGAGACCTCGCCAACGGCGATCAATCATTTCAATAAATCAAGGTTTGCCAAAGTGACCTCGCTTACCAAGGATGGTGTATTGGCGAATGACATTCTGAAGGACATTGTGCCCGAACTCAACAAGTTGGAAATGCCCAAGGGCTATTATTATAAACTCTCGGGTGAAGCGGAATCGGAAGGCGATGCATTGGGAGGTAATTTTCTGTCGGTCATCATTTTAAGTACGTTTCTATTCATTGCTGTGCTGCTGCTACAGTTCAAGACTTTCAAGGGAATTATTATCGTGCTGTCGATTATTCCACTCGGCGTTCTGGGCGGGGTAGTATTCCTGCTGATGACCGGAAACCCGATGTCGCTGGTATCCATTATTGGCTTTATAGGTCTGTCGGGCATACAGGTGAAAAACTCATTGTTGCTCGTAGATTTTACAAACCAGTTGCGTGACGAGGGAAAAAGCATAGATGAAGCGATCCATATCGCAGGGGAAACCAGGTTTTTGCCTGTGGTACTGACCTCGATCACGGCCATCTGTGGGCTGATCCCGATTGCCATGAACCCCAACCCACAGATCGCGCCATTGGCCATCGTATTGATTGGTGGTCTGATCAGCTCGACGATATTGTCAAGGATTGTGACACCTGTAATGTACAAACTGATACCTCCACAATTACATGAAAAGATATGATCTGTCAAGATAGAAAGGAAGATCTGCTGCTGGAACTGAAACTGTTCCTGATTGACATGATTAACCGCATACTTAAAAACTAAAACACATAAAATATAATCCATATGGAAGAATATATAGTAATTACCGGCGCCTCATCTGGCATCGGTTACGAAATGGCAAGCCAATTGGCCGCACAGCAAAAGAACCTGATCCTGGTTGCCCGTACAGAGACCAAATTGCAGCAGATGCAGGCAGAGTTGATGGAAAGGCACGGGATATCCGTTCATTATTACTCTACAGATCTGTCTGATGTAACCGCTGCAATAGAATTTCATAAGGCCGTACAGCATGAAAACTATTTAGTCACCCATCTAGTGAATAATGCAGGGGTGGGCAACTATGGCAGTTTTACCGAAACATCTTTTGAAGAGGAGCTCAGTATGATCCAACTGAATATTTCCAGTTTGGTCGCTTTGAGCAAGTTTTTTGCTCAGGATATGGTTAAACGCAAGTCTGGCCGCATGATGAACATCGCTTCGGTAGTGGCTTTTTTACCAATGCCCTACTTCTCTGTGTATTCTGCAACCAAGGCTTTCGTAAAAGCATTCAGTGAAACACTTGATGCAGAACTAGAAGGAACAGGGGTTGACGTTCTATCCCTTTATCCCGGTACGGTAGATACCGGATTTACAACTACTGAGATGGCAACTACCAATTTGCACAAAACCAAGCCAATGGATGCCAAAGAAGTAGCAGCCCAAGGGGTGGAACATTTATTACATGGCAAAGGGAAAAAAGTAGTAGGTTTTCAAAACTGGTTTAACACCAAACTTCCAAATGTTGTTCCCGATGGGATCATGATGAAGATCAAGAAGGGGTTGGCCAGTCAAGCTTAAAAACAAATATTAAACTTTAATAAAATGGAAACAATCAGACAACTTGAAGTTTTTCAGGAACATATAGGTAAGGAATTTACAAATAGCCCATCTCCATATATGAATTGGCTGAGGCCGGTCATCTTAAAGGCAGAACGGGGCCAATTGTCGCTTCGGTACATCATCAGAAAAGAAATGACCAACCCCATGGGAACCCTTCATGGAGGAGTGACTTCATCTATTGTAGATGACTCCATTGGGGCGACAATGTTTTCTCTTAATGAAAACTGTTTTTACACGACATTGAACCTGGTTGTGGATTATTTCGCCCCAGCAAGAGAGGGTGATGTAATTCTGGCGGATACCATGATCGTCAAAAAGGGAAGGCAGCTCATCAATGCACAATGTGAGATCTGGAACGAAAAAAGGACCAGGCTGATCGCAAGGGGGTATTCGAACCTGCTTAAAACCAACATCAATAGATGAAGGATTGACCAGCAAATCCGAGCGTTCAATCAGAGCGGTTGCTGGGCGTAAGAACAGTAACTGTTTCTGATGTGGTACAAGTGGCGATAATTATAATGGTTTAGCTACAAGAGTGATGGATGAACTTAGCGATAAGATAATTTCATGCGCCCATTGCTGTTTCCTTAAAAGTGGGGTTAGGTGGCTTAACTTGGATTACGTCGCCAATGACTGTAGTATTTCCAGAAAGACCCTGAACCAGTACTTCAAGAGGTCTGATCTTATTGAGACGGTCATAAATGATAGATTAGCGGCTTACCGTCAATCCCTAAGGACAATAGAAATAAATCAGCTTGAACCGCTGGGAGAAATGAAAAGCTTACTAGTCTTTACTGAAGCTTTGAGCTCGGATTTTTCAGCGATTTTGCTAAGGGATCTCAGAAGATATTATAAAGAATACTGGTTATTGTTTGATGGCTTTATTAAAGGTTCGATGAGGAAGTTATTCATCACTAATCTAACAAAGGGTATCAATTTAGGTACTTACAGGAACACTATTGACGTGGAACTTTTGGCGGAAGTTTATTTTATTACAGTATTAACCTTAATAGAAAATGAATCCGATAGATTGCAACCAGCGTTGGGAAGCAACAAGCTTAGGGTTTTTAATGATAATTTTATTGTAGGACTTATTGACTACAGGTGAATAAGATGAGCGTATTTGCATCTTCCAGTAACATACTTTAAAGGACTTGGATCTATTAGTTTACTTCTTAAAAACTTCTTCCCGATGTTTTAATCCCCATTGTTTCAAAGCATCGATTATCGGTGTTAAAGTATTCGCATAAGGTGTCCATTTGTAAGTTATTTTTACAGGGTAATCATTCGTTATAATCCGTTCAATAAGCTTATGCTGTTCCAGCTCTTTTAATTCTTTCGCCATCGCTTTTGGCGTAATACCAGGAATACTATCCTGGATATCAGTGAAACGTTCATTGCCAACGCCAACGGAAATGATAATCGGCAGTTTCCATTTTCCATTAATTACATCCAATGCATCACGCACTGGTTTTACGCTGTCCAAGCACGATAAATAAGGTTTTTTTCCAGCCATATCAATTTTATTTTAAAACAAATTAACTTTCCTTTTGGAAACTACTATACAAAGTAAAGTATTTTTAATTTAATTTTGTAGAATAATTCAGTAAAATAATTTAAAAATGAAAATAGGTGTCATTGATTACCATCCGGTTATTGTAGGTCCGGGAGTGGAGGCGGCAGACCATATGCAGGCCTGGTTCGAAGCGGGGGCAGCTGATGGCTTCTGGATTTCGCCAGATGTGAATGTAGACGGAGTTGACGCCTTTGTAGACGGGGTAGTCCCTGTTTTGAAGGAAAGAGGTCTTTTCCATCAAGATTATGAAGGAAAGACGTTACGAGAAAACATTGGAGCACCCGAGCAGTACGGGATTGACCAAAGGGTTTAAATTAAAAATTATAGTGAATTAATAAATTTATACGGTATGGAAATAGGAATTATTGGATCTGGCAACATAGGAAGTACGCTTGCTGGATATTTAACCAAATTAGGTCATCAGGTTTTAATCGCAAACTCTCGTGGACCGGAAACATTAAGTGAAATCGTTGCAAAAACAGGTGCAGATGCAGCTACAGCGAAACAGGCTGCAAGTGCCAAAGACTTAATTATTCTTGCCATTCCGCAAAAGGCAATGGTCAAACTGCCCATTGCTATCCTAAAAGATTCAGAAGCGGTCATTGTGGATGCGGGCAACTATTATCCTTCACGTGATGGACAGGTTGAAGAGATTGCAAATGGCATGACAGATAGTGAGTGGGTAGCAAAGGTAATCGGTCATCCGATAATTAAGGCTTTTAACAATATTGTTGCTCCGAGTTTAGCATCAAAAGCAACATCGGCCCGCAATGCTAACCGAATTGCATTATCAGTTGCGGGTGACGATACTCCGCAAAAGCAATTAGTGATGAAGCTGATTGATGAAATTGGGTTCGATGCTATTGATGGAGGTCTGCTTTCTGAATCTTGGAGACAACAGCCGGGTGAACCAGCGTATTGCCAAGATCTCGATAAGGAGAGTTTGAAAACTGCATTGCAACAAGCAGACATTAGCAAGCGAGCTGAAAATCTTGCGTCAGCTGATGAAATTGCAAGACCGTATTTATAGAAGAATTTGCATAGTAAATGGTAAAGATCACTTTTATGCAAAGGCACTTTATTATATGGGTTAGCCGATTATTACTATATTCCATTGTCAAATGTTTAGGTTTAATTAACTTCTAAATCTGCCAACTTTTTTGTTCGAAAATAGTCTTGTCAAGGTATACATGCCCTGACAAGACTCTGTTTTTTGAAAAATTTAGATGAAATTTTTTCTTGTCAAATCTTCAATAATAGGCTCTATAAGCATTAAGAAGCGATTTAAATGTTCAAAGTATTCCTGCTGATCGGTACAACCGGAATTGAACAGCTCAATTCCGGTTTTTTTATGCAAAATCGATGTTTTTAGCTGTCTGAGCATTGTTCAAAGTATTCCTGCTCATGGTTAGTCTGGTAAAGGGGGAAGAGCAGATTAGCTTAGAACTATTTTAATCCAGTTGGCGTCTTGCTATTGACCAATGAGGCTGGTATTAATAATTTAATTGTGTAGGCTGACCGCTTGCTAATTTTTGCAGAGGCGTTACTGGGTGGCAGATTTTATATTCTCAATCAAATTATTAATGTTTTTTTTATTTCTTCCCATCGAAACTACAGACGTTTTTTTGTTAGGGTCACAAATACTATTTATCATCTAATTATTATGGTGTTTCATTTTACTAGGTTGAAACTAAGTCTCAAATTTATATAATTTCATACAGTTTTATCTTACCTACCCTGAACAAGATAAATTCTACACACTGTGTAGAAAGTTGACATGAACGATATTATTGTTTCGATGAACTGTTGAATGCAGTTTTCCATTGTTTAAATTCGCTGGGCTTGATCCAATACCGGGCAAAGTTGCCCTCATGTAAAGACAGTAATTCGGTTTCCACTGCCTCTATGAATTGTGGACGTTCGGTTTCAGGAATTTGAGTTGCAAAATTGGTGATACTTTCGGATGCCTGTTTGGAGTCCATTAACTGAGAGACGATGCGGGTGATCAAAGTGCGGATAGGCTCGCGATATCTCAGGCGGAAGGGATCTGGTTCTCCCAAAGACTGCCGGAGTGCAGCATAGCGTGCAGCCGAACGTTCGTAGGCCCACAAGAATACATCCTTTAGCAAGTCGATACGATTCATTTCATATATGGCTAGTGTACCTTGTATATACAGATGATCTGGCACATCCACAAAAGAGAGTGGCGACAAGTTATGTTGGTTTAATGAAATGTTGGCAGCTAATCTTGATACGCGCTTGTTCACATCGTCAAAAGGCTGTAGATAGGGGAGTTGCACCATGATGAAAAAGGATTGTTCAAAGGGGTTTTCTATTTGTCTTGCTTTTTGTAACATGAGGTCGAAGCTTTCTTCAATCAGTTGTGGTATACCCAGAGGTGTATATACTGATTTGGAGATGCCAACTCCAAAGGTACGCAGTCGACCCGGGGCCTCGGGATCAGGTAATAAGTTGTTGGCCAGTAACCCATGTAAGTTTTGAATGGTATAGCGGTTAAAACCGATTTCTATGGCTGATTGAACAATAAATTCAATGGCATCTTTATGATTTAGAATCATCTGGGCATCCAGAGCTGATTTACTATCGTCTGCTTCTCCAAGAGAAATCAATCGTTCGGTATCAAGTAAGGTGTAGGTGTTGCCTTCCAACCTGCTGGAATTCCAGGATAGATCGATGAGCAAACGGTTCAGGATTTGTTGAGCATAAGTGCCGGCAGGTTGATCTAACTTGGCTGTATTTCCAAATTCAGCGAGTAGCTGCATTTCTTCCTGACTTAGGTAACTGTCTATGTTGGGGCGATAGGACTCCAGGAACTCTTGTTGGTAGCCAACAGGTTTCCGTCTTTGGATAGGTTGGGCCAGGTCTTTTAGGAGCTGCTTGCTACTTGCTGTTAAAGGGATGAGATCAGTAAGTGAGACGCTTGTTGCCTGAGTTTCGGTTTGAGTAGGCAAGTGGTATCGTACAGCGCGAGCTTTACCTGTTACAATGATATCACCTTGTTTTTTAAGTTTCAATAAGCGACGCTGTAAGCTGCGTTTTTCTATATTTAAATCTAATGTTTTAATGATTTCATCAATGGATGCACCATCTGGGTATCTCTTCAGGGCATTTAATATATGAGGGACTGTTTTCATACTTTAGCTTTAATTAGTGTATTGCGACAAGAATCAACGTATTGCGACAAATGTATGCATAGTCTGTCGCAATACTTACTATTGCGACAAAATATTTAAATTGCGACTACTCTGGTTTCATTGCTCGCGCTGTTGCCTGCTGGCATGTTTGATAAAAAATATTGACGAAAATCTCTTAAAGATTCCACTCACTTAAGGTAAATCTTCTTAAGCGTGGATAAGATCTTTACAAAAAGGACTTTATCCATGCCAACTTTTTTGTTCTATTAAAATCTGGTCAAGGTGTTGTAATCGAGAATTACTTTGTATTTCGATGTCTGTTCAAATGAATTTTTTTCTTTCCAAATCCTCAATTATAGGCTCAATAAGCAATAAAAAGCGTTTTAAATGTTCAAAGTATTTTTTTAGTATTTATTCGTATTGATTTTTGTAAATCTAAATAATCTGATTTCAATGCTGATTTTTGATGAAGAATAAAAATATTCGTATATTCGTATATCATTGAATTTCTTCATGAAAGCAAAAAATCATAGGCTTATATTCGAACTGAGTAAATCAGAAAGGGAACGCAAATTCAAAAAAGTATTGAAAGGCGTTTTTAATCTAACGTTGGAATTAAATCAACCAATTGTTTTCAAGAATGACCTTTGTATAAAAGGCAACTATTTTATCCATCAATATCATGATGGAAGGACGTACCTAATAGAACAAAGTCAGAAAGACTCTTCCGAAATAATTCTCAAAAAGCTAGCTTAAGCTCAAAATGTCCGTCCCTAGGCTTTTTATCGTAGCTGGTCCAAATGGTTCTGGAAAGAGCTTGTTTTTAAAAAGAACTTACCGAATCAAGTTTTGAAGTTTTTGATGGAGATAAACACATGACAAATCTTGCTAAGCAATTTCCTGAAACTGGAAGCGAGGCGTTATGGTCTTATATAAATGAAAAGGTTTTTGAGGAAGAAAAGCAACTTGCAATATCAAAGAAGCTAAATTATGCTTTTGAAACCAATTTTCGTTCAGATAATCCGATGAAAACATCTGAAGAATTTCGTTTATCGGGTTACGAAGTACATTTGATATTTATGGGACTTGATTCAATAGAGGAGTCTATTCAACGTGTAGAGCAAAGAGTTCGTTTAGGTGGTCATAAAGTTGATGAAGAGTCAATTCGTTATAACTATAAACATGGATTTGCAAATTTGTATAAATATTTTAGGCAATTTGATTCTGTAACACTTTACGACAATTCTATATCTGATAAACCAGAGTTTGTCATCCCAATAGAAATCGGATATTTTTATCAAGGAAAATTAGAATTAAATACTGATATATATATCCAGATTGGGTAAAGCCAATAGTGGATTTGTTTAAGTAGTTCAAAGTATTCCTGCTCAGGGCATTTACAATTAAGTGGATTAGAAGATTACGTTTGAACTCTCAACTGATTGATTTAGTTCATTTTTAAGTGCAAAATTCTAAAATGATGTTTTCAAACCTAATCTAGAGCTGGGATTAAAGCTTTTTAGCAATCATTTCATTGTTTTGAATTTTTGTAAGGCTAATTACATTGCCTTTAGCATCCAAATTGAAGATGATTGACGCATCCAAATACCGGGCGAAAAATTTATGCTTTTCGAATGGGACAAGTTCTTTTTTATCATTTCCTACCTGTCCGAATAGCTTATTGTTTGCTAATACTACTTCAAAAACAGGACCTGGGCTGAACTGATACCTGCCAGTGTAACTTTGCAGCAACTTAGTTGGCATGCTGATTTTCCGTTGTGCTTCTACCTTCATGTTTTTACGAGTACCCTTATTAGCTGAGCCTGTACCATTAATTGTGAAACCGTCTACCTTTCCAGAGTTGTCTTGGGTAAAATGAAAACTAGTCAAGGTGCTTCCTAATATGAAATGTCCTTTCTTGTATGGGATTAAAGAGGTTTTTAGGCCACCTGAGTAATAATACATCAGGTTCCCGTCTTGCAGCCTAATTGTGTGTTCTCCACCATTTTCTAGCATGTATATTCCCTGGTAATCTTCCATTTCATACGCTGTTAAGATAATTTTTTTATATTTATAAGGCTTTCCTAAGGCAACGGCTAGCATTTTCGACGCAAGGATATCTAGGTCTGCTGGACTGTCGCAGTTTGTTAGAATAGATATCGACAAATTCTCATCTGGCAAATAGGCTGCGTAAGTGAAGAAGCCGTTTACCACCCCAACATGCTTAACACTTGCACTTCCCTGTACATTACCTGTCTCCCAACCATAGCCATAGCCAGTTAACCTCCCATTGCTAAGTTTAAATGAGCTGAATGCCTTTTTTATTGTTTCGGGCTTTAAAAACTGACCGTTATGCAAAGCATTGTACCATTTTTGGATGTCTTCAGCGTTAGCAGCTAGCGAACCAGCAGCGTAAGGCAAAGTCATACTAAGGAAATCCGCATTGCGATACTGTCCGTTTCTTTGTACATATCCAGGCACCCTACCTACAATTAGTTTGCTCGGACTATCATAATATGAATTTCTCATCCCTAAGGGCTTAAAAATAGCTTCCTCGATATACTCTCCGTAGGTTTTACCAGTAAGTTTTTCTATGATATAGCCCAAAAGCACATAGCCCGAATTCGAGTATTTGTAATCTGTTCCTGGTTCAAATTCTAGTGCTTCATCTTTAAAGAGGTCAATGAGTTGTTTGGGGCTTAAATCCTTTCTTTTTAGTTCTGCAGTAAAACTAGGCAAGCCGGTGTAGTTGATTACTCCAGAAGTGTGGGTTAACAAGGATTCAATGGAAATGGCTTTATTTTTTTGTGGAAAATCTGGAATATATTTTCGGATATCATCGCTAAGGGATAGTTTTCCCCGTTCCATTAGCTTAAGGATTGCACAAGCAGTGAACTGCTTGCTAACCGAGCCAAGACGAAACACATTGTCCACCTTCATATCCACATCAAGCTCGATGTTCGCCTTTCCAAAGGCTTTTTTATAAAGGACTTTATCGCCCCTTGAAAGATAGATTACAGTACCAGGAGCATTTTTTGGAAGCCCTTCACTTGCCAATGAATCGAATACGCTTGTATTGACCTGTGCGTTAGTTATTGCTGGAGCTAGAATAGAAAAGCTAAGGCATAGCAATGCCCTTAATGATTTTTTCATTTTTATAAAAAATTAGAATGTGAATGTAAAATGGATGATGTTTTAGCGACTACACTAATCTCTTTTTCGCATTTTTTTTAGTACTGCATAAGAAGAAATTAGTGCTAGGCCCAAACCTAAGAGAATACAAAAACTGATGATAGCGATTTTTTGCAGGGGGTATAAAAGGCTTAACCAAGTCCCTGTCGCAACTCCCAATGCTAGTCCTATACTTATGATTCCCAGTATCAATAACAATGGTAAGGAATCTGATTGGCCCTTAAAATGATTGGGATGTAGACCTCTTTCAAGTATTTCCATACGCTCCTTATGCCTTGTAGTGAAATAGTAATAGCTGATTCCAAATATGACTAGGGATATTGATATAAATAGTGCGGCAGAGGTGCTTTCCATGTTGTTGTTTTTATTAATTTCCTAATAGGACATATTATATTTAACATTGGTCACAAATGTGACCGATTTTTTTTAAAGGTAGTCTAAGCATTAGTAAAAAGAAATTAATTTATATCCATAAGAATGCTGTTCGGGAAAATCCGTAAAGGAGAAGACTATTATCTAAAGAAGGCAATTCTCGGAGAACGCGAAGGTTTTGAGTATCTTGTAAATACTTATCGAAATCTGGCCTATACAGTGGCTCTCAAAATTTGTGGGAGCAGTGAGGATGCAGAGGAGGTGGTGCAGGATTCATTTATGAAGGCATTTAAGGCACTAGCTACCTTCCAAAGTGCATCCAAGTTTTCGACTTGGCTTTACAAGATTGTTTACTATACCGCTATAACCAAACTGAATTCGACGCGTAAAGACACTGTTGAGCTTAATGACGAAACAGGTGCTGCTGGATATATCTTAGACGAAAAGAGAGAAATTGCTGGGCTATTGCAGGCCGACAGAAAAAAATACATCAATCTGGCACTCGCGCAACTGGTGGAAGAGGAAAGAATTGTGATCACACTTCATTACCTGGGAGAAAAGAGCATCTCTGAGATTGTAGAAATACTTGGGCTTGGAAAATCTGCCATTAAAATGAGGCTAATGCGAGGCAGGAAAAAATTGGAGGAGTTATTAAGTGTTTTATTAAATGAGGAATTAAAAGATTTATGATGAAACAACATAAGAAAACAAAAAACGCTGACCCATTAACATCTCTGTTAACACAAGAGCAATTGGACATGCCTTCAGCAGAATTTTCGGACAGATTGCTGCACGTATCTATGACTAGTTATAAGATGAGTTACAGCACAAAGTACCGAAAAGAAGAGCGTTTAGGGAAATTTATCATTGTTATGCTAATATTTTTTAATTTAATGATGCTATATATGCTGAACCCTTTTGGCATGCATAATGCTGTATTATTGAGTTTACTAGCTTTCTTCGTTGGTGTTGGCATTTTGCTCTGGATGAGCATAAATAATAGTTTATTTAAAACCATGAGATATCCAGTGCATTCCAACGGAGATAAGCACTAAGGTTATCTAAAACTAGTTAGTCGTATATCTTTTTCAATAGAAAATACTTAAGAACCTAAATCTGAACTGTTGATTTGCTCCGCTATCTTCATTTGGGTCAATGCTACAAATAATACATATTAAAATAGGGTGTTTACATTGTTCCCTTTTTGGGAACAATTTTGTACCCTTGTTTATGCGGGTAATAGCCATTAAAACATTGAAGGATTATATCGATGAATTTCATCAGGCTGAACAGGCTTTGTTGAGCTGGCATGAGGAGGCGGTATCCGCATTATGGGGTAGCTCAAATGAATTGAAAGCACAGTATAAAAACGTCTCGATTCTGAGTGAAAAAAGAGTGGTGTTTAATATTCATGGCAATAGTTATCGTCTGATTGTGGATATTGAATATCGTTTAAAAATTGTTTTTGTGGTTTGGTTTGGAACCCATAAACAGTATGATAAGATAAATGTTAAAACAATTAGCTATGTTAAAACCAATTAAGACCGAAGAAGAATATAATGATGCACTCGCTCGTGCTTATGAGTTGATGCAGACAGATCTTAAAGAAGGGGCTGCGACCTCTGATGAGATGGAAATTTTAAGTTTACTGATTAAAGAGTATGAATTGGTGCATTATCCTGTAGCATATCCAAATCCCATTCAGGCAATAAAGTTCAGGATGGAGCAGATGAATTTATCCGAAAATGAGTTGAGTAATTTATTGGGCACGCGTTCCCGTAAATCTGAAATTCTTTCGGGTAAACGAAAACTGAGCCTATCTATGATCCGTAAGCTAAATAATATCCTACACATTCCTGCTGACGTACTGATACAGGCTTATTAGTTCCATTTATTTAATATGGGATTGAAATTTCTTCGTTAACATCTGCCTAATCTTGCATGGAACGGAGTTTATAGGTCTAAAATGCCAATAACATATTTTCCTATACTTGTTTATAGTATTCTTGTTAAAGATTTTTGAAATGGCATTAGCATGATGCTAATGGGATAGAGGCAATTATTTCAGTGCCTTTCGAATCTGAGTGTATTTTAGCTTCACCATTTAGAGATTGAACCCGACGACGGATGGATTGTAGACCCATTGTTGATTTTTCGTTGCTGGATTTTTTTTCATTTAATCCTATCCCGTCATCATTAATCGTTAAAACAAGATTACCATCTTCCTCATAAATTAAAATTCCTACATTCTTAGCTTTGGCATGTTTGATGATATTGGTGATCACCTCTTGAATGATACGGAGTAGTGAAATTCGTGTATCCATGTCAACCCTTAGTAATGAATTATTGTCGATGTGAATAGTTTTATTGTAGTGGTTTTCGGGCAAAGATTTGTCTGTAAGTAGTTTGATTTGTTTTTCAAAAGACTGTTCTTGTTGTTCATTAGCGGCACTGAACCATTCATGGCTCTTATTACGGGCTGCAGCATAGGCGTTCTCTGTTTCCATTTGCAGCATGCCCAATTTGTTTTTTAAGCTAGTATCATGAGTGGATAATAATAACACCTCTAATTGGTGCTTAATGGCAGCAATAGACGAGGCTAGACTGTCATGAAGGTCTTGTCCAAGGCGTTGTTGTTCTTCTTTTACTGCTTGGTGTTTAGCTTCCTCCATTGCCATAATTTGCATATTGGCAGTTGTGTTGAGGGCCACTATTTGTGCTTTTGCTTTCCTACTCCGGCGCAGCATAATCAAATAGACGGTCAGCACAATAATAGCTGAGGAAAATGAAATGACCAGTATCCAAAGAGCTCTTTGCGCATTTTCCTCACTTAATAACTTGTTGTTATCCTGTATATTATTATACTTGATATAATCACCCATGAATTTTTTTGACCTTTCCCATTCTGCAGACATCGCCCTTTCCAATTTAACATGAACTTTAATGATTTCGTTTTTATCATTCAGCTTGTTGGCAACTGCTAAAGCATTATTTAAAATATAGATTTCTAAGCTACTGTCTTCACTTTTCTGTGCCACTTTATAGGCTTGATAAAGAAAATCAAGTGCTATTTTTGGCTTTTTGTCATAAAAACCTGTCATCAGGAAAAGTACATTAATCTCCATATTTGCATTTCCAATACGCTGAGCATCTGATAGTAACTGCTTTACAAGTGGCAAAGCTGCCTGTAGTTGACCATTTAAAATTAATAGACGTGCTTGCCACAAGAGATTGAAATTGAGCATACTTTCGTCTTTATAACGGATTGCAATTTCTCTGGATTTGCGCATGTAGTAATTAATACTGTCTGCAGAAAGATTCGAATTCCGGTTATAGTAGCTTGCATATACTTCAGACATCACACTATCCTTTTCTAGTGTTCTTCCGATTTGGATGGCCTTTTGTAATAAGGATATAATTTTCTTTCTTTCGGAGATACCCTTGTTCTCCACTTCGACCATATCTAGATATACTCGGGTAATTTTTTCGACATCCTTTAACCGCTGGTACTCTGGTAATATTTTTCCAAGAAGCTCCAGCGATTCTGCATATAAGCCTCTCTTATATAAAGCAAAAGCAATCACATGCTCTGCGGCTACCTGTCCTTTTTGGTAATGTATATTAGTTGCTATACGCTTGGCTCTTATTCCATAATAAAAGCAGCTGTCTGCATTTCTAGTTCGGTAAAGTGTTCCTAGTCGATTTAAATTGTTGACCAAGCCAACACTGTCCTTGATTTTGGATAGTTGATGTAACTCTTGCCTAATCTGCTGGATTTGGCCTTGGGCAAAGTTAGGGCAAAGGCAAAACAGTAAGATTAAGAATAAATATGGTGTAGTTTTTAGGCGATGCATGATTGCATATTTTCAGACCTCGATTAGATTAACTCTTGCCCACGTGCGTAAGATAGTAATTCAGTAATGGAATTTACATTGATCTTTGCCATCATCTTGCGCCGATGTGCTACGATGGTGTGTTTGCTAAGATGGGCTTTCTCTGCAGTGTTGGCTATGGATAATCCCTGCGCAAAATACTGTAAAATTTCCAATTCCCTCGCCGTAAATGGTATTTTATTGATGTGATGTGTATGCTCAATAATTTCAGTGATTTCTGGACAGAAATATTGATTGCCCTGAGCTATTGTGCTAAGGCATTGGAGTACCGTATTAAATCCAGATGATTTGGAGAGAAATCCTTGGGGTTTATAATCTAAGATATTTGTCACCGCTATAGGGCTTATAACTGAGCTCATTACAATGATTTTGGTCTGTCGATTTAGGCGTTTTGCTTCATTGAAGAGCGTAAGGCAATTTTCATTTTTTATATAATAATCCAAAAATAAGTAAATGGGTGCTTCCGAATGTTTGATGAGAAAATTTAGGAGTGCTTTTTTATCATCAAATGTGTGAACTGCGCTAAAAAGTTCCAGTCGTTCTATCAGTGCCGAAAAAGAATCGGCGAATAAAAGGTGGTCATCAAAAACAATGGCAATAGCATTAGTTTTTTCCATAAATTCATCTAAAATAGTAAAGGTATAAGATTATTTTAAATTGAAGTTAAATAACTTCAATACATGTCTGACTAAAATCTGTCTTTTGATTTTCCTATTAAAACCGTTGATTATTTAAGTTTTATCGTTACCTAGAATTTCCCCAAGATTATCCCTTTAGGTTATATCGCAAATTATTGTTATACCATTGAATGCTATAGCATAAAGTTGTTATAATGATAGTAGACGTATTTTACTGTACTGTTGCAGTATTACTTTTATGCAAAAAAACAGACTTAATTTTTTCCTAAAATGCGTTTTATTATAAAAAATGCGAAAATTGTCCATGTTACTCCAGCCTCGGAAGCACAGCTTTTAGATGTTGATATTGAAGGGGTAGAAACAGACAATCTACTAACCAGTATTGATATTCTTACCGCTATCGAATATTATGGTATGACAGAACTGTTAGACACAATAAGAGAGCATTATGGTATAGCAGTACTATTAGACACAATAGGAGTTTAGAGAGAAATAAGATTTATCAGGAATTAAAGATATATAACTTTACATTTCAATCGACATTGGTTTATCTAGGTCTATTTACTAAAACTATAATTTTCCGTATCTGCCATTTTTTGTTCTATTACTATCTGGTCAAGGTGATCTAAGCCTTCTCACTTTGAGAGAGTACTCCGTGTAAGCACTATCTCAGTCAAATGGTTTCAGTAGAATGTTAGTATGCTTCGTTTTTAGTCAATTATTAAACCTAAATTTGCAAGCGAAGTTAAATCGTAAATAAAGGATAAAGCTATGTCTATCACACACGAATCTGAATTAGTAGGAATGCAAAAAGCTAGTGAAGCAGTTGCATTTACTTTAAAAGAAATGATCAAATATGCTCAGATAGGAATGTCAACAAAAGAGCTTGATTTGTATGGTGCTAAAATCTTGAGCGATTTTGGAGCTAAATCTGCCCCTTATGTGACCTACGATTTCCCAGGTTGGACTTGCATCAGTGTGAATAACGAAATTTGTCACGGTATTCCTTCCGATAAAAAAATACTTAAAGAAGGTGATTTAATAAATATTGATGTTTCTGCCGAATTAAATGGATTTTGGTCAGACAATGGAGCTTCATTTGTACTAGGAAAAGATATTCATCAGCACCAAAAGCTAGTTAATGCTTCTAAAGAAATTCTCACCAAAGCACTCAACAATATAAAGGGCGGAGTAAAGATTGCAGATATTGGGTTTTTAATTGAAACAGAAGCTAAAAAAAGAGGTTATAGCGTAATTAAAAACCTTGGTGGACATGGAATCGGCAGAAGCCTACATGAAGAACCTGATGAATTGCTAAACTATAAAAATAAATATGACCAACGTCGATTTAAGAAAAACTCTGTAGTGGCGATCGAAACATTCATTTCAACAGCTTCGTCTTATGCAGAGCAACAAGAAGATGGCTGGACAATGGTTGGAAATAAAGGCGGCTATATGGCGCAGCACGAACATACCATTGTTGTAACCGGTGGTAAACCGATCATATTAACAGAAATGAATGAGATATTAAATTAATCAATGCGATCATATTACTACCGCATTGATTGATATTTAGTTTTTACATGCCGCTTCTACAAAAACAAATCGCCCTTTATAGTAGTCGATAGGAACCCTATTGTCGAAGTGAGCAGAACCCATGATAAGCATGAATTGGCCAACACCCATAGTTAATTTGCCATCTTTTTTTAAGAAAGCCACAGGATTACGGTTCCATAATTCAGCTTTGTTGATTTTAAAATCATAATGACCCCTAAGTGTATCGCCGTACATTTCCCCCTTGAACTGCCCTTCATATCTTTGCTTTTTGTCGACATAATTAAAGCTCAATAGCCCGTTGATGATTTTCTTTGAGGTATCGATAGATAACCAAGCCGTATCTTTTCCAGAAATAGATTGGTAACAAATGGTTTTCTTCTCATCCATTACTTTTTCTTTTTCTTTCGATTTTTCTTGTTGGCAACCGAAAGTTAAAGTGCCGAGCGTAAAGATGGAAGTAAAAAGTAGGTGTCTAGTTTTCATTTTTGCTGATTAAGTTAATTAATATAGCAAAAAGATGTCCAAATAACAGGTTTTCCATAAAGAACATTTATATTATTCTACTTTTAACCAGTCGAATACCCCATTTTGAGAGACAGTAAACTTTAAAACTTTGTCATTTTCAATTATGAACTCGCATTTGGCACCCTGAATGTTTTTAAACTCAAATTTGTTATCTGATTGAAAAAGCAATGGATAGTTTTCTTGACCAGAAACAAGGGCAATAAGAGTTCCATTTTCTTTGACGATTTTGATAGTTCTTTTAGAATCACTAGACAGTTTATATAACCCTACGTATTTATTTAAGACGGCATCATCCACTTTTGTACTTTTTTGCAATGGAGATTCTAATACAATGCTCGGAATGCTTACCGACAATTCATTGGTGGGCGCACAGTCGCAATTTGTTAAAATAGTGATGAAAACATCCTTCGAAGGATAGTGGATTTCGTTAGTTCGATATCCGGTTATGGCGCCACCATGTTCTATACTGCTAAGGTTATTTATGTTGTTAATGAACCATCCGTAGCCATATGTTGTGAGAGTTCCATCCTTTAAACGGAAAGGACTGAAGGCCTTCTGTAATGTTTGTTTCTTTAATAGCTTATATGAAGCTAAAGCTTGATGCCACTTAAACAAGTCTTCAATATTTGAAATTAGGCCCCCCGCAGCATAAGGTATTGTAGCTCCCCAATAATCCGCCTTTTCGTAACTGTTAACTTTTTTATAACCATGAGTTCGATTCTGGAAAATCTTACTTGGACTATCGTAGTAAGTATTGTTCAATCCTAAAGGAAGAAAAATATTTTCCTGTAAGTATTTTTCATAGGTTTTTCCAGTAATCGCTTCAATAATATAACCTAGTAAAAAGTAACCCGTGTTGCTATATTTAAATTTAGTGCCGGGTTCAAATTCTAAAGGCTGTTTTTTAAAAAGATCTATCAGTTCCTTAGGCTCAAAATCCCGTCTTTCCATATAGGGAACTTGGTAATCTATTTGGAGATAATCTTTTAATCCGGCAGTATGTGTTAAAAGATGTTCAATCGTTATGGTATGCCCTTTGGAAGGGAAATTTGGAAGATACCTTTGTAAGCTATCTTGTAAAGAAAGCTTACCACTTTCCATTAGTTGTAATATTGCGACTGCCGTAAACTGTTTTGTAATCGAGCCTAAATTAAATAACATTTCTGTAGTCATTGGAACATTTAATTCGAGGTTAGCGCTTCCAAAAGCTTTCTGATAAATAACTTTACCTTGTTTGGAAACCAACACGGCGATGCCCGGATCTTTAAGGGTATATTTTGTAGCTAACAAACTATCCAAGCTAGTTGCAATCTTCTTTTCCGATGGAGTTTGTGCAAATGGTTTGTGTACTAGTAGACATAATAGAAACAGCGTGGCTAATTTTTTCATAGAAGTAATTTAATTTGTCAAACTTCTATATCAAAAATGGAAATAACTAGAATTCTTCTTCTCAAATCATGATTTGAGAAGAATTTTCTACTTTAATAGCGTTGGCTTTACGATATGCTGATGGAGACAAGCCTGTAGATTCTTTAAAAGCGCGTTGAAAGGTAGCCTGTGAATTAAATCCACACTCTAGTGCGAGCCCTGTAATGGTAAGATGATCGAAATCAGGTCCAAGAAACTTGACTTTAAATTCAGCTATGCGATAGTCATTAATGTATTCGTTAAAGCTCTTTTCAAAATGTTGGTTTACTACAGTGGATATTATTTTTGGCGTATAACCAAGCTGTGCTGCCAAAGTATTGAGATTGATGTTAGGGTTACGATATGTTTTTTTATCCTCCATTACAAGCCTAAGCGAATCGATTATTTTAATTAACTCTTCAGTAGACGGTAAATTCTTAATGTCGCTAGTTTTCTTTGTAGCTATTTCATCGTTTTGCCCAACAATATAACCCTTAATTCCCAACCAATAAACTAAAATAGCGAGAGGAACATACACAGGATACCACCCAAAAATATCAAGTATTTTATCGGTGTATATGGGAATAACATAGGGGATAAGATAGAGCAGCCAGATTACTTGAAAAACTAAGAATGCTTTTAGGAATATTCTTAACCAATTGAGGCTATTTTTTGAGATAGCATTAGTTTCGACTCTATTGGATAGATATTTTAACGATAGTAAAATATAAATGGTTAACGAAGCCCATCTAGGAATATCCGCATATACATTAAATTGGTCTATGAAAATACCCCAGGGCTTAGGGTTGGGAGTAACAAGACCTGCATATATTCCAATAAAATAACTTATGACAATAAATGTTGGAGCGAGATCTATGATAATAGCATAAAAGTGATAGCGAAAATTCTTGTCAATTTTGAAATCAGCTGCCGAAAAGGATTTGATGTAGAAATAGATTAACGGACCCATAGGCATCACAATAACCATCGGAACTACTTCGGTTAAGAAACGTAATAGACCAATGTTAAACCAGTCCATATAATTGCCATATAAATTAAAGCTAGCTAAGGCGATTAGAAAAATTAAGGTGCCTAATAATCTATTAGCCAACTTATTTCTTTTAGAACATAAAAGCAAAATACTGATGATGAGCCCCTGAAGCGCGCCTAGTAGAATGATGATATTAAAAATGCCTGATAAGTTCATGATGAGACAAAATATGAATTTGTGAACACAAACGTTTGATTTTTTTAACGTGTTTTGATAAGTTCCCAATTAAAATTTTAAAATACTTTACCTACTGGTGAATTTTGGTTAACTAAAAAATAACAGCAGTGATCAAAACACATTGTCTATCAATTCAATTCATTTAATCTCCGAAAAATGCAAACGTTTGTGTGGCAATTAATGATGTTAATGAAATTTACTTAGCTATTTTAGTATAGTTGAAATATTAAATAGTTGACCTAAATTAACCACCACACAAATGAAATTATTACTTACAATGACATTATTAGCGACCGGACTAACCGCCATTGCTCAAGATGTTGCAAAAGACCCCGCTACTGTACTCATTAGTCCAGCACAAGCCTTATCTAAAGATGATACTGTTTTTAGAAAAGCAATTGCCAAGTGGAGCGACGAAACATTAAAAAGTACAGCTTATAAAAATGTCAAATTACAGCCGTCATCGAATATTTTTCCAGGCGCTGTAAAGTCAGGATATCGCTTTGTAAATAAGAAAGTGAACATAATGCATCAAAAGATTGATGATAGTTTGTTGCCTATAGTTGCTACACTAGGGTATTCAGGCTATGATAATGCTACCATGTATAGTACAGGTTTATATGCTATGGCAGGTGAATATGTAGAGATAGAAGTGCCGAAAGATGCAGATATCAAAGATTTGGAAGTTCAAATTGGGGCCCATAGTGATAGATTAAATTATTGGGTTGCTGGTAAGGAAGATTGGCGCCGAATGCCAATCATCACTAAGCGACAAAAATTAGAAACTGGTAAAAATAGGCTAGCATCGCCTTTTGGGGGACTAATCTATATCAATGTAAAGCCGAGAGGCGATAGCAGAGCGATCGACTTTAATATTAGCCATGCAATTGAGGCACCGCTTTTTGTGCTCGGTAAATCATCTCAGCAAGATTGGGAAAACCAATTAAAAAACAATAAGGCTCCCTGGGGAGAAATGGCAACTGAGCATATAATCTTAACCTTGCCCGATAGCGTTTTGCAAACGATTAAAAATCCTGCAGAAGTGCTTCAGCTATGGGACTTGGTAGTACTTGGAGAATTAGATTTAGCAAATATACCGGCTCCTTTTTATCGCCCACAACGAATGGTTCCCGACGAACATATTGGCGGTGGATATATGCACAGCGGTTATCCGATCATGATCCATCATTCGCCAAGTAAAAAAATGCTATCTAACGAAATAATGGCCAATCCAGAATTATTGATGAAGCCTAGCAAAGGTGGAGCAAACTGGGGCTTTTTTCATGAAATTGGCCATAACATGCAGAACCTAAATTGGGTATTTGGTGGAACTACAGAAGTAAGCAACAATTTCTTTTCACTTTATATGTTCGATAGGCTAATGGGTGGAAGGGACGAATCTCATAGTGGCGTATCTAGTGTAAATACTCAAAAAATGATGAAAAAGTACTTTGCTGAAGGACCGGGCTATGAGAAATGGAAGAGTGATCCATTTTTGGGCCTTATCATGTTTCGCCAAATGCAAGAGGGCTTTGGATGGGAGAGTTTTAAATCTTTCTTCAAAGAATACCAAATTATTGGGTCTAGCATAGGAAGATTAAATGATCAGAAAAAACGTGATCTTTGGGTTAAAACCTATTCAGACGTTGTAAAAAGAAATTTGGCACCTTTCTGGGAAACATGGGGTATTCCGATTAGTGACGAGGTAGAAACAGAATTAGCCAAATATCCAGCGTGGAAACCTTTTAACTTTCCGCCACAGAATTAATATACTCAGTTTTGTTCGTGGTGCCTTTGTGGCTATTATCGCACTTGGAATTTTTCCCGATATTGAGAGGGTGTCATACCAACATTTTTCTTAAACATTTTCCTAAATGCTTTTGGA
Organism: uncultured Sphingobacteriaceae bacterium; assembly: GCA_942493295.1. GTDB lineage: Bacteria > Bacteroidota > Bacteroidia > Sphingobacteriales > Sphingobacteriaceae > Pedobacter. The sequence goes on along the minus strand of OW818692.1, from coordinate 1,367,859 downwards.
TCGCTATATCCCGACTGAAAAATAACTTCGTTCATTTGGTGACTTGTTCTTTCCAAAAGCTTTTTAGCTGCTTCGATGCGGGTTTGTTGTAAATATTCAATTGGTGTTATTCCCGTTATCTGCTTAAATCTTCTTACAATATTTCTCCGACTTGATGGGATATCCTTAATTAATTCCTCAATAGTGGCTGTGTCATGGTAATTGCTTTCTATCTTTTGCTGCGCTGATGCAACTAATTCATCAGTGTGGTTTTTGGAAGGTTGAAAAGTACTGAAGTATGTCTGCTTATCCCTATCCATGTCAATTGCAAAGAGTTTAGCTGTTTTAATGGCCATTTCGCTTCCACAAAATTCATGAATGAGGTGTAGTAAAAGATGAAATGACGAGGTTGCCCCACCACTGGTGTATAGCCTTCCATCTTGTGTAACTGTTTTATCTGCTTTTAAATTCACTTCAGGAAATGCGATTGCAAAGTTTGTAATCGCATCAACGTGTGTAGTAGCTATTTTGCCGTTTAATAAGCCACTTGCGCCTAGTAAAAAAGCCCCAGTACATACCGTTCCAATACTAGCGCCTTGTTGAAATTGCTTGTGGAGATAAGGAACATATTTGCTGTTTTCTTTGAGTGTTTGTGGTAAATTAGTAGAAGTAAATGCAGGAATTAGAATTAGATCTATTAGTCCAGGTTCCTGAATTGATTTTAATGGATACCCAAAAGCCTCTTTTACCTGCACATTTTCGTCTTCAGCTTCCAAAAGTTGAATGTCAAATGGCTGCTCTTGCTGTTCATCTAAATGAAATTTGTTAACAGTTTCAAATACTTCCAAAATTGCCGCAATGCTTAAAAGCTTATAATTTTTGGTTAATAAAACGCCGATTTTTCTCATTACTAAATAAATTCTTGACTAAAGATAAAGATTTTGTCGCAAATGCCCCCTATTGTTGACTTTAATAGCGACGAATTTATCTTTTAACAAGTGATAACTTAGTGTAATCAAAATCATTAACTATGAAACAACAACCCGTAAGCAACAGATTATATGCATTGATAGATTTATTCGATATGCATACAGCTTATTTTGAAAATGCTTTAGCAGGAATTTCAGATGAAGACTCACTAAACCGATTAGATACCAAAGCAAATCACATTGCTTGGATTGCCGGTAGCTTAGTTCATGAAAGATATGAGTTGGCAAGTTTATTTGGCTCGAGTTTGAAACCTTCGGCAAATGAGCTTTTTAAAGATCACAAAGGTATACAAGACAACGAAAGTTATCCTTCTCTTGATTCATTTAAGCAAGACTGGCAAAAGATCTCGCCAGTTTTAAAAGATCAGTTACTTAAAGCAACAGACAAAGAGCTCGACCGTGTACTTGAATTTCCTGGAATGAGCTTCCCTCTTTACGAAATGGTTTCTTTTCAAACGTACAGAGAGGCTAACTGCATAGGCCAAATTGCTCTTTGGCGCAGGTTGTTAAATTATGATGCAATGAAATATATGTAAACTAAATCATCTCAGCCTTAACTCAAACCCTTAAACCATGAATATTCTTTTGAGCATCTTACTATTTGTCATCGTCCTTATAGTTTTTTTATCGTTTTTGGCACTTATCGTTAAAAATGAATACATCATTCAAAGAGATATTGTTATTCATAGACCTATCTCAGAAGTGTTTGAGTTTGTTAAAATGGTAAAAAATCAAGAGAAATATAGTAAATGGGTAATGGCTGATCCTCATGTGAAAATAGATTATAACGGAATTGATGGTACAGTAGGTTTTGTGAGTGCTTGGGAAGGCAATAAGCAAGCAGGTAAGGGAGAACAAGAAATCAAAAGAATAGAGCCCTTAATGCTTATTAACATTGAAATTAGCTTTGAAAAGCCTTTTAAGAACGTTGCGCAAACTTCTATGTATACGACTGCAATTACCGAAAACCAAACAAATGTAAAATGGATGATGGAAGGGCGTAACAGCTACCCAATGAACCTATTTAATCTATTCATAGATAATATATTGGGGAAAGACTTGAACGAAAGCCTAAATAATCTTAAACGAATTTTAGAAAAATAAACAATCATCAACTAATAATTAACAATCAAAACCCTATGTCAACTCAAATTTTTGTTAACCTACCGGTTAAGAACCTTTCAAAATCAATAGAATTTTTTACTAAACTTGGCTTTAGTTTTAATGCCCAGTTTACAGATGATAATGCGACAAGTATGATTGTTGCCGATAATATTTACGTGATGCTTTTGGTAGAGCCGTTCTTTAAACAATTTACCAAAAAGGATATAGCTGATGCTAAAAAAACAACCGAGGTTTTAATCTGTTTATCGGCCGAGAGCAGAGACAGCGTAGACGAAATGGTGAGGCTAGCAATTGAAGCTGGAGGTAAAGCACCTACAGATAAGCAAGATCATGGGTGGATGTACCAACATGGTTTTGAAGATTTAGATGGGCATCTATGGGAAATTGCACACATGGATATGAGTAAAATGTAATTAAGATAATCCAAAATCAATATGGTAGAAGTTTTTAAAACTAATGTGATTGATGTAGCGGATGCGAAAGAAATAATTGATCAAATTCATCGTAATTTTAGTCATTATCAGGCTAATTTTGCGCTAGATGATTGCGATAAAATATTAAGGATTAAATGTTTGGATGGATTTATATCGCCACCAGAAATTATAGCAATTGTAATTGCGCATGGTTTTGAAGCCACTGTACTGCCAGACGAAATCTCGACTGTAACCACTTGTAATTTTTATTTCGGTTTCCGAAAAGTACTCCAATCTAACTAGAAATTGATTTGTCGGTGGTGCGAGCGGGTTTTATTTTTTAAAAAGATTGCTAACTTTATAGGACTTTATATTTAATTCCTATGGTCAAGAAATTATCTTTTATATTCTTTTTATCGTTTTGTATTGCGACTGCCTTTGCTCAAAATAAGGATGCTGTTTTAGGGAAGTGGCTAAATGCAACAGGTGAAGGGCAAATTGAGATTTACAAAAGAGCGGACAAGTATTTCGGTAAATTGGCTTGGATTAAAGAGCCGAACGACGTGAAAGGGAAGCCTAAAATGGATCAAAAGAATCCCAATACTAATTTAAGATCCAAGCCTATTTTAGGACTGGAAATATTAAAAGATTTTGTTTTTGAAGATGGAAAGTGGACTGATGGAACTGTATATGATCCTAAAACGGGGAAAACTTATGCTTGCAATCTGAGTATGAAAGAAAATGGCCAACTTAGCATCAGGGGATATATTGGTGTTTCTCTAATTGGTCGTTCAGAAACTTGGAAGAGAGTTAAATAATTAATTATACATAGAACTTATTGAATGAAAAATCTATTCCTTTTGTTGCTATTATCCCCATTGCTTTGTTTTTCACAGCAGTATACACTTAAGCAACTTAGCTCCGGCAAAAGTACTAGTATGCGCGGTTTAGCAGTGGTATCGAATCAAGTTGCCTGGGTTAGCGGAAGCAATGGACATGTTGGTAAAACTACCGACGGAGGTTCTACTTGGGAATGGACACAGCCAAAAGGTTACGAAAAACTGGACTTTAGAGATATTGAGGCATTTGATGATCAAAATGCCATTATCGTAAATGCAGGGTCGCCAGCCTATATCTTACTGACGTCCGATGGAGGCAAAAACTGGAAAGAAGTCTATAAAAATACCGACTCCTTAATTTTTTTAGATGGAATGGGCTTTTGGAATAGGAACGAAGGAATTATTTTTGGCGATCCAATAGCTGATAAAATGCAGTTGTTAAAAACGACTGATGGAGGGTTGACTTGGAAAGATATCTCCGCTAATTTAAAACAGAAACTGGCGGTAGGAGAGGCTGGCTTTGCAGCAAGCGGCACGACCATTAGAACAAGCAATGATGGTAAAGTATGGATAGCCAGTGGAGGTAAAGTTTCAAATATTTATTACTCATCTAATTACGGGGAAAAATGGAAAGTTTATGATTGTCCAATTATACAAGGTGAAAGTAGTACAGGGCCGTTTTCTATCGGATTTTCAGACAATAGAACCGGTATTGTAGTTGGCGGTAATTATTTAAAGGATAAAGAAAACACCAATAATGTGCTGCTAACTAAAAATGGAGGCAAAAGCTGGGTTAAACCTACTACACCAGTATTGGGATTTAGATCTGCTGTTGAACATATCGAGGGCAAGCTCTGGTTTGCAACGGGTAGCTCGGGTACAGACTACTCTACCGATGGTGGTCAAAATTGGATTAATATTTCAACCTTAAACTTTAATACCATTCAAAAAGCAAAAAATGGCAAACTAGTATTGCTAACAGGTAATAGAGGTAATATTTATCAGCTAGTGCTGCCGTTAGAATAAAGTAATCCCGAAATTATCAAACCACTGTCATAAATCCGCTACAATTTAGATAGGTTTAAAATAAATTAGGCAATAACCTTACTTTTGGTTTGACAAAATTGTTAAACATAATTGTAAATGGCGCAGAGAGAGACAGGAACAGAGCAGTTGATTAAAGATACAGCAAAACGTATCTTTTTTTCAGAGGGGAGATTACATGCAACTACGCAAGATATTGCGGATGCCGCTGGTGTGAATAGAACGCTAGTTAATTACTATTTCAGGTCACGTGATATCCTGTTTGAACAGGTTGCAGATGAGGCCAGAACAGAAATGTCGGCAGAATTACATTCAGTTTTTTCAGCGAAACTGGAATTCAAAGAAAAAGTTCAACGATTGATTAATGTCTTTATGGATCAAGCAATTAAATATCCATATAGAGAAATGTACGTGGTAACTGAATTTAAGCGTACGGAAAAAACTGTTCCCGATGAAAAGAGAAATCGAATTCGTCAATTTTTAACAGAGGTGGAAGCAGAGATGGACCTAGGTAACATTAAAAAAATGGATCCTCGGCATTTTTTAATGAACTTATTCGCGTTAATGGCTTATCCATTAATTACCACTTGTTTGAACAAGTCCCTTTATAACATTAATGATGAGGAATACCTCAAACTAATGAAAGAACGTAAGCAGCTTATCTTTGAAATGGTTTACCAATAAATACAACTAATGAACACAAATAAAATCAACATAATTATGAAAACAACTATCCACTTTTCAATCCTTTTATGCTTAGGAGCTATGCTTGCATCGTGTGGCGGGAAAGATGAAAAAGCAGCGCAAGCAGCGGCTGCAGCCAGCACACCACAGCCTTATCCGGTATTTGAGGTGAATACCCAGTCAACGGTACTCAATTCTGATTATCCAGCAACAATCGAGGGTATTGAAAATGTAGATATAAGACCAAAAGTTGATGGCTTTATGGAAAGAATTTACGTTGATGAAGGTGCGTTAGTGAGAAAAGGACAAATATTGTTTACAATTAATGCTCCACAGTATGAACAACAGGTTAGAACGGCAAGTGCAGCGATTAGCAGCGCAGAAGCGGATGTAAATGCTGCTCAACTACAAGTAAATAAAACCAAGCCTCTGGTTGAAAAAGACATCATTAGTAAATACGAACTAGAATCGGCACAGTTAACGCTTCAAAGTAGAAAAGCTGCATTGGCTCAAGCTAAAGCTGCTTTGGTTAATGCGAAGGTAAATTTGGCTTATACGAGAATTACCAGTCCAGTTGATGGAGTAGTAGGCGCTATACCTTTTAAAACTGGAAGCTTGGTAAGTGGAACAAGTGCTCAACCCTTAACTACGGTTTCAAATACGAGTAAAGTCTATGCTTATTTTTCTTTAAATGAAAAACAGCTTCTTGATTTTTCGACTATTTATAAAGGTAAAACGCTTAGTGAGCAAATGAAAAATATCCCTCCTGTACGATTAGTTTTAGCTGATGGATCTATTTATGCTCAAAATGGCAAAATAGAATCGATCAATAGCCAGATCAATAAAAGTACCGGAGCAGTAAGCTTAAGAGCAACCTTTCCAAATCCGATAGCTACCTTAAAAAATGGAGCAAGTGCATTAGTTAGTATCCCACAAAATATCGATAACGTGATTTTAATCCCTCAAAAATCAACAACCGACTTGCAAGGAAAGAAATTTGTTTACGTTTTAGGAGATTCTGCGAAAGTGGTTAATACGCTTATAGAAGTAATGCAAAATACAAAGGGTAAATTCTATGTGGTAACAAAAGGTCTAAAAGCTGGGGATAAAGTCGTTTTAGAAGGCTTTCAGTCATTAAGAGATGGAACTAAGATTAAGCCAGAAGAAAAAAATACAGATTCAGTTTACGCTGAAATTAAAAAATAAGTTCACGTAATCGTAAATCAAAATTTATGTTTAAAAAATTTATAGATAGACCAGTTTTATCAACGGTTATATCAATTATCATAGTGATACTTGGGATATTGGGTTTAATAACCTTACCCGTTTCACAATATCCAGAAATAGCGCCACCAACGGTACAAGTTTCAACATCCTACCAAGGCGCAAATGCCGATGTGGTAATGAATAGTGTGGTAATACCGCTCGAAGAGCAAATTAATGGGGTGGAAGACATGACTTACATGACCTCCAGTGCCAGTAATGATGGTAGTGCAACTATTACCGTAAACTTCAAGCTGGGTACCAATCCAGATCTAGCAGCGGTAAATGTGCAAAATAGGGTAGCTAGGGCAACTAGTTTATTGCCTGCAGAGGTTACGCGATCTGGAGTTGTTACGGCAAAGAGACAGGCGAGTAACGTGTTGATTTTCGTTATTCATAGCGACAATCCTGAATACGACCAAAAATTTCTGCAAAATTATGCTAACATTAACATTATCCCACAAATTAAACGGATAACAGGTGTTGGTGATGCAAGTTCATTTGGACAAATGGATTACAGCATGCGTATCTGGCTTAAACCAGACGTAATGGCAACTTATGGCCTAATCCCTAGCGATGTAAATGCTGCTTTAGCAGAACAAAATGTGGAGGCTGCACCAGGACAGTTTGGTGAACGAGGTGATCAATCATTTCAATATACTTTAAAATATACTGGCAGGCTTAAAAGTGAAGAAGACTTCAGCAATATTATCATCAAAGCCGATGCAAATGGACAAGTACTGCGCTTAAAAGATGTTGCCCGTATTGAATTAGGTGCTTTAAGTTATGCAAGTACCTCAAAGTATAATGGTAATTCTTCTATTGGTATTGCAATCAATCAAACAGCTGGTTCAAATGCAAAAGAAGTAATCGAAAATTCAATCAAAACATTAGATGAAGCATCAAAAGCGTTCCCAAAAGGTATTCACTATACTTCGTTGGTAAATGTGAACGACTTCTTGGACGCTTCAATTGAGAAGGTGATTCATACACTAATCGAGGCATTTATCTTAGTGTTCTTGGTGGTGTTTATCTTTCTTCAAGATTTTCGCTCTACCTTAATACCGGCTATTTCGGTTCCAGTGGCTATTATCGGTACATTTTTCTTCTTGAGTTTATTCGGTTTTACAATCAACCTTTTAACCTTATTTGCACTAGTGCTTGCAATCGGTATAGTGGTAGATGATGCCATCGTGGTCGTCGAGGCCGTTCACGCCAAGCTAGATCATGGATATAAATCGGCTAAGAAGGCTACCGTTGATGCTATGGAGGATATCACAGGAGCGATTATCTCCATTACCTTAGTAATGGCTGCGGTATTTATCCCAGTAAGTTTTATCCAAGGATCATCGGGGGTATTTTACAAACAATTTGGGCTAACATTAGCAATTGCAATTATCTTATCGGCAATTAATGCTTTAACCTTAAGTCCGGCGCTATGTGCCTTGTTATTAAAGCCACACGCAGACGACCATGGTAAGCCAAAGAATTTTTTGCAGCGTTTTTATGTAGGGTTTAATACGTCGTTCGATTTAATGACCGAACGGTATAAACGGTCTGTTTCCTTCTTGTCTCGCAGAAAATGGATAGCAGGTGTGGGTATTTTAGCATTTGCTGGAATTTTAATTTGGACAATGAATACAACGCCTAAAGGTTTTGTTCCAAATGAAGATCTGGGCGTAATCATGTCTGATATATCTCTACCAGCAGGTACCTCACAAGAAGAGACCCAAGTGATTATCACGAAAATTGATAAAATTGTGCGAGATATTCCAGAGGTAAAAAGTGCCTTAAGAATTGTGGGTCGAAGCATGATCAGTGGTTCTGGTAGTTCATACGGAATGGTAATTTCTCGTTTAAAACCGTGGAATGAACGAGAACGGGACGTTAAAGCGATCATCGGCGAGCTATTTGCAAAAACAGCTGGTATCAAGGGAGCAAAGATTATCTTCTTTGCACCACCAACTATCCAAGGTTTTGGAACCAGTGGGGGCTTTGAGTTTCAGTTACAAGATAAAACTGGTGGTGACATTAATAAATTTAATGAGGTTGGAAATGCATTTCTTGCCGCATTAGCTAAGCGACCAGAAATTCAGTATGCGTCTACTTCTTTTAACCCTAACTTTCCACAATATCAAATTGATGTAAATGTGGCTAAGATTAAACAAGCTGGTTTAACCGTAACCGATGTATTGAGTGTGTTGCAGGGGTATTTTGGTGGGGTATATGCCTCAAACTTCAACAAGTTTGGTAAACAATTTAGGGTAATGTATCAAGCAGACGCTCAGTATCGTGCCAACCAGCAAAGCTTAAATAGTATTTATGTAAGAAATGCCAAAGGTGTAATGGCTCCAGTGAGCGAATTTATAAACTTAGAGAAAGTTTATGGTCCTCAAGCTATTTCCCGTTTCAACCTTTATACGTCAATTGCTGTAACAGGAAGTCCTAAACCAGGATTTAGCTCTGGAGATGCATTAAAAGCCGTACAGGAAGAAGCGGCGTTGCATTTGCCAGTTGGTTACGGGTATGAATTTTCAGGCTTGTCGCGGGAAGAAATGAGTAGTGGTAGTCAAACAATTTTTATCTTTTTGCTTTGCGTAGTATTCGTTTACTTCTTGCTTTGTGCACAGTATGAAAGTTATATCCTGCCGTTAGCCGTGTTAATTTCATTACCTATCGGATTAGCGGGCGTGTTTATTTTTGATAAGATTTTTGGTGTAGATAATAATATCTATACACAAATTACCTTAATCATGCTCGTTGGTTTGCTCGCTAAAAATGCTATTTTGATTGTTGAGTACGCGGTAGACCGTAGACGAAAAGGAATGAGTATTGTAGATGCAGCAATCCAAGGTGCAACTGCTCGTTTGCGGCCAATTTTAATGACTTCATTTGCCTTTATTTTGGGACTTTTACCGCTAATGCTTTCTACAGGAGTTGGCGCCGCTGGTAATAAATCGATCGGTACGGGTGCTGTTGGAGGGATGTTAATTGGTACTATATTCGGAGTTTTTGTAATTCCAGCGCTATTTATCATTTTCCAAACACTACAAGAAAAAGTAAGCAACAAATCTCCATTTGATGAAGAGGTACATGTTGAACAGGCGGCATTGACATTTCCCGAAGTTGATGAGCGTGAACACTAAACTTATTAATAAATAAACAGATGACATTTAGAAATAAACATATTTTACTCACTATAGGTATTTTAACGCTTAGCTTGAGTGCTTGTATCAATCAAAAGTATACAGGCCCTGCGGTAAATGCCAATCAGTTATACCGTGATCAAATAGGTACTGATACGGCTACAATTGCCGATCTGCCTTGGAGAAATTTATTTACAGACCCAACCTTGCAATCACTAATCGAATCTGGTCTAGCGCAGAATTTAGATTTGAAACAAGCAATTGAACGAATTAAAGTTGCAGAGGCGACTTTGCTGCAAAGTCGCTCAGCACTTTTGCCGAGTCTACAAGGAGATTTATCTGTAACTGACGCAAAACAGTCGCGTGCAGCTTTGAATTTTCCAGCCGGAATTAATATTAACCTCGAAACACAAACGTATAGAGCACAATTAAGCACAACCTGGGAAGCCGATATTTGGGGTAAGTTAAGCAGCGCCAAGCGTTCTGCCTATGCTTCATTATTGCAAAGTGACGCCGCAAAAAGAGCTGTGCAAACACAACTTATTGCGAATATTGCCAATACGTATTATAATCTATTGGCGCTTGATAAGCAGTTGGCAATTACCTTGCAAACTATAAAAAGTAGAAAAACTAATGTAGAAACAATGAAAGCTTTGAAAGATGCTGCTAAGGTAACCGGCGCTGCGGTAGTACAAAGTGAAGCAAATTTGTATGCTGCAGAAGTTTCTTTGCCCGACTTAAGAAGAAGTATCAGAGAAAGCGAAAATGCCCTTAGTATTTTACTGGCTAACGCGCCATCTGCTATTAATCGTTCATCAATTGATCAGCAAGTTGTTTTTAAAGATTTAAAAACAGGAGTTTCTGCTCAATTATTGCAAAATAGACCTGACGTACAAGCTGCTGAGTATGCTTTTAGAGCCTCATTTGAAAACACTAAAGTTGCAAAAGCTTATTTTTACCCAGCATTAACTTTGACTGCAGCTGGTGGTTTATCTACACTGCAATTGAAAGACTTCTTTAGTCAATCTATTTTTTACAATTTAGTAGGTGGATTAACACAGCCAATATTTGCCAAAGGACAAAATAAAGCCCGCTTAAAAACTGCTGAGGCCCAACAGCAAATTGCATTTTATGCCTTTCAACAAACGCTCTTGGTGAGTGGGTCTGAAGTTTCCAATGCCTTATATGCTTACCAAACTGCGGCAGAAAAACAAGAAACTAGAGCAAAACAAATAGCTTCATTAACGAAAGCAGTAGATTTTACACAAGAGTTGTTACGTTATAGTTCGGCAACAAATTATACCGATGTATTAACATCAGAGCAAAGCCTCTTAGCTGCTCAATTAAGTGGGGTGGGAGATCAACTTCAGAAGTTGCAAGCGGTGGTTAATTTGTATCGTTCGCTTGGAGGAGGTTGGAAGTAGGGAAATATAACCTATCTTCACCGATAGGCGACTTGCCGAATTAACCCCATTTCATTGGAAAAAATCTTTGCTGTATTAATTGACAGCTTTATCGAAAACAAAATAGGTATTGTAAATAATTTCTTAACAACCGAGCTAGCACATAACCTAAAGCAGAATTTAAAAGAGCATTATCAAAAGAAGCTTATGCAAGCTGCCGGAACCGGTAACGAATCCATCATTTCTCACAGTAAATTAGTGAGAAGTGATGTGATTTATTGGCTTGATCGCAAACATAATGACCCACATGAAAATGATTTCTTTAATTTGGTGGATCAGTTTGTGCTATTTTTAAATGAAACTTGTTACACGGGAATAACGGGTTACGAATTCCATTATACACTTTATGAGAAAGGGAGTTTTTATAAAAAACATATCGACCAATTTCAAAAAAACGGAAATAGGGCCTATTCAATGGTAATGTATTTAAATGAAAATTGGAAATTGTTAGATGGGGGCGAATTATGTATCCATCACACAGATAGCTTAGAGAAAATCAGTCCGTTGAATGGCAAATCAGTATTCTTTAAAAGTAGCGAATTGGCACACGAAGTATTAGTTACCAATGAACCCCGAATGAGTATAACAGGGTGGTTGAAAACAAACTAAGCTAATCTTCAATATCGAGTAGTTGTTTAATTGTGGGTTTATAGTTTTTTCCAATAGGCACTTGAGTACCGTTTTTTAGAATAATCATGTTTCCCTCAAGGTAATGAACAAATCTTTTATGAACGATATAGGATTTATGTACTCTGATAAAAACCTCTTTAGGTAATTGATCTTCAAAGCTCGTTAGTGTTCTTGGCGTGAGTAAAAATTCGCTGTCTTTCCAAACCTTTACATAATTTCCTAAACTTTCTAAATATAGCAATTCGTTCAGCTTAATGATAATATGCCGTTTGTCGGATTTAATAGCAATATGATCTTCTGCTAGCTGTTTATTAGGTTCGCCATGCACTTGCTTGCGCTGGTTCTTAAGTTGGTGAATTTCTAATGCCCGGTTAGCTGCCTTTAAAATCCGATCAAAGCGAAATGGTTTTAATAAGTAATCGCAAACATCGAGATCGAAGCTTTCAAGTGCATATTCTTCAAAAGCAGAGGTAATGATGATGATCGGCTTTTGCTTTAAAGTTCTAATGAAATCCAATCCGCTTAGCTTTGGCATGCGAATATCTAAAAAAATAAGGTCTACTTCATTTTTACTCAAAAAATCGAAAGCATCGGTAGCACGGTAACACTGTCCAACAACCTGTAAAAATGGAATATCATCAAGATGAGCTAAAATTACATCGTGTGCTAAAGGTTCATCATCAATAATTAAACAACGCAAACTCATAATTTTAGGACTAATTCAGCTTTATAGGTATTTTTAGTTTTTGTTAGTGTTAAGTTATGAGTTCCGGGATATAAGAGTGCTAATCTCTTATGGAGGTTATTTAATCCAATGCCACTAACTTTTGTCAAATTTTCTTCTTCAAAGGAATTTTCACAACTGAAATATACTTCTTTTCGACTTGATTTTAAATTTAAGGTTAAAAATGCCTCATTTTCGGCAATCTCAATCCCATGTTTAAAAGCATTTTCTATGAAAACAATCAATAAAAGCGGGGCAATTTGTAAATTTTCGTCTTCAATTTCCTTATTGAAACTAAATACTAATCGCTTCTTTAACCTGATTTGTTGTAGTTGAACGTAGTCCTCAATATAATTGACTTCCTGTATTAAATTAACTTGGTCTTGTTGCCCTTTATAAATTGTATATCTCATCAGCTCTGCTAATTGTAAAATGCTTTCCGATGTTTTTTCAGATTGTTGTAAACTTAATCCGTAAAGGTTATTCAATGTATTAAAAAAGAAATGAGGATTTAACTGCTGCTTTAATAAATCTAGTTCTGTTTGAGATTTTTCCTTTTCTAAAGAAAGGATTTGCGTATTTTGATTTCCCCATTGGATTGCGAGTACAATCGGTAGACTAAATAGCATTACACCGATCACACCAAAGGCGTTTTCTATATCAAAAGCATTGCTAGAAAAGACATCTCTTCCTAATGTTTTATTAATGGGTAATGATATTAATACCTGGGCAATAAATGGATACAAAATCACAATGGTCGCCAATACACTTAAGAGATATAATATTAGTCCTTTCTGCTTTAATACTTTTGATACTAATATGCGGCTATTGATGATAAAAAATAGATAACCACATAGATACATAAACAAGAACTGCGTAAAGAAAAACAGGAAAGTCCCAAAATTCTCAACCACCTTCGTTAGGCTGAATTCAAATCCAATAAGTAGGCGTTGTTTGTTGTGATAGGCAGGATTATTTAGACTTGAGACACCCATGATGGCTATCAAAAGTGAAATGAGGATTAAACTAATCAGCACAGCTTTTTCAAGTCCAATTTTCTTTAGCCACTTAGCATCTTTAGCTTTCCTTTGATAGTAAGAATTGATAATTAGCAACAACTCTAATGCCAGCGCGGCTAATGATGCTGTTATAAATAAGGAAAAATCAAAATTATTAGGGGACAATAAAATAGTACAAAGAGTAAATGCAGGTTGTATTAAAAGAAAACATATTACCCAGTAAAGAATATACTGTTTTGTATTTAAGGTTTGCTTTAGTTTTGTTTTGTTGAAAGAAAAAACGAGTACAGGTAGCAGGCTAGACCCCAATATCAAAATTGAATTGAAATAGTCTGCCCATTTGAGTGTTTTCGCCTCAGTAATATGGAAAATTGACAGCCAAAGCGTAAGTCCGACAAAAAGTATAAACTCTTGATATTTAAATAAAAACTTTGAACTGTATGCAGGTTTTGTCATGGTATCAGCGCATAAAGGAAAAGGATTTAAGTTAATTACAAAAATCTAAATGACGAAAGTAATGATTTTAGTGACAAAAGAATTGCTAGACTTACGAAGTCTTAAAACTTACGAAGTCTTAGACTTCGTAAGTTTTAAGATTTCGTAAGTCTAACCGTTCATCACTAATTACTACGCGTTTGTCACTTTAATTTATAAGCAAAGGTTACCTATTGTTTCTTTGCTGCCATCTTATTAAAAAATAAAATGGGAAGACTTCTAATACAAAATCTTAGTAAAACTTACAGTAACGGTGTAAAAGCATTAGATAATGTTTCATTGAGCATTTCTAATGGCATGTTTGGTTTATTGGGCCCAAATGGTGCCGGAAAATCATCATTAATGCGCACGCTCGCAACATTGCAGCTTCCAGATAGTGGTAATCTTTTTTTTGATGGGACGGATATTTTAAAGAACCCTCAAGAAATGCGCAATCAGCTAGGTTATCTGCCTCAAGATTTTGGTGTCTACCCCAAAATCTCTGCATTTGATCTTCTTAATCACATAGCGATATTAAAAGGATTAACTAATAAAGGCGAGCGAAAAGAGCAGGTTCTATCGTTGTTACAGCAAACTAATTTGTTCGAAGTTAGGAATAGGGCAGTTGGTAACTTTTCTGGCGGAATGAGGCAACGTTTTGGCATTGCACAGGCATTATTAGGTAATCCACAATTAATTATTGTAGACGAACCAACGGCTGGATTGGATCCGTTAGAAAGAAATCGTTTCCACGATCTACTGAATGAAATTGGTGAACGAAAAGTTGTGATGCTTTCAACACATATTGTGGAAGATGTACATGATCTTTGCCCCGAAATGGCCGTACTTGCCAACGGTAGGCTTGTTTTACAAGGAAAACCTGCCGATTTAACTGAAAAACTTAACGGTAGGATTTGGAGAAAAGTGATCGACAAGTCCGCATTAGCCGAGCACCTAACTGCGTTTGAGGTGATTTCGACTCGAATAATAGCAGGTAAAATACAATTGTTTGTCTTAGCTGACGAGTGCCCAGCTTTGGGTTTTGAAAGGTTTTATCCTGGATTAGAAGAAGTATATTTTGCTGCATTATTTAGTCTAAAAAGCAAGGCAAAGGAGGAAGTCTCATGTTAATTTCCTTACTGAAATTTGAATTGAGGTATCACTTTAAGCAGGTTTCATTTCAGATTGCTTGTTTGCTGTTCTTGATGTTGGGCATTTTTACAATGGCCAAGGGCTCATTCGGCGGACCTGATGTCTATAAGAACTCTGCGTATGTAAGTACCTATATCATTTCTTTTCTATCGCTCTTTTCTATTTTTTCGGGTACCTTGTTCTGTGCAAATGTTGTACTGCGGGACCACATGTACAAAATGGAGTCGGTTATTTATACAGCTTCTATAAATCGTTCCTCTTATTTTATTGTTAGGTTATTGGGCTTGTTTATTGCCGTTTTTGGTCACCTATGTTTCGCTGTTTTAGGTTTATTGATAGGTTCGTTTTTTGTCGAAAGTGCCAATTTGGGCAGTTTTAATCTTAGCTACTATTTACAACCACTGCTTGTTTTTGGTCTACCTAATGTGCTATTATCTATCAGTTGTCTCTTTTGCACGGCATTATTAACCAAAAATGTAAGAGCAATTTATGCTGCAGGTGTGCTGCTTTATATTATCTATATGGTTGCCTCTATTTTGGGCAATTCGCCACTGTTTGCAACTTCTACACTAAAGGTTAACAATCCTAGCATACTACCCTTTTTATCTGATCCGTACGGAATGACATCCTTTTTTACGGAGACAAAAAAATGGCCGGATGCAGTTAAAAATTACCAACTCTTGCCTGTTACAGGTGTGTTTTTAGCTAACCGTTTAATTTGGTTAGGTGTTAGCGGTTTGATCATCATGATCAGCTATACGTTCTTTAATTTTAGGTTGTCGACGCAAAAGCAATCACGGAAAAAGAATAAAGAAACAAGCAAACCTATTAAGGTCCCATTTAAACATTTTAATGTGCATCCTAATGGATTTAATTATTCATTCATGTCATTTAGTTCGCAGTTTAAATTAGAACTTATTTCCCTGTTTAAGCATATTCCATTTATGGTTATGCTGTTGCTGTGGCTATTTGTTTTTGGTGTGGAGTTAAAAGACGCACTTTTTAACGGGGCTTATGGAATTCATGCCTATCCAACAACCGGTTTTATTTTAGAAGAAATACGGTCGATGAATTTTGGGCTTATTTTAATCATTTTCTACGCTGCAGAGTTAGTTGGGAGAGAAAAGTCGGCGAAAATCGAAGCATTGATCTATAGTACGCCAGTAAGAGGGGGCATTTTATGGGGAGCAAAATGCTTAACACTCGGCATATTGGTGATGGTATTGGTAACGTTAAACATTGGCATAGGAATGGGTGTGCAGCTTGCAAACGGCTACTATGAATTCGAGTTACTTAACTATTTTACGCTATATTATTATAGCGCATTTCCATTGGTGCTTTTTGTAGTACTCATTGTATTTATCCAAAATTTAGCGGATAATAAGTATTTAGGTTTGTTGTTAAATATGATTGTGGTAATGCTATTTCTTTTTGCACCGCAGTTTGGTATTTCCCATTTTATGTTGCGTTTTGCCGCGGTGCCAGATCTGCAATTCTCGTACTTCAATGAATTTGGACATTATGCTTCCGCTTTTAATTGGTATATGCTATACTGGCTAGGTCTTGCCATAATTATTGGCTTAGTAACCGTTGGGATGTGGCAGAGTAGTGTGCAACGGACGTTTTTTAATCGTTTACGGGCTATACCAAAATCAATTAGTAAAGCTAGATTTATATTTGCACTTGGTCTTGTTATATGGCTTGGAAGCGGAGCATTTATTTATCGCCAAACCAATATAATTGGCAACTATAAAAGTAAACAGGCAATATTGGATTGGAGAATTAACTATGAGAAAAAGTATGCAGCTCTTGCAGACCTTCCACAGCCCATTATTAAGGCTGTTAAAACCAAAGTTGATCTGCTAACAAATGAAGGTGTGTACTTGGTAGAAGGAACTTATCAATTAAAAAACGAAACAAGCAAACCTATCAGTAAAGTTTGGGTAAGCTTAGATCGTTCTGTCAACTATTTTGAAGTTGCTATCCCGAATGGGGAAAAACAAGAGCAGGATAAGTTGTTCAATCAACAGTTTATTATACTGAAGAAACCACTAGCCCCAAATGCGCAAATAACAATGCAATTTAAATTAAAGATTATTAGAGATGGTTTTGTTCAGTTTAACTCCGAAAATTCATTATCATCAAATGGTACCTATATAGAATTGGAGAAATATGTTCCACATTTTGGGTATGATGAAGGTTTCGCAATTGAAGATAAGCTTGCTCGAAAAAAAGCAGGGCTCCCAGTTAAAGTCCCAGTGCTAGCACCAAGTAATATTTACCATTTAATTGATTTAGAGACTACCATTTCTACCGCGTTAGATCAACAAGTGGTAACAGTTGGAACTTTGCAGAAATCGTGGGTTGCAAATGAAAGACGTTATTTTAGCTATAAGACCTTGCAGCCTATTAATTTCATGTTTGCGCTGAGTTCTGCACACTATGAGGTTAAACAAGAAAAACACAACGGAATAGCACTTAGCATTTATTATCAAAAAGGGCAGGAGTATAATTTAAATAGCATGATGAAGGGAATAAAAGATGCAATCGACTATTGCTCTGCCAATTTTGGACCTTATCCTTTGAAACAGTTCGTGATGGCAGAGATTCCTCAATATCGCGGTGCGGCGACTGCCTATCCTGGCGTTGTGTTTAGTGCAGAGAAATTAAATTTCTTAAGTAATTATAGTGACCCCAATAAGGTAGACCAGTCATATGCAATCACTTCACACGAGGTTTCGCATCAATGGTGGGCAAATAAACTTAATCCAGCTGATGTTGCTGGAAGAGCCATGCTAACAGAGTCATTCGCTAAATATACCGAAGCAATGCTCATTGAAAGGGCTTTTGGCAAGATGTATTTGAAGAATTATCTGCAGCTCGACAATCAGATTTACTTCGCAAATCGCAACCCCGGTGAAAAAGAGCAGGCAATGGCTAAAGCGATTGATCAAGGTTATGTATACTATCAAAAGGGTGGAGTAAATATGTATGCAGTTAAAGAGGTAATTGGTGAAAAGGAACTCAATAATGTATTGCGAAAATTAGTTAACAGCCATGAAAACCCAAATCCAAAAGCAACTACAGATGATTTTATGCGGCTTTTAAATGAAGTAGTGCCGGCAAATCAGCAAAAATTTATTGATGATAGTTTTAATCAAGTGGTTGATTACGCAATAAATATGAAGGTATTGTCTTGTAAGCTATTGAAAGATGGTAACTATCAAGTCGAACTGCAGGTTAATGTCGGCTTAAATAAACAAGGTATTAATAAAGCTCTTGAACCTGATATGGATATCGACATCGCGTTGTTTGACCTGCCTAAACCTTTGTGGGATAACACTACTAAGCCTATTTACTTAATGAAACATCGTGTTAATAAATTTGAAACTAGGTTAACGGTTATCGTCAACAAAAAGCCTAAAATGGCTATTGCTGATCCGTATTGCTATCTTTTGGATGCAAATTTAGAAGACAATGCACAGGAAATTGCGTTTAAATAACACTGTTTATAGGAGAAGTTAATTTATAGTTGACTTTCGATTTGTTTTATTTGTTTTTATTTTATTTCTTTGGTTATGTGATGTGTCTAATAACGACACAATATGAAACACTGTTTTCATGATCATCCATCGAATATAAATGCAAATGAACAACCTGTAATGTCGATTATTAAAGATGCACTAGCTGCTGCAAGCGAAACTAAAGCCTTGAAGATAGGAGGTGGAATTTTAGCTGATGTAGCAGATTTGTTTACCGAGCAGTTTCCAAATAAAAAAGCAGTGATCATTGCCGATCCGATTACTTATCAAATTGCGGGAGAAAGTGTTTTTCGCTATCTCCACGAAGCTGGTATTGAACAAGAAGAAGCTTTTCTATTTCGCGATCCAAATTTATACGCCGAGTATAGTTTCGTTGAGCAATTAATCTCGTTTTTAAAAGCCAACGATGCGATTCCAATTGCTGTTGGCTCAGGTACCATTAACGATTTAACTAAGTTAGCCGCTCATTTAACAAATAGGCAATATCTATGTGTTGCAACTGCTGCATCGATGGATGGCTATACAGCATTTGGCGCTTCCATTACTGCAAATGGTGCTAAGCAAACGTTTAATTGTCCTGCTCCTCAAGCGTGTTTAGCTGATATAGAAATTATTTGTAAAGCGCCCTCTGAAATGACTGCTGCTGGTTATGCAGATTTATTTGCTAAAGTAACAGCAGGGGCAGATTGGATTTTGGCAGATAGTTTACATGTTGAGTCGATTGATCCAAAAGCTTGGTCAATTGTTCAAGATGGATTGCATCACGCGCTTTCAGATCCAGAAGGTGTTCGCGCAGGGAACCCAGCAGCAATTACAAAATTAGTGGAGGGATTAATGTTGGGCGGCTTTGCCATGCAATGGTCAAAATCAAGCCGTCCAGCTTCGGGAGCTGAACATCAATTTAGTCATTTATGGAACATGGAGCACCACTTAAACAATGGTGAACATATCAGCCACGGCTTTCAGGTTAGTATTGGAACAATCGCTATTACCGCGTTGTATGAGTGTCTGTTAAATACCGATGTTACTCAATTAAATGTCACCCAAAGTTGTGAAGACTGGCCTTCGCCTGCTGATTCTGATGCCGCAGCTTTAAGTATATTTAAAGGTACTGATTTTCCAGAGATTGGATTGCAAGAAACTAAGGCAAAATATAATACTGGCGAAGAGCTAAAGGAACAGCTCGATCTACTTAAGGGCGATTGGGAGGTGTTGAAACATAAACTAACCAAGCAAATTGTACCGTTAAGTGAGCTAAAACGTAGGCTAGGCTTAGTAGGGGCACCAACTGAACCTGAACAAATTGGAATTTCAAGAGAAAGACTTCGACTAACATTTAGTAGAGCGCAGTTTATTCGTCGAAGATTTACTATTTTGGATGTAGCCGTGCGAACGGGGTATTTAGACCAATGGCTTGAAGCACTTTTTGGAAAAGACGGGATTTGGGAAATCCGCAATAATAACGAACCAATTTAACCAACAGACTAAAATATGGACGGTATAGCTAAATCCGAATACACTGCAATGGATGCTTCGAAAAGGAAGCTCTTTAATTACTGGCAAATCAGAACCATTATAGTGACAATGATTGGTTATGCGTTATTTTATTTCGTGAGGAAAAATTTCTCCTTTGCGATACCCGGCTTAACTGCTGAATATGGCATTACAAAAACAAGTTTCGGAATAATCATGACACTTGTGACCATCGTATATGGTGTGTCGAGATTTTTAAATGGGATAATTGCCGACCGAGTGAATGCCCGTTATCAAATGTCGATTGGTTTATTTTTATGTGCAGTAGCAAACTTTGCATTCGGCTGGGGCGATGATTTGAGTACAATTTTTACGGGTCAAACCAGTGGTTTAATGTTCACTAATACCATGGTCCTCATTTTTGGTATTATTTTAATTTTAAATAATTTAGTGCAAGGCAGTGGGTTTCCTCCTGTAGCGCGCCTATTAACCCACTGGATACCTCAAAATGAATTGGCTACAAAAATGTCAGTTTGGAACACCTCACATTCTATTGGAGCTGCGCTAGTAGCTATTCTTGCAGGATATATTATGGGCTCACTAGGTACCAATATGAGTGCTAACCCAGAGGTTATTGCATCAATTGCCGCTAATTTAAAAATTGATGTAAATGATGCAGAAAAAATGAAAAGCGTAATCGAATCTGCTTCACATTATGGTGCATGGAAATGGTGCTTTTGGATACCTGGTGCAATTGCATTTGTAGGCTCTATTGGCTTATTTGTTACCCTGAGAGATACACCCTCTTCAGTTGGATTGCCTGAGTTACATAAAACTTATAAAAAAGGGAAGGAGTCGTCAGCCGAATTTAAAGCATTTATCCGTAAGTCTGTTTATCGCAATAAATGGATTTGGATTTTGGGGATAGCTAATTTCTTTGTTTATGTGGTTCGATTTGCCGTTTTAGATTGGGGTCCTACATTTTTAAAAGAGTCGCGTGGTATGACATTGTCTAATGCAGGTTGGACCGTAGCAGTTTTCGAAATTTTTGGTATTATTGGTATGTTAGTGGCGGGCTGGGTGACTGACAAATATTTGGCTGGTAAAGCACATCGCACCTCATTGTATTGTATGGTTGGTGTAGCCGTCTTTATGGCAATATTTTTATATCTGCCCGAAGGTAGTCCACAATGGCTAATGATCTTTGTTTTGGCGATGTCAGGATTTTTTATTTATGGTCCGCAAGCGCTTATCGGTATCGCAGCAGCAAACCAGGCAACGAATCGGGCTGCAGCTACTGCGAATGGTCTTACGGGTTTATTTGGCTATGCAAGTGGTTTGGTGTCGGGAGTGGGTGTTGGATATATGGTAGATTCCATTAATAAAGTTAACCCAGGAAAGGCTTGGGATTATGTATTCATGATGATGATTGGCATGGCAATACTTTGTGTATTTATTTTCGCCCTAATGTGGAAAGCAAAAGCCCATGGATATGATGAACTAGAAAATTAATTTGAATGCAATTAGAAAATAAACCATACGAAGGCATAAAAAGCCTTGTTTCACCTAAACTAATAGAGCGCTTAAAACAGATCAAACACGTAGCGCTTGATATGGATGGAACTATTTATAATGGAAGCACACTTTTTCCATATACACCAGGTTTTTTGGCAAGCTTAAAAGCTGCTGGTATTGGTTATTCTTTTCTAACTAATAACCCTTCAAAAAATACGGACGATTATCTAAAGCACTTGGAAAAGATGGGTATCCCCGCAACGCGCGCAGAAATGTATACTTCCGCGCTAGGTACCATCGATTATTTGAAAAATAATTATCCTGCTATTAAACGACTCTTTATTTTGGGAACACCTAGCATGATTGCGGAGTTTGAAGCAAATGGATTTGTTTCAACTGCTGATGACCCAAATGACGTGCCCGATGCTGTAATAGTTGGCTTTGATAGCTCATTGGTTTATGCAAGGTTATGTAGAGCTGCATGGTGGATAAGTAGGAAGCTAGTTTATATAGCAACCAACCCGGATTGGGTATGCCCAACAGATCAACCTGTTATTTTGGTCGACTGTGGTGCAATTTGTGCTTGCTTAGAAGGTGCTACAAAACGTTCACCTGATATAGTGATTGGTAAGCCTGACCCACGTATGCTCGATGGCATCTTACATCGCTACAAGTTAAGACCTGCTGAAATAGCTATGGTTGGTGATAGATTATACACTGATGTTAAGATGGCTGTTAACGCAAAGGCTTTAGGGGTTTTGGTGCTATCTGGTGAAGCAACTATGGAAGATACAATAGGCGCCGATGTTGTGGCCGACGTTATAGCAGATCATGTTGCGGCATTCGGGGCATTGTTATTAGCAGTTAAAACCGAATAGTTTGCTTTATGCCGTTTGAAGCAGCTGGTTGTAGAATTATTTCTCCAAAATCTCTTGCTGGCTTATTTTCGGTTAATTGAAAAAAGCCAGTGGTGTATTTCTCATAACCCGTTAGCACAATCAAAATTCGATAGCTGCCTTTAGGAAGCTTGTCAAATTTGAATTCCCCCTTGTTATTTGTTCTAGTCATTCTCACAACTAAGGAATCGGAGGCTAATGAGACAACACTGTTTGTTATGGGAACCGCTTGATGGTTAATAAGCTTACCAAATACCTTTCTTTCAGTAGTTGATGTAGATGAGAGACTCAACTTGAACACTAATACGACAATTAAATACCTAATAAAAATGAACATGCTATGCGGAGGATTAAATTATTGCCTAAAGCTAGTGCGTTAGCAAATTAATAGAAATCATTTAACATAGTTTAACGTGCTGTTTAACAAAGTTTAACAGCTTTCTTTGCGCAACTAGTCGAATCAGCTAATTAACTAACCAATCCTAATTATTATATTCGGCGCCATATTAAACGAATTGATTATGACAAATTTTTCTTTAAAAGATAAGGTGATTGTAGTAACAGGTGGTACAGGCATCATTGGACAATCATTTATCAAAGGCATAACTGAAGCAGGTGGTACCGTAGCTATTCTGGGAAGAAACGAGGAGGTTGCAAATAGCAGGGTGGCTGAAGTTAAGAGAAATGGAGGTCAGGCCATTGCGCTAATCGCAGATGTTTTGGATGAAGCTGCATTGGAACTTGCTAAGGACAAAGTATTAAATGAGTTCGGAAAAATAGACGGTCTGGTAAATGCTGCTGGAGGAAATATTCCAGAAGCAATTATTTTAAAGGATGATGATATATTCGGAATGAATATGAACGGCATGCGTAAAGCGATGGAGCTTAACCTTTGGGGAACTTTAATCCCGACCCAGATTTTTGGGAAGGCAATGCTCGACGCCGGAAGGGGAAGTATTGTAAATATATCTTCGATGAGTTCAAAAAGAGTAATTACCAGAGTTTTGGGATATAGTATGGGGAAAGCTGCGATAGACTGTTATACACAATGGTTTGCAGTTGAGCTTGCTAATAGGTTTGGAGATAAAGTAAGAATGAATGCAATTGCCCCAGGCTTCTTTTTAACGGAGCAAAATAGAGCATTATTAACGCAGCCTGACGGGAGTTATACTGAGCGGGGAAATTTGGTGATTAAGCAAACACCATTTAAACGTTTTGGCGCTACAGATGAATTAATTGGCGCTTTACAGTGGTTGCTCAGTGATGCGTCGTCATTTGTAACGGGTACAGTCATCAATGTTGATGGTGGCTTTTTTGTAAATAGTGGAGTATAATCCAGCTATTTTTTAAAGACAAGATACCCACCTAATGATGCAATTGCACTTAATGCAAATAGCAAGTCGCCATTGAGCGGTAAATTGGTCGGTGTTTTTGTGTTGTCAATCATTAATTGATTAAAAGATACATTACTTGCGCTAACAGTATATGTTAATACTACGACGATAACTAGTACAAGAATAGGTTTTAAAAATTTCATTGCTGTATGATTTACAGATGAATAGACAACAGTAATGCCATCTGTAATTTTTAGCTATTTTTGTTTCCCGTAAATTAATAAAAAGCCTTTTTTAGCGCTTCTAATGGGTGTTTTAATGTTAAATTAAAAAATGCAATATTTTGTAGAATGTAATCGCAGATTTTTTGAATTGTGGAAAATTGGGGAATATTTTACAGTGTTATTGGGGTATTCAACAAGTAAGCGCTAAGAAATTATTTTTTCAAAACAAATGCTATTCGCTATTCCTTTGTATTGACCATAATTTGGAATTCGCTGATATCCAGTTTTGTGGTAAAGTGCTACCGCTGCTGTTTGCCTGATTCCTGTTTCTAAGACAAAATTTTTATAGCCAAGCGATGCAGCCCAATTTTCAAGCTCGGCCAATATTTGAGAAGCAATTTTTTTACCCCTAACTTCTTCTTTTACGAACATTCTTTTTATTTCAACCTTGTTGTCTTCAAAAGGTTTAAACGCCCCACAACCAATAGGTACTTCATTTTCAAATGCTATGACAACATGTTTAAGCATTGAAATTTTATTAAATTGGGCATAGAAAGAATGCTCATTACCGTCTGTAATGGCTAGAAATTCATCTAATTGTTTTACAAGATTAATAAAATCGGTATTGGTAGAATCAGTTCTTAAAAATGTGATCATGCCATAAATATAAGCAATCTCTTATGCTTAGTCCACCAAATGAGTAGCCATAATTTTTAAACACTTGAGTTGAACGTCTGCTGCATTTTTGGCTGAAAGTATGATTCTTACAGGTGATTTTGGATCATTTTCTATTCGAAAGCCGGTAAACTCTTCTGGGTCTAATATTTTTTCAATTACAAAAGCATCATCATTAACCACTAATACTTGATAAGCATACTCTCCATTTTCGAGGCTCTTAATTTCACGTGGGAAGTCAACCTCTTCGACTTCGAACTCATCATCATCAAAAAGATAAAGATCAATGTACTTTGAAATTTCTTCATCACTTTGAAAGATTCCCGCTATCCAATAGCCATCGCCATTTTTCCTATCTACAGTTAAAATCTGTATTTTTTTATTCATAGTAGAATTTGATTAACTGCAACTTAAATGTTGTTCGAAGCCCAATTTGGTTCGTTAGTTTACATAAAAATAAGGAAAAATAGCAAACTAAACAAATACGTTTAGTTGTTTTTATTGAAATCTTTTGAGTTTGCGCTATGTCAAAAGATGTGGAGCGCTTTAAGAAAACTTTAGGTAAACATGTTGCCCGTTTACGAAAAGAGAAAGGATTGACGCAAGCAGAATTGAGTGCTTTGATTAATAAGGATTTCCAAAGTATAAGCAGAATCGAAAGCGGGAAAACAAATCCATCTAGCTACCTTATCTTGCAAATTGCTAATGCACTCGATGTTAATGTTGCCGAGTTTTTTAACACAGAAGACTGCTAAACTGAGCTATTCTGCTTTCTTTTTAGGAGTTGCTTTTGATTTTTTTACTGGGCTGACGGTTGGAGCTTCCTCAATTTTTTTTACCGAAACCTTACTTTTAACGACCTTTACAGCTGGCTTCTCCGCTGTGATAGCTTTAGTTTTTTTAACTGGTGCAGCTTCATCAAGTTTTTTGGCTGAAGCTTTAACTTTAGTAACAGGCGCTTCCGTAATAGCGGTTTCGTTGGTAGTTTCGGCTTGTTGACTTAAAAAAATCTCCAAAATTTGCTTTAAATACAATTCTGGCTTTGGCATATGAATTACAGTGCCAGGTTCTTTATCCTGAGAGGCCTTAATATATGCTGATTTGATTTTACCCCAATCTTTAGAGTATAATTTAATAAACATAGCTACAAAATCATCTGAATTGTATTTTTTTGGTAATCTACCAAGTACTGCCTGGATTTTTTCTTCTTTGCGATGTAATACTGCCATTTTGTTTCTTTGTGCAAAGATAGTTAAATAGTCTGGACTTGAGAATCTAAACTAAATGGTCCCTAGATCGCGGCAGGTAATATCCCTGCGTTGAAACCATTCGGCTGAAAAACTGTTAGTTATTAAATAAAGCTAAAAATGATAATAATGGAAGGTCAAGATAAAAACAGCAACGAAAAGGAACAGTTTATAGATAAAAGCGTTCATCAAACCTATAACGATGGGAAACCAGTTGGTTATGGAAGTAGTATTCAGAATAGTGGGCACGGTAATAAAACTCGTCCGCAAGATCACGACAAAATCGATCGAGATAAACATGAGGAAGAGGAGGAGAAAGGATAGCTTTTATTTTACAGCATATTCCGTGCGTATTGTAATACTTGCGGTTTTATTCTTAGAAGATGTATTGAATGCACCTCCATAGCTAAAATCTTCATTACTATTTTTTCCGGTAATTTGGAAAACGCCCATATTGGCATATTTAAGATCTCCTAAACTACTTCCAGCATTTTCAGCGATGCTTTGAGAGCGATCTTTGGCGTCTTTACTCGCCTTTGCCAATAGGTCTATTTTTAGTTCAGACATTTTAGTATAGTAATAGGATGGAGCTGCGGAGTTCAATTCAATGCCACTTTGAATCAACTCAGTAATCTCTCGACTAATTTTTTCGACTTGATCAATGTTTGTAGACTCTACTTTAACATTTTGAGTTAAACTGTAGCCTCCAAAATTATTAGAGATCAATCGACCATTGCTGTCGTACTGAGGGTTATACAGCTTGTTGATGTTTACTGCAGAAAAAACCACTTCACTGCTTTTAATGCCTTTTTTGCTGAGGTATGAACGAATTGCTAATTCATCGTTCTTTAAGCTTGAGTATGACTCTTTCAAATCCATGCTTACACGTGAATAATCACCACGCCATACTATTAAATCACTTACAAAATCCTTTTCGGCCTTTCCTGTAACCATTACACGAGTTTTGTCTTTGTATTTATATGTATAAGCGCCTGCAATGATGAATGCTGATAGCAAAATCCCAACCGAAATAATGGCTGGAAACGAATAACTTTTATCTAGGGGTTTCATATTGAAATAATTATGCTTGACAATTTTTGTGATTAAATATAATAATTATTTTAATCTTCAAGCTAGGTAGCGGTTAACCTTATTCACAAAATTATTAATATCGAAGGGCTTGCTGATAAACTCTTCAGCTCCACATTTTTCCTTAACGTCGGTAATTTGGTAATTTGCAGACATCATCATCACTGGGATATCATAGGTTTTGCTTTCTTTCTTCATTTTTTCGCAAACATCTATCCCGTTGCCATCTGGTAACATAATATCGAGTACAACCATGTCTGGTAAACGCCTTCGCATTTGTTCCCAAAATTCTTTTACAGTGGGGCACGACTTAACTTTGTAGTGTTCATCTATCAAAAGGTACTCTAAAATAGCTCTTATATCTTCATTGTCTTCAACAATATATATACACTTCTTCATGGGGTATGTCTTTACGTAGGTGCATAAATGACAGTGAAAGCAAGTAATTGTTTTAATTACAACTAAGACGTTTGCTTTTTAGTAGCCAAGAAGTTTGGGAAAATGCTGATATCTCACAAATGAGTAGTTT
The DNA here is from genome assembly GCA_942493295.1 of uncultured Sphingobacteriaceae bacterium. Lineage (GTDB taxonomy): Bacteria > Bacteroidota > Bacteroidia > Sphingobacteriales > Sphingobacteriaceae > Pedobacter. The sequence goes on along the minus strand of OW818692.1, from coordinate 1,340,391 downwards.
GGTATATTATTTATAGACGAGTACTTATTTCCCCGTATTGGGGAAATATATACCCTTTTTGTGTATTTATAGCCCCATTATTCATTGTTTTATATGTGGTACATATTGGGTGTTGATAAATAATTTAAAATATTTTAAATTTAATAACTTGTTAATAATCAGTTAAATTAACGTTTAAACGTAACTTTTAAAATCTGCTTCTTATATTTATTTTCAAAAAAAGTTGGAAAATTAAAATAATTTCATCTATATTAGATTATTGGCATGGCAAATTTTGTTTTTCTGGTTATACTAGACTTCCCAAATTAAAATGTTCATCTACCTATGAATTTTTAAAATGAATTTTTTACCCTTAAACATTAACCTTATGAAAAACTACACTTACAAAATCTTTTGCCAGCGTAAAGTTTCTTTCATGTTTTTGCTGGTTACACTCTTCACAGTGTCGACATTACAAACGAATGCACAGACATTATATCGAGTTTCGGCAGTTGCGGATGTTGATGTAACTGAGAGCTTTTCTATTGAGCCAGTTCCAGTAGCTGAACCAAGTAAGGAAGTTAAATGTGAAGGTAGTTATTTAATTAAAGACGGACAGCTTGATGATATCTACAATCTTAAGTTTGTTTTGCCAAGTGTTCAATTGAAAACGCAGTCTACAAATAGCATTATCGGAGAAAAGATAATAACCTTCGAACAAACTCATGTAATGGTTTTGCCAATGATGGGCATGGTACATGTTGTAGGCGCGTTAACGATAGGTGATGTTAGTAATACCGGAAGTTTTCTATTGAAATATAAAGTAAATGACGATCAAAGTATTTCTTTCAATGGTGAAAAAACGGTAAAATTAATTCAGTATTATCCTGATGTTGTAGCTAAAACTGTTGATGAATTACAACTTGAAGTTAATTTCGTTCTTAAGAAAGATAAAAATAATTTGAAAGGTTTAACTACTGAATAGTAGGCTGAGCTGAACAATAAAAAAGCTAATGTTCTTTACTGAGCATTAGCTTTTTTTATTTAGTGATATTATTAGTTGCTAATAATGTTATTGTAAAATTAAATTTCTTCGTTAAGTTTCAATAAAAAATCTTTCAGTCTTTCTAATGAAGCAATTACCTTTTGATTTTCTTTAACCTCGCTTGTATTGTTTTTAAGATGCTCTTTAGCTCCTTTTAAAGTAAAACCTTTGTCGTCAACCAAATGAAAAATAATCTTAAGGTTTTCTACATCTTCTGGTGTAAATAACCTGTTCCCCTTTTTGTTCTTCTTAGGCTGCAATACATCAAATTCTTTTTCATAAAAGCGAATTTGAGAAGCCTTTACACCAAACATTTCGGTTATTTCGCCCATGGTATAATACATTTTATTAATGTCCCTCTCTTTGTATGGCATGTTTTTGTCTGATTATTAATGAATTGTAGCTTTTACTTAAAGTATTCAAAGTTAAATGGATTTTAGTAGAATACCGCAATAAAGTTTTAATTTTGTAGCCATGACGGCTAAAGAAATAAGACAGACCTATTTAGATTTTTTTAAAAGCAAACAACACCATATTGTGGCTTCAGCGCCAATTGTGGTAAAAAATGATCCAACTTTAATGTTTACCAACGCAGGAATGAATCAATTTAAAGATTTGTTTTTGGGCGAGGCAGCGATAAAATATGCCCGTGTAGCAGATACACAACGTTGTTTAAGAGTGTCAGGAAAACATAATGACTTGGAAGAAGTTGGGATTGATACCTATCATCATACCATGTTTGAGATGTTGGGTAATTGGAGTTTCGGTGATTATTTTAAAAAAGAAGCAATAGCTTGGAGTTGGGAATTGTTGACAGAGGTTTTTAAGATTCCGAAAGACCAATTGTACGTTTCTATCTTTGAAGGAGATGACAAAGAGGGTTTGCCTCGTGATACCGAAGCATTTGAATTATGGAAACAATTTGTTTCAGAAGACAGGATTATCTTAGGTAATAAAAAAGACAACTTCTGGGAAATGGGCGATACTGGTCCATGCGGACCTTGTTCTGAGATTCATGTAGATTGCAGGCCTCTTGACGAAAGGAATAAAGTAAACGGTAAAGATTTAGTAAATGCAGACCATCCGCAGGTAATTGAGATTTGGAACAATGTATTTATGCAGTTTAATAGACTTAAAGACGGATCTCTAAAGCCTTTACCAGCACAACACGTCGATACTGGGATGGGCTTCGAACGTTTAGTGCGTGTATTACAAGGAAAAACATCTAATTATGATAGTGATGTGTTTCAGCCACTTATTCAATATATTTCAACAAAATCTGGATTTGACTACGTAGGAAGTGCTGAGCCTGGAGATAAAGGATGGAACGCAGCAGTCGCAATGCGTGTAATGGCAGATCATATTAGAGCTATTTCGTTTGTTATTGCAGATGGACAATTACCTTCAAATAATAAAGCGGGCTATGTGATCCGCCGTATCTTGAGAAGGGCAGTTCGTTATGCTTATACGTTTTTAAATCTAAAAGAACCTTTTTTAAATCAATTAGTTCCGGTTTTGGCCGAGCAATTTAAAGGAGTTTTTGATGAATTATACTTACAGAAGGAATTTGTTCAAAAAGTAGTTTTGGAAGAAGAGGCTTCGTTCTTGAGAACATTAGCCACGGGAATCCAACGTTTTGAAAAATACGATAACACCAAGGTTATTGATGGAGACTTTGCTTTTGAATTGTACGATACTTTTGGTTTTCCGATTGACTTGACAGACTTAATGGCTCGCGAAAAAGGCTTAACTGTTGACATGGAGGGCTTTAATAAGGCTCTTGAAGAGCAAAAAAACCGCTCGCGTGCCGCAACTGCAGTAGACACGGGAGATTGGATAGTTGTAAATCCTAGCAATGATACAGAGTTTGTTGGTTATGATTTAACAGAAATAGAAACCGATATTTTAAAATATAGAAAAGTAAGTGCGAAGGGGAAAGACCAATATCAAATCGTATTACGTCAGACACCATTTTATGCGGAAAGTGGTGGACAAGTAGGAGATAAGGGCCGCTTAGAAGACCACAGTAGGCAATTTTGGGTGGAAGTTACCGACACCAAGAAGGAAAATGGCGTAATTGTACACTATACAGATACATTGCCGACAGATATGGATGGCAAATTTTGGGCAGTTATTGATGAAGATCAACGCGAGTTAACTGAAGATAATCATTCTGCAACACACCTATTGCACGCAGCGTTGAAGAAAGTATTAGGGACACATGTTAATCAAAAGGGTAGTTTGGTAAACGCAGATAATCTTCGTTTCGATTTTTCGCATTTCGCTAAAATTAGTGAAACCGATTTGGCTGAAATTGAGCATATTGTTAATCAAAAGATTAGAGAAAATATTCCATTAAAAGAACAACGAAATGTGCCATATGATGAGGCCATAAGTTCTGGCGTAACTGCGCTCTTTGGAGAAAAATATGGAGACTTTGTACGTGTAATAACCTTCGATGATCATTTTTCGAAAGAGTTATGCGGAGGTACTCATGTAAAAGCAACTGGTCAAATTGGATATTTTAAAATTATTTCTGAAAGTGCTGTTGCTGCAGGGGTTCGTCGGATTGAAGCAATCACTGCATATAAAGCTGAGCAGTTTATTGTAAATCAAAGTAATGAAATTACGCAGTTACAGCGTTTGTTTAAGGGAAATCAAAATATAAGTGCAGCCGTTCAGACTTTACTAGATGAAAACGCTCGACTTAAAAAGGAGGTTGAAAAAAGTATTCTTGCAAAAGCAGGCGATATGAAAACGGAGATTGCAGATAAAGCGGAAATGATCAACGGAGTTAATTTTATTGCTGTCCATGTAGATTTGCCAAATGCTGATGCTGTTAAAAATCTTGCTTTTGAGGTAAAAAATATTGTTCCAAACTTATATCTTGTTTTAACTAGTTTAATTGATGAAAAACCAGGTATTACAGTCATGATCTCAGAAAATAAGGTATCTGATCAATTAAATGCAGCTAAAATAGTGCGTGAACTAGGAAAAGAAATACAAGGTGGAGGTGGCGGACAAGCATTTTATGCAACAGCAGGCGGCAAAAATCCCGAAGGTTTGCAAAATGTGTTAGTTAAAGCCAAATCCTTTTTAGCTTAATGAATTAACAACTGTAACGTATTGCCGTATTTTTTCGTTTACATTTAAAAACACCAAATAAATATGAGAAAAATTTTATTCTTGGGCTTACTATTAGCCTCGTCTTTTAGTTATGCTCAACAAGCTGATACTATAAAAAAAGCTATTCAAAAAAATGCTGAGTCCATAGGGCATGGTGGTGTTAATGAATTTAAACTCAATCTTCTTTATGCGGTAATTGGGATGCCAGAAATTAGCTATGAAAGAATATTAGCCGATAATATGGGAATAGGAGCTTCTATGTTTGTTGCATTAGATGACGATAGTGAATATAGATTCGGATTCACACCACACTTCAGAGTTTATTTTGGACAAAAGAAGGCTAATGGCTTTTTTATAGAGGGAAATGCAAGTGTAATTTCAAGTAGAGAAGATTATTTTCTTTACAGTTATTCATCCTATGCTGGTACTTACCCAACTGAAGGTTACGCAAACAGACGTAGCAGTACTAATTTTGGCATGGGTGCTGCCGTTGGGGGTAAGTTTTTAACTCGCAATGGATTTTTAGGTGAAGCTTATTTGGGAGTTGGTAGACTATTTGGTAATACAAGCTACGTAAGTGAAGCTTACCCTCGTATCGGCATAACTTTAGGGAAAAGATTTTAACCCTAAATATTTCTGCTTTAAGCTCAGACAACTTTATATTAACAAAAAAGGGATTCTACAAGAATCCCTTTTTTGTTAATATAAAATTAAAAACTAGTGTCTACCATGATGATTGCCCCTAGATTTATTCGATCTACGATCATCATATTTGCTTTTTTTAGCGTATTTGTAATCACCATGTCTTACGTCATTAGATCTACCTTGTGATCTGGTGTAGGACGATTGATAAACATGATGTTGTAAGTAGGGACGTGGTTGATTAATGACTATTTTTCGACCCCCATATAAATCGTAGTTGCGATAACGCGAAGGAAGAGATTTGCGATGTACCCATCTATTTCTTTCTAAATAAACAAATTGCCTTGTCGGAACATAATAATAGCTTTCTACTTCGGGTAGGTAATAATAATCAACGTGATTATACCCCCTTGGTCCCCAGTTTGGCTGTGAGCCGATGTTAATTTGTAAGCTTACTTGTGCTTTTGCAGGTTGGTAAATGGCGGTGGCACTAGCCACTAATACCATTAGGATTAATTTTTTCATCTTTTTAGAATTTTTTTCAGTTATGATGAAGCTATCATGATTTGTTAGTTGGTTCTGTATTTCCTAAAATCATGATGGTTTCATTGTTTTTCATTTTTGTGTACATCGTATATTGCTAATTATGTGCCACAAATAGAATGTTACCTAAAAATCACAATTTTGATACATTTTTGGATTATCTTTGAAACAGTATAATGAAGTTTTTTTAAAGATATTTCCCATTAATGAGCGCAATTACTAAGGATTTTGAATTAGTTTCTGGTTTAGAAATACATGTGCAGTTAAATACACAGTCGAAAATATTTTCGTCAGATAGTGCTGCTTTCGGTGGCAATCCTAATACCCATATTTCTCCAGTTTCATTAGCTTTACCAGGGGCACTTCCCAAATTAAATAAAGAAGTTGTTGAAAAAGCAATTAGAATTGGACTGGCATTGAATTGTACAATTAATCAGCATAATTTTTTTGACAGGAAGAATTATTTTTATGCGGACTTGCCAAAAGGATATCAAATTACACAAGATAATAGTCCGATTTGCACAAATGGATACCTAATTGTCTACCTAGCTAACGGAACAGAAAAAAGAATTGGTATTAATCGTATTCACTTGGAGGAAGATGCTGGTAAAAGTATGCATGATCAAAATCCTACTTTTTCTTATGTTGACCTAAATAGAGCCGGTGTTCCATTAATTGAAATTGTAACCGAGCCAGATATTAGCACTGCGGAGGAAGCATCAGCATTGTTAACAGAAATTAGGCAATTGGTTAGGCACTTAAATGTGAGCGATGGTAATATGGAGGAAGGCTCACTCCGTTGCGATGCCAATATTTCTATCCGTCCAAAGGGAAATACTGATTTTGGGACTCGTTGTGAGGTGAAAAATCTAAATTCGATTCGTAATGTACGTAGAGCGATGGATTTTGAATTTTCGCGGCAAGTAGCTGCTGTTTCCAGTGGAGAAGTTATTGTACAAAGCACGTTAAATTTTGACGCTGATAATGGGACAACATCGCCCATGCGTAGTAAGGAAGAAGCAAATGATTACCGCTATTTCCCGGATCCAGATTTACAACCTATTGAAATTTCAGATAAATGGCTAGCAGAGATTATATCGTCTATGCCATTATTGCCAAAAGAACTTGCAGTTAAATTGGTAAATGAGCTAGGGATCAGCAGTACTGATGCTGGCATAATTGCGCAAGATATTGATACATATCAATACTTAATGAATGCTTTGCCAAAAGTTAATAACAAAAAAAGTCTGGTAAACTGGCTAAATGGATCAATAAGGGCGCTGCTCAATGAAAGGGCAATAGGAATCGCTGAATTTACGTTAAGACCTGAGCAGCTAGCTGAGTTAATTAATTTAGTTGACAACAAACAAATCAGTCAGCAAAATGCGCTACAGCAATTGCTGCCCGTGCTTACAGCTGCGGATAATGTTTTTGAAGTTGCGAAACAGTTGAATTTGTTAATTGTAGAAGATAGTAGTGGGCTAGATGGGTATATTGCCGAAGTGTTAAGCAAATATGAAGCTCAGGTGCTAGCTTATAAAGGTGGTAAAAAGGGAGTTTTAGGTTTATTTGTAGGTGAGGTTATGAAATTGGCTAAAGGTAAAGCCGATGCTAAGAAGGTAAATGATTTAATAATAGAAAAATTGAAATAATATGAAGCGTTTAGGATATATAGCCTGTCTGTTAGTAGTTTTTATGGCAGCTTGCAAAGACAAAACAAAGTTTACAATTGAGGGAAAGGTTGAAAACTTTGGAGCCACAACTAAAGTCTACCTGTATGGTATGGACAGTAACACGATGTCAGTAATCGACTCGACCATCATTTCGACAACAGGTGAGTTCAAATTTTCAAGGGCAGCTGAAACAGCCGATTTTTATAGGATAAATATTGGAGAAAACGACTACATGTTGATTGCAAAAAATGGAGACGAAATTAAATTCACTGCAGATATAACCAATCTAAATCACGATTATAAATTAACTGGTGCAGATGAAGCGGATAAGTTAACCGAATTTAATACCATGAGATTTAAGTCATCCGAGAGTTTAGATAAGATAAAGGCAGATTTTGATAAGATGGTTGAAGCAAATCCTGAAAAGAGAGATGAGCTGATAGAGCAAGTTACGCCACAATATATGAAGGCGAAGGAAGATTTAGATGCAAACGTGATTAAATTTGCAAATGATAACCCAAAGTCTTTGGTAAGTTTTTATGCGATTAGTTCAATTAATCCGATTGGGAATGAAGATGTACTAGTTGCTTATGCAGAGAAGGTTGATGAGGAAGTAAAAAAGAACCCGGCAGTAAAGAGCTTTGTAGAGCGCGTGAATAAATTGAAGTCGTTGTTGGTTGGCCAAGTCGCTCCAGCTTTTACAATTAATTCATTCGATAATAAACCAATAAATTTAACTGATTTTAGAGGGAAATATACCCTAATCGATTTTTGGGCTTCATGGTGCGGACCATGTAGAGCGGAAAATCCAAATCTTGTGAAGGCCTATAATACCTATAAAAACAAGAATTTTACAGTTCTTGGAATTTCACTCGATAAAGACAGAGCAGCTTGGGCTCAGGCAATTAAGCAAGATGGCTTAACATGGTCGCATGCTAGTGAATTGGCGGACTTTGAAGGAGAAACTGTTAAGTTGTATCAAGTACAGGGGATACCGAGCTCATTTCTTTTAGATCCGAATGGGAAGATTATTGCGCGTGATTTAAGAGGTGAAGAATTAGATTCCTTTTTAAAGAAAACCTTACCTTAAGCCTAAATCATTGTTAAGAATAAACCAACTTAACAATTTGTTAACTTCATTTTAACCAATTAGTACAATTGTATACTTACTTTCGTAACAAATAATTAAACAATGAGTACAGCTAAGCAGAAAATATTAATCGTTGACGATGAACCAGATATTTTAGAATTAATAGAGTACAATCTAAAAAAAGAAGGTTATCAAGTATATTTAGCTAGTAATGGCCAAGATGGAGTGAGTATGGCTAAAAAGATACATCCTGATTTGATTATTTTGGATATTATGATGCCAAAAATGGATGGGATTGAGGCCTGTAGGTTAATGCGCGCTATTCCAGAGTTTAAAAATACATTTATGGTGTTTTTAACCGCTAGGAGTGAGGAATATTCTGAGATTGCCGGTTTTAATGTCGGAGCAGACGATTACATTGCTAAACCTATCAAACCAAGAGCCTTAGTTAGTCGCATTAATGCAATTCTACGTAGGAATAACAGTGGTGAAGAGGTTTCGGATAACAAGGTTGAGATCGGTGATCTTGTAATCGACAGAGAAGCCTATTTGGTGTTTCAAGATGGAGCAAAAGTGGTTTTAGCAAAAAAGGAGTTCGAATTACTTTACCTATTAGCATCTAAACCAGGCAAGGTATATACTAGAGAATCAATTCTTAAAAACATTTGGGAAGATTCAGTGGTAGTTACAAATCGCACAATTGATGTTCATATTCGCAAACTTCGAGAAAAGCTAGGTGAAAATTATGTTACTACGGTTAAAGGTGTAGGATATAAATTTGAATTAACTTAAATACAACTTTCTGCATTTATTGGCAATTGCCAATAAATGTTTAGCTGTCAAATTTGTCTAGCAGTTTTAAAAGCGTGGTAAAGTCTTTTGGATAGGCCGCTTCAATAGCTATGTCTTGTTCATCCAGTCCTTTAAAAACGATTTCCTTTGCGTGTAAAGCGAAACGTTTCATAATAGGTAATTCTTCTTCATCTTTCGCGATACGATAACCCTTTTTTATTGCAGATAAATAAACAGATTTACCTTTATACATATGATCCCCAGCAATAGCAGCTCTCTGCGTTGCTAAATGGATTCTTATTTGGTGCATCCTTCCTGTTACAGGTTTACACTCTACCAAAGTATAATGCTTATAATGCTTTAGGGTGTTAAAATAAGTCTCAGCTCTTTTGCCTTCCTGTCTATCAATGCTTACATTCTTGTTGCCATCATTTAATATGGGAAGATCAACAAAAAGATTATTAAATTGGAACTGCCCATCAACTATAGCGTGATAAACTTTCTTTACCTTTCTTCTTTCAAATTGCATGGCAAGATTGCGATAGGCCTCTGGGTTTTTCGCAATTACAATGGCGCCTGAGGTTTCCTTATCTAATCTGTGGCAAACTTGTGCGTCGGGAGAATATTGTTTCGCTAGACGAAGGATATTGACTTCTCCAGCAGCACCACGTTCATCAAGCGAAGCCACAAAAGGAGGTTTGTTTACAACAATGTAATCATCATTTTCAAAAATGATTAACTCTTTAAAATTTGGGTATTTCACAGGGGCAAAGGTAGTAAATAGTATTTAGACTAAAGCTCTCTTATCTTACTCTGCTCTTTTCAGTCCAAATTTCTCAATCTTACTGTAAAGGTGACTCCGCTGTATATCTATATCATCTGCAGTTTTGGATACATTCCAATTGTTTTTTTCCAACTTGAATTTAATGAACTCTTTTTCTGCATGGTCTTTATAATCTTGGAAGTTACTGAACTTGTCATAGTTGATACTACCATTCGTAGCTACTGTTTGCCCCGTTGCAGCGCCAATATTTGTTCCGCCACTTGGGTTCGCGAAAATATTAACATCATTTTCTGTGATGGTTTTATCGCTCAATATGATTAATCTTTCGATCATATTATGCAATTCACGTACATTACCAGTCCAAGGCAATGCCTTTAACGCAGTCATAGCACCTTCACTTATCTTTTTAACGGGCATGCCATAATCATTGCATATCTCTTCTAAGAAATTTTGTGCAATTTCTGGAATGTCGTCAGTTCTTTCAGTCAAATGTGGAACGTGGATATTAATCACATTTAATCTGTGATATAAATCCATTCTAAAATTACCGTTTTCAATCTCTTTTAACAGGTCTTTGTTAGTTGCAGCTAATACGCGAACATTTACTTCTTGTTCTTTTTCGCCTCCAACTTTGGTAATCTTATGCTCTTGTAAAGCTCTAAGTACTTTTGCTTGGGCTGACAGGCTCATATCCCCAATCTCGTCTAAAAACAAAGTTCCACCGTTGGCAAGTTCGAACTTTCCGATGCGTTGTTTAACTGCAGATGTAAACGACCCTTTTTCATGGCCAAATAATTCACTTTCGATTAGCTCAGAAGGGATAGCCGCACAGTTTACCTCAACTAAAGGCGCATCGGCTCTATTAGATTTTTCATGAATCCAACGTGCAACTAATTCCTTACCACTACCATTTGCTCCGGTAATTAATACCCTAGCTTCGGTAGGTGCAACTCTCTCTATGGTTTCTTTGATTTTATTGATGCTCTCTGAAGCTCCTAAAATGTGACGCGTTTTACTCGCCTTTCTTTTGAGAACCTTAGTCTCGGTAACTAAATTTCCACGGTCTAAAGCGTTTCGAACGGTAATTAATAAACGATTTAAATCTGGCGGTTTTGATACAAAGTCGAATGCTCCTTTTTTGCTTGCTTCTACTGCAGTTTCAACTGTTCCGTGTCCAGAAATCATGATGAACGGAAGGTCTGGTTTAAATGCAAGTGCTTGTTCTAGCACCTCCATACCATCCATTTTGTTCATTTTTATATCACAAAGAACTAGATCAAAATCGTTTTTCTTGATGAGCTCTAGTCCATCAATACCATTATCTATATCTTCTACGTCGTAACTTTCATATTCTAATATCTCTCTAAGAGTGCTTCTTATCGCCCGCTCGTCATCAATAATTAACAGTTTTGCCATTTTTTGCTAGTACGTTTTAATTTATTGCTAATATATGTATAGTTTTTAATACAACGATTATTTAAGGAAAATGTTTGGGTTGGAAGATTTTGAAAAAAAATGTAAGCTTATAAGCCGGGTTCTGTTTCTGATAAATCAGAATTCTATCATTAATCTACTATAAATGTCACCATTTATCTCTAACGACCTACCCACTAACATCGGACGAGCCGCCCTACATGCGTTAGCCTATTTGGTCTTTCAACTCCCGGGGTTTACCAAAATCCCAATCACTTGGGAAGCTCGTGAGCTCTTACCTCACGTTTTCACCCTTTCCACAACATAAAGTTGAGGTGGTTTATTTTCTGTAGCACTTTCCGTAATTCAGGTTTTCATTCCTAAACCCCTTCCCGTTAGGAAGCGAGATGCTCTGCGTTGCCCGGACTTTCCTCTTCCAATTTGCATTGGAAACGATAGAACAGCTTACATTTTTTACAAAGATACGAAAAAGGTTAAAGCTAAAAGACTAAAGCGTAAAGCGTTTGGTGTTGAACCTTCTGGATGTTTATTTAAAACTTTTAAACCTATGGTTTACAGGTACTAAGGTCTTTCGCTACCTGCTCATACGTATACATTCCTTGTTTATTACCAAATGAGTTGGTAATATAAACAGTTACCTGAGCAATATCTATCGTTGCCAAATTGAAGCTAGGCATTTTGCCATCATACTTTTTGCCGTTTATGATCATCTCTTTATTACTGCCATTCTTAATGATACATGCCAAATCTGCTTTATTGGCTTTCAAAAATACCGAATCAGTAAGGGGAGGGGCGAGCTCACCTAAACCCTCCCCATCTTTACCATGGCAATTCTGACAGTTGGCAACGTAAATGTCTTTACCATTGCTCATATATTTCGCATATTCTATCTCTTCAGCGCTTTGGCAAGAGTAAATCATACTACATATTAACACTAAAAATATTCCCAAAAGAAAATAACTGCGCATTTTATTTCTTGTATTCATCCAATAAAATAGCAACATCTTTTTTTAGTTGCGCTACTTGTTCCGTTTTTGTACCATCATAAGCGCCCCTTATCCTCTTTTCTTTATCCACAAGCACTAACCAGCCTTGATGAATATAACCGTCTCTAGCCGTACTATCTTCTCCAACTGCAACCAGATAATTATGTTCGGCCATATGGTAAATGCTATCTTTTGAGCCATAAACAAATTGCCATTGTTTGCCATCTACACCAAGTTTTTGAGCATATTTTTTCAGCACAGACGGCTTGTCATATTTAAAATCAATGGTATGTGACAAATACATCACGTCTGGATTGTCACGATACTGATCAAAAATTGTTTTCAAATTTCTATGCATTACGGGACAAATAGTTGAACAAGAAGTAAAAAAGAAATCAGCAATATAAATTTTATCCTTAAAAGTATCTTGTGTGATCATGATGCTATCTTGATTTAAAAAACCAAACTTAGGTATGGTTTGATAAATGGTATCTACCACTTCATTACCGTTTGCATCCTTTGTTATTTTCGCTTCACGTTCGCCGTAGATTGGCAGTTTTTTGTTGTCGCTGCAAGAAATCATTAACAATGAAATCAGCAATATTAAAAGCGATTGATGGAACTTTTTCATAAATTTTAAGTTATGGAACAAAGTTAAGATAATTAATAGAGTCTGTCCTTAATCCCTTATTTTTTAATATATTTTTTTGGATCTGTATCGAATCTTTTTTTACAGGTTTCAGCGCAAAAGCTATAAGTTACCTTTTCGAAAGTACTAGTAACTTTACTATCCGCTTTAACCTTCATTTTACAAACAGGATCAATCCTATCTTTTTTTGTTGTATCTGCAAGTAATGCTTTTGTTTTGGCGTTAGTAGGCGAAATTTGTGCGTTAGCATTCATCATTGCCAATACAAAACAGGTTGTTGATATTATTTTCTTCATTGTATTTAATTTTAAATTATTTTTCCTTTAATAAAATATCCATGTCGGTCATTAATTTTTCTACATCTTCAGCTACCGTACCATCATAAGCACCACGAATACGTTTTTGTTTATCTACTAAAATTAAATAACCTTGATGAGCGAAACCTCCAGGGGCTTTATTATTCTCCTCTGCAAAAACGAGATAGTTTCTTTCAGCCAAGCTATAAATCTCATCTCTTGTGCCCCATAAAAACTCCCATTGTGTACCTTTTACACCTAATTTATCGGCATACTTTTTCATTTTTGAAGGAACATCGTATTTTACATCGATCGTATGAGATGCTATCTTCACTTCTTTATTTCCCTTGTATTTTTCGTAGACTTTTAAAAGGTTACGATGCATTACCGGGCAAATAGTAGGGCAGGAGGTAAAGAAGAAATCAGCAACATAGATGGCATTATCAAAGTTGTTTAGCGATACTACGGTACTATCTTGATTGTATAGTTTAAACTTAGGTATCGTTCTAAAAGTAGTATCATACACTATTTTATTGCCTACAACATTTTGCGTAACTTCCATCTGAAGATAAGGAAGTTTTGTCGGCTCGTTTGTGCACCCAATTATACACAATACAGATAGTAGAGAATAGCATATTTTCCTCATCATTTGAATTTATTTAAATAGTTATCAGAACGTTTAATTTCTCTTTTATATAGCTCATCGACTTTAGCAATCTTATCACGCTCTTTTTTGTAGTAATGTATAACTTCCCATTCCGATGCATTGTTAAAATCGGCATTGAAATTATGCATCCAGTCGTTCATGCTTTCTTCAGCTAATACAAGCTCGGCTTTTAACTTGCTCAGCTTGGTCTTTTCAGCAAGTGTATCGAGAAGAGGAAGACTCGCTTTTACCGTCTTCAAATTCCAAAGCAGCGTGTCTATTCTCATCTGATTAGCGATGATTTTACTATGGTTTGCCATTACTTCATCATGCAGTTTCATAGTTTTCTCTTTAATAGTGTTCGAATTATCCTTTTCTGTGCATGAAAAGATAAACAGTAGGGGTATGAGTAGAATACTTAATTGTTTCATGATTTTTTAATTATAAGTTTCATTTATTTTTCTTCGTAATAATTAACTAAAAAGGTATAGATACGTGAGCCATTAATCTGCTGCCGGCATATGCTCGCCCACCTGCAAGGTCTTGCGATGCTATATTTTGATAGTTTGCTCCAAGAGAAAAGCCTTGCATTGCAAACTCGGCTCCGAAAACAGCCGATAAAGAATAACCTCCCGAAACAGCAACTACATGCTTCTTACTTTCCATATCTTTTTGTGCGGTTTCGTACAGGACACCAATATTTGGGGCTACAGTAAAACTATGTGCTATTCTGAATTTGTGATACAATAAGGTATTGGTACTTAACTTATTTCCGTATCGGTAACCGTACTTGTTTTCGGTATTTACCTTATAGTTTATATTTACATTTAAGCCTAGGTCATTATATCGAATATCATATGCTGTATTAAAACTGAAATCGGTACTAGCGGTGCCCAATTGAAAGTTATTAGGAGACTCCTGAATGCTTACTCGTTCTAATGGTTCATAATTTCCTGTAGGAGCTTTAATTCCGACACCCAACCAAAGAGATTGAACTAAGAGTTTACTATTTAGTGTATTTGTTTCGTTAAATAAATTATAGTACCCCATAAGCGCTACGTCTCCCAAACCACTTTTACTTCCATTTTCCGTTTGGTTTGTTCTTTGATTAAAATTATAGGGTATAAAGGCTAGCACCCTAAATTTTTGTCCAATATTCCAGCCGCCCCAAAGTTCAGCACTTTGATAGGTTTCATCTGTCGTTATTGGCGTTCTTTGTCCACTTGGACCTAAATGTGTTTGTAAAGTTTTGTGCTGGTACCTTAATCCGGTAAAGCGTTTATTGTACTCAGGTAAAATACCAATATAATAACTACCCACACCGCAACCGCATATATCGCAAGCTGCCGCACTAAGAGTAATTCCAAAACATCCTATGATTAGGAGCAATTTTATTTTGTTCATGTTATTGTTCTGCTAGAAGAGGGTTTTTAATGAAATCTTCGTCGTTAAGCGTATTTAAAAAAGCCGTAATTCTCACTTTATCAGTTGCTGATAAGGTAACGCCTAATTTATTTCCGCTAAGTAATGGATCTAGGGTAGGACTAAATACAACCTCATTGTTATAATATTCAAGTACTGCATTAAGGTTTAAAAAGCGACCATCATGCATATATGGCGCTGTATATTTTAGGTTTCTTAATGATGGTACTTTGAATTTGTACTTATCTGTTTCGATTAGGGTAGAAGCATATAATCCCTTGTCGTTAACAGGGCTAATACCCAATCCATTATTCCGAAATGAGCCATCTGTAAACAAGGGTTCCGAGTGGCAGGAAGCACATTTTTGCTTAAATAAAGCATATCCTTCTTGTTCTTCACTGGTAAAGGATTGATTGCTTTCTTTGCGCATAACTTTGTCGTATTTAGCATTGCTACTTATGCACAGCAACATGAATTGAGAAAGGGCTTTCATAAAACGAGTGGTATTGATTTCCTCTGTGCCAAATGCTGCCTTAAATAGTTGACGATATTTTGGTATTGCCCTAAGCTTTGCATAAACATTTTCCAGATTCTCGTCCATTTCCTCATGGGTGGTAATTGGCGTAATAGGTTGTAGGTCTAAATCATTTACTCCGCCACCCCAATTAAAAGCTTTATTCCAAGCTAAATTCATAATTGGTGGTGAGTTCCTTGTTCCTAATCGATCGTCTATACCATGACTTACATCATGTCCATGTTGAGTAAAAGCAGATGATTGGATGTGACAAGAACCACAGGTTATGGTATTGTTTCTAGAGAGTCTGGGCTCATTAAACAATGTTCGTCCCAATGTAAAACCTTCTTTTGTGATTTTATTATTCGCAAAATTGTAAACTGGTTCCGGAAAATTAGCTGGCTTTTGAAAGCCTAAAAAACTGTCTATTTGACCATTAATATCTTCGCTTTTTTTACAAGCGAAGATAAATAGACCAATACAGCACAAAACGATAAAGTGTTTTCTACTCATGATTGCTAGTTTTCTGTATGATCGTGACTAAATAGTTCTGTAAGATTGGAAGCAATGCTTACGCTATAATCGCTAAACATAACATTGGGATGTGCCGCTATGCTAAAGGCATTTTTTCCGTTAAATACTTTCATTACATCTACAAAAAGATGGACATTGCTATTCCTATCTTTCCTAACTTTTGCAATCCCTGCTTTTGTTAAATCGATTGTAATGGTTTTGATGTTGTTAATTGTAGGGGCACTATAGCCTCCAAAACCTCCAATGTGGTATTTAAATTGTTTTTTACCGGTTGGATCGCCACTAATATCATCAGAAATGACATTTGAGTTGCCCTCAAATTTAAAGAAAATGTATCCAGAATTCCAGCCCCAATACATGCCACTACCGCTATGTCCGCCCCCAGCTGCTGGGTCTAAAACCCCAGTGCGCTTACCTATATCCATGGTACTGCGTAAACTATCTACACCTAGGGTAAATGTTACTTTTGAGTAGTCGCCTTCAGGTACTTCAACTTTGCTGAAGCGACTTGCTTTATCTGCTCCATTGATCATAAAGTAGCTTTTTTCTTGAGGAACGGTATACGTTTTCCCATCTGCGGTTGCTACTTTAATATTGCTGATGAAATATTGAAGCATAGATATGGAAAATTTCTCGCCAACAGCATTTGTATATAAACTGCCGGTATTGTTGATTGAGAAAGTACGGTTGCCTACAATGTTGTCGAACTCAATAGAAAAAGGGGCAAGTTTGCTTTCATCGAAATCAGGAGCTGGGTCTCCCTTTGTTTTGCATGCTACTAGGACTGATATCATACATGTTAATAATGCAATGTGTTTTATATTTAATGTTGTCATATTTAAGGTGTGCTTAATTTGTGGTTAGTAATAAAGGATTTGTCTGTTAAGGCATTGAGAAATGCTATGACGGCTGTTTTCTCATTTTTTGATAAGGTAATTCCCGGTGCCCCATTATTTTGATATAGAAGAGTGTCGGTAGTCGAAGAAATTTTTATGCCACCTGAGTAATGGTCTAATACCTGTTCTAGTGTAGCAAAACGACCGTCGTGCATATATGGTGCGGTCAACGCAACATTTCTTAAAGTTGGAGTCTTAAATTTACCCATATAACCTGTACAGTAATCAATTGATTTGTATAAAATAGTTGATATGTTTCAGCAAATGCTGAAAAATTTATATAGCATAGCCACTACACATTTGCTGCATAGATTTAGCCATTAAATTAAGAAGAGTTAAACTACTTTTGGAGGTTGAAAGATATCTACAACATTGCCGATTGGCTTTTGTTGTAGCTTGCGAGGGGTTTCTAGTTTAATCGAAATTTCAAAGATTGGAGCCAATAAATCTGCATAAGCAGGTTCCAGCGTTTCGATCATTCTTTTTAAATTCTCTTGATCATGTTTGTTTTTCTGTTCTAATTCTTTAAGCTTTATGTCCATAAAACACTTACCTTCACAATGCAGTTCAGGTTTGTCTTTATTGGCACAAAGCACAGAAGTTATATAAGCTCTGTTTAAAGTATAAGAAGAAAACAACAACCAATGACTGAAGCAATTGGTAACGATACCAATTAACAAGAAAATAGCGACAATTTTTCTAAATGCTGTCATTTGTTGCAAAACTACTGATTGAGATCAATTTTGATGCAAAAAATGTATATTAATTTTTTTTCTAACAATGATATGATGATACCCAAGTTTATAAGATTTATTTGTATCGGTTTTCTTTTATTGGTAAATACTTTATTTACCGTACAAGCTCAAGTTTTAGTACAGAAAATTAATTTAAATTGGCAGTTTAAGCAACAAAATAAAAACCAGTGGTACCCCGCTCAGGTACCAGGTGAAGTTCATCTCGATTTACTAAATAACAAGCTTATTCCTGACCCGTTTTATCGCGATAATGAAAAGAACCTGCAATGGATAGAAAAAGAAAATTGGGATTATCAAACTACATTTAATGTAAGTAATGAATCACTAAATAAGAAAAATATAAAACTGGTGTTTGATGGCTTAGATACCTACGCTGACGTTTATTTAAATGATAAACTAATATTGAAAGCTGATAATATGTTTCGTCAGTGGCAAATTGAGGTAAAAGACCTGCTAAAATCTAAGCGCAACACATTATCCATTCGGTTTTATTCTGCTCAAAACAAAATTGATTCTTTAGCTAAGGCGAACCTGCCATTTGTTATCCCAGACAATCCCAGAGCTTATATACGCAAGGCGCAGTTTCATTTCGGTTGGGATTGGGGACCTAAATTTACAACTGCGGGGATTTGGAAAGAGTTGCGGATTGAGGCATATGATTCAAGACCAGTAGAGAAGCCTTTTGTTGCACCAATAAAAGTAGATCTGGTTCAAAAACCGGATCAAGATGGTTCATCTTTTTATTTCAATATTGAAGACAAACCTGTTTATATGAAAGGTGCAAATTACATTCCGTCAGATGCTTTCGTGACCCGTATGAAAAAAGCTGATTATCGGAAAATGTTGATGATGGCAAAAGATGCGAACATGAACATGCTACGAGTTTGGGGTGGTGGAATCTATGAAAGCGATGATTTTTATGATTTATGTGATTCCCTTGGCATTTATGTGTGGCAAGATTTTATGTTCGCAGGTGCGATGATTCCAGGTGATAAAGCGTTTTTTGAAAACGTTAAGGAAGAAGTTAAATATCAAGTAAAGCGTTTACGGCATCATAAAAGTATTGTATTGTGGTGTGGCAATAACGAAGTTGATGAAGCATGGAATCGTTGGGGGTGGCAAAGTACTTTTAAAATTGCCGCAAAAGACTCCATCAAGCTGTGGCATGATTACACACGCATGTTTCGAGATAGCATACCTAAATGGGTTAAGGAGGTTGACCCTAGCAGGCCTTACATTAGCTCGTCGCCCAAGTTAGGCTGGGGTGTAAAAGAAAGTATAACAGAGGGTGACAGTCATTATTGGGGAGTTTGGTGGGGTGGCGAAGATTTTGAGGTTTTTGAGAAAAAGACAGGCCGTTTTGTTAGCGAGTATGGGATGCAGGCAATGCCAAACTATTCGAGTGTTTTAAAATTTACTAAACCTGAAGATAGGCACTTGTTTTCTGACGTGATAAAAAGTCACCAAAAAGCAGGAAATGGTTTTGTAAAATTGGGCGGTTATTTGAATAATTATCTGCTTGATTCAACCAAAATTAACAGGTTATCAGTTGAAGACTATACTTATTTGACACAATGTGTGCAGTATTATGGCTTTAAAAATATGATTTTAATTCATCAAGCGAAAGCACCCTATAATATGGGAACTTTGCTTTGGCAGTTAAATGACTGTTGGCCTGTAGCTAGTTGGAGTATTACCGATTATTATGACCGAGCACCTAAAGCGGCCTGGTATGCTGTGAAATCAGCCTATAGCGAACATCCGCCTAAGCGAGATACTGTACGACCAAAGGATTTGAAACTTGCCAATCCGAAAATTACCTATGTATTGAAGGGAAACAAACTTATTTTAAAGTCATCGGCTTTTGCCAAATATGTGTTTGTAGATATCGAGGGATATAAAGGCAGACTAAGTGATAATTATTTCGATTTAGCGGCAGGAGAGGAAAAGGTGATATCGATGGTCGGAGAGTTAGCTAGCTCAAGCAAACGAATCAAAGTAAAATCTCTTTGGGATGTGATTGGTGCAAAATAAACCACGAATGCACGAATAAATATGTTGCATTCATGCATTCGTGGCAAAAAATTAAGCTTGTAAATCACTCATTATCGCCTTAATTTTTTCGCCCAACTTAATTTCAGTTGCTTTAAAATCACTAGCAGTCGCTAACGGTGTATTTACGCTGCAGTAGAATTTAATCTTAGGCTCTGTGCCACTGGGGCGAGCAGAAATTATACTACCATCTGCGGTAATAAACTGTAAGACATCCGATTTTGGAAAACCTAATTCGGTAGTTGTACCAGCCTTAATATCAGTTTCCTTATTTAACTCATAATCTTTTAAAGTAACGACAGCAGAACCGCCTAAAGTAGCAGGAGGGTTATTTCTAAACTTCTCCATCATTGCTTTGATTTCTTCTGCGCCTGTTTTCCCTTTTTTGGTGATGGAAACCAAGTCTTCCTTGTATAACCCATAATCAACATACATATTAATCATTGCTTCGTATAGGCTACTTCCTTTGTCTTTATAGAAGGCTGTCATTTCTGCAATAAACGCGCATGAGATAACTGCATCTTTATCGCGTACTAATTCCCCAACAGAATAGCCATAGCTTTCTTCACCACCAGCAATAAATGTTTTTTGCCCTTGCAATTTGGTGATTAACTGGCCAATCCATTTAAAACCGGTTAAGGTATTAAAATACTCGACATTTTTTGCATCGCAGATGGTTTTAATTAAACTCGTAGTTACGATAGTTGACACTACATATTCTTTGCCTGTAAGCTTTCCTTTTTCTTCCCAAGCGCTTAACAAGTAGTTGATCAGCAAGCTTCCTGTTTGGTTTCCGTTTAAAAGTACAAATTCTCCATCGGTGTTTTTTACAGCTATGCCCACCCGATCTGCATCAGGATCAGTTGCTAAAATAAGATCAGCATCTATTTCTGCTGCTTTTTTCAAGGCTAATGTCATTGCCTCTTTTTCTTCGGGGTTAGGATATACCACCGTTGGAAAATTTCCATCGGGCTTACTTTGTTCTTCCACGATAGTCACATTTGTAAAACCAAAATTTGCCAACGCTTTTGGTACCAAAGTAATACCAGTTCCATGAATTGGTGAATAAACGATTTTCAAGTCTTTCTGACGCGCAATCGCATCTGGAGAAACAGATAACGCAGTGATTTTAGCCAAATATAGCTTGTCAATCTCTTCACCAATTAACTTAATATTGCTTTCAATGGGCGTGAATTTAACTTCATTGATATTTTTAATCGCTGCAACCTCATCCATTACCAATTGGTCATCTGGCGCTGTAAATTGCCCGCCATTTTCGTCATAGGCCTTATAGCCATTATATTCTTTAGGATTATGAGACGCCGTTAGCATTACACCGCTTTTACATCCAAGATTACGTACAGCAAAAGAAAGTTCGGGTGTTGGTCTGAGTGCAGAAAAGAAATAAACCTGAATGCCATTTGCAGAAAAAACATCAGCAGTAATCTTTGCAAAAACATCGGAATTATTTCTGCTGTCATGTGCTATGGCGACACTGATTTGCTGTCCACTATATTTTTTTAGTAAATAATTTGCTAAACCTTGTGTAGCGGTTCCAATGGTGTATTTATTAATTCTGTTAGAGCCAACCCCCATAATGCCCCTCAAACCACCTGTTCCAAATTCTAGGTTTCTATAAAAGCTATCAGTTAGCTCTGTAGCTGCTTCTTGATCTAATAAGTTTTGAATCACCGATTTTGTTTCGGCGTCGTAGTCGCCATCAAGCCATTGTTTAATGGTTGTGGATGTTGTTTGGTCTAATTGCATACGTCTTCAGTTGATATTTAGATGAACAAAACAAATTATAAATTGTTCAAAATACTATTTATTGCAAAATTCAGTATTTTATTTTGTCTGTTTAGCTAAAATTAACGGGGTTTTTGTTAATTTCACGCCCCATTACAAGTATAAAGAAAAATAGCTATTCTTAAATCAAAAATGAAACCTTTATCCTTTTTATTTTGACCTTATCAGTCGAGTAAAATTATAAGAGCTTCATTACCAATGAAAATAAAAGTATACGAATGAAGATATTAAAATTTGGAGGAACTTCTGTAGGTAGTCCTGAGCGTATGAAAAAATTGTTGGATATTATCAATCCAACCGAAGAACAAATTGTGGTGTTATCAGCTGTGTCTGGTACAACAAATAGTTTAGTTGAAATTTCATCAAAGTTACTCAAGGAGGAAAAGCAGGAAGCGCTAAATTTAATAGCCTTATTACGAGGGAAGTACAATGATTTTGTGGTTGAGTTATTGCCAGAAGGTGATTTTAGAGATCAAGGACAAGAAGTAGTCGATTACCATTTTGGGTTTTTAGTTAATTTAACCAACGATCTTTTTACTGCTGTTGAAGACAAAGTTGTGTTAGCCCAAGGTGAATTGTTGTCAACCACTTTATATCATATTTACTTAAAATCTATCGGTATACCATCGGTACTATTGCCAGCTTTAGATTTTATGAAAATTGATGAGGATAATGAGCCTGATATTCCTTTTACAACTGCCAATTTAACACCAATATTAGCTGAGCATGCAGGTACAAACTTGTTTATTACGCAGGGATTTATTTGTAGAAATAGCTTTGGAGAAGTTGATAACCTTCGTCGCGGAGGAAGTGATTACACAGCTTCCTTGCTTGGCGCGGCAATTATGGCCGAAGAGGTTCAGATATGGACAGATATTGATGGAATGCATAATAACGACCCTAGGATCGTAAAAGGCACTAAGCCAATCTCTCATTTATCATTTGATGAGGCTGCAGAGCTTGCTTATTTCGGCGCTAAAATTCTTCATCCGCAATCGGTTTTCCCAGCACAGAAATACAAAATCCCAGTTAGGTTGTTGAACACCATGGAGCCAAAAGCTGCTGGAACATTAATTAGTACTGAAAGCGAGAAAGGGAAAATCAAATCTATCGCAGCAAAAGATGGGATTACCGCCATTAAAATCCAATCAAGCAGAATGTTATTAGCTTATGGATTTTTGCGCCGTATTTTTGAGATTTTCGAGCGATATAAAACTCCGATTGACATGATCACTACATCTGAGGTTGCTGTATCATTGACAATTGATTTCACAGATAACCTAGAGGAGATTGTGAAAGAACTTCATTCATTTGGTAGCGTTGATATTGACGCAAACCAAAGTATTGTTTGTGTAGTAGGCGATTTCGGGGCTGAGAAACATGGTTATGCGGCTAGAGTTTTAGATTCCATTAAACATATTCCAGTGAGGATGATTTCTTATGGTGGAAGTGCTTATAATATTTCCATGTTAATAAATACAGGTGATAAGACTGAAGCTTTAAGGAGTCTTCACAATCGTATTTTTGAATAAAATCATTTAAAATAGAAAAATAGAAATAGGATAAATAGCGCAAAGACAATGAAGAATCTAATTCTTTTTTCGAATTCTCTTCGAGTGATAGCTTGTCGCCTGTAATCAAGGTAATTTCCTATATATACTATTAATAAAAAGACAACGAAAATTATAACTAGAAATTTCAAATTTTATGTTTTCCGATAAAGATATAGCACATTTCTCTAAATTAGAAACTCCATTCTATTATTACGACCTTAATTTGTTAACGCAAACATTAAATGCTTGTGCTAATGCTGCCAATGCACACCAATTTCATGTGCACTATGCAATGAAAGCAAATTTTAATGAAATGGTGTTAAAGAAGATCAAAGCTATAGGTTTTGGTGCCGATTGTGTAAGCGGGGGAGAGGTAAGCAAAGCTATGTCAATTGGTTTTCCGAAGGAAAAGATAGTTTTTGCTGGTGTTGGGAAATCTGATAAGGAAA
The DNA here is from genome assembly GCA_942493295.1 of uncultured Sphingobacteriaceae bacterium. GTDB lineage: Bacteria > Bacteroidota > Bacteroidia > Sphingobacteriales > Sphingobacteriaceae > Pedobacter. The sequence goes on along the minus strand of OW818692.1, from coordinate 1,316,725 downwards.
TCATTGATGCATTAGAAAGCGATATTTTCTGTTTCAATGTCGAATCTTTGCAAGAACTGGAAGTTATTAATGAACTCGCTGGGGCGAGACAAAAAATTGCTAAGGTAGCGATAAGGATTAATCCAAATGTTGATGCCCATACGCACGCAAATATTACAACTGGCTTGGATGAAAATAAATTTGGCATCAATTCTTGGGATATGCCTGCTTGTGCCACGATTTTAAATAAGTCTGTTAATCTAGAATTTATTGGTATTCATTTTCATATAGGTTCTCAAATTACCAATTTGGATGTTTATAAGAACCTTTGCAACCGCGTAAACGAATTTGCTGCCTGGTTTGAAAATCATGGGTTTACAGTAAAAGTTTTAAATGTAGGCGGCGGTTTAGGGATTGATTACCATCAGCCAAATGAACAAATTCCTGACTTTGCTACCTATTTTAAAGTCTTCGCTGATTTTTTAACCGTTAAACCTAATCAAGAAGTTCATTTTGAATTAGGGAGAGCATTGGTAGGACAATGTGCGTCTTTAATTACGAAAGTCCTATATGTTAAGAATGGTAAGAAAAAGAATTTCATTGTATTAGATGCTGGTATGACAGAATTGATGCGCCCAGCCTTATATCAAGCTTACCATTTGATTGAAAATCTTTCAGCTATTGAACGCGCAAATCTTCAAGGTTCATCTTTGGTAAAGTACGATGTAGTTGGTCCAATTTGCGAAAGTACCGATTGCTTTGGCAAGGAAGTGCCATTGCAAGAGAGTTTTAGAAATGACTTAATCGCGATAAGAAGTGCGGGTGCCTATGGTGAAGTGATGGCCTCGCATTATAATTTGCGAGAGGGTGTAAGGAGTTATAGCAACGAGAGCTAGATGTTCGTCATTGTTAAAATTAACTACCTTTCTTATTGCTGAAAAATAATACGGCTCCTATAATTAAAACGATACCTCCAGCGTATGGGGGCCAGTTAACTGTCTTTTCTCGATCTGCTGAAACTTGTATTGGACCTGCATCAATAATCTTTTCCTTTTTGGTGTAAGTAAAGCCTGTCCATACTAAAAGCACTATTCCTAAAACCATCAAAATTATTCCTATCGTTCTGCCCATGGTGAAGTATTTTAGAATAATAACAGATGGTAGAGCTTAATGTTTTATGAGCAGTACTATTTTTTGTGGCAAAACCGTATTGCTTGTGTTAATACTGATTGAATAATTTCTACGGGTAGATCCTTATGTTGGTCTATCAACAGAATTTTCATTCGCGACCGTTTTTCTTGTAATAAATGCGGGTTTTCTATCAAACCCCCATCTACAAAACCAATATAAGGCTGCTTGTATTTTTTGTGAATCCAAAAGTAACAGAGAGGCTTAGCACGGTAATAAAAAAATGGGAGTTTATATTTCCATTCTTGGGTTATTTCTTTGTCGAAGTTTGAAACAATCGTTTTCAATGCCAAAAGACAATCTCTCATTTGACTTTCTTGCTTCAAATAGAAAAAATCTAATTCGCTGGTCATCTTATTCTACTTCAAAGAAATCAGCAAGCCCTCCAAGATAATACTCATCTATCCCACTAGTAAAATCGTCGTAATCTTCATCCGGAATATTGGTTTGTACAAATTCTAGAGACGTTCCTTTTTTGTCAGCATGCAATTTAATGGTGACAATAGATGGCTCATTATCGTCACCGAAATACCATTGCTGAACTATTTTTTTTGGTGCGTCAAATGAAATGTTTTTACCTACGATATCGCCATCCCAAAACGAGAATTCAGTTCCAGGCTTTTCCGTAAAATCAACTTCAGCGCCAGTCCATAATTGAATGCTTTGCGCCTTAGTAAGTGCCAAGTAAACTTCCTCAGGTGGTGCCGGAAGTGCATAATACTTTTTAAATGTCTTCATTTTGCTTAATAGTTCATTGATTCTTTAGTCCTTTGTCTCGTACTCTTTGCGCTTCGCTTTTAGCTTTTTGCTATTTAAATGCATTAAGTCCTGTAACATCCATGCCAGTGATTAATAGGTGGATGTCATGAGTGCCTTCGTAAGTTACCACCGATTCTAAGTTCATCATGTGGCGCATAATAGAATATTCTCCAGTAATCCCCATTCCTCCTAACATCTGACGAGCGTTTCTAGCAATGTCTAATGCAATTTCCACGCTATTCCTTTTTGCCATAGATATTTGTTCAGCGGATGCTCTGTTTTCACTTTTTAACATTCCTAAACGCCACACTAACAATTGCCCTTTGGTAATTTCGGTAATCATTTCTGCTAATTTTTTTTGCTGCAATTGGAATCCACCAATTGGCTTTCCGAATTGGATGCGTTCTTTTGAATAACGTAACGCTGTATCATAGCAGTCCATTGCCGCTCCTAATGCACCCCAAGCTATTCCGTATCTGGCTTGATTTAAACAGCCCAAAGGGCCTTTTAAGCCTTTTATGTCTGGGAAAATATTTTCTTTTGGAATTTTAACATTATCAAATACTAATTCTCCAGTGGCTGAGGCCCTTAGACTCCATTTTCCATGAGTTTCGGGTGTGCTAAAACCTTCCATACCACGTTCAACTACCATCCCTCTAATCTTTCCTTCCTCATCCTTTGCCCAAACTACGGCGATATCTGCGAAAGGTGCATTTGAAATCCACATTTTAGCCCCATTTAGCAAATAGTGGTCACCCATATCTTTAATGTTTGTTACCATTCCACCAGGATTAGACCCATGGTCTGGTTCTGTTAAGCCAAAGCAGCCCATAAATTCACCAGTAGCTAATTTAGGTAGGTATTTTTTGCGTTGTTCTTCGGATCCGTAGGCGTAGATCGGGTACATTACTAACGATCCCTGAACTGATGCTGTTGAGCGAATTCCGGAATCGCCACGCTCAAGTTCCTGCATAATAATACCGTAAGCGGTATAATCTAAACCTGCACCTCCATATTCAATAGGAATGGTTGGCCCAAAAGCACCAATTTCTCCTAAACCCTTAATTAAATGCTTTGGGAACTCGGCTCTTTGTGCATAGTCTTCTATTACCGGACTAATTTCTTTTTTAACCCAATCTCTTACCGATTGACGGATTAATTTATGTTCTTCAGACAGTAGCTCATCTACTAAGTAATAATCAGGTGCTTCGTAAAGGTCTTTTTTGGCGGACTTGTTCATGTTTTACACTATATTTGGTTGTTGCTAATAGGATAATCAAAGGTAATAATTTAGTGGAATGACTAGTTAAAACCGTTCAAAAATTTATATTTAGCTCAAATTGTTGCTTTAAATTATTTAAACCTAATGTTTGTACAGACCGTCGCGCTAAAAGATGTTAAATGTTATGCTTTTCATGGGTTTTATACTGAAGAACAGCTAACTGGAAACCACTTTTTGACAACTATTGAAGTTACTTTTTTGCCATCAATTGAAACCGAGGATTTACAGAAAACAGTAAATTACGAGGAGCTTAATTTGATAATTTTGAAAGAGATGAAATCAACTCAGAAACTTCTTGAGACGGTAGTTAAAAATATGATGGGTAAGGTTCTGGCAACCTATCCTTTTGTGCTAACTGCTGAGGTTGCTATAAAGAAGCTGCATCCACCTATGTTGGGTGAGGTTGGTCATTCTTTTGTACAGTTAAAATATACAGCTGATTAAAGTTGCTCGAATTCTATCATTTTGCTTCGCTCGTTATCGGGAATAGGTGCGGGCTTTTTTGAGTTATAGTCGAACGCCACACAAACAGTTTTGCCTTTGCAGCAAGTTATCTCTTTTCCGTTCACTGTTTTAACAATTAGATATTCCAGGTCGAAGCTTGTGGTTCCAATTCTCGATGTGCGAATGTACATGCTTACTTTATCATTTAGCAAGATGGGGACTAGGTAATCGATAGAGGCTTGTCCGATTACAACTCCTGTTTTGTGCCAATCCCACTTAATTGCATGCTCCCAATATTTAGTTCTACCTATTTCCATGTAGGTGAAATAAACCGCGTTATTTACATGTCCCATCATATCTATATCTACAAAACGCATTTCTATTGCTGTTTTATATTTAAAACTGTCGATATGACTAATGTTTACTGACTTAATGTCAGCTTGTTTTTCTTTTTTACGCCAAAATGTCTTAAAAAACATAAATTTTACGATTGGAATAAGGTTTGAATAGAGACAATTATAGTTTAAAAAATTAATTAATAGGAGAACATAAGATGACTTTAGTAAAATTTAACAACAAAACAAGAAACACAGCACCATACTTTAACAATGTTTTCGACTCTTTGTTTAGTGATGCCTTAAATAAAAATTATGGTGTGAACAAAGTGCCAAATGTTAATATTTATGAAGATGAAAATGGTTACAAAATTGAATTAGCTGCACCTGGTTTAACCAAAGAAGATTTTAAAATTGATCTTAAGAAAGATAATCTTTCAGTTTGGGTAGAAAAAAAAGTAGATGATGCGGCGCAAAAAGAATATACACGCAAAGAATTTGAGTACAGCTCATTTGCAAGATCATTTGTGTTGCCTGAAGGCGTAGATGCTGATAAAATCAGTGCCGAATATTTAAATGGTATTTTAAATATCACAATTGGCAAGAAAGATGAAGCAAAATTAACACATAAAGAAATTAAAGTTTCATAATAATAGGTTTGAGTTTAGGTTGTAAGGGCACATCGAAAGGTGAGGCCCTTATTTTTTGACAGCCTGATTTTTTTTGCATGATTGTAGAATCGGCTTCGACTCTTGTTAGGAATTTGGTACGAGGTTGTATAGAGCGATGTAACTAGGTGAGCCGAAGAAATTTCGAAGACTATAATGGCGGTGATAATTATCTTCATGAATGACAATTGACCCAATGAACGATTTTTTGTAGTTTTGCACCATGGAAAGAGAAATCCTTGACACCAAACGTAAGGCTTTAAAAATAAATTTAAACGAAAAAATTTACGGAACTTTTGCTGAAATAGGGGCTGGACAAGAAGTTGCCCGCAATTTTTTCACTGCTGGTGCGGCGGCTGGAACTGTTGCCAAAACAATGTCGGCTTATGATATGACCTTTAGCGATGCTATTTATGGCGCAGAAGCTTCTGGAAGATATGTGAGCCAAAATAGGCTTTTGCGTATGCTTGACCATGAATTTGGTCTACTCAATGAGCGCTTACTTGGAGAAAAATATGAAAATCGCACCTTTTTCGCTTTTGCAAATACCGTAACCACGCTGAATTTTAAGCGTACAAATGAGCCCCACGGTTGGGTTGGCATTCGTTTTCAGGATGAACCAGGAGGATTGCCCAACGAAATCTTTTTTCACGTACGTTTGTTAGATACCGATGTAAATATGCAACAACGCGTATTGGGTATTATTGGAGTAAACTTGGTATACGCTGCTTTTTATCACTATCACGAACCGAAAGTAATGATTGAGTCGTTAGCAGATAACTTAACGGTTGGATCGGTTGAAATTGATCTGATTTCGGTAAAAGGTCCCGCATTTAAAGAAGTGAATAATACACTACTGAATCTATACTTGATTATGAAGGACTTTTCTGCAGCAGCAATTTTCGATGCGGATGGGCATCCTCGTCAAGCGAAAGATTTACTTTATAAAAAGGATATCATGATTTTGCGCACTAAATTCGGGCAGAAATCATTACCTAACTTTAATTTATTTAATAAAGCTACAGATCAGTTTAAGCGTACGAATAAGGTTGAAGAAGGGAATCTTGCGGTGATGATTGAAGTTTTATTAACGAATGTACTAACCGATGCGCAAGAAACACCTGACGACATTGATTTAGAGAGTGTGGCAAAGAGGGCGGAGGATATGTGCAAAACTGGGAATTTGGTTATTGTTTCTAATTTTACACGCCATAATAGATTGGCAAAATATTTAGGTCGTTGTAAACCAAAAAGTGTTGGGATTTCTACAAATATCAATAACCTTAAGTTTGTATTTAATTCTACCAACTTTGGTGAAAATTATTCTAGTCAGTTGCTAGCTTACGTGAGCGATATGTTTACCCAAAATGTTAAACTATTTGCCTATCCATTTATCGATAAAAAAACGAATACGGTTATTTCTACTGAGAATATGCCGGTTACCACCGATGCCAAACCATTGTTTGAGTTTTTATTAACCAATGGATACATCACAGATATTAACGACTACAGCGAGGATGATGTTAAAACGGTGTAATGAGTAGTTTGCACCCACGAAATAAGCATCAATGGAGGTATGATTTTCACTTATTAATTAAATCTACACCCGAGCTAGCCACTTTTGTAAGTATTAATAAATTTGGCGATGAGTCTATTGATTTCGCTGATCCGAAGGCTGTAAAGTGTTTAAACAAAGCGCTCTTGTCTCATTTTTATCACATCGCGCACTGGGATATCCCAGAAGGCTATCTTTGTCCTCCCATCCCGGGAAGGGCAGATTATATTCATTATTCGGCCGATTTATTGGCGTCAAGCAATAACCATGCTATCCCGAAAGGAAATAAAATTAAGGTGCTAGATGTTGGTATTGGCGCAAATTGTGTTTATCCAATTATCGGGCATCAAGAATATGGATGGAGCTTTATTGGGTCTGAAATTGACCCGATAGCTATTAAGTCTGCAAATAATATCATCAATATTAATCCATCATTAAAAACTGCCATAGAAGTTAGACAGCAGGCGGCTAAAAAATCCGTTTTTAAAGGTGTCATTCATAGGGAAGAACGGTTCGACCTTAGTATTTGTAATCCACCCTTTCATGCTTCTGCCGATGCGGCACTAGCAGGGTCGCAGCGAAAGGTTAGAAATCTTGGGAATAAAAATTATGTAAAACCTACGCTTAATTTTGGCGGTCAGGCGAGTGAGCTGTGGACTGATGGGGGAGAGGTAGGCTTTATTTCAAAGATGATTGAGGAGAGCCTGTTGTACGGGCAACAATGTCTTTGGTTTACCACGTTGGTCTCGAAAAGTGAAAATTTACCGGCTATTTATGCGATGTTGGATAGGGCAGGTGTAGTTGAAACTCGGACAAACAACATGACAACGGGAAACAAAGTGACGAGAATTGTAGCCTGGACGTTTTTAAGTAAAGAGCAACAGCAAGCTTGGTTTAAGAAGAGGTAGTTGTGTCATTGAATCTCGCTTGTCATCCAGGACGCAGTGAAGGATCCCTCGGAACTCGGGAGACAAATTATTGTTGGATGTCCTGACACTGAACTTTCCGACTAATTTCATATCTTGCATTATGAAATTACGTTACCTAACACTTGCAATAGTTTTGTTATTTTCTTCGGCCTCCTATGCGCAAAAATCAGGCAATCCTATATTTCCAGGTTGGTATGCTGATCCTGAAGCCCAAATTTTCGGTAAAACCTATTGGATTTATCCTACGTACTCTGCAAAATATAAAGAGCAGGTGTTTATGGATGCTTTTTCATCAAAGGACCTCGTTACCTGGACTACGCATCCCAGAATAATTGATACAGCTGCTGTTAAATGGGCAAATAAAGCGATGTGGGCTCCATCAATTACCAAGAAAGATGGGAAGTACTTTTTGTTTTTTGGTGCAAATGATATTCAAAGTGACAAAGAATTAGGGGGTATTGGTGTAGCGGTTTCTGATAAACCAGAAGGTCCATTTAAAGATCATATTGGTAAGCCATTGGTGTCGCAATTTTATAATAAAGCACAGCCGATTGATCAGTATGTTTTTAAAGATAAAGATGGAGCGTATTACCTAATTTATGGCGGATGGAAGCATTGTAATATCGCAAAATTGAATGAAGATTTTACTGGATTCGTTCCCTATCCAGATGGATCCACGTTTAAAGAAATAACCCCAGAAAACTATGTTGAAGGTCCATTTATGTTTATTAGGAATGGAAAATATTATTTTATGTGGTCTGAAGGCGGGTGGACAGGGCCAGATTATTCTGTTGCATATGCGATAGCTGATTCGCCGCTTGGTCCATTTAAAAGAGTCGGAAAAATTTTAAAGCAGGATCCACTAGTAGCGACAGGAGCGGGGCATCATTCCGTGATTCAAAATCCTAAAACAAAAAAATATTATATAGTTTATCACCGTAGACCATTAGGAGAGAAAGATGGTAACCATAGAGTAACGTGCATCGATGAAATGTCTTTTGATGAAAACGGGTTAATTAATCCAGTTAAGATTACGATGGATGGGGTAGAGAAGAGCAAGCTTTAATCTTTCAACCTACTCAGCGTAAATATCCTTCACAACTATTTCCATTCGTCTCTCGGGTGATGCCAAAGCTTTAAATCCAAACTGAGCATATAATCCATGTGCATCAAGTGTGCCGAGAAAATATGTTCTGAGACCTTGCAAATCGGGGTGGAACATCATCAATGACATTAACTTTTTCGACAACCCCAATCCACGAAATTCTTGCTCGATATAAACATCACATAAATAGGCAAAAGTTGCGCGATCGGTAACCCATCTTGCAAAGCCAACTTGCTTAGTGTCTTTGTAAACCCCAAAGCACAAAGAATTTGAAATAGAACTTTGTACGGTTTGAAAAGGAATATTTTTGGCCCAATATGATTCTTCGCTCAGGTAGCGATGGACAGCCACCACGTCAATTAAATTAGAATCATCAGAAAAAATAAAGCCGTTGTCAGAGATTTCCATCACTTAACTATTTAGTTCCTCATATTGATAAATTGAAGAGGTTGTCCAAAATCTTCGCCTTTGCAAAGTGAAATTACTTTTTGAAGATCGTCGATATTCTTACTTTGGACGCGAACTTGATCGTCCATCATGGAAGCTTGGACTTTTAAATTGCTTGCTTTAATTTTTGCTACAATTTTTTTCGCCGCTTCTTTATCAATACCCTCTTTAATTTTAACCTCTTTTCTAATCATATTGCCAGATGCTGCATATTCTTTTCCGAAATCCAAACTTTTAGGGTCTAAATTTTGTTTCATCATACGAGAAATAATAGAGTCGGTTATCGCTTTCAAACGCATGTCATCTTCAGTAACAATGGTCACAACGTTTGTTTTTTTGTCTAATTCTATTGTGCTGTTGGAACCATTGAAATCATAACGGTTCAAGATTTCCTTTTTAGCATTGTTAATTGCGTTATCTAAAGTTTGCGCATCTACTTTGCTTACGATGTCGAAAGTTGGCATGATTAAGGCTTTAATTAATTAAAATTTATAGATTTATTAAATAATTGTGATACAAAATAACATAAATAATATGAACACACCATCATTAAAATTGATTCACATTTAATTTTCTAGAACGATCCATCTAAACATAAAAAAAATAAAGATATGAAAACCAATAAAACAAAAGCCATCAAGGGTTCTTCAAAAAAATCTGCAAAAAAGCAGCTTGAGCACAGTTTAACTGAACGTTTTTTAGAAGCGGTTAAAAGTTTAGGGCATAATGCTGAAATTATAGGAGATGATATTGCCAAGGCAAGTAAACTAGTAGCTAAAAAGCTTTCTAAGAAATTTCAGGGATTAAAACAAGCAGTGGAACATAAATTAGAAGAGGTTAAGGCAGAGAAAAAGCCAGCTAAGAAGGTTAGAATAGCAAAGAAAGACGCACAGAAGTTGGTGAAGAAAGTTGACAAGACCGTTTCAAGAGTTGTAAAAAAGGCAGCGAAAAAAGCAAATCCAGCCTTGGGTAGTGTAAAAGTTGCCGCGGTTGCCACCGAGAAAAAAGCAGAAGATATTCTCAAATCTGCCAGTGGAGCGGTTAACAAAGCAAAAGCGCCAGTTAGAAAAGTTACTGTGAAAGCTCCAGCAACAGTTAAGGAGACCCCTAAAACTGCAAGTAAAGCTCCTGTAAAGAAAGCACCAGTTAGAAAGGCTCCCGTTAAAACAGCCGAGACGACTACAGAAAAGAAATAGCCACTCATTTCTGAATAGTTCCTATGTTAATATTAATTAATTTAATAAGCGAATAATTAACAATTACTTAACACTAAAATTCGCAGATTTGAAAATCCTCTGATTAATACCTGAGGATTTTTTTAATTTTATCCATGGCCAAAAAGAAGCTGCCGTTTTTAAATAGAGAGATTAGCTGGTTGCACTTTAATGAACGGGTGTTGCAAGAGGCTGCTGATGAAACTGTGCCTTTAATAGAACGGATTAAGTTTCTCTCTATATTTTCCTCAAACTTAGAAGAGTTTTATCGGGTAAGAGTAGCGACGATGTCGCGTTTAAGTAATTTAAACGATAAGGCTAAAGAAGTTTTAGGTTTAAACCCAAAAAAGGTACTTAATGAGATTAAAAACATTGTTGTTAAACACGAACGTAAATTTGAAGCGTTATTTCAAGAAATATTAATCAACGAACTTGGCAAGAACAAAATCTTCATCTTAAATGAAACTCAACTAAATGTTGCGCGAGGTGAGTTTGTTAAGAGCCATTTTATCAATAAAATTCTTTCGAATCTAGTTCCCATACTTATTGACTTGGATAAGCCATTTCCTGAATTAAAGGACAGATATTTATATTTCTTTGTTCGATTATCAAAAAAAGGGGCAAAGAAAGGGGAGAAGTATGCGCTTATTGAGTTGCCTGAAAATTTACCTCGCTTTTTAGTCTTGCCTGAGACAAATAAATTAAAGTTTATCATTTTAGCAGAGGACATTATTAAATACTGTTTAGATGATATTTTCTTTGTTTTTAATTACGATCAAATAGAAGCCTTTTCGATACAACTCACGCGAGATGCAGAGCTTGATATCGATAAAAATATTAGCGATAAATTCATTGAGGATTTAAAAAATAGCTTAGATAAGCGTAGAAAAGGAAAACCTATGCGTTTACTCTATGATACGGAAATGCCGTTTGAAATGCTGAGCGTTTTGATTTCGAAAATGAAAATAGAAGCCGAAAGCTTGATTCCAGGAAATCGTTATCATCGTTTTGGAGACTTCATTAATTTCCCGAACGTTGGCGAGAGCAGTTTGGAATATCCGCCTTCGCCGCCATTAAAAGTTAAAGGCTTACACCGCACAGAAAGTATTTTTAATAAATTAACTGACAGAGATTATTTAATCAATTTACCCTACCAATCTTACGATTATATTATTTTATTTCTTCGCGAAGCTGCAATTGATCCAAAGGTGACAGAAATAAACATCACCTTATACCGGCTGGCAGAAAACTCGAAAGTAATTAACGCCCTGATCAATGCGGCTAAGAATGGTAAAAAAGTAAATTGCATTGTAGAGTTAAAGGCAAGATTTGACGAAAAGGCGAATATATTCTGGACTAATAAATTGGAAGAAGAGGGTGTTAATGTGAACTATGGACTGACTGATTATAAGGTGCATTCAAAAATTTGCCTGGTTAAGAGAATTGAGAAGCGGAAAGCAGTGTACTATGCTAATTTAGCAACAGGGAACTTTAATGAAAAAACGGCAAGGATTTATTGCGATCACAGCATTTTTACAGCGAAAAAAGAAATTACTTCAGATTTAGTTAAACTATTTAATGCATTAAACAATAAGACGGTTGCAAAAGGTTTTAAGCACCTCATTGTATCGCCGCTTGAAAGCCGAAATAAGATTTATAGCTTAATTAATAGAGAGATTAAATTTGCAAAGGCTGGCAAAACTGCATATTTAATTTTTAAAGTAAATAGCCTGGCTGATGAAGGAATAGTTGACAAGCTTTATGAAGCAAGTAACGCTGGAGTTAAAATTAAATTAATTGTAAGGGGTATTTGTTGCCTTGTGCCAGGAGAAAAGGGATTTAGCGAGAACATCACGGTTATCAGTATCATTGATAAATTTCTAGAACATGCCCGAGTTTTCATTTATGGAAATGATGGAAATGAGGAAATGTATCTGTCGTCTGCCGATTTAATGAGCAGGAATTTTGAGCATCGTGTAGAAGTTGGTTTCCCAGTTTTAGATCAGGAAGTTAAACAAGAAATCAGAGACATAATTGAGTTCCAACTTCAAGATAATGTGAAAGCTCGTGACATTACAAGAGTAAATAACAATAAATATCATAAAAATCGATTAGGGAATAAAATCCGCGCACAGGTACAGACCTATAATTATTTAAAAAATAAACATCAATAACACCATGTTAAGATACGCTGCAATAGATATAGGATCAAATGCTGTTAGGTTGCTAATCGCAGATATTTCGGAAAATGAAAAAGGGGCTAGTTTTAAAAAAAACACTTTGGTTCGAGTACCCCTTAGGTTGGGGGATGATGCTTTTATAGATCATAAAATATCACCTCGAAAGATAGAGGATTTGGTGAAAACCATGTCTGCCTTTAAAAATTTGATGGATGTTTATCATGTTAAAGCATATCTGGCTTGTGCTACTTCTGCTATGCGAGAAGCAGAAAATGGACAGGAAATCATTAAATTGATAAAGCAGGAAGCTGATATAGATTTAGAAATTATTGAAGGACACAGAGAAGCAAATATCATCTATTCAAATCATATTGAACAAAATCTTGATATCAAAAAAAGCTATTTATATATAGATGTGGGTGGTGGCAGTACGGAATTATCTGTATTTGTAAATAAACAACCCTTGGCGTCAAAATCTTTTAATATTGGGACGATTCGCATTTTGGATAATCAAGATAAAGAAGAGACATGGGACGAAATGCGTAGTTGGGTTAAATCTCATACTAAAGATTTGAAGAGTCTGGCTGGGATTGGGACTGGTGGAAACATCAATAAGCTTTTCAGGATGTCGGGTGAAAAGGATGAGTTGCCCTTGACATATCTAAAGTTAAAAGATCTTTACAATCAGCTAAATAATTTCTCTCTAAAAGAAAGAATTACTGTAATGAAGTTAAATCAAGATAGGGCGGATGTAATCATTCCAGCATGTGAAATATTCTTAACCTTAATGAAATGGACTGGAATTAAGCAAATCTATGTTCCTAAAGTTGGTATGGTTGATGGAATAATCAATTTGCTGATTGAAGAAAACTTAAAGCCTTAATAACTTTGACAAAGTTCAAAACTTTGTCAAAGTTAATGGTTTACTATCGTTCGGAAAGTCAAGTTGATTCTAGGTGTTTTTACCAATTTTGTAGGGGGCAAACGGTGTAACCAATTAGTTTGCGTATTTTCTTTCATGACGAGCAGACTGCCATGCGCTAAAACTAGATAAATTGTTTCTTTGGTTTGTTTGTGCTTGAATCCAAATTTTCTCTCCGCACCAAAGCTTAGCGATGCAATCGCTCCATTTTTCTTTAAGTCTTTTTCTCCATCGCTATGCCAAGCCATGCCTTCATCGCCGCTATGGTAGAGGTTAAGTAAGCATGAATTATATGTTTCGCCAGTTCTTTCTTCACATATTTTTTTTAATTCAAGTAGTTCCTTAGTCCAATTTAATGCTTGTTTTGTGGTATTTGAATAGGTGTATTCGAATGGTAGGTCACCATACCAGGCGACCTTTCTTTTTGTGACAATATGTTTCCCTAAAATGATTGCTTCATCATTTCTCCATTCAATCGTTTCTAACAGACAATGGTAGTAAGCATTAGCCGATTTATCTGGTATTACTTTCCCATAGTAATTTACCATACCGCCCTCTGGTAAAAGGTTAATTTCATGATCAAGTGTAGTGCTAAATAAATCCATAAGCGTACTGGTTAATTATTCGTGAAGGTTTTTATGTCATACTAAGCTAAAAAGACAGTCTAATATTGAATGAGTAAATTTCGCTAAAAAATAGCTAGCTCTAGGTATTGTTGTGAGAAATTGCTCGGTTTAATTTTGAGTACCTACTAGCATGGTTAAAAAGGGAGACTTCAAAGTCTCCAAAGAATTTGGCCGTGTAAGCTTGGATGTAAGTATTGTTAAATAAACTAAAACAACTTAAAATGAGAAAGATATTGTTAATTCTTTTATGTTTTTGTCAGGTAGCAGCTTTTTCTCAGGAGATGGCTCCCATAAGTAAGAAAGTAAAAACAGGTTTGCCGGCTGATACTACGGTTAAACACCCTATTTCATTACAAGTCCATGCTGGTACACAAGGGCTAGGTGCCGAAGTAAGGTATGGTGTAACTCCACAATTTTCTTTAAGAGCGGGTGGAAGCACATTTTTTCCTGTTAAAGCGGATAACTATTTCAGTTTTTCAGGCTTTAACGCTGATAACACAGTTAAAGGCGAATTGAGTAATGTTCATTTGTTAGCTGATTTTGTTCCGTTTAAAGTGAAGTGGTTTAGACTAGTTGGAGGGGTAGCTTATTTGTTTAAAGCTAATGGGGGTTTAGAATTTATGCCAAAAGGCAATTACACTTTTGGTGGCTTAAACTTAACTGCTGAGGAAGTTGGTAAATTAAACATCGACCTTTCCTGGCAGGGGGTATCGCCGTATGTAGGTTTTGGTCTATTTAAAAGTTTTCCGAGAAGAAGCTTTAATATAAATTTCGATTTAGGAACATATTATCTTAATTCGCCAAAATCGACGGTTGTTGGCACCAAATTGTTGTCTGAGAATAAACAAATGGAGACCCAACTTAATCAAAATATGAAGGATTATCGTTTTCTGCCAGTGCTTCAAATCAACTTCAATTTCAAAATAAAATAAGGATTAATCCTTCAATATCAAAAAATCTAATGAAATCATTATGTACATGCCGTTCGCAAAAATGCAGTGAATATGTTCATAATAACTTCATCCCCGCTAAAATAAAATTATAAACTCATGAAAAATATTTTTACAAAAATCAGAGAGGCGCTTCATTTGAAGATCATTAAGGTACTATTTCTCTTGGTATTAATCTATGCTGGATGTAAAAAGCCAACGGAAGGCTTAGAAGTTGCAATAAGTACTGCCAGTTTATTTAAGTCGCCTGTATTGGTACATTTCGAAAATGCAAACACCAATTCTGCCACCCAATTGGGAGATTTTCCAGTAACTATTAGTGGAAAAGATGCTGGTTTAGTACAAATGGGTTCAGGTGGAAGTGATTTTAAAGCCTCAGGAGGGTTCTTGGCCTTAGCGCTAAAACAAGGCGTTAAAGCAAGCTCAGCAACTCCAATTGTCTTTAATGTATATGCCGAAATTCCTGGATATGCTCCAGTTACACGTACGATAACCATCAGTTCAGATTCGTTATCGGTTTACAATGTAAAGGCTGTTGAATATGCTAAACCTGCTGAGGGAACTACTGCTATACAAACTCAAACAGCTTTAAATGCAGGTGCCTCAAGTTTGGTTACCATTACAACAACCGCATCGCCAACGGTTAGTGAAGTTGCGAGTATTGTAATTCCAGAAGGTACAATGATGCTTGATGCCAGTAACAATGCAATTAATGGAACAAGTTTAAAATCGAATATAATACAATATGGAACACATGTTCCGTCGATAGCAGCAGTATTTCCTGGTGGCTTGTCGCCAACCGATGTACTCGATCAAAATGGAACGGTAATACGCGGTGGTGTAAATTTTGTGACCGCTGGTTCATTAGGTATTGAAATGTCTGTAGGTGGCAAAGCTGTTAAGAAATTTTCAAAACCATTAGCAATTGAGCAGGGACTGGCAGCCAATTTAATTAATTTTGAAACAGGTAATCCGATCAAGGTTGGAGAAACCATCCCATTGTGGAGTTTAAACGAACAAACTGGCCAATGGAAAGCAGAAGGGAATGCCGTTATTGCTGAAGTAGGTGGTAAGCTGGTAGCAAAATACATGATTAGTCATTTATCGGATTGGAATATCAGTTGGGTTTGGTCATATTATGGTTTCTCTACGGTAAACAAAAGCCTAACAGTTAACTTTTTGCCTTCTAAGACCCCATGGTTAGGGGATTATCAAGTGCAACTTCAAACTGAAAATGGAGCTTGGTTAATGGATTATACTGCTGCTTATCGTGCTTATTCACCTAAAAGAGATCTTTTTACGGAATTTAAGGTAATTAATAATTCTTTAACCTATACAACACTCCCGGGGAAATATGGTTTCAGTTTACCCAGTGTCCCTAAAATTACGAAGGCGAAAATTGTAATGTATAATGGTACTGACAATTCCATCGCCTTTCAAAGTGCAATTTTTGATCCTACAACGGTAGGGAGTATTGATATGAATTTAACAATACCCCCGCCACCAGAATTTGTGAAAGTAAAGTTAGTGGCGCAAGCTAGGTGTAGTAATAAAAATATAGTGAGCCCAATTACAGGTTTATTTTTTTTACAGAATAAAACTCTAAAAAGCAGTTGGGAATATGTATACCTCGAGAATGGAAGTATTATAGGTTATCCTTTACAGTTAATAGTTGGTCATCAATACGAAGTTACTACCACATTTAATGGAGTGATGTATAAAAGCGGCACATTCGTCGCCACCAAAGCAAATATTGATATTCCTACAGGATCGAGTGGCTTGGTTGCAACAACTTCCTATGACCAGAATAGTAATACGATTACAATTAATGGTAGTTTCTCCATGGTATGTAAATAACTTTAGTCAACAAATTAAAATAACGTAAATAAAAAAATATGAAAAGAGCTATCGTGCTTATTGCATTATTCAATTTTACCTTGCTACAGAGCTGTAAAAAGGAAGAACCCATTCCTGCAAAAGTTGCACCAACATTAACCATTAGTGAAATTGTCGATACGGATGTCACTTATACTTCCTTTATTGTAAATGGTACTATTAATCCAGAAAAAGAAACGGTTATGGAACGAGGAGTTGTTTATAGCACCAATCCTGATCCAAAAATAATTGATAATAAGGTCACGGCGACAACAGATGCTTTTAAGGTTGAAATCCCCAATTTAGCGGTAAATACAAAATACTACCTAAGAACCTTTGTTACCACGAGCACTGAAACTATTTATAGCAAAGACCAACGTACAAAAAACACGTTATCATTAGCTGGAACAACATGGGATATCGCTTTTACACATTATAATACAAGTTCAACTGTAAAATGGAATGCAGATGTTACATTTAATGCAAATGGCACCACAAAGTATGATGAACCTGCTTTTCCCGGAATGTATGTAATGAACGGCACTTATCTTATAACCGGTAATGCTATCGATTATAAAATGGGGCCGCCGAGCGACCCTGGATATAACCTAATTGGTAAAGTAAGCGGCAAAACAATGAGCGGCACTTATGGTGGAACACCAGTAAAGCCAAATACCTGGACGGCAACCCAAAAGAAATAATGCGTAACCTATATCATCTAGAGTAGAGAAGCCGCCTGCTCGTCTATAAACCAAGCTAAGTTGCCGTCGACAGGATTAATCAGCTGCGCTGGATAAGTATTTGGGTCTTTAAGTTGCTTATTCATTACTTGTGCTAGTGCGGCTGATTTGTTCTCACCAAAGGTAATGAACGCAACGTTTTTAGCTTTGTTGATTAATGGAGCACTCAAACTAACCCTATAAGTATTTAATTTTTCTACCCAAACAGCCGCCACTGTTTCCTCTTGGTTGTGGACTAAGTCTGTCCCAGGGAAAATTGAAGCGGTGTGTGCATCATCGCCCATGCCTAAAAGTATTAAATCAAAGACCATAGGTTTACCTTGAAAATGTTCTTCTAACGCTTTTTTATAAGCAGAAGCTGCATTTTCTGGCGTGAGTGTGGTGTCTATATAAAATATCTGGTTTGGTGGCGTGTGGAGGTAAACAAATAAGTTTTCTTTGGCCATTAATCCATTATAATCCTTATGAGTTGGTAGCACGGTTCTTTCATCACCAAAAAAGAAATACACTTTGCTCCAGTCTATTTTATCTTTATAAGTAGTGGATAATTGTTGGTACAGTTCTTTTGGGGAGTTACCTCCTGTTAATACAAAATCGAAACGGCCTTTAGTAGCTATGCTTTTATTTGCAATTTCGATAACGTAAGCAATTAACGCTTTGTTTAGCTCGGGCACGGATTTAAAGATGTTTAGATTCATGTTTTGTTTCTGTATTATTCCAACTTTACATTGTCATCCCGAGTTTACCAGGGATCTAAACATTAAATTCTCTCTTTAGATCCTTCGCTAGCGCTCTGGATGACAATTTACGACGGATAATTGTGTTAAAAATTATTACTCTTTCTCCTTAAGAGGCAACGTAAACCAATGAAAACCATCTCTCGCAATAAGGGCTTCTGCATCTTCTGGTCCCCAGCTATCTGCAGAATAATTAGGGAAATTCAATGATTTTTTATTTTCCCAAGTGTTTAAGATTGGCATAACTAGTTCCCATGCTGCTTCAACCTGATCACCACGCATAAACAATGTTTGATCCCCGTTCATGGTATCTAGTAACAATGTTTCGTAGGCCTCTGGAGTATCGGTATCATAAGTGCCTTTATAGTCAAAAACCATGTCGACAGGGTTTAGCACCATTTTTAATCCAGGTCTTTTTGCCTGAACCTGTAAACGAATGCTCATTTCTGGCTGGATGCTGATAATTAGCCTATTTTGTTGCCAAGTTTCTGTAGCTCCTGATGAGAATATGTGATGAGGTACGTCTTTAAATTGAATTGTGATAATTGAAGAGGTTTGATTTAATCTCTTACCAGTTCTTAAATAAAACGGAATTCCTTGCCAGCGCCAATTATCGATAAAGAATTTGATGGCAGCAAAAGTTTCTGTATTCGAATGTTGGTCAACTCCATTTTCGCTCCGATAACCTGGCACTTCTTTACCTTCTACCCATCCTTTAGTATACTGGCCTCGAACTGCGTTAGTGCTGATTTCTTCAGGTTTAAAAGGCCTCATCGCTCGCAAAACCTCTACTTTTCTATCGCGGATTTCGTCGGCGTCAAAGCTAATTGGTGCTTCCATTCCAACTAAGCAAAGCAATTGAAGTAAATGATTCTGTATCATATCACGCAACGCGCCGGCACCTTCATAATATCCACCTCTATCACCAACGCCTAATTGTTCTGTAACCGAAATTTGAATATGTTCAATATAAGTTCTATTCCAAAGGGGCTCAAAAAGGAATTTGCAAAGCGAAAGGCCATCATATTTTGAACAGTCTCTTTCCCTAAATAATGATCTATCCGATAGATTTGTTTTTCTGTAAAAATCTTACTCAAAAGCAAGTTTAGTTCTTTTGAGCTTTCTAAATCATGACCAAATGGTTTTTCGATAACTATTCGGCAATTGTCTTCATCTTCAGTTAGCTTGTATTTACACAAACATTCTGCAATTAATGAGAAGAAATTTGGTGCAACTGCCAAGTAGTAAATAATCTGTGTTTCTTTGCCATATTCCTTCTGTAAATTTTCAACGGTTGCTTTTAAATTTTCAAAAGTTTTAGGTGTTGTAATATCTGTTGCGCAGTAAAGGATATTCGATTCAAATGCGTCCCATTTTTCTTTCTTTACCTTTCCATTTCGCGAGAATTCATTTACATTTTCTAAAATAACTTCCCGATATTTTTCATTGGTAAATGCAGTTCTTCCTGTACCGATAATGGAAAAATTTTCCGGCATATAGCCTTCCGTATACAAATTATACAACGCTGGAGCTAGTTTGCGTTTATTTAAGTCACCAGTACCACCAAAAATTACAAATATGGTAGGGTGGACATTGTTTTTCTTCTTCATTTTTAAGAGGTTGTAAAGTTCTGGTAGGCTATCTATTCCAATCTGCGTGGAAAATACCTTCAGTGTCTATTCGTTCAAAAGTATGGGCGCCAAAAAAATCTCTTTGAGCTTGTGTCAAATTCGAAGGCATCCTTTTTGTTTTTAAAGTATCAAAATAAGTTAATGCCGCGGCGTATGCTGGTATTGCAATACCAGCGTTCATTGCCGAGCTAATGATATTCCTGGTACCTTTTAAACCTTGTTTTATTTTTTGTTGAATAGGCTCATCTTCGTATAAATGTGCTAAGTTTTGTTGTTTTTTATAAGCTTGATAAATGTCTTCTAAAAATGTTGCTCTGATGATACATCCACCTCGCCAAATTTTAGCTATCTCTGCTAAATTTAGCTCATATTCATATTGTGTAGAGGCAGCAGTTAACAAATGCATCCCTTGCGCATAAGCTGATACCATTGCGAAATAAAATGCTTCCTCTAACTCATCAATCATAGTACTATTCGAGTTAATTGGAGTGGTTTGATCAAACGATTCACTTAGCGTTGTACGCAAGGCTTTCAATTTTGATAGATTGCGACTTGAAACAGCAGCATCGATTGTTGGAATTGGAACTTCTAGGTCCATCGCTACTTGAGAAGTCCATTTTCCGGTGCCTTTGGATTTTGCTTCATCCTTAATTTCATCAACTAAGAGGTTTCCTGTTTTTTCGTCTACAAAAAGGAAAACATCTTTAGTAATTTCCATTAAAAAAGACTTTAAACGTCCATTGTTCCACTTTTCGAAAACTTGTTGAATTTGAGCATTGTCGTATTTTAAGCCGTTCTTGAGGATGTCATAGGTTTCTGCAAGTAACTGCATTATTGCGTACTCTATTCCGTTATGGGTCATTTTTACAAAATGTCCAGAGGCCCCTGGACCTATGTAAGCAACACAGGGTTCATCGTCAACCTTGGCAGAAACAGCTTCCAGCATTTTTTTGACCACTGCATAGGCTTTCTTATCACCCCCTGGCATCATACTTGGCCCAAATCTCGCGCCTTCTTCACCGCCAGAAATGCCCATTCCGAAGAAATGAATTCCTTTTTCTTTTAAAGCAAGCGCTCTTCTGCTGGTATCGGTAAAATACGAATTACCACTATCTATAATAATATCACCCTCTGCTAACAAAGGTTGAAGTTCTTGAATAACACTGTCTACAATTGTTCCCGCAGGAACTAGTAATATAATGGTACGCGGAGATTGCAAGCTATTCACAAATTGACCAATATCTGCAAAACCTTTGAGCTGATGGTCTGCTCCTTCTTCTTCAAAGACCTGCAGCATTTTTTCACTTTTATCATAACCTGTTACTTTGAACCCATTATCGGCCATGTTAAGTAATAAATTACGTCCCATGGTACCTAGTCCAATCATCCCGAATTCGTACTGTATTGTTTGATCGTTATTCATCTATCTTTATTATTTAGCCGGCTAATAACCTAAGCTTATTAGCCTAATTATTCTTCTGGTTGTCTATATAATACTATTTATTTTTTTGGATAAGTAGTGTATATATGGTATTTCTCTTTTGCTTGCCACAATTTTGCCCCACCTTTTATGCCATCCTTGTTAGAAACAAGCTTGATGTTCTTTTCTAAATCGAAATTAATTTCATTAGAATTTCCTCCACCAATGTAAAGTCTATCGTAGTTAAACACTGTTTTATAAATCTCTATGATATATTGTAAACGTTTGTTCCACTTTCTTTTGCCAACTTTATGAAATCCACGATCGCCAATGAAGTCATCGTAGTCTTCAGTTTTACTAATCGGCAGATGCGATAGCTCAAGGTGAGGTAATAATTCTCCATCAAATAATAATGAAGTTCCAAAACCAGTACCGAGCGTAAAAACAATTTCGAAACCTTTTCCACTTACTATGCCCAAACCTTGTTGGTCTGCATCATTGATTAAACGTACAGGTTTGCCAAAAAGATCACTAACCTGTTGGGCTAAATCTACATTTGCCCACTTATTTAAGGCAAGATTTGGTGCCGTTTGGACAACGCCCATTTTTACATAGCCAGGAAACCCTATGGCAATTTTCTCGAAATTTTTAAAATCTTTAGTCAGCATCTTTATCGCGTCTAATACCGCTGCTGGGGTTGATTTTTTAGGCGTTGGGGTTTTCTTAAACTCAGTTAACAATTTCCCTTTTGGGTTCATTAAACAGGCCTTAATATTTGTACCACCGATGTCTATTGATAAAATATCTCCTTTAGGAATTTTTGTTTGTGCCGACATGCGTTGTGTTTTGCTTTATGAGTACAAAAGTACAACCATTTTTATCTTAGCGATAATAATTCTGCAATATGTTGTGTTAAATTACTAACAAGAGCTACCTAATGTTGATTAGTTTTAAAGATATCGAAGCCACCATTGTGTGTGACTAGCTTTATATTTCTGAAACCAAACGCAAGGTTTATAAAGCATTGCCACAACAGCTATCCAAATCAAATAAACTATCACAAGGTTGAAACCCAGTTCTGGTGGGTGAAAAAGAAATGGAATTTGGGGATTTACAATATCTTTTAT
Organism: uncultured Sphingobacteriaceae bacterium; assembly: GCA_942493295.1. Lineage (GTDB taxonomy): Bacteria > Bacteroidota > Bacteroidia > Sphingobacteriales > Sphingobacteriaceae > Pedobacter. The sequence continues at coordinate 1,294,612 of OW818692.1, read as the reverse complement.
ACCATATCCACTGGCAAAAAATACAATTACTAAAATAAAGTGAATGAGATAGAAATGAATAACATAATAGAAAAATGGAACATTCCCATATACCATCATCAATTTGGTAAATCGATTTTTCAAGTTTTCCATTTGGGATAATAGCATAATAGTTAAGCCTAATGTCATTCCATAATACTGTAAAGAAGGAGGATACTTGCTCACATTTAAAAAAGAGAAGAAAGTTTTAATTGGCTCAATATATTCCTTTCTAGGTGTTGGATTGCCATACCATCCAAAATAACGCAAAATTAAAAATGAAAGAAATAGGCCTAGGCCCATTAAAAATAATAACCTTTTTCTCCTAGTTGCGTCAAATTCCTTGCGGTACCACGGACCGATTGAGAATCCGATCAACATGGCTCCAGACCATGGTAGAATTACATAAAACAGTCCTATAAAATGAGTTGAACTTATTGGGATAAATGTTCCACTACTAGTTAAGGTCGCAGCTATTATTCCACCTGTTAGCGTTGTTGGGTCTGGTAATTGAATATAATTTAAAGCATTGTGACCAAAGAACAGTACCAATCCAACAATCAATACCAATCGGTGTGAAATTCTACTTAAAATACCCAATAAAATCATGCTCCAGCCTATTGCCCAAATTACTTGAAGAATAATTACATTATAAAGTGGATTAAAAGTTAAGCCTAATGTAATGATTACTATCTCTACAAAAATTAACCAAAAACCTCTCTTAATTAAAAAGTTTCCTGCTTGCTTGGGGTCTTTGTTTTTGGAAGATAAATAGGCAGAGATACCAGAAAGGAAAACGAAGGTTGGAGCGCATAAATGTGTAACCCATCGCGTTAAAAAAAGAGATAGGTGCGTGGTATCTGGATTCATTGGGTCAGTAGTCATTCCCCCAACTAGGAAAAAATCTCGGGTGTGATCTAGTGCCATTAGGATCATTACAAATCCTCTTAAAATATCAATAGAAAGTATACGTTTATCGGTGGTAGTCATGAGCGTTGATTTTTAACTAAATTAAGTAAATCAACTGAATATTAAAACTTTAGCTTTTTTATTAACACATGTTCCAATTAGTTCTTCTGTTTCTATATTTTTGAAGGATAGTGTGCCAGTTTTATAGCCCTTTTTAACTCGATAATAGATTAATAGGCAATCAATCCAATTGCTGGCTATTTTTTTGTCTGTCCAAAGACTAGTATTCAAGTAAATTGTTAAGCCATCTATTCTAATCAGGTTCTTTTGTTCGAGTGCTTTTACATTTGCAATAATCTGGGCTGTTTGCTGAGCTAAATTTGTTGAGGAGACTATTTTTTTATTGACATAAATCATGTTGCTGTATTTTTAGTCGTTTAACTTATGCAAGTTATTAATTTGCGATTTTGCTCCCAAAACATTAAGGCATTTAGTTGGTTTTATTAACGAATTAAACTTAATGTTATGAGTGTTAAAAACAAAAAATCGAAAATATTAAAAAGCAATAAAAACGACGAGCGCAAAAAGCATATATCAATTCCTATTGCAGATTTCGATGAATTGGACCTTGGTGATGCAGATGGCAGTAGTGGGAATTTAGGGATTGACAACTTTAAGCGAAGAACAGATAAAAATCAATTACCAAGTGAAAAGGGAAGGATAGCCGAGTTGTAGGGGTTAAGTTATAATTTCGTGATTCTTTCTCTGCACTAATTTATGAACCCTCCACATTAGAAATATACTAAGCAAAGAGATCACGATAATTACATAACCAACGGTATTGTAATGTTTAAGTGGACTCCCTTTGCTATCCTGACTTACGATAAGCCCCGCAACAGCTGCGGCTACACCACCGGCTATTTGTTGTAAAGATGAATTGATACTCATAAAAGCGCCTCGATCTGCCATTGCTGGGATTGCGCTAGTGAGCGCAGAAGATGGAATCATACGGCTCATAATACCCATCATCATCAATATATTGAGTATTACAACAATCCAAAATGGGGTAACGGCTAAATTTGTATAAATCACGCACATGATCATCATCCAAATAGAAGCTACTGCAAAAATTTTGAATTTATCTATCTGATCACTCAATTTTCCGATCAGGGGCATAACTAAAAGTGAACTTACCCCAGATATCATAAATAACATCGGCAATTCTTCATAAGTTATTTTTAAATTATTTACAGCAAAGGCGCTCCCAAATGGCATCATCATAAAACCTCCAATTGATAGGAGAGCTGTTGCGGTAAAGCCCACTCTATAATCAGCCATTGTTAAGGTATGCCATAAATGTTTAAAAGCAGATTTATCACTTTGAATTGACAAATGTTGGACTACTGGTTTTAATTTTAGAGCAATTAGGACTGCAATGCCTACACTAAATATCGCAATCATCCAAAAAGGAGCTTCCCAGCCCCAGGCATTCGCAAAATATAAACCAATAGGAACACCTAGCACTTGGCTTCCACCAAATCCCATTTGGATAAACCCCATTACTCTTCCTCGCTGATTTAAGGCGAAAAGATCGGTAATAATAGCCATAGAAATAGACCCAATTACACCACCAAATAAGCCGGTAATAATCCTTGCGGCCACCAGTTCTGCATAAGTGTGGGCTAAGCCACAGAAAATTGTCCCCCCGATAAAACCGATATAGAAAAATAAAAATAGTTTCTTACGATCAAAACGATCGGCAAAACCCGCAGTCAGTAGACCAGATATTCCTGCACTGAAAGCATAAGCAGATACCGCAAAGCCGAATGCAGAGGGTTTCAACGTTAAAGATTTCATTAGCATATCACCAAGAGGCGACATTACCATAAAGTCTAAAATGACTGTAAATTGAGTAATGGCTAGAATAAAAATGACAAATTTTTGGTACCCTGTTAAGGAGATATCTTCTTGCTGTTTCATATAGAATTTGTTTCAACGCTACCTTATGAAAATAACACATTAAGGAGTTGCAAATCTAAATGAATAATCACGTATTTAAAGAGATTTTGAACTTGTATTAAGTATAATACAGAAAGCTGAATTTCTTTTAAATTAATAGTTGATAGTGTCAGTCGAAAGTTGTAAAGCTATAATTTAATAGATTTAGTAACAGAATATAGAGATTGAACATTTTGAATAGAAAGGTATATTAGTCTTCTGAAATTGAATAAAAGGAACAACGAGATATAGGCTTCCTATAGGTAAAATTGTACTGTAAATACAGTTTACCTAATCCCTATCTTATGAAGTTGACCTCTACTAGATCAAAATGGTCCACAAATTGGATCTTTTATTCCTTTCTTGTTGTATTATTAACGCTAAACTTTTCGAAATCGTATGCTCAACGTGTTTATGCAAATACAACAAATGTAAAATCAAATATTGTAGATAATCCAAATAACGCGATTAACGGTGGTGGCTTATTTGCAACTGTAAAATCATACGGTGGAGCGCTACTTGGTGCAGGAAAATACAGCGGAGAGTTAGAGCTGGTTTTTCCCGGGCTAGTTCCCGCGAATAAAACAACATATATTAGAATAGATTTTAATGAAGATGTATTAAACTCACTACTTGGAGGAAATTTGGGTAGTGCACTGGCTAACGTATTAGGAAGCGTTGTTTTAGGTAACCATTATTTCGAAGTTGGCGCAAGAAATGGAGGCTCAACTGTACTAACTGGTTCTAGTTCGGGTGCCTTCTCCAATACTAACCTAAGGGTTGTTAAAGATGCAGGTGGCTTATTTTATGTAGCTATAACACCAACCCAAGCTTACGACCGTGTTTATTTAAAAGATAATACAGCGGCATTATTACTAGGTTCGTTCAATGAAACCAAAGTTTATAATGCATTTTATTATAATGGAGGAGGAGTGTGTGATCCGGCTTTTGCAACTGATTATGATGGATCAGGTTTAACGGCAAGTTTATTAGGGATAGGTAAAGCAGGTGTTACCGATATGGAAGCTGCAATTGATAATGATCCAAATACAGCCTCTGAAATTGGTTTAGGTGTGATTAGTATTGCTGGAACAATTAGCCAAAACATATATTTTAGTACACCGTCTAGTGCAACAGATGAGGTAAACATCAAAATGAACGTTGATCCCACGTTAATTACTTTAGGATTATTAAACAATGTTCTCATACAAACTTATTTAGGAAATAACCTAGTTTCATCAAATCCCGCAAATACCTTATTAAACTTGGATTTATTAGGCTTATTAAATAGCGGACAACCTGTAAGAATTGGGGTTGCGCCTGGTCAGTCATTTGATCGGGTTAAAATATCAGTGACCTCACTTGTGGGTGTTAATGTTGCGCAAAATTTAAATTTATTTAGTGTAACGCGTACTGCACCACGCCCTACATTTACGGGAACACAAAGTAATGCCGTTAACAGTTGTTACAACAGTACAGTTGGATTAAATGCTACAACAGCCTCACCCAATCAGCTGGTATGGTATGATGTAGCAGATGGTGGAACTGCATTGGCTACTACGGCAAATACAGGTACTTTTACTACGCCAGCCCTAACTACTAATAAAACATATTATGTTGCTGCCAAGAAACCTGGTTGTGACGAATCTGTTCGCGTGGCAGTAACAGTTACTGTTAACCCTATCATTATCTTTGCCACAACAACCCTTGGTAACGCTGCTGTTGGATCCGCTTATGCTAAACAAATTACCGCTGCAACGGGAGGTACACCAGGCTATACCTATAGTTTGGCGGTAGGAAGTTCATTGCCAGCGGGATTATCACTTGCAACTAACGGAACTATTAGTGGAACGCCAACAACTGTGGGAACATTTAACTTTAGCATAGTGGCCACAGACAGTAAAGGATGTACTGTCACAACACCGTTTACTATTATTGTAAATAATGCGTTGGCACTTGGGGCAGCAACTTTGCCAAATGGCGAGGTAGGTATCGTTTACCCCGCGCAATTTTTGCCAGCGGCCTCTGGAGGTACTTTACCTTTCACTTATACAGCAACGAACTTGCCTCCAGGATTGTCTTTTGATCCAGTGACGCGCGCAATAACAGGTACACCTACAACGGCTGGGCCTTATACAATAACCTTAAAGGCTACCGACAATGGAGGGAACTCTGTTTCGAGAAACTATAGTTTAATTGTTGTTACTCCGCTAACCTTGGCCTCAGCGCCTTTGCCAAGTGGAACTATCAATGAAGCTTATCCTACACAAACTCTTGCGCCAGCGAACGGTGGTACTGGTCCATATACATACGGCTTAACTGGTTTACCGTCTGGATTAATATTTAATACAACAACTAGACAAATTACTGGTACACCAACAGTTGCTGGTGTTTTTCCGTTAGTGCTTACCGCTACAGATGCCAATGCGAAAACAGTTACTGCGAACTATTCTATTACAGTAAACAATGTAACAGGTACTCCAGATTGTAATGCGGCTAATTCACAGACTAATGGAATTACTGGAATCTGCGTGTTGTGTGCAGTTACCGGTGCTAACAATTCTGTAGACGGCGACAAATCTAACTATACTAGAATTTCATTAGCAGTAGGGGTTGGCGCAGGAGGTTTCCAAGTTTTGAACTTCCCAAGTGCTGGACAAGCAACCGATAAAATCCAATTAGATTTAGCTACACCAACTGGTTTGTTAGATCTTTCGGTGCTCGGCGGTATTACCGTTAAGGTAATGAATGGCGGTAGTGTTGTGAGCACTCATGCATTGAATAATGCATTGATCAATCTGCAATTATTAAGTGGGAATCGTTTCATTGCAACAGTTCCAGCGGGTGGAGTATTTGATAGGGTTGAGGTTCGATTTGCTGCAACTGTAGCGGCTTTGAGTAGCCTTGATATTTATGGGGCATCAATAATCTATGCAGCGCCTACCGTAGCAACTACTGGTCTTTCAATTTGTTCTGGCAGTACTACTACTTTAAGTGCCACACCAGCTGCGGGTACAACTTTATCATGGTATGCGACTTCTGCGGGTGGTACTGCTTTATCAACTACCAATACTTATACTACTCCAGCATTAACAGTAAATACTACTTATTATATTGAAGTTTCTAGAGCTGGGTGCGCTAATCCAGAAAGAGTGCCTGTAACTGTAACCGTTACTCCAGTAGTAGCGGTGCCGAGCATAGCTCCAACAGCAACAGTATGTAACGGAGCAACTGCAGTTTTAGCAGTTACCAATCCAGATGCAACAGTAACCTATAGATGGTATGAAGTTGCTACAGTTGGTACTTCAGTAGGTACAGGTGCAACTTTTACAACTCCAGCATTAACTGCCAATAAAACATATTATGTTGAGGCGAGTAAAAACGGATGTGTAAGTGCTACACGTGCGGCAGTTGTAATTACCGTAAACCCTCGTCCAAATCTTCCAGTAATTCTTACTAATGCGGTTACGATAAGTGCTGGACAGAATACTGTGCTACAAGCAACTGCCGATGCAGGAAGCAATATTAATTGGTATAATGCGGCAACCGGTGGAGTATTGCAAGGGGCAGGTGGAAGTTTTACTACGCAAAACCTTACGGTAAACACTACCTATTATGTAGAAGCAGTGAATGCTGTTGGATGTGCTAGTGCAACCCGTGTACCGGTAACTGTTACGGTAACAGGAGGCTCGGGATCTCCAGATTGTAATGCCGCTAATTCACAAAGTAGTGGCATTACCGGAATTTGCGTACTTTGTTCAATTACCGGAGCAACAAATTCTGTTGATGGCGACAAGACCAATTTCACCAGAATATCATTAGCAGTAGGTGTTGGCGCAGGAGGTTTCCAAGTTTTGAATTTCCCAAGTGCTGGCCAAGCAACTGATCAAATAAAATTAGATTTAGCTACCCCAACAGGTTTGTTAGATCTTTCGGTGCTGGGTGGTCTTACCGTTACCGTAATGAACGGCGGTAGTGTTGTAAGCACCCATGCATTGAATTCATCATTAATTAATCTACAGCTATTAAGTGGTAATCGTTTCATTGCAATGGTACCAGCGGGTGGGGTATTCGATAGGGTTGAGGTTCGATTTGGCGCAACTGTTGCTGCTTTGAGTAGCCTTGATATTTACGGAGCATCAATAATCTATGCAGTGCCAACTGTATCAAGTTCAGGCTTAACAACCTGTGCTGGTAGCACTAGCATATTAAACGCTACCCCTAATGGAGGTACAAGTTTAGCATGGTTTGCTGCCGCTACAGGTGGCACAGCTCTGGCAACAGGAAATACTTTTACCACACCTGTATTAACAACCACAACAACTTATTATATCGAGGTTTCTAGAGCTGGCTGTGCCAATCCAGAAAGAGTGCCTGTAACCGTAACTGTAACCCCTGTTCTTGCGGTACCAAGTATCCCTGCAACGGCAACAATTTGCGCAGGCCCAGCAGTGCTGGCGGTTACGAGTCCCGATGCTACAATTACTTACAGATGGTACGAAACTGCTACTGGTGGTACATCAATATTTAGCGGGGCAACTTTCACAACACCAGTGTTAACTGCCAATAAAACATATTACGTAGAAGCAAGTAAAAATGGATGTGTAAGTGCAACACGTGCTGCAGTAGCTGTAACGGTAAATCCACGACCTGTTTTACCTGTTGTACAGGCCTCTGCAACCACAGTAAGTCCGGGGCAATCTGTTGTATTAACAGCTACATCAACAGATGCAAGTGCAATTTACAAATGGTATCCAACTGCAGTGTCCACTACACCAGTTTATACTGGAGCAACTTTTGTAACGCCACCATTATCGGCTACGACTTCTTATTTTGTTGAAGCGTCATTTGCTGTTTCGGGTTGTGTTTCAAGTAGCCGTGTAATGATCACTATTACTGTTGACGGCAGTGGTCCAAATCCAGTACCATGCGAAGCTGCAACAAGTCAAACCAATGGAGTTAATGGTATAGCACTATTTGCTGGCGTATCAAATCCTGATCTGGCAATTGACAATGATAGTAAAACCTCTTCAACTTTGGTTATGCCTGTTGGCCTATTAGGTGCTTCTGTTTACCAAAGATTAGATTTTGGAAGCGATTCGAATGTTGGCGATAAAGTGAGTGTACTAATTACTTCGCCTGGTAAATTGCTGTCATTAGCCTTATTAGGAAGTATTGAATTATCTACCTTAAACGGAGGCGTTAGTAATAATGATGCTGTTGCTTCAAATAATGCTTTAATTAATATTCAACTATTAAGTGGTAATAGTCAGGCATTATTAACTTTTACACCTACCAGTGTTTTTGATGCGGTAGAAGTGAAGTTAAATTCTGGGCTAGTAGGTGCTCTTAACTCTGTGGGTGTAAATTATGCTCAGAGAGTAATCATGGCACCGGAAGTTACTGTAACTAATGTATCAGCTTGCTTAAACCAAGCAGCAACTTTATCTATTAAAAATCCTAAAGCAGGCTTAATCTATAAATGGTATAATGCTGCGGGTGTTTACCAAAGTGGTAAGGATGGTGTTACTTTTGTTACGCCTGCTGTAACTGCAAATACAAGCTATTTTGTTGCTGCTAGTTCTGCGAGCGGTTGTATAAGTGCTAGAACAGAGATAATTTTAACACTAACTACTGCGCCTGTTTTACCAGAATTAGTTGCACCTAATGTTACTACTTGTACAGGTACGGCTGCAACTTTGCAAGTTAAAAACCCTGTAGCTGGTATTACTTACAAATGGTATGATGGTGCAGGTGTTTACCAAACTGGTAAAGATGGAACTACCTTTACCGTTGCTTCAGTAACAGCAAATGCTACTTATCATGTAGAAGCTGTAAATAGTTGTGGTACTGCTTCCGCAAGAGCAACTGCAACAGTAAAACCTGGTACTTTAGATTTACCGATATTAAATCCAGTTAGTACAACTGTAAGTTCTGGAACTTCGGCTATACTCACAGCTAGTTCTAGCACTCCAGGAGCTGTATTTAACTGGTATGCTTCGGCAAGTTCTACAACGATTTTAGCTACTGGATCTACTTTTGTTACTCCTCCATTAACGGTTACCACAACTTATTATGTAGAAGCAGTAGTCCCTGGTGGTTGTCCTGCTTCTGGACGTGCTTCGGTTACAGTAACTGTTATTCCAGATGGGCCACCTGTAATTACGCCTTGCGGATCGGCAACTATCGCGTTGGCAAATGGAGTAGGTGGTGTTGCCTTGTTAGCTGGGGTTTCAAATCCAAATTTAGCAGTTGATGACCTTATAGGAACGGGTTCAACACTTATGATGCCAGTGGGCGCATTAGGAGCTTATGTTTATCAAAGAATTGGCTTTGCAGGTGGTCTATCAAATGTAGGAGACATCTTAAAGATTAGGATTACATCTCCTGGGAAGCTACTTTCTTTAAGTGCTTTACCATCAATAAATGTAATTACTTATAATGGAGCAGTTAGTAATAATGATTTAATGGCTTCAAATAACCCACTCATCAATTTAGAATTGTTAAGTGATAACAGTGCGATCATCCTAACCTACGTTCCGACATCAAGATTTGATGGGGTGGAAGTTAGGTTAAATTCTGGATTGGTTGGTGCGTTAACATCAATAAATTTAAATTACGCACAAAGAGTAAATGCAGCTCCACAAGTTGTTTCAAGCAGCTTAAGTACTTGTGAAGGTACATCAACTGTTTTAAATGTAAAAGATCCTATTGCGGGCGTAGTGTATAAATGGTATTTAGGGAGTGTTTATCAAACAGGAAAAGATGGCACTAGTTTTACTACTAATTCAGCATTACCCGCAGGAACTTATACTTATAATGTGACTGCTTTTGCTAAAGGTTGTGAAAGTGCACCAACACCTATTACTGTAGTTGTATTATCACGTCCTGTACCGCCAATAGCATCACCGGGTAATCCAGCTTCTACTTGTTTAAATACTCCTGTTACTTTAAGTGTGCAGCCTGTTGCTGGAATTACTTTCAATTGGTATGATACAAATGGTAGCCTACTTGTATTAAATAGCACAAGCTATACTACCCAAGCAAGTTTACCTGCAGGAGCTTATACTTTCTTGGTGGAGGCTGTAAATGCAAATACTTGTACGAGTTCAACTCGCACGTCGATTAATTTAACAGTTGGATCTAGAGCTGCAGCTGCTGATGTACAATTGAGTGGATCGAAAAGTGTTTGTAACGGTTCCAATGTAACTTTAACCGCAAGTAGTACAACGGTAACAAACCCTGTATTTACTTGGTACAGTAATGCAAATCTAACTACCGTCGTATTCACAGGGGCAGTATTTACAACTCCTAATCTCACCAGTAATACAACATATTATGTAACCGTTAAGGGTGCTAATAAATGTGAGAACTTAGTTGGAACAGCTGCAGTTATTACATTGTCAGTTAATCCGCCAGCTACAGCGGCCGATATTAATTTAACTGGTTCAACAACCATTTGTGCCAATTCTAGTGCTGTATTAAGTGTAAACAGTACAATAGTTACAAACCCAATATTTAAATGGTACAGCGATGCGAGTTTAACAACATTAGTTTATACCGGAGCAGTATTTACAAGCCCTGTATTAACCGCTAACACTTCATATTATGTAACTGTTAGTGGAGACAACAAATGCGAAAGTAATGCCAAAGTTGCTGCAATTGCTGTTACTTCAGCTCCAAATGCACCAGTTGTTGCATCAACAGGCACTAACATTTGTGCCGGAAGTGCAACAGTCTTAACGGTACAAAACCCACAAATAGGTGTAATTTACGAGTTTTATAGTACTGCAACTGGAGGTAACTCGCTTGCAACAGGAACCAGTTTCACAACAGGTATTTTAAATGTTAACACCGATTATTATGTATCGGCAGTAAATGCAACTAGTTGTACTAATGCAGGCGGAAGGGTTAAAGTTACTGTGACGGTAAATAGTAAGCCTAACGCTCCAACAGTAGCTTCTGCAACCATTAGCTCGTGTGTTGGTAGCACCGCTGTAATTACTGTTTCAAATCCACAAACTGGAATAACTTATAGCTATTATACAACAGCTACCGGCGGAACTGCTGTTGGAACTGGAAATACGTTTACAACACCTGCTTTAACTGCTACAACAATCTACTACGTCGAAGCAAATGTGGGATCATGTTCTTCAAGTTCCCGTACAGCAGTTACGGTTAATGTGGGTTCGGTATTGGCTGCGCCAGTTCTGGCAGTTCAATCGAAAACTTTAAATACGATTGTCTTTAGATGGAATGCCATCACCGGAGCTTCAGGATATGAAATATCATTAGACGGAGGCACAACTTGGCAAGCGCCATCAAGCGGCGCTAGTGGAACTACGCATGAAGTTACTGGTTTAACGGCCAATCAAAGTGTAACGATAACAGCTAGGACAAAAGGCCAAGCAAACTGTCAAACAAGCGTAAATGCTACACCTTTAACGGAACGTACTGATGGCCAGTCGACCGATTTATACGTTCCAAATACGTTTACACCTAATGGTGATGGAAACAATGATGTTTTCTATGCATATGGAAATTCAGTAACTCGATTTAAAATGAGAGTTTATAATCAGTGGGGTCAGTTTATGTTTGAATCGAACAGTTTAAGTACAGGTTGGGATGGAACATTTAAAGGAAGTATACAGCCTAATGGAGTATATGTGTATTACATAGATGTAACCTTCCCCAATGGACAAACAAAAATGATTAAAGGTACGATAACGCTATTAAGATAAAACAGGATTTAAACTAATTGTAAAATGATTTTACCTAATATGAAAATGATGAAATACATAAAAATAATAATCCTGGCAATAAGCTTATGTTTTGGTACAGGGCAGTTGAAAGCACAAATAGATCCACATTATTCTCAATATTATGCTAACCCATTGTGGTTAAATCCAGCACTAACTGGGATTACCGATGGCGAGTATCGCGTGAACATTAATGCTAAACAACAGTGGTCAACTTTAGGTAAGGGTTTTTTAACAGCTGGCGCTTCATTTGACACACAGCCATCCAAAAACCTTTCATTTGGCGCGATGGTTATCAACCAAAATGCAGGAGAGATTAGTTATAATCAATTAAATGCGTTGTTGTCTGGAGCTTATCAAATTAAGTTTGGGAAAAACGGCGATCAGGTTGTCAGTTTTGGTTTACAAGCTGGAATTATCAATAAGAGCTTTGACCCCTCAAAAATAACATTAGGAAGCCAGTTTAATCCTGTTACAGGTTATGATCCATCAATGCCATTTAATGAGTCCTTCGTTTCATCAAATTACTTAGCGCCAGATGTGAACACCGGGATTATGTTTTTTGATGCAACACCTGATAAGAAAGTAAATCTATTTGCAGGAGCTTCGGTATCACATTTAACAAGACCAAAAGACAAATTTGTTGGTGGTGATGCAAACATGCCAATGCGCTTTACAGGTCATGGTGGTGCTCGAGTTATGATCAACCATATGTTAGATATCACTCCTAATTTTATATATCTTAAACAGGGACAGGCAGAAGAAATTGCTGCAGGTGCTTACGCCAAATTAATGCTCAATCCAGAAAATGATTTGATTTTTGGGGGGAATTATCGCGTTAATGATGCGGCAATTGCTTTTTTAGGTGTGCAAATTAAGAATATGGTAATTGGAGCGAGTTATGATTTCAATACCTCTCAATTAAATAGGGCAACGTCCAGTAAAGGGGGATTTGAGCTTTCTGTATCATTTACAAGTAGAAAAGGAGTAGTTGGTCCTAATTTCTTCTGTCCTCGACTTTAATTTATTAGCTATGAAATCCATTAAAATTATATTTATTTTATGCTTGGCAACTATTTTTTCTCAAGCCCAAACTGTAACAAATAATAAAAGAGTTGCAGATGTTTATTTTTTAAACCAAGAATATTATGCTGCGGCTAAATATTACCAAAAGGCGTTGCAGCTCTCTCATGATAGTGCTTTTGTAATTCCCCATGGCTTTCAAGATAGAGTTAGTAAAAATGCTCCTGGAAAAGAGGATTCTGAGTATGCCACTTTTCAATTGGCTAATTCATTAAGGTTATACAGAAACTATGAGGATGCCGAAAAATGGTATGCTATTGCTGTTAAATTTACTGATCCGAAATATATTTTAAGTGGTTACTGGTATGGCGAGTCTCTTCGAGCAAATTTGAAATATGAAGAGGCCATAATTGCATTTAATAATTTTGTAGCAAAATATACTGGAACCGATAATTATAAAGAGCGTGCAAAAATTGAAATTGAATCATGTAAATATGCCCTTCTAGAACGAAAATATCCCCGTTTAGTTAAATTTGATAAATTGCCAAAAGAAATAAATGGATTGGGTTCAAATTATGCGCCTTTGTTGTATAACCAAAATTTTTACTTCACTTCATCTCGTCCCATAGAAACTCTGGGGAAGATAGAGGTTTTAAAAGCTGAAGGTATAAAAGCTAGTGTATCAAAAAAGGAAAGCCCTTTTGTAAATACTATTTATTCAGCTCCCGCTAATTTAAAACAAAACAATATCACGGTAGAAAAAGTGCTTGGTGCTAAAAATCTGGAATCAGGTGCAGCAGCAATTCATCCAAATGGAGGTGTAATGTTTTTGACAATGTGGAGCAATAAACCTGATCAGAAACGAAACATTTATATTTCAAGAAAAGTTGATAACCAATGGTCAGCTCCAGTATCATTGGGTACTGAAGTAAATGTTGCGGGTTATAATGCAATGCAGCCATTTGTAAGCAGCGATGGAAAATATCTGATATTCTCATCAGATAGGCCAGGCGGCTCGGGTAAATATGACTTGTGGTATGCGGCTATAAATGCTGATTTTAAAGTTGAAAATGCGGTGAATATGGGCGCAAAAATTAATACAAAGGAAGATGAACAGGCTCCATATTATAATCCAGCTACCCAAACACTTTTATTTAGCAGTAATGGGGGTGTAGGTATTGGAGGGTTTGATTTTTATGCATCAAAGGGAACTTTTGCTAATTGGACCCAGCCTGAGAATTTGGGTTTTCCTATGAATTCGGCAAAGGACGATATGTATTTTACTCCAATCGATGGTAATGATAATGAGGGGTATATTAGTTCAGATAGAGAATCACTTTGTTGCTTAGAGATTTTTCACGTGGTTAAAACCTTTTTAACGGTTAAAGGTAAGCTAATTGATTGCGAAACTTTGAAACCCTTAGATGGTGCAACAGTTACCTTAACTGCAAAAGACTTTGAAAATCAGAAGATTATTACTGATGCAAACGGAAATTATAGTTTCAAAGTTAATTCTAATAGGGGGTTCCAGTTAAACGCAGTTAAGGATAGTTATTTTGCAAAAAACCTAACTTATACGGTTGATCAGTTAGCTAAAATAGACACCTTATTTAGCCCAGAGTTATGTTTAACTCCGTTTAAGATAGACAAGCCAATTGTGCTTGAGAATATATTGTATGAATTTGATAAGGCTACGTTAACTGATGCTTCAAAAATTATTCTCGATAACCTTTATGGAATTATGCTTGATAACCAAAATATTGAAATTGAGCTTAGCGCACATACTGATATTTTAGGAAGTTATGAGTACAATATAGATTTGTCTGAAAGAAGAGCTAAATCATGTGTTGACTATCTTGTGAGCAAAGGCATTGCTGCCGAAAGAATGAGAAGTAAAGGTTATGGATATAATATACCTGTTGCTCCTAATAAAACACCAGATGGGAAAGATAATCCAGAGGGTAGGGCGCTCAACAGAAGAACAGAATTTAAGGTGACTAAAAAATAATCATAGCTTACACTTTGACAAACTTCTAAAGTTTGTCAAAGTGTTGAGACAATTTTAAGCAAAGTCTATATATTTCAACGATAGAAACTGAATATTTTTCTCTTCCAATAACATCATTTTCTTGTATTTATATTGATCAGCTTGATCAAGATCATGGGTTTCTATATATACCTCAATTAAGAGATTATACATAAATAATTCATACATGAACAAATTATTCCGATTAAATATTGCAATAGCCTCGTTTGCAATGTAGATAGATTTGCTGTAATTTTTATTGTTTTTGCATTGTTGTGCCTTCAAGGTAAGAAGTAAAGATTGCGCATATAATGTTGGTTTACGCCTGCCTTTAGCTTCGAAAAGATTTGAAATTATTCTTTCCATCTGATCAACCTTGCTTCCGGGATTGGTTCGCGCAAAAGACATTGCTAATATATGAAGTAAGTATATTGACAGTGGCGTTCTATTGGTTGCAAGCTTAGGATAACTATTCAAAATTAAATTGACGAAGTTAACCAGATCATTTTGTGTGCCGTAAAAAGCATTGTGCAAAATAATTAACAGATATTCAATAAGATCTTCCGCCTTTGGATAGTCTCTATTTTTGTCATTAATATTTAACTCGTTGTTCTTTAGTGAGTTTATTCTTAATAAGGTTTCATTATTTGGTTCTATTGATACTCCTTTTAGTTTAAGGTAAATTAAATTAATTAGGTCATATGTATTTACAATTGAATTTGTCTGAAATGATCTTAAAGGCTCCATCTTTTTAAGTCTGGCTGCTATTAGATCTTGGTTGAAGCTTAAGCAATCAATAATTGCTAATATTGAATGATAAAATTGGGCGTTTTCTAATGAATCAACAGTTTCCAGCAAACAAGTTATCGCATCTTTATAGCAAGAATCTACAAAATCGAAATGTACGAGTTCGCGAATGAGTACTTTATGTAAGTTATGTACTTTTATCTTGCTTCTAAGCTCGGTGTTGTTGATGCTTCTATAATTTAGATTTTCGGCAATGAAATATATTAAATAGTTTTTTTCATAATTACTTAAGTCGAGGTTAAATAGATTTTTAAGGTCATTTAAGTTGCCTAGGATTATCAGTTGTCTTATAGACCATTGTAGGAGTTGAAAACGTACGTGGCTACCGGCATATTCATCTTGAAGATATTCAAAGAAGTTATTGTCAAGCTTTTGCTTATATATTTCGAACAATTCAATAAATAGGAAATATTCTAAAATGTGCGGGTGTACAAATCTTACATACTCTACAGGATAGCTATTGTCAAGATGCTTTTCTTCCATCAGAATGCCGTCAGAAAGTAATTCCATGTACGCATTTTTATAGACCGAAATATCCAGCATGAGATCGGTTTTGAGCAGCTTGTTTCCTTCCTTGCTGAATTTTGTTCGCTTTATAATTTGCTTGCAAAAAAATACTTTCTCGGTTGCATAATTTGATTTTAATATTTTTTCATGAATGAATAAATCAATTATTTCATAAAAAATAATGTTTGTATTAAAATTGAAGGCAGGAAATTGTTCTCTTAATCTATAATACCATTGAATATGAAAGGGAAATTTTAACTGAGAAATCAAGCTGGGATTAATTTTCTCAAAGTCGCCAAAATTCATTTTTTCAACTACCAGTTCTAATTCTTTTTCCGATAGTGCTGGTACATTTGAACTATAATCCAAATAATAATAACTGCCCGGAAACCATTTCTTTTTTAAGAAATAAGCATGTCGAATTCTCTCAAAGAATCTATTCCATGTTGTAGACCTCATGCTTAAGATAATCTTAATGGCATTACTTTCATTGATTTCAGCTATGAAATTAATTATTCGGTCAAATATTTTAATTTTCGTATGCCGGTTAAGTACTAATTCAGCGAAATCATCTAAGATTAAAATTAGTTGCGTTTTGTTCTGTTGATACTGACTTTCAAAATAATGAACGAGATTTGTTTCAGCAGGGAGGCCAATTTTTGTTTTTATTTTATCAGCTAAACTAATTTCAGTTGAATCAACGTCAAAGATTTCACCAGCATTGAAGAAACATACAATGTTATTGACATATTTACTACCTTCCTTTAAAATAACATCTTCAACGAGGTGACTTAAGAGTATAGTCTTGCCATAACCTGGCTGCGCGATAAATGCTGTAAAACTATAATTACTTTCCTGAAAATACTGAAAGTCGAATTGTGCAAATTTTCGCGCGATGGTTAATTCGTAAGGAACACTGCAGCGGCTCTGGATATTTTGCAACGTTAATTTAGTCAGTTGCTTTGCGTTATTGGCTATTTTTTCAACATCGTATGTGCCGATACTTAAATTTGTTGCGAGTTCGTTTGCATTGGCTACAAATTCAGTAAGCGCATTTATGGTGAATTTGGAAAAATCAGTTGTCGTTTTTGCGAACCCAAACAACCTTTTGATAGTTGTTTCACTGATGTTTTTATTGAGTTCTTTCTGAAGAGCTAAAGAGATTGCTTTACAATCTGAGGGGCTGATTAACTTAAGGCCAACCTTAATTAAAATTAATTGTTTTAACCTTTCTAACGAAGAGTTTTCCGGCATCATAAAAAGGACTTTAAGAGAGTTACTAGTCCAAGATATTGAATAAAAAGAACAAAAAAATTGTAACGATTCTCTTACATTTTAATGCTTTTTTACAATTACCACATTGTCAGTGCTTTGTTTTTTTCTTTGTGTTTTTTTTTGAATAATTTGAACAAATTGAATGAAAAAATGTTTTAAAATAGCTGATTCGAGCGAATTGGAATAATAATTTACTTCTTCATTTCGATTTCTTTTTAATAAAATATAATCCAGAAGTTCCTGTAATTATTAATAATAACACGGCCCCTGAATCAATATCGCAATTGAAGGCATAGTTTACTTGGGTGCCACCGATAAAGCCTGTTAAACAAACCAATCCTAATAAATTACCTTTGCATACTTGGCAATTCCCCATACTATTTGTTATACAATCTGATTGCCCTAGTGTTATGTAGGGAGTTCCTGTGTAGGAAGGCATACCCAGACTTAGAAATATCGGAGTCGTATATATCTTATTGTCGGGCAGTTGGCATCCAATATCTCTTGCAAACGAAGATTTATAGATGACTAGAAAGAGGAGAAGTAAAATTGAGCGTTTTAATTTCTTCACCATGGCGAGCGATTTGATAACAATTAACTACTAAATTGTTAGAAATCGCTCGTTTTTTTTGTTCAAATTCTCTAGCCTTTATAGGTCAAATTTGTTTATTCTATCCATTTTCCACTTTTCTTTAGATATCGAATACTCAAATAATAAATAGCCAGTATTACACAAGAAATTGCAAATATTAAATTTCTTAAATAAGTATCGTAATTAGTGAGCTGTGGGTAATAGAATAAAAGAATAACGACAATCCCCAGCATCCAAATAGTTTGCGTATTATACTCCTTCGTCAACCAACGTTTACCATGAAATTTCATACCTCTAATAGTTTTAACAATTCCATTAAAATTGATTAACCACCTGTTAACCCTCTTACAGTATGCGTCAAATTGATCACCAAATTTGTTTCGCAGAAAATTTTCTTCAGCAAGCACAATTGCTTGATAAATGAATAAAAATAATGGAATAAACAAGGCTATAAATAAAAGTGAGTTTATTAAAATACCCACTCCTAAAAGCATCAGTATATTACCTACGTATAGCGGGTTTCTACCATGGTTAAAAATGCCCTCGGTGACCAGATTTTCCGCATGAACTTTTTTGTCCTTTCCACCTCTAACGATGTAGGCCAGCGCTATCGTAACACCCCTTATAAGTTGTCCAAAAAAGGTAATAAAAAGGCCTATTACCAAAGGGTATAGTTGATAATTTGGCCCGTATCGTGCCTCTGTAAAAAGTGGCGCTGATGGGATAAATAAAGCAAGATAAAGAAAGATGAATAAAAAATTTCTGTACTTGAAAAAGAAGTTACCTATTGTGATCATTTTTAGTTTTTAATAGCGATAAAACCTGAGAAATTATACCATTTAAAGAATGTTTCCGTATGAGAGAAGCCTGCTTCTCTTAACATGGTAATATTCTCACTCAATTTATAAGGGATTAAAACGTTTTCAAGCGCTTCTCTTTTTTGGGATATTTCCATTTCACTGTACTGGTTTCGACGTTTGTAATCGTAATAGTATTTGATAAAATTTCTATTGAACAAACTGTCTTCGGCCAATACTTTTTCGGATATAATTAGAACTCCTCCAGGTACTAATCCGTCGAATATCCGTTTAAGCAATTTCTCTCTATAAATTGGACGTACAAATTGCAATGTTAAACATAAAATTACAACTGACGCATTTTCTATTTTGACTTCTTGATGTAAGTCACCTAGCACTAATTCATAGTCACGCTTGAAATCTGCTTCTTCTAACTTTAAATTACACTTCTTAAGCATTTCGGCCGAATCGTCGATACCTACAAACTTAATGTTTTCGTCAACGAAAGGATTTAAACCAATCATCGTAGTTCCAGTAGAACAACCTAAATCAATAACATTTGTATTGACGATTGCATGTTCAGCTGCTAACTCGATGATCATACGCTGTATTTCATTGTAAAACGGAACAGAACGTTCAACCATGTCATCGAATGCATTCGCAACCGTTGCGCCAAATTTAAAATCCGAAGGTTTTTTTATCTGTTCACTAAAAACCTTATCTAAATTATCTTTATTCATTGTTAGTTAGTAATCTATTTTATGAAGTTGTGGTACAAAGGATTTTTTCCTAATAAACTTTGGAAGGTAGGAAAAAATGAAGATAATTTAATATTCAGAACTAATTAAAATATTAAATTTTTAATAATGGAACTCAAGTTTAAATTAAAGCAAATTAACTTATTTTAAAGCCTCTTTTTCCTTAATGATTTCTTCTTTTTCAGCGATAATTTTATTTTTTTTTAAATCTATTCGAATAAGGTTATACAAACTCATGTAGATGTTTGCTATCCAAACAACAGAAAAGCCACTCATGAAATAGCCTCTCCAGTCATTAAAAATTAATGTATAATTTGTTATTATTAAAACAGCTATGGTAACGTAATGACTAAAACAGTACTCACAAGTAAATACATAAAAGAATTTTCTTTTCCATAACGCACTGCAGTCTTTAGATCTTCCTATGCAATACTCACGTGGCTCTCTAAAGATTTCCTCTTTTGTAACTGTCCAAGCAATACAGGCAACTGGTAAAGCATAGATGAAAACAAAATAAAATGGAGTCGTCATTTTAAGAATTTAATTAATTAACGGATAACCATCCTTATTTGTTTAGTTTGTTTTGATTTTTTAAATTTTTCACAGTGGTGTCATCTAATTTTATTTAATAAGATTTAAACAAATACCACTCTATATTTGCTTCTGAAATTATGAACGCAAAACAATTATCTTCCTTAACTTATTCTGTTTTAGATTTAGCAACTGTAATTGAAGGCAAAACAGCGGCCGATACTTTTAAAAAGAGTGTTGATTTGGCACGCCATGCCGAAGATTGGGGATATGCTCGTTATTGGTTTGCTGAACATCATAACATGATTAGTGTAGCAAGTTCAGCAACATCGCTTTTAATTGCCCATATCGCTGGCAACACAGCGAAAATTAGAGTTGGGGCAGGGGGAATAATGTTGCCGAATCACTCTCCGCTAATTATTGCTGAGCAGTTTGGAACTCTAGCCACACTTTATCCAGAACGTATTGATTTAGGTCTAGGAAGGGCGCCTGGTACCGATCAGCTTACTGCAATGGCAATTAGAGGAGAGCGATTTAATGCAGCTCATGACTTCCCATCAGATGTTAGGAAATTGCAGGCTTATTTGTCTGCAGACAATCGATTTGCTAAAGTTCGTGCAATTCCAGGCGAAGGTACCGATGTTCCAATTTGGATTTTAGGTTCAAGTACCGATAGTGCACATTTAGCAGCAGCCTATGGTTTGCCTTACGCATTTGCGAGCCATTTTGCTCCGCAACAATTTTTAACAGCGATTGAAATCTACAGAGCTAATTTTAAACCTTCAGTACAATTACAGCAGCCTTATGTAATGGCCTGTGTAAACGCAGTTGTTGCAGATACTGATGAAGAAGCCGAACGTTTATCTACTTCTCTAAAGCAGCTTTTCATAGGTGTAATAACTGGAAAACGCCAATTACTTCAGCCACCAGTTGCCGATATGAACACTATTTGGAATGAAATGGAGGAAGAGGCTGTTTATCAAATGCTAGCAGTTTCGTTTATTGGAGGCAAAGAAAAAATTAAATCCGATTTGCAATCCTTTTTAAATCAAACACTTGTTGATGAGATAATGGTAACTTCTCACATCTATGACCATCAAGCAAGATTAAAATCATATAAGCTATTTGCAGAAGTTTTAAATGGGAGATAAACGGTCATAATGTCCTTGAGTTTGTTTCAGTCCTATCAATGACTTAATTAACGCTAAAATTTTCCGTAATTTTAAGTATGAAACTTAAAATGTATTTGTTTTTGATGCTTTTTTTGGTATTTGTTCAAGCCAATGCCCAAGTAGGAGAAAATACTGCTCTTTTTGTTCAATACAGTTTAAAATTGATTTCATCGAAATTTAGCTTTGCAGAAGGGGCATCTGTTGACCGACAAGGGAATGTTTTTTTACAGACCAGCCAAATGATCAAATTTGGAAATATAGCATTGATGGAAAACTAAGTTTATTTCTGACCAAATCTGGACGAGCAAATGGTACATTTTTCGACCAAAAAGGGAATCTCATTGCTTGTGCTGATGAGAATAACGAGATTTGGTCTATCAACCCTAAAGGAAAGGTAACACTGATCTTTAAGAATTCAGTCGGGGAAAATCTAAATGGTCCAAACGATTTATCCACCAACAGGTATTCATATCGGAACGATAAAAATTCCAGAACCTCACACAGCAAATCTGTGTTTTGGCGGTAAGAAAAAAAACATTTTTTTTATAACTGCTTCAAAATCTATCTACAGGCTGCCAATGAAAGTAAAGGGTATTGAATAGCAAGTTTTTGATCTCTAGGTTGTTGAAATTTTTATTGGGTTTGTCAATAACTTGTGTATAGGGCATTTATCTGCGATTTTCATCAACCTTTCCCTTTGCTGATCGTCTAAATTGCCCTTTAATTCTATTTTGCGTGTAATTGTTGTGCTTTTGTCCATTTCATCTTCAGGACAAATTGATAACTCAATTTTAATGCTGTCCAGAGATATTTGTTTTCTATCAGCATACATTCTAATGGTTATCGCTGTACAGCTACCCAAACTTGCTAATAGTAACGCGCCTGGGGTCATTCCTTCGTCTGTTCCACCTAAGGCTTCAGGTTCATCCGCATAAATAAAATGACCACCTGCAAATATCTTTGTTTTATATTTTGAATCGTCAAGTTCGGTAATTGTTGTAATTAGTGTGTTGGCCATAATAATATATTAATGTTTAAATTTACGATTAAAAAATGAACTAAATGGAACTAGGCAACGCAGAAGAAAGGTTGGCGTATTTTAAATCGCTAACTGGTAAAGAAATTACACGATCTCCTTCTCACTTTATGAATTGGTTAAAGCCTATTTTGATTAATGCCGAAAAAGGCTCTTTACATTGTAGCTATATAGTGAGAAAGGAAATGACAAATCCTTACGGCATTCTGCATGGCGGTGTAACTGCTGGCATTATAGATGATTTAATTGGAGCAACTGTGTACATATTGGGATTAAATTCACGTTATACTACTGTCAATAACAATATCGATTATTTTGCACCGGCAAGTGAGGGCGATGAAATTACTGCAAAAACTACTGTTGTAAAACAAGGAAAAACAATTATCAATCTGCAATGTGAGGTTTTTTTAAGTTCTAAGAATCGACTAATTGCAAAAGGTTATTCCAATATGTTGAATATCGGATAACAATTTATTGGTAATAGGCGGGTAATAATTGGAAGCTGACAGATTTGTTGTTGAAAAATTAATCTAATAGAAACATTTTAAGTTGAAATTTGTTTTATGCATACCTAAAACCAAATATATTATGCTTAGCGATTATTTAAACCTTGAGTTTGATGTTAAGGGCAAAAGATTTAAAGGCTTTTGCATGAGAATTCACGATGATTTTCATTTAACCTATGCGGTTATCCTTGAAGATTGTCATTCTTTTTGCGTTTGGCTAGACGAAAAAACCACAAAATGGTGTTATTCTAAATATGCCAGTATCGATCAAATGGTTTTAGATCAAATTATTGGGCAATTAGATTCTGAAGATCCGAAATTAGTTGCATTTTCTTAGTTATGTTTCTTTTTCTTTAATTTTAATTGAATTTCATTACCAATAACCTGTTTTTTAAGTGTTAATTGCTAAATTTTTTTTAATTTTAATTTAACTTAAAACTTAACATACAGGATATGAACAAAAAATCAGTACTCATTTTATTTGGGTTCCTATTTTTTGCTATGGTAGGCTATGCTCAAAAAACAATTAAGGGTAAAGTAACCGATGCAAATGATGGAAAACCAATTCCAGGAGCTAGCGTAGTAGTAAAAGGCGTAAGTGGCGCCGGAACTATTACTCGCCCTGATGGAACTTACACCATTAACGTACCAGCTGCTGGTATATCATTAACGTTTTCTTACTTAGGTTATCTTCCCAAAGAAGTGACCTTAGGGTCAAGTAACGAAGTTAATGTAAGCCTTTCAGAAGATCAACAAACTTTAGAAGGGGTGATGATTGTCGCTTATGGAACCGCTAAGAAAGATACTTATACAGGTTCAGCAGCATCACTTAAACCCAATAAGGACATACCAGCTCCATCGTTTGAGGCTGCCTTAAATGGTAGAGTAGCAGGTGTGCAAGTAACATCTTCGTCTGGTCAAGCTGGAGCGACGGCTAATATCCGAATTAGAGGTATTGGGTCAATGAACGCTTCTAATGAACCACTTTATGTAATTGACGGCGTGCCAGTAGTATCTGGAAATGCTGGCCAAATGAGCGATTACACAATGGCCACCAATAACATCATGAGTTCAATAAACCCAGCAGACATTGAAAGTGTTACGATATTAAAGGATGCAGCCGCATCATCACTATATGGTTCTAGAGCGGCAAACGGCGTAGTTATTATCACAACAAAAAGAGGTAAAACAGGTACGCCGGTTATTAATTTTAAATCGTCGCTTGGATTAACACCGGGCTGGGCTACAGATAACTACGAGGCAGCAGGTATTCAAGATCAAACCAACATGCTGTATAGAATTTTCCATGATGTACGCACATCTACTGGGCAATCGGAGGCAGCTGGTAACACCTACGCTTTAACACAGTTAAATAATAGATTTAATAAGCATGGTTATAAATTCACCACCGCAGGTACAGGATTGGGCGAAAATGTAGTCATAAGCGGAATGACCGACGGATTGGTAAATAGAGAAGGAAAGTATTTTGATTGGGAAGACCAGCTTTTTAGAACAGCAAAATATCAAACAAATGACTTATCAGTTAGTGGTGGCGATGACAATACCACTTACTATTCGTCATTGTCTTACACCAGAGATCAAAGCCGTGTAAAAGTGAATGATTTTGATCGTGTTACAGGTAGGGTAAACTTAAATCAAAAAATTGGAAAATATATAGAGTTCTTCACGAATGTAAACTTTGCTAGAAGCGGCCAGTCTGGTTATAACGACACTCGAAATACAGGTTCAAATTATTTCTTTCAATCAAGGAATTTATTGTGGCCATTTTATTGGCCAACAGATTATAAAACTGGTAAACCTTTTACTGCAAGATTTGGAAGTTTAGCCCAGAATGCGGCATATTATGACAATGAATGGGAAAATTCAAGTGTTACGAAAAGAATTACAGCTAATGAGACGGTAACTGTTAAGTTTCTTCCTGAATTGAATTTGAAATCGGTATTTTCTTATGATAACTCGCAAGTTTCTGATCATATCTACTATAGCGCAATTCATTTTAATGGTGCTGTTACCAAGGGTAGTGTAACTGAGATGACTACCAATACCAATAAATGGGTATCGTCTACTACCTTGAACTTTAACAAACAGTTTGGTTTACACAACATTGGTTTATTAGCTGGTTTTGAGGCTGAAGAAAATAAAACAGAGTTCCAACGTTCGACTGGAACTGATTTACCATCAAGTGCTTTACATACTGTTGCTACTGCAGGGGTACTTACGGCAAGTGCTTATGATTGGGGTAATTCTATCGTTTCTGGTTTATCTAGAGCAGAATATAACTATAATCAGAAATATTTTTTATCTGGTTCGTTCCGTCGTGATGGATCTTCAAGATTAGGTCCGGATACACGTTGGGGTAATTTTTATTCTGTAGCGGGTGCTTGGAAAATTAATAGTGAAGAATTTATGAAGGATGCTACTTATATTAGTAATTTGCGCTTAAGGGCCTCTTATGGTGTAAATGGTACTTTACCGTCTTCGAACTTCGGTTGGAGAACCTTAACCAGTTACGGTTCTAAATACATGTCGCAAGCAGGTGGAAGCATTAGCAGTATTGCAGATCCAAATCTTACGTGGGAAACAAGTTATTCATCTAACCTAGCTTTAGAATTCGGTTTATTTAACAATAGAATCTCTGGATCAGTTGAATATTTTAACAGAGATTCGAAAGACTTGCTACAAGATGTACCAATTTCTATGGTAACGGGCTTTAGCTCTACTTTACGAAACGTAGGCGAAATAAATAACCGTGGTTTAGAAGTTGATTTGGGTGGCGATATTATCCGTAAAGATGGTTTAAGATGGAGTGCAAGTGTAAATGCATCTTTTATTAAATCTAAAGTAACAAAGTTATATAGCAATGGTACAACACCTGCAGGACAGGATATTATTTGGTATGATCCAACAGGAGGTGATGCACGTGCGCAATTCATATATAGAGAAGGTCAGTCAACACTAAGTTTATACGGATACGAGTGGGGGGGGGTTGATCCAAAAAATGGAAAGAATATCTGGTATATGAATAATGCGACACCTGGTGATTTTCAACATAATGGGCGACCTGCAACGTTCAGTTATAACAAAGCTAGTTTTACGATATTAGGTAATGCTATGCCAAAAGTGTACGGTGGCATCAATACAGACATAGAATATAAAGGTTTAAGTCTAGCGTTAAATTTTAATTATAAAATTGGCGGTAAGTTATACGATGGTGGATTCAAAGATGTGGCTGATGATGGTTACTATTGGGAAAGGATTAGGGCTCAAGTGTATAATGATAACATGTGGACACCAACGAATACAGGAGGCAATTTGCCGAAACTTGATGGTAATGATCTAACCGATCCAATGCAATACAGTAGTAGACAGATGCATGATGCAAGTTTCTTAAGGCTTAAAAACGTGACCTTAGCTTATCGTCTACCGAAAAATCTAATCCAAAAAATTGGAAGCTCAAATGCAAGAGTATTTGTCAATGGGTCAAACTTATTAACTTTTTCTAAGTACAAAATTGCCGATCCTGAAGTAAACCAATATGGTACCCGAGGATGGGAAACGCCATATGGGAAGACTTATACATTTGGTATTGAATTTAGTTTCTAAAGATTTAAAGAATATAAAAATGAAAAAATTAAATATATTATTGATTGGGTTTCTTTTAATAGGGCTCAGTTCATGTAAGGATTTTCTTGACGTAAAGCCTACGAATTCTGGTGATGCCGACATTGCTATTCAAACGCCGGCTGATGCACAGGTGATGATTAATGGTATCATGCGAGGAATGACAGGGTCTGATTACTATGGGCGGAATTTTATGCTATATGGTGATGCTAAAGGTGGAGATTTTACCATATATTCAAGAGGTAGGGGTGCAGATGGCTTGTATATGTTTGACCATGCTGCAAGTACAGGCAGTAACTCAGGGTTTTGGTCAACACTTTATAGTAATATTCTACAAACAAATAACTTACTCGAAAGTATAGCAAAACTAGAAGCAAATGGAGCTACTGGTTTTGCAAGTGCAAAAGGACAGGCTTTAACAGCTCGTGCGTTGATGTATTTCGATTTAGTACGTCTTTATGGTAAGCCTTACGATCAGGATAAAGCCTCTTTTGGAGTGCCGAATGTAACCACTGTCCTTAATGCTTCGGCTCAGCCATTGCGTGCAACTGTAGAGCAAAATTATACGCAGATTTTAAATGATTTGAAAACGGCAGCTCCGTTATTAGGTAAAACTAAATCTAATGGTTATTTGAACTATTATGCCAATTTAGGGATGCAAGCGCGTGTATATTTGTATATGAAAGACTATCCAAATGCATTAAAAGCTGCCGAAGAAATTATTGCTAGCCCATTATACAGTTTATATGCCAACGGCACTTGGGTTGATTCATGGAAAACGCAATTTGGTTCTGAATCCATTTTTGAATTAGGTGTTGTTTCAACTGAAAATGATTTAACAACGGGCTCACTAGGCTTTTACCATCGCCGTAAATCACATGGTGCAACAACTGTTTTAGGTTGGTTCATGGCTAGCGACTACTTCTTAAATAGATTAAAGGAAGATCCTAATGATGTTAGATGGGGAGTAATGAGTTTTGATGAAACTTCTGCTACACGTTTGGGGTCACTTTATAAATATAGTGGAAGCACTGCTTTAGCAGGTGATGGTAAAGCTACGAATACTGCGGTAAACATCAAGGTGATTAGATTATCGGAAATTTATTTAATTGCCGCCGAAGCAGTATTATCTACCGATCCAAGTAAGGCAGCTACGTATTTAAATGCAATAAGAAAACGAGCTCCAGGTTTAGCACCAGCTACAGCAGCCACAGTTACAGTCGATATGATTTTAGACGAAAGAAGTAAAGAGCTGATTGGTGAGGGACATCGTTTCTTTGATATGATGCGATTAAATAAAACCATTACTTTTAATGACGAATTTGGTAATATTGCCGTTCCGACTAGAGCAAAAAGCATTGATAGAACTTTCTACAAAACTATACTGCCTATTTCGCAGGGTGAGATTAATGCGAACCCGGGATTAAAAGCACAACAAAATCAAGGGTATTAATTGATATTTAGTTTAAGGGCTGCAATTAATTTGCAGCCCTTTTTTATTTTTATCCGAAAAACAAGTATGCGAGACCAATTGCCGTACAAACTCCCACTAAATCGGCCAATAACATCGCTCCAACAGCATATCGAGTATTTTTAATACTTACCGAGCCAAAATAAACTGCAATTACATAAAAGGTAGTATCTGCCGCTCCTTGGAAAATACCAGAAAGCTTGCTGGCAAATGAATCGGGTCCATATGCAGTCATAGTGTCAACCATCATGCCTCTCGCGGCACCCCCACTTAAGGGTCTTATCAAAGCAGTAGGTAAAGCTTCTACAAAACGCGTATCTGCTCCAATAAATGCAAAAGCATTTTTAATCCCTAAAATAACCACGTCAAAAGAACCGCTTGTTCTCAACATGCTGATGGCTACCAACATTCCCACTAAATATGGAATAATTTTAATTGCTGTCTCAAAACCATTTTTGGCACCGTCAATAAAAGCATCAAATACATCAATTTTTTTATAAAGTCCACCTAGAACGATGAGCAAAAAAACCAATAAAATAAGACCATTGCTTAATAGCCCAGAAAACGATTTAATACCGTCCGCATTTAAAGTAGTTATATACCCAACCATAAATGCAATTAGGATTGAAATACTTAAAATCCATCCTATGATAACAGGTTGAAATAGATTTATCTTTTGTTTGATCGAAACAATTGTCATTGCTGCCATTGTACCCACAAAGGTTACGATTAGACAAGGTATAAATACATCTGTCGGATCAGAAGCGTTCTGGGAAGCGCGAATAGCTATTACGCTCACGGGGATTAGACTCAATCCTGCAGCATGTAAACACAAAAACATCAATTGCGAGTTGCTGGCGGTATCTTTATTCGGATTAAGCTCCTGCAGACTTTCCATGGCTTTTAATCCAAAAGGTGTGGCGGCATTATCTAAGCCAAGTAAATTTGCCGAAAAATTCATAATCATGTGTCCCATAGAAGGGTGCCCTTTTGGGATTTCAGGAAATAATTTAGAGAAAAATGGTCCTACAATTCTCGATAGCAACCTTATACCCCCAGCGCGTTCTGCAATACTCATGAAACCCATAAACAATGCAAGAATTCCTATCAACTTGATGCATAACTCTACTGCAGTCCAGCATGTTTGAATGATTCCATCAACCTTGGTTAAGTTTGTTGGGTCGTCAGCTTTGCCAATTACCATCCAACTTAAAATTTCTGTTTGTCCGAAGAAAAAGCATTTAACACAGGCTACCGTTATCGCAACAATGATAAACCCGGACCAAATTCTACTTAATGTCATTTGTTTTCGTTTTAGCGTTGAATGTAAGAATTTTCTGGCAAAGACTTAAGAAGTTTTTCTGCATCATGTTTAATTAACTTTCGTAAGTTTCTCTTGTAATTCTCCATTTTGAAAAGATAAGATTAATTCGTTTTCTTCGAACAATTGAAAGTGTGCATTTTCATTAAAAATAATAGTGCCATTTAAACTATAATTAACTACTGAATAAGTGTGATAGGCATCGCAGAAACTTAAATCTCCAATATCTTGGATGCTGTATAGCTTAATAGAGCTCGTTCCATCACTACTTGGATATTCATCGTAATTGATACCCACACTTGCCTTTACTTCATTAATCGTTAAACCGTGAATAAGGATATGGAAGATCTGTTTATTGTTTTTTGGAATAGCAAAATAGTTAGCGGTCTTTTGATGAAGGTAACTTTTTGTCGCGATTGAAATTATCCCTTTTAACATGGCTAAGAAATAGAATTTCCGAATCTCTTGCTTTTCTGGATCATCTTTTAGTCCACCAGCTTCAATCAAAATGGTACTTGTTCCAAGTTTCTGAAAATTGTCGCCAAATGCCCTTGGTTCATATTCATCATCAAATAAACCAAGATGTCCGGGGATAATAGGTGAAACAACTTCAAACATGTCGGCAATTACCAACATGGCTTTCTCTCTAACCGCGTCAACACTAAGTTCGTAATCTATTGCTGGCGATAAAAAAGATAGCGTGGCTGGTTTAAGCGAATTTGTAACACTCCACAAAGTAATCTGATCATGCAAGGTAAAACCAAATTCAGGATCAATTTTATCTCTATACTCTCTTAAAATTTTTGCTTCAGGTGTAAGGCACTGTAAAAAATCCCTGTTTATGTCAATTTGTTGTGCACTTCTTCGAGTAAAACGTTCGGCTCCATCCGGATTAAGTAGGGGAATTATATGCAGCTGAGAGTTTTTCATTAATACACGAACAAGATCACTATCCTGTTGTAAAAAATTAAGTAAATCACATAGCGCCATGGTACCAGTGGCTTCGTCACCATGCATTTGACTCCAAAGCAAGATATTGATTTTTCCTTTACCCCATTTAATGGTGTTGATGCTTCGATCTTCAAAAGAGTGACCTATTTCAGTAACCTCGAAGGTTGATGGAAGCTTTTTGAGTAGTGAAACAATATCAACATGTTTTAAGAAGCGATCTTTTAGCTCATGCGCTTTGAAACTATCGTACTTGGTAAGGATTGATGAAATGTTCATTTATTCTAATATTAAAAGCCTTTAAAATAATAGCCACGGATGCTCAAATTTTTTAATAATCTGTGCATCCGTGGCGAAATATTTGTTTTTTGCACTCTTAAGTGGAAAACGTCTAAAGCAAAATGATTAGGGTTTATCTTCTGTTAACTCAAAACCCCAGGTTTTCCCTTTTTCAGTAGCAGGAATGCCACTTACCATCCAAATAGGAGCTTTTGCTCCTTTTAAATAATAGTCGAAAAATTGCTGTAAACGAACTGTGATATCTTTTCTGTTTTGGCGCTGTACTAAGTTGTGTGCTTCGTTATTGTAATTTAACAACCACACTGGTTTTCCCAAACGCTTTAAGCCTGTGAACATCTCAATACCTTGATACCAAGGCACAGCTCCGTCTGCATCATTAGACATGATCGCAACTGGTGTTTTAACTTTAGGTAAGTGAAATAAAGGAGAGTTTTCGATATAAAGTTCTGGTTTCTCCCATAAGGTTGCGCCAATTCTACTTTGAGTTTTCTCATACTGGAACTGTCTGTTCATTCCACTATCCCAACGGATACCACCATAGGCAGAGGTCATGTTAGCTACCGGAGCACCAGCCCATGCTGCAGCATACATATCAGTTGCGGTAATTAGATGCGCAACTTGATAACCACCCCAACTTTGCCCTTGGATACCGATTTTAGTTCCATCTACCCATGAATTTTTCTTTAAACTTTCAACTCCTGAATTAATAAATTCTTCAGCAGATTTACCTGGATGACCAGTTTCATAGCTGATGTCAGGTGTGAAAACCAAATAACCGTTGCTTACAAAATAAGGAATATTGATAGTAGAAGCTGATGGTGCAGGGGCTTTGTAGGTATATAGACCGTCGGATAATTTCTCATAGAAATACACAAGCATTGGGTATTTTTTATTTGGATCAAAATTTTCAGGCTTGTATAAAATACCTTCGGATTTATAACCTTTTGGCGTAGTCCATTTTACCAATTCAGCTTTTCCCCAGTTATAGCTTGCTTGCTGTGGATTAGTGCTAGCTACTTTGGTAGCTGTTTTTAAATCTTTCGAAATATAGATTTCAGGGGAAGTTTCAAAATTCCCTTTATCATACAGATAAAAATCAGCATTTTTAGCTTTAACTAAATTTGAGTATTTAGCAGGCGACATGATAACTAATTCTGGATTTTTGTTATCGTTAATCGACTTACGATAAAATCCATTTTCTTTAGTTGTGTTGTTTACTGCGTCAAGCCATACCACATCTCTTTTGCCAAAAAATCTAAATTCCGGGTCTGTTCTTTCAACGCGGAAAGTAATGTTGTTTAATCTTCCAAATCCGTTTGTTAAATTCTTAGGTGGTGTTTTTCCATCTGGAGAAAATTGCCAAATGTCGAAACGGTCATAAATTAACACTGCTTTATCTTCTTCAGTCCAGCCCGCAACTCCATAACTGTTTGGATCATCAGGTACATCATTATCTTCGTCATAAAACTTTACCGTCATACCAGTATTTAGCGTAGTCACTTTCCCAGTGGCTACATGATAGGTGCTCCAAATTTTAGATTTTCTATCATAATACAACATGTAATTTCCAAGTGGTGATGAAGCAACATTACCATCGAAACTCTCTAAGAATTTTTTACGGGCAGCTGTTTTAACATCGATCAAATAATAATCTCTAACTGAACCTCCTGCCCATTGAGAAGCTATACGGTTTCCATAATCAGTAGAACCTAATACAAAACTTGCATTCCCTTCATTTACCAAACCTGCTTCGGGTAATTTAACATCCGTTAATGGTACAATTTTAGGATCGCCATAGATATCAATTACCGTTAAGAAACTCCTTTTAGATTCTCGATCAGCATTTTTTAATTGCATCGGTTGAAGATAGTCATCTTTATATCCCCAGATGTCTAACTTGGCATTCTCGAAATCTACCAATGTGGTGTCTTTAGGTTTCTTAATAGGGGCAATGCCGAAAAATATCTTATTGCCATCTTTACTAAAGTTTATTCTTCCATCACCACTTACCGCATATTTTTGCGGCATTCCATCCATGTCCTTATCTACAAGGATTTGTGCAGTATCAAGTGTTAACGAGTTATAATATAAATTAAAGTCTTTGATTTCGGCTTTTTCTGGGCTCAGTTCACCTAAAAATGCTAAACGTTCGCTTTCTTCATCAAATGTGAAGCCTTTAAAGTTCCCTTTTCCTTTTACAAGAGTTTTAACTACTCCAGTTTCGGTGTTAAGCAAGAATACACCTTGTTGTGCCGTTTTATCTTTTTTAGAACCAGAGCACGTAAAAACTAGTTGCTTGCCATCTTTGCTAAAGGTAAAATCGTTTACAAATTTGAAAATACGCTCTACGCCAGTTGTTAAGTTTTTTAAGATAAGATCAGTTCCTTCTTTTGCTGCGCTTACTGGCTCATCATCCGCAAAATAGCTGGTTAGCTCATCGTTTTTCTGCTCTGTACTAGGTGTTGCAGGTCTTTTTTTACTAGTATCCGGTGCTTTTTCTAAATTATAAGCGATCAAAGCAGCTCCGTTTTCCGGGAATTTGAAAGATTTTACTCTTGGAATTTTAGTGACGGCTAAAGTTGTTAAATTTACTATTCCCAAAGTATCTTTGGTCATCTCCTCCGGTTTTTTCTTTTTTATTTTTGCCATTCTAGTGTCTTTGTACAAGGGTTTAATGGCAAAAGCGGCAAATTTAGAATCAGTACTAAATAGGGAAGTAACCGCTCCAAAACCTGCAGGTGCAGTTCCTCTTGAGATTTTTAGTTTTTGAGCAGATAAGCTATGCTGGAAATACAAATTTGCATCTCCTTCTTGTTGGTTAATACTATAGGCTGCCCAATTTCCATCATTAGAAAACTGTTTCGCGCCGACAGATTCCCATGTGTCATAAACAGTATGATTGAGCGGCTTTTTTTGAGCATATGCAATACTTGCGCATAATAAAAAAAGTAAGGTGAATTTTTTTTTCATCAGAATATAATTTTGTTTTTAGCGGTAATGAAGCTATCATGAGCAATACTCATTACAGTTTGCGAGTGTTTGCTCATGATGGTTTCATCAAAATGACTATTGAGTTTAAGTTGTTTGGTAATCAAAGTTAAAAATTGCAAATTTTAAGCACATTTTCACTATATGTATATCAAATTTTACAAAAGAGCCGCAAATTTGATTTCCAAATTTGCGGCTCTTGAATCCTTTAATTTTTACAGAAAACTATTTTTTCTTTTCCTGAATTTTAGCTTGTTGTTGAGTACGCATATAGTCATCTAATCTCGCTTGGAACTTAGATTTCTTTTTTTCCGTCTGAGGTTTCGCTTTATTTTCTTGCAGAATTGCATGAATCTTCTCGTCATTAACCATCATTCTAATTAAATATTGCTGAGCGAAGGTTAGCATGTTGGCTAAAAAGTAATAATAATTTAACCCTGACGGATAGCTATTTAAAACTCCTAAGAAAATGATTGGCATGATATAACCAATATATTTCATTTGCCCGGTAGCCCCAGAAATTTGGTTATTAAAATAAGTGTAAATTAAGGTAGAGATTGTCATCAATACACACATTAAACTTAAGTGATCGCCAATAAATGGAATTGTAAAGCCAAACTTGATGAAATCATCGTAGGTCGATAAATCTTTCATCCATAAAAAGGTTTCGCCTCTTAACTCAAATAGGTTAGGGAAGAAGAAGAAGAAAGCCATCACAAAAGGTAGTTGTAACAACATCGGTAAACATCCACCAAGAGGGTTTACGCCAACTTTTTTATATAGTTTTAAATATTCTTGTTGTAGTAGAGTCGGATTATCATCGCCAACTTTTGCTTTTATCTCGTCCATTTCTGGCTTCAAAATTCTCATTTTGGCCATCGAAATGTATGATTTGTAAGTTAAAGGAGACATCGCTAGTTTTAACAAAATGGTTAATACCAAAATGATTAAGCCATAGCCCCAATTAAAGCTTTCTAAAAAGTTAAATACAGGTAGAACAATCCATCTGTTGATATATTTTAATGGCCAATAGCCCATGTCAACTTGTTTTTCTATATCCTGTCCCTGCGCTTTTAATGTTGAGAATTTATTGGTCCCAAAATAAAATTTCATCGCATAGTTTTGCGTAGCTAGTTGGCTAAATGGTAATTGCATGTTAGCACCATACCATTTTACTTTACCGGGTTCTGTACTAACTTTTACCTCAAGATTACCTTTTTCGAAAGGTACTTGTGGAATTAAGACAGCCGAGAAAAAGTGCTGTTTAAACGAAAACCACTCAATTTTGCCTTCCGCTAAATCTACTTTTTCATCTTTTCCTATACCTAGGTGATCTGGATTTTGTTCTACATATTTGTAGTAAGGAGAGGAGTGTTCTTGCTCTTTTACGGAAGATTTCTCTTGTTGTAGTAAAGTCGCTTCCCAATTTAGGCTCACGGTGTTTCCTTGTACAACCCCGTTTAATCCATTTAAGTTTACATTGAAGCCTACATTGCTACTAGCATCTTTTAGATCATAAACAAATTCAATGTACTTCTCTGCACTATAATTAGCGCGCATACTAATGCTATTGCCATTTTTAGTGCTGGTGAAATAAAGATTATTGGTGTTTACAATTTTACCATCTATGTTAATATTTAAGCCAAATTTATTTTCAGTTCCATCAAATAAAACAACTGGTTTTCCATTATATGTCTTTTCGTTTTTGACTTCAACGCTCTTAATCTTACCTCCAACATTGGTAAAGGTTAACTTGATTAGTTGGTTTTCTAAAATAGTTGTCGCTTCAGTTCCGTTAAGATTTGCACCGAAAGGACCGTTAGAAATTGCTGTATCTTGTTTTGCAATACTATTTGGTGTTACCGCAGGTGTCGGGGTTGAAGCTTTGCTAGCTCCAACTTTTTTTAGTGAATCAGCAGTAATTCTTTCTTTTTCTTTCTTAATATCCGCCTCGCTAGGTTTCATAAAGAAAACAGCTGCTCCTAAAATCACCATGATCAGGAACAGGCCTGTAAATGTATTTCTATCCATTATTATATTTTAAACGCGTTTATTTGATCTTTTTTTTCGCATACTCCATTGCAGCGGCAACAAATTTAACAAAAAGTGGGTGAGGATTAGCAACTGTTGATTTTAATTCTGGGTGAAACTGTCCCCCAACAAAAAATGGATGATTTTTTAACTCAACAATTTCTACTAAATTACTGTCTGGATTAACACCAGATGCAATCATTCCAGCATCTTCATATTGTTTTAAATAGGCGCTGTTAAACTCATAGCGATGTCTGTGCCTTTCAGAAATATGTTGTTTCCCATAAGCTGCATATGCTTTTGTTCCTCTTTTAATATCACAAGGGTAGGCACCTAAACGCATAGTTCCGCCTTTTGTTGTGATATTTTTTTGTTCTTCCATCATGTTAATTACTTGATGTTCTGAATTTTCATCTATTTCTGTAGTATTTGCATTTTTAAGGCCTAAAACGTTTCTGCCAAATTCAATTACTGCACATTGCATTCCTAGGCAAATGCCGAAGAAAGGAATTTCATTTTCCCTTACAAACTTAATAGCTTCAATTTTTCCTTCAATACCTCTACTTCCAAAACCTGGAGCCACTAATACACCTTGCAAATGACTTAATTTTTCTGCTACATTATCCGGATAGATGCTTTCTGAAGGAATATATTCAACGCGTACTTTGCATTCGTTTTTCGCACCTGCGTGGATAAAAGCTTCTGATATAGACTTATAGGCGTCTGGTAATTCAACATATTTACCAACTAACCCAATTCTCACATCGGCAGTTGGGTTTTTTAAACGTCCTAAGAAGTCTTTCCAGCTTTCCATGTCCGGTTCGTTTTTAGCAGGAAGTTTTAATTTACTTAAAACTGTTTTGTCTAGTTGCTCCTTCATCATCAATAATGGAACGCTATAAATAGAAGAGGCATCAATCGATTCGATTACTGCATTTACATTCACATTACAGAACAAAGCAATTTTTTTGCGAATATCAGCACTGATATGATGTTCGGTACGACATACCAAAATATCTGGTTGGATTCCATACTCTAACAATGCTTTAACGGAGTGCTGAGTTGGTTTAGT
Source organism: uncultured Sphingobacteriaceae bacterium (assembly GCA_942493295.1). Taxonomy (GTDB): domain Bacteria; phylum Bacteroidota; class Bacteroidia; order Sphingobacteriales; family Sphingobacteriaceae; genus Pedobacter. Next base: position 1,258,125 of record OW818692.1, on the reverse strand, counting down.
TTTTAACTCGCCAGCAGCAGCTAAGAAAGGAATTAAGGTTAAATGGATTACAATTGCATTTGAAGAACCTTCTTCCCATTTAAATTGGCGCACTGCCTCAATAAAAGGCAATGATTCGATATCTCCAACAGTACCACCTAATTCAGTAATTACAATGTCATAGTTGCCGGTTTCACCGAGGATACGCATGTTGCGCTTAATTTCGTCGGTAATGTGAGGGACAACCTGCACAGTTTTACCTAAATAATCTCCTTGTCTTTCTTTATTAATTACATTTTGGTAAATACGACCCGTAGTAATGTTATTTGCCTGCGAAGTTGAAGTATTTAAAAATCTTTCGTAGTGACCAAGATCTAAATCTGTTTCTGCGCCATCTTCTGTAACATAGCATTCACCATGTTCGTATGGGTTCAGTGTTCCTGGATCGATATTGATATAAGGATCAAATTTTTGGATGGTTACACGGTAACCTCTAGCTTGTAAAAGTTTGGCTAATGAAGCGGAAATGATGCCCTTACCTAATGAGGAAGTAACACCGCCCGTAACAAAAATATACTTAGTCATGTTTGTGAGTTTGTGAAATTAATTAGGCTTTAACACCTTTTTAATTGTTTTTGTACGGGATACAAAGGTACACAAATATTCGACTTTGAAGTGTAAAAATGAATAAAAATTAGCGGCTTGAGATTCAGGTAGTAAAGATAAAAGTAGTGAGCTATTGTAAACAAAGAAGCCCAGATAAACTGGGCTTCTTTAACTTACTTTTCAATCATTTTAAAGTATTTCACATAATCTATCTCAAATTTCTGAGGGAAAATCGAATCATCAATGCCTTGGGCACCACCCCAGTCGCCACCTACTGCTAAATTTAACAATAAGTGGAATCGTTTATCGAAAGGCCAAGCTTTGTAGCCCGTTCCTTCATTCGCAAATTCAAATACTAGGGTATTGTCGAAGTACCCGCGAATTGCATAAGGTGTCCAGTCAACACGGTAAAGATGAAAGGCTGTACTAGCATCAGGAATTAGCTTAGTGCTTGTTTTTTGGGTGTTGATCTTAAAATAATAGGCTTCAGTATGTGTACTGAAATGCACATTGTTTTGATCATAACCTACATGCTCCATAATATCTATTTCGCCAGATTTCGGCCAATCACCATAAGCCCTGTCCGTTGGTAACATCCAAATGGCAGGCCAGGTGCCCCTGCCTGTTGGCAATTTGGCTTTGATCTCAAATCTTCCATAAAGTACATCAAGCTTGTTTCGGGTAACTAGTCGGGTAGAGGTATAGGACATACCGCTCATACTTTCCTTTTTGGCAGTTATCGTTAATTTTCCATCTCCAACACTCACATTTGATATGTTATTGGTATAGTATTGTTTTTCGTTGTTTCCCCAACCGGAACCACCAAGATCGTAATCCCATTTACTAGTCGCAGGCAAACCAGTATAATCAAACTCATCAACCCAAGCTGGTGTAGTCTCAAAAGCCCATTGCTTATCTTCTATCGTAATTGGCTTTGGAGGAAGAATAATTGCTTCATCTTCTTTTTTTGAGGAGCATGACTGGCAAGAAAGGATACAACCTGCAGAAAGTGCAATAAAGAAATAAAATTGTTTTATAGGTTTAACCATCATCATGAAGTTAGGTAAGCCCGATCCAATGAATCGGGCTTGTTGTGTTTATTTAAATTCAAAATCGTCGATATAGAAGATACCAGGATGTGGATGTCCTTCGCCCCCTAATTGTATCACAATTTTATCATACAATGTTTGTGCAGCAGACGCAGAGTAATCAAACTCTAATTGTACCCATCTATCAAACTGTGTTGGTAAAATGGTTTTAACAATCTCTATCTGCGTTTGCCAAGCATTACCACCAAGTAACGAGTTTTGCAATTTGATCGATACCGTAGGTTTAACTAATGTAAAATCGTTGGCTCCAGGAATGAAAACCTTTAACTTGATTTTATTTTTAGCAGCAAGATCAAAGCGGTAAGGTAACGTTACGTTTAAATTACCATATTGACCGTCGTTACCAGTTCTTTTTTCGTAGTACCCAACCTTTGCAGATGTGTTTAAAGGGAACTTCAACGGATTGTCATAAGACCTCACATAATCCATGTTTTCGGCTCCCCATGTAAATGTAGTAGCATTTTGGAAGTCGTCGGTCAAATTAGCTGCCTGTATCGGTTTTTGAACGGGAGGAATCACTGGACGGTTAAATCCTTTTCTAATCAATTTCAAATACCAAGCGTTACCAGCATTAGATTTATCGCCCGAACGTAGCCACATTTCATCTGCGGTAATAGACAAAATTTGGTATTGCGAAACACCCAAATAATAGCTGATAAAGCCGCCTGCACTAATATTGATATACTTTGTATTTCCTGATGAACTTAAAACCCAGCCTAAATTAGTAGGAGGTGTGTAGTTTACCGTTGGATCATCAGAACCGGTAGGCCCGCCAATTCCAGGCGCATTTGAAGCATTTGCAAAAGTCGTTCCATTATTAACATAGGTATACTTTAAACCAGCTGCAGTCATGGTGAAAGTCATTTCATCGTCGTAAAACCCATTGCTAGCTTTTTCGTTTGGTCCAGCTTGATACCAATCTGGAAACTGCGACGTGATAGGACCCACACCTAGGTGCCCGGCCTCCGTTTTATCGATCACCCAAGTTTTACCCGATGGATTTGCTAATCCTCCAGAAAGCAAAACATATTCTGGGTCGCTTAACATAGTGGGATTAGTATTGGCGATTGTAATTGTTTTAGTGGTTGATACGCTACCACCTGCCGCTAATACAGTTAATTTTACGTTATAAGTACCTGCTAGTGGATAGGAGGCTTGCACATCTTTACCATTGCTAGACGTACCGTTCCCAAAGTCCCAGTTTGCATTGATGCCATTATATGTGCTTTTAAAGGTCACGATATTTGGATTTGTGGCGCTAGGAGTAGCTGTAAATTGTATTGCAGACGCTTCAGGCGGCGTACCTAGTACTCCTGCTGATTCGTCTTTTTTACATGAAGCGAATATAGTTAACATCAAACCCAGTGAAACCCAGATTGATGTTTTTATGTTATGATTAAATGATTTCATTGTTTTAAAGATTAATAACCTGGATTTTGTTTAATAACGCCTTTGGTAACGTCGATTTCGGTCTGTGGAATAGGTAGATACTCACTTTTTCCGGCTTTGTAGCCAAGTGGTCCTAAAACAGCAACAGCTTTCCCAGTACGTACCAAATCAAAAAAGCGATGACCTTCAGTTGCCAATTCTAAGCGTCTCTCAGCATAGATATTATCTAAGGTTGCAGCTACTGACGCTAAACCAACTCTAGCACGTACGGCATCTAAAAGTTCTTTAGCACGAGTTGCACTGCCGCCGCTTCTTAGCAATGCTTCTGCTTGCATTAGATAAGTGTCAGCTAACCTAATTTCAATTTCATTGATTGGCCAGTTTTGCTCTGGTGTACCAATTGTTGAACGATATGCTTTTAAAGGAGCATATTTTTTAATGAAATAATCGGTGTTTTGATAACGGGCATTGTAAGTAGCACCGCCTGCTTTTAACGCTTTCCCATCTATAACAGTCGCAGCAAAACGTGGGTCATTTTTAAGCACGTTTACTAAATCTTCCGTTACAGGGCAAAAACCCCATCCACTTGAATAAGTGTCGCCAACATAAGAATCCATTCCAATAAACTGTGTGCCTACGTTTCCTTCACCACCATTAATCCAACCCCAATCTCCCCATGCAGCGTTATTAGAATGTGGAATTTCAAGAATAGATTCTGAATTGAATTTGTTTCCAGGATTGAAAATTTCCGCATAATTCGCAACTAAAGAATAACCATAAGGATTGCCAACTCTATTAATGTCTTCAAATAAACTTGCAGCTTCAGCTAATTTAGCATTGTCGTTTTGATACAATAATACTTTTCCTAATTGCGCTTTTGCCGCTCCTAGAGAAATTCTACCCTTCTCTGTTGCACTTACAACTGCAGGTAAGCCTGTAATTGCTTCTCTCAAATCTTTTTCTATCTGAGCATATACTTGAGCTGGTGTTGATTGAGTTTGAGAGTATAGTTCACTTGGTGTTAACTCTTTAAGGATTAGTGGAACATTACCAAACCATCTTACTAGATCAAAGTAGAAATATGCTCTTAAGAATTTCGCTTCAGCTACTGCCCGTGTTTTAAAGCCAGCGCTTAAAACGGTTGATTTATCGATTTTGCTTAAAATTAAATTTGCTCTATTGATCCCACTAAAGTTTTTATTCCATAAACCGCCTTGTGGACCGATAAAAGAACTCATGTTAAAGTTATCATAGGCAACCCAATTTGGTTGATCTGACGCGCTACTTCCGCCCGCCCAGCAATCATCCGACGCAGCACTTAAAAGAGGCATTTTCATGGTGTAACCTCCGGTTGTTCCCCATTGCATTACATCATACACCGAAATAACACCCTGCATCATTTCAGTTTCGTTCTTGTAAAAATTATCTTCTAAAGTAGTACCTCTTGGTGTTAGCTCGAGGAAATCTTTTTTACATGATCCAAAAACAAGTAATCCCGCAACTATTGCGATCGTACCTTTTATATTTTTCTTATTCATCATTTTCTTATTAAAAACCAACATTTAAGCCTGCATAAAATGTTCTAGCTTGCGGATAAAAACCACGGTCTATCCCTAAACTTCCACCACCAATTTCTGGGTCAAAACCTTTGTATTTTGTAAAGGTTACCAAGTTGTTTGCCATCACGTAAAATCTAACTTTATTGATTCCAGCTTTTTTAGTAAATGTACCTGGTAGTGTATAGCCAACCTGTAACGTTTTGATTCTAAAATAGGCCCCATCTTCTAAGAAAAGACTTGAAGAACGACTATAGTTGTTATTTGAATCATCTAAGGTTAACCTGGGCATGGTATTGCTAGTTCCTTCACCTGTCCAACGATTTAAAATGTCTGTAGTATAGTTGGACGCTGGTAGGTCAAATCTTCTTAAAGCGTTAAAAATCTGGTTACCGCTAACGCCCTGTCCTAAAACAACCATGTCAAACCCTTTGTAAGCTGCATTGAAAGTTATGCCATAGGTGAAGTCAGGAGTCGGATTACCAATAACTTCTCTATCATTCGCTTCGATACTACCATTGTTGTTTAGATCTACAAATCTAATGTCGCCTGGTTTTGCATTAGGTTGAATTAAGCCGCCTGCTGCATTCTTGTAGTTGTTAATATCGCTTTGATTTTGGAATAAGCCATTGCTTCTGTAGCCAAAGAATGAACCTATCGGATAGCCTAATTTTGTTCTAGTAACTTCTAAGCCTTGAGGTGTAACCGTTTGGCCACCTAAGAATTCTTTTTCAGCACCTAAGAAAACGATATTATTTTTTACAAATGAACCATTTGCCGCTACTCGGAAAGAGAAGTCTCCCAATTTTTTATTGTAGCCCAACTCTAATTCAAAACCTTTATTTGTTAAATCTGCGATATTTCCAATTGGTCCATTGTTACCAACGTAACCTGGTACAGCGATTTGTAAAAGCATCCCTGTTGTTTTTTTATTATACCAGTTTGCTGTTAAGCTGAAATTATTGAATAGGGTAGCGTCTAAGCCTACATCTGCTGACGAAGTTTCTTCCCATTGTAAGTCTGGGTTAGATAATGCATCGGGACTTACACCAATGTTTAAACCTGCCGCAGTACCTAACGTATAATTTCTTCCGCCGCTTACAGTAGATATATACCTAAAATCACCAATCTGGTCGTTACCCGTGATGCCATAAGAACCTCTGATCTTTAAAAAGCTAATAGCACGGGTTTGTGGGAAGAAGCTTTCTCTGGTTACTACCCAACCTGCTGATCCCGACGGGAAAATACCATACTTGTTATTTGATCCGAAACGGGATGATCCATCTCTACGAATAATACCTGTAAATAGGTATTTTTCATTAAAATCATACGTTAAACGGGCAAATGCAGAATTCAGGGTATTTAAATATTCACCGCCACCAAAATTTCTATTCTCTTTTGGAACTGAAAATCCTAAAGAAGCATCTTTTAAATTATTAACGGGCAAGCCTTGTAGCGATCCGTTTTGTGATTCACCTTTGTTTTTCTGCGCCGAGTAACCAACCAATGCTGTAAAATGATGTTTCTGAATAGCGCCAGTATAGCTTAGCGTATTCTCTAACGACCAAAATAAACCTCTATTAGCGTTTCTACTATAAGTATTAACAGTTGTACTAAAGGTTGGGCTCAAATAGTGGATTGGTGTAAATCCTTCGCCACCCCAAAATGCTAAATCAACACCACCTTGTGATCTTGCTTTCAATCCTTTAATAAATTCAACTTCTACAAACGCATTACCAACTACTTTGTCAGACCAGCCCCTTCCTTGCGCAACTGCTAAGGCTGCAATCGGATTTAAGATTTCTGATTGTGCAATACCTTCAGAGATACCATAAGGAAGTCCTTGTGAATTTCTCACAACAGGTTGGTTTGAATAAGGCGGTGCATTAAGCTTAGCTGGATTAGTTTCAATTAGCGGTGTAATTGGATCCATGTTAATTGCACGTCCAAGTGGTGAGCCATATTCGGTATTGGTTCCAACGCCTACAGAATTGGTTCTGGTGTAGCCAATGTTCTGTCCAAACTTTATACCTTTGGTGATTTGGTGCTCAGAATTAAAGCGAGCTGTAAATCTTTTGTACTTCGAATTGCTCGTAGCAACGATACCATCCTGGTCAAAATAACCAAATGAACTATAGTAAGTAGATTTCTCTCCACCTCCAGCAATACTTAATTCATGGTTTTGAACTTTAGCATTGTCATTAAAAACGGCAGCCTGCCAGTCGGTACCAACTCCATACTGTGAAGGGTTAGGGAAACGAGGAGTGGCTAAGTTTGGTGTTCTAGCATACTCAGCTTCATTATATAAGGTAGCAAATTGTGTTGCATTTAAGAGTTCCAATTTTCGTACTGGAGCTTGTGTGCCTAAATAAGTATTATAATTAACACTCATTTTTCCGTTTCTATTTCCCTTTTTGGTTGAAACGATGATTACGCCATTCGCCGCCCTAGCTCCATAAATCGCCGCGGATGCTGCGTCTTTTAATACTTCTATAGATTCAATATCTGCTTGGTTAAGGTAATCGATACCACCTCCCACTTGCACACCGTCTACAATATATAGAACTTCACTATTGTTAATTGACGTGGTTCCCCTTACCCGTAAGGTAGCGCCGTCGCCGGGTTGCCCCGAGCCTGCAGTAATTGTTAAGCCCGAAGTTCTTCCTTGTAACGATTGTTCAATACGTGTTACTGGCATGTTCTCTAAATCGGATGCTTTAACCTGTGAAATTGCACCGGTAACAACGCTTTTCTTTTGCGTTCCATAACCAACTACAACTATTTCCGATAGCGCTCCTACTTCTTCTATCATTTCAATGTTAATCGATTGATTGTTATTTACCGTAAATGTTTGACTGGCTAAACCAATTTGTGAAAAAACAAGAACTGTTCCTGCTTTAGGTACACGGATGTTAAACCTTCCATCAGCATTGGTGGCAACCCCTGTGTTTGCCCCCTGAATTATAACGGATACACCCGGTAATGGAGAGCCATCACTTTTGGCAGTAACCCTTCCCGATACATCTATTTCTTGCGCCCATACACTGGCCGAAAAGAATAGGGAAAACAGTAAAAAAATGAACGTAGATTTTCCTTTCATAACAAATAATTTAAGTTTATATTCTGGTTAGTTTATCACCAACTTTACGCTGACTAAACAGCTCAATTTTGGCAACGGTTATTACACAAATATAAAATTGCATTTACCCAAAACAGAAAAATCGCCCCCTACAATACCCATACAAGAACAACTTTTTTATGCAATTTTGATAAGATTAGGCAATATGTGACTACAACAAATAGAAATTTAGTATCTTCATTAGACCATATCGACTTTTAGCAATACTAATTTTGAGAATGGAATTGTTGCCTATGAAATATTTTTACCTATTTATTTTTATATTCTATTTTTTGCCGGCTAATTTGCAAGGTCAAGATCCTATTGGACTTCCACAAGTAACTAGTTACCGTGGATTAGACTATGGAGCTGGAACACAGAACTGGGGGATTTCTCAAGATCGAGAAGGTGTTTTATATTTTGCAAACAATGAGGGACTGCTCACATTTAATGGTACTTATTGGAAGTTATATCCTTTCCCTAATAAGACAATTTTACGGTCTGTTAAAATTGCCGCTAGTGGAAGGCTTTACGTTGGTGCTCAAGATGAGATTGGTTATTACTATCCGAATAAAAATGGAGTTTTAACCTATAAATCACTTAAAGATTTAATTCCCAAGGGTGATAAGCAATTTGCCGATGTTTGGGATATTAAGATTGTAAATGATGAAGTTTATTTTAGGACGGTTACCAAAATTTTTCGCTTAAAAGACAATAAGATCGACGTGTACCGAACAACATTAACTTGGGTGTTTCTAGGTGCGGTAAAAAACGAAGTATTTGCCCATGAGATTAATATCGGTTTAAAGACGCTTAAAGATGGGAAATGGATTGTTAGATGTAATGATCCGAGAATTATTAATTCAAATACGACGGCTATTCTGCCCTATCGCGGAGATACTTTAATGCTCACTACTTTAAAAGATGGCATTTTCTTGCTAGTTGGAGATAAGCTCATTAAAAAGACAACGCCGCTGGATAAGGTGTTTTATAATGATCGAATAAATGGAGCAATACAGATTAATCCAGATCTATATGCTTTGGGTACAACCTCTTCGGCCTTACTAATCTTAAATAGAGAGGGAATATTGCAAAGGCAGTTTTCTTATGCTGAAGGGTTATTAAATAATAATATTAGAAGTATCTTTCTAGACCATCATCAAAACCTATGGTTAGGCTTAGATGATGGTATCGCGTTTATTGCCTTCAACAGTGCGATCAAGCATATTTACCCGGATAAAAACAAACAAATAGCCAGCTATGCTAGCCGGATCTTTAATGGTAAGCTCTATATCGGTACGTCGAATGGTTTATTTTCTGCTCCAATTAACCTAAAGCAGTTAGATATTAGCAATAGCAAAGCTAATTTCACTGAAGTTAACAATACCAAAGGGCAAACTTGGGGCTTAACAGAAATCAATCATCATTTATTATTAGCTAAAGAGGATGGTGCATTCGATATCAAAGGCAATGAGGCTATTGCTCTATACAAGGATTTGGGTACTTGGTTGTATAAACCAATTGCAAATGACCGCATCATAACAGGTACCTATACCGGTTTGCAAATGCTCGATTTTAAAAGTGGCGAATTTGCGAATAATAGAAACTTTTCGTCATTAAACGAACCATTAAGGTTTGTCGTAATTGATAAGAAGGTTAATTGCATTTGGGCGTCCCATCCATACCGTGGAATATTTAAAATGGACCTTGCTGCCGACGGACAAAGCATCATTAAAACATCGTTATTGACAGAGAAAGATGGATTGCCTTTAGCTTTATATAATTATATTTTTGCGCTTAAGGATAGGGTAGTGGCGGCAACCGCCGACGGGATTTATGAATATGATGCCGTAAAAAAGAAGTTTTATGTAAGTAGCTATTTTAGACCAATCTTCAAGAAAATGCCGTTGCAATGTTTGGTGCAGGATAAGGAAGGTAAGTTGTGGTTTGTTTCTGATAAAAAGGTAGGAGTAGTAGATTTCAAAAGGAAATCTGGCGGTCAAAATTTTTCTATTGTCGAGCTTCCTGAGCTTAAGCTAAAAATTGTAGCTGGCTTTGAGAATATTTATCCTTATAACGATAACAATATTTTTATAGGTGCAAATAAGGGTTTGTTGCATCTTGATTATAAAAAGTATGCTGCTAACATTTATAAGCCAAACGTTATTTTAGGGCAGGTTCGCATCATGGCGCCGACGGATAGTATTCTGTTTGGGGGTTATTTTAACCGCGGGAAAAAGCAAAGGGAAGATTTAGCAGAATTGCCTTATAAATTCAATTCACTACACTTTGAGTTTGGTTCAACATTATTTGAGCAGAAGGAAAATATTGAATTTAGCTACCAACTTAAGGGCTTTGAAGATGATTGGTCGGCCTGGAGTAGCAAAAGCGAAAAAGATTATACGAATCTTGAAGCTGGGAATTATATATTTAACGTTAAAGCGCGTAATAATTTGGGAAATGAATCTAAGCCAGTTAGCTATCGTTTTACCATAAAACCAGCATGGTATGAAAGTAATGTAGCCTATGTTATCTATTTCATTATTTTTGTATTTCTTTTGTATCTGCTGATAAAATTTCAAGAAAGACAACATCAAAAAGTACAAGATAACCTTCGTCAAAAACACCAATTTGAAATAGAAAGGAATGAGCAACAAATTACCAAGTTGCAGAAAAAGCAGTTGGAAGCTGAGGTGGAATTCAAAAACAAAGAACTTGCAACAACGACCATGCATTTGGTGCAAAGGGGTAAGTTATTATCTAAAATAGGAGATGAGCTGCTACCGTTAGTTAAACAAACTACCAGTAAAGATACGGCAGACGATCTTAAAAAAGTTATTAGATTATTAAATGAAGCTAAAAAATTAGATAATGACTGGGATCAATTTGCAATTCACTTCGATCATGTACATGCTAATTACTTAAGTCATTTGAAGGAAAAGTACCCGAATTTGAGCCCTAGCGATTTAAAATTATGCGCCTACTTGAAACTTAATTTATCGTCGAAAGAGATTGCACAACTATTAAACATTACGCCTAGGGCCGTAGAGGTTAGTCGTTATCGCTTGCGCAAAAAATTGGGGCTTAAACCTGAAGTAAATTTGTTTGATTTCCTCTTAAGTAAATAGAGCTGTAAAATCTTAAAAAGTATCATGGGTTTGGTAGAACACCTTAACTTTTTGAGCGCTTTCAGACCAGGCAATATAGATCTTCGCTTCTTTGCCTAATCGATAATTAAAGCCGTTTAACTTAGTTTTTTTTAATTCTTCATAAAAAGCAAGGTCTGGTACGTTCTTATCAGGTTTTTCGGTAGGGAATACCGCAGGCCAGATGAAATGATCTTCTTCGAAAAAATAAAGTACTTGATTATTTAGATATTGCATTTTTTCTTTTTCAGTTTTTAGATTTTGATTTGCTTTGAGGAGATCTTCTGCCTTAATACTAGCTTTATAGATTTCGTTTCCTTTATAGGAAATGATCTTAAATAATAAAGCGCTTGCTTTTGGGGTTGTTCCTTGAAGCGAGACTTTAAAAGTATCAAGTTTGACAGTATCACTAAAAGATGTAACCGTACTGTTTGATGCGGGCTGAAATTGCTCTTTTGGTTTTGCTTTGCAAGCAATCACTGAAAGACCAATAAAAAAGGCGAAATAATAGATGTTCTTCATTGCTTTACGATAAGCTAACCTAAGATATAAAACCGTCATGAGTTTTCCAAAGTACGTTATGGGGAACAAGTTGTATACAGATGAAAAATGAGGTTAAATATTTATTTTTAACAAGTCGCTCGGTGAGTCAATCGCAATTGTTTCGATTGTGGTTAATCTTGTTTGTATTTGATAGCCATTTTCTAGCCAGCGAAGTTGTTCTAAACTTTCAGATACTTCTAATAGAGAAGGCTTTAGTTGTGTGATGGCTAATAAGACTGCATTTTTATAGCCATAAATACCAATATGTTTATAAAATTGATGAGCTGTTAACCAATTTTCCTTTTCAGCGTTTCTAAGATATGGAATTGGATGCCTACTAAAATAAAGGGCTTGTTGCTCATGGCCGATCACAACCTTAGGTATATTTGGATTAAACAACTCGTCTTCGGTATGAACTTCCTTGATCAAGGTAGCCAATTCAACCTTTTCATCGGCAAAACAGTCGCAAACCAAATTAATTTGATTAGGATCTATAAAAGGCTCATCACCTTGTATGTTGACTACGATATCATAATCCGGCAAGCTTTTTACAACTTCTGCGCAGCGATCAGTGCCACTCTGGTGTGTAGAGGCCGTCATTACAAATTCACCGCCAAAACGACTTACTTCTTCAGCTATTCTGTCATCGTCTGTAGCAACAACTACTTTAGTTAAACTAGATTGGAGCGCTTGTTCATAAACCCGCTGAATCATGGTTTTGCCACCAATATCAACTAACGGTTTACCTGGAAAACGGGTAGAGGCAAAACGAGCGGGAATGATTCCTAAAGACTTCATCGTTATTTAACGTTTAATGATGATTAAAACAGCAATTAAAAGAAATAATATTAAAACAATATAAGAAATCGGATGAGCAAAATTGAATGTCCAGCCCATCATCTGGTTTCTTTTAGGTAAAATAAATCTATAGTCTTTCGTGTTAAAGTAAAAAATCCCAAGCACCCAATTTTCGGGTTTTTCGTGCTCAAAATCTTTTCCCATATTTTGCATAATAAAATAAGGTTTTAACCATTTAAAAAAGCCCATTAATTTCTCTTTCGATAGCTTGTATAATTGTTCCTAAATCTTCAGGATTATTGGTGAAATCTAATTTATCCTTGTCTAAGATTAAAAGTTTGCCTGAACTATAATTTTTTATCCAAGCTTCATACTTCTCATTTAACTTAGATAAATAATCAATTCGAATACTGGCTTCGTATTCTCTTCCTCTGCGCTGGATATTGTTAACTAACGTAGGCACTGATGCACGTAAATACACCAATAAATCTGGTGGCTTAATAAAAGAAGTTATATTTTCAAAGATTGCTTGATAATTATCATGATCTCTTGAGGTCATCAAGCCCATTTCGTGCAAGTTTTCGGCAAAAATATAGGCATCTTCGTAAATCGTACGATCTTGAATTACGTTCCTTTTATTAGTTTCTATCTCAACAATTTGCTGAAAACGGCTATTTAGAAAATAGATCTGTAAGTTGAAGCTCCAGCGTTTCATGTCGCTGTAAAAATCCTCGAGATAGGGATTGTTGTCTACTGCTTCGTATAGTGCTTCCCATCCGTAATTTTTAGCAAGCAAACCTGTTAATGTAGTTTTACCGGCGCCAATGTTTCCAACAATTGCTATGTGCATATTTTTCTGTTAAGCGTGGGGCGTAGGGCTTGGGGCGTTTAGAACGCTTATTGCTTATCGCTTACCGCAATATATAATTTAAAAACTTTTAAAACCAATAATTTCTCTTACTTCCTTAATTGTTTTTTGTGCGCTTTCTCTCGCTTTTAAGGCTCCGTGTTTTGCTACCTGACGAAGATAAGAAGTGTCAGCCGCTATTTCGTTAATTCTTTCGCGCATAGGCGTAGTAGTTACGATCATATCTTCAGCCAATTGCTTTTTAAAATCTCCATATCTGATAGCCATTTTATTGTATTGCTCTTCAAAATGTATTAAGGTGTCAGCAGAAGAAACAATTTTCATCAGGTCAAATAGATTTTGGATCGCTTCTGGTTTTGCTTGAAATTCGGCAGTTGGGCCGCCATCCGTAACAGCTTTCAATACTTTTTTACGGATAATCTCTGGTGGATCGGAAAGGTAAACCGCATTGCTTTCTCCTTCGGATTTGCCCATTTTACCTTTACCATCTAAGCCGGGAACCTTAACAAGGTTTTTGGAATAACTAAATGCGTAAGGTTCCGGGAAATATTCATTTTGGTATAGGCGATTAAAGCGATTGCCAAAGGTGCGAGCCATTTCTAAATGCTGTTCCTGGTCTTTTCCAACAGGTACTTTAGTCGCTCTATGAATTAAAATATCAGCCGCCATTAATACAGGATAGGTTAATAATCCTGCATTTACATTGTCGGGATTTGCACGAACTTTATCTTTAAAAGAAGTACTGCGTTCTAGTTCGCCCATATAGGCATTCATATTTAAATACAAATACAGTTCAGCAATCTCAGGAACATCAGATTGAATATAGATAGTAGTTTCTTCTGGATCAATCCCACATGCTAAATATTCTACCAAAACATGCTTTACATGCCCGTGCAAATCTTGCGGGGTAGGATGTGTAGTTAACGAGTGTAAATCTGCAATGAAAAAGTAGCAATTGTACTCATGTTGCATTTGTACGAAGTTTTTAACTGCTCCGTAATAATTTCCTATATGTAATTTTCCTGTAGAACGAATCCCACTCACTACTGTTTCTTTCATCTGTTAGTTTGTTATCTCGATTGTTTAATCGAGCTTATCATCACCCTTATTTATAATGCCCCGAAATTAAGAAAAAACAAATTAAAGGGAATTAAAATTTTGTATTATTAACAAACTTCCAGTTTATATCCTTTATTATGGATGTTGGTGATTTGAACACTGTCGTCACTTTCCAATTTTTTTCTTAATCTGGAGACGAATACATCAAGACTGCGACCAACAATTACACCTTCATCTTCCCATATCTCTTTTTGTAGCCTACTTCTTTCAACGATGAGGTTCGGCGATTTTGAGAAAATTAAGAGCAACTTATTTTCTTTGATAGTAAGATCTATGGTTTTTTGATTGATGATGATGGTCTTGGTTATTGGGTTAAACATTGTTTTTCCGAAGCTAATCGTATTAATAGCTGGCTTTTGTCTTTTATTATTTAAATTTTTTGAAAACAATAATCCCACAAAAGCCAATAAAGGAATTCCACCTAACAAGTACCCCTTTTGAGTATTGCTTATGCCTTTTCCTGAAATTTAATATTGATAAAGTAACAGCTTTTTGGTTGTTCTCTACCAGTGCATGCGATGATGTCGTCTTTAACATTTTTAAGAATTGCAAAACCATATACTACTTCTTTTTCGCTACAGTTAAGCACATTCACCACATAATTTTCGTTGAGGTTATGTTTAGCTAAGGAGCGTTTAATAATTGCAACTAATGAATCGGGTCTAAAAGTGAACTCATTTTCAAAAGTTAATTGATACTCGTTTTCAGCAAGGATTTTCACTGGCATTACGCGCGATGTACTGTCGCCAGACTGTAACAAAAGTTCGTGACCAATTTTGCGGAGCATAATTTCTTGCTTAGCTATATCAAAACTATCCTTGTTGCTCATGTTAAACGCACATAAAATAGTAATGGATAGCGCAGCTAATAATATGAAGGGGTAAAAATTCTTTCTTTTATTCATAATCCAATTAAAACTATTGAGTCTAAATTTAGTGTTAATAGCCGTATTTGAGGAAAGCTTATGTTGAATTTACAAAATTTACATTTCTTTTTACAGGAGAGATATCGTCTAGTAGGCTAAGTTGGATTAGGTTTGTATCATATTATTCAATTTTAAACGACAATTTAAATTAATTCGTATGATCAACTTTATTCGCAGAACTTTTAAACCAACGTTATTGATTTTAGCCTTTATGGCAAGTCAATTGAACGGTTATGCCCAACAAAACAAGGTACAATCTACTTATCATTTAGTAACCCAGAAAAGTAAGCTATTTTGGAAAGGAACTAAAACAGTTGGCTCTAAGCATTTCGGATTTTTACAGTTTAATTCTGGATGGATTCGTACCAACACTGTGGGTTTGTTAAATGATGGTTTGTTTACGATGAATATGAACAGTATTACTAGCACTGAACATAAAAAGCCAGCTGATAATGAAAAGATCGCTAAAGAATTAAAAGGGAGTAGCTTTTTTGAGACTTCAACATATCCGGTAGCCTCGATGGTTGTTGGAAGCATCAAACCAACTGCCGTTCCTAGTCAGTTTAAAGTTGATGGTCAATTAACCATTAAGAAAACCACTCATCCAATTACATTTCTGGCTACTATTAAACAGAGTGCTACAGGTCTTACAGCCAATGCCAGTTTAACAATTGATAGGGTTAAATGGGGTATTCATGAAACATCAAAAGTTTCGGCTACCGATCAGTTTTTTTCAAATATTAAGGATAAGATGATCGCAGATGAGATTCCAATTTCTCTCACTCTTGTATTTATTAAGAAATAATAAATTGCTAAATGGCTAGCAAGAGATGGTAAACTTTTTTAAGCTCTGAGTTGTTTGATATAAATTAAATCTCTAAACTTAAATCAAGGTTATGAATACTCAAGAAATCGCAGATCGATTAGTGACGCTTTGTCGTGAAGACAAATTTCATCAAGCTATAGATGAACTTTATGCAAAAGATATTGTAAGTAAAGAACCGAAAGGTTCGGATTTTGCAATCACTGAAGGCTTTGATGCCGTTAGGGAAAAAACAGAACGTTTTGAGCAAAGTATTGAACAGGTACACCAGTCGATTATCTCTGAACCAATTGTTGCAGAAAACCATTTTGCCTGTGTAATGGACATTGATGCAACTTACAAAGAACATGGCCGCATGGCTATGAGTGAAATTTGTGTTTACGAGGTTAAGGATGGAAAAATTGTAAAGGATAATTTTTTCTATAGAATGTAGACTATTAATGCCGGCATTATCAATTACTAAACCATACTAAATTAAATGCAAAAGAGAAAAATTGGCATATTGGGTGGGGGACCAAGTGGCCTTTTTTTATTTAAAAGGCTGCTAGACTACGGAAATAGAGATATCGAGATCGATATTTTTGAAAAAAGAAATCAATTAGGTGCTGGAATGCCCTACAGTAGCTGCGGATCAAACGAAGAACACATTACCAATGTATCGGAGAATGAAATACCTGAGCTTATTACCTCTATTGCAGAATGGGTAAAAACGGTTCCCACTGCAATCCTTAACCAATACAATATCGACGCAGCTAATTTTAACGAATACAAGGTGCTACCACGCCTATTCTTTGGTATGTATCTTTCTGCCCAATTTGAGTTGCTGCTTGAGCTTGCAAAGGAGCGAGAAATTGTTTTTCGCGTGCATTTAGGATGTCGCGTCAAAGATATTATAGATAAACCCGATTTAAAAGAAACTTGGGTTGTTGTTTCGGACAATGAAGCTTTAAAATTCGATACGGTAGTTATTTGTACAGGACACAAATGGCCAAAGAAACATGAAGGGAAATTGCCAGGTTATTTCGAAGCTCCTTATCCGCCATCAAAGCTAAAATTTAAACTTAATCACGATGTTGCCATCAGAGGTTCTTCACTTACTGCAATTGATGCCATTAGGACCATTGCCAGAAACAATGGCGAATTCTTTAAAGATGAGGGCCAGACTTTAAGTTACCAACCTTTTGAACATAGTAAAAACTTTAAGATCAGTATGCACTCTAGGAATGGCATGTTACCAGCTGTTCGTTTTCATTTAGAAGATTCTCACTTGTCAAATGATTCGTTACTTAGTGCAGCAGAAATTGCTGCACATATTAAAGTAAACAATGGCTTTTTATCACTCGATTATATTTTCGATAAAGATTTCAAAGAGATTTTTAGAGAAAAAGACCCAGCGTTTTATCAGAAGATTAAAGACATGCGGCTTGAAGATTTTGTGTCGGCAATGATGGAACTTAGGGAAGAATTAGATCCCTTTCAGTTGCTGAGTGCCGAGTACAATCAGGCTGCGAAGTCTATAAAACGCAAAGAGAGTATTTATTGGAAGGAAATGTTGGGTGTGCTTAGTTTTGCACTTAATTATCCAGCAAAGTACTTATCTGCAGAAGATATGCAAAGACTGCAAAATACGCTTCTTCCGCTTATTTCAATTGTGATTGCTTACGTTCCTCAAAGTTCTTGCGAAGAGCTAATGGCCTTAAACCAAGCCGGGGTTTTAAGGATTATTGCTGTTGGCGACGATAGTAAGGTAGAACCAGCGGAGCAAAAGGGTGGGGCGATCTATCATTTCACCAATGAAGCTGGAGTGAGAGAAGCTAAACATTACCAAACTTATATCGATTGTGTAGGACAACCTCATCTAAATATCTCCCAATTTCCTTTTAAAAGTATGCTTTCCAACAATACGATCAGTCCTGCACGAATTCGATTTCAATCGGAAGAAAAAGGACGAATTGCTTTTGAAAGTGGCAATGAGAAAGTTGAAAAAGGGGAGGATGGTACTTATTATCTTCATGTTTCGGGTATTTCGATAAACGATAGTTTTCAGGTGTTAGATAATTACGGTGCATATAGCGAAAGAATTTATATGATGGCCGTGCCTTACATGGGTGGATTAAATCCAGATTATTCTGGACTTGATTTTTGTGTAGAGGCTTCTAAAAGAATTGTAAAGGCGATGTTTGATTAGTTTCGTGATTTGGTGAAAATAAAATAGGCATTTAATTGTTAAGTTAATGTTAACAAAACTTAACGATATGGTAATATATATTTAACATTCGCATGATACCTTTATCGTATGAATTATCCAGTATTTATCTTCCATGAATTAGTACTTAGATTTTCGGATATCAATCGCGGTATTGGTAGATATATCTCTAGTACAATAGATAACGGTGAGTGTTTGATTAGAACAACTAGCGGTATCCTACGCATTGGTCTTGGACTGTTGGATCTTCAATACCGCGATCCAAAGCAGATCTCGGATGAGGAATTAAGCCAAATTGTGGCTAGATTCCAGACGGAGTAAACGCTCACCCCAACCTAAATTTATCAGCCACTTAATAACTATTTAACATACCCGCGGTAATTTTGCGGTGATGATTAGAAGAGACTTTTTTAAAAATGGAACACTTGCCCTATTAGGTGCTTCAGTGTTAAAGCCATTAAGCTCTGTTGCAGATATTTTTTCGCCGACAGAGGAGCGCGTATTTGGAAACGCTAAAAACATTATTTTCATGGTAAGTGACGGTATGAGTACTGGCACGCTTAACATGGCTAACCTGCTTTTAGAACGCAAAGAAGGGCGCGAAAGCAAATGGATATCCCTTTATAGAGAAAACAAAGTAGTACGATCTTTCATGGACACAGCTTCAGCTGATGCTATGGTAACTGACTCGGCGGCTTCAAGCTCGGCATGGGGAGGTGGTGTTAGGGTAAATAATGGCAAGCTTAATGCGAATGCCGATGGGAGTTTCAATACCCCAATTTTACAGAAATTTAAAAAAGCAGGTAAAAAAGTAGGTTGCGTAACCACTGTACCTATTACGCATGCCACTCCAGCGGGTTTCTGCATTACTAACAACTCGAGAGGAGATCAAAATGAAATTGCTCTGCAGTACTTACCGCTTAAATTCGACGTCATGTTGGGTGGTGGTAATCAATACTTTAGTGCAACTAAAAGAAAAGACAAAGTTGATGTTTACAGCCAGTTTAAAAATGCGGGTTATCAAATTGCCAACACAAAATCACAACTATTTGCCTTAGCTAACAACAAGCCAATTCTTGGTGTGTTTGATGAAGATGCATTAGCTTTCAGTGTTGATTATGCTTATGATCTCGCACTTCAAGATCGTACACCAACCTTAGCGGAGATGACCACAAGGGCGATTGACTTGATGAAGGATAATCCAAACGGCTTTGTGCTGCAAGTAGAAGGTGGAAAGGTGGATTGGGCCGCTCATTCAAATGACCCTTCAGGACTACTTTACGATCAGATTGCATTTGACCTTGCCATTGAAAAAGCAATTGCCTTTGCAGAAGCAGATAAAAATACGCTGGTAATTATTACAACCGACCATGGTAATGGCAATCCAGGACTTTTTGGTGGGGCAGAAAGCAATAAACAATTCGATCTTTTACAAAATTTTAAACATAGTAATGACTGGGTATTAAACAATGTAAAGCCAGATTTTACGGTTAAAATGCTAATCGAACTCATTAACTATGCACATGGATATACCATTAAAGAAACGGAAGCTAAAAGCTTGCTGGAGCATTATGTAAAACTAGATGGGGGCGGTGTTTATAATAACCGGAAACTACCTTTTGAGCTGCTTGGAAAAATTCAACAAAATTATATCGCTATTGGATGGGGTTCGATGGAGCACTCGGCCGATTATGTAGAGTTGGCAGCATTTGGTCCAGGAAGCACACTTTTAAAACCATTTGTCCGCAATACAGAATTGCACAATGTGATGCTTAATGCAGCGGGGATGAGAGCTTAGTAAATCTTTCGATTTGTTTTTGCTTCAAAACTTTACATATTTGTGTAAATCAAAAATAGATGAAGAGATTACTATCGTCCCTTATTTTAACACTTGCCCTATTTTCGTTAACTCAAGCTCAAACTTTTAAATTACCAGAATCAATTTATACTGGTAAACAGGGTGGTTTGCATGTACAAGGTGTGGTAATTGATCAAAAAAACGGGTACGCTTATTTTTCATTTACAGATAAGTTGCTAAAGATGGATCTTAATGGAAACCTAATTGGAAGTGTAACAGGTTTTGTAGGTCATTTGGGTGATTTAGATTTTACCGAAGATGGAAAGATATATGGATCGCTAGAGTACAAAAATGATGCGATTGGAAAAGGCATTAAAAAGGAGTTGGGTGTTAACACTGTTAATGAAGATGGTTTTTACATCGCTATATTCGATGGCGCTCGCATTACGCGTCCGAATATGCATGCAGAGAAGGAAGATTTATTGCGGACAGTTTATATCAAAGAAGCTGTCATAGATTATGCTGCAAAGGTTAAAGTAAATGGTCAAGAAGTCTCACATCGTTTTGCTTGTTCAGGAATTGATGGAGTTGCTTTTGCACCTGCAATTGGTAGTTCAAATACCACTAAAAAATATCTTTATGTGGCTTATGGCGTGTATGGTGATACAACTAGAAACGACAACGATCATCAGGTTATTTTACAGTACGATGTGAGCGATTGGGCGAAATATGCACAACCGCTATCACAAGATAAATTGCATCATTCTGGACCGAAAAAACCGGTAGAAAAATATTTTGTAAAAACTGGCAATACCCGTTATGGTATTCAAAATTTGGCTTATGATCCATATAGCAGAAATCTATTTGCTGCGGTTTACAAAGGATCGAAGTCTCAATTTCCGAACTACGATTTGTTTGTAATTGATGGCAAGCAAAAGTCCGGCAATGGTTATGCAATAATCGATGATCGGCAGGTTAAGGTTAAGACATTATCGCTATTACAAGCCGGTCAGAAAGACCAGAAATCTGGTATAAGAGGTTGGTTTTTTAAATGGGGCGCTACGGGTCTATGGTCGTTGGGCGATGGTTCTTTTTACATTTCGCATAATGGTAAATCCAAAGATGGTCAGCAGCAAAGTACCGTACACAAATACAAATGGGTTGGTGATGAAAAGAATCCTTTTGTGAAACTTCCGTATTAATATGATTGGTGTTTTGTTGGGATTGGTATAAAAATGAAAAAGCGAGACCCAATCTCTAGCTTGCTTTCAAATCCAATTTTGCCGCCTTGAAGTTCTACAAAATCTTTGCACAATGCCAAACCCAATCCAGTTCCTTTCTCGTTGTTGGTGCCAAGGGATGATTCTGACTTGAAAGAAAAAATGTTTTCCTGCATATCTTTCGGAATACCATTGCCAGAGTCACTTACAGTTAATTTACACTCATTTGAAACTAGTTGAGCTTCGATATCAATTGTCCCGTTTTGAGGAGTAAATTTGATAGCGTTGTTAATTAGATTACGTACAATTAATTGTAGCATATCTATGTCTGCAATTACCGTGATTTGCGGTGAAATATGATGTGTTAGCGTAATATTTTTCTTAGAGGCTAAGATTGTCTCCATATCTAGGGTGTTTTGCAATGCTGTTAAAAGATTTTCTTCAACCAAATGCACAGTAGCACCCTCCATTTGCGATTTTGACCAGCTTAATAAGTTGGAAAGCATATCGATTGTGCCATTTGTCGACTTTAGTAATTCTTTTTCTAAGATTGGTCGTTCTTGGCTACTAATTTCACCTTCATTAAGTAGCGCCAGGTAACTCTGGATATTCATTAAAGGCGCCCGTAAATCATGCGAAATAATTGACATGAGCTTATTCTTTTCGATGTTGCTTTGTTCAAGCTGATCTTTTTGTAGTAAAATCTGCGCTTTACTTAGTTCTACAGCTTTTGTTTCTTCGGCCCGCGCTTTTTGTTCCTTATCATGACTTCTTCTGATGAAGTTAATAATCAGGTAAATCACTATCACGGGGATGGGGAACGCTGTAACACGATCAATAAACTGGCCTTTACCAACACTGAAAGGATGTTGTACCCAATGTGGATAGTAATATTCGAATAGGTGAAGGACTGAAAAAATAACTAAATAAGCGATGAGCCATTTAGCATGATGTCGGTAAGGTGATATCGCAAATATCAATAATAGATGGATGGGCCAGATGAGATCGGTTGATCCATTAATGCCTGAATTGGTAAAGTAATTGATGCTGAAAATGAGGATTCCTACAATGCCAAACAGCGTGCTATTGTGTGGTTTTCCTTTAAATCTCGAATAATAATACTGATAGCAAAAGAATAGCCCAAAAACTAAAGCCGAAAGCGAACCCACATATAGCTTAGCATATAAATTATATGGCACATAAAAGCTTACCAATAAGATTAACCCCAATGTGATAGAATGAAATATTCTGCTTTCTAACGAAAAAAGTTCAGGACTTCCAATCAATTCAGACCAAAATGTATCTCTGCTTAACTTGTATTCATTTAGCTTCCTAAATTTAAATTTTGGCATAATTACTTAAGATCCTCTTGTGTTTTACAAAGAAAGAAATAAATCAGCAAGATTAACTAATTCTACTTAAGTTAAGCACAATTACTTGTAAATTTTAATCAATGCAAGTACCGTACAATTGGCATTGGATCACAACAAAGGAATTGATATCCATTTGCACGAATCAGGTGAATCTAGCTTAAAAACCGTGGAATACCTAATTGCTAAGGTAAATGAGAATCCCAACCCTTAAAGGATAAATTTTTGTGAGCCACGGCTTTGTATTGGGTAAATTGGCTAGTGCTCAAATCGGTATTAATGCTACCATTCCGTTTGGCGGTTTGATGATGCCTATTCCAACCTTACTAAAACATGGTCTAAGGGTGATGACGCCGATCTAGTATTGATAGATGCAAGCTATTCTGCTGAAGCTGTTTCGCGTGTGTCACAGGTGAAATCTTTGATCCATAAAGGAAATATTGTTTTTAATGAGCATAGAAGGTAAGGTAGTTAATTGAAGCATTTTATGGTATTTTTACAAAAGAAAATACTCAACACATGTTGCCAAGAGGTCAATTGTACATTACTTATGGTGAACTGGTTTCAGGAATAGGCGAAGCCATCTGGCACCGGAAGCATAATCTGCCGTCTTTGGCTAAAAATGAACTGATCTGTCTATCGGTAAGAACAGGTTTCGACCTGGTTTTACGCGCTTTGAATTTTCCATCGGGATCAGAAATCCTAGTTTCTGCAATCAATATCCCTGATATGTTCAGTATTATCGCGCATCACCGACTTGAAGCTGTTCCCATCTCAGTCAATAAACATACCCTAGGACTGGATCTCAATATGTTGGAAGCGGCAAT
The DNA here is from genome assembly GCA_942493295.1 of uncultured Sphingobacteriaceae bacterium. GTDB lineage: Bacteria > Bacteroidota > Bacteroidia > Sphingobacteriales > Sphingobacteriaceae > Pedobacter. The sequence goes on along the minus strand of OW818692.1, from coordinate 1,234,725 downwards.
TCGTCCCGCTACAAAAGCAATCCTGATCAGCCATCTTTTCGGTTCCATCATGGAAATGGAAAAAATAGTTTATGTAGCGAAAAAGTACGATTTGATCATATTTGAAGACATTGCCCAAGCTTATGCCGGAAAATTGTACTGCGGTCATCGGGATACGGACGTGATGCTTTTCAGCTTTGGACTGATCAAAACAAATACTACAATAAATGGGGCCATACTAAAGTTTAGGGATTTGGATTTAATGAATCGGGTCAATGAAATATATCAACGCTATCCGTTTCGGACGAACAGGCTCTATTTGAGAAAAATTTTTCAGACGATGGTGATGAAAACCTTACTCAAAAGATGGATTTACACTTGTTTTTGTTGGTTGGTTAAATTTAGTGGGAAAGATTTAGACGAGGTTCTGGGTAGGATGAGTAAAGGTTTTCCAGGAAAAGATTTGGTACAACAAATCCGCTTTCGACCTTGTAGTGCTAATGAATGGTTGTTAAACAAAAAACTATCGAACTTTCCTCAGCAAGTAATTACTCAAAGGGCTGCAATTGGAAAAGAGATTTCATCGGCCTTGCTAAATCATTTTAAGATTGGAAGCCTGAACCAAAACCATACGCATTGGGTATTTCCAGTGGCGGTAAGAAATCCGAAAGAATTGATCAGGTATCTCCGTTACCATGGTATTGACGCTACGCAAAAGGCTTCGAGCCTGATTAGACTTTCCCCTTCAACAGAAGCCTTACAGCCAGACGAATTAAATCTAGATGAACTGGTCTATTTGCCTATCTATCCTTCTATGAGACCTTCTGACATAAAAAAAATGGTAAGGCTGATAAGAGATTTTAGCAGGTAGGCTATGTTTTTGAATTTTAATCAATGAAGACGCACATAATATTCGATAAAGTAAGTGGGCACCTAGTCGTCTGTTAAAAATATTCTGCTCTTTATGTAAGTTTTTAAAAATGCAAACAACTAATAGATAAAAAAAAGCATATATGAGAACTTTACTACTTTTGATGGCTGTTTCAATAAGCGCCATATCTTGCGGACCCACCTCATCTCCTGAGAAGCGAATCACGATAAAAAATCAAGAACTTAGTCAAAAAGTTGAAGTTATTTTCAAACAGCAAAGAATATTACGAGACAGTATATTAATCCTGAAAAAGGAAATTGACTTCATCAAACATAAATAGCATGGCTATGGAAATTGCGCAGCAAGAATCGCCACAGGCTAAGTCTACTATCAAGTTGGTAAACACCATGTACGTACCTGGCAACTCGGGTAATTCATCTGAACCGCATTTGCATTTCCATATTCAGGATACACTAGGTTTTGTTACTGCAACTGGAATAAAATGTTACTTTGAGCGCATCTATGTAAATAGCAAGATTATGAATGATCATTCCCCTACAAAAGGAGAAAAAATAGCGAACATCAAACATTAGTAATGAGCGAAAAAGAATTTCTAAGGATGATACGGGATAACCAGCGCATTATCCATAAGGTCTGCCGAATTTACCGCGATAGCCCTGAAGACAGGGAAGATCTTTTTCAGGAGGTTGTTTTCCAGCTTTGGCGGTCATACCCGTCATTTCGCGGTGGCTCTAAAAGTTCGACATGGCTTTATCGTGTTGCGCTGAACACAGCTATGGTATCATTCAGAAAAAATAGACCAAATGTTACTTCGGCCGAATATCTGCCGGATGTACAATTCGAAGACATAAATTATGATGGCAATGAAAGGCAGGAAAAACTTCTTGCGAGTATAAGACAGTTAAGTGAACCAGATCGGGCACTGATTGCATTGTATCTTGACGAATTAAGTTATCAACAAATTGCAAGAATACTGGGCATCAGCGAAAATAATGTTGGAGTTAAACTTAACAGGATAAAAATAAGACTGCAGAAACTAATAAAGTAAGCCATGGAAATTGAAGAATTAAGAAAAGAGTGGCAAAGCATTAAAACGCCACAAATAGCGCTTGATCGACTTAAAGATATGACAATGGAAAAAAGCCACCCCGTTCTTAGTGGCATAAGGAAGCAACTCACAATAGAATTGATTGGCTGGTCAGCGTTCCTTATTATTTGTTTTACCGGCTTAGATGCTAACCAAAAACCGATCCATGCCAATGCTATATTATTAATATCCGTGACTCTCCCAATGATTTTTAATATTTATGGCTATCGACTATCGAAGGAACTTATCGTAGGACCAGACATAAGTTCATCACTGAAGAATCGAATTGGCTCCCTTAAACATTTTGCTATAGGAAGTGTAGTGCTAAGAATAATGCTAATCACCGGAGTTGGTTACTTCTTCATATCCGCCGTCAATATTACCCCAGGCAAGCTTATGTTGCTTGGAGCGGCGAGTTTAATTTTCATATTTCCACTTTACATGCTGATTCGGATCTGGACTAAAAGGATAGATAAATTAAGCGACACCCTTAGGTTATTAAAAGAGCATAAGTAGGTGTCGAATAGGTGTTTCATTGAAGCTTACCTCGTAGGTGTATCATTAGATATTTCTTTTATTGAACGCTGGTTCAGAACTACCCGCTCAACCCACTTTATTGCGAAACGCTTAATCGGGAATTCCTTGAATACCTGCAATGTGTTAAAAAACACTGATTTTCGCAAAAGAATTTCCAAATGAGGCTTGAACAAGTTATAGAATTCATTATCCAGTAAGGTTTGAGTTCATTAAAGTACTAAAAAGAGACTGTGTGCAATCGAAAAAATGAGTTTCATAACGATTGGATATATCTTCACAAACCAAAACTAAACTCTCTTCAACCGAAGTAAACAAAATGCTCCGTCAGTAATTAATAGGGCAAACTAAATGATAAAAGCCGTTAACATTGTTCTAGTCATGATGGATATTTAAAAATTTAGGTAATTTGCATATATGGTTTAAAATCTACCTTAAATTTGTTTTGGCAAAAGCCCGAAAATATACACCTATTTGAACCTGACACCACTAAGGATTCTATTTTGTTTTTTTTTTGCCGATTAGAATTGTTATCATCGCAGCAAGATTGTATACATGGATGCAAAAGTGCGGGCCAGCTATGGCCCTGAGGATTATTGGAAAGCACTGAAGGTTGGTGATGGCAAGGCTCTTGAACAGCTTTATCAGCAATATGCCAATCCACTGTATAATTATGGTAGCAAATTTACTACTGACAGGGAACAGGTGAGGGAATGTATCCAGTCCCTTTTTGTTACCCTGTGGACGCGAAGGGCGAATCTGGGTATACCAGCCAACATTAAAAATTACCTTTTTAAAGCGCTTAGACTGGCAATATTCAAAAATGCCAAACTAGCGCATTCTCAGGATAACTTTGACCAAAATGAACACTATCATTTCATTGCTACGTTATCCATAGAGGAGGAGATTATCATTGAAGAGGATCGTCTTGAACTGCAAAAGCGCTTACAGTCTGGTCTAGACCAATTAAGTCCTAGACAACGTGAGGCCATCTTCCTGAGGTTTTATGAGGGAATGGACTATGTTGAAATAGCTGAGGTAATGGATATGACAACAAAAGGAACCTATAAACTGATGGCAAGGGCCATTAATGGCCTAAGGGACAAATTAGATAAAGGTGATTTTTCAATGTTATTTCTGCTGCTGGGCTGCAGATTATTTAGCTGATAGACAGTTAGATAGTTTATTTTCGGGATTTTTTTTGTATTCCATGGGGTAAAATTTGAAAGATTGCGCTAATGGTATAAGGAAGCAGCTAATGAAAAAGACAAAGAAAGATCCTGGCACCTACAACCTGGCCGAGCTACTCGACGATCCGGATTTTATAGCCTGGGCAACAGCACCCGATGCACGGCTTGATTCATATTGGAAAGACCTACAGGTTAACCACCCTCATCTGTCCCCGATGCTTGAACAGGGGAAAAAACTGACTTTTTCGATGCGGTTCAATAAGGAGTATATGGATGGCGCTACCCAATTGGAACTATGGGAGCAAATTGCCAAGCGTACTGCACTCAAACAGCGAAAAAAAATCCTATTGCCAATCTGGGCCAGATCGGTGGCGGCTGCTATGTTGATATTTGCTATTTTTGGTGCATCATTTTATTTATATAATAGCAGACAGATAGAAATCGTTTCGGGATTTGGGCAAATAAGGGAAGTAGTTTTGCCAGATGGGACGATAGTGCTTTTAAATGCAAATAGTTCTGTTAGATATGCGAATAATCTAGGACAGGAGGGTGCAAGGGAACTATGGTTAGCTGGCGAAGCTCTTTTCAAGGTAAACCATCTTCACCGCTATGGCAAGGTCACGGAGCAGCAGCTGTTCTTCGTGCATGCTGGCAAAGTGGATGTTGAGGTTCTAGGTACTGTTTTCAATTTAAATAACAGAAGGGACATGGTTAAATTGGCACTACTTAACGGTAGGGTAAGCTTGTCGGTTTCTGGAAGAGCAGATCCTGCATTGATCCTTAAGACCGGAGAACAGGCTTCCTATGATCACCATACCAATACAGTTATCCGCGAGCAAGGTAACATTAAGGCAAAAACAGCTTGGAAAGATGGAATGTTGATATTTGATGGGCTAGGGGCGGGAGAACTTTTTGAGCAATTGGAGGATATTTATGGATATCATGCAGTATTCAAAACAAGGGCTCTTAAGGAAAAGCGAATATCTGGCGCCTTCAGTTCACGTAACTATGATCATCTTTTAAAGGGAATTGGACTGGCATTGGGTGTATCTATTAAAAAACTGGAAAATCCACACCGGCTCATCATCCAGTAACTAAAATCCCTGTAAACTAAAAAAATGAATCCATTTCCATTGCGCGTGCTGTTGTTCTGCTTCCTATTGCTATGCTGTGGTGGTAGTTTGCAGGTGGCGAATGCACAGACACCTGAGAGATTGAAATCGATAGAGCTGAAATATGCCTTGGACCAGATCATCAAGAAATATAAGGTCAATTTTATCTATGAAAGTAAATTGCTAGAGGGGTGTCAGGTTAGCCTTGGGGTATTAAATGAAACAAAATTGGATGCTTTGCTCTCAGGGATCTTTCAACCTCATTCCATCGGCTATTACCAGATTGACCAACGCAATTATGCGCTGTTCCAAATGTTGGATAGAAAACGGAAAGATATACCAGAAAACAGTTCAAATAACCCAAATCCAGTTGAGCAGGAAGGATTTTCCATTAGTGGGAGTGTGCGAGATCAATCAGGGAAGGCGCTAGGGTATACGACAGTCTATCTACAGGATGGTGATTCTGTATTGGTAGCTGCTACTATCGCCGATGCGCTTGGAGGATTTAGCTTTGGGCAAATTCCCAAAGGCATTTATAGGATCAAGGCAACAAGGCTGGGGTATCGACCTGCTTATTCACCTAACCTCCAATTGACGTTGGAAAATGTGCGGATACTAAGCCTGGTGTTGGCTGAGGCTCCAATAAATTTAGGTCAAGTACAGATAAATATGCCCAGTCCCTTAGTTGAATATCAGCGTGATAGAACGACTATTAATGTGGACCGCGGTTTTTTTGGGGCAGGTCTTTCGGTCTATGATATTTTGGAAGCTTCTCCTGGTTTAACCCTGGCTAATGGCTTTAATGGAAAACAAGATTTTTCGGTAATGATAGATGGGAAGTCCGTAAAGCTGCCCGGCCAACAGCTAATCTACCTTCTAAGGGGGATGCCTGCGGGGTCGGTTTCCCAGATCGAGCTGATCCGCTCCCCTTCTGCCAAATATGAAGCCACGGGCAGGGGAGATTTGATCAACATTAAAATGAAAAATAATCAGTTACCTGGGCTAAATGGGACGCTCGGATCGCTGTTTAGCATGGGTAGCCAGCCAAGGTTTACACAGACGGTAGCCGCCCAATATAGTTTTAGAAAAGTGAATGTGTTTGCAAACTACAATTTTCAGCGCCATAACTACCAAAGGCAAATGCTCCGTTCCAGTACGGTCAGTGCTGCAGTGCCGATATATTTTGGACAGCAGGGAGAAGATATTTCAAGATCAGCGGCCCATGATGCTGCCGTTTGGGGAACCTATCAGGTCAATACTAAAAATACTATTTCGTTTAAAGCAAGTTTGGACGTAAATAAGGATAGTTCGGATTTTGCTAGCCATCTTGCTTTGAAGAACAGTAAAACAGCTACGCTGGTTGACTCGGTAATTCGCTCTTTCGGTGAAAGTTTGCGTGGACTGCAGCGTTATGGCTTTAATATTGGCTCAAGCCATAGCTTCAAACAAGATGGGCATTTGCTTTCTTTTTTTATTGATTATAACAGATACAGCTCTGATGACCGCAACAACTACCGTAATTCCTATTATGGTATAGTGTATAGTGCGGCAGTGCCAGGGGAAAAACTGTCCAGTGCAGAACATATTGCGCTAAAGCTATTCTCGCTGGGCTTGGATTATACTTGTCCTATTATGATAGGGCATGAATTTGAAGCTGGGTTGAAAATAGATTTAAACTACTCAAAAAGTAGGCTCTTGTTCAGCTATGGAAAGCCTGATGCAGAGATGCTAGATCCCGATCGTACCAGTACTTTCCAATACCAAGAAAGAATTAGTGCAGGGTACCTTAATTATAAGGGGAAGATAGGGAAGCAGACCAATTTACAGATAGGAGTTCGGGCCGAAAAAACCGGTTATACCAGTGCCGCTATTTCGGGCGACCAGACTTCGACACAGAACTATATCCAGATTTTTCCAAATATGATGTTGAGCCAGGGTTTTGGGGAACAAATACTTTCCTTTTCCTATAACCGTAGATTGGGCAGGCCCACCTACCAGGATCTCAATCCCTTTATCGATTATTCTTCCCCTTTTGAATATGCAATTGGTAATCAGTTTCTAAGGCCAGAGAACACCCACCTGTTTGAATTAGGTTACATTTATGGTAAGACGATTAATTTGAGCTTGAGCTACAGCAAAACGAATGATTACCTCGCTACACTCATTTCTCTCGACAAGGGCACCCTATCGGCAAGGCAAAGCATAGGTAACTTCGGTAAGTATGATGTGTTTAATCTTAGCGGAGGTTACGAAAAATCACTGGTTAAGTTTTGGAAAGCTGGAGCAAATGTCAATTTTTTCTATGATCGTTATCAGAGTATGTACCTTTTAGATGCCATAAGAAACAAACTTTTTGGCTTTAATTTCAATATACGGAACAGCTTTAGGATACACTCAAAAATTACGTTGGACGTCTTGCAGCTCTATCAGTCAAAACGTGCCCAGCTAATAGGTAACAGCTTTGGCAGATACCGTGCTGATGCTTCGGTAAACTACAGCTTTTTAAATGGAAGTGCTGATCTTAGAATGGCGGTCAGTGATATCTTCTATAGCTATCTCGACAGGGGAGACATCAGCTTTAATCCACTTCAGACCATTTATTCAAACAGAAGCGAAAATAGGCGTTTCCATGTTGGGATTTCCTTTGCATTTGGAAGAAATGACTTTAGTCGACAGCACTCAAAAGATGAGCTTGAGCAGCTCAAACGCATTAAACCATGAACATTAATACTCACTAAAAATAAAAAAAAACATAACTGTAATGAACAAAGTAAACTATCTTTTGATTTCTTTCCTATCATTTTCAGGTGCTTTATATATCATCAGGGTATTGCTGAACTCAGCCGACCTGATTGAGCTTATAAATGCAATGAAGATTATCTTTTTGCCAGCACTTTTATGCTTTCTTTTTATTGTACTGATGGGCTTAACGCTATATCTTTTTTTAAAAGGAAAAAATATGGGAAAGCCCAAAAAACACATCCGGTTTCTTTAATTTGTTATGCTTTAGTATATCATCTGTAGTACGTTATGAGCTAAAAGGCTTGCAAAAATAAATTACCCATAATTTTTAGATAAAAATTATGCAACATCAGGATAATATTTGTGTCATGTATTAAATTAATTTCCCTACCAAAGCCATGAGAAAAAATGCTAATATTAGCTTCCTCCTTTTTATTCTGATATGTTCGCTGTCACAGCAAATCAGAGCACAAAATAGAAATCAAACCGCAAAGTTGGGTATCCTTTGCAAGACCTGGGGGTTAATGAAATACTATCATCCGGGCGTTGCAGCAGGGAAACAGGATTGGGATTGCGTATTAATATCCTCGTTGGATCAAATTTTAAAATCAAACAACAATAACCAGCTTAATATAGAAGTGCAAAAGATGTTAAATATCGCTGGAAAAAATACAGAAGCAGCATATTTTTCCCAAGAAAAAGCAGCGATAAATATTCGTAATCTTGACCATGCATGGATTGGGGACAATAAAGAGCTGAATCAACAGAACAAATTGGCATTAAGTTTTATCTCAAAACATCCCTTTAGGGGATTAAATTTTTACGCCCAGCCAAATCCTGGTAATGACAGCACAATTTATACACCGAACGAAAAGCCTTATTCGGAAATGTCATTTCCAGATGCCAATTATAGATTACTGGGCCTTTTCAGGTTCTGGAATGTTATCAATTATTTTTATCCGTATAAATATGCCATTGGTAAGCGCTGGGATGCTGTATTGGGTGAGTTGATACCTGAGTTAATTAATGCAACGGATACCGTTTTATACCACAAGGCCATTGCAAGAATGGCTGCATCCATTAATGATTCCCATGGTGGCTTATGGCCACAGGTTTATCATACCTTTACCGGAAAATACAGCCCATCTTTTGATTTTCGCATTGTGGGAAATAAGGCAGTAGTGGTAAAGATTGAGACAAGTAAGCCTCTGTCCAAGATTAAAATAGGCAGCGTTATTGAGTCAATAGACGGGGTTCCGCTGAAAAGGAAGATCAAAGCTTATTGGGACTACATTCCGGCATCGAATGATGGCGGAAAAATCAAAAGTATGCATTATCTGCTACTGAACAGTAACAATAAAACAGCTTTACTTTCAGGATGCCAACCGAATGGGGTGCGGTTTGAAGCGATCGTCGATCTAAGGGAACGGGACCTTCTCAAGGACTACAAAAATTTTTTTGATATGGAAAGTCCAGTCGCCTACAGGATGTTGGACGACAGCATCGGATATGTGTTTTTCAGCAACATTAATAAAAAAAATATAGATAGCATAATGGAGCCGTTGATGCATACAAAAGCTATCATTTTTGATATGAGGAATTATCCCACTAATGGCACCGGTACCTATATAACCCCGCAATACCTGTTGGGTGAACCGAAGATATACAGCCGCTTAACCCGTCCAAATTTCAGTTTACCGGGCACATTCAGGTACGAGATAGCAAATAAGGGTACAAGCTATTCACAAGTTGGAAAATCAAATCCCAATTTCTACAAGGGAAAAATTATTCTGCTTGTGGATAACCGGACACAGAGTGCTGCTGAATGGGCCTGTATGACATTGAAAACCGCTGCCAAAGTTACAGTTATCGGAAGCCAGACTGCGGGAGCCGATGGCAATGTTACCAGGACTGTTCTTCCGGGCGGTTACCGGATTAATTTTTCGGGACTGGGAATATATTACCCGGACGGATCGGAAACACAAAGAATCGGTATCCATGTAGATATTCCGGTTTCCTACACAATTAATGATATGATAGATGGAACTGATCCTTTATTGAAAAGAGCATTAAAATTTATTAATAGTGAAAGAACAAAAGATTAGACCACGGTGGATTAATAAAAAGTTGCGTTCATTTCTTCCTGTTTCGCAGCTTACAAACAACAATCAAAAGCGTTCAAATAATTAACTCATTAAACTGTTCCGGAGGAACTCGAGTGGGAGATTTACAGCAACCCACTTTGCAGCAAGATGATAGAGAACCATTTCGATTATATCAGAAAGTGGATGCACGAAGATCCTGGCCTGTACCTGAAAACATTATGGACGGAGCTCAGGAACCTAGGGTGTAATGGTGGATATAGCACGCTCTCCGAGGCTATGGTTTATTATGGTTTCCGGATTGGAAAGAAAGTGCGCGAACCCAGATCACCTCTGCAGTCTGGATCATTTTTTAAGCCCTCCAGCAAATCGATGATATTCCTAAAGCCTGAAAGTAAGCTCAATGCCAGTGGTTTCCGAAATTTCAAGAAGAGAAAGCGGCGCTGGAATTGCTGGTAAAGGGAAAAAATGAAAAGATCCAGCGTGCAGAAAATGCGGTTGTTGAAGGTTACGTATCCTAATACGAAAAGCATGCTATTATTAAAGAGGTGTTCAAACAAAGTCTGGTATGGGGTGAGGGTGAACTTAGAACACCTTTGATTAATCCAGTATTTGAAGATAAATTACTGATAGTCAAAGAGAAAGGGTTGCTTTTTTACGAGCAACCCTTTCGAAAACAGGACAAAAGTCCGATTAGTACCCAGCGCCGGAGTCGAACCGGCACGGTTTCCCACAGGTGTTTGAGACCAGCGCGTCTACCAATTCCGCCAGCTGGGCATTTGCTTGTTAGCGGGACGCAAATGTATTAAATAGTCGATGAATTCGCAAGTATTGATTTATTTTTATTTTAGTCATTTTCTATGCTTGCTGATACAAACCAACCAAAAAACCAACCGACCAAAAAACTAATTAAGATTAAACTTCTCATTAGCAACCTTTACCACATTGGAGGTCGTGATAATTGCTACGATTAAAATACCAATCACAATCGCTAAACCGAATTGAATATTGGAATAAAAATTACTTCCAGACACTAAAAAATTGGAGTCTTTAATCAATTCTTCGCCAACATTGCGCTGCAATTGAGTTAATTCGGTCAGTTTTTTGGCGATCTCGTTAAATGAAGCATTCGTTTGTTCGATAAATTCATCTTTATCATTGATGGTTTGGTCATCTAACAATACCTGTTCTATTTTATTGTTTGCTGCTAGTTGCCCTTTCAAGTCTTCGAGGTATTTTTTTTCTTGAGGGGTAAGTAAGGTTTTTTCGTATTTAGCTATCAAAGAATTGATGTTAGCGTCGTGATTACCCAATTTTTTGATGATATCAGTTCTTGAATCAGTTGATTTTTTTTCAACCATCGATTCTAATAAATAGCGCTTTGCATACAGGTTTTCTGCCAAATAAAACAAATCGGTGGCAGGAATCAATCGGTCGTTGTACATTGAAATAAACGCATTGTTCATTTCTTTAATGCTTTTATCTTCCAGAAGCCTAATTAAAATGGTACAAGCCATCACTCCAAAAAGGAAGATAGCAATCTTTGATTTTTGCTTTATCGTATGTTTAAATGCCATGCTGCGTTTTATAAATCCTTAAAATTAAGAAAAATAGTTGTCAAACCACCCAACTATCCTTCCATTCTTAAAATCTTAAGTGGTGGCTGATTTAAAATTTTGCGGGTACTCCATAGGCCTGTAATCACAACCAGCGATACTACACCAACAAAAAGTAGCAGAATTGGAACAAGTGGGGGAGTAAACGATGACTCGAAAGTAAAGCGGGCGAGCAACCAACTTCCGGCCAATGCTAAAATCAAGCCAGCAGCGGTAGCTAATGCTCCTAAAAAGAAATGCTCGATTGCATTGATTGCTAAGATCTGCTTACGACTAGCACCTAAAGTTCTTAGTAAGATACTTTCTCTAATGCGCTGATTCTTACTTGTCCAAACTGCTGATAGTAGTACAATCCAACCAGTAACCATGCTAAAGCCCGCCATAAAGCGAATTACGAAGGCAATTTTACTTAATAACTCGTCTAATAGCTGCAGTACCAATGCTAAATCAATAACCGATATATTTGGAAAGGCCCTTACTACAGCTCCTTGAAACTTAGCGGAGATTTCATTAGATGGTACCTTGGTCATCAGCACATGAAACTGTGGCGCCGATTCTAATACTCCTGCCGGGAAAACAACTCTGAAATTAGTTTGCATTCTGCCCCAGTTAACTTCCCTTAAACTACCTACAACGGTTGGAATAAGCATGCCTTGCACATTAAAAACTATTTTATCTTTTAGTTTTACTTTGATACCATTTGCGTAACGCTCCTCTAGTGATACATAAATAGGAGCATTTGCACCAGCGACCTTTCCAGTCCAGACACCCGCTACCACCTTTTCGGCTACAGTTAAAGTATCTTGATAGGTAGCTCTGAGCTCGCCTCTAAAAGCACGGTTATTGGTGCTGTCCTTGCCCAGTTTTTTGCCATTAATTTCTTCAATTCGCATGGTTATAATGGGTACTTGGTTCATTAAAGGCAGTTTATAGGAGGTAGTAAGTTTAGCTAACTCATCTTTTTGGCTGCTTTGGATATCGAACAGGAGCATGTTAGGTTGGTTTTCGCTCGACGAAAGGGTAACCTGGCTCATTAAAATTCCTTGCACAAAGAATAGTGTACAAATAAATGTCGTAGAAAGACCTATTGCAACTGTGAGCATTAAAGTCTGATTATTTGGTCGATAAAGATTTGCAAATCCTTGTCGCCATAGGTAACTTAACGAAGCTGGCATTAATTTCTTTACCAAGAACATTAACAATTTAGAAAAAGCTACTAGGAGTAAAAAGGCGACCAAAATACCAGTCGTAAAGGCTACGGTTTGCACGATCGATTTCATTTGCAAATAGGTAAACCCGAGTACAAACAAAATCATCAAACCATATACCAGCCATTTTAAGGGATCTCGTTTAGTTGTAGTATTCTCGAAAGAGGCCCTAATGGCATTTAATGGAGAAATTCTCCTGACGCCTAATAATGATGGCAGGGCGAATAATACCGATATTACTAAACCCAACGCAATGCCTTGTGCAATGGCTGCCCACGAAATTTGCATGGTAATGGTAATTGGTAAGAAGTCTTCGAGCACAATTGGCAATAAGAATTGCACTAACGTGCCCAGTATTGCCCCAATAATGGCACCAATTAAGCCGATTACCATAATTTGGATTAGATAAATCAAAAAGGCATCCCTAGCTTTTAATCCTAAACAACGTAAAGTTGCGATAGCTCCTAGTTTTTCTTGGATGTATACGTGAATGGCACTTCCTACACCAATACAGCCGAGCAGCAAGGCAATAAATCCCGACAAGGCCATAAATCGGCTCATGTCTCTAAATGACCTCCCTGTTTCTGCTTTCTTTGATTCTACAGTGTCTAAATCTAAGCCTTCTTTTTCTAGCTGAGGTTCTAACGTTTTAATCACTTTTGCTAATGAATCAGCATTCTGGTAGCGATAGTAGAAGCGATAGGTAATACGGCTACCGATTTTTGTAAGGCCTGTTTTTTCTAAATAAGGTAAAGGAATATAAACGGTAGGTGCTATAGTTGCCGACATTCCTGTTTGACCAGGTGCTTTATTTAAAATACCGGCAATAGCAAAAGTAAGCTCGCCAACTTTAATCGAATCACCAACCTTGGCATTAAACTGTAGCATTAGTGTTTTATCAACCAAAGCGTTTCTACCTTCTTGAAAGGTTTTCGCCGCAATTGCCGGCGAGGTTTCTATGCTTCCATAAAAAGGATATGCACCGTTAAGGGCTTTAATTTGCACTAGTCGACTACCCTGATTATTGATGAAATAGATCATAGACGCAAAACTTCGTTCCTGCGCAAGTTCATCGCCCATCACAGCTAATTTCTTTTCAATCTTAACACTTACGGTACGCTTGCTTTCAACTACTAAGTCGGCCCCAGTTAATTCTTTAGCTTGTTGATCTATATCGCGCTGCAAGTTATCCTTAAAAGAATAAACGGCAACCAAAGCCGCAATACCTAATACGATAGAAGAAATAAATAGCAACAAGCGCGACTGGTTTTTTCGGCTATCGCGCCAAGCCATTTTAAATAGCCAAGCTGTGCTCACAGGTTGATAGGTGGTTTGTTTAGGCATGGACTAACCTTTCGTCTGCGATAATGCTTCCGCCTTTTATTTTAACAATGCGATTGGTACGGGCTGCTAGCTCATTATCATGTGTAACAATTACTAAAGTCGTACCAGCATCTTTATTCAAATCAAATAACAGTTTGATGATTTTTTCACTTGTTTCTGCATCGAGGTTACCCGTAGGCTCATCAGCAAACAAAATAGCTGGTTGGTTAGAAAATGCTCTTGCGAGAGATACGCGCTGCTGTTCACCGCCAGATAATTGAATTGGATAATGGTGTGAACGACTGGCCAAGCCAACCTTTTCCAACAGTTCTAAGGCTGTTGCTTTGCTATTCTTCGCACCTCTTAATTCTAAGGGTACCATTACATTTTCTAAAGCAGTTAAGGTAGGCAACAATTGGAAATTCTGAAATATGAAGCCTACATATTGGTTGCGTACCGCTGCCCGTTCATCCTCACTCAAATCGTTTAAGGTAATGCCACTTAAAGCAACTGACCCTGAACTCGCACTGTCTAACCCAGCACATAGCCCTAATAGGGTAGTTTTTCCACTTCCAGACGGACCAGTAATGGCCAAAGTTTCGCCCTTTTTGATGGCTAAATTAATTTGATCTAAAACAGTAAGGGTATTGTTTGCGCTATGGTAAGTTTTGCTAACCTGCTTAATTTCTAATATAGTTTCCAATGGGTGCTTATTTAAGTTTTAGCTATCTTTGAACTCAAACAGTGTCTGGCTGTTTAATGTTAAAGATAATTGATTTTAATATTTAGAGACCAAAAAATTAGCTATGTTACAAAAACATGTGTTTTGCCTGATAGTTCTAAGTGTGTTATTCGTTGCCTGCGGCAGTGAGCAAAAAAGTGATACTCAGAAAGCAGATAGTAGTGCAGTTGCTACCAATAATACTGCTCCAATTAAGAATATCTTATTTTTTGGTACCAGTTTAACAGCAGGGATGGGTTTAGATCCTTCTGAAGCTTATCCAGCATTGATTCAAAATCGTATTGATTCACTAAAGTTGCCTTATAATGTCATCAACGCAGGTTTAAGTGGGGAGACTTCGGCTGCAGGCAAGAGCCGGATAGATTGGTTATTGAAGCAACCAATTGACGTTTTTGTGCTGGAATTGGGTGCTAATGACGGCTTGCGCGGGATAGCGGTAACTGAAACGACTAAAAATCTGCAACTTATCATCGATAAGGTAAAGGAAAAGTACCCAGCTGTTAAATTAGTTTTAGCAGGTATGCAAGTGCCACCTAATATGGGAAATCCATACGCCAGTGATTTTAAAAATATGTTTCCAACATTGGCCGAGAAAAATAAGATGGTGTTAGTTCCATTTTTGTTAGACAATGTAGGAGGGGTACCCAAGTTAAATCAACCAGATGGCATACATCCAACGGCAGAAGGTGCTAAGATTTTAGCAGATAACGTGTGGGTTAAGTTAAAGGGAATACTTTAGGACGCCAAAACGCCGAAAAAACCAAACAGCTACACTTTCTTAACAGTTCCTGATTTTGTACTTACTGGCTCTTTTTTTCTAAAGCGGGGCACGGTTAAGGGACTTTTTGCTGGTCTTTCATCACCTAAGAGCACACCCCATTGCTTAAATTGGGCAGAGCGGTCGAAGATAATTTTAAGCACAGCAATAATTGGGAGGGACAGGAACATTCCGGATATCCCAGCAATGGCACCACCCATGAGTACGCCCAAGATGGAGAAGAGGGCATTGATTTTTACTTTTGAGCCTACAATTCGCGGCATTAAAATATTGTTGTCTATAAACTGCACCACGGCAATTACGCCTAGTACGGTAATTACTGGCCACAATTCTGTTGATGAAGTGAGGGTTAACAAAACGCCAATTAAATTACCAATTAAGGCACCTACATAGGGAATGAGATTTAGGATAGCAAAAATAACCCCGATTAATAAGGCATGTTTAATGCCGATGATCATTAAAATACCACCCAATAAGATCGTCATATAAGTCACCTGAATCAGTAAGCCAACTAAGTAGCTTTTAATGATCGATTCCGTTTCATACACCACTTCCTTAACCTTAGGATGATCGTCGGTTTTAAACCACATAAAGCTAAAACGCAACAAAATATCTTTATAGAATAAAATTAGGTATATATAGATTGGTAATAAGCCTACAAAAACAAAAACACCACTTAAAGTTACCGCTGCACCACTTGCCGCTTTTCCACCCATGGAGAGCAGATCGTCACTTTTCTCTTTAATAAATGCAGTCTGCTTGGTGGTTTCAATGCCGGTTAATTGACTTACCCATTGTTGTAGCGACTGTAAATGATTGTTCACATTTTCTTTTATTTGCGGAAAATCATCTACCAGCAATCCAATTTGAGCCGAGAAGAACCATACGATACCTGCGATAAAAACAAGCACAAATAAAATGGGGAAGATGATGGCCAATGCCTCTGGGAATTTCTTTCTGATCAAAAAACGATAAATGGGCAAGAGCATAATGCTGATAAAGAATGCCATTATAATGGGCATAATAATATCTCTACCGACTACCAAAATGGCAACAATAAGTACGATGCCTAATAATTCAATTGATCTTTTTACAGTTAATGGTAGCTGATTGGTCATAATGCAATTGTTTAGCGTTAAACACTAATTTAGGTATTTTGTTTGAAATGCGGTTCATTAAGCGCAAGGCAAAAAAATAACCACCTTAGCGTTAAGAATTTATTTGTTCAATTCTTTAATCGCTAAAGTAGTCCTCAGCTTAAATTAAATAAGTTTTAATGGTGTGCTTTTATCTTACTATCGATGGTGCTTAATGCATTTTTAAGTTTATCTAAAGCGCCATTTAAGGCAATATCATAGGTTTGACCGAAAGTGCTTGTTACCAAAGGCTGTCTACCTTCTATGCGTGCTTCTAGAACACATTTTTTATCGTCTACACCGCTCTTATCGCCATTTTCATCAGATAAATGAACTTCTACACGAGATAGGTAATCTGTAAATCTTGAAAGTTCTTTGTTTATTTTTTCGGTAATCTGACTTTCGTATTCGGAATGGATGGTTAAGTTTTTGTCAGCGTTTAATTGAATAATCATGCGATTTGTTTTTAAATGGTTTAACTACTAATCTAACAGGAAAATAGGCCGAATGTTTGTAATCACTTTGTTAAATTTATAAGTCAATATTTATCTGGCAGTTATAGAAAGGGGTTTGGACTGTAACCCTCGTTAAAAATTCCTATTTTTGTGCGTTTAATTTTGAATCCGAATTCCTAACATATATATCCAACAATGGAAGATACCATTATTGCTTTATCAACTCCACCGGGTAGTGGTGCCATTGGGGTAATCCGTTTATCAGGACCAGATGCCATCTCGCTAGCAAATAGTGTGTTTTCGGGTAAGGATTTAATGGCTCAAGCTTCACATACTTTACATTTTGGTTTAATTAAAAATGGTGAAGCTATTATAGACGAGGTAGTTGCAGGTTTATTTGTAGCGCCAAAATCGTATACCAAAGAAAATGTAGTGGAAATTTCTTGTCACGGTTCTAATTACATTATTCAGCAAATCATGAATTTGTTGATTAGTAAAGGAGCTAGAGCAGCAAAACCAGGAGAATTTACCTTGCGCGCCTTTTTAAATGGTGCTTTTGATTTAAGTCAGGCAGAAGCAGTAGCAGATTTAATTGCGTCTGATAGTAAAGCCTCTCACGATGTGGCTTTGCAACAAATGCGGGGTGGTTTTTCTAATGAGTTGAAAGATTTACGCGAACAATTAATCCACTTTGCTTCGATGATAGAGCTTGAATTGGATTTTGCCGAAGAAGATGTAGAATTTGCTAACCGCGATCAACTCAGAAACCTCGTTTCACGTCTCACCTCTCACATCTCAATCCTTATCTCTTCTTTCGAAGTAGGTAATGTGCTTAAGAATGGAGTGCCGGTGGTTATTGCTGGTAAACCTAATGTGGGCAAGTCGACCTTGTTAAATGCGTTACTTAATGAAGAGCGTGCGATTGTGTCGGATATTGCTGGTACTACGCGCGATACGATTGAAGATGAGCTCAATATCAATGGCGTTGTATTTAGATTTATCGATACGGCAGGTATTCGTGACACGGCAGATATTATTGAGGCGAAAGGGGTAGAACGGACGCTTGAAAAAATGAAGCAGGCTAAGTTGATCATTTACATGGCCGATGTTGCCCAGAGCTTATATGAAATTACGGAACAGGTTGAGGGTCTGCAAAAATCGGCTATTCCTTACTTAATTTTATTGAACAAAGCGGACTTGTTAAGGCCAGAACAACGAGAAGCGTTTGCAGCCTTAGATGTGCACTTTATTTCTGCGAAAGAAAAACAAGGGGTTGATGAGTTGAAGGATATTTTGTTAGATAAGGTGAACTTGCACCATATTAATACTTCTGAAACATTGGTAACCAATATTCGTCATGTGGAGGCCTTAAAGCAAACGGAAAGTGCGTTAGAGCGGGTAATGGCTAATATTGATAACCCAGTTACATCAGATTTTTTAGCGATGGATATTAAGCAGGCGCTTCATTATTTAGGTGAAATCACCGGGGCTGTTACCACGGATGATTTGTTGGAGAATATATTTACGAAGTTTTGTATCGGGAAATAGGGGGGGCAAAATAACTCATAAAATCCTCATAGAAAATCATGATAAATAGCTTAAATTGAATAAGTTAATATATTTTTGTTTTGTTGAAAGTTTGGGTTTTTACCGCTGTGTAGTAAATTTGAAAAGCCTCATCCTAGATAAAATGCTTTTTTGGACTATTTAGTAGAAAATTTGAGGTTAGTTTTCTCACTTGGGCAATATCAGTCCAAAAGATCCAATGCTCGTTAAGGTAAACTCCTCCATATTTAAGGTAAAATGCCTTATACCTGTTACTGCTTGCAATTCCAACGCACAGGCTTTTCGCCTCCGTCGATGTAAGCCAGTCAATAAATTTTCCTAACAATGCTGTGCCAATCCCCAGTCGTTGATAGGGCCTTAAAATATAAAATGATTGAATCTCGCCATCCATCTCATAACGAGTTGTAAGATGGCCAGCTAGGTAACCAATGACCTTTTCTTTGTGTACCGCTTTCAACACAATGCGCTCCGGTCTTGAGCTTTGGGGCGATTGAGCACTGAAATATGTCTGCCATCGGTAAGCCCTGGATTCATAGTTAATTTCAAAATCCTCTATACATTCGGGAATAGAGCGTTTTTTGCTCTCTATCTCGACCTGCGTTAGGTCATGTATATCAGATTCATCTGCGATCAGGATATTCATGTTTTCTGTTGGAACTAGGTCTTTTTATCTCATTGTTACCTGTTACCATCTAATTGCTGTTAGCACACAGGGCTTGCCCTGTAGTGCACTAATACTATAAATGGTTATGCCAATATAAATGATTTTGGTTGAATTCCACGAATTTGCCGGTTGGTAAGGGAAATTTTTAAACCTACAAGATGATAGAAACCAGTTTTCAATGGCTTTCGAACCTTCCGGTTTTGCTTACTAGCACGATTTTGTAAACGATCAGTTCTAGTCTGGTGCCGATATCCTGCTCCTGTGAGGCAAGGCCGTGGTAAGGATGGTGCGAGACCAGCGGTGACAGTCCCTCGAAGTGGTGGAAGATAGTCTGCATTGCCCGCTCTTTTTCTGCAATGTCACTGATCTCTTCGAACTTCCCAAGGGCAACCACGCTCTGCCAGTTGAAGATGTCCACGATTTCATCTACCTGGAAGCAGACCCTTGGATTTTTACGCATGACGTCGATCTTCTTGCCTGCTGTACTATGAGCTAAAATCAGGTTTGCCTCATAAACATAGTTGATCGGAACGATATAGGGCAAACCGCCATCGCTACAGGCGATCCTCCCGATTAGCTGTCTTTGCAGCAGTGCATCGATCTGGCTCTGGTCAAGTGATCCTAACATTTTTACCTCCGTGGAATAAAAGAATAATATTTGTCGATCGAGGAATTCAGCAGCACTCCATCCGGTCGATAAAAAGGATGTTGTTCCCCTTTTGTGGATGTGGCGCAGGTTTCTCATTGCCGTAACCGAGCGATATGGCCAACAATACCTCTTCCTGCGCGGGTATTTCGAGCTTTGGATAGAGCGGCGTTTGCCCGATATATTTTGCAAATCCTACCGGACAGCTAGAGATGCCAAGGGATTTTGCGGCAAGCATTATATTCTGGGCGCACATGCCGATATCAAGCTTTCCCCATTCGTCGTCCTTTGGAGCCGTTAAAAAAATTACCACTGGTGCGCCATGAAATATCGCGTCATCCCCATTGATGGAAAATGCAGTGGGAGAAAAATCAAAAAGCGCTTTCAATGCCTTCAAGGGATGCTTAAATGCCGTTTTTAAAACCGTCTTAGGGATCAGCTTTGCAATTGCCCTGGAAAAGGAAGAGATGGTATCCCGATGTGTTGCCACATAAAATTTCCATGGCTGGCCGTTCATCGCCGATGGAGCACTTCGGCCTGCTGCGATGATCTTTGTGAGCTTTTCCTCATCGATCATGTCAGGAAGATATCTTCTTACTGCCCGGCGACTAAAAATCGTTTCCAAGGTAGGGTTTGTCAAGGTGTCAATGCTTGTTGTTTCCATCTTTTCTAAAGCTAATTTGCCAGCCAAGCTAATAAACTTTCTTCCAGCAAGAAATGACCACCGTCAAGCGCTCGGCAGATGCTGGTCACAGGCCTGAAAATCCCCTAACTGCTAGAGTCGCCAACTGTGCTGGGGGGAAGAAGGCACGTCATTCTGCGTATTGCCTATCAGCCAATCGGAAATAACAGCAAAGGAACTTTTTGGTGCGCCAGTTCTTTTTTGCCACACTGTCCGTCAGCAGCCGTTTAAAAAATGAATATTGATGATGTGTCATGGCCAGAACATCTGCACCGGTCTGCTTGCAGATCCGGTTCAGCTGGCCAATTACCTGTTTGCCCCTGATCTGCCTATAGGAGATCAGATGTGATTTAAGTGCAATCAGCTGCGCGTTGAAAGCGGTTTCCTTTGCGATCAGAGTCAGGTCCATATGGCCACTGGTAATTACATGGACAATTTCCAGTGCAAAATTAAGCTTTTCAGAGAGCTTGTGTAGGTAAAGGATTGCTCTTAGATCTTCGGGTTCGAAATTAGTTGCAAAAACGACTTTGTCCAACAGGTCCAGCCCGCCTTTTGGCGGTATGATGAATACCGGGCAGTCAGCGGTTTCTATAATCTTGGAAGCATCGCTCCCAGTGAAGATATGCTCGGTATTGCTGCCTGTCGAGGAGCCGATTACAATCATTTCAACTTCATGCTCTTGAAGCTCTTTTGCCAATTCTTCCGCTAGGATACCTTCGCGGTAACGGATCAAAAGTTGGGGCTTGTAGTCGCCGTCGGTGCTCAGGATAAAATCTTCGAGTTCCATCACCGCCCGCTCTAGCCGGTGGGTGCTTTCGGTAGTTCCCGCCATCACCGCCACAGCCATTGTCCCGCCCAGATAAGGTGGGGCTATCGGCAGTTTAAGACCGCAGTTCCATAACAGTACGCTAGTATGCAATTTTTCGGCCAGCCGTGCGGCAGCTCTGGCGGCATAGACGGCGCCTTTTGAAAAGTCAGTGGGTACAAGGATTGTTTTCATTAAGGAATGTTTAAATACTGGACTAATTTATCTACGTTCTTCAGTGGTTCAGATAAATTCACCCTTCTCATTAAGTTTGACCCTCATGTGCTTATCGCCGTTCTCCAGCAGTAGCTTGAATGTTTTATCAGCGGTTTCCTTTTGGTCATAATAAAACACCTGGTACACATCTTTGGCGATGTGCCATTTGGGAAAAGGTTCTGTTATTGCATCACGTACCGCTGTGGACAGTTTGCCATCCTTGTCATAAATGGCCAATATCGTACCTTCGGGGATATAAAAGGAGATATAGTATCCCTCGTAGTCATCATCATAGAATTCCGATTTCTTTACATCGTAACTTGCGGGGTAATCTGTGCGGCCGATTGAAGTACAAAGCCCGTTGTAAGCACAACGAGCATAAGCAAAATTCTAGATTTTTTCATTGTTTTCGCTTTTAGATTAATAGGCGAGTGCTGGTTCTTCTATCTTGAGCTTGTTCTCTACGGCGTAAACTCCAGGGGCAGCCCAAGCTACATCTTCGGCATCTTCGCTTTCGGCAAATGAACGTACCTTGCCTGTTAGGATTACCTTGTTGCCGATTGTACTTACGTCAATTTTACTGGCATCTATAGTTGCATTTCTGCGGAATGCCAACTCAATCTTATGTTCCAGTTCAATTGGGTTCAGCTTTGGCTTGAGCGTAAGAAGGTTGATCACCGAACGCACACCGGAAAGGTTCTGTATGGCAGTTCTGGCGCTGAGACGTTGGTATTCCCATTCTACGTCGCCCTCAAGGGTAACGCTGCCGTTTTCTACCTTGATTTTTATCTTATCATCAGGTACTGATGTATGCCATTTAAGCGCATTGAGAACAGCTTCGGCTATTTCTGTGTCGGTTTTGCTGTATGCAGGAGATACTCCGATCTGGATATCTTCGGCCACCGCTTTGACGCCCACTACTTTTTTGGCTGCTCTTTCGGCACTTAATTTTTTGGAATAGGAGTCAACTTTTCCGGAAAGGGTAACGATGCCATCTTTAACTGCAACACCGATCTCGGACGAGTTTAGGAATGGCTGCCATTTCAGCTCGTCCATCACATCTTTTTGGATTTGAATGTCTGTTTTCATTGCAATGATTTTTTAAGGTTAATAATCTATGAATATGACCACAAAGTACGTTCATGGCCGCATGGAGATATATGATGCTGGTCATTCATATCCTTGATATACGTTAAAAATTTCACTAGCTGCTATGAGTATTTTGATGGAAACGATAATACCTTCTGCTGCAGCAATAACAAACATGTCGCCTTAAGGGCAACCAGAACAGAAGATGTTTTATACATGGCGCTCGATGTATGCGCTCCCGTCGGTAATCTCCATGATATTATTTATCACAAAGTTTGCTAGTCAGAAAGATATCCTCAATGATAGCAATCACACAGCGTTTTGATTGTTGTGCGCTAATTATTTGCGGAATAATGATTAGTTGGAGTTGGGACTAACAACATCATTTATTACAGATCATTGCGTAAATTAGGGGGTACCCGACTTTTTTGTTGGAATAGAGAAGATCGGATATGGTCAAGGAGCTGTGCATCGTCAAAGGGTTTGATCAGGTAATGGGCTATGCCATGGGCAGCGGCCTTTTCCCTGTCTTTTCGTTCGCTCAGGGCGGTCATGAAAACAAAAGGTATATGTCGGGTGTAGCGGCTGGATTGAAATGTGTCATAGATCTGGTAACCGTCCATTTCTGGCATCTTGATATCACATAGTACAAGATCAGGGACTACATCAGGGTACAAACGTATTATATCCAGACCACAGCTGATAGCTATTACCAGATAACCTTCAAGAAAAAGAACCTCTGTAGCATTCTCCCTAATATCGGTATTGTCTTCGATCAACAGAATGGTTTCCATGTGCAGATGAATTGGCTATATGAAGGTACACTAAAGAAATGAAGAAACCTAAGGGAATTAACTATGGTGTTAAACATCTGCAACGATTTGTATTTTGTTGCCTTATTTTGATATTTGAAATAGCGTTAATTTTTGAAAACCAGTTTGTTATGTTTTTCAACTATAATATTTTTTCCTGAACCAAAATGCCAGGTTGACCAAGGCAATCAGGGCTGGAACTTCAACCAATGGTCCGATGACACCTGTAAATGCCTGCCCGGAATTAATCCCAAATACACCTATGGCAACAGCAATGGCCAGTTCGAAGTTGTTTCCAGTAGCCGTAAAGGCAATGGAAGTGCTCCGTGAATAATCAGCACCGAAGTATCTGCCTGCAAAAAAGCTGGCTACGAACATGATAGCGAAATAGATCACAAGCGGAATGGCAATGCGAATCACATCCATCGGGATCTGTACTATCAGTTTTCCCTTAAGGCTGAACATAATTACAATGGTAAATAGCAAGGCAATCAAGGTAATTGGTGATATCAACGGTACGAACTTATCCTGGAACCATGTATCTCCCTTAAGTTTTATCAGCGCAAACCTTGAGATAATGCCCATTGCAAAAGGCAGCCCAAGATATATGCCAACACTTTTGGCAATTTCACCAATGGTAATATTCACTTCCAAACCTTTTAGTCCAAAGTAAGGGGGCAATATGGTAATGAACACATAGGCAAAAACACTGTAAAGCAAAACTTGAAAAATGCTGTTGAGTGCTATCAGACCTGCAGCATATTCACGGTTTCCATCTGCCAGCTCATTCCATACTACAACCATTGCGATACAGCGGGCGAGTCCAATCAGGATAAGGCCAACCATGTATTCTGGATAATCCCTTAGAAAGGTAATGGCTAAAAAGAACATCAATATCGGCCCGACAACCCAGTTCAGTACCAATGAAACGGTTAGTACTTTCGTATCCTTAAATACTTCACCCATCTTTTCGTATCTTACTTTTGCCAATGGTGGATACATCATCAGGATCAGCCCGATTGCCAGCGGAATATTAGTTGTTCCGCTGGAAAAGGAATTAATAAAACCAGCTGATGATGGAATAAGATAACCTATGCCTACCCCAATGGCCATGGCCATGAATATCCAAAGCGTAAGGTAACGGTCAAGAAATCCGAGTTTTTTACGCTCAATTACGGGCGCACAATTGCTAGCAGACATCAGCGCTTTAAGTTTTCGTTGACAAAGTTCTGTGCGTATTTGCGGATCATCTCCCTTACCTCGCGGAACTGCTCCATCACTTCTTCGTCAGAGCCAGTAGCTTTTGCCGGATCGGGAAAATTATAATGAAATTTTACAGCGTTGGTCGGGAAATAAGGGCAACTTTCCTTTGCGTTGTCGCAAACAGTGATCACGTAGTCGAAATCGATGCCCATGTATTCATCAATGTTGTTTGAGGTATGTCCAGAAATATCTATACCATCCCTTTTCATGATCTCGATGGCCTTTGGATTTACCCCATGGGTTTCTATTCCAGCGCTGTAGATTTCTGCCTTATCTCCTGCAAAGTATCTTAAATAACCTTCTGCAATCTGGCTTCTGCAACTGTTTCCCGTGCATAGTACTAATATCTTCTTCATAAATTTCTTGTATTAATTGATTGTTTTACTTCTTCTTTCCAGCAGCAAGGTGTCCATCCAAACTCCGTTCTGCTTTCCAATTTTCTCCCTAATGCCAAGTGTTTTCTACTTGAAAATTAACTGCTTTGGCCGTAGCCAAGATGGTTTTGATTTCTGCTAGTTTCCTATTTAAAGTATTATTGCAATTTAACGATTAATGAAATCAAAAAAAGGTTAACAACAAGGGGTCTCCCCTTTGTAAGAACTTAAAAAGGCTCCAAGTTGATCTTCCAATAATTTCCATGTTTTGGGATTGATGCAGTAACACACACTCACACCTTCTATTGTACCCTTTATAATCCCAGCGGTCTTCAGCTCCTTCAGATGTTGTGAAATCGTAGCCTGTGCCAAACCGAGCTCACCTACCAGATCCCCGCAGATGCAGGTATTGGATATGATAATTCTTTGCAGGATAGCAATACGTGCAGGATGTGCAATGGCCTTCAAAAGCGTTGAAAGCTGGTTCTGCTCGTCGGTGAATATGTCTGTTTTTGTAAGTCCCATATATATTGCAATATTACGATGAGTACCTGATATATCCAAATATTATCTAATTTTTAGGTTAGGTAGGAATATCATTATATTTTCAACCCAGATGCTTAACTTTGAATATGAGGCTCTGCCGTTAGTAGGACGTAAGAGCCTGAGTAAAATTCTCGATCGTATGTTACAAAAGATTATAGCTACTAGCCGGACTGATTGGGCTATGCTTCTTGCCATTCTTTTTCTTATTATCAGGGGCGGAGGTAAGTGGTCTATGGACAGCTATAGCTGGAAGCAATGAGGGACCGAAATTCTCTGGCAGAAGTTGCCAAACTGTTTTTTAAACTGGGATGCATAGGCTTCGGTGGTCCCGCTGTTCATATTGCATTGATGGAGGAAGAGGTAGTGCGAAAACGAAAGTGGATGAGCCGGGAACATTTTCTAGACCTGGTAGGCGCAACAAACCTGATCCCTGGCCCAAATTCTACGGAAATGACGATGCACATTGGCCGAGAAAGAGCGGGCTGGAAAGGCTTGATCGTCGCAGGCATCTGTTTTATTGTTCCCGCGGTTGTTATTACAGCTTTATTTGCATGGGCCTATCAGCTATATGGTAAGCTACCAGCGGTAGAACCTTTTATCTATGGAATCAAACCAGCCATCATTGCAGTTATATTTTCCCTCATGCTCAACTTGGGCAGAAAAGCCCTTAAAACTGTTGAACTGGGAATTATTGGCGCAATTTCCCTTGTATTGGCATTGTATGGCATCAACGAAATATACCTGTTATTTGGTGCCGGTCTTGTAGGTGTGCTATTGGATATACTAAAATCTAGTAGGCAGCGGCCGCTTAATAGCTTCGTTCCTTTACTATTGTTGCAGGCACACACATTTTCAAGCGATCTGTTTAACTGGAAACTTTTTTGGGTATTTCTGAAGATAGGCGCCATCCTTTACGGTAGCGGCTATGTGTTATTTGCCTTTCTTGATGCGGAGCTTGTAAATACCGGGCTTTTAAGCGAAAAGGAACTGATAGACGCCATAGCGGTGGGCCAGTTTACGCCTGGTCCGGTGTTCTCATCGGCAACGTTCATTGGATGGCAGATTGCAGGGTTGCCGGGAGCAATAGCGGCAACATTTGGGATCTTTCTGCCCTCGTTCTTTTTCGTAGCGTTTTTAAATCCCTTAATCCCCAAATTGCGCCGATCAAAGCTCATGTCGGCATTTTTGGATACGGTAAATATCGTTTCCGTAACGATGATCTTGGCTGTGTGCGCAGAAATGGGGAAAGATGCCGTAACAGATTGGAAGGCAATTCTTATCGCTATCCTGGGATTCGGTTTCACGCTCACCTTTAAGAAGCTGAACAGCGCGTATATAATTCTCGGGGGTTCGCTAAGCGGATATCTCTTAACATTCGTACGCTAAGCCTTCAATAAGGTGAGCACTTGCCCTCTTCTTTGTTTGGAAATTGGGATTTTTTTGGTGGTAAAATCCATGATCAAATATCCAGAATCTTCATTTAAAATACTCTTGATATGTTTCTTGTGCACTAGGTGCGATTGATGGCAACGGATAAAACCGTACGGGGTTAACCATTCATCATACTCATATAATGGTCTGGAAATTACATGCTCAATGCCGCTGGTCAAGTAAAAAGTTGTATAGTTGTTCGATGACTCGCAGCGGACAATATCCTTGATCGGCACCAGGTAAGTTTCTTTTTGCGTAGGTAAGGCTATTTTTTGGCTTTCATCTGGATGCTTTTTTTCCAGTAGCTGTAGCAGGTTTTCCAATCTATCATTTTGCTTTTTAGCACTGACCGATTGTGCTATTTTTGCCGCTGTATCTTTAAGCTCTTGGATATTGATGGGTTTTAGCAGGTAATCCAGCGCCGAGAACTTAATCGCTGCAATTCCGTAAGCATCGTAAGCAGTAACAAATACAACTGCAAACTCGGGGTTTTCAATCGACTTTAATAACTCGAAACCGTTCTTGTCTGGCATTTCGATATCCAGAAATACCACATCGGGTCTTAATGTCAGGATCTGTGTCCGAGCCTGGTCTGTAGCGTTTGCAGTAGCTATTACCTCAATGTGTTGGCAGTGGCGCATCAGCAGCGCTTTCAAGTTACTGTTGTTTATCGGTTCATCATCAACAAGTATGGCCGTTATCATCTTAATTCTCTATCCAGTTGTGAAAAGTTAACATAGCATTTGTACCCGTATCTTTTTTAAACTCGAGGGTAATAGACTGGCCTTTCTTCATTTTGTTGATGGTGGCTATTCTTTCGTTAGTTAAAGCCAGTCCGTAGCCGGGACCGGTTTTATTTATCCAGGTGCCATTGTCTTGAATGCTAATGACAAATGTATCGCTTTTTAACCCTGTTTTACAACTGACCTGCAATTTGCCCTGTTCTGCTAGTTTGGACAGCCCATGTTTGATTGCATTTTCAATCAGGGGCTGTAGTAACAGGGTAGGTATTTCGATAGTAGCGGGATTTAAGTCTGGGGAAATATCGATTTCCCAAAAAAAATTAAAACGGAATGCCTCCAGTTTGATGTAGAGCCGAATGATGTCCAGTTCTTGATCGAGTGTAGTATAGACCTGCTGGCTTTTGGCCAATGTCTGACGCAGTAAAGAACTGAATTCCTGTAGGTATTGGTTAGCTTCGTCAATCCTACCGGTATTCATTAATCCCTGGATAGAGCTCAAGGCGTTAAAGGTAAAATGTGGGTTGAGTAACGACTGTAGGCGAATGGCCGCTTGTTCTAGTTTTTGCTGCTCTTTTCGGGATAAGCTGATTTTCTTGTTGAACCTTGAGAGTACTAACCAGCTGGCAATTGATAGCAAAGCCATTAGCACAATTGCATAGGTAACCCAAGATTGATACCAGTGGGGTTTCACCCGGATGTAAATGGTGCTTACAGTCTCTTTTTGGACTAGGTAATTAACCCGGAGCTCATAGTCTGTATTTGCTGTAAACGTTAATCCTTTGAAAGTATACCTGCCGCTGCCATATTGAATCTGCTTTGTTTTAAGGTTACGCAATGAATATTCTACTTCCATCGGTCCAAAATCCTTGTCCTGCCTAATGTCGAGTCTCATTTTTTCCGCTGGCGATAAAGTTATTCCAGCATCTTTGCCGCTGGTACCGGTGGTAAAAAGATGACGGCCATGGTTGTTACGGAACTCGATGATAGGGTGAAGTTTTGGGCGCTGGAGGATGTATCTCTTGATGAGCGTGCCGGAAGAGGCCTGGAAGACTTCGAATAAATACTCGTTGCCGGGTTGAAGATAAAGGAGCCCATTGCGCGGAGGTTCGATGGGTTTTTTTGCCGATTTGTCTATCAAGTATACGCGGCTATTGAGGTTTGGCGTCGATTTGAAAAGATCGGTGAAGTGGACATTGACGTATCCACCTGTGGTCAAGACCTTTACCAGATTCCCAAGGCTAACTGTCTTAACCTGGCTGCCTGTTACTCCATTGGCTTCAATGGCCAAATACTCTTTTTGGTGTTGAGCTTGCACCATTGGTATGGCTACAAAGAATGCGATAATGAGCATGGCGCACCAGGCACCATTTGCCACAAGATAGGTTGAGTTCGACATAATGACCATCGCTAAGATAATGTTAATCTAAAAACTATGGTAACTTGACAACAGAAATCATGGCCTCCAGTTCATTCATCAGTTCTTGATCGGATCTGTAGCCAGTTGTGGTAAACCTTAATTTTCCATTTTGGTCTATCACCACTTTGGCCGGGATGCCTTTGATCTGATAGGCCGATGCCACGATGAAATCTTGCTTGGCTGTGTTTTTGCACTCGTCCATCAGTACATTTAAAGGGAATTTATTTTTTAATACATATTTTTTTACGTTCGCTGTGGGCTGGGTACCAGTTTCTTGCGTGGCTATGAAAAGGAATGCGATCTCCGGATGCCGTTTTTCCATCTCTTTCATAGCTGGCATGGAGGCAATACAAGGAGCGCACCAGGTTGCCCAAAAATCCAGCACGACTATTTTGCCCTTTAAGCTGGCCAGCGAAATACGTTTCCCGTTTAGGTCTAGTAAATTAAAACCGGGCGCGTCCATATCCCGGATCATGTTCTTAGCGACTTCAGTTCTATATCGTTCTTGTATATTGCGCCCGATGGAATCTAGCAATAGCTTTACTTTCCCCTGGTTACCTAATTTTGCTAAGGCCAATTTTTTAAAAAGTACATTCATTTTCAAAGTCGATTTACCAGTGCTGAGGGATTTGAGCAATAGCTCGTAGGCTTTGTCTGCCTGTCCATTGGCGGCCAGTAAGGCCGTGTAAAGTTCGGTGCTAGATTGCAGCATACCTTGTTTGCCCTGAATGGCTTTTTCTTCGTAATACAATGCTTTTTTGTGCTGGCCGTTAAGGTATAATACTTCGGCGTAGGTTTCATAGTAGGGGTAGGCGGCCATTTGCATAAACCTGTTCCAGTCTTCTATGGGAAAGGATCTTGGTTTAGCTGATGGGTCATTTTTATAGGAATCGTACAGGTCTACCGTTTTTTTAGCTATTGTTTGCGCATAGCCAAAAACTTTGGTATCAACTAAGTGGGACACTGCCATATTAAGGAAGGAAGTTTGGTTGAATTTGTTTTTGATGGTTCTGATATGGGCTTCGAATTCGGGATAACGACCAGCTTTGAGAAAAGACAGTGCTACGTTTCCTTTGACCATATCGATCTCCTCGGCGTTACCAAGACTGTCTAATTTGAATTCTTTAATGATGTTGCCCATAGCGAGCAGATTCTTTTTTGGGTTTTTTTCGGTACCCATGGACTGGATTCGCCTGGTCAGTTCGGTTGTCTGCTGGGCGTTTACCTGTACGATGATGCAGAAAAGGAGCTGGAATAACAAGGTTTTAAATTTCATAAATTTGGCTTTTGTTGAACTGATGCTGCCAAAATTAGCATGCCCTGGCCCTAAAAAATGATGGGACTGTGAGGATAGGAGGTATGGCTGTGAATTTGGCCAGATATTTTTTGCAAAGGGTTGATACTTTTTTCATGATCTTGTTTTTAATTGTAGCGCAAAGATACAAGCTACAAAGATCATATAGCCGCCCGGCGATAGCTGGTGGTAGCAGTCGCTAATGAGCTTGACACGTTCATTTTCATCAAGTAGGTGTATCAGCGCATAACAAAAGATCCCGTCGTACTTTTTATTGTCAAAGGGCATGTCAATAATAGAACCATGGTGGATGACCATGGAGTTGCCATAATGCTGCTGGGCAAGGTCGATAGCTGTTTGGGAAATTTCGATGCCGTTTACCTGCATACCGCTCTGAAAAAGGAGTTGGGCATTCCTGCCATAGCCAAAACCGGGTACCAGGATATTTTTTAGTTGGTGCTTTAGGAAAAACTGGTTAGCGAGCTCGGCAGATTTTGCGGGCTGCATGCCCCACATTTCTTTTTTTTGCCGAAAGGTGTTTTCCCAGAATTCGGGGTTTTCTTTTTGTTCCATTGTTGACTGAACTTGTAACCTATCTGGATAAATTTATGAATTGGGTTACTGGCGATAACCAATATTACTCTTTCTTATCAAATGCCGAGGTTGACCATTCTGGCGAGTGGATTAAGTTATCGGCAGCTCTACGTAAAAAACAGTGCCATTTCCAGGCTTGCTTTCAAACCAAAGCTTTCCGCCATGAGCCTCAACAATCTGTTTGGAGATTGCCAGTCCCAACCCAAAGGATTGTTCACCAGTTGTTCCTGTTCTTTTTGCATCGGTAAACATATCAAATATCTTAGGTGCAATTTCCTCAGGTATCCCAATGCCCTTGTCTTTTATGGCAATACATACATGATCTACTTCTTTCTGCAAGACCACATCAATGGATGCGCCTTTAGGACTAAACTTTATCGCATTTGCAATCAGGTTGCTAACTACACGCCATAATTTCTCCCGATTAGCGAGTATACTTATAACAGCATTTACCTGTAAATAGATCTGCTGTTCTTTTAGTTCCGCTTTATGATGCAGCAGGTCAACGCAGTATTGCAGCATTTCACCTATATCAACGGGTTCCTTTTTCAGCTCATCCGTCTTGGTATGAACCAGCAATAGGTCATTAACTAAATCCAGAGAGACATTTCCAGAGGTTTTGATCATTTCCAAACATTCTTTGTCCTCGTCACTACGACCTGGCTCACTTAGCATCAATGATGCAATCGAAAACATCGCACCTATGGGATTTCGTAAGTCGTGAGCCACAATTTGCATCATACGCGTGTTAGCTGCCTGACTTTGTTCCAAAGCATTCAGTGCTTTTTGCATATTGGAATTTTGTTCGCGGATTTTTTTATTTAGATCCAATAAGCGTTTTCGATTATGCCATACCATAAGCAAGGCCAGAACAACAACTACCAGAAAAATCCCAAAAACTATAAGATAACCTGTTTGCTGCGTATTTTTTTTATTCAATAATTTGTTGTCATCCTTCACAGCATTGTACCTGACATAATCACTAATGAATTTTTTTGATTTTTCCCATTCTGCTGTAATCGACTTATCCAGCTCAAAATAAACTCTGATGATTTCGTCTTTATCCCCTAGTTGTTTCGCTACTTCTAATGCATTATGTAAAATGTATATTTCTATGGAGCTGTCCCCATTTTTTTGTGCCACCTCATAAGCCTGAAAAAGATATTCGAGCGCTTTTTTAGGATTGTTACCGTAAAGTTCTGTCAGCAGGAAGAGTGAGTTGATCATCAGGTCTGTGTTGCCTATACGTCTAGCCTCAAGTAACGATTGTCTTGTTATTGGTAAAGCTTCCTGTAACAGGCCTTTTGAAATTAGGAACCGTACTTGCCATAGCCGATTGTAAATAAGCACGTTTTCATCTTTATAGCGGCTTGCAATTTCTGTGGATTTGCTCATGTAGTAATGAATACTATCCTGCGGAAGATCCGAATTACGGAGACAATAGTGCGCATATACCTTGGACATAATACTATCTTTTTTCAACTTTTTCCCGATTTGGATAGTCTTTTGCAGCAGCGAAATAATCTTTGCATTATCGGACACACCCTTGTTCATAACAGCGGCCATATCCAAGTATACCAGAATGATTTTTTCGGTATCATCAAGTTGCTGATACTTTGGTAATATTTTTCCGAGCAGTTCCAATGATTCCGCATATAGCCCTCTTTTGAAAAAAGCATAAGCAATCAATTGGTCTGCATCTTTTTGTCCTTTAAGGTAGCCTAAATGAGTGGCAATGCGCTTGGCGCTTACGCCATAGTAAAAACAGCTGTCTGCGTTTCTGCTACGGTAAAGTGTACCTAATCTATTTAGGCTGTTAACCACGCTAACACTATCTTTAGTAAGAGATAATCGATGTAGCTCTTGGTTGATTTGTTGAATCTGGGCCTGCGCAAAATTACTGCCTAGGCAAAGTAGAGAGATCAGCAGCAGGCGTCGTGCGAGTTTGATTTCGTTCATGGTTGAGATAGCTGAAACTATATAAAAATGCAATCTAAAAGAGTATTGTTATGGTTTTTTATGCAAAAGTTAAAATTAACAATTTAATTAGCTTGTAAGTATGAATATATAAAGATAGAGTTAATATTCGGGTACTTGAAAGGGCACGGTCTTTATATTGTAATGGCAGTTTTTGCCAGAACGAGGTCTTTGCGCTGAATGGTAGGTTATACCGCCGCGGTTCAAAAATTGAATTCAAAGCCTGTTCCCCGTACGGTCAGCAGTTGGATGTTAGGGTCTTGGACCAAGAGCTTGCGCAGCCGGCTTACAAATACATCAAGGCTTCTGCCTGAGAAATAATCGTCACTTTTCCAGATCTGCGGCAGGACCTGTTCGCGCTTGACCAGCCTTGCTTTGTTTTGGAAGAAAAAATAGAGCAGTGCCGATTCCTTTTCGGTTAGCCTAATGCTGCGGGATCCATGATGGTGGAGTGTCGACCTACAGTCAGGTCCTGGAAGTATGCAGAGCAGCTTTGGGCTCGGCGATGGTCGGATTTTAAGGCAGAGTCGGTTGATCTTTACCGCTAATGTGGCCAACCAGTTTACCTTCGATAAAAAATCGGGTTTTACCGGAACGCTCAGCTATAGCATGAACCAAGGGAGGCTTACAAGGACCTGCCGAGTTGGGCAACACGAGTAGCCCTGGTGCAGGTCTGCGCAAGAAGCTCTTTCGGAACAGGGGATATCCGCTTCGCCTTGCGCTATAACCTTGGTGATATGGAGATGAAGATTAAAGGAGGTATGGAGAAAACAGCAGAACAGAACCGTTTATAGCAGCACGTTGGAATAGGTTCTGCTGTAGGAGCAGGAGTTTCTGTTCTTCATATAGCCGATAGCAGGATGTGATCCTTTCAGCAGGTTTGAGTAAGTCAATCTTATCGTAAAAATGTTTTTAACAAATTGTTCGGGCAAAGGTAGGCTATGAGCTAAGGTTAGAGCCAAGAACTATTTTAAAAAAAAATGAAATTAGTGTCCTTAGTTACCCCTCAACCATAATTCGGCACTTTGTAAGGCAGCATCTTGGTCAGTAGTCGATTTTACCACTACGTCAGGATAAATTCTCTGTAAGTATTTCTTTTGGTTGCGATCTGCGACGTAGCTTGAAGCCAGTAGCAAGTTTGATCCATCAGATAGTTTGAACATCTGGTTTGCGGTAATATAGCCCCCGCTAGGTTCGCCAAATAACTTCACATTTTTTTGTCCGATAAAAGTGATTGCTGTCATCTCGCCGCTACTGGAGGTTCTTGGGCCAATCAATACTGCAATTTTGGGATTCTTGCCCTTCAACTGGTAAGGATTCTTGACATTAACGCTCATTCCATTCTTTGTATTTTTCCATGGGTTCTTTGTGCTTCCATTCATAAAATAACCTAAATTTCCCACATCCAGCAGCGGACCTAGACCAGAGATCATCGGATACATGTTACCGCCCGTGTTTGTCCTTAGATCAACTACCCAGCCTTTGATATCATTTGCAGTGTCCAAGTTTTTAATTAAGGTTTGTATGGATGCGGCAAATTCCTCACCCACTTCTTTATTGATAGAACCATAGCCGGGAACAGAGATATAACCAATTCCATTTGCCAGTAGTTTACCCTGGGCTTTGGCCTGTACCACATTGCCACTGGCATAACTTTGTGCGCCTACTTTATTTTGGATAAAGGAATGATTGTCACCAGCTTTTTGTAATTGCTGCAGCACATAGCTGTTCAATATTTGTGCATCCGCGACCGTTTTCATGCCTTTAGCCAACGATAAGACATCTTCGTCTACCGACTTCCAGTTAATGGAGTCAGCGTAGATCGAATGTTTTTTAACGATATCGGTAAATTCCTTGTTGAAATTCAAAACCTCTGTGGTGGGCTGGTCACTCGCCCCATCAAACTCTTCAATCGCAAAATCATCAAACCAGACCGTTCCTGTTCCCATTAAATAGGTTCCGAAATAAAGATTTTTAGTCTCTTTGTTCACTAGCAGGTACATAGAATACTTTTGCCAATCCGTTGTGCCTGTGATGGTCATGCCCTGGGAACCAGAGTTTTCAAAACCAATCCTTTTTTTGTTCCCATCCCAAATCTGGCACCACATGGCAACGTTGCCCTTTAGGTTTTCAGTTTTAATAAAGCCAGTAATCTTAATTCTTTTAACCTCTTTGAAATCTACCTTGATGTTTTGGGAAACATTCATGTACTTGCTGGCGTCGGTGGGATTTCCAGTCATTTTAAGCGAAACTGCGCCGGTATGTTTTACATCATCTACTAAGGAAGCTGTATAACCTTCTACAGGGATCAGGTTCCAATCGCTGGGTAAATGAGCAGCCGAAACAGTTTTTAGTTCGAAACTAGGGTTGATAATTTGTGAATTTGCATTACATGCTAATGCAAAAAGGAGGGAATAAAGGATGAATTTTTTCATTAGAGTTTGGTAAAACTGATTCTAATTTAGGTAATTTAAGTAAATTTATAGCTAAAAAATGAGCTACAGGATTAAGCTGCTTGCGTTCATTTGCTTATTTTTACCAGATAATTTGAAGTAGATGATAACTAACGCAAGTCTGCAAGATGCAAGGGAACTAAATGCATTGATCAATGCTGCCTATCGTGGCGAGGAATCTAAAAAGGGCTGGACTACCGAGGCGGAGATTTTAGGTGGGATCAGGATCGATGAAGTTGCCTTGAGCGCAATGCTAGCTAAGGGCGATGGGACGATCATCAAATATACAGACGAGGCTGGAGTGATTTTGGGTACGGTCTACTTAGAAGTAAAAATGCCTGCACTTTACCTAGGTATGTTTGCAGTTTCCCCACTTTCTCAAAGTAAAGGGATTGGGAAGGCGCTGTTGGCTTTTTCCGAAGATTTTGCCTTGGCTCACAGCTGCGATAGGATCACCCTAACAGTCATCAGCACAAGGGTAGAACTGATCGATTGGTATAGGCGGCATGGATATGTACCTACCGGTCATACTATTGCTTTCGATGATATTGAAGGCAGATTTGGAGATCCCAAAGTGGATGCTATTGAATTGATCGAGATGCAGAAAATACTGTAAAATTTCGAGGTAGTAAAATAAGGAATAATCCAGTTTCAGTACGGTTACAACAGTAGCCCCTTGAGCTGTACGATAGCAAAATCACCCTGGTTACCTATCGCCTGCATGATTTCCGCTTCCATTTGCTTGTTATTTACCTCCTTGCCTTTTTGTAGCGCCAAAAGGGTTTTAGGCTCAACGATTTTCTCCGTTACCTTCGTTGCAAACCATGTCACATTTTCATGTGGTACGGATACTCCGAGTATCATCCCCGGTAATCCATTAAATGACTCAGGGCCACCCTTGACATGGATTTCATCAGTATAAAAGGCGACAACATAAATTGAATCAAGCATGATGCCATTTGCTCTCCTGCATTTGTATCCTGCAATCTCTCTCATCTCGTCAGTTATTTTCCACTTAATTTGGCGGATCGCATCCTTTACAAGGTAAGTACGTTCATAGAATTCTTTTTGGATTACACTTGTGCCATTGTTCAGGTCAGAAAAAACAGTATTTATTTGATTGGCCATCGGGGTATCGTACCGCCAATGAATATTTTTTGCACTTTCAGGCGTAAAAAGGGTCGTGTTGGCGTCAAATATTAAGGTGCTTTTCAGTTTTCTAAACTGTGGTTCCTTTTTTAAATACTCCTCATAATCATCTTTATACTCCATTGAGTGTTTGGTGATCTTCTTTTTCACCAAGGCAAACATGTTCGCTGTGCGCTCAAATTCAATGGTGCCACTGGTGATAAAATGCTTGTTTTGTGCTTTGAGCATGCTCACATTCAACAGTATCAAAAAGCTAAGTAATATTAGTAATTGTTTCATAACTACGGTTGTTTTTGAAGTGATTTGCCAAACTTTTTGAAGTCCCAGCTAGCAGAAAACATGAAATATCTTTTGATGGTAGAATTCCGTACTTCGGTAAAGGTGTCCGGGGTACCTGTTCTATAATAACCTGTGTTCTGGTTCAGCAGATCATTTGCTTTAATGGTTAGTTTCAGGCTTTCATTTTTAAGGAATGATTTACCTATATAGGAATTGATTAGCAGTTGCTGGAAGTTGCGATCGAACACCTGGTTTTTAGCAGTGAACTTATAATTTAGATCAGACCCCATATAAAAGCTCCCTGGTAGCTTAGTGTAATAATTCAGGGTAGAAAAAAAGCCCTTGCTGTTGTTATCCACCTGCTGCAACGACGATGTGTTAACCTGGTAATTAGGTCCAATAGTTAGTCTGTAATTATACTCAGCCTTGTTTTTTGATATTTCCAGCCTTGGGTTATAATCAACAGATATTACCTTATTTAACTGATCATTTACATAATTAAAGTATGTGTTTCCGCTTGCAGTAAAGCTGATCGACAGGACGAAATCCATCTTGGTTGCATGCCCATAGACTTCCGTATAAACATCCCAAGCTTTTTGTGTCCTGCCATTCAGGTTAACATATTGGAAGAAGTTCATACCTGTTGAATCTGTGGACCTGTTGGATACAATTGCATTCGTTACCGCACCATAATTACCACGGAAGTTAATCCCCCTGTCTAATGACGCCTGATAAACACGATAATTGTAAGAAAGGCGATTCCTGAAAGAAGGCTTCAGCTGGGCGTTACCCAAGGTAATATTCAAAGGATCGTTATTCTGCCGCAGCTGCTGCAGCTGGCTGGCATCTGGTTGCTGAGTATTGCCATAATAACTAAGAGTTAGGGAAGTTGCTTTGTTCAACTGATACCTTAAATTAGCATTTGGCGCCCAGTTAATGAATTTCCTATCGAGTATGACATCCGAAAACAGATCGGTTTGCCGGAACCCTGCATCTGCAACACTTGTACCTACATTGGTCGATATTTTTTTACCGGCATAGGCAATATTCACCATATATGTGCCCAACTGGCTAACTAACCTAAAATCGCTGCTAAAGGCAGAATCCAATAAGGTGTAATTGTTAGACGGGTCCTGGTTAAAAGACCTTTGATCATTGTGGTTTTCTGACCTTGAAAAGCTATATCCTGCGGTTAAAGATAGCGTTTTGCTTAACTGATCGGTATAAGAAAACCCGGTGGTTAAGCTCGAATTAGTGCTTGAGCCAGGTTTATACTGGTCAACATTGCCCGTACTGTCAAGCGTAGCTTGCCCGTCGTAATAATTCACCTGGGAATTGAGGTAATTGCTGCCTTTTGTCTCGCCAAAATTCGACGACGCATTTACAGAAATGGTCCGTCCCTTCTTTTTTAGCCGCTTGGTATAATTGGCACCCGCATAAAAGTTCCTGCTATTATTATCTGTGTTGGAGGAGACGTCACTAGTATTCTGTAACACACCATTCCCACGGGTGGTACTCCCGAAGCTGCTATTTTCTGTCGTTAGTTTCCCCTCGCTGCCGTTGATGTTTAACCTAAAATCCGATGTAGAGTCGATCTTGGCAGTATAAGCAGTAGTAATGAATTGATTAAACCTATTGGTCAGGGATGTCTGGTACTGTTGGCTTCTGTTAAAGTTTCCCGGTAAGTTATTCTGGGCCAGGTTATTTGATACAAGGTCCACGTTCAGGTCACGCAAGGAATAATTGATATTGATGGTCTGCTTATCTTTGTTCCATTTGGTGTCATAATGCGCTCCTGTTTCGCGCATCGATGGAGTACCGGGTGCTCCATATTCTGTAAAATCTCCTTTGATCGAGCCAACATCACCAGTATTGGCAGCGTTAGTGTGTGCTGAGATTTTTTGCTTAAGGCTAAATTTATTGAAACTGGCTTCCACCTGGCCATAACCACTGGTAGCAGGGCCTGCTTCAAGTTTACCGAAAATACCTTTTCTCTTATCTTCCAGAAGTACGATATTGATGGTTTTTACCTTTACGCCATCGTCGATCCCAGTGAGCCTGGCATTTTCACTTTTTTGATCAAAAACCTGGATCTTCTTGACCATATCTGCCCGAACGGTCTTTGAAACTAAGGTCGGATCATCACTAAAGAACTCTTCCCCATCAACAAGTATCCTGCTTACGGATTCACCTAGGAATAAGATTTCGCCCTTTTGGTTGATCTTCATTCCGTTCAGCTGTTTAAGAAGATCATCTACTTTTGCATTCTTCTGGGTAGCGTACGCTGCACCATTAAACTCGGTGGTATCACCTTTTATGCTCATACGAACCACCTTTGATCTTATAATGATCTCGTCCAAGAGCCTAGCCTTCAATATCATTTTTATATTGCCGAAGTTATAGGTGGGCTGAGCATCATCGAGTATAAAACGTGCTACAAAATCTGCATAATCTGGATAGGTTATTAGCAACATAAATTCACCTGCCTTTAAATTATTAACCTCAAAATTTCCCTTGTTACTATAAACAAATTTTTGTAGCACAGAGTCTTTGGCATTAAGCACAGTAACCGTTGCCTTGTCAATTTTTGAATTTGCAGCAGTATCGATCAACAATCCTTTTACCGAATACAATTTTTGAGCATATGTATTGCAGCCATATAAACTGCATATAAGAATTACAAGGATTTTAAGCTTCATGATCTTCATCAAACTTGCAACAATAATAGCACATCTACAAGAATAAAACAGTAAAAGCAGTGTTTGAAATAGTAGCTGTGTGGATTTGTGCAGTATTAATTATTACCAAGCTGATTGCTGATTCTGGTTTGAAGTCGCATTTTAAATTCCTGATCCAGCTTAAGTTTTGTTGGAGCGACCCGAAGCAGTTTACTAGCCATCTGGGTGATGAGCCTGCTTTGCTGCATGTAAGTTATACAGATTGAACATCCTGCGAGGTGCATTTTCAGCTCCATTTTTTCCCTTGAACTTATCGTACTAATTTGCTGTTTCTCTATTAAAAAGGTGGACTTTCTGCAGTTGTAGGCAATTTTCTTGATTTCTTCTTCACTTAATTGTTTCATGAGCTTGTTGATTAAATCCAGTTTTTTTCAAGGCAAGACCTCAAGTTTAATTTGGTTCTGTGGATGATTACCCAAAAATTTGATGGACTAAGCTTCAGTTCGCTGCAAATGGTGTCTGTACGCTGCTCTTCTAAATGCTTACGGGAAAATACCGCAAGCCATAAAATGGGTAGCTTTTTCATGCAGGCTTGTAATATGTGCTCAAATTCCTTATTTTCAATAGCACTGGGTTGTTCGATGCCCATTGCACTAGGTCTGTGCCAGTCATTCCAATGCCCATCCTGAAGATTGAAAAAATCGGTCCCGTTTGGTTGGGCCTCTAGTAAGTTAATTTCGCTTGTATATCCTTTTGCTTTAGACCTATAAAAATCAACTACCTTATTCTTTAAAATTGAGGTGAGCCAAGTCTTTTCAGTGCTTCTTCCCTGGAACTTTTCCTTGGTCTCTAGGGCGGCCAAAAAAGTTTCCTGTACCAGGTCCTTGGCTAACTCATCATCATTTATCCGCAACAAGGCATAGTTGTAAAGGTAATCTGCGTACCTGTCTACCCAGTTGTGCGGGTTCAATTTATTGATCTTTATCGTCTCAACTTGGGGATTTTTTTCAAGCATAGGTGAATTTAGTGTTTTTTCAATGCCCTTTTACCAAAATCTATCAGCTGTTCAGCATTCAGGTATCCGATGGAACCAAGTATGACCTTTCCGTGCTCATCCAGTATCATCAAGGTAGGGTATTGCTGAATATTCCATTCTAATGCGAGCTTCGTGCTTTCCCTTTTTTCCATATCTATCGCTGCGTTTACAAAGTTCTTGTTAAAAAACTCAGCTGCCCGGCTGTCCTTAAATGTTGTTTGCTTTAACTGCTTACATGGACCGCACCAGGTGGTATAGGCATCGACAAAAATATACTTGCTTTCGGCTTTTGCTTTTTTTAGAGCAGTTGAAAACTGGTTTTCAATAAATATGATTTGTTTGCTTTTTACAGTTGGATCTTTCTTTGTTAAGTGTTGCAGGTTACTTCCCTTAGCGAATGAGCCCAGTGATAATAGGGGTACAAGGAGGAACAACTGGAATTTTCTATTTTTCATTGACTTGGTTTCTTGATTTTTATAAGCTCTGGCGGTGCCTTTATTTTTTTGATGTGTGTAGATAAGGTTAAATCTCTTCAAGCAGGGCAGATGCTGCTACTTTCAATAGGGGTGCGCTTAGTCTTTGGGTCATATTTGGATTGACATACTCAAAAAGGATGCTTCCCTTTTTATTTAAGATGAATACCGATGGGACTGGAAGGAGCTTGTCGACGTTCTTCCCACCTGAAGCCTCTGGTAAGAATTTATCGTAGCTTTTCGGGCCTTTAAAGGCAATGCCGAAACGTTTTGCCGCATTCAGGTCGGCGTCAGATAAGAGTGTATAGGAAAGTTTTTGTTTGCCCATGGTCGCAGTCAAGTTTTCCGGGCTGTCGGTGCTGATGGCAAGTACCTGATAGCCCATTTTGGCAAGGTCCTTTTCAATCTCCTGTAATCCGGCTAGTTGTTTGGAGCAATAAGGACACCAGCCGCCGCGATAAAATACAAGGATCGTTGGCTTTTGCGACACTGACTTATTCAGGTCGAACATTTCCCCAGATGCTTTTTGCAGACGCAGCACTGGAATCTGCTCGCCTGGTAATAGCGGGCTGATGTCTTCGGGTTTCAGTGGAACGCCGGCTGTCATTTTTATCGTATCGTTGGCTATCTCCCTCTGTTGAGTCAGACTGCTGGAACTGGGTTTAAGGTTTGCCTCTGCAGTCAAGCTGACTGCTAACAAACTGATCAGGGAGAGGGCAAGGAACATATTTTTCCATGTTCCCTTAGTGTGGATATTTCTTTTCATACTGTTTTTACAGGCTTAGTCGAAAATATTTCCAAGTCCTTACAAAAAATATGATTTATTTTTAATCTTTCTAGCTTTTTATTTTTCTTAATACCAATGTACCCAAAATTCCTGCAAGTATAGAGGCAATCAATATGCCATATTTGGCCTGCTCGATGAATGCGGGGTTCTGGAATGCCAGCCCGCTGATGAACATCGACATGGTAAATCCGATCCCTGCAAGTAGTGCCAGGCCGATTATATGTCTCCAGGTAGCCTGGTCGGGAAGCTTTCCGAATCCGAACTTAATCATCGCCCAAGTAAACAGTAAAATTCCGATAAACTTACCGACTACCAGTCCCACTGCAACGCCCATAGATACCGGGTTTACGATGGCGCTAAAAAAATCTGCTCCGATGAATATTCCCGAATTGGCTAGGGCGAAAAGAGGCATGATCACAAAAGCTACCCAAGGATGCAATCCGTGTTCTATTTTCTGCAAGGGGGTCTCGGCAGCCAAACTTAGAGACTTTACATGTTGGATGGTCTTATGTTGTTGGGGCGTGGTTAATGTACTGTTGTTGGGTATTTCTTGCTCGAACTCATAAGACAACTTTCTGAGGTTTGTGGAATATACAACTTCATCGATCTTGGTCACGGCAGGAATCGTAAAGGCTACTAGGACACCCGCAATAGTTGCATGGACACCAGAAAGCAAAAAGCCGATCCACACGCAGATGCCAAGGATAAGATAAAAAGCACTACTCCGGACGCCCATTTTGTTGCCGATAATTAACAGGACAAGGAAAATACCCGCAATTCCAAGTGCAAGGAAATTTACGCTTGCGGTATAAAAGAATGCGATGACCAGCACAGCGCCAAGATCATCTGCAACAGCAAGTGCAGAGAGAAAGACCTTTACCGATGAAGGAATATGTTTGCCTGCCATTGATAACAGAGCAAGGGCGAAAGCGATATCCGTTGCCATTGGTATTCCCCAGCCATGGTCGGCTCCGGATGTCAGATTGAATAAAAGGTAGATCAAGGCCGGCACGATCATGCCACCCAGCGCTGCCGACATGGGTAGCAGTGCCTTGGCGAAGGTAGAAAGTTCCCCGTCCATAAATTCCCGCTTGAGTTCTAGTCCGATGACGAAGAAAAAAATGGCCATCAACCCATCATTGATCCAAACGTGCAGAGGTTTATTCAGCTCGTGCCCTGCAAAACCTACCGATAGGTCCAGTTCCCAAAGATGGTGATAAGAGTCGTGGAATGAGGAATTTGCCCATAAAATAGCAACGACGACACTGATCAGCAGCACTATGCCGCTTGTGTATTCCAGGTGGATGAACTTATTTACCGGAGAAATGATCTTCTCTATCGGTGTTTTTTCAGCTACGGGCATATTTTAATCTGATTGATTAGAAGTTAACTTTAAACGGTCGCCAAAAATAGCAATATCAAGGTAATTACCCCACTAAATTTTATTTCTCTGCTTTTGC
This sequence comes from uncultured Sphingobacteriaceae bacterium, assembly GCA_942493295.1. Lineage (GTDB taxonomy): Bacteria > Bacteroidota > Bacteroidia > Sphingobacteriales > Sphingobacteriaceae > Pedobacter. The sequence continues at coordinate 1,191,395 of OW818692.1, read as the reverse complement.
AACGATACAAATTTTATTTAAAATTTTTTTCGTAGTTTTAATCTAACATTGCGAACGCTATGCTCTTAATTGCGAAGTGGACAGTGATCCTATTTGGGTTGTTTCTTATTTATATTGCCTTTTTGATGCTTATTGCCCCAGTAAAAGCTCGGGAAACCTGCAAGCGACTAATTGTTTATCTTTAATTAAATTCATTGAGTATGTTATTTCTAATGGCTCCCATTTTTGCCGTACTGTTTATCGCCTATTTCTTATTTAGGCTGATTGTTACAAAGGATGTAAAAAAGCACAAATGGGAAATGTTTTCGGGATTAATTTTTGCTGGGGTTTGGGTGATACTCCTTGGTGTACTTTCCGTACTATAGCGAAAAACCCTGCGGAAATGAGGACGATTTTAACCGGGGATGCCCTTTGGTGTTTGGATGTTGAAATTCTGGACCGAGATCGAGCTAATGATTTTGCTTTCCACATTTCCGGTGTCCTTCCGTTTCATCGCCATCGTGGAGAAATTTCTTTAAATGAAAGGTCATTGACCATAGTGGGTGGGGATATACTGGAAATTTTGCTCGAAGATCTGACTGAATTGTATCTAGGATTTGATGAAATTTATACTCGGTCGTTATCGAAAAATTTTGGTATGTTTTGGGAACCCCTCCGGATTACGATGAATAAAGAACAGTCTATTTATTTAGTTATCGACTATTCCCTTATGGGAGGCAATAGTAAGATTTGGTTTAACCAATTAAAGCAGATGTTAGCCTAGCAAGTAATTTTTACGAGCTTTTTGCATCAATCTTCTCTGGTTCATTCAGCTCTTTTACATATTGTATTTTCAGATGATCATAGAGCGAATGCTTGTCTATCAGCATCGAAACCAATCCTGCTACCATCCCCGAAAGAATTAGACTGAATATAGCCGTTTGCCGATTGGTCATCTCAAGCACAAGGATAGCGGATGTAAATGGCGAGCGCGTGACGCCGGTTAGAAACCCGGTCATTCCAGCTAGGATTAGCAAATTTGTATTTGTTTCGGAAAGGTCGAACCATCCGGAAACGACTGATCCTACAGCTGCGCCAGCGGCTAATGCAGGTGCAAAAATGCCGCCTGCTGCTCCGGTTGTAAAGGAGACCATGGAGCTGCATATCCTAAGCAAGGGAACATACCAATGTGCGTGCCGATCTGAGGTAAATAGCACAGTTTGCATTACTTGTTTGCCCGAACCCAGCGCATTGGAACCGAAAATGGCGGCCATTATCACCAGTATCGTTGCACAGCCTAAAATATAAAGGACGTTGGAGCGCATTGATTTCAACCTAGCCTTCCATTTTAACACCAATAGGATCAATTTAGCCATTAAACTTCCTAAAAGCCCGGAAATCACTGCCACTAGCAGTACCCCAAAAAAGATGTAGGGGGAGGTATTGTCTACCTTGGGAAAGCCTAGGTACAGGTAGGGTCCGAGTATGGCTTGGGCGGTGAGTCCTGCGATAATCACGGATGAAAAAACTGCCGTCTTGAAAAAGCTAAAATGTGTTTTAGTTAGTTCTTCGATCGCAAAGACGATGCCCCCTAGCGGCGTATTGAAGGCAGCTGCCAGGCCTGCAGCTGCACCTGTAACGATCATATTTCTCTTAGCTACTTTTGGCCACCAAGCTGGTAAAGCTCCATTAACTGCACGGAATATGGAAGCTGAAATCTGAATGGTAGGTCCTTCGCGTCCTATCGCTCCGCCTCCTAAAGCCATTACTAGGCTTGAAAATACTTTTATCAGTAAGACCTTTAAACTGAGCAGCCGATCTACGATTTTATCGGTCTTAGGGCCAGTGAGCGCGATACCTGCCATTACCTGTGGAATTCCACTTCCTTTTGCATAAGGGGCATATTTGTATACCATTAGCCATGCAATCACAAAACAAACTGGAGTAACCACTAACAAGAGCCAGCTATGATATCCATAAATCCAGGTGGCTGCATCTTCCGCAAGAACAAAGAGCTTGGCATAGGCTACTGCTGCCAGCCCTGTCAAGATAGATGCAATCCAAAACGGTATGGCCTGCAGCAGGTTTTTTTTTAACTGTTCATTCCGGATCCTGTCAAAGCCTTTTTTGAGGTGGAATCGGGAGAATGTGATCAATTTGGCAATCTTCATCTGTGTTAAGGCTGGGTTATCTGTAAATCTTGTGCAATGCAATTCTGTTTGAGCATGCATTAAGACATGGCAAAATAAATAAAGAGAGCCGGTCGCAAATTTAGTAAATTTATTCGAATCAAGTTTGGACAGTGATTTGTACTTTAGTAAATAGAGAATTTAAATTAACTTGCATTGCATTTATCCTCCCCTTATGAAAGAGATCTTTACTGCCATCGGCCGTTTCATATCCTATCGTTTTAGTCTGCGGCATGACAATGCAGAGGAAAGCGACACGGTTGAATCCATTGTGAGTAATGTAGAATTTAAAGGCGCCAATCTATGGACGCTTATATTCGCCATCTTTATCGCCTCGATTGGGCTGAATCTGAACTCTACGGCAGTGATCATAGGCGCCATGCTGGTCTCACCTTTAATGGGGCCTATTATGGGGATTGGGCTGGGTATCGGTACCAATGATTTTGATCTGGTAAAAAAGGGAGCGCGAAACCTTGCCATCGCTACTGTTTTTGCCATCGCTACTTCTTCGCTTTACTTTTACCTTACCCCGCTTCACGACGCATCTTCAGAGCTTTTAGCAAGGACATCACCATCGATATGGGATGTCTTTATTGCCGGGTTCGGTGGATTGGCTGGGATTGTTGCTGCAACTAGAAAGGTAAAGAGCAATGTAATCCCAGGGGTGGCGATTGCCACGGCGCTGATGCCTCCTTTATGTACTGCGGGATTTGGCATTGCATCGGGGAATTTGTATTTCTTCATGGGAGCATTATATCTGTATTTTATCAATAGTGTCTTTATTTGCGTAGCAACCTATCTCATCGTCCGCTATCTTAAGTTTCACCGTAAGGAGTTCCAAGACAAAGCGCAGGAGAAAAGGGTCAGTAGGTATATTTTGATCGTTGTGCTGCTAACCTCCGCGCCTAGTGTATACTTAGCTTATCGCATCGTTGATAGGAGCATCTTTGAAAGCAATGCAAAGACTTTTATCCAAAAGGAGATTAACTATGCCAATACCCAGGTCATTTCCAAAAATTTCAAGTATTCAAGAAAAGGCAATGAGATCGACCTATTGCTGCTCGGTGCAGAAATAAGTCCAATTCAAATCGATTCGCTGAAAAGTAAAATGTCGGTTTATAAGTTGGAAAATACAAAACTTGTCATACGGCAGGGACTGAGCGCCAAAAACCAAATCGACTTGTCGCAGATCAAGGCTAGTATTCTAGAGAGTGTATACCAGAACGACTCTACGAATCAAAAATCTAATGCAGTTTTGAAACTTGAGCGCCCAATACCAGAGCTTGCTGATGAGCTACAATCACTGTATCCTACCTTGGCCAGTTACAGTATTAATCATATTGTAGTCAAAAACTTGAAAGCAAAGCGTAATGACACGCTTACCCTTGCCACCTTGGGGTTTTCTAGCGTTCCTTCTTCAGGCGAAAAGATAAGGCTCGCGGCATGGCTCAAAAGAAGGATCGGCACTGATTCGCTCAAACTGGTCCTAACAGATTGATACTAACATGGTTTTCTGTTTGAAGCTCTTTTTTTTGTTCTTTCTGTTGAATTGGATACTAAAGTTTAAAATATGGCCTGAGGATATCTTCGAAATTATAACGGCCGTTGGGCTTATCGATCAAGTTCTTGGCTACGAAAATAGCGCCATTGCCAAATGCTTCGCGAGAGATGGATTCATGGATGAGGCGAACGGTCTGATAAGGGAAGCCAAAAATCAGTTCGTGCTTGCCTACGATGCCACCAGCCCTAACCGAATTGATCTGTGCGACATCAAGATTCAGGGCGTGAGCGATTTTAACTGCGGTTCCCGACACGCCTTCTTTTTGTTTAAAATGTTCTTCAATGATTTCGATGTCTATTCCAGGGGCGATACGCTGAAGAAATTGGGCAGAAAATAGTAAGTAATTCACTCCCAAGGTGATGTTCGGCGACCAAAAAACCGTCGCTTGTGCGGCCAGCTTATCCAAAAGCTCTACCTCTTTTTTGCCGTAATGTGAAATTGCCGAGATAATCTTCACTCCGCGCATAGCAGCTTGATGCCCGTAACTATGAATGCTTTCTGTGGATGAAAAGTCAACGATTATGTCTACTGGATGCTTGTCAAGCAGCTTGCCAATATCTATATGTTCACTCGAGTAGATCAGTCCCGGTTCATCGCTCTGGATTCCAAGGAATTCAGGAACGGACCTGTTTTCCAGCACGGTTGTACGCCTAAATACCCATTCCAGCGAAAATTCTTGGTTCTGTAAGATGACAGAAGCCACTGCCTTTCCTGTTTTGCCAAATCCGATTAGTCCAATTTTTACCTTCATCTGGGCAAAATACAAAAATAAAATTGTTGAAAAAACTAGGTTATGGATTTGGGATCTTGCATCTAGTTGTTAAATCTTCCTGCTGCAATTAATTAGTCCTTTTTGGATATTGGCAAATTGTTTCCAATAGCTCTAGCACAAGGTAGTGGGTATGCAGGTTATATTTTGCGAATGAAGCCTGATGTCCGACCTTTATCGTGTAGGCATAGGGAATGTTGGCCAGTACTTCAAACATGTCCTCATCGGTCCGGTCGTCCCCAATGCACAGGATAAAATCATAATCTGCTGTTGTAAGTTTTATTTCGACCGCCTTTCCCTTGTGTATTCCTTTGTTCCTAACTTCGATTACTTTATTACCGCGAATGACCTCAAGGTTCAGGTTTAAGGTATGTTTCAATAACTCTTCATGTAGTTCTGCTGCTTTTTTTTCACAAAGGAAGGCGTCGGCTTTTCGGTAATGCCAGGCCAGAGAATACTCCTTGTGTTCAACAAAGGAATTTGGGCATTTGGCCACATATCGTTCCATGGTCGAGTTTATTATTTCTTTCCATTCTCCAGCATCTAGGTCAATTTCATTCTTCCACGCTCCGTGCTGGCCACGGACTTTTGCCCCATGTTCGGCGATGAGGCCTATATTTAACTTTCCCAGCCATTTGTCGAGGGTGGCGCTATCCCTTCCACTGATGATAAATAGTTCATTGTTTTCAAACTTTGACAATTGTTGCAATAGCTTTATAAGTCCTTCATTTGGAAAGGCCATGCTCGGTTCTTTTGAGAACGGGACCAATGTGCCGTCATAATCGATCAACATCAGCCGTTTTTTTGCGTTGGCATAGGATGTTAATAGGGCTGATTTTGCAAAACTATCCATAAATTCTACCTCGAACTTTAACTGCATCGATTTCACCTTTTCCAGCTCCTGAAAAAAATCGACAGCCCAGGCCTTCACATCATAATTTTTGATCCTTTTGCGCATTTGTTGCAACCTAGCCTGCTGTTCTTGCTCGGGCATTTCTAGTCCTTTTTTGATCTTTTCAGCAATTTCATCGGTGTCATTCGGATTGATCAATATTGCCTGGGTCAGTTCTGATGCTGCACCAGCGAGTTCACTTAGCACAAGAACTCCGCGAAGATCGCTCCTGCTGGCCGCAAATTCCTTGGCCACCAGGTTCATACCATCTCTTAAAGGGGTAATCAGTGCCAGGTCGCAGGTGGTATACAATGCCAGTAGCTCATTGGTTTCCAAATGGCCATATTGATAGATGATCGGCTGCCAGCCGATATCTCCAAGAGTACTGTTGATATTTGCGATGTATTCATCGATGGTTTTTTTCTTTTCATTGTATTTTTCGATTGTGTCGCGCGAGGGAATGACTACCAGCACGAAAACAACGTTTCCTTTGTATTGGGGATTTTCTAGCAAGAACTGTTCAAATCCTTGGAGCCTGTTATAGATTCCTTTAGTATAGTCTAGGCGGTCGACTGAAAAGATCATTTTCCTAAGGCCTTTTATTTCTAGGTATTGATCCCTTTGCTGCTGAACTTCTTTACTGGACAATGCACTATTGAACAATTCGAAATCAATGCTGATCGGGAATGCATCTACGTTGATGGTCCTGTTTGCCCATTTGAGGTATTGTCCATCACGCTCAAGATTGAGCGAGTTTTCTGCCGTTTTTAGAAAATGCTTTACATAATCTGCGGTGTGGAGCCCAATTAAATCGGCACCGAGCATCCCCTTTAGGATTTCTCGCTGCCAATGTTTTGGAATGACCCTAAAAAGCTCGAAGGAAGGAAAGGGGATATGGAGGAATAGTCCGATGGTGAGATCGGGTAGCCTTTCCCTGAGCATCCCTGCAAGTGGCAAAAGATGGTAATCATGTATCCAAATTACATCGTTTGGTTTGATGTTTTGTATCAATACCTCGCAAAATAGCTTGTTGGCTCGTATGTAAGCTTCGAAAAAAGATGCATTATAATCAGCATAGGATGGGAAATAATGGAATAAGGGCCATAAAACGGAATTTGAAAAGCCATTATAGTATTGTTCATAAAGTTCGTCTTCGATAAATACCGGAAGATATTGATAAGCGGAGGACTTCTCGGCATTATCAAGGCTATGCCAGACATTTTCGCTACAGCCTGGCACTCCCAGCCACACCTTATCGGTAAAAACTTCGTTTTGCACAGTATTTAGATAGGCATTGACAGCCGAAACCAATCCTCCCGAAGAGGTGCGCGTGTGAAATCCATGTTCAGTATGCTCGATTGTTAATGGTAAACGGTTGGAAACTACTATTAGTCTTCTGCTCATAATTTTTGAATTAAGGGACCAGTATACAGGCTGGAATACCGAAGGGGCAACAGGAAAACTGGTCGCTAGAATTGTCCTTCCAATCGGCAGAAAGCGTGTACAAAGGTAGTTAATTTTTTTTAAGGGGTTTGCCAAGGTCTGCAAACGTGAAATATTAACAGCTTTAACAGCGTATTGGTTTTTATTCGTTAGCATTTCCCAACTATATTTTTGATGTTGTTTTTTCAGCCTCATTAAAATCGTAGCCGACCCGCTTTTGTTATCGAAAATACATTCATTTGCTTATTTTTACCAGGTAATTTAAAATAGATGATAGCCTTAAAAGGGCTGGACTACCGAAGCCAAGGTTTTAGGTGGTATAAATTGCCGGAAAAAATAGAAAGGGAAGTGATACATAAATTTGAATCCTTGAACCGGGAGCTTATGCACTAACCAAACCAAACACACAAGCCAAAAAAAAATAATATTCGAATGAAATACCTAATGACGCTTTTTTTATCAATTATTGCCCTTGCAGCAAGTGCTCAGACCTCGAATAATGATAAGCTTTGGTACGAAAAACCCGCTGAAAAATGGGAGTCCGAAGCACTGCCCGTTGGCAATGGACGAATAGGAGCAATGCTTTACGGTGGCACTAAAACTGAACGCATTCAGTTTAACGAACAAAGTCTTTGGTCGGGCGATAACAACTGGGACGGTGCTTATGAAACTGGCGACCGTGGTTTTGGGTCTTACCGAAATTTTGGGGAATTTACCATTGATTTCGACCGAGTTAATGAAGCCAAATCCTATCGAAGGGAGTTGAATATCAGGACAGGCGTCCATACCACTACCTTTCAGATAGCTGATGTTACCTTTACTCGAGAAGCCTTCGCAAGTTATCCAGATCAGGTGATCGCTTTCAGGTACACAGCCAGTAAGAAAGGTGCATTATCGGGCAGGGTTTCTATGGTATCGGAACAGGGTGGTTTAGCCATAGCAAGTGTAAACGGATTGAGTTTTAATGGCGAGATGCCTAATCAGTTAAAATATGCTGCGAAATTAACGCTGGTGCAAAGTGGTGGCCTAGTAAGAGTTGAGGGTAATTCAGTTAACTTTAAAGATTGTAATTCAGTTATCTTCTATCTCGATGCCCGTACCAATTATAAGGCTGATTATAACGCTGATTGGCGGGGTAGTGATCCTATGCCAAGTATAGAGAAAGAAATATTGACTGCGCAACGATTAGGTTACGCTAAATTGCTAAACCGTCATGTGCAAGATATCACTAAATTAACTAACGCGGCGATCATTAATGTTGGTAAAACAGCACAAGTGCAGTTAGATCTCCCAACAGATGCAAGATTAAAAAAATATGCAACCGGGGCTAAGGATCCAGATTTGGAAGAGCTAATTTTTCAATATGGACGTTATCTTTTGGTAAGCTCTTCGCGCCCTGGTGGCTTACCTGCCAATTTGCAAGGATTATGGAATAATAGTAATAAACCTGCATGGGCAAGTGATTATCATAATAACATCAATATTCAAATGAATTATTGGGCCGCCGAGTCAACCAATCTATCAGAATGCCATATACCTCTAATAGATTTTATTGTCGCTGCACAAGAACCTTGTCGAATTGCTACGCGTAAAGCCTTTGGGCAAAATACACGAGGGTGGACTGCCAGAACAAGTCAGAGTATTTTTGGTGGCAATGGTTGGGAATGGAATATTCCTGCGAGTGCTTGGTATACCCAGCATGTTTTTGAACATTGGGATTTTACAAGAGAAAAATCATACTTGCAAAACACTGCCTATCCAATTTTAAAGGAGATTTGCGAGTTTTGGGAAGACCGATTAAAAGTGAGTAAAGATGGAACTTTAATGGTGCCCGATGGTTGGTCGCCGGAACATGGCCCCAGAGAAGACGGTGTAATGCACGACCAACAATTGGTGTGGGATTTATTTCAAAATTATCTTTTAGCGGCTAAAGAGCTTGGGATAGATACGGCCTATCAACGAAAAGTAGCCTCCATGCAACAAAAACTTGCTCCAAATAAAATAGGTAAGTGGGGACAGTTGCAAGAATGGCAAGAAGATCGTGATGATCCTAATGATCAGCACAGGCATACTTCACATCTTTTCGGCGTTTTTCCGGGACGTGAAATTAGTGTGAGAAACACCCCTGAATTAGCAAGTGCAGCTATCATTTCCTTGAGAAGTAGAAGTGGTAATTACGGTAAAAATATTGACAAACCCTTTACTGTTGAGTCTACGGTTGGAGATAGTCGCCGCTCATGGACATGGCCATGGCGTACTGCCTTGTGGGCAAGATTGGGTGATGGCGAAAAAGCAGGTATCATGATTAGAGGATTGCTTACCTATAATACCTTGCCTAATTTATTCACCAATCATCCCCCTTTCCAATTAGACGGGAACTTTGGAATTAGCGGAGCAGTTGCCGAAATGCTTATCCAAAGTCATGCGGGCGAAATACAGTTATTACCTGCTATACCAGCGGATTGGGCAGTCGAAGGATCATTTAATGGCCTAAAAGCAAGAGGAGGATATACCGTAAACTGTAGATGGCAGAATGGAAAAGTAATCAGTTATCAGATTTATGGCAAGAAAGCCGAAAAGGTAAAAGTTCGGGTTAATGGTGAATTAAAGGAAGATGTCACTTTAAAAAAACTGTAAGGTTAATGTGATCTTATATGTTTTTAATTACAATATAAATTATATGATGGCTTTCGCTTTACCTGTTGTTTTTACAGGCAGGTTTTTCTTCTGTGTAGATGGAAGATGTTTTGGGAGGGCAAAACTTGCCAAGGTTCCCTTTCCGAGTTCACTTTGAATCCAAAGTTCACCGCCATTATTCTCGATGAATTCTTTGCAAAAGATTAGCCCCAGTCCACTTCCTTTTTCCTTTGCGGTGCCTTGGAGAGAAGATCGAGTCTCGATCTTAAAGAGTGAGTTTAGCTGCTGAGGTTCCATGCCAAGGCCTTGGTCTTTGATGCTGATAACGACCATATCATCTTTTTCTTGACTAGTAAAAGTGACCGCCTGGCCGGGATGACTAAATTTGAGTGCATTGCTGGTTAAGTTGCGAAGAACAAAGGCCAGTTGCTGCGGATCAGCAGCTAAGGTAGTTCCGTGCTTAATTTCGCTAAGCAGGCTAATCTGTTTCTGGGTGGCAAGATGGCTAAACCCAGCAATGGTGGTATCTACCATGGCTTTAATCATGATCAGGTGAGTTTGGGTCTTTGTTTTGAGTACAGAACCGTAATAGGCCTGGGATGCCCAGTCTAAGATGTTATCTAAGGTTTGTAAGGAAAGATCGATATCTGCGTGAAGCTGGCTCATTACTTGCTTGTGCTCCTCAGCGCTTAGGGACTTGTTTTCTAAAAGGTAGAGTAGACTTTTAGCACTGTTGAAAGGGGTACGCATATCGTGACCCAAAATAGAAAGTACCTTATCCTTGAACTGGTTAGAGTCTGCGAGGTCACGTTTTTGCCGGCTGATAATACTGTAGGACCTGGCCGCATCGGCGATGACATTCCAACAGATCATTGAAATGATAACTAGTGGTGTAAGCACGTTGATGACTGAAAGTAGACCGGTAAGCTCGGGCAGGGGATAGACCGGCGGATTATAAACTTGGTAGAGATTCACTGAGATCGCCGTCAAAATAATGACCAGGATACTAATTGCGCGGTAGGTCTTGTTCGTTGCATAGATCGCTAGTGCTACCAGGGCTATGACAAGGTAATTTTGGGTACCTAAACGGTAGCCAAATGCAATGCACATATAGGTGATCCAAATAGTCGTTGCCAAGGGTACGAAGTATTTAGCAAGCGTGCTACGTCGGTTGAGGTTCAGCAGCAGTGCCAAGATAAATATCGCAGAAAGGACTACTAGGCTGATTGCGTAGGGAAGCGAATCGCGGCCGATATAAGCCGAAAAAAGCGCGAGTACTGAGCTAATGCCGCAAACTAAGTTGATTACTTTTATTCTTGACTTTTCTGTAAATGCGACATCATCCAAAATGGTCATCGTATATTCTCTCATAGGGGTCTATCTGATTGGCGGCGACTAAGATACCATTCTTGTAGGAAAATTTTGACGATCAAGAGTAAATAGGTTTGCAATGTTTTAAGAATTTTAACGACTAACAATTAAAATTTACTAACTTTAATTACGCACAATGTTTTTATGACCTATACCCAATACCCGGTACATCCCGCCCTGCAAAATTGGATACGGTATTTTTGGAGCTATCAGTCTGATGCTGCAAAAATTGATAAACTACATATCCGATCTTTTGCAGATTGCTACCCTCGTCTTATTTTTCAAGATATCAATTCATTTGCGCCCATACAAACTGAAGGCGGATACGTAATGCCAGCCTGTTATTTAAGCGGTCTTGATACAAAGCCTTCGGGGGGTTCGTGGGAAACCCGTTTCTCTCACTTTGGTGTAAGTTTTTATCCCCATACACTGCATGCAGTCTTTCGTCTGGATGCTGCTGAGATTACCAATGAAACGCCCGATATTTTGGCTTTGGACAATACCGGTCTACCTGATTTATTGTTAATGGCTACATCTAACCAGGAAAGAGTATCGATACTGAGCAAATATTTTTACGATAAGTTGTTCATCGTGAAAAAAGATAGAATTATTAATGACCTTGTACATCAACCTTTGATGCAACAAATTTCTAATCAGGGAAATCTTGTAAATATTGCTGGTCATTATAATATCTCCGAGAGACAGCTACAACGCAGGTTCAAACAAAACATAGGTGTGTCAGCAAGCAAATTCAAAAGGCTTCAGAAATTTGAAAAAGCACTTCAACTGATTTCATCGGCCAAGTATGGTACCCTAACTAGATTAGGCTACGATTTAGGGTATGCTGACCAGTCTCATTTTATCAGCGATTTCAAGGAATTCTCAGGATTGTCTCCCTATGAGTTTATTAAGATGACAAATTTAGGCTCGGAGAGTGCTTCATTTATCTACCCAGAAACTCCCCATTTGTCGTTTTAGTACAATTTTAACTCAACTTTCAGCTGTAAGATTGCATTATGAATTTAAATGTAAATAAAAATAATTTTGGGATGTTGCCCTTGAAAGCATGTTTGGCAATAATCCTAACAGTACATGGTGTAGCAGGTATGTTTAATGGAGGAGTAAATGGGTTTGGTGAATACCTCGGGACCCAAGGGTTTGGGTCGCTTGGAGTTCTTATTGCATGGATCATTAAATTGTCGCATGTGATCGCTGCAGGTTGTATTTTGCTTGGCAAATGGCAGCTATGGCCTAGCTTATTTACCATACTTATTTTAATTATCGGAATTTTTATGGTTCACCTACCAAATGGCTGGTTTGTTGTCGGCGGAGGTTTCAACGGAATAGAATTTAACTTGCTTCTTATTTGTGCGTTGATGGCAATAATTTTCCAAAAGTCTCCAACCACCTAAGTACAGTTAACTTGCTTTTCTGTATTTGGCTGGGGTGCAATTATAATACGATCTGTATAATCTGATAAATGAGCTGGAGTTGTCAAAACCTACTGCTGGTACAATGTCATTAATGGGAGTGCTGGTATTGGTAATTAGATAATTAGCTCTTTTTAACCTGATCTTGGTAAGGAATTGATGCGGGGTCTCACCGAATGCCTGCTTAAAGGTTCTTAGTAGATGGTTTACGGATAAACAACTATTTTCAGCAATAGCTTTCAGTTCTATCTGCTGGTCAAAGTTGCAGTAAATAAAATCCTTTGCTAGGTTCAACCTTCTCATCAGCTCAGCTTTGGTGTGTTGCTTTAAACAGTCTAAACGGTCTTCCGCCAAATGAATGTCATGGTTGAAAATCTCGACATAGTTGATAAAGGTATGATGGAGATATTGTTCGAGTAAATGATCATCAGTTAAGTTGTTTTTTACAAATCGGTTGATATGATGAAGATTGAATAGTAAATTACTTTTTAAGGGTAGCAGAGTTTCTGGAAATTGAATGTCGGCACTTGTATCACTAACTAGGTTTTCCAATAATTGTTCTGTTGAGCTTGTCAAGACCCTGTTCATGTCATTAACGAATTTACGGTCAAAAGAAATCGATAAAGATTGTACATAATCTTGCGACTGGATCTTACTTTGAACGTTAGTACCTTTATTGATCACTAAAAAACAATCGGGATGGACAATAAAGTTTTTTCTACTGATCTTATAGTGCTGGCTACCGGATAAGACGAAATTCAGGGTCAGATCACGATTTTGATATTCTCCACGTTCATATCTTTTGGTTTCCTTGGAAAGGCTATTGTTATTGTCTAATCGCTTAAAAAAGTTTTCCATTATTGGTTATATATTTTTATCGTTGTATTTGCGCTCTTCTAAAACCACAACTTTATTGCCCGACGGATCATAGAAATTAAAACTTAGTCCCAAAGGAGAATAAGATGGTTCTGAAATATTTTTAATATGTATTTCCTTAATTTTACAATATTCTAGGATACAATCATGGACATTGATGATCAAAGTGTTTTTGTGGTGATTATCGGTAGTTATCTTAATCAAGATTAACCCGTTATCCCCTTGACCAACCCTCCTCAATATCCACCAATGTTCCTCGGTACCAAAGTTTACGTCTTCCTGTAGAACATACCCAAGCAACTCTGTATAAAATAAAATTGATGTCTTTTCGCAATCGGTATAAACGCACGCGTACATAATTGCTTTGCTCATTATAGTGTTAAATTATTAGTTCAAAGCTAGCGAGAATGGATATGGCATAATTGTACAAAACCGACACCATCTTAAAAATAGTGGCCTTATTGGTTAGCATCTTTTTACTCCTATATATGCTAAATAAAGAAATAAAACTGTCGGTTTTGTACAATTTTAACCTAGTGCTTGGTGTTAATTTCGCTGCTAAAAATAAATTCTATACTTATGAATAATCAGTTAAAGAAAACAAGCCTGTTCATCACCCTAGCGATTTTTATGTTAGGAGGCTGCAAGAAATCAAAAGATGAAGAACCTAGTGCCGACAACAGGAAAATCAAGTATGAAGTCACTGGAAATTTTACCGGGAAGTTGATTGTCATCTACACAGACAACGTCAATGGCAATACGGTCGTAAACAATGTAACGCTACCTTGGACAAAAGAAATTACCTATGGGAGTAATATTCAGGCAATCGGTATCGGAGGTTCATCCAGTACTGTTGGGGTGCCAGGCCAGACTGCAACGCTAAAAATTTATGCAGGTGGGCTTGTCAAGGCGAGTCAAACCAGCCCAGCTGGTACTGTCGGAGAGCTATCTTTAACCACCATGGCTTACGATTTTAAATAGGACAAGGAAACAAATCAATTAACCCATCAAAAATATTGAAAGAAATATGAAATTTTTAAGCTTAAGCACATTTATCGTATTCATTAGTCTTGTAACAGCTGCCCAACAAAATGGGTATAGCAAAGGCGACCAACTAATTAACATAGGCATAGGAATTAATTCCTCTTATAGTGGAGGCATACCTTTTGGAGCATCTTACGAGAATGGAATTACAGATGATATCAGTGTTGGAGGAAATTTTGATTACCTAAGCCATGATTATCTGACCTTTAAATTTACGGCGATTTATTTTGGTGTAAGAGGATCTTATCATTTTAATGAACTTTTGAAAATAGATAATAGCAAAGTTGATCTTTACGGGGGCGCGACTTTGGGATATAGAAGTTTTTCTTGGAGTGATAGTGGCCAGAGTTTAGGGGACGCCTATGGGAGTGGAATTTACTTGGGTGCTTATGCCGGTGGCAGATATTATTTGGGAGGTGGTATAGGAGCGTTTGCTGAACTTGGCGCCATCGGCAGCACAAACGCAAAGTTAGGTGTCGCTTTTAAGTTCTAATTTTGTACTTACTAAGCCCTTATGATTAAAGGAAGATAATAGTTAGAGTTTTGAAATAAACGCTGAACTTTCTGATAATAGAAAGTTGTTCTTTTGGAATTTGGCAGGAGTAATATTTGTAAATCTCTTAAAATCCTTGATGAAATGTGACTGGTCAGTATAATCCAGCATATAGCCAACTACAGCAGAGTTGCTATATGCTGGATTTTTTAGCAAGGTTAAAGTTTTTTCGAAGCGAACAAGTCGCTGGAATGTTTTTGGAGATATGCCCATGGCGTTTTTAAATTGTCTTTCAAGGGTTCTCTCGGAAAAACCATATTTCTTTTGCAGATCAACAAGATTTGCCTGCTCTACTATTTCTTCATTCAATACAATTTGGATAATAGCGCTATTTACTACTAATTTTTGGCTAAGCTGAGCCTCAATAAATCTACACATTATTTCTATCCTATGTAAATGGGATTTCGCATCTGAAAGTTTCTTTACCAGATCTGCATATCCCAAATCTACTAGGTCAACGGTTTTGTTAACCATTGTTTCATTGGCTGTCTTAAATATCTCTGTTAGGCCAAATGGATTAAAGCTTATGCCAAAATGAGCGAAATTTGCTTGAATGGACATCGAGGATGGCAACGTTTCGATACCACAAACATAGGCCTTTGGGACATAATTATTCTTATTGTTTTTTAACAGGTGCTTGTCTTCAACTTGGAAGACCATACGTGGGTGCTTATCAGCATAATTTTCGAAATAGATCACTTTGTCAGATATGGAATCCACAAGGTCACAGCTCCAGAAATAGCGGATAAAGTGTGCTAAATGCTTTGGTGGTTGATAAAAAATTATGTTCATCTAATAGGTTTTCGATTAGCCAATTTAGGGAAAAAATGTTGCTTGAGCTAATGTGGTGCATTCCTTTTAAAAGGTGATTTTCGCACATTCCCCCCGTTTCTTACCTCTTAGATTTATTGTTTACTAAATGTAACACGATATGGAAAGAGGTCCACCCCAGAGATTTTATTTTTTAACAACAAAACTATTTTATTCATTCAATAATAATCATCTGAAACCGTCATGATTTTTGAAAATCATAACAGCTTCATCACCATTGAAAACAATTAATCATATGAAAATACAAATACTAACAATAATATTATTTTTGGTTACTGGCTTGAGCTTAGAGTCAATGGCTCAAGAGCGGACCGTTAGCGGAACAGTGAGTTCAAGGGAAGACGGATTGCCCATAGCCAGAGCCACGGTAAAAGTTAAAGAGGCCCCATCTGTAGGTGTAGCAGTAGGCGATGATGGAAAATTTATGCTAAAGGTTCCAGCAAATGCAAAAACATTGATCATTAGCTATCTTGGTTTTATTACAAAAGAAATCGCTATTCCGGTATCAGGATTGCTGACAGTTACCTTAGATGCTGATACTCAAATGTTGGGCGAAGTGGTGGTTACTTCTGCACTCGGTGTGAAAAGGCAAGAAAGGTCGTTAGGTACTGCTCAACAAAGCTTAAAATCTGAAGACCTTACCCAAGCAAGGCAGTCTGATTTGAACACTGCAATTGCAGGTAAGATAGCCGGAGTGCAGGTATTAGGAGGCTCTGGTGCTCGTTTCGGTACCTCCGCTATTCGCATCAGAGGTGTAAACAGTATTGCGGGTGGTTCAGACCCTTTATTTGTCGTTGATGGGGTGGTTGTTCCTTCAACAAGTATAAATTTAGACGATGTTGAAGATCTCACTGTTTTAAAAGGTCCAGCTGCTACTTCTTTATACGGACAGCGTGGTGATCAGGGTGTGGTTGTGATTAAATCTAAAGTAGCTTCGAAAAAAGGCTTTGGGATTGATATCAGCCATGGTACAACATTTGAAAATGTTGCTTTGTTACCTAAATATCAAAATGAATACGGTGGGGGTGTAAGCCAAGTTTGGAGTACATTTGTTTTCAATCCCGCAATCGATGCACCAGCGCTATCAGTAATGAACGGCGCTAGACATTTCAATTATCAGGTTGACGAGAGCTGGGGCCCAAAATTTGATGGTAAGCCTTATGCACCTTTTTATGCTTGGAACAAATTTGATCCGCAATATGCAACGCAAGTTCCCTATGTTGCACAGCCGGATAATGTAAAGAATTTCTATGAAACTGGTGTGGAAAACAACACCAATGTTGCTTTTTCACAGGCAACCGATAAATTCAGTGCAAGGGTTTCCTATACCAATCAAAACAGGTCTGGCGTTTCTCCCAATACCAATATGGACGCAAACCGTCTGAGTTTCAATGGAACTTTCACGCCGGTTTCAAAGTTGAAGATTGCGGCGAATGTCAACTACAACGTCATCAATTTTTTCAACCGTCCAGCAGAAGGGTTTTCAACACAGACTGTAGGCCAATTTAATCAATGGTTTCATAGGGATATTGATATAGATAAATTAAAAAATTACAAGAACCCAGACGGATCTTTTACCTCTTGGAACATCACCAGCCCCAGAAATAGTTCGCCTCGGTATTGGGATAATCCTTATACAGAGGCTTATGAGAATATCGTAAGTTCAAATAGTTCGAGAATTTTTGGATTTATGCAAGCGTCGTACAACATCTTTCCAACGTTAACCCTAGACTTTGCTGCCAAGGGAAACTATTCAAGTGGAAGAGGTGAGGGAAGAGTGGCCTCAGGTAGTATTGGACTTGAATCCTATAACACCAATCAGTCCCGTTCAAGGGAGAATAATTATGTGGTAGATATGCTATTCAAAAAGGAGCTTGGCAAATTTTCTATTAATGCAGGAGCCTATGGTGAGCTACGTATCAATTATGATGAGGCAATCGCTGGAAATACGGTGGGAGGATTCACGGTTCCTAGATATTACAGTCTAGCCGCATCTAAAGACAGACCGGGTTTAACTAGCACTTATACCAATAAAAAAGTAAGGAGCGCTTATGCTTTCGGTTCAATTGGCTTTAACAACTATTTGTTTTTGGATCTGAACATTCGTAACGATTGGTCATCATCATTGCCAGATGCGAATAATTCTTATTTATATGGCGGGGGCTCATTGGCATTTGTTTTTACTGATCTATTGCCGAAAAGTGAGATATTTTCTTTTGGTAAGGCCACTTTTGCTTTCGGTCGTACTGGTTCTGACATCGGGCCATATAATATCTACCAAGTCTATAATTCTGCTGGTTTCTATGGTACACAGCCATCTTTGACCATTCCCAATCAAATTCCAAATGAAAACCTAAAACCAGCTTTATCAGATGCACTAGAAGCGGGTCTGGAATTTAAATTTTTCAAAAACCGTTTAAGGTTGAATGCGAACTACTTTGATCGTACCTCAAAGGATCAGATTTTATCTGTTACACTTCCTTCAACAACGGGTTTCTCTTCAGCGCTGATCAATGCAGGTGAGGTTTCTTCAAAGGGATTTGAGTTCACTTTAGGAGGGAATCCAATCAAAACAAACAATTTTAATTGGGATTTGAATGCGAATTTTGCGACTAACAAAAATAAGATTGTTGAGCTATATCCAGGGGTTGATAATTTTCAGTTTGGATCTTTCGGTTACGTGGGGACCCCACTAATCAGAGTTGAACGAAGAGTTGGGAAAGCTTGGGGTGAGATTGTAACTGGGGGTATCAAAAGAGATGCAAGTGGAAACAAGATTATCGATGATGATGGTTTTCCGGTAATTGAGCAAGGACATAATATGGGTACTTTTGTTCCTAAACTTACTGGCGGATTAACTTCTACATTTAGTTATAAAGGGTTTTCGGCCGGTTTTTCTATGGATTTCCAAGTAGGTGGGAAGTTGTTCTCCGTGACAGAAGGTAACCTTGAAGGCTCTGGTTTGGCCAAAATTACTGCTGGACTAAACGATAAAGGAAATCCAAAGAGAGATGCGGTAGCCAATGGTGGTGGTATCTTGATACAAGGCATACGTGAATCTGATGGTAAACCAAACACAACTTATATTGATCCACAGGAGTATTATGAGGGCCATATCCCTTATGCTTGGGAAGAAAGAACGCATGATGCAACCTATTTGAAGTTAAGGGAAGTATCATTAGGCTATAGCCTACCAGTGAAATTTATTTCCAAATTTAAAGCTTCGAGAGCATCACTTTCATTGATTGCTCGAAATCCTTGGTTAATCTATAGCAAGATTAAGGGCATAGATCCTTCAGAATCAGCAGGAAACTGGATTGAAGGTGGCCAATTGCCTGGCACTAGAACTATCGGTCTTAATTTGAAAATTACATTCTAAAACTCAGAAAAATGAAAAGAAGATTTTTTAGCTATATCAGCGCCTTTGTAATTATATTGATTGCGAGCTGTAAACCGGGAGATTTCGGCGATATCAATATCAGTCCAAATTCTCCTTCAACCGCCCAGACCTATCTTTTATTGACCAATGCGGAACGTCAAGTAGCCGGACTGGTAAGTTCGGTAACTGGGAGATTGTTTGTACAACAGAATTCAGAGATTTTATACACGTCAGAATCACGTTATAACCTGAAAATCTATGATTATTCGGTAGCTTATAACAATATGTTGGCAGATTTGACCCTGATCATCAAATTGAATACTGATGCTGAGACCAAATCATTGCCAAACGTGATCGGTGGTGGCTCAAATGCTAACCAGATCGCTGCTGCACGTATCTTGAAAGCATTTATTTTTCAAGCGATGACAGATCGTTGGGGCGACATTCCTTACAGTGAGGCATTGCAGGGTTTAAATAAACCACTGCCTAAATTCGATACTCAACAAAGTATTTACACTGCATTGTTCAAGGAATTGAAAGAGGCTCAGGCACAGTTTGATTCAGGCGCTGCGCTTAAAGGTGATTTTATCCATGGAAACTCCAATGCAAAATGGAAGAAATTTGCTAACCAAACTAGGATGAATATGGCGTTACGTTTATCTAAAGTTGATCCTGCTACCGGTAAAGTGGAGTTCAATGCTGCTTTGGCCGACGGGGCACTGCTATCGAATGCTGATAATATTGTTTATCCCTTTTTAGCTGAGACTGCAAATGAGAACAATATGTATAACAACTATAATGTTGCCAAACGTTATGACTACTCGATAAGTAAAACGTTGGTCGATTATTTGCAGATTAATGCTGACCCTAGGTTGCCAGTTTATGCCGAGAAAAATAATGTAGGTTTGTATGAGGGAATGCCATACGGTATTACACAGGCACAGGCTGGAGCTTACAGCATAGGTGGTTTTAATGCAGCAGGAACATTTGTACCAGGTTCGGTATCTGCTTTTGGAACTAAGTTTAGATTGCAAAATTCAGCCGTTTCGATCTTTACTTATGCAGAAAATAGATTTGCTCTTGCTGAAGCCTATAAATTAGGCTGGATTACAGGGGCTCCTGATGATGTAAATGCTGCTGCGGCTTACAATGCGGGTATCACTGCTTCATTAGCTCAACATGGAATTACCAATTCGGCAGAAGTTTCTGCATTCCTTGCGCAACCTAATATTGTTTATGATCCAGCAAATGCTGTCAAACAGATCATTTCTCAAAAGTGGGTGGCCAATTACCAAGGTTATGGTTTTGAGGCTTGGGCCGATTGGAGACGTACGGGTTTCCCGGTTTTAGCACCGTCTCCAGCACCCCAGAACCTTGGTGGTCAAATCCCTAGAAGATTGGGTTATTCAGCAACAGAGGCAAGCTTAAATAAGGCCAATTACTCGATAGTAATAGGAAGACAAGGTCCAGATGAGTTGAACACAAGAATATGGTGGGACAAACCATAGTCTTTATGATTGTAGTGGCCGGAATAGAATTCCGGCCACTTTTTTTTTAAACAAAAAAAGGTAGTCGGTTAACTACTCCGACTACCAACTAACTAATAACATTCCTAACATTTATTACCCCAAATTTAGTACGATAGAGGCTGTTAAAGTATGCTGAAATCACCTTTTTGTGGTATAGTGCTAATCAATTGATATGCCACATCATCAATTTTTTTTGATTTTCGGGCATGTTTTCGATTAGAGACAGCGCACTACGTTTTTGATAGTAGTTTTGGATTGTTGAGTCGGCAAGTCGGGATCTGTTTTGTTTCATTGCATCTAGAGAAACTGGGCCAATAGAGCCACCACTGGGTAAGTTAGTTATTCGCTATTGCATTGTAAAAGGCTTCACGGTAAACTTCGCCCACTGCAATTGTTCGTTCACCAATGGTTACGCGGTTGCGCTCAATGCTATTGATCTTGTTGATTGCTACGATAAAAGACTTGTGGATGCGCATAAACTGATCTGCAGGTAACTGCTCTTCAGTTTTTTTCATAGTCTGTAAGCTGGTGATTTTCTCCATTGTTGTATAGATCATCACATAGTTTTGCAGGCCTTCTACATAGAGGATCTCTGCTACATTGACCCGCACCAACTTATATTCTGTTTTAACAAAGATATGGTTTACCTCTTTTTCCTTTGCCAAGACCTGTGTAACAGGTTTGGCTGTCCCTGCCAAGCCGTTTAAAATCAGTTGTGCTTTTTCTACGGCTTTATAAAAACGTTCAAATGAGACAGGCTTTAACAAATAATCAACTGCATCATGTTCAAAGCCTTCCAATGCATATTCGGCATAGGCCGTAGTTAGCACCACTAAACATTTTCCTTTAACGATTTTCATAAACTGAAGACCACTGAGCTCGGGCATTTGTATGTCTAGAAAAACCAAGTCTATGTTACCCTCAATTACCTTGTTAAGAGCTTCCAAAGGGTTAACGGTACTAAAACTTAACTCAAGAGAGGGAACTTTAGCTATATAATGCTTTAGCACATCAATGGCCAAGGGTTTATCGTCTACAATGATGCATCTAATCATAAAGGTCAATTTTTAAATCAACAATAAAGGTATCATTTTGGCGGTCGATTAAAAGCTCATGTCGGTCTGGGTAAATCAGCGCCAGGCGCCTTTGCACGTTGGCAAGGCCAATTCCTCCGGTTCTATCTTTTTTGGCGGTATTGACCTTATTGCGAAGATGCAAATGAAAAGCCTGTCCTTCAATAGCAACCTGAATTTGAATGGGTTCTTCACTATCTGTGAAAACACCATGCTTAAAGGCATTCTCTATAAAATTGATTAAGATCAGTGGAGCAATCTTTTGCCGGTCTACCTTGCCTATCACATTGAAATTGATATGTGAACGCCCTTTTTGCCCAATTTTTTGCAGGTCAATCACGTTGTTCAGGTAATCTACCTCGTTAATCAGCGGCACATAAGGATCATCGCTTTCCCTCAACATATAACGTAGCAGTTCGGAAAGTTTTAATAAAGCCTCTGGTGCTTGCTCGGATTGTTGTTGGGTAAGCGAGTAGATATCGTTGATGGTGTTAAAAAGATAATGCGGGTTTACCTGGGACTTTAAAAAAGCTAATTCGGTTTTTAGCTGTTCTTTTTCTGCCACCTCCTTCTCAGCGCGGATAGTGCGCCAGTCCATTAGGTAGCTTAATAATAGTCCCAAGAATATATTCAAGAAATTGGCTCCCAGAGTTACGATGAAGGCAAAAAAGAAGTCCAAATCCAAACTATAACTTTTCCAACCGATCAGTGGATACACAATCTGTTCCATCAAGTAGTAGAGTGGGCTAAAGGCAAGGATACAAGCTATCAGTGAAAGTATATACTTGATAGCGTTTCCTCTTTTTAACACATAAGGTACCAGCAATAGGTAGTTTACATAAAAAAACAAAGCCGAACAGGCAATCTGCAATGTTTTGACAGGCAATACAATGGAAAGGAATAAATACCAATCGAAATGTGTACCCAAAACCCCTGTGCCAAAGGCCACCAGTAGTACCTGTAGCACTACCAAAAGCCAATAGCCGATATGTAGATAGAATAATAGTCGTTTGTTCATGCTTTAAAAGTAGGTTAAAATTATCCCGTCAAGAAAAAGATTACACCAAATGGCTTATTTTATTGACAAGATTGGCTAGCAGCTACACATGATCGATTTTTTACCTTGATAAGCCCTTGTCAACAGAAGTGTGGCGTTGGTCAATCGCTTTTTGACCAGCGGTTTTGGATTTAGACATTTGGGGAATTAAGAAAAGATAAATAGATGAAAACAATCAAATACAAATGCCTATTGCTGCTAGTCGCAGTATTTTCACACATGAGCAATGTACAGGCACAGCAGTTTAATATTAAAAGACAAAACCAGAACATCCAGCGATTTATACAAATATGGGGTCTGGTAAAGTACAAATCGCAAAAAAGCATTACAGGCAAATTTGATGCGGACAAAGTGTTTTTAGCAATGGTCGGCCAGGTTAAAAATGCCAATCGACAGCAGTTCAGCGAATTGATGTTATCGGTGATAGGACCTGTTGATTCTTCGTTGATAGCGGCTGCCAACGGCTATGGACGTGCTGAATTGAACAGCTATCAGCACTTGCTTAAAAATGTCGACTATAGCTGGACTGGGGACAAAGGATATACTGCATTGTTGAAGCAGCGTTTAGGGGCATTATCGAACCAAGTTAATTTAAGCGGAAAACACCAATATATCCCGACTGTGTGGTATGAAAGCGATCTGCCGGGCGAGGCAGCTTATGCAGCTTATGCTTTTGATAAAGAAGAGATGAACTTGCTCGCCCTGGCCAAGGCCTGGAATTCGGTTGAATATCTTTTTCCTTATAAGTATATGATGGATAAGGATTGGAAAAAGGTCTTGACAGAAATGGTACCTATTTTTAGAAAGATTAGTGACAGGACTGCTTATGAGAAGAGCATCCTGACACTAGCTACGTCGCTCAATGATACACATGGGGGAGAGTTTATGGTCAGCGAAAATATGAAAATGACCAATGTTATCTTCAATGTGCGGTATTATCCACCCTTCGATTATAAGGTGGAGGCAAAAGCCATCATCATTAGAAAATTCTTGAACGATTCTCTGGCAAAATGTAGCGAATTGAAACCTGGCGATGAGTTGGTTGCCATTAATGGAGTCAAGGTAGCGCAATGGATCAAAGAAAGGGCAGCCTTACTTCCAGCCTCTAATATTTCGGTTAAATACAGAGAATTGAGTACTGCTAATAACAACAGGGGTGATACTTTTGCTTTTAGCAACCTGCAGAGCGGGACTTTAAATGTGAAGGTTAAAAGAGGCAAGGCTTATTTAGTGCTAAAGCTCGAGATGCTCGACAGGCAAGACAAGCAAAGTATCAAACTAATCGAGCAAGATATTATGCAAAAAAGGGCAAAGGAGAAAAGCATCAAAGGCAAAGAAAATATAGGTGACGATATTACAGTGATTAGGGCAGGCAATTTTTTTGATAAAGACCTACCAGAAGACAAAGACCTTGCACAGCTATCAGCCGAATTGAAAAGTAAAAAGGCTATCATTTTTGATATGAGAAAATACCCACAGGCACCAGGGCTTTTTAGTTACTATTTGCCCCTGATTTTGGGTAAAGCTCCATTTGCTTTTGCCCGTTATTATGCGGCAGACCTTAAAGATCCGGGTGCTTTTATCCATAGGGAAGGCATTGATAACTATATGTATGTGGCTAAAGACGGCCCGAAACCTATGGGCGAGTTATATACTGGTAAGATCGTCATTTTAACCGATGAGCATACCCAAAGTATGGGCGAGTGGTTTACCATGATGTTAAGCCAGTTGAATGGCAATTCGACCATTATCGGTAGCCAGACCGCAGGTGCCGACGGTGATGTAAAAAGATTGACGCTGCCAGGGAATTATAGATTTAGCTTTACAGGCAACGGCATCTTCTATCCCGATGGGCGGGAAACCCAGCGTATCGGCATTGTACCCGATATTTATTTTAAGGCGTCTGCTAAAGAACTAGCGGAGGTAGAAGATGCACACCTGCAAAGGGCTGTAGATTATATTAGGAAATGAGTTTTGTTAACTATCTTTAGCATCTAATAAAGAATTATGAAAGCATTTTTAGGGACAGGCCTATTAGGGTCAAATTTTGTTAAGGCGATGCTCCGCAGGGGAGACCATGTTCAGGTTTGGAATAGAACTGCATCTAAGGCGAAAGCACTTGAAGCCGATGGCGCAGTTGCACTGGAAAATATCGTTGATGCTGTAGCAGGTGCGGATATCATCCATCTTACCTTAAAGGACGACGCCACGGTAAACGAGGTATTGACCGCTGCCAGTCCTGGATTTGTGAACGGAGCAACTATCATCGACCACACTACAACTTCGGTTGAGGGTGCTATTGAAAGAACAGCTTTTTGGAAGGACAAAGGATTTACCTATCTGCATGCGCCCGTATTTATGGGGCCTCCCAACGCATTGGAGGCCAGCGGGAATATGTTGGTTTCAGGCAATCAAGAAGTAATCGACAGAGTTACATCCGAACTGTCGAAGATGACAGGCAAGCTGATTAATTTTGGTGAACAAGAGGGCAAAGCGGCGGGTATCAAATTGATCGGCAATCTATTTTTGATATCGATGACTGCTGGGCTTTCTGATGCCCTGGCACTCGCCAAAGCATTGGATATTGATTCAGCTGATATATCATCACTTTTTGGTGTTTGGAATCCTGGAGCTGGTGCGCCAGCACGGCTGCAAAAGCTGAGAGCGGGAGAATTTAGCAAGCCGTCATGGGAACTGGATATGGCCCGCAAGGATGCTGGCTTGATGATGAGCGCGGCTGATAAAAAGGGAGTTAAATTGACGGTTCTACCTGCTGTGGCAGCTGAAATGGATAACTGGATTGCAAAAGGACACGGCTCGGATGATTGGAGTGTAATCGCGAAGGATCATATTTAAAAATTCCGAGGATAGAAGTTCTGCTCCTATTTCTATCATGCTTATCGTTTTTGCAGGGATAAATTTAGCAAATGGATAGGTATTTTTATATAACTTTCTGTAAACCACTTAATCTGCAATGGTTCTCCAGCATCAGCAATCGTTTCCTTATTTACTTCTTTTCCACTGCCATAATTGATCTGCTCATTTTCGCTCTTATTAATATTTACAATGACCACAATCCTGCTTCCTTTATTAAGTTTTTTACTTGTTAAATAGGTATTAGAGAACGGAATTATTTCCTTCTTTCCTGGGGTTAGTAGTTTTCTTTCACTGGCACTTGTGGCATGGCTTGCGCGACCCATAAAATAAGATAGATAAAAATATTTTCCCTCTGGCGTTAATTCAAATAGAACTACACTATAATCCATGTCCTTTTTGTTTATAGCTACTGCCATTTTACCGGTAAAGTTGCCAGCGATTTCAATAGGTTCTTTTAAAGGCTCACTTATGTAAAATTGCCCGTTATGGTAAAGGGTGTCATAAGTTACATTCCTTGCCCAGTAATAACTATGGGCATCATTTCTGTCTTTAAAGTCAATAGCTTGTGCTACAAAGTCTTTGTCTTTCGGTTTAATTTCGCTAAGCCGATAACCGTCCTTGTCTATTTGGTTGCTTAAATAAAAAGTTAGAGAATCATTTCCCATCTTAGCTAAAGAGGAGGTATGCTTCCACAATTCTGTACCCATTACCTGATAATTGATCTTGTCTTTTAGCATAGCCGGTTTTATTCCGTCCTTAAGAATATAATCAAACCATTGATAAATAATATCATGAATAGGGATTCTCGCAACAGAATCAATCTTATATCCATTATATATTGCCGCCGGATATCCTTGCGATCCAAAATGGCCATAGGGTCCAATCAGCAGGTAATGATTTGCATTTGGATGATATTTATAGTGCTCCCTTAGGTAATATAGTGCGGTAATTTGTCCGCCATCAAAGTATCCGGTGGTAGTTAGCACCGGAATGTTTATTTTGGAAAATTCTGATTGGTAGGGAATCATATTTTGCCAATACGCATCATAGGAAGGATGCGCAAGCCATTTGCGAAAAATTTTGTTCTGAGGTCTTCCCGCTATGCTATCCAGTTGTGTGTAGGCACTACCTTGTTGAAACCATTTTTCATTAACTGAATTCCAGAAATTATTATTGTTATAATCAACTTCGTCAAGAAATCTGTTGTTAGATACGTAATAAGTCCAAGGAAAAGTGAAGCTCATAAATACATTATTGGTCATGGGTACATCGAGCCCTGGGGCAGCCGATGCCGATGGTACAATCGTTTTTAAAGCTGGGTGCAATTTTTTTGTTGCAGCCCACTGCGTAAAACCACTATAGCTGCCGCCGTACATACCTACTTTTTGGTTGCTCCAAGTTTGTTTGGTAATCCAGTCTATCACCTCATTGGCGTCTGAGCCATCATATTCATAGGGAATAAATGGACTATTACTGTATCTTTTGCCACGGGTATAGGCAATAACACCAACATAGCCCTTGTCGGCCGATTCAATAGCTTTTTGTAGGTCACTTTGTCGAGCGTATACGGTAAAAGTAAGTAAGGCAGGTAATTTACCCGAGCTTGCCTTTTTACGTACCACAAGCGCAGAGATTTCTGCTCCATCTGTGGTTCTGACCAAAATACTGTCCTCCAGGAGATATTGAGTGAGGTCGAGCTTTCTCTGAACTTGTTGGGCGTAAGAGAAGCTTAGAATTATTAGGCATTGGAATAGCAGTAAGATAAAAATTCTCATTAGTTTAAATTTCATAAATATTTGAATGATAGCTTTATAACATGGTTTTTGATTTGAATGCTGCCGACTGCCTATTTGATGCGATAAGGATTTCTCCATTCTTAAGGGTTAAGGCCAATCTCCCTTTTGGCAATTGCTCCATTTTTTGAATGAAAGACACATTAATGATCCTACTACGGTTGACCCGGAAAAATAGATTGGCATCTAGTATTTTCTCTAGCTGATTTAGTGAACGCTTAAAGAACACCTTTTCATTGTCAAAATAGATACGCACATAATTACCTATCGATTCGATCAAATAGATGGTTGCGGTTTTTAGGAAATGTATTTTTTCACCCTCTTTGATTAGCAGATGGTCACTGGTTATTTTATCATCATGACTGGCCTTTATTTTTTCAATTGCCTTTTGCAAACGTTCTTGGCGTATAGGTTTTAGTAAGTAGTCAAGTGCATTTAGGTCAAAGGCTTTTACAGCATATTGCTCAAAAGCTGTTGTGAAGATAACTGCAGGAATTTGGTCTAAGTCGGATAATAAGTCAAATCCCGACTTTTCGGGCATCTGAATGTCCAAAAATATCAGGCTTGGACGTAGTTGAATAATTAGTTTCTCAGCTTCTGATACATTGCCAGCCTCTCCAACAAGCACAAAATCTGTGAACTTCTGCATCATCAATTTCATTTCTGCTCTAGCCAAACGTTCATCATCTATAATGATATACCTTATTTTATCTCTCATATCGGTACAGTTAGTTTGGATGAAACCGTTTTCTGACCAATCATTTCAATTGAAAAAAAAGCTTGGCCATTGTACTGTAATTGCAGCCGTTCACGTAAGTTGTTTAAACCCAAACCAAAGCTTTCGATTTCCGCTAATTTCCCTGGATTTTGAACGACAATTGTTAGAACAGAACCAAATTGAGTTGCACTGATAGTAATTGTGCCCCCATTCATGGTATTTGATATACCATGTTTGATGGCATTTTCAACCAGCGTGTGTACACTCAGGGGTAAAATCATGATTGGTAATACGCTTTCTGGCATCTCAATGCTCAATTGCAGCCGATCTTCGAAGCGAATTTTTTCAAGCTCTAAATAATCCTTGATAAGGTTCATCTCTGTTTGCAAAGTAACCAAACTGGTATCCCTACTATATAAAGAGGTCCGTAACAGCTCTGATAGAAGATCAATAGCCCGTTTGGCATGTGTGGGGTTTTCGCTAACTAATGCCTTTATGCTGTTAAGAGAATTAAAGAAAAAGTGCGGGTTAAGTTGCGTCTTCAAATTTTCAAGTTGTGCATTTTTTGCAAATAGCCTTAAACGAGCGCTTTCCTCAGTTGCTTTCAATCTTGCTTGTGCATAGTGGTAGAGATAATAAGCTAAAATCCAAATAGTGGCCAAGCGAATACCAGTCATCCAAGTAACCAACCATGAGCTGTTAAAATAACTGCTGAAACTTTCATTAAATGGAGGCCAAAAATAGAACTTAGCTAGGAAGTTTTTTCCAATAGTGAGCATCATAAAAATCCAACCAATTAGCAGAATACTAGGAATAACTACGATCAGAAGCTTTTTTGGCTCCCATTGCTGCCAGTTATTCCTTAAAGATATTAGCCTGAAAAGATGGGTAGGTAATATGTAGATCAACAGATCACCCATAAACAGAATAACAGCTAAAGTAGGGCTGAACGCTGTGCCTATCATCCCCATTAACACCCAGTAGAGAGAGGCAATTGTCCAGCCAATTAGCTGGCATTTCCAGTAAAGAGATAGACTAAGTTTTTTTCCTTTCACCTGATAGAGTTGATTGATAGACAAACCAACAAAAAAAAATATAAAGGTAGAAGATAAAGTACACAAACGTAACAAATGAGGTGTTGAACGTTATAGTCTTGTTCATTCATCTCGTGAGAAGTCATCTTAAAGAGATTTTATTCATCAAATATCCAGTAAGCGCCTATGGTAGTTAATCTGCCCAAGGTGATAGCTTAGGTGCATGGCTAGGTGAATCAAGAAATATTGTGTTGAGGTTTTACCAGCGAGTACAAGTTGTGGATACTCGTTTTCGAGCTGTTCTTCGGTTAGCGTGCCAACCGCGGCTTCAAGCATACGTATGGTATCTTCTATTTTGCCAACGATTACGGCTCTTGGTATGTTTTTCAGTGAAAATTCTTCAGGCCTGTTCCGTATATAACCAGTACCTCCAAATTCTGCGCCTATATAGGTATTGAGGTTTCCAATTAGGTGCAGGCATAAATTTCCTGCTGAATTTAGAATTTGTTTATCTACAACCCACAGATTTTCTTCCTTATTGTAAAGCTGTATTTCGTCTTTGAGCCTATTAAGATCACGAACGAACAAGGTTTTTAAAGTTTCTGCTAGCATAATGTTTTTCTTTTCACTACAAAGTAACGATTATTTGTAACCGGATTTATTTTTTGTGCGTCCAAGTGTAAAACACTTAAATATATGCTAAAATTGAAACACCGCTTAACGCAGATATTGTTCTTATTCGTTACCATCTCTTCTTCGCTCGCGCTACATGCGCAAAAACTTGAAACACAGATCGACAGTTTGGTGCTAAAGGATTTCCATGATAAAAGTGGTACAGGAGGAGTATTTATGGTAGCCCATCAGGGAAAAATAATTTATCAAAAAGGTTTTGGAAAGGCAAACCTAGAACTAGGTGTGGATATGACGCCAGACTATGTGTTTCAATTGGGTTCTATGACCAAACAATTTACCGCTGTTGCTATACTTATGCTGGAAGAACAGGGTAAACTCAAGGTATCCGATCCCATATCTAACCATATTCCCGATTATCCTCAAGGAAGCAAGATCACTATTCACCATCTCTTAACGCACACTTCTGGAATTATGGATTTTACCAAAATGAAGTCGCTTTCGGAAATAGCGCAAAAAGAAATGCCTGCAAAAGAGTTGGTAAATTTCTTTAAAAATGAACCAGTTGATTTTTCTCCTGGAGAAAAATTTGCCTATAACAATTCAGGCTACGTTTTACTTGGCTATCTCATCGAGTTGGTTTCTGGAGAGAGATATGAAGACTTTATCCGCAAGCATATTTTTGAAAAGATAGGGATGAGTCATTCAAGTTATGCTAGCGACAGACGGGTTATTCTTAAAAGGGCCTACGGATACCAAAAGAAAGGAGAGGGCTACGTTAACAAGACGGTGATAAATTTTAGCGTTCCCTTTTCGTCAGGTTCTTTAATGTCGACAGTAGGCGATATGTTGAAATGGCAAAACGCCTTAACAACAAACCAATTGGTTGGTGCCAAAGAGCTTAACAACGCATTCAGTACTTACAAGCTTAACAATGGTGAAGCATTTAGTTATGGTTATGGTTGGCATATTAAAAATATAAATGGAATTCAGACACGAGAACACGGGGGTAGTATTTTTGGATTTAAAACCATGGGTGTTTACATCCCAAGTGAAGATATATATGTGATAGGATTGACTAATTGCGATTGTATTTCACCAACAAAGTTAACAGGAGAAATTGCGAAAATCTCTCTCAATATGTTGGGCAAAAAAAATGCCAAGGAGTAGCAATCTGCCGGCAATTTTGCTAAGTTCTTCGACACTGTGACGAGCGGCACGCGAAGCGGAGCCGAAGCTGTCTCGATAAAAACGTGGACCGAACGTGGATAATAGGTGGATAATCTGTGGAAAATCGTGGAATTTGGCTGATGAAGTTGGAGCTTTTCGTATGTATTTATGAGCTAAGCTTTTTAAAATGCCATCCACTACCTTAGGGGATGTGGTTGATGACCTTTTCGGGATTATTAAATTCCCCTCAGCCCAGCCTCTCCAGATTACTTTTCCGGTTTTGAGGTGGATCAGGTCAATGCACTACCGCGTACAAGTCCAGTTTAGCATAGAAGTGGCTGATGGAAATAAAGGGAGATTTTCTATAATACGACCACTTGGACACGAACGCTATGAAATTTCAGTTTACCTCTTTTGCATGGGATACGTGATCAGATTTAGTTCCATTTAATGTTACATGCTAAGGATTAAACTTTGCCTTGGGAAGGCTAAAGCGAAAGGTAGAGCCTTTGCCAAATTCACTTTCTACCCATATTTTGCCTTGATGTCTGGAGATGATTTCCTTACATAAGTAAAGACCTATTCCAAATCCTGATATAGAAGACATATTGTTATTCTCCACGCGATAATAACGATCAAATATTTTAGGAAGGTCATCTGCTCTAATACCAATACCCTGATCTTTAATACTAATGCATGCTGATTCCGCATCGTTTGTACAGGCAATCTCGATCTTTGTTCCCGCAGGCGCATATTTAACCGCATTGCTAATAAGGTTATGGATAACTTGGCCAATTTTGTCGCGATCTGCATTGATGATAGTGGTTTTTACTGGAGCAAATATAACCGTGTGGCTGGATATAGTAGCTAGCGACTCCTCTTCGGCTTCTTTGACTAATTCGGCTAGGTCGAATTGTTCGTGCGAAATGTGGATCTTGCCTGATTCGAGTCTGGAGATATTGAGAAAGCCGCTAATCATATTAGTCATTTTTTCTACTTGTATATTTGCGCGTTCCATTGCGCTTGCAATAAATCCATCGTCTTCTGCTCTTAGCTTACGGAGTACTACTTGGATATAACCCTTAATCGATGTGAGTGGCGTTTTGAGCTCATGGCTCACCATGGCAATGAAATCGTTTTTACGTATCTCGTCATTTTTCTGTTCGGTAATATCCATTACCACACCTGTAAAAGCTGAAAAGGTACCTGAAGGATCTGCTTTAAGATTTCCGATTGCTCTAACCCAACGCAGACGACCATCGTGGAAACCGGTAACAGGATAGGTTACGTCATAGTCGCCACGGTTGTTGATCGCATTCTCCAGTTTTTCGGCCACATATCCGCGGTATTCGTCGCTAACTTGTGCTAAAGCCTGCTCAATTGTAAGGTCTTCATCTGGGTAATAGCCAAAAAGTTCTTTCAAGCGGGCATCGGTTACGAATTCTCTTGTTTTGGAGTGAAGGAACCAAGTGCCAAAATTGGCAGCATCAATGGCTAGCCGTAGCGCAACTTCGCCTTCTTTGATTTTTTGACGAGCGGTTTGCAGCTGATCGTTGAGGAGTTTCAGTTGCTCATTGGCTGTAACAAGTTCTTCGTTTGAGGCTGCCAGTTCTTCGTTGGTGGCTGCCATTTCCTCGTTAACAGCTTGTAATTCGGCAGCATTCTGAGTCTGCATTTCGACGAACTGTTTTCGGTCGGTCACGTCGCGTGTTGTACCTGCAATAGCCTCAACTTCGCCCTTGGCATTAAATACCGGCATTAGGATGTAATCATATTCTCGTTTACCTAATGTAGCATGGGGGAATGAAACTTCTCCTCGTACGGGTTTTTTAGTTGCTACAATATAATCAATTTCTCTTTCATGCATAGCCGCGTGCCATGGCTCGTAGCCATTTTCTAACAAGTTTTTGCCTATTGAGGTTTCCCAAGTTTTGCCCCACATATTTAAGAGGGCTCGGTTTGCATACGTGAAACGGTAATTTAAATCAAATACATACATCAAATCGGGCGTAGCAGAAGTGATGGTTTCATACAATCTTCTTTGCTGCTCGGATTCCTTGCGGGTAAGTTCAAGAGTCTGCTCCGCGAGTTTTCGCTCAGTAATATCGCTTGCGGTACCGAACCACTCGGTAATCTCTCCCTTTTCATTCAATATAGGAACTGCCCGTGAAAAGGTCCAGCCAACCGTGCCATCGGCTCGATTTACTCGGTGTTCCATTTCAAATATCTTTTTGTCAGCAATAGCCTCATTTATTGCTTTGGTAACTTTTTTTCTATCCTCGGCATAAACGTTAATGACTTGCCAATCCTCGGTCGGTTCTGGGGCATCGGGTAAAAATCCACGCCCATCCAGTTCATACATAATACGCCAATCGGGGCTAAGGCTGTATATTATATCAGAAGTCGCCGTAACTAAGGCGGAAAAGCGTTGTTCGCTCGCTGCTCGCTGCTGATTTGCTGATGGTGTATTTGATGGTTTGTCCATTGGCATCTGGAAATAAACGTTAGTCCTAAAAACCAAAAAAAATAGTTAATTGTTTGCGGTGATTAATATTATTTGAGTTCTATTGACTAAAGAACCCGTAGAGGTGTAGTTGTTCAATCCTATTTGCTACTAAATACAGCGGTGGCTTTGAGAGATTGCCATAGTTTTTGCACTGATGTAGTAACTGTTGGCGGTCGGGTGCAAAGGTAGCTGCCAATTTTCCGTGATAGTTGACATTAAACTGCAACGTAGTTCGTCGTAGTGTTCCAACAAAGGGATACGTAACTAAAGTATTCCAAATTGGTTTTGGATTTTTAAGGCTTTTCAAAACCTTTTTGATTTATA
Organism: uncultured Sphingobacteriaceae bacterium; assembly: GCA_942493295.1. Taxonomy (GTDB): domain Bacteria; phylum Bacteroidota; class Bacteroidia; order Sphingobacteriales; family Sphingobacteriaceae; genus Pedobacter. The sequence continues at coordinate 1,157,730 of OW818692.1, read as the reverse complement.
GTTATTTAGTAGTTAGCCATTTGAAGTAGATTGGTGTGATTTTTTGTTAAGGTTGGGCTTTTCCAAATTGGGAAAGCCCAATTTTTAGCAACTATGTATGTTTTTACTTGGAAATCGCAGCCGTTTAACTTTGTCAACTGTCTGTTTTCAAGTATTATAACATGAATGTCTTTCAAATTGTCTACCTTCGTTTCTCCTCTAACCAAATCCTCTAAGCTTATGGAAGGTCAAAAATCAAGCTTCGCGCAGTTTGCTGCAGCGCGTACAATTGCTGCTGCTTTTAAATTAAGTTTGCTGATATGCTGTTTGTAATAGCGGTATTGGTGGTTTTAGCGACTGTCTTTGTAACTTTACTGATTCTTTCCAGGTTCAAACGGATTGTGCGAAGATACCAGACTTTGCTCGAAAATGCTGGTGATGCGGTAGTAATAATCAACGAAAAAGGAAAACTTATCCACGCTTCTTCTTCCATCTTTAAGGTGTTGGGTTATACACGCGAACAGGTGCTTAAGCTCGATATCTTCGCAATTGCACACCCTGATGATGATGCTTCGCTTGCTGAGATAATGGCGAAGGTAATGGCAAGCCCGGGCGTTCCTGTTAAAGGTCATACTGGAAGGATGCTTCACGGGGATGGAACTTGGCATTGGTATGAGGCGGTAGTGACCAACATGTTGCACGATCGCGATATCCGCGGGATTGTCGATAATTTTAGAGACGTAACAGAAAATGTATTGGCGCAAGAAAAGACCCGTAGTGCCAATAGGCTTTATGGTTTCATTAGCCAAATTAACCAAACGATTGTACAGACTGGCAATGAAGTCGAGCTTTTTCGTGAAACCTGCAGGATTGCAACTGAGTTTGGCGGCTTCAAAATCTCTTGGATAGGGCTATTGAACGAGCAGCGTACCAAGATTTTTCTGGCCCAAGGCTATGGCATTCCGCAAGACTTCATAGCATGGTTTGACGGAACGGAGGTATGGCCAAACGACCCCATCTCGCAGGTGTTAGTGACTGGCAGACCGTTTATTTGCAACGACATAGACAGTTTTAAGCACAAAGGCTGGAAGAATTTTGCTACTGCCAATAGCATTCTCTCTTTTATGGTGCTGCCAATTAAGAAAGATGAAGATATTATTGGTACTTTGAATCTGTATTCTGAACACCGTGAACTTTTTAGCACGCAGGAATGTGACCTGCTAGAAGAGGTGGCAGGAGATATTTCATTTGCGGTGAATGCTTTCTATCGAGAACGTTCTAGAGAACGAGCTGAAAAGCAATTACAGGCATCAGAGCTTAGACTGAAGCAGGCGCAATCTATCGCTCATGTGGGTAGTTTCGAAATTGATTTTGCTACAGGGGTGTCCATCTGGTCGGACGAGCTTTGTCGGATATATGGCTTTGAAATATCAGATAATAGACATCCTTATGATGACTGGATGTTGATGTTGCATCCCGAAGACGTTCAGCATGTGCAAGACATGGTGGCCGCGGCAAAGGCTTCCCTTGCTCCATCAGCCATTTATCATAGGATCATTCGCAGAGATGGTTCTATAAGGCATATTTTTTCTCAAGGGGAGTATGAACTCGATGAAAATGGCAAAGCTATAGGCATGCATGGAGTGGCACATGATATCACCCAGATTAAAGAATCGGAGGGAGCTAGGAACCAGTCTGAGCAGAATCTGCAGCTCATTATGGATCATATACCTCAGGGAATATATATTAAGGATGCGCAGGGACGTTACCGTTTTGTGAATAGAAGTTTTGCTGCGCTGTATGGGGTAACGGTTGAAGAGTTTCTTTGTGATGATAGCCGCCAACAGATGGAGCGCGCACATGAAAGGGAATATTTTAGTCAACAAGATCAGAAGATGATTAGCGATGGTGTTTCCGTGACTCTTCCGGAAGTGCCTTTTACCATGGGAGATGGAAGCGTAAAATATTTATATATAGTAAAAGTGCCTTACATTCTTTCGGGAGATGAAGGGCGCGGGATGCTTGGTATTGCCCTTGACATCACTTCCCAGAAGCAAGCAAATCTTGAAAGGACTAAAATGATGGCCGATTTAGTACAGCGGAATAAGGATTTAGAGCAGTTTTCTTACGTAGTTTCGCATAACGTGCGTGCTCCATTGGTGAATATTATTTCATTGATTTCGCTGTTAGATCCAGCGCGTACTGCAGAGAATCGTGGCGATGTACTTGCCGCTCTTACCGTATCTACCGACAGATTGGATTCGGTGATTAAGGACCTGAATTTTATCCTAAATATGAACCATGGCGTAAATGAGGCAATTGAGCAGGTGCAATTTAGTGCACTGATTGCTGATATAAGGATCAGTATAGCCAATTTAATTGATAGCAGTGGAATTTTAATTACTTCCGATTTTTCTGCCGTTAAACACATCCGCTGCTACAAGAGTTATTTGCATAGCATCTTTTACAACCTGTTACTGAACAGCATTAAATACAGAAAGGTAGATACCCCAGCGATGATCCATATTTCAAGTCGCATGGAGGGAGAAAGGCTTGTGTTGGAGTTTGCTGACAATGGTATGGGGATTGATCTCCATAAATATGGCTCTGAGTTGTTTGGTCTGTATAAACGCTTCCACGCAGGTATAGAAGGAAAAGGAATGGGACTTTATATGGTAAAGATGCAGGTACATCAGCTTAAGGGTACGATTAGCGTGGAGAGTGAAGTGGGTATAGGGTCAACTTTCAAAATCGCTTTTGATACGCATGAGCGAGTCGGCAATTAAACTAGTACATTAAATATATAAGCCTATAGTTTCTTTCATTAATTAAACACTATCTTACAAGTATTCGCTCTTTAATAAGTTCATTATGTTCAATCCAGATCCTAAGTTCATCATTGCCATCGGTGCATCTGCTGGGGGAATGGAAGAAATCAATTCGTTTTTCGATAATACCCCTTTAGATGGTGTAGCCTATGTGATTGTTCAGCATCTTTCGGCCGATTTTAAGAGCCGAATGGTAGAATTACTCGGGAAGCACAGCAAATTGAAGGTGCTTGAGGCCGCAAATGGAACGAGTATGAAAAGTAATGAGGTGTACCTGATTCCTAACGATAAGTTTATGACCATCAAAGATGGAAAGTTGCAGCTTAGCGAAAAAGGGAATAAAGGGCCTCATCTTACCATTAATACTTTTTTTAGTTCGCTTGCTCAAGATTTTGGAATTAAGGCAATTGGGATTATTCTTTCGGGTCTTGGATCTGATGGTACTGAGGGGATTATTGAAATTAAGAAAAAAGGTGGGATGGTAATGGTACGAACACCAGAAACCTCTGAATTCTCTAGCATGCCAGCGCATGCGATTGCGACTGGGTTGGCTGACTATATTCTGGAGCCTGCGGAGATGCCAGCTGCGATTGAATCATATGTTGAAAAGGAAGGCTTGTTGATTGCTGAAAGCTCTGAAGATGAGTTAATCATGCCTAAAATTATCAAATTGATAGAGCAATCATCACCGCACGACTTTTCTGGTTACAAGCATTCGACAATCCTAAGGAGAACAAAAAAAAGAGCCTCACAAGAAAACTTCGATTCACTCTCAGCATATTTTGAGTTTTTGAAAGGTAACCCAGATGAAGTTATTGCCTTAGCAAAAGAGTTTCTAATCAGTGTAACTGCTTTTTTTAGAGATCCAGAGGCTTTCGATCATATCCAGCACAAAATTATTCCAGAAATTCTTACAAAGTTAGCAGATGAAGAGGAGTTAAAAATATGGGTGGCTGGCTGCGCGACAGGAGAAGAGGCCTATTCATTAGCCATACTCGTTGCAGAACAATTGGTTGGAAATCACAAGGATGTAATTGTAAAAATATTTGCTACTGATATCGATGCGAAAGCCTTAGCTCATGCGGCGAAAGGCATTTATAGTGTAAGCATTGGGAAATTTGTCAGTGCACAAAGACTAGAAACCTATTTTACAAGGGAGGGTAAAACTTACAAAATCAAGCAAAACATTAGGAAGATGATCATCTTTGCTCAGCATGATCTTGTTAAGAATCCACCTTATTGCAATATGCATCTTATCAGTTGTAGGAATTTGTTGATTTACATGGCTCCTGTTTTGCAGAAAAAGGTATTCAATATGCTTCTTTTTGGACTAAAGCTTGGCGGGTATCTCTTTTTGGGGTCGAGCGAAAATCCAACTTCAATTATTAACAGCTTGGAAATTGCCGATAAACGGTGGAAGATTTATAGAAATACAAAGAACAAAAAAGCAATCAGCTTCGATACGTTTGCTATGCCAGAGTATCAAGAGATCAAGCGAGCATCTCGCTTTTTTGGGGAAGAATATAGTAAAAGTAACAACAACCCATTTACTGATCAGATGCTGAGCGCTGTGGTAAGTGAGACCGGCTATCTATGCATTTTTGTCGATGAGTATAGCCACGTGATTAAGTCTTATGGAGACACGAGCAGATATATGCAACAAGAGAACTTTAATTCCAATCTAGAAGAACTTTTAAAGCCCCAATTAGCCATTGCTTTTAATACATTGAGAACAACGGCTATCCAAAATAACGAGAGGGCAAGTGTATCCAATATTCTCATCGAAAATGAAGATAAAATGCTGAGCGTTAATCTCTCAGTGGTACCTGTGGCTGCTAAAAATGCTTTCCAAAAAATATTAATGGTACTTTTCCGTGAAAACCAAGAAGGTAACGAAACTAGTATAAGTCCAGTGTTCGACGAAAAAATTTACCATGATAAGTATACGCAAAACTTAGAATCAGAGCTGAGGACATTGAAGATTAAGCTTAATGAAATTCATGATGAACTCGATTCTTCCAATGAAAATATGCAGTCGTTTAGTGAGGAACTCATTTCTGCTAATGAAGAAATGCAGAGTACTAATGAGGAAATGCAGTCTGTAAATGAAGAATTGCATACCATTAATACGGAGTACCATATAAAGAACAAAGAGTTGCTTGAGATTAACGATGACCTAAACAATTATTTCCGTAGTAACATCAACGGCCAATTGTTCATCAACAATGAGCTCGAGTTGATGAAGTTTTCGCCAGGAGCCATTAACCTCATTAATTTAATGGAAACGGATATCGGGAGACCTATTCATCACATATCGACCAATATTAAATTTGAAAATCTGATTGAAGACATTAAAAATGTATTGGATAACGATACCGTGTTTTCGAAAGAAATAGAAACCACCAACGGTAAATGGTATCAGATGATGATCATGCCTTACCTTCAACAGAGCTCGCAGAAAAGGAGTGGTGCGATCATTACCTTCAGTGATATTACGTTGCTGAAGGATATCCAATTTGAGCTGGATCAAAAAAATCAGAGCTTACTCCGGATTAATGCAGATCTAGACCATTTTATTCATGCCGCCTCTCACGATTTATTAGCTCCGCTTGGGAATATAGAAACCAGTATCAATGTAATGAATCATATTGCCTTGTCAGACGCAAAATTGATGGATGTTCTGGAGTTGATAAATCGGTCGATTAAAACTTATCGGCTATTGATTACAGATATAGGAATTATCGCCAAGGTTGAAAGCGAGATGACTATTATGGAAATGGTTAATTTAGATGAAATTATCGATAATGTAGAATGGAGCCTAACCGACAAGATTAAGCAGTCGGGAGCAAAAATTAGCAGAGACTTAGCTGTAACTGAATTGCCTTTTTCTAAAAAGAATTTAAGGAGTATTCTATTTAATCTTGTTTCAAATGCCATTAAATTTAAAGGCGATGATGAACCTTTTATCAATATACATTGTGAAAGGCAAGGGAAAAATATCGTGTTGAGGATAAAGGATAATGGAAAGGGGATCGATCCATCTGGACTAGACAAGATCTTTGCCATGTATGGAAGGCTTAATCAAGACATCGAAGGTAGTGGAATTGGCTTATATCTTGCCAAAAAAATCATTAATGCTGCCGGAGGGAAAATACTCGTGGAGAGCGAACCTGGTAAAGGGAGCATATTTACAATTTTCTTATTAGGTTAGAAAATTGATATAGCTAGGCTTGCGTTTAAATAGCGTCTTTTTTTATCGAGAGATAAATTCTTTCTGGTAGTTCATAGGGCTTTTTCCAGTGGTTATTTTAAAATATTTATGAAAACTTGCTAGGTTATTAAAGCCGCTCTCATAGCAAAGCTGTTTCATATTCAGTTTGTTTTCCATCAATAGTTTGCAGGCATGACCTACTTTAATTTCGGTGAGAAATCTTGAGTAGGTTTTGCGAGTTTTGGATTTAAAATACCTGCAGAATGAATTCGGACTGATTACGGCTACTCCTGCAATTTCTTCTAAGTGTATTTTTCTTCTGAAATTTTTTAAAGTATACTCATAGATTGCATTAATTCTGATGTTTTCTGATTCATCATAATCTTGTTTAAAGCCAATAGAAGATAGTTTTACCGTTTGGTTGCAATTGGCAATTAGTGTAAGGGCTTCCAGCAATAGGATAATTCGATGTGTACCATCAGCAGATACCATTTGCGCTAATAGCTCGGCAACTTTAGGTTTAATTTTTCCATTTACTTGCAAGCCCCTTCTACTATTTTCTAATAAGGTTTTAATCGCTTTATTTTCTGGAAGACTAAGGAATTGCTCTCCCCAGAAGTTTTCGCTGAAGTGGGCTACACGTACATCAGCAGTGGCTTTAGATTGCTCATTGAAATAAATGTCGTCAAATCTCCAATAGTGCGCCAAATGTGCACCTACCAATATAATGTCTCCCGATCTAAAACTTCTGATGCTGTCGCCGATAAACTGTGTTCCTACTCCTTTTTTGAGATGTATAAGCTCTACTTCGGGATGGTAATGCCACTTGTTGTTCATGTAAGGGACCAAATCTCTCCTTACACTGAAAGATTGGGCGGGTCCAGTTGAAACTTTTAATAGTTGCGGTTTCATGTCAATATAGTTTTATAAATGGTCAAATAAATATACTGGAAAATATTATAATGTTTCATTATAATGCCAATATTGTTGATTATTTGGGTAATCTTGGCAAATATTTAAATTGGAATACTTCTTTCTTTGTATTAACCAAATGATATTCCCTGTAAGGAACGTATTGCCTATTGCTTGTTTAAGCCCAGACAGTTTCCTATAACATAAAATTTGGGCAAACTAGAATCAAATTTATATGTCGAAAAACAAATACTTGCTTGCATTTATACTTGTTACCTCTTTATTTTTTCTGTGGGCATTGTTGCACAACATTAATCCAATTTTAATTCCCCATTTAAAAAAGGCCTGTAGACTAACAGATACGGAATCTTCATTGATAGACCTATTTGTTTATTTAGCTTATTTTCTAGTGGCATTACCGGCTGGTTTGTTCATGCATAAGTATGGTTACAAAAAGGGAATTATATTTGGCCTCTGCTTGTATGCAGTTGGTGCATTGCTGGTAATCCCAGCAGCTACCGAAAGAAGTTATTTATTTTTCTTGTGTGCATTTTTTGTGATTGCTAGTGGAGCTACCTTTTTAGAAACAGTAGCCAATCCATATATCGCGGTATTGGGGCCAAAAGAAAACTCGGAACAACGGCTAAATTTTGCACAGTCTTTTAATGGAGTTGGTTCTTTCCTAGCACCAATTTTAGGCGGTCAATTCATTCTATCAGGAATTGAATATAGCAAAGAGGCTTTGGATAACATGAGCCCAGGTCAGTTAAATGCCTACTTGCAATCAGAAGCAGATACAGTTAAAATTCCATACCTGATTATTGCGGTAATTGTAATCCTCTTGATCATCCTTTTTGCTTTTATCAAAATTCCAGAAATTAAGGGTGATGATGACAATATTCATGGTCCAACTAAATTTTCGGCTAAAGTTTTAAGGCATTCGCATACGCGTTGGGCAGTTATTGCACAATTTTTTTACGTTGGAGCCCAGGTTGGAATAGGTAGCTTCTTTATCAGGTATGCTAAATTTGTAAATGGCGTTAGTGAAAAAGATGCAGCGTTAATTTGGGGATCTATTGCAATGGTTGGTTTTATGGCAGGCAGATTTATGGGTACTTTCTTGATGCGTTATGTCAAAGCTCCAAAGTTATTGGCAATTTATGCTGTCATTAATATATTACTCTTGGTTTTGGCGTTGTTTACCAGTGGAGAACTTTCTTTATATTGCGTGGTAGCCGTACCATTTTTTATGTCGATCATGTTCCCTACTATTTTTGCACTAGGCATTAAGGATCTTGGAGAGGAAACCAAGATTGCTGCCTCGTTTATAGTCATGTCTATCATTGGTGGCGCCTTGGCTCCAGTAGCAATGGGCTTAATTTCTGATGCGACAGACAGCATCCAAAAGGCATACATAGTTCCGTTATGTTGCTTTGTGGTTATTTTGTATTATTCGGTCAAAACCTATAAAGTGAAACAATTTTAAAAATACTGATGAAAAAATTCGCATTAACGCTAGTGCTTAAAGACGATCCTGAATTGATTAGAGAATATGAGAGGTTTCACGAAAATGTTTGGCCCGAGGTTTTAAAAAGCATTTTGGATTCAGGAATTCGAGAAATGGAGATTTATAGATTTGGTACAACACTTTTTATGACCATCACAGCAGATACCGATTTTTCTTTCGATAAAAAATCAGCAATGGATAAGGACAATGACAGGGTTCAGGAATGGGAAGAGTTGATGTGGAATTATCAGCAAAAAATACCGGGCTCTGCACCTGATGAAAAATGGGTTTTAATGAAAAAAATATTTGGGTTATAATATGTTTACGATCGAAACAGAAATAAGTTATCTGCAAATTCATCCAAAAGATAACATATTAGTAGCATTGAAAGATCTTGAAAAAGGTTTTCCAGTAGATTTTAAGAATGAAATTATTTACCTAAAAGACAACGTTCAGTGTAAGCATAAATTTAGTACTACTGATCTGAAGGAAGGTGATAAACTTTACATGTACGGTGTGTTAGTGGGGGAAGCTACTAAAGCTATTGCAGCTGGTTCAGCACTTACTACAGCAAATATTCATCATGCAGCTGCACCTTTTAGCATGGGAGAAAGAAAGCTCATCTGGCAAAAGCCTGATATTTCGAAGTTTGAAACGTTATCTTTCAACGGATTTGCACGTTCGGATGGAAGCGTAGGTACTGCCAATTATTGGTTAGTTATCCCTATGGTTTTTTGTGAGAACAGAAATGTGGGGGTACTCAAAGAGGCATTAGTTGAAAAATTAGGGTATAAAAAAGCAAAAGGTTGGGCTCCCGAGGTAGATCAATTAATTGGCTTGTACAAAACTGGCCAGTCTGTGAGCGATATTTTGGAAACAGAGTTTGAACAGAGCAATGCGCCGAAAACTACAGACAGAGTATTTGCCAATGTTGACGGAATTAAATTTTTAACACATGATTTAGGTTGTGGCGGAATTCGACTAGATTCTGATGCATTGTGCGGTTTGTTAGCAGGTTATATTACACATCCAAATGTTGCAGGTGCCACGGTGCTTTCGCTTGGATGCCAACATGCTCAAACTAGCATTCTTATGAATGAGATTTATAAGAGGGATGCAAAATTCGACAAGCCGTTGGTGGTATTGGAACAACAAGTTTCTGGAACTGAGCAACAAATGCTTAAGGATGCTTTGAAGCAGACTTTTGCAGGCCTGATCAAAGCTAATGAGCAAGAGCGTACGCCTGCACCACTTCATAAACTGTGTATTGGAATGGAGTGTGGGGGCTCAGATGGTTTTTCTGGTATTTCAGCAAATCCGGCCCTAGGCTACGTTTCAGATCTTTTGGTGTCGCTTGGTGGGGCTGTGATTTTAGCCGAATTTCCCGAACTCTGTGGTGTAGAGCAAGAATTGAGCGACAGGTGTATTGATGAAGAAGTTGCTCAACGGTTTATGGATTTAATGACGACCTATAACGCAAAAGCCATACAAGATGGCTCTGGTTTTCATGCTAATCCATCACCAGGCAATATTAGAGATGGCTTAATTACTGATGCGATAAAATCAGCAGGTGCTGCAAAAAAAGGTGGCAATTCACCAATTGTTGCCGTGTTAGACTATCCTGAAAAAGTAACCAATGCTGGTTTGAACTTACTTTGTACACCAGGAAGCGATGTAGAAAGTACCACTGCAGAGGTTGCTGCCGGCGCGAATATTGTGTTATTTACTACTGGTTTAGGAACTCCGACAGGCAATCCGATTACACCGGTGATTAAAATCGCAACAAATTCGGCATTAGCACAGCGAATGCCAGATATTATTGATATTGATTGTGGTACTATTGTCACAGGAAAAGAAACCATTGAGCAGGCTGGTGAACGAATCTTGAACTACATTATCGCTGTTGCTAGTGGAGAAGAGATTCCTAAAGCAGTGCTGTTAGAACAAGATGATTTTATTCCTTGGAAAAGAGGAGTAAGCTTGTAGCGACGTTTTCGGTTTTAGGAGCGAAGATAAGGAGCAAAAATTAAGGAACAAAGAACGAGGATTAAGGAGCCAGGAACAAGGATTTGATATAGAACATGGATTTAGGATTAAAATATAAAGTAATCATCGTAACGGGTGGGGCAAAAGGTATTGGGCTAGGAGTTGCCAAAGTATTGGCGGCAGAAAGTGCTGTTCCAGTAGTGATTGGTAGAAATAAGCAAGATAACGAAATTGCAATAACGCAGCTTAGGTCTTATGGGGTTGATGCATTCGCTATTCAGGCTGAGCTAAGCGACCCTGCAGCTGTCGAGATGGCTGTAAAAAGTGTCATTTCCAAATTTGGAAGAATAGATGGTATTGTAAATAATGCAGGGTTAAATGACGGGGTTGGATTGGAGCATGGAAATTATGAACGATTTATGCGAAGCCTACATAGTAATCTAGTACACTACTATTTAATGGTGCATTATGCCTTACCAGAACTTAAAAAGAGCAAAGGTGCTATTGTTAATATTACCTCAAAAACTGCCGATACTGGTCAAGGAAATACCTCGGCATATGCGGCTGCTAATGGGGGTAGAAATGCGTTGACAAGGGAATGGGCAGTAGAACTTTTAAAATATGGAATTAGAGTGAACGCAGTAGTAGTAGCAGAATGTTGGACTCCGCAATATGCCAAATGGATTACCACTTTGGAAAATCCTGACGCGATGTTAAAAGAAATTACGGCTAAAATTCCATTCGAAAATAGAATGACGACCGCAGAAGAGATTGGAAATATGACCGCTTTTTTATTGAGCGAAAGGTCGAGCCACACCACAGGTCAATTAATTTATGTAGATGGGGGCTACGTGCACTTAGATCGCGCTTTAGCGAATCAATAATGTTCAAGGTACTGCTACTGAAATAAAATTAACAATTTCGGCATCGGAGAAAAATAATCCAAATACTATTAGTAAAATTACATCGACTTTAATGACTAAATAATGAAGACGCGGTGGTTTACTCTTATTTTATTTTTCTTTATAATTAATACCTCAACAAACGCTTTTGCACAATCGTATCAAAATGATGTTGCAAAAACATTACGTAAGCAAATTCTAGGTGAAGCTGCTTGGGCTATAAAGCAGGAGCCTGTTACTGTTACTGCTCAAAGTTCGAACAGAAGTGCAGGTGGCAGGCACGACTTCTTTTCTGAGGGTGATTATTGGTGGCCTGATCCTCAGAACCCATCTGGGCCATATATTCAAAGAGACGGACTTACCAATCCCGATATTTTTGTGGCGCACCGACTGGCAATGATCCGATTTAGTCGCATTATCGGTGCACTCGCCTCGGCATATAAGCTAACTGGTGAGCAGAAATACGTTTCTGCTGCTTTGATTCATTTAAAGGCATGGTTCATTGATCAAGCAACGCTTATGAACCCTAATCTTTTATTTGCGCAAGCGATACAGGGGAGGTTTACAGGTCGGGGTATCGGAATTATCGATACCATTCAATTGATGGAAGTTGCACAGGGGATAATGGTGATGCAAAAAACCATTGAACCTGCTACGCTAAAAGTCATCAAACAGTGGTTCAGTGATTATCTAAACTGGCTTACTACGCATCAATATGGTAAAGATGAGTTAAATGCAAAAAATAACCATGGCACCTGTTGGGTAATGCAAGTGGCTTCGTTCGCTACCTTAACTGGAGATGAGAAATTACTTGATTTTTGTCGGGAGCGCTTTAAAAATGTGCTTTTGCCAGATCAAATGGGGAAAGATGGAAGTTTTCCATTGGAGCTAGCGCGCACTAAACCCTATGGTTATTCAATTTTTAACCTAGATGCAATGAGCATGATTTGCCTGATATTATCTGAAGATGGAAACAATTTATGGAACTATCAAACTGAGGATGGGAGATCTATTAAAAAAGGGATTGAATTCTTATATCCTTTTGTTGCCGATAAAAGTAAATGGCCATTTAAAAAAGATGTGATGTATTGGGAGAATTGGCCTGTGGCGCAACCCTTTCTAGTAATGGGCGCTAATGCTTACCAAAACAAGGACTGGCTTGCTACCTGGAAAAAGCTTGATCACCAACCCGCTGTGGAAGAAGTGATCAGAAATTTGCCTATTCGCCACCCCTTTATCTGGTTAAATTAACAGTTGAACGGGCTTTCTTATAGTAACCGGTCGCAACAAGTGCGATAGCGAGTATGCCAAGCTGCAGCCAAAGCCCTAAGCTATCAACTGCAACTGCACTTTGTGCAGTTTCCTTAGCGTAATCGAGTTTCATGAGGGCTCCTCCTTTATTTTTTAAGCCGCATAAATGCTGCATGACGTTGAGTACGAAATGGATACCTGTAGGTACTGCTATACCCTTCGACCATAAGGCTGCTAAACCAAATACAATTGCCCAGACTGCTGGGCCAGCAAAAGCTAATAAAACGCTCCAGCCGTTTAAAAGGTGGTAGCAGCCGAATAGTACAGCTATGAGCAACTGAGAGGTCCAGATTCCAAAATGCTTATTTAACATAAATTGCGGGTAGGATCGAAAACCAATTTCTTCCATCAGCGCAAGCGGAAGAATGGAGGCGAAAAGCATCGCTGTTTCAGTGGTTAGTTGAAAAGGGAGTGGAGTAACGACGATGGATGAGAACCCAAGTAGCGGCAAAAAAACAAGTAGGAATGCGCCGAGGCCAATGACCATGCCAAGGATGAATCGTATTGGTGTTCCTTTTTGCCAAGCTAATCCTAGGGATGTTAGTGCTATTTTCTCTTTTCGAGCAAGCAGCCATACTAGTGAAAATGCTAATATGGATCCGAGACAGCCATAACTCAATTGCTTGTAGCGTGGAGCTACGAAGCCGCTGAGCAAGCCGCTAGCAACAAGGGTTAAGGTAAAAACCATAATGAATGCAATTGGGGTAAGCAGGTTTTTTATGGATCCTTTTTGATTGTCGATTTTCGTCATGCTGCAAATGTATTTTGTGCATTCGAGAAAAAAAGGGCTAATTTGCAATGACGTTTAAATGTCGTTAAGTGTCACCAAGATGGATAAAGCACAAAATTCGGAATTTGCAGCGCTAGTTAAGGCTTCTAGACTAGAACGAAATCATACTCAACGGGAGTTGTCTGATGCCACAGGTATTAGCCTACGTTCTATACAACGCATTGAAAACGGCGATGTAATACCTAGGGCTTACACTGTTCGAGTGCTCTCTGAATACTTAGGGCTAGAAATTGAAAAAAAGTCTGTTTCTCCTAGCGCTGTGGAGGGAGGTGTCCAAAATTATCCAAGGAAGATTTTAATGAGTGTTGGTTGTGGACTTTTATTGATTGCATTTGCATTGGCCTATGTTTTTCAATCCCCTCGATTTCCGGAAACTGCGTTTGAGGTGACGCTGTACATTGGGGCATTGATTTTGGTGTATATGTTATTGTTATATCGAATTTGACGTTGATATTGGTTTTAATAAAAACTATTGTTAATCTATATGGTTGTATAGTTACAAAAATTACGGCTGGAAGATAACAAAGAAATCATATCAGATCTTAAAGGGCTGATCTCTATCGTTAACGATGGAAAAGAAGGTTACTACTTAAATCAAATTTAGCCATGCTGACCACCTAAATTTGCTAACTGATCAGCGTAATGGAATTGCCGAGGCTTTGAAAGAAATCGAGGTATTAACACAAAAATATAATTAATTTTTACATGGAAAATGAAGTAAGGAGCGAAGACCTTAAAATAGAATTGCGTACGCTCACAAAGGATGATTACCTAGGTTTGAAGACATCAATGATCGAAGCTTATGCTGAATGGGAAGGAGCATCTTATTGGGGTGAAAAACATATCAGTAAATTAGTAGAGATATTTCCCGAAGGACAAATCTGTATTCTGGTAAATGGCTCGATAGCCGGCTGTGCACTATCTATCATTGTAAACTACGATCAATTTGGAGATAATCACACATATACTCAAATTACAGGTAATTCAACTTTCTCTACCCACAATCCCAATGGAGATGTACTTTATGGTATTGACTTTTTTGTACATCCTGATTTTCGAGGAATGCGGATTGGTAGAAGGTTATATGATGCCCGAAAAGAAATATGCGAAAGACACAACCTAAGGGCGATTATTGCAGGTGGAAGGATTCCTGCTTATAAAAATTACGCAAACGAGCTTAGTCCTAAAGAATACCTAAATAAAGTGAAAGGAAAAGAGATTCACGATCCCACATTGTCGTTTCAACTCTCGAATGATTTTCACGTTAGAAAGATTTTAAAAGGCTATTTGCCTGGTGACACGCAGTCGCTCGAATACGCTTCTTTATTGGAATGGAATAATATTTACTATAGTGAAGAGGCTGTTCACATCAATTCTATTAAATCGGTTATTAGACTAGGGCTTGTGCAATGGCAAATGAGACCTTTCCCAAGTTTAGACTCGTTGTGTGAGCAAATAGAGTTTTTTGTTGACGTTGTGAGTGACTATCAGAGCGATTTTATCTTGTTTCCAGAGCTATTTAACGCACCGTTAATGACTGCCTATAACCACTTAAGTGGTGCCGATGCGATGAGGGAGATAGCCAAATACACTATTCAGCTACGTGACAAGTTTGTGGAATATGCCATTAGCTACAATATAAACATCATTACCGGCAGTATGCCTTATATCGAAGATGGTGTGCTACAGAACGTAGGTTTTTTATGTCGCCGCGACGGCTCGTATGAGATGTATCGTAAAATTCACTTAACCCCAGCTGAAAAGCATGCTTGGGGTATGGTTGGAGGTGATTCATTGACTACCTATGATACGGATTGTGGTAAAATTGGTATTTTGATTTGTTATGACGTGGAATTTCCAGAGCTACCAAGGTTATTGGCCGAAAAGGGGATGCAGATACTTTTTGTGCCTTTTATGACTGATACACAGAACGGGTATACACGCGTACGTAGTTGCGCGCAAGCTCGAGCTATAGAAAATGAATGTTATGTGGCCATAGCTGGTAGTGTTGGTAATTTACCGAAAGTTCATAACATGGATATTCAGTATGCGCAATCGGCCGTTTTCACTCCTTCTGATTTTTCTTTTCCAAGTAATGGTATCAAAGCAGAAGCTACTCCAAATACCGAGACTACCCTAATAGCCGATGTTGATGTAGATCTTTTAAAAGAGCTTCATAATTTTGGCGCTGTAAGAAATTTGCAGGATAGGAGGCACGACATTTATAAAATATTAGATAAGACTAAGAAGTAGGGCAATTAGCCAAACAAATCATTTTCGCCATGATGCTGTCGAACGAGCCTTAATATTTGTTCGCCATATTCGGCTGTTTTTCCTTCGCCTACATTTTTGATCTTTGAAAGTGCTGTGAGCGATCTTGGTGTCTTGGCAGAAATTTCGGCCAAGGCAACATCCGAAATGAGATGATAACCTAGTATTTTCTTTTCTTCTGCAGTCTTTTTGCGCCAAGCGACAAGCTGCTCATAAAGGGCTGGGTTTTCTATATTAGCTAATTTGGTTACTTTTTTCTTCCAGCTGTCTATGGCTTTGTAGCTTGCCGCTTTGCTTTTTTGTACTTTGTAAATCGCTGTAATAGCAGTAAGATTAGCAAGTACTTTAAAAACTTCAACCTTTGATTCTAGCTGTTCTATTAATAGGTTAAGGGTGGGGAAATAATCGGTATGGAAAGGAGTTCCTTCTGTTAACGTATGCAGTGCAATAACTAGCTCATGTACTGCAACAATGTTAGGCAAAAAGTAAGCAGAGGCATTATGTAGACGAGGTTTAATTTCTATTAAGTTAGGCTTTTTAATTATGGTAAGTTCCTTTTGACTAAAGCGCTTGGCTATAATATTAATCTTTGTATCAATTAGTTCTGTTAATGAGCTCAACTTTTCATTTATGAGCGACTCACTTGGAAGCAATTCCATAATTACCGTTTTTAACTGTTGATAGGTCTGGTTAAGCGGCTCAAAATCAAAACTCTCTATCAGTGTTTCAATTTCCATTGCAGTAACTGCTTCCTTAAAGCTTTGCTGGTTAGGAACATGAATTTGTGCTTTTTGCATAAAGGCAGATACAGCCGCATCTGTGATAATGTTTTTTAACTCAACTTGTTGGGTAAGGATAAGTCCATCAAGGGTTCGGCATCGACTTAGCGCCACATAGGTTTGTCCGTGTGCAAATGCCGCACCTACATCTACAACGGCTTTGTCGAATGTAAGTCCTTGGCTTTTATGTATGGTAATTGCCCAGGCTAATCGCAAGGGGAATTGTGTAAATGAACCCGCACTGGTTTGTGAAACCTTTTGATCAGTTTCTGAAAGTGCATATTTGGTGTTTTCCCATATTTCTTTTGTTACATCGAAAGTTGTGTCATCATCTAAAAACACAACCGTAATCATATCACCACTGATGCTTTGCACTTTAGCAGTTCTACCGTTGTAAAATTGTTTTTTTCCTGAACTATCATTCTTAATGAACATCACCATAGCTCCAGTTTTGAGTATCAGTTCTTCGTCGGTAGGAAATGCTTCTTTTGGAAAATCGCCAGTTACTGTTGCTTTAAACTTATGTGTTTCGCCAGAGAGTTGTTGTAGCCGCTCTTCGTTAATTGTTTTAACTAGTGGATTGTGGGTGGTTAGTGTAACGTGATCAGCAAGGCTTTCGTTGTTTGGGTTTGCTTGATAACGCTCGTTCAGTTTTGTTAATAAACCTTCATTTATTGTTCCTGTTCTAATCTCGTTTAGGATTTGGATAAAAATTGGATCACTTTGTCGGTGAACCTTTGTTAATTCGAACGTTAATAGTGGGAATTCCCTAAAAATGAGGCTGTCGAAAAAGTAAGGTCCTTTATAAAATCTTCCCAACAAGTGCCAGTCGTTCTGAAAAACTGGAGGTAGTTGATACAGATCGCCGATCATTAGTAGCTGTACGCCACCAAATGGACGATTTGTTCCTTTGACAAATCTTAGCACTCTATCTATATAATCCAAAGTATCAGCTCGAACCATACTGATCTCGTCAATGATGAGCAAGTCGAGGCACTTAATGAGCTTAGATTTTTCTGTTCCGAAACTTTTACCAGAGAACTCTGCAAAAAGCGAATTAGCACTAGGCGGAGGTATTGGACCAAATGGGACTTGGAAAAAGGAATGGATGGTAACTCCACCAGCGTTAATGGCCGCCACGGCGGTTGGCGCCACTACAGCGATGTTCTTTTTGGTATTCGATTTAATATGTCTTAAAAATGTTGTCTTTCCAGTACCCGCTTTTCCTGTTAAAAAGATTGGCCGGTTGGTATTTTCGATAAAGTTGATGATGAGTTCGTGCTGGGAATCAAGGGTCATTAAATTGGACATATTAGTTGGGGATGCTAAGGTAAATGTTTGTTAAAAGATATGGATGGGAAATTATCTAAAATTCCTACCCGCATAATAAGGTGCCGATTTTTCATCAGCTCGTGAAAGTGTTAAAATTGGTAGTTCATCATCTTCTTTTTTAACTATCCCCTTAAGCAGGTTAGTATAGTTAAAACATTTCTGCACAATGATATGGGTAACTTCACCCTCTCGTTGTAGCTTGCCTTCAACCATGAGGAGGCGAGATCTTAGGATTTCTTTCCGGTATTTTTCGAACAATTGTTCAAAGACTACCAAATTAGCAACACCTGTTTCATCTTCGATGGTAATAAAGCACACACCGCCCGCTGTGCCTGGTCGTTGGCGGACCAACACTAATCCTGCTACCTTAATGGTTCTTCCTGCTGGTACATCATTAACTTCTTTGGTAGACTTAACATGTAAAAGACCAAGCTGCTCTCTTACAAAACTCACCGGATGTGCCTTTAGGGATAGTGAAGTTGAGGCATAATCTTGTACAACATGTTCCGCTTTGCTCATTAAGGGTAACTGAATTTGCGCCTCTTGATCGCTTTCGGAAGGCTGCCCCTCGAAAAGTGCGATAGGTCTATCTTTCAATGCCGAAACTTCCCATAGCGCCTGTCTGCGGTCTAAGCTCATCGATCGGAAACAGTCTGCATCAGCCAGTCGCTCTAATGCCGCTAATGAAACTCCAGCATCCAATAGGTTATGAATCTTAGCATATCCATTGCCACGCCCATTGATAAGTAACTGCATTTCATCTTCTCTTAAACCGCTCACTTGTCTAAATCCTAAGCGCAAAGCACAATATTTACCGCTTTTTTCTTGTAAAATATTATCCCAAAAGGAAACATTTACATCAATTTCTCTTACCATTACTCCGTGGTTACGTGCATCAATTACCAGTTGAGCTGGTTGATAAAAGCCCATAGGCATTGAATTGAGTATTGCGCAGGCAAATACATCGGGATGATGACATTTCATCCAGCAGGAAACATACACTAATAGTGCAAAGCTAACGGCATGACTTTCGGGAAAGCCATAGCTGCCAAAGCCTTCCAATTGCTTAAATACGCGTCGCGCAAAATCTTCTTTATAGCCTTTAGCAGTCATTCCTCCAACTAGTTTCTTTTCGAATTTAGTCACCATTCCATGCGATTTAAAGGTAGCCATGCTGCGCCTCAATTCATCTGCTTCGGCAGGCGTAAAGCCGGCAGCAACAATGGCAATTTTCATGGCTTGTTCTTGAAATAGGGGAACTCCCAAAGTTTTACCTAATATTTCTTCAAGTTCTTTAGAGGGATATTCCACTGGTTCCTCTTTATTTCTTCGACGGAGATAAGGGTGCACCATGTCTCCTTGAATTGGCCCAGGACGTACGATGGCGACTTCGATTACGAGATCATAAAAACATTGTGGGCGCAGTCTAGGTAACATGGATTGTTGTGCTCGACTTTCGATCTGAAAAACCCCAATGGTATCTGCATGACTAATCATTTCATAAACCTTTGGATCCTCTTCCTTATTGATGCTCGCTAGGGTAAGATCGAGATCGTAATGTTTCTTAGCTAGATCAAAGCCTTTTCTAATGCAGGTTAGCATACCTAGGGCGAGTACATCAATCTTGAGGAAGCCAAGTGCATCGATGTCGTCTTTATTCCATTCTATATTGGTACGGTCTTCCATGCGGGCCGGAAAGATAGGGCAGAGGTCTGTGAGTTTACCTCTGGTAATTACAAAGCCTCCCGTATGTTGCCCGAGTTGCCGTGGAAAGCCCATCATTTGTCCGGTTAGGTCAAGTACTTTAAGTAGCAGTGGGTCTTTAGGGTTTAGCCCCTGTTCGGTAATTCTTGCACCTTCAAACCATTCGCTGGTAAACTCCCAAATAGAGGCTGATAAGCGATCGATTGTGTCTGTTGAAAGGCCCATAGCCTTACCAACGTCTCTGAGAGCACCTTTTTGATGAAGTTGCGTAACGGTGGCTACAATGGCGGCACGGTCGCGACCATACTTGGTATAAATATATTGGATAACTTCTTCACGCCTTTCGTGCTCAAAATCTACATCAATGTCTGGCGGTTCATTACGTGCTGATGAAATAAAGCGTTCAAATAAGAGGTCGAATTTAGTGGGGTCTACAGAGGTGATACCTAAGCAGTAGCAAATGGTTGAATTAGCTGCAGAGCCACGTCCTTGGCATAAAATCTTTTGTTCCCGGGCAAACTTTACGATATCATAAACAGTGAGAAAATAGGAAGCGTAGTTCATTTCTTTGATAAATCCCATTTCGTGGTTGATGTTATTTACCACTTTTTCGGGTAAGGGTAATCCAAAAATTTCCTCTGCGCCTTTCCATGTTAAGTATGCTAATTCCTCCTGTGGTTCTTTTCCTGCAGACAAAATCTCTTCAGGATAGACATATTCTAGGCTATCTAAGCTGAACTTACATAAGTCTGCTATTTCCAGTGTTTTTTCAATTGCATCAGGATAAACGCGGAAGAGCCTTTGCATTTCTTCAATGGATTTTAGATGCCTTTCGGCATTCATTTTTAGTTTAAAGCCTGCGGTTTGGATGGTACACTTTTCTCTTACGCAGGTTAAGATATCTTGTAATTCTCTACGCTGCGGGTGGTGGTAATAAACATCGTTAGTAGCTACTAATGGGATAGCCAGCTTTTTAGCAAGCTGGTTTAAACGAAATAGCCGTTTTTGGTCTTGGCCTTGATAGCTTCGGTTTGCGGCTAAGTAAAGGGATTTGCCTAAAGCTTGTTTATAAGCTTGAAGGTCTTGTGGAAAGCTTGCTTCAAAATCATAGCTTTTACTTAAAGCGTCGGGTGCTATTGCTATGAATATAATCTCTTTGCAATTCGCAAATACATCAGCTCGGTAGAGAAAGCACTTCCCTTTTTCAGCTCGGAGGTTGCCTATGCTTAGCAAGGCTGATAATCTTCCATAAGCTTCCTTATTGGTGGGATAGGCGAGTAGACTGGGGCCATCTAACAAATCTAACCTGCATGCTGGAATAATAGCGATTGCATGTTTTTTAGCTGTTGTATGTGCGCGAACAATGCCAGCCATGGTATTTACATCGGTAATAGCAATTTTCGGGTAACCAAAGGATGCGGCCTGTTCTACAAGCTCTTCTGGGTGGGAAGCGCCACGTAGAAAGCTGAAGTTGCTGGTAACGTGTAATTCACAATAACTCATAATTTATTGATTTAGGCAAAAAAGCCGTGTAGATACCAACTTGATTTTTCTTCATTGTAATGTCCAGCCCGGAAGATCCAATATCGTCGACCTTGTTCATCTTCGAGGATGTAGTAATCACGGTGTTCTCCTTTTTCCATCCACCATTCTCTTTCAATGCGTTCGGGCCCGTCGGCCTTTTTAATAAGGTGTAATTCGTTATTATACCTAAAGTTCATTGGTGGATAATCGGGTATAGGGGCAGTAACCTGAACGGGCTCTGGCTTTCGCAGCATTTCCATCGGACGAGGGTTAGCTTGCTGCCAAACAGTTTCTGATTTTTCATCGAGCGAAACGGCAGGTCTAAGTGATCGTTCTGGCCAATAATGGGGTGCTGGAAGATATCTCTTGATTGCTTGTGGTCCTATTTTTCCGGCTAATCGATCTAATAATTGCGCCAATCCTTTATCTGCAAGGCCAGGTTTTCCATTCCATAATTTTTCCTGATGAATATCAACAGGTTCTACTTTTGTAGCAGTCAAGATAAATAATTCTATACCTAGTGCGGGTTCAATGCCCGCAATCTTTAACTCAAAAAGTTTACATAGGTGAGCTATTTTATTGGTAGATTGATTAGTGCCAATGGTTGCCTGGGTAAGTTTGCCATCTAAACGATAACCTTTGAGCTCTACAGATCTAATTCCCATACCTTCGCTAGCAAGTCTTTTGCATAGGGTTTTTAATAAGGTTTCAATAGCTATTTCAATGGCTGGCTTAGTGCGGATCGGTTCGAGACAGGGCAATCTTTCTTCGTATGGAGGCACTATTACTAATGGTTTAATATGCTCATCATCTGTGCCTAGTGCCTGTCCAAGTTTCAATAACATTTCTTCTCCAAACCTTCTACGCAATACTGATTTTGGCAGCTGAATAAACTTGCCAATCTTGTCTAATCCCAGTTTATGTAGGCGTTTTACAGTAGGTTCACTTAAACGGAGGGCAGTTGGAGGTAGGTTAAGTAGTGCGTTATACTGTTGGTTAATTGAAATAATTGGGGTTTTTTGTCCAAACCTAGCAAGGGCGTAACTAGCGCCAATCGTATCTGATAGGGCGCCGCTACAGCGATAACCTGATTCCTGTAAACGTTTGAGGATATGCTCGAGGTAATTTAATTCTCCACCCCAAAGGTGTGCACAGCCACTTACGTCGAGTATAATCCCATCGGGAAGGTCAATAGCTACAATTGGGGTATAGCGGATTGCCCATTTGCCTATACGGGTAAGTAGCTTTTTTGCTAAATTTTCTTGGTCGTCAAAACATTGGATATCCGGTACTATCGCTTTGGCATCAGCTAGGATAGCTCCAGTTAAGATTCCTTGTTGCTCTGCTTGGCTGGATGCAGCTGTAATCATTATTCTCCCATGAACCGGCGATGTAAAAACATAAATCTTACCTTTTAGTTCTGGTTTACGGATAGCAAGCCAATCCGTAAGCAAATTTGGAAACCATATTGATACATATCTTTTCATTTATCCAGTTTGTTGAGTATGTGCTATAATCGTTTCTGTAATTCTGATAGGTGCAAAATGATCTTCTGCCCATTCTATTTGAAAACTCCCTGTATGGCCATTGCGTACCTTCAATAAACTTACTTCCCAGCGAGGATTGCCAACACCAGGAAGCTCTTCTAATAGCTCGGTAGGTAGGGGTTTAACTTGCCAGCGCACTGTACAAGCCGTGGCAGATAGACTTCTTTTAGGTTGTTTTCTTAGCAGCATCCCTGTAACACGGCTTTTTTCTACAGCAAGTTGAAGTCTTTGACTTTGAGAAAAATCAATATCTGGTAATTCAGCAATTACGGCGGCTAATCCCTCACATTTTAGTGATTCTTCCATTACCCATAAAATTCTTTTCTCATCATAAAGATCTATAAAGATGATTTGTTGTGGGTCTACGCCAAAAGTTTGCATCGCAGGAGGGAAGAGTTTTCTGTTGCGGCTAATCCAAAGGCAAGGACTACCAGACTCCATGAGTTTAGCAATTAGCCCTGCGATAAAGCCTTCACTAGCGGCGGTATCTTCTGGTTGTTGTGAAAGGAATTCGTGAATGGTGCCAGTTGGGAAGATGGCATTAGGAAAACAAGCTTCGAGAGGGCCAAGTCCAAATCCTTCAGTATTACCAATATTGATGGATTTAAAGCCTTGCACATCTAGTATTTGTTTTTGCAATTGTGCTATGATTTCCTTTTTATCTGTTTTCATCTTAAAATGATAACAAATATAAAGCTAATATTGTTAGTAATTACTAATAATATTAGTAAAATTATAAACAGGTACGATTGATCAATTTATCTACCCGTTCTAGCAAAGTATCTATTTCGAAGGGTTTTGCTAAAAAATCGTCTGCACCAGCATTTTTAGCAATTGTCTTTCCGTCTGTGCTTGCCGAATACATTAGTACTGGGAGGCCTAAATTGGACGGATCGGCTTTGAGTGATCGAAGTATTTGATCGCCGGAAATTACGGGCATCCAAATATCAAGTAATACTAGGTCAGGAGATTCAGATTCGATTCTTTTCAATGCATTTACGCTATTTTCTTCTAAAATTACTTGGTATCCCTCTTCTTCTAAAATAAGTTGGAGCATCTCCAGAATGCCATGATCGTCGTCGCATACTAATATTTTTTTGTTATCCATGCTGGTTTATTTAATGATGTACAGGAAGCGTAAAGCTAAATACAGATCCATGATTTTTTTCGCTTTCTACCCAAATACTTCCACCGTGATTGGCGATGATTTGTTGGCATATATAAAGACCAATGCCCATTCCTGGATAGTGTTTCTGCACTTCACCAACTCGGTAAAATCTATCAAAAACCTTTGCCTGCTCATCGTGACTAATGCCCATTCCCTTATCTGTGATAGATACTTTGATAAAATCGCTGATTGCCGTTACTTGTACTGTTACTGTGCTATCAGCAGGCGAATATTTAATCGCATTGCTGAGAAGATTAGAGACTACTTGGATAAGGTGAGACTCGTCTCCATTATAAGGAATGCCAGCTTTTCCAATCAATTCTATCTTTCTTTCAGGACTTGCGCCTTTTATGCCCTCTATGGTTTCGGAAATCATTCTGTCAAAATCAAAATGGTCTCGATGAAGCTCTATGTTTCCTGTTTGCATACGTGAAACGTCGAGCAACTCAGTAAGCAGTTGATTGAGCCTTTGCACATACCTTCCGGTTTTTTCGATGACATTCTTAAACTTATCTGTCGCATTTTCTGGCATTAGTCTATCCATCATCTGCATATAGCCTACAATAGTAGTTAATGGTGTTTTAAGTTCATGACTGGCAATAGACAAGAAATCATCTTTACGTTGTTGAATAGCGCGACGCTCAGTAATGTCTTCTATAGCTAATAAAATCCAGTCTTTGTACTGCCCTTCTAACTCTATGCGGTGTGCGTTAAGCAGCATCAGTTTCTTTCCTATGTGAGGAAATTCATGTTCTACCTCATAATCGAGCACCGGATTATTGGTCGGAAGGATTTCTTCCATCATCTTCCTGAGCTCCGGAATATCCCATTGACCATTTCCTAATTCGTAAAGTAACCTACCTTTAGTCTCATTAATGGAAACTTTGAAAGTATTTAGAAAATGGTTATTAGCACTGAGCACTGTATATTCTTTATCCATTACGAGTAGACTTTCTCTAATGGTTTCAACAATGCTAGAAAGGTATTCTTGGCTTTCTCGGTACATTTTAGTACGTTCTTCTACCTTTTTTTCCATCTCCATGTTGGTCATTTCAAGTTGAAGTTGTGACTTCTTACGAGAAGAGACGTCGTTCTGAATGCCGATGAAATTAGTTACATTTCCATTTTCATCTTTTACAGCAGAGATATACAACTCGTTCCAAAAGAGCTTCCCAGATTTTGTGTAATTGCGGATCTCAACATGGCAGCTTTCGCCTGTTGAAATTGCCTTAGCAATAATTTGGCGTTGTTCTTGTCCTCGATCTTTGCCTTGCAAGAATCGACAATTGTGCCCAATTATTTCGCTTCGTCTATAACCAGATATTTTTTCAAATGCTGGATTACAGTAAATTATTGGGTTGTCTGGTAAAGTGTTATCTGTGATAACAATTCCAGTATTAGTAGCATCCATGACCTTAGAAAGCAATTCTGTGTCGAGTTTTGGAGCACCTGTCTTGTTGTTAATATTCTTTTTTCCTTCCAAATCACAAAAAATATATTGTCACTAACAGTTATAATTGGCATTAAGTTTTGGTAAAAAAAAAATATGTGCAATTTGACTTATGCAGCAAGCTGTTTAACCTTTGCTAAAAGAGCATCTACGTTAAAGGGTTTGCTTAGGTAGGAATCTGAAAGACATTCTTTGGCGAGGCGAACAAGATCTTTTTCTGCAGACAATAATAATACAGGTGTTCCGTATGGTGGGATTAAAGCTTTTAGATCGGAGCAGATCTGGTCTCCTGTTTTAGCATAACCTTCTATTCGGATATCTAAAATAATTACATCAGGAGTTAGCGAAACGATATCCTCGGCGGTTTTTCCCGTTAAAAACCCATCTACAATATACCCTTCCGTTTCAAAGATGAGGTAAAGCAATTCCAATATGCCAGGATCATCTTCTATGATGAGTATACGTTTAGCCATAAGAAAATTTCAGATCGTTTTAAAAACATGAAAAACAGGGTATTGTTTGATATTTAACAAATAATAACTTGTTTTAAATAAGTTGTTTGGATTACCTTGTGAATCAATTTGAGCACTGAATAAGAGTTCGGCAATCCAGTTTTTTTCTTGTAACTTACTGTGAAGTGAAATTAAAGGTTTCTATTTTAGGTTTGCCGTTGTTGTCTTTTTCCTCTAAGAGTACCGTGAGTTTACTCTTTCCAGTTAACCGATACGTAAGCTTAATTGCTTTATCTGTTGTTTGGAAAATGGCGGTGTTGTTTTTTAGCTCTATTAATGGAAACAATAGGGGATTGTCCTTGTTTTCCCAAGCAATACTCCCTCTGTTGAAATGCCTTAACTTCAGAACAGGTTGCCCATTATCTAATTCTATGACCATAAATTCATAGAAAACAGCCTTTTTACCCTGGATATATCTAAAAGTACTAACCATGCTTTCTCCGTTTGGTTTGCTCCAAATTTCTTCCAAATAAGCATTGTCAATTTTCTGTATCCAAGTTCCTGCCATAAAGGCAAGATCGTTGATGCCAACTTTTTTATCCTGTGCAAAAGAAGAAATTGAAAGCAACCAAAGAAGGAGAAAACTCAGATAATAGCTTTTTGGATTCATAGTTAGTTTTTTACTAAGCTAGTAATTTACATAGAAACAGAAAAGTATAAATGAAAGGAGGGATAGCAATGATTTGAAAAGCGAATTCTAAAACATTTTCTGCAGCACGATTGCTTCAATTTTGTAACTTAACAAAACACGTTGTGGGATTTATCAAAGGCGCATTGTTTGGTATTGCGGTGTATGCGGCAGTACAGCATACTACAAAATAAGATATATTAACAGGAAGGTCATTATTAGATGACCTCATGGATAGGGCTCCAGCCTGTATCTTGTTTGTGATTGCTCTGTCCGAAACCGCACAACTTCTGTTCAATTCCGTACAGGTAAAGGGGTTATTAGTTAATAACAGAGGCTTATATTGATGTTTTTTGAGCAGCAGTATCTCGCTGAAATCAGGGCTGCCGCACTGTCGAGGTACTTCGCTGCAACAGCCTTAGTAGTTTCTTGTTTAGGACTTTTGGGATTGGCGGTATTTGCCGGAAAAAGACGTTTTAAAGAAATCGGTATCCGTAAAGTGCTTGGTGCAACAGATATAGAGTTAATGATTATTCTCTCAAGAGATTTCTTACGCCCAGTTGCGGTGTCACTATTTATCTCGCTTCCCTTAGCCTATATCGTTTCAACACAATGGTTGTCTTCTTTTGCTTATAGGATAGAACTCCATTGGTGGTATCTTGCTTTGGGTGGCTTAATAGCGGTGCTGGTGGCAATGTCCGCTGTATGCTATCAGACTTATAAAGCTGCAACGATTACGCCAATTGCATCGCTTAAGACAGAATAGTTAATTCGTCATCCAAACCATTTCACTTGTCTGACGTTATAGATATTCATCAATGGGCATTATCATGAAAGGGATTTTTATAGCAGTCATTATTTTATTAGGACTTTCTTGTACTCAGACAAATCAAACTGAAAAGAAAGTAGTGGATAAAAAGAGGAATGATTCGTTAATTTTAGGAACAAAAACTTCGGTGCCTGAGGAACAGAAAAAAATACCTGATCCAATTATGGCAATCAGAAAAAAGGTAGAACATATTAACACAACTACTTTAACAAAAAAGCATGTAGAATTTATGTGTGATGAGCAAACTATGGTCGACTTCTATACCGAAAACGGGAAAATTGTTAAGATTAGCATAGATTTCGGTACTGTGGGAGATGTGTATGCGAAGGAGGATTATTATTATGATGAAGCTAAATTAATTTTCTTTTACGAATTTGTGGAAGGAGGCCCAGCTTGCGAAGGGTGTATTAAAACAAATGAATATCGATCTTATATCAAAGATGATAAAGTGATCAAGTATTTAAAAGATAAAGACCAACAACAATGTAGGAAATGTGAATTTGGACCATCTTCCAGACAATACAAGTTACTAACTGCCAGAACGCCAGCAGAAATTAAACAAATTATTTGTAAGATGTGAGTTTCTATTTAATTGCCCCGATTTTTTTATCGAAATCTTGCTGTAGCTCAGCTAATGCTTTGTTATAGCCATTTTTATCTATAAACTTAGCCGGTTTATAGCTGTCGCCAGGCTTGTGTTTCCGATGCAAATTGAACTGACTGGCATGAGAAGCAAGCCAAATGTCGAACTTCAATTTTTTCATTTCCTCAAGCGTTCGTTTATAATCTTTTTCAATCGTTGGATAACTAGTTACCTCAGAAAATTTCTTTTCGGTAACTATGCTAGGCATGTTGGCAATTAATACACGATATGTCTTTTCTCTGTCGACTACGTCAAGTAAAAAACTACAAGAACCTTTGGTATGTCCGGGATGGTCTAGCAGTTTTACTTTGGTACTACCAAGTTGGATAACATCATTGTTTGCTAGAATTTTGTCTGCTTTTAATGGTTTGTAGCTGCTAACGCCATTTCCGAGTGCATAATCTGAACTGCCGCCATCTGCTAATACCTGTGCATCATTTTTGTTTACTATCATTTTTGCACCAGTTTTTTCCTGCAAATCGGCCATGGCAGCTACATGGTCATAATGCGCTTGGGTGGTTAATAAAATTTTTGTGTCTGAAAGCTTAAAACCCAAAGTAGCGATATTATCGGTAATAATTTTTGCTGAATTTGCTAGCCCTGTATTGATCAAGATATTTCCATTTTCGGTGACAATCAAATAACAAGCAAGATCATAGGTGCCTACATAATAAACGTTTCCAACAATCCTAAAGGGCTGGTATGGTGCAGACCAGCTACTAGGTGTGTCTTTAGGTTCGATAACGTTTTGAGCGGTTGCTGTAGACTGTCCAAGAAAAGTTGAAACCAGTATAATTAAAAAAGAGAGAAGTGGAGTTTTAAGCATATACAAATATAATAAAAGCCGAAGTAATGCAAGTCTTTTAAGCCTTGAGATTACAGCAATTTTTATTAAGTTAGCTAAAATAAACAAGCAAAATTAAATCTTTCAAATCCATGATCAAGCGACTTATTCTTCTAGCCTCATTAACAACGGCAACAGTTGTCTCTGCACAACAAGCTAGCCCTACTGTTCGCAAATCAATAGAAACAGCAAAGCGTGCAATTCGTTTCGATGTACCGATGACGAACTCGATACGTAAAGCATTTGCTGCTGGTACACGTGATTTTTCTGGTAAGCCTGGGCCAAATTATTGGCAGTTAGAGGCCGACTATAACATTAATGCAAATCTTGATCCTGCTACTCAAACCATTACTGGGTCAGAAAAGATCAGTATGCACAATAATAGTAAAGATGATTTGAAAACAATTGTGCTACGCCTAGACCATAATCTGTTTCGACCTGAAGCACAACGTGGTGCATCGGTTCCAGCTGAAGCAACAGATGGCATGGTATTGACAAGTTTAAAAGTTGGTGGTCAGACCGTAGATCTTGCAGCTGTTACGCCGTTTGGACGTAATAATAATAACGGTTCGGCTGCTAAAACGACAATTTCTGGACTTACTCAAACTGTTGCGACGATTACACTGGTGGATCCAGTAAAAGCGGGTACGACAGTTGAACTTGAGATTGGATGGAGAACTAAGCTTCCTGGAGGCACAATAGGAAGAGGTCACCGTATGACCCAGCGATTTGACAACAAGTTGTTTCAACCAACGCAATGGTATCCTAGGCTGGCAAAATATGATGATTTACGCGGATGGGAGACTAGTCCATACTTAGGGCCTTCGGAATTCTATAATAACTTTGGTAAGTTTGATGTACGCTTAACAGTACCAGGAGGTTGGATTGTAAGTGGCACTGGTGTACTTCAAAATCCAAATGAAGTACTTACTGAAACGGCAAGGCAACGACTTGCAACAGTACTTAATTCAGATGAAGAAGTAATTATTGTGACTGAAACGGAAAAAGGGCCTGGTAAATCAACAGCAATGGGCGACAAGCTTACTTGGCATTTTGTAGCTGATAAAGTAAATGATTTTGCCTGGGCAACGGCCGAAAATTTTGTCTGGAAAGCGACTCGTGCGACTATTCCCGGTAAAGGACCAATTCCAATTCATATGGTATATGCACCGGAAAGAGCTAGGTTTTTTGAACGCGCTGGGAAAGTTACTCGTCATGCATTAGAATTTTATTCGAAACTTTGGGCGCCATATCCTTTCCCACAATTGACGTTGCAAGATGGCCCGAGCGCAGGTATGGAATATCCAATGGTAATTAACTCCAATCAAGGTGCTGCTGATCATGAAACTGCCCACCAATGGTGGCCGATGATGCTTGGTACAAATGAAACGCGATACGGCTGGATGGATGAAGGATTTAATCAATACATGAATATTTTATCTGATGCGGATGTAAAAGGTGTGCCTTATGATTTAAATGGGGAAGGACAAAGCTATGGACGTGTAAGTGGTAGCGAAAGTGAAGCTCCAATGATGTGGAGTGCAAACGATGCTGGTAGCGGTTATAGTTTTCAGACTTATGGCAAAGCACCATTAATGCTTTCTATGTTAGGTGGTATTGTGGGCGATGAAGCGGTTATCAATGCTATGAAAAAATATACTGCAACATGGGCGTTTAAGCATCCGTCACCATGGGATTATATTTTCTTTATGAATAATGAGCTAAAACAAGACTTAGAATGGTTCTGGTATTATTGGTTATGGACAACGGAAACGGTAGAAGGATCTATAAAAGATGTGAAAATGGAGAAAGGCAAAACTAGTGTAATAGTTCATCAAGCGGGACAGATGCCATCGCCTGTTGTGCTAAAGGTTGAATTTGATGCTGCAGGTCCTGCAATAAAAAAATTAGCTAATGCTAAAATGATTGATGCAATTACTGCTGAAGTTACATGGCCAGCAACTGTATGGTTTAATGGTAGTCGTACATTTACTGCGGTGATGGATTTTGGCGGACGCAAGATTAAAAAAATAACATTTGATCCGAATAGCCGTTTTCCTGATTCTAATGTCAATGACAATGTATGGCCTAGAAACTAAGATTAGTCATTAATACCTGGCTTTGCTCTTTTTGTGATTTTATGTAAACAGTTTTAGAACTAAAGGTGTTTGAGTTACATAGCATATAAGCAAACACTAGGATGAAAAAAAATAAGAGAGAAAAAGATAATTTTTTTGAGCGAGTAGCTACAACCATGACTTCTTGGACAGGTAGTTCGGCAGCTTTTTTGACCGCTTTTGGCATAGTATTGGTCTGGGGGATTTCTGGTCCAATTTTCGATTTTTCGGATACTTGGCAGTTAGTAATCAACACCGGGACAACCATCATTACCTTTTTGATGGTATTTTTGATTCAGAAGTCTCAAAACAAAGATGGTAAAGCAATACAATTAAAACTCAATGAATTAATTGCCGCTAGCCGCCATGCTAGTAACCGAATGGTAGATATAGAAGATCTATCTGAACAAGAACTTAATGTCCTACGACGTTATTATCAGCTACTTTCTGATAAAGCTGAAAAGGAGATAGATATACACACTTCACATTCTATAGATGCTGCAGAGAAAGAAACAGTTCGAAAAAGGAGAGTGAACGTTAATAAAACACTTAGAAAGCTTGACTAATGCCTCAAAGAACTTCGGCCAGCCTAAGTTTCTTGGACGATTGGCAAGTTGTAACAAATACATAATTCCGTGAATATTTAATTGTTTTTTGTACGGACTACCTGTAAATTGCAAAATGAATTTGCATCTACAGACGATGGATGAAAACCAATTAAACTATGCTGATGAAAAAAAATGTTGCTAGCCTGCTCTTATTATTAGTCTTTCTCACAATTACGACAAAAGGATATAGTCAAACTAAGCTCAAAATATCGACAACAGCTACCACGCCGGTATTTTTATTTAACAACCGAGCTAAAATTATCCCCCTTAAAGGACTGGCTGAAAGAAAGATTGCAAGTGTTAATATTGGGTCAGCAAATGCATTGGTTTTTGATAGTCTGCTTAGCAAGTACGCAGCTATTAGACGTTTTGAAACTTCAACTTACTTAACTGATTCTTTGCGTTTGGATAATTTGATGGGCGACTATCTCAAATTTTATAATACTTTAATTATTCAGGTAACAGCAGAGTCATTGAATGATTCTGAAACGATTAAATTTATCACTGCAAACCAAAATAGAAAACAAGTAATTATTGCAGGCTTTGGAGAGCTTAAGGCACTTAAAAAGCTTAATTTTTTTGCTGGTCCAGTAGTTTGGAGTACAAGCGCAAATGCAGAAGGCGCGAATCAGTCTGCACAACTTATCTTTGGCGGTATTGCAGCAAATAGGACATTAAAACAAAACATCAGTGCTAAATATAAAGTCGGTTCGGGCTATGCAACAGAAAAGACACGTTTAAGGTATTCAACACCTGAAAGCGTAGGAATTAAACCTTCTGCATTAGACAGTATCGATTTAATAGCAGCAGAGGCTATTCGCGAAAAAGCTACTCCGAGCGTCGTCGTTATGGTGATAAAAGATGGAAATGTAATTTTTAATAAGGCCTATGGATCGCATACTTATGATGGCAAAGAACGTACTAAATTAACAGATATTTATGATCTGGCTTCGGTAACTAAAGTTTCGGCTACCACCATGTCGGCAATGAAACTGTACGATCAACACAAGCTTTCATTAGATAAAACTGTAGTTGATTATATACCAAATGCAAGGAATTCAAATAAGGCGGACATTAAAGTACGTGAGTTATTAGCCCATCAATCGGGTGTAACTGCAGTTTCATTTTACTTGAAGCTAAAGCCAGAAGATTATAATGCAGATTCATCAATAACATATCCTGTAAAGGTAGCCGACAATTATTTCTTTAAGCCTGGTTATTTTCGAGAAATGTTTTGGCCAGCATTTTTAAAGGCTCCATTGCGAAATCGTGGCAGTTATCTATATACAGATATGAACATGTATGTGATGAAAGAAATAGTAGAATGGCAGTCGGGCAAGCCTTTAGATCAATATGTACAAGAGCAATTTTATAAGCCATTGGGAATGTATACTGCAGGTTTTTTACCGAGAAACCGATTCGAAAAGGAACAAATCGTGCCGACAGAAGAGGAGGGGAATTTCAGAAAATCTTTGTTGCACGGCTATGTTCATGATCCTGGTGCTTCTCTAATGGGAGGAGTTTCGGGACATGCTGGGTTATTTTCAAGTGCCAATGACTTAGGGATTTTGTATCAAATGATGCTTAATAAAGGTAGTTATGGTGGTGAAAGATACTTCAAACCCGAAACGGTAGCATTATTTACTTCCAAACACTCAGCTGTAAGCAAGAGAGCTTTAGGCTTTGATATGTACGATCCAGACACAACCAAAACCTATCCTTCTAAATTAGCATCCCCCGGCACCTATGGTCATACAGGTTTTACAGGCATTTGTGTTTGGGTTGATCCAAAGTATAAACTAATCTATGTATTCCTCTCAAATCGTGTACATCCGAAAATAACCGATAAACTTTATCAACTAAATATTAGAAGCAGAATACAGGACGTGGTTTATCGAGCACTGCAAAATTGACGAAGAAAAATGAGCTTGATGCTCAAACGAAGGCATGGTTATGGTTAAGGAAGCAGACCTTGCTTTTTGGCAGGGCATAAAAAAGGCCAATTGTTTTTCAACTGGCCCTCATTTTACAATAAGCCGTAAAGCCCATTTGTCGGATATCGATATTTCACCACGGCTGCACGATCCAACATGCTCACTTTTTCAGAATGTTTGATCTCTATTTTACTGTCGACCAAATTACTTGTTGCAGAAGCATTCTTTTTAGCTTGTTGATGGTAATTCGTTAATACACTTTTAGTTTCCGTTGTCATATAAGGATTAATTATCATTTTCTATTATGTTAACAACTATAAGCACTTTTGGTTTCCTTTACGGAGCATAAAAAATGATTTAATTTTAATAAAAACCATATCGTCCAGATTACGTTATGGATATATTCTTTTAATTAGAGCGATAATCATGACAGATAAAATATTAGGGGTAATTTTAGGAGGTGGCCAAGGTTCGAGATTAGCCCCATTAACTACAAAGCGTTCCAAGCCCGCTGTCCCAATTGCTGGAAAATATCGTTTGGTAGATATTCCAATTTCAAATTGTATTAATTCGGGCATACACAGGATGTTTGTGCTTACCCAATTTAATTCTGCTTCCTTAAATAGACATATAAAGAATACCTACCATTTTAGCCACTTCAGTGCCGCATTTGTTGATATCTTGGCTGCCGAGCAGACTGTCGATAATCTCACTTGGTTTCAAGGTACTGCCGACGCTGTTAGACAATGTATGCACCATATCGTAAGTCATGAGTTTGAATACATTCTCATTCTTTCTGGAGATCAGCTATACCAAATGGATTTTAAGGAAATGATCCAGGCCCACATCGAAAATAGCGCAGAAGTTACGATTGCAACTATTCCAGTTACCGCAAAAGACGCAAATGACTTTGGTATCTTAAAAACCGATGATCAAAGATTGATTACTTCCTTCATCGAAAAACCAAAAACAGACTTGGACGACTGGATTTCGGATACTGGGCCCGAAATGCAAGCAGAAGGACGTAATTACTTGGCATCTATGGGTATATACGTTTTCAATAGAGACTATTTGATTAAGATTTTAGATGATAACCCAGAGGAGAAAGACTTTGGTAAGGAAATTTTACCGAGGGCAATCAAAACAAGCCGTGTACTCAGTTTTCAGTATGAAGGATATTGGACAGATATCGGGAATATATCGTCTTTTTTTGAAGCTAACCTTGCACTTACCGATGCAATTCCGAAGTTCAATATGTTCGATCACATGCACACCATTTATACTCGTGCAAGAATGCTTCCACCTTCAAAGATATCAGAAACCTTGTTAGATAGCACAATTATTGCCGAAGGTTGTATCGTTCACGCCAGCAAAATCTCACACACAGTATTGGGCATTAGATCAAGAATTGGTAAGGATACGATTATTACTAACGCCTATATTATGGGCACAGATCGTTACCAAACATTAGAAGAAATTGCCAACGAGATAGCGGCAGGTCGTGCTCCCATTGGCATAGGAGAACGGTGCGTAATTAATAATGCAATTATCGATAAAAATTGCAGAATCGGAAACGATGTGAGCATTAATGGGGGCGGTCATTTAGCAGATGGCGATTACGGTCTTTACGCCGTTAAAGATGGTATTGTAGTGGTTAAAAAAGATGCAGAACTACAGAATGGAACAATCATTTAATTTCTGGGCAAACAATTTGTCAGTTCAAGCGGTTATTTTCTAGAATAACTACTCATTTCTATGGTCAATCAACATCTTTATCAAACCGGAATTATAGGTAATTGTGCTTTTATTGCGCATGTAAACTTGAATACAAATATCTCTTGGCTGTGTTGGCCAAGGTTCGACAGCTCGTTTGTTTTTGGAGGATTACTAGATCAACAGCAAGGTGGTGCATTTTCTGTCCTTCCTAATGGTGAGTACACCTCTCGTCAATATTATATCGAAAATACCAATGTACTACGTACCGAAATTACAACGGGAGGGGAGAGTTATCGTATCACGGATTTTGCACCTAGGTTTAGCAAAAATGAAAGCTATTACAAGCCATTAATGCTAATCAGAAAAATAGAACCGTTAAATGGAAATCCAAGAATTAAAGTAGTTTGTAAGCCTGTACATGCCTACGGACTAGAAGAGATGAAGGCAACAATCGGGAGCAATTACATCGACTTTTATGGTGGAGATGAGCGTATCCAACTTAGCACGAATGTCTCGCTCAACTACATTTTAGAGGAAAAAGAATTTGTGCTTAATGAAGTAAAGTATTTAATCTTAACCTATGGTCATGAACTTGCAGCTCCAATCGCAAGTACAGCAGAAACTTTTCTAAGAGAAACCATTTCTTACTGGCGATTATGGATTAAACATTCTTCCATCGCTGGCTTTTATCAACAATTTGTGATCCGTTCAGCACTAGTACTAAAAATTCATCAGTTTGAAGATACCGGTGCAATTATAGCTGCAAGTACCACTAGTTTGCCCGAATCGCCTGGAAGCACACGTAATTGGGATTATCGATATTGCTGGTTACGAGATTCATTTTATGTACTAACCTCCCTTAACCATATTGGTCATTTCGAAGAAATGGAAAAGTATTTTAATTACCTTTCTGATATCTCGTTTGCAAATGATAAGCGCTATCAACCACTATATGGTATTGCCGGCGAAAGGTTAATCAAAGAATATACTTTAGATCATTTAGCTGGTTATCTTGGTGAGCAGCCGATAAGAATTGGTAATCAGGCTTCTGAGCATATACAAAATGATATATATGGACAAGTTTTGATTTCCATGTTGCCTTTATATACCGATCATCGTTTTGTATTTTCAGAACGTAGTGATTCAGTTAAATGGATTGATCACGTGCTCTCGAAAATTGAACGTACTATAGATGAAAAAGATGCTGGTATTTGGGAATTTCGCAATATTGCCAATATCCATTGCTATAGCAACCTTTTTCAGTGGGCGGGTGCAAATGCGGCACTTAAAATGGCTAAAACAATCGGAAATGAGGCCTTTCAAGAACGGGCAGCAATATTGGTAGCTAAAGCATCAAAACATATCGAGGCATGTTATGACCCGATCCGTAAAGTTTATACAAATGCAGTTGGAAGTAGCCATTTAGATGCAAGTACACTACAGCTTATCATGATGAATTACCTTGATCCAAGTTCGCAAAAGGCAAAAGATCATTTAATTGGCCTGGAAAAAGAACTAAAAACGGAGGATGGGCTTTTTTATCGTTATCTTCACGCAGATGATTTTGGAAAACCAAAGACTACTTTTTTAATATGTGCTTTTTGGTACGTAGAAGCACTAGCTTGTGTTGGTAGAATAGATGAGGCGATTGTGGAGTTCGAGAGTATTATTAAGTATTGTAATCATCTTTTACTTTTTAGTGAAGATGTAGACGCTAAAACAGGTAGTCAATGGGGTAATTTTCCGCAAGCATACAGTCATGTAGGTTTGATGAATGCAGCCTATAGAATTGCCATGAAACTGGATAAGCCCATTTTCTTGTGATCGAATACATTTGGATAGCGACTTTTATCTTTTTATCTTATGCAATAATTCTTGGAAACCAAACATCTATAAGCACTCAATATGATTTTTGAACAGCTTGTTAAGAGTTCACCGTTGGCAATTTATACCTGTGATCCACATGGACTTGTCACTTTTTTTAATGAAGCTGCTGTTAAGCTCTGGGGGCGAACACCTAAGCTTTCAAAAGATTACTGGTGCGGTTCGTGGAAGATTTTTTACCCAGATGGACGGCCAATGGCAGTTGATGAGTGCCCAATGGCACTTACACTCAAAAATGGAAAGTCTTACGCTGGAGAAGAAATTGTAATTCAACGACCAGATGGTTCTTTTCGCTCCTTGTTAGTTTATCCTTCACCAGTTTTTAGTGACGATAATATATTACTTGGTGCGTACAATACATTGGTAGATATTTCGGAAAAGAAGTTGAGCGACGAGAAACATGCGATTTTATCGGCAATTGTCGAATCATCAGATGATGCAATATTAAGCAAAGGATTAGATGGTATCATTAGAAGTTGGAACACTGGTGCACAAAAGGTATTTGGATATACCGAAAAGGAAATGCTTGGTAAGCATATTACCGAAATTATTCCGCCTCATTTACGTAAAGAAGAAGAATTGATTATTGCTAATATCAAAGCAGGAAAAAGGGTAGATCATTTTCAAACGGTTAGGATGCATAAAGAAGGTCATCTAATTGACATTTCGCTTACTGTTTCTCCGATAAAAGATTCGTTTGGCAACATCACAGGTGCTTCCAAGGTTGCCAGGGATATCACCGAAATTAAGAGAGCCGAAAAAGAGGCGCTGAAGTTTGCAAAAAGGCAACAATTGCTGAATTCTATTGGAACTACTATCTCAACAAAGCTCGACGTACAAGAAATCCTTCAAAAGGTAACTGATGCAACCACTGAGATTACTGGAGCTGCATTTGGTGCTTTCTTCTACAATACTTACGATGAAAAGGGTGAATCCTTTATGCTTTTTACGCTTTCTGGAGCGCCAAGGCATGCATTCGAGCAGTTCGGAATGCCCAGAAATACAGCTATTTTCCATCCTACTTTTTCGGGTCAAGGTATTGTCCGTTTGGATGATGTTACAAAGGACCCTAGGTATGGTAAAAATGCACCACATTTTGGTATGCCAGCTGGACATCTTGCAGTAGTTAGTTATCTAGCGGTACCAGTTATCTCATCTTCTGGTGAAGTAATCGGTGGACTATTTTTTGGCCATCCAGAAGTTGGTGTTTTTAAAGCAGAGCATGAAGATATTATAGAAAGTGTTGCCTCTCAAGCTGCTGTTGCCCTGGATAATTCAAAACTATTTGAAGAAGTAAAGGCACTTAGTGAGAAAAAAGATGAATTTATCGCCTTAGCAAGCCATGAACTAAAAACTCCACTTACCACTTTAAAGGGCTATTTGCAAATGTTGCAAAGTGAAAAAGGCGCAAAAATGGCCGATTTCTTTGTTGAAAAATCACTGAAGCAGCTCGATAGGTTGAACTCACTAATTGGCGACCTATTAGATGTGTCCAAAGTAGAGGCGGGTAAGCTACAGTTTAACTTTGAGTCTTTCGACCTTCGTAAAACTTTGGTAGATATTTTAGAAACTTTCCATTACAATACAACTAGCCATGTGATCTCTTTAACAGGTTACGAAGATGAACTGATAGTTCTGGCAGACCAACAACGTATTGAGCAGGTGATTATCAATCTTTTAAACAATGCTATCAAATACTCACCCCAATCAAAAGAAGTATTCGTAAGTCTCGAAAAAATTAAAGATTTTGCTGTAGTAAAGGTTAAAGATAAGGGGATTGGATTGAGCCAACATCAACAAAAAGGCATATTTAAACGCTTCTTTAGAGCTGAGGGAGTTAAAAATATTGCGGGATTGGGTCTCGGGCTTTATATTAGTAAGGAGATCATTGATCGACATCAAGGCTATGTTACAGTTGAGAGCGAGCAGGGCGTTGGATCAGAATTTGGCTTTGCCATTCCGTTAAAGAATGCAGAAGCTTAAAACAATTTTTAAACAGTTATGTTTGCATTAATACAACCAAACAAACCGAAGAATGAATAAAAAGGTAATTTACCTTGTGGAAGACGATTTTGATATCAGCGAAATGATCGTCTTACTACTATCTGATGATAATTTGACTGTAAATGCAAGCTCAACACTCGCCAGTTTCCGTCAATTGATCAATACTGAATTGCCCGATCTAATCTTAATGGATATCATGTTGCCAGATGGAAATGGCATGGAGGCTTGCAAGGAAATAAAAAGGTCAAACGACATGAAACATATTCCGCTGTTACTGATGTCTGCACATGCGCAAAGCGAATTTGTAATTAAAGAGTCCCCAGCAGATGGTTTTATTGAAAAGCCATTTGATATTCACCATTTTACCGACAGGATAAAAATGTTGCTGAATTAAGCTAGCTTTTACTTATTATCATTAAATTTGATGTGCAAATAATGCCTATCAAATATTCTTGTTTATAAAAATCTGAACAAATGAGCCTAATATTGAAAAAAATAAGTCTAAGTGGAGCTTTACTTCTTATCAGTGCTATAGCAACTATAGCTCAAACTAGCTATAAGTACAGCGTGAATCTAAACGCGGTTAAAGACGATCGTTTAACAGTTACCTTGCAAACACCAAAAGTAAATACAGCTACCACTATTTTTTATTTGCCTAAAATAGTGCCAGGAACTTACATGTATAGTGATTATGGTCGTTTTGTACATGATTTTAAAGCTTTAAATAGTGCAGGTAAACCGCTTGTTGTAAAAAGAACAAGCGATAACAGTTGGGAGATAGCTAATGCAAAAACATTAACTAAAATCGTATACGATGTAGAAGATACTTGGGATGCTAATGTAAAAGAATTTGTTTACCCGATGGCGGGAACTAATTTCGAACAAAGTAAAAACTTTGTATTCAATACGTGTGGCGTTTTTGGTTATCTTGATAAATTAAAAGACCTTCCTTTTGAATTAAATTTCACTAAACCACAAGGTTTCTACGGTTCAACGGGTTTGGTTCCTATTAAAACCTCAGCCACTGCCGATACGTATAAATGTAACAATGCCGATCATTTGTATGATTCTCCGATAATGTTTAGCATACCTGATACTACCTCTGTAAAAGTAGGAAACACCCAAGTATTGGTGTCTGTTTACTCTCCAAATAAATTAGCTAAGTCTGCATTTATTGCCGAGCATTTAAAAGAAATTTTATTGGCTACGAATCAGTATTTAGGTGGAAAATTACCGGTTGATAAATATGCTTTTATCTATTATTTTAATGGGGAGCAAAAGCCATTCGATATTTCCGGTGCATGGGAACATTCTTATTCATCATTTTATAGCTTAAATGAACAGCCGCAAGAGGATGCCATTGGAAGTTGGGTAGATATGTCGGCGCATGAATTTTTTCATATCGTTACTCCCTTAACCATCAGTTCTAAGGAGGTAAAGAAATTTGATTTCAACAATCCAGTACTATCTAAACATCTCTGGCTTTATGAGGGAAGTACAGAATACGATGCGCATCACGTTCAAGTACAATACGGTATCAATACAACGCAACAGTTTTTAAGAAAACTAAGTGCTAAAATTACCAATTCCCGTCAACGGTTAAACGATACCTTGAGTTTTACAGAATTAAGTAAGGAGAGCGCGGGAAAATGGAAAAATGAATATGGTAATGTATATGAAAAAGGTGCTTTAATCTCAGCATCCCTAGATTTATACTTACTAAAATTATCTAATGGTAAATATGGTTTGGCTAATTTAAAGCAAGAACTGGGTGCCAAATACGGCAAGGATAAATATTTCAATGATGATGAGCTTTTCGATGTCATCACGAAGATGACTTATCCAGAAGTTCGTACTTTTTTTAGTAAATATGTAGAGGGTGGTACGCCAATTCCTTACGACCAATTTTTCAGTTACGCCGGTGTTAAACATACACCAGAAACACAAGTTGATGCAGCTACAATGGGTGGTTTTACGCCAGGCTTAAATGCAGAGGGCGCTATTTTTATTGCAAATGCAGATCGCCTAAATGATTTTGGCAAAGCGATGGGATTCAAAGTTGGCGATGAGATTATTAGCCTGAATGATGTTAAACTTACCCCGCAAAACTTTGGATCAGTTACGTCAAATTTTAGTCTTACCGCAAAAGATGGCGATAAGGCAACCGTAGTTGTAAACCGCAAAAATTCGAGTGGTGTTAAGGAAATTGTTACTTTATCGCAACCTGTTCAATTCGTGAAAAGAATAGAGTACAACAGACTGGAACTTATGCCAGATGCTAGTCCAGAACAATTGGCCATCAGAAAAATTTGGTTGGGACAAGGTAAATAATCGCATGCAATGAAGCCACCCAAAATCAGGGGAGTGCAAAGGTTTTTGCTTTTGCGCAGAAAAACAAGCTGAGTGCTGAAGATACATTGTATCTTGCTTCATAGGTTTAAACCGTTTTTCGTTTAACAGAGTTTTATTTCGTTAATACTAAATTTTTTAGTAGTTGATGGAGTTTTTTAACTAGTATTTCCTAGCTTTGCACTATGCGACAAATTCGCAAAGCTTTATAACAATGGAAACTGCTAGTCTTGAAATGCTGAAAGCAGAAGATTCTAGTCAACTGTTACGCAATTTTCCAGGTGAAACTGTCTGGCATAGAGAATGGAAACAGGCATTCCCAGAATCTTACCGGGAAAAAACATTTTTAAACCGCGAAGTTGGATATTATCATCGTGCTGATGTGTTTACAAATTGTGGCACGGCTATAGAGTTCCAAAATTCCCCCATTACCTTAGAAGAACTTCGCAGTAGAGAAGTATTTTATCCCAACTTGGTATGGGTAGTAAATGGGGCCAAATTTAAAGGTTTTAAGGTCTTGAAACATTTGCCAGATGTTGATGATGTTAGGCTTTTGGAGCTTGAATTTTCCCATACCGCTAACCTAAGCATGGTGCGTAAGAGCGATATTATTTTGGGCCTGCAAAAGCCTAAAATCATGACTTTCCATCATCCCGAACTTCGAATAATCCCTTT
Organism: uncultured Sphingobacteriaceae bacterium; assembly: GCA_942493295.1. GTDB lineage: Bacteria > Bacteroidota > Bacteroidia > Sphingobacteriales > Sphingobacteriaceae > Pedobacter. The sequence goes on along the minus strand of OW818692.1, from coordinate 1,115,786 downwards.
AAGTTCTCATTATTATTCTTTCCGTTGGTCACACCCACATCGAGTGTGGTATGAAGCGAAATGTCCAATTATCATCGATTTAGGTGGTTATTTCTTGTATCAATTAAAACAACGCGTACAAGTAAATGGTAATTATGCCTATTTGCATATGGTACCCAGGAAAGATTTTATTGCACAGTACTGCGAAAGCTAACGATAGTAAATCCATTGTTTTTTACTAACCTTGTAAGGCATCATTAATGAGGGTATGCTTTTTAAACATCAAATGAATATTTCAGCTAAAATTACAGCAAGCTTTTTATTAATTGCCATGGCTGTCGGCCTAAATACACCTAACCTTTATGCGCAAGATAGGCTTGCTTCAGGCTTTGTAGATGTTCCTGATTCTATTCAAACTAGTGTTTATTGGTACTGGGTTTCAGATCATATTTCGAAAGACGGGATAGTTAAAGATTTAGAAGCCATGAAAAAAGTTGGTATTAATAGAGCTTTCATTGCAAATATCGGTATGGATATGCCGTATGGAAAGGTGAAACTTTTTTCAGAAGCCTGGTGGGAAGCAATGCATATTGCATTAAAGACTGCTACCAAATTGGGGATAGAGATAGGTATATTTAATAGTCCCGGTTGGAGTCAAAGTGGTGGGCCATGGGTGAAGCCGAATCAAGCAATGCGTTACTTAACAGCTACAGAGGTTGCTATTAAAGGTCCTGTAATGACCAAAATGAAATTAGCAAAGCCTGCAGGCGATTTTCAAGATGTAAAAGTAATTGCCTATAAGGCCCCAAAGGGGTATAATGATCATTCGCTAAGTAAATCTTTGATTGTAAATACTGGCACTGCTACCTTAAATTTTGATCAAGACAGCGATTTCTCCCTACGAAGTATTCAAATTTTTCCGGCAAGAAAACAATTAGTAGCGCACGCAAAATTGCAAGCAAAAATTAACGGAGTTTATCAAACTATCAAAGAATTTAGCCTCGATAGACATAACGATGCCCTTAATGTTGGGTTTATACCTTATGGACCAATAGCGATATCCATACCAAGCACAAAGTCGAAGAACTTTAGATTGGTTTTTACGGGTGCAAAACATGGACTGTCTTTAGAAAAAGTAGTGCTGTCTGCATCACCAGTAGTTGAGAGTTATATTGAAAAAACTTTGGCAAAGATGTTCCAAGATCCTTTGCCATATTGGACGGCCTATCAGTGGCCTTCGCAATTTTTGGTAAGTCCTGATGATAGGGCAATTGACCCGAAGACAGTCCTTGATATCTCCAAATCAATGGACCAAAATGGTACATTAAATTGGCAAGTTCCTGAAGGAACCTGGATTGTGAAAAGAATGGGAATGTTGCCAACCGGTGTAACAAATGCACCAGCTACTCCAGAAGGTACAGGTTTAGAGACAGATAAAATGAGTAAGGTCCATATTAAAGGTCACTTTGATGCTTTCCTAGGGGAATTGATTAGGCGTATTCCAGCAGCAGATCGAAAATCATGGAAATTGGTTGTGCAAGACAGCTATGAAACTGGGGGCAAAACTGGACAGATGATATGCTTGAACGTTTTAAGGAAAAATATCGTTACGATCCGCTTCCCTTTTTACCAGTAATGCAAGGCAATGTTGTTGGAGATGTAGAGCAGAGTGACAGATTTTTATGGGACTTACGTCGATTAATTGCCGATCGAGTGGCCTATGATTATGTAGGTGGACTACGCGAAATTAGCCATAAACATGGGTTAAAAACATGGCTAGAAGGTTATGGACACTGGGGTTTTCCAGGAGAATTTTTGCAATATGGCGGACAAAGTGATGAAGTAGGCGGTGAATTCTGGAGTGAAGGGCAACTAGGTGATATCGAAAATAGGGCAGCCTCATCAACAGCTCACATTTATGGAAAAAATAAAGTTTCTGCTGAATCATTTACTGCGGCTGGGAAAACCTTTGGTAGGTTCCCTTATATGATGAAACAACGTGGAGATAGGTTTTTTACAGAAGGGATCAATAATTCATTACTGCATTTATACATTCATCAGCCTGATGAGCTTAGGCCAGGTGTGAACGCTTGGTTCGGTAATGAATTTAATCGCCACAATACCTGGTTTTCCTATTTAGATCTTTTTACTACCTACCTTAAACGTAGTAACTACCTATTGCAACAAGGCAATTATGTAGCCGATGTTGCTTACTTTATTGGTGAAGATGCACCTAAAATGACGGGCATAACTTCGCCTGCATTGCCCAGAGGATATTCATTTGATTATATCAATGCCGAAGTGTTAATGGAGCGCGCAAAGGTTGTTAACGGAAGAATGGTTTTACCAGGAGGGATGAGCTATGGTCTTTTAGTATTGCCCCCGTTAAATACCATGCGGCCCGCATTACTTAGTAAAATTAACCAACTAGTAAGCCAAGGCTTGCATATTGTTGGCCCAAAACCAGAAAAGTCTCCAAGCCTTGAAAATTATCCAAATGCCGATTTAAAGGTGAGAGAATTAGCCAAAAGACTTTGGTCAAATCCTAATGTTTCTACAGCGACCGAAATAAACAGCGTATTGGATAATCTGCACATAAAACCCGATTTTGAACAGACTTCGGGCGATTCACTGCTTTTTATTCATCGCCGACTGCCTGATTATGAGATTTATTATATTAGCAATCAAAAAGAACAAAACATACGAGCAAATCCAATATTTAATGTATCAAAATTAATTCCTGAAGTATGGGACCCAGTTTCAGGTAGTATCCGCAAGCTGCCGGCCTATAAAGAGGCAATGGGTCGAACACAGATAGAACTGCAGTTAGCTCCGCTGCAAAGCCTATTTATTGTGTTTAAGAAGTCTACTAGCATGAGTAAGCCTCTGAAACTTAGCATTAATTTTCCAACTCCAACAATCGCTGCGACTTTCAATAAACCTTGGCAAGTTACTTTCGATCCAAACTTAGGCGGACCGACTAGCGTAATTGAATTTGAGAAATTGGTAGACTGGTCTAAACATAATGATGAGAAAATAAAATATTATTCAGGTACAGCAATTTATCAAAACACATTCTTGCTAAAGAATAAAACAAAAGATGAAACCTACTATCTTAATATCAGTGCGCTAAATGGAATGGCTAAAGTAAAGGTTAACGGAATAGCTTTAGGAGGAATTTGGACAGCACCTTGGCAGTTAGACATCTCTAAGGCTGTTAAGAATGGCGAAAATAAAATAGAAATAGCTGTTGCAAACAATTGGATGAATCGGCTAATTGGTGATAGCAAACTGCCAATAGCAGAACGATCAACCAAAACATTCGTAAACCCATATAAGCCAACTAGTTCTTTGCAAGCCTCTGGACTAATTGGTCCAGTTAAAATTGAGAAAGTAAAATATTAGCTAGAAAAATGTAGGAGGTATTTTAATTTCTTATCTTTCTTTAAAACATGAGCTCTTCACAAGGAGCAGCAAAGGCATAAAATTGACGGATGTTTTGGAAGATTTCTACCATGATCTCAATATCAAATATAATAAATCTATTTGTTTTACTAGCAATAGAGCGTCTTTTTGAAAAAGTTTAACATAATATTTGTTTCGTACGAAAAATTTCCTACCTTTGAATTGTGATGAGTAAGAAAGAAGAAAACAAACCTTTAGAACCCACTAAATCCGAGCTTGAAATTTTACAAGTGCTCTGGGAAATTGGTCCCGCAACAGTGAGGGTAGTGAACGATGAATTGCTAAAACAAAAAGATGTTAATTACACAACTACTTTAAAGTTGATGCAGATTATGGCAGAGAAGGGTATTTTAAAAAGAGACGAAACACAAATGAAGCATATTTATAGTGTAGTAGAAGAGGAGGAAAAAACAAAGGGCCATCTACTAGAGAAATTTGTCGATTCGATGTATAAAGGCTCTAGTAGTAAACTGGTAATGCAATTATTGGGTAATAAAAATACCTCAGCAGCCGAACTCCAAGAAATTAAAGCGCTACTTGAAAAACTGAAAGAATAATCACTAAATAAAAGACTATGGAGTTTTCGCAGGAAATTGTAAATGCAATTGGCAATACTTTATTTCACTCGCTATGGCAAGGATTAATTTTAGCTGCCGTAACAGGTTTGATAATTATATTAACCCGTTCGCAAAAGCCAGCCTTACGTTATAATTTATTGCTAGTAGCAATGCTTGGTTTTTTTGCGAGCTCAATAGCTACTTTTATACATTTCTTAAATTACAATAATGCTATCGAACCAAGTGGTATAGCTATCAACGCCTTAAAAGCGGTGGTAGCCCCTGTACAAAAATCCACACACGCAGCAGATAACACCTTATTAGACCAGATTGCTAATTATGTAAATCATCACAACGGTACAATTGTGTTCATTTGGATTTTGATAGTTTGCGCACGCAGTCTACAGTTAATGATTGGTTTAAATGGGCTAAAGCATTTACGTAGCAAAGCAGTCTTTGAAATTGACAGCTCTTGGGATGACAAATTAAAAAACCTAGCGCAACAATTAGGTATTAAACAAGCAATTGGTTTGGCAGAATCAGGTTTAATTAAAGTTCCAATGGTAATTGGACATTTGAAGCCCCTAATTTTATTACCTATTGGCTTGTTGACAGCATTGCCACCCAAAGAGCTTGAGGCGATCCTAATTCACGAATTGGCGCATATCTATCGCAGAGATTACTTGGTTAATATCTTGCAAAGTTTAATGGAGATCTTATTTTTCTTTAATCCAGCAGTACTTTGGCTGTCGGCATTAATTAAAGCTGAAAGAGAAAATTGTTGCGATGATATCGCAGTTGGTTTAACGAGCAGCAAATTTAATTATATCAGCGCTTTAGTTTCTTGTCAAGAATATCAGCTAGCAGTACCTGCCTATGCGATGGCATTTAGTAAAAAAGGACAGTTAAAAAGTAGGGTAAAAAGATTGGTTCATAACAATAATCAATCGCTAAATAGTATTGAAAAATCCATATTAGCATTTTGTTTGGTCATGGCAAGCTTTGGCTTTCTTGCATTTGCAAATGAAGCAAAGATTGAGAAAGTTGTTAAGCACACTACTAAAACCATTCAATCGGCAATTACGACTGTGCAAAAGGGCTTGTCAGTAGATAATGATTCGCTTAAACGCTTAAAGGTACTGCAGCAATTAGACGCTAAAGCAGCTGCAGTTAAGTCGTCGGCAAACTTAGCGGCAACATTGAAAATTACGCAGCTTGATTCTATTCATCAACGCTTAGCTAAAGAGGAGCAAATTAAGCTGGATTCACTTAACGAATTAAATAACCTATATAAATTAGCTGCAGAAAAGGCACAATTGAAGAGTTTGTCAAATCTAAAAACTAATAATAGACTATTAGCTCGTGCGGATTCAATTCGCCAGCGTCTTAATTATGTCACTGATACAACAAAAAAACCAAAATTTAATCAAAAGACTTTGCCAAGACCTCCAGTTACACCAACTGCCTATAAACCTTATAAAACACAAGTTGATTTAAGTGACCTTGTACTAGAAGAGTTGATAAAGGATGGGATTATTACGCAAATGGATTCAAAATCTTCTTTTATGCTCAGCAAAAAAGAATTAATTGTGAACGGAAAAAAGCAATCTCCAGAGATCTACGAGAAATATAAAACAAAATACATCCCGCCTGTCGGCAATAATAGTTGGACTTTATATCGAGACTACAACAGCAGCCGGAAAACCATTACTGCTTCAACTGACTAATTAAATTTAACCTATTTCAAACCAAAAAAGCTTTTGGAATGGCTGTGCTATGACCAAACAAACCATCAAAAACAAACACACAATGAAGAATATTTTTACTACGCTTATAGGCTTTTTTCTTTGCCTCGCTACAAGTAGCGCCCAAACGCAAAGTATTTTCTCCCTAAGCGGGAGAACACTTGATGCACAAAGTAAACCCTTGGCATCAGCCTCTATTTACTTAAAACGAACAAACGATTCAGTGCTAGTCAAAACAGAAGTTTCTGCTGGGGATGGAAAATTCACTTTCGAAAAAATACAAGCAGGTAACTATCATTTGATCATTGCCCTAATTGGCTATGAAACTTATAAAAGCGAACCGATTTCACTCACTACAAATAAATCTTTAGCAGATATTAAATTAATTGAACAGGCAACCTCACTTAAAGGTGTAACAATTGCTGGCGAAAAGAAATTGATTGAACAAAAAATAGACCGAACAGTAGTGAACGTTGATGCCTTAATTAGCGCTGCCAGTTCAACGGCTATGGATGTTTTGGAAAAATCGCCAGGAGTGTTGGTCGACCAAAATGGTGGCATAAGCCTAAAAGGAAAAAATAGCGTAACCATTTTTATCGATGGTAAACCTTCTTACCTCTCAGGCACAGACCTCAGTAATTATCTTCGCTCGTTAAGTGCAACTACTATCGATCAAATAGAATTGATGACCAATCCGCCAGCCAAATATGATGCTGCAGGAAATGGTGGAGTAATAAATATCAAAACCAAAAAAAATAAAGTAAAAGGGTTTAATGGTGGCCTTAATTTGAGTTATACGCAAGGCGTGTACCCAAAGACTAACAACAGCGGGAATTTTAACTTCAGAAATCAAAAAATCAACATATTCGGTAATTTAAGTGCAAGTACCAACAGCGGTTTTTCTGATTTAGATATCAATCGCTATTTTTCAAATCCTGGAGTTTCACCTACTTTCCTGCAAAACTCTTTCATACGTCGAACAAATCAAAGCTACAATGCTAAGCTAGGTCTAGATTATTATGCGACCGAAAACACCACTTTCGGTATTGGTTTTACAGGCTTGCTCAATCCTAGTAAAGAGAAAAATAAAAATGTAAGTAAGCTATTTAATGCTAATAATGTACTTGATTCAAGTATTATCGCACTCAATAATCAAAAAAGAAGTTTCGAAAATGGAGGAGTGAACTTAAATTTCCGTAGGCAACTAGGCAAACAAGGCGATGAGATTAGCGCAGATTTTGACTATTTGAGTTACCAAACGGATGCCGATCAAACATTTGATAATAGTAGTTATCTGCCAGGTGGCGCAATTAAAAGTGCTGATTTATTAACAGGTTCCTTGCCCGCTCATATCAATATTTATGCAGTGAAAACAGATTTTAATAAAACATTTAGCAATGGCTATAAATTTGAAACAGGTTTAAAAGCTAGCTATACTACAACAGATAATGTGGCCGACTATTTCATTACAAAGAACAATATCACCCGACCAGACTACGATAAAACCAATCACTTTATTTACAAAGAGCAGATTAATGCAGCTTATGTAAACTTGAATAAAGAGTTTAAACGGCTTTCGATGCAACTAGGGCTAAGATTAGAAAACACGAATGCAAATGGTCATCAGCTCGGAAATGTAGAGAAACCAGACTCAGTATTTAAACGTGACTACACTGGCTTTTTCCCAACCGCTTATTTACAATACAAGCTAGACACAGCAGGTAACCAAAATCTTAATTTAAATTATGGACGTAGAATAGACAGGCCATACTACCAACAGCTAAATCCATTTTTATCGCCTTTAGATAAGTTTACTTATTATACCGGAAACCCTTTTCTAAAACCATCATATTCACATAACGTTGAGCTTATTTACAGTTACAAAAAATTATCAGCTACCTTAACTTATAGCAAAGCTAAAGACCAAGTAAATGAAACGATCGAAATTTTAGATGGTATCTACTATAGCCGACCGGGAAACTTGGGTAGCACTGTAACCAAGGGGATTGGAATTGACGGTGCCTTCGATTTGTCAAAAAAATTGTCTTTTAACTTTGGTGCTGAAGCGATAAATATCCATACCGTAAGCAATTTTTACACTGGTATTTTAAATACACAAGGAACTTATTACTACGTGAGAGGAATGTTTCAACTTAAACTACCTAAAGACTGGTCGGCGCAACTGGATGGAAGCTACCAAAGTGAAATTACAAATGCCCAATTTACCGCTGGTTCTAGAGGAAGAATGAACTTCGCAATCGCTAAGAAATTATCTCCTTCTGCAACAATTAGGTTAGTTGGAAACGATCTTTTATACACTTATATCAACACCGGTGTAATCAATAATTTAGCCAATACCAAAGCTAACTGGAGAAATGAAGGCGATTCTAGAACCGTAGGGATTTCATTTACCTATCGTTTTGGTAAAGCTATTGCCGACCTGCGTAAACACAATGCAAATGGGGCAGCAGCAGAGCAAGGTAGAGTAAGAAATTAGTAGGTTATTTATTACAATCTTATGTGAATTTTAACCATCACTAACCTTTACCTTTGCGCGTAAATAAAGTGCCATGTTTAGTACACCTTTAAAGCCAAAAAATCAGCAAATCGCTACTTTATTGGCTTTTTCGTTAATCCCCATGTCGGGTTTTGCAACAGATATTTATATCCCTTCGCTGCCAACTATGGCGCAAACTTTGGGGGTTAGTCAGCTAGCAGTGCAATTAACACTAGGCATGTTTTTAATTAGTTATGGGGTTGCGCAATTATTTGTAGGAAGCTTGCTAGACAGCTTTGGTAGATTTCGAATCAATTTAATAAGCCTCATTGTTTTTGCGATCGCTAGTATTATCATTGCAAATACGGCTAATATTTACCTCATTTATGCGATGAGAATTGTACATGGCATAACAGTTGCAGCAATTGTAGTTTCTAAGAGGGCGTATTTTGTAGATGTTTATACAGGTGATCGATTGAAGAATTACCTGAGTATGTTTTCGATTATTTGGGCAACTGCGCCAATCGTAGCCCCTTTTGTCGGAGGCTATTTGCAGAGTTATTTTGGCTGGCAAGCGAACTTCTACTTTTTAGCAATTTTTGCAATTACAATTTTTATCCTAGAATTAGTTTTCAGCGGTGAAACTATTAAACAACCCATGGTATTTAGCTTAAAAAGGATCGCCAATGTGTACAGTTCAATGGTTGGTACTGCTAGTTTCACGCTTGGGATTGTAATGCTTGGCCTATCATATTCAATGGTAATGGTTTATAACATGACAGGTCCATTCATCATAGAACATAAATTGGGTTTAAGTCCAATTATAGCAGGCTATAGTTCCCTTTTATTAGGTGGAGCTGTGATGCTTGGCGGCTTTTTGGGAAAAGCAACTATCAATAAACCCTTTGTTAAAAAGCTGTCAGTCAACCTTGCGCTACAAGTTTTATTTTGCTTGGTAATGTTTGTTAGTGGATTTTTTCAAGAAAACCTCTACTCCATGGTATTTTTTGCCTTCCTCATCCATGCATCGTCTGGGTATACCTTTAACACGTTCTTTACGTTTTGTTTAAGTCGTTTTCCAAAAAATGCAGGGATAGCGAGCGGACTAACCGGGGGTATCAATTATGTAATTGTATCTTTTCTGAGCTATGGCATTATCGCTGCTATTCCCGCTAAAGATCAGCTCAATTTAACTTATAGTTATGCTGTGCTGATCATTTTATCACTGGTTACCATGTTTGTGATATTTAAACAGTACAACAGGGAGAAAATTACAGACTAGGAGTCTTTTCCTAATAGCTGTTTTCCGTATACTACCAATTTATAACCGCGACGCTTAATAGAGATTGCGCGCTGATAACGTTGGTCAGTACCCTTGTGCTTGCTATATGCAGCAAATATCATGGACGCCGTAAGTATGCCTACAACCTTTGTTTTTTCATCCCTCTCTACAACTGGAATAAAATCTGTTTGGTATCGATCCATCAGTTGTATAGCCAAGCCAATACGACTATCTGGATACACATAAAGTGGTTGTGCATTAATTAGATTGCCGACGAATGTGACCTTTTCGGCTTTTGGAACATAGAGGCTGCCTACATTTATTCTGCCTACCATATTGCCCTCTTTATCGCAAGCAATAAAACCCTTAAGCTGGTTATCGCCACGGTGTTGGATACTTTTTTTCACCTGTTCAACCAAACTTTGAGGAGAAACAACGGGTATTTCAGTACTCATGAGTTGATTTGCACTGATTCCTTGAAGTACGTCTGGCTCAAATGCACTAGGAGTTGAAATTCCCCTGCGTTGTATTTTCTCAGTCATGATTGTTCCCTTCATTAGTAAGAAGGAAACAAAATAAGCAGCAGTACAGGCACCCATCAAAGGCAAAAGACCATGGGGTTGCATAGTAGTCTCGAAAGCGAATACAATAGAGGTGAGCAATGCTCTCGACGCGCCCGCAAACATTGCTGCCATTCCGATAAGCGCGCAGGTAGGTAAGTTAATATTGCTAGACGGATTGATATAAATCACCAACATGCCAATTCCCAAGCCAGTTGCTCCCCCAATGGTTAACAATGGAGCTAATGTTCCGCCCGAAGTCCCACTACCCAAGGATATTGCCCATGAAATAAATTTAAGAAAACATAGCCCTAAAACCATTTGAATAGTCATAGAACCACTAAGTAGCGAGGAAATGTTACTATAGCCAACCCCCAGTGTATAGGGTGCAAAATAACCAACCACACCAACTGCAGTCGCACCAATAGCGGGCCAAAACATCCAGTGAATTGGTAAATGCTCAAATAAATCTTCAATCCAATACACACTTTTAGATACACCTGCTGCGATGGCACCGATTGTGGCACCCATTAAGGTATAAGTAATCATACTTTGGTAGCTGGGAGTTGGTAAAGTTGCCATTGCAAAAACTGGCGAACTGTCAAATAATAAATGATGCATCGCTGTACCAGTCACACAAGCAAGGGCTACCGGAATAATTGAACGGGCAGAAAATTCAAATAATAAAAGCTCAATTGCTAATAATACAGCAGCCATTGGCGTTCCAAATATAGCCGCCATACCCGCAGTAGCACCTGCAGTGAGCATTATTTTACGTTCGTTAGGCGTAATGTGCATTAATTGCCCAGCAAGAGAACCTAACGCACCCCCTGTAGAAATAATTGGTCCTTCAGCACCAAATGGCCCGCCAGTACCAATGGATATAGCTGCAGAAAGTGGTTTCAACAATGTGATAATTGGCTTAATCCTGCTTTCGTTGGTAAGTACTTGCTCCATTGCTTCTGGAATACCATGTCCTCTAATCGCTTGAGAACCAAATCTAGCCATTACACCAACAATTAACGCCCCTATAACCGGAACAATCACAACTAATATGCCTAACTGATGATTAACTGGCGAGCGCTCCTCGAAGGATAATATTCCGTAAAAAGAAATATTTGTGATTAAATCGATGAGTAGTACCAATAGTTTAGCAATACCGCCAATAATGATTGCATTGATAACAGTTTGTAGGGTAATTAACAAGAGTCTTTTGGTTACTAAGTTATCTTGTGGCTCTAGATAAGTATCTAGATTTGCAAGTGCTGGAGCGATAGGGATATTTCTCCTAGAAAATTTCTTAATCATTTGGCAAAAATATAGTTTTGACAATATTAAAGTGAATCAAAATTAAAATATTTGCTACTTTTATATTGTATTAGCAATAAAATATGAAAACTAACGAACAAAGCCATCTAGCTTGTTTTCTATGTAAACACAGTTTACCCGAATGGCAGGAGCTGATTAAAAGTCGCGCGCAGGTATTGCATGTAAAAAAAGGACAACAAATTTTTGCTGAAGGTGACCCTGCACGGGCATTCTATTTTTTGCACAACGGAAAAGTTAAAGTACATAAGCAGTGGGGGAACGATAAGGAATTAATTATTAAAATTGCGAAAGCAGGAGAGGTACTTGGACATCGAGGAATTGGAGTTGATGAACAATACCCTGTTTCGGCAACAGCACTTGAAAATACGGAGATATGTTTGGTAACAGCCGAATTTCTGAAGACAACTTTAAAAGTAAACTCTGAATTAACGTATGAATTAATGCTATACTATGCCAGTGAGTTACGTGAAGCCGAACTTAATATGAGGGACTTAGTGCATATGGATGTTCGAGGACGTATTGCCAAAGCTCTGTTAAAACTCGAAGAAATTTTTGGACTAGACAAAGAAGGATGCATTGCATCTACTATCAGCAGACAAGATATTTCATCATTCGCTGGAACAACTTATGAGACTGTTTTTAAAACGTTAAACGAACTAAATGGTAGGGAGTTTGTTGTTTTGGCCGACAAAAAAATCAAAATAATTGACCGCACAGCATTAAAACAATTGGCAAACCAAAAATAACCTCATATACTCAAGAGAAAAGCTTTTCTTTTGCAGCTTCAACCGTTGGTAAAAAATTAACCTGGCGGCCTTTGTTGCTTTCTGCTATAAATTGCTTGATGCTCTTGCCTAAGTATTGATCGAACTCACCAATTATTACTAACTGTATCCTAAAGTTTGAAACCTTCTGTAATATCTCGCCAGCTAAACCATTGCTTAAATCAAAAAACTCAGGGATCATATTCTTCTCTTGAATAATGATCTTATCAAAATCTTGATAATATAAATCCACCAATAATTGCAAACCATCTTCAGCATTGGTTATTAATAAAGTGTTTGCTGTCAGTTCAGCTATCTTAATGTTTCCTTGTTCGTGTATTTTAATGTTCATTTTTCTTCTTCCAATTCCATAAAACAATATGCCACTCTTGCTGCCAATCATCATAGCGATGAATAGTTTCAAAACCCATTTTTACATGAGCTTTTAATGAACGCTGGTTAAGGTCGGATATTTCCGTGATACAACCAACATATTGATCGCCAACTTCGGCTTGCATCCTGTTATATAGTTCCTGCATGACACCCATTCCTCGAAAACTTTGATCAACACAAGTTTGTCCGCCGATAATGAACGATTGCTTACTAAGTGGCACACCTTCGTAACTAAATTGATCAAGTTCTTCAAATAAAGGTGTTAACGAAGGAACGGTATCTTTCATCTGATAATTCATGGATAAAACGTAGCCAACTACTTGATCGCCCTGCACCGCAATAAATTGCGGTGAGCTCTTTGCCATTGCCTCTAGCTGGGCTAATGTGTGTTGAACGGTAACAAAGCCCTGTGCTGTTTTTGCCGAAGCATTGAGGTTGCTGAAATGGTTAGCCGTTTGTAAGGTTAAAATTTGTGCTAGTTCAGCAGTAGAGTCTGCAATTTTGTAAGTAAGCTGTGCCATGGTGATGCATAATTAATCGCATCCAATGTAGTATTTTTATTGCGATTTTCTAAAACCACCTAATTTTTTGTTAATTGCAACATGAAAACAAAAATTATAGCACTAATTTGTTTATTGAACACAATTAACAACGTATATGGCCAAGAACGCATCAATGCTGATGTAACGGCGGCTATGCAGCATGCAAGTGCTGACATTATGAAAGCAAACATTACCTATCTAGCTGACGATAAGTTGGCAGGTAGACAACCCGGAAAGCCAGGTTATCAAATGGCGGTAGACTATGTGGTAAGTGAACTACAAAAAAATGGTGTAAAGCCTGCGGGTGAAAATGGAACTTGGTTACAAACCATTTTAATGCGTAGAGCCTCTGTTACTCCAGGTTTTAATGCTGCATTAACTTTAGAAGGCGTAGAAAGTCCATTGGTTGGAGGAAAAGATATTGTCCTGACGCCAAATCCAGTTGTAAAAACAAGTAGCGTAGATGCAAACCTAGTTTTTGTAGGTTATGGTATTACCGCGAAAGGTTTAGCATACGATGATTATAAAGATGTTAACGTTAAAGGAAAATTAGCTTTGGTTTTGCGTGGTGCGCCCGAAAGCTTTCCTTCATCTGATGCTTCCCATCACCAAAACTTGGTTACCATACAAGCTAATGCAATGGCACACGGTGCAATAGGTGTTATTTTAGTTACAGCGGTTAACAATAGCCGTGGCCTATTTAGCCCAAGAAGCAGCGTAAGTATGCTTACCAACAAAGGAGAACTTGTGTCGTCATCTTCTTATCCTTTTCCAAAGATGAAAATTGTAGGCACATTGAGCAACCCAATTTGTACTACAATATTTAATAAAGCAGGTAAAAATATAGACGAAACAGTTGCTTTATTAAAAAGTGGTAAATCCCAATCATTCGCTACTGAATTCAATCTAAAAGCAGCTTTCGAAAGCACTTATGTTGATTTTAATACTTTTAATGTTGCAGGTAAAATAGAAGGCACAGATGCTAAACTTAAAAAGCAATACGTTGTACATAGTGCCCACTTAGATCACATAGGTATTGGTGCGGTTGTAGAAGGCGATTCGATTTATAATGGCGCTCACGATAACGCATCTGGTGTTGCAAGTTTATTGCAGATCACCAAGATATATCAAAACTTAAAAGTTAAGCCTAAGCGTTCAATCCTTATCTTAATGGTAACAGGAGAAGAAATGGGCTTACTAGGTTCTAGCTATTTTGCTATAAAACCTACGGTTCCAGTAAAAAATATCGTAGCAAATGTGAATACAGATATGCCAGCAATTATTGCACCGCTACTTTCTGTAGCTCCGCTAGGTGCTGATCATTCGACACTTATTAACCCAGTTACAGAAGCAGCAACTCACCTTGGCCTAACCGTTGAACCGGATCCAGAACCTAAGGAAAATAGATTTGTACGAAGTGATCAATACAGTTTTATTAAACAAGGTATTCCTGCACTACACATTAAGTACGGTAATAAAACTGCAGATGGTAAAAATAACCTGAATTTATTTGTAGAAAAATGGCGCGCTAAATATTACCATAAACCACAAGATGATATCAATGGTATATTTGATTTTGAAGCTGGTCGCAAATACGCACAACTTAACTTTTTAATTGGTTATTTAGTAGCGAACGATCTCCAGAAACCGAGTTGGAATCCGGGAGATATTTTTGAAAAGAAATAAATTTAAACTTTAACTAAAATATTAAATACCCGCAAGCAAAACTTGCGGGTATTTATGTTTATAAGAAAATTTATATATTTATGAAACCAAACAAACAACCTAGTAATGAAAGTCTTAAAAGTATTAATGGCTCTTGTGTGCCTTGTGCTGCTGCTTGTATTAGCGGGAGGCACCTATGTAAAATTTGCGCTGCCAGATGTTGGTCCTGCGCCTGAAATGACAATTAAATCTACACCACAACGATTAGAACGTGGGAAGTACCTAGCCAACCATGTAACTGTATGTATGGATTGTCATAGTACAAGAGATTGGAGCTTATACGCTGGTCCGATGCTTCCTAAAGATATCGGGGGTGGTGGAGAAGTATTTGATCAAAAGATGGGTTTTCCAGGCTCTTTCCGTGCGCCTAATATTACACCTGGTGCAATTAAAGACTGGACAGATGGAGAACTGTTTCGTGCGATAACCAGTGGGGTAAATAAAGATGGTAAAGCATTGTTCCCACTAATGGCCGCCCATCGTTTTGGTCAGATGGATAAAGAAGATATTAATTCTATTGTTACTTATATACGCTCATTACCTCCTAGTGCTAAGATAATCCCAGCTTCAGAACCAGATTTTCCTGTTAATTTTTTGATTAATACCATGCCAAAAAAGGCAAAGTTCACAACTATTCCTGCCGAAACTGACGTAGTTAAATACGGTGCTTACATTGTAAACGCTGCGGGTTGTGTAGATTGCCATAGTAAGATGGATAAGGGAACTCTTGTGGCTGGAACAGAATATGGGGGTGGCATGGAGTTTAAATTTCCCAATGGCATTGTGCGTTCTCCTAATATTACCACAGATACCGAAACCGGGATAGGCAGTTGGAGTAAAGAAGTATTTGTGCAACGTTTCAAGCAATATGTAGCACCGGGCTATCTATCACCAAAGGTAGTAGGAGGGATGAATACCCCAATGCCTTGGACGATGTACGGCGGCATGAAAACCAGTGATTTAGAGGCTATTTATACTTACTTGCAGACGGTAAAACCGATTAAGCATCAGGTGGTAAGGTTCGAACCTACTAAATAAACATTTTCCCACTTTGACAATCTTTAAAGATTGTCAAAGTGGGAAAATGTACTAGTTTCTTGTACCTCTCATCTGATAATCATGAGGAGGTTGCGCATTTAATAAATGCGTTACAAAATAATCCCATCTACGTCTCATCATATACGGACCAAAAGCACCAAAACCATGGGCACTATTTGGGAACAGTAACAAGTCGAATGATTTATTTGCTTTAATTAAAGCATCAACAACTAACATTGTATTTGAAGGAGGTACGTTGTTATCCATCATTCCATGTGCCAACATTAACTTGCCTTTTAAATTCTTTGCATAGTTCTGATTAGCTTGTGCTTCATAATTAGAATTTGCTACTAATCCGTTATAGCGTTCGCCCCAATCGTCCTCATAATTACGGTTGTCGTGGTTGCCAGATTCTGCAATACCAACTTTAAAGAAATCTGGGTAACGTAATAAGGCAGCTGCGGTTGCAAAACCACCACCTGAATGCCCCCAGATACCTACTTTATTCGTGTCGATAGGGTACTTCGCTGATAATTGTCTAATAGCCGTAATCTGATCAGGCAGCGTATTCTCGGCCATATTGCCATAGCTCATATCATGAAAGCTCTTAGAACGGAATGGATTGCTAGTTCCTTCAATCATTACCACAATAAAGCCTAATTCGGCTAAAGCCTGATGATCGCCTCTAGATGCAGAGAATGACCAACTGCCAACACTACCACCCTGTGGACCAGGATAAATATAGTCTATCACAGGATATTTTTTCTGAGGATCCATGTTGGTTGGCGTAAATACCAAACCATAAATGTCAGTTTTTCCGTCATTTGCTTTTACCGAAACAGGTGTTGGCGCTTTCCATCCTGTAGCTTGTAAACGCGATACATCAGTTCTCTCTATTTCTGTAATAAGTTTACCTGTCATGCTGCGGTAAGTCATTACAGGTGGCACATTAGGCTGAGAATAAGTATCGATAAAATAATTCTCTGATGGCGAAAATGCAACTTGGTGATTTCCTTCTTCTGGAGTTAAGGAAACTAAGTTTTTACCATCAAAACCAATTTTATAAAGGTGTGCAAAGTATGGATTGCCTGGCTCACGACCAACTGCCATAAACACCAACTGACGGTTCTTTTCATCAACTTTTAATAAACGAGTTACTACCCATTCGCCTTTGGTAATTTGATTTTTAAGCTTTCCAGTAGTGGCGTCGTATAAATACATATGCCCCCAATTATCGCGTTCCGAATACCAAAGTATTTCTTTAGAGTTTGGTAAATAGCGCCAGTTGATAGCACCACGACCTGATTCGAATTGTGTCTTTACAACTTCTTCGAAAACTTCTCTTACTTCACCCGTAGCGGCGTTTGCAATACGGAATTTTTCTTCTTTGTGATCTCTAGAGGTTGATAAAAATGCCATTTCTGAGCCATCTGCCTTCCAATCGATATCATCAAAAGTACCGCTGCTTGCAATATCATCACTCATGGTAGCACGATGTGGGTCTGCAGGAATTTTTAAGCTCACTACCGTTCCAGCCTCTACGTCAATAATTACTCTTCTAATAGTTGGGATTTCTTTGTCGCCCGGCAATGGATACTTCCATGCCTTCAATACAGGAGCGCCAACATTCGTAGTTACCAAATACATGTCGCTCGACATCCGTTGATCTTGTTGGAAAGTAGCTACTTTCTTAGAATCAGGCGACCATCTTACAATCGCTCTTTCGCTCGATTTCCATCCAGCATTATCTGTGGCATAACCATAATCTTTAATTCCATCTGTGGTTAACTGCTTTCTTTCATTGCTTGCTAGGTCCCGTACCCATAGGTTGTAATCTTTGATGTACACTGCTTTTTTACCATCGGGCGATAAAGTTTCTGGTATACCACCACCCATTCCGGCGCCAGCGCCTCTAGCACCTCTTCCTTGAGGCGCAGTGTTTATTGCTGCTACAGGTGTTGAAGTGTCAACTGAAGTTTTATAACTCGGTAACTCAACTTTCCATCGCTTCCCATCAGCTGTAACGCCAATTGATTTTCCATTTGCAGCATAATAAAGTGAAGTTATTGGTAGTTTATTAGCTTGATAACTTGTTCCAGCAGCAGTAGAAAGGGCCGTGGCCATTTTCTGGTGATCAAATGCTGGCGTCTTGCCCTTTTTGCCTGGGTCTACTAAAATAAAATCTGTTCCCTGAGCTGTTGTAATCGAATACCAAAATCGATCTCCTGCCAGCCAGTTAGGTCTTACATTAGCCTTATCTATAAAAGATTCGGTATTGTAAGCCATAAATTTCTCGGCACGTTCATAATCCTTATCGGTTAGTGACCTACCTTGTTGAGCCGTAGCACTTAAGCTAAGCGCACAGCCCGCTACAAATAGTAAATATCTATTCATCATGTTAATTAATCTAAAAGCATTTAAATTCGATGTAAATTAAAATTTTTACACCTGCTTTTACGAATTGGGATAGAAATGTTACTTAATTAATATGTTGTAGCTTTTATGATCGCTATTTTTTGCTAATTTTCCTTACTTTTAACCAAGTCTCCATTGTATTCCAAAAACCAGCTGCGTATTTCCAACTTAATGGCTCGTTATAATAACCGTTTTGAACAACCATGCCCGTGTGTCCCATATTCGGAATAATTTTGACCGTATAATCTTTATTGGCTGCAATAGCTAAGGCTTCTTTAACCCTTGGATAGCTTTTTTGGGAATTTACATTCCAGTCTTTTTCTGCCATTAGCCATAATGTTGGCGTTTGAACTTTCTTTAAATAATCATAAGAGTCGTATGCTAGATTTGCCTTTAGCCAGATCCACCATTTTGCTGAACTTGGAGAGCTTACCCTTTCTTGTGGAAAGAGCTTCTTGTACCAATTTTTGCTATTGTAGCTCTTCAAAATCTCATTACCTTCTTCCCATGTTTTACCGGCTGCAGCGGCAAGCCAATGTTTGCGATACATCCCGATCATTTCCTCAACTTCAACAGCGTTGAATCCATCAGCCAACAAAGAACCTTTATATTCATGACTGATCGTTTCTAAGACACTTTCGCCAGAGCCTACCCGCATCAGTAAAAATGCTAAGTCTTTTGTCTTTGCCGCGGCCATTGAACCAACCCAGCCACCCTGACTGTTCCCCAATATGCCAATTTGCTGATGATTTACACTCGGTATTGTTTTCAGAAAATTGATGCCAGCGCAAATGTCATCTGCTAGTGTTTCCAAACTTGCTGTCTCCCAATCGCCCGTAGATAGTCCTGCACCTCTTTTATCAAATGTTAATACGCCAATCCCCAATTGCAAAAAGTAAGTAGTGAAAAACCCTACTCCACGCGTACTAGCGCCAGAACCATGCGCAAAAACAACAACAGGATGGTGACCTTTGGAGGTTGGAAGATATAAATCGCCCTTTAGTATAGTCGTATCGTTTTTGAAAGAAACTTCGGTGCGGATATGGTTGTTTATTTTATTGCCAATAAGTTGTTTAGCCCCTGTTTGAAGCTTTAATTGTTCAACTGCAGCCCCTTTATATTGAAACGAAAATATTTTAGTACTGTCGTTGTTGTCTCTAAACTGATGATTATCGATTGCTATTAACGCACCCAATTCTAAGGTTTTAAGGTCTAGATAAACAAGGCTTTGGTTAATTTCGTCAAAAATACCCAAGGTTATTTTATGTTGATCGCCAAAATCGTAAGTCCCTTCAAAGGGATATAGTGCTGATTTATTTGGTGCTTGTTGCTGAGCAAGAAGCCCTAGCGGACTAGAAAGTAAAATGAGTAAAACAAAAATGCGCATGCTTAATTATTTTTGTAGTATGACGCCAGTTCAAAGCTATGGGTTACAGGTACGCTTACTTCAAAACTTAAATGTCCATAACAGTGCATAACAGTTAAATTTTTAGCAATTTATACTTTCGGTTAACCAAACATAAATAAACATGCAAGCAATTTTAGGGGTATTTTTTCATTTTATTGGAGGTTTTGCCTCTGGTAGCTTTTACATTCCATATAAAAAAGTAAAGGGTTGGGCTTGGGAAAGCTACTGGATTGTAGGTGGTATTTTTTCGTGGCTTATTGTCCCACCGATAGCGGCCTACTTAACTATTCCCAATTTTGCTGATATTATAACTAGTACTGGCGGACAAATTTTAGCGCTTACTTACTTCTTTGGCGTATTGTGGGGCATTGGCGGTTTAACCTATGGCTTAGGTGTGCGTTATTTAGGTGTTTCGCTGGGAAGTAGTATTATTTTAGGACTATGTATGGTTTTAGGCTCTATACTTCCGTCTATTTATTTCGATGTTTTTCCACAAGAAGGTAAAGACACATTCACCATGTTTTTAACAACCCAATGGGGACGCATGGTATTACTGGGCCTACTGGTTTGTGTAATTGGAATTGTGATTTGTGGCAAAGCAGGGATGATGAAAGAAAAGGAGCTAAAAGCCGTAACAACAGATCCGCATGGCATGGAAGTTAAAACAGAATATAAATTTGGCTTAGGCCTGTTTGTAGGAATTGTTTCGGGTGTTTTAAGCGCCTGCTTTAACTTTGGCATCGAAGCAGGAAAGCCAATGGCCGATGCTGCAAATGCACTTTGGAAGGCGGCTAATCCAAGTGAAACCGGGAATTTCTTATTTCAAAATAACGTTACCTATATCGTGGTGCTGTGGGGTGGATTAACGACTAATTTTATTTGGTGCATGATTTTGAATGCCCGTAACAAAACCTTCGGCGATTACAGTAAACCTACCGTTCCTTTGTTAAAAAATTATATTTTCTCTGCACTTGCAGGTACAACTTGGTTTTTGCAGTTCTTTTTCTATGGCATGGGCGAAAGCAAAATGGGCAATGGAGCCAGTTCGTGGATACTACACATGGCATTTATCATTTTGATCGCCAACATGTGGGGAATAATCTTAAAAGAATGGAAGGGTGTGTCGAAGAAAACTTTTGTAACGGTGCTAGCTGGTATTATGACCATTATCGCCTCTGTGCTTATTGTAGGCTACGGAAATTCTATTAAATAAATACTTTTCAATTACCAAACAACGAACAAACCAATAAACAAAAAATCTAATATATGTCGGTTAAAGAATACAAGTACGTAAGTTATCTATGGGATGAGGAAGAAGCCAGCAAATTGGCTGGAGATGAAGTAGCGCTTTTAATTTATCGCTCCAATTTATTAGGTGCCGATTTGCGTTTAACGAACTATGGTGGTGGCAATACCTCTTGTAAATTGATGGAAAAAGACCCTCTTACAGGCTCAGAAACTGAGGTTATGTGGGTAAAGGGTTCTGGTGGCGATTTAGGTACTTTAAAAAAGAGTGGCTTAGCAGCGCTATACGTTGATCGTTTAAGGAGTTTGAAAAATATTTACAGAGGTGTAGCCCATGAAGATGAGATGGTAGAATTATTTAACCATTGCATTTTTGATTTAAGTTCGAAAGCACCTTCAATTGATACGCCATTGCACGGCTTTTTACCTTTCAAACACATAGATCATTTGCACCCTGATGCGGCTATCGCAATTGCGGCAGCCAAGGACGGAAAAAAGATTACACAAGAACTTTTTAACGGCACTATTGGCTGGGTGGAATGGAAAAAGCCAGGTTTCGAATTAGGCTTGCAACTGAAGCAGTGCTTAGATGAAAATCCAGGTATTAGAGGAATTATGTTGGGCTCACATGGTTTATTTACTTGGGGCGATACTGCTTATGAAAGCTATATCAATACTTTAGATGTAATTGAAATATGCTCTGATTATCTGCAAAATAGCTATGGTAAAAAAGGATCGGTATTTGGCGGACAAAAAATAGAAAGCGCTGAGGCAGTGCAACGCAAAAAGCAAGCAGCTGCCTTAGCGCCAATTTTACGTGGATTGTGCTCATCAAAACAACACATGATCGGTCACTTTACCGATGACCTGAGAGTTTTGGAATTTATCAATTCAAATGATTTAGCACGCCTAGCGCCAATGGGAACCAGTTGTCCGGATCATTTTCTGAGAACTAAAATAAGTCCGTTGGTATTAGCTTTGCCAAGTAATGCAGATTTGACTGATGCAGCGGCTGTAAAAGCAGCCTTAGTGCCAGCTTTCGAAGCTTATAGGTCTATGTACACTGAGTATTATGAAAAGTGTAAGCATGCTAATAGTCCAGCCATACGCGATACTAATCCTGTTGTAATTTTATATCCAGGTATTGGAATGTTTACTTTTTCCAAAGATAAACAAACGGCAAGGGTAGCGGCCGAGTTTTATATCAATGCGATTAATGTAATGAAAGGTGCAGAAGCGATTTCTGAATATACTTCACTACCACATCAAGAAGCTTTCAATATTGAATATTGGTTATTAGAAGAAGCGAAATTGCAGCGCATGCCAAAACCGAAACCTCTTACAGGTAAAATTGCTTTAATAACAGGTAGTGCCGGAGGAATTGGTAAAGCTATTGCCAAGAAATTTGTTTCGGAAGGAGCAGTGGTTATCTTAAACGATATGAATGCCGAGCGTTTAGCCGAGGCAGGAGAAGAGTTTAAAGCTAGCTATGGAAAAGATACCTATAGTACTGTTTCATTAAATGTAACGAGTGCCGAAGATATTAATGCTGCTTTTGACGCTGCAGCCTTAGCGTTTGGTGGAATTGATATCGTGGTGAACAATGCCGGGTTATCAATCTCGAAAACAATTGGCGACCATACTGAAAAGGACTGGGATTTATTGTATGATGTTTTGGTAAAAGGCCAGTTTTTTATCACCCAAGCCGCAACAAATACTATGCAAAAACAGGATATTGGCGGCGATATTATTAATATTGTAAGTAAGAATGCTTTGGTTAGTGGGCCAAATAATGCAGGTTATGGCAGTGCTAAAGCGGCGCAATTGCATCTAAGTAGGTTAAATGCCGCGGAACTCGGTGCAAATAATATCCGAGTTAACGTGGTAAATCCCGATGCTGTAATTAGCGATAGCAATATTTGGGCAGGAGGATGGGCCGAAGGAAGAGCTAAAGCTTATGGGGTAACCGTAGCAGAATTGCCCGCCTATTATGCGAAAAGGACTTTATTGAACCAAATTATTTTACCTGACGATATTGCCAATGCCTGTTTTGCCTTTGTAGGAGGCTTGCTGAATAAATCTACCGGAAACGTATTGAATGTTGACGGGGGAGTAGCCATGGCATTTGTGAGATAGTGCACTTTGACAATCGGATGGTTGTCAAAGTTAGGGACTTAAATTTAAAAAGTGCGATTTTTTGCATTTAAATGAAGATTTTACATTATAACCACTTTGACAATCTTTAAAGATTGTCAAAGTGGAAAACAAGTAAAAAACAAGTAAAAACCAAATAAAAATTACCGTATGAACATCGAGAAAAATCAAATAGAAAAACATAACAATTCACTTTTAAGTAAGCACGAACAGAGGCTTGGTTATTTAAAAAGTGACTGGGAAGGTGTTGACATTGAAAGAGTAATTCAGAAACTAGTTGATTTTCAAATTGCAATTCCTAGTTGGGCATTGGGTACTGGCGGGACTAGGTTTGGCCGTTTTGCCATTAATGGCGGTGAACCGCGTAACATAGAAGAAAAAATCCAAGACGTCGGTCTTTTACATGCTTTAAATGCCGCTAGCGGAGCCATATCGTTGCATATTCCTTGGGATATTCCGCAAAATCCTGAGCAGATTAAAAGTCTGGCGGCTAGCTATGGTCTTAAATTCGATGCGGTAAATTCCAATACTTTTCAAGATCAACCCGGACAAGCATTGAGTTACAAGTTTGGCTCTTTGCAACATGTAGATAGAGCGGTGAGAAAATTGGCAATAGAGCATAATATTGAAGTTATAAAGCAAGGGATCGCATTAGGATCTGAATCCCTAACTGTTTGGTTGGCTGATGGATCTTGTTTCCCAGGGCAGTTAAACTTTAGAAAGGCTTTTGAAAATACATTAAGTAGCTTGAAAGAAATTTACGCTGCTTTACCTGCTAATTGGAAAATGTTTGTTGAGTACAAAGCGTATGAGCCTAATTTTTATTCTACCACTGTTGGAGATTGGGGACAATCGTTGTTATATGCGAATAAATTAGGGCCGCAAGCTTATACCTTGGTCGATTTAGGTCACCATTTACCAAATGCCAATATCGAGCAAATTGTTTCTTTGTTGTTAATGGAAGGTAAACTGGGTGGTTTCCATTTCAATGACTCAAAATATGGAGATGATGATTTAACGACTGGAAGCATTAAGCCATACCAACTTTTCTTAATATTTAACGAATTGGTTGAAGGCATGGATGCCCGTCAAATGGACCATGCAACGAGCTTAGGTTGGATGATTGATGCCTCTCACAATGTTAAAGACCCGCTAGAAGATTTACTACAATCTATAGAAGCGATCATGATTGCTTATGCGCAAGCCTTGTTGGTTGATCGAAAAGCTTTAACTGAGGCGCAACAAAATAACGATGTAGTTGCTTGTCAGGAAATTCTACAGCATACTTTTAGAAGCGATCTACGTGCATTGGTTGCCGAAGCGAGACTTAGAGCAGGCGCGGCTTTGGCTCCTTTAAATTTATACCGTGATTTAACTTGTAGAAAAACTTTAATCGGCGAACGTGGACAAAACACCGTTGCCACAGGATTATAATCGACATTAAGATGCCTATACCAGTTATTGCCATATTTGATGTTGGGAAAACGAATAAAAAACTGTTCTTAATTGATGAGAACTATCGTATTGTGTACGAGCGATCGGCGCGTTTTGTGGAGACCATTGATGAGGATGGAGAACCATGTGAAAATTTGGAGAGTCTGCGTACATCAGTTTATGACTCATTACAGCAGGTTTCCAAGATGGAGGAGTATGAGATCAAAGCCATCAATTTTTCTACTTATGGTGCTAGCTTCGTTTATTTAGATGAAGATGGAGAACCTATAACACCCTTGTATAACTATCTAAAAGCTTATCCAGCCGCATTGCAAGACGAATTTTATGCTAAATATGGTGGCGAAGACCAAGTTTCACTCCAAACAGCCTCTCCAGTTTTAGGAAGTTTAAACTCTGGTTTACAACTATATCGTATCAAAAAGGAAAGACCCGAGCTTTTTACAAAAATTAAATGGGCACTACATTTACCTCAATATTTAAGTTATTTAATCACGGGTAAAGCAGTGGCTGATATTACCAGTATCGGTTGTCATACTCATTTATGGGATTTTACTAAAAACCAATATCACCAATGGGTAATAGACGAAGGACTAGATCAAAAATTTGGTACTTTTACCCCTGCTGATTCAAGTTCTCCGGCTGTTTATGAAGGTAAAACCTATCAGGTTGGTGTAGGGTTACATGATAGCTCTGCAGCGTTAATCCCGTATCTTGCTAATTTTTCTACGCCTTTTGTGCTGTTGTCGACAGGTACCTGGTGCATTAGCTTAAATCCATTTAACCAAGATCCTTTAACAGCTGAAGAACTGAAACAAGACTGTCTATGTTACATGCATTTTAAAGGCAAAGCGGTCAAAGCTTCGAGGATTTTTGCGGGAAATGAGCACGACCAGCAGTTAAAACGCATTGCTGAGCATTATGACCGGGCGGCCTATTTATTTAAACACCTAAAATTTAACCCAGGGTTATTTTTAAAGCTCAGCACTAAAGTACCAGAGAACCAATTTCCACAAATGGAATTTTCGGCAACCTCTGCTTTCGGAAAAAGAGATCTCAGCTTGTTTAAGACCGCTGAAGAGGCTTATCATCAATTGATTTTCGACTTAGTTAAGCAGCAAATTTATTCGCTACGTTTAATCCTAAACTCAGGCGTAAAAAGAATTTTTGTGGATGGGGGCTTTGGAAAAAATGCCATTTACATGCACTTATTGGCAATTTCTATTCCCGATATTGAAGTATATGCTTCGTCAGTTTCACAAGCAACTGCAATAGGTACGGCCTTATCAATTAATGATGTTTGGAACGATAATCCAATTCCGAATGATATTATTGAGTTAAAGTATTATTCGTTTATACAAAGGACGTTGTAGGGGGGCTAATAGCGGTCGCGTCATTGCGAGGTACGAAGCAATCTCCTTGCAGCATGGTGCTTTAAGATTGCTTCGTACCTCGCAATGACGCTTAGTGTAAGGAGAAACCCGTATTAGACCAGTTGTTGATAAGAAACAGTAACCATAGAATCCTTAGACCTTTGGCAAATGTATTTCTGCTAACATACATCTCGCGCTGCCGCCTCCATTTTTCTCAATGGTATATAACGGAGCGTAAATAAGTTTACAATATTTGCTCAAAGCAGCAATTTGATTTTCGTTTAGCGATAAAAAAGCTTGTTCAGACATCACTAGCAAGTTTTCGCCAGTTTCACTTTTTACCTCTAACATATTACCAGCAAATTGATTCATCTGTGAAAAACTGATTTCAATAATTTCTTTATTTGTGTCGATCAAGCTTTGCTTTAAAGTTTTCCTTTCTTCTTCATTAGGAATAGAATCAAAACACACCACGGCAAACTCGCTACCAATACACATCATCACATTTGTATGGTAAATTGGGAAACCCTGATCGTCTAGCGCATTAAAAACTACAGCTTTATAACCGGTTTTGCTACAAAATTCCGCTAAAACCTGCTGGTCAGTTCTTAATGATAAACAAGCATAGGCTATTCTATTCACGCGATCTAAAACAAGACTTCCGGTACCTTCAAGAAAGATGTTATTCAACTCATTTCCACTTAAATCAAGCGTTCTAGTAATGAGGAACTCCTCATTAATACGATCTAAAATTTCTTTTCTACGTTCAGCTCTCCGGTTCTCAGAAAACATCGGATACAAAATAACGTCGCCGTTATCATGAAAAGAAACCCAGTTGTTAGGGAAGATAGAATCCGGGGTTTCTGGGCTTATTGTATCATCAATTACTGTTACGTCCACGCCATTATCTAGCAACATTCCCACAAAGCCGTCGAACTCTTGCAAGGCTAAATCCTGTACATTTTCTGCAGCCGTTTCTTGTTGAAACTTATTATTGCCAGCAGTTTGTGCATTGAATTTAAAATCAACTGGCCTAATCATTAGAATATGGTTTGTTGTCTGCATCGTTATAGTATCAAGATTAAATTAAGTGTTAATTAGAAATATCATCTCTTAACAAAGGCAAGCTCATACAATGAAATCCGCCGCGTGCTCTGGATAATTCGGCAGAAGGCATTAAAATTAAGGTATCTGTTAATGTATCTGCACTTACTATGTCGTTTTCTAAATCGCTAATTAAATCTTTAACTTTCACAATATTAAACCCCTTTGCTTTAAACGCCTCAACAGTTTTATCATTCCTATCATAGCCTAGAACAACTCCTTCTTTAATCGCTAAAAGGTTACATGAGTCAGTCCATTGCTCGCGTGCATCAAAAGGGAAAACACCATTACCACTGTAAATAAATTCAACTGGCTCATTGCTTTTTAAATCATGCTTACTGATATCTTCAAAAAGCTGCTCCATGCTCACAAAATGCTTAGGTTTACTTTTATCCTTATAAAACTGGATGATTTCAGTTTGCTCTTTTGGCTCTGGTTGCACTAAAAAGTCGATCGGATTATTGTAGTTATTTTCGTCTACACTTGCGATAGAATGTAACAGCACCCAAACATTTCGCTTTACTTGTGTAAATACCGTATCTAAGTGCATAAAATCCCGCTTGTTCGGAATTCTTACCACCGTTACCTTTTCCACTACATTGTTTTCGAATAGTAGTTTCATCGCCTCATTGGCGCCATAGGGCGAGGTACGCTCGCTACAACCAATCAGCACATGGTTCGGACTAATCATCATCACATCACCACCTTCTAAGGTAGTTCTGTTCTCTTGTTCTTCACCGGGGCGGAGAAAATGATGCTCCGAATCGGGAATTTCAAGTACATTGTCTTTATAAGCATCAAATAAAGGGTGGTTAAAGAAAATATAACGCATCAACAGACTTTCGCGTACCCTTGCTTTTTTCGCTGGTTTATTCAGTAAAATAAAATCATTGATGGTAGTTCCTACATCCCTGGTAAAAATCAAATTCGGAATAGGCGAGAAAATCATCCTGCCATCAGGCAAAGATCCTGATATTAGGGTTTTAGCTAGTTCTTTCGGATCGGTATCAATTAACTGAAGTTGAAGTTTATAAGTACAGCCTTCAATTGCACAAACAGAGGCACTTAATTTTTTCTTGATGGTGGTGTTTTCTAAGATATCGCTCAGTAATTGTTGTAGTTCGATTACATTTTCTGAGGCATGAAAATCTTTGCTATCAGGTTTAAAAAATGCTCTATCCGCATCCAATGAATCTATCATATCTAACTTTCCTTTAATCTTATCAGGATCTAGGAAATACATCAATAATTTAACGTAATGATCATATTCATCTTTACGGATGGTATCTAAATGGACAATATCTTCGAAAAGCCAATCTTGCGCTTTGGAGGGTACAACCTTGCCTAGTCCACTGTCAGGACTATGAATTAATAATTTTCGTAATCGACCGATTTCTGTATTTACCTGTATTTTGAAATTATTTTTCGTCTCGCTCATATATTTGGTATGTGGTGATACAAAGCTAGTAGATTTTTTGAGAGACCCATCTAAGGCTTAGCTAAAAAATCTAATACTGTCTGATTAAAAAGCTCGCCTGCCTTGGTCTATCTTACCAGTTGCTTTGTATGTATGCCAATTGCTATCCGTTTCTTGATGTCGACACTTGCCCGGTAATTCTTTCCGCTATATTTTTTATGGGTATTTCGTTTACTAACGACAGGTCATTGGTGGTTCTAGTTTGCGAAACAGCAATTGTGCTGCAAAAGAGGAGGGCAAAGATAAGCAGTATTTTCACAGTAGGTTGAGCTAATAATTCGTAATTCGGCTAAACTAAAGAAATACAAGATAACAATCGGACAATTGGTTCTTTCAGCTTTAGTCTATAATCGCTATTTTCGCATCATGAATTTTATCATTACCGAAACACTTAGCGCTATTAAGCAACTCTACAACGAAGAGGTTGCAGAAAGTGTTGTTAACATACAAGAAACGAGAAAAGAGTTTGAAGGACAAATTACCATAGTCGTATTTCCGATTGTTCGGTATTCGAAGAAATCTCCCGAGGAAACTGCAAATGCTATTGGAGAATATCTACTTGCAAACGTGGCAGAAATCACAGCCTTTAATGTAGTTAAAGGGTTTTTGAACCTAAGTATTGCTGATTCATACTGGCTAAATCTTTTTAACAATGAGCTTTTAAAGGATGATTTCTTAACGGTAAAGCCAAATGGTAAAAAGGTAATGGTAGAGTACTCCTCACCAAATACCAATAAACCCCTTCACTTAGGTCACGTACGCAACAACTTACTAGGTTACTCTGTTGCCGAATTGCTTGAGGCCGATGGATTTGAGGTTTTTAAAGTAAACTTGGTAAACGATAGAGGTATTCATATCTGTAAATCGATGTTGGCTTGGGAAAAGTGGGGCAATGGCGAAACACCAGCTAGTTCTGGCTTAAAAGGCGATCATTTAGTAGGGAAATACTATGTAATCTTCGATAAAGAATATAAAAAAGAGATCGATACACTAAAATTAGCTGGTCAGACAGAGGATGAAGCCAAAAAGAATGCGCCGCTAATTAAAGAAGCTCAACAGATGCTGTTGAAGTGGGAAGCCGGTGATGAAGCGGTGATTGCGCTTTGGAAAAAGATGAATGGCTGGGTTTACGAGGGCTTTGAGATTAGTTATAAAAACCTGGGTGTAGATTTTGATAAATATTATTACGAAAGCAATACTTACCTATTAGGAAAAGATACGGTAGATGAAGGATTGGCAAAGGGAGTATTCTTTAAAAAAGAAGATGGTTCGGTTTGGATTGATCTAACAGCCGATGGCTTAGACCAGAAATTGGTATTAAGAGCTGATGGGACATCAGTTTATATTACGCAAGACTTGGGTACTGCGCAAATGAAATATGATGATTTTCACATGGATCAATCTATTTATGTAGTGGGTAACGAGCAAGACTATCACTTTAAGGTATTGTTTTTAATTCTCGAGAAACTGGGCAAAAGCTGGGCAAAAGGGTTATACCATTTATCGTACGGAATGGTCGATTTACCAAGTGGAAAAATGAAGAGCAGGGAAGGAACCGTGGTAGATGCGGATGATTTGGTAGCGGAAATGATTGAAACTGCTAAGCAAAAAACAGAAGCTTTAGGTAAAATAAACGATTTCTCCGAAGCGGAAAAGGCTGAGTTATATACCAACATAGGCTTAGGTGCCTTAAAATATTTCCTATTAAAAGTAGAGCCTAAGAAGCGCTTATTGTTTGATCCTTCTGAGTCGATTGATTTCCAAGGCAATACCGGTCCATTTATACAGTATACCCATGCTAGGATTAAGTCGTTGTTGGCTAAGGCTAATTATAAGGCTGGTGAGCGTGTAGAGCAAGCGGCATTATCTGCAACTGAGTTGGATATGATTATGCTGTTGGCTAAATATCCTGCAGAGCTGAGCAATGCGGCTAAGTCATATAGTCCAGCGTTTTTGGCCAACTACCTATACGAGTTGGCTAAGTTGTTCAATAAGTTTTACCATGAGGTACCGCCAATTGTAAAAGAAGAGGACGCTAAGGTAAAACAGCATCGTTTAAATATTT
Source organism: uncultured Sphingobacteriaceae bacterium (assembly GCA_942493295.1). Classification (GTDB taxonomy): domain Bacteria; phylum Bacteroidota; class Bacteroidia; order Sphingobacteriales; family Sphingobacteriaceae; genus Pedobacter. Next base: position 1,085,217 of record OW818692.1, on the reverse strand, counting down.
GCAGCCTAACAGCTGATGTGTTAAAAGCTGGGACGAAGATCTTGGGAATTAACGTTCCAGAGAGAATGTAAATGCTAAATAGGACTTGTTAATCGGTTTTAAATGAAAATTATTGTTTTAACCTTATGTCTGTCGCTTCTGCAATGCTCTATTAGCGTTGCCCAGCAGAATCTCGTTTTTAAAGAAGATTTTGAAAGTTATGATAATGACTGGAGGCTTGTTAATTCTAAGGAATTTCAAGTTAAACAAGATGATGGGAAATTGATTATCAGTAAGACGAATAAAAATAGTATTAACAATGGTTGTTTATGGTATCATAAAACTATTCCAGATTTTTATACTGATAAGGATTTCGCCATTAGTTTTGAAGCAAAAAGCATTAGTTCCGAGGCCGATTGGCGTTGCTTTGATTTTCAATGGGGTAAAATGCAAGAATATGATGGAGTTAGAATAAAATCTATCTATCAGCTTGATTTTGCCCTTACAAAAGTGCGACTTGCAAAATTTGAACTAAACAAAGGCTGGAAATACTTTTCGTGGTCTGACGCCTTGTTTGATAATGATGTGGTGAGATTTAGTATTAAAAAAGATACTTTTAACAAATTTGAAATCATACAGCAGGATGGGCAGGTAATGGTAAAAGTAAATGATCAACTTGTTTATAAACAACCAATTTTGGTTCAGGTTGGAAGTGAAATAGGTTTTCAACAATGCTTGCAAGGCGAATGGCAACTTGATAACTTGGTTATAAAACAATAATACAGTTGCCATGGCTCAAGAACTAATCCTCCTTTGCCTAGCAGCATTTGCAGCTGGTTTTATCGATGCCATTGTAGGTGGAGGCGGATTGCTCCAAACACCTGCCACTTTACTCATTTTACCACATTATCCTGTGGCTACTATTTTCGGTACGGTTAAAATTCCTTCGTTAGCCGGGACAAGTGTTGCGGCTTTTAAATATGCAAAGCAAATTAAGTTAAACTATAAGGTTTTAATCGCCTGTGTTATCTCAGCTTTTTGTGCTTCGTTAATGGGGGCTTATTCGGTAAGTAAATTAAACAACGATTTAATTAAGCCAATCATATTAGTAGTTTTAATCCTTGTTGCTGCTTACACTTATTTTAATAAGCAATTTGGCATTCACCAACAAAAGGAGCATTCGCCTGCAAAACAAGTGTTTTTAGCAGGGCTCTTTGGTTTAATCATCGGGTTTTACGACGGATTGATTGGTCCAGGCACAGGGTCATTTTTGATTTTAGTTTTTATTGCGGTGCTGGGATTTGATTTTGTTGGGGCTAGTGCGCATGCAAAAATCGTAAACATGGCCACTAATTTAGCGGCGCTGATATATTTTACTTCTACCGGGCATGTGTTATTTCAATACGCGATACCTATGGCGATTTTTAACATCATTGGATCATATTTCGGTGCAAAGCTCGCCTTGTTAAAAGGAAATAAGTTTGTAAGGATCTTCTTTCTGATTGTGATATTTGGCACGATACTGCGGTTTGCTTATGATGTGTTGAAGTAGCGTCATTGGTAGGTAAATCGTCATTGCAAGTTAAATCGTCATTGCGAGGTACGAAGCAATCTCCTTATCAGTGAGTTCGGCATAGCGCTTTAAGATTGCTTCGTACCTCGCAATGACGCATCCAACTAATAGTCGCCTAAATAAATAATTTTTTTTTCATCCCACGTAGGGGTACATCTTCATCTTGTTGTCTCATTTTAAAATCAGACACAAATGAAACTTTTAACACAAAAAATCACTCTTCTAAAAGCAATTGTTTTTGCTTTACTTCTAGTAACCAGCTTTAACCTTTTTGCTCAAGTTCCCGGCAAAATTCACGTTGGTTTTATTTATCCATTAAGTTCTAACGGAACCCACGCACCCTTAGATACCAACAACTTCTCTATTCACTTAATTGCAGGTGTTTCTGCTGCCGAGCGAGGCTTAACTTTTGCCGGACTAAGTAACTTCGTTCGCCACGATGCTGTGGGAAGTCAATTTGCAGGTTTCTCTAACCATATTGGTGGCAATGCCGATGGTACCCAGTTTGCTGGATTTGCCAATACCTATCGCGGTGGAAAAGGAGCAGCTTTTGCAGGTTTTACCAATATTGCAAATGGGAATGTAAAGGGTGCCCAGTTCTCGGGTTTCGCCAATATTGCCCATCATATCAAAGGAGCCCAATTTGCAGGCTTTATCAATCTTGCACGTAGTATTAAAGGTGCCCAATTCGCAGGTTTTGCTAATATTACCAGTCAAAATGTGAGTGAATCTCAGCTTGCGGGCTTTATCAATAAAGCATCAGATGTAAAAGGAACCCAGTTTGCAGGCTTTATCAATATTGCGAAAAAAGTAAAAGGCGCGCAAATTGCAGGTTTTATTAACATTGCCGACTCTTCCGATTATCCTATCGGGATCATCAACATCATTAAGAATGGCGAAAAAAGCATTGGTGTAACCATAGATGAAACACAAACCACCATGCTCAGCTTCCGATCAGGTGGAAAAGCTTTATATGGTATTATAGGAGTAGGGTATAACCATCAAAACGAAGACGAAGTTTATGCTGCGGAAGTCGGTTTAGGTGCTCATTTCTTTTCCTCAAATGCCTTTAGTTTGAATACAGAGCTTGTTGCCACTACTTTAGAGAGTTTTAAAGCAGGCGAGTATTTTAAAACCTCTTTCAGGCTTATGCCGAATATCAAGCTGTTTAAAACACTGGGCATTTTCGGCGGACCGTCAATTAACTACGTAACCACCAATACCGACGAGGGGAAGCAACTTTATACTAAAAGCTTAAGGACTTGGAACAACAAATGGGGTAATGATTACAATGCGCTATATGTTGGCTATACCGCTGGTTTACAGATTCTCTTTTAAGCAACCTTTTAGTCGTTTTAACAATCAATCTATTCAAACATTCAACATTTCAATTAATAATAACACACAAAAACACACACAAATGAAACATTTATTATTATTTATCATCAGCATTTTAATGCTCAGCTCATGTCAAAAAGATCGATTAACTGCCAATGGCGATCAAATTACAGACACTAGAAACTTGAACGAGTTCACAAGTATACATGTTAGTGGGGCTAGTCCAGTTCACGTAAGCTATGGCAACGAATACAAAGTTGTTTTAAAAGGATCGAGCAATCTTATTCCTTACTTTAAAACCACTTTAGATGGAAAACGTCTTAACTTAAGCTATAAAAATGCGAATATTAGAGAAGATGACATCGAGATTTTTGTTACCATGCCACTCGTTAAGGGTGTTTCGCTAAGCGGAAGTGGTAGCATAACCATTGACGGCAGTTTTGCGTCAATTGCCGATTTTGACTTGAACATTAGTGGCTCTGGAGATATATCAGTAAACCAAGCATTAAATATCGATCACTTTGATGCAACCATATCAGGCTCTGGAAAAGCATTCTTCCAAAAGGCAACTGTAAAAGAAGCCGATATTGACATTTCAGGAAGTGGCGACATACATGTACAGGTTGCCGATTTTTTAAAGGCTAGAATTAGTGGTAGTGGAGAGGTTTACTATAGAGGAAATCCACAATTAGATACCAAAATCTCTGGTTCAGGCAAAGTACTTAAGTTTTAAGATCATGTTAGCCATCCCCGAATTATTTGGCGCTGCCGAAATTAATTTAGCCGATGTTAATTTGCTGCAGGCAAAAGCCCCAGACTTAATGTTGTACGCACTACCTGGAGTGTTCTTCTTTACTATTGTTGAGTTCTTGGTATCCCATTTTGGTGAACATAAAACTTACGAAAACAAAGAAACTCTAGGTTCATTACTAATCGGTTTAGGCAATTTAACTGTAAACCTGCTAATGAAAGTTGTGTTGGTTTATGCCGCAATTTTCTTGTACAATCTTTTGCCTTGGCGCATGTTTCTGAACTGGTACACTTTAATTCCATGTTTTATCGTTTACGATTTCTGCAGCTACTGGTCGCACAGAATTTCGCACTACAATCGCTTCTTTTGGGCAACCCATGTAGTGCATCACTCGGCCGAGCACTATAATTTAACCGTAGCATTTAGACAAAGTTGGGTGCAGCATTTCAAGGTGGTTTTCTTTATTCCTGTAATCTTGCTTGGCTTTCATCCAATCATATTTATGTTGACGAGCCAATTGAGCACACTTTATCAGTTTTGGGTACATACCGAAGCTATTGGCAAATTGCATCCCTTTATCGAAAAATATTTTGGTACGCCTTCGAATCACCGAGTTCATCATGGTAGTCAGGAGAAATACCTCGATAAAAACTTTGGTGCCACGTTTATGATTTGGGATCATTTATTTAAATCATTCCAATATGAAGAAGAAAAGCCGATTTATGGATTAACCAAACCTGTCACCAACAAAACAAACCCATTTATCTTAAATTTTCAAGAGTATTTTGATATGTTTAATGATGTTAAAAGTAGTAAAGGATTAAAGGATGCTTTGTTTTTCATCTTCGCTAGTCCCGGTAAAATTCATAACCGCAAGCTAATCGCAATTCCTGTTCAGCAAAAGCAGATCATTCGCCGAAATTACTACAAAGTTATCGCCATTTTGGCCGGTCTTTTATTGCTATTTGCAAGTTCGGCAGTAGCACAGCAAACGGCGATGTTGCCCACGCCAGTAGGGAGAAATTTATTGTTCTTTTTACAGCGTACGCCCGATGCCAATACAGTAATTTACGAAATAAACTTTAAGAAAGATGGAACGATAGATCCTGAAAAGCCAGTTGTTGGTTCGTGGATTAGGTATGAAGAGGATAAAAAATGCAAACCTTTAACTGGAATAGAGCAGCGATTTGCTTACGGTGTAAAATGTAAACCTATAGGGAAGGATGAGTTCGAAATTCGTTTGGTGGCCTATAAAAAGATGCCGCTATACTTGTTAAAATCAGCAACGGATAACACTTACAAAATGTATATTAAAAATGGAAACGATAATTTATTGCTTAAGAGAGTATTTGTGAAAGTAGACGGTGGTTCGTTTTGGTTCCCGAAGGTGCAGTACATTGATTTAATTACCGCGCACAGTGAAACTGGCAAGGAGATTATCAAGAGAATAGCGATTTAAGGTCCCTCGAAGCTCCGGATGACAATGAAGACTAAAAAATAATATATTTGAACCAGTGAAAATAACAGACCAATCTTCAGGCGCTCAGCAAGACGATGTAACCTTTGAAGTGCTATTTAAAACGCATTACAAGGCACTTCATGCTTATGCGATGGTTATTTTGAAAGACGAAGACGACGCCGAAGAAATTGTTCAACAATTATTTTTAAAGTTCTGGGAAAAAAGAACGCTGTTAACCGTGCAGACTTCACTAAAGGCCTACCTCTATAAATGTGTGTATCACGACAGTTTGAACTTTCTAAAACATCAAAAAGTAAAAACAAAATATCAAGATTTAACCCAGCACAGTATGGATAATGCCTATACACCAGCCGTTAACCGACTAGAACTATCAGAATTGCAGGAGCAAATTAACTTGGCGTTAAACGATTTGCCCGAGCAATGTAGAACTATCTTTCAAATGAGCAGGTTCGAAGAATTAAAGTATAGAGAAATTGCCGATGAGCTAGGGTTGTCTATCAAAACTGTAGAAAACCAAATGGGAAAAGCTTTACGGATTATGCGTATTAAGTTAGCCGATTTTCTGATTGTGGTGCTTTCTTGTTTAATGTATTACAAAGATTTTTTAAAATAGGAGAGATAAGAGATGCAAGATGAATTATTAATTAAATTTTTATTGAAGGAAAGCACTGCCGAAGAAAATTCTGCAGTAGAAGCTTGGCTAGAATTAAGTGATGAGAATAGCGCTTACTTTGCGGGTTTGCAGAAAATTTGGACCGAAAGTAAAGGCTTAGTAGCTAAAAGCGCTGTAGATGTGGATGCTGCATGGGCAAGATTTAAGGGTAGAACCCATAGTGTAAAACCCGCGGTAAAGTTAAATCCGATAAGAACTTGGATGCGCATTGCTGCAGTGCTGGTTTTGGGGATAGGAGGATGGTTAGCATACTCCGTACTTAATCCATCAGGTTATACAGATGTAGCTGCCCGTGAACAAGTGCTATCACAGTTGCTTCCAGATGGCTCTGAACTTACACTTAATAAATTTTCACACATTGAATATGCGAGCAATTTCAAAAACAATAGGAGTGTTAAACTCGATAGTGGAGATGTGTTTTTTAAAGTTGCGAAAGATAAGTCCAAGCCTTTTATCATTCAGATAGACCAAGTTAAGGTAGAAGTAGTAGGAACATCGTTTAATATCAAACATTTGAAAGAACAAACTGAAGTAGTGGTTGAAACCGGTATTGTAAAAGTTAGCTTGGGGAATGCATCAGTGTTATTGCATAAAGGTGAAAAGATAATCTTGCCAAAAGGTAATGTTAAATTAGACAAACTACCAGTTAACGATCAATTGTATAATTATTACCGAAGTAAACTATTTATCGCAGACCAAACCCCATTACCTATCCTAATTGCCACTTTAAATGAAGCGTATGGAAGTAAAGTAGTGGTAGAAGGTGCTGCAAGAGATTTAACCATTACTACAACTTTATTTTACGAAAAATCATTACAGGATAATTTGAAAGCCATTCTTGAGACTTTCGATAATTTAAAGCTAAAGCGTAACCAAAACGAAATAATACTGTCTTACTAAGATAATGAAGCATAAAATTATCCTCTTCCTGCTTTTGCTTTCCAATATCACTTGGGCGCAAAACAGCTACCGAAACAATTTGTCGAAACTAGTAACTTTTAACATTAAGCAACAACGCGTACGTGATGCTTTACAGCAGATTAGTAATGCGGGCGACTTCTATTTTTCGTATAACGGTAAGTTAATTAACCAAGACAGCATTGTGAGTTTAAATGTGCAACGTATGCCTGTGCGAGATGTGCTCGATAAAATGTTTGACGGTAAAGTTGCCTATAAGGAAAATGAAGAATATGTGATTTTGCGCTATGCAGTCAATCATTTTACCATCGAACCCGAAAATATTACGACTGCCGAAAATTTATATCTCATTAGTGGTTACGTAGTAGATACCAAAACAGGTAAAAAAGTGAAGCAAGCTAGTGTTTATGAGAAAAGATTATTGCAGTCGGCGCTTACTGATGATGACGGCTATTTTTCCTTACGGTTTAAAGGAGAGCATAAAGAAGTTGTATTAACCGCAAGTAAGGAAACCTATCGCGATACGGCATTGGTTTTTCTTGCTGATATCAAAATTGAGCCTCAAGGTTATAATGATCCCGATAAAGAAAAGGGCACTATTTTTTCGAATGCGATTGAGGATTTGGGGATTAGTAAGTTTTTATTGTCCTCGAAGCAGCGTATTCAGAATTTAAATGTCCCTAACTTCTTTGCTAACACGCCATTTCAAGCCTCTCTGCTGCCCGGTTTAAGTTCGCACGGCATGATGAGTAGTCGCGTGGTTAATAAAGCCTCCTTGAACGTGTTAGGTGGCTATACTGCTGGAGTAGATGGGGTAGAGGTAGCTGGTTTATTCAATTTAACTATAGGGAAAGTAAAATCCTTTCAAGCTGCGGGTCTATTTAATGCTGTCGGTGGCGACGTAGAGGGAACACAATTCGCAGGATTAATAAATTTCAATAAACAAAATGTAAGTGGTTATCAGGCTGCGGGTATCGCGAATGTGGTGAGTGGGAATTTAAATGGTGTGCAAACTGCTGGTGTTACAAATATTGTGAGTAGAAATATTGAGGGGATCCAGATTGCGGGTGTCGGTAATGTTGCTAGTGGGCAAGTAAAAGGTTTGCAGATTGCTGGTCTAGGGAACATTGCTTCTCGTAAGTTTAAGGGTACCCAAATTGCGGGTGTGTTTAACTACGCCAAAAATTTTAACGGTCTACAAATTGGCCTAATTAATTTTGCCGATAGTACGGCTGGTACATCCATTGGTTTACTCAATATCTCAAAAAACGGATATAAGAAGTTAAGTTTCTTTAGTAATGACCTAGTGAATGCGAATGTGGCAGTTAAAACCGGTAATGCAAATTTATATACGCTTTTGATAGCAGGGGTTAACTATTCAGACACCGCAAAAATCGAAACTATCGGTATTGGCTTTGGACACGATTTTAAGTTTAGCAATCATCTGGCTATCGAAACTGAAATGATTACTCAATATTTGCACCTAGGTAATTGGGATTATGCGAATATATTAATGCGTTTTCAAGCCAACTTAGAAATTAAATTGTTTAAAGGTTTCGCAATTTTCGGTGGTCCATCTTATGCTTATTACAACAGCGACGCGCCAATGGGCTCTAGCGAGAAAGGCTATAAGCAAAATATTGTTCCTGCCAAGCATCATAAATTTAGTGGCAATAACCAAGGCTGGTGGGGTTGGAATGTGGGGGTAACGTTGTTTTAGACAGCGTCATTGCGCGGTGTTGTTTTTCACAACCCAAAGCAATCTCCTTTCCTAATTGTATTATTGTTTGCAAAGTCGAAGAAAACATAATCTTCTCTAACAAATCCCGGCAAATTGTTTACTCAATTGGATTAGCGAATGCTAACTGTATGACCACCGTGGCTAACGGCTGTGGGTTAGCCCTGCCTATCCCATGCATCAACTATGCATTTGGCGTGGGTAAAGGCACGGCATACGCACGCTTGATGCACGGCTAACGCACGGTTGATGCACGGCTGTATGCCGCAGTGGTGCCGCTCTGCAGGCAGTGTGGCCGAACTTAATGTACCAAGCCTTTATCTAATATAGTTAATTTTAACTTCTTATTAAACAATTTATCTTTTTTAGTAGTTTTAGCATCATGATTAATGTCTCCTGTGCAATTATTAAAAATGATAAGGGTGAAATTCTTGTAACCCAGAGAAGCGCGTCAATGAAGCTTCCGTTAAAATGGGAATTCCCAGGAGGAAAAATAGAAGAAAATGAAACTGCGGAAGAGTGTCTATTAAGGGAGATCAAAGAAGAATTGAGTATCGAAATTAGAGTGATAAAACCTCTAGCTTCCGTTGAATATCATTATGAGGATTTTAGTATACTTCTTGTGCCTTTTATTTGTGAGATCAAGCACGGTGATATAAAATTAACTGAACATGCCAATTTTATTTGGTTAAAACCAATAGAATTATCGAATTTAGATTGGGCAGAGGCTGATATATCAGTTTTTAAGCAGTTGTTATAAATTCTTTGTCTTTGAAAATATTTTCTCTATGATATTTTAAATAAACCTGTTGTTTAGCATTGAATTTTCCAACATTTTTAATTGAAATATTCCATGTTTTTAATATTTGAGCAGCCTCTCCGTAAATTAAGACCTCACCTTCATTAGTAAAAGTTATCCAGCCTTTGTCAAATAAACGGTCCACGTGAGGGCTTAATAAAAGCCCATTATCGCCATCTAATTTTTGAGCATCGTTTGAATCTCGCCATGGTCGAATATGACTTGCTATTAAGAATGATAAATCACTTACTCCTGTTAATCTACATTGTGTTTCTTTTTTTACAACTTCTTTTCTAAAATCTCCTTGACCAATACGTGCATTTATTAATTGCTTTTTTTGTGTTTCTGTTCTATTAGATTTTTGAATATCAATAATCTCCTTCTCCTCCTTATCAACCGTACTGTAACCTAAGTTATAATCATCAACAATTAGCTTATAAATTTTCAGAATTTCTTCAATGTCTTTGATTAAAGTTACATCATTTGGTATGTTGTCAGCTGGATAATATTTTGCAATTATATTCCCTGCTTCATAGTCACCTGGTAAACTTGTTTTTGTATTTTTGTTTTGTCTTAAATTAATATTGATTTCTTTAAAGTTAGATGGTATCTGTCCTATTTTTGCCCTAAAATTTTCAGCTCTAATTTTTAATGTATCTTTATAACCTTTTCCAAATTGACTTTTAACACTGGTTACCCCTTGATTAAAGGAGAGATATAATCCTGACATATCTTCTGCAAATAAAAACACGGGGTAATAGCCCTTTTGTGTTGTTACTGTAACTAAAGGGTCTAAAATTGCTACCCAAGGACAAGCAACCCATCGTCCATTTCCTGCAGATCCTTGAAAAAGATACCTTTCTTTATCATCAACTACCTTTGATATACTGTGAGGAATATCATGTCTTAAAAAATTGGCAATTGGATGCGTTGCAAAATTCTCATTTTTTGAAATTAGATAATCATTAATAATTTTTTGGAAATGTGATTTCATAATACGTCAAATTCTAATAAACAATTTGGCTCAACTCCCAAACCCTTCGCCAATTCAAACAAAGTCGAAAGTTGTATATCAAACTTCCCTTGTTCAATTTTGGAAATATTACTATCATCTAAATCACAATTAGACGCTAATGCGCGTAAGGACAAACCTTTAGCTGTTCTAATTTTTTTAAGATTTTCTCCGAATTGTTTTTGCAGGGATTGATTATTTTTTGGCATATTGAACTCTTAGAACCAGAGTACAATTTGTATATATTAATTAAAAATATTGCGGTATTAAATTACCGCATCGCTATTTTGTTGATATTTTTAATTGGTAAGAAATGTTCAAATATTAATGAATTAAATCATAATTTTATTCGTTCATCTCCGGCTAATAATAACAACTTCTGCATCTTTATAATGCAAACAACGTTGGAGCAATTCAACAAATTTTTTCATTTACGATACGTCCAGGCATACTGGTGAAAGTCCAGCAATAATTCGGTTTTCCGACGTTGTTTGCAGTGACCTGGGCGTGCAATTAACTTTCTGATCATGCAAGCAACGAAAAACCAAAAAGAAACCCCAACACTTACCGCAGTCCAAACCAAACACCCTCGCAAAACATGCACTTGCGTTGCTTGCGACCCGCCAAAACCAAAACTCCCTAAAGGAACAAGAAGGTTAAAAATTCAACCTAAATATTACCAGCGGCTTGGCCATCTAAAAACCTTCCCTTCAATTTTGCTATCAGGTAAATGGCTGCAAGACCAAGGTTTTGAATGCGATAGTTATGTAATAATCGCCGAAAAGAAAGGACAACTAGTTATCAAGCTACAGAAAGAGTAATACCCATTGTTTGGGATTGCTTTGGGATTGCCGTACCTTTTTTATACTTATTCCATGCCTTTTCTATACCCCCAGGGTATGTAATAGGCATCAAAAAGGTACAGTAGGGGTATCGCAAACCTATATTAGTCCCTAACTAATGTCAGACTAAGGGTATAGAAAAGGTATAGAAAGTCGCTATAAGGTCGCTATAACATCGCTATAATGGTATTGAAAATTAGTATATCTAAGTCAAATAATCTGCCGATATGCAGATTTTGAGTGGGGAACTTAAATATACGAAATTTTATTAACTTTGTTCTAATGCTATCAAAAAAGACAAAATACGCCATTAAGGCATTGGTAATGCTCGGTAAAAACATGGATCAACCACCCATGCAAATTGCTCGTATAGCCGAAGATGAACGTATTCCTAAGAAATTTCTCGAGCAAATTTTGTTGGATCTTCGAAATGCTGGCTACTTATACAGCAAAAAAGGAGCAGGAGGGGGCTATAGCCTTAACAAAGATCCCAAAGATATCTTTCTGGTAGACATCCTTCGTATAACCGACGGACCAATCGCCATGGTGCCATGTGCCAGCATTAAATTCTATCACAAATGTGAAGAATGCCATGACGAAGTTACCTGTGGCATTCGTAAAGCCTTCATTGAAGTGCGCGACGCCTCCCTAAAAGTGCTCAGCGAGACCAGTATCGCAGATATCATCGTTAAAGAAAAGTCGCCAATTATTGCACCTTAAATAAGGTTTTCTTAATTATTTTCATTTTTCTAATCTAATAAACTACTAAATCTATATACTTTATATATATTTGCCAAATCATTGTTTGGTTTGCTTAATTTTTGAGCACGCAAAGCAAATGATATTTGGTAAAAGAGGAGTTAACCTAGTATTATAGTTATGAATAGTTTTAGAACAGAATTAGAAAACCCAATCGTTCAACAAGATATTATCGATCTAGAAAGAAAGATCAACGATTTTCGTTCTGGAAAAATTCATGACGAAAAGTTTAGAAGCTTGCGTTTAGCGAGAGGGATATACGGTCAGCGCCAACCAGGCGTACAAATGATCCGAATTAAATTGCCTTTTGGGAAAGTAACCTTTAGGCAATTACTGCGCATTGCCGATATTGCCGATGAGTATGCAAGTGGCAATTTGCACTTAACAACACGCCAAGATATTCAAATCCACTACGTAAGCTTAGACCGTACACCAGAGCTTTGGCAAAAGCTAGAGCAAGACGATGTAACCATCAGAGAGGCTTGTGGCAATACGGTTCGCAATGTAACTTCATCGCCAAATGCTGGCATCGATCCAGATGAACCATTTGATGTATCGCCATACGCTCAAGCAGTGTTTGCCTATTTTTTACGCAATCCAATTTGCCAAGAAATGGGACGCAAGATTAAAATTTCGTTTTCTTCTAGCGATAAAGATACTGCCTTTAGCTATATCCACGATTTAGGGTTTATTCCAAAAATTAACGAACAAGGGGAGCGTGGGTTTAAGGTATTGTTTGCCGGCGGACTAGGAGCGCAGCCTTTTTTGGCAAGTGCCATCAACGAGTTCTTGCCGGAAGATGAATTGATCCCTTTCACTGAGTCAGTATTGAGAGTGTTCGACCGTTATGGCGAACGTACCAACAGAAACAAAGCGCGGTTAAAATATTTAGTACAAAAACTTGGCTTAGAGGAGGTACTTAAGCTAGTTGCAGAAGAAAGGATTGCTAATAAAGTAAAAAGCTTTCCCATAGATTTAAATACTGTTCCACTTCCATACTTTCCATTTACACAAGACTACCCGCCAGTAACAATTGCCAATGAAAACCATTATCAGCATTGGCTTGCGACCAACGTGGTGCCACAAAAGCAAGATGGATTTTATGCAGTGTATGTGAAAATTAAAGTTGGCGACATTAAAACAGACCAGGCAAGAGCTTTTGTTAGAGCCATCACACCTTATGTAGCCGACGAAATTAGAGTTACACAAAACCAAGGTTTATTGCTTAAATATGTGGCTAAGAATGCTTTACAGCCACTTTATCAAGCTTTGCTAGCTATCGATTTAGCGCACGCTGGTTTTGATAGTCTGGCCGATATTACCACTTGTCCAGGTACTGATACCTGTAACTTAGGGATATCTAACAGCATGACATTGGCCGAAGTACTCGAAGAAGTGATCTACGAAGACTTTCCAGAATTCATTTACGAGAAAAACATTAAGATCAAGATTAGTGGTTGCATGAATTCTTGCGGACAACATGGCTTAGCAGAAATCGGCTTCCATGGTAGCTCGGTTAAAGCCAACGGTAAAGTAGTGCCCGCTGTGCAAGTAATGTTGGGCGGTGGCACAGTTGGCGATGGGGTGGGTCGTGTTGCAGAACGTGTAATTAAAGTACCTTCTAAAAGAGCACCTCAGGTATTGCATCTCATTTTAAATGATTTTAAAGCCAATAGTTCGGCAGAAGAGAATTTTCACCGTTATTACGACCGACAAGGAAAAGACTATTTCTATCAACTATTAAAGCCAGTAGCCGATTTATCGACCCTGCAAAACAGTGAGTTTGTAGATTGGGGTCATGAAGAAACCTTCGAAACTGCCATCGGTGTGGGCGAATGTGCAGGAGTTGTAATCGACCTAGTGGCGACATTGCTGCTCGAGGCAGAAGAAAAGTTTGGTTGGGCTAAACAAGCACTTGAAAAACAAGCCTATGCAGATTCAATTTACCATAGCTACAGTACATTTATCAGCGCAGCCAAATCATTATTGCTCGATAAAGGCATTAACAGTAGCACACAAGTTGGTGTGATTAGGGAATTTGACAATCATTTTGTCGAAAGTGGAGAAATAAATCTAGCAACACCTTTCAGTGAGCTAGTTCTTCAAATTAATAAAAATGAGCCAACCTTAGGCTTTGCAGAACAATACTTAAATGAGGCGAAAGGGTTTTTACAACAGATTAATGAAATACGCGCAATTGCTTAACCATGGAGAGAGATAAACAACATATAGAACCGAAAATCACCCTATTGGGAGCTGGTCCTGGCGATCCAGAATTAATTACGCTAAAAGGAGTGCTTGCTTTGCAAAGTGCCGACGTGGTGCTTTATGATGCCTTAACGGATGAAGCATTATTGAGTTACGCGCCTGTACATGCGATTAAGATATACGTAGGCAAGCGCTCAGGCGAACATTCATTTGAACAAGATGCTATTAATAAATTATTGGTCGATTACGCGCTAAACTACGGTCACGTTGTGCGCTTAAAAGGTGGCGATCCATTTGTTTTTGGAAGAGGTTACGAAGAGTTAGACTTTGCAACCTCGTATAATATTGCTGTAACAGTTATCCCAGGTATTTCGAGCTCAATTGGCGTGCCGGGTTTACAGCAAATTCCAGTTACACATCGTGGTATGAGCGAGAGCTTTTGGGTAATTACCGGAACAACTTCATCAGGTGCAGTATCGGAAGATATTTACCAAGCAGCAACCTCCAATGCAACCGTAATCATCCTCATGGGTTTAAAAAAGTTGCCGCAGATTGTCGACATTTTTAGCGCCGCTGGTAAAAACAATTTGCCAGTAGCGGTAGTGCAAAATGGCTCATCAGCTAATGAGAAATTAGTCATTGGCAAAGTTGATAACATTTTGGCAGAAGTAGCCCAAGAAAAAATAGCAGCACCAGCCTTGTTAATTTTTGGCGAAGTTGTTTCATTGCATCCATCGTTTACCAAGCTAATTAAACCGTATGTTAACATGGCCTAGCGTAGATGAGGAAGTTCTTTCTCCTAAAGTAGAGAAGGGAAATCAGCTGTTTCCAGTTTTTGTGAAATTGAATCAACTGCGCACTTTAATAATTGGTGGCGGCCCTGTTGCTTTAGAGAAACTAACGGCTATTTTAAAGAATAGCGACAACACCCGCATTACCCTTGTTGCCAAAGAAATTATACCCGCTATTAGCGAGCTGCAGCAAAATTATCCTGGACTTGAAATCCAACAGAAGAACTACGATACATTAGACCTGACACATATTGATATTGTGTTTGTGGCAACGAACGATAATCTCTTAAATGAATCAATTAGAGAAGATGCGCATCAACGAGGATTATTAATTAATGTAGCCGATAAACCCGAGCTATGTGATTTTTATTTAGGATCGGTTGTACAAAAGGGCGATTTAAAGATTGCCATTTCTACAAATGGTAAATCGCCCACAATGGCCAAACGCTTAAAAGAGATTTTAAACGAAGCTATTCCGGCAGAGATAGATGAAACCTTGACCAATCTTTCTACGATTAGAAACGGTTTAAATGGTGATTTTAAGCATAAAGTAAAAGTGCTTAATCAAGTAACAGCTTCGTTTGCTAAAAAAGGCCGTCGTGTACCAAGCCTAACCAATATCTTCATTTTCATATTTTCTGCATTAGCACTAATGATTACAGGGCATATCTTGTTCTCATTTGTTCCCTTTGCAACTTTTGGCACTTGGGCAACTGGTGTGTTTAACCAAGTAGATGATACGATTATCTATTTTATCATCGGTGGTTTTTTGGCGCAATTGGTAGATGGGGCACTTGGCATGGCTTACGGGGTAAGTGCGACTACCTTCTTACTCTCGTTCGGTGTTAGTCCAGCAGCTGCCAGTGCAAGTGTACATGCCTCTGAGATATTTACAAGTGGCGTATCTGGTTTGATGCACTTAAAATTTGGAAACGTAAGAACAAAGCTGTTTAAAAAACTATTGCTACCAGGGATTATTGGCGCCATCGTGGGAGCCTACATTCTTTCATCTTTACAAAACTATGGAGATATCATTAAACCGATCGTATCAGCTTATACCTTGTTTTTAGGTGTTAAAATTTTATTGAAAGCCATCGCGAATAAGAAGAATACCAAACCATTAAAGCGCATCGGTCCTTTGGCATTTTTTGGTGCCTTTTTAGATTCGATAGGTGGCGGTGGTTGGGGGCCAATTGTAACTAGTACTTTGATAGCTAGAGGCGGACATCCACGTTATACTATTGGCTCAGTTAACCTAACAGAGTTTTTTGTAACAGTGGCAAGCTCTATCACTTTCATCACCATGATTGGCTTAACGCATTGGCAGATTATTGTGGGCTTAATTTTAGGCGGCTCGATCGCCGCGCCTTTCGGTGCCTTATTAACGAAACGGTTGAATGTTAAAAGCATTATGATCTTAGTAGGAACAATTGTAATCATTACCAGTTTGCGAACTATATATGTACTTATTACCAAGCAATAAGATGGAACTAAATAAACTAAAATATGAACTCAACGACTTAGATCTTGTACAGCAGTTACAGTATCTAGCAGATAAGTATAGCGGGAAGCTTGTGTTTTCAACTAGCTTCGGCTGGGAAGATCAAGTGATCACCCATTTAATATTTAGCAATAACATCCCGATTAAGGTGTTTACCCTCGAAACTGGACGGTTATTTCCAGAAACTTATTATGTATGGAACCGCACTTTAGAAGTCTACAAGCAACCTATACATGCCTATTATCCGGATACCAATGCAGTTCAGGAAATGGTTAATGCAAAAGGACCTAATAGCTTTTATGAATCGGTTGAGCATAGAAAAGAGTGTTGTTATATCCGCAAGATAGAACCGCTAAAAAGAGCTTTGGCGGATAATGAAATATGGATTACAGGTATTAGGGCAGAACAAAGTGCCAATAGAGACGATATGGAAAACTTAGAATGGGATGAAGGGAATAAGCTGATTAAGTTTCACCCAATCTTTAATTGGAGCTTGGAGGACGTTAAAAACTACATTAAGAAACATAACATTGTTTACAACACATTACACGATAGAGGTTTCCCTAGCATAGGCTGTGCTCCCTGTACCAGAGCGGTACAACCTGGAGAGGATTTTAGAGCAGGCCGCTGGTGGTGGGAAGATCAATCGAAAAAGGAATGCGGGTTACACGAGGTGACGAGCACTTAAATATTAAGACAAGTAAGATGGACTATTTAGACGAACTAGAATCAGAATCGATTCACATATTAAGAGAAGTAGCTGGGCAATTTGAAAAGCCAGCATTGTTGTTTTCAGGTGGAAAAGACTCAATTACTTTGGTGCGGTTGGCAGAAAAGGCTTTTCGTCCAGGTAAATTCCCCTTCCCATTGGTACACATTGATACCGGTCACAATTTTGAAGAAACCATTCAATACCGTGATGACATGGTGAAACGGATTGGAGAAAAGCTAATCATTGGCTCTGTACAACAATCGATCGACGAAGGAAAGGTTATTGAGCAGACCGGGAAAAGTGCAAGCAGAAACACCCTTCAAACGGTGACGCTTTTAGATACCATTCAAGCGCATGGATTTGATGCCTGTATTGGTGGAGCACGCCGGGATGAGGAAAAAGCAAGAGCGAAAGAACGTATTTTCTCTGTGAGAGACGAATTTGGCCAGTGGGATCCAAAGCGCCAACGCCCAGAATTGTGGAACATTTACAATGGTAAAATCCACAAAGGAGAAAACGTTCGGGTATTCCCAATTAGCAACTGGACAGAACTCGATGTTTGGAATTATATCCGTAGGGAGAAAATAGCCCTGCCAAGTATCTATTTTGCACATCAACGCGATTGCATTACCAGAAATGGACAGCTGATGGCAGCTTCTCCGTTTTTAAATATGGACCATGAAGATGTTGTGGTCAATAAAAAAGTTCGTTTCCGTACAGTAGGCGATATGTCTTGTACTGCGGCAGTAGAATCAGAAGCAGATCAAATTGATGATATCATCGCAGAAATTAGTGCTTCGAAAATATCTGAACGTGGTGCCCGTATGGACGATAAAGTTTCTGAAGCCGCAATGGAGGATCGAAAAAAAGGAGGGTACTTTTAATGGAGCATAAAGCTAAATAAGTCTTCTAGAATACTCCACGTAAGAACAAGCAAAACAACTAAAATACAGGTGGGTTAGGCGCTATGAACGCTCCACGCCCCACGCTAAAATAAAAGAAATGAACATATTAAAATTCTTCACAGCAGGTTCCGTAGACGACGGTAAAAGCACCTTAATAGGGCGCCTGCTTTACGATACAGACTCAATTTTGGCCGATCAGTTAGAAGCTTTA
The DNA here is from genome assembly GCA_942493295.1 of uncultured Sphingobacteriaceae bacterium. GTDB lineage: Bacteria > Bacteroidota > Bacteroidia > Sphingobacteriales > Sphingobacteriaceae > Pedobacter. Next base: position 1,067,027 of record OW818692.1, on the reverse strand, counting down.
CAGCATGCTAATCGCAAAAATGATGATGGAACAATTGACTTAGCAATATTAACAGACGGCTTAAGGGCCGAAAGAGAACAGGGTATAACTATTGATGTGGCCTATAAATACTTTCAAACGCAAAAACGAAAATTTATTATAGCCGATACACCAGGTCACATTCAATATACCCGAAACATGGTAACCGGAGCGTCTACCGCAAATTTAGCCATCATCTTAATTGATGCCAGGAACGGTGTAGTAGAACAAACTATCCGTCATTCATACCTAGTTTCATTGCTAGAAATAGAACATATTGTTGTTTGTATCAATAAGATGGATATGGTTAACTATAGTGAAACTGTATTTAATGCGATCGTTGAGAAGTATAAAGCATTGGCAAAAAACCTAGGTTTGAAAAACGTAACCTACATACCTGTTAGTGCTTTGAAAGGCGATAATATTGTGCAATCATCTGCCGCGATGGACTGGTATGAAGGTGAAAGTTTATTACATTTCTTAGAGCAGGTAGAAGTCGATGTACTGGATAAAGCAGCCTCGGCTAGAATGCCAATTCAGTGGATTATTAGACCTCAAACAGATAACCTTCACGACTATAGAGGGTACGCTGGCAGGGTTTTAAGTGGTACATTTAAAGTAAAAGATCAAGTTACTGTATTGCCTTCAAACATCAGTACGTCTATCAAGAAAATAGAATTCTTTGAGAGTGAGTTTACAGAAGCCTCAGCAGGGCAGTCTGTCGTAATCCACCTAGAAGATAATATCGATATCAGTCGTGGCGATACACTTGTTAATGCAATTGCTATTCCTACCGAATCGAAACTCATTGAAGCTGATTTATGTTGGATGGATGCCAGAGCACTAGATAGTTCCATCACTTACCTTATCCAACACAATAGCAAGATTAGCAAGTGTAAAATTGCCGAGATTGTTTATAAAGTAGACATTAATACCTTAGAAAAGGCTGCAGCAGATGATTTCAAATTGAATGACATTGGAAGGGTTATTCTTAAAACCGCAGACGCGTTGTCATTTGATGTATATGGTGAAAATAGGGCAAATGGTTCAGCAATTTTAATCGACAGCAGAACTAACCTCACCGTCGGTGCATTGATGTTTAGGGCATCTGTGGAGTAATTAGTTATTAAATAGTTTTTCACGAAGGTTCTATCAAACTGACATCGGTATTATCATGTATAAAAAACACCTTCTGAACAAAGAAAATGAGCTAGTTAAATTATTTGCAAATAAATACTACTAATTTAGTAGATATTATATACATTTGCATTGTTGAACCAATTTTTGTTGTGCGATGATTGTAGAAAAAGTAAAAAATGCGATAGTAGAGCCGAAGATAACTTTAGTAGGTGCGGGTCCTGGCGATCCAGATTTGTTAACTTTAAAAGGGGTGAAGGCCTTGCAAAGTGCCGATGTTGTTTTATATGACGCATTGGTAAATGAAGCATTGTTAAATTATGCACCACATAATGCTATTAAAGTTTATGTAGGCAAAAGATCAGGAGACGAATCATTTTCGCAAGAATTGGTAAATAAGTTAATGATTGATTATGCTTTAAACTACGGCCATGTAGTTCGTTTAAAAAGTGGTGATCCCTTTGTTTTTGCACGGGGCTATGAAGAGATCGATGTGGCAGAATCGTATAGCATTCCTACAGAAATAATTCCGGGTATCTCGAGCGCATTGGGAGTACCTGGGTTGCAGAAGATTCCAATGGTGTATAATTCACTAAGTGAGAGCTTTTGGGTTGTTACTGGAACAAATGCTAAAGGTGATATTTCGCCAGATTTGCATGTAGCCGCAAAGTCTAATGCAACGATAGTGGTACTAATGGGTATTGAAAAAATCAAAGAGATTGCGGCGATTTTTAAAGCTGAGGGTAAAGAGAATTTGCCAGTAGCAGTGATTGAAAATGGTTCATCGGCAAGGGAAAATGTTGTAGTGGGTATTGTTGATACAATTGAAGAGTTAATTATAGAAAAGCATATTCAATCGCCAGCTTTATTGGTGTTTGGACAAGTAGTTTCCCTACACCCACAATTTAATGCAATAAAAGAGTTTTACGCCATCATGGCGCAAGAAGAATAGTTTTCAAAATAGATTCATATTTTTTTGTTTGGTTTGTAAGAGGCCGGGTTTTGAAAACCTGGCCTTTTCGTTTTAACTTCATATCGTCATTGCATGCGGTTCGTCATTGCGAGGCACGAAGCAATCTTAAAGCGCCATGCTGCAAGGAGATTGCTTCGTGCCTCGCAATGACGTCACCTCGCAATTAAAATAATTTTTCGCTATTTGTTTGCAATACTCAATCTAATGCCTATTTTGACTAAAGTTTTTTCAGGTCTTAAATATGGAAATTATACACTTTAGTGCAGAATGTTATCCGGTTGCAAAAGTTGGTGGTTTGGGTGATGTTGTCGGCGCCTTACCAAAGTATCAAAATAAGCTTGGGCATGTTGCCAAAGTGGTAATGCCAGCCTATAGCAATAAGTTTTTGTACGAAAATGATTTCGAAGTAGTATACGATGGCTGGGTTAGATTAGGTAATGATAACCTACAAGCCCGAATTTTTAGAGAAAGAACCAATAAGCTAGGCTTTGATTTGTTTTTAGTCCACATAGCTGGATTGCTAGATAGAGAAAAAGTTTATGGCTACCATGATGATACGGAGCGCTTCCTGGCTTTTCAGATCGCAGCTTTAGACTGGATCGCCCAATGGGAGCACAAGCCTAATGTGATCCATTGCCACGACCACCACACTGGCTTAATTCCTTTTATGGTTGGAAATTGTCATCAATACCGTCATTTAAATCATATCCCGACTATCTTAACTATTCATAATGCACAATACCAAGGGCAATTTGGCTGGGATAAATTATATTACCTTCCAAGTTACGATCTGCGTAATTCAAGCAAATTAGATTGGGGAAATTGTATCAATCCACTCGCAGCCGCGATAAAATGCGCATGGCGAGTTACCACTGTATCGCCAAGCTATTTAGACGAAATCAGCTATCAAGCCAATGGTTTAGAAAACCTATTAGCGCAAGAAAGGGGTAAATCGGCAGGAATCTTAAATGGTATCGATAACGAAGTGTGGAATCCACAATCAGATCCCATGCTTACGAAGGGTTTTAACAATAGAACAGTAGAAAGCGGAAAAAAAGCAAACAAAGAGGCCTTATGCAATGTTTTCAATTTAGATAAGACCAAGCCTTTATATACTTTTATTGGTAGGCTAGTTGGAGAAAAGGGAGCAGACCTATTGCCTGATATTTTTTATAACGCCCTGCAGCAAAGTGATGGGGAGTTAAATATCTTGGTACTTGGCTCTGGTGATCCTCATGTTGAAGACCGTTTAAATGATTTAACTTATCAATTTCCGGGAAATTATAATGCCTACATCGGTTACAATGAAGCGTTATCCCATCAGATTTATGCTGGGGCCGACTTTCTGCTAATGCCATCGAGAGTAGAACCTTGTGGTTTAAACCAGATGTATGCCCTAAGATACGGCACAATTCCAATTGTAAGACGTATTGGGGGCCTAAAAGATACGGTAATTGATATTGGTGATGGAGGATTTGGCATTTGTCACGATCAAACCAATATGTGGGATGTTGGACATGCCATTGGAAGGGCTTATGAACTTTATTTAGACCAGAAAAAGTTTAAGGATATTCGTAAGTTTATCATGAGCTTAGACCACTCTTGGGATAGAGCGGCACAACAATATATAGATTTATACCAAATGTAAATTATAATAAGTATGACTGATAAAGTATTGGGCGTAATCCTTGGCGGTGGCCAGGGATCAAGATTGTCACCCTTAACACAAACTCGTTCTAAACCTGCAGTACCAATTGGCGGTAAATACCGTTTAGTTGATATTCCAATTTCAAATTGTATTAATTCCGGCATTCACAGAATGTTTGTGCTAACGCAGTTTAACTCAGCTTCACTAAACAAGCATATTAAAAATACTTATCACTTCAGTCATTTTTCTAAAGCATTTGTAGATATCTTAGCTGCTGAACAAACACCAGAAAATCCAACTTGGTTTCAAGGTACAGCTGATGCAGTACGTCAGTGTATGCACCATATCATGAACCATGAGTTTGAGTATATCCTTATTTTATCAGGCGATCAACTGTATCAAATGGATTTTAGGGCGATGCTGAAGGCACATATCGATAAAAACGCTGAAATTTCTATTGCTACAATTCCAGTTAATGCAAAAGATGCGACAGATTTCGGTATTTTGAAAACTGACGAAGAAAGCTTTATTTCTTCATTTATTGAAAAACCTAAAACAGAGCTGTTACCAGATTGGGTATCGGAAACCAGCGACGAAATGAAAAGTCAGGGCAGAAACTACCTAGCCTCAATGGGTATCTATATCTTTAACCGCGATTTGCTAATTAAGTTGTTAAAAGAAAACCCTGAAGAGAAAGATTTTGGCAAAGAGATCATTCCACGCTCTTTGATTTCGAATAATGTATTAAGTTATCAATATGAAGGATACTGGACTGATATAGGTAATATATCATCTTTCTTTGAAGCTAACTTGGGCTTAACAGATGAATTGCCGCACTTTAACATGTTTGACCATGCGCATACCATCTTTACGCGTGCAAGGATGCTTCCACCTTCTAAAATATCTGGCACTACCTTAGAACGGACTATTATAGCCGAAGGCTGCATTGTACAAGCAAGTAGGGTTGAACGGTCTGTTTTAGGAATTAGATGCAGGATAGGTAAGGGAACAACCATTGTAAACTCTTATGTGATGGGTAGCGATCATTATCAGACTTTGTCGGAAATAAATGAAGCAACAAATTCAGGAAGTCCATTATTGGGTATAGGAGACCGTTGCTATATTAACAATGCCATTGTAGATAAAAACTGTAGCATCGGTAATGATGTACGCATAAACGGAGGCTCACACCTAGAAGAGGGCGACTATGGTTTGTACGTAGTAAAAGATGGTATTGTAGTAGTGAAAAAAAGGGCAACTATACCGAATGGGACAGTGATTTAAGTCGGGAATTCTAGACTTACGAAGTTTAAATAGCACGGTGCACAGTAAACTTCGTAAGTCTTTGAAAACAATTGCGTCATTGCGAGGTACGAAGCAATCTAAAGCACAAAACCAGTAAGGAGATTGCTTCGTACCTCGCAATGACGAGTTTTTGATAGGCAATATATAGCAATATATGAAAATAGCAACCTACAACGTAAATGGCGTAAACGGCAGATTGCCAGTGTTGCTGCGCTGGCTCGAAGAAACAGCACCCGATATTGTGTGCTTACAAGAGCTTAAAGCTCCACAAGAGAAATTTCCATTACAAGCTATCAATGATGCCGGTTATAACGCTGTTTGGCATGGACAGAAAAGTTGGAATGGCGTCGCTATTTTAACGCGTGGACTAGAAATTAAAGAGCTTCGCAGAGGATTGCCTGGAGATGAAGAGGACAGTCCGAGTAGATATATTGAAGCTGTTGTGAATGGGATTGTGATAGGTTGCTTATACCTGCCGAATGGCAACCCTGCACCCGGACCTAAGTTTGATTATAAATTAGAATGGTTTGCTCGTTTTACTTTGCATGCCAAGCAATTGCTCGATTATAATTTGCCTGTCGTATTAGTTGGCGATTATAATGTAATGCCTACAGAATTAGATGTTTATAAGCCGGAACGCTGGGTAGAGGATGCCTTATTCAGACCAGAAACACGCGCAGCTTTTAAGGATATTGTAGATCATGGATGGACAGATGCAATTAGAACCTTGTACCCAGATCAGAAAATCTATACCTTTTACGATTATTTTAGAAATGCCTATGGCCGAGATGCTGGACTGCGTATAGATCATTTTTTATTAAGTCCAGCATTAGCCAAACGATTAACTGCTGGAGCCGTTGATCGTCACGTAAGAGGGTGGGAGAAAACGAGCGACCATTGTCCGGTCTGGATTAACTTAGCAGAGGCGGAAAAACATATTTAGCTAATTGGTGTTTTATCCAATAAAAATAAAATGCAATTAGAACCAGAACTTTTAATACACGCTGCCCGCACAGGTAATATCCAGGTTTTAACTGAACTCCTTAAAGGAGAAGTAGATGTTAATCTCTGTGACGAGAAAGGTTATACACCATTGATTATCGCTTGCTATAATAAACAATTTGAGGCTGCTAAGCTGCTCATTGAAAATGGTGCAGATGTAAATGCTTCAGATTATGGAGGCAATACAGCCTTAATGGGTGTGGCATTTAAAGGTTATTTGGCGATCGCCGAATTGCTAATTGAAAATGGAGCTGATTTAAACAAGCAACATGGCGACGGAGGGACCGCATTAATGTTTGCAGCGATGTATGGAAGAAATGATATCGTTAAATTGCTATTACTTCATGGAGCACAAACGGATATATGTGATGCTAAAGGCTTAACAGTAATGGAAATTGCTTCGCAACAAGGAAATACTGAAGCACTTGAAATGCTAGCTGGATGATTATAGGTAATTAAAAACCAACGAGAAAGTAGTTGAAACTTGCGGTATCGAATTTACTTCTAAACTTCCCTGATGCATTTTCATGATATTTCTTGTAATCGTTAAACCAATCCCTGATCCGTTTTTTCGAGTAGTATAAAAAGGTACAAAAATCCGCTCAATGTCTTCTTTTTCAATACCCCTACCGTTATCGATCACATCAATATAAACCTTGTTATGCACTAAACGATACGTTACCTGGATAACAGGCTTTTCAACCCCCTCTAACGCATAGATACTATTGGTAATTAAGTTAATAATAGCTTGCTCAATTAACTTAAAATCTAATTGCAAAGTGATTTTTGAGGCAGTTTGTAAAACCTGTAGTTGAATGTGCTTGGCAGAAACCATAGGCTGCATGAGTACTTTAATGTGTTGCAACACTTCTCCAATACTGTATTGCTCGGTATTTGGCGTAGGCAATTCGGCAATTAATCGGTAATCCTTTACAAAATCTAATAGGCCCTCAGACCGTCGCTTAATTGTTTGCAAGGCAGGTTTAAGATCTGCCAAATCTTCATTGCTTAAACTTGTTTTGTTGGCGATCATTTGGTTTACCGTATCAGAAAGCGAGCTAATAGGGGTAATGGAATTTAAGATTTCGTGAGAAATTACACCGATTAAACGGTTCCATGCTTCAGTTTCCTTTTGTTCGATTTCGTCTTTGATATTTTGGAAGGAGATGATAAGGTGATCAGCACCATATAAATTAATAGGGATAACCTCAATTGATAATTGAATGAATTTTTCTTGCAGCTTGACTTCTAAGAACCGCTTCCCACCACGATCAATTTTATTAATTTCGCCTGTAAAGATGGGTAGATGCTCTTCGAAACGATGCCAATACCGATACGCAGGTACATTCAATAAGTTAGTGGCGGCTTGGTTAAAGAACGATATCTCAGAATTGCGGTCATTTTCTTTTTTTACAACAATTACACCCACCGGCACTTGCTCTAAAATTGTTTTAATTAGCTGAAAAATGGCATCCTGTTCGAGCTGAATGTCTTTATGAATTTGAATGATTTCGTTAAACGATTCATATAGCTCTGGGAAACTGCCCTTCGTAGCTTTATTCTTAAAGTTTAAAGTATGGTCTCTCGTTTTAACTGCTAAGATAAAACGCTTGATATCATCCCTAATTTCATTGATATAGAAGTAGAGCGATACAATGCTCACCAATAAAATTAAACTCACACCAGTTATCGTAAACCATAACTCCGTATGTCGGATTAGGTAATACAACACCACCGCCATCAAATTGATGAACAACAGTCTGATGATTAATCTAAATGTAAATCGCTGGTAGAACATTTTGTAAAGCTAAAATTTAAAGCCCAAACTTTTCTATCCTCCGGTACAAAGCTGCTCTTGTTAATCCAAGTTCGGCAGCTGCCCTAGAGATGTTGCCTTTGTGTTTCTCAATAGCTTTATTGACCATTAGTTTCTCCATTTCATCTAAAGGCATGTCTGTTTGCACGGAGGCTTGATTGCCGAATTTTTGTGGAGAAAGCTGGAGATCTTCAATGCTCACTTCAAAACCGTCGCTCATAATCACTGCTCTTTCTATTACATGCTGTAACTCACGAATATTTCCAGGCCAACTGTAAGCTAACATTGCCTGCTGTGCGGCCGGACTAATTGTTTTGATTAATTTGTGGTACTTAGTAGCAAATGTATTGAGGAAATGCATAGCCAAAAGATTGATATCATTTCCGCGTTCACGCAGTGGTGGTAAAATTAATTCAACAGTATTAATCCTAAATAACAAATCCTGTCTAAAGGTGCCTTTCAAAACCATTTCATTTAAAGGCATATTTGTAGCGCTAATTAACCTGACATCAATTTTTCGTGCCTTACTTTCTCCCAATCGGGTGACGATTTGATTTTGCAGAACACTTAATAGTTTCGCTTGTAAAGGCAGAGAAAGGTTGCCAATTTCATCAAGAAAAATGGTGCCTCCATCGGCCATTTCAAACCTCCCTGGTTTATCTTCCTTGGCATCTGTAAAAGCACCTTTTGCATAACCAAAAAGCTCGCTTTCGAACAGATTTTCACTCAATGAGCCTAAATCTACATGCATAAAGAACTGCTTCCTTCTTAGAGAGTTCTTATGTAATTCATAGGCAAAAACTTGTTTTCCAGTACCATTCTCTCCCAAGATTAATACATTTGCATCTGTCGGAGCAACTTTAATCATGGTTTTTTGCAAGTACTGAACGTTTTCATTGTTGCCGATAATGTTCTCAAACTTGCGCTCCATGTCGTTTTGCAAAGAAGAATGGATCTTCTCTAACTTCTTAACCTTCTTATTTGATTGTCTGAGTTTTGCCGCCGCTGATAGCGTGGCAAACAACTTCTCATTTTCCCATGGCTTTAAAATGAAGTCTATCGCACCCTTTTTAATAGCCTGAACAGCCAGCTCTACATTGCCAAAGGCAGTCATCAAAATAACGATATAGTCTTTATCAATAGAAAGGATGTGCTCCAACCAATATAATCCCTCTCTACCATCGCTTGCTCCCTTTTGATAGTTCATGTCCAGTAAAATGATGTCTATCTCATTTTTGGACAATAAGACGTTTATCTCTCTTGGCGATTTACAAGTGAGAACTTGATTGAAATGCTGTTTTAGAAAGAGGCGTGCACTTAATAAAATATCATCATCATCATCAATTACTAATATATTGGCGTCGGTCATAATTTTTTAATAGGTGTGGTTATAAATTCAAAATTAGCTCAAACTGTCCGTTGTTGTACAGATACTGTTCGATAACGAACATGTATTTTTGAATAATAATTATAAACAGTTGATAAACAACATTTTAAAATTATTTTAGCTCTTGGCATAAACTTGGCAAATGGCTTGGCATACTATATAACGAACAATGGACAAAGTAATACAGAAGAAGAGATTTAATAAGAAGACAATATTAATTATTGCTGGTACAATCGCATTTTTAGCACTTGTTGCGTATGGCTATACCTTATCATTAAATAAGGTTTACAAGGCAGAGGCTGATAAAATTACGATTAGTAAAGTTCAATATGGAGATTTTGAAGACGTGGTTCTTTTAAATGCAAGTGTAGTTCCCTTAACATCTGTAATTGTAAGTTCATCTGAAGGAGGGACTGTTGCAGAAATTTTCACCGAAAATGGAGCATCAGTTGTTGCAGGCACACCATTGCTTCGTATCGCTAATCCAAATGCACTATCAAGTTATACTGCTAGTGAGACTAGTATTACCGAGCAAATAAATCAATTAAGAAAATTGCGCTTAGACTTGGAGCAAAACCAACGGATAATGAGCCAAGACATGATGGATATTGAGAATAGTTTAAGAACGGCTACTAGAAAGTATAAAATAGATAGCTCGTTGTTCTCAAAAAAGGTAATCACTTTACAAGAATTTAATAACTCTAGTCAGGATTACGAATACTACCTCGGCAGAAAAGCGCTTTTGAAACAAGCTGTTAAGCAAGAAAATCAGAGTCGTGTAATGCAATTACAACAGATTGAATTTTCGATTACCCGCATGAACGAAAGTTTGCAAACGATTAGACAGAATATAGAGAACATGACTATAAAAGCGCCTGTTTCTGGTCGCTTATCATCATACGATCCTGTAATTGGAAAATCTTATGGCGCTAATGAAATGCTAGGTAAAATAGACGTTATGCAAGGATATAAGCTACAAGCAGGTGTCGACGAATATTATATCAATAGGGTTAAAGAAGGACAAACTGCACAATGCGAGTTTAATGGAAAAACCTACGCGCTTACTGTTAGAAAGGTTATTCCAGAGGTTACTGCAGGTCAGTTTCAGGTTGAACTAGTTTTTGAAGGCAAATCGCCTGACGAGCTAAGGAGAGGACTTTCACTACAAGTTAAATTAACCTTGTCAGATAATAGTAAATCTCTGCTATTGGCACAAGGGCAGTTTTTCCAAAGCACTGGAGGTAGTTGGGTATTTGTAATCAATAATGGAAAAGCAACTAAGCGTAATGTGAAAATTGGCCGTAAAAATTATCTATACTACGAAGTGTTAGAAGGTTTGCAGAAAGGTGAAGAAGTAATTACCTCATCTTATGATCAATTTAATCAGTATGATATTATTGAGATTAATAAGTAATGCGGTTTTAAAATAAATTAAGAATTAGGTTGGTTAAGCTCCGTATCAGGTGCGTTGATCGGGGCACCAACTTTTTAAAAAATATAAAAAAAAATATAAATACGAGCTGTCGGTCTTGCTACTTGCTACTCGATACTTGTTACTAAACACTAAAGAAAATGATCAAAATTGAAAATCTCGAGAAAGTTTACAAAACTGAAGAAATTGAAACAACAGCTTTAAACGGCATAAATCTTTCGGTAAAAGAAGGAGAGTTTGTTTCTATTATGGGTCCATCTGGATGCGGTAAATCAACATTGCTAAATGTGATGGGACTATTGGATAAACCTGAAAGTGGTAGCTACAAATTTGTAGAAACAGAATTACTTACGCTAAACGATAGAGACCGTTCTAATTTTAGAAAGCGAAACATGGGCTTTGTATTTCAAAACTTTAACCTAATCGACGAATTAACAGTATTCGAGAACATTGAATTGCCTTTAATTTATAACAAAGTTCCAGCAGGTGAGCGCAAGAAATTGGTTAACGAGATTATCGGTCGCATGAATATCGTAAATCGTAGTGGTCACTTTCCACAGCAATTATCGGGTGGACAACAACAACGTGTAGCAGTAGCAAGAGCCTTGGTTACCAAACCAAAGTTAGTATTGGCCGATGAGCCAACTGGAAACTTAGATAGTACACATGGTAATGAAGTAATGGAATTGCTTTGCGAATTAAATGAAACCGGAACAACTATCGTAATGGTTACACACTCGAGCCACGATGCAAGTTTCTCTAACCGTATTATCAACTTAAAAGATGGTCACGTTATCTCAGAGAAAATAAATAAAGGAAGAACCGAAGAGCTAATTTAAGCCCAAAGCTTAAAGACACAAAAGATAAAAGTGCAAAGAATAAGGATTGTGGCAACCAGTCTTTGATACTTAATACTCGCTACTTGATACTAACTACTTGATACTAAGAATATGTTTAAATTAAATCTTAAGATTGCCCTTAGAAATCTTTGGAAGAATAAAGGCTTTTCATTAATTAATATTGGCGGTTTGGCTATTGGCCTAGCTAGTTGTATGGTGTTGTTGCTTTATGTAGCCTATGAATGGAGCTATGATAAACAATTTACAGATAATGATAAAACCTATGTTGTTTATCAAAACTCGGTTGCCAATGGAAAAACCTTTAGCTGGGCTTGGACACCCAATGCAATGGCTAAAGAAGTTGAGGCAAAAATTCCAGGAGTTAAGTATGCATCTCATTCCACTTATCCTAATGCAAAGCTCATTTCTTATGGTGAAAAGAAAATAAGTAGTAGAGCAGTTTTCGCAGATCCATCTTTCGTGAAAATATTTGACTATAAATTTATTAAAGGCAGTGCAAATCAGGTTTTGAAAGATGTGAATTCTATTATTCTAACGAAATCTTTTGCTGAAAAACTGTTTGGAAATGAAGATCCAATCAATAAGACTGTCAAGTTAGAAAACGAAGACGTTTTAAAAGTAGTTGCCGTAATTGAAGACGTACCAGCCAATACTAGCATATATCTTGAATGTATCATGCCTTGGCAATTATTTGTAAAAAGAGAAAATTGGGCAAAGGACGATAACTGGGGAAACAATATGTGCCTCACAGTGGTACAACTTAAGGATAACAATTTTTTTGCAGCAGCAAATGCTCAAATGCATGATATTTATAAGCGCAATCAAAAAGGAAATACAGCAGAAGCCTTGTTACATCCTTTAACTAAATGGCATTTATATAGCGAATTCGAAAATGGTAAATCTGTAGGTGGTAAAATAGATCAGCTTAAAATATTTTTGATGCTGGCCTTTTGTATCTTGTTGATTGCCTGTGTTAATTTTATGAATTTATCGACAGCTCGTTCTGAAGGTCGTGCTAAGGAAGTAGGAGTTCGCAAAGCAATAGGTTCTTCTCGCAGATCGTTGATCAACCAGTTTTTATTGGAATCGGTATTGCTTACCGTTATATCTACCGTATTGGCCTTTGTCCTCGTTGAGGTTAGTGTGCCATACTTCAATAATCTGCTAGACATCAAATTGGAAATTGATTATAACAACAGCAGGTTTTGGATAGCCTTGTTAATGTTAATGGCTTTTACTGGACTTGTTGCGGGAAGCTATCCAGCCTTATACTTGTCGTCTTTTGAACCGATTAAAGTCTTAAAAGGCTTTAGGGTCAAAACTGATTCGTCGGTTTCAGTTAGAAAAATTCTAGTTGTAGGGCAATTCGTGTTTGCGGCTTGTTTAATCATTTGTACGGCTGTAATTTATCAGCAACTTAGTTATGTAAAGAATAAACCCATTGGCTACAATAAAGCAAACTTAGTGCAGATTGCTGTTCAAGGTAAAATGGCCGATCAAACAAAACTTGATTTGGTTAAATCTCAATTATTGAAATCGGGTGCGGTTTCTAGCGTTACGCTCTTTAGTCAGGATATAACTGAAGCCGGTAATAACACTACCGATGTTTCTTGGAAAGGAAAGAATCCAGGCGAATCTATTCTCTTTAATAATAGAGGAATTGGAGGTGATTTTATAAAAACGATTGGTACGGAGTTAGTCGCAGGAAGAGAATTTTTAACAAACGGCGTAAGCGATACCAATAGCGTGATGTTAAATGAGGCTGCAGTTAAAATGATGAGACTTAAAGATCCTATTGGTGCGACCATTAGATTTTGGGGTAATGAGCGGAAACTTGTAGGTATAGTTAAAGATTTTGTCGTAGAGAGTGCTTATCAAAAAGTTGCTCCAATGATATTTTTTCCAAGTTCAACTTGGGGTGCGAATGTAATCATTGCTCGTTTAAATCCCGACCAGAATCTTAGTTCTTCTTTGGAAGCAATTGATGCTATTGTTAAAGGGATAGAGCCTAACTACCCTGTAAATAGGAAATTTGTAGATGCGGCATTCGAAGTTAAATTCAAAGACGAGAAACTTTTAGGTACACTTTCTAACTGGTTCGGTGGTTTCTCTATCTTTATTTCTTGCTTGGGACTACTGGGTTTAGCTTTATTTATGGCAGAGCAGCGCAAAAAAGAGATCAGTATTCGCAAAGTTTTAGGCGCTAGTACAGGTAATATTTTAGCACTGTTAAATAAGGAGTTCATTAAGCTGGTAGCCATCGCTAACTTGATTGCGTTTCCGCTTGCTTATATAATTATTAACCAGTGGCTTTCTGCTTTTGAATATCGCGTAGCTATCTCTTTCTTACCTTTTGCCCTAGCCATTGTGATCTCTCTGCTAATAGCCTTTTTAACAGTTAGCATTCAGTCAGTCAAAGTTGCAAAAGCAAATCCTATTGATGCTTTAAAATACGAATAGGCATAACGAGACTATATCTCGAATCTCCCATTAGAAACCACTACTCAATACACAGCAAGATGTTCAAATTAAACCTTAAAATCGCGTTGCGAAACCTCTGGAAGAATAAAACTTCCTCATTTATCAATGTAATTGGTTTAGCCATTGGCTTGGCAGCCTGTTTGATGCTATTAGTATATGTATCGTACGAGTGGAATTTTGACAAACATGGGAAAAATTCTGCCAACCTGTATACAGTAATGACCAATATTCCTGGTGATGACGGTAAGATATTTAAGACTTTTGAAGGATCAACAACAGCACTCGGCCCTTTACTAAAAGCGGAGATACCTGAAATTAAACATTTAGCTAGAATGAATTACCTCAAAAAGGGATTGATAGCTGTTGGCGAAAATAGTTTTAAAAAACTGGGGAAATTTGCAGAGCCAGAAATCTTAAAGCTATTCGACTATGAATTTATTGAGGGTAATGCGGCAACGGCCATGCAAAACCCTAAGTCGATCATTATTACAGAGAGCACTGCGGAGGCCTTATTTGGATCTATAAATGTACTAAATAGGGTAATTCGCTATCAGGATATGGAGGATTTAACTGTTTCGGCAGTAATTAAGGACCTACCAGACAATACATCAGCTACGCTAAAATTCGACTATTTAATGCCCTGGGCTTTTTATGAAATGGTTGATTCGGAGGCGAAAAGCTTAAACTGGGGAAATTTCAGTTATGTGACCATGTTTTTACTTGACTCACAAGCCGATGTAGCTAAGGTGAGCGAAAAAGTAGCTAAAGTTGTTAAAACTCATCTTAACCAAGCAACGCAGCCCTATAGTATTTATCAATTTAATAAACTTCACCTGTATGGAAAGTTTGAGAATGGGGTAAGCGTAGGAGGCGATATAGAGCAAATTTACCTATTTGTAGGATTAGCCTTCGGTATATTGATGATTGCCTGTATCAATTTTATGAACATGGCAACGGCAAAATCTGAAAAAAGAGCCAAGGAAGTTGGCATTAAAAAAACAATAGGCGCTAATCGGATATCCTTGATCACACAGTTCTTAACAGAATCAATGGTACTAACCTTAGCTGCTGTAATTCTTGCCATAGCCATGCTAGAAATATTCTTGCCCACTTTTAACCAACTATTAGGTATAAAAATGGATATATTTTATTTCAGCGCCTCGAGCTGGGTGGGTATTTTAGGAATTGTTTTAGCTACTGGGTTGATTGCTGGAAGTTACCCTGCATTCTATCTATCTTCTTTTAGTCCCATTCAAACATTAAGAAAGAAGATTCAAAATAAAGGTTATTTCTCGATAAGCCTACGTCAAGTATTAGTTGTGGGACAATTCTGTTTTGCCATTTTGTTAATCATCTCTACATTGGTTATCTATCGCCAACTTCAATATGTAAAGAATAAACCACTGGGAGTGGATATCAATGCGCTAATTGAAATACCGCAAGAAGGGGCGTTAAAAGATAAGTACGAATTGTATAAAGATAAATTACTGCGGTCTGGCGCGGTTACAAGTATGAATAATACCTCTACCAAATTATCCCATCATAATTCAAACTTTTTGGATATCCGTTGGGATGGTATGACCCAAGAAAGAAACTTAACCATTTTTAATCAAGTAAGGACGGGGTATGATTTTACTAAAACAAATGGAATTAAGTTAATTAGTGGGAGAGACTTTTCTAAACAATTTGCTTCAGATACTTCCGCTGTTTTGATCAGTGCATCAGCAGCAAAAGTAATGAACCTTAAAAATCCATTAGGAGAAACGATCACGATCCATGAAGATAAATATAACGTTGTAGGCTTATTTGATGATTATGTTTGGGACACGCCGTACAAATCAAATAGTCCAATGGTTGTGATGTTTGCAGACAAGTACACAAGCTTTATTACCATGAAGCTAAATACTGCAAATAGTATT
The DNA here is from genome assembly GCA_942493295.1 of uncultured Sphingobacteriaceae bacterium. Taxonomy (GTDB): domain Bacteria; phylum Bacteroidota; class Bacteroidia; order Sphingobacteriales; family Sphingobacteriaceae; genus Pedobacter. Next base: position 1,051,049 of record OW818692.1, on the reverse strand, counting down.
CAACAGAATATAGAAGCAGTTTCTAAAATTACTAAGGAGCTTAATCCAGCCTATCCGGTAGAAATCAGTTTTGTTGATGACGTATACGCAGAATTATTGAAGAAAGAGAAAACATTAGGCGTACTTTCTAATCTCTTTGGAGGCTTAGCAATTTTTGTTTCTTGTCTTGGCTTATTTGGATTAGTAGCTTATAGTGCTGAGCAACGTACCAAAGAATTTGGCGTGCGAAAAGTACTTGGCGCTTCTGTTGCTAACCTAATGCAACTATTATCTGTGTCGTTTATTAAAATGATTATTGTGGCGATTGTAATTGCAACTCCATTAAGTTATTACGCAATGGGCAAATGGCTAGCTAACTTTGAATACCATACGGAAATAAGTTGGTGGATTATTCCAGTTGCAGGTTTTGCGACGTTAGCAATGGCTTTAATGACCGTAAGTTTTCAAGCCTATAAATCGGCCAAGGCTAATCCTGTGGATGCCTTGAAATACGAATAAGCCTAAGCGTTAGAAAACTTACATCTCATATCTCATTACTCATATCTCACTAAGATGTTCAAATTAAATCTAAAAATAGCCCTACGTAACCTTTGGAAAAATAAGGGCTTTTCTTTAATCAATATTGGTGGCTTAGCAATCGGTTTAGCTTGCTCATTGATGTTATTATTATATGTGAATTACGAATGGAGTTTTGACAAGCAGCTTAAAAATTATGACAAAATTTACTTTGCAAAACTTAACCTGAAGTTTAATGGAAATATAGCAACAACAGGAGCAGTTCCATATAAGCTAACCGGCGCGGTAATGCAAGAAATCCCTGGCATCAAAAAAGCTAGTCGTTTGTATGCCCATCACGGAAGCAAATTGTTTAGTACAGGTGAACATAAATTCAAATTAAAATCTCTGTATGTAGATCCTTCATTTATAGAAATTTTAAAATATAATTTTTTGTTCGGCAACGAAGCTAGCGCCCTTAGCAAGCCAAACTCATTGATTTTAACAGCGTCAACAGCTAGAAAATTATTTGGAAATGAAAATGCTGTAGGTAAAAGTGTAAAATGGGACAATTTAAAAGAGCTGCAAGTAACCGGAGTAATCGAAGATCTGCCGAAGAACCAAAGTGTACAGTTTGAGATTTTACAACCTTGGGCATTTTTTGAGCAAATTGATCCTGAAGTAAAAGCAAGCGGATGGGGTAGTATAGACTGTGCGGCGTTATTCGAACTTAAAAACAATGCCTCAGTTGAACAAATCAACGGATTACTGAAGAATTTCGTCGTTAACAAAGAACCTGAGTTAAAATCATATATCTATGAACCATTTCTTTTTCCGCTTAGTAAAACTCACTTATATGATGAATTTAAAAACGGAAAAGTTGTGGGAGGCGCCATTGATCAAGTTAAATTATTTGCTTTTTTAGCGCTTTGCGTGTTGCTTGTAGCATGTATCAATTACATGAATTTATCTACAGCCCGTTCAGAAAAAAGAGCGAGGGAAGTTGGCGTTAGAAAAGCATTAGGGTCGAGCAGAAAAACTATTATGGGTCAATTCATTCTAGAATCGCTATTGCTTTCCCTTTTTTCGATGATGCTTGCATTTGCTTTAGTTGAAGTTTCCCTACCGTATTTCAATAATTTATTAGCAATTACAATTGAAATTAACTATAGCTCATATATCTTCTGGGCTGTTATTATTGGTTTGATATTGATCACAGGTTTGCTTGCTGGCAGCTATCCGGCATTCTACCTATCGTCTTTTATCCCTGTCAAAGTACTCAAAGGCTTTAAAGGCTCTATCGGTACTTTATCATTTAGAAGAGTGCTGGTTGTTCTTCAATTTAGTTTATCAGTTTGTATGATTATATCGGCCATTGTGGTCTATAATCAAATTCAATTTCTGAAAAATAGGCCATTAGGTTTCGACCAAAACAATATGGTTCAATTGGATTTAGAAGGAGAATTTAAAGATCCAAGCAGATTAGACCTTTTTAAAAAGGAGCTGTTAAAAGACGGTGCTGTGGTTTCGGCCACAGAATTTGCCAGCCCTTTTACCGAAGGCGGAACAATAACAGGTGATATTAGTTGGCCTGGTAAGCCCGTGAATGATCGCTCAATTATAAATTACCGAAGTACTGGATTTGATTTTACCAATACCATAGGAGCCAAAGTTTTGAATGGAAGAGATTTTTCACCACAATTTAAAGCAGATACTGGTACATCTGTATTGCTAAACGAAGCGGCCGTTAAATTGATGAACTTAAAAAGTCCTGTCGGAACAACAATTCATTGGGGAGATAACGAACCTTTAAAAGTGGTAGGGGTAATTCAAGATTATTTTAGCGAAAGGCTCGGCAAAGTCGGAGAACCAACTTTATTCTATTATAATGTTAAAACTAGCGCTGTCTTATTACTTCGCTTAAGTCCAAATCAGTCATTAACGACCTCGATTGAGCAGATTAAAAAAAGTAGTCAAAAGTTTAACCCAGCTTACCCAGCCGAATTAACCTTCGTAAATGAGGGCATGCAGTCAAAATTGCAAAGCGAACGCTTGCTAAGTGTACTTTCTAATGTTTTTGGCGGCTTCGCAATCTTCATTTCTTGCTTAGGCTTATTAGGCTTAGCATTATATATGGCCGAGCAGAGAAGTAAAGAAATCAGCATTCGAAAAGTATTAGGTGCAGGTTTATCTGACATTCTTGTCCTATTGAACAAAGATTTTATGAAGCTTGTAGTCATTTCAAACGTCATCGCAATACCAATAGCCTATATTTTAATGACAAATTGGTTAAAGAAATATGATTATAAAATTGATGTTAGCTATTTGCCTTTTTTACTTGCAGTGGTAGCTTCCATTTTAATTGCTTTATTGACAGTAAGCCTGCAAACTTTTAAAGTTGCGAAAGCAAATGCTGTTGATGCTTTGAAATACGAGTAAACCACATATCACACAAATAAAATAGAAAGATGTTTAAACTTAACTTAAAAATCGCACTACGTAATCTTTGGAAGAATAAGAGTTATGCGTTTATCAGTATTTCTGGCTTAGCAGTAGCGCTAACCATCTTTATCCTAGCCATGTTGTATTCAAATTATCAACGTAGTTATGATACTTGGAATAAAGGTTATCAACAGATCTATAGGGTAAATTACACGTCGACAGACGGGGAAGATGTTGCGTTAAGTCCAGGTAACTTGGCCACAATAAGCAAAGAAAATATCCCTGTTGTGGAGGCTGCAACACGTATTCAAGATTATTGGTTCGGTGAAATGTTAGTGAAGGTAAAAGGTAAAAGCCTTTACATGAAAGATATTTTGCTTGCAGATAGCAATTTCTTTAAAGTTTTTAAATATCAGGCCATCTATGGTGAAGTAAATAGCGCGCTTAACACCCCTCAGTCTGTGGTATTAAGTAAGGAATACAGTGAACTCTTATACGGAGAGGGTGTAAATCCGGTAGGGAAAACAATTACACTCGATAATAACACTGGGTATCTGGTGGAAGCGGTAATTGATGCAGCTCGTCACCCTTCTCATTTTAAATTTAACCTCATTAGAAGGTTTAAAAAAAGTGCTTCGGCAGATTTCTACAGCAATAACTATTATACTTATGTAAAACTGGCTAATAACGCTAATTTGGATCAAACCAAAATCAGCTTCAATAAAACAAGAAAGGAAATTTTATCAGCAGAACTTAGAAAGTTGCCTCTTGAAGATCAAGCTGGCTTTACTAATTTTATTAATAACAATACCCTATATCTGCAGCCAATTAAAGATATCCATCTAACACAAAGTAAGGTGGAATATGAGTTTGCAAACAATGGGATTGGCAAATACATGTATATTATGCTTGTTGTTGCCTTTTTAGTACTAATTATCGCTGCTATCAACTTTACCAATTTAGCAGTAACAATGGCCACCAGAAGAGCGAAAGAAACAAGTGTACGGAAAGTACTTGGTGCGCAAAAACTACAATTGGGTATTCAGTTTATCCTGGAAACTGCTTTACAATGTGTTTTTAGCTTAACCATTGCTTTAGTCTTGGTTGAGTTATTTCTGCCGTCATTTAACTCCATTTTGGGTACTGCTATAGTGCTAGAGAATTTCAGCGACTATAGAGAGATCTTAATACAAATTTCAATTGCCTTAATATTGATTACGCTGTTGGTTGGCTTATATCCTGCATTACTAATTAGTAATTTTTTACCAGCGACGGTACTCAAAGGCAATTTTAATACTAGCAACAAAGGATATTGGGTTAGAAATACCTTAATCGTTGCTCAATTTACCATTGCGGTATTATTTATCTCAGGTATTTGGGTAATTAATAGCCAGCTTAACTACATGCAAAATAAAGACGTTGGTTATCAGCCTCAACAAGTTTTAGCGATCAACATAATGCAAGACAATAGTGATCAGCATTTTAATAAAATCAAAAATGTATTGAAAGGTATTGCTGGCGTTAACACAATTTCAAGGGCCGACCATATTCCGGGTGAAGATATGGGTGGGAATAGCTATAGTGTAAATGGAAATACTTATGCGGGTAATTTTATCACTGTTGATGTAGACTATTTCAAGGCAATGGGCATGAAATTATTAGCAGGCCGAGGTTATAGTGCGGCAAATACAGCCGATACAACAAAATCTATCGTCTTAACTGAAACAGCTGCTAAAACCTTTGGCATCAACAACCCTGTTGGCAAAAGCCTTAAGCTTCATGGTGAAGATGTGAATATTATTGGCTTAGTGAAGGATTTTAATCATTATAGTCCCGAAAAAAACTATCAGCCAATTGTGTTTCAATATATGAGGGGTAACCCACTGCGTTACGTGATTGTTAATCTTGATCCAAATTTGTCTGCAAAGGCAGTGACAGAGATAGAACAACAGTGGACAAAACTTGAACCCGAATTCCCTATCAAATATAATTTTCTTGATAAATCATTTGAAAAACTGTTAGCAAGCCAGGCACAATTAAGGAAGCTAATTGGTGTCTTGTCTGTGGTAACAATCACTTTGGCATTAATGGGGTTATTTGCTATTGCAGCATTTACAACTCAGCGTAGAAGCAAAGAAATTAATATCAGAAAAGTATTAGGTGCTTCGTTATTAGATATTTTGAAGTTGCTAAATAAGAACTTTGCTTTATTAGTTCTTATCGCCAATTTAATTGCCTGGCCTATAGCTTACCTCATTTTAAATCAATGGCTCAATGAGTTTGCGTTTAGAATAACCATGCCTATTTTACCATTTGTTTTATCTGGCGTATTTACGCTTTTACTTACCATATTAATTGTAAGTCTGCAATCGTTTAAAGCCGCGAATTCGAACCCTGTTGATGCTTTGAAATATGAGTAGCCGGGTCAGAAGCCATAACACACAACTCAATTATGTTTAAACTAAACCTGAAAATAGCTTATCGAAACCTTTGGAAGAACAGGGGCTATACATTTATAAACGTGATAGGGCTTTCTATTGGAATGGCTAGTTGTATCCTTATCTTTTTATTTATACGGTATCAACTAAGTTTTGATGAAGGGATAAAGAACGAGAAGCAGATTTACAGATTTGTGACGGATTGGAAATATGCTGCTTTTGATGATTATTCTTCAGGCGTTCCTATTCCAGTATTCAAAGTTGCTAAAGATGAGATTGTTGGTTTGGAAAAAACTGCTGCAATTGTAAAAAGATGGGATATTGTACATGTTAAGGACGATAGTGGAAAAGACATCATTAAAAGCGATGAACCAATTTATTACGCTGAACCTGACTTTTTTGAAATTTTTAATATTGATTGGTTTCATGGTAAACCTGCGCAAGCGCTAGCTCAGCCAAACACGGTAGCCTTAGCTAAATCTACAGCAGTGAAGTATTTTGGGAGCATAGAAAAGGCAATTGGAAAGACCATTACACTAGGCACTAAAACTAACCTAAAGGTAACCGGTGTATTTCAGGATATGCCAGAAAACAGCAGCTTTCCTTTAAAAATTGTAATCAGTTACCAAACCTTTGGCGATAAAGATGACAATTGCTGGGATTGTGTAAACTCAAGTACATCATTTTTCGTGTTGTTAAAAAAAGGACTAAAAGCAAATGATGTTCAACCTGCATTAGCTGCTTTTAATAAAAAATATTACACAGATAAACATATTCCTGGTAACCAAACTAATCAACTTCAGCCATTGCGAGATATTCACTTTAGCGAACGTTACGATAATTTTGCAGACACTACCATTGGCAAAAGTCAAATCTATGGATTAATGGTGATCGGGTTATTTTTGATGCTAACTGCCTGCATTAATTTTATCAATCTGACCACTGCACAGGCAATTAATCGAGCTAAAGAAGTGGGTGTTCGTAAGGTAATGGGCAGTCAACGCAAACAGCTCATGGTACAGTTTTTAATAGAAACTTTTTTGGTAACCTTATCAGCAATGCTAATCGCTTGTGTTTTAGCTGAACTGGCAATACCACAAATGCAACAGTTATTTAATAATCGCATTACTTTTAGTTTGTTTGAACATCCGATCATTTTTGTTTTCATGGCATTATTGGTATTGGGTGTAGCGTTTTTGGCTGGCTTTTATCCGGCAATTGTAATGTCTGGTTTTGATCCTGCTTTAGCCATTAAGAACAAGTTAACACTAAATACTAGTGGATTAAGTTTAAGGAAAGTCTTGGTGGTTGTACAGTTTTCCATCTCGATTATTTTAATTATTAGTACGCTGGTTGTAGTGAATCAAATGGAATACATGAAAGAAAAACCGCTAGGCTTTAACCCTAAACAAGTGGCAATGATCAGTATTCCGAATGACAGCTTAAGTAGAACAAGACATTTGTCTTTTAAAGAAAGAATGCTTAAAATTCCAGGTGTTCAATTGGTTAGTTTTTGTCAGAGTCCTCCACTTTCTCAAAATGTGAATTCTTCAGATTTCACTTATAATGGAGTCAAAAACAAAGATTTTGAACTACGTACATCAAGAGTTGATGAAAATTATTTTACTGTTTTCGATCTCAAAATCATTGCAGGAAGAGCTTTATCAAAAAGCGATACTGCAAATGCTTATGTGGTAAATGAAACCTTTGTCAAAAAAATGTACCTCAATAATCCAAACGATGTGCTTGGTAAAAAGATTCTAGTAAATGGAAATAACTTGCCAATTGTTGGAGTAGTTGCAGATTTTAACGACAAATCTTTGAGGGAAGGAATTTCTGGATTGGCTCTCTCGTCTGGGAAGAATAGTTATTGGAATGTTGCGGTAAAAATAGATGGCAAGCAATTGATCTCAACCATGAAAAAAGCTGAAGATTTGTGGAATAATATGTTTCCGAATTCAGTGTATCACGCAAGTTTTGTAAATGAAACGATTAATGGCTATTACGAAGCAGAAAAAGTAATGGAGGCTTTATTCAAGGTATTTGCAGGAGTAATTATCTTTATTTCTTTTATTGGTTTATTTGGGCTGATGTCTTTTGTGGCAACACAACGCACTAAAGAGATGGCGATTAGAAAAGTTCTTGGTGCCACAACTTTCGAATTAGTTAAAATGTTGAATGGCTCTTTTTTGCTCATGGTTTTTATTGCAAATCTGATAGCCTGGCCACTAGCCTATATTTTTGTAAGTGGTTGGTTAAATGGCTTCGCTTATAGAATGCAATTAAGTGTTTGGCCTTTTGTTTTGGCTATGTGCATTACCATGATCATTACCTTATTAACGGTTAGCATTCGTTCTTACAAAGCCGCTCTTGCAAACACAATAGATGCTTTAAAATACGAATAATACGAATTGTTCGCAAGCGTACAGATGTTGTTCGAAAACGAACAGTTTTAGGGGGATGTTATTATTAAATTTTTGATTTACAGTTATTTATGTTTTGGTTTTTCCTTGGTATAAAATTGGCATTACCTAAAAGAACTATTAAAAACCCATTACGATGTTTCGTTTAAACTTAAAAATTGCTCTTCGCAACCTGTGGAAATATAAAGGATATACGGCAATCAATGTCTTTGGTCTATCTATTGGCCTAGCAAGTTGTTTGCTCATCTTTATTTTTGTAAGATATGAAACAAGTTATGATAAAGATTACGCAAATAGCGATAGAATATACCGTATAGTTACCCAATGGAAATATGCGGATGGAAATGAATTTCATTCCCAAGGCGTACCTATGCCCCTGGCGCCAGCGATGCGTGCTGATTTTTCTCAATTTGAAAAAGTAGCTGCCATACAGCAAGATGGAGGCATTATTAAAGTACGTGCACAAAATGGGAAGCCAGAAATAAAAACTTCAGAAGATGTATATTATGCAGAACCTTCCTTCTTCGAAATATTCCAGTATTCGTGGTTATCGGGTAACCCAAAACAATCTTTAACCGAACCAAATAGTGTAGTATTAACAGAAAAAACAGCAAATATCTATTTTGGTAGCTGGAAAAATGCTCTTGGAAAAAGTATCAATTTCCAAAACAACACTGATTTTAAGGTGACAGGTATTTTAAAAGACCATGGTCCAAATACAAGTTATCCGATCGATATTATTTTCAGTTATGCAAGTTTTCAAGGAAGGAATTTAAAGGAGTGGGGTTCTGTTTCCTCTAGTTCAGAATGCTATGTGCTAATTAAAGCAGGTACAGACATTAATCAGCTTAAAAATCCAATTAAACAATTCATTAAAAAGTACGAAAATGATGATAAGGCTCCTGGAAAAATTAGCCATAATTTACAAGCATTAAATGATATTCACCACAATGAAAATTATGGCAATTTTGCTCAAAATACTACGCCCATTAAACAATTAATTGGTATTAGTATTATTGGTGCATTCTTGTTATTAACTGCTTGTATAAATTTTGTGAATTTAGCCACCGCTCAAGCGGTTAGTCGCTCAAAAGAAGTTGGGGTTCGTAAAGTAATGGGCAGTAGGCGAAAACAATTAATCTGGCAATTTTTAAGTGAAACCGCTTTAATTACCTTTATTGCCTTAATGTTTGCCTGCGTTTTAACCGAGTTGGCTTTACCAAAAATGGAAACTTTAATTAGTGCGAATGTTACTTTTGGCTTGTTTGATCATTCCATCATTTTTGTGTTTTTGTTTGCTTTGTTGGTAGTGGTTAGTTTCTTAGCAGGAGTATATCCAGCAATGGTAATGTCGGGTTTTAGCCCTGCTTTAGCCATTAAAAATAGAGTGAGTACAGCAAATGCAGGAGGAGTAGGGTTGCGTAAAACTTTAGTAGTTGTACAATTTGCAATTACCGCAATTTTAATTGTAAGCACGTTGGTAATCATTAAACAAATGGGTTATATCCGTGATAAATCATTGGGTTTCGACTCGAAAGCCGTTGCGATGATTAATATACCACAGGATAGTATTAGTCAGCTAAAATTAAACCTGTTTAAAAGCCAAATATTAGCGAAAACAGGAGTTAAAAGTGTTTCCTATAACAGTGCTCCGCCATCCTCTCAAAACAATAATACAACAAGTTTTAGCTATAATAGCGCTACCAATGCCGATTTTCAAGTAAACACCAAATTAGCTGATGAAAATTATTTTGATGCCTTTGGTTTGACACTCATTGCTGGCAGAACTTTAGCAAAAAGTGATACCATTAAAGAATTTGTGGTTAATGAAACACTCTTAAAAAAATTAAATGTGAAGCCAAATGAAGCTCTTGGTAAAATTATTGGGTTATGGGGAGCTAAAGGGTCAATTGTTGGTGTAGTTAAAGATTTTAACAATTATTCGTTACACGAGCCTATTGCTCCGATAGCTATTTTTTCTAGAAAAAATAATTATAACTATTTAGCCATAAAACTTGAATCAAAAGAGTTATTAAGTACAATGAAAGAAATTGAAAAAACCTTCAACGCTACATTTCCAGATTATGTTTACGAGGTTAATTTTATGGATGATGAGATTGCAAATTACTATCGCACCGAGCAAGTGATGGGTACTTTATTTAAAGTATTTGCAGGAGTAGTTATTTTCATCTCGTTTATTGGGCTGTTTGGGTTAATTTCCTTTGTAGCTACGCAAAGAACAAGAGAGATCGCAATTCGCAAGGTTTTAGGCGCTTCAAATATGGAACTTATAAAAATGTTAAATAGCTCGTTCTTATGGATGGTATTAATAGCGAATATGGTGGCCTGGCCCATAGCTTACATCTTTATTAAGCAATGGTTGGCTGGCTTCGAATACAGGATAGATTTAAGTGTCTGGCCTTTCGTAATTGCAATGTTTATCTCAATGGCAATTACGCTAATTACCGTTACATTAAGATCATATAGGGCAGCTAAAGCGAATACGATAGATGCGCTTAAGTATGAATAGTAATAATAAGATATGTTTAAACTAAACCTAAAAATAGCCCTTCGTAACCTTTGGAAAAACAAAGGAATAACTGCAATAAATATTGGTGGTTTAGCTGTAGCATTAGCTTCATTTATTTTGGTGATGATTTATTTTACTTACGAAACTAGCTTCGATAAGAAAAATCCCAACTACCATAATATTTATGTTGTTGGAATAACGTATCCAGAATTTAAAACTTATTACTCGGCTGCTCCATTCGCCAAAGCTATTAAACAAAATATCCCTGAAGTTGAGTCGGTTGGTATGATAAAAGATGGTTCTTTTGAGCTGACCATTAAAAATGGTAAAAACACGCTTTTTACTAAAAATATTTTACAAGCTGATTATCAAGCGGCCAAAATCCTCAACATAAACCCAAACGGCGGTTTGGCAAAACCAGTTGGAGATGTAGAAAGACTTACTTATTTAAGTAATGAAAGCATGAAAACGCTGTTCCCAAATAAAAAAGACCACAAGCCTGAGATGGTTGGATTTGGAGCGAGTAATTCAGGGATAACGGGGATAATAGCTGGGTCGATAGAAAATAAGCTACACTCTAACTTTACTTTCGATGCTGTTTCTATCGCCAATAAATTAGGTGAAGGAGATAACTATGACATGAATGAATACACCATCTACATTCAGGTAAAGCCAGAAACGCAGGTTGAAAATCTTGAGCAAAAAATCACTAATTTATACAGAACAGAATTATTAAAAGGTAAAACCGGACAAAAAACAATTGATGAAATAAAAGGCATTTCAACCTTTTTAGACCCACTCTCAAATCAACATTTAAGACCAAAAGCGGGTAGCGATACTGCCTATAAAATGTTAATCGCACTTTCGGTTTTGGGGATTTTGATTTTGGTTATCGCGTGTATCAATTTTACTAATTTAAGTATCGCACAAGCAACAAAGCGTGCTAAAGAAGTTGGCGTTAAAAAAGTACTGGGCGCTTATCGCTTTCAATTAACAACGCAGTTTTTGCTTGAAATATTTATACAGTGTTTTGCAGCCACTATTTTAGCCTTGATTTTAGCAGAATTGGTATTGCCAAGCTTTAATAATTTATTTCAAACACACATAGCTATTTGGCATATAGATAACAATTTATATTGGCAACTGCCACTAGTTTTAATTGTAATTACGCTTATTGCGGGCATTTATCCCGCAATGGTTTTATCCGGCTTAAAACCTTCATTGGTTTTAAAGGGAAATTTTTCAACTAGTAAACAAAGCTATTGGTTACGTAATGGATTACTGGTTTTTCAGTTTAGTGTTGCTGTTGTTTTTATTATTGGTTTATTCATTATCAATTCGCAACTGAAATACATGGGTAATGAAGATCTAGGCTTTAAACCAAATCAGGTAGTTTACATTAAAAACATTTCAATTTTTAACGACCCTCTTAAATTCCAGCCAGTTAGAGAAAAGATTCTTAAAATTCCTGGAATTAAATCGGCAACTGTGGCTACTTTTATACCTGGTGGCGAAAACGGATTGAATAGTTACACCGCCAACGGCTTAAAAGCAAATATTGATTTTGTTGATGTTGACTTCGATTATTTTGAAACCTTAGGAATTAAACTAAAAGAAGGACGTTTTTTCTCTAATGAATTTAAAATTGATACCGTAAATGCTGCAGTAATAAATGAAAGTGCAGTAGCTAAATATGGGATTAAAAACCCCATCGGACAAACCATTAGGGGTTGCAATATCGATTATAAAATAATTGGTGTAATTAAGGATTTTAAAACACAAGGCTTTGAAACGGCTATTCAGCCTACCATTTACGCTATTAAAGACCCTTGTGGGAGTTATAAAATGCAAATTATGGTTAAAATTGAGCAAAATAAAATGGCCGAAACATTAGCCGCTTTAAAAGCACAATGGCCGCAAATAAATCCGCTGGACGGAGAAGATTTTAGGTACGAGTTTTTAGATGAGCTGTACGGCAAGCTTTTTAAAAAACAAGAGCAATTGCAATCGCTATTCTTTGCGGCAGCTATACTCACTATTTTCATCGCTATACTCGGTTTGTTTGCCTTTGCTAAGTATATCACCAATGGCAGAAGGAAAGAAATTGCAGTGCGAAAAATACTAGGCGCAAGCGATGTACAGATTTTAAAATTATTAAATACTTCATTTTTTGCAATGGTGGTTATTGCTAATTTAATCTCTTGGCCAATAGCTTACATTCTCACAAAGAAATGGTTAGAAACCTTTGCATATCGAATTGATTTACCTGTTTTACCTTTTGTTGCTAGCGCATTAATTACCATTTGTTTAACCGTATTGACCGTAAGCATACAAGCCCAAAAAGCTGTAAAAGCAAATCCTGTGGATGCACTTAAATATGAATAACCACCACCCATGATGATAGAACTAAAAAATATAGAAAAGTATTACGCCAACAAAGGCGTTAAGAGTTACATTTTACGTCATGTAACCACAAGCATTAAGCAAGGCGAATTTGTATCAATTATGGGACCCTCGGGTGCCGGAAAATCAACTTTGCTTAACATTTTAGGAATGTTAGAAGAGCCAACTTATGGGGAATATCATTTTATGGGCGAGGATGTAACGGCCATGAATGAACGTAAACGGATTGAGTTATATCGTAACCATATTGGGTTCGTATTTCAGGCTTATCATTTAATTGACGAGATGACAGTTGCAGAGAATATCGAAGCGCCTTTGTTATATAAAAAAATACCAGGTGCTGAACGTAAAAGCCGCATCGCCGATGTACTTGATCGCTTTAACATGGTTGCGAAAAAAGATTTGTTCCCAAATCAGCTTTCTGGTGGGCAACAACAGCTGGTGGGTATAGCTAGGGCGCTTGTTGCGCAACCTTCTATCATCTTAGCTGATGAACCTACCGGTAATCTACAATCGGCCCAAGCAGAACAAATTATGGATCTTTTTAGAAAGCTTAATCAAGAAGAAAATATTACAATACTACAGGTTACACATTCCGAGAAAAATGCCCAGTTTGGAAACCGGATTTTAACGATAGAAGATGGCGTGATCAAGCAGGACGTAGCGGTTTCTAAATAACCAACTACCCACAATAAACCAAACAAAAAAAAACCAAGAAACAAGCCATGTTCAAACTCAACCTAAAAATCGCACTAAGAAATATCTGGAAGTTTAAATTAACTACCTCCATTAAGTTAGTGGGTTTAATTGTTGGATTGAGCACGGTTGTATTATTGGTCGCGTATGTATTATTTGAGCTATCTTATGATCAACATCATACAAATGTTGATCAGATTTATCGTTTGCAATCTCTTAATGTTAAGAACCAAAAAGAAGAAATTCATCTGCCATCAGGCTTAGCTAAAATGTTGATGGAAGAAATTCCAGAAGTAACTAATGTTGCGATGTTGCATAGTAATGAAGTTCAGGTAAAAATAGGAGAGAACGTTCTTAAGGAGCATTTAGTCGTTACCGAAAATTCCTTTTTTGACCTCTTTACTGCTCCGCTCGTTGTTGGGAATGTGAAAAATGCTTTAAAGGAACCAAATACATTAGTCATTTCTGAGAGTTTGGCAAAGATTGCATTTCCAGATGGCAATGCGATTGGCAAAAGCTTGAATGTGGCGAATTTCCCTAGTGCATTTCAAGTGGTAGGAGTTATGAAGGACTGGCCGAAAGCATCTCATTTTCGGGCCGACCTAGTTATGAAATCTAATCTTTCACAGAAACTTAACTGGAAAGGTTATTCTGGTATTCCACAATATATAATGTTGAAAAAGGGGGCTTCTCCATTAGTTGTTGAACAGAAATTTAGTGCACTGTATAAAAAGTACGATTTCCCAAAGACAACAAAAATAACATTAATGCCATTAAGCAAAATCCACCTGTACTCCCATACTGCGGGTGAAATGGAACCAAATAGTGATATCAAATACATTTATATTTTCTCCATTGTAGCGTTCTTTATCTTATTGATAGCAATTGTAAACTTTATAAATTTAACCATAGCCGCATCGATAAAAAGAGGAAAAGAGATTGGTGTAAAGAAAGTTATGGGTGCATCATCTGCACAAGTAAGGATACAGTTTTTAGGTGAAAGTTATCTCTATTTTGTTTTAGCAGCCCTATTTGTGTTAATCTTAACACACGAATTAATTCCATATTTAGGATTTAGAATGGGCATAGATGTTGATCTCTCCAACCTGTTTAATTTTAAAACTGCGTTAATTTCTTTAATTATTATTGTAGTTTCTGGCTTCATTGCTGGATTTTATCCAGCAATTATTCTTTCTAGGTTAATGCCAGTAAAAACATTAAAAGGATATACCGGCCATATCTCGAGCAAATTCAGCTTCAAAAAGGTTTTAATGGTGTTTCAATTCGCCATCTCTGCGTTTCTGATTATATGTACGTTCATAATCTATTCACAATTAAATTTTATAAGGGATAAAGATCTAGGTTTTGATAAAGATCAAATCTTAGTTTCATCATTCAATATGTTTGGAAAAGGCTATGCCAATTTTAGGAATGATTTACTGCATAAAACAGCTGTCAAATCGCTTAGCTTGGCATCTTTTAATCCAGGTAATTCGTATGGTGGATCGTCCTCGTGGACAAATGAAAACGATACCACAGAATATAAATCTGATCATATTTATGCCGATTTAGCCTTCATGAAGACCCTAAATATTAAAGTATTAAAGGGTAGAGCTTTTTCTGAAAAATATGGAACTGATATTTTAGATTATGAAGAGGCTTCAGGAAAAGCTTCTTCTTACGAAGAATACCGGAAGATCAGCTCGCAGCGACCAATTTTGCTGAATGAATCGGCAGTTAAAGCACTTAATTTAACTCACCCAGTCGACACAATTTTAACGTTTGGTGGTTTGCAAGGTAAGGTTATTGGGGTGGTAAGTGATTTTAATGGCATGTCACTTCATCAACAAGTTACCCCTTTAGCGATAAACCTAGAGGTAGGAAAGGACGCCGGATACTTATACATTAAGATTAACTCAAGCGATTTATATAAAACAAAAGAAATGATAGAAAAGCTGTGGAAGAAACATTTTCCAGCAATTTCTCCCGATTTACAATTTATGGATACCCATCTCGAAAAACTATATCAGTCGGAAATGAGATTAGGATCTACTTTTATTTCTTTTGCAGGGATCGCCATCTTTTTATGTTGCATCGGTTTATTTGGAATGGTTTATTTCGATCTCGAACAACGAACAAAGGAAATTGCTGTTCGCAAAATTCTAGGGGCTACCATCAAGGATCTATTAACTTTATTGAATAGTAGCTTTATTAAAATTGTAATTATCGCAAATGTTTTGATATGGCCTGCTGCTTATTATGTAATTAAAGAATGGTTAAATGGTTTTTATTACCGTGTTGAGTTATCGTATTGGCCCTTTGCCGTTGCAATGAGCATTTCTCTCCTAATTACTTTATTTACTGTATCGCTACAGGCAATTAAAACAGTTAAAAGGTCACCTGTAAAAGCACTTAAATACGAATAACAGCAAATAACTAATTAAGAATATGTTCAAACTAAATCTAAAGATCGCACTTCGTAATTTATTCAAGAATAAAGTATATGCAGCTATTAATATTGGTGGATTGGCATTGGGCTTAACAGCCTTTTTATTCGTATTGTTATACATCAATCATGAAGAAAGTTATGATAAATGGTCGTCAGACTTGGAAAATGTATATCAAGTAAGGGAAAGGCATGATTTTTTTACACCTGATAACATGGAGCATTGGCAGGAATCAAACAATAGTAGGGTGGCCAATTTGTTGAGAGAGAAAATTCCTCAAATCGAGGTGGTTACAAAAATTGACAAAGTTTGGGCTTTTAGTGATGGAACTGCAGTTAAGATTGACCACGCCGATCCAATAATGATTCGGAATATCAGAGATGCAGATCGTAATTTCTTTCATGTTTTTCCATACAGGTTTTTACGAGGCGATGAACAAACAGCCTTAGAAAAACCAAATTCTATTGTTCTCAAAGAAGCTGTTGCTTTACAATTATTTGGGAGCTTAAATGTCTTAGGGAAACAGGTTAAAACATTGATATGGCAAGGAGATGAAGGTAACTCGTTAACTGTAACAGGTGTGGTGGCCAATCCTTCAACGCCAGAAAGTGTGATGTTCAATGCAATTACACGAACAGGAAATAAAGACACTGATCCAGAAAGCCCTGGGTCGACCAATTACTGTCAGATTTATGCAAAAGTAAGTGATCCTATCGATACAGCTAAACTAAATAACCTCGTGCAAAAGGTTTATGTTGAATTTAAAAAGAAAATCTTTGCAGGAAAGGAGGTAAGCTTTGATGAGTATTATAAAGATAAAAGTAAGGCTCCTGGGTTAAAATTAGTTAATTTACAGGCTGTGCATGCAAATCCACCCTTAACTGTAAATTGGTTGGAGAAGGTAAAGCCGATAATTGCCATTTCCATATTTCTATTGTTGATTTCAATTATCAACTTTGTAAACTTGGCAACTGCACAATCTGTTCAACGTGCAAAAGAAGTTGGTGTAAAAAAGGTATTAGGATCTTACAAAAAACAACTTGTTGTTCAATTTCTTTTAGAATCAGCTTTACAAAGCGTTGTTGCATTATTTTTCTCGGTTATTTTAATCGAAGTTTTACTGCCTTCTTTCAATTCGTATTTCAATGTGACCTTAAGTTTTTGGCACAATGCTCAATTGTTTGCATTAATCGTTCAACTTGTCGGTCTTTTTCTGCTGGTGACTTTGCTTGCAGGTTTCTATCCCGCATGGATATTGTCGAATTATAATCCAGTTTCGGTTTTAAAAGGAAATTATGAAAATGGCTTAAAAGGAATTTTTCTTAGGAATGCATTGGTAATTTTTCAGTTCATTATTTCCGTTACTTTTATGATCAGTATCGGCGTGATGCAAATGCAAACAGACTATATCAACAATAAAGACCTAGGTTTTGATAAATCAAAAGTCATCAATATCAAATCAAGTTATGATGAAAATTTTGCAATCAAATTGAGGAGGATACCTGGAGTTCAATATGTTGGAACTACTACACAGGTATTAGGAAATGCTTTCAATTTTAATGCTCCAATTGATTACAAAGGCAAAAAAGTAGAGATGAATAGTGTGACCGTTAGCATGGAAGCCTTACCAGCACTAGGAGTGCAAGTAGTGAAAGGCCGTATTTTTTCGCCCCAATATAAAGCAGATACTTTAACTTCGGCTGTACTTAATGAGTCTGCAGCGAAATTACTAGACAGAGAGGTTGTTGGTAAGCATTTTAGTCAAAATAGTGGCAAAGCTGTTTTACAAATTATCGGAGTCATTAAAGATTACCACAATGAAGGATTCGATAAAGCTGTTTTACCAACAATGTATAAGATTACTAGGATAGGAAGTAGTTCCAATACCAATAATATGTTAGTCAGATTTTCTTCCGAAAATAGTACTCAAATTATCGAAAAAATAGCCCGTGAATGGCGACTTGCTTATCCTAATTTCCCGATGCAGTATGCGGCCTTAAACGACTCGTTTGAAAAGGTATTAGAGGAAAACAAGCGATTTATGAAAATGATTATACTTTTTAGTGTTGTTTCAATATCACTTTCCTTACTCGGATTATTTGCACTTTCCACTTTCGTAGCAAAACGAAGAACGAAAGAGATTGCCATACGAAAAATATTGGGAGCTTCTAACTTGCAGTTGTTGAATTTGCTTAATCGCTCATTTTTACTATTGGTAATTATGGCGAATGTAATAAGTTGGCCCATCGCTTTTGTTCTGACTCAAAAATGGTTAGGTGATTTTGCTTATAGGATTGATATGCCAATATGGCCATTCATTATTGCTACAATATTATCCCTTCTCATTTCTCTATTTACAGTAAGCTTGCAAGCTCGAAAAGCTGCGGTGAATAATCCAGTAGATGCTTTGAAATACGAATAAAACAGATACTGCGAACTGCCGGTTTATCGAGTTAATCCCAAATTCAAAGCAATCTTTAAAGCAAAGAACTTCAGCGAATTTGTGGATTCATACGCCTCGTATTGCCCGCCGATATCAAGTACAGATTTACCAAATACATTAATTTCCGCTCCAAGTCCTGATGACCATGCAAATCGAGTATTTTTCTCTTGAATCTGGTCAAATGCCACACCTAAGTCGCCCGCACAATAAAGCGCTCTAGTTAAAAAATATTTAGCGCCAACTTTGGTTGTAAAATTTTTATACTTAGGCCTAGGCATTACCTTTAGTGTGCTCTGCAAGTTTGTTTTTTCAAGTGTAACAGTCCAGTTCAGATCCTGGGCAATCGGAGATTGGAAATTCAAAAAGTATCCGGTGCCGTATTTGGTATCACCCAGAATTACCTCTGTGCCAATTCCTAATTTTGGATTTCTTTGCATGCCAATCTGCTGTGACTTTGCCGCTTGGTTGAAGAACAATAATACGATTGCTGATACTAGTAGTTTTTTATGCATAATTAATGTAAGATACCAACAAGTATTCAAATAGTATTTCACTGGAGATTAACAAATTGTTAGCTTAACCACAAAGTCACAGAAGGCATCTAATCTCGATGGCTTTGTGACTTTGTGGTTTTATATAGCATTTGAATCTATATTTTATTTTGCTTTAGGATCTGTGATAATCCACTTGTTGGTAATGTTAAATTGAGCTTCTAGAACAATTTTATAAAAGGAAGATGGATGTTTTTCGAGATTAACAAACGCATGTTTAGTGGTTACAGGCACCTCAACCAATAACGTATATTCGTCTTTGTTGCCTTCTTTAATTTTATTGGTAGTAGACATCCATATTTTAACGGTGCCTCTATTGTCTAAGGTTTTCCAACTTATATCTGCACTTCCATGTACATAATTTACCGCAACGTCGGCAATTGAAACTGGCCCAATAAATGGGGTGCCATCAATTTCTTGCAAGTTAGATTTTGGAATGTTGACGTTCATAAATCGAGCAATTGAGGGCATAATATCTACAACTGCAGGGGTATAATAGGCAGGGTATAGATTCAAACCAGCATAATTACTAATCATCCAAGTACTACGTTGCCGAGGGGACTGCCCACCATGACCTTTACCGTTAGCCTCGCTTCTTCCATGATCAGTTGTTACTACAATTAGCCACTCTTCGTTAAATTTCTGCTCGCGGTAACCGACAGCATCGTAGATTTTTCCAAGTTGTATATCCAATTTCTTTACTGCATCTTCAAATTGGGGACTATCACCGTACATATGTCCCATATCATCAGTATACTCTAAATAAATCCATGATAAATCTGGCGCGTTATTTTTAATTGTTGTAACCGCATCAGCAGTTACCTGCTCATCAATGAGATGCATGAAGTTCCTGCCTTTGTCGTGTTTAAATTTTACAGTATCTAGCTCATAACCATCAAAGAAATAATCTACAGCTAAATTTTTGGTTGCGGGAAGGTTATGACCTAAGAGTTTGGTCCGGTTATCCGTCCAGCTTGAAAAAATTGCAGTCTTTTTTTGAGGATATTGATCTTTCAACAATCTAAAAATAGTTGGATAATTATAATTTGGATTTTTAATGTTATTATCTGGTACGTTATGCTTATTAACCCATGTACCCGTTAAAAGGCTATTATAACCAACTGCAGAAACGGTCGGAGTTTGGCTATATCCACCTTTTTCACCTCCAACAGTCATACGCGTATAACTTCCTTTTTTGATAATTCTATTCATATTTGCGAAATTGAGCCTTTCGATCACATCTGCAGAGATACCATCCGCAATCACAAATACTGTCTTCTTCGTTTTTTGTGCCCAAGTATTTAGACTTAAAAAAATTAGACCTAACGTAAATAATTTCTTATGCATTTTAGATAGGATTAATTACCAACCAAAAATTTGTTTCAAATTAGGATTTAAAACGACTTGCTGTTGAGGTATTGGACGGTAGTAGTATTTAGGTTCTTCAAAATTCCGTACTACCGATTCAGTTACCATATTGCTTCCGTTATTTACATCCTTTAGATATACTGTAGCATCAGATCCGATTAGGCCAGTGCGGTAATAAACTAGCTTTATGCCTAGCGAATTTTTTTCTTTTTTATCTTCTGCTGGAATGGTAGAGGTTCTGTCGATTAGAATAATGTCTTCTACGCCATCACCAGTCAAATCATATTTTCCTAAACCTGCAAAATAAATTCCTTCGGGACTTTTGGTTAATAATTTTCCTGCTTTCCATCTCATGATATCATCATATCGGAAATTTTCGAAGGCAAATTCAATTCTACGTTCTCTTCTAATTTCTAAGATAATTCCAATATTAGCAGTAACATTTGCAAATTGTTGTTGCATTAATCGATCCGGTGACGAATTAGCTTCAGAAATGAGAAGATTCGGCATACCCACTCTTCTTCGAAGTAGATTAACAGACTCGTCCAATTGACTTTGTGTTAACGTGCCTAATTCCGCAAGTGCTTCGGCATAGGTCAACAGCACTTCGGAATAACGGTATACCGGGAAATCGACACCATTTAAAGTGGTGGCATCTGTACTGTTTACATAGCCCTTTAATTGATGGTAGCCTGTAAAATTCTTATTCAAACTTAGAATATAAGGTGTGGTATTAGGCGCCCTAAGCCATCCAGGATAAACAATAGTTTGCGCAAGTCGGGGATCCCTATTTTCAAATTCCTTCACAAATCCCAGTTTATCAAAGTTGGGCTGATCGGTAAAACGGCTACCATCTTTCATCAGGTAGGACTGAATTAGATCTTTAGCAGGAGCTTGTTCATATTCACCAAAGACTACGGAATTGACATTTTGACTTTTACCTTTTGCCATGTCAAAAATATTCACCAAAATCACTTCTTTATTTCCAGTTAAATCTTGGCTATCGAACAACGCAGCATAATCTTGGTTCGGTTTACCAGTGTTATGGATTGCAAATTTTTTGGATTCTATAATGCTTGATGCGATCTTAACAGCCGTTTCAAGAAACCCATTTGCACTACTCATTAGATTAAGTTCAGTATGGTATTTTCGGTAAGTACCTTCGTATAGAGCGGCTCTGGCATAGGCCGTGGCTACAGCCCATTTTCCTGGTGTACCAACCGGAACACTTTCTCGTATATTTTTGTAGGCAAAATCGAGATCAGCCATGATACTATCAATCACTAATGTTCTGGTATCCCTAGCTTTAAATAAAGCTTGGTCATCTGGATTTAGTGAAGTAGAATACCACGGTACATCGGAAAAACGTTTCACTTTATCTAGATAGAACTCGGCGCGATAATAGCGAGCTAATCCGGCATAGTGGTTTTTTACTGGATTGGGAACAGCAGCTTTTGCATAGCTTTCTAAAAAGTAATTAATATTACGCAGCCTTGTCCAGCTCCATCCAGCGTTTAAGTTTTGCGCGCTTGTGTTACCAGCCATCACATTTTTTACTTCCACAGCAGCAGTCGTAACTACGTTATCGCTACTTTGATCGTTTAGGTAGGTATTTCTATCAGGTTGGGATAATAATCCATTAACATATAAAGACAAGTCTTCTTCTGTATTAAAAAAAAGATTGGGCGAAATCGAGGTTTGTGGGAAACGGTCGAGCTCACCTTTTTTGCACGCCGCAAAAAGGATGGTTATCGTAAGAAATAAAAGAGATATATTCTTCTTCATGATTATTTTTTTGAGTTTTAAAAATCTAGATTTAAGCCAACTGCATATTTTCTTTGAAACGGATAGGCTGTAGCATCAGGTCCTTGATTAACAGCCTCTGGATCAACATATTTTTTAATAGACGAGAATTCATAAAGATTTTCACCAGTTACAAATACACGCAAACGGTTTATCTTAAAGCGTTTGGTTATTGTAGCAGGCACGGTATAGCCAAATGAAATATTCTTAATTCTTAAATAAGCACCATTTAATAAATATTTTGTTTGTGGGATATCTAGGCCTTTGCCTTCGTTTGCATCTGCAAGCCACGATTGCAGCACCGGATATGCAGAATTCGGATTCGCATCAGCCAATCCAGCAGCAAGGTAGGCCGCCGAATGTTTTGCTCGCTGTTCTGGAGAATCGGCTGTGCCACGGTAGTAATCTAGATTCCAAGGATATACGTTTCCGTATGGCTGTTGGAATGGCCCCCAAAATAGGTAGCGGTGTGGATAGAAATCTTTCTTCATTACCCCTTGTGCAAATACTGACAAGTCGAAGCCATTCCAATTCACATTAAAATTAGCGCCTATACTATATCGATCACTACTGTTTCCAATAATTTTAAGATCTTTCGGATCATTGGCACTAAGACCACGCTCTATTTTTTTGTCGCCATTTAGATCTTTGTACTTTGGCCAACCCTCTACAATAGTTAGTGCTCCCCAAGGAATAATGGCAGTTTGGTTCAATGCGGCAATTTCTTCTTTACTTCTAAAGTAACCGTCGTTTTCTAAGCCCCAAATTTCGCCAATGTCTTGTCCAACGCGATAGCTAGAGAACAAAAGTTGATCGTTTTTAAACTTGGTTATTTTTGAGCGGGAGTCTGCTAAAAAGATCTTCGTTTCGAAATTAAAAGGTTTGGATGCTAGGGTAAATTGATTTCTATAGCTTAAAGAAAGTTCCCAACCTTTTGTTCTCAAATCTGCAGCATTTTGTCTAGGAACTGCCGTTCCAAGTACGCCTGGGAGTTCCTGCCCGGCAGTTAACATTCCTTTCGTATCTCGAATAAAATAATCGAATGTGATATTAAATTTATCTTTTAACAGTCCAATATCAGTACCCATGTTAAGAGTTGATACTCTTTCCCAAGTGTAGGTATTTGGGTCGACTGAAAGTCCTGGCGCTCCTGTAATAATTTGATTTTGATTGCTTCCTCCAATCAGGTAACCAGAAATACCTGTCGATAAAGATTGAATATATCCAAAATCACCAACATTTTGATTACCCAAATCGCCATACGACGTGCGCAATTTAAATGTAGATAGGGTAGGTGCAAGCGGTTCGAAAAACGATTCTGAACTTGCTATCCAAGCAAACGACGCCGAAGGGAAAAAGCCCCATCTTCTGGCAGTCGGAAAACGTGATGAACCATCGTATCTACCAGTACCTTCTAAGATATAACGGTCTTTAAATGTATAGTTTATACGGCTAAATGCACTTGTGGTAGCGAAAGCACTGTAATTTGCAGCTATTGAAGCGGTGCCACTGGTTAACCCTAAATAGGGTAGTGATGAGGAAATAAGCACGTCTTTTTGAGCGGTAACAGTCGAATAATTATAATCTTCACTATTGTATCCAATCATAGCGCTCATAAAATGATCGCCAATTGTTTTCTTATAAGTGCTATAAACGTTAAATGCGTTGTTGTACAAATAGCCATTGCTTTCTCTTACATAACCCGTTCCACCTTCCTCTCTAATATCGCCAGGGCCATAACCAATTTTGTATTTTTTTGAATCATTATGGTATTTCCATAACTCTCTTTTAAATGAGGCATCGGCATTTACTTGCAAATCTCCATTTAAGAATGTCGCTGCGACACCGGTTATATTATGAAAACCAAACATCTTTTGAAGGTTGTTTCCACCGTCAACCAGCCTGGCAGCAAGTTTACCTGCATCAGTATTAGCCCAAGTGCCGTCTGGGTTCTTTGCTACGTCTGTAGGCCTTAAGTTATATAAATCAGTAATGCTGTTATTTGGTAGCGCACGTTTAGTCTCATATATATTTAAATTGTTATCAACCTTCAACCATTTTAAAGGTGAAAAATTTACTCTAGATCTTAATCCGTAACGATCCCAGAAATCATCGGTTAACTTATTTAACCCATTTTCTTTGGCATAATCTGCCGAAAGGTAGTACATCAATGGTGTATTATTTACATTAACACCGCCAGATAATGAAAGAGTATGGTTTTGCGACAGACTAGCCTCATTAAAGAAATACTTGTACCAATCGTTATTACCCATATAAGCCCATTTAGTTGGGTCTGCTGGATTTAAGCGAGTATCACCAATTGACGGATTATCCGATCTTTCTTTTGCCCAACGATAGTGTTCATCCGAATAGTTCACATAATCCCATGGTGTGTTATCCGTTGAGGTTTCCAACACTCTTGAAAAAATATAAGGGTCGGTAACTGGTTTAGGTAGCAGCGTTGGCTTGCCCCAAGAGGTGTTAGTATTGTAGCTAATAGTTTGAACCCCGGCTGAACCCTGTTTTGTGGTGATTAAAATTACACCAAAGGCTGCTCTTGCCCCATAAATTGCTGCAGATGCAGCATCGCGGAGAACCGTAAATGACGAGATATCAGAAGGAGTTAACCTTAACATATCGTCGTTACTGGTAGCAGGAATGCCATCAATAACAATCAATGGTGAGCCTCCATTTATAGATGTAAAACCTCTAATGTTGATCACAGGCAATGCCCCAGGGCTTCCGCCACTATATCGAATGTTTAAACCAGGACTGATGCCTTGTAAGGCCTGAATTACGTTTGCTACCGGACGAGATTCTAATTGCTTGCCAGAAATCTGGTCTATGGCGCCAGCAATATTTACCTTCTTCTTAGTACCAAAACCAACTACCACAACTTCATTGAGATTGCTAAAGTCGGGGGTTAATTCTACATTGAGTGTACTTAAGCCATTTACCGATAATTCTTGCTGCTTATAGCCCGTATAGGTAAAAACCAAAACAGCATTAGCTGCAACATTGTTTAGTTTGTATAGGCCGCCCGCATCGGTTGACGTATAAATGTTAGTACCTTTTATACCAATATTTACCGCAGGTATTGGAGCTTTTGTTTCTGCGTCAGAAATTTTCCCTGATACGGTCTTAACCTGCGAAAAAGCAGTGGAGGTAGTTAATAGAAGACAAACTATCCAGCATATCGAATAGTATTTTTTTGTCCTCCTACTAAAAAAATGTAGTTTTTTCTTCATTATTTCATTGTCGTTAATTTGTTTTGATTAAACCATTTTGTCGTGTTGCGTGCCGCTAAATTCTATATATAATATTAAGCTGAGGTTAAGGTCTAATTAAAAGATTAATTGAACATACATTCAATCTATAAAAAAATATTTTGGGTATTTTAAATACTTTTTTTAGTAGTTTGGCGCTTCGTTAATCATTATTATGGGCAGGAAAAGTCTAAAGGAAACCAGACAGCAAGAAATTATCAAAGTATTTTATAAAGTAGCTAAAAAAGAGGGCTACGAAAACACCTCTATTGCTAAAATTGCAAAAGTAATGGACATTAATCCTAGCTTAATTATTCATTATTTCGAAACTAAAGAAGAATTAACGTATTCGCTTATTGATTATATTTTGGAGCGATATCTTTTAATATATACTATTAAAAATAAAGATGGAGTTACACTTTCAGACCTAGAGAGAACGATCGAAATGTTATTCTCTAAGAAATGGAATTTGCTTTTCGATGATGGCCTATTTTACACCTTTTATGCCCTTGCTTTTCGCGAAAAGAAAATTAAATCGAAATATAAAACGATCTTAGATTCACTTCGTCTTGCTCTTACCGGGATGATTGAACAATGTAATAAGAAAGATTTGATCGAGGTTGAAGATCCAAAGAATGCCGCAGATCTAATTTTTGTATTGGTAGATGGTGCGTATTTTTATCTTTCACTAGAAAGCAATAAAATAAGCTATACTGAAAGACTAGCTTATTATAAAAACATCTCTTACCAGATTTTGGGGCTTAAACCTTAGTTTTTTTACTTAACTTTTTCATCTTTAATTGACGCCGAAGTGCATATACGCCTATGAACATCCAGAGTAGATTAGCTGCCGCATTGGGTAGGTCGCGCGTATTGACAGCCGTTGCAACCAAGCACAAGCCACCAACAATATTTAACAGTTGAAAGCTAAGCGATTCTGCAGTGATTTTATCGGTGCTTAACAATAAATAGCCCAACGTACATAAAATCACGCCTAGCCAACCAATGCATGTAATGATAATTTCAAGCATAAATTAAAATTTATGCTAAACTACAGCTTTAAACATAGTAATGATAGGGTTTATAATCATTTAACATTCGCTTTGCTCCATGTTAACAGGTATTATCTAGTTTTGGTTATTGATTTGTTCGGGTTGCGCCAATTATTTCTTTAAAAATTAATCTTAGCTAAAATGAAAAGAAGACATTTTATGCAAGGCGCTTTGGCAATGGGTACATTGAGTATTCTTCCAAAAATAGATAGCCATGCAAATTCTGTAAAATCGAAAAAACCCATATTAACCATTGCGCATATTACCGATGTGCATATACATGGTAAAAACAACGTTCCTGAGATCGCAAAAAGATGTTTACGTGAAACACTTAAACACAAAGTAGATTTCATCCTCAATGGAGGAGATTCTATTATGGATGCGTCTTACGACAATGTAACGCGAGAGATGGTGACGGAGCAATGGGCTGTGTGGGAAAATTTTATTAAGGATGCTGGTGTTGAAGTCTATAGTTGCGTTGGCAATCATGACCCGTGGTGGAAAGCTCCTTCAAAAACCGATGAGATGTACGGAATTCCTTACGTAGTTAAACGCCTCAACATTCCACACAGATATTATACATTTAGTCGTAAAGGTTGGCATTTTTTTATACTGGATGGCAATAATAAAGGTACAACCCTTGATCCAGAACAAATGGAGTGGCTTAAAACAGGTTTGGCTAATCTGCCTCCAAACACACCAGTGGTACTGATGTCTCATTTCCCGATGCTTTCTGTTACCAACAGTTGGGCTGGCGGACAACATGGTGATTATAAAGAACTAAAATCGTTGTTTTACAAACATAAAGATAAAGTTAAAGCCTGCTTTAGTGGGCACCAGCATCTTTTAGATAGTGTAACGTATAATGGTGTAAATTATTTCTTAAATGGAGCAATGAGCGGCTTCTGGTGGGGGAAAGGCGATAAGCAATCAGCTGGCCCTTACTTTTATGAGGAAACTCCTCCAGGTTATGCGATTGTAAAGTTGTATGCTGATGGTTCTGTAGAAAACGCGTACATCCCTTTATCGCTCGACATTTAAGTTGGGGTAAATATATAAAAGGTTTTATTTCACAATATGTTGATGTACATAGTTCTAATCAAATAATATAGCTCTCTTAAGCCAAAAGTCAGTCCTTAAACTTTGAAATGGCAATAAAAAACACTTCAATAATTATGAGGGGGGTTATCCAAAAAGTGATAAAGCCAGAATTTAGCTTATCAGTAAGTTGTCAAAAGACAAAAAAACCTAATTTTAGCTTAGATTTTACTTGAAGTGCCTTCCTGCATAGAATATTCCTTAGGTTCAGCTAAAAGCTAAGCGAAAATACCTTTCTCCAAAACAACACGGCAGAACATCTTCGGTTCTTTTCAGGGGCCATTTTGGAGTGGTTTATCCAGCTCATCTAAAATAGCATCTGGTTTTGCAAATTTTGAGGTTGAATTCTTCTGCTATGAAGAGTTTCTTTGGGGTAGCTAATTACAAAAATATAACCAAATATATGTCACATCTAGAGAATCCCATCATCAAGGTAGAGGAAGATACATCTATTAGTGCAAGGGTAAGTACACAACCGCTATTGCCAATAAGGTTAACAACGGAAACAACAACCCAAACCTATCATCTATATCCATATCATCCATTAGATAAGGGTAGAATTTTTAGCGGTTACGCTTCGCTAGCCAAATGGGCCGTTGATCAGAAGATAGTACTTATAGATGGCTATGTTGGTGTTTTATGGGACGAAGTAAAGGCGCAGCTGGAAAAAGAGATAGCGCAGGCAGGGTATTCTGTTCATTTCCATATTTGTAGTGATTACTTTAAATCAGTTGCTGAAATTACAGAGATGGTAAAACCAGATTTGGGAAGTGAGGGGTCGGTATGGGGAAAACGCACTGAGCTACAGCTAAAGGATTTTTATAGAACAGATGATTTTTATCGCTTGAATAAGTGTGGAATGGATGCGGACCTCATCATTGTTCTGGGAACTGGCGCGGGATTGTTATCTCTGGATGGACCATTAGTTTATCTAGATGTGCCAAAAAATGAAATCCAGTATCGAATGCGTGCCAAGGCAGTCCATAACCTCGGGATGGATGCAAATACCACTGCATCAGCAGTGTATAAACAATTTTACTTTGTGGATTGGGTAGTGCTGAATGCACATAAGAAAGCAATATTGGAACGCATTAGTATCATTGCCGATGTGCAGTGGGAAAAAGATATCAACTGGATGTTTTTTTCCAATTTGGTAACTACCGCTAGCGTGCTTGGGAAGGGAGTGTTTAGAGCAAGACCTTGGTTCGAAAAAGGGGTGTGGGGTGGTCAGTGGATGAAAGCGCATCTTAAGGGCCTAAACCCTGCCGAAGTAAATTATGCTTGGTCTTTTGAACTGATTACACCCGAGAATGGACTGGTTTTCGAACACGATGGATACCTACAAGAAGTAGCTTTTGATTTTTTGATGTTGCTGCAACATCGGCAAATTCTTGGCCTGCATGCAGAAACCTTTGGCACAGACTTTCCAATCAGGTTTGATTTTTTGGATACCTTTTCGGGAGGTGATTTATCCATTCAATGCCATCCTTCAAAAGAGTACATCAATAAAGAATTTGGAGAGCAGATTACACAAGACGAAACATATTACATCATGGATTGCAAGCCAGGCGCCAAGGTTTATCTTGGCTTTCAAGAAGATATTGATCGTACTGATTTCAGGAAAGCGCTTGAAGATAGTTTTGAGCATGGAAACGAAGTGGATATTACACGATACGTACAACAACTTCCTGCCTCAAAACACGATCTTTTTCTCATCCCCAACCAAACGATACATAGCGCAGGTGCAGATAACCTTGTACTCGAGATTAGTGCCACGCCTTATATCTTCACTTTTAAAATGTATGACTGGGTAAGACTAGATCTGAATAATAACCCTCGACCGATCAATATTGAGCATGCTTTTAAAAACCTGAATTTTGAGCGCAAAGGCAATAAAGTGCAAGATGAGCTGATTGCAAAGCCTCGGTTAATCGAAAAGGGTTCCGATTGGCAAATAATCCATTTACCTACACATCAGGTACATTTTTATGATGTAGAAAGGATTGAATTCCAAACCAAGCTAACATTACACAAAGACAATAGGTGCTGGGTAATGATGCTCGTAGAAGGAGAGTCGATAACGGTACAAACTAATGATGGCAAAGTCCATCCTTTTAACTATGCAGAGACCTTCGTAATCTCGGCAAGCGTACAAAATTTGGAGTTTACCAATACCGGAACTAGTGTTGCAAAGCTGATTAAAGCCTACTTAAAGTAAACCATCACTAACATGAAAACAAATCTCACATTAGTGATCATCACCGCCTCTTTGGGAGGATTTCTGTTTGGCTTTGACATGGCTGTTGTATCAGGCATATTGCCTTTTGTTGAACGCCAATTTAGTCTATCTACCGCTCAAGAAGGTTGGTTTGTCTCATCAGCCTTGTTGGGTTGTGTAATTGGCGTATCATTTACAGGCGAGTTAAGCGATCGATTTGGTCGGAAGAAAATTTTAGTCGGAGCAGCAGTTCTGTTCTTACTTTCTGCTTTCTGTTGTACTGCTGCAGACTCTTTTACCACGTTAATATGGGCCCGAATTGCGAGTGGTATTGGTGTAGGGATGGCCTCAATTGCCGTGCCTTTGTACCTTTCAGAAATTGCTTCTACCGCAAACAGGGGGCGTTTGGTTACCTATTATCAATTGGCCATTACTTTTGGTATTGTTACCGCCTACCTTACCAACGCCTTTGTGCTCAATTATTCGTTAACAGAAAACAACCCTGGTTTTTCGGGTTTCTTAGATAAAGCCTTCTTTGATGAAATATGGAGAGGAATGTTTGCCATGGGTTTAATGCCCGCAGCTTTGTTTATGCTGGGGGTATGCTTTATTCCAGAAAGCCCAAAATGGTTGGTTAGCAAAGGAGAGAATGCCACTGCACCTATATCAGATAAGGGAGCTTACCGACAACTTTTCTCTGCTGGGTTAAGAAAACCGATGCTCATTGGTATCATGCTTCCACTTTTTTCGCAGCTGTGTGGCATCAATGCAATCATTTATTATGGACCTAAAATATTAACTGATGCAGGTATCTCTATGAGTAATTCGTTACTCGGACAAATCGTATTTGGTGTGGCTAACCTTTTGTTCACCTTTATCGCTATTTGGAAAGTTGATGAACTTGGCAGAAGAAAGCTATATATTTTCGGAACCATGGGTGCATTCATCAGCTTATTATTTACAGGTATATTTTTTCAATTGGGGGATGGTATGGCCTTAGGCTTATTACTTTGTACCATCTCTTTTTTAGCTTGTTTCGCATTTTCAATCGGCCCTTTGAAATTTGTAGTGATCTCAGAGATTTTTCCCATAGCGGTGAGGGGACGAGCAATGGCTATTAGCATTATGGTGATGTGGGTATCTGATACTGTAATAGGCCAGTTAACTCCAATGTTGCTCGATCATATCGGAACAGCAGGCACCTTTTGGGTTTTCTCTTTTTTCTGTTTAATGGCATTTGTATTTACCTACAAGTATTTGCCAGAAACCAAAGGACGCTCAATAGAAGAAATAGAGACCTTTTGGAAAAAGGAAAAATAGAATATGGAACAGGTGTTTTATAAGGTTGCAAATATAACATCAGCTATTGCAAAAATGTTGGTTGAAGCACTTTAAGATTAGCGCTTTCTTTGATAAACCAATTATAAAACCCATTTATGAAAATCAAAATAAACCCACATCCCTCCGGATAGCTGAAGAGTTGGCTCTATTGTCGACAAACCTTATCAAACAAAAAAACAACCTATCAACCAACTAAAGTAAAATAACAACATGTATAAGATTTACTTAAAATACAGTTGCCTGTATACGGGCATTCAATGGAATAGCTACGCAAAAAAAATGATGCTGCTATTCGCTATTATGATAATTGCCTCGAGCAGTTATGGGCAATCTAAAAAGATATCTGGAACCGTAAAAGACAATAAAGATCTTGCTATTCCGGGAGTAACGGTGAAGCTAAAGGATGGAACTGCAGCTACAGCTACCAATAGTGATGGTAGTTTCACCATTAATGTAGTAGACGAGAAATCGGTGTTGGTGTTTACCTACACAGGTTATCAGACGGTAGAACGTATTGTAGGTGCCCAGGCAAGCATTGCTATTGTACTGCAAGAGGCAGATACTGATTTAGAACAAGTAGTTATTGTTGGCTATGGTAAGCAGAAAAAGGTAAATGTAATTGGCTCGGTGGCAACCATTGACTCAAAATCATTAGAAAATAGACCAGTATCTAATCTTTCTTCTTCATTGGGCGGATTAAGTGCTGGTGTACGTGTAGCGCAATCGTCGGGCAGACCGGGTGCCGATGGTGCGACAATTAGGATCAGGGGTACTGGAACATTGAATAATAACGATGCTTTGGTAATCGTAGATGGGATTATGGGGAGTTTAGATATGGTAAATCCGAATGATGTCGAAAATATTTCTGTACTGAAGGACGCAGCAGCAGCCTCTATTTATGGCTCTTTAGCTGCTAACGGTGTGATCTTGGTGACTACCAAAAAAGGAACGCTAAATAAATCAAACGTGAGTTATACAGGCATGACCTCTATTTCTACACCTGCCGGATTGCCTGGTTTTGTATCGGATTACATCACACACATGAAACTGGTAAACGAAGGTTTTAAAAATTTAGGACAAACTCCGAATTACACAGCTGCTACCATGGCGCTATGGGAATCAGCAAATGCCAATCCAAATGGATTAACAGCACAGGGTATACCCAATCGTATTGCTTATCCCAATACAGATTGGGGGAAGGAAGTATTCGAAAACAATATGATGCAGCAGCATAATGTGTCGTTAAATGGGGGCTCAGACAAAACCAAATATCTACTATCAATAGGGTATTTGGATAACCCAGGTGTAATGGTAAATACGGGTTCAGAACGTTATAATTTTAGAGTGAATCTGCAAAGCAAGATTAATAAATTTTTAACGGTTGGTACACAAACCTTTGGCTCCATGCAGTCAAATGGCCTGGCAAACACTAATCTAGCATTTAATTACCTCAGTCAGACTATGCCAGGCATCTATCCGCTTTATAACGGTTTATATGGCTTCCCCATTGCTGCAGAAGAATCGCAACAGGCAAATAATATTTTTACGTACCTGAATGGAACAGGTGGAAGTGATAAAGAAACCAGAATTTCGTCTACAATTTTTGCTACCGTAGATATTTTAAAAGGGCTACAATTCGAAACTAGGTTTAATTATTATACTCGTTTTAAAGAATACAATGCACATACCAATACCGTAGAAAGATGGAATTTTGCAACAAATACCTTAAAAGTTGCCAAACTTGCTCCTAGTCAACTGAGCACGGTTTATTCTTTCAATAAAAATTATGGCACTACCATCGATAATGTGTTGAGGTATAATACGACCCTTGCCGATAAGCATGATTTAGGCATGATGGTGGGCTACAATCAATACTATTATAATTATTATGATACCGATGCAACCAAATTGGGACTAATTGATGAAACGATTACTACTTTAGGCTCAGCAACAACGCCTACCTCAACTGGAGGGAGCGAGTATGATTATGCGATGCGGTCTTATTTTGGGCGTTTAAATTACGCTTATAAAAATCGATACCTCATTGAAGGAGTTTTAAGGTACGATGGCTCATCGAGATTTGCAGCAGTTAACAGATGGGGTTTCTTTCCCGCCTTTTCTGCAGGTTGGCGATTGTCTGAAGAACCTTTCATGAAAAATATCAATGGTTTTGCAAACAACTTAAAAATACGCGCCTCATGGGGTAAAACTGGCAATAATGCGTCAGGTAACTACGACTATCAAGCCGTTTATGGTTCTACCAACTATTCCTTTAACCAGGCGGCATCCTTAGGTCTCATCTCAACCAAGTTTCCTAATAAGAGCCTGCAATGGGAGAGTACCACCACTACTAACTTAGGTCTGGATGGCACGTTGTTTAGAGGTGGAATGAATTTCGAGATTGACCTTTACAGAAAATATACAGACGGCATCTTGTTTACACCAACTATTCCAATTACTACCGGAACTGCACAGGCGGCCACCCAGAATATTGCAGAAGTTGCCAATAAAGGCCTAGAGGTAACACTTGGACACAGTGGGAAAAGAGGTGCTTTTGCCTACAGTGTTTCTGGTAATTTTGCCTACAATTTTAACCGAGTAACCAAATATAAGGGCGGTTTGCAACAAGGATATACTACAGATGCAAGTGGAAATAAGGTATATGTCTCAAATCTAGGGAATATTTCGAGTGGTGGGAATCAAAGAATTTTGGAAGGAAGTATGTTTAATGAACTGTATCTGCACCAAGTTTACAAAGGCAATGGTAGTT
Organism: uncultured Sphingobacteriaceae bacterium; assembly: GCA_942493295.1. GTDB lineage: Bacteria > Bacteroidota > Bacteroidia > Sphingobacteriales > Sphingobacteriaceae > Pedobacter. Next base: position 1,017,265 of record OW818692.1, on the reverse strand, counting down.
ATTTTAATACTGATGGAACGGTTAATATAGGTGGTGGTCCAAAAGATGGAATGATCAGAACCCCTGATGATATGGCCTGGCTTAATGCAATGGTAACCGCTGGCAAGATTTTTCAGCCTACAGGTGGGGTAGGAAAAACAAGGATCTGGTACGGAGACTTAATTTATGCCGATAATAATGAAGATGGCATTTATGGCAATACTTACGACCAGTATTTGACCAATAAGTCTCAAATTCCAAAATATAGTTTTGGTCTAAATTTTAATGTTTCTTATAAGAACATCGATCTGTCAATGCTATGGTCTGGTAGTGCGGGTATGTGGTACTATTGGAATGCTTCGGGTTATAGCAACTCTGTGGTATCGATTGGTAATGGAGTTAGTAAGCTAATTGCAGACGACCACTATTATTACAATGATGCCAATCCAAGCGATCCAGCAAATAATATCACAGGAAAATATCCTCGATTAAAAAACACAAACGATCCGCAAAATTCGGCTGTTGCAAGTGATTTCTTTCTGTATAACGCCTCCTATGTGAAACTTAAAAACCTTCAGCTTGGTTATTCGCTACCAGAAAAAATTGCTAAAAAATTGGCGATGCAGAGAGCAAGATTCTATGTGTCTGGAGAAAATTTATTCACGATCACCAAATATCCAGGCCTAGATCCAGAAATCGGTCCTGGTATGGGTTATCCAACCATGCGTCAATACGCACTGGGTTTAAACATTACTTTTTAACCATTAAAGAGCAACAAAATGAGAAAGATTATTATCATATTATTCGTAACACTTATCCTTACGGGTTGTAAAGAAAACCTGTTAAATACCAATCCCTATTCGTCTGTAGCTTCGGAAACGATGTGGAATACAGAAAACCTAACAGACCAGGGAGTTACGGGCGTGTATGCTGCATTAAGACTGGGCATTGTTACAGGTTTTGGTTCTGGAGTAGAACTCTACCAAATGGACAGATATGGGCTTATTGGACAGGCAAGAGCACAAGAACCGCTAATGACCGGAACAATTACAACAACGAATACGAATTTCAGTTTAACATGGCAAAACATGTATGAAGGGATACAACGCGCCAATGATGCCATTAAAAATATCCCGTTAAAATCTCCGGCGGCGGAGGCTAAGAAAGCAAGGTATGTAGCTGAATGCAAATTTCTTAGAGCATATTTTTACTTAAGATTGAACCAGATGTTTAAAGGAGTACCAATTTATCTGGAACCATTTACACCAGATCAGGCTACTAAACCTAGAGCAACAGAAGAACAGGTATGGAACCAAATTATTGAGGATTTAACAGCAGCAATAAATGAGCCCAATCTTCCAGATAAATACCCTTCTGGAAATGGTTTATATGGTCATGCCACCAAAGGAGCCGCTTATGCACTTAGAGGTAAAGCGTATTTATATCTCGAGAAATGGGCACAGGCAGCGAGCGATTTTAGTAAAGTAAAAGATGCCGGCTATAGTTTGTTCAATAATTATACTACACTTTTTAAAGCAGCAAACGAACAATCTTCAGAAATGATCTTCTCTATTCAACATATTGGTACCACTGGTTTTGGCTCTACAACACAATTATTTTGTGGCACGAGATCTTCTTTTGGTTCGTGTTGGAACAACTATCTGGTTTCGCCAAACCTCGTTGATCTTTACGAAAATATAGACGGAACGAAGTTTGATTGGGATGCCGTGATACCAGGTTTTACCGCTTTAACACCGGCCGAGCGTGAGGTCTATTTTTTAAGGAACAACCTTACTACAGCCGAAATTAATGCTGCTACATTAAGGGGTGCTAAAATGAGCCTTTATCTGCCAACTGGAAACGAAGCAAGGATTCTGCAGGTTTATGCAAATCGCGATCCAAGATTGGCTGCCAATGTAATCACACCCTATTCTACCTACCTTGGGGTATTTAATTCGACTAACACTACCGTAACTTCAAGATGGCCATATCGCTCTGAAGGAGCTTTGGGTGGCGACTTGCGTACCGATACACAGAGCTTTTTCTACTATCTGTTCAGAAAGTTTGTTTATGAAGGTACTACCGAAACGATTGATCGTGTGAACGGACCCATAGATTTCCCAATTATCCGCTATGCAGATGTGTTACTGATGTGGGCTGAGGCACTTAACGAACAAAATTTGATTAGTGAGGCAGGTGCAAAGGTAAATGAAGTCAGAGGCAGAGCCGGATTAGCATTACTAAACAGTAGCCCTTTAACAGCTGTCACGGATCAAGTCAGTATGAGAGATCGCATCAGAAACGAGAGAAGGGTAGAGTTTCCGAATGAGGGTATCAACTTCTACGATGAGATGCGCTGGAAAACATGGAAAGATAAAGTTTTTGCTCCTGGGAATGGTGTAAAACAAATATGGGGAAGTGTAGTTTATCCTTATCTTTTCAAAGGAGATTACTTATACAATTGGCCAATTCCACAAGAAGAAATTGAGCGTAATCCTGCGTTGAAACAAAATTCGGGTTGGATTAATTGATCCAGTTATTTTAGTCCGCTTCCAATCTTTTCTTGCAAAAATAAAGTTCTTTTTTGCAAAGATGGGCGTTGAGGAGCGGACTAATAAAGTCTTCCTTTGATTGCAAATTAGAAATAGAGATGAAACGTTTAAAACAACGCTTAAAAAATAACGAAGTACTGATTGGTACCTTCTTGAGTCTGGGCAATGCACTTGCTACAGAGATTATTGCCAGCTCGGGTTTTGATTGGGTACTGATCGATTTGGAACACGGTATCGGCTCTGAAGAAGACGTGCTGCACCAGTTGCAAGCAATAGAACATACCAATGTGTCGGCAATTGTAAGAGTAGAAGGATACCAGCGACAACGGATACACCGAGTACTCGATCTTGGAGCGCATGGCATTATGTGTCCACGAATTAATAATGCAACAGAAGCCGAAGAAGTAATTAAAGCACTCCAATATCCACCTTTGGGAATTAGGGGAGTAGCAAAAATGGTACGTGCAACTGGGTTTGGAACCAATTTTGATCAATATAATGCCGATATAAAGGAAAACTTGCTGGGCATCATTCAGATAGAAACTAAAGAATGCCTTGAAAATTTAGACAAAATCGCAGCGCTCCCAGGGGTTGATGTGCTGTTTATTGGGCCAGCAGATCTGTCGATGTCTTTGGGCATATTTGGGCAATTGGACCATCGGTTGTTTATCGAAGCCTTGGATAAGATTTTAGCCGCAGGAAAAAAATGGAATAAGAGTATAGGGATCTTGTTGTTCGACCCAGCAGATTTTAGCAAGTATTATGATCTTGGGGTAAGGTTCTTTGCCTGTGGAACCGATACACTGTTTTTAAGCAATGGCGCAAAACAAATAGTAGGCAGTTTGCAAAAACAAATAGAAGATATTGCAATAAATGAAAACAAGAATGGATAAAACCATCGGTTTTGTTGGATTGGGGATTATGGGGAGGCCTATGGCTTTAAATCTAATTCAAGCTGGTTATCAAATGTTATGTTATAATTATAGCCAACAAGCTGTTGCATTTGCCCAGACTACGGGAATAGAATGTTTAGATTCACTGAAAACATTAGCCAGTAAGAGCGATATCATCATCACCATATTACCCGATTCGCCGCAAGTAATGGAAGTGGCACTTGGTGATGGTGGTTTGATAGAAGGGTTAAAGCCTGGGCAACTGTACATTGATATGTCTACAATCGATGCGGAAATTATCCGGTCGATTGAACAGATTTTCCAACAAAAAGGGGTAGAAACGATAGATGCACCAGTTTCTGGTGGCGAGCAGGCCGCCCAGCAAGGGAGCTTGTCTATAATGGTTGGTGGCTCGCAAATTGCCTTTGACCGAGCTTTACCAGTACTAAATGTATTGGGTAAAAAAGTTAATTTAATGGGGCGAATTGGTGCGGGGCAGGTAACCAAATCCTGTAATCAAATTGCCACAGCGCTTGCTACGCAGGGCGTAATTGAGGCGTTAACGCTAGCAAAAAATGCTGGTCTAGAACCTGCTAAAGTAAAAGAAGCACTAAGTGGTGGTTTTGCTTCCAGTAGGGCTCTGGATATTGTAGGCGATAGGATTATTCAACAAAATTTCGTTGCTGGATTTAAAGTTCACCTGTATCGAAAAGACCTGCGTATTGCACTGAAGATTGCCAATGATTTGCAACTCAATGTTCCGGGTGCCGAACTTGTAGCAGGGGAGATGGATACGCTGATTGCCGAAGGTTTCGGAGAATCAGATTTTAGCCAGCTAATAGCAGTGTTCAAAACACAAAAAAATTAAAAATGGAATATCTACCTAAAATATTTATCTCAGAACCAATTAATGCCAAAGGCATGCGGATGCTGAAAGACAAAGCTGAGCTCATACACGCATCAGATACATCCAAGGAAACCGCAATGAGGCTTATCCAGGACGCTGACGCAGCAATTTTAAGGGCCACAACAATTTTTGATAAAGATGTTATCGAAAAAGGAACTAAGCTACAGATTATTGCCCGAACAGGAGTTGGTATTGATAATGTAGACCTTAAAGCAGCGGGCGAAAGGGATATTTTAGTTTGTAATACCCCTGGTACCAATGATGATACAGTTGCAGAACATGTACTCGCTATTATTCTAGCCTTAGCTAAGCAACTCGTAACAATGGATAAAGCGGTTAGAGAACAGAATTGGTTTGAGCGCTTTTCATTAAGGCAATTTGATATCAAGGATAAAAAGATTGGACTGATTGGGTACGGGCGCATAGGAAAGGCAACGGCAATTAAATGTAGAAGTTTGGGAATGCAGATTTATGTTTACGATCCATATGTTTTACCTAGTGATAACCACGTACACCATGTAGAGCACTTGGATGAATTATTCAGTAACTGCGATTTTGTAAGCTTGCATTGCCCTTCATTACCCTCTACCAGAAACATGGTTAATGCACGGACATTGGCATTGATGAAAGAGCATGCATATTTAATTAACACCTCTAGAGGGGAATTAATTGATGAGGCAGATTTGGTTGTTTGCTTAAAAGCCAAACAGATTGCTGGAGCGGCGTTAGATGTGTTTAAGAACGAACCACTCCCATTGTCTCATCCGTTTCACCAATTAGATAACTTATTGCTTTCACCGCATGTTGCAGGTTCAACAAAAGAATCGAATGAGCGTATTGCAGTTGCAGCGGTACAAGCGGTACTGGATACGTTGGCAGGCAAACTGCCCGAAAATATTTGTAACGGACAATTCTTAAAAAGCAATAGTATAAATTGATTACAAGCATGATGAACGTTGATGTCCCAGTTAGGTATAGTCCAGATGTGTGCGTGATTGGCGCAGGTGTAGCTGGACTTTCGGCGGCCGTAGCTGCTGCCAGAGCTGGAATGTCGGTTGTTATTGTCGAAAAATATGGCTTCAGCGGCGGAGCAGCTATTGCGGGATTGAGTGGTACAATTTGTGGCTTATATAGTAGTGGTGATCGCCCAGAGCAGATTGTTTATGGCTTTGCTGATGAATTTTACCAGCGATTAAAAGCTAGGAGTGCTACAAGTTCTCCAATAGGGTTTGGAAAAACGGTTCTCATAGCTTATGATGCTTTGATTTGGAAAGAAATAGCCGACCAGTACTTGGTTAATCAAAATATACGAATCTTATACCATACGTATTTCATCAAAGCAAATAGCACCGAAAATGGGAGGATCGATTCGGTTATAGTAAAAGGACCAGGAGAAAACTTTGCCATCAATCCAAAAGTAGTAATCGATGCATCTGGTGATGCAGAGGTGGTTAACAGTACAGCAGGTGCCTGGTTTTTTGGTAAGGAAGGTGTAGTACAAACGCCTACAATGATTTTTAAGATGGGGAATGTAGATATGCAAACTTACCTAAAAATGGATCTGCGTGCGATTTCCCAAAAAATTAACGAACAAAATAGCGTTGGGAATTATAACCTACCTCGAAGCCATGTGTACAGCTTTCCATTGCCAAATTCGGGAGAAGTACTTTGTAATATGACAAAGATAACCTATCCCGATGGCAGGGTTCCCTCAGGCATTTCTGCCGAGGATATGACCTACGCCGAAATAGAAGGGAGAAAACAAGCTAGGCAATATGCGGTTTTCTTGAAAGAGCAGATTCCTGCTTTTAGAGATTCTTATATAACCGATACAGGTGTTCAGATTGGTATCCGACAATCGAGGTCGATTTACGGGATGGAAATGTTAACCAATGCTGATGTGCTTTCGGCCAGAAAAAGGCCTGGAGCGGTAACATTTTCTGCTTGGCCTATCGAACTTCATAGTGCCGATGGGATTCAAATCAGTTATTTGCAAAATAATTATTACGATATCCCCTTTGGTGCACTTGTTCCAGAAAAATCAGTTAATTTACTAGCGGCAGGCCGTTGTATCTGTGCCGAACATGAAGCGCTGGCCTCGGCTCGAGTAACTGCTCAGTGTTTTGGTATGGGGTATGCAATTGGTGCCGCCAGTGCATTAATGGTTAGAGAGAATCTGACAGCTGTTGAGCTATCTGGAGAAATGGTATTGGAGGGGATGAAACAGTATAAACTTAAAAATGCACATGAACAATAAGCTAAGAAGTAATTTCGAAATTGGTAGTACCCGTTGGGCGGTGAGAAGAGCACAATGGATTGCTATGGGTATCGCTGAAGCAGATTTTGATAAACCCAAGATTGCTATCATCAATTCTTCTTCAGGGTTATCTGTCTGTTACCAACATTTAGATAAACTTTCTGTATTGGCTCAACAAGCAGTACAGCAAGCAGGCGGTCTTGCATTTGAAATCAATACCATTGCACCCTCAGATTTTGTTACCTCTGCCGGCAAAAAAGCAAGGTATTTAATGCCCACAAGAGATTTGATGGTTAATGATATCGAAGTAATGATAGAAGGGGCAGTGTTAGATGGGATGATAATGCTTTCTTCGTGCGATAAAACAACGCCTGCTCACCTAATGGCTGCCGCTCGCTTAAACATTCCATCTATTGTAGTTCCCTGCGGTTATCAACTAGGGGGTAATTGCGCCGGAAGAGATGTGGATATTGAAGAAGTATATAAAGGTGTAGGTACACTGTTAACAGGAAAAATGTCTGTTGCTACCATGGAAGATTGGACACGATGTGCGATTAAAGGCCCCGGTGTTTGTGCAGGTTTGGCTACGGCCAACTCTATGCATTGCTTGGCCGAGGCACTAGGTATGGCACTTTCTGGCACTACACCCATCAGAGCGGGAGGCGAGAGGCTCAACGAAATCATCAGCCGTGCTGGAAAAAAGATTATGGAACTTGTAGAAAGCGATGTTAAACCTCGTGATATTCTAACCAAAGCAGCTTTTGAAAATGCAATCAAAGTAGCTGTTGCAATTGGATGCTCTGTGAACACGGTTAGGCATTTAGCGGCAATTGCTGTAGAGGCCGAAATGGAATTGGATATTATTGGAATGTTTGAAGAGCTTGCAAAAACTGGTGTTCAGATTACTCAGATCAGGCCAAATGGGCCTCACCGTATCGAACAGTTCGATAAAGCTGGGGGTACATTAGCAGTTCTCCATCAATTAAAATCTATTCTAACCCTAGAGGTGCAAACGGTCGAAAACCAAAAATTAAGCAGTCTTTTATTAAAAGACCTAAAAATTGATGAAGCGTATATCCGAACATTGGCAAATCCATTTAGAAACGAACCGGGGCTGGCCATCGTTCGAGGAAATATAGCGCCTTCGGGGGCAATTGTTAAACTTTCTGCTATCCCTGGCGAAAAAAGGACATTTAAGGGCAATGCACGTGTATTCGAAGATGAAGATCTGGCCATGGAAGAACTTGCTGCTGGCAATATTAAAATAGGAGATATCGTTGTATTGAGAATGATGGGGCCTGTAGGTGGTCCTGGGACAGTATTTGCCTGTAGCTTTATGGCAGCCTTATCTGGGGCAGGCTTAGCCGATGATGTGGCAGTGATTACCGATGGTGAACTCTCTGGCCTGAACAAAGGGATAACCATTGGGCAGGTAATGCCCGAGGCAGCTTGCGGAGGGCCACTGGCCATTATACATGAACTGGACGAAATCGAAATAGACCTTAACCAAAGGCGAGTAGATTTGATCATTCCAGATCAGGAATACAGGCAGCGCTTGAAGGAGTGGAAAATGCCAGCAAGACACTTGGCAAACAATTGGTTAAAATTCTACGGAGAAAATGTTATGCCTATTGAAAAAGGAGCAGTTTTCGGTAAAAGGAATTTTCTAGAAGCAAATAAATAAATGGATATGGAACAGCCGCAACGCGTAATTCTATTTTTGATAGATGGCCTACATTGGGAGGCTCCAAAAAGACTGAATATGCCCGTTTTCAATAGTTTGAGAACGGAAGGGGCTTATGTTGAGCAATCGAACATGATATTGCCACATCATCCAACCATAGGCGATTATGGAAGGATGCACACCACTTCGTTCCCCAATCCGGTGCTACAAGAAGGGACTTTATTTCTGAAAACCGGAAATAAAATGCTTCAGGAGATGTTTGGCGTAGATCCAACGGCCTTTGTAGCCAATACAACCGCCTATACCTCGGTTAGTAGGGGGTTTGATTTCAATATCCATCAGAACGATATGTCTGATGAGCAGGTAGTAGAACAGAGCATGGAATTGCTGGTTCGTTATCCTATTAAATATTTTAGAATACACTTGCAGAATTCTGGAAATCAAGGTCGATACCTGTCTTATACAGACGAATCCCAACCCTATTTCAGAAATATTTGGGGAGAAAACTCGCCTTACGTCAAGAGTGTTGAGCAGGCCGACCGCTTGTTGGGTAAATTGGTAAATTTCCTTAAAACCGACGGTAAATGGGAAACAACTTTATTAGTGGTTAGTTCTGATCATGGGCAGAGTGTACAGGGTTGGCATCCAATTGCCGATCCCGATAGCTGGACTACACCGCTATTGTTTGTTGGACCTGGGATTGCCCGAGATAAAGTGCTTCCTTATTTTGAGCATACGGACATTACCCCAACTATTGCAGCCCTGATGCAGGTTAACCCACCAAATACCGATGGTGGGGCTGGTGTGTCTAGAAAAGCACTGCTGAGCAATGATGTTAATCCAAAAGAATCTTATCCCGAATACGTCAAGATCATCAATGAACAGATCAATACTTATAACCTGTTAAGGGCCGAGATGATGTTACGAGGAAAAGACAATTTTTACTTTTCAAGCCTGATTACCTATCTGGAAAACGAGCTATTAACACCCGAACCATTTTATCATCACGATAGGTTTACTGAATGGCACAGGGCAGGCACTACGGAACACTTAATCGAAGTTAACCGACAAATACTCTCGCAAATGGAAAAAGAGCTATCCAAATAGTAAAACACAAATCAACCAATATCGAACCAGTATGAACAAAATAGTTAAATTATTATCTCCATGTTTGTTGCTATTTACTTTTACAGCAACAGGCTTTGCTAGTGAGCCAACAACAGTTCTGTTAAAGCAAGATTCCTCTTTATTTAAGCAGTATACCAAAAAAAGCGTACTCGAGATTCTTAATAAAGTTGCCGATTGGCAATTGGAAAACCCTACCGGAAAAGATCTCAATACTTGGGAATATGGTCCGTTTTATCAAGGACTAATGAAGTTGTATAAAGTTGGCAGTCAGAAGAAGTATTACCAGAAAACCATCGAGATGGGAAATAAGGTGAATTGGGAACCTCGGCCAAGGCCTTATGATGCGAATTCGTTGGCTATTGTTTCAGCCTTTGCCGATGTGTACAGCTATAGCAAAGACCCAAAGATGATCGATAAATCCCGTTTTTTGATGGATATGCCGGTTGAACGCAGATTATATACTGCCGAAGATGGTAAGACGTTTGAACCAGAAGTCAATTTAAAGCAAAACAAATATTGGTACGAGTGGTGGACCTGGTGTGATGCACTCTTTATGGCCCCACCAGCCTATGCGCAATTGTCAAAACAACTGAACAAACCGGAATACATGTCCCACATGGTGAAAAACTGGTGGCTTACCTCAGATTATCTGTACAGCAAGAGCGATAGTCTTTTCTATAGAGACGATAGGGCTTTCGAGTTTCGTACGGTAAATGGTAAAAAAGTATTTTGGTCAAGGGGCAATGGCTGGGTAATTGGCGGTTTGTGTGGGGTGATGGATTATATGGATAAGTCTGATCCCAGAAGAAAGAAGTTCGAACAGCAATTTATTGAAATGAATACAAAGTTATTGAATATACAGCTTAAGGATGGTACATGGAGCCAAAGTTTGATCGACCCCACTACCTACCCACAAAAAGAAACAAGTGGTACCGCATTTTTCTGTTATGGAATGGCCTGGGGTATTAACAACGGTTTGTTACCAAAAGAAAAATACTTGCCTGCTGTTCAAAAGGCTTGGACTGCATTACTGAAATCGGTAGATACAAAAGGAATGTTAGGTGATGTACAGTTGGTGGGTGATAAACCCGAGAATGTTAGTCCGAAAGATACCGAAACCTATGGAGTAGGTGCTTTCTTGATGGCTGGAACAGAAATTTACAAGATGCTTAACTGAGGGTTTTCGAATTAACAAATAAAACATGCCTAAAATCGGAAACAAAAGGTGGACAGTGGTTGTACTGCTGTTCTTTGCCACCACAATCAATTACCTCGACAGACAGGTAATTGGGTTTTTAAAGCCAACGCTCGAACTCGAATTCAATTGGTCCGAGTCTGATTATGCTTTGATCATCACCACATTTTCTGCTGCTTACGCCATTGGTTTACTATTTTTTGGTCATATTATAGACCGGATAGGCACTAAGATTGGGTATACTGTTTCGGTAGTGTTTTGGAGCTTGGCAGCTATGGCCCATAGTTTAGCTAGCGGTACTTTGAGTTTTGGATTCATGCGGGCATTGCTTGGCCTAGGCGAAGCAGGTAATTTTCCTGCAGCGATTAAATCTGTTGCGGAGTGGTTCCCAAGGAAGGAGCGGGCCTTGGCCACTGGCTTATTTAATTCGGGCGCAAGTATTGGAGCGGTACTTACTCCTTTGTTAGTGCCCATCATCCTCTTCCATTTTGGCTGGCGGATGACTTTTCTACTTACTGGGGCAATAGGTTTCGTTTGGCTAATATTTTGGTTAACCTATTATGAAATCCCTGCTAAAAAGAAAAGCCTCTCTACCCAAGAACTGGCTTATATCAGAGACCAGGGAGAGGCAGCGATAGAAAATGAAGCTCCGGTAAAATGGGTTAAGCTACTTACTATACCTCAAACCTGGGCTTTCATAGCCGGGAAGTTTCTTACAGACCCTATCTGGTGGTTTTTTCTGTTTTGGCTACCTTCTTACTTCTCTTCAACATTTGAACTCGATTTAACCAAACCTAGCCTTCATTTGGGTATGATCTATTTATCGACTACGCTAGGTAGCATCGGTGGCGGTTATTTATCGTCCTTTTTAATTGGAAGAGGCTGGGCTGTATTAAAGGCAAGAAAGCTTTCGATGTTGTTTTTCGCTGTACTGGTGGTTCCGGTTATGGCGGCCGGTTATACTACCAATATCTGGTCGGCCGTAGCGTTAATTAGTTTGGCTGCGGCAGCGCATAATGCCTGGAGTGCGAATATATTTACCATCGTATCGGATGTTTTCCCTAAAAGGGCAATTAGCTCGGTGGTGGGGCTTGGAGGAATGGCAGGTGCTGTTGGCGGGCTGATCTTCCCTTTAATTGTTGGACATCTGTTAGATCTGTACAAGCAACGGGGTGATATTACTGAGGGCTATAGCATCCTTTTTGTGATTTGTGGAAGTGCCTATTTGGTTGCATGGCTTTTTATCCATTTTCTAACTGCAAAAATGAAACCGGTAACTAATATATAGAAAGATGGATAGAAGAGATTTTTTATCGTACATGCCTATAGTTGGTGCAAGCGGTTTAGCCTTAACTGAGCATAACATAATACAGAAGAGCCCTTCAGATTTGGATCAAGTATCGGATAGAGAATATACTGCACAGTTGCTTTACCGAATTGTCGAACCTGTGTTAAAGAATCTGAGTTTGCAGAAACTAAGAAAACAGATGCCATTACAACAACCAAAAGATTATAACACAGATGCCGCCCAGTTGTCTTATCTTGAAGCATTTGGCAGAACCATTTGCGGGATTGCCCCCTGGCTAAGATTGCCAGATGATTCTACTAAAGAGGGGCAGATGCGCAAAGAACTTCGCCAATATGCCTTAAACGGGATGGCGCATGCAGTAGACCCTAAAAGTGCTGATTATATGAACTTTAGGAAGCTAGAACCTCCTATTGTACATGCGGCACATTTATGCCAAGGCCTTTTGCGAGCACCAGGAGTATTGTGGCACCCTTTAGATAGTAGCGTAAAGGCTAATTTCGTAACCGAACTAAAGGCGCTACGTAGCATAAAAGGGCCATATAACAACTGGCTATTGTTTGCAGGTATGATAGAAACTTTTCTACTTTTTATAGAAGAGGAATATGAACCGTTAAGAATAATGGTGGCTATCAAGAAAATACAAGAATGGTATGTGGGCGATGGTTGGTACAGGGATGGTGTGCATTTTGCTTTCGATTATTACAATGGTTATGTAATTCATTCTATGCTGATAGATATTTTGGAAGTGGCAAAACACCATAAACTAGCTAAACCAGAAGAGTATGAGCAGGCACTGGCTCGGATGCAGCGTTTTGCGGTAATCCAAGAGCGGTTAATTGCACCCGACGGAACTTTTCCAGCGGTGGGCAGGTCTATGACTTATCGTACAGCTGCGTTTCAACCCCTCGCCCAATTGGCACTGATGCGAAAATTGCCTCAAGAAATTTCTGGAGCACAGGTACGTTGTGCACTAACAGCAGTTATGAGACAGATATTTGAGGCAAAAGGTACTTTCGATGCAAAAGGTTGGTTGCAACTAGGGTTGGCTGGTTACCAACCCTCACTTGCCGATGTATATACTTCTACCGGAAGCCTGTATATCTGTACCGAAGGTTTCTTAGCCTTAGGCCTTCCGGCTGATGATGCTTTTTGGACAGCACCCACACAACAATGGACTGCACAAAAAGTTTGGTCGGGAACAGATCTGGTTAGAGATCATAGCTTGGAAGGTTAATCTCTTATAACTTCTTCATCATATTCTTTTGATATTCTTTCGGGCTATAGCCCGTAGTGCGTTTAAAGATTTTAGTGAAATTAGAAAGATTATTAAAACCACTCTGGTAACATACTTCTGCAACGGTGATGTCCTCGTTTAATAATTGCCTACAAGAATGGCTGATTCTCACTTCATTAACCACCTCGATAAACGTTTTATCGTAACGCTTTTTAAAGTATTTACAAAAGGCCGATTCGTTCATGTTGGCTACAGAGGCAGCTTCGAATAAAGAAATATGCCCTGTATAATTGCTTAAGATATAGTTGTAAACCGTATTCATCCTGTCCATTTCGTTTACACTAATGTGATGGGTATAATCGGTATTGGATAGGTATTCGATATCTATGGATGATTCTGCAAGGTGAACTAGAATGTCTATCAGTAACATCATACTCCTTGGTCCCTTCGTTTCTAGCATGGTCTCCATCAACCTGCTTACTCTGGCATAAGCTTCTCCATTTACTTTGATACCCCTGTTGGCTTTTGTTAATAGCTGCTTAATTGGAAAGTATTCGGGTAGATCAAAAATATTAATCCCATTAAAATTGGGATCGAACTTAAGTACAATGCCTCTTACAGACAGGTTAGAATCTGGTTTATGGTATTCAGGATCGCTATGCCAATGATGCGGTACATTACTGCCCAGCAAAATAAGATCTGAATCAGAGAAACTTTTGATACTGTTACCCACTAGTCTGGTTCCCTTTCCTTTTAAAATGAGCGTTAATTCAAACTCTTGATGAAAGTGATAGGGATAATTGAAGAAAGGACCGATATGTTCTTCGATGATAAATGATTTGTTGGGTACAGTTTTGGTTTTGATCAATATCGGCTTCATACCCTAATATTACCGATTATTTGCGAAACTAGGAAGGTGATAGAATTGGCCAGATGTAATTTTTTCGATGGTATTTTGGTTAAAATATGGCTTATTTCGATAATATAGGCAAAAATTGATGATAATTATCGGAGCCATTCCCTGTTAATTGGCAAAAATATTGGTGCTTTTGGCAAATATTGCGGTTGAGCTCTAGCTAGGCTTAAACGTTCTTTGGTTAAGCAAATTAATTAACCAAATATCAAACCATGTTTACACGCAGAACATTTCTGGGAAGTAGCCTTCTGGGCTCCCTAAGTATACTTATAGAACGCAATATTGACGGAAAAAGCAATACGCAAGGAAAAGCAGTTAAAAATGCTCCAATAATTATATCAACTTGGGATTTTGGTATGGTTGCAAATGCAGCTGCTTGGCAGGTGCTTAGCCAAAATGGAAGTGCTTTAGATGCTGTAGAACAGGGTGCAAAGGTAGCCGAGGCCGATCCAGAAGTGCAGACTGTTGGCTATGGCGGACTACCAGATAGAGATGGAGTAGTAACCCTCGATGCCTGTATCATGGATCATAACTATAATTGTGGTGCTGTAATGTGCCTCGAAGAAATTAAGCATCCCATTTCGGTGGCAAGATTGGTAATGGAGAAAACGCCACATATTATTTTGGTAGGAGAGGGCGCTCAAAGATTTGCCTTGCAGAATGGGTTTAAAAAAGAAAATCTGCTCACCGAAAAAAGTAAAAAAGATTGGCAAGAATGGTTAAAAACAGCTAATTACAAACCTAAATCGAATATAGAGAACAAACTGTATAACAATAACAAACTTCCGGGAGGTCAAGATAACCACGACACCATAGGCCTACTAGCCGTTGATAGCAATGGAAATCTGAGTGGCGCATGTACAACCAGCGGGCTGGCTTATAAAATGCATGGCCGTGTTGGAGATTCGCCGGTAATTGGTGCAGGGTTATATGTTGATAATGAAATTGGGTCGGCAACGGCATCCGGTGTAGGCGAAGAAGTTATTCGGATTACAGGAGCACATTTGGTTGTAGAATTGATGAGACAAGGGCATAGTCCACAAGAGGCTTGTCGTACTGCGGTAGAACGCATCATAAAACGTAACCCTGAGAGATCAAAAACCATTCAGGTAGGTTTTCTTGCGCTCAGTAAAGCAGGTGTGCATGGAGCCTATAGCCTGCAACCGGGTTTTACCTACTCGGTTCGTAACGGTTTCGAAAACAAGATTTATAAGTCGGAAAGTTATTACAAATAAAAAGAATACATTTAAGCTATGGTAGTAAAACAACTTGAGGTCTGCGCTTTCAATATTCAATCCTGTTTAGCAGCTGAACGTGCCGGAGCAGCCCGTGTAGAGCTTTGTGATAACCCAGTAGAGGGCGGAACAACGCCATCATACGGCACAATTAAACAAGTGAGAGAAAGAACTACGATCGATCTCTATCCCATTATTCGCCCTAGGTCGGGTAATTATTTCTATGATCCAGACGAATACAAAATCATTAAACACGACATCGAAATATGTAAGGAACTTGGCTGTAATGGCATTTCTGTAGGCGCGCAGTTGGTTAGCGGAGAGATTGATAAAGACTGGATGAAACGAATTGTTGAGTGGTCGGGCTCAATGGGGGTAACCTGTAATAGAGCCTTTGATGGAACACCTGATATGTATAAAGCCTTGGACGATTTAATTGAATGTGGTTGCGAAAGAGTATTAACTTCGGGTGGAGAAACTGCGGCTCCTGATGCCTCAGGTATCCTAAAAAAACTTGTTCAACAGGCCGATGGACGGATTATAGTCATGCCTGGTGCTGGGGTAAAATCTAGTAATCTGGCGACATTAATAGCCGAAAGTGGGGCGTCGCAATACCATGCATCGGCAAGAGCTGTAGTAGATAACCCACTAACCTATATCAATACCAAAATTAATGATTATGGCAATGTATATGTATCGCTCGAAAGCGAATTGGTAAAAATGATAGAAATACTAAAAAGTGCCTAATAAGATTCTGATAATCGTTTTGTTGGTTTTATCATTTCATGCGAAAGCCACATCTGCAGAAGATAACCGACAGCTTATTTTAAACCGCTACCGCCTGCATTTAATGCAATTGCCGATGCCTGCTGCTGATAGTATTGCCGCATGGACAGCAGTACAAAATGAGAACGGACAATGGCTAGATATTGCCTATCAAAGTAATGATCCTGCTGCTTGGCCAGCGTTAAATCATTTAGACCGGGTAAGAGAAATGGCCATGTTTTGGTTCAAAGGGAATGCTAACAGCCAAAAAGACAACTTGTGGGCTTGTATAGAAAAAGGAATCAATCACTGGCTATCATCAAAGTACCAAAGTGGAAACTGGTGGTTCAACGAAATAGGTGTCCCCCAAAGAATCAGAGACATCATTGTACTAACGAATGATAAGTTAACAGCCAAACAGTTGAAAGGTTTGAAAGCTGTTTTAGCGCAGTTTAAGCTACGGGGTGTTGGAGCAAACCTGATATGGAGTGCTGATCTTGCCATCCATGCTGGTGCTTTAAACAATGATACAAAATTGATCTCCGCGGCCTGTGAACTATTGGCCAAAGAGATTAAAATTAGTATTGAAGAAGGCATAAAACCAGATTTTAGCTATCATCAGCACCAAGCTAGGCTACAGATTTACCATTATGGAAATTCTTATTTAAAAGATAACGTAAGAATTGCATGGCAACTTAAAGGTACACCGTGGGCGCTCGATCAGCAAAAGATAAACATTCTTGGAGATTTCGTTATCGAAGGTTGGCGTTGGATGGCAAGGGGCATATATACAGTGCCGGCTACGGTAGATCGTGCTGCAACAAGGGCAGCTTATCTGAAAAGTGCAAGTTTAGGTATTTATCTTAATTATTTGATAGTGCTGTTGCCCGAGAAACAGAAAATTTTTGAAGAGATTTTAAAGGGACAACAACATGATCAGAATTTAGTCACTGGCTACAAATATTTCCCCTATTCAGATTTTGCAGCCTATCATCAGGCTGAGTTCAGTTTCTTTTTAAAGACCCTTTCGTCTAGAACCGAAGCAACCGAAAAAATAAATGGTGAGAATAGAAAAGGGGATTTTCTAAATTTTGGCAATAGCTATTTTGTTAGAAACGGAAGGGAATATACCGATATGATGCCGGTATGGGACTGGAAAAAATTACCTGGAACTACCAATTTTGAAGGCGCAACAAAAATTAATCGTCAAAATTTTGTTGGAGGGCTTTCGAATGGTAAAACAGGCTTCGCGGTTATGCAAGTTGCATCTTCTAATGATACTCAGCGCTTGTTTGCACAGAAATTATGGGCCAATTATAAAAATGAGATGGTTTGTTTAATTGCAGATATAACGGTGAGTAATCCAGGTGGCAAGGTTTTTACCGTGCTTGATCAGGCGAGGGTTCAAGGACCAATAGTTGTAGATAACCCAAAAAATAACTTAGCCAATGGCCAATATAAGTACAAAAAGCTTGGCTGGATTT
Organism: uncultured Sphingobacteriaceae bacterium; assembly: GCA_942493295.1. Lineage (GTDB taxonomy): Bacteria > Bacteroidota > Bacteroidia > Sphingobacteriales > Sphingobacteriaceae > Pedobacter. The sequence continues at coordinate 999,727 of OW818692.1, read as the reverse complement.
TTCATGCCGGATTAAGCTATATTCCAATAGGAACAGCTAATTTTGAGCTTTTGATCGATACCGTTAGCGGTTCTTGGAAGGATGTAAACAATTCGGGGTCTGATAAACGCGTTTTGGAAACCGTATTTATGCCTAGCTTGATTCATGGAAACAAACCCGACGCGGCCTATGTTGTGGCTTTAACACGCACTGTTAGTGAAACACAAAAACTGGTAGCGCACCCTAATTGGAAGGTGTTGAGCAACACAAAGTCTTGCCAGGCAGTTGCTTTTGGTCAAAAGGTTTTGATGGTGGCTTTTAGAGAGGCGGGGGCGTATAAGTTAGGGAAGCGAACAATAAGTGTAAACCGCCCATGTTTAGTATTGATTGAAGAAGCACAGATTTTTTTGTCTGATCCATTGTTTACTGGTGGGGAATTGCAAATCAAAATAGACGCCAAACAACACCTAATTAACTTGCCCCAAAACGGCACTCGTATTGAATTGATACGATCATAAAAAATTAGCGCTAATTTGTAACATGAATACTAAGATAATTTTCATTTCCCTATTCATGGTTTTCGGAATAAAGTGCAATCAGCTAACGGCTTTGCTCGTTCATCTTATAGCCGAGGAAATTATCGATGTCGATCGCATTGAAGGTTCCTATCTTACGGTTTGTAAACCCTTTTGCCTCGAGCCATTTCTTAAAGTGCCTGACCACTATGTTGTTGTTCTTGAAGGCAGTCTTTCCGATCATTTGGCTGTTGCGGCGTTCCTGCCTGTGCTCGAGCCAAACGTCCAGGCATTTTGAAACAGGGCTGAGTGTGTTAAGGTCAACCTGCCCACCTAGGTTCCATCCCTTGCCCAGCATCTGGATAATGGCATCAACAGCAGCTACCGCTTTCTTTTTGATCGCTATCCGCTTATCGTTCACTCCTCCAACGCCCCCTTTTCTTGCCCTGTCGGGAATTGCATAATTGTCCGGATCGGGCCAATAAAAATATATGAAAGGTTTGTTGGAATGTGTTATTTTTGCAGGGATCGATAGACTTGTTATCGGATTTGTCAATACGAATACTAAAACCCTCATTTAAACATGAATAAACTACAATATTGGCTAGTAAAGAGCGAACCTTTTAAATATAGTTGGGAGAAATTTAATAAAGATGGACGTACCTTTTGGGATGGTGTTCGTAATTATCAAGCAAGAAACAATCTCAGAGAGATGAACGAAGGTGATTTGGTATTGTTCTATCACAGCAATGATGGCAAAAATGTTGTTGGTATTGCGAAGGTTGTGAAAAGGGCTTATCAAGACCCTACTACTAGCGACCCAAATTGGGTGGTGGTTGATTTGGTGCCAGTTGAATCGCTCAAGAATCCTGTAACATTAGCGCAAATTAAAGCCGAGGAGAGCTTAAAAGACATTTCCTTAGTAAGGCAAGGTCGTTTATCGGTAATGCCGTTAAGAGCAGCAGAATTTGATAAAATTCTTGAGATGGGAAGTTAATGAGAAAAGTATATTTTCTTCTAATGGTCATTTTGTTAACCTTTACCACCTCGGGTTTTGCTCAATATGTAAACTATGAAGTAAAGGTGATTCTAGATAGTGTTCAAAATGTCAGAGGCACCTTGCAGAAGGTGTCTCCAGAAGGTATTGCTGTTACAGACTACAGGGGGAACTATTATATCTTTAAAGCTAAAAATATAGTAAAGATTAAGATTAGAAGAAAGGGATTAACGGTTGCCGAGGGCTTAGGAACTGGTTCAGCAATTGGTTTTGCTGCAGGAGCAGCGATCTTTTTTTCGAGCGAAACCTTTGATGATTTTGGCGATAGGCTTATTGGTACAGCGTTTTTTACTGGTGTTGGGGCACTAGGGGGAACACTTGGCGGATTAGTAGGAGAGGCTTTGAATACCAAGCTAATTCTTAATATACAAATGAACGAAGAAAAGTTTAAGCAGAATTATTTAAAACTAGAGAAGTTTTCTAAGTCATATTATCTCGACAAACCTCAAGTTACTAAGAAATAGCAGCTTGTTCTTTTCGTTTGCTTGTCATTAACCCAATTGTCATGATAATACTGGTGCCTAACACCGCCATAAACAAAAAGGAAGCCCCAATCTCAGGTATTTTCAAATTCTCCGGTAAATTGTAGTATAGTAATATGCTAATCAATCCGCGCGGAGAAACAAAGCTCTCCGGGATAGTATTTTCCTTTCTGAAAATACGTAAATAAGCAAAACGGACTAAATAAATAATTAGCAAGATTAATAAACCGTTTAGGAAAATGTGTTTGTCGTCTAGCTTAAATATATCAATCGTAAAGCCAAAAATCACGAAGAAGAATGTTCTCATAATAAATGCACTTTCGGCCGACAGTTGGTGTAATTGTGCCAGATCATTCGCTAAGTTTTTATACAGGAAAATGCTTCTAAACCAAACATGTTTAATTTGATCTGCATTGTTTAAAAATAAACCAAAGGCTAATACTAAAACCAACGAGGAAAGGTGGTAAGATTGACCTATCGCATAAACTAAGATCAGAATAGAAATAATCAAAAAGAACTTCACATGATGTGAAAGTCTACCCATGATGTACAATAAAAGAATACAGGCAATAATTGATAATGCAGTAATTAATGCCATATTTAAGCCTAATCCGGCAAACGAACTCAAGGAAATGTGAGGGTTTGATACAGCGAAGTTGAATAAGATAATTCCTAAAATGTCAGAAAAAGAGCTTTCATAAATGATAAACTCTCTGGTTTTTTTACTCAAATTAGCAACCGAAGGGATGGCAATGGCCGAGCTGATCACACTAAAAGGGATAGCGTTCGCAAAACAGCGATAAAAATCTTGCCCTGTAATTTGTTGGATAATTAGGGTAATGATAATTACGGTAATGATGAGGATAAAAAAAGCAGCAAAAAATGCACTTTTAATAACCTTATTTTTTTCTTTATTGTACTTTAATTCTAACGAGCCTTCAAACACAATGAGGATTAACCCTATAGTACCCAGTGTAGGTAATATTCTCAAGAAATTGATTGTCTGCCATTGAAACTGATCTGATAGCAGTTTTAATCCAATACCCAAAAGTAAGAGCAGCAGTACAGAAGGAAGCTTTGTTTTGCTAGCAAACAGGTCGAATAGATACGAAAAAATGACTAATCCACTTAATGCAATTAACGTTGTGTAAGTAGTCATAGGTTATTTTTACGCTTTAAAAAATAATGCTTTTAATTCGATAGCATCATTTGGCTCCATTTTGCCTCCTAATATTAAACGTAGTTGTCGACGGCGCAGAGCTCCATTAAATAATTCAATTTCATCATCAGTTTCTGGTTTGAGCTCAGGAACCGGAATTGTTCTTCCGCTTTGATCAACAGCCACAAAAGTATAATAGGCTTCATTTGATTTGGCTCTCGTACCAGAAGGTATATTTTCAGCCCACACATCCAAACGAACTTCTACCGAGGTATGGAAAGCTCTCGTAACTTTCGCTTCTATTGTAATTACATCGCCAAGTTTAATTGGCTGCTTAAATGATACATTGTCCACCGAGGCTGTTACCACAATTCTATTGCAATGTTTTTGAGCCGAAATAGCGGCAGCAATATCCATCCAATGTAATAAGCGACCCCCCATTAAATTGTTTAAAGTATTAGTGTCGTTCGGTAACACTAATTCGTTCATAATGGTAAAGGAGTTTTTTGGATTTTTTGCTTTAATGCTCATAGTGCGCCAAAAGTAAGGAAAATGTGCGAAAAATGGTAATTTGAAGAGCGATTAGCTTATAGCATCAACTGGGTAAACAAAAACTTCTGTTGAATGTTATATAAGCTAAAATCCAATTTATGCAGAATCAAACGCTCATCCAATACTTTCACTGGTATTATAACGAAGAACACCATTTATGGGTAAAAGCTGCAAATGAAGCTGAACGCCTTAAAGAAATGGGCTTTACAACTGTTTGGTTCCCACCATCAAATAAAGGCAGTAATGGCGGCTATAGCGTAGGCTATGAGTCTTATGATTTGTATGACCTCGGGGAATTTGATCAAAAAAATAGTGTAGACACAAAGTATGGCAGTAAAGAGGAATATCTCGCAGCGATACAAAGGCTTCACGAAAATCAAATCAGTGTGTTAGCTGATGTTGTGTTTAACCATAAGGCAGGTGGCGACGAATTGGAGAAGATTACCGTTAGAAAAGTTAATGAAGAAAATAGAGAAGAGTTCATCTCCGATAACATGGAGATTGAAGCTTGGACAAAATTTACCTTCCCAGCAAGAAACGGGAAATATTCAGCGTTTATTTGGGACTACCATTGTTTTAGCGGAGTAGATTGGGCAGAAGATTTAAAAGAATCTGCAATTTATTCAATTCAAAATGGATACGGCGAGCGTTGGGAGAATGTGCCATCTAATGAACTCGGTAATTATGATTACTTAATGTTTAATGATATCGAGTACAGAAATGAGGCAGTTAGACAAGAACTTAAAACCTGGGGGCACTGGTTTTACGAGACTACAAAGATAGATGGTTTTCGATTAGATGCTGTAAAACATATTTCGGTCGACTTTTTAAATGAGTGGATAGATGATATGAAAGCAACATTTGATCGGGATTTCTTTTTTGTAGCCGAAAATTGGAATATCGAAGATGTGGCCGAATTAGAGTCGTACATTGAGTTAACTGATGGCAGAACTCAATTATTCGATTCGTTACTACATCATAATTTCTTTCTAGCTTCAACCGAAGGGAAATCTTTTAATTTGTCGACAATTTTCGATAACACAGTTGTTCATCGTAATCCATTTCTAGCAGTTACCTTTGTCGATAACCATGATTCGCAGCCATTACAAGCACTCGAGTCCTTTGTTGATTTTTGGTTTAGACCACTTGCCTATGCAATGATATTATTGAGAGAAGGTGGTATTCCCTGCGTTTTTTACACCGATGTTTATGGAGCTGTTTATGAAGATGATGGAAAGCATATAGAACTGATAGGTTTGGAAGAATTGCCTCAGTTGTTGACAGTCAGAAAGAATTTAGCCTACGGTGAACAAAAAGACTACCTAGATCATCCGAATTGTATAGGTTGGCTTCGTTTTGGCAACGAAGAACATCCAAATTCTGGTATTGCAGTTTTACTTAGCAATGGCGAAGATGGTTTTAAAGAAATGGAATTCGGAGCTACTTTTGCTGGAAAGACGTTAATTGATGCATTGGGAAACAGAACAGAAGAAATCACTTTAGACGAAAATGGGAAAGGTACATTTTTGTGCAATGGAGGTAGTGTATCGGTATGGATAATTAAATTGGCAAATTAGTTTTTACCTTTTAAACTATTTACATTGCTAAATCCAACAAGTTCTTCCCATCTGCCTCCAGGTTTGCGGTAGTAAACAAATACTTGATACGTATTGTCAGTTTCGAAAAATGAACCTTCTAAGAAAGTATCATCGTATTTTCCATTTTCGTCAACCCAAACATACTTATAGTCGTATAATCCCTGTTTCAATTTGAGCGTTGAAAAGTACTTTTTTCTACTGGCATCGTAAACTAATTTGTTTTCACTGCTGAGGTTAAAATTATTAAACCTCCCTACTACATAGATGTTTCCATTTTTGTTAGGTGGGTTGGTACTTAAGCTAAAGATAACCTTAGCGTAATCACTATCAGTTGCCGCATCTCGTCCATCTTGATTGCGGATAAAGAAATTTCCATTTTCATCAAATTGATTGGTATATCTTGGCGTACTGCCCGAAATATCAGTGAATAGTAGTGCGGTATTAATTGTATCTACATAGATTTCTTGAACGTGCTCTGCTTTAAACCTAAAACTACGCGTATCAAATTTACGATATTCATTCCCTGCCCAAAATTCGTTTGCATTTAGTTCATTATAAACCAACGAACCCTGTCTTACGAAAATAGGTTTGGTGTTTAAAATGGAAGTATATGGATTCATGTTTTGCATCACAATTGCCTTCAAATCTTGCGATGGATTTGGAATAGGTGTTTGATGAAAAATAGTGAAGTTGACCTTCTGTTTTTTTGTTCTATCCACAACTTGGCTACTAGGAACTATTTCTGTACCAACATTCAGTACAGGATCCAAAACAAAGAAACGTTGAGAAATCACAGGTTTATTTTTGTTACCGTTCTCATAAACCTTTAATAGATAATTTCCAGCTATTTTAGGCTTAATCTGGTCGTTAGGTAACTTTAGGTCGTAATGGGTAAACTTTTGAAGCGTATTGAAAGAGTACCGATATTTAGTGATAATATCTTCGTTAAAGCTATCGAGATAATCGATCGAGTTAATTCTAGAAGGTTTCCAATCCGAGGAACAATGCTCTATGGTATAACTAAAGCCACGATTGCCACCTTTTAAGTCATCGAAACTAAAAGTGATAGTCTCATTACTTCTTAACGTATAGATAGGTACAGACTGTTCTTTTTTAGAGTTGTAGCATTCAACCGTTTTAATGCTAGACTGATAGATTTTATTTTCATAAACAAAGGTAGTTTGTGCCTCTACACAATTTACAATTGCAATCAATAAGACCAGCAGTCCGGTTAACCTCATGCTTCTAATTCCATAATTTCTCCAGCAAGCTCTTCCCATGTTTTTTGGGCATGATCTAGTAAAGCCTTTTCAGCTAGATAACGCTTATTTGTTTCTTCTAGTTTATGCTTGTGCGAATAAATCTCTTCATTGGCTAATTCAGCTTCCACTGCTTTAACACTTAATTCAAAAGCCGCAATTTCTTCTTCAATTCTTTTTAACTTATCGTTTAATTTTTTTAATTGCTGCTGTGTATTTAAGGGAAGAGGTTCTGTTACTTTTGGCTTTTTTTCTTCCGCAGGTTTTACAGGAATTGGTTTAGGAATTGGGATTACTCGTTTGCTATTCCACTCTTCGTATTCTGCATAGGTTCCAGGATATTGCTTAATTTTTTCTTCCTCTATAAACCAGATTTTGTTGGCTACGTTATCTAGAAAATATCTATCATGGGATACGGAAATAAAAGTACCCTCATATTGCTGCAATGCTTGAATTAAAATATTTACAGATTGAATATCTAAGTGGTTGGTAGGCTCATCTAGGATTAAGAAGTTAGAGTCTGTAGTTAATGATTTTGCTAAAGCTACTCTTGATTTTTCTCCTCCTGATAATACTTTGATTTTTTTGAATACATCATCTCCCGTGAACAAAAAGCAGCCCAAAATACCACGCAATTCAGTATCTGTGTGTTTTGGTGCAAATGCCTGTAATTCCTCTAGAATTGTGTTATCTAAATGCAGTGATTCTAGCTGATGTTGCGCAAAAAAGGTAGTCGTTACATTGTGACCAGTTTCGCTTTTCCCTTCAAAACCTTCTGTACCAGCAATAATTCTTAATAAGGTAGATTTTCCCTTTCCGTTAGCCCCAATTAAAGCAATTTTATCACCTTTTTCTATAACACCTTCTGCTTTGTCAAGAATATCAACATTAGGGTAGCTTTTCGAAGCATTCTCTATACGTACTACATGGCGACCAGATGGTTTAGAAAATTTAAAGCTGAAGTTTACAGTCGGATTATCATCATCTACATCTTCCACTCGTTCCATTTTATCTAAAGCCTTCATCCGCGATTGCGCCATTTTAGCCTTACTTGCTTTTGCTCTAAAACGCTCAATTAAACGTTCCTCTTGCTTAATTTTAGCCTGCTGATTTTTGAACTCTCCCTTTTGGATTTCACCACGCAATGCTTTTTCTTCTAGATAAAATGAGTAATTTCCAGCATACGTAGTTAATTTTCCTTTACGTGATTCTACGGTTTTGCGAACAATTTTATCTAAGAAATATCGATCGTGAGAAACGATGACAATTGCGCCTTCGAAGCCACTTAAATAAGTTTCTAACCACTTAATAGAGGGTAAATCCATGTGGTTGGTAGGCTCATCTAATAAAAGGATATCCGGAGTTTGTAAAAGAATTTTCGCTAACATTACACGCATTCTCCACCCTCCAGAGAACGTGTTAAGAGGACGGTGCTGATCTTCGGTACTAAAACCTAAACCTGCTAGAATTTCATTCGCCCTATATTCGATATTGTAACCGTCAAGTGCTTCAAATTCCTGTTGTTTATCGCTCAGTCTGTTTAAAACTTCTTCACTATAGTCGGTTTCAATTTTCTTTAATAACTCTTCAATTTCGTCGTGCAATTGATTTTGACGCTCAAATGCTTCCATTGCCACATGCAGAATGCTGTGGTGTGAATCGTAAGAAAGCAAATCCTGATTTAGGTAACCGATTTTTAAATCTTTTGCCATCGATATGCTGCCAGATGAAGGAGCATACTCGCCAACAATAATCTTTAATAAAGTAGATTTACCAGTACCATTTGCACCAATAAGGCCAACTCTATCGCCCGGCTTAATGTGCCAGTTTGCTTCGTCGTATAAGGCTCTTGAGCCAATTAAAAAAGTTAAGTCGTTTATAGAAATCATTTCATCGCAAAAATACGAATTTTAAGCCCGTTTTCAAGTACATTTTCTTCTTAATTCCACAGCCCCTGCTATTCTTTATAGCTCGTTTCCCAAAAATTAATATATTTGCTTCATGTATCGCCTCGTTAAACCTGTTTTCTTTCAATTCGACCCAGAAAAGGTTCATTATTTTGTTGTTAAACGATTAAAATGGTTTAATGATTATTTCCCATTAGGGAAAACCATTCTTCGAAGTAGTTTCGATATCAACCTAAAAGGACTAGAGCGCGAAGTGTTCGGTATTAAGTTTAGAAATCCAGTTGGGTTAGCGGCAGGTTTCGATAAAAATGGCGAATATGTGGAAGCGCTAAGTAATCTTGGATTTGGTTTTATAGAAGTGGGTACTGTTACTCCTTTGCCTCAGCCTGGTAATGATAAACCTCGTATGTTTCGTTTGCAAGATGATAGCGCAATCATTAACAGAATGGGTTTTAACAACAAAGGTGTAGATGTAATGGCCGAGCGATTGAGATTGTTAAAAGAAAAAGACCCATCTATCGTAGTTGGTGGTAACATTGGAAAAAACAAGAACACGCCAAATGAGGACGCCGTAAGTGATTATATCAAGTGTTTTGACAGACTATTTGATGTAGTAGATTATTTTGTGGTTAACGTTAGCTCACCTAATACGCCAGGGTTAAGAGCATTACAGGAAAAAGAACCATTAAAAGAGTTGCTTAATACTTTACAACAACGCAATCGGAAGAACGATATCTCCCGACCGATTTTGCTTAAAATAGCTCCGGATTTAACCAATGAACAATTAGATGATATTGTTGAAATTGTTAAAGAAACTGGAATTGCGGGGGTAATTGCTACAAATACAACGATTGATCGTAACGGACTTTATACAGAAGAAAAATTAAAGAGCGAAATGGGTGGTTTAAGTGGTAAGCCGCTAGCCAAGCGTTCTACAGAAGTGATCCGCTATTTGAATGAAAAATCTGGTAGTGCTTTTCCGATTATTGGCGTAGGAGGGATTCACTCGCCCGAAGATGCTAAAGAGAAAATTGCGGCTGGTGCAGCTTTGGTGCAACTTTATACTGGGTTTATTTACGAAGGGCCAGGCTTGATTAAGCGTATTTGTAAGGCGTTGGTTTAGCTCAACTATTATTTTGATCCTAATTGTTGTGCCGCTCGATATTTTGTGATCCTGGCAATCAAATCTAATGGCATCGGTCTATCCAACGGAAATTGCACCGAACCTTTTGCGCCTTTGTATGCCGCCAACTCATCTTTAAATGCTTCAATTCCCTGAGGAGCAGGGTAGAGTCCTATATGTTTTTTATAGCCAGCAAAGTGGATTAGGTTTCCGTTTAAATGAAAAGTTGGCATTCCATAACTTATCTTTTCGGTTGCAGCTGGAGCGGCCGTTTTAATCGTTTCTCTTATTTGATGTAAATGCTCCTGCACATCGGCTGGGAAACCAGCAATATACTCATCAATTGTAGCGATTTTTGTGTCCATCTTATTGTTCAAATTTGCTCATATACATATACCAATTCCATTCCCACGTTTTTCCTCTGTCCATTGAACAGGCTTGGCTCCAGATAGGGTTGTTTTTGTCCCTAGCATCCCAACGGAAGGCCATGATAATTTCTTTCCCGTCGTGAAGGTCCTTCGTGAAAAAATGGCCTACCTTATTTTCAAAAGACCCTAAAACTGGCGGATCTAGCACGCCCGTATTTGAGTCGGCCCAGTAAATGCTCCACAACTTAGTTTTGGGATTAAATAATCGAACTGTCATTCCTTCAAATGGTTCACCGTCAAACTCTGCTAGGAAATTATCAATATTGCCAATTCCATTTAAAATGGGATACATTTCCTGTGTTGAATTAAATTCAATCCAGGTAGTACAATTTGTAAACCTGGATTGAAGTTTTTTATTGTGAAGGTTCCATTTGCCTTCAAAGAAATCAAAATCAGTTTTGCAAGATGACTCAGAGGGTTTAATGATTAAGTGTCCTTCTGGAGTAAAACTCAGGTCTGGTAGCGCTAAAGTATCTATTGCCGTGTTCATCCTTAAAATTAATCTTAATTTAAGAATTTGCAAAACTTTGTACTTTAAATGATTATGCTATTGGTTCCAAATATCCCTTTAAGGCGGTATATAAGAAATGAGTCCAACCTTCATTAAAGTTATTCTTAGCAAAGTCTTTTCCTGCTTCAGCAAATGATTCTAAACCTGTATGAGTGATTCTAACAAGGGTCTGTTCCCCTTTATCAACAAGTTCCCAAGTTACTAAAGAGTTTCCAGGGTAATTGTCATATCGCCAGGTATAGGCTATCTTTTTACCTTCAATTACCTCGGTTACCTCGCATAGATGTAAATATTGGGTATTGGCATCTGGCCCGCCCATAAAATCGAATTTAAAACCCACTTTAGGCTTAAAATCTTCTAACTGGAAATACCATTTTTTTAACTCATCATTCGTAGTTATTGCACTCCAAACTTTATCGCAAGTTGCATTAAATAATCTTTCTACAATTACTGGTTGCTTAGTCATATTATCTATATTTTAGGGTTAATATTAAGTTTATTGTCTGATAGATGAACCTCCAAGGCGTCCAATTTGTTTGTCCAAAAAGTACGGTACTGGTCCAGCCAGTCGGCTACTTCGGCTAGCTTTTGCAACTTAATTTGGCAAAATCTTTCCCGTCCTTCTTTTTTTATGGTAATCAATCCACATTCAGTTAAAATTTTAATGTGCTGCGAAATAGCAGGGCGACTGATATCAAAGTTCTCGGAAATCGCATTTAAGTTTAATGGTTTAAATGCAATTAAATTGATGATTTCCCTCCTTGTGGGGTCGGCAATGGCCTGAAAAATATCTCTTCTCATCATAATATGTAAGTGATTACTTACAAATATATATGTAAGCAATCGCTTACGCAAATAATCTGATTGTTTTTTGCTTAAAGAATAGCTTAGTAATAGAAAAGTAATTGCAAGTGATGGTTGCAGAAATAGCTTGAATAGCTAGGTGTCCTTAATAGAGTGTGCGTACAGCGAGAGAAGGCTTTCAATTGGGTTAGCGGAGAGGTAGGGGCTAAGCAAAGTCTAACAATAGGCTAAGCTGTTATAAAGAGAGAAGTTCTGAGGTATGCTAAATTATCGCGCATAAAAAAGCATCTCAAAAATAAATTCAAGATGCTTTAAATGCGGTAAAAGAAGAAGACTAAGCTGAAGCTGTAAGTTTAGCTAATACAGCATTGTTTTTAGCCAATTGATCTTTAGTCGATTGTTGTGAACGACTTCCTAATTCGATGTTAGTAGCTAGTTTTAATGTTTTAACTTCTAAACGAGAAACTGTTTTATTGTATCTGTCTTTTCTTTTTAATCTTGTAACTGCCATGATAATGCGTTTTTTAATTCTTTTTTAATATAAACCTGAGGTCGAGAGCGGATTCGAACCGCTGTAGAAGGTTTTGCAGACCTCTGCCTAGCCACTCGGCCACTCGACCCTTTAAATTCAAGGTTGCAAAAATAGTAATTATATGCGAGTATGCAAAAATAATGCAGAAAATAAACACTAAATATTTGTTAACATATTAACGTTTTAACGAAAGTCTAGCTAACTCACTGCAAAATATAGCCGCAGAAATTGCTACATTTAATGATTCTGCGCCACCAATCTTAGGAATTGTTACCGGTGTGGTAATTTCTTTAATCAAATTGTCCGAGATTCCATGCCCTTCATTTCCCAGTAAAATGAGGCCTTCATTGCCCCAGTTTATTTCATAAATACTGTCGCCCGCTAACAACGCGCCAAAGATAGGCATCTTAACGTTACCAAGAAACTCGGTAAGATCAGTATATACGATGTTCATTCTAGCTAAGGAGCCCATTGTCGACTGTACTGTTTTTGGATTATAAACTTCTACAGTTTGTTCAGAACAAATAATATGGTCTATGCCAAACCAATCCGCAGTGCGAATAATAGTACCTAAATTACCTGGATCTTGTATGTCATCTAACACTAAAGAGAATTTATTCTTTAGTAGATTAGGGGTTAATTTTTGTTTTGCAGGTGTATTTACCAAGGCTAAAATACCCTGCGGTGCTTGAAGCGTACTAATCTTGCCTAATTCCACGTTGTTTACCTCGAATAACTTTATATTTGTGGGAAATTTAGGTAAAGATTGAAAATAAGTAGGGTTGTAATAGATGCTATGTAATTGATAATTAGAGTTGATAAATTCTACAATAGATTTTATACCTTCAATAATAAATACGCCACTTTCTTTACGGTACTTTTTTTGATGTAAAGATTTAATAAAACTGATTTGAGATTTTGAAAGCATATAAATTTAACTATAAACAGCCGATACAAATTCTTACAATATTACTATTTATTCTTGTTTTTATAGCAGGATGCTCTTCTACAAAATACATAGAGGACTATCAAGCTATCGTAACAAAAGTTAAAATAGATAGTATCGACAAACAATTTGAAGAGCAAGCTTATAATTATGTCCAAAAAGATATTCGCCCATCTGGTACTATTGGCTTGAACGTAGGTATCTATAATATTTTTAATACTAAAGATGGTAAATATAAAACGGCTAACATTAAACCCTTAGGTTCACCGCCTCCAATTCTGGACAGTGCACTGGTAGAAATTTCGAGAAACCAGATTGAGAAATTCTTAAAAAGTAAGGGATATTTTAATGCGAAGGTTAAATCAGAAATCACCGTCGCTAAGAAAAAAGCAAAATTGCAGTTTGTAGCTAATCCGGGACCAGCATTTGTTGTTAATAAAGTAAGTTACAAGATTCCCGATGAACAAATTAAGTCTTTGTATTTAACAAATAAACCAACATTTACTCACTTGCGTGAAGGCATGCGGTATGATGAGGACTCTTTAGCATTTGAAAGAGAGCAAATCTATCAGGTGATGCGCCAAAATGGATACCGTTATTTTGAACGACCTCACGTAAGATTCGAACCCGATTCAAGTCAACACAATAGCAAGGTGAGTGTTGAATTAATTGTAGATGATCCAGTTGACGGTTCAAAGCATAGAGTTTATACCATTGACACTACTAACATCATCATTGCGGAAAATTATGAAGGATTTGCTGATTTGGGTAGATTAGGTGATTCACTAAGAACGAAAAGAGCCTTTAGAGGTGTACGCTTTGTCGATCTTTCTGGTAAATTTAGAAGAAACCCCATAGTGAGGTATGATTTTTTGAAACAAGGAGAGCTCTATGATATCAGAAAGGAAAACTTAACCTACGATAGATTATATCAATTGAATGTTTTCAAAAATGTGAAGATCGATTATACATTGGCAAAAGACAGCAGTAGTAAAATAAATCCAGTCATCATGTTGATCCCGCAAGAGCGGATGGGTAACAGGATAGAAGGAGAGGTTCCCTTTAACAATGGTACTGTAGGTTTTACACTCAGTAATACTTATACGAATAACAATTTCTTGAAAGGAGCGGAGAGATTTCAGTTTCAGGTTAAAGGGGGCCTGCAAGCTAGGCGCGTAGAAAATAAATCTATATTCGATGATATTTACCAACGTGATTTTTCTGTAAGTGCCAGTCTATCAGTTGCAAGGCTGATGATTCCCTTTGTCAATATCCCGATGATGGGAAAAAACGGAATGCCTTATACCACTTTTTCAACTAGCTATTTGTACGCTTTGCAAAAGGATATTACCGTTCGTCGTATTTTCATCAACGCTGTTAGCTATGACTGGGTAGAAACAAAGTCGAAATTACATTCCTTTACTCCCTTAAATTTCGAGTATAGGTTTGGTAGTGTTTTAATAGATACACTTGATAAAAGTGATCTTGATAAATATAGTTCGAATAAAAAATTATTAGAGAGCAATTTCTATAATATCAAATTATTAGGACGCAAAGATTTTACTTTGGGAATGAAGTATGCTTATACCCTAAATGGTGAAAAGCTATTACAGAATAGATCCTTTGTTTATTTTAGAGGTAATATGGATATTGCCGGAAACTTGCTGCAACTTGCGTCGAATACATTTGGCGATAAACATGACCCTAAAAATGGTGACTTCGGCAAGATTTTCGGTTTACCATTTAATCAATATGTTCGCCCCGAGATAGATCTTCGCTGGTATAAAAGCTTAGGAGGTGACAAGCAATTTATTGCTAGGCTGAATACGGGTATTGGTTACGCCTATGGGAATTCTACATCCATGCCTTTTGAGAAGCTGTTTTATGCGGGTGGTTCTAGTGGCGTTCGAGCATGGCAGGCGAGAACCCTTGGCCCAGGCAATTATAATCGTGAGGTGATTACCGATTCCATTACTAGAAATGCCTCATTCGGGATAGATCAACTCGGTCAGATGAGAATTGAGACCAATTTTGAATACCGGTTTTTATTGATCAACAAGTTATTTGGCGGCAAATTAAAAGGCGCTACATTTGTTGATATGGGTAATATTTGGAATATATCTGCAGGAAACCCTCAGCCTGAAACCTATTTTAAGTTTAATCAATTAGGTAAGCAGATAGCAATAGGAACTGGCTTGGGCTTTAGGTATGATGTAGAATTCTTCGTATTCAGATTTGATTTGGGATTGAAAATTAGGGATCCACAATTTGTAGGGTCAGAGCAGTGGGTAATTAATAAATTCTTTAATGGTGGTAAAGAATTCAAGAGAAGATATGAAATTACACATAATCCTGATGTATATAGATTTATGCAGTATAACTTTGGTATTGGATTTCCGTTCTAATTTCTTTTGCTTCTTTTCCTCCGATATGATAAACCGCTGTTTCTCGTAACCTTGATGCCACGATAATTTCAGTGCCATCTGCATGAGCATTAAAGAGGCGCTGTACGATATCCGGGCAGTTATTGTCTTTGCTAAGGTGGGACAAGAATAGATGGCTTAGATGGGTTGATTTGTAGCCTGTGAACAATGCTAAAGCTTGCGAATTGGATAAGTGGCCGTTACCACCCCTAATTCTATTTTTGAGAAAGTAAGGATATCTACCATTATCGAGCATTTCGTCGTCGTAATTCGCTTCTAAAAATACAGCGTGACATTGTTTAAAATTATTTACCACATGATCACAATGCTGGCCAATATCTGTAAATACACCAACTTTAACGCCATTGCAGCTTACCGTAAAACTGTGTGGTTCGATTGCATCATGTTTTTTGGGAAAAGCGATAATTTCTAACCCACCTACCTGAATAGGAGCGTAAGCTGCAAAACTCTTGAGCAACTGAATTGGTAACTGCTGCTTGCCACTTAGCAACGTCGATTGCGTAATATAAATAGGCAATTGATACTTTTTAGCAATTACCGGTAGCCCGCGAATATGATCTCCATGTTCATGAGAAATAAAAATTGCTTTTACATCGCCCATGCTCAGGTTTAGCCTCTCCATTCTCAATTCAGTTTCTTTACAAGATAAGCCAGCGTCAATCAATACCGCTTCACTGCCATTACCAATGTAAAAGCAATTTCCGTTGCTGCCTGTATTAAGTGATGAGATAAATAGCGACATAGACTACAAAGGAACTGAATTCATTAAATTTAATTACAGGAAATTATAAACATTTTAACGGTAACTACAAAACAAGTTTATTAAACTGCTGTTTTTACATTAAATTTAGAGCTATGGAAGAAAAATATAACAATGCAACTGCACAAAGACCGGAAGGAGCTAGACCACTAGATGCTGCAATTATACCGATTGATATACCGAAATATATTAATCAGTTAAAACAGGAGGAGGCTTACGATAAGAATGGTAAAAATGCGATTACTGTTTTTAAGTCCGATAGAATAACAATTACTTTAATAGCGTTAAAAGCAGGGCAAGATTTTCATCCAGGTCAATCTGAAGGAACAGCAATTATGGGAATACATTTGATAACTGGTGAGTTAGCCTTTGAAAGTATGGGTACGTTAACACAGGTTAAAGAAGGCCAATTATTAACTGTACACCAGCAATTATCGTTTACGGCATTGGCAAATTTAGACAGTATTTGCGTGTTGACATTATTTAAATAGTATTCAGTGAGTTTTTTTATTTTCGAGAAGGTGCTAGCTAACAAATTGCGATTCAGGGATTTTTGCGAAAAAAGTGGCTTAACATGTAAACAGGGCAATAATAAATAATTCTATTGATACTTGTTTATTCGGTTTAAATGATATATTTGAAATCAAATTAAAATTAAAAACGTGGAAACCGTCGAAGACAGCTTCCATACCCCTAAAAAACAAAGTAAAAAAACATGGAAAAATTCTCAAAAGTTAAAGAAGTAATCGCTGCTATCGAGGCAGATGCAGAAAAATTTTATAATGGTGGTAATGCTGCTGCAGGTACAAGAGTACGTAAAGCAATGCAAGACCTTAAAGGTTTAGCTCAAGATATCCGTACAGAAGTAACTGAAAAGAAAAACAGTGCGAAATAATAATTTTTGAGCTTGATTATTAAATAAAAAGACCTGCAATTTGCAGGTCTTTTTTTATGGCTTAATTTTTTCTTAGAAAATTATTAATGGCTTCGGTGAGAGCTGATGGAATTTCAGCATTGCTTTTAGCTTGCAATTTATGCTGTGCAGAATTGTATTTTTCGATGAACGTTCCATTGTTGCTATTGAACTTAAGAAAACCTTCTTCGAAATATCGTTCTTCCACTTCCATTGAAGAATCCATTGATCTAAAGGTTAACGGACGAGCTTCTTGAAAATCTTTGCTAACCCTCATCCATTGGTAAATTTTTGAAATATCCTCATCCTGTGGAAGATCATTCCTCTTGATCTCCAATATATAAGTATCAGTGTTCTCCAAAAAATAAATACAAGTAAATGCTGGTGACATTTCAGTAGGTTGATTTGAATAACGAAAATACATATTAGAAATTTTTGTTAAAAAAGATTTTATCAACATCATAACATTCAATGAACAGCTTAATGGTTTTTAGCAGGTTCATTTCTTGTTTTATCACTAATTTTCAACACATCATCACCTTGGTCTTTCTTGGCTGTCAATAATGAATTTTTTAATTTAACAGTCATTTCATAATGATGTTTTAAAATTGGAAGTGTTTTAGTTGCGAAATTTGCAATAACTGGATCCTCCATGCTTTTTGCTAAATTAAACAGGTTAATAGCTTCATCGTGCTCTGTTACCATTAAGTTGATATAGAACTCATTCTTAGCTTCATCGTTAAGTTCTTCAAATTGCTTCAGTAGTTTTAGTTTCTTTTCCGGTAGTGAGGTAGGAAGCTTGTAGTTTTCTCTTTCAGCAATTGATTTAAGTTCTTCATTAGCCTTCAAATGATCATTTTTGATCATTTGTGCATGTGCAATCACATTGGGATTACTTTTTGTCGCTGCCATCAGCTGTGAACTGGCCTCAACCTCCATTAGTCCGCCGATTGCCGCATTGTCGAAAAATGTAATTCGATCTTCCTCATTCATTTTCTCCGGACTTTTCTTGACGATATTTGTGTCGTTAGAAGTGATGGTTTGTGCGGATTCAGCCTCTTGGCTTTTATCTTGATTGGTGCAAGCAAAAAGCAGGCTGGTGATAGCTAATGAGTAGATTATTTTTTTCATGGCATAATGTATTAGTATCAATGAATTATATTTTCTATTTCGGCGGCGATTTGATTTATTTTTGGTAAACTTAATGCTAACTTGGGCTGTTCATCAATGCCATGCTTATAGTCATAGAAGGGTAGCGCACCTGGTTCGATTTCCTCTTCGGGCAATAGCTCCCAGTCGCCATTGGATTCTCGCATCGCTCCGATAATTCCGCCAAAATAAATTAGCTTAAAATAGTCGCTCTCAGGCAATACAGTGAGGGTTATTTCTTGATTATCATTTTGAATGTGTATGTTGAATGGTTCCATGATTGTTAAACCAATATTTTAAAATTTTGTTTCTATTATTTATTGGAAAGTCGGTTTTAAAATAATATCGAATTCGCCTTTTCTCGATCGCTATTTGTTAAGGTAAAAACACTTGCTTAGATAGACCATATTTTAAATAATGATTTTGAACAATGAGTTAACAATATTTTAAGTATTAGGTTTATGATTTAGATAATGTTTTTGACAAAAAAGAAAACCGTTTTCGAATAAAAAGGTTGATTAGGAAACAAACAAAGAAATCGGTATGAAAGCAATAATATTCCATAAACCGTGAGATAATCCTTAAACTTTGAAGATATGCCTTCTTCGGTAGTTGCAAGCATGAATTATAATCCCCTGAAACAAATACTATATGTCGTATTTGTTTCAGGGGATGTATATGCCTATAAAGATGTTCCAGAAAAAGTATATAAGGATTTTAAAGCCTCCATCTCTAAAGGAACCTTTTTAAATAGAAAAATTAAGAAATACTATGAATCAGAGAAAGTTAGCGAGTAGTAATTTAGCTCACTGTACCTTTTAATTCTTCATATACTTTAAGGTACTTTTTCAAATGCGCGCGGGCGTGGTGAATTCTCGTTTTAACAGTACCCACCGGCATGTTAAATTGTTCCGCTATTTCATGATACTTGTATCCTTCGAAATACATGATAAAGGGTTCGTACAAATTAGCAGGTAAGGTCTTAAGCGCTTTAGAAATGTCTTCGTTAATAAATTTTAACTCACCATTGTTTCGTGTTGCACTATGTGCTAGATTGTTAGAAGATATGTTTTCTTCGGTAATAATTAATGCTCTCGACCTTGTGTTTCGTCGATAGTTATTGATAAAGGTGTTTTTCATAATGGTGAAAAGCCAACCCCTAAAATTTGTACCCGGTTTAAAATTAGCAAAATACGTGTACGCTTTTAATAGCGTGTCTTGAATAAGATCATTCGCATCCTCTTCATCACGTGTAAAATTCATCGCATACATTTTAAGTTTTGAGCGATATTCTGTAATTAATAAATCAAAATTTAATGTTTCAGTTGACATAAGTTTCAGTTTAAAGATTTATTATTTGTCAGGAACTATAAAATGTTTTACAAATTTAATACCAGTAGTTTTTAGTTAATATTTGCTCAATTGAGTAAAATGATCAAAAATTTCCGTTAAATAACCGCCTAAGCTTTATATAAGGTGATATCTATTAATTAAGGAATTTAACCCGCTTGAGATAACCCGTATTTTCAACCGTTAAAACGGGTATTTACCGCGATTTTTACCTACCATTTTTCCTTCAAAAATTAGCTAACTAAGTTAGCTGTAGTCATATTTATACAACGTCAATAACACGTATATATACTTGAAAAAGGTACGTAAAAACACCTGTTTATCAATTTTCAAGAACATTTATGATTTAGATGTTATTTATGATTAGCATAATCTACTTATGAGCTAACTAAAAAATATGATTACCTAAATCAAATATCATGGAAAATTTAAATGAACAAAGTGGAGATTTTAACCAAAATCAATCACAACAACAAAATGATCAATCAAATGAGAATCGCTCTGAACAAGAAAACGAAAATTCGACACAGCCTGCAAGTTCTCACCGCCAGACAAACGAGTGGAGCCAAAAAGATGAACCACAGCATAATCAATCGAATGCTTCTGATGGATCGTTAAGTCAAAGTAGCAATACAAACCAAAGCCAACAAGGAGGGGACATGAATAGGCAAATGCAAGGTTCAGATGCAGATTATACTGCTAGCGCTCCTGGCGTGGAAAATTCTAACGCGAACCAGAATTCTGAAGCTTTTAATCAAGGAAACAATCAACAGGCCAATCAGCATTCTGATAGCACAAATCTTCAACCAAAAAACGAAGAAAGTAGCTTAGATCGCGACTAATTTAAATCATTATGAAAACGACAAATAATAAGAGAGACAATCATTCTGAAGGGGAAAAAGATGTACAAAATCGCTCAGATAAATCTGATATAATGGTCGTAAATGATCAGGACGATAGACCCAAAGATTCTGAAAATAAGGATAAAAATGCCGCAAATGCAAAGGCTAACCCAGGGCACTACCATTCGGAAAAACCTAACTTAAGCAAATGAACAATTTCTCATTGAAATTGTTATTCATAGATGGAAGGTGAAAAAACTTGAGTTGAAAAACAAGTATCAAAATAGGCATAGCGTCATTTCAACAATCCAAGAACGGATTATGAGTGGGAAATCTATAGACGAGCATTTAAAAGAAATGCCAGTTTTAGGTCATGAAGTTGCTGTTTTGCTAGGCGAGTTACAAATTGCACAACTCGAATTGGAGATGCAAAATGACGAACTTTTTGTTTCTTCTGAATTGTTAAAAACAGAGAGGGCCAAGTTTGAACAACTTTTTAATTTTGCTCCGGTTAGCTATTTTATCTTAGATAAAATGGGAGTTATTGAAGAACTAAATCAGGCCGCTGAGGAGCTATTAAATATACCGAAGAACGAAGTGTTGGCCAAAGATTTTCAATATTTTGTTGCCTCTGAAGACTGGGAAAGGTTTTATCTGTTTTTGCACAACTTGGAAATGAGGAATACCAAACAACATATAGATGTTAAATTATTATTCGGAAGCGGAAGTACCTATTACACGCAGATAGAAGGACTAAAAACAATATCCAAATATAATGATGAATTGCAATACTACATTACGGTTAGCAATATCACCGAAAATAGACTTGCACAGCAAAATTTACAAGCGACGGCACAACGATTGGAAATGACACTTATGGCTTCTGGGACCGGAACCTGGACATTGGACATCGAAAACCGTAGTATTTATATGGATGGTTTTTGTTGCTCATTATTTGAGATAAGCCCATCTGAATTTGATGGAACATTTAAGGGTTTCATTCAGCTCGTAAATTCAGAAGATCGAGAACGAGTTTGGCAAAATCTTTCCCACTCAATTAATAATGTTCAGCCAATTGAGTTAGAATTTAGAGTCTTAACGAAAACTAATGAACATAAAGTTTTTTCCTTAAAGGGCAGAGAAGTTAAAAATGACGGGTACAGCAAATTTTATGTGGGGGTATTGGTTGATATTACTAAACAGGCATCTATCGCAGATGATGTACGTAAAACGCATAATGAGAAACAACGCCTTATTCTTTCAACAACATTGAATGCGCAGGAAAAAGAGCGACAAAAAATAAGCGCTGCATTACATGACAGTGTTTGCCAACTGTTATATGGGGTAAAATTAAATATCCAGAGCTTACAAAAATCAACGAATTTGACCGACGATTTCAAAAACGTAAACGCCTTACTGGATCAAGCTATTTCAGAAACTAGAGCTTTGTCTTATGATTTGACCCCTTCAGTTTTGAGAGATTTTGGATTTACAGCCGGAGTTAAAGAAATTGCTCAGCGATTTTCGACACAGACTTTTAAGATTAATACCATTGTAAGAAAAGAAACAGATTTATTGGAGCCAAATTCACAGTTGGTTGTTTTTAGAATAATGCAAGAATTACTCAATAATTGCATTAAACATTCGAAAGCATCACTAACGGAAATTAATGTATGCATAGAAGGGAACATGGTCACGCTCACTGTAAGTGACAATGGTAAAGGATTTGAAGAATCTTTAGGTGCTGCACTGACTAGAGGCTCTGGACTCAGAGGGATCAAAAATCGAGTCTTTTTGCTAGATGGATCCATAGATATTGATAGTTCTAAAAGAGGAACAATTGTAACGATTAAACTCAGAAAAGACTTAGAACTGTCTGATTTTTAGGAAAGCTTATCAGCCTGTATAGTTTAATCTGCCGATAGTCAGCCGATTTCAATAATTTGCCTTACTTCTTATCTTTTTTAAACTTTTCTGCAGCTATTCAGTTTTACTGTAAACACAAGGCATTAACAAGTTTATTATGTTAAAAATTTTATTAGCTGAAGATCACAACATCGTAAGAGATGGGATTCGTATGGTTCTAGAAGCCGACGAAAATATCACCATAGTTGGAGAGACAACGAATGGGAGTGATGTGTTACGTTTGCTTGAAAAGGGCTTAGACGTAGATATGGTATTAGCTGATATCAACATGCCCCAGTTAGACGGTCTATCATTAATAAAAGAGCTTAAAATTCACTACCCAAAGGTGCTAGTCGTTATTCTTTCTATGCATGATAACGAAAAATATATTAGTGAGGCATTTATAGAAGGGGCTTCAGGCTATCTTTTAAAAAGTGTCAGTTCTGATGAACTTATTTTTACCTTAAAGCATATTCAAGCAGGGGGTAAGTACCTGTGTTCAGAATTAGTCATGAAAATGCTTGATAAAGTTGTTTTGGTAAACTATGCAAACAATGCGATCGATGTTAATGCAATAGATTTTTCACTTCGTGAAATTGAAGTACTGAATCTTATTGCGCAAGGAATGACGAATACTGAAATGGCCGATAGATTGTTCATCAGCAAAAGAACAATTGAAGGGCACCGTCAAAGTTTAATTGAAAAAACAGGCGTAAAAAACACTGCTGCACTGATGCGTTACGTGGTGCTGAATGGAATTATTCAATAACTAGTATTAAGCCTAAACACCTTTTAAGGTGTTTAGGCTAATCTATTATTCTTGTGCAGCAGCTTCATTTACACAGCTCATTGCCAATTCTGTTAAAGCCACATCAGTAGCTTTTTCATTATCTAGTGTCTCTTGCAATAAATCCTGAACATCCGTATGTCCCATTGTTTCTGCAAACGTACGTAAAGTGCCGTAGGTAGCAATTTCATAATGCTCAACTTTTTGTGCAGCAATGATTAATCCCGCATCCCGAACCATTGTGTCCTTTTCGGTATCTTCAATTACGCCTTTAGCCTCTTCAAGTAAGCCAGCCATTGCATCACATTTTTTTGCTTGAGCTTTTTCACCCAATAATTCAAATACTTGTTCTAAACGAGCAATGTGCTCTTGCGTTTCTTGGGTATGCTTTTCGAAAGCTGCAGCAAGATCAGGGCTCGTTGCTGCCTTTTGCATTTTTGGTAAAGCTTTAGCTAAATGATTTTCTGCCCAGTAAATATCTTTTAACTCATCAACAAAAAATTCATGAAATTCAGAATTTTCCATTTTTCCTGTTTTGCCTTTTGGCATCGTGCTTTTTGATTTTGTTTTAGTTTCCATGGTATATATGTTTTTTATGGTAGGAACACCACTGCTACAAAAAGGTTTTGGAAAAATAAGGTTTACTGCAAAGACTATATCAAACAAAAAAAGGCCTGCAATTTTGCAGACCTTCTTAGTGTTCCCGACGAGATTCGAACTCATATCGATGGTACCGGAAACCATAATTCTATCCATTGAACTACGGGAACGTTTTGCAAATATAAAGAAAAGATAGATTGTTCTGGATTACTTGCTGATATCTTTTGTGATCTCTTTTAAAAATGCTGTTTCTTCGGTATTCAAAAACGGACTTAGTTTCTCGAAAACCAAACGATGATAGGCATTTAGCCAGTTGATATGCGACTGCGCCAATAAATCAACCTTTACGATGCTCGTATCTATAGGCGCGAGCGTTAGGGTCTCAAATGCATAAAATTCATTAAATTCGTTAGTTTCGTCCTGAACTGTTAATACCAAATTTTCCAATCTTATACCGTGTTTTCCTGGGCGATAGATACCCGGTTCTATGGAGGTAATCATTCCTAATTCGATTGGAATAGGGGTTGCACCGGCATTAAATACTTGAGGGCCTTCATGTACATTTAGAAAATAGCCTACACCATGTCCAGTTCCATGTCCGAAATTAATTGCATGATCCCATAATGGTTTACGGGTAATTGCATCAATAGCATAGCCACAAGTACCTTTTGGAAAGCGAGTTCCACATCCTTCAATCATCCCTTTAAGCACTAGAGTATAATCAATACTTTCTTCTTCTGTATTATTTCCTAGCGGAATTACCCTGGTAATATCAGTTGTCCCGTAGAAGTACTGACCTCCCGAATCAACCAAAAATAGTCCTTCAGCTGCTATTTCTACATCGCTCTCTGTGGTAGACGCATAGTGAGGTAATGCGCCATGAGCTTTGTAAGCTGAAATAGTATTAAAGCTTTCTCCAAAAAAACCTTCTTCCGCTGCCCTAAAGCTTCTTAACTGCGCGGCTGCAGAAAGTTCGGTCATTTTAATTTTGCCAACATTTTCCTTCACCCATTTTAAAAAACGAGTAATCGCGACGCCGTCCTTGCGCATCGCAATTCGAGTATGCTCGATTTCTGTAGCATTCTTGGTTGATTTTAAAAAGGTGGAAGGATTTGTCTCCTTGATGATTTTTACAGAAGTAGGGATAAGTTTATATAAAGCAAAGCAGTTTCGTCGAGGATCGATTAAAATACTACTTTCACTTTTCAAAAACTGAAGATCTTTCGCAACGGTATCGTAATTTAAAATTTCTACACCACTTAGCAATAAGCTTGTTTGATCTTCTTTACTTAATTTGTCGTGCTGAATGTATAAGGTTGCTTGGCTTTCAGTGATGATTGCAAAACTTAACACCACCGGATTGTAATTTACATCTTGACCGCGAAGATTGAAAACCCATGCCACATCGTCGAGCGAAGAGATCAGATGATAATCTGCACCATGCTGCTTTAGTACTTTACGCACTAAAGCTAATTTTTCTTTTGTCGATTGTCCAGCAAACTCATCGGGCAATAAAAAAGCAGCTGCAGTTGGTAAAACAGGTCGGTCCGGCCATATCGGTTGGAGATAATCTTGATGTTTAAACTGGATTTTTTTAGCCCCTAACTGGTGATGCAACAATTCACCGAGCGCAACAGAGACCATTTTCTCATCGAAGGCAACTACACCAGACTCGGGTAGTGTTTCACCTAACCAAGTAATATATTCAGGTGTATGCTGAACCCTCAACTTTACAAGTTGATATCCGCTTCCTTTCAACTGCTCTTCAGCTTGCTCAAAATATCTTGAATCAGCCCATAGACCAGCAAATTCCTGCGTAATTACCACGGTACTAACTGAACCTTTAAAGCCAGTTGCAAACGAAATGCATTTGTAATGATCTGGAAGATATTCACTAATATGTGGGTCGGCAGAAGGAATTATATAGGCATCAACGCCATCAGCTCTCATCTGCTCACGGATGGCACTTAGTTTTTCTTTGAAAGTCATGTACAAATGTGAGAAAATTTTTCACACTTACGAAGTCTTAAGACTTCGTAAGTCTTACGCGAAATTTTCTATTTATTGTAACATCACCAGAATTTCGTCATCAAAAACATAAAAAACTAAACGTGCACCACCTCATTCTAAAGCAAATCGAAAAGAAGTATGGTTCAAAAACCATATTGGCCTTCGATGAATGGAAAATTGATTCCGGAATATATTGGTTAAAAGGAGGTAATGGGACGGGTAAAACGACCTTATTTCGCATTATTGCAGGTCAAACACCTTTTAGCGGACAAGTTTTACTTAATGATATTGACCTTAAAAGAGAGCCAGTCCAATTTCGTGCTAAAATTAGTTATGCCGAAGCAGAACCCCAATATCCATTATTTATAACAGGCAGAGAGCTATTAAGGTTTTATCAACATGTTAGGCAAGCTACAGAGCAGGAGGTTATGGAACTTGCTAAGCTTTTTGAGATGGACACATTTTTAGATCAAAAGGTCGGAAGCTACTCCAGTGGGATGTTAAAAAAGCTATCGCTCATTTGCGCTTTTCTAGGCGATATAGACTTGTACATGTTGGATGAACCATTAATTACAATAGATGTGACTTCTGCCGACAAGCTTTTTAGCCTCGTTCAGCGTAAAGTTAAGGAAGGGAAAAGCTTTTTATTATCTTCTCATCAAGAAATAAACAGAGAACTTATACAACTCGACGCGGTTTTTGAGATTAGACAAAAAGCGATTGCAAGATGCTAGCGATCCTCAATAAAACAATTGGCCTATCTTTTTACAGGCAACACATTGGTCTGTTCTTGGTTGCTTTTTATTTGCTTTTTGGTGCAGTTGAGGGATCACAACTCATCGGTTATCATTACGCTATAATAATGGCGATTTCTTCTTCACCTTTGGTATTGGCATTGCTATTTGTTGTTTGGGTATTATATGCTTTGAAGACTTTGTTCTTTGTAAAGCAACAATTATTGCGAGAGTCATATGCTTTCGTAAAAGAAATTAGTCGTTTACCCAAAAACGTTCAATATCGGTTATGGTTTAAAGTATACGCATTTGTATTGACCCCAATTTTAGGCTATGCATCGTTGGTAATATTTATCGCTATTAAACACCAATTATATTGGAGCTCAGTTGCTACGATAGTAGGCGTGATCGGATTGTTAATTGCTTTAACAAGCTATACTTTTAGACTTACAAACTTAATTTACAAACCCCAGGTCAATTGGATTAATATTCCATCAGTTAAATTCAATAGACCATTTTGGCTTTGGCCATTGTTTTACCTGTTGCAGGAACAGGCTATCATGTTGTTAGTTTGTAAAGTAGTTTCAATGCTGTTTTTAAAGGTAATTTTGCTGCTGTTTGCCGATGTAGGTGATGATGTTAGGGTTTATTTAACAGCTTTATTAGCAGTAGTGTTAAGCCATGCCATCTTAATTTTTAATCTCATAAAGTTCGACGCATCTTATCGCCTGTTTGCGAGAAGTTTAGCTATTAGTAAGCTAAGAACATTGACCAATTGGTTTCTATTGCTAATCTTGCTGTTAATTCCAGAATTTGGATTATTAGTTTGGTTAACAAACTTCGAAATACTACAATTTACTTACGAAGTATTGTTTTGCAGTGCGGCAATGTTATCCTTACTCGTACTAGTATACTTGCTGAAAGCAGATATGGAACGATACATGAAATACCTGCTTTTTTTCTTCTTTATAAGTATGTTAATGATTTTAGCTGGATACTATTTGTTGTATAGCTCGATTTTGTTAGCTTGTGCTGTTGCTCTTTTTTTATGGAAGTATCCACGTATGGATTTTAAAGAGCTTGCTTAATGATAAGAATTATATGCTATATGCTTTGATCATCTCTTCGTTCACCTTGCAAGAACGTTGTGTTTTTAGATCAATCATCACGTAGTCAAAAATCCCATCTGAAGAAACTTTTCCAGTTGTCTTATTCACAATTTCGAATTGAACGTTGCTGCCTTTTTCATTCATCTCTAAGATGCCTGTTCTTACGATCATCTTTTCCCCAATTTTCAGAGGTCTTTTAAAATTGATCGTTACCTTAGCTACAACCCACCCAAAACCTTGTTCTGTAAATTGTCCCCAACTCATACCATAACACCTTTCCATCTGCTCATAGCGTGCTGCAAGCACATAATCTAAGTATTTACTGTTATGTACATGGTTAAACATGTCTATGTCGTCCGGACGAACAGCTAACTCGGTTTCGAAAATGCTGTATTGGTTTTTGATCATTAGCGCAAAGGTACAAAAACTTTGAGAACAACAGTACTACCAGCGGTCTCTAAGCCGTTTCTAGGCTTTTCTAACCGAAGGATAACCCTAAGATAACCGAAGGATGACCGTAGGATGAACGTATGGTAATTGGAATATCATTAGGGTTTCCTTATATTTACCTTACGTACCTAAATATCGTTTTATGGCAATTTCAAAAAACAACATCGTAACAGAGACCTTAAGTGGCAAGGTTGGTAATGTCATTTTTAAAAATTACAGCAATAAGACGGTTATTAGCAGGTATCCGGATATGTCTAAGGTGGTAAAATCCGACAAACAACTTCAGAATCAAGAACAATTTGCTGCTGCACATGCTTATGCAAAGCGTATTATATCTGATCCAGCAAAGAAACTAGCATTTATGAAAACAATTCCAAAAGGCAAAATGGTTTATCATGCAGCTGTTTCAAAATACCTCAAAGAAAGCAAAAAGGCCTAGGTGTGATGGGTGTTAAATGTTGTTAAAATTTCGACTTTAAGTAACTTAATTAAGTTCTTAGCGAAATGAAACTGATACTGATAAATCTCATCTTTGTGCTTAGCATTTCTTCGGTCTTTAGTCAGCCTACTATTTCAGGACAAGTAAAAGACAGTAAAGGAAAAGGGCTTTCTTACGCTAATATAGGGATAAAGCGAACGAATACCGGTACGGTGAGTTCGGTTGATGGGAAATTTAATATGGCTATTCCGGATTCTTTATTAAATGATTCTCTTACATTTTCAAGTATCGGATTTTACGATAAAAGTTTTCCTGCAAGAAGTCTTATCGGCAAAAAGAACATAGAAATTATCCTCCAAGAAAAAATTATTTCACTTGCCGAAGTTAGAATAAGCAACAAGAAACTAAAACAGCATAAACTTGGTATTACTGGTCGAACACCCTTGGTCTCTATCCCGACCAAAAGTTATCAGAAAAATGATATCATGGAACAAGCGAGACTAATACAGTTAAAAAAGCCAGCTAAGTTAATGAATGCCAATATATTTATCATTTCTGACTCTATGAAAGAGGTTAGTATCCGACTTAATTTTTATGCCTTAGAAAATGGAATGCCTGGCAGGAGGATTATTGAGAAAAGCATCATCAGAAAAGCTATTATTAAAAATGGGTGGTTTAGTATCGATTTAAAAGAGGAGAACATCTATCTTGATGAAGATTTTGTCGTTGCTTTCGAATATCTGCCAAGCTCTCAGAATTCAATTGTTTTTGGAGCAAAATTAGGCGCTGCAGATAGTTTCTTGAGAAGTAGTAGCCTTGGACTTTGGAGAAAAAACCACTTGGGTGGTTGCAGTATTTATGTGACCGTAGAAATGTAAGGACAAAATTTTGTATAATTACTATATGCGTATTTTTATCGCCCTATGGATTTTCTATCAAAAGCTTATCTTCCCCTCTCTGGTAGTCGCTGTTTTATTGGCAATTATTTCTTGTGATGCTGCAAAAATAGTAAGCGGAATTGGAATAGCCTATGTTTTTCTTGTGCCAGTTTTTCATTTTGTGCTATACGATTTAACTAGTCCGAAAGAATATTATTTCTACTATAACATGGGCATCAATAAACTTTGGTTATGGATAACCTCAATCGTGGTCAGTTTAATTGTAGGGTTAATTTTGATGCTGATATGAGTGGTCTGCATGTAGATAGTGTTACGAAAGATTTTGGTTTCGACCCTATTTTGAGCGATATATTTCTCAGCTGCAAACAAGGCGAGATTATAGGGCTATTAGGACGAAACGGAAGTGGTAAGTCGACCCTGTTAAAGATTATTTTCGGGACATTACCTGCAAATCATAAGTTTGTGCGTGTAGACGATAAGCAAATTAAAAGCCTCAATGATTGTCGCAATTTAATTCAATACTTACCACAAGATACATTTTTACCAACTCATGTCAGCATCAAAAAAGTAATATCCATCTTTTGTGAGCAGGAACAGGCTGCTCTTTTATACGAAATGGAGCAAATCAAACCCTTTCTTCATCAAAAAAGCAATGAATTATCTGGCGGCGAATGTAGGTTAATTGAGCTATTTATCATACTTTATGGTAAAGCAAAATATGTATTGCTCGACGAACCTTTTAACGGTTTAGCCCCTTTGCATATCGAAATTATTAAAAGCCAAATAAAAGAACAAGCTAAAGAAAAGGGCTTTATTATTACAGACCATGATTATTTTAACGTTTTAGATATCTCTACAGCTATTATCTTGCTGAAAGATGGAGAAACAAAAACGATTGAAAACCGACAAGAACTAATAGATTTTGGCTATTTGCCCGCATAAAGCAAAATTTGCGAATTCACGAACTATGTGGTATCTTTGCGCTCAATTAATTAATTTATAAACACTTTAGTATCATTCAAGAATGTATTTAAGTAAGGAAAAGAAAGCCGAAATCTTTAAACAACACGGCGAAGTAGAAACCAATACTGGTTCTGCAGAAGGTCAAGTAGCGTTATTTACATACCGTATTGCGCACTTAACAGAACACTTAAAGAAAAATCGTAAAGATTTCTCTACTCAGTTGTCACTTCAAAAATTAGTAGGTAAACGTCGCGGTATTTTGGCGTATCTATTTAAAAAAGATATTGAGCGCTATCGTGCTATCATCAAAACTTTACAGTTAAGAGATATCATTAAATAAAAAGCTTTTATCATTAAAAGCCATTCTTTTAGAGTGGCTTTTTTAATTTAATACTCAAAAATAAATATATAAACAAGGTCTATTAAAAAGAGGAAAAATAGGCCACAACAAATTGTACATGAATGTAATAAAAAAATCGTTCGACTTGGGCGATGGAAGAATTGTAGAAATTGAAACAGGTAAATTAGCTAAACAAGCGGATGGTTCTGTTGTAGTTAAAATGGGAGATACAATGTTGTTAGCAACTGTTGTTTCTACTGTAGGTGCCAAACCAGGTACAGATTTTTTACCTTTATCGGTAGATTATCAAGAAAAATATGCGGCTACAGGCCGTATTCCAGGAGGATTTTTACGTCGCGAGGCAAGATTATCTGACTATGAGGTGTTAATTTCTCGTTTGGTTGATAGAGCTTTACGCCCTATGTTCCCTTCAGATTATCACTCAGATACACAAGTAATGATTTCATTAATCTCGGCTGATAAAGATATTATGCCAGATTGTTTAGCTGGTTTAGCGGCATCAGCAGCTTTATCAGTTTCAGATATTCCTTTTAACGGTCCAATCTCAGAGGTTCGTGTTGCTAAAATTGATGGAAAGTTAGTCATCAATCCATTAGCAAGTGAGCTTGAGCGTGCAACTTTAGAGTTTATGGTTGCAGGTTCGGCAAATGACATAGGTATGGTTGAAGGTGAATGCGATGAGATTCAAGAAGATGAAATGGTTGAAGCGCTTAAATTTGCGCATGATGCTATTAAAGTTCAGTGTGCAGTTCAGGTTGAATTAACCGAAGCTACAGGTAAAACTGTAAAACGCGAATATAGCCATGAAGATCATAGCGAAATTTTAAAGCAACAAGTTTATGCTGCTACTTACGATAAAGTATATGCTGTAGCTAAATCTGGTGCTAATAAAGATGAGCGTAAAAAAGGTTTTACCGATATCATCAACGAATTCTTTGAGGCAATGCCTGAAGAGACTGAAGATTTAACTAAAGCAATGGCTAAGCATTATTACCATGATGTGCAGTATGATGCAATTAGAAATCTTTTGTTAAATGAAGGTATTCGTTTAGATGGTCGTAAAACAACTGAAATTCGTCCAATCTGGAGCGAAGTTGGTTATTTACCAGCTGCTCACGGATCGGCTGTGTTTACACGTGGCGAAACTCAATCATTAACATCAGTTACTTTAGGTAGTAAAGATGATGAGCAAATGATTGACGGTGCTTTCTTTAATGGTTACAACAAATTCTTATTACACTATAATTTCCCTGGTTTCTCAACTGGAGAAGTTAGACCTAATAGAGGTGCTGGACGTAGAGAGATTGGTCACGGTGCATTAGCGCAACGTTCTTTGAAAAAAGTATTGCCACAAGGTGAAGAAAATCCATATACAATCCGTATTGTTTCTGATATATTAGAATCAAATGGTTCGTCATCTATGGCAACTGTTTGTGCTGGTACATTAGCATTAATGGATGCAGGTATTAAAATCAAGTCTCCAGTTTCGGGTATTGCGATGGGTTTAATCACAGATGAGAAGACTGGTAAATATGCTATTCTTTCCGATATTTTGGGTGATGAAGATCACTTAGGTGATATGGATTTTAAAGTAACAGGTACTGAAAATGGTATTGTTGCTTGTCAAATGGACTTGAAAATCAATGGTTTATCATACGAAGTGTTAACTAAAGCTTTATTACAAGCTAAAGAAGGTCGTTTACATATCTTAAATGAAATGAAGAAAACGATATCAGCACCTAATGAGGATTACAAGCCACATGCACCACGTATCGTTTCTTTAAGTATTGATAAAGAATTTATTGGCGCTGTAATAGGGCCAGGTGGTAAAATTATTCAAGAAATGCAACGTGAAACTGGTGCTTCGATCTCTATTGAAGAAGTTGGTAACAAAGGTATTGTTGAGATATTTGCAGATAATAAAGCTGCAATTGATGCTGCAGTTGCGCGTATCAATGCAATTGCTGCTAAACCAGAAATTGGCGCAGTTTACCAAGGTAAAGTAAAATCGATTATGCCATTTGGTGCATTCGTAGAAATTATGCCTGGTAAAGATGGATTATTACATATTTCAGAAATTTCGTGGGAGCGTTTAGAGACCATGGACGGCGTATTGAAAGAAGGTGATAAGCTAGAAGTAAAATTGTTGGACGTAGATAAACAAGGTAAAATGAAGCTTTCTCGTAAAGTTTTATTACCAAGACCGGAAAAACCGGCTGCTCCACAAGCATAAGCAGATTTTGTCATCCTGAGCGCAGCGAAGGATCTAATAAAATCAAAACCCTTTCAGTTCGCTGGAAGGGTTTTTATTTGTTAATAACTTTCTCCCTCGTCATCGGATGACGGGAGTTAGATACCGTCATCCGATGACGATTAAACTAAAAATTTTGTAACTTGCATTTGTAATAAGTTATTCCACAAAAATGAAACACATCATCGCCCCATCTTTGCTTGCAGCCGATTTCGCTAACTTACAACGCGACTGCGAAATGATTAATCAAAGTGAAGCAGATTGGCTTCATATAGATATTATGGATGGTGTATTTGTACCGAATATTTCTTTCGGTTTCCCGGTTTTAAATGCAGTCAAGAAACATATTGAAAAACCATTGGATGTGCATTTAATGATTGTCGAGCCTGATAAGTATATCGAGGATTTTGCAAAAGCAGGTGCGGCAATCATTACCGTTCACTATGAAGCTTGTGTGCATTTACATAGAACAATTCAGTTAATTAAAGCCGCTGGATGCAAAGCAGGAGTTGCATTAAACCCTCATACGCCAGTTGAACTTTTAGCCGATATTTTAGCTGATCTTGATCTCGTTTTGGTCATGTCTGTAAATCCAGGTTTCGGCGGACAAAAGTTCATCACTCAATCATTGTATAAAATAGCAAAACTGAAGCAACTTGCCTTACAACTAAATCCAAATTTGATAATTGAAGTTGACGGCGGCGTGAGCATTTCAAACGCTGAAAGCTTATTGAAAGCAGGGGCAAACGCGTTAGTTGCCGGAAATGCTGTTTTTGCAGCTCCAGATCCAATTGGGATGATTGCAGATCTTAAGAGTTTAACAACTGACTCTCATCAAATTTAATTTATTACATGCTCAAATTTTACCTGTTGATTTTTGCTATGCTGGTGGGCTTCACTTTTGTAGATGCTCAACCCTTGGTAAAGGTTACAGGTACGGTGTTAGGACTGGATGAAAAGCCTCTGCAACAGGTAACTATTACAGTGCTCGGACAACGAGAATCAACACTTACCGACCAAAATGGGGCTTATACCATCTATTCAAGAACAACCTCATTTACCCTAAAATACAACCTCTTGGGTTATGAACCCATGCTGATTAAGATTAATGAAAAGGTAGCAGGGAGAATTAGCAGACAAGTAACACTTTCTCCCAATGTAAATGAATTAGAGCAGGTAACTATCACCAATAAGCAAAACCAGCTTACCAATTCTAGTACAATTAATATTGCTGATCTTTCTTCATTGCCTTCTGCTTCTGGCAACTTTGAGACTATCATTAAGACATTACCGGGCGTATCGACAAATAACGAACTCAGTTCTCAATACAGTGTAAGAGGGGGAAATTTTGACGAAAATTTAATTTATGTAAATGACGTCGAAATTAATAAACCTGTATTGATTAGAAATGGACAACAAGAAGGTTTAAGTTTTATCAATAGCGATTTGGTGACTCGGGCTAAATTCTCGGCAGGAGGGTTTGAGGCTAGGTATGGAGATAAATTATCATCTGTGCTAGACGCCAAATATGATAGACCCGATAGCAATCATTTAGGTTTTAATGCTGGACTTTTAGGCGCGTCGCTAGCTGTTATGAGGGCGGGAAATAAAGATTTTTTACTATTTGGTTTACGATATAAAAATAACGCCAGTTTGTTAAATACCCAAGATAGTAAGGGTAGTTATCGCCCTAACTATGGTGATGCACAGCTATTATATCAATATAACTTCTCCGAAAAATTTAATCTTAGTTTGCTGGGTAATCTCAATGGAGGTCAGTTTAATTTAGTCCCAGAAGATAGGGAGACACTATTTGGTACATTAGAGACCCAATTGCGCCTAAAAGTTGCATATAACGGTCAAGAAATAGATGATTATTGGACAGGAGGGGGTGCGGTGACGGCAACATTTAGTCCGAAACCTAATTTGGCGATTAAATGGATCAATAGCTATTTCAACACCCGAGAACGGGAACGCTTTGATATCGAAGGAAGATACCTTTTTGATGAACTACAAACTGATTTTACCAAGGTGGGTTTTAAAGCAATAAGTACAAATCGCGGCATTGGTACTTATTTAAATTATGCTAGAAATAGTTTGAATTCGCAGGTTATCAGCTCTGAGATAAAAACAGAGCAAAATTTTGGCAATCATGTCTTCTCTTGGGGACTAAGGGCTGAACGAAATCAATTTAACGACCAGCTAAATGAATATCACCTGATTGATTCTGCAGGTTATATATTACCCAATAACGCCAAGAAATTTTATCTAGAACAAACAATTTTAAAGTCAAATACCTTGGAAATTAATAACTATACCGCTTTTGTACAAGATAGCTATAGTTTATCGAGTAATACAGATTTGCAGTTAGGAATAAGGGGCAATTACAATTCACTAAACCAACAATTACTTTTAAGTCCAAGGTTGTTATTAGCCTATAGACCACCAAGTGATAATAAAATTGTTCGCTTCACGGCTGGGATTTATCAGCAAGCGCCAAGTTATAGAAGTATAAGGGCTTATGATGGAGAACTGAATTTAAATCAGAAGGCACAGCGGTCTTATAATTTCTCAGGTGGGTTAGATTATGCATTTGATGGCTTAGGTACTCGGTTAAAATTTAGTTCAGAAGCTTACTTCAAATATGCAGATAGATTAATTCCTTATATTTTTGATAACGTAAGAATTAAATATTTATCGACTCAAACAGCGAAAGGGTATACTTATGGAGCTGATTTTAATATTGGTGGTGAATTTGTAAAGGACTTAGTTTCTTATTTTAGACTTTCAATCATGTCTGCCAACCAGGATATCAAGGGCGATTTCTATTTGAAAAAAGATCCAGCTGGAACTTCAAAAATCTTCTATCCTAGCTATCTAAAAAGACCAACTGATCAACGGGTCAATTTTTCGGTTTTCTTTCAAGATAGGTTATTAAAAGGTGATAGTTACAAGGTTCACTT
The DNA here is from genome assembly GCA_942493295.1 of uncultured Sphingobacteriaceae bacterium. Taxonomy (GTDB): domain Bacteria; phylum Bacteroidota; class Bacteroidia; order Sphingobacteriales; family Sphingobacteriaceae; genus Pedobacter. The sequence goes on along the minus strand of OW818692.1, from coordinate 963,946 downwards.
AACGATGCTTTACGGATCAAAACTCCCAATTGGCGCCCCTTTAAGTGAGCGATATACCGACGATTTTAATATTCCTGCTTATAAGCGGGTAGATATTGGTTTTTCTAAAGACTTTTTAGATGATAATAGCCTAAAAAAACCTAAATTCTTAAATCGTTATTTTACTTCGTTTATCACCTATTTTGAAGTATTTAATTTGCTCGATATTAATAACACCGTCTCATATCTTTGGTTAAAAGATGTTGATAATGTTCAGTATGCTATTCCTAATTATTTAACTGGTCGTCAATTAAATTTTAAATTGATTTTAAAGTTTAAAAATCATAAATAATTAGGCACAAAACTGTTACATTTACGCCTATATAAATTTAGATAACAATGAGACATAATTTTGGCGCAGGTCCCTGTATTTTACCTCAAGAGGTGTTTAAACAAGCTTCCAGAGCTGTTTTGGATTTTAAAGATGGTTTGTCAATTTTAGAAATTTCGCACCGTACTCCCGAGTTTGAGGGTGTAGTTGATGAAGCCACAAAATTGGTTAAAGAACTGTTAAATGTACCCGCTGGATATTCCGTTTTGTTTTTACAAGGAGGCGCAAGCTTGCAGTTTGCAATGGTGCCGATGAATTTGCTGCCAGAGGGAAAAACAGCCGCTTATTTAGAAACCGGAGTTTGGGCAAACAAAGCAATTAAAGAAGTTAAAAATTTCGGTAATGCAAATATCGTTGCCTCGTCGAAGGATTCTAATTTTACCTATATACCGAAAGATTATGTAATTCCTGAGGATAGTGCTTATTTCCACTGTACATCGAACAACACCATTTACGGAACTGAAATGTTCAACCTACCAGAAACCAAGGTTCCGGTGGTTTGCGATATGTCATCTGACATTATGAGTAGAGAAATAGATGTGTCGAAATATGACTTAATTTATGCTGGAGCTCAAAAGAATATTGGTCCAGCCGGATTAACGATTGTAATTGTAAAAGATGAGATCTTAGGGAAATCTGGTAGAGGAATTCCTTCTATGTTGGATTATAAAGTTCATATTGAAGGTGGATCAATGTATAATACTCCTCCTGTATTTTCAATCTATGTAGCCATGCTAAATTTAAACTGGTTAAAGTCGAAAGGTGGGGTTGCAGAAATTGAAAAGGAGAATAAGGCAAAAGCTCAAGCTCTATATACTGAAATAGATAGAAATTCCCTTTTTAAAGGCACTTGTGCCGTTGAAGATCGCTCCAGAATGAACGTTTGTTTTGTAATGGAGAACCCAGAATTAGAGAAGCCATTCGCAAAATTTGCAGATGAGAATGGCTTTGAAGGCTTAAAAGGTCACAGAAGTGTAGGTGGTTTCAGAGCATCAATGTACAATGCGCTTCCGATAACTAGCGTACATGCATTGATAGATTTAATGCAAACCTTTGAAGAGAAACATAATAAATAACCAACAGGTCACGAAGACACACTGGAAATAGATAGACACTAGCTTAGTGCCTTTGTGGTAAAATAGATTAAAATATGATTAAGATACTCGCCAATGATGGCATAGACCCGATGGGGAAGAAATTACTAGAAGAAGCTGGTTTTACTGTAGATACTCAAACAATTCCACAAGAGCAACTGGCTACCGCTTTGCTGAATTACGATGCGATTACTGTACGTAGTGCAACTAAGGTTAGAAAAGAGCTAATTGATGCTTGCCCAAATATTAAGTTAATTGGAAGAGGTGGCGTGGGCATGGATAATATTGATGTTGAATACGCTAGGAGTAAAGGTGTTGCTGTAGTCAATACACCCGCTGCATCATCTTTATCAGTTGCCGAATTAGTTTTTGCCCACCTTTTTACGGGTGTTCGATTTTTGCATAATAGCAATAGAAAAATGCCGGTTGAAGGGAACACTAAGTTTAATGATTTAAAAAAGGCTTACGCAAAGGGAATTGAATTACGCGGTAAAACGATTGGTATTATCGGTTTTGGACGAATTGGAAGAGAGACGGCAGCTGTGGCATTGGGATTAGGAATGAATGTATTAGCTTACGATTTATATCCTTTTAGTGGTAATATTACCTTAAACCTACAAGGAGGAGTGAAGGTTGATATTCCGGTTGAAACGGTAAGCCTAGCTGAAGTAATTTCAAAAAGTGACTTTATTTCTCTTCATACACCATTTGCAGATAAACCTATTTTAGGCGCAGAAGAATTTGCTGCAATGAAACCAGGTGTTGGAATAGTGAATTGCTCACGAGGAGGCACAATTGATGAGCTTGCACTAATTGAAGCTTTAGATTCTGGTAAAGTTTTCTTCGCTGGACTAGATGTATTTGATAATGAGCCAACTCCTATCGATGGCATACTTCATCACCCTAAAGTTTCACTAACGCCACACATTGGTGCGTCAACTAATGAAGCACAAGAGCGTGTTGGTGCAGAATTAGCGAATTTAATTATTGCACATTTTAAAGCGTAGTGCATAAAATACTGCATGGAGCAACTAGAAGCTCCATGCCAATGCTCCGTGTAAAAACCAAATTATAAATACTGTATGCCAAGGATAAAGCCATTTTATGCCTTAAAACCTGCTGCGCCTTTGCAAAATTGTGTGGTAACTAGACCACTTGAGCATTATAGTCTCGGTCAGGCTAGGCTTGTGGCGTCCGAAAACCCTCATAGCTTTCTGCATTTGATTAATCCAGAGCTTGATAATCCCTATTTGAGAGGGTCAAGGCAAGAATTGGTGTACAAAAAAATAAATGAAAATTTCGAACAATTCCTAGAGAATGGAGTACTTACGACCGCAAATAAGCCTTCTATCTATATTTATCGAGTAACCGATGGCGGATTGGTTCAAAGCGGACTTTGGACGCTAACCCATATTAATGATTATTTAGAAGGGAATATTAAAAAACATGAATTAACTGTAGAAAGAAGAGAGAAGCTGCTTTCAGAATATTTACAGCAAACAGGTTTAGATGCAAACCCAGTTTTAATAACTTATTTTCCACAACAGCGTATTGATCAATTAATTGCTCAATACCAACAAACAGCTCCGCAAATTGATTTTAAGTATGAAGACGGCTCACATCATCAACTTTGGGTAATTGATGCGCTAGAAGACTTAAATATCATCGTATCTGCATTTAGTAGCATTCCTACCGTTTACATAGCCGATGGGCATCATAGAATTGCATCTATGGCAAAAATGGCAAAGCACCAAAGGACATTAAGTCCCCAAGATGAAAATTCAGGATTTAACTATTTCTCAACTGCTTATTTCAGTACCGAGCAGGTAAAAGTTTTGGAGTTTAATAGGTTAGTAAAAGACTTGAACTCGCTAACTGTGATGGAGTTTTTAACAAAAGTAGGCCAGTCATTTTTAATAGAGAAAGTAGTTAATCCTGTAAAATCGGCTGCTATGCATGAATTTGGGATGTATTTAGTAAATTCTTGGTATAAATTAACAGCCAAACCTACTGTATATGATGAGAATGATCCAATTTCTGTATTGGATGTAAGTATTTTACAAGACTACATTTTAAAGCCAATTTTAAATATACAAGATCCGAGAACCGATGCGCGGATAACTTTTGAAGGAGGGAAAACGCCAATTATAGCGTTACAGAATCAAGTTGACAATGGTAATTACGCCGTAGCTTTTACCTTATTTCCGACGTCGGTTAAGCAACTTATTGATGTAGCAGATATTGATGGAGTGATGCCCCCAAAATCAACATGGGTAGAGCCAAAGTTCTTGGTTGGGATGTTGACTAACCAGCTTTCTAATCAAGCGCATTAATTAATACCCAATATCTAAAACCTAAGATTGTTTTCTGAAAATTAGTTAATCTCATAGGGTCATTCTTATAATAGCTTGGTAATACCAGCTTATTAAATTTAACTAGGAATTTAAATATTGCCTTTTTCATATCACTTCCCTTAAGCATCCAAAAAGCTTTCCGCTCTATGCCTTCTGCTCTTTATCACTAAATAAACTAAAAACCCATTTACAATCACGAACAACACTAACAAAACAAAAGATAAATCCTTTCCTTTTTCACTTTTTTTTAATTGAGCATTTAATGCCTGATTTTGATCTTGAAGTTCTTTAATGGTACGTCTGTAATTCGTAATTCGCTCATCACCCGTAGTAGCAGCTGTTTTTACTTCCTGCATTTGCAGATCTTTATAATCAAGTAGTACTTTGAGTTCTTTAAAAATGGCATTGTCATTAAGTGCTATCTGCCTTAATATTTCATTTGAATTTTTGATATCTCTCTTTGTCTGAAAGCCAAATATTCCGGTTCTTGTAGTTAAGCTTTGATCATACTGACCAAACTTTTCGCTTCGCTCTGCGAGCAACGCGTTTATTTTTGTCCTTTGTAGTTCGTACGCAGACGTGTCTTGCGCAAGACCTTTCAATTGACTTGTTGCAACTAATAGGACAAGCACCGTAAATTTTCTTAACATAGCAAACTCCATGCCTTGTGGTTTCCTATTTCACGGGCTGGTAAACCCCGCAATCTCAATACTCAAATCCCCTAAGGATGAAATTCAACACGGATAATATCATTTAAGTGCAAACCTAACAAACCACTTGCTTTTCCCTTGTTAATAGCAATTTCTAGGTGATTACTAATTCCAAATAAACATAATTTTTCGCCTTCCTGTACTTCGTTGTAATGCCAGCTTAGTTGACTAATAGTTTCGCTTTTTCTGAAGTATAAAGTAAAGTCGCGATTTCGTTGGATTTTGGTAAAAAGGTCTTTGGTAATATTGGTGATAACATTACAAAATGTATCGATGTAAATTACACTTCCTCTAATTATATCTCGCTCTATTACAGGGTGTAAAAGTGTTCTTTCTTCAATGTCTGATGTAGCTATTCCAACTTCTTTTAATTTACCACCCTTAGCCAAAGTAGTCGCAGCTTTCACAAAGATATCAACTAATGGAAAATGCAAGTACTTTAAATCCTGCATAATATTTAGTTCTACAATCTCATCCGGTTTTTCATCAAATAACAAAGAAAAAATTCCGTTATCAGCACCTACAAAATAATGATCTTTATATCTCAAAGCAACATATTTGGTATGTTCACTAAACACCGAATCAATTCCAATTAAATGAACTGTGTTCTTCGGAAAGTATGGATATACATTTTTAAGCACAAATGCTGCATAAGAAATATTGAACGAAGGCACTTCGTGAGTAACATCAACAATATTAGCAGTAGGCAAGATACTCAGGATACTACCTTTCAATGCAGCCTGGTAAAAATCTTTTGATCCTAAATCTGTTGTTAATGTAATAATTGCCATTAAAAATTCAATATTTATGCTTATTCTTGCCTATAGGCATTCCGCCTACAAATATTCAATTTTTAAATCAAAATATACACTTCTATTTAAAATACAATATTTTGAACGAACTAAAGCTAACATTAGAAACAACAGACCAGGTCCAATTTTGGGGAGCAAACAACGAGCACTATGAATTAATTAAAAGTGCTTTCCCAAAGTTAAAGATCGTAGCAAGAGGAAATGACGTGAAAGCGTTGGGTGATGAGGCTGAGTTAAAGGCTTTTGAACAGAAATTTGAAACTTTAGTTGCTCACCTCGAAAAGTATAGAACCTTATCCCATAATGATGTCGAGTCAATTCTGGGAGCAAGAAAAACTGCAGTAAAGACCGACGAAATTCCAGCTGTTGTGAACAATGGAGAGGTGATCGTTTTTGGTAACCATGGGTTGATGATTAAAGCTCGTACTGCAAATCAGCGTAAGATGGTTGAAAGTATTGGTAAGAATGATGTGCTATTTGCAATCGGGCCAGCTGGTACTGGAAAAACCTATACTGCCGTAGCACTCGCAGTAAGAGCACTTAAAAATAAGGAGATTAAACGAATCATTTTAACGCGTCCCGCCGTTGAAGCTGGCGAGAGCTTGGGATTTTTACCGGGCGACTTGAAAGAAAAAGTAGATCCATATTTGCGTCCACTTTACGATGCCTTAGATGATATGATACCGCCAGAAAAACTAAAACTCTATTTGGAAAACAGAACTATTGAAATTGCACCGCTAGCTTTTATGCGTGGACGTACCTTAGATAATTGTTTTGTTATTTTAGATGAGGCTCAGAACTCTACTGATTTACAGTTGAAAATGTTCCTGACTAGGATGGGGCCAACAGCAAAATTTATTGTGACCGGTGATGTTACCCAAATCGATTTACCCCGTAAGGCACAATCGGGCTTGCATAATGCACTTCGAATTTTAGAAGAGATTAAAGGTATAGATATCATCTACCTAACAGGTGAAGACGTAGTTAGACATAAATTGGTGAAGGCAATTTTAAAAGCATACGGTGATATTCAGTAAGCTAAAGGCTGAAAGCTGTTGGATGTTGTAGTGTACTTTGAGCTTTCCACCTTTAGCTTTGGTCTTTCTATAAAAAAACGTATTTTCGCAGTCAATGAAAGCAATTAAAGAAACTCATTTTAGTTTTCCAAAACAGACCAATTTTTATAAAGGTAAAGTTAGAGACGTATATACGATTGATAACCAATTAATGGCAATGGTAGTTACGGATAGAATTTCTGCATTCGATGTAGTTTTGCCTGAAGCCATTCCATTTAAAGGCCAAGTTCTAAATCAAATTGCAGCGAAATTTTTAGCTGCAACTCAAGATATCGTGCCAAACTGGGTGATGGCTGTGCCTGATGAAATGGTCACCATTGGAAGAATTTGTGAGCCCTTTAAAGTGGAAATGGTAATTAGGGGATATCTTGCAGGGCATGCTGCAAGAGAATACAGCGCTGGCAAAAGAACAGTATGCGGTGTAGCTTTACCCGACGGACTAAAAGAGAATGACAAGTTGCCTAAACCCATCATCACACCAACTACAAAAGCAGCTATTGGTCATGATGAAGATATCTCCAAAGAAGAAATTCTTTCTCGTGGCATTGTTTCAATGGTCGATTATGAGAAATTGGAAGCATTTACACAAGCGTTATATCAACGTGGTACCGAAATGGCCGCAGAACGAGGCTTAATTTTGGTAGATACTAAATACGAATTTGGTAAAATCGGGGATACCATTTATTTAATCGACGAAATTCATACACCAGATTCGTCACGTTATTTTTATGCCGATGGATATACTGAAAGACAAGAAAGTAATGAGCCTCAGAAACAGTTGTCGAAAGAATTTGTTAGAAAATGGCTAATTGAAAATGATTTTCAAGGTAAAGATGGTCAAGTGGTTCCAGAAATGACAGCCGAAATTGTAGAGTCCATCTCAGAACGATACATCGAATTATATGAACAGATTACCGGAGAAGTATTCGTTAAAAATCCGTCTTCAAGCATTTCCAATAGAATTGAAGAAAATGTGAAAAATGCGATTAATCATTTATTATCCTAATAATAATCGTTACTTTCGCTAAATAATATAATAACCTAACCATGAAACCATCATGATTCTCAACTAAAAATTGAGAATAAATCATGACAGCTTCATCACCATTAAAAATAAACTGATACCGATGAAATTCTCTACAGATAAACACGAAAAATATGTTGTTTTAAAATTAGATGAGCCTAAGTTCACTAATGACAATACGCCGGCATTAAAATCCGAATTTATCTTATTAAATACTGAAGGCTATCGCAATATTGTATTAGATCTTTCGACCGTTAAAGAGTGTAATGACTCACAAGATTTAAGCTGTTTGTTAGTAGGAGATAGGTTGTGCAAAAGCGCAGGTGGAGTTTTCGTGGTAACAGGCGTAAGCCCGGCCATTGCCAATATCATAAAAATCTCTAACATCCATCAAGCTGTAACTTTTGTAAATAAACTAGATGAGGCAACTGATCTAATTTTTATGGAGGAAATAGAAAAAGAATTACGTGGAAGCGTAGATAAGGGATAAAATGACTTTTGAAGTAACCATTCTAGGTAGCAGCTCTGCTACCCCGGTTTACAACAGAAATCCTACAGCTCAATTACTAAACTGCAACGAAAAATTTTATTTAATTGATTGCGGAGAAGGTACACAACAACAGTTAATCAAGTTTGGTTTAAAAGCATCAAAAATTGATTTTGTGTTAATTAGCCATCTTCACGGTGATCATTATTTTGGCTTAATAGGCCTGCTATCTAGTATGCATTTAAATGGCAGGATAAAGCCTATTCATATTTTTGCTCCTTATGCATTACAAGAAATCTTAGCCCTACAGTTTAAACATTCAGATACACAACTGAGGTATGAGTTGATTTATCACTTCATCGACCCAGAAAAACCCGAAATCATTTTTGAGAACTCAGACGTTGTTATTGAAACAATTATTCTCAATCACCGTATTCCCTGTACTGGCTTTAAGTTTACTGAGAAAAAAAGATTGAGAAAATTAGTTGTAGAGAAGCTAGAGGCAGCAAATGTGCCAATCGAATATTATCCAATGCTAAAAAGAGGCCTGGATTTAATTTTACCAAATGGCGATGTTTTCTTAAACATAGATTATACAACAGATTCAGCAATTCCAAAAAGCTATGCTTATTGTTCCGACACATTAATGGATGAACGTTACTTCGCTAGCATTCAAAACTGCGATACACTCTATCACGAAGCTACATTCTTACACGAAATGTTAGAGCGTGCTAAAGAGACGCATCATACTACTGCTTTACAGGCTGCAGAGATTGCAAACTTAGTACAAGCCAAGAAACTACTCCTAGGTCATTTTTCATCTCGATACAAAACACTGGGACCTATTTTAGAGGAAGCAAAAACTTTATTCGAAGCTTCAGAGTTAGCAATAGAAGGCCATACTTACCAGATATAATTAAAACTACTTCAGTTTTTCGAACACCAAAGTAGCCGATGTTTTTTCGTAAAAGTCGCCAATATATAATTTATTGCCTTCAACCTTATAAGCATGTTTCTTTGGAACGTATCGTATAATACTATTTATCTTTCTTGTTGCCACCTCCAAATACTGAAAAATGTACGTAACGCTTAGGGTTTGCTTTCAAATCAATCATTAAATTATCTAGATTTTTTGAAGCACTGGTCAGGTTTCTGTACATTTCTTCATCATTAAGTAGTTTACCTAATGAGCCCTTTCCGCCTTTGAGGTCAGCAACCATTCCTTGTAAATCAGCGATAGCTTTATTGGCATTGTCAACAGTTTGCTTAAAGTTTAATGCAGCTGCCTTATCGGTAACCGCATTCAAATTACTAAGTATTGCATCAATTTTTGCGCCGTTGTTTTTAAAGTTAACCGTAATTTGTTCAACATTTGAAAGGATACCTGATAATTTAGAGGCTTCAGATCCTACCAAAGCATCAACTTTTTTAGACGTAGCTTCTAATGCGCCAAGTGTTGACGCGATGCTCGTAAAACTCTTATCAACGTTCTTTTGGAAATTAGGGTTCAGAATTGAATTTACACTAGTTAAGATGGAATCCATTTTAGTAATAATTTGTTCTGCTTTCTTCTGAACAGGTTGAACAGTTTCCATCAAACCTTTTTCTACATTTGCATTTAAGGTATCTCCGTCTTGGGCATAAATCCTATCGTTACCAAGGTCCATTACGATAGCTTTTCCTCCTAATAAGTCAGTGCTTTCCAACCTTGCAATGCTATTTTTTGGAATGTCATACTTACCTTTTATTTTTAAGGTAGCTACAATAGTTCCGTTTGGTTGTAGTGTAAGTTGGTCTACTCTACCAATCTGAAATCCATTGATCAATACAGGTTTCGAAACGCCAAGTCCATCTACGCGACTATATCTAGCATATAAAACAGTTTCACTAGAGAAAATAGAATTTCCTTTTAAAAAATTATAACCGATAATTAATAATGCGATTGCAAATGCTGCTAATACGCCTACTTTTGTTTCGTTTTTTATCTTCATCAGTATTTAATTTTATCTTTAAGAGTTATGGCATTTTCATGAATACTCACAATTCTTTCATTAATTTAGCTGTTTGCCTCCCAATAGTGTTAGGCTAGTTTTCAATTTCTTTCTTATACTGCGCAACAGCTTTGAAAATGGCATTAACTATTTCTTCTTGTCCTTCATCCGAATTGATATAATCTTCTTCTGCTGGATTAGAGATGAAACCTATTTCAGTAAGTATGGAGGGCATAGCTGCACGTTGTAATACAAGCAAGCCTTGTTCTTTAACACCCCTGTTTACTCTTTTGTTTAATTCAGTATAATTTTTTTGTACAAGCTTGGCCAAAGATAGGCTTTTTGCTCTGTAAAGAGATTTATATAGGGATAATTTAATCAATTCTTCGGGGTCAGTAACGATAGCTTCTTCTCTTTTCTTATAATTTTTATCGTTAATAATCTCTTCATTTTCTTTCAACGCAGCATCCATTTCGTTAATACGTCTATAGGCACCAACAAAAGTCTCAGTACCCTTAGTCGTATTATTTCCCTTTGGCATGGAATTACAGTGAATTGAAATGAATATATCTGCCTTGGCATCATTCGCTATTTCTGCTCGGCGGTACCAGTCTACGTCGACATCCGTTTTACGGATTTGAATAATCTTGATATGAGGAAGTTCCTGCTCAAATTTCTTACCCAATTTTAAAGCTACCGCCAAAGCGACATTCTTTTCGTACGAATATTTCCCCTTTGCACCAGGTTTAGGGCCACCATGGCCTGCATCAATAACTATCGTTTTAATCCGATAACCTTGCGCGTTAGAAAAGTTGTTACTTAGGCAAAATAAAGAGATAAGCGTAAATAGGATGATCGTTTTTTGTCTCATTAATCGTTATTTGCTGCGAATTTACAATAATTTGGGTGAAATTATATTTCTACGCTCTGCTTGTAGGCTTGTATGGCTTTTAAAAGACAATTGGTAATTTCTGCCTGACCTTCTTCAGAATTCATGTAATTTTCTTCGTCAGGATTACTGATGAAACCTATTTCGGTTAAAATCGCAGGCATGCCCGCACGAGCCAGAACTGCCAAACTCTTTTCTTGAACCCCTCTATTAACACGGCCAACATCCACATATTCGTCTTGTACTAGCTTAGCTAATTTTAGACTTTGTGTTCTAAATGTATTTTTCATCAGTGATAAAATAATAGCACTCTCGGGATCATCTGGATTAAACCCGTCGTAATTTTCCTTATAGTTATCTTCTAGAAAAATAGAGGCATTTTCCCTCTTAATCGCTTCATCTTGTTCGTCTACCCTTCCTATACCCGAAACAAAAGTCTCTGTACCTCTTGTAGAAGTACTTTTTGAGTATCTTGTTTTATATACCGGAACTTTTTTGCCCTTTTTATTTTTAGTATACCCACTGATGTATTTTTTAGCATAAACAGGCATGTCATTGCAATGAATGGAGATAAAAATATCAGCCTTGGCATCATTTGCAATTCCTATTCGCTCGTATAATGGAATAAAAACATCGGTTGTACGAGTATAAATTACTTTAACATCTTTTATATTTTCTTCAATCACTTTGCCAAGTCGCAAAGCAGTTTTTAATGCAACATCTTTTTCAGTAGAGTATTCGCCTCGAGTAGATCCATCTTTTCCTCCATGTCCTGCATCGATCACAATTGTTTTAATTTTATATTCTTGTGCAAGTAGCTGATTATTAACGCATAATGTAGTTAATGCGCAAATAAATAATAGCAAAATCGCATTTGGTCTAACCAATGGTATATTTTTCATTAATTTTGAACGTTTTGGGTTAAAACAATAATACAAAAATAACATTCACACACGAAATTGAAACTTTTAAAAGACATCATTTTTATTTGCGCGATTGTTTTATTAACATTTGTTGGTAAAACGCTAAAAGCGGCGACTTATTTTTCTTTTCAGCAAACTACCCAAAAATCTGACACTACCCGTAAGGCTAATAAAGATGAGGTAACGGATAAAGTTCAATACGCTGCGCAAGATTCGACAATCACCAATAAGAAAACCGGTATGGTTTATTTATATGGTAACGCGAAAGTGTCGTCTGATGGATTCGAGCTACAAGCAGACTACATTAGATATGATTCAAAGAATGAAATTATTTTTGCGAGTGGTGTTAAAAATAAGAATGGGAAATATGTAGGTAGACCTATCTTTAAAAGCGGAATAGAAGGGAATGCAATCGCCGATTCCATTTATTATGATAATGTAACTAAAACAGGTATTATCCATGGCGTTTACACTGCGCAAGAGGGTGGTTTCTTCTCTGGAGGTAGAGCTAAAGTACAGCCCGATAATGAAGTACATATTAGAGGACAAGTATTTAGTACCTGTAATTTGCCTCACCCACATTTTGGAATATTTATTACAAGAGGTATTGCTACAGAAAGACAAATTATTACCGGCCCAGTATATTTAAAAATTGAAGATATCCCAATGCCATTAGGTCTTCCATTCGGTTTTTTTCCAAAACCAAATAAAAAGGCATCAGGGTTTATTTTACCAACGCCCAATCAAGATCAAACTAGAGGCTTTTCACTTAACGGCGGAGGTTATTATAAGGCCTTTAACGATTATTTTGATGGAAGGGTGTTGACAAACATTTATACCAATGGTAGCTATGATTTGAGCTTGATTTCGCAATACTTGAAAAGATATAAATATAACGGCGGGGTAAATCTTAGTTTTTCGAGTACCAGAAATGGATTAGAAGGAACAGATGCCTACAAGCCGCAAACCAACTTTAATATTTCTTGGCAACATTCGCAAAATGCCAACGCTCGACCAGGAACAACATTTAGTGCTTCTGTTAACGCAGGTACTTCAAATTACTACACTACAACAGCTGCAAATGGGAGCTATGATATAAATGCGATTGCCCAAAATACCATGAGCTCAAGTATTGCCTATGGTAAAGTTTTTGGAAATGGCCGATTTAACTTAACCGCCGCACTGGCACATTCGCAAGAAACTCAGGCTAAAACGATTAGTTTAACACTTCCTCAAGTGAGTTTAAACATGTCGACCATCAATCCTTTTGATTCAAAAACTAGTTTAGGTGTTAAAAAGTGGTATCAAAAAATTGCAGTAGGTTATAGTATGCAGGCTAGCAATACCGTTAGTACGCGCGAAGACCTGCTATTTGATAAAGGTGGGTTAAAAAGATTTAAAAATGGGGTAAGTCATGCCATCCCTATTAATATGGCATTTAATGTGTTGAACTATTTCAATTTTAATGCGAATGCAAATTACAATGAGAAATGGTATTTCCAAACAATTAACCAACGAAAATTTTTAGGAACTGATAGTGTTGCAAGAGATACGGTAAATGGCTTTAAACGGTCTGGCGAGTACAATATTGGCATGAGCATGTCGACCAAGATATACGGTGAAATGGCCTTTAAAAAGTTCTTTAATTGGGTAAAATTAAGGCACGTAATGACACCCAATTTTAGCTTTTCCTATAAGCCAGATTTCTCCGCAAAAAAATATGGTTATTACAAGGAACTTCATTATTACGAAAACGATATCCGACCAGGACGTAGTAAGCTGATTGATGGTAAGCCAATATATGATTATAGAGGTAAACCACTGAAGTATTCCATATTTGATGGCTCACAATTTGGCGGACCATCATCAGGAGAACAGGCTAACTTAAGTTTTTCACTTGATAACAATGTTGAGTTAAAGGTTAAATCTAAAAAAGATACAACTGGTAATGGTGAAAAGAAAATTCCAATTATCCAAGGTTTAACTTTCTCGGGAACTTATAATTTTATGGCTCCGGTAAAGAAACTTTCTCCAATTGGATTTAGCGGACGTTCACAGTTTACCGATAAGTTAGGCTTTAATTTTGGCGGAACCTTTAGCCCTTATTTGGTAGGTGAAATTCCTAGTCCTGGAACTCCTGTAAATCAACCTGTATATTATATTGGCGAAACCGATCACTATGTATTTTCAGAAGGCAAACTACCGAGGCTAACTAACTTCAACTTCTCATTTGATTATAGTTTAAACCCTGCCGCCTTAAAGAAACGTAACCAAAATATGGAGGCGTTGAAAAATCAAACAGCAAATCAGGGTAGAACCCCAGAACAAATTGAAGAGCTGCAAGCAATTAGTAGAGATCCTAATGCATTTGTAGATTTTAATGTGCCTTGGAATTTTGCTTTTTCTTATAGTTTCAATTACACCAACATGTTGAGCTCAAAGCAAAGCAGAGATATTTCTAACACACTGAATTTTAATGGTGATGTGAGCCTAACCCAAAAATGGAAAATTCAGTTTCAATCTGGTTGGGACTTTAAGGCAAAAAATATATCACATACCTCATTCTCAATTTATAGAGACTTGCATTGCTGGAACCTAAATGCTAGCTGGATTCCATTTGGCACGTACGCAAGTTATTCAGTTACTATTCAAGTAAAAGAAGCTATTTTACAAGATTTAAAATTAAGTAAGAGAAAAGGATATTATACGAAGTATTAATATAGAACTATGCTTGCAGAAATAATTACCATCGGAGATGAAATTCTGATTGGACAAATTGTAGACACCAATTCGGCCTGGATGGCCAAAGAGTTAAATAATATCGGCCTAGCTGTAAAGCAAATAACTTCCGTTTCTGATGATGCAGCTCATATTGTGGAAGCTTTGAACGAAGCCCAAAAGAGAGCTGATGTCATTTTAATTACTGGTGGTTTAGGACCAACTAAAGATGATATCACCAAATTAACCCTGTCGAAATACTTTAACATGCCTTTGCGAAGTGATAAACCTACTTTAGATCATATTACTTCAATTTTTGCGAGATTAAATAGACCGATGATAGAGGCAAATATTCGTCAGGCGGATGTGCCAGATGGATGTACCGTGATCCAAAACGCCAATGGAACTGCCCCCTGTATGTGGTTTGAGCAACAAGGGAAAATCATTGTTTCGATGCCCGGAGTACCTTTTGAAATGATGTACTTGATGGAAGAAGAGATTATTCCTCGCATTAAGACCGCATTTAAATTGCCTTTTATTGTCCATCAAACTATTTTAACAGCAGGGCTCGGCGAATCGTTTCTGGCTCAAGAAATCGCTGCTATTGAGGATGGACTTCCGCCACATATTAAGCTGGCCTATTTGCCTAAATTAGGGCAGGTAAGGTTAAGGTTAAGCGGAACAGGAACTGACGAAATGTTGTTGAAAAGCGAAATCAGTGTGATAACTGATCAAATTATTACCAAAATTGCGAAATATGTAGTGGTAGCTGAAGACATTAGTTTAGAGAAAGCTATTCTTAATAAAATGAAGGAAAAGGGCCTGACTTTATCTACCGCTGAAAGTTGCACTGGAGGATTTATCTCGCACTTACTCACACAGCATGCGGGTTCTTCGTCGGTGTTTGTTGGTGGAGCAGTAGTTTATTCGTATGACCTTAAAGAAACTGTTTTAGGTGTACAACATGAAACGCTCAACAATTTTGGCGCGGTAAGTGAACAAACAGTAAATGAAATGGCCCGAGGTGCTATTTTACATTTTAAGACAGATTATGCAATTGCCGTGAGTGGTATTGCTGGGCCAGATGGGGGCATGCCCGACAAGCCTGTTGGAACAGTATGGATAGCCGTTGCAAATAAGCAGACAGTCATAGCTAAGCTCTTTAATTTTGGCGGTAAAAGAATTCAAAATATAGAAAGATCAGCCACTGCTGCATTTACACTTTTGCTAAAAATATTAAACCAAGATGTCGATTAAATAGTTAATGTGTTAATAGACCGCGTGATACAAGTTACCGAAATTCCTTAGTTTATTGCAGAAAAAGGTGTAATTTTGCGGCTGATTACCAGATATAACTTTAATATAAGATGGCTCAATACGAATTATTGCTACCAAAAATGGGAGAGAGTGTTGCAGAAGCAACAATCATCAAATGGAATAAGCAACCTGGAGATATGATCCAATTGGATGATACTGTGCTGGAAATTGCTACAGATAAGGTAGATTCTGAAGTTCCATCGCCTGTGGCAGGTAAATTAGTAAAACAGTTGTTCGCTATTGATGATGTGGTGCAAGTAGGAGCTGTAATTGCGATAATTGAAACAGAATCGGTTGAGGAGACAAAACCAACAGCTGAAAGTAACCAGCCACAACCAGTTGCCGATACTGCTGAGGTGCCAGGTATTGAGCTTTTGAAAGAACCGATTGCCGAAGTTCAAGATTTTAAGAGCTCAGATCGTTTTTACTCACCATTGGTGAAAAGCATCGCTACGCAAGAAGGAATTGCTACTGGAGAACTTGATCAAATTAAAGGAAGCGGCGCTGATGGCCGTCTGACTAAAGACGATTTATTGGCATATATTGCTGGTAAGGGGCAAGGAGTGAGCAGTGCAGAGAGCAAGGGGCAAGGAGTGAGGAACAATGATCAGACTGCGCCTAAACCTGTAACTCAAAGCCCATCACCTGTAACATCCGTTTCAGGTGGTGATGAAATTATCGAAATGGATAGAATGCGTAAGTTGATTGCCGAGCATATGGTAATGAGCAAGCATACTTCTCCTCATGTTACCTCATTTGTTGAGGCCGACGTAACCAATATGGTGAAATGGCGCGACAAGGTTAAAGGAAGTTTCGAGAAACGTGAAAACGAAAAAATTACTTTCACCCCAATTTTTATCGAAGCAGTAAGTAAAGCGATTAAAGATTTTCCGATGATTAATGTAAGCCTAAATGGAACACAAATCATTAAGAAAAGAGATATTAATATTGGTATGGCCGCTGCATTACCTAGTGGAAATCTAATAGTTCCTGTAATTAAAAATGCAGATCAGCTAAATTTAGTTGGGTTAACCAAAGCTGTAAATGATTTGGCTAATCGTTCTCGTAATGCTAAGTTAAAACCGGATGAAACACAAAATGGGACTTTTACCCTAACAAATGTTGGTTCTTTTGGTAATGTGATGGGTACACCGATTATCAATCAACCTCAAGTAGCTATCCTAGCGGTAGGTGCAATAAAGAAGAAACCGGCAGTACTGGAGACAGAGTTCGGAGATGTAATTGCCATTAGGCATATGATGTTCTTATCGCTTTCTTATGATCATCGCATAGTTGATGGTGCTTTAGGGGGTTCTTTTGTTCGCAGGGTAGCAGATTACCTAGAGGCTTGGGATATTAACAGAGAGATATAATTTAGGCTTACGAAGTTTAATAAACTTCGTAAGCCTTTTAACGCAAAAGCCCCGGCATTACACCGGGGCTTTTTGCATCAAAACAAAAAAAAAATTAATTTAATAAAACACCTTCTTCCGCAATGGCTTTAATGGCCTCTTCACTATAATTTAGTTTACCAGTGTGCGCAATAAATACATCTTTTTGAATTAGCAAATCTTTATTAGCGATAAGATTTTTTAAGCTAACACTGCCAATTACGTATTTATAATCATTGCGAGAAAAACGTTCAACAATGTTCTCTACCTGTAATTTATCTATGGTATACTCATGTACATACCGTAAATAAACTTCAATATTCACCTTATCGGTGTGAACAAGTCCATTTTGTTGGTTGTATTTTTTATATTCATAACGGTAATCGTAACGAAGTGCTGCAATGTCTGATAGTACTGCTGCTCCAGTAGGGTGGCCACCTGCACCTTTACCAAAAAAGAATTGCTTGTCGGCAAATGCAGCCTGAACCGTTACCCCATTATATTCGTTTTCTACATTGTATAGAAAATCATCGGCTTTTACAAACTTAGGCAGCACATAGGTTACTACCTGCTTTGTGCTAATTTTGCGAGCGGTAGGAACTAACTTAATCTTATAATTTTTCTCTTTGGCATACTGTATATCGTTGTCCGATAAATTTTGAATACCAACGTTCAAGATGTTATCAGGATTGATAAATAAACCGTATGCATGTGCGGTTGCAATGGTAAGTTTAAATTTAGGATCAAAACCTCCAACGTCCAAGATAGGGTCTGTTTCTGCAAAACCTAAATCCTGTGCTTGCTTTAACGCTGTTTCATAAGCTAATCCCTCATTAAAGATTTTTGATAGAATGTAGTTTGATGACCCATTAAATATCCCGCTTATGCCATGTAAAAGTTCATTATCATAATATTCTTCTAAGTTACGAATGATTGGAATACTTCCGCATACGGCGCCTTCATATAGCAATGAGGTGCCATACTCAGCCTGCAATCTTACAAGTTCTTGTAAATGTGTGGCGATCATTTTTTTATTCGCCGACACTACGTTCTTACCACTGCTTAAAGCTTTTTTTACAATTTTAAAAGCTGCGTCTGCATCATCAATCAACTCCACAATAGTGTTGATTTCTGGGTTATCTAAAATTTCATCATGGGAAGTTGTAAATAAAGATGCAGGTAATGTACGTTGCTTATCTGCATTTTTAATGGCAATTTTTACAACTTCTAAATTTAAATTCTGACTACTGATAATATCGTTCAGCCCTTGTCCAACTACACCAAATCCAAATAATCCTATTTTTAGTTTCTTACTCATTTTTTACTTAATTTTTACTACAAATCTTAATGCACAGGTATTTGGGAAACTTCCCATTCCCAATTATGCTGTTCTTAATTTAATTATTTTTTTGTTCGCGCTTTCCTTTAAGAAATTCCCAATGATGTTTGTCAAACTATCGGTTTCAATTAGAAATCCATCATGGCCATATGATGAGCTAATGCTGGTAAATTGTGCACCTTTAATATGCTCTGCTAAAAATTTTTGCTCGCTAAGGGGAAAAAGAACGTCATTTTCAATGCCTATCACTAAGGTGTTGGATTTTATGCTGTTCAATGCAGCTGTGATACTTTTTCTACCTCTACCAACATTATGGCTATCCATTGCTTTACTTAAATACCAATAGCTGTAGGCATTAAAACGCTTACATAATTTTTCACCCTGATAGTTTTGATAAGAAGCAGCTCTATAACCGGTAGTCTTTTCATTCACACTTTCTAACTGAGTTGCCGCATATGCTTCATAGGTACGATAAGATAAGAGTGCAATACTTCTAGCTACTTTTAATCCCTTTAATCCTCCATCTGGCTGGTTAGCATAAAAAGTACGGTCGGTGCTAATGGCTAGTCGCTGACTTTCATTAAATGCAATGCCCCATGGTGAATGAACCGCGTTGGTAGCGACTAAAACTAGATTTTCAATTTCGTTTGTGCCCGCTAACGACCATTCTAGTGCCTGTTGACCACCTAAAGAACCACCAATTAGCACTTTGATCTTATTAACCCCTAAATGACTGGCTAATAAATGATGGGCAGAAGCTAAATCTCTAATGGTGAATTCAGGAAATGAAAGATAATAGGGTAGCCCAGTTACAGGATTTTTACTCAATGGGTTAGAAGTACCGTAGTTAGAGCCAATTATGTTAGCACAAACAATAAAATGTTCCTCAGGGTTAAACAATGCATTATTTCCAAATAACCCTTTCCACCAATCTAATACATCTGAATTTGCCGTTAAGGCGTGGCAAACCCAAATCACATTATCTTTGTTGGTATTTAATTTACCAAAGGTTTGGTAAGCAATCTCTAAATTACGCAACTTCTTGCCACTTTCTAATTTGAAAATCTTAGGATGTTTATATATTCCCGGATTTCCAGAAGGTGATGTTGAAGGTTTTATATTTAAATTGTTCGACATATTGAATGATATTCCTAGTAATATGAATGGACTATTGAGCGATTTTTTCAAATGCTTGCTCGAAATCAGCTTTGATATCGTCGATATGTTCAATACCAACAGATACACGAAGTTGATTAGGTTGAACACCAGCTGCAAGCTGTTCACTATCGCTTAGTTGTTGATGTGTTGTAGCTGATGGTTGAATAATTAAAGTTTTTGCATCGCCTACATTGGCTAAATGGCTTACCAATTTTAATTGATCCACAAAAGATTTTGCTGCCTCTTTATCACCATTTAGCTCAAATGATAATACAGCACCAAAGCCGTTACTTAAGTATTTTTTTGCGTTAGCATGATAAGGGCTGCTCTCTAAGCCAGGGTAATTTACTTTCGCAACAGCTGGATGATTTTCTAACCAGGTTGCTAAAGCTAAAGCGTTATCTACATGACGCTGAACGCGCAACGAAAGTGTTTCTAAACCTTGAAGTAGTAAGAAGGAGTTGAAAGGTGCAATTGCTGGACCAAAATCTCTAAGGCCCTCTACACGTGCACGAATAATAAATTGGATATTGCCAAATGGTCCGTCAACTCCAAAAACCTCGCTAAAGTTTAATCCATGATATCCTTCTGCAGGTTCCGAGAATTGCGCAAATTTGCCATTTCCCCAGTTGTAGTTTCCACCATCAACAATTACACCTCCAATACTTGTTCCATGGCCTCCAATCCACTTTGTAGCCGACTGCACTACAACGTTTGCTCCGTGTTCTAAAGGTCTAAATAGATATCCGGCAGCTCCGAAAGTATTATCTACTATCAGAGGTAGGTCATGCTTTTTGGCAATGATCGCTATTTCTTCAAAATCTATAATGCTAAAAGCAGGATTTCCGATAGTTTCTAAATAAATAGCTTTTGTTTTTTCGTTGATTTTGGCTTCAAAGTCACTTGGATTGTCTCCATTAGCAAATTGAACCTGAATGCCTAAACGTTTAAAGGCAACTTTAAATTGATTATATGATCCCCCATACAAATGACTTGAGCTAACAAAATTATCTCCTGCTTGAAGAATATTTGTTAAAGCGATAAATTGTGCTGCTTGTCCAGAGCTAACGGCCAATGCAGCTACTCCACCTTCTAATGCAGCAATTCGCTTTTCAAACACATCTGTTGTCGGATTCATGATACGGGTATAAATGTTTCCAAACTCTTTTAAAGCAAATAAATTAGCTCCGTGTTCAGAATTCTTAAAGCCGTAGGAGGTAGTTTGGTAAATTGGTACTGCTCTAGATCCAGTAGTTGGGTCAATTTCTTGACCAGCATGTAATTGTAAGGTTTCGAATTTATGTGTAGTTGACATGATTGTTAATGTTAAATTGTTCGATGTTGTAAAGTTGAAATATTCCTTAGTGCCTACAAGGATAAATCCTGCACCAAGTGGGCGTACCCTGTGTTTACAGGGCCTTCCGAATTGAAAGAAAACAAAATGGAAGATTTCTAGTTAGTACATGCAACAGCACATACAGTTACAACAGAACTGATTTACATTAAAATAAACCGATGCCTTGTTTGAACTTAAGGGGTCGCTAATCAGCGAAATTAAATTGAATGTTTTCATATCCTTAATTTATATTTCCAAACAACACCATGTTGTCTGGTCAGGAATTGGCACCTTCTCCGTTTGGGAGGGTTGCCAGTGGGTCAATGAGCCTGTCTCTCGCCACTTCTTTATAAATCAAAACCATGATGGAATTGACTTCAACTATCTAGCCTTCGCCAAATAATATTTCAAATGTAGGAATATTATTTTTTACATACAAAATTAAATTCTGATAAAAAGTCAAACATCTGAAAATGAGGTAAATGCTTTTAAGTGTTTCAGCTTAGTAAATGAATATTTAATCGATTAAATCCTCTCTAGCGCTTGTCTCAGATCTTCTTTCAAATCATCTATATGCTCTAATCCAACTGAAATCCGAATTAAATTCTGCGGTGTTTTAGTATCTGGACCTTCTACTGAAGCTCTATGTTCTATTAAACTTTCAACACCTCCTAAACTTGTAGCTTGGGCAAATAGCTGTACTGAATTTACTACTGTTCTAGCATTTTCTGCTCCACCGTTTACCAATACAGAAAGCATACCTCCATAATTCTTCATTTGTTTTTTTGCAACTTCATGTTGTGGATGACTTGGTAAACCAGGATAATACACAAATTCTATTTTTGGATGAGCTTCAAGATATTTTGCTAGCTCTATTGCATTTTCACAATGGCCTTTCATGCGGTATGCAAGCGTTTTTATACTCCTAAGCAATAGAAAGCAGTCAAACGGAGATGGAACTGCGCCACCAATCTGTTGTATGTTTCTAATTTTATCCCAAAAAGGACTAAGTGCGGAGGTAGTTAAAGCACCACCTAATACATCACTGTGACCGCCAATATATTTGGTCGTAGAATGCATTACAATGTCTGCACCTAATATCAAAGGATTTTGCAAAATGGGAGAGGCAAATGTACTATCACAAGCAAAAATTAATTGATTTCTTTTGCAGATCTGAGCAATAGCTTCTATATCACTAATTTTTAACAATGGGTTAGAAGGTGTTTCAGCCCAAATCATCTTTGTTTCGGGCTTAATATAAGCGCTTATATGATCAATTGTTGTTAAATCTATAAAATCGAAAGTTAGCGTTCCACTGAACATGCTTTGCAATTGCTTTTTAAATCCCCAATACATATCGTCGGGCGCAATAATATGGCTCCCAGGTTCCAAAGCTTGAAAAACAGCCATGCCAGCTGTATTGCCTGATGAAAAGGTACAAGTGTCTACACCATTTTCTAAAGCAGTAATTACACTTTCCAAAGCCGATCGATTTGGATTGCTCACTCTACTATACATATAACCACCTGGATAACCTCCATCTTCACCCCGAAAGAATGTAGTTGATAGACTAATCGGCATGCTCACATCACCGGTAGAAGCTTTGGAGTTGTTAAGTGCGTGAATGGCTTTGGTTTCAGGTTTCATATCTGTAGCTTAGAGAAAATTAGTAAAACAAATTTAGTCGTTCAGAAGGACAATTAAATTATTTTGGCAAGATTTATGTAATCAAATACGAAATTAAATAAATATAACATCATGAAAAGAATATTCTTAATTGCCAGTCTGGCCCTTGGATTATGCATCACATTAAATAGCTGCTCTCCTAAAACAACATCTGGAACAGTAGCTGCAAAGCGTGGAGATGTTAGTGGAAATTGGATTTTAACGAACGTTACTTTCGAAAATATTCCTGAAATCGCAGTGAAGTCGTTCTTAGGCGAGAACTCGTATAAATGTTTTATAGGCAGTACCTGGAACTTAACCAATAGTGGTAATGGAACTTACGAATTACCAGCGAGTACTTCATGCGACGCTAAAACCCAGAATATTTTTTGGTCGGTAAGCACAGCAGATGAAACATTCCAATTTAAAAAAGTGAATGAAGGCGAGAAACCTAAAAACATAACAGATGGTTATCGTTTAATGTTAAGTTCTGCAAGTAATAGTAGCATGGTTATTAAATCGCCAATTGAATATGGTAGTGGTTCGGCGTACGTTGTATTGAACTTTACGAAAGCAGCTAAATAAGCAATAATATATTTAACCACAAATGCACGAATTTTCGTGCATTTGTGGTTCCAACAAATCATTTTACATCAAAATGATGTTCACTGCCAGCAATATTGTACTTTTGCCTATTATTAAGGAAAACTCACGTGCAATCATTAGCTATTCTTCTAAATAACCCAAACTTATCGAAACCTCTTTTAACCATTGCTCAAAAAGTTAAGGATGGTGAGCGGATTTCATTTACTGAAGGTGTATACTTATATGAACATGCAGAACTCGGATATCTAGGCGTTTTAGCCAATTATATTCGTGAACAGAAGCATGGAGATATAACCTATTTTAACCGAAATTTTCATTTAGAACCCACCAACCTTTGTGTTTACGATTGTAAATTTTGCTCCTATTCTAGGTTAATTAAGCAAAAGGAAGAAGGTTGGGCTCTTACAATGGAAGAAATGTTAGCCATTGTAAAAAAATATGATGATGAACCAGTAACAGAAGTTCATATTGTAGGTGGTGTTTTGCCGCAATATGACGTAGAATTTTATAGCTCTCTATTTACTGCTATTAAGCACCATCGGCCAGATCTACATGTAAAAGCACTTACGCCAGTAGAATATCATTATATTTTTAAAAAGGCAAAGATAGATTACACTACCGGAATGAAGTTGATGAAGGAAGCTGGTTTAGAGTCAATCCCTGGCGGAGGAGCAGAAATATTTGCACCGGAAATTAGACAGCAGATAGCGAAAGATAAGTGTACAGCAGACCAGTGGCTTGCCATACACGAAGAATGGCATAAACTAGGAATGCGCTCAAATGCAACCATGTTATACGGGCATATCGAAAACTTCGAGCATCGCGTTGATCATATGGAACGCTTACGTGAATTGCAAGATAGGACAGGAGGATTTCAAACTTTTATTCCCTTAAAATTTAGAAATCAACATAACCAGATGAGTCATGTTGCTGAAGTTTCTGTAGTTGAAGATTTAAGAAATTATGCCATCAGCCGTATTTATCTTGATAATTTTGATCATATTAAGGCTTATTGGGCTATGATAAGCAGGGAAACTGCACAAATGTCTTTAAATTTTGGAGTGGATGATATCGATGGTACGTTAGATGATACTACGAAGATCTATTCCATGGCTGGGGCTGAAGAGCAAAACCCAGCTATGAGTACCCAAGAATTGGTCAACCTCATTAAACAAGTTGGTCGCAAACCAGTTGAAAGAGATACGTTATATCATATCGTAACCGATTACACAGATGTTGTTTTTGAGAACGATGTGAAACCGCAATATTATAAGTTGCCAGTTATTAATTAATTCACTTGCTTTTAGTTTATTGATTCCCATTTTATGAAAGAATTGTATATCATCCGCCATGGCGAAACAGAGTTAAATAGATTAGGAATTGTACAAGGCAGAGGTGTGAATACTGATTTAAATAATACAGGTAGACTGCAGGCAAATGCGTTTTTTACCTATTACCAGCATATTCCCTTCGATTATATTTACACTTCCAAACTTAAGCGAACTCACCAAACCGTACAGCAATTTATCGATCTTGGTTTATCATGGGAACAGCTTGAAGGGCTTGACGAGCTTGCTTGGGGTGATTGGGAAGGTAAACCTAACACCGAAGAAGCAAGACACGCTTTTAAAGATATTGTTGAGCAATGGCAAGGAGGAAACTATGAAGCAAAATTTGATGGAGGCGAAAGTCCCAACGACGTGCTTTTCCGGTTGTCAAAAGCTGTTGAGGTAATTAAAGACAACATTGATGCAAAGTGTGTATTAATCTGTATGCATGGTAGGGCAATGCGTTTGTTGTTATGCTATCTTTTAGATAAGCCAATGTCGCAGATGGGCGATTTCCCCCACCAAAATACAACGCTTTATCGCTTGAGTTATCATGAGAATAGATTTCAGGTAATTGATTTTAATAATACTGAGCACTTGAAGGAGTTAAGCTCAGACGCCACACACTAAACTGGAAAAATTGAACAAGATTAAGATTTCGGCTGTTGCCTATACCAATACAAAACCTTTTATTTATGGAATTGAGAGGTCTGCTGTTTTAAACCAGATTTCTTTAAGTTTAGATATACCGTCAGATTGTGCAACTAAATTAATTAATAATCAAGTAGATATTGGTCTAATCCCGGTAGCTGTTATTCCTTTTGTAGAAAATGCGAATATCGTGAGTGATTACTGCATTGGATCTACCGGAGCAGTAAATTCTGTTTTTATTTTATCGAATGTCCCAGTAAATGAGATTAAAACTGTAAAACTTGATTCACATTCACGGACCTCTAATAAATTAGCCGAGGTTCTATTGAAATATCACTTTAAGGTAGCTGTTGATTTCATAACAGATCAAGTAGCACAAACAGATGCAATTGTTTTAATAGGCGACCGAACCTTTACCCGTAAAAATGAATTCAAGTATGTTTATGACATGGGCGAGGAGTGGATGAAATTTACAGGTCTGCCATTCGTTTATGCGGCGTGGGTGGCAAATAAATCGATACCATCTTCATTTGTTGCTGATTTCAATGCGGCACTTAAATTTGGCTTATCGCACCGTGAAGAATTGCTAAAAGAACTTCCCTCAGTTCCTAATTTTGATTTGGAAGATTATTTAATGAATAAATTAGATTTTGATTTTACCAAGGAAAAGAAGGAAGCTCTCGATTTGTTTTTAGCGTATATTAAGAAACTTTAAGTTATAGTCGATTATTTAGTGCTTTTTAAGGTTAAGCCATACTTATAGATTTCATCATAAATATCAAAAAATAGCCCTTCTTCATTTTCATTCAGTGAAGTATTGAAAAATAATATTACACCAATTTCCTTGGCTAGATCAGAAAGCATAAGAGTTCTTACACCAGGATCCGAACCATTATGGCCTATGCGTGTGCCCCCCAATTTTGTGGCCCAGAAAATCCCGGAACATCCAGCTCCTATATTACTATACTCTCGGTAATTCCCAGGTTTTGATTTTAAGAAATTGCCTTTTGAATAGTATTTTCCTTCAGGTAAAAAGTAATTTCTTAGAAAAGAATCTAAGCTTTCTGGTTTTTTTCCATCATAAAATAATTTTTTATTAAGGTGTATTATTTTCTATTCAGGTAATCGATCTTTTTCGTCTTTTTTTCTATTGAATCGATAAACGACTGTGGCATTTAATATCGGACCTACTCCGCTAAAAGTGGACTGTAACTGATAGGTTGGCGTATTAAGTATTTGATGATCAATTAATGAGTTGAAGATGTTGTTCGCAGCAGCACTGATAGTCATTTTCTCTTTTAATATATCTTTACTGATTGCGATGTTAACTCTGTATTGAGCTTTATTGATTGATTGAATATCTTTAAACTTAGCTCGATAAGCAAACAACGATTCTATTGCTAAATTTTTAGGTAGCTTCATTCTGCTATTTAATTGGGTAGTCCACATTTTATCATCTACGCCATATTGCTTGCCTTCAAATGAACCTTTTTGCTTAAACTCATAATAATTAAAGTTCCAAGACAATCGCCACCAACTATACGGATTATAACTGCTTGATATTTCTAGGCCATAACGCTTTTCATAGGCTAAATTGACTGGCGTTCGCAGGAAATTTCCATCAGCAGTTTGCTTAAGTACATATTGAAAATAGTTATTTGTTTGGGCAAAATAGAGGTTAGGTGTGAGGGTAAATTTATTCCACTTTTTTAGGACAGTAAGTTCAAATGAATTCGTATAAGTTGGATCCAAATCTGGATTACCTATCGTGAGGTTACGCGTATCAGATAACCCGCCAAATGGGTTTAATTGCCAAAATTCGGGCCTGTTTATTCGTCTACTATAACTTAGTTGTAAATCGGTACTCTTCTTAAAATTATAAACAAAATGCGCTGTTGGGAAAAGATTAATATATTCTTTTTCTTCGTTAAAGCTTCCAATTCTATCAGAGATACCAATGAAAGACATTTCAGCCCTTAAGCCCAACTGGTAGTTTAATTTATTCAATTTACTGCCAATTTGAACATAGGCGCTAAATAAATTCTCGTCATAGTTTAATTTGTTTGTGTATTGATTGAGTAGTACGCCATTAGACTTAGCCCAATAATCACTTCTTATTGCACGAAGATCACTTCTAACACCTGTTTCAAAATTCCCCAACCTACCAAAATTGGTAATTAGGTCACTTTGTATAAAAATGTCGTTGCTACTTTCAATATTTTGAGAGATTAAGTCGGCAGCTGGACTAGCATTTGGAAGAGTTTTTTGTTGATTAATGCGTTGATTTTCGTCATCATTCCAAAAATCATATTGCAAACTAGTTGTCCATTTATGATCCTTATTGTCGAAAGTTTTAACATGGTATAATTCGAGCTGATTGTATTTCTTTGGTTCTTTATAGTGTTCTTGTCTGTAGATGCTACTATCTCTACTATTATTGCTGTTAAAATAATTATAGTTGTAGTCATTCGTGTTCTTTACGATCAAGGTGCTATGATAGTAACTACCTGTTAAAGTGTTTTTGTTGTTAATGTAATAATCGCCCCCAAGATAAAAATCATAAGAATCGTCACGTCTGTTTATCAGGTTATCTTGAAATAATATTTTCTTCGTTGAGTTGAGCTGACTAGTTTGTATCCTCTTTTCAGTGAGGTATAGATCTCTATTTCGAAATCCCAAATTGGTAAATAAATTAACTTTTTCTGTTTTGAAGCTCAAATTCGCATTCGCATTATAAATGGCGGGAGAACCTGCGCCTGCTTGTATTGAACCGTTGAAACCTGTTGTCGTATTTTTCTTTAAAACGATATTGATAATTCCAGCACCACCTTGTGCTTCATATCTGGCAGATGGATTGGTTATAACCTCAACTTTCTCTATGTTGCTAGCTGGTATCTGTTCTAGGCCATTGTTCATCGATTGCATAGAAGGTTTACCATTGATCAATATTCTTACTGCGTTATTCCCTCTAAGACTTATCACGCCATTTGCATCGACGTTTACAGAAGGTACGTTGTTTAAAATGTCGCTGGCATTTCCACCTTTCGACATTAAATCCTGCCCTACGTTAAATACCTTTTTATCTAGGTTTAGCTCCAAACTCGACTTTTCGCCCATAATACTAACCGATTTCAATAATTTAATATCTTCTTTCAATTGGATGTTTCCCAAATCTAAGTCACTATCAAATAATCTATTTTCAATCAACATCGGTTTGAACGAGATGAATTCAATTTTAAGATGATATCTTCCTGGGGGTACAGCTAGGCTAAATTCTCCTTTTTCGTTAGCGGCTAAGCTGGTGGTTATCTTTTGATCAGCTGCTGACTGCAAAATTATACTTGCGTTTACAATGGGTTGTTTGGTGTTTGATTCTAATACTTTCCCTTTGATGGTTACATTTTTAACTACTTGCGCAGCGCTTTGTAATGCACCCATTAGTAGGATACTTAATATTAATTTTCTCATGGTGTGTCTTCTCGGATTAATTTATTCGAAGATGCATTCCTGAGAAATACAAAAATTGGACGATCGTCTTTTAAGTGCTAAAAGCAGGTAGATAGAGTCAATTAGTAGTTTAATTAGCTTAGTCGGTGTTTTCAACTTATTCATCAGTTTTTATTAAGTATTCGTCTACAGTTTTAATCACTAATTCAAACGAATGCTATATTTGAGAAAGATGTCAATTTTTAATAAGATAATTCGCTATAGCTCCATTTATAGAGTTTCAAGCCATTTGTTGTTCTGGTTGGTCGTATTTATTGTTCCTCAATGGGAGGCAGGACTTAGTTTTCGCGTTATGTTGATAGAAAACATGTTTTATGTGTTTTTCTATATGCTAGCGTCTTATTTCGTAGCTTATTTCATTATACCCAAACTATTGCTTGGAGAGAATTATTTTTTGGTTACGCTTTATTTTATTGTTGGCGCCTATATTATTAGCGCTATTTTAAGGATCACAGTTGTGTACGTGTTAGAACCAATTGTGCGCGAGCCACCATTTGATCAAGAACCCGTTTTACAAATTCTAACCGATATGCATACGCTTATCAACGTATATTTTTTACAGAATTTCTCACTAGCCTGGATATTTGGGTTCATCAAATTGTTAAAAGATCAATATCTAGTAAAACAGCGTACGTTATTGTTAGAAAAGGAAAAAACAGAAGCTGAGTTAAATATTTTAAAAGCACAGCTTAATCCTCATTTCTTGTTTAACACGCTCAACAACATTTACTCATTGTCTTTGGTTAATTCTCCCGTTACCTCTAAGTCTATAGCAGGTCTTTCACAGATTTTAGACCATGTTCTTTACCGATGCAATACTACTTATGTTCCATTAACGTCAGAAATTAACTTATTAACCAATTACATTGATCTCGAAAAATTAAGATACAACGAGCGTTTAGTCGTTAATTTTTATCATCAAATTGATGAAGAAGCCGGAATTGCTCCGTTAATTTTATTGTCAATTGTAGAAAATGCATTTAAGCATGGCGCAGGAGAAGACATAGGCACACCATGTATCAGCATAGACCTTGAGCTTCGCGAAAATGAATTTTCGTTTAAAGTAACTAATACTTTTGTATTCAAAGATGAAGAAGAAGGAAATGAAAAAATAGGCTTAGCTAACATTCGCAAGCAATTGGAATTAATTTATCCCGGAAATCATACTTTTGGTACTTCTATCAATGGAAGTACCTTTATAACTTTACTCACTATAAGCCTGGTTAATCAACAAGCCAGCGTAGCCAAACCTACTCATGAAAGTAAAATGTCTTTTAGTTGATGATGAACCTTTAGCAATCAAGCTAATTGAAAATCATATAGAACAGTTAGATCTTTTTGAAGTAGAAGCTACCTGTAGCAATGCCGTTAAAGCCTTAGAATTACTCAGGTCTAAAACCATAGACCTGATATTTCTAGATATTAAAATGCCCCAACTTACTGGTATTGATTTTTTAAAGACATTAAAAAATCCACCAGCAGTGATTATTACTACAGCTTATCGAGAGTTTGCATTAGATGGCTACGACCTCGATATCGTAGACTATCTGTTAAAACCCATTACTTTTGACCGCTTTCTTAAAGCCGTAGATCGGTATCTTAGAACAATTCAAATCAAGCAAACATCGAGTACGACAAAAAGCAGTGAAAGTCAATTTATTTACTTTAAAAGCGGGGCTAAGTTCCATAAGCTTTATGCCGATGATATCTTATACGTAGAAAGCTTAAGAGATTATGTAATTATTCATTGTCAACATCAAGAAATTAATGCCAAGTACAAAATTAGCGACATTGAGATGGAATTAAGACCTTTTAATTTTCTTCGTATCCATAGATCATTTATTGTTAATCCCAGAAAAATTACCGCCTTTACTGCAAATGATATAGAAATAGGGATTAAAGAAATCCCTATTGGTACGAATTACAAAACCTATGTACTTCGAGAATTAAAAAATAATCGCAACTAACTTTTTGAATTCCTTTGATTAACCTTCAAATCTCTTTGCAAATTCTACTGCAAATTCGGCCAGTTTTGTTTCGCCTGCTGTTGGTTTATGCAGGTTAAAATCGTTATTTAACAAGCCATTGCCCAAGGCATTACCCATTTCTACATAATTTTTGGCTACAGGTTCTGGTAAACCTGCCTGTAGCATACCAGTTAATAGTTGTTCGTCCGTAAAGGGTATCCAAGCTAGATCAGGCTTATTAATTGCTTTACCTAATGTTGTGGCAACTGCCGACGCGGTCTGTTCATCACTATATACATATTGAAAACTTTTTCCTTCAAAACCAATCGCTATTTGATGAGCAATTTCGGTTGCAATATCTTTTGGATGAACGAGAATCATTTTCGTTTCATTGCTATAGTTTGAACCGGTAATGCCTAAGTTTTTAATTAAAGGAATGTCATTGTAAAAATTAGTATAAAAGAAACCAGCTCGCAAATGCTTGATATTAACATTTGCTAAATCATTTAATAACTGTTCAATATCATGTAAACCTTTTATCGGGCCAGTGCCATCTGCCAAATTCGCACCGATACTGCTTAAGTTTACGACATTTTTAACCCCTGATTTTTGAATTGCCGCCAGATAGCTTTTACCCACATTTACCATATAGGCCCTTTGATCGGCAGCGCCAAAGTTATTCGGTGTCATCGTGTAAACTATGTCTGCACCAGTAAATGCCGAATTAAGAAATTCGATATCCTCTACTGAGCCTACTGCTGGAATAGCACCTAAGACTTTAATTTCATTTACATTTTTTTGGCTACTGGTAATGACTGTAACGTTGTGACCTGCCTTAACTAGTTTTTGAGCAAGTGGTTTGCTGATATTTCCGATTGATCCTGTGATTGTAATATTCATCTTTTTAAATTTTAATTATTGATACAACAAAGGTATATTTGTACTTACTTTTATACAAGTACTTACCCTAAAGTATGTATCATGACCAAAGTTAAAGAGAGTTCAACTCGTAACGAGAATAAGCAATTAACAGCAGAATGGTGCCCAGTTAGTTATGTAATGAATAAATTGGGCGGTTATTGGAAGCCGATTATATTGTTTCAGTTAATGAGCGGACCAAAACGTTACAGTGAGTTAAGGAAGTCTATCCCCACAATCACCGAGAAAATGCTAATTCAGCATTTAAAACAATTACAGGATGATAATTTGGTGCTTAGAAAAGCAGAGCCAGTGGTGCCACCGCATGTAACTTACACGCTTACTACAGCAGGAGTGAACTTGACGCCTGTGCTGAATGCAATGGCGAATTGGGCAATAAGTGAAAGGGAACATGCCTCTACCAAGTAAGATATTTATCTTATTGGTCTAT
Organism: uncultured Sphingobacteriaceae bacterium; assembly: GCA_942493295.1. GTDB lineage: Bacteria > Bacteroidota > Bacteroidia > Sphingobacteriales > Sphingobacteriaceae > Pedobacter. The sequence continues at coordinate 931,864 of OW818692.1, read as the reverse complement.
TAAGATTATAGGCAACCACATAATTCAACCCCAATTTAGCAACACTTTTATCGTCAAGTTTTGCAAGTTCAAGATCTTCAGGCTGATTTAACTTAGTTTTAACGGCGTTGTATACTTCCACAACAATTTTTGTAGGAATTTGACTAGCAACTGCGGGCTTGAAGTTTTTCACAATTGTTTTCATCTCTTCTTCGTCGGTTATTTTTACTTCCCACGTTTCCTTTGTGTTAAAACCACTTTCGTTTGCAGAGTTATTGAGTTGAAATAAGAAGAGCCCGATTTCGTAGGCAGTATTTTTTGCGTTCATAATATAATTAAAAGGCTTTCGACAAGCAGATGATGGTTTTAATTGTTAAAACCGAGTAAAGGAGGGATTGGATTAAATTGTTTTATAAGGCAAAGGTACGGAAATAATAGTTAATAGCTTGGCTATTTAAAACCTAATGTAGTTTGGAAGTGCAAATCCCATTTTTTTTTTGCATTAAGGTATCCGTGCCAGCAAAAATTTCTCCACAAAAACTTCATCACTAACAGCCAACATTGTATATTTACAGCTTACGTAATTGAATAAAATTTTGGCTAAAGCAACAGAGAAGGTAACTCCATTAATGCAACAATATAATACCATCAAGACTAAATATCCTGGTGCTTTATTGCTGTTTAGAGTGGGCGATTTTTACGAAACCTTTGGCGAAGATGCCATTAAAACATCTCAAATTTTAGGGATTGTTTTAACTAAAAGAGGAACCGGGCCAAATGGAGCTTTGGAGCTTGCCGGCTTTCCTCACCACTCCCTTGAAAATTATCTTTCTAAACTGGTAAGAGCAGGGCAAAGAGTTGCTATATGCGACCAATTGGAAGATCCTAAACTTACAAAAAGTATTGTAAAACGTGGTGTAACAGAATTGGTTACTCCCGGAGTTGCCTATAATGACAACATACTAAGTCAAAAATCTAACAATTACCTAGCAGCCGTTTATTTTGATAAACAAACTATTGGCGTTTCATTTTGTGATATTTCAACTGGTGAGTTTTTAGTGGCGCAAGGTAATGCAGAGTACATCGATAAGCTGTTACAAGGTTTTAGACCAACTGAGGTTGTTTTCCAGAAAAGTAAGCGCCATGAATTTCTATCAACTTTTGGTGATAAATTTTATACATTCCATATTGATGATTGGGCCTTTACAACTGATTATTCGACAGAGATTTTAACCAAACACTTTGAAGTAAACTCGTTAAAAGGTTTTGGTGTCGATAAGTTACAAGCAGGTATCGTAGCTGCTGGCGTGGTGCTTTATTATTTGGGAGAAACAGAACATCGTAATTTACAACATATAACGGCTATTTCGAGGATCGAGGAAGATCGTTACATGTGGCTTGATCGATTTACAATTCGTAATCTAGAGCTAGTTAGCTCACCTAATGATAATGCGGTGACGCTGTTTAACGTACTTGACCAAACAAGTACGCCGATGGGAGCCAGGATGTTACATAAGTGGATTATCATGCCATTGAAAGAGCTGAAGCCTATTCAAGAAAGATTAGGCATGGTAGCGTATTTGGTAAAACACGACGAATTATTACAAGAGTTTTTAAGCCATATCAAACCAATTGGTGATTTAGAGCGCTTGATTTCTAAAGTTGGATTACAAAAAGCCGGACCGCGTGAACTTTGTCAACTTACAAGGGCATTAACACATATTGAAGAGGTTAAAAAAGTTTCAGAACTTACGCAAGATCCTTTCTTAACGGTTATGGCCGATCAGTTAAATCCCTGCTTAAGTATCCGAGAAAGGCTCGAAAGAACACTGCACCCAGATCCACCAGCTTTACTGATCAAAGGAAATGTTATCGCAGATGGTATTGACGAAGAGCTTGATAGATTACGTAAAATCGCGTTTGGAGGAAAGGAATATCTTGTTGAAATTCAGAAAAGAGAAGCTACTAATACCGGGATTCCGTCGTTAAAGATTTCATTTAATAATGTTTTTGGATATTATTTAGAAGTTACACATACCCATAAAGATAAGGTACCAGAAAGTTGGATCCGAAAGCAAACACTCGTAAACGCTGAACGCTATATTACACCAGAGTTAAAGGAATACGAAGAACAAATCTTAGGCGCTGAAGAAAAAATACATGCGATCGAAGTTCGTTTATACAACGAATTGATGTATCAAGTTGCTCAATATATTAAACCAATTCAACTTAATGCTTATTTGATTGCACAGTTGGATGTGTTGCTGTGTTTTGCGCAATTAGCTGTAAACAATCACTATGTAAAACCAGAACTAAACACAAAAAAGGATTTAGATATCAAAGGTGGACGTCACCCTGTTATCGAAAAACAATTACCAACAGGTGATGAATATATTACCAATGATGTGTTCTTAGATAACGATACCCAACAAATTATTATTATTACGGGACCTAACATGTCGGGTAAGTCAGCTATTTTAAGGCAAACTGCTTTAATTGTGTTGATGGCACAAATGGGTTGTTTTGTACCTGCAAAAGCTGCCAAAATAGGCCTTGTTGATAAAATTTTTACCAGGGTAGGAGCTTCAGATAATTTATCGAGCGGCGAAAGTACCTTTATGGTAGAGATGAATGAAACTGCAAGTATTCTGAACAATATTTCTGATCGAAGTTTAATTTTATTAGATGAAATTGGGAGAGGAACGAGTACTTATGACGGAATTTCGATTGCTTGGGCGATTGCCGAATTTTTACATGAGCATCCAACCGCTCGACCGAAAACGCTATTTGCTACTCATTATCACGAACTTAATGAATTAGAAAATACGATGGGGCGTATCAAGAACTTTAATGTTACGATTAAAGAAATGTCGAACAAAGTAATTTTCTTACGCAAATTAGTACCGGGCGGTAGTGAACATAGTTTTGGTATTCATGTTGCAAAAATGGCTGGTATGCCTTCTAAGTTAATAAATAGGGCGAACGAGATATTAAAACGCCTAGAAATAGACAGAACCGAAGGACAAAGCATTAAAGACAGTATCAAAAAAGTTCAAAACCAAGCTTATCAGTTACAGATGTTTGCTGTTGACGACCCAGTATTGGTTAAAATACGCGACACGCTGAATAACCTCGACGTAAATTTATTAACCCCAGTGGAAGCGTTGTTGAAACTGGATGAGATACAACGGTTAATTAAAACTTAAAATTTATACCAAATAACAGATACACAATATTTCAAAATTTGAAAAAGGCAATCACTTTTATACTGCTAATACTTACGTTAGCATCCTGCGGTACAAAAAAGCACGCAGTCTCGACAAGTAAAGCTGCAAGAGCTGCCGAGGTGATGGCTAATTTAAAGAGTAGGGATTTATATCGTTTTATTACAGCTTGGACTGGTGTTAAATATAGATTAGGGGGATTGGATAAACAAGGTATTGACTGCTCCGGTTTTGCGTTGATTTTAGAAAAAGAAATTTATGGTTTAACTTTGCCGCGAAGGTCAAGAGATCAGGCAGAGGTTATTAAACGAAAAGACAAAAGTAATCTTAAAGAAGGTGACCTTATTTTTTTCTCTTTTGGAGGCAATGAAGTGGATCATGTAGGCGTTTATTTAAATGACGACTTTTTTGTCCATGCCTCTACCACTAGGGGAGTTATAGTGGATGATTTAAAATTGCCGGTCTACCAAAACGCCATTGTAAAAACAGGTACGATAAAGTAAACTACATTAACAGGAATAAACTATATAAAAATATGCGTAAATTATTATTTTCACTCTCACTATGTATTGGTTTTTCATTAAGTCTTTATGCACAGAAAATAGTGCTGAAACCAGGAAACACCGTTTCAAATATTTCGTTAAAGACTACAAATGGCGGAATATTTGACTTTAGAGCACAAAAATCTGCAAAAGGCTTTATCGTAGTTTTTATGACTCCTAGCTGTGATCACTGTAGAGCTTATGAAAAGCGCATAATGGCACTTGATAAAAAATATAAAGCTAAAGGTTATCCAGTTGTCGCAATCGGACCGTATGGCGATTATCCCAATGAGTATCCGCTAGATGCAATGGCAGAGATGAAGAAGTTAGCCAAGAGTGAGGGCTTTACCTTTCCTTACTTATCAGATAGCCAATTTAAATATACGACCTTGCTAGGTATACAAAAAACACCCACTGCTGTTATCTTACAGAAGAAACCAAATGGATTCCTCATTGTATACAGAGGCGATATAGATGATGAACTTGATGTGAAAAAACAACCGAAGCATAAATTTGTAGAAGAACAAGTGCAAATGCTCTTAAAATAACATAGCGAGTTGATTTTATGCGTTATATAAATATTCTTGTATTATTTTTAATCGCATTTTCTTGTAGTGCTCAAGTTAAACTTTTAACTTTAAGTGAGCTCGAACAGCGAATTGCTGAAGGGAAAGATACTACGTTCGTCGTAAATTTTTGGGCAACCTGGTGTGGTCCATGTGTTGAAGAACTTCCGAATTTTGAAAAACTGAGTAAAGAGTTCAAAAGCAAACCTATAAAAGTTATTTTGATGAGCTTAGATTTTAAATCAAAATTGCAAAAGGAAGTTATCCCGTTTGTGAAAAAACATCAGCTAACTACTGAGGTATATGTGGTAAATGAAGCCGATCAGCATGCATTTATAAAGAGAGTTGATAAGAAATGGTCGGGTGCAATACCAGCAACTTGGTTTATAAATAGTAATAAGAAAATAAAGGCGTTCTACGAAAATGAGTTTACCTACAGCTCCTTAACAAATACTTTAATTAATTTAAAATACAAGTAAATAACACAAGCCTCGCGCTTAATAACCTAAACTTTATATACAAATGTCTAAAGAAGATTCCTTTTGGTTTAAATACAAGAAGTTCGCTACTACAGAAATCTTGATGTATCTCATTATGATTATAGGAATCGGTTTGGGGATTATTATTTTAAGCTAAGGACACATCTTAGGTCTTCGGCAGCATTTACATCATTGATAAATTTTACAAAGTCGATGTAAGTCGCTGCTGGAAAACTTCCTTCATTTAACACAAATTTACGGTAATGGGTAATCACATTACCTTTTAAACTAGTTGTGGACATATAACTTCCAAATTGACCCTGAAAAGATCTACTTAGAGGTTCCAAGACAGGTTTTAATTCACCAGCTAAAGTGTAGCTAATACTATCCTCGCGTGTATAGCCTCTATTTAGGTATACTGGCATTGTTCTGTTCCGGACTTCAGTAACAGCGATTTTAAACTGAAAGGGATTTATCGGCAAGAAAATTTTCCCATTGTTTATTGCACCATAATTATTTACACTCATGGTTAAAGTCTCTTGCAACTCGGGCAATTTATCCTTCTTTTTAATGTAAGCTACTTTTTCAAAACTAATGTTATTGACGGGGTAGGTTTTAGCCAATAATTTCTCTTGTTCACTAAATGACTTATCAAGTATATGGTCGTTATTGTCATATTGAGTGCCTTGAAAAATCGTTTTTGTTCCACCACTTATATGTCCATTCTTATCAAGCACAAATTGTGCTGTTCGTTTTTGTACATTCTGTTGTGCTGTATATTTTGGAGTATGCAGTAGTTTTCCACCCGCTGGTGTACATGCTAATACTATTCTGTCATCAGTAAAATTGCTTAAAAATCCATAGGGAATTTTCTGATCTGTGCATTCCAGCCAAGTAGTATCTCCTGGCAATGGTACACATAAAATCACATGGTTTGCCTGATTCATACTAGCAAATGACGGATCAAGATTTCTTTTCTCATCACCAGCGTTTACAATGCAATAGTATGAATCGATGTCGACCGCTTTTAACAAGCCTTGCATATAGTTTACCAAAGCTTTGCAATCACCATAACCTAGCCTGTCTACTTCTGTCGCACTAAATGGTTGAAAGCCTCCAATGCCAATTTGAACGCTAATATATCGGGTTTTATCTTGCAAGTATTGATAAATCTTACGGATCTTATCTTGTGGTGTTTTTTCTTCTTTTACTAGATCTTTAACAAACTGTGTTGTAGGCTCTGGTAAGGTGGTTCTACCTTTTAAAAGGTCATCGTAAATCCACTTACCTAGCTCTTGCCAATTTGTATAACTCGACTCGCGATTGTAATAGCTAAAATGCTGAGGAGCTATTTTTACAGATGGTTGATAGGTTTCTCTAAATGGACTATAGGGTTCAGATTTAATCCCAGGAAGATTAGTAACTGTCCAAGTTGATGTCTTAGCCTTTTCATTGCTATTTTCTACTACTTTGAGGATTAAATTCTGCGACTTTACACGAAACTTATCGGCTGGTTTGCAAATAAACGTAAAACTGCTTTTTTCAACCGATACATCGTCTGCCGGTTTAGGGAACCAACTTGGGATAATTAGATTTTGTTTGAAACGAACTTCATATTGATATACAACCGTATATGGATAAGCATTCATGCTCGGCGAGAAATGTTTAATTCTAGTGTCTTCAAAGAGCGAGAAATTCTGCACGGCACTCTCATCAATAAAATCGCTTTGGGAAAACTTGAGATGCAATTTACCTACAGCATTATATATTTCTCCTTTTACACTCTTGATCGAAGTATTTTTATCATAAAAAAGGACTAAACCGGCGTTGCTTTCACCATTCTTGTTTAGTACCGTAATTACTTGTTTAACAGTATACATTACGTTATCTGCAGCGCGCATATCTACTACTGTCTCTTCACTGCGGATAGTTGCGTTTGCTCTGCTTAACAGAGCTGTTGGGATAAGCTCTGGGTCGTAATTGTCTTGTGCATAACCACTAATGGTACTTAAAGCACAAGCAAAAATTAAGATAAAACACTTCATTTATTTTACTTTCTTTAACAACAAATCAGTCTTTTGATTTTGAATAATTTTGTTGTAAAATTCTTTTAGATAAGGATATTCTTCAGGATCATAGATTGATCTGCCAAACTGTTTAACCTGATTGATCGTTAGTTTATTATCTTGTAAAACCGTTTGTAATAAGTACTTACCGCCATTATTGGGTAGTCCAAGTGCCATATCTTTGGGTTTTTCAATTAATTCATAGTTGTCTGGCAAAGCTATGTTGATCACAATCCTTTCGTCGCTGGCTGCTCCAAGATCTATTGGATAAGTCCGTTCATTTAAATTAAATGGATTTTTAGCAATACGGTTAATAAAAAACGGATTTAGATATAACTGATCAGCATTCGCTAAATCGTGCACATAAAATTCTACTTCGTATTTTTCTGTTAAAGGTTTGTCTAAGCTATCAATATTTAAGATTTCTTCTTTCAAAATACTCAATTTCGTCATCTGCTCATCGAGTTTCTCAACGTATTCTTCAATAGAGTTATATCTTTTAATATCTTTCCGCTTGTTAAATGCGTCATAGCCTAAACTATAGGTTATAATTGTTCCTCTAATCTTCCCGTCTTTTCCTAAAGCTCCATCTAATACATAATTCGTAACACTTTTCTGTGCAGCTTTTAAGTCTATCCAGTAAGAAGGCTTTTTCAAATTGATTACCCTTCCCTGATCATTGATGCATCTCAAAGGCAGCAAGCCAAAAGGCAACAATGCCTCAGTTGCATCAAGCAGATAGTTCTCTGTCCCAATATTTACTTTGGCTACAACGTAGTTAAATTCTGTTAATACCGAATAGAGCTTGTTTACAGTGCCTTTATCCCTTGTCGACAGTATCACCGCCTCTGCATCTAAATTAGCAGCAGAAAGTGCAGCAATTAGACTCAAATTGATATCGGCAACATTGCCAGTTCTACTTTCTAAAACAGCTTTTATATTTCCTTCAGTACGTATACCATAATAATTATTCCATTTAAGTTGTTTTTTGATATAGTCATAAATCGCTTTTGCTTTCGCTAAATCTGAAGTTGAATTCTTTATCAGCGAAGGCACAATATCTTTATAGATGTCTTTTCTTTTCATTTGTGCACCAAATTCCCTAGAAGAGCTTAATTCGTAATCTACATCTTTCCATGTTTTTGTATAGCTTTGTTTAGCGCCATCGGGTCGGTGAACATCAGATAGCTCAAAATAAACAGCAGATTTAAAGTTACTTGCAGCTGTCATATAATCTTCTTCAACAAATGCAGGAATCTTTTTCATAATGTATGAAATTTTAGAACAGTCTATTTTAGCAGAGCCTATTTGCATACATTCATTTTCACGTTCAACTTTTTGATCTGTTAATTTATACGGCCCTCTTAAAACAACGTTATAGTTATAAACAGCTGGAATGTTAACTTGATATTCACTTGTTATTTTAGGAATATCTGTCTGAAAATCCCATGACTTGTAATTAAAAATATTTGGCGATACTAGCAGATAACTATACTCGATAATTGAACCATCTTTTAGATTTGGTAAAGTAAATTTTGTTAAATCCACGTACTTTGATCTTTTCTCTGTAAAAAGTGCTTTCTTATCCATGATGGTTTCTTGGAACACGCCAGAATCATAGTTGTAGGTACTCGCTTTTATTTCCGAAAGATACTCTTCTTGGCCTTCACCTTTATAGGTTGGAATAATGATATTTGCATGCCTGAAACCGTCTTTATTAAAGATTTTTATTTTGACATGATACCTAAATATGATCTCCATTCGATGGTTATTGTCGTTTAATACCATGTTTGTGGTGCCATATTCTTGCAGCACAATGGCATTTGCTCCACTATCAATCATATTTCTATTTACTAAATGATCCTCTTGGGTGATTTCCCCGAAATTAAATTTTTGAGAAAAAGCCTTGGAACTCAGTACTGTAAATAGGATTAGATATAGGGAAAACTTCATACAGAAACTTTTTTTAATTTAAGTTGTGGAAATAACCTAAAAACTGAATTTAAATTGATAGTATTGCCCTGCGAAAATACTAAAACTTATCAACTATAGCGTTATAAGGATATAGTTTCGTAGCTTAGTTTTTTTGAAGAGACCGATATAACACAGCATGAAATTAAATTTAAAACGCCCATTGGCGTTCTTTGATCTTGAAGCAACGGGAATAAATGTTGGATCAGACCGTATAGTTGAGATTGGCATACTGAAAGCAATGCCCGATGGAACGGAGCTAATTAAAACGATGAGAATTAACCCGGAGATGCCGATTCCTTTGGCTTCCTCGTTAATTCATGGTATTTACGATGAAGATGTGACGAATGAACCAACTTTTAAAGTAGCCGCAAAAGAAATAGCAGAGTTTATTGGAGATTCTGACTTGGCGGGATATAACTCTAATAAGTTCGATATCCCAATGCTTTTGGAAGAATTTTTACGCGCAGGAATTGATTTTAACATGGTCGACAGGAAATTTGTTGATGTCCAGAATATTTTTCATCAAATGGAGCAGCGTACATTAAAGGCTGCTTATAAGTTTTATTGTGGTGAAGAGATCATTAATGCGCACAGTGCCGAAGCCGACATTAAAGCAACCTATCATGTGCTATTGGCACAATTGGATCGGTACAAGGATCGTCAGTTTGAAGATAAACAAGGCAAGATTACTACACCAGTGGTGAATGATGTCGAGGCTTTACACCAGTTTACCAACCTCCATAACCCTGTTGATTTTGCCGGTAGAATGGTTTATAACGAAAATGGAGAAGAGGTCATAAATTTCGGTAAACATAAAGGCAAAATTGTTGAACATATTTTTGACACAGAGCCTAGTTACTATGCTTGGATGAAACAAGGTGATTTTCCTTTGTATACCAAAAAGAAACTCGACGAAATCTGGAATAGATGGTCTAAGAAAAAAGGAGAAAATAAACAGGCCAAACAACAAAATATTGTTATTAAGGCAGCACCTGCTCACGCACCTAAACCACCAGCTAGCAAACGTCCTGAAAAACCAGCGGCAGTTGTAACCAATGATATGTTGGAGCAATTAAAAATGAAATTCGGAAAATAGTGTTTTGCTTTAGTCTTTCTGCGCTTTAACCTTTTATCTTTTAGCTCAAAAAATGAAATCAATTAAAATCTTTTTTTGTCTTTTTCTTTTTATCATAACTGCAGGCGCGCAATTGCCTGTAGAAGAGGTTTTTAAACAAGCATATCAAAAAGGGACAAGGGATGCAAGCGGAATGCCTGGAAAGAATTATTGGCAGAACTCTGCTGATTATGATCTGAAGATTGATTTTAATCCGGTAACGCGAGTGGTATCCGGAATAGTGAATGTAACATATTTTAACAATAGTCCCGATAAGCTTAAGGAAATTTGGTTTAAACTATACCCGAATTTATATAAAAAAGGTGTTGTTGGTAAATCGAAGATAAATGAAAGTGATAGGGGTGATGGAGTAAATATTACTTCATTTGTAGTTGAAAACACGCCAAAAGCAATTAGCAGCCTAACCACTGATGGTACCAATATGCGCATTGATGTACCGGAGCTAAAGGCTGGAAAAAGCTTAAAGCTTAAAATCGAATACAATTATATTTTAAACAAAGGTTCTCATATCCGTACGGGGGAGGTAGATGCAGGTGCCCATTTCGTAGCCTATTTTTTTCCTCGAATAGCAGTGTATGATGACATTGATGGTTGGAACAAGGTTCCCTACAGTGGATCTGAAGAATTCTACAACGATTTTTGTAATTTTAAAGTCGCAATTACGGTGCCTAAAAACCATTCAGTTTGGGCAACTGGCGATTTGCTAAATGCCAATGCTGTTTTTGATAAGAAAATTAGCCAAAAACTCGACTTAGCTGAAAAAAGTGATGAAACCATTGATGTAATCGATAGTGTAGACCTTGCTCAAAACAAAGTTACGCAGCAAAAGCCTTTCAATACATTTAAGTTCGAAGCTAAAAATGTGGTCGACTTCGCTTTTGCAACGAGCGATCATTACTTATGGAAGTCTAATAGTCTCGTGGTTGACCCTAAGACAGATAGAAGGACTAGGATAGATGCTGTTTTTAACCCTAAACATAAAGATTACCTGGAGGTGATCGATTTCGCCCGTAAAACGGTTCATGCAATGAGCTATGTTTTTCCAAAATGGTCTTTTCCCTATAACCATGAAACGGTATTTGATGGTTTAGATCAAATGGAATATCCAATGATGGCGAATGACAACCCGGTGAGCAGCAAGGAAGATGCGATTACGTTAACTACCCACGAGATTTTTCACACCATGTTCCCATTTTACATGGGTACTAATGAGACGAAATATGCCTGGATGGACGAAGGTTGGGCAACGATAGGCGAGTGGTTAATCTCGCCAATGATCGATAGCACGATAGTAGATGAGTATGGTGTGGTACCAACCGGAAGCCTGTCTGGAACAAAAGACGATGTGCCTATCGTTACGCTTACGACCGATTTAAAAGGTTCAGGATCATTTACGAACAATTATCCTAAACCTGGTTTTGGTTATCTATTTGTAAAAGACTATTTAGGCGACGATTTGTTTACCAAGGCGCTACATCATTATATTGATACCTGGAAAGGCAAGCATCCAATGCCTCATGATTTTTTTAACAGCATGAATGTTGGGTCAGGTAAAAATTTAGACTGGTTTTGGAAACGTTGGTTCTTCGAAGAAGGTGTAATCGATATGGCTGTAAAAAATGTAGTTAAAGTTAATGACGGCTATAAGATTGAAATCGAAAACAAAAGCCGTAAACCGTTACCCGTTGATTTGACTATTACCTACGACGATAATTCAACCTCAACCCAACACCATACAATAGGGATTTGGGAAAAGGGTGACAACCTATTTACCACCTCACTTCAAACTACTAAGAAGGTAAAAAAAGTTGTGTTAAAAAGCACGCACGTTCCAGATAAGAATCGAAGTGACAACACATTCTTAGTTAACTAGTAATTGGTTAATGGATAAAAGGGTTTTGCGATTATTCCCTCATCACTTAACAGTAAGTGCAAGTTAGGATCAAGCAATACCTTTTGTAAGGTTGTTTTCTTACCATTAACGATAACCTTGTTCTGTATAAGTCGCACTCCATGGCTATAATCTGCCCAAGTGTTCGTGTGTTTGTTGTAAACTGGCTGAATTGCTTTTCCATTGAGCTGATGCCAACCATAAATGACTACTTTCGCAGTTTTTTCTGTGTAAATTTTATTGCTAATAATTACGTCCTTTTTATTACCTGCAGTTAATTTTCCTTCATTGTGCTGGGCCAAATGGGAGGCTAATTGCTGCTGCACCAGGTTGTTATGTATTTCAAAAATCGGAACAGTCGTCATCGCTTTTGTAGGCGGAATAGGGGCAGGTGCTAATTTAATAATCGCCTCAGCGTAAATTAGATCGACCATTTTCTGAGTCGGTAGCGAACAGTCTAACAGGCTGGCTACTTTTTGAGCCAAAATTGGCGTCATTGGCATATAGAAATAAGCTTCATTATTCCCAATGGCTAGATAATCTGGCAAGGTAAAGAACGCAATTCTTTGCTTTTTACCGTCAATTATTAACTCATGCTCAATAGGAGTTAGCTTTCTTAAAAAGTCGGGAATATTGCCTTTTCTGATTTCCTTATGTATCAAATCCTCTCTATCAGCTAAAGTCAATGAGGTATCAGCGATTAATTTCACAAAATCTTCCTTAGCGATCGCTGTTGCCTTTCGATCTTTTATTTTTAAGATCTGAGCCTGTGATTGGTGCACAAAAACTAAGAGCAACAAATAGCACCAGCAAATTTTCATATATGTTTTTTCTAAATCTAATAATCTCAAATATAGCTAATCGACTAATTAATCTAAAAGCCGCTCTATGGTACACACAAATACTTATTTATAATTTCTCAACACTAAGAATTTTAAATGTTCTCAATCCCTCAGGAAGCTCCCATTGGATAATTGCATTTTTTGCATAGCCCAGTGTTGCAATTCCTATCGATGAAAGTATAGAGGTTGTGCCGTTTTTTCGCCGTGCTTTCTGGGGAGAAACAAATCGTTGTTGAATTTCCTCTCCTGTGATTAGGTCTTTTACAATAACCAATGTGTTAATTGTTACAATATCAACTGGTAATACCCTATTCAAAACTTGTCTTGAGTTTTTCAGCTCATTCTCTAATTTTTCTTCATTTACTTTACTAAGTTTCTTCTTTCGAATAAGGTCTTTAAGTAAATCGTAAATGCCTGTGGTTAAAATTATCGGGGTTTTAGTTGTTTCTGTATCCATAATAATAGTATTTAAAAATTTATTGAATTAAGTTATCTTAGCTATCGAATCTTAAATCGGTAGCTTTTATTTAGCTTTTGCTTTACATGAAGGCGATTATGAATTCCTTTTAATACACTACTGATTGCAATAAAAATGAGGACCAGTAGGGGATTTAGCAAAATCAATGCTACTAGGATTATAAAAAGATCGACCAAAATGATCAGCATGAAAGCTCCTTTTAATAAGCGCATCGCATGTTAATTAAATTGTAATTGGAAATGATTGCAGTTTTGTCCCTTTGACCTATTAAAGGTTAGGGATTACTTTATAAAGTCTTTACTGCTTTTGAGGTAGGAATCACCTAATCTAAATTGCTGAGCTAAAAAGCTACGATAAACGCTAAAGCTATTACGTAATTGTTGTTTAAGACAATTTTCAAATAATATGATAGGTAAGTTGCTTTGCATGATGAAAACAAACATAGCCGTTTTTAACTGGCAGGAAGAATAAATTGTATATCATGACAGTATCATGCCATTTTGAACTAGATGCCTATCGCAGATTCAGAAAATCAATATTTCTTTTCAACCCAGTAAACTTTGTTCTTTTCACGGCAGATCCTTTGAAAACTCTTTTAAAAACCTCATCCGTCATTTCAATAAGATCGGCCTTTTTAAAAGTTAAAAGCGCTGAAGAAGGATTAAATGCTGTTTCTTGATGGGGAGTTGCAAAACGGTTCCATGGACAAACATCCTGGCAAATGTCGCAGCCAAACATCCAGTTTTCCATCTTATCTTTAAAGGCAATTGGAATTTCATTTTTTAACTCAATTGTAAGATAAGAAATACATTTACTTCCGTCTACAGTGTATGGAGCAATAATGGCATCGGTAGGGCATGCATCAATACAGCGGGTACATGAGCCACAATGGTCGGCCACAAAAGGCAAATCATATTCCAATTCTAAATCGATAATTAGTTCGGCTAAAAAAAAGAATGATCCAGCATCTTTGCTAATGAGGTTCGAATTTTTGCCACGCCAGCCTAAACCCGATTTTTGTGCCCATGCTTTATCCATTACCGGAGCAGAGTCAACGAAGCAACGACCAGCAACCTCTCCAATCTCTTCATTTATATAAGCTAACAATGCTTTTAATTTTTCTTTGATTACCGTGTGATAATCTTCACCATAGGCATATTTAGAGATTTTAGGTGCGGTAGGGTCGAGCTGGCTTTCTAGTGTAAAATAATTCAACGTTAAAGAAACTACTGATTTTGCACCTTCCACTAATAATCTGGGATCAAGCCGTTTGTCGAAATTGTTCTCCATATACGCCATTTCTCCATGGTGGTTATTTGCTAACCAATTTTCCAATCGGGGAGCCTCTTCTTCTAGAAATTCAGCTTTAGAAATACCACAAGCCATAAAGCCAAGCCGAAGAGCTTCGGTCTTAATAAGCTGACTGTATTTTGTTGCCCTAGGATGCATTGTTTGCAAAGATAGCCATTTGCTTCAAAAAGACTTGCGAAGTTTTTCTGCATCATGGCTACTTAAACTTCGTAAGTCTTTAACAAAACTGCTTTAAAAACAAATTAACCCTTTAACTGTTATAATCACTAATAAAGGATATTGTATAAGAACTAAATTTAATCCTCACCATCATGGAAACGAACACACCTGATCATAAAAAAGAAACGCACGAAACAACACCAGTACCAGTTGAAACAAATTATGAAGCACATAAGGATAATCCTGGTCCAGCCCCAACAGTTAATGAACCAGATAATAAGGGTGCGGGTGTTGCAATGAAATGGATAATTCCAATTGTGGTGATTATACTCCTAGTTGTATATTTCGTTTATTTTGGAAATAATGTGACCAATTAAAATATGATAATGCAGCTAGTTAGCTGCATTATTGTTTAAAATAGTTTTCCAGTTTGCCCTAATTTAATACGACCTAAGTGCTTATAAGCTGCTTCGGTGACCTCACGACCGCGAGCTGTGCGCATTAGGTAGCCTTCTTGTATGAGGAAAGGTTCGTAAACTTCTTCAATCGTACCGTCATCTTCACCAACTGCAGTTGCAATTGTTTTTAAGCCAACCGGTCCACCTTTAAATTTGTCTATAATTGCTAAGAGGATTTTATTATCCATTTCATCAAGCCCATGTTCATCCACATTTAAGGCGGTTAACGCGTAGCGGGCAATTTCTGTATCAATACTTCCATTTCCCTTAATCTGCGCAAAATCTCTTGTTCTGCGGAGCAGCGCATTGGCAATTCTTGGCGTACCACGACTTCTTCTAGCAATTTCGTAAGCGCCCTCATCGGTGATAGGAGTTTTCAGTATTTCAGAAGAGCGTAATACGATGGTGGTTAATAATTTAGCATCGTAATAGGCTAAGCGAGAATTAATTCCAAATCTAGCTCTTAGCGGAGCAGTAAGTAATCCCGACCGTGTAGTAGCACCAACAAGTGTAAATGGGTTGAGGTTTATCTGAACCGACCTAGCATTTGGTCCACTTTCTAACATAATATCGATCTTAAAGTCCTCCATAGCCGAATAAAGATATTCTTCAACCAGTGGACTTAAGCGATGTATTTCGTCAATAAAAAGAATATCACCCTCTTCTAAGTTTGTTAATAAACCTGCTAAGTCTCCAGGTTTATCTAAAACTGGTCCAGAAGTTACTTTAATACCAACTCCCATTTCGTTGGCAATAATGTGAGAAAGTGTTGTTTTCCCTAATCCCGGTGGACCGTGAAGTAAGACATGGTCTAATGCTTCGCCTCTTAACTTCGCAGCGCTCACAAAGATTTTAAGGTTTTCCATGATCTTTTCCTGCCCGGTAAAATCTTCGAAGGCCTGCGGACGTAGCACTTTTTCAATGTCACGTTCTAAAGGACTTAAATTCTCACTGGAAGGGTCGAGGTTTTCGTTCATTATGTTATGGTATCGAGATTGATTTACTCACAGTCAAAAATACATGGAAATTATTTAATTGTAATCGTCTTTCTCATAATTCTTGCAAGCCAACTTTTGCCTACCGACATTATCGGTCAGATCACGAAATGTGTAAAATTTTAGGTTTTAATGATCGCTCTTAACGTGCGAACTTGCCCGATACTGCGGCATCTTTCACACCATTTTCGTAACTATAAAAGCCCTCTCCACTTTTAACACCTTTTTTACCTGCCATTACCATATTGACTAAAAGTGGACAAGGTGCATATTTTTGATTTCCGAAGCCTTCTTGCAGAACTTTCATAATTGCTAGGCAAACATCGAGACCAATAAAATCTGCCAACTGCAAAGGCCCCATTGGATGAGCCATTCCTAATTTCATTACTTGATCGATTTCATTAACTCCTGCCACGCCTTCATATAAGCTATAAATAGCTTCGTTAATCATCGGCATTAAAATTCTGTTGGCAACAAAACCTGGGTAGTCATTTACTTCAACAGGAGTTTTAGCTAGTTTTTGGCTAAGATCCATGATGGTTTTGGTAGTCTCATCGCTAGTGGCATAACCTCTAATTACTTCAACTAATTTCATCACCGGTACGGGATTCATAAAGTGCATCCCAATAACTTGACTGCTCCGATTGGTTACTGACGCAATTTGAGTAATGGAAATCGAAGAAGTGTTACTTGCCAAAATTGCCTCAGGTTTGGCAAATTGGTCTAGATCTTTAAATATTTTTAATTTTAGATCCAGATTTTCTGTTGCAGCTTCTACAATTAGATCAGCATCTGCTACGCCAGCGCTTAAATCAGTTAAGCTGGTAATGTTTGCTAATATCTCGTCTTTTTGAGTCTCGGTGATGATGCCTTTTGAAATTTGACGGTCTAAGTTTTTAGTAATGGTTAAGATTGCTTTTCCAAGAGAATCTATATTAATATCTATTAAATTTACTTCGTATCCGTATTGAGCAAAGGAGTGTGCAATTCCATTTCCCATTGTACCTGAACCAACGACTGCTATTTTCATGAGGTTTTATTTTAAAAGCAAATCTAAACGAAAATCATGAAAACTAAATAGGATTTAGAAAAGGAAATAACTAAAATTTAAGTTAAGAAAACCCTCTTAAACAACTAAATCTCCTAATTGTTTCGTTTTGTTTCTTCATAGAAATGTCTTTTTTGTAGTTAAACTTTCTCAAAAATGCCTTTAGTTATATAAAATCAAAGGTTTCTGTTAAATCAATTAACAATTTAGTGACAGAGGTTTAGCATAAATATGACAAATTACGTACCTTGCATAATCAATTAACTATATTATTAATTTTAAATTAACTTAAATGAAAAGAAACTTACTAAGTTTTATTGTTATTGGGTTGCTCACAATTAGTGCGGCGTTTGCCCAAAACAAAACAATTACTGGGAAAGTTACCAGTGCAGATGATGGTTTGCCAATTCCATCAGTCTCTGTTAAAGTAACAGGGAGCTCTAATGCGGTACAAACCAATGTAAATGGAACGTATTCGATTTCAGTACCTGCAAATGCAACAAGTTTAACGTTTTCTTACGTTGGAATGGAAGCTAAAACAGAAACTATTGGTTCAAGATCCGTTATTAATGTTGCTTTAACGAGCTCGAACGAATTAAATGAGGTTGTAATTACCGGTTACGGTTCAGGTAGAACAGTTGGAACTATCGTTGGATCAGTAGCTACTGTAAATGCTCGAGTGATCGAAAACAAACCATCTGCAAATGCTTTTGATGCTTTACAAGGGAAAGTAGCAGGTTTGCAGGTTTTCACTTCTTCTGGTGAGCCTTCAGCAATGTCATCTGTTCGTTTACACGGTGTGGGTTCGTTAGGAGCAAGTAATACACCTTTGTATTTGTTAGACGGTATTCAGATTGACCCGAATGGAGTTCCTAGTTTGAACCCTAACGATATTGAATCGGTATCTGTCTTGAAAGATGCGTCATCGACTTCAATTTATGGTGCGCGTGCTGCGAATGGTGTAATTTATATTACTACAAAGAAAGGTAACGCAAATAATTCTTCGATTACCGTGCAAAGCCAAATGTCGGTGCAAAATATCGCAAATGAAGATTTTTACTATAGCATGATGAACACAAAAGAATTAACTGATTTTTGGGTAAAAACAGGTTATAGAACGCAAGCGCAAATTAACACATTATTAAGTCAGTATAATGCTGATACTAAATGGGCAGATTATTACTATAAAAAAGATGCCCCATTGCGCCAATCAGACGTAACAGTTTCTGGAGGTAGCGGTGCCACAACCTATTACATTTCAGGAAGTTTTTTTGATGGTGAAAGTCAGATGTATCGTTCAGGCTTTGAACGTTATACACTTCGCGCCAATTTAAATACCAAAGTAAATGACTATATCCAATTTGGTTTAAATTTATCTGGTGGTTCAGATAACAGACAATTAAATAATCAGGGCAGTAACTCAACTAATGGTGGTTTATCTTTGTTAGCGCAACCTTTTTATTCTCCATATGATGCAAATGGAAACGATTATGGGTCTGTGCAAATTCCAGGATGGGCGAGATACAGTCCAAGATATTTAGCAGACAACCAACTTTACAATAATAATACTTTGCAATTTAACCCTAGTGGTTACGTGCAGGTTAAGCCATTTAAAGGTTTAACCTTTAGATCACAGGCTGGTATGGATGGATATGTTCGCAGAATTACCGAAACTAGATTGCCATCTTATCTACCTTTTGTAAATAATGGTACACTGGAGGAAATATATAGAAGAAATATTGGTAAGACATGGACAAACACCTTAGAGTATAAATTCAACATTGGTGGTAAGCATGATATAACTGCATTAGCTGGACAAGAATATGTTGATGAAACCTATAGTGAGTTTAGTGGAAAAACGGAAGGATTAACAGATGATCGTCTAGTTTTATTAGGTAATGGTATTCCAACTACTCGTACAATGGGCTCTAATAAAACAGAGTATACCTATAAATCATTATTTGGAAGACTAGAATACGCTTTCAATAACAGATATTTCATAGATGGTTCAGTAAGACAAGATAAGTCGTCGCGTTTTGGCGTTGGATTGAAAGATGCAATGTTCTGGTCTGTGGGTGGTATGTGGAGAATGAAACAAGAGAGCTTTATGTCAGATGTAACATGGATTGATGATTTTACCGTTAGGTTAAGTACAGGTACAAGTGGTAACTCAGCAATTGGTAACTATGAGCACCTTGCAACTGTAGGAACTACTACTTACAATGGACAGAATGGTTTTGCTATTTCTGCTTCAGGAAATCCTTTATTAGGGTGGGAGAAACAACAAAAAACTACATTAGGTATTAAAACTTCATTCTTTAATAAGCTAAGAGTAGATTTGGAAATCTATTTACGTGAAACTAGCAGTCAGTTAATCAGCGTACCTTATGCTGCTACTACTGGATATACTTCAATTAGAAGTAATGTAGGTGCATTGCAAAACAAAGGTCTAGATGTTACATTAGGTTATGATGTTTGGACAAACAATGCTAAAAAAGGTTTCATAACTCCCTATGTGAACTTGAATTTTAACAAAAATAAAATTACTGAGTTATTCCAAGGACAAACATATTGGAATATTGCCGGTACAGGTGTAACTTGGCCATTAGGTCAACCAGTATCGTTCTTCTATCCAATGTGGAAAGGTGTTAACCCCCAAAACGGAAACCCAGAGTGGTATTTACCAAACCCAGCAGCAGCTGATCGTGTAAATACTAGAAACGACCCTAATGCAGTTTCGAGTACATTTAGTGAGGCAGCCTTGCAGCAAAATACTGGAATTGATCGTTACCCATGGTTTAATGGTGGATTTGGTTTCAACTCTGGTTTCGAAGGATTTACACTTGATGCCGACTTTACATTCTCAGAAGGAAAATATATGATTAATAATGACCAATATTTCTTCCAGAATCCAAGTCAGTTTCCAGGCTTCAACCAATCTAAAGTTGTACAAGATTATTGGACTACGCCTGGGCAGGAAGCAAGATTCCCAAGATATGGTGTACAATTCACTCAATTCGATGATAGATTGCTTCAAAATGCTTCGTTTATCCGTTTAAAAACTCTTCAACTGGCTTACAATTTTCCTCAGTCATTGTTAAAAAGTACTAGAGTTCTTAAAGGAGCAAGTATTTTCTTTGTTGGCCGTAACTTGTTAACCTTTACCGATTATGCTGGTCCAGATCCAGAAGTTGATTCAAACTTGTCATTAGGTGTTAATCCTAACACTAAACAAGTTGGTTTTGGAGTTCGATTGAAGTTTTAATTGCGGGTTGAATATTTAAAAAATAGAATAATCATGAAAAAAATAAAAATAGGTATATTAAGTGGGGTGTTAGCGTTAACCGCCTTAACCTCTTGTAAAAAGCTAGAATTATATCCGTATAACACGATTGAGTTATCTCAAGGTTTTAAAACTGTTTCTGATGCACAAAAATGGAATACAGGTTTATACTCAGCATTTAGAGGTCGTATATATGCAGGGTACCTTGTACCGCAAGAGGTTCAAGCAGATATGTTAAATGCGTCTGCAGATTATGGTAATAGAAATGGAAATCCACACCGTTGGGGCGATTCATTTTTAGCAGCCGATCAAGCTGGTATTTGGAATGCATATTATAGCGCAATTGCAAACGTAAATACGATGATTAAAGGTTTTGAAACCATTACTCCAGCGAATGCAACTGAAACGACTCAATTGAATAAGTACAAAGGAGACGCACGACTAATAAGAGCACATTACTATCATCAGCTAATATTGAGATTTGCAAAAGCATACAATCCAACAACTGCAGGTAACGATTTAGGTGTGCCACTGGTATTGGAGTTTGATGTAACGGCTTTACCAGCAAGAGCTAGCGTAAAAGCTGTTTACGATCAGATAATTGCAGATATTACAGCTGCTAAAGCGCTTTTATCAGCAGCTCCAGGTGCACAAGGTTCAAATGTATTCAACGTCGACGTTGCTACTGCTTTGGAAGCTAGAGTTCGTTTGTATATGCAAGATTTTACAGGCGCATATACTGCAGCAAATTCTTTAATTACCGCAAATAAATATCCTTTGTACAATACGCCTGCGGGTTTAAAAACATATTGGCATAATGATGGTAAACAGGAAGATATTATGCAAGTTTTATCTAACGATGCAGAAGTTGCGCCTACTAACGTGATCTTTTTAGGTCTAAATGGGCCTCAAGGATGGTTTACTCCTGATTTTATTCCAACTCAGACTGCAGTTAACATGTTTGAAGATGCGGATTTTAGAAAAGGAGCATATTTGGATCGTAAATTGGTTCAAATTCAAGGTGCCCAATACCCTAATCTTTATCTTGTAAACAAATATCCGGGTAATCCAGCATTGCTTGCTGGTGCGGTTTATACAAATTACAGACATTCGCCGAAAGCATATCGTATTGCTGAGCAGTATTTAATTGCTGCTGAAGCTTCTGCGACTACTAATCCTGCTAACTCATTAGCAGCTTTAAATGCTTTACGTGTTGCTCGTGGTTTAACTGCATTAAGCGGATTGTCTGGTGCAGCGTTAGTTCAAGAGGTTAGAGCTGAACGCACGCGTGAGCTTGCCTTTGAAGGATATCGCTTATGGGATTTAAAACGTTGGGGCTTAGGATTTAATGGCAGACCAGCTCAGATTTCAGGCCCAATTGTTGTAGGTCCTAACTTTGATCAACTTGTAATAGATGCTGCTAATCCTAAATTTACGTGGGGCATTCCTCCAACAGAATTATTAATTAATAAAAACTTGGTTCAAAATCCAGGTTGGTAGCAGACACTAATTTATATAAAAAGCGGGATGCTCTTCAGACATCCCGCTTTTTTTGTTTTGAGGTATCCTCAGCCGTAGGTGCGAGTTAGGTATAATTAATTTGAAATTTTATAATTTATTTTTAATTTTAGAATACACAATGTAAACCATTTACTACCATGAATTACAAATTAAAACTTATACTGTTCTTTGGAATTGTAATCGCAAATTTTAATCTCTTTGCACAAGATAATTTTCAGATTAATGAGTTTCGCAGTTATTCTAGACCAGAGAAATACGCCGATGTTACTGGTCAGCCCTACTTACTAAAGGACTGGGCATTAGGAAGTGTTACGACAATTAATAAGGGTTTTTTAAAAGATGCCATGCTACGGTATGACGAGATTGAAAATCAAGTGATTTTAAAAGGCAAAAGCGGCGAAGAGCAGATTTTAACTTTGCCAGTCAAAGAATTTACGATTACTGATGCAGAGACTAGTACATTAAGAACATTTAGATCTGGTTTTTCACCATCAAAATTCAACAATGAAACCACTTTGTTTGAAGTTTTAGTAGAGGGAAAAACTACATTTTTAAAAAGAAATAATAAAACCATTTCAGAAAATAAAGAGTATTCTGGTAAAATTAATAGGACAGTAACTGATGCAATTAAACATTATTTAGTGGTTTCGAATAATGAACCCGTTCTAATTAAATTAGATCCCAAAGCTATTACCACATTGTTGTCTGATAAAGAAAGTGAACTCAACACCTATATTAAAGCAAACAAGTTGAATGTTAAAAAACAAGATGATGCCGTCAAGCTGATCGCGTATTATAATACCTTGTAAATAAAAAAAAACCGCTTACTAGCGGTTTTTTTTTATTATGGGGCTAATCTATTTATTTGCCATTTGCCATTCACCAAATCATATTTAATGCGGTCATGTAAGCGGCTTGATCTGCCTTGCCAAAACTCAATCGATGTTGGTTTAACAATATAACCACCCCAGTGAGCTGGTTTAGGGATGGTCTTATCTTGATAACTTACGGTTAATTCTTCGACCTTCTTCTCTAAATCAGTTCTGTTGCTAATCACTTGGCTCTGTGGAGAAACTATCGCGCCAATCTGGCTGCCTTGCGGACGAGAGTGAAAGTAAGCTTCAGAGGTTTCTTTATCTAGTTTCTCTACCTTACCTTCAATACGAACCTGACGCTGTAACTCAGCCCAAAAGAAAACCAAGCAAGCTTGAGGGTTTTTCTTCAACTCTTTACCCTTAGTGCTAAGGTAATTGGTGTAAAAACTAAAGCCTTGTTCGTCAACGCCCTTTAGCAATACAATTCTCGCATTAGGCTTGCCTGTTTTATCTGCTGTAGCCAATGTCATTACATTGGGCTCATACAATTGCGCATCCAAGGCCGCACTAAACCATTTCTCGAACTGCTTAATTGGGTTCTTATCTACTTCCTTTTCTGTTAATTCGGCAGCACTATAGTCTTGCCTTAAATTCTGTAACATTTCTTTTGTAAGCTCCATGCACAAAAATAAGCTTTAGTTTCTTCAAAATCTAATACCGTCACCGGATGACGATGTCAAATTGAGGTCGTCATCCGATGACGGCGAGTAGGAAGTCCATTTTTTTTTTCTTAATTTGTCTAGATGTTAAGCAAAACACGTCCTTCAGCTGGAAAATTATTAATTTCTGAACCCTTTTTAAATGACCCCAATTTTAAACGGTCTGTTGTGTTCATAGCCGAGCACGAACAGGAGGGAACTTTAGGTTTTATTCTAAACCAGCCAAGCCCGCTACTGTTAAAAGATTTAGTACCAGATCTAGGAGCAGCTAATTTTCCTGTTTTTATTGGCGGACCAGTAGAAGTTGATACGATTCATTTTATTCACCGTTGCTATGATAAATTAAACAGTGGTGACGAAATAACTAGTGGCATTTACTGGGGCGGAAATTTTGAGACTCTCAAAATACTGGTTAACAATAATAGTATTGATGAAACAGAAATAAAGTTTTTCTTGGGCTATTCTGGCTGGGGAGAATCACAGCTACAAGATGAAATAGCAGAAAATACCTGGATTGTGTCTGATAAATTTCGTCAGGATTTAGTTTTTTCACACAATGAAGAGGAAGTTTGGAGAGAAGTAATTTTAAACCTTGGTCCTAAATATGCACATGTTCGCAATTTCCCGAATGACCCACGGTTAAATTAATACGATCTTTTCAATATATATACCTTAATTTCCTTTAAAAGATCAATAAATATGATATCATCATCCATTTCTAAACTTAAGCTTGGTCTTTTTGACTTAGGGATATTATATAATAACAATTCTATTGAAACAATTCAAAATACCTTGGAGGCAGCTGTTATGGCTGAAAAGCTTGGGTATTCGCGATATTGGATTGGAGAACACCAAACTCATGACGTTGCATGGCGTTCATCTGAAATAATTTTGACCTTATTAGGTGGATATACAAAAAAAATTAGAATTGGAACCGCTGGTGTCATGTTGGGCTATGCAAACCCATTATTAAGTGCTCAAAATTTTAAACTATTGGCTAGCCTATTTCCAAATAGAGTTGATTTGGGTTTTGCAAAGGGGTATTCTCCAAATAATGATATTCACGAACGCTTGTTAGACGGCAGGACTTTTGCACCAGATCTTCTATTGGATAAGGCAGTTTTGGTGAAGTCTTATTTAAATGAGTTAGCTAATGAGCACCTGCTTTCAGGGTATAACACAAATATGTCTCCGCAAATGTGGGTTTTAGGTAGTAGTGCTAAGTCGATGGATTTTGCTACAGAAAATAATTTAAATTTTTCCTTATCATTATGTCATAAGGATCTTGATACTAATTTAATCAACCAAATTCATAATAATGAAAAGTACAATGCAACAAAATTTAATATTTTGGTGGGCATGATTTGTAGTGACACAGAACAAAAGGCACAGATTATTGCCAACGAGCATTCTCATAAAAATCTTAAATTATCTTATTATGGAAACCCAGTAGGATGTTTCAATTTTTTGAAAGATATGCAAGAGAAATATGCTACGAACGAAATTATCATTTGTGATTTATGTAAAAATTCTAAAGATAAATTTAATTCTATTTCTTTACTAGCTTCAACGATGGAGACTTGAGATTTATTAATGTAAAATATTTTTAATAATTAATAGGAATTGAAATATATTATTAACTTAGTGTTTAGTTGATAAGGAGGTTGCTGAAAATCCTGAAAAGAGTAAGCTTAACCAAATAACCTGTTATGAAGAAAAAATTTAAATTTTCCTTAGATTTAAATAAGGAAACCGTATCTGAACTTACAAAAAAACAGCAACGTACTATTTTCGGAGGAGAAACTGATGCATGTCCACCTGTTTCCGCAGGATGTCCAGAAGAAACAGCACCCACTAGAACTTGTGATTGTCCAGATTTACCGACAAATGATCGCTGTTATACTTTTATTGTAGGTTTAGGAGCATGCGATGTGTACACTACTGGTGTGGTTGTTGGGCCAAGCCCATGTTTTTAATAGATCGGATATAAATTATGTGAACCGCCTAACATATGCCAGCGACTAATTGAATTATTAATAGGCTCGAGGATAATCAATTATAGTTTGAAACCTTAAAATTTAATCTAACCAAATTAACCATTATGAAAAAGAAATTTAAATTTTCCTTAGATTTAAATAAGGAAACCGTATCTGAACTTACAAAAAAACAGCAACGTACTATTTTCGGAGGAGAAACTGATGCCTGCGGCCCGAATTCAGCAGGATGTCCTGAAGAAACTGCCCCAACTCGGACCTGCGACTGTCCGCCACCTATTAGTGATGTTGGCAATTGCATTTTCACTCGCAATCCAGGATATGATGGATGTCTGGTTTGGACTGTAGGAACAGAGTGTACTACAAGTGGATAAGTTCGTTATTTAATTGAAAAAGAGTAATACTTCAAATTTAGAGCGTATGGCCTTGGAGGTTATACGCTTTAATGTGTTTAATTAATTTGATGCTTGTTTTTTGTAGAATTTGCTCGTGAAAAATTATATAGAAATCTGACAGTTTGATCTGTTACAGATCATTATTAGATTTAGATTCATCCTATTAAATTAGTTAATTCAACGAGACGAAAGGACGGGTTTAGATATTAATATGGAAATGAAGAAGAAAGTTATCAATAATATTTTGAATGAATTTGTTAATTATCTAAAAAATAATAAGCATAAAACAAATGGCCTTTTTGGTGGGAAACTAGGCATAAGCATATTTTTATTGCATTCGAATTCCGTTCTAAAAGACAAACAAAGTCAAAATTTAGCCTACAATTACCTAGCCGAGGAACAAGAAGCAATTAAAAGTGGGTTATATCTTCATGGATTTTCTACAGAAATGAGCTGGTTTATATGGGCTATGTTTATGTTAGATCGTTCTGGATTTATTGAAATCGACAAAGAGGATTACGTTGATCTTTTGCCATTTATCGATATACAATTAACTTCAAACTTGAACCAAAGTAATTATGATTCTTTATATGGGAATATAGCATTGTCTCATGCACATCGATCCTTAGTACCTCTAACTGTGTTTTTTGAAAAACACCTAGATTTTTTTGAAAAAACGGCACGTAGGGATGGCGATGACATAATGTGGAATTGGAAGGAAAAAAAGTTAAATGAAAATGGGTATAATTTAGGTTTAGCCCACGGAATGTCTGGGATACTATTATTTTTAAATCAATTATTTGAAATCGAAAAGAATGAAAGAGTAATTGATTTGATGAAAGGTACTTCTAGATTTCTCTTCGGAAAAATTCAAGAAGCTAGTTCTGTAGGGAGCTATTTCCCTAATTTCTTGGTTCCTAGTCGTGATCAAATTCTGCAATATAGTCGACTTGCATGGTGTTATGGCGACTTGGGTGTAGCATTTTCATTATTAAAAACAGCCCGAAATCTTAATGATACTAAATCTTATAGTCTGGCGCTGAAAATATTAAAGCATAGTGCAAAAAGAGAAAATTTGCAGCAAGCAGGTATAAGGGACCTTGGTTTATGTCATGGTAGTTCAGGTTTGGTTTTGTTTTTTGATGAAATTTTTAAATTTACAAAAGACCCTATTTTTAATCTAGCTTCTAATTTTTGGCTAGATTACACGATAAATGAAATAAATGAGAAAGGGAGTGTAGAAGATCTCATAAATACCGAGCTCCTAGGTGAAGAGGGTGTGGGTGGCTTTTTAACCGGTTTAAGTGGTGTTGGTCTGTTGTTACTTACCAAGATTGAAAATCGGTCTTCATATTGGAAGGAATGTCTTTTATTGTAGTAATAATTTTTTCATGCTAAGAAATTAAAGGTTAATAATTCTTATATCTTTATCTAATATACTTTAACGCTAAATGAACGCTTTTGACTTTGTCATCCTTAGAGCTCCTCTTCATAGTCTAAAATATGCTTTTGAGCAACCTCATATTGACGGCAACGATGAATTTACCGCCGCTATCCAATTAGCGGCACCTGATCTTTATAAAGAATTACAAAAGGCGGAGCCCGTACCAGGGAAAGGAACAGAGAAATTATCTCAATCCATTCTTAAATACTGGTTAAGGAGTTGTACGAGATGTACACCCTACGGAATATTTGCAGGAACATCTTTATTAAAAGTGGGGTCTGAAAACACTAGAATTACTCTTGGTAATAAGGACAAACACATATTGAATGCTCGTTTAGATATGGACTATTTAAATTCTATTAGAGAACTAATAGAAAAGAACAACGATGTTCGTAGTCAGTTGAAAGTTTTCACAAATAATAGTCTTTATGAAACCGCTTTCGATTTTCGTTATGCTGAATCCTATCTTCGAGGTGAAACTAAGATGTATAAACTTTCATCAATAGAGAAGTCCGAATATGTTTCATTTATCTTGAAATTGACAAAGGATGGTAAAACATTGGAAGAGTTACAAAATGCCTTCAATAAGAAATATCCCGAATTTAGTACAGAACAAACCGCCAACTTTATTGACGAGATGTTGCACTCACAGGTGCTCTCAAGTGAAATAGAATTGAATTTAACAGGAGAAGACCCCCTTGAGGTTCTAATTAGCAAATTGAATAGATTTAAAAACATTGATGAGTTAACACAGAAACTAAAAATAATTAATCGTCTGTTGACGGAACGTAACAAGGTTGAGTATTTTGAAAACCTTAGTAAAGAAATATCGAATATTTTTAATACTAAAAAGGATGTTAAAAATATTATTCAAATAGATTTACAGTTAGCCACCGCGTCAAAAATCATAAATAAGACGTGTATTAATGAAATTGTTAAACAATCATCAGATTTATTTGCACTAGCTCGAATAAATAAGGTTGAGAATCTAGAAGAATTTAAATCAAAATTCTCAGAGAGGTTTGAAAGTCAAGAAGTAAATCTTAATTATGCTTTAGATAGCGACTTAGGAGTAGGCTATGGCGTTAGAATTGATAACCAAAGCCCAGGTAATTTTTGGATTGATGATCTTCCAAATAAAGTTGAAAATTCAGAGTATGCATCTAGCCAAGATTACATTACGAAATATACTTTCTCGAAATACCAGAACTTTCTGGAAAATGGAGAATCATTTATAGAGATAAAGGATAATGAACTTCGTGCCCTTGGAAATAGAGGAACCCCTTTTAGATTTGCATCAAGTCTATATATTTTTGGTTCACTGTTGAAAGAAAGCAACGATTTGAGTGGCTTTCAATTTTATTTAAATAATATTAGTGGGCCTTCTGCGGCTAACATGTTAGGAAGGTTTAGTCTAGGAGATGAAGGCCTTACAAGAAGTATTCGATCAGTTTTAGAACATGAGGAGCAGGAATTTCCAGATTGCATCTTCGCCGAGATTGTACATAGTCCGCAATCTAGGATAGGGAATGTATTGTTAAGGAGTAATTTAAGAAAATACGAAATACCTTATCTCGGAGAGTCAGGTTTAAACTTAGAACAACAGATTCGTGTAGACGACCTTATGGTTTCGGTAAAAAGAGGCGAAATTATTTTACGAAGCATTAAACACAACAAACGAGTTTTCCCGAGATTATCAACCGCACACAACTACAGCTCAAATTTAAATCTTCCTATTTACAGGTTTTTATGCGATTTACAGCGGCAAAATTTTGCGACTCCCAATTTTTGGGATTGGGGTTCTTTGAGAGATTTGAAATATTTTCCGAGAGTATGTTATAAAAATCTAATATTACAGAAAGCAAGATGGGTTATCGAAAAAAGTGAAATATCATCTTCGAAATATAATGATCCTAGTGAATTTGCAGATCTTAGAGAAAAAAGAAAATTGCCACTTTTGGTTATGATGGTAGAGGCTGATAATCAATTGTTGCTGAATCTGGAGAATGACCAAGCAGTATTAATTTTCCTCAGTCAAATAAAAAAACGTGGTTCAGTAGTACTAGAAGAATTTTTATTTGATCAAAAGGACTGTGTAGTAAGAGATGTTGATAACTTGCCTTACACAAACGAGCTTATTATTCCAGTCACAAGAGACTACGATGCTAAAATTAATTCGAGCATTAATAACATTTCGGAGAAAGGAATTAAGCGGAAATTTTCACCAAATAGCGAATGGCTATATTTTAAAATCTATGGAGGAAGTTCAACCTTGGATAAAATATTGAGAAATGCAATTTCCCCTTTTATAGAAGATGAATTAGCGAGAAAATCTTTCGAAAAATTCTTTTTTGTTAGATATACAGATAAAGGCGGAGTACATCTTAGATTAAGATTTTATAACTCAGATATTAAAAATCAGAATGAGTTACAAAAAAGGATGATGGCTATTTTGGAGCCCTACCTAGCGGTGAACTCAATATATAATATTTTAATTGACAGTTATGTGCGCGAAATTGAACGATATCATCCCGTGCTTATTGAACAGGCAGAATCTTTGTTTTATAATGATAGTTTAGCTGTAATTAAATTAAATAATTTGCTTGCCGAAGTTGAGGATTCGGACAATTATCGTTTGCTTTTGGCAATGAGGGGCACAGACATATTTTTAGGAGATTTTAACCTAGATCTTAAACAACGGTTAACAATAGTAAAGGAACTATCTGCGGGTTATTTTAATGAGTTCGGGGCTTCTACCGACTTAAAAAAATCATTAAATGATAAATACAGAGTTGCTCAAAAGAAGATATTTTCACATATGCAGGAGACGATGGATGTTGAAAACGGAATCGATGAAGCAATTCTGTTTTTTAAAATGAGAAGCGACAGGAATAAACCTGTAATTGAAACGATTAATAAAATATTAGAGACTCATGAAGAAATTAGCCTAAGGGAAATTTTAAAAGATTATATTCATATGTTCAATAACAGATTTTTTAAGTCACATCAACGAAAAAATGAATTGATAATTTATACATTTCTTGAGAAATACTACATGTCTCAAATAGCAATAAATAATAAAACTTATCAAGCTTAATAATATGTGAAGGTCATCAGCATTAGTAAATATAAATAATGGGATGCAAAAACTAGTTGAATATATCTTCTTGGTACTTTCCTTAAAACACTAATCTAATAAAATTTGAAATTCTCCAACTACTTACAAGCAGATGCAAAAGATTGTGGACCAACCGCTTTAAAGATTATTGCTAAACATTATGGGAAGCAAATAGATATTCAACACCTTCGAGATTTAGCTGAAACTACTAGACAAGGTAGTAACTTACTTTCATTGAGTGATGCAGCAGAAACAATTGGCTTTAGAAGTATGTCGGTGAAATTAAGTCCTAAAGGACTTAGGGAAGTACCACTGCCTTGTATACTACATTGGAATTCGAAGCATTATGTAGTATTATATAAAATAAAGAAAGATAAATACTTTATATCTGACCCGGCTTTTGGACTTGTAGATTATAATGAAAAAGATTTTATCAAGTTTTGGATTGGTAATAACGCAATTGATAGTACAGATGAAGGAATCGCACTTTTGTTAGAACCTAGTTCAATGTTTTATAAAAATGAATTCAATGGAGATGAGAATAAAGCATTTGGTTTTAGGTTGTTATCACATTATTTAATTCGATATAAGAAATTTATAATTCAGCTCTGTATTGGCTTATTTGCTGCAAGTTTATTACAGTTAGTTTTCCCTTTTTTAACTCAAAGCGTTGTAGATGTTGGAATTCAAAATCAAAATTTACAATTTATTTACCTGATACTATTTGCCCAACTTTTTCTGTTTTTCAGTAGAACCTGTTTAGAGTTTATAAGAGGCTGGATCTTATTACATCTTTCAACACGAATAAGTATTTCTCTCATTTCTGATTTTTTTATCAAGCTGATGAGTTTACCAATTTCTTTTTTTGATGTACGAATGACTGGTGACATTATGCAAAGAATTAATGATCATCATCGTATTCGACGAATATTAACTATTTCTTCGCTTGAGGTTTTATTTTCGTTAGTTAATATGTTAATTATGGGTGGGGTTCTAGCTTACTATAATGTAAACATTTTTTTAGTTTATCTAGTTGGTAGCATACTATATCTTATATGGATAGTATTGTTTTTAAAACGACGAGAAGCGCTAGACTATAAGCGTTTTAGTGAAGTAAGTCAAGAACAGAGCAAAGTGATAGAACTTATAAATGGAATGCAGGAAATTAAATTGCATAATGCTGAAAAACAAAAACGTTGGGGTTGGGAGTTCATACAGGCCAGATTGTTTAAGGTTAGCATGAAAGGTCTGGTTTTAGAACAAACACAAAATATTGGATCTTCAACTATTAATCAGCTTAAGAATATTCTAATTTCATTTTTGTCTGCAAAACTTGTAATTGAAGGAGAAATTACATTAGGTATGATGCTCTCAATTTCTGCAATTGTTGGCAGTTTAGATGGCCCGGTACGACAACTAATTAATTTTATTCGAGAACTGCAAGATGCGAAAATTTCATTAGCAAGGTTATCGGAAATACATGAAAAAGAAGATGAAAATGAAACTGATGAAGAAAAAACAACAGAAATTGAATTAGAAGCTGATATTATAGTTAAAGATTTAACCTTTAAGTACGTCGGTAGCGACGTGAATGTATTGGAAAATCTTAACTTATTCATTCCGGCAAATAAAGTTACGGCCATAGTGGGCACTAGTGGTAGTGGGAAAACTACTTTAATGAAACTGCTTTTAAATTTTTATACCCCTACCCAGGGCTCAATTTCAATAGGCAAGACATCATTGAAATCGATAGTTCAAAAATCTTGGAGAGATGTTATTGGCTGTGTAATGCAGGAAGGCTATATCTTTAATGATACTATTGCAAATAACATCGCTATTGGTGTTGATAAAATTGATAAGGAAAAACTGCTGTATGCCGCTGATGTTGCCAATATTAAAGATTTTATTGAAGATTACCCTCTTAAATTTAATACTAAGATTGGTATGGAAGGCGTTGGCATGAGCTCAGGACAAAAGCAGCGTCTGTTAATTGCTAGAGCTGTTTACAAAAATCCAGAAATGTTGTTCTTCGATGAAGCTACATCTTCATTAGATACAAATAATGAAAAGGAAATAATGGAAAAACTGAGTGTTTTTTTTAAAAGTAAGACGGTTGTAGTTATTGCACATCGGTTAAGTACGGTTATAAATGCAGATCAAATAGTTGTACTAGAGAAAGGCAGGATAATAGAAATTGGAAAACATGACGAGCTAATAAAACGAAAAGGTAATTATTTTGAGTTGATTAAAAATCAATTACAATTGGGAAATTAATATGTCGAAGGATAATTTAAAACTTAGAAGTGAGCATGTTCAAGAGATTTTGACTAAAGTGCCCAATTGGATGATAAGGTGGGGCAACTTAGCTATTTTGATAATTATATTGTTTTCATTTTTATTGACATGGCTTATAAAATATCCCGAAATTATCAGCGCCGAGATCGTGATTACTACGCAAACTCCTCCAGAACGAATATTTTCTAAAGTTGCTGGCAGAGTTGATGCAATTTTAGTAAAAGATAGGACGATTGTTCACAAAAACACACCCTTAGCTATAATCGAGAACTCAGGCGACTATAATGATATTTTTTTATTAAAAAAGGTGTTAGATTCTTTAGATATAAATAAGACTGAATTTGACTTTAAGAGATTGCCAGTTCTAAAACTTGGAGAAATTGAGAATGCCTATTCTGTGTTTGAAAACGACTATAGTAGTTATATTTTAAATAGAAATTTGCAGCCTTATAACGTGGAAAAGTCCTCACAGCATGCAGAACTTATTCAATTAAAAGAGAGACAGCTATTATTACTTCAACAAAAAGAAATTTCGAGGACATCTTTACAGTTTAAAAAGAATGAACTAGATAGATATAAAACGCTATTTAGAAAAGGAGTAATAGCTATTCAGGAACTAGAGAATAAGAATATTGAATATTTACAGCTAGAAGGTAGTTTTAAAAATATAAATTCTCAATTATCTCAAATACAATCGACAATAAATGAGTTGAATACAAATAAACAAACTACTATTATTAGTCAAACAAAAGATGAAATAGTATTCTTACGTAATGCATTACAATCATATAATCAATTAAAGAAAACAATAACCGAATGGGAGTTGAAATATGTTTTGAACTCATCAATTGGTGGGGAAGTATCATTTATGCAGATTTGGAGTAAAGGGCAGATGATTAACCCAGGTGATATTGTTTTCACAGTAGTGCCCAATTCGCTTAAAAACTACATCGGAAAAGTAAAAGCAAAGGGTCAAAATTCTGGCAAATTAAAGATAGGTCAAAAAGTAAATATAAGACTTATTAATTATCCTTATCGTGAGTATGGATTGATATCTGGTAAAGTATCCTCAATTTCTTTAACACCAGACAAAGAGGGTTATTTGCTACTTAATATCTCTCTACCACACGGCTTAATTACTTCTTATAAGAAAAAGGTTAATTTTCAGCAGGAGATGACAGGCACTGCGGATATAATTACCGAGGATATGCGGTTAATTGAACGTCTACTATATCAGTTTAGGGATTTATTTCAACGTTCATAAGCTATTTGCATATCACCAATTGACTTAACTATAAAGAACTCAGTTAAAGGAAGCCGCACAAAACGCGTGAAGTCTAACTATGAAATACCGCTCTAAGGATACTTTAAATTCACGCACAAACGAAGTGATTAAGGAGCTTAAAAACAATAGTGAGAGAGATACTAACATTAGCATCAAACAGTGGGTCTATTATATCCATTTTTTGATGCTAAAACATGCCTGGAATACCTTTTAATTAAGTTTTTAGCCTATATTCTATATCTAATAGGTAGAGGATGTATTTAAATGGTTTGGGAGTTCCGGACGAGTTTCAGACTATTAAAAGATTTAGTACCAGATCTAGGAGCAGCTAGTTTTCCAGTTTTTATTGGCGGGCCAGTAGAAGTTGATACGATTCATTTTATTCATCGATGCTATGATAAATTAAACAGTGGCGACGAGATCGCAAACGGCATTTATTGGGGAGGCAATTTTGAAACTTTGAGAATATTGGTGAACAACAGCGACATTGCCGAAGACGAAATTAAGTTTTTCTTAGGTTATTCTGGCTGGGGCGAATCACAGCTCCAAGATGAAATAGAAGAAAATACTTGGATCGTCTCTGATAAGTTTCATCAAGATTTAGTTTTTTCGCACAATGAAGAAGAAGTTTGGCGAGAAGTAATTTTAAACCTGGGTCCTAAATACGCACATGTTCGTAATTTTCCGAGTGACCCACGTTTGAACTAGGAATGGCACGTTGAAAGTTCAAATAACAACAAAAATGAATGTGCGCTTTAAATGCTCAGTTGATGTTAAATAATCGTCAATTTTCCTAAGTACTTACTATGACTACGTTGTTTTCTGTCTTCAGAAACAAAAGCTGCATAAATATGGAATGCTCTTCCCTTTTCAGTTTCTTCTAATTTGAAAACTGCAGAGGCATCCTTCATGAGCGCCAAAGAGGTTCTATATCTGGCGTGAACTTCTTTACTATCCACGTCGTAGGCTAATACCATCAAATGATCGTTATAGGCGTAAGGTCCTTTTTTGTCCCAGTTAAAGGCAAGCTCTTGGCCGGCTCGGCTTTCTACGCTCATTTCATTAGGTGGGGGCAAGGTGCCATAGCTCACCAATACCAATTCGGGATTAATGAAGAACTTACCATTTTCATCAATCTGAAGGGCATGCTTCTGGTTATATGATTTTGCAGCTACAAAACCTTGGAAGTTGTCATTGTAATCTTGAAATCCGATTCTTAATATATCGGTAAGCCGCCAGAACCACTCTTGCACAACGGCAAACTTCTTTCTATTGCGCAGCTCTGCTTCGGTTGGAGGACTCGTTCTTAGCTTAGGCTTTGCCCTAATGATCGCTTTGCCATTGGCTACATAACCAACTACATCACCTACTTTGCCACTAAAGCCCCCGTTTATTCCATTCTTTAATATCGCCATAGTATCACTTTTATATACATGTTACCATAATATATAAATAATAGATTAATAAAACAAATATAACTCGAATATTAAACGTAGTTTAGCCGTATCAATCCCTGTTAAATCCCTGTTATATCCGAGTTATTTACCTGTAGCGGTATAACTGACGCTAGACGTAAATACGCGTTGAGACAGCGTTAATAAGACACTGGTAATTTGCGGAGATAATTCGAAAACTTAAGACTCCATTGAGCTTGCACTTTCCTCAACTTTCATTCGTAAATCATCTTTATAAGCCTGCATTTTTGAAGCTAATGATTCATCGGCTGTTGCCAGAATTTGAACAGCTAATAATCCAGCGTTTTTAGCAGCATTTAAAGCAACCGTAGCAACAGGTATACCATTTGGCATTTGCAAAATAGAAAGAATAGAATCCCACCCATCAATAGAGTTTGAAGATTTAACAGGGACACCTATTACAGGTAGGGTAGTAATAGAGGCTACCATGCCAGGTAAATGTGCGGCACCGCCTGCACCAGCGATGATCACTTTTAAGCCTCTTTGAGCAGCTTCTTTAGCATACGTAAACATTCGTTCAGGTGTGCGATGTGCCGAAACAACAGTGATTTCAAACTCGATACCAAACTCTTTACAGATATCTGCCGCATCTTGCATTACTGGCAAATCAGATTTGCTACCCATTATAATTCCTACCAAGGGATTTTTTTGTTTCATGTTCTTCTATTTTTAGACTTACGAAGTCTTAAGACTTCGTAAGTCTTTAAGTCTCGATTCTTTAACTAACTACCTTCAATGTCTTTTGCACATATCTAGCTTTCTCAATCGCTTGTTCACGATTTTGATCTACAATAGTTACGTGTCCCATTTTTCGGAAAGGCTTAGTATACTTCTTTCCATATAAATGTATATAAACACCATCAATGCTCATAATTTTCTCTAAACTATCATATTTTGCCAAGCCATCATGTCCTTTTTCTCCTAAAAGATTAATCATAATGGCATTAGTAATAGAACGCGTATCACCTAAAGGTAAGTTAAAAATAGCCCGTAAGTGTTGTTCAAACTGAGATACATAATTGCCTTCTATGGTTTGGTGACCGCTATTGTGCGGACGAGGGGCAAGTTCGTTCACTAAAATTTCTCCATTCTTCGTCACGAACATTTCTACAGCAAGAATCCCTGTGATATTTAATGCCGATGCAATATTTAAAGCTATTTTCTCTGCTCTGTCATGAATATCTTGAGGATAAGTAGAAGGCGAGATTAGAAACTCAACTAAGTTGGCCTCGGCATTAAATTCCATTTCAACCATCGGAAAGGTCTTCATGTCGCCATTTGCATTTCTTGCAACGATAATGGCAATCTCTTTATCAAAATCAATCAACTCTTCAATTAATGAAGGAGCCTCAAATGCATGGTCGATATCGGCTAAGTTGTTAATTTTCATTACTCCCTTGCCATCATAACCATCTTTCCGCTGTTTCAAAATATATGGGAACGGAAAGTTTCCGCTGCTTAAGTCATTTTTAGAATTTACCAATTGAAAAGCAGCGGTCGGAATATCATTCTCTTTGAAGAATTGCTTTTGAACACCTTTGTCTTGAATTAAACGGATCACCCTCGATTGTGGAAATACCAATTTTCCTTCTTTCTCTAATTGTTCTAAAGCCTCAATATTTACCTTTTCGATTTCAATCGTAATAATATCGGCCTTTTTTCCGAATTCATAAACGGTATCAAAATCTGTAATCGAGCCACATTCAAATTTATTTGCAATATGCTTGCAGGGAGCATCTGGGTCTGGATCTAAAACTAAGGTAGTTAGGTTATAATTGATAGCTTCTTGAATTAGCATTCTGCCCAACTGTCCACCACCTAGTATGCCTAATTTTAGCTCACTTATCTGTTTTGCCATTATTGAATATAAATTTATGCTTATTTTGCACAAAAATAACAATATAAAACCAATTCATGGATGCAGATGCAATAATTATTGGCGCGGGAGCTTGTGGACTAATGTGTGCAGTGCAGGCGGGGTATTTGGGTAAGAAAGTTATTTTACTTGAGAAAAATAATAAGCCAGGAGCAAAAATCTTAATTTCTGGCGGTGGAAGATGTAATTATATCAATCTTTGGTCAACGCCGGAGCAATTTATTTCTGCTAATCCTCATTTTGTAAAATCAGCTTTTACGCAGTGGACAGTTGATGATACCATTAATTTTTTCGAAACATACGGCATAGTTGGAAAGGAGAAAACTTTGGGACAGTTATTTCCGGAGACAAAAAATGCTTCGGCCATTGTTGAAGTATTTACCACCCTTTGCGCCGAAATGGGTCAAGAAATTAGGTGCAATGCCGATGCTAAAGAAATTACTAGAACAGCCGATGGATTTAAAGTTAGTTACCTTAAAGGTGATCAAGTAAAAACTGTTATTGCCCCAAAATTAATCGTCACGAGCGGCGGCTTACCAATTCCTAAAATGGGCGCCACTGATTTTGCACTTAGGTTTGCACGCCAGCATGGCTTAAATATTATCGAAACTGCACCGGCGCTCGTACCGTTAACCATTACAGGTAAAGATGAAGCTTGGTATAGCGAGCTTTCAGGAAATTCAGTTTTTTGCGAAGTAAGTACTGACGAGATCTCATTCGAGGAAAATATTTTGTTTACACACTGGGGATTAAGTGGACCGGCGATACTTCAGATTTCTTCCTATTGGCGAAAAGGAACGATAATTAATATTGATTTGTTACCACATCAGCAAATATTGGAAAAGCTGGAGGAGGAGCGAAGCACGAACGGGAGTACCTTACTTTCAACTTTACTACATCGATTTTATACAAAGAAATTTACAGACGCACTTGGTAAATTTTTACCCTTAACGAAGCCAGTTGCCGACTTAACCAAAGCAGAGCTAGCTTTAATTAATGATACAATTCATTCTTTTAAAGTTAAACCCGCAGGCGATAAAGGCTATGATAAGGCTGAGGTTATGCGTGGAGGAATAGATACCAATGAGCTTTCTTCAAAAACTATGGAGTGTAAAAAAATACCAGGTCTTTATTTTGGTGGTGAGTGCATGGACGTAACAGGGTGGTTAGGGGGATATAATTTTCAATGGGCTTGGGCCAGCGGTTATGTAATAGCGCAAAATTTGTAATGGATTAAGACTTACGAAGTTTTTAAACTTCGTAAGTCTTCCCAAGATAGCTTGTCACGAACAAGATGTTTTTCTCGTTTTTGTACTAAACCTAAAAATTTAGACCGATGAAGAATACCTACCAACTAAGCGCATTAATTGCTTTATTAATTTGTTTAAACGCTTGTAAAAAAGATGCTCCAAAAGACAAGTTTAGTGTCTTGGATTTAACCGCTAAAGAACTCCAAAAAGCCGAAGCCGATAATAAATTCACGTTCAACTTGCTGCAGCAGGTTGCTGCTGCAGAACCATCTACCAAAAATTTGATGTTGTCGCCATTAAGCGTGAGTATGGCGATTGCCATGACCAGCAACGGGAGTAATGGTCAAACTTTAACCGACATCCGAAATGCGATGCAGTTTAAAGATTTTACAGAGGCTGAAGTGAATAGCTACTATCAAAAGGTGATTAAGCAGTTGCCAGAGTTAGATTCCAGAGCAAAACTAAATATTGCTAACTCTATTTGGTATCGAAATGAACTAACTGTATTACCAAGTTTTTTAGAAACTAATACTATAAATTATAAAGCAAAAGTGTCAGCACTTGATTTTGCCAACCCCAGTTCAAAGAATACGATCAATAGCTGGGTTAGTGAACAAACCCAAGGAAAAATCCCAACGATCATTAATGAAATTGCCAGTAATGCAGCAATGTACTTGATCAACGCGGTCTATTTTAAAAGCGCTTGGAGAAATCCATTTGATAAAAGTAAAACTGCAAAAGCTGATTTTAATCTGGCAGATGCTGGTAAAGTTCAAACTGATTTTATGTACGGCGGTAAGATCAATTTCCGCCAGGCTGGAGATCAAGAAACTTCGATTTATGAGCTGCCTTATGGCAATGATATCTATAGCATGGTTATCGTTTTGCCAAAACAAGGTGTCCAACTTGGAAATGTAATTGAAAATATTGATGCCAATAAATGGAAAACTTGGATGGGTGGCTTAACAAATGCAACTAATGTTGTTAAAATGCCGAAGTTTAAATTCAGCTATGAAAAAACTTTGAACCAAACATTAGCAGGTTTGGGAATGAGTAATGCATTTAGCAATGCGGCAGATTTTAGTAGGATTAATGGAACTGGCGGACTGAAAATTAGCGAAGTAAAGCACAAAACATACCTTGATGTAAACGAAGAAGGAACGGAGGCTGCAGCCGTAACTTCCGTGAGCATCATATTTACTTCAGCTCCACAACCCGTTGTAATCGATAGACCTTTTTTATTCGCTATCAGAGAAAGGCATACTGGCTTAATTCTATTTACAGGAATAGTGAATAATCCTTCACTTTCAAATTAATTTATTGTGATGCAGCATAAGTGCTGCATCACAAATTTTTGTCCTAATCACAGTTTGGAATTGTAAATGTCCAAGTTTCTGATCCTTTATATGGAATTGAAAAAGCAACACCTTTATCCAATTCAAACCATAGTTTACTACGTACTTTTTCTCTTGTACCTACTTCATTCATCGTTAAACTATCGTACAAGCGACCATTGATCATCACGTATTTAATCTTTTCTGAATTTCTGATATCA
Organism: uncultured Sphingobacteriaceae bacterium; assembly: GCA_942493295.1. GTDB lineage: Bacteria > Bacteroidota > Bacteroidia > Sphingobacteriales > Sphingobacteriaceae > Pedobacter. The sequence goes on along the minus strand of OW818692.1, from coordinate 891,692 downwards.
TCTAAAGGATTAGCATCCATTACAATTAAATCACCTAATTTACCCGGTTCTAGAGATCCTATTTCTTTACTCATACCTAAGTAACCAGCTCCATTAAGGGTAGCTACGCGAATAGCTTGTAGTGGACTCATACCACCTTGCACCATCATCCAAAGTTCCCAATGAGCACCCAATCCCTGGATTTGACCATGCGCTCCTAAGTTTACTTTTGTTCCTGCATCAGCAATTTGCTTAACAGCCTTTGCCACATCGATATGGTTGTAATCTCCATATTCTGAAGTAGTCCTTCTTCTGGAACGAGCATCGATAATAGCACGAGGAGTAAAGGTTAATAATCTTTCATTTTCCCATACGTTGGTACGGTCGTACCAATAGTTTTCGCCCCATTGACCGCCATAAGCTACAATTAAAGTTGGTGTATAACCCACAGTGGTGTTTGCCCAAAGATTAACTACATCTTTATAAACTGGGGAAACAGGAATACTATGCTCGATACCAGTATGTCCATCGTTAATCATGTTCATATTAGTGAAAAATGTCGATCCACCTTCTGGAACAACTTCCATCTTTAATTGACGGGCTGCTTCTAAAATCTGTTGACGTTGTTCTCTTCTAGGTTGATTGTATGATTTGACAGAAAATGCACCAACAGCCTTTAATCTTTTTAAATGGGAGATGGCATCTTGTAGGTTGTTAATCACCACTTTAAAATCGCCATCAGCACCGTATAAGATTGATCCTGTAGAATATAAACGTGGGCCAATCATTCTACCTGCCTTTAACATTTCACTTTGACTAAATACCATTTCGGTATTACTTGACGGGTCGTGTGCTGTTGTTACACCAAATGATAGATTTGCTAAGTACGACCAATCTTGTTGTGGACTTACCCCATCTGGACTGGTACGTAAATGCGCATGTACATCAATAATGCCTGGCATAATAGTTTTACCTGTCACGTCTACTACCTTGGCATTTGCTGGAATAGCCACATCAACTGCTTTACCGATTGCGGTAATTTTATTGTCTTGTAATAAAATAGTTCCTTCTTCAATTACTTCATCGCCTTTCATGGTAATTAATCGAGCACCTTTCAGTGCAATTAACCCTGTTGGTGCGTCAGACTTTAACCTCAATCCGATTGTAATTCCTACGGTATCTAATTCTGGAAGTACTTGTGGAGCTCCTTCTATAAAACTAAAGGTGTTTTTTATTTCGCGTTGAAAATACTGGTCGCCTAATGTCCAAAGTAATTTCTTACTGTCGGCACTCCAATGTAAAAATGTACCTGCATCCTTTGTAACACGGGCCAACGGTATAGATCTATTGTTTGCAGAAAGATCTAAAGGCATTCCAGTTGTTACCAAAGGGGTGATGTAAGCATTAAATAATTCGGTAAAAGCCATCCATTTACCATCGGGGCTAGGAACAAATTGATTGCTATATTGTGAAGTAAAATGGGTGCGTTCATTTTTACCGTCTAGATCAATACTTTTAAACGCTTTTTTTCCTGCTTCATTCCCTTGGAAATAGATTCGATTGTCGTCTGTGTTAAACATCGGTTTAATCCCACTCTCGCTAACTAGGGTTTTAGAACCACCATTAGCTGGAATGGTAAATATTCCTGTGCCTTTTCCGAAAGTTAAGCCTAGAACCTCATTGCCAACCCCTTTTCTAAATACAATTTTATCGCCTTTATTGGAGTAGTTTGGAGAGTAGTAGTAACCTTTTTCATCTGTCAAAGTAATTGTTTTTCCATTTTTTAAATCTGTACGCTTAATTGCCCCCTTAAACTCATCGCTCCAGGTGGTATAAACTACAAATTTACCATCTGGACTAAAATCTGGTTCAAATTCGAAGTCCACACCATTGGTAAGTCGTTCAGGAACGCCATTTGGCATTTCTTTTTTATATAAGTAACCAGCAGCATTAAAAACTACCATCTTTCCATCTGGAGATGTAGTTAATTGTCTAAGCATTTTAGCATTAAATTCGGGAGCATATACTTGATGATCAAAATGAAGGGCTTGTTGTACTGTTTGTGTACTATTTACTTCAAAAGGGATTTCAGTTACGTTCAAATCGTTTAAATCGATTTGCTTGATCTTGCCACCGGCATAAAAAACTATTTTCTTGCCATCAGGTGTCCATGCAAAATTTGGATAAACCCCAAAAATTGCCCAAGTTTCTTGCTGGTCTCGAGACAAGTCTTCATATAAAGGCCACTGCTCTTGTGTTTTTAAATTCTGGATATAGAGCACTGTTTTTAGGCGAACTCTTTTTACATACGCCATAAATTTGCCATCAGGCGAAATCTGTGGTCGCGCAGAGCCACCTTGCTCGGCAATTAAATTTGTTAGTTTTCCATTGGTTAAATCTAATTGCTTAATGGCATAAATTAAACCATTTGGATCTTTGCTATATTCGAAATTTGGTCCGGGAGAAACATCTTCACTAAAATATAGAAACTTGCCATCGGGCGACACATTTGGCTCACCAGCATCTTGTTGATCATTTTTTCTTTTAGTTAGTTGTACACCTTCACCTCCATAAATACTATACATCCACATTTCGCCGGCACCTAATGACCTCGATCCTGTAAAATGCTTCCGAGCAATTAGGTATTCACTATTTGGTAGCCATGTTGCATTGTTCAGTAAACGAAAAGTCTCTTTAGTTATTTGTTTCTTATTTCCGCCCTCACGATCCATGATCCATATATTATCACCGCCACTTTTATCGCTGGTGTAAGAGATATATTTTCCATTCGGACTAAATCTTGGTTGTACATCGTAAGCAATGCCCCCACTAATTAATTTTGCCTGACCACCTGTAATCGGAATACTGTAAATATCACCCAGCAAATCAAACACAATTGTAGAGCCATCTGGACTAACATCTAAATTCATCCAAGTTCCTTCATCCGTATTGATGGTGAAATTTTTTGTCGTTCCAATATATTTTTCCACATCCCATTTGGCAGCATCTTTTTTTTCTTGTGCCTTTACAGAAATGGTAGTAACTAAGAGCGTTGTAATTAAATAGAGATATTTCATAGTCTAAATAAGGAATATATAAAATTCAAAGTTAATAATCTTTTTCGAAGCTTACCAGAGCTTAAAGCTTTGGACTTTCACCTTTGAGCTTTTTCCCGTAGTTTTGGTTGCAACCTTTTTATGATAGCAGCTGAAACGTTAAGAAAATACTGGGGATTTGATCGCTTTCGTCCTATTCAAGAGGAAATTATCCAATCTATATTAAACGGACACGACACCTTGGCATTGTTGCCAACTGGCGGAGGTAAGTCCATTTGTTTTCAAGTTCCGGCAATGATGTTGGAGGGAATTTGTATCGTCGTTTCTCCGCTTATTGCGTTAATGAAAGACCAAGTAGAGAATTTAAAGGCAAAGGGAATTGATGCAATTGCTATTTATGCAGGAATGGGTAAAAGAGAAATTGATATTTTGCTCGACAATTGTATTTATGGAAATATCAAATTTCTATACCTCTCTCCCGAGCGCTTGTTATCTCCAATTGTGAAAGAACGAATTGCTTATATGAATGTGAACTTGATAGCTGTTGATGAGGCACATTGCATTTCTCAATGGGGCTATGATTTTAGACCTCCATATCTACAGTTAACTGCATTGCGTGAAATTCATCCAGATAAACCTGTGCTTGCACTTACAGCTACAGCTACTGCATTTGTTAAAGAAGATATTCAAACTAAGCTTGCTTTTAAAAATGCCAACGTTTTTGTTAAAAGTTTTGAGCGAAAGAATTTAAGTTATGTGGTTTTTGATTTAGAGGATAAACATAAAAAACTGATTGAAATCATCAAAAATGTACGTGGTAGTGGATTAATCTACGTCAGGAATAGAAGGGAGACTGCTGATATTGCTTCATTTTTGCAAAGAAATGGAATCTCGGCTGATTTTTATCACGCAGGTATTGAAAAAGAACTTCGGTTCAAAAAACAAGAAGATTGGAAAAGGGATATTATTCGGGTAATGGTTGCTACGAATGCATTTGGAATGGGCATTGATAAACCAAACGTTCGTTTTGTAATCCATTTAGATTTGCCAGACAGTTTAGAGGCATATTACCAAGAAGCTGGCAGGGCAGGTAGGGATGAGAAAAGGGCTTTTGCTGTACTCTTAGCTAATAAATCTGATCAGTTAATGTTGAAGGCCAAATACAAAGATAGTTTTCCAAGTGTCGATGAAATAAAGAAAACATATCATTATTTAGGGAGCTATTTTCAGCTTGCCTTTGGCGCAGGCGAAGGACTTAGTTTTGAGTTTGATTTAGCAGATTTTTGTAGGCGATTTAGTTTAGGTGTTATTAAAACCCTGGCTGCCCTTAAGTTTTTGGAACATGATGGATATATTGTCCTATCAGAAAATAGCTATTTACAATCTAGGATTATGTTTACAGCAAGCCACGAAGATGTTTATCGTTTTCAAATTGAAAATCTTGCTTATGATAGTATTATTAAAACAATCCAACGATCATACGGCGGAGCATTTGATGGCTACGTCAAAATATCTGAATACGATCTCGCTAAACGATTGAAGGGCTCTTTTAACGATGTGGTAGGTCACTTGAATAAATTACAGCAGTTAGAAATACTCTCTTATTTACCCCAAACAGATCAACCACAGCTACAATTTGTTTTGCCTAGAGCCGATCAATTACATCTGGATATCGATGTTAAATATATTCAACTAAGGCAGCAAATACAGCAAAATCAAATAAATTCAGTTCTTTCTTATTCAGAAACTTATGTGTGTAGAAGTAAACAATTGCTACATTATTTTGGCGAAACGAGTGCGAAGTCGTGTGGATTTTGCGACGTTTGTTTAGCAGAGAAAAAACTTGAAGACTTGGCGCAACTAAAAGATAAAATCGATTTCGAAATTATTAGTCATCTACAAAACCAGCCGTATTATTTTGACGAATTGGTGCTTAAAGTAAATACTGGAACTGAAAGCGATAGAATTGAAAGAATTCGAGACTTGTTGGATGCAGGAAAGATTAAAAGTGATGGGAATAAATATTATTTATAGCACTCAACAATAATTTTTCTACTTTTAACTCATGCAACAAAAAGACGATAAAAAAGTAATACGCTCCTGGGCTTTTTTTGACTGGGCAAACTCTGCCTATAATTTGGTAATTACCTCGACCATATTTCCTGCGTATTATACAATCATCACTTCAGATAAAGATGATAATACGATTGATTACGTTTACTTCTTAGGGTGGAAATTTGTGAATTCGGCATTGTATAGCTACGCAATGGCGGTGGCATTTTTAATTATTGCCTTTATTTCACCCGTTCTTTCTTCTATTGCAGACACGCGAGGCAATAAGAAGATTTTTATGCAAATGTTCACTTATTTGGGCTCGTTAGCATGTTGTGGTTTGTTTTTCTTTAAGATAGAAACCTTGGAGATTAGCGTAGTTTTATTCATTTTAGCCGCTATTGGCTTCTGGGGAAGTTTAGTGTTTTATAATTCTTATCTACCTGAAATTGCAAGTGTAGGGGAACAAGACAAAGTAAGTGCAAAGGGCTTCACTTATGGTTATATTGGCAGTATTGTGCTGCAAATTATTTGTTTTGTTTTTGTATTCAAGCCAGATTGGTTTGGGATTACTGATGGATCTATTCCTGCTCGCTTATCGTTTCTAATGGTGGGAGTGTGGTGGATGGTTTTTGCTCAGATTCCTTTTAGAAATCTTCCCAAAGGAAGTCCAAATTTTAAGGCTCCACAGGGAAATGTGATGATGAGTGGATTTTCAGAGCTAAAAAAGGTTTGGGGAAATGTGAAAAAAATGCCCTATTTGAAGCGCTTTCTTTTTTCTTTCTTCTTTTATTCAATGGGCGTGCAAACAGTGATGTTGGTTGCAACTATCTTTGGTGAAAAGGAGTTAAGCTTGTCGACCGAAAAATTAATAGCAACTATTCTGTTGCTTCAAATTGTAGCTATTCCTGGTGCAATGTTAATGTCATATCTTTCATCAAAAAAATATGGAAATATCAATGTGCTCATTGGAGTTGTGGCCATTTGGATTGGCTGCTGTATTGCGGCTTACTTTATTCATACTGAGCTTCAGTTTTATGCGCTTGCTGGTGTAATTGGCTTGATAATGGGTGGTATACAGTCACTTTCGCGTTCTACTTACTCTAAATTCTTGCCGCAAGAAAGTCCCGATCATACTTCTTATTTTAGTTTTTATGATGTTACAGAAAAGGTTGCACTTGTTTTTGGGATGTTTAGCTTTGGCTATATTGAGGAATATACAGGCAGCATGCGTAATTCTGTTATTGCTTTAGCACTGTTTTTTGTTTTAGGATTGCTATTTTTGTTTTTTGTTAAGAGGGTAGCGCCTAAAACCATCACCAAAATTTATTCATGAAGGTAGAATTATTTGTTCCTTGTTTTGTAGATCAGTTATATCCAGAGACCGCCTTTAATACGGTTAAACTTTTGGAAAAAGCGGGGTGTGACGTTAGTTACAATGCTAAACAAACGTGTTGTGGTCAGCCCGCCTATAATGCAGGTTATTGGGAGCAAGCCAAAGAAATAGGTAATAAATTTTTAAACGACTTTTCGACAACAGACTATATCGTAGCTCCATCAGCTTCCTGCGTGGGGATGGTGAAAAATGGATATAATGATTTGTTTACCAATACGATAGTTCATAATACCTGTAGAACAGTTCAAGGTAATATTTTTGAACTTTCGGATTTTTTAATCAACGTTTTAAATCGTGACTATTTCGGAGCGGAACTCGATGGGAAAGCTGTTTATCACGATTCTTGTAGTGGATTGCGGGAATGCAAAATCAAAGAAGAACCACGGCGGCTGCTAGCTAAAGTACATGGCTTAGAGATGGTGGAAATGATCGACACTGATATGTGCTGTGGTTTTGGGGGCACATTTGCAGTTAAATTTGATGCAATTTCTTCAGCTATGGCCGAACAAAAGGTAAATAATGCCTTAGCGATGGGGGCAGAATACGTTATTTCGACAGATCTGTCATGTTTAATGCATTTAGATGGATATATTAAAAAGAATAATATTCCGTTAAAGACCATGCATCTTGCTGACGTATTGGTTAATGGCTGGTTAGACTATTAATTGGTATGTCACAAACAAATTAACCTTTTTTAACATTATTATCTAAAAAACTAAGGTAAATTTGCCTTATTAAAACATTTATAAAAATGAAGAAAATTTTGATAGCCTTTGTTGGCTTATTTGTATTCACTTTGGCAGCTAATGCACAAAAAAAGACCTCAGGAGCAATTCAATTTGAAACTACTGTAGATCCTGCTGCATTGGCTACTGCTAACGGTATGCAGTTAACTGACGAGATGAGAGCTCGTATGCCAAAGGCAATGAAGACCGGTTTTGAATTATTATTTACCGCAACAAGTGCGAGTTATATGCCTGTAGTCGAAACTGAAGATAGTAACGGCGGCGGTGGCGGTGGAGGAATGGGCAGAATGATGATGAGATTTGGTGGAGCAGGTGGCGCTAGAGAATATTATTATACTTTTGCTGATCAAAAATTAGTTGAAGTTTTTGATTTAAGTGATACTACTTATGTTATGCAAAGTAAATTAGCGGTTGCCAATCCTCCTCAAATGAACATAAGTGCCGGACAAAGACCAGGTGGTACAAATGCCACATCGACAAGTCAGAGTGCTGTACAATTTTTGCCAGGCCCACCAACCTTAGAAGTTGTTAAAACTGATGAAACGAAAAAGATATTGGGCTTTGACTGTAAAAAGGTTATCATTAAATCTATTCGTAAAGCAAAGGTTTTAGATATGGACAAAGACATTGTTGATGAAACAGCAGTTTGGTATACAACAGATTTAGGCTTTAACTTTTCTCCAAATCCAAATATGTGGACAGAAGGTGCTGTTTTAGCTTTAGAGAATAAAGGCAATAGTACAGTGGCAACTAGCATTGAATATCGTGGCGTTAGTGCTAAAGATGTAACAGCTCCTAAAAAGGCGTTACCAATCACTCAGGAAGAATATCAGAAAAAAATGGAAAATATGATGAACAGAATGAGAGGAATGGGTAACAATAGAGGCGGAGGAGCTGGTCAGGCAAGAAGTATTATCATCAACTAGGACAAATTACATTGATTTTAAAAGCCTCCAGCTATAAGCTGGAGGCTTTTTTTATATTTACATTCTCCCCCAAAATTTATAGATATTATCTTTTTCTCATCATTTTACGTGCTAATTTTCTATCTTTGCCTTTCAAAAATCACGTAGTAGGTGATTTAATTAATTATTTTTTTAAATTCTAAATCATAGTTGTAGATGATTAACATTACTTTACCTGACGGTTCTACTCGTCAGTATGAAAAGGGCACTTCAGCCCATCAAATAGCTTTGTCCATTTCGGAAGGCTTAGCAAGAAACGTTTTAGCAGCAGAAGTTAACGGAGAAATCTGGGACTCGTCGCGTGCCATTGAAACTGATTCGACCGTTAAATTATTAACTTGGAACGACACTGCTGGTAAGGCAACTTTTTGGCACTCTTCAGCCCACTTAATGGCAGAAGCACTTGAAGCCCTTTATCCAGGTACCAAATTTGGTATTGGTCCAGCTATTGAAACAGGTTTTTATTACGATGTTGATTTTGGCGACCGTGAATTTTCGTCGGACGATTTTAAAGCGATAGAGAACAAAATTATAGAGCTGGCTAAGCAAAAAGAAGTCTTTACAAGAGAAAGTGTTTCAAAAGCTGATGCCATTAAATACTTTAGCGAAAAAGGTGATGAGTATAAATTAGACCTTCTAGAAGGTTTAGAAGACGGAAAGATAACGTTTTATACCCAAGGCGCTTTTACAGATCTATGCCGTGGCCCACATATTCCCAATACCGGTTTTGTTAAAGCTGTGAAGTTGATGAACGTTGCAGGTGCTTACTGGCGTGGCGATGAAACCAAGAAACAGTTAACACGCATATATGGCGTAACATTTCCTAAGGCAAGTGAGTTAACAGAATACTTGTTAATGATTGAAGAGGCTAAGAAACGCGATCATCGTAAACTTGGAAAAGAACTAGAACTATTTATGTTCTCTGAAAAAGTGGGTATGGGTTTACCGATGTGGCTTCCTAAAGGTACAGCTTTGCGTGAACGCCTGGCGCAATTTTTAACTAAAGCGCAAGTTAAATCTGGTTATGAACAGGTAATTACACCACACATTGGACATAAAAATTTATATGTAACTTCTGGTCATTACGAGAAATATGGCAAGGATAGTTTCCAACCTATCAAAACACCTCAAGAGGGTGAAGAATTTTTCTTGAAGCCGATGAATTGCCCGCATCACTGCGAGATGTATAAGTTTAAGCCAAGATCATATAAAGATTTGCCCGTTCGTTTTGCCGAGTTTGGTACGGTTTATAGATATGAGCAAAGTGGTGAATTACATGGCTTAACCCGTGTTCGCGGCTTTACACAAGATGATGCACACTTGTTTTGTAGACCAGATCAGGTTAAAGAAGAGTTTAAGAAAGTAATCGAACTTGTATTATATGTGTTTAAGTCATTAGGATTTGACAATTTTATCGCGCAAGTATCTTTACGTGACCCGGAAAATAAAGCAAAGTATATTGGCTCTGACGAGAATTGGAAGTTAGCTGAAACAGCCATTATTGAGGCAGCCGAAGAAATGGGTTTACCTACCGTTGTTGAACTAGGGGAGGCTGCTTTCTATGGTCCAAAGTTAGATTTCATGGTGCGCGATGCGTTGGGTCGTAAATGGCAATTAGGAACCATACAGGTAGATTATAATTTACCTGAGCGTTTTGAATTGGAGTATACTGGCAGCGATAATTTAAAACATCGTCCGGTGATGATTCATCGTGCGCCTTTTGGTTCATTAGAACGTTTTGTAGCTGTTTTGATAGAGCATTGTGCTGGAAATTTCCCGTTGTGGCTTTCTCCTGAACAATATATTATCTTGCCGATCTCAGAAAAGTATGAAGATTATGCAAAAAAAGTTTCAAATGAACTAAATAATTCCGATATTCGCGGGCTGATAGACTTTCGAGATGAAAAAATTGGAAGGAAAATCAGGGATGCTGAGGTTAAAAAATTGCCTTATATGTTAATTATCGGTGAAAAAGAAGCGGAAGAAGGTAAAGTTTCGGTTCGTAAACACGGTGAGGGAGATTTAGGAGCAATGACTTTAGCGGAGTTTAGTGCATTAATTATTAAAGAAATAACAGTTTAAATAGAAATTACATTTGGCATTAGGAAGACCAGGATTTAATAGGGGACCACGTCCTCCTTTTAAGAAAAAAGAAGCAGAACATAATATTAATCAGTATATCAGAGCTCAAGAGGTGAGATTAGCTGGCGATAATGTTGAGCCAGGGATTTATCCCTTGTCTAAAGCTTTGGCACTTGCTGATGAGTTAGAACTCGATTTAGTTGAGATTTCGCCAAATGCGGTTCCGCCTGTTTGCAGAATAATCGATTACAGCAAATTTGTTTACGAGCAAAAGAAAAAGCAGAAAGAGATTAAGGCAAACGCTAAACAAACTGTAATTAAAGAAATTCGTTTCGGACCAAATACCAACGATCACGATTTTCAATTTAAATTAAAGCATGCGGTTAGCTTTTTAGAGAACGGCGAAAAAGTGCGAGCTTATGTACACTTTAAAGGTAGAGCAATTGTTTACAAAGAACAAGGCGAAATCTTATTGTTAAAATTTGCTCAAGCATTAGAAGATATCGGTAAAGTTGAATTATTGCCGAAATTAGAAGGTAAGCGAATGTTTTTAACACTTGCACCCAAAGTAGCAAAGAAGTAATAAATTATATAAATTAAAACAGGGTTATGCCAAAAATGAAAACCAATTCCAGTGCTAAAAAGCGATTCACGCTTACTGGAACAGGTAAAATTGCAAGAAAGAACGCATACAAAAGTCACATTTTAACAAAAATGAGCACTAAACGTAAGCGTAATTTAGGCCAGACAAGTCTGGTAAGTGACGCTGATATGGGCAACGTTAAACGTATGCTTTGCATCGGTAAATAATTAATTTTTAACCAGATACTCGGTACCTAAGATTGCTAACGCAACACCGCTTATCAAAAACAACACATTATGCCACGTTCGGTAAACGCAGTAGCTGCTAGACGCAGAAGAAAAAAAGTCCTAAATATGGCCAAAGGCTATTGGGGATCAAGAAGCAAGGTATTTACCATTGCTAAAAACACGGTAGAAAAAGGTTTGCAATATGCATACCGCGACCGTAAAGTTAAGAAAAGAGAATTCCGCGGATTGTGGATCCAACGTATTAACGCTGGAGCACGTGAGCACGGTGTATCTTACTCTCAATTAATTGGTAAATTGGCTGCAAAAAACATCGGTTTAAACCGTAAAGTTTTAGCAGATTTAGCAATGAACCATAAAGATGCTTTCAAAGCAATCATTGATGCAGTAAAATAAATAGAACTAAAACTTACGAAGTCTTTAAGACTTCGTAAGTTTATAAGGGGAATAAACGAAAGTTATTCCCCTTTTTTTGACTTAAGATTTCTGCTCTAATTCTTTAAGTTCTTGCTGCATTACTTTCGCAATTTTTGTACTACCATCATGGCTCCAACCCGGTGGATTTATAATATATTTTACCTTATCGATAAATTTTGGTGCCTTTTTCACATCATTGCTTAGTGCAATAAATTCATGAAAAATAATGTTCACAGGGCCAGTATCTTTTGGCTGTGTAGTTAGCCCATATTTAATAGCGTCTTCTGGTAGCTCTTCCTGAAAAGTTCCGAACCACCGATCCCATAAGATCAAAACCATTCCCATGTTCTTATCTAAATAACGGACATTGCTTGCATGGTGAACTCTGTGATGAGATGGAGTTACAAATATATATTCGAACCAAGGATGCAACTTGCCAATAGCCTGCGTATGGACAAGGTTTCCATAAATCTGGGTCACAAGGTAGGCAAATAGTATATCCATCGCCGTGAAGCCCATAAAGGCCAAAGGCAGGTAAAAGAAAACTCTGTATAACGGCTCAAATACTGTTGAACGGAAACCAGTTGTTAAATTGAAATGCTCTGATGAGTGATGTGTCACATGCATTGCCCAAAAGAACCTTACATAGTGTCCAACGGTATGAAGAAACCAATACAAAAAATCCTGAGCCAGAATGAGTACAATCCAGTAAATCCAAACATTAGAGATTTCAAATAAACGGAATTGATAGCAGTAATCTAGTAAAAAGAAAGTGGCAGCTTTCATTCCTAAATTAATGACTATCGCAACTGTCATTAAATAAATATTTGTCCAGGTATCTCGTTTTAGATAAATTTTCTTGTCATGCGCATAGCTGAAATACATTTCAACTAGGGTTAGAACAATTACAAACCCAAATAAGCCACCTACGGATAGATCACTTCCTGTAAAATTCATTTTATAAACTATTGTAGTATGTTAAGCTATTTAAAATATCGGCTTCGGTGACCCTGCAATTAAAGGCACAATCACCAATTTTTTTCAACAATGAAAACATAATTTGGCCATCTTCATTCTTTTTGTCGCTCTGCATTAAAGCTATTAACTTCGTAAAACTTTTAGCAGTTATTGTATATTTCGGATAAATTGATAAAATATATTGACAAATATCATCCAACTCCTCTGTATTTAAATCACAATATTTAACCGATAAGAAAGCTTCGCAAATCATTCCAATTGCAATCGCCTCTCCGTGCGTAAGCGGTTTTCTATCGTTTATGAGCGCATAACTTTCAACTGCATGCCCAATTGTATGCCCAAAGTTTAGGATTTTCCGCAATCCTTTTTCCAGCGGATCTTCAGTTACTACTTCATTTTTAATTTGAACAGAACGATAAATATTTGCAGGAGTAACATCTTGGTATTCATTAAGCTTTAAAGCTTGATAGTAAACTTTGTCAGCAATTAAACCATGTTTGATCATTTCAGCAAAACCTGATAATAGTTCTCTTTTTGATAGGGTAGTTAAAAATGTATGCTCTATAAAAACAGCTTTTGGCAAGCTAAAAGTACCAACCATATTTTTTACACTATCAATGTCAATACCTGTTTTGCCTCCAACTGACGCATCAACCTGTGCTAATAAAGTGGTTGGGATGTTAATGAAATCTATTCCTCTTTTATAAGTCGAAGCGATAAAGCCACCCATATCGGTAATTACACCGCCTCCTAAATTAATCATTAGGCATCTACGGTCGGCGCCAAAGTCGAGCAAGGTTTTCCAGATCCCAATACAAAAATCGATATTCTTATTTTCTTCTCCTGGGTCGGTTTCGATGATATCAAAATTCTCGAGCGCATCCATAAACTCCCTAAATATAGGAATGCACAAAGCTGAGGTATTCGTATCAACGAATACAAAGATTTTACTGTATTTATTTTGAGCAATTATATCCTTCAAAGGACTTAAACCTGATTCGAAATAAATTGAATGTCCAGCGCTATTGATAGGTTCCATTAAATAACTTCTATTATATTGCCCATAAAATCGACTTTATCACCAACACGAACTTTTAAACGTTTTCTGTTATCTACTTGTCCGTTGTATTTTACCAAGCCTTCTTCGACAACAGTTTGGGCTTCGCCGCCACTTTGTACTAATCCTGTTGCTTTTAAGAGCGCGATTAAGGGAATGAATTCACCTTCTAGTTTAAATTGTATCATTATAAAGGCAAATTTACAATTATTTATAAAGGGTTTTACCTTTACAATGATTTGAATTTATATTTTTGCACTCCACTGACCAATTAACTTTAAAAATGGAAGTATCACCCAAGAAAACAATCAACTTTGATAATACAGAAATTGCTTTCCGCAATAAATCAAATGCAGAATTAAATCAAGGCTATTGGCTCTTCAAAATCATTAGCAGTAATTTTTTAACACAGGTCGGCCCACCGATAGCCAATTTTTTACTAAATGTTGGGTTTCCGATTAAATGGGCAATTAAGGCAACTATTTTTAAGCAGTTTTGTGGTGGTGAGACTATTAATGAATGTGAACATACCATTGAGCAGTTAAATCAGGGTAAGGTTGGGACTATTTTAGATTACTCGGTAGAAGGGGAAGATGAAGAAGAAGTATTTGATTTTACTTGCGAAGAAATTATACGCACAATTGACCGAGCTGATGGCGACCTTCGGATTCCAATTACAGTTTTTAAAGTTACAGGTATCGGTCGTTTTGCATTATTAGAAAAATTAGATGCGAAGCAAGTTTTAACATCCAGCGAAGCGGAAGAGTACGACAGAGTTAAAGCTAGGTGTGAGAAAATCTGCAAAACTGCGTATGACAAGCAAGTTCCAATTATGATAGATGCAGAAGAAACTTGGATCCAAGATACTATTGATGCGCTTGCTTTGGAAATGATGACAAAATACAATAAAGAAAAGCTAATCGTTTATAATACCTATCAAATGTATCGTCATGATAAATTAGCAGACCTAAAAGCTGATTATTTAATTGCAAAAGAAACCGGATTCATTTTAGGTGTGAAGATGGTTCGCGGTGCTTATATGGAAAAAGAACGCAAGCGCGCCGAAGAAATGGGCTATCCGTCGCCAATACAGCCAGATAAAGCAGCATCTGATAGGGATTATGATGAATCTTTGCGTTTTTGCGTGAAACACTTGGATCAAATTGGAATTGTTTGTGGAACTCACAATGAAGAAAGCTCGCGCTTATTGACGACTTTAATTGATGAGAACAATATCCCTCATAACCATCCACATGTATATTTTGCCCAATTATTAGGAATGAGTGATAATTTGAGCTTTAATTTATCAGATGCGGGTTATAATGTTGCTAAATACGTGCCGTATGGCCCAATTAAAGCGGTTATGCCGTATTTATTTAGGCGTGCGCAAGAAAATACTTCGGTTGCAGGGCAAACTGGCCGCGAACTTGGCTTAATAGCAAAAGAGAAAGCAAGAAGAAGGTTGTAAGGACTTAAACATTCTCCTTGCTCATTTGCAGTTTAAGAGGAGAGTGTTTTCACATCAACTATTTTAAACTCTTTAATACCATCGGGCATTTCCCAATTTATTAGGTCTCCAATTTCATATCCCAGTAAAGCAATACTGATTGGTGCGAAAATGGAGACTTTTTTTTGTTTAATATCAGCTTCAGAAGGTAAAACTAATTGAAACTTGAATTCTTTATTATTGTCGGTACTAATGATTGTTGCTTCTGTGTGCAATGATACTACGTTTTTTGGTAGTTCATGGTCTTCATATATGATAGCATCTTTTATTTCAGTCCTTAAACGTGATTTGTTATAGTTGCTCATAACCGCTTTTTCGAAATGCTCATTTAAGAATTTGAAGTCGCTTTTGGATAGAAGAATTGATTTTTTAGTCATGATAAAAAAATTAGGTATATAAAAATGATCCACAGCCTTTATGCTGTAGTAAATAATTCGAAAAGAATATTTCACTAAGTGATAAATAGGTTCCCCGAGTTAAAAGAGATTTGAGGAAAACTCGGGGTTAATTAATAAAGTCTTTACTTGTAGACTGGAAAGTAAAGCCTATCGCATAATTCTTTGAGATGAATTTGCGATTTAACACAACAATTGCGTATTCATGCCTTTTGAGTAAGGCATGAATGCGCGAAAGATTATTGTTGTTAAAGTTTTGCATTGTAGCAAATATGGCTTTGAATTATGATAATTCAAAATATAGCGCCATTATTTACATAATTTGGATAAATGTCAGTTATGTTAAAAGATCAAATCGATCAAGATTCATCACTTTAGTCCAGGCCGCTACAAAGTCTTCTATAAATTTCTCTTGAGCATCAGCACTAGCATACACTTCTGCAATTGCTCTTAGTTCTGAATTTGAACCAAATACTAAATCGGCACGGGTGCCTGTCCATTTTAGGTCATTCGTTTTACGATCTCGTCCTTCGAATACTTCTTTATCCTCGGAGATTGCTTTCCAGCTTGTTCCCATATCGAGTAGATTAATAAAGAAATCATTTGTAAGTGTTTCACTGCGCTGAGTGAAAACTCCGTGTTTAGCGCCATCAAAATTTGTACCTAATACGCGTAAGCCTCCAACAAGAACTGTTAATTCGGGAGCTGTAAGGGTAAGTAATTGTGCTTTGTCAATTAAAAGTGCTTCAGTTGCTAGTGATGATCTAAATTTTCGATAATTGCGGAAGCCATCAGCAGTAGGTTCTAAGAAAGCAAATGATTCGACATCCGTTTGTTCTTGTGTCGCATCCATACGGCCAGCTGTGAAAGGGACCGTAATATCGTGTCCTGCATTTTTTGCAGCTCTTTCAATTCCTGCGCATCCCGCTAAAGCAATAAGGTCGGCCATCGAGATTTTTTTATCTCCAGTTTGAGCACTATTAAATTCAGTTTGAATAGTTTCCAGCGTTTTTAATACACTCGATAATTGTACTGGATTATTTACTTGCCAATATCTTTGCGGCGCAAGACGAATGCGTGCGCCATTGGCACCACCTCTTTTGTCGGAGCCACGGAAAGTAGCTGCTGAGGACCAAGCTGTAAATACTAGTTGAGCCACTGTAAGTCCTGAGGTAAGTATTTTATCCTTTAATGTTGCGATATCATTAAGGTCTACTAATTGATGATTAACAGCTGGAATTGGGTCTTGCCAGATTAATTCTTCCTTTGGAACGTCGGCCCCTAAATAGCGCGATACTGGTCCCATGTCCCTGTGTGTTAACTTGAACCATGCACGTGCAAAAGCGTCTGCAAACTGATCAGGGTTTTCCAAAAATCGTTTTGATATTTTTTCGTAAGCAGGGTCAAATCTTAAAGATAAATCTGTTGTGAGCATCGTTGGTAGATGGCTTTTAGAAGAATCGAATGCATCGGGAATGATGCTTTCTGCTCCCTTTGCAACCCATTGGTGAGCTCCAGCTGGACTTTTTGAAAGCTCCCATTCAAAGCCAAATAGATTTTCGAAGAAATTATTTCCCCATTTAGTTGGTGTAGTAGTCCAAGTAACTTCTAAACCACTGGTAATTGTATCACTACCCTTTCCTGTTCCAAATTTGCTTGCCCATCCTAAACCTTGCTGTTCAATACCAGCGGCTTCTGGCTCAACGCCAACTAACGCCGAGTCCCCTGCACCATGGGTTTTACCAAAAGTATGGCCACCAGCTATTAATGCTACAGTTTCTTCGTCATCCATTGCCATACGGGCAAAAGTTTCGCGAATATCTTTTGCAGCAGCAATTGGATCAGGATTGCCATCTGGTCCTTCTGGATTGACATATATTAACCCCATTTGCACTGCTGCAAGTGGTTTTTCAAGATTACGCGTATGAGTATCGCCATCAGCATCATCGTCAGAAACTAATACACCACCGCCCTTGGCTACGCCATCCGAGCCATGGGCATATCTTTTATCACCTCCTAACCATTCTGTTTCCGAACCCCAATAAACAACTTCTTCTGGTTCCCAAACATCTTCTCGTCCGCCGGCAAAGCCAAAGGTTTTAAAGCCCATCGATTCTAAAGCTACATTGCCCGTAAGGATCATTAGATCTGCCCAAGATATTTTTTTGCCATATTTTTGCTTAATTGGCCAAAGCAAACGACGCGCTTTATCAAGACTAACATTGTCTGGCCAGCTGTTTAATGGAGCAAATCGCTGCTGTCCTGCGCCCGCACCACCGCGGCCATCGCCAACACGATACGTACCTGCACTATGCCAAGCCATGCGGATAAACAATGGTCCATAGTGACCAAAATCTGCCGGCCACCAATCTTGAGAATCAGTCATCAATGCATGAAGATCACTTTTTAGGGCTTCCAAATCGAGGCTTCTAAAGGCTGCTGCATAACTAAAACCTTGATCCATAGGATTAGATAATGGAGAATATTGACGAAGTATATTCAGTTTTAACTGATTGGGCCACCAATCTCGGTTTTTTGTACCGCCACCTCCGATATTTTGTTTTTTAGTTGCCCCATGGAAAGGGCATTTGCTGATGTCGTTTGAATTGTCGTCCATTTTAGTTCTTTAATTAATAATTGATCTTGCTTTTAGTAAAGATATAAGACATCATTGTAAGTATCAAAGTGCTTTTCTCTATATGAATATAGTCAAAAACTATAAGGCGTCGATATCTTTATTTTACCTTAAAAGATTGATTACCCAGTAGAAGGTCAAAAAATAAAATAAAGTCACTTGCCAGACTATAACCTGGGTACTGGAATGTAGCCGGTTTGTTTTTTTCGAAAAAGAAATGACCAACCCAGGCAAAGCCATATCCGATAACTGGAATAGCGACAAAGAACCGCCAATCGTGAAAAAGAATAGCCGCTATTAAAGTCAAAAGCACCAACCCTGTACCTATAAAATGAAGTATCCTGCTGGTTAAGTTTTGATGTTCACTTAAATAAAATGGATAAAACTCTTTTAGAGAGTTAAATTTTTTTTCGGTCATCTATTAGAAGCATAATTAATTTATTTTAAATTTACTAAACTCAAGTGATCATCCAAACCTATTTTAGCAATTCTTATAAAGAGATTTCTATTACTTTTGCTTTTCGTTGCTGTAAATAACGCATCCGTACAGATTTAGTAACAGGCAAAGTGATCGATACCGTTTCAAAACAACCTTTAGCTGGAATTAACGTTTATATTAACAATACTACTATTGGCACATTGAGTGATAGTGCAGGGATGTTTAAATTAACGGTACCAAATAGTGCTAAAATAGAGCTTGCTATTTCGCGCTTAGCCTTTCAAAAGCAGGTTTATTGTGCTTTGATTACGACCCAAAAACTATTTTATAATATATGATTCTTTTGTAGAAAGCTTTCAAGTTCAGTAGGGTGTACGTTCATTAATAAAGTTCTTAATCCAGCTTTTTTTGCACCTTCAATGTGTTGAGGGCTGTCGTCGATAAACAAGGTTTTGTTAGGATCTAAATTATTTTCTTTAATTACTTGTTCGAAAATATTGAGGTTTGGCTTACGCAGACGCATTTGTTGGGAGAAGTACGCTTTCTCAAAAAAGCTATCGTAATTTTCAATTTCAAATGATCTTTTGAGATAGTCTACAATCCAATTATAGTGAATTTCATTGTTATTGCTTAATAAGAAAGTACGATATTTATTTTTTACTTGCATTAATACCTCGTGATTGTTTGCTGAAACGCCGATAAGCAAACTATTCCAAGCAGCATCAATTTCCTGATCACTAAGTGAAATGTTGGATGCCGCAGTTCTTATTCCTTCTCTGAATTGAGTAGGAGTAATACTGGCAGTTTCGAATTCGTCAAATAATGAGTTATGGTTTTTATGGGCGAAAAAAGCTTCGATGTTGGTTATGCCTAAACTTTGGAATGCCTGTTGCGCACGAAGGAAATTGATTTCGAATATTACGTTTCCGTAGTCAAAGATGATATTTTTAATGGTATTCATGATAGTTACAAATATAGACTTTTGGATGGTTTTTGTTAACTCGGTTATTTTGTAACCCTGAGAGTTTAATCTTTTTTATTCTCAATCAATGAATTAGGTTAATTTTGATTGTTTTTTTTACTTTTCCATTAAAAGAGTTTCCAAAATTGGTTGAAAATAGCTAACATTGCATCGCAAAACCGATATCGGTTTTCTGCGCCTATAGCTCAGTTGGTTAGAGTAGAAGACTCATAATCTTTTGGTCCCTGGTTCGAGCCCAGGTGGGCGCACAAAAAACACCTACGAAAGTAGGTGTTTTTTTTTGCCCTAACTTGTGAAAAGTGTACCCAGAATGATAGTGAAGGGCGCAACACCGGTAATACCTTTATTAATTTTTGAGCGAATCAATTAAGGCGCCTAAAAGTATTGCCAAGCCAAAGAATGTAATCATTCCGAGTAAATAAGCAATAAATGCTTTGAAGTAGTTGGCAACTTTCTTTTTATCATAAAACTGCCCAACCGCCCAGATACAATAAGCCATTGTGACCATTCCAGAAACCTGCATTAAATCTGATTTTGTTAACCCTTGGGCTAACGCAAATACAGCAATTATCAGCATGCCCATCCCCATGATGAAACATAATAAGATTAAGATCTCAAAAAAATTATAGTCATATTTTTTAAAAAACAATTTAACCCAAAGCGAAATAAATGCTCCCAACATAATATTGGCATAACCATAATGATTCTGAATCCATGCAAAAATCGAACTCGTTGCACTTTCCTGTATAGCTGTGAAATCAACATATCCCTTTTCAATTTGAAAGAAGCTGTTAATCATTGTGTAGATTAACGATGTTAAAATGAGAAAAAGTAAAGGCTTTACCAGCCTACTCCTGTCGTCGGTGAGAAATTCTCTAACAGTTCGACCTGGAGCGGAAATCAATTCTTTAATCGTATAAAGGAAGCCTTTTTCGAAATGTAAAAGATGCTGAACTTCATGAAGAATATAATGACTGTTGATTCTCTTTACTTGCACTCGTTGACCGCAGTTGACACAGAAATTACCTTCAACTGTGTTTTTGCAAGCTCTGCAGGTCATTAGATTGTTAGACATAGCTTATTTTTAAACAAAAATCATGATAATAATATTTTCAAAGACTACACATTAGTGTAGATTTGTTTTTAGGATATGCAAATTAAAGACAACAATAACTCGAGCCTGCTAACCAAGAATTATGTTGGAAAGGTTACAGAGGAGGATAAGATTCAACAAAAGGATTATTTGCCTGTTATCGATGCCTTTTCACGGTTAACATATGAAAGTATTTATGTGATTAACTATGAAGAAATGACTTTTGAGTATGTCTCAGAAAATCCATTGTTTTTATGTGGATATTCAGCCCAGGAAGTGTTAAACTTAGGCTATGCATTCTATTTTCAAAATGTTTTGGAAAATGATCTGAAACTTTTGAATCAAGTAAATGAAGCTGGCTTCGATTTTTTTAAAAACATACCCAGTCATGAGAAAAAACAATATAGCATTACCTATGATTTTCATTTGGTAAATAAGGATGGAAGAAAAGTACTTGTAAACCACAAGTTAACGCCGTTATTTTTAACAGGAGATGAAAGGATGTGGAAAGCGATGTGTATCGTTTCTATCTCCCATCACAAAAATGCTGGGAATGTTTGTATCTATAAAGAAGGCGATGATCAAAAATGGATACTAAATATTGAACATAATACTTGGCATAAATCGGTCAAACCCACGCTCACTAAAAGAGAGATAGAAATACTGCGTTTGCATGCGCAAGGGTTAACTATTAATCAAATTGCTGAGAAGATTTTTGTTGCTCCTGATACAGTTAAGTATTACAGACGAAGAATTTTTGAGCGTTTAGCAGTTGGTAATATGGTTGAAGCATTGTCTTATGCGATTAATAGCAAACTTATATAGCAATATTCACCACCACTGCGGTTTACACTGGCTAAGTTTTGGTAACTAAATGATTTCTCCCTCAATCTTAGGCTTTTTAAGTCTTCTAAAGCATCATAATAATAGAGAACGGTTTGCGGCTTATTGACCACATGAGTGAGGTCTTATCTACAGATGCAAATGGGGAAAGTTTATATTGAAAATAATTTGACCAAAAAAGAAAGCCTTAACTGGTGAGATTAAGGCTTTCTGTTTAAGATTATGGTTTTTATGATATTAAAAGTATAAACAAATCTATGGTATTTTTATATTAATTTCATATTATCTTTTCATAAAATTGATTTTTTATAGTTAACAATTTATTTTTTATAGCCTCTTGCATATTTAAATGGGCTTTTTTGGTGGAAAAAAAAATATAAAACCACAAATTTCAAGGCTATTTTGATAGAAAAAACGAGTTTAAACATCCATTTTCTCAGTTAAGATTTAGAGTTTTATCGTGGTAAAACGCGCGAAATTGCATTTTATTGTGGCCAACGATTATTCAACTACACTAAATAATAATTAATATTTAGTTCTTTTTGAAAACCAAACACTTATGTCGATTGTATTAGTAGGACAACATTGCAATTCTATAATGTTTAACCTAATTCAATTACTATGAAAAATTTTTTAACTTTAATTTTATTATTAGTTTGCTTCTCAGCTTGTAAAAAAGATAGTCTCGAAGAAGCAACCTCGACCGGTCCTAATGGCCTATCAAAAAATAGCACCGTATTTGCTGCTGGCGCTGACCCTTGTTCAACTGCCGGAAACGTTGCGAAGGTGACTTGCCTGGTGCAAACATTTAAAGCTAGTTTAACCGCAGATCAGATGGCCGCGTTGCAAATCCCTTTAACTAAAGAAAGTGCTGCAAAATGGTCGGGTTTAACTGGAGGTGTAACGATTAGAAACGGTGTTGAGTTTAGCACCCTAACGCCTTCACAACTTCAAGCGGTAAAATCTATTATCTCAAGCGCAACTGGCAGCACCACAGTAAATGAAGGATGGGATGAGTTCAACCAAATTAATCTTGGAGACGCTTACTTAGGCTCAATAGGTGGTAGTGCTTATGGTTCAGGCAAATATACGATCGCTATTTTAGGAGATCCTGCTTTAGAGGGTACCTGGATGCTACAAATTGGCGGTCATAATTACGCACAAAACATTACTTATAAAGACGGAGTTGCTGAAAGTGGCACACCTTCATTACAAGGTACCGAACCAAGAAAATGGACATTTGCTGGAACAGAATATTCACCACTAACCCAAGAACACCAAGTGTTAACTACTTTATTGGGGTCTTTATCTACCGCCAATTTAGCAGCGGCGAAGTTAGGTTCTACTACAACCGATTTAATGTTGGGTGCAGGAAAAGATAGTCAATTTCCAACTACGAAAGCTGGTGTGAAATTGAGTACGCTTAGTTCTGCCTCACAAACTAATTTCCGTGATGCATTACTTCCTTGGTTAAATGATTTGCCTTACGAACTAAAAACTAAATTACAAGCTATATATATAGCTGAGATGGGAGATACCTATATTTCTTATAGTGGAAATGCAACAGCAAACTCTGGTAACCCCAATTCATTCTTAATGGCTGATGGTGACTATGTACGTATTGATGGACCAAGTCTTTGGATTGAATTTATAGTGAAAAAAGGAACTCTGTTCCAAAGCGATTTTCAATATCACACAGTATTTAGAGATCATACCCGTGATTATAATGGACTTTAGTTAGTAGTATTATAGTTAATTTGAACAGCAACTCATTTGGGTTGCTGTTCTCGTTTAGTATGATTGTTAAACCAGATTCTTTAAATAGTCAAATGTTGTTTCAAAAAAGGTGGAGATATTTAGACCATTGCTATGGTTAAAATACATAAATATCAATAATAAAATTACAGCGATGTAGATGAACTTTTTAAAGGCAAAAGCCAGAATAATAATGATTAGCGGAATAATAATTAAAAAAATTCGACTAATTGTAAACGGATTTAAATCACCTTCTTTTTTGTATATGTATAATAACTTCCCATGGGTTCCTTTATCGTTTTGATGTTTAATATAAACAAAAGTGGATTTCGCGATTTTCAAAGGTAAGATACCAATCCCATCATTAAACGTTATCTCTTGCGTAAAACCACTTACGTTAAAGGTATAAATACCATTAATTGTTTCTATTGGATTATTTAAAGAGTCGGCAGCAATAATAGCGAGCTTGCTGTTTTTAAGGAGACTTTCTTTGACAATAAAGTTGTTGATATCGGTGTTTTTCGCAAACGTGTTATTTAGGCAAAAGAATAGTGCCATTAGGAAAATGTATCTCATTCTATAGAACGTTTATTGTAAATTAAGTATCCCAAATGTAACAAAATACCGTTTCTCTTTACGTTATCATCGTATAAATTATAACTTAGGCTAATTGGTCCCACTGGAGTATGATAAACTAGACCTGCCGTACCCGCATATCGCCATTTGCTAAACGCTTTTGCATAGGTAACCTCATGTTGTTCATTTTGCATAAACTCTTTGTAAGGTAAAAATAAATAACCTTCTAATCTTAGGTCAAAATTCTTTTTAAGATAGAAAATATTTTTGATACCACCAGCTAGATAACTTGTTGCTCTAAAGTTATGCAAAAATAGGGATTTACTATCTTGTAAAGGATAAAATGCAGGCGCAGCGAGTAGGGCAGCGTAGTAGTTGTTAAAAAGTGGTTGGTTTGACATAACTCCCTCAGCAAGATAGCCTAAGGTATACCTTTTCTTATGAAGAAAATAATGTTCGTCACTTATCTTTAAATATCCCCAGCCTCTAATTTGTCTAAATACATCAGGTTGGCTTGCCAAAAAACGATAACTATTTCCCGGTGTATAATTTTCCTTACCCGAACTGTAACTCACACTCACTAATAAATTTTGACCCGTAGTTGCATATTGCTTTCTATTGAGCGAGTTCTTTTCAAATAGTAAACTTGTTCTAAATCCATTGAAAACTGTTCGATCTAAAATATCGCCTACTGCAAAAGAGTTGGTAGGACTATAATTGTCACTATTGTTAATAAAAGAGGTAGTTAAAGAAATCCTAGCATTTCTATTTAACGGAAAGCCCATTTTTAACTCGATTTTACGATCAGCTTGTTCGATATAAGTTGGATTAGGGTTGTCTATAAAGATCTCACTAGTATTGTAGTAATTCCAATGGTTGTATGTAAATTCTGCAGCTAAAAATAAAGGTAAACCCGAGGGGTAGTCTACCCGGCCATTTAGTTGTACAGATTCATAAAATCGACCCGAATAAAAATTTGTACCAAAAGTGTATGCTCGCTTGTTTAAGTAATTGTACTGAAGACCGAGGTATACATTGCTTATTGGCCTTGTAGAGATATTGCCGCCAAAATCAATCTTGAAGCTTTTCTTTGGCTGAGCCACAATTTCGAAATCAAAATTATCTGTTAGTTGGTCGTAGGTAATTTTGGGATAGATGGTTTCAAAAGTTTCGTCTGCGACAAGTTTGTAGTATCCTTGTTTAATATCTGACAAGTTGAAAGTTGACTGGTCACTTTTAAACAGCCGTTCGATATATTTTTTTTGCTGAGTATTTACACCTGAAACCTTGACAGTATTAAATGTTAGATTTGGCTTCAGTATATTAAACTCAAGCCTCTTCTTCTCAAGCTGATATTTGCTTATCCTACGTGTTGTTGATTTTTTTATCTTCTCCATATCAGCCATGGTGGCATCATAACCTCTTTTAATCAGATCTGCAACAGGCGTAAAATTTGTTGTATTAAAATCAGCAAGCTCTGGCTGAATATATACTCCATTGGTACCGATGAGCGTTGAATCAGATTTGGAAAGGAACATATAGACTAAAAAACGATTCATTAACCGATCGTCGTTTTTTGGATACTCATTGAAAATTTTAGAAGATACATTCGCACCAATGATAACATCGGGCTTAAACGCTGCTTTCATGATATCAGCAGGAAAGTTGTTATACAACCCACCATCAAAAACATATTTACCGTCTAGTTTAATTGGACGGTATACTAAAGGGACAGTCATTGTAGCTCTCACAGCTTCTGCCAAACTTCCTTTTTTAACAGCAATGCTTTTTTGAGATAAAACGTCAGAAACCATGCATCGATAGGGAACAAATAGATTATCGAAATTATCTTTAGCGATGGAAGAGGCTTGTGAGAAAAGTTCTAACAAGGCGAAATTTAGGGGAATATCATTTACTAAATTTGGTCTGAAACTTAATCGAAGACCAGTATCTGCAGATAATTTAGCCGTTAATATTGAAGCATTGGTATTATTCTTTTGAAAGTAAAAACTATAATCACTTTTATAACGACCGCTTACCCAATCTTGGAAGTCGCTGCTTAAAGCTATTTCTTCCATTTGCTTTGGGGAATAACCAGCAGCATACATTGCACCAACTATTCCACCCATCGAAGTACCGGTGATATAATCTATCGGGATATTGTTTTCCTCTAGTGCTTTGAGTACGCCAATATGCGCTAAACCCTTTGCACCTCCACCACTCAATACTAAGCCTACCTTTTGCGCTTTTGATTGAAGTACTAAAAGAATCAACAAGAAAGAAAATAGGTTCTTTATAAACATTAGTTATAAAAATATCGATTTTCTTTCAATAACGTGATAACGGGTTGATTTATGACAAAAAATTAATTCTTAAGCTAGTTAGTTGAGCATATAAATATTATAAGTTAAATAGGAAGCAAAACTTACCCATAAAATATAGGGAATAAATAATAACCCGGCTATCTTATTGATTCGATAGAATAACATTGTGTTGATGATTATTGCCAGCAAAAGAATGCCAATCTCTACCAAAGCAAAATCGATTTGATGTTGATAGAAAAATAGGAATGACCACATTAGATTTAAAATCAACTGTAAAATGTAAATAAAAACGGCCCAATTGTAACCTAACGCGATCTTTCTTTGTCGCCAAACTAGGTAGGAGGCAATTCCCATTAGCATATACAACGTGGTCCATACTGGACCAAAAATATTGTTTGGCGGGTTAAATGACGGTTTATTTAGTGTAGTATACCAAGTTTTCACTGATTCGAAAGTGAATAAGCTACCTAGCGCACCAATTAGCAATGGGATTAGCAAGCAGATAATAAATGGACCGAGCTGAAATTTTTTAACTACCATGTTTTGTAAATTGATAACAAACTAACAAAATTAGCTTCCACTTGTTTTGCACCTATCTAGGTTAAAACAAATTTCATTTTCTAAAGTTAATGATATGCTCTGAGTAAATATTTAGTATCTTTCGTAAATATGTATTTTGTTGCGAGTATGCCGTTACAAACCCAAAAATGACTATATGCTGATATAATATGGCTAAAATAAACTATAAACAACAACTAGAAGAAGTTAAAAAATTTGTATTAGATTATTTCCACACGCATCATGATTCAAAGTTAGTATATCATAATTTAGGTCATACTATCAGTGTGGTAGATGCAACTATGCAAATTGCTAATCACTATCAATTAAACGATAAAGATTTTTTCATTGTTTGCACTGGAGCTTGGTTTCATGACACCGGATATTTTGAAGATATTCAGAATCACGAGCAAAAAGGAGCAGAGATAGCAACAGAATTTCTCAAAAAACAAGATATTCCCGCAGATGTTAGAGATTCGGTTATGCAGGTTATTTTATCAACTAAAATGCCTCAAAGACCTACTAATTTGCTTGAAAATATTGTTTGCGATGGAGATCTTTTTCACTTAGGAACCGAGGAATTTACCGATAAAAGGAAATTAATGCATAAGGAAGTCGCCATGCTCTATCAACTTGAAATTGGTAAGAAGGAGTGGAGGTTGAGAGATATAGAATTTCTAGAAAGTCAACACTACCATACCGACTATTGTGCATTATTGCTAAATGATCAAAAGCAAAAAAACATTGACAAGCTTAAGAGTAAAATAAAGGATGAATTAGATAGTACAGTATTGCTCAGCGATAGTAAGGCAATTAAGGATGAGAAATTGTTGAGCAATAAGGATAAAAAGAGACCAGATAAAGGTATTGAAACAATGTTTCGTATTACTTCATCAAATAATCAACGATTAAGTGATATGGCCGATAACAAGGCGCAATTGCTAATTACAGTTAATTCGATCATTTTATCATTAATTGTAAGTTTGGTTCTGCGAAGGTTAGAAGACAATGCTTTTCTAATTGTGCCCACGTTTATTTTACTGATGGTTAGCTTGGGCGCTATTATTTTTTCTATTTTGGCAACAAGGCCTTCCATCCCTGATGGAGTATTCTCAGACAATGATTTGGAACGTAAGAAGGTAAATTTGTTGTTTTTTGGTAATTTCTATAAAATGGCATTAAGTGACTATTCTAAAGGCATGATAAAGGTGATGAACGATAATGAGTTTTTATATGGAACACTGATTACAGATGTATATTCTCAGGGAGTTGTATTAGGTCGCAAGTACAAGCTAATACGTATTGCCTACAATATTTTCATGTTTGGCCTTATCGCTGCTGTTTTAGCTTACATTATTTCTTATATCGCCTACGGTAAACTTTCTTAAAATGCTGGATTCTAAGATGGAAGATATTTTTCATGATAGAGATTTAAGCTGGCTCTCTTTTAATGAGAGGGTTTTACTGGAGGCTGCAGATAAAAAAGTTCCCTTACTGGAGCGAATTAAATTTCTTTCTATATACTCCTCAAATTTAGATGAGTTTTACAGGGTAAGAATGCCAGTATTATTGGCTTTAGCCAAGCTTAGTAAAAAAGAAAAGAACAATATTGCGTTACCGGAAGGATTGTTAGAGACTGCGAACCAGACTGTTCATCGTCAACAGCAAACTTACGGAGAAATCCTAAGCAAGTCTATTATACCAGAACTCCATAGTCATTTGATTGATTTCGTATATGGAAAAGATATTCCAGTATTTCTAACTGAGGAAATTACCGGATATTTTCTGAGTCAGGTTCTGGCATTTTTGCAACCTGTGATGCTTGACGAAAATGATACCAACTTTTTTCCAAACAACAATGAGCTTTATTTTTTGATAACGCTTAACGAGAAGGAAAATGAAAAAAATAGTTGTGCTCAATATACCATCCAATAACTTACCCCGGTTCTACAAAATTGTAAAGAACGACCGAACATTTATTATTTTTTTAGATGATATTATTAGAACTAATCTTTCATCACTATTCCCAGGTGAAGAAGTAATTGGATGTTATAGTTTTAAAATTACACGTACAGCCGAAATTGATTTAAAAGATGAGTATTCAGGTAGTTTGGCTGAGCAAATAGAAAAGCAGTTGCAAAAACGTGATTTCGGGTTAGCAACGAGATTTTTATATCAGTCAGGTGCCAAAGACGAGGTGCTAAATTTACTTATAGAAAAACTGCATTTACAAAAAGCAAGTCAAGTAGCGGGTGGTAGGTATCACAATTTAAAAGATTTGTTCAGCTTTCCTGTTCATAACCCTAAACTGGAAAATGAGAAATGGCCAAAAATTGATTATCCTTCATTACTGAAACACAAGCCGCTGTATCAACAGATCTTGCAAAAGGACATACTTATAAATCCGCCTTATGAGTCTTATGATTGTGTTTTACGATTTTTCAATGAAGCTGCTACGGATAAGCAGGTAGAGGAAATTTACGTTACCCTTTACCGGGTAGCAAGTGATTCGAAAATTGTAAATGCACTCATCAGCGCTGCGAAAAATGGAAAGAAAGTTTTTGTTCTTGTGGAATTAAAAGCAAGGTTTGACGAGGCAAATAATATTAAGTGGGCAAAAAAAATGAAAGAAGCAGGAGTAACTATTATTTATAGTGTTGCGGCTTTGAAAGTTCATGCTAAAATTGCTTTAGTTAAGCGCAGAATTGAATTACGTTCTGTTTACACGGGTTTACTGGCTACTGGCAATTTTAATGAAGCAACAGCCGGTTTTTATACCGACCATATTTTAATGACCTCCCATCCCGGTTTAATGCGTGAGATGGAGTTGCTTTTTATCTTCTTGGGCAAGCGGGTTAAACCAACGGACCCAAATTTAATTTCTTTTAATTATTTACTGGTAGCTCAATTTAATTTACAACAGCGCTTTTTAAGTTTAATTGATAGAGAAATTGAGCATGCAAAGCAAGGCATGCCAGCATCTATTATCATTAAGTTAAATAATCTGGAAGAAAAAACCATGATTAGCAAGCTTTACGAAGCATCGAAAGCTGGAGTAACAATAACCTTGATTATACGAGGAATTTGCAGGTTAGTGCCTAGTATTATGGGGCTTAGCGAAAACATTGTTGTTAAACGAATTGTTGACAGATATTTAGAACATGGCAGGATATTTGTCTTCGAGAATGCAGGAGATGTGGAAATATACATGGGTTCTGCGGATTGGATGAATAGAAATATCTACAGGAGAATTGAAGTTTGTTTCCCAGTCTTTGATGAAAATATTAAAGCAGAAATAAAATCTATTTTAGAACTTCAACTTGCAGATAATGTTAAAGCTGTTACAATAAATGACAAAATGATTAACATTCCGATTGTAACAAAAGGCAAGTTACATCAATCACAATACGACATATATGAATTATTAAAACGTAAAGCCGATGATAAACAAACATAACAAGCATATTCTTTTGATTGCCTTTTCGTCAGTTTTTATAACGTTTATGGCAGTTTCTTGTGTTGGGAAAAATGATAGGCCAGTGGCAATGCCGCCAGGATATGATTTAAGCAAGCCTGTAAAATACAGTATGCCCGATATATTGCAAGAAATTTCGGGTATAGCTTTCAATAAGGGTGATACTACATTTATATACGCACAGCAAGATGAAGATGGAAAATTATTTAAACTGCCCATAGGTACAAAAGATGAAACTGTTACGAAATTTGCTGAAAAGGGAGATTATGAGGATGTTTCTATTATCAATAATTGGGTGATTTTGCTTAAAAGCAACGGGGATTTATTCTCATTTCCTTTAAGTGAAACTAAAAATACAGAAACAACTGCTGTAAAAGAAAATACAGGCTTAGTTCCAAAAGGAGAATATGAAGGAATGTTTGCAGATGAAGCGACTGGAAATGTTTACCTATTATGTAAAAGTTGTAAAAGCGACAAAGGAAGTAAATCGACTAGCGGTTATATACTTACTTTTAACAACGATGGAACTTTAAAACCTAATGGGTCTTTTAAAGTTGATGCCAGTAAAATTGATAATTTATCGGGTAAAAAGAAAGGGACTTTTCATCCATCAGCTTTAGCAATTCATCCTATCACAAAAGAATGGTACATAGTATCTTCAGTTAACAAGGCTTTAGTAGTATTAGATAGCAAATGGGCCGTTAAAGGGGCATATCACTTGAGTTCAAATTCATTTAATCAGCCAGAAGGAATTGCTTTTGATAAGCATGGGAATCTTTACATCTCCAATGAAGGTAGTGAAACTCAAGTAGGAAATATTTTGAGGTTCGATTATAAAAGGAAATAAAATATGATCAGAAAACTACTCTTCATTACATGTTTAAGTGCCGCTATTGGAGCCTTTGCGCAGGATTCAGTTAAATACAGAGTGATTTTAATTGGGGATGCCGGCGAGATGAACGATGGACAGAAGGAGTCGCTTAAAAATGCGGCCAAACATGTTATTAAGGGTAAAACAACGACGTTGTACTTAGGAGATAACATTTACCCTGTTGGAATGGCTATACCAGGGTATGGAAGCTTCGAGGAAACGTCAAAAATATTACAATCTCAATTTAAACCAATGCGTGAAGCAGGTTCGGCGGTTTATTTTATTCCTGGTAATCACGATTGGGATAAGTCGGGCCCTAACGGTCTAGCTAAGATCCAGGCCCAAGGCGACTATTTAGCATCATTCAATGATCCGTTACTGAAGATGGTACCCGGTAATGGCTGCCCTGACCCAGTAGCGATTAAACTTACCGATAAATTAACGATCATAGCTTATGATAGTGAATGGTGGCTTTTTCCTTATAAGAAAGCAAATCCAGATTGTGATTGCCAAACCAAGGATCAAGTTTTGCAAAGGATGGAAGATTTATTGGAACAAAATCGAAATAAGATTATTATCCTGGCATCTCACCACCCATTTCAAACCTATGGCGCTCACGGAGGTTATTTTACCCTACGTAATCATTTGCTGCCTTTAACGTCACTAAATCATAATCTCGTTATTCCATTGCCTGTGATTGGCTCCATTTATCCTTTTTTACGCGCTACATTGTTGAGCCCAGAGGATCTTAATCACCCACTTTATAAAGATATGATCAGAAGTGTGAATTCGGTTTTTGGTAAAAAGCCAAATATAATTTACGCTGCCGGACATGAACATGGTTTACAGTTTATTAAAAGCGATCAATTACAAATTGTAAGTGGTTCTGGAGCTAAGATCACCGCAAATAAAAAAGGGAAGAATTCATTATTTCAGGAGGAAAGCCAAGGTTATGTTATAGCAGATCAATTGATTAACAACGATATGAGGTATAAATACTTCATATATGCGGACACAGGTGTAAAGGAAGTTTTTAGTTATACACAACCTTATAAAGAATTAGCTGCGAAGCAAGTTAACGAGTATAAAATTATCAAGAGTGACAGTATTAGTGTGAAAGTACATCCATCATATGATAGTGTCGGGAGGTTTCATCGATTCCTATTTGGAGAAAATTATCGGAAAGATTATGCCATGGATACCAAGTTTCCGGTTTTGCGAATTTCTGAGCTAAAAGGTGGATTAAAACCCACAAAGCTCGGTGGTGGAAATCAGTCCAAATCGCTACGGTTAGAAGATAAGAATGGTAAAGAGTGGGTATTGCGTAGTGTTGAAAAATTTCCTGAAGTTCTATTGCCCCAGGGTTTAAGAGAAACTTTTGCAAAAGATATTATAAAGGATAACATGTCGGCCCAACATCCTTTTGGAGCATTAATTGTTCCAACACTGGCGAAGGCTGTTAATGTGCCGCATACTACTCCAATCATAGGCTGGGTTTCTCCAGATCCAGCACTTGGCGATTATATGACAGCCTTTGCAAATACACTTTGTTTATTTGAAGAGCGCGAACCTTTGGGAGAATCAGATAACACTGGCAAAATGTTTAAAAAGCTTGATGAGGATAATGATAACACTTATGATGGCGCCTCCTTACTAAGAGCTAGAGCTTTGGATGTAATGATAGGAGATTGGGATAGGCATGAGGATCAATGGAGATGGTATCCTGAGAAAACAGAGAAAGGAAAAAAATATATTGCTGTTCCGCGAGATCGTGATATGGTTTTTTATAGTACTGATGGCTTTATTCAACGCTATGCTCAGTCTTCTTCTCTGCTACCCATGATGCAAGGCTACGAGAGGGAAATAAAAAAAATCGATTGGTTTTTGTGGGAAGGAAGGGCGATGAACAGTAGACTTATGTCGCAATTTACCGAGAAAGAATGGGATAAAGTGGTGTTAGATTTTTGTGCACAGCTAACAGACGAGGTATTTGAAAAGGCATTGAAAAAGTTACCAGAACCTAATTATAGTTTGCGTCATGATCAGTTCTTGTTGCGGTTAAAAGAGCGCCGGGCTTCATTACCGAAATTGATGAACGATTATTATCATTTCTTTAATAGGATTGTCGATATCCAGACAAGCCATAAAAATGAAAAGGTATCAATTATCGACACGGCAAATCAAAAGTTAACCATCAAAATAAATAAGATTTCAAAAGAGGGAGAAATTAAAGATGAGCTTTTCAGTCGTACTTTTGACCCCTCGATTACCAAGGAAATTCGGTTATATGTAAAGGATGGGAACGATAGTCTTTACATTAGTAATAAAACTGCCCCTATAAAGCTAAGAATTATAGCTGGGGGAGGAAAAAAGGTTTATCAGGTACCAAATGCAGCGCAAAGTATGCAGTTATTTGGCCGCAAAAATGGCAATTCAATTTTTAGCGGTGACGATCAGGACAGATTGAGAAAAAAAATGTCTGCTGATACTGCGAATGTAGGCTATTTAGGGAAGGATATGTATAGTAGAACATCGTTACTATTAAATGCGGGTTTTAATAATGATGATGGTCTGTTACTGGGTTTAACTTACAAGATAACAAATCCAGGTTTCAGAAAATCACCATACGGTAATTCTCATAATATCTCGTTTCTTCATGCATTTGCGACTACCGCATTTCGATTTAATTATCGCGGAGATTGGTTAAAAGCTTTTGGTAAAGCCGATTTAACCTTAAAGGCAGATGCATATGCTCCGGATAATACGCAGAACTTTTTTGGTGTTGGCAATGAAACAAAATACGATGATAGAATTAAGTATTATAGAGCCAGATTTAATATCTATCAAATAGAGCCTGCGTTAAGATGGCGTCGACCTAAATCAACGTTTAGCATAGGGCCGAGCTTCCAACTTTATAAATACGATCAAGAAGATAACCAAGGGCGTATACTTACAATGCCTGCCGAATTGCATTCTAATGATAGCTTGATTGTTGGACAAAATAAGTGGTTTGGTGGAATAGTTGCTAACTTTGTAAATAATACTAGAGATAATGATATTTTACCAACATTGGGGAGCTATATAGATTTTAAATGGTCTATTTTCAAAGGATTAAATGAGTATGCAAACTCATACGGACAATTTACAGGGAATATATCTCTGTATAAGAATTTAGATGGAAGAGCTAAATTTGTATTGGCTAACCGTTTTGGCGGGGGTATTACAATTGGCAAACCGGCATTTTATCAACATTTATTTATAGGTGGACAAGGAAATTTGCTGGGTTTTAGACAGTTTCGGTTTGCAGGAAATCATAGCTTCTATAATAATTTAGAGTTAAGAGCCAAACTTGGAGATTTTATCAGTTATGTTTTACCTGGGCAAGTAGGTTTAATTGGCTTTTATGATACAGGAAGAGTTTGGGCAAATAATGAAAGATCAGATAGATGGCATCATGGCGTTGGTGGGGGAATATATTTTGCACCAGCATCATTGGCTATCTTTCGTTTCGTAATGGGTAAATCTAGTGAAGGGTGGTACCCGTATGTATCAATGAGTTTTAGGTATTAATAGAGAAGGATATGAATACGAGCGTAATTCAGATAAACAAAAACGAGTGTATAAGCTGTCAGGTTGAATCTACCTTATCGTTTAGGCCATTAATCACCTATCTAAAAGGGAGGCTTAAAACGGAGCAAACGCTGAAAGCCGAATTTTATCGATTTTTATTGGAGAAGATTGAAAGAGAAGATGCCCTAAAAAATGACATTGATGTAGATGATTTGATAAAGTATAAGGACACTTTAGAGCTTATTTATACTATTTTGACACCATTAATGGCTAATGAGAAAGATTTACTATGGGCATTGAGCACTCCGGTTCCCGATAAAATTTTCTTTAGTACTGATGCTTTTTTTGATGTACTTTCATTGCATGGAAATGAAAAAGCAAAGAGCTTTGAAAATGAGCTAAGTAAAGAAAAGCAGCAACTTCAGTTTATTTATCGCATGATTTTAGACCGGTTCTATAATTATACAACCATTCTGAAAAACGAAATATTATATGCTTATACCAATCCAGAAACACGCCTAACACAGTATTACAATATAAATGCTGATACTCAATTTATAGATATTACTTACGAAGGTGTTTTACCAGAACTTAATTTTGAAATTGTAGCTGCTCAAATTCAAGATGGTAATGAGATCGATTATTTACAAGAAGTTATCCCACTCAGCAAATTTAAATTTGATGGATTTACAGTAATCTCATTAACCGATGTAACCTTACCGCATGCGATTGAAGGCATTAGAAGTGCTTTAGTGAACCATACTTACGAAAGTGAGGCCTATGAGCACGTTATTCAAGCTTTAAAAACCCTTGCAGGGGATGGACGTATTGAATTTGGTTTATTACCTTTTTTGATGGTCAATAATAAATTTGTATTCGATAATGATAAAGACTCTCAAAGTATTCTAATTAATTCAGGCAAGAAACATGAACTTCAAGAAGAGATGTTTTATGCTTTGGTAGACGATTATAAAGATAACCCAAGACCTGTTTTCTTTAATAATTTAACTGATGAGAAAATTCAAAGGTTTCCTTTCCTTGATGTTTTAAGAAAAAACGACGTTCGATCTTATTCTTTCTTTCCTATTTACTATAACAACCAGTTGGCAGGTGTCATGGAAATTTATTCTAAGCAGGATTTAGAAGTTGACGAAAAGTTAATTACAAGACTGCATTCCGCATTACCATTGCTAGGGCAATTGCTGCAATATAGAATAGAAGAATTTAACCTCCAAATGGATGAAATTCTTAAAGATAAATTTACGGCATTACAGCCATCTGTTCAATGGAAATTTAACCAAGTTGTTTGGGACTTCCTGAAAAAGAGTAAAGGTAAAAA
Organism: uncultured Sphingobacteriaceae bacterium; assembly: GCA_942493295.1. Lineage (GTDB taxonomy): Bacteria > Bacteroidota > Bacteroidia > Sphingobacteriales > Sphingobacteriaceae > Pedobacter. Next base: position 855,774 of record OW818692.1, on the reverse strand, counting down.
GAAAGCCCAAGAGATAGAAACAGTGACTTTTAAAGGGCTTTATCCTCTTTTTGGGGCAATTGATATTCGAAACTCAACCATCGAACGCAATTTTGCACTAAAAGAAGATTTGAAAGTTCAGTTGGCAAAATTAAGTGAAACACTTTCCGCCTTGCGCCTCATTGTCCATTTAGACTTGATTGATAAAATTTTATTCAACTGTAAAGATTGGCTCAAGAGAATAGATGATTTTATCAGCTCTAGTGAAGAAGCACTCTTGAATGAATTTTTGGAACTTGAGGTTTACCCCGTCCTTACTCATATTGAAAAGGGGCACGCCAATACCGCCGATATCATCAGAGCGTATTTCAAGTTTATTAATCCTGCGCGTGGGGAAGCATTTGAGCATCGACGCACACTCGAAACTTCGATGCAATTTATAAATAATGCAGTTGGTGAATATTTGGAGGAAGCACAAAATACACTTCAATCTACCTATCCGTGTTATTTTGCCAAGTTTAGAACTGACGGAGTAGAGTACGATATTTATATTGGGCAAGATATAGCTCCAGACCAGCCGTTTGATCTTTTATATTTGAAAAATATCAGACTTTGGCAACTAACAGCAATGGTTGAAGTTGCTAGGTTAACAAATAGTTTGGTAAGTCAAATGCCAAGAGCATTGCTAACCACCCAGTTAATTTTCATACACTCAAATCCTATTGATATTAGTTTTAGGAATGATGAGCGTAGGTTTGATGTTGAAGGAGCATATAATATTCGCTATGAGGTGGTTAAGAAAAGGATCGATAAGGTCTTGGTAAAAGGAACTAGCGAGCGTTTAACTCAACCAGGTAAAATTTCGTTAGTTTACTTCAATACTTATGAAGCAAATGAGTACCGTGAATATATCAAGTATCTGCAAGAGCAGGGCTTTTTACAAGATGATTTGGAGACTTTAGACTTGGAAGAATTACAAGGCGTTAGTGGACTTAAAGCGCTTCGTGTAGGTGTTAATTACATGTCTTGTGATTTCTTTGACGAACAATGGACAAAAATTAAAACATCCATTGCTGTCTAAGAGTTATTTTAAAGGTAAGATAATCTCAAATATAGCTCCTTGTCCTTCAGTAGATATTATATTTATTTTACCATTCATGCCTTCTACTAAATGTTTCACCATACTCAATCCGAAACCATAGCCTTTTTCTCCATCTGTACCCGAAGTTGTCAAATTTTGACTGGCTAGAATAGAATCTATGGACTCCCTGCTTAAACCAACACCTGTATCTGTTACACTTATTTTTAACATTTTACGATAGGTATCATCGATTAAATCCAAATCAGTGGTTACTTTACCTTTGATAGGCGTAAATTTAATGGCATTTGAAATCAAATTACCAACAATTTGAAGCAGTTTATTTTTTGAAAAGCTAATACTAGCATTAGCTGGATTGATGTGAATATTGAAGTCAATTTCCTTGTTTTTTGCTTGAGGAAGATACAGCTTCACAAGCTTATCCTTAAAGATTAATAAATTAAATTCCTCTGTTATTGATTCTGTAGGTGATGATTGCTCCGCTGATAATATCTCGTCAGTTAATTCAAGTAATGATTTACTACTCTTGTAAATGAGGTTTAACATTTCCAAAACATCGTCTAAATTATTTTCTTCAAGCTGACTTTTAACGATTTGTGTAACGCCAATAATTCCAGATAGTGGGCCTCTAATGTCGTGTGAGGCCTTTTTTATGTTGCCTTTTTCAGCAGACAGCTTATTTTTTAGATCCTTGACAATTTTTATAGTATTAAGACGTGTTATAATTTCGTTAGCTATTATTCGTAATAACTCTATCTTCTCCGGGCTTAATTTTTTGTTCTTCTTATCCAGCACACATAATGCACCTATTTGATGGCCAGATTTTGTTTTCAGTGGAATGCCAAAGTAATATCTCAATCCAAGAGGTCCGTCTACATACGATTTGTCGGCAAAACGATGATCTTCGGCTAGATTTTCTACTTCAAAGTGATCATCTTCCAATATAGTATACTGGCATACGGATTCTTCTCTCTCCATTTGGTCGATATCTAATCCAAATTTGGCGACCGACCACTGCGTATAGGAATCTATCAAATTAAGCAATGAGATATCTGTGCCAGTTATTTTTGCTGCTAGATAAGTTAAATCTTTGAATGTGCTCTCTAAATTGGTGTAGTCAATATCGAAATCATATAGGTTCAAAATTCTATCCCGCTCATTCAAAGGCATCGGTGCTATACTTGAGGACATTTTGGTTGCTGTTTTTAAAACTTAATGCTCTAAATTTAGTTTAGTTTTATTAATTATTTGTTTAGATAGTGTTGTTTTATTTCTCGAACTAAGCTCTTTTCTTTGTTCCTAAACTCTGCATTAATTGATCATAGAGATTGTCGCTCGATGCTTTTTGCGGTTTCATCTTTTTTACGACCACACGTTTTCCTTTCGATTTAGCTTTAATGATCTTTAGCAGCTCTTTTGAATAATCATCCTGAAACGAACTGATATCAAAGGGTGAACTATATTGTTTAATCAAAGCCATCCCAACATCCATTTCTTTTTTAGTAATCGACCCAGTATTTGCTTTTTTAATATCTGACAAACTTCTTATCTCTTCTTGAAATCTAATTTTTGTAATAACGATTACCTGGTCCATAGGATGTATTACACATAGATTTTCTGTATTTCTTAATACAAAGCGTGCAATCCCTGCTTTTTTAGATTTTTCGAGTGCTTTTAACAATAATGCATAAGCTTTTGCTCCTTGCTTTTCTGGCTCTGTATAATATGATGTCTCATAATACACTGGGTTTATTTCACTTAAACTGACGAAGTTTTCCAGTTCAATAATTTTGTTTTTTTCTGGCGCGGCTTCTTCAAAATCGTGCTGGTCTAGGATTACATAATTGTCTTTAAGCATATAACCTTTTACGATTCTGTCAAAAGGAACTTCCTTATGTGTATTAGCATTCACACGCATAAATTTGATCTTTGCATGATCGTGTTCGTCTAGCATGTCTAAGTCGAGGTTGCTATTTTGAACTCCAGAATATAGCTTTATTGGTATATTAACTAAACCAAAGCCTATTGAACCTTTCCAAATTGATCTCATGCATTAATAAACAATATTGTTTTTTGAAAGTTTGTGTTCGAGTAATTTTGTCTACCACTTTGACAATCTTTAAAGATTGTCAAAGTGGTAGACTAGTCTCGAATTCGACACTACGTATAAGTTACAAAATTAACTTATCTTTCAAAAAAAATAATAATACAGAAAATGAAATATAGATCATTTGAAGGTGTAAACATTGCAGATATTGGTTTAGGTACCTGGCAGCTAGGCAGTGCAGAATGGGGAAACGTGGACGAAGAGGTAGCATTAAGTATTTTACAGGCATATACTGACGCAGGAGGTAATTTTATAGATACTGCAGATATCTACGGAAGTGGTTTAAGTGAAAAGTTAATAGGTAAGTTTTTAAAAACTGTGGATAAAGAAATTTTTATTGCTACTAAACAGGGGAGAAGAAGTGATGGAGATTATGGATGGCCACAAAATTTCAGTTACGATTCGATGAAGCGACAGGCAGAAAGCTCATTAGAAAATTTAGGTCAAACACAATTATTTTTGGAGCAATTGCATTGTATTCCACCAGCCGAAATGCGGTCGGGTAGAGTTTTTGAACATCTTCGTAAACTGCAACAAGAGGGCATAATCCGTCACTTTGGAGCTAGTGTTGAAACTACTGAGGAGGCGTTAGTTTGCCTAGAACAAGAAGGTTTAGCTTCTTTACAAATCATTTTTAACTTATTTAGACAGCATGTGGCTGATGAACTCTTTGAAAAGGCAGCAAAAAAAGGGGTTGCTCTTATTGTAAGAGTGCCTTTAGCGAGTGGGCTATTAAGTGGTAAGTTTAAAAATGAGACAACTTTCGTAGACACTGACCACCGTAACTTTAATGCTGATGGCCAGTCTTTTAACGCTGGCGAGACTTTCTCCGGAATTCAATTCAATGAGGGTATCCGTTTAACTCAAGAGATGGCAGCCATTTTACCTGATGATCGCACCGCGCAATGGGCTTTGAGATGGATACTAGATCACCCTCAGGTTACGACCGTAATTCCAGGTGCCTCAAAAATTAATCAGGTTAATAGTAATGCAGCGGCTTCTGAGTTAACTCCGCTGCCAAATACTACCCACGAAGCCTTGCGCAATCTATATGATGCTAAGATTAAAAACCAAATTAGAGGTCATTATTAATGAGATCCATATCTATACATTTAACAATTTCTCTTTTTTTTCTATCTTAAAGCCATGAAACAATCTAATTCAACCAAAACACGTTCTTTGATGTTATTCGGCGGCATTACCTTGGTAATTTCGACCATACTATTGCTAAGTAGCAAAAAAATCACAAAGGGAGAAACTGCTAAAATAGCGCTAACAACTGAGACTGTTGTGTCTGGGTTAACTATGCCTTGGGCTACCGCTTTTTTGCCAAATGGTGATATGTTGGTAACAGAACGCGTAGGGAAATTGCGTTTGGTTAAAAATGGACAGTTGGATCCAATAGAAATCACGGGTCTTCCAAAAATTTTGTACCGCGGACAAGGAGGGCTGCTTGATGTAGTTTTACACCCTGACTATGCAAAAAATGGCTGGATTTATATCAGTTATTCATCACCCAAAGCTGAAGGAGAAGAAGGCGCTGATAATGGGTCGAATACCGCATTATTGCGTGCCAAGCTAAAAGATCATGCGTTAACTGATGTTCAGGTGATTTTTAAAGCTTTGCCAAATGTGCGTTCAACACCGCATTTTGGCGGACGGATTGTTTTCGATAAAAAGGGATATGTTTTCTTGTCTCTTGGTGAACGTGGTGAAAAAGACAATGCTCAACAGTTAAGCAAAGATCAGGGTAAAGTTGTTCGTTTACACGAAGACGGGAAAATACCAACCGATAACCCTTTTGTAAACACTCCTGGAGCTAAACCAGAAATTTGGAGTTATGGACATCGTAATCCACAAGGAATGGTAATGAACCCGGTAACTGGTGTAATATGGGAGCATGAGCACGGCCCACAAGGTGGTGACGAACTAAATATCGTTGAAAAAGGCAAAAATTACGGATGGCCATTGGTAACCTTTGGAATAGATTACGACAACAGTATTATTTCAAAAGATACGGCACGAGTTGGATTAGAACAGCCAGTTATTTATTGGAAACCTTCGATAGCACCATGTGGAATGGATTTTATTACGAGCGACAAATATAAAGGATGGAAAGGTGATTTGTTAGTGGGGTCTTTAAAATTTAATTACATACAACATTTAGTGGTAAGGGGTAATAAAGTATTAAGTAAAGAAATTATCCTAGAAAAAATTGGAAGAGTAAGAGATATTCGCCAAGCTCCAGATGGCTTCATCTATGTTGTATTGGAAGATTCTGGTAAAATAGTCCGTGTATTACCAAAAAATTAATTATGAAGATATTTCCATTATTGTTTTGTGGGATAACATTCTCCTTAGCTTATTTTTCAAATCAAAGTTCAGAACTTACCAAAAGCATAGCTAGAGGAAAGGAACTGTATGTCGAAACCTGTATAGCCTGTCATATGGGGAAAGGAGAGGGTGTAAAGGGTACATTTCCACCTTTGGCAAAAGCAGATTATTTGCTTAAAACACCAGAGAAGGCAATAGCTTCTATTAAATTTGGCCTAAAAGGAAAAATTCTAGTAAATGGGGTAGTATATCAAGGCATGATGCCTAGTCCAAATTTGGGGAATGATGAGATTGCTGATGTAATGAATTACATTTTAAACTCTTGGGGCAATGTTTCAAAACAGCCAATGGTTACCGAAAAAATGGTAGAAGCTGTGAAAAAATAAGAAAAATCGAAATACTGGTTATTTAATTTGGACTAACTTTAATCGCTTCTTTGCTCATTACCTGGCCCAATTTATTATATACAACCATGTAAGTGTCACCATCTTTAGCTAAAGGTAGTTTGTAGGCTTGCTTAGCTGCTACAAGACAAGTAAAATAAGGCACGGCTAATTGATAGGCACTGTTATTTTTAAGCTCTTTTTGGTAAAATAAGGAAACCTGAACCGCTTCTTGCAATTGATTCCGGTAATTGAATTGGTTAGGCCATGTCGACCAATCATCTTTCTGATTGTTCAATAAAAACAGATCAACATTGGCCACTTTCTCAATACCCTTGAATTTATCTCGACTAATGAGCTGATAAGTATAAGGTGAAAACTTACGGTATATATTAAGGTGCGTTTGGCTAATTGTTAAAGGCTCAATATGGTATTTTTCAAAAAACAATTGCGCCATCCATTTTTTACCATTGTCATCTACCCGTTTTAAAATATGATCTATGCCAGCTACAACCAACACTTTAGCATTGTTGTCTTTGGCAAAAGTTTTTTCATATAGATTTTCTGCCTGTTTAATTTCACGATCTTTGTTGGCTCCATTGTGTTCGTAACTCACAAAAGTAAAACCAAGCTCTTTAGCGGCTCTTAATAAATTTCCATAATGCTGTTCTCTGGTATAAAAACCGGTAGCCAAAGTAGGGTAGGCTTTAGCTTGATTCAAAATGGTATCACTAGCCAATGCTTCCAAAGCTAAGTAATTGTAACCTTCAGCTTTTAATTGTTTCAATAAGCTGGCGATTACTACCCGATGGCTGGGATAAAAATGATTTTCATTGATCATTACCAATCGTTTAGTTTTGGCCTGCAGTATAATTTCATGAATTGCTTTTTCATTGCCCACAGCCTCATTTTTAATTACGCTAGTAACACTATCAATCAATTTAAACCCTATTTCTTGTTGTGCCAACAAGGTGCTGTAATCGCTATTATTAGCTAAAAATGAACCATAGGTCAATTGCATTTGCAACTCAAAACTGTTTCTTTGATTTTTGGGAATAGGAAACTGTTTAAGCTCACTTAAGATTCTGTAGAATACATTAGAATTCATGGCGCCGTTCACCACCTCCATTACACCACCATTATGATCGGCATACCCCTCACCAATTTTTACACTTTTAACAATTTTAGTTAAATCAACTTTTGCACTTGCTAGCGTGTTGCTATCTGAAATGGTAATAAAATGAAGTAATTTATGATCGACTATTGTATCGACATTAAGTTGTTTTGATCTTTTATATTCAGGTTGATTGCCAATGGTAACAATTAAATGATAGGCAGGATCAACTGTTGTTCCATAAAATAAAACTTCATTTTTGGTTTTGAAACGACTTGTTTTTATGTTTTTTTTAATCGTGACAGTAGTATTCGCATAGGTAATATCAGCAGGGGAATTAAAATATAGCGCTAAACTATCATTATAAAGCTGAATGTTGAAGCCCTTGATGTAGCGATTGCCTGCTATGAGCTTACTTATTTTAGGGCCACAGCTGTTGATCAATATTATAACAATGAACAGTTTGGTAAAAGCAGAAATACGACGTTGCATACGTAAATATACTGCTTTGCAGATTACCTACAAATTTAGTTTGAAATATTGAGATCCTACCTTGTGTTGCTTGATATCTGATTTCAAACATAATCTGTCGTGACCACCATCATCTCATTATCCTTCCAGGCATGGCATCTTTACATTAATTTATTTAACAAAAAAGATAATGCAATGAAAAAAACATTGATAATAGCGGTTTTGGCTTTGTTTTCCAGTATCGCATTTGGTCAGGAAGTTCGTGATACTGCGGCACGAACTGATCAATATGGAAAAAAAGTGGATAGGACTCCTCTCATAACTGAAAATCGTGATGGGATCTTGGTTTTCGAGTCCAAAGATCAGACTTATAGATTATGGTTTGATATTCGTGTACAAACCGATGGACAAATCACACTTGGTGAAACTATGAATCCGATAGGCGACGGGGTGACTATTCGTAGGGCTCGGTTTGCAACTAAAGCTAATCTTGGTAAAAATTGGTATGGCGAACTCGACCTCAATGCTGCCAATGGTGTATTAGAGCTTGAAGATGCTTATCTCAGTTACAACTTTTTAAATGGATTTGCAACACGAGTAGGTAATTATAAGGAAAGATTCTCTATGTCTGAGACTGCTTCTTCCCGCTATCTTAATTTTATGGAACGGAGTATGGTAGTTACTACTTTTGCTCCATCCCGTCATATAGGATGGGAAGGTGCTTACAATGGAAAAAGGTTTTTCGCATCAGCTGGTGTTTTCTTTCAGGAAGTACAGGATCAGGAAACTCAAACCTACATTGAAGATAATAATAAAGATTACGGAAGAGATCAAGGCATTTCACTTACCGGAAAATTTGTTTTTCAACCGTTTGGAGAGAATAAGGATTATGGATTACATTTGGCATACGCTTACTCATATCGTCAACCAAAAACCGATGTCGATCCTTCAGAATACGGCGGTATTCGTTACAATACCCGTTCACTCAGCAATATCAACCGCAAAAAATTTCTTGATACAGATGTAATCCCTTATTTCAAAAATCAGCTGCTAAGTAATATTGAGATTGCTGCTTACTATAAGGGTCTTGCGGTACAAGCAGAGCTAATTAATAACCGTACTCAACGAAAAAACAATCTTGAAACGCTGAATTTTGGGGGTTATTACGCTCAAGTAGTCTATATGTTGTTTGGCGGCAGACAGGTATATAGTAAATCGGAAGGGGAATTTACTCAACCAGACAGGGGGAAAAAGTGGGGGGATATTGAACTGGCACTACGATATGATTTTGTTGATCTTAACGATAAAACTGTTTATGGGGGTTCTGCCGAGGCATTTACCGGTGGTTTAAATTTTTATGCATCAAGAAATATAAAGTTCCAGTTCAATTTCAGTAGCATAAATCATGATAGATATGCAAGTGGAAAAAACAAGCTATACGTGGGTAAGGATGTTGCTGGAGAATTAACTAAAGATCCTATGAAGGTTGCAACGGCTCCAGGAAAAGCTGGAGAAGACTACAAACAGCTAGGTATTCGCTTCGAGATTAATTTTTAATATCACTTATTGCTAAACTATAAATTATGAAACCTAATAATTTTTATACTGTATTTTTGCTCCTGCTCATGATGTTTACCTCATGCGTAAAAGACGAGGTTTATGTTGGAGCGGCTTCTATAGAGAAGGTATCATTCCTTCCAGAAAGTCCAAAATCTACTGACAATGTTGTGATAACCGCTAGAGTTACTGATTTAAAGGAGGTTTCATCTGTAAAAATATTTTACAGAACCTCATCTACAGGAGCATTCACATCAATAGCAGCAGTTGCTTCGGGTTTTCTTTACAACGCAACTATCCCTACTTTGCCAATGGGAACAAAAGTTGAATATTATGTTGAGGCGAAAAATAGTGGTGGTTTTACTACGGTGTATCCATCAGCAGCACCCAACCAACTCGCAAATTATACTGTTGGTGCTTCAAATGTAATTAAGCTCTACATTAACGAGGTATTTGCAGATGGTACAAAAGATGCCACAGACCCAGATTGGGTAGAAATATACAATGGTTCCGATTTACCTATTGACTTAACTGGTTATGCTTTTTACGACGATGGTATTAAAACATCGGGAGGTGCTAAACCTAAACGTATCCTAAACGCAGGTACTATCATTCAAGCTAAAGCGTTTTTGGTTTTAAAAACTGAATATACTGGAGGCGAATATGCAGTTGAGTTTGGTTTAAGTACTTCAGGAGACGGGGCGTATCTCGAAAACACCAGTGGCGTAATTGTAGCTTCATTGGATTTTCTCACCATAAATCTTTCTGGTAAGAAATCATACGGTCGTCAGCCAGACGGATCTTCAACTTTGGTTATTTTTAGTGCACCAACAAAAGGGACGTCAAATAATTAGCGACACAGCATAAGCCTCTGGAAAAATTTGGAGGTTTATGTTGATTCAAATTGAATAATCTAATGAGCAGAGAAGAATTTAAAATAGAAGAACAGCCAAGATTGAGATTTGAATTTCGTGCATTTGGTCAGAACTTCGATATGGAGGCTAAACGAATGGCTCGTCTTTCTATCCCTGTACCCGAAAACGAATGGGATCGGAAAAGTAAAGAGGTGTATATCTTATCTCGGGAGAATGACCTTAGCAATGTTAAGATCCGGGATGGTATGATAGATATAAAATCTTTTGTTAAATCCGTAGACGGACTTGAACAGTGGTGCCCAGTAATGAAAGCTCAATTTCCGGTAACTGATTTAATATTAATGAATGATGTGTTTACAGCATTGTCTGTAAAACCACCCCAACTTGATCAACATATTTATAGCTGCGATGAATTTATAGCTTTGGTGAATTTGCACCCATCCCTGCAAGCTGTAAGCGTACATAAACAAAGGTCAAGTTATAATGTAAATAATACAGTTTGTGAAACGGCTACAGTCCTTATTAATGGAGCAAAAATCCTAACAATCAGTTCAGAGTCTACTAAACTAGAAGATGTTAAAACAACAATTGAAGAGGTTGGTTTAGCTAACGCTGAGAATGTCAATTACGTTCAGGCCATAAAAAGGATAATCGGCATGAATAATCAAATATTTACAAATTCAATATGAGCCAAGAAATAGAAAGAAAGTTTTTAGTTAATTCTGATGTTTTTAAAAAGGAAGCCGTTAAAGAAATACGTATCAAACAGGGGTACTTATCATCCGTTCCAGAACGGACAGTGCGGGTTCGTATCAAAGGCTCATCAGGTTTTCTTACGATAAAAGGTATTGGCAATGATTCTGGAGTATCTAGATATGAATGGGAAATAGAAATTCCCTTAACAGAAGCAGCACAATTATTGGGTATTTGTGAGCCCGGGGTTATTGATAAAACTCGTTATCTGGTAAGTGCAAAGCCACACTATATGTTTGAGGTTGACGAATTTTATGGAGAAAATAGGGGTCTTGTAATTGCCGAAATAGAACTTGAGGCCGAAGATGATGATTTTGAAAAACCCCTGTGGTTGGGTGCAGAAGTAACGGGTGATCAAAAATATTATAATGCCATGTTAATCAAAAAGCCATTTACAACATGGTAATTCAATAGCAATGAAAACTAAAAAGCCTACAGATATCGAAGAAATCATCGATCCTTTGGATATGAACAACTATCGAGTTGAACTATTCAAAACTACTGAAAAAGTTGGTTTCGAAAGATGGATGAAGATATTCGGTTTACCAGCGGCAATTGTATCCTTTATATTCATCTATTATTTCGCAGATATTTCTTATCTCGACCATGCTAAAGCCGATGTACTTCAATCAGGCGGTTTACAACGGTTAAAAGAATTGGGGGCTATTAAATTTAGTCAGATTAATTATGCTATGCTGGGTATTTTTGTCGCCGCCATTATCTTATGGATAACAGAAGCTATTCCAAATTACCTCACTTCATTAATAGTAATACTCGCAATGGTGATCACCGGAGTAACTTCGGAAGAAGTAGCGTATGCGCAACTAGGACATCCGGTAATGTGGCTGAATATTTTATCATTTATACTTGCTAGTATGCTGGTAACCACTCATGTAGCTAAGCGTTTTGCCTTATGGTTTGTAATACGCTTCGGTAAGAACGCGACATGGATTTTTTTTAGCTTTATTGTCATCAATCTTGTCTTATCCATTTTCATTTCTGCCACTACGGCAAAAGCTACTATTCTTTTGCCGATTTTTATGGTCATTGCTGCCATTTATGGAGCGAGTGCAACCCATCGTAATAATTTTGGAAGAAACATCGTGCTTCAAAATCTCTATCAGATCACTGTAGGGGCAAGCGGCTTTCTAACTGGTTCTGGTGCTAATTTGTTGGCGGGTTCTATCATTGCTGGAGCATTAGGTAAGAAGTTCTTTGGCTTTCAAGATTGGTTTATTGCTGCGTTTCCACTTTCGATCATTCTTATTTTAATGGGGTGGTTTTTTGGAACAAAACTAATCTTTCCGATGAAGGCAAGTGAACAAACACCACAAATTGCTGGCGGCATGGAGAGGTTACGAAAGGAATATAAATCGATGGGTAAAATGACCACTAATGAATATAAATCCATCGCCATATTTGTTATTGTTCTAATCTTGTGGGCAACAGATAAACAACATGGCATATCACAAACTGTAGTTGCATTAATGGGTGCTATTGTAGCGCTGCTCCCAAAAGTAGGTGTTGTAAAATGGAATGACGTTGATATACCGTGGCATTTGATGATATTTTCGGCCGGTGCCTACGCATTGGGCATTGGTCTTGATACCACAGATCTTCCTGCCAGTATGATTGACGCCTTATTCACTCACTTTAATATTACAAAAGCAACCCCGTTTTGGATCTTATATCTTGGTCTCACTTTTGTAATGCTTTTTAGCGCAGTCCTTTTTCAATCTAAAACCACAAGGGCACTGATCTTCGTTCCAATGGCTATTGGTATTGCACAGAAATTTGGCTATCCAATAATGAGTTTGGCATTCCCAGTTGCGTTGCTTATTGAACACGTGTATGTACTTCCTTTTAACAGCAAGCCAGCAATATTGCTTTATTCTACTAATCAATATAGTATGATTGATTCTTTTAAATATGGGATTACGATGATGTTTATCGCCTGGATAATGATCATCATCTGGGGAATGACAGTACTTCGCTATTTACAGTATACTCCTAATGGCGTGTTTTTCTAAGGCTCTAAAGAAATAAAAGTAGTTTTTGAAATGAGAACCATTATAAAGATCCATTAGATATTGATGGTAATCAGATTCTTATATGATGGTAGTCATGCCTAGGCCTCGCTAAACCGCGTAATTTTGATAAAAACGAATGTATCATTAATATGGATCCTTTAACATGGTTGCTTGTCTTAATCGTTTGTTCCATTGTTTTTGATGTGTTCAATGGCTTTAATGACAGTGCAAATATAACTGCAACGATCATTTCTTCCCATTCAATGAGTGTGAAAACCGCTCTTGCAATTGTCACGATCGCAGGTTTTGCAGGACCATTTATCTTTGGCTTTGCTGTTGCTAAAACGATTGCAAGCGATATCGTAGTTGCTCAATATATAAGCACTCCGGTATTGTCAGCTGCACTAATCAGTGCTATTGTATGGAGCTTTATCACCTGGACTTATGGCATACCTTCAAGCTCCTCTCATGCATTGATAGGCGGGTTAATAGGTGCGGTTATAATAGGTAATGGGATCAAAGTGCTGCTTGTGGGGGGCATTATTAAAGTTAGTACAGCTTTGCTCTTCTCGCCCATCGCTGGATTGTTTTTTGGCTGGATCATCATAAAGACAATGTATCGCCTTTTGAAGAATGCCACGCCAGGTGTAAACTATTTATTTAAGTTGGGTCAAATTCCAACAGCGATTATACTTGCAGCAAGTAACGGGGCAAATGATTCACAAAAGACAATGGGAATTATTACACTCGGATTGATGAGTGCAGGATATCAAGACCACTTTTTTGTTCCATTGTGGGTAGTTTTGGTATGTGCCGGCGCCAAAAGTATCGGGTCATTAGTTGGTGGTTGGAGACTTATGCGTAGAATGGGGGCGGGGTTTTATAAAATAAAACCCCTTCATAGCTTTACCTCGCAGTTAGCATCCTCAACTGTTATCGCCTTGTCGTCAATGCTTGGAGGTCCTGTTAGCACAACCCAGGTAGTAAGTATGTCTATTGTGGGAGCTGGTGCCGGAGAAAGATTATCTAAGGTAAGATGGCTAGCACTGAAGGATATCGTTTTGTCATGGATACTAACCATCCCGTTCACTGTCGCATTTGCAATTCCAGTTTATTTACTTTTAAAATTCTTCTTTTTATAAAACATAATTATGGGATTATTTAGTACAAACACAACAGAAAATAGCTTCATTTCACAACTGAAGTTGCAGGCAGAGAAAACCATAGGATGTGTAGATTTTCTGGAACTAAACATGAGCAAGGCTGATGATGATACCATTAAAACAAACAAACAGCTGATCGATGAGATCATAGATATTAAAATGCTTTTAATGGATGATCTTCATAATACATTTATTACTCCCATAGACAGGGAAGATATTTATAATATTTCTGTTTGCTTATTCGAAATGGCAAAGTATGCAGAGACTACATTGGAGGAGGTTTACTTTCTTAAGGTTACCCCGGATAAGTTTATTCTTGAAATGGTAGAAAAAGTAAAGGCAGAAGCAACGGAACTTTTAAACGCTATCTCGAGGTTGATGAAAAACCCTAGAATTGCTTATGAGCATGTGTTAAATGTATCGAAGCTTGAAACAAAGGTTGACAGAATATACAGGGATGCCATAAAAGTATTGTTTGAAGATAAAGACAAACTAGCTGACGACTTGCAGAGAGTATTAAAACTTAGAGAGGTATACCGGCACATTTCCAACATGTCTGACAGAGCAGATGCTGCTGCTGATGCATTGGGCATGGCCATTATTAAATTATCATGAGCTAACTCATAATGTCTTAAAAAATTAATTAAAAAAAGATGAACTCAAAAATTAATAGAGAGTGGCATTTGAAACACAAAATGCCTAAAAACCCAAGTATAGAACAAAGGATAGCCTGGCATATTGAACACCAAAAAAATTGTTCCTGCAGAAAGATAAGCGGTAAGATGGCTGAAGAAATGACAAAAAGAGGTATTAAATTCTGACAAACCCAGCAACAAGACAATGATAACAATAGACAACTATTTAGACAGCCATTATATACATAGAAGCAACTGGTTGAGAGCTGCTGTTCTTGGTGCAAATGATGGTATAATTTCTATTTCTAGTCTTGCAATAGGGGTTGCTGCTGCAAGTTCGACAAGGGAGCCGATTGTTTTAGCAACAGTCGCAGGACTTGTTGCTGGTGCATTATCTATGGCCGCAGGCGAATATGTTTCAGTTAGTTCGCAAACTGACACTGAAAAGGCAGACATTGAACGAGAAATTAAGGAACTTAACGAAATGCCAAATGAAGAACTTAATATTTTGGCTCAAATCTATGAAAAACGGGGACTTAAAAAAGAGACCGCTATGCAAGTAGCCATTGAATTGACAGAAAAAGACGCTTTGGGAACACACATAAGAGATGAATTAGGCATCAACGAAATAAGTCAAGCAAATCCAATACAAGCTGCAATTGCATCTGGAGCCTCTTTTACGGTTGGTGGCGTATTGCCGCTTTTTGTTGTCCTTTTTGCTACTGTTAAAGGAATGGAATATTGGTTATATGGCTTCACTATAATTTTTCTTGTCATTTTAGGAGCGACATCTGCAAAGACAGGTGGTTCAAGCATTAGAAAAGCTATCCTGCGAATTACCATTTGGGGAACAATCGCAATGGTACTTTCCGCATTAGTTGGTTACCTTTTTGGTGTAAATATTTAATTTTTAAAACCTAATAATATGAACGGAGCACATTGGCATTTAGTCGTAAATCATTTACCAATTATTTTTCCTATAGTGGGATTAATGGTAATGATTACAGGATTTATTTCAAAATCAGACGCTGTTAAACGAACGGCATTTATGATTTTTATTTTCGGTTCATTAGCCGCAATAGCAGCTATGAATACCGGAGAAGGTGCAGAAGAAGTAGTAGAAAAAATAAATGGAGTTACCGAAAACTACATACAAAGCCATGAGGAAACAGCAGAAACATTCGCTATACTTGCTTATGTGCTGGGGGGCATTTCTTTGCTTGGACTTTGGGCGAGCCTTAAACAAAAAACTTTTTCTCCTCTAATTTCGATTGGTACATTGATTTTTGCCTTTGTAGTATTATTCTTTGCCAAACAGACAGGCACAACAGGGGGTGAAATAAGACATACCGAAATCAGAAATCATTCTGTCACCCCAAAAGACGAAACTAATTCAAAATAACAATACATCCGACAACAAAATATGACTGATAAAAAAACAAAATATTTATTCTTTACTGGTAAAGGTGGCGTAGGAAAAACTTCTCTGGCTTGTGCAACAGCAGTTGAAATGGCTGATAGGGGAAATGCTGTTCTCCTTGTTAGCACCGACCCTGCTTCTAACTTAAAAGATGTATTAGAAAGCGCAGTAGACGAGCATATAAATCCTGTAAAAGGCATTGAAGGACTTTTTGCAATCAATATCAATCCTGAAAGTTCAGCTGAAGAGTACCGAAATAGAGTAACACAACCATTAGAAGGTATTGCTTCGAAAGTAGAAATAAAAAAAATCAGGGAAGATCTTTCGGGTGCCTGTACCACTGAGATTGCCTCCTTTGATGAATTTTCCCGTTTTGTTGCGGGTGAAATGGAAGGAACAAAATATGATGTGATTATTTTTGATACAGCACCGACAGGACATACGCTACGCTTGCTTGAATTACCTGCTGCTTGGTCTAGTTTTACCGAAGAAAACCCTGATGGTGCTTCTTGTTTAGGACCAACTTCGGCATTAAAAAGTGGAAGAGAAAGGTATCATACTGTAGTAAATAGACTTAGAGATGCTGCATTGACTAGTTTCTATATCGTAGCAAGGGCAGACAAGGCGTCATTAAAAGAAGCTTCAAGAACAAGCAATGAATTGAAAGAACTTGGAATGAGCAATCAACTATTGTACATCAATGGTGTTTTCAAAGCAATTGACAAAGATGACCAACTCGCTTGTAAGTTGGAGGAGATAGGCACCGAGCAACTCAATGCTATTCCTGATAATTTAAAGGATTTACCATTAAAAACTTTTCCGCTTTTACCGTACAATGTTTTGGGAATTGAAAAACTCCGTTCACTATTTAGTGTGGAACTTCAAAAATCAATTTCAGAAAATAATTTACTTCAATTAGATGGGGCAAAGCAAATATTAAATGGAATAGACCAATTGGTAGATGAACTTTGTGAAAATCAGCAATACGGACTTATTATGACAATGGGCAAAGGAGGAGTTGGCAAAACCATTGTCGCTTCTACTATTGCGGTATCACTCGCAAGAAAAGGTTTTGAAGTTCTTTTAACTACTACCGACCCAGCAGCACACATTCAGGATTTTATTGAGCAATTGGACGAAAAGCCTGCAACATTGACGGTAGAGCGCATTGACCCCAAGGTTGAAACACAACGGTATACAGAAAAAATATTAGAATATAAGGGACAAGGACAATCGGAAGAAGCCAAAAAGCTCATTCTCGAAGATTTAAAATCGCCTTGTACAGAAGAAGTGGCTGTTTTCCACGCATTCTCTAAAGCCATAAGTATGTCAAAAAGAAAATTTGTGGTAATGGATACGGCTCCTACAGGTCATACACTTTTGTTATTAGACACCACCGGAAGTTATCATCGTGATATTATGAGAAATAATGCAAATGCAGGTAGACTTCGAACTCCTTATATGTCTTTGCAAGATCAAACATTGTCAAAAATAATTTTGGTTTCCTTACCAGAGACCACGCCAATGCGCGAAGCAGCTGCTTTACAGGACGATTTAAAAAGAGCTGGCATAAAACCCTATGCGTGGTTAATCAACCAAAGCCTTTCCATGCTTGATGGGATTTCAGACCCCTTACTTAAAAGTCGGGCAAGAGCTGAAACGAAAGTTATTGATACAATCAAAGCAACCTATTCGGAAAAGACATTTGGTATTCCATTCATTGCCGAAAAAAAACTCCTACCTGCACTTTTGGACAGGCATCTTAACAAATTAAACGATTTGAAATGAAACAAGGAAGACCGAAGGCATAACAACAAACGAACAAATTGACAACGAATTTATGTTTAGACACAAAGGAAAGACAAGGAAATTAAAGCATAATTTAAGAATTGCTTCGTTGCTATCATTTGTTGCTGGAATTGTGAATGTTGCTGGCTTTTTAGCTGTGCAACGCCTGACCACAAATGTAACAGGACACTTTGCCTTTTTTGTGGACGAAATTTTTAAACTCAATTTTTGGCAAGGGTTTATCTACTTTTTATATATCTTCTTCTTCTTCTTAGGTTCATTTGTATCAAACTTAATAGTTGAAATTATATCTAAAACAAACGATAGATTGATTTATATAATTCCAACAATCATCGAAAGTCTTATTTTGTTTTTCTTAGCCGTATTCGGACAGTTTCTAGTCTCACAGAATCCAGATCTTCTTGCTTGTTCTTTGCTTTTTGCAATGGGGTTACAAAATTCATTAGTAACGACAATTTCAAACGCGACCGTTCGGACAACACATCTAACAGGACTATTTACAGACTTAGGAATTGAACTATCCCAATTGTTTTTTTACAAACAAAAAGACCAAAAGGAAAAACTTTACTCTTCAATAAAATTAAGATTAACCATCATTACTTTCTTCTTTTTGGGTGGACTTTTAGGCGGAATTTTCTATTCAACTTTAAAGCTTTATGTATTGGCAATTGCAGCGACAGTGCTAATTATTGGAATACTATACGACTACTTAAAATTGAAACTAATAATGAAAAATAGACACAACAATGACGACACAAAATAATGCAGAGACGTTATGCCGTCAACAATAGAAAATAAATTTTGGAAATTTGAAGCCAACTACTGGCTTGAAAAACTAAATGGCTCAAAACTAGGGTTATCTCAGGCATTAGCCGACAAAATTTTGCTTGAAAAAGGACTTCATCCAAGAAGCAAATCAGCTTTAAAAAAGGATATTTTACTTTTTGTAAATCAGTTTAAAAATCCCCTTATACTTCTGCTTGCCGGAGCGATTATTATTTCCACGTTCCTTGGTGACAGTTCAGATGCGATGATTATTCTTTTCATCATTTTATCAACAGGGCTGGTAAGCTTTTTTCAAGAAAGGAATGCAGGAAAAGTAGCGCAGAAACTACAATCCTTAATATCCATAAAAGCGACCGTCCTTCGTGACGGACATCCCCAGGAAATCCTTTCCACGCAAGTCGTTTCAGGCGACATAATAATATTAAATGCAGGTGATATGTTGCCTGCAGATTGTCTCATCATTGAAGCAGAGGAATTATATGCCAACGAATCCAGTTTAACCGGAGAATCATTCCCGACAAGAAAAGAAGCGGGGGTATTGGATGAACAAACCACCCTTGCTAAGCGGACAAATTGCCTTTGGGAAGGAACGAACATTGTAAGTGGTAATGCAAAAGCACTGGTTATTCAGACAGACGAAAACACCATTTTTGGAAGTATTGCACAAGGGACATTAGAGCTTGTTGAGACCACGTTCGAGAAGGGAATCAAGGATTTTGGTTTTTTTCTGGTAAAAATCACACTTACACTTGCGGTATTTATTCTAATTGTAAATCTTTTAAACCATAAAAATATTATTGAGTCAGCGCTTTTTGCTTTGGCTTTGGCAGTGGGTATGGCTCCCGAATTATTGCCAGCAATTACAACTATTGCCATGAGTGCAGGTGCAAAAAGATTACTAGAAAAGAAGGTGATTGTAAAAAAGCTGAATTCTATTCAGAATCTTGGTGAAGTGGATTTATTATGCACCGACAAAACAGGTACAATTACAGAAGGAATTGTGAGGGTATCGGGCTTGGTAAATGGCGAAGGCTTGGAAAGTGAGTTGGTAAAACAACTGGCTTATTGGAATGCCTCTCTTGAGGCTGGCTATTCCAATCCCATTGATGATGCATTAAAGGAATTAATACTCGTCACAAAAGTTTCTGTGGAGAAGATTGGGGAAGTACCTTATGATTTTATCCGAAAAAGATTAAGCATTGGTGTGACTACTGATAAAGAAAAACTTCTCATTAGTAAAGGAGCATTTACACAGATACTAAGTATCTGCACCAAAATAAAATTGAGTAATGAGGAAGTTGGAGACATTGCCGAGTATAAATTAGGATTGGAAAACAGATTTAATCAATATGGCAATGATGGCTTACGAGCAGTTGCTATTTGTTATAAAACCATTGATACCCATGTTATTTCAAAAGAACTTGAAGTGGACATGATTTTTGGGGGTTTTATATTGATGGATGACCCTGTGAAATCAGACATGATAGAAGCCATTAACGAATTGAGCAAACTTAAAGTAGGACTGAAAATTATTACAGGAGACAACAAAAATGTAGCAACATCGATTGCCCTAAAATTAGGTGTTAAAGAGCCTATAGTGATGACAGGGAAAGAACTTTCCTCTATTAGCCCAGAAGCATTAAAGCAATTAGTTAAGAAAGCCCATATTTTTTCAGAAGTAGAACCGCAGCAAAAAGAACGCATCATTCTGGCATTGAAACAAACTTATACCGTTGCCTATATGGGTGGGCATTAATGACGTATCTGCAATAAACGCAGCAGACGTTGGCATCTCTGTAGAAAATGCAGTTGATGTTGCCCGGGAGGCTGCCGATTTTGTGTTAATGGAAAAAAATCTGATGGTGTTGGCAGAGGGCATCAGGGAAGGCAGAAAGACGTTTGCTAACACACTCAAGTATTTATATATCAACACGGGTTCAACTTTTGGAAATATGTGCAGTATTGCCGCTGCTTCTTTGTTTTTGCCTTTCTTACCTATGCTTCCAAAACAAATACTGCTGACAAATTTTCTTACGGACTTACCGTTTCTCACAGTTACAACTGACAATGTAGATAATGAACAGTTGGGAAGACCGGGTAAATGGAACCTGAAAATTATACGTAATTACATGATAATTTTCGGTATTCACAGCTCAATATTTGACCTTATTACATTTCTGACACTTTACTTTTTATTGAAGGTCAAAGAATCTGAATTTCAAACAGGCTGGTTCATAGAGTCTATTCTTTCAGAGCTTTTTATTGTGTTCATCATTCGCACACACAAGAGTTTTTTTAAAAGTAGACCAGGTAAGTATCTATTCATCTTTAGCATTATCGCCTTAATAATCACTATCGGACTTCCTTACATGCCCTTTGCAAATAAATTTGGACTAACACCGTTACCAATAATCAATCTCGGTGCCATGCTATTTATTGTTGCAGCATATATTCTTACCGCAGATGTTTTAAAAGTGTGGTTTTTCAAAAAATATCACTACGTTTAAACAAGGGCCTCGCTAGTAAGCCACCCTAAGCCTAAATCATCACAATTAATCTTTTTCGATCAATTGCTTCATTTTATCTGTGTAATATAGGCCAGGTATGATAGGCGTCTTTCACAGCAAAACATGGAGGCTCATGGTGCAAAGGAGTCTAGCCTGTTCTTTGCCACCCGCAATTCCTCCTGCAGTTCTTCGATCTGTCTCAAAAGGTGCGTGATGGCATCTATTCCCTCCAAGTTGATGCCA
Source organism: uncultured Sphingobacteriaceae bacterium (assembly GCA_942493295.1). Lineage (GTDB taxonomy): Bacteria > Bacteroidota > Bacteroidia > Sphingobacteriales > Sphingobacteriaceae > Pedobacter. The sequence goes on along the minus strand of OW818692.1, from coordinate 834,509 downwards.
AGCTTGTAATGAAGTCGAACCATCTTCTCCGCTGCCGAAATTTCATCGGCTGCCAAGTAGTGTTCTTCTTCCACTTTTACTAACGTAACCAGTCCGAACTGATGAAGCGAAACGATGAAGGAGGGTTCAACGTTGTGGTGGGTGCAGAATTGCGCAACCAATATCAGATTTTCATTTTCCATGTCTGCTGTCTCTTAACTCTGTGAACAGTTCTTTTTCTTTTGCGGAGAGATCCGTTGGCAGTTTCACCTGATAGGTAATGTAGAGATCGCCGAAATCATTTTCCTTTTTGTAGGCGGGAAATCCCTTGCCTTTGAGCTTTACCTTTGTCCCAGGTTGTGTCTCTGGCGGTACTTTGAGTTTCACCTTGCCGTCGAAGGTATCGACGATGACTTCCCCACCGAGCAGGGCGATATACAGATCGAGGTCTACATCGCTGTACAGGTTTTTGCCGTCCCTTTTAAATTTGGTGTTGTTGGTGATGGAAAATGTGATGTACAAGTCTCCGTTCGGACCACCGTTCGCTCCTGGCGAACCATGGCCCTTGATCTTAATTGTCTGCCCGTTTTCTATTCCTGCAGGAAAGTTGAGCCTTATCTTTTTGCCGTTTATAGTCAGTGTCTGATGTTGGCTCTGGTAGACATCGCTGAGGTTAAGCCTCAGCTCTGCATTGAGGTCCTGCCCCCTGAACCTGGTTTGTCTTCCGTGGCCTCCGGCGCCCGTGAACATCGAATTAAAGATATCAGAATAATCCTCCCCTGAAAACTGTTCGCCACCACCAAATGGCTGTCCAGTGCCAAAGGGTTGCCCGCCTGACCCAGGTCGTTGTTGCCTAGCTTTTTTGACCTCTTCTGCGTGTTTCCAGTCCTTCCCGAACTCGTCGTATTTTTTTCTGTTCTCTGCATTGCTCAATACTTCATTGGCTTCGTTGATTTCCTTGAATCTTTTCTCTGCCTCCTTGTTATTGGGATTGAGGTCGGGATGGTATTTTCTGGCCAACTTGCGGTAGGCTGATTTAATCTCAGCCGCGGTAGCCGTTTTGGGTATCTCTAAGGTTTTGTAATAGTCGATTTGGTCCATGGGAACGTATTGGTCACAAGTTCATTCTAAGTTAGCAAGTAATTAACAATATAGGAAATTTGCTTAGTTTGGCAATAGAATCTAGTTCAGTGGAACAGCCTGCTAATCTACTTTGCATCGTTCTGTTGAAAGGGATATTTTCATAGCAATTAATGCTTATGATTTCGGTCATGGTAATGAGAAATCTAGCCTCAACTTCTTTCCTTTTGTCCAAATATTTATCTAATAGCTCTGGCGCTTTTTCGAAAAAGATGTTTAAACCTCTCGATGAAAGTGTTAAATTACTCATAAGCTGTTCTCAATATCTAACACAAAGTAAGGCCGATAAATTGAAAAAGGGATTGACCAAAATCAGCAGTTAAATTGATTGTGGTCATGCAAGTAGGGAAGAAGGGAAGTTAAATTTGTGACAGAAATAGTTTAACATCATGGAAAACAATTCAAAAATTGCAACGCTACACCAGCTCCTAGATGAGGATGCCGGCAAATTTACCTATGGCGAAATACTTTTAAAAAACAAACTTCCGCTTTGGATCGACCATGCAGAGTCACTTCAGTTGAAGCAAATTCTTCGAAAGTATCTAGATATAGTACAGAGTCACGTTCTAAAGATGGAAGAATTTTTTGCTACAGAAAAATTTACGTCGCTCAGTTTGGTGAATAGAGTGATGCAAGCCCTTATTGATGAAACCATTGAAAAGCTGGGCAACTGTGTTGATACAGAGGTTTCGGACGCGTGTTTGTTAGCGAGCATTCAAAGCATTAATCATTATAAAATTAGTAGATATGGCACTGCGGCTGCTTTCGCAAAAGATATCGAATTACTAAATTCTGCTGGATTATTTCATGAAATGGAAGTCAATGAAAAAAACATTGACGACCGTTTATCTCAACTTGCCAAATACGAAATTAACGAAAAAGCTAAAAAAACACTTGCGCTACCAAAATAGGCAGTTGATCAGGTTTTAGTTTTGACAACAGCACTAATACGGTATTTTCGTACAATATTAAATGATAAGGAACTGATAATCCCATGATCGATATCAAAAAATTATTTATTACTAATCTTTAATTTTGTGAAGTTTGAAAAAGTTCACGACCATATTGCTTTTAACAGCCTTCCTGTTCTCAACAACTGAACTCCACCAGTTGCTGAAATTGCCTGTGGTTTTTGAGCACTTTGCCGAACACAGGAAGGAAAACAAAAGCATTTCATTCCTGGCATTCCTCGACATGCACTACATGCACGGCAGCCCAAGGGATAAAGACTACAAAGAGGACATGAAATTGCCCTTCAAAACAGCGGATAATTATGCGGCAACGGTATCACCGGCGCTGGTACCTCAATTATTACCTGCCCTTGCCTTTCCTGTGATATACTCAACGGAAACCAAATTGCCAGTCTTCGGGCTATGGTTTAATCACGCTGCTTATTTATCTAGTATTTGGCAACCTCCAAGATCCTGTTAATTAGTCTTCTTTTCAATTTTTGTTTACAGTGCTTAGCCGGGCTACCCGTGCTACGCGGTACTTTTTGAATTACTAATTTTCAAGATTTTATATTATGCTAAATCATATTATCGCTTTTTCCGTAAGGAATAAGCTGATCATAGGGCTTTTTGTGATTGCCCTGATTGGCTATGGCAGCTACCAGTTTACCAAGTTACCCATTGATGCAGTACCCGACATTACCAACAACCAGGTACAGGTTATTACCATCGCCCCATCTTTTGGAGCAACAGATATCGAACGTTTGGTAACCTATCCTATAGAGCAGGCCAACAGCAATATTTCCGGCCTTAAAGAGATTCGGAGTTTTTCTCGTTTTGGACTTTCGCTCGTAACCATTGTTTTTGATGACGCTACAGATGTCTACTGGGCGAGGCAACAAGTGGCCGAACGTTTGCAAAAAGTGCAGGGCCAGATACCTGCCGGTATCGGCACGCCCGAGCTTGGCCCCGTAAGTACCGGACTTGGCGAGATCTATCAGTATGTAGTTCGTCCTAAAAAAGGCTACGCCGAGAAATACAACGAAACCGAGCTTCGTACCATACAGGACTGGATCGTTCGGCGGCAGTTACTCGGTGTCAAGGGTGTAGCGGAGGTTAGTAGTTTCGGTGGCAAACTGAAACAGTACTCCATTGAAGTTGAACCCAATAAACTGCTTTCTCATAACATTACCATAACTGATGTTTTTAAGGCCCTGGAAAGTAACAACCAGAATACGGGGGGCGCTTATATTGAAAAAGGCCCCACAGTATTGTATATCCGCAGCCAGGGACTGATCGGCAGCATGGATGATATCAATAATACGGTAATTAAAAACACTGGCGATGGATCGCCGCTTTTTATCAAAGATGTAGCTGATGTAAAAATAGGCTATGCTACCCGATATGGTGCGATGTGCTATAATGACGAGGGTGAAGTTGCAGGGGCGGTTGTCATGATGCTGAAAGGTGCCAACAGCAGTGAGGTGATCAAAAATGTTAAGGAACGTATCGTACAGATCCAGAAAACCATGCCCGAAGGCGTGGTGATCGAACCTTTCTTGGACCGCACCAAAATGGTGAATAATGCCATAGGTACGGTGGAGCGCAACCTGCTGGAAGGTGCATTAATAGTAGTTTTTGTCCTGGTGTTGTTCCTGGGTAATTTAAGGGCCGGTCTGCTGGTTGCATCTGTCATTCCGCTGGCTATGCTGTTTGCCATCATTATGATGAACCTTTTTGGTGTAAGCGGTAACCTGATGAGCCTTGGTGCGCTGGATTTTGGTTTGATCGTTGATGGGGCGGTAATCATTGTGGAAGCGGTAATGCATACACTTAGTCATAGTAAACATTTTACAAAGGTAGGGGCATTAGGCCAAGAAGATATGGATCAGGCGGTGAATAACTCCGCCAGTAAGATGATGAACAGCGCGGTGTTTGGTCAGATCATTATATTGGTAGTATATCTGCCGATCTTCACTTTGCAAGGAATTGAGGGTAAAATGTTTAAGCCTATGGCGCAAACAGTGGCTTTTGCCTTATTGGGTGCCTTTATCTTATCACTTACCTATATTCCTATGATGAGTGCACTCGTCCTGAGTAAGAAAATCAAGCACAAGCCTAATTTTTCGGACCGGTTAATGGCTAAGGTCGAAAGAGCCTACCAGTCAACACTTAACCGGGTAATTGCTTTTCCCAAAGTTGTGTTATTGACCGTTATCAGCCTGTTTATATTTTCGGCTTATATTTTAACCACATTGGGCGGCGAGTTTATACCTGCGCTTGAAGAAGGTGATTTTGCTGTTGACACACGCGTGTTGACAGGCAGCAACTTGAGTACAACTATCGCCAATACGCAAAAAGCGGCGCACATATTGAAAACCCAATTCCCGGAGGTAGAAAAAGTAGTTACCAAAATAGGCAGCGGCGAAGTGCCGACTGACCCGATGCCTATGGATGCCAGCGACATGATGGTGATCCTAAAACCCAAGGAAGACTGGACATCCGCTAAAACCTTTAATGAACTGTCCGAAAAAATGGGGCAAGCCTTAAAGGCTGTTCCCGGTGTTACAGCGGGCTTCCAGTTTCCGGTTCAAATGCGTTTTAACGAGTTAATGACCGGCGCACGCCAGGACGTAGTTTGTAAAATATTCGGCGAAGACCTGGATACACTTGCAGCCTATGCGAATAAGTTGGGTATGATCATCAATACGATTGAAGGGGCGAAAAACCTGTATGTAGAGGCTGTTGCCGGTATGCCGCAGATCATCATCAATTATAACCGCAGTGCTATTGCGCAATACAACCTCAATATTTCCGATATCAATAAAGTGGTGAATACCGCCCTTGCCGGTCAAACCGCCGGAACCCTTTTTGAAGGCGAAAAACGGTTTGAAGTAGTAGTAAGGATAAGCGGTGAGCAGAAGAGAGATCTGAAGGACATCCAAAACTTGTTGATCCCGACACCGCAGGGCACCCAGATTCCATTATATCAATTGGCGGATGTACAGATCAAAGATGGACCTAACCAGATCCAGCGGGAGGATGCCAAACGCCGTATTGTAGTCGGCTTTAATGTACGCGGCAGGGACGTCCAAACTATTGTAAACGAGTTACAGGCCAAGGTAGAAAAACAGCTTAAATTCCCCACCGGATACTATGTCACCTATGGCGGCGCATTTGAGAACCTAAATGCCGCAAAGCAGCGTTTATTGATAGCGGTGCCGGTTTCACTGCTGCTTATTTTTTTACTGTTGTATTTCGCATTCAACTCTATTAAGCATGGCTTATTGATCTACTCGGCAATTCCCTTATCAGCTATCGGAGGTATTTTGTTTCTGGCCCTTCGCGGTATGCCCTTCAGCATCAGTGCTGGTGTAGGCTTTATCGCTTTGTTCGGAGTGGCCGTGCTGAATGGTATCGTATTAATCTCGGAGTTTAATCAGTTAAAAAAAGAGGGTATGACCGATCTGAGAAGAATTGTTTTAATGGGTACTAAAGTAAGGTTAAGGCCAGTATTGATGACCGCATTTGTGGCTTCACTGGGCTTTTTTCCTATGGCTATCAGTAATGGTGCAGGTGCCGAAGTGCAAAGACCTCTGGCAACGGTGGTGATAGGCGGATTACTGATCGCTACTTTCCTTACTTTGTTTGTATTACCTGTTTTGTATATCATGTTTGAGAAAGGTTTCAAAACAGTGCTCAGCAAAACAACCACGGCCCTGGTTTCCATCGCATTATTAACCGTCGTAAGCCAGGGCGCCAGCGCACAAATACCGATCACACTCAAAGCTGCTATTGATACGGCTTTAAAAAACAACCTGCAGGTGAAACATGAGCAGTTAAAGGTCAAATATCAACAAATGCTGACCGGCACTGCGGCAAACATCTCACAGGCAAGTTTTTTTGGCGAAACAGGGCAGATCAACAGCAGCTATACAGACACCAGGTTTGGCATCTCTCAAACGTTTAGCTTCCCTACCGTTTACAGCAGGCAAAAGGAGCTGTTAAAAGCGGACTGGAAAAATAGTGTATTCAGTGTTGCTGTCAATGAAGCGCTGTTAAGGAAGCAGGTAAGCCAGGTGTACTACACCCTGGTTTACCTGGAACAGAAAAAACGATTACTCCAACTCACCGATAGCCTGTACCTGGGTTTTTATAAAAAAGCGGAATTACGGCTGGCTAAAGGGGAAACCAATATACTGGAGAAAACCAGTGCCGAAACCCTGCTGGGGCATGTCCAAATGCAATTGAACCAGTTGAAAGAAGACGAAGCCATATTGCAATTGCAATTCCAACTGCTGCTGAATTCCATTAATGTATTCTCAGTAACGGATGCCAGCTATAAACTAACTTTTACCGCTGCCATAAACACACTTAATTTAACGGAGCACCCGACAGTAAGGTTAATAGCCCAGCAACAACAAATTGCAGCTGCCGCGGTCCGGTTAGAAAAAAGCCGGCTTTTGCCTGATCTATCCATCGGATATAACAATACCAGTTTCAAAGGTACCGGGGCAGATAACCAGCAGTATAATGGATCAAACAGGTTTAATTCGGTACAGGTGGGAATTGGTATCCCAATTTTTGTCGGCGCACAACGCGCCCGGATCAACGGCGCCCGGATCAACAAACAGGTCGCCGAAAGCAATTACGTGATGGAGGTGCAAAACATAACATCAGCTTATCGGTCGGCAGACCTGCAATACCAAAAATATCTGCAAAGTGTATCCTATTTTGAAAACAAGGCGTTGGAAAATGCGGGCCTGATCACAATGACTGCCAACCAGCAAATAGCCGCCGGTAATATCAACTACCTGGAATGGGCGCAATTGATCAATCAGGCAACCACGATCAAAAATGATTACCTGGAGGCAGTTCGTAACCTTAATGAAGCCATTATTCAACTTAACTATTATTCCAATAACTAAAATTCAAATCATGAAATCCATCATATCTTTATCGGCTATAATATTAATCTTAACAGCATGCGGTGGTAAAAAGCCGGCAGAAGAGACTACAGACAAAGCAATCAATCCGAATATGGTCACTTTAACTGATGCACAGCTAAAAAATGCGGCTATAACCACTGGTAAGATCAGACAACAGGAAATATCGTCTATATTAAAGCTCAACGGCAAGATCGACGTCCCGCCACAGAACATGGTTTCTATCAGCGTTCCTTTAGGCGGCTATCTGAGGTCTACAAAGTTATTGCCGGGCATGCATGTAAATAAGGGTGAGGCAATCGCGGTGATAGAGGACCAGCAATACATTCAGCTGCAGCAGGATTACCTCACAGCGAAAGCGAGGATAGGCTACCTCGAAAATGAATACAACCGACAAAAAGATCTTAATCAAAATAAGGCCAGCAGCGATAAGGTTTTTCAACAGGCCGAAGCAGAATACAGGAGCCAGCAGGTATTGATTAATTCTTTAGCTGAAAAACTGAAGCTTATTGGAATAAATGTGCGTAATATCAGTGCCTCTAAAATATCCCGGAGCGTAAGCATTTATGCTCCTATCAGGGGTTTTGTATCCAAAGTAAATGTCAATATCGGCAAATATGTATCCCCAACTGAGGTGCTGTTCGAGCTGGTTAATCCGACTGACATTCACCTGGCTCTTAAGGTTTATGAAAAAGACCTGGCTAAATTGTATATCGGCCAAAAACTGACTGCTTATACTAACAACGAACCGGCCAAAAAACATAATGCCGCCATCCTACTGATCGGACGTGACCTGTCCGCCGATAGAAATGCAGATGTACATTGCCATTTTGAAACTTACGATAAAATGCTGGTGCCGGGCACTTATATGAATGCCGAAATACAGGTTAAAAATAGCAAAGCATCTGTACTTCCAACAGAAGCAATTGTTCAATTTGAAGGTAAACAGTACGTATACCTTGTTAAAGGACATAAACAGTATGAGATGACTGAAATAAAAACCGGTGAAAGCGAAAATGGCTTTACAGAAATCATCATGCAGGACCGGGAAATGCTATCGGATAAGGTTTATGTTATTAAAGGGGCTTATTCGCTGTTAATGATGATGAAAAATAAGGCGGAGTAAATTAAAGCATAAAGAAGCTTGTTCGAATGAAAATTTAAAGCAATATTCCCAACACTTAATTTTTGCTACCTTCTGAGCCACAGATTTTTAATCTTGGTTCGAATACCAATAGGTAAACCTATTGGTATTTTCTATCTCATCATGGTGGAGAATATTGCATTATATGCCTTTAATAGATAAATAATTCATTAATTATGGTTAGTGAATTATACAGGTTTCGTGAATCTAGTTGTGCTCTATTTTGAAATAAACTGATATCCTCCACACGAATATAAATAAGAAGCCAACTGATAGTTAGCAATTGCTTCATCCGTTAACCATTCTTCCGACGGAGATGGTTGCGAAGCCCCAGTTTTAAAATTAGGCATGAAAGTGCTCAATTTCTTGTTAGGGTCTAGAATTACAATCTTATTATTCTTTATATACCCCAAACTTTGATAAGTGCTAATGTATGCCCTTTGCTGTTCATCTTTCATTTTAAAAACATCCTGCCCAAAGAATTTACTTTGGTAGCTGAAGTTAAGTAACCCTAGTATTGAAGGACCTATATCGATCTGTGCTACAAGTTTTTCGAATTTTCCCGGCTTGATATGCTCTGGAGAATATATGATCATTGGAATATGATATTTGTCTACGGGCAGTTCAACCTTGCCAGCACTTGATGCGCAATGGTCTGCTACGATGACAAACAGCGTGTTCTTGAACCAGGGCTTGAGTTTTGCTTCCCTGATAAATCTGCCAATAGCATAATCCGTGTATTTTACTGCTCCTTCCCGTCCTGTATGTGATGGAATGTCAATCCTTCCTTCTGGATAGGTATATGGACGATGGTTGGAAACCGTCATGATCTGCGCAAAGAACGGCTTGCCATTTTTATAATCTTTATCAAGTTCCTTTAGCGATAGCGTAAAAAGATCTTCATCTGCTACGCCCCAAGTATTTTCATAATGGATTTCCTTTTCGGTCAGGGCATTTCGATCGGTTACCTCATAGCCGTTTTGAGAGAAAAATTCATTCATATTATCAAAATAGCCATATCCACCATAAATAAACCTACTGTTATAACCCTTTGATCGGAACACGCTGCCCAGCGTAAACAGATTTTTGTTGTCTTGCCGCTTTACTATCGATTGCCCTGGTGTCGGAGGAATACAAAGTGACAATGCTTCCAAGCCACGTACTGTTCTTGTTCCAGATGCATATAGATTGGTGAACAAAAGACCTTCTTTTGCAAGCGAATCCAGGTTTGGCGTAATGCCTTGGGTATTGCCATAACTGCTCAAGAATTCTGCACTTAAACTTTCAACACTGATCATAATCACATTCATTCTTTTTTCTGCTGACTCGGCTGTGATACTTCTAATGGTGTTAAGGTCTTTTTCATCATTGGGTACAAATCCAAGGCTTTTTCTGATGATTGACAATGCTTTTTTAAGCGGTATGGTCTTGTAGAATGTATTATAATCCAATTGGTTGTGCCAGAATGCAAAACCAAAATCATACATCCCGTTACCCGAAAGTTCGTTCACATATTGGTTTCGGCTGATGTTTTTCCAGTTATGGCTGACTAAAAAATAGGTAGCTGTCGGGGCAATCAGGAACAGCAATAGAAACTTTGACCGCTTGGTAAAACGCATCGGAATAACAGTGGATTCCAATATCTTTTTTCTGAAAAAGTACGTTGTCAATGCAGACACAATCACAAGAATCGTTAATAGCGCATTTACAGGATATGACTGTCTGATATTTCCAATTACTTCGGTTGTATAGACCAAATAATCAACCGCAATAAAGTTATAGCGCACCGAAAATTCTTCCCAGAAAACCCATTCCGAAATCGCATTAAACAGGAGTGAGATTATTATAACGAAAAAATAGGTAATCAACAATATCCCATTTAATCTTTTGCCGTACCACCTAGATGGAAAAATCCACAAATAAAGAACAAGGGGGATAATTGCATAAGATGCAGCTGCCAGATCATAGCATAATCCAATAAAAAATACTTTAATAATATTGAATAAACTCCACTCGAAAGACGCTGAAGAATAAACCAACAGCGAAACTCTAGTAATTAAAGAAGTAGTGCATAGCAATATAACTGAGAGAAGTATAGGCCCGAACCTGTACTGAAATAAAGTGTTTAGTTTTTTAAAGTTGTTCATTGGACATGATATTCATTTTGGCCTTAGGCCAAAGCTACTTTTGAATTCTGAAGGGAATCTGAACTTACTTGCTTTAGCACTGCTACAGATTCTAAGTGTGCGATCAGTTCATTTGTGGTCGAGGGATACTTGAAACAATTTTTATCTACCGTCCATTACAACCACTGAACACACTGAAAAGAATGGTCGTAAAGATTCTGCAAATTGCAAAAGAGATGGGGACAGCTTATTCATAAAAAAGAGAAGTAGGATTATTTGAATCCTTTGGCTATATAAACTTGGCCAAGAATAACTTTTAATGAAAATATTGTATGATCTATTTATCTTTAAAAATTCCGCTAAAATTCAGTTATAGTATATTAATCAACCCAACTTTTTGGTTGTCGAAATATTTTATACATTTGCATATAATGAAGTACTTAGCGGTCCTTTTCGGCTTTTATCTAATTTCACTAGCACTAATGCCGTGTGGGGATGTGTTTGATAATACTGCTGGTGCCAAGACTGCCTATTCATTACATAAGGTTACGGAAGGAACAGAAAAATGTAATCACGAAGCATGTGCGCCATTCTGTGGCTGTAATTGCTGTTCGGTGGGAAAGAATTTTCCACTGCAGTTCGTCTATGTTAAAATTGAACCGCTTTTGCTGGTTTCCTATTCATTATATCCGGTGTCTATGCCAAATAGTCAAGCCCTAGAGGTTTGGCAGCCACCCAAGCTAGCGTAATTTTCTTAGCATGGCATTGTTGCCATCGGTCGGCTGTACAAACACAGTTTGGAATTGTCGTGCCTTAACTACAGCTTTCAACAATTTTTAATTTTATTATCTTAGAATGTTAAACCGAATAATCGAGTTTTCAATCAGGCAGAAACTGCTTGTTGGGATCATGATGTTGGCACTTATTGTGTGGGGAATATATTCCCTTCAGCAATTGCCCATTGATGCACTTCCCGATATTACCAATAACCAGGTCCAGATCATTACCAATTCGCCCAGTAATGGGGCGGAGGATATCGAAAGGTTTGTGACCTATCCAGTAGAACAGACCATGGCAACTATTCCGGGCATAGAAGAGATCCGTTCCTTTAGCAGGTTCGGGCTTTCGGTGGTTACCGTAGTTTTCAGGGAAAATGTAGAGATCTACTGGGCTCGCCAACAGGTGTCCGAACGTCTGGCTGAGGTTGGACGGAATATTCCCAAGGGAATAGGTACTTCCGAGGTTGCCCCACTAACTACAGGTCTTGGCGAAATATATCAATATGTGATCCATACCAAAAAGGGATACGAAAATAAATATGATGCCACCCAGCTCCGCACCATTCAGGACTGGATCGTTCGAAGGCAACTGCTAGGCGTTGAGGGTATTGCCGATGTGAGCAGTTTTGGGGGCTATCTCAAACAATATGAAATCGCCATCAATCCCGATAAGCTCCGGAGCATGGACATTTCTATCAGTGATATTTTTTCTGCACTGGAGAAGAACAACCAGAACACCGGAGGTGCATATATCGATAAAAAACCAAACGCCTACTTTATCAGGAGTGAAGGATTGATCGGCAGTATTGCCGACATAGAGAATATCGTGGTGCGCACCAATCAAAACAGTATTCCGGTTCTGATCAGGAATGTTGCCGAGGTAAGGATCGGTGCTGCCACAAGGTATGGTGCAATGACAAGAAATGATGAAGGCGAAGTGGTGGGTGCTGTTGTGATGATGCTCAAGGGGGCAAACTCTTCCAAGGTGATTGCCAACGTGAAGACCAGAATGGAACAGATTTCAAAGAATCTACCGGAGGGTGTTGTGATTGAACCATTCCTTGACCGTACAAAACTGGTAGATAGTTCCATTGGTACGGTGACCAAAAACCTGGCAGAGGGTGCACTGATCGTAATCTTTGTACTGGTGCTGTTACTCGGCAACTTCAGGGCGGGACTGATCGTAGCTTCGGTTATTCCATTGGCCATGCTATTTGCAGTCTGTTTAATGAACCTTTTTGGGGTAAGCGGTAACCTGATGAGCCTTGGTGCGATCGATTTTGGATTAATTGTAGATGGAGCGGTGATCATTGTTGAGGCCTCATTGCACCATCTTGGCCTCAGAAAGAATAGGGGGATATTGACCCAAAGGGAAATGGATGCAGAGATATTTGCGTCGGCTTCCAAGATCAGAAATAGTGCGGCCTTTGGCGAAATTATCATATTGATCGTTTACCTTCCGATACTTGCCCTGGTAGGAATAGAGGGCAAGATGTTCAGGCCAATGGCGCAGACCGTTGCTTTTGCAATTTTGGGGGCATTCATTTTGTCGCTTACGTATGTACCGATGATGAGTGCCTTGTTCCTTAGCAAAAAGATCAGCACAAAAAGAAATATATCTGACAGGATCATGTCATTCTTCCAGCGCATCTACACCCCATGGCTTAATTTTGCGCTTCGTGCAAGGCTTGCTGTAGTGGGTACCGCTGTTGCATTATTCGTCGTTTCGCTTTTTATTTTTAGCTCACTGGGCGCAGAGTTTATCCCAACTTTGGAAGAAGGGGATTTTGCGGTAGAAACAAGGGTGCTTACAGGAAGTAGCCTATCCCAGACCATTGAGGCCGCAACTCGAGCTGCAAAGGTGCTGAAGGCAAATTTTCCGGAAGTAAAGGAGGTTATAGGGAAAATAGGATCATCTGAAATCCCGACCGACCCCATGCCGGTTGAGGCCTGTGACTTGATGATTATATTGAAGGATAAGGGCGACTGGACAAGCGCCAGTAATAGGGAGGAGCTTGCAGGTAAGATGCAGGCCAAGCTTGAACAATATATACCGGGGGTAACCTTTGGTTTTCAGCAGCCGATCCAAATGCGCTTTAACGAGCTGATGACTGGTGCGAGACAGGATGTGGTGATCAAGATATACGGAGAGGATTTTGCCAAACTGGGCAGCTATGCATCCAAGATCGGTGCAATTGCTGGCAAGATAGAAGGTGCCCAAGATGTGTACGTGGAACAGGCCTCGGGCCTTCCACAGGTGATCATCAAGTTCCACCGTGACAAGATTGCGCAATTCGGACTGAACATTGAGGATGTAAATACTGCCATCCGTACAGGTTTTGCAGGAGAAGTTGCGGGGCTGGTATTTGAGGGCGAAAAACGTTTTGAAATGGTGGTGCGCCTTGAGAAAGAAAATAGGCAATCTTTAGAAGATGTGAGAAACCTTTTTGTTACAGCCCCAAATGGAAATCAGGTGCCCCTGGAACAATTGGCCGATATCGATTATAAGGAAGGTCCGAACCAGATCCAACGTGATGATGCCAAGCGTAGGATCATGGTGGGTTTTAATATACGTGGGAGGGATGTAGAAAGTATCGTAAAAGAAATCCAGCAGAAGATCGATGCCGAAATAAAGTTCGAGCCTGGCTATTACCCAAGCTATGGTGGAACATTCGAGAACCTGCAGGCTGCCAACAAACGGCTGTCAATTGCCGTTCCATTGGCATTGCTGTTGATACTGCTATTGCTCTATCTCACTTTTTCTTCCCTAAAACATGCGCTGCTGATTTTTACCGCCATTCCATTATCGGCCATAGGAGGCGTGTTTGCACTTTGGACAAGGGGAATGCCGTTCAGTATTTCTGCGGGCATCGGTTTTATTGCACTCTTTGGTGTGGCGGTGCTCAATGGAATAGTGCTGATCAGTGAATTCAACAGGTTAAAAAAAGAAGGAATGAAAGATATAATGGAAATCATCAAAACGGGTACTTCGGTTAGGTTGCGTCCGGTAATCATGACGGCTCTAGTGGCTTCACTAGGATTTCTGCCCATGGCCATTTCTGGCGGTAGTGGCGCAGAAGTACAACGTCCACTGGCCACTGTAGTGATCGGCGGACTGCTCTCTGCAACCTTGTTAACATTGCTTGTGTTGCCTATTCTTTACATATGGGTTGAAAAAATCGGAAAAAGAAAGGCTAGGTTAGCGCCAATTGCAAGTGTGCTGATCTTCGGCTTGATATTATTTGGAGGTGGAGCCGTTAATGCACAATCTAATCAGGTTAGCCTCAACCAAGCCGTTGATGCTGCACTTTTAAATAGTCCACAGTTAAAGGGCGGCAAGCTTGGTGTTGATCTTCAAAAACAGCTGAAAAAAACCTCCCTTGAAATACCAAAGACAGATGTCTCGCTTTTGTACGGGCAGTACAATAGCTTGGTCAAAAACGACAACAATATTACCATCTCGCAGACTATTCCCTTTCCCACACTTTTTTCAGCAAATACTGCACTTGCAACCGAGCGGGTCAAATCTGGTGAACTGCAGCTAGCGGCCACAAGGAACGAACTGATATTCCAGGTTAAAACGGTTTATACCAACCTGCAATATCTCTATGAAAGGGAGCGGCTCCTGCTGGCGCAGGACAGTATCAATTTAGGATTTGTCAAATCCGTGACGATGAAATACAAGACTGGTGAGGGAACGCTGCTAGAACAGGTCACTGCAGAGACTCAGCTCAAGGATGTACAAAATTTGTTGGCACAGAACAGATCCGATATCGCCATCTATAGTACTCAGCTTGGTATATTGACAGGAAATACCAGTGAGATTAAGATTTTAGAACGCTACCTGAAGGAAAATGGATTGACAACTCTTTCGGACACGACGCTGCTGAACGCAAATCCGAATATTGCCTACCTGCGCCAACAGGTTGCCATAGCAGAGAAACAGCGAAAAGTGGAGCAGGCAAAGGCACTGCCCGATATTACCCTTGGCTATTTTAACCAATCGCTTACCGGCTTTCAGAACGTGAACGGTTCGGAAGTTTTCTATGGCAGGGGCAAGCGGTTCCAGGGATTTCAGTTAGGGGTTTCGGTTCCCATCTTTTATGGTTCTTTTTCTGCCAAGGCCAAGGCTGCTGCAATTTCCAGGGAAATCGCTTCCAGCGACTTGGAACTTTCCCGCCTACGGATCGGTGGACAATATAGTCAAGCCATCAGCGAGTACCTGAAAAATAGAGAACGGTTTACTTATTTCAGGACATCGGCACTTGCAAATGCGGCACTGATATTAAAGAATAGCCGTATCGCCTACCAGAACGGAGAAATTGGCTATGCCGAGTATCTCTTGAACCTTAGACAGGTCAACTCCATACAGGAAAACAGCCTGATTTCCCTTTTGGCGCTCAACCAGAGCATCAACCAGATTGAATTTTTAACCGGAACCAACAAATGATCTTAAAGAACAACAATATGAAATCCATAACTAAATATACCTTCCTACTAATCGTTGCCCTTTTACTGGCATCGTGTGGAAGTCCGAAAGACGAAAAAGAAGCCGTGAAAGAAGATCACCATGAAGAAAATGGTCTTGTTTCATTAACCCCAGAGCAATACAAGGTTGCCGAAATTAAGCTTGGAACCATGGAAATGAAGGAACTTAGTGGGACAACCAAGGTAAATGGCGTTTTGGACCTGCCTCCCAAAAGTTTGGTTTCGGTCTCCACACCGCTAGAGGGAATTGTCAAGAATACAGAAATGTTACAGGGCATGAGGGTAAGCAAGGGAACGTTGGTTGCGGTCATGCAAAATCCAGAGTTCATCCAGATGCAACAGGATTACCTCGACTACAAGAGCCAGTTGCAGTTCCTTAAACAGGAACTTGACAGGCAGGAAGAACTGGCAAAAGAGAACGTGAATTCCAAAAAAGCGTTGCAAAAGGCAAGGAGCGAATACAACAGTGTGAGCGCAAGGTTGCTTGGGCAGAAGACCAAGCTCTCTCTAATGGATATCAACTTTTCTGAACTGGAAAAGGGAAATATCAAAAAGACTTTCAATCTCTATGCGCCAATTGGGGGTTATGTGACCCAGGTGAATACCAATATCGGTGCATTTGCGAGCACCACCGATGTACTCTTCAAGATTGCCGATACCGAGCACCTTCATGCAGAGCTGACGGTATTTGAAAAGGATGTGCCAAAACTAAAGCTCGGACAGAAGGTAAGGTTTACCCTTGCCAATGAACAGGCAGAAAGAATGGCGACGGTGTTTTTGATCGGCAGGGAAATCAGTAAGGAACGCACCGTACAGATCCATTGCCACTTGGACAGGGAAGATACCCAGCTTATTCCGGGTATGTACCTAAAAGCATATGTGGAAAGCGGTGCGAACAAGGTGTCCGCACTTCCAGATCAGGCCATAGTTGAATTCGAGGGGAAGAAGTATGTTTTTATAGAGCAAGGCATGGGTGCAAGTAACTCCCACAATTTTAAGATGGTTGAGGTGAAAACAGAAGTAACAGAAAATGGTTTTACCCAGGTATCTTCAATCGAGCCGTTAAAGGATGCAAAGATAGTTATCAAAGGAGCCTACGATTTGCTCAGCAAAGTTAAAAATGCCGAAGAGGAAGGAGACAGCCACTAATGCGTTGTTATAAGATATGAAAGAACTTGAAGCTAAGCTTAAGACACAACACGAGAACCAACTTTCGGTTCAAGAGCTGCATCACCGTTTAAAAACAATAAATAACAGCGATGCAAACATAGCTTTGCTTCTTAAAATACACAAGACGTTAAGTTTATAACATCCTGTACAATAACTGATTATGTATTATTCGGTGAGTCAATTTTTACCATTTTGCCTTACTCACCGAACCACTCACCAAAGTTTTGTGAATTCGCGCGAATTTTAGCAATTCCCCAAAAGCAAAAACCCTGCTAATCGTGCGATTGCAGGGTTTTATACATTTTGATAGTCTTTGGTGTGATCCCGCTGGGATTCGAACCCAGGACCACTACATTAAAAGTGTAATGCTCTACCAGCTGAGCTACGGAATCATTCCTTTTGATTAAGGAGGGGCAAATATAGAAATTAAAATTTATCTACCCAACTATTTATGAAAAAAGTTTAAGATGTTCGTTAAAGTTATAAAATAGCTACAAATCCTATTCAATTGAAGGTGAAATTAGTTCATGAAAATGGGAATGTTACTGAAACAATCTATAGTTATCACTTCGTGAATAACATTCCCGTCTTAAATTTCAGCACCAGAGATGAATTAGGCAAAGCGAATTGGAAAGTGACAGAATTTAGCTCTGAAGAAACAACTGGTGAGGGTGCAATCAACGGAAAGATAAACACTATTATTGATGGTAATGCAAGCACCTACTGGCATTCTAGGTGGACTAACACTGGTGCAAGTTATCCGCATCATTTTGTAATTGATATTGCTGGTAGCAAATCTGCAAAAGGAGTGAGTTTAACGCAACGAAGCGGCCTGCAAAGAGCCGTTAAAGATTTTGATGTGCTAATTAGCAATGACGGCATAAATTTTAGTCCGGCTGGTTCATTCGTTGCAGGAAACGTAAACAGCCCTCAATACTTTGACTTTAGTTCTTCGAAAGCATTTACACACTTTAAAATAGTCGCTAGAACAGCTTGGGACGGTCTACAATTCGCTGCAATTTCTGAAATTGGACTTTATTAGTTAGGCCTTATCAAACCAGTTTCTTAAAACAAAAATAGAGTGAGGTGGTTTAATAGGTAGTACTTTAAGAAATTTTCAATTAAAATAAACTTATGAAAGACACGAATATGCCTAAAAACAATCCGACAGCCCAGGGAAGTCCGATTGCCGACCGTACAAATCATAGCGTAAAAGCCGACAAGAAAATGAACGGTATTACCAATGGAGGTGGTCAACGTTCCGATCAAACCTCTAATAAAGACAACAGTCGAAAGCGTGAAAATAAATAATACTTGACAGGCATCGGAAACTACCGACACAACGACAGAGCAAACTAATCAATTATTTGGCCATCTTGGCAAGGAGCAATAATGCCTCACTAAGGTGGCTTTATTGTTTCAAATCAAACTTTATCAAAACTAGATTGTTCTTGAATTAACAGTTATATCTATTTACTAAAATAAAAATGAAATGAAATACCCAGTAATAGCATCATGCTTACTTATAGTTGCAACAATTACTCAGAGTTGTGTTAGCAATAAAAAATACGCAGAATTACAATCCAACAATACAAAGCTCCAACAAAGTAATCAGGAACTTAATTCTCGGTTACAAGCAAGTGAGAGCGATTTGTCTGGTACGAAAATTCGCGTTAAAAGTTTGGAGGAACAAATAGCTTCTGAAAAAGCAAATGTTGCTTCGTTACAAGAGGCACTAACAAAATGTTTGAATTCCAGTAACCAAGGTGGTGCCAATATTTCCAAATTGGTTGATGAGATTAATTCTTCAAACAAATACATTCAACAATTGGTGAATAGCAAAAACAAGAGTGATTCACTTAATCTAGTATTGACTAACAATTTAACCAGATCATTAAGTCGTGAAGAATTAAGCGATGTGGATGTGAAAGTGTTGAAAGGTGTAGTGTATATTTCGCTATCTGATAATATGTTATATAAATCTGGTAGTTATGAAATTTCTGATAAAGCAGGAGCGACGCTAGGTAAAATTGCCAAGATTATCAAAGACTACAGCGGCTACGATGTATTAATTGAAGGTAATACTGATAATGTGCCAATTAGCATGCCAAATATCCGCAACAACTGGGATTTAAGTGCATTAAGGGCGTCATCTGTTGTTCAGTCCCTACAGAATAATTATGGCGTTGATCCTAAGCGCTTAACAGCAGGCGGTAGAGGTGAGTACAATCCCGTTGCTGGAAATGACTCAGAAGCAGGCAAGACTAAAAACAGACGTACACAAATTATCATTACTCCTAAATTAGACCAATTTATGGACTTGATAGGAAAAGCACCAGAAGCAGGTACGAATAAATAATATTTTAAAAAATAGCTATAAGACCAAGATTGGACATCCAATCTTGGTCTTATGCTATATACTAAATACTAATTGTGTTATATTTGAACCTCATTCTTGGTCAAATTACACATGCCTAACATTGCCAAATTATTAGAATCAATTATTCCTGCTAATCGTATTAAAGCTAGGCTAATTGATTTGGTTTCTTATGCTTCCGATGCTGGTTTCTATTACCTTCGTCCAAAAGCAGTTGTACAACCTGTTTCAGAAGAGGAGATTAAATCACTTTTTCAATTTTCACATCAACATCAAATCTCAGTTACTTTTCGTGCGGCTGGAACCAGTTTATCGGGTCAATCCATTTCAGATGGCATATTAGTAGATCTAAGTCAACATTGGAATTTGGTGCGCGTTGAAGAAAAGGGTGAAACAGTACGCGTTCATCCAGGAGTAATTGGGGCGGTAGTAAATTCAGAATTACGAAAGTATGGACGAAAAATAGGCCCAGATCCCGCCAGTATTAACTCGGCTATGATGGGTGGCATTATTTCTAATAATGCAAGTGGAATGTGTTGTGGAGTTAGTAAGAACTCTTACCATACCATCAAATATATCAAGTTCGTTTTGCCAAATGGTAAGGTTTATTTCACCGAAAATAAGAACGACTACCAGCGTTTCAAACAAGAATGTCCAGAGATTTATGCAGAGATCTTAGCTATTAGAGATAAAATACTTGCCAATAGCGACATCTACGAGCTCATTAGACATAAATACAAAACTAAAAACACCGTTGGTTATTCAGTTAACGCTTTTATAGATTATCAAGATCCGCTCGATATTTTAGCACACGTTTTAGTTGGTGCGGAAGGGACTTTGGGATTTATTGCCGAAGCTGTCTTAAACACCGTTCCGGATTACCCTGTAAAAAGCACGGCATTGCTTTATTTTCCAGATATCTATGCAGCCTGTCAAGCCATTGTACCCTTAACAGAATCTGGTGCAGAAGCCGTTGAGCTAATGGATCGTGCTTCATTAAGGTCTATTGAATTGATGAAAGGTGTTCCTTCAATTATTCAAACACTTTCTGATACCGCAGCTGCGCTATTGGTCGAATACCAAGGAAACACAATAGACGAACTTAAACTTAAATCCGATAACTTTCTTAAGGTAGCGCCACAACTATCATTAATAGATATTCCTGTTTTTACTGAAGACCATCTTGAGCAAGCTTTTTTATGGAAAGTACGAAAAGGCATGTTCCCTTCGGTAGGGTCCGTAAGAGCTAGTGGAACTACGGTTATTTTAGAAGATATCGCAGTTCCTGTGTCACGCTTAGGCGATGCGATACTGGATTTACATGCGCTCTTTAAAAAACACGACTACGCCAATGCGATTATATTTGGGCATGCTAAGGATGGAAATATCCACTTTGTTGTAACCCAAGCATTTGATACGGCCTTAGAGATCGCTCGATATGATGCATTTTTGCAAGAGGTTGTAACGTTGGTAGTCGATAAGTATAAAGGCGCTTTAAAGGCCGAACATGGTACCGGAAGAAATATGGCGCCTTTTGTAGAGACCGAATGGGGTGCAGATATTTATCAGATCATGAAAGCGTTGAAACAAATTGTAGATCCGCTAAATCTGTTAAATCCAGGCGTCATTATTAATGGTGATAAAAATGCTCACCTTAATGCATTAAAAGATTTACCTAAAGTAGAAGAAGAGGTAGATAAATGTATGGAATGTGGCTTTTGTGAATACAAATGTCCGAGCAGAAACATCACTTTAACACCACGTAGACGAATTGTTGTTCGTAGGGAGTTGCTAAAACTTAAGCGAAAAGGAGAAATAGCACCCTACAAAGAATTATTAAACGAATACCAATATGATGGTTTAGATACTTGTGCAGTTGATGGACTTTGTGCCACAGCATGTCCAGTTGATATCAATACCGGCTCGTTAGTGAAGCGGTTGAGAAGAGAAAATCACAGTGGTTTCGCGAATGGTGTTGCCTTGCGTATCGCTAAAAACTTTAAGCCTGTTACCCAAGTGGTGAAAACAGGAATTTATGCAGCTACCCTTGTTAACAAGGTATTTGGACAAAATGCCATGTTAAACCTTACCAAAACGGTAAAGAGGGTAATTCCAGCCGCCCCATTGTGGTCAAACCAAATAGTACCAACTAAAGATTTCTCAAGCTATTTGAAGAATGATTTTTCTACGCAAACTGCCGAAGTTGTTTATTACCCAACTTGTATATCGCGTGTAATGGGTGGAGCGGCAGCTGAAAGGAAAAACATTATCGATACTTTTATTAGCATATCCAATAAGGCTGGTATTGGCTTCACGATCCCAGCTGAGATACGAAACACTTGTTGCGGACAAATTTTTTCTTCAAAAGGATTTTCACAAGCCTACCAGTTTACTGTAAACGATACAATTAGTAAGTTGTGGGAGTGGAGCAAACATGGCGCGTTACCAGTTGTCATAGATATCACTTCATGTACGCTTACCTTGCAAGATTGTGGACATGCCTTAAGTCCAGAGAACAAGCAAAAATTTGATGCAATTAAGATCATCGATAGCGTAGATTATGTAAAGGACTATCTCTTGCCGAATTTAACTATTTTGAAAAAGAAGGATAAAATAGTTTTACATCCGGTATGTTCTTTACAGAAAATGGGGTTGGAAGCGAAATTCCTAGCCATAGCAGAACAATTGGCAGATGAAGTGAAAATACCTGTAAAAGCAGGATGTTGTGGAATGGCTGGCGATCGTGGCTTTATGTTTCCAGAGTTAACTGCATCAGCAACACAACCTGAAGCCGACGAAGTAAAGGAACAAGCATACAGCGGCTATTATTCGAGTGGAAAAACTTGTGAGATTGCCTTATCAGAGGCGGTAGGTAAGAATTATGAGTCAATCGTTTACTTATTAGATGAATGTGTTTAAATTTATTAAAAAGTGTGAACACGCTATTTATGGCAGTATTTTGCTAAGGTTTTAATATCACTTATTTCTAGGATTTGTTTAGGGTAGCCTTTGTTTACTACATTGATCATGGCTTGGCCCAATTCATTTAAACTAATAATGCTTTTTGGCGAAAATAGTTTGATGATACTTGCTATGACAACATAAAGCTTGTTTACATTCTTTTGCCCTTCGGCACGGGACATGCCGCCTGGTCTGAAATTATATTGAGCTTTAAAAGGAAGTTTCATCAAATCATTTTCTGTTTTTCCTTTAACTCTGGCCCACATAACTTTGCCTTTCTCTGTGCTATCAGTACCTGAACCGGTAATATAGTTAAATACCATATTCGGATTAACTGCGCTCAAGGTTTTGGCAAAATGAAGGGTGGTGTCATAAGTAATCTTCGTGTACTTCTCCTCATTCATTCCAATGGAGCTTATCCCTGCACAAAAGAAACACGCATCGTAACCCGTTAAGGTCTCGCTAAAGCCTTCACTCTTTAAAAAGTCTGGAATTAAAAGCTCTTTTAGCTTGGGATGGACAATGTCTAAATGCTTTCTATTAACCATCAATACCTCAGTGACAGCATTATTCTGTAGACATTCTAATAGTACGCCTTGTCCGGCCATACCGGTTGCTCCTGTAATTATTACTTTCATGCGTTTAGCTTTGAATTAGTAATTTACACAATAAAACTCCCATTTGTAAACTCATCTAATAATTTCATTGAAATGAGCGCTTCTTCGCCACTGCAGGGGTTTGATCCATTGTTTAAAAAATAGTTAACCACCTGCTCAATCATCGGCTGTTGCACGTGTTCTAAAGCATTAAAAATGTATTCTTGCTGGTCATCATTAACCGACACAGTGATTTTATGCCCAAACATTGGAAAACTAATTTTGCCTTTGCTACCATATATTTCACAAACATCTAATTGGTCTTCTGGAGAAACCGAAAAACACCAAGTGCCATTAAATATGATTCCATTTTCAAATAGCAACTGGCCAACGACCAAATCGTCAACTGCAGCGCCATCCTGCTGTTTGGTTGCTATTCCCATAGCTTTCTTGATAGCTCCAAAATAATAAATCATCAGATCTAACTGATGAGGTGCCAGGTCATGAAATAATCCACCTCCAGAAATTGCAGGATTCATTCTCCAATTGCTTTCAGTCTGCGCTACAAGGGCAGGGTTTATGGGTTGGAGCATTTTTAATTGCACAAAACGTACATCTCCAATTACCTTTTGAGCTAAGAGCTCCTTTATTTTGATAAATAATGGCTGTGCTCTTCTATAATGTGCAACAACTAACTTAACATCATATTTGGTAGCGGCATTAATCATCCGCTGTGCTGAAGCAGCGTTTAGGGTCATTGGTTTTTCTACATAAACGGGCTTCCCAGCTGCCAACGCTTTGATGGTATAGTCTTCGTGCTGTAGGGGAGGTGTAGCAATATAAATGGCAGTTACATCAGGGTCATTTATCAGCCCGTCAGCATTATCGTACCATTTTGGAACAAGATGACGCCTAGCATAATCAGCAGCCTTTGCACCGTCTCTACGCATCACAGCAACTAACTTAGAATTCGGCACCTTATTAAAGGCAGGACCACTTTTAACTTCAGTTACATCACCGCAACCAATCATACCCCATCTAATTTCTTCCATATAAATTCCTTTAATTTAATAAAATAGCTCTTGCTCCATTGTTGTTTTTTAAATAGCTTTAAGATATCGCTAATAATCAAATAAAGATGAATAAAGAATACGAAAAACCAAAGACCATTAACAGACGTGATTTTGTAAAGGCTGCTGCAGTCTTTTCAAGTTTCATGATTGTTCCCCGCCATGTATTAGGAGGTGTTGGATATATTGCACCTAGTGATCAAATTGCTTTAGGTTTTATTGGAACCGGAAAACAATCATTCGGATTGTTTAATTCTTTCAGGGGGATAGATAAAGTAAGGGTTTTAGCTGCCTGTGATGTGCATAAAAGTAAGCTAAATGTTTTTGCTGACGAGGTAAATCAATTTTATACAACAAAGGGCGGGAATGGAACTTCAAACAGTTGTTACCGGGATGCCGACTTTAGAACTACCCTTAACCGAAATGATATTGACGCTGTGGTAATTGCTGTACCTGATCATTGGCATGCTGCCATTGCGGTAAGAGCAGCTGCTGCCGGTAAAGATATTTATTGTGAAAAGCCGATCTCGTTAAGCATTGCCGAAGGCAGAGCAATGGTTGATGCTGCGAATAAGTACAAAAGAGTTTTTCAAACAGGAAGCATGCAGCGTTCTTGGAAAGAATTTAGGCAGACAGCACTAATTATGAGAAATGGTTATTTGGGTGATATTCAATCTATTAAAGTTAGTGTCGGCGGTCCGCCCAAACTATATGATTTGCCAAAGGAAGAAGTGCCAGCTGAATTAGATTGGAATTTTTGGCTAGGACCAAATGATTATGTTCATTATAACAGTTTACTAAATCCAACTTCTGCTAAGCAAGGAGATTGGCCAAGTTGGCGCTATTATAAAGGTTTAGGAGGAGGGTTTGTGACCGACTGGGGTGCACATATGTTTGACATTGTGCAATGGGGACTAGATATGGACAAAAGTGGACCGGAAATAATTATACCTCCAAATGGTACGGACAATCCATTTTTATCCTTAACCTATGCCAATGGAATTAAGGTAACTCATGAAAATTTTGGTAAAAATAATGCCATACAAATTATTGGAAGCAAAGGAAAGCTAGAAGTTGAACGTGGCAAATTGGTAACAGATCCAGTTAGTTTGAAAGACCACGTATTCGCTGAAAATGAACAAAAAGTCTATGTGAGTACTAACCATTATGTAGATTTCATTAACGCAATTCAACAACGTGGAGAAACTGTTGCCAATGTCGAAACTGGCCATCGCACAGCAACTGTAGGAAACTTGGTTAATATAGGCTATACTTTAAACCGTCCGTTAACCTGGAATCCAAAGAAAGAGAAATTCATTAACGATCACGAAGCAAATGAATTAACTGCTAGACCAATGAAAAAGGAGTGGCGAGTTTAAGGCTACCTGGAAGCAGTTATTGTTTTGCTAAGATCTATTGCCTTTTGCATATTGGCGATTCCATAACCATAAGGAACTATTGGATTGTTAGCTTTGTCACCTGACTTTCTAATAATCTCTAATAGTTCTTTATTAGTTAGTTTAGGAAAGGCCTGCCATAAGCAAGCTGCCAACCCGCACATAATCGGACTGGCAAAAGAAGTTCCACTACGACTTTCGCTATTGCCGCTTAAGCCTATCACACTCGCACCTCCGCCCATCGCCAATACATCTGGTTTCATTCTTCCGTCGGTTGTAACACCCCAAGAAGAGAAAGTATCTATTGCAAGCTTACTGTTAACAGAGCCTAAGGTAAGTACGTTTGGCGAATCAGCAGGTGTACCAACCCAAGTATTTTCATTACCAGCGCTGCATACAATGAAGATGCCTTTACTAGCAGCCACATTAGCACCACGAGTTGCAAATGCAGTTTTACCATCCATATCTTCAAATTTATAATCTGTATAAGCACCATAATCACTATAGCTGAGCGACGTGTTAATGATGTCTACTCCAACACTATCAGCATATTCGGCAGCATTTACCCAGTAATCTTCTTCAACTGGATATTCCGAGGCTTGGTCCTCTGTTTTAAATAGCCAATAGTTTGCTTCTGGAGCTGTACCAATATATTTTCCAGGCAAATTAACCGCCATGGTAGAGGTTACCCAAACTCCATGACTATCTAAGGCATAAGGGTTATCACTTTCATAAACAAAAGATTTTGCACCCTTGATATTTACATTGCTAAAAGAACTATTTTGCTTTAGGTTGATAAAGCCAGCATCGATCACTGCAATATCTATTCCAGCCCCTTTAAATCCTTGCTGGTGCAAACTTTGTCCATTATTAATGGTGATATTGGTTAAAGCCGAACCATAGCTCAGGTTGGTGTTTGTGGTATGGTTTGACACTATTTGTGGAACATCAACATACTTTGTCGAAGCGGGCGTTACTCTCTTGCCTTCCCATACCAATACCACATCTTTTACAAAAGGCAGCGCTTTGTATTGGTCTATGAGATGTTGATTGTTACAGTTAACAGTTACTGCGCTTAGCCATTTGCTTTTCGCTACAACTGTGCCACCTACTTGTTGAATTGCTTTTAGGTAATCAATTGAAATAGGTAAATCCAAACCATCAATAGGAATGTTTTTCCTCATCCTCTTGGCGATGGCCAGTGGCGAAAGAAAAGCCTCAGGTTGACCAATAGTTACATTAGAAACACCTTTATCTTTCAAAATTATACGATACTTATAGTCGTTTGCGTCGGTAACCACTACTTTGCATTTGGCAACGCCCTTACCGTTTATCAGGGTTGCTAAAATATACGTCTCTCCAGCGCCTTCTGCCCAAACAATACCATCGGCCGTTACTCGAGCTATCTTAGGGTTTTCCGAACTCCACAATACTTTATCCGATTCGCCTGGTTTCAGGTTCTCTATTTTTACGGTTAACCTTTGACCCAAATATGCTTGATCTTTTTTAAGTGTAACCAAGTTAGGCTCGATAGAAATAATTGTGCTAGGTGGTTCTGGTAGCGCTGTTTTTTTACAAGCCGAGAAAAATAAAGCAACTAAAAAAAGTGAGAAAATTGACAGGTTACGAATAGTCATGTGCAATAAATAGATATTTCTTTTAAGCTAATTTGAAAAATAGGAGCGCGCTTTAGATTTCTATTGAATTACAAAAGTACAATTTACTAGCCACTTGACACATATTGTTAATATTTATATCTTAGGCATTTAATAACACACAAAAAGTAATTTATAATGAATTTAACGAAAAAACTCTTATTTATTGGCCTCGTTGGCCTTTCAACTTCTGCACTGTATTCTTGTAAAGCAAAAAAAGCAGTAGTCAAAACTCCTCCACCAGTTGCTAAAGCAGCTCCCGTAGAAGAGAAAAAAGTTGCACCAGAACCACCAAAAAAAGAAGAAGAAAAAGCTGCTCCTTTAGAAAAATTGAATTTTAATCTAGCAAATATTCAATTTGAATTCAATTCATTTGTATTGAAAACAGCATCACTACCTCTTTTGGATGTTGCAGTAGCAGAGATGAAAAAAGCACCGGATACAAAGTTCATCTTAAATGGACATTCATCAGCCGAAGGATCTGAATCACACAACCTATCACTATCTGTTGATCGTGCAAATGCGGTTAAATCATATTTTGTAAATGCTGGCCTTAATGCCGATAACTTTAAAATAGTTGGCCATGGCGATAAAAAACCGGTAAGCAGCAATGCTACGGAAGCTGGTAGAATGTTGAACAGAAGAACCGAGATTCAACTAGCAAACTAAATTATAACAGGATCATATAAGAGGTTATCACATTTTGTGATAACCTTTTTTTATGAAACATTGTGCCCCGAACCTTTACCACCGTCTACGTTGATAATGGAGCCTGTAATAAAATTGCTTTTAGCAACAGTGTACACCATTTCCGATACGTCGTCGATTTCTCCAATACGGTTTAATAAGTGCAAACTATTACAATGATTGTTTGTTTTTTCATAGCTATTTTTTATCGGCAGTAATGCCCTGTTCTCTTAATACTGATGTTTGTTCACCTGCATATCCCCAATTATCCAGTTCTATTTCTTGTATCACGATATGTGTTAAATGAGAATCTTTATTTAGTGTTTTAGTAATCAGCTCTGTTATTCCTTTAATTAATATTTGTTTATGCTCACGCGTAACTCCTTCACGAGTGAGCTCAATTTTTACATATGGCATGGCTTAGTTTCTTTATGCTATTCTAGCAGTTACGTTAATATTGAGATCAAAATTGTTGTAGATCATCGTATCGCCCAGATCTTTAAAAAAGTTACCAGAGCGGAATTTTATCCCGTATTTGGTCCTGTCGATTACAATTTTACCAGTAAAAGTAATCTCACTGTTATTGCTTGCTATTGCAGTATCAAATGCTATTGGATGCGTAATACCCTTAATTGTAAGATCTCCAGTAATATGAGAAATGTTGTTCGATGATGTTACGGAGTCTATCTCGAGCACTGCTTCTGGAAATTGATTTGAATTAAAGAAGTCGTCGGAAGCCAAATGGCCCGCAAACTGCTCATTAGTAGCCTTATCTTCAATGTCTAGAATTTTGATTGAGGTGGTATCTATAACTACTTTTCCACTTTTTAGCGCCCCATTGCTAAACTCCAACGTTCCTTCTTTAAGGTCTATTGTGCCGTTGTGAGAACCGGTTACTTTTCTGCCAACCCATTCAATGATGCTTTCCGAAGCTATTAGCTTAAAATTTTGTGTTTCCATTTTTTTAATAATTTTTGTTTTTAAATACGATACAAAGATTGGCAGTTGAGCTAAAGAACGCGTGTGACTTACCTCACAATTGAAAATTGCCGTTGTTCTTTGTGACCTAAATCACAATTTTACTAGTGGCCATAATTCAGCTATCGCCTTCGTCAGAATTATTTATATTTGTTATACGATGCAAGCAAAAGAAGTTTTAAAACAACATGTGGCGAAAATCAGCACGTTAACAGCAGAAGAGTTCGACTACTTTTTCACCTTTTTTAAACTAAAGAGCTTTAAAAAAGGGCAAGCAATAATCACTGCTGGAGAGCATATTGATTGCGAATACTTTGTTGTTGATGGCATTTTGAAATCATTTTATATTACGGATAATGTTAAAATGTATATTCTCCAATTTGCAATGCCTACTTGGTGGATATCAGATTTTGATGCGCTATATAGTGGTGCAAAAACTACGATTAATGTAGATTGTATAGCCGATTCTGTAGTCCTTAGCTTATCTAATCAAGATAGGGAAAAGCTTTGTCGAGAGATGCATCAAGTAGAGTATTTTTTTAGATGGCGTACTAATAAGGGCTATGTAGCTGCACAGAAGAGACTGTTATCATTGATGAACAACGATGCTAAATTTCGTTATGAAGAACTAATGAAACAATACCCTAACCTGTACAATGACGTACCCAAATATTTAATTGCCGCCTATCTTGGCGTTTCTAGAGAAACTTTGAGCCGTCTTTATCACTCCTAATAGTGATTGTGACCTAAGTCACGCAACCAAACTATTTTTTCTATTGAACTTTGGTTTATAATCAAAAGATATCAAAATGGAAAATAATAAAACAGCTCAGATCGCCATTGCATCGGCGCTTGAAAACAACTATTTCAAAGGTATTTATGAAGGTAATATTAACCTGCTAAAGTCGGTATTTCACCCTGAGACTTTGTTGTTCGGTGATATTAAAGGAGAAGCCTATGCTAAGACATTAGTTCAATATTTAGATGGTGTTGCTAATCGTCAAAGCCCTAAGGCCTCAGAAAAGCCGTTTAAAGGCGAAATAATTTCCATAAAAGTTGTAAATTCAATCGCTATTGCGGAAATTAAATTGGAAATGTATGAATTTCTTTACCACGACTTATTATCTTTTCATCGTATTAACGATAATTGGGTAATAGTTAATAAAATGCTAACAGACGTGAATGATTAAACTTTATTTATGTGGTATCATACAAAAGCAACAAAATTATTGGGTATAGCTTATCCAATTATGCAAGGACCATTTGGTGGCGGTCTATCAACCGTAGAATTAACTGCTACCGTATCTAATGCTGGAGGATTAGGTGGTTATGGAGCTTATACACTTAGTCCACAAGAAATTTATGAAGTAGATAAACTGTTAAAAGCATCGACTAACAAACCTTACAATATCAACCTTTGGGTTGCCGACTCAGACGCTTTGAATGGAAGCATTTCAGATACGCAATTTGAGCAGGCAAAAGCACTATTCAAGCCCTATTTTGAAGAAGTCGGAATTCCTTTACCAGAGAAGCCGACAGGTTTTACATCGCGTTTTGAAAATCAAGTAGAAGTGCTACTGGATATTCGCCCTAAAGTGTTCAGCTTTATGTTTGGTGTACCGTCAGACGACATTCTTGACCAATGTCGCAAACTTGGAATCAAAACAATTGGTGCAGCCACCACGCTTGACGAAGCTATCGTATTAGAAGCCGCAGGAGTAGATTTAATTATTGCTTCAGGCTTTGAAGCTGGAGGCCATCGTCCGTCTTTTTTAGCTCCAGCTGAACAATCAACGACAGGAACCTTTGTATTGCTGCAGCTCCTAAAAGAAAAAATAAAAACACCAATTATTGCTGCAGGAGGCATTGCTACAGGTAGAGGTATTGCGGCTGCCATGATGTTGGGAGCAGATGCTGCCCAAATTGGCACAGCTTTTTTAGCAACCGACGAATCCGGTGCTCTGCCTATCCACCAACAAATGTTATTTTCAGATGCGGCAAAATATACAACGCTAACACGAGCTTACACAGGCCGCTTTGGCCGTGGAATTACCAGTAGAATTGCTAAAGAACTAATTGGAAAAGAAAGCCAATTTTTGCCTTTTCCATTACAAACCACTTTCATGTCGCCACTTAGAAGGGCAGCCCTAGCAAATGAAAAATGGGATATGGTGCTTTTTTGGGGAGGTCAGATTTCTCCACTACTTAAGCATAGAAAGGCCGCATTACTGATGCAGTCATTGTTAAATGAGACAAGTGCAATAATGACTGGCTGATATTTTAAAATAGTTCAAAAAATTAGGTTAACTTGAGCTCCGCGAAACCCTATCAATATTTTTTTCGCGACACAACAAACTAGGCAATTATTTGTTCTATACTTAAGATGAGTAAAGTATTTACAATTACAGAAGGACTCGAGAATTTAGGTGCTTTGCGCACTGGTGGACAAGGTTCTGTATACAAGGGAAGACGTACTGGCACGATCTATTCTGCAGTGAAGTTAATCCCTACACCAATATATACCGAAGACCAAAGCGATAAAAATTATCGGAATTTTGAAGGCGAAGTGGCCAAGCTGCAAAAGGTCAATGAAAACCCTAGTCCAAACGTAGTAAAGATCTTAAGTTTTGGTATTACAGAGAGCGGTTCTTTCCCGTTTATTGAAATGGAATACATTGAAGGCCCAGATCTTTGCGAGTTATTAAAACCTCCGCACCCTCACATATTTACCATTAAAGAGCTTGTTAAAGTTGCTGGGCAACTGGCCGCTGCTCTCGCACATTGCCATCAAGTAGGTGTAAAGCATGGCGATATTAAAAGCAACAACGTAAAATATAACATCCATACTGGCAATTATATGCTGTTAGACTTCGGTTTAGCCATCATGACCGAAGAACAACGACGGAGCAGTATAAGGCATGCAGGAGCAGTAGAATTTATGGCTCCCGAACAGAACTCGGGCGTTATGCTTACACAAACAGACGTGTATGGCTATGGAATTATTCTGTATGAATTGCTAGCTGGACAAGTTCCATTTCCGTTAAAAGGCAATAGCGATACCGATAGAAATAGGGTAATGGTAAGCCAGATGGAAAACGAGCCACCCGATATGATGGAACTGCGACGTGCCAATTTACCTAACGAATGGTCTAAAGAGCAACGGGATCAGGAAATGCTTGTGCCAACTTGGTTACTAGATTTTATTCATACTTGCTTGCAAAAAGACCCAGAAGCTCGTTTCAAAGACGGCGTTGCTTTGCAAGAAGCTTTTACTAATGGTAGCTTATCTGTTGCGCCGACAGTTAATAACAGCGTGAACATCCATGCGTTAACGGCAGAAAATGACAGTACTGGAGTTCGCTTGCCGACCTTCGTTTTTGTGTTGATGCTTGTTGCTTTAGTAGGTTTGGCTGGTTATTCGGCTTATATATCATTTCTTAAGCCAAGCGCTAAGACAGCGTACTCCGATCAATATTTAAGGCAACTACAACTCGATAGCCTAGAAGCTGCTAGACAAGATTCAATAGACGCTCAGCAGGCGCTTATGATGCCAAAACCACAGCCAATTGACAGCACAAGCAGGGCTGAAGACGAAATAAAAAAAGATACAGTAGACACAGCAGGAGAGGTGATACCAGATACAACACTGCGCCCAGAGACTTTTTAAAATAGATAAATGACAAATAATTATTTAACACCACTATTACAATATTATGGAAGCAAAGACTAGTTTTTGGCAACGTTTAGGCATTCAAGACTGGTTTTTAACAAACGAAACCCGTGGCATCAATGGTAAAACACCGCCCCTTACCCCAGAAGTGGTATATAGTTATATTATCGAAAAATTTAAAGCTTCTATTAAGGAACTCTCCTTTGGCGACCGTATTGTATTTTACCATGAGTTTATCATTAGCTTCAATGTTGAAGATTACCGCGAATTTGTAGAGAACAAACAGGGTATTTTTGGACTCATTGTTCAAGAAACAGTGAAAAAGTTTTATGAAATTTTAAAAGCACATCGTGCGGCAGGTAAAAGAGTTGAGCCTTCTGGAAATAAATGGGTATTCAGATTGGTGTCACATCCAGAATATGTGCGTGGCGACAAAGGATTTATAGGTAAGCTTCTGCCCGACAATAATACCAAATCTGAAAACCTCCGGGTAACCTTTATCCCGCGACAAACGGGCATAGCACAAACTTTTGATGTAAATAATGACATTTTAAAAGGCTTTACTTATTATAGTGACGGCTACATGGAGCTTCCTTATGAGGAACAACTAGAATATGTAGGTAGTGAAATTAAAACTACCAATGACACCTTGCTTGGTCGTTTGGAAACCATTATTCCAGACAAGCAATTCTCTGGTAAAAAAGTTGAATTTTTAATTAAAGAACAAGAAGTAGTAGTATCTGGTATAGAGGAGACTAGGGATGATGCTAGTATTTTTAAAATTCCTTCAGAATGGGTGAATTCGCCGCATTTGCAAATTCGCCACAATAAGGCCGATGGTAAATTTTATGTAGCCTCGTTCGGAGAACTGACCACGTTGAACGAAAATACACTAGAAAGAAGCGATATTAATTCGCCAGTTTGGATAGAACTACCCATCAACTCCAGGATGTTGCTAAACGGGATTGTTGGTCTTAACTTATTTAAATCTTAGCGATGTCACAAGCCTTATCCATAGGATTGTTAATTATGGTATTGCTACTACTAGCAATACATTTTCGAGACATTAAAAAATCGGGGAATAGAAAATGACAACTCACTTTTTTGGACTAACAGACACCGGCAAAAGCCGTGAAAATAATGAAGACAGTTTTATTGCCCAAGAAATCGCTAAAGATAAACTGGTTTTAGCAGCTGTAATTGACGGTGTTGGAGGCTATAAAGGTGGTGAGGTGGCTGCAGCGATTGCCAAAGAAGAATTTGCAAAACAATTAGCTAAACCACCTTCTGCAATCATCGATAGTATGATCGATGCTTTTAAGGTGTCAAATCAGGAAATTTTAGCCCGTAAAAATGCGGAAGCTGAACTTGCAGAAATGGCCTGTGTAGCAACGCTTGTTGTCGCAGATATTGATCATAATCAATTTTATTATGCGCATGTAGGCGATACCAGACTTTATCTCTACCGTGATGGCACCTTGGTGAAGATTTCAAAAGACCATTCTTTTGTTGGTTTCTTAGAAGATTCAGGCCGATTAGAGGAAAATGCGGCAATGAACCATCCTAAAAGAAATGAAATTAACAAGGCAATTGGCTTTAGCGATCAAATTGAAACGGATGAAAGCTACATCGAAACGGGACAATCTCCATTTCTTCCGGGCGATTTGCTTTTGCTATGCAGCGATGGATTAACGGATATGGTAGATCGAGATGGAATTATCAGTATGCTTAAAGCTGGAGATAGCCTTGACATTAAAGCGGCAAACCTAGTTAACCTAGCAAACGAAAATGGCGGTAGAGATAATATCACTGTTGTGCTGTTGCAAAATCCTAAAAAACCAAAAGAAGTTATTCCTGTTGCCCATGACACGGTGGTTAGCCCTAGTCCGAAAGTCGTTGAAAAAACTTTTTCAGATACGACAGAAGCACATACCCCAAAGCAAAGCCAAACCAAACACTGGTATGGTTTTACTGCGCTGATTATCCTTTGTATCATTTTACTTGGCTCGACTGTTTTTCTCTATTTCCAAAATCAAGGAAAACCTACAGATCAGGTTGCGAGTATAGATACAGCCAAACATCAACGAAATAGTCAGGAAAAATTGTTACAAGATGCGTTTGATCATGCGGGTGATACGCTGGTACTTTCTGATAGTGTTTTTAAAAGCCCAATCCTGATTTCTGACACCCTTCGTATCAAACGAGATTCGCTATTTGTGATTGCCAAAGGAATGATCTTACAGGCTGATAGCAATTATAATGGCCCTGCGTTAATTATTCATTCTCAGGCTAAAATTACCAGCCTAGATAGTCTACAGTTTAAAGGATTTAAAACAGCCATCTCATTGAGTAATACAAAATTATTATTAAAAGGCGTGACATTTATAGATTGTAAAACGCCCATATTAAACAGCTATTCTTTTGGTAATCAAACTCCTGTTACTGCAGACCTTAAAACCGTTGCCAGCAAAAAAACAAACTAGCCATTATGACTAATCGGAGACTTGAACGAATTTTTTTATTGGCGATTTCCATTATGCTATGCCTTTTCTTTTACAGGTTGTATACTGTTATACAGGCCAAGTTTGCCGATGTTGGCGAACGTCTCCAAGCAGGTACAATGGTGGACTTGAATGCCAAAAACCCTGTAGCAAACCTAAGCAATCTATTAAGAAAAGGCTATTATTTTGAAGATCCTAAGGATATTGAACTTATTGAAGCCACAGTGGCTAAAGCTATTCAAACTAATACCGCTGTAGACAATATTGGCGAATTGAATAAGAGAAATTATTATATCCTTGCAGACCACGCAGAAAAAATGGGGGGTAGATCCTTCAAAGCTAGGGTAGCGGCATCTAAAATGTTACTTGGCTACACTGGAGAAGATTCTTTAAAATTCGAACAGGAACTCGAAAGACCACCAGCATACGGCTCAACTGTTAAGCTAGGTTTGGGTAGTTATTCCATGAGCGGGGTGATTTTGGCTAAGGAAACACCACAAGCTGGTGTGCTGGTAAGATTAGAAATGGTGGTGCCTCAAGACAGTCTGTACGCTGATGACTTGGCTGAAGACAGGCAACAAATAACCGAAAAAACGCTAACTTTTAATAAAGTCTTTATCAAAGACAAACTAGGGCGCAAAAAACTGGAGCAGCTTACTGCATATGCCCGTACTGATGTCGATGGTAAGTTTAGCTTTAGCGAACTTCCAGACCAGAAGGCCTTTAAGATATTACCATTACGACCTCACTTTCAGTTCGGTGCGTCTAAAGGAGTTCAGAGTTTAGAGAGCGATGACTCCTTCACGTTTTATCAAACCCCACACACGATTAAACTCTTTTCTACCCGAGATTTTAACATCCTTAAAAAGGAAAAATCGGTGATTGTGCGTACACCTGCAATCTTTAATTATTGGTATTTGATCATCTGCGGTAGTTTTATTGGAGCATTTTTGGTGATTCACCTGATCTTATCTTGGAAATTTGTAGAAGTAGATCAAACAATCTTACCTGTAGTTATGCTGCTTACTGGTCTCTCATTTATCACCCTGTTTAGCTTACAAGATCCCTTACGTGATAGATTTTTAGCCAAAGATTCCATTGTTTATCTCTTAATGGGACTCGGAGGTATGTTAATGATCATGGCTCTCAAAATGCGCAAGTTCAATGCCGATCACTGGGTTTATAGACTACTACTATTCAAAAATATCCGCTCGGCTGCAAATGGTTGGCCATGGATTGTATTGGCAATTGGTTTACTTTCCTTGACAGTACTTTTCGGAAGCGGGCCAGAAGGAAGTGGCGTTAAAGTAAACCTATTCGGCTTTCAGCCTAGTGAGGTTGTGAAATATCTGGTAGTCTTTTTTTTAGCGGGATTTTTTGCGGTCAACGAAAAGTTAATCAGCGAATATACCAGCTGGAATAAAAGATGGTCCTTCTTTTATATTGCTTTGATAGCGATCCTGTTAACACTGATGTTGTTCTTAATCTTGGGCGATTTAGGTCCAGCCATGGTAGTCTGCTTTACTTTTATCGCTTTGTTCTCCTTTTCTAGAGGCGATTTTGGTTTTATGGCAGGCGCTGTCATACTCTTTGTACTAACAGGATGGATATTAGATAATGTTTGGTTATCTGTAGCGGTAACTGTATTACTGGTGACTATGTTAATGCTTTTTCAACGCAAACAGTTGAGCGAATCGGCAATCATGGTACTCGTAATTATGGCTGGATTTTTAACCATAGATCAAATTCCTTATTTAGATAAAGTATTTCCTGGTCCGGTACAAAGGCTGGGCGATCGAAAAGCAATTTGGCAAGATGCCTGGAACAACGAAGTGTTTGGTGGTGATCAAGTTGCCAATGGTCTGTGGGCAATGGCAACTGGCGGTCCCGCGGGGCAAGGTGTAGGTGAAGGCTTTGCAAAAACCATCCCAGAGGCACATACCGATATGATTTTGCCGGCAATCGGAGAAGAGTTTGGGCTAACCGGCATGCTGTCAATTTTCTTGCTCTTTTTATTGTATTTGCACCGATCTATCATTATTGGAAGGAGAACTGGATCCCCTTTTACCTTTTATTTATGTGCTGGAATTGGCATATCAACCTTTGTGCAGTTTTTACTGATTGCTGGCGGTTCAACAGGCGCTTTGCCTTTGTCTGGTGTTTCCTTGCCATTCCAAAGCTACGGAGGTTCTTCATTAGTACTAAACTGCCTAGCTGCTGGATTTTTACTTTCAGCATCCCGAGTTCGTGGCACAGCACTACAAATGGATTACATTGCTAAACAACAAGATAAAAACCTTGTTCCGGCATTAATAGCTGCGTGTTTAGGTGTACTATTATTGGGAATAAACGTGGGCGGTTATGTACTCAATAATCGCAAATGGGTTATTAATCCCGCCTTGGTTGCCGATCGTGGAGGTGCCAGGATGTTTAGTTACAATCCTCGTATCGCAATTCTCATGAACAGACTTGGCGCAGGAACTATGCACGATAGAAATGGAGTACTGTTGGCCACCAGCGATGTGGATAGTGTAAAAGCACAACGCTATAAGTTAATGGGCGCAGGTATATCCAACTATAATCTCGATTCTGCAGTACATCAAAGACTAGATAGGTTTTACCCATTCGAAGAACACATGTTCTTTTGGGTAGGCGATGCGAATTCTGGCGTGTTTAATGGAAGCGTAAATGGATATTTTGCCGAGTATGAACATGCTGCTGAATTGCGCGGCTTTGAGCTTCCTACTAAGAGCTATCCTGTTAAAGCAAGTAGTTATAGCGAAAATAGATTTTTACCTAGAGGCATGAAAGAGATGACGGTGGTAAAACGTGACTACAGTGCACTAGCTCCATTACTGTTGGCTGGGATATCAAGTAAAGAAGTAGCGGCATTTAAGCTCAGAAATAGGGATGTACAGCTGACGATGGATGCAGGTTTACAAACCAAGATCCAAAAATCGATTGCGCAAGATACTTCCCTGAATGATAATCGCGTTTCTGTAGTAGTGATGGAATCATCTTCGGGAGATGTGTTGGCATCGGCAGTTTATCCGTTACCACCTATTCATGAATGGGAGAAACTAACGATGACAAGCGCTGAGCAAAACCAGCTTTCTTCTTGGATGACGACTTCCGATTTAGGGTTTACACATTTCACTCAACCTGGTTCTACCGCAAAATTAGCCACTGCGATGGCATCCTTTAATAAATTAGGGATGGCAGCAGCCAATAGGAAGTTTTCTGTGGCCTCTTGGGAACGGATTAGAACAAAAGGCATTGAACCAGACGAAACAGGTGTCATAGATTTAGAACGTGCCGTAGCTAAATCAAACAACGTGTACTTCATTAAACTTGCTAATGAGGAACATTTGCAAGAACAAATGGGGGATATCTATTTGAAGACCGGAATGTTTTTGCACGGTGTGGGTGGCTATTACTATACTAAGCCGAGTGAGAACAGCAAGCAGGAAGAAAAGTGGAAAGAACTTTGGCGCAAGACTGAATTTAATACCAAGCCAAAATACAACCCTAATAATATTAGACTAACTAGGGCTGAAGGTATTTCGGGGATGTCGTGGGGGCAAGGGGAGTTAATTGCCACCCCGGCAGCGGTTGCCAGAATGGCAATGGGTATAGCGAACAATGGCGAGATGATTGGCAATCGTTTTATGCTTAAAGCTGGAGATCATGCCGCTCCAATTAAGACTGGTACGAAATTAGTGAGTGATCCTGCATATGCTAAGCTAATGCGCAAGTATATGATTAAACAAAGTGAACTGAAAACGTGGATACTAGGTGTTTCAGTTGCAGGAAAGACGGGTACACCTGAAAGAATTTGGAAGAAAGAACAGATTAACGATGGATGGTATGTATTTTTCGCGCCAAAACCGAATGGAAAAGGAAACATAGTAGTCTGCATACGGATTGAGGCTACAAAAGGATCTTCTGATGCGGTTCGCTTGGCCGGAAAACATGTTATTCCATTCTTGTTGAAGGGCGGATACATTAAAGACATCGTAGAAACGGCTCCGATGCAAGTAGATAGTTTAGTTGAAGATAACGAAATACAATAATACGCATGATATTTAATTTATTTAAAAGTGGAAATGAGGAAAAGCCAACTGATGTTAAAGGCATTAGACATAGCTTACTCCAATTTATCAAACAAGAACTGCAAAGGGCCGAAGGAGGAGAAGGTGCTAATATCAAAGGTTTAAGTATTTATTTGAACTGTGATCCTGCCGAAAGACACGTGTATGAAGCAGCAGTATATGTTGAGGAACCAGAAAAATTTAGACAAGAAATCCAGAAAATTAGTGATGACTATGCTTTGGATCTGCCTGCGAACTGGACTTTGACTACCAGTTTTGAGGAGCCTTTTCCAGCAGATGCAATTGCAGATGAAGAGTTGAATGTTGCCTTGTTTGTAAAAACCAGCAAACACTTTATCAAACAGCACCTCAGCGCCTACCTTAAAGCTTTAAGTGGAGAAACCCTTCAACCTTTTTATAACTTGGACTCTGAGCGCGGTAAATATAACATTGGCCGGGATGAAAGAGCTCAATCTGATGAAGGTTATTTCCGTACCAATCACATTGCTTTTCCATCAACAAGTGCCAATGAAAGCAATAAGTATATTAGTCGCCAACATGCTCATATTGAATATAGCCCAGATACTTTACAATTTCTGATTTTTGCAGATGAAGGCGGAGTTCCGCCACGCAATAAGGTAAAAGTTTTGTCGGCCAAGACAGAAGAAATTATTAAACTGCATTCTATACAAAACGGGTACGCACTTGCAGAAGGAGATCAAATCATTTTAGGCGAATCTGTTGTTTTAGAATTTAGCTACAAACCATATGAGTAAGGTATTTACGATTGCAGAAGGACTAGAAAATTTGGGTGCCCTTAGAACAGGTGGCCAAGGTTCGGTGTATAAGGGAAAACGTATTGGGGCTATTTATTCAGCTATCAAGCTAATTCCTACACCTATTCATACCGAGGACGAGAGCGATAAAAATTACCTGAATTTCATCAATGAGGTTACCAAACTGCAAAAAGTAAATGAAAACCCTAGTCCGAATGTAGTAAAAATTCTAAGCTGGGGAATTACCGATAGTGGCTCTTTTCCATACATTGAGATGGAGTTTATTGAAGGACCAGAATTATGCGGATTGCTCGAATCGCCACGACCTAAAGCTTTTAGCGTTAAAGAATTGATTAGAGTGGCCGATCAGTTAGCAAATGCCATTGCCCATTGTCACCAGGTAGGTGTAAAACATGGCGATATTAAAAGCAATAATGTAAAATATAATATCCATACTGGAAATTTTGTGCTGCTAGATTTCGGGTTGGCTATTATGAGCGAAGAGCAACGCAGAACGAGTATTCGTCATGCAGGAGCGATTGAGTTTATGGCGCCTGAGCAACATGAAGGTAAAATGTTGTTGCAGAGCGATATATATAGCTATGGAATTATCTTATATGAACTTTTAGCTGGGCAAGTACCCTTCCCTTTAACAGACAATGGAGATACCAGTAGGAATAGGGTAATGGTTAACCATCTCGAAAGTCAAGTTCCAAACCCGATGGATCTGAGAAAGCAAAATCTGATTAGTTCTATGGCTAATAAAGATGAGGTTTTAAAGGAAATGAAGGTACCTAATTGGTTATTGGCAGTACTGGACAAATGCCTCAAAAAAGATCCAGCGCAGCGCTATGCGAATGGAATGGAGCTGTTAGATGCAATAGCTGCTGGGATGCTGATCACACCGGAAGAACCTAGCAAGCAAGATAATCCGGTAGCAAGTCAGTTGGCTAATAGAGCGGGAACTACCAATGTAGTTACTGCAAGAAACGAGGTAAGACTTAATCGAAGTAAGTTGACATGGGCAATTGCTGTTGTATGCCTATTGGTCGCACTACTTTCGTATGCTGCTTTATCTAAGACCGAGCGTGTCGTATATTACTCCGCTAATCCGCCTGTTAAACCATTTGAAATCCCTTACGTTGCTGGCAGTATTAAATACCTCGATGAACTAAAACATGCCGAAGAACAACGAGTTTGGATTCAAAAGGAAAAGCAGCTGAAAGCTCAACTGGCTGCAGCAGAAAAAGCTAAAACAGACTCAGAAAAGAAAAAGAAGAGAAAGAAATTTTTAGGAATATTTTAATTTTCACTTTTAACCTTGTAATTAAAACTAGTTCTAGATAACTGTCCAAGCTTGTTCATTCCCTCTATCACCACACGATAATCGCCAGCCGCCCTTGTGTTGAAAAAATCGATGGTATAAATGCCCTTTTTATCAACTGAAATATTTGGCTCCCAGAATACTGTGGTCCGGTAATCTGGTTTTGTATTGTTCTTATCCTGGTCGTATTGGGGCACGTAAAACTGCCGGGCCATATAAAATCCCTTGGGTTGAAGATCTTTGTGCCCAAAATCTAAATCCAGAGGCTTTTTTACAGAATAGCCGCCACCTCTTTTTGTTGTCACTAATATAATACCACGCATGTCTCTACCTCCATAAATAACTAACCTAGAAGGACTGGTTAATACTTCTACCGACTGTACATCCATCGCGCTTATGCGCTCCAGGTCTCCGTCAAATAGACGAGTCCCGTTTAAATACACGGCTAGGGGCTCGTCTATTTCGCGAAAGCCCTGATAAGTCTTTATCGAATAAGCTTTACCTTTTATAATCCTAACCCCGCGCATCATATTCCCCAACGCCATATCAAGCGTAGCATAATATGGAGGTAGGTCATCTGCCGTAAATACTTGGTCGGCATTTCCTGGGCCATTATAATTGGCTGAATGCTCGAAGTTCTTCTTGCGTTTTTCTGCAGTTATGTTCACAACATTAAGTTGGATTGTTTTTTTTAGGAAGCCCCTTCTTTCCATTTCAGCAAATAGCGGGGCACTTTCACTAATATATTTTTTAATGGTACCATTTACATTGGGAACCAGCTCAGCAGCATTCCTGTTAGCTGTCATGGCCTGAGGGAAAGGCTCGTCGACCTGGAGCTCTAGAAAAGTACCTTTTTTTAATGGACTGGCTTGTACGGTAAACTGCGTACTATCTCGAAAAATAAGATTGTCGAAATTGAACCGGCCTTGCTTATCGGTTAGCGTATCGCGTACAATATCACCGCCATTTTTGGAAATTAGAAATACTGGGGTTTTAGCGAGCATCTTTTTACCTTTAGCTACAAACCCCGATACTGCGAGGGATTCTCCAGGCTGAAAGGTAATTGTTGGCGATTTGGTTTTCATCACATCCTGCCAGGTAAACCTCCTCCATCCTTGGGTCATCATCAGATTATCTAGTTCCCTGTCGGTTTGTTCGTCATCACTCAGAAAGTAATGGTTGGGTTTTTCTATGTACCCGGATAAGTCGCTAGTAAGCAATAACGACGTAAGAATATGGCTCTCACTCTCTAATTCTGGTGCTACGAGGTTACTATTTGTTACCGAAACAGCATAACTGCCCACTAATTCATCAGCAGTGAAGCTGATATGTGATTTTCCAGTAGTCACATGTGAAAGTGCAGATGTATCAAGTTTTAACGCTATAACATCTAAGGGTTGTTTAATAAAAACCAATCGCTCTGCAACTGGGATATTGTTTTGCGAAAAAATTGTAATCTGAGCAATACCTGCGTTAAACTTCTTTTTCGGTATGCTTGTAACCAAGGTCTGGCTTTTCATTTCACCTCTCAAAACGAAACGGATATTGCCTGCTTGTTGGGCTACAATCTTGATTTCCTCTCCACTGGACAATGCAGTATTGGCTGTTACACGAATTGTTAGATTCGTTGCGTTTACATTGTTTACTGACAGTGTATATCCTTGTGCGGTAACCTCCGGCAATTGGACTTTCTTTTCAGAGCCGTCCGGAAATCTGACATTAGCAAAATATTTTTTACCTGCCAATAGATTTGTAGCAAAACTTCCCATACCGATAAAGTCGGTACGGAAAGTGCTTAAGGGAGTATCACGCTCATCTACA
Source organism: uncultured Sphingobacteriaceae bacterium (assembly GCA_942493295.1). GTDB lineage: Bacteria > Bacteroidota > Bacteroidia > Sphingobacteriales > Sphingobacteriaceae > Pedobacter. The sequence goes on along the minus strand of OW818692.1, from coordinate 791,883 downwards.
ACATATCCAGTAACATCGACACCATGACCTTTTGCTCCAGTTGCTTTAATTGCTATTTTTTGTGGGTGGCCTTCTACAAGCTGCCCACCCTCTGGAAAGAATTGAACGTCTGAACTGGTGGCAAAAGAGCTAATAGGAATGGTCTTTGAAACTATCTTATTCCGATCTAGGCTTATTTCCAACTTAATAATACCAGCTTTTGCTGCTGTATCTGGATTAGCGAAGGCTATTTCCATCATTCCTTTCTCATCCGTCTTAACACGACCTTTACCAACCACTGTAGTTCCTGACATCACCTCATAACCAACACTCTTACCTATATAAGGCTTTTCGTTCTTATCATTCAACTGGACATTTGTAATTGTTTTTTTAACATCCTTTTCCGTCGCATAGCTGAAACTTGTATTTACAAAAACATCGTTCGACCAGCTTTTTCCAATCTTGAGGTTCTTCTCGTAGAAAAAATGATCTGGGAAATTTCTCATATAAGGGGTGTAAGCCCTTAAACGGTAGTTACCTTCTATCAGCGAGTCTGGTAGCCTAAAATCGCCCCAGCTAACTCCATCTTTCAATGCCAATCTGATAGAAGCTTTGATCTCGTTAAGCTCATCTATCAGTTCTACATCTAGCATCAAACTAAGCTGCGAAGGCTCCTGGGTCTTAGTATTCAATATATAAGCCTTTAGCCATATATCATCACCAACTGCGTAATAGGGTTTGTCTAATTGAATGTATACTTTTTCTTGGGGATAGGTAGAAGTGAAGGTGTCAAGTTTTTTAAGCAGCTCCAGAAATGGATCGGTATCATTTTTGAAACCGAGCATAATTAATCCAAATGATAATAAAAGAGAAAGTGTTGATTTCATAGCATTGAATAGCGTATTTGAAGATAGAAAAATTAATATATTAGCTGATTGATTTTTTGTATTTAATTTGCTACCAAGATCTGCTAAATGAGAATTATTTTTTTTTTTCCTTATTGCTATTATCCACTTTTCAAACGTAAGCGCGCAACAGTCCTTAACTATAAGTGGGTCCGTTGAGGATTTGGAGGGTAGAAAACTCGTTGGTGCCGGAGTATATGTAAGCGGAAGTAGGTTTGCCACATCTACAAACGATGATGGTAATTATAGTCTGTCGTTACTGCCAGGAAGTTATGAAATCGGTGTAAAAATGATAGGTTTCAAAACCAAGATTGTTAAAGTTGTAATTGATAATCAATCACAGAAGTTAGACTTTAAATTATCGGAAGAAATAACAAATTTAGCAGCAGTAACCATCAGAAGTGGCCCAGCAAATCCAAAGTATATTAATCTATTTACTGAGCTCTTTATCGGTGCTACCGCAAATGCTAAACTTTGCAAGATTTTAAATCCCGAAATCATTGTTTTTGACTATGACAAAGTTCGTTCAAAATTAAGTGCAACTACAACTGATTTTTTGATCATAGAGAACGATGCACTTGGTTATAAAATTAAGTTTATTGTTGACTCATTTATATATGATGAAGAAAAAAAAACTGTTTCCTATAAGGGGTCTTCTTACTTTGAAGAATTGGTTGGTACGCCAAATCAGCAAAAAAAATGGAATTTTAGCAGACTTGAAGCTTATAAAGGCTCATCTCGACACTTTTTTTCGAGTTTATATAAAGGTAAGCTAAAGGAAGAAGGTTTCATTGTTTCCAAGATCATTCATAAACCCAATGCTGATAGGCCTGCAGACAGCATAATTAAATCAAACATAAAACGGCTTTTGTTAAATAAACAAACAGAGGCGGGTTTGGTTGAGATAGCTAAAGGAGATTCGCTAAATTATTGGATGAAGCAGAAAAATAAGCCCGCATATTTTAAAGAATTAATAGCCCAACAAATTTTAGTAGATACCTTGGTGCATCATAGTAAAAATCAATTGAAGATGATGAAAACTAGGGACCAACTATATGTTGCTTATACTAAGGTTAGTGAAGATGTTTTATATACCGAAACCCTAGATCCAATATTTAGAAAAGTATTAAAATTACCAAAATCTCAGGTATCGATGTTTTCGCTTATAAAAAATGAAGCTTTTTTTAATTCAAGTGGTGTCTTAGCGGACCCGCAGTCAGTGTACTTCTCGGGATATTGGGGTTGGAAAAATGTGGCCGATCTTCTTCCTAGTGACTATTTACCCGGTCTATAAATAGCAAACTAGCATCGTTGCTTGGCAATTCATCAAGCCATCCAAATTGAAGCATGGTTATACCTCAGATATCTTTATTCATTCTTACAAGTTCTAATTTTTCACCATCCAACAGCGGCTCAACAATATTATCAATTTCCAAAAAGCCCATTGCTTTATAAAGGGGAACACCAGGTAAGGTAGCACCGAGCTCTAAGCGAGAAAATCCGTGTTTTTTTGCCTCGCCCTCGCAAAGATCCATGATTTTCCGGCCGATTCCTCTTCTCGCATAATCTGGGTGAACAAAAAAAGCCCTAATTCTTGCCGATTCCATTATTGGATCAAGCAAAGTGTCTTGCGATTCTTTGTGCTGATCACCTCCATATAAAGTTTTCCGCATGCTCCATCCACCACAGCCAGCGATTATCCCATCTATTTCAACAATGTAATAGGTGCCATCATTTATCAACTGGGTATCGATTCCAAAGATATATTTGAGAGCACTATCAATTTGGCTTGACGTATAAAATTCCTTACTTAAACCTCGCACTGAATGATCTAAAAGTTTTTTTAATTCTGGGATGTCTTGAAATGTAGCTAGGCGTATCATCATAATTTATTCAAGTAGTTTTCTGATCTATAATTTTGGTATACTTATTTGTTTTGGCTTGCAGACTTTTTATCGAGAATTTCAGTTATTGAATTCATATGCAGGGCAAGTTGCGCTATCTCTGTAGAGGACATATCTTTTAGTAGTTCTTCAAGCTGCTTGTCTGCTAATGCATTTAGCATATCTAATTCCGTTATTCCTTTATCAGTTAAAAATATTTGGCTTGCTCTGGAGTCTTTTTTTGATTTTGATTTAGTGATCAAATTATTTTTTTCAAACTTCTTTAATACCCGGCTTAAATAACTCTTATCAATGAGCATCGCATCTATAATTTCAGCTGTATCTATTTTGCCCACTGGAGATATTTCAAATAATATCCTGGCTTCTGTTAATGTAAACTGCGTTTCAAGATATCCCTTGTCCAATAATCCAATCAGATTTGTGTAGTAACGATTGAATGCACGTATGTTGCTTATAATTGATTTCTCCATTTCATTATGACATAATATGCGCTAAGGTAAGGATAATAGTGGACTTAGTCAACCATTGTTGTTACTCGTCCTGACTTTTTCAATGTTATAACTACAGAAGTGGGAAGGGTGGTTTAACAAAAAGATTGTAGTAGTTGTCTTGTTTAAATCATTATCTGTTAATTGAAACATAAATTTATCCTCCAATATGATAGTTGCTGCTGCTTTGGAGGCATCATTTGAAAGACTAATGTTAATGTTTCTTAATACGCTTTTTTTATTCACTTTTGATGTCTAGTTTCGTTGAAAACAAATCTAAAAACCATGAAGAAAATCGTATTGTTTATAATAGCATTTGTTGCAATTCATCAAGTATTTGCTCAAACTAATCCTTTTAATGCAAAGGATAGCGTGCAAATTACTGGGAAAATAATTGGTTATGATCCCAATCAGGCTGATCATTTCATTACTTTTTCGACGAACGATTTGTCTGGTAAATCAACTAGTCAAGCCATCCAAATTGAAGATAATGGTAATTTTTGGATCAGACTTTACCAACCCTATGAGGGCGATATGCAGCTCAATTATAAGGATGCTTATCTCAATATTTACACCAAGCCAAATCAAGTGTTGCAATTAGAGATTTACGATTCTAAAGTAAAAAGAGAGACGAACTACGAAGGAGCATTTATTGCCAAAGGGGAATTGGCAAGTATAAATAATCTCATATTCAAGTTCAAAACCACATTCGATCAGCACGTTTTTAAAAGCGAAACCGATATGGGAGATAAAAAACAAAGTGATAGTGCTTATGCTGCAAGCATGATTAGAAAACTAGATGAACAGCTAACCTTCCTGAATACCTTCATTAAAAACAATCTAATTATCGATCAAAAATTCATCAACTGGCAAAGAAGCCTATTACAGTATGAAGCTGCCAAGGATATTTTATTTTTCCCGTTTCTTGGAAAGTACAATCAGGAGATCACCCAAAAACAGTTGCTGCAATTTATTAGTACTATTCCGATCGATAACGAAAGGGCATATCATAATTCAGCGTATTATGGGTTTTTAAATAGTTTGGGTGGCGCCCAGCAGATTATGATCAACATTAATCCAATGTATGATGCACTTAAGATACAAAATGGGAAAAATACCACTGGGATTTGCCTGGATGAAATAGATAAATTTGCTGCAGGCTTAGCTAGGCAATTGATGTATTATCATGTTTTTTTAAACAAAGCAGGCTCGAATTCTGATTCCACTCCTTATTCGAGTCGTTTCAATTCTTCAATTACCAATCCATTTCTAAAAAAACAGCTATTAGCTGGAGATGCACATCTTGATGTAATTTTCAAGAAAATTAATATTGTTGACCGTTTAAAGGCTTTAAAAGTTAGCTCTGCGTTTAAACAAAGGTTAATTTCTCTATTTACACAATATGAAGGTACAAGTTTGTATATCGATTTTTGGGGCGATTGGTGTGGGCCATGTATGAGCGAGTTGCCAAATTATCCACAGTTGATCACCACGTTGGCAGGCAAGCCTATTAAGTTCTTATTTCTTTCTACTTTCACTACTGAGGAAAGTATGCTGGCCATTAAAGAGAAATTTAACATTAATGGAGATTTTGTAAACCTCACTAAAGACGAAGTAAGTATTGTAAATAATGTGTTTGAATTTCATAGTTACCCATCTCATTTTATGGTAAATGCTAAGGGAGAGATCATAAACAGTTCTTCGAAAATATCATCTTCAAACATTCAACAAAAAGCAAGGGAAATAGCGCAGTTTTTAGTGCGCAAACAATGAAAATTAAATTAAGATATCTCATTATCCTGAGCGTTCTAGCAACCATAGGTGTTTTTGTGTTTCAGGTAATTTGGTTAAAAAGCAGCTATCAGCTTAGCAAAGAAAAAATAACAGCAGATGCGAAAACTGTGTTGGATGAATCAATAGTTGAGCAAAGGTATTCCATCAAGCAGGAATAGATGAAATTCATATAATAAGCTTTCCTTGATTGGAGTTGATGTCAATCATCTCTACCCATGAGTCAAATCATGTAAATGCAACTAGGCAAAGTTAACTTTGAACAAAATATAGTTATGAAAAAATGGGTTGGTACTTCTAATTTTTCTTTAATGTTTCTATCTAAATATACTTCTAAATGGCCGCTATGTTTACTTATTAATAAAATTAATTATCACATCAGATGAAGAGGAGAGAATTTTTAGCTATTACTGGGGGGGCTGTAGTTATCGCGGGAACAACTTATTACTTGCTTAGCGATAAAACTAATTTTATAAGATCAGACACTTTAAAAGATGAAAAAGGTAAAGTAGTGTTAACTACTGATGAAAGGAGTATACTATACCTCGCCTCTTTGGCCCCGAGCGGTCATAATACACAACCCTGGTTTATCCAGCACATTGAGCCCCTACACTGGATCGTCTGTAACGATAAAAGTAAATGGCTGCCCGCTGTTGATCCGATACAAAGGGAAACGATGCTATCCATAGGTGCTTTTATTCAAAATCTGGAATATGCCGCTGATAACCTAGGCTACAGATGTCAATTCAGTCTGATGGCCAGCAATAATCAAGACGAAAAGGTTATGGAAGTCCAACTAATCAGATCCAGCAACCAATTCAAGTTTAATGTTGATGCCATTATACAACGCAGGACGATAAGATCGAATATACTCTCTGCGGGATTAAAATCGGAACACATCAGGCTGTTGATTGACAATGAACCCGACCTGATTCATTTCATTCCACAAACGGCTAAAGCCTATCATTATCTGAATGAGCAAACCATCGAAGCAAATAAGATTCAATCTTATCGTGATCCCGCACAAAAAGAACTGGCTGAATGGATCAGGTTTTCCAGTAAGGATGCGGAGAAATACCGGGATGGACTAACCACTGGCAGTATGGAAATCGAGGGTATTTCCGGCTGGGTGGTGCGTAACTTTTATGGAAAATCAAATGTGATGGGTAAAAGCTTCAGGAATCAGAATATTGACCAGGTAGAAAAGCAGGTGGCTTCATCGGCAGGTTGGTTTTTAATAACAAGTAAGGATAACTCAGTAAACTCCCTGATCGAAACCGGGAAACGGATGCAACGACTATTCCTAAAAGTGAGAGATAAAAATATTGCCATACACCCTATGACCCAAATACTGGAGGAGCCATCTATTCATCAAAACTTTATCGCAGCGAGCGGCTTGAATGATCCAGTGCAGTTTATATTGCGAACTGGCTATGTAAAGGATTATCCTGAGCCTGTTTCGCTAAGGCGATCGGTAGAGCAGCTTGTACGGAATAATTAACCTATTGGGCTTAAAAATTCTTCAAACAAAGGGATTAGCTTTATTGGCTAAGTTTTGTTGTTTACAAATTCTTGTAGAAATAGCTAAGATTAACCTCAAATTAACTTTTAATTTATACCATAACTGGAAGTTTGTAGTGATAAAATGGACTTTCAAGAACCAAACAGTATATATAGTGTTAGGGCAGTAGACAATGTTTCCCTGGACTTGGAAATATTGTATAGAAACTGGAATGGCATGCTCTGTTCCTACGCCTTCTATTATTTGAACGATATAGAGGCTGCTAAAACTGTCGTTAATGATGCTTTTGTGCAACTTTGGAAGATGGAAAGTAAGCCAACGCATTTAAAAGCTTATCTGTATCGTGCTGTAAAAAATGCATGTTTAAACCAACTTTCTAAACGTAAGCTGTCCGTTGTTTATACAGACTATGCCGAATTGGAAATGCTGTCCGACAATCAGGGACATCAAGAGTCAGTTGAAGGGGAGCAGGAGAAGTTATTATTTCTGGAAATGGTAATCGGGGAGCTTCCATCCAAAAGACAGTTGGTTTTTAGATTGTTCCGTTTGGAGGGATTAAGCTATGCAGAAATTGCCGAATTATTGAACATCTCTGTCAGAACGGTAGAAGATCACCTATCTAAAAGCATGCAGTTCATTCATGCTAGGGCGAAACATTTAGTTGACAGAAAGTTAACAAACAATTAACATCTCACAGCCCGTATTTCTATCTGATTTCTTGTCTATTGTTGTGAAAGAAATCGTCCATGGAAGATCAGATTTGGAATAATATAATTAAAAGGCTAACTGGAGTAGAAACAGAAGAAAGTAGACTGTCTTTAAATCAATGGCTAAATAAGCGTGCAGAAAATATAAAACTTTATCATGAGGCAGAACAGCTTTGGCAATTGACTGCATTGTTGCCTAAAAAGGAGCTAGAGCTAGGAGAAAGTGTTTTAACTCCTCCAGCAGTAGCGCAAAAAAAACGTAAATCTTTTAATGGCATTATAAGATACGGCGTTGCTGCATCTCTAGCAATATTCGCTTCATTTGCTGCTTACTATTTAGCAAAATCACGATCGCAATTAGCTGAAACAGAAGTTGTATACACTTTTCGAAAGGCCGCTAATGGTAAAGTGATGCAGATAACCTTGGCCGATAGCTCTATTATTTGGCTAAATGCAGGTAGCCAAGTAAGTTATCCAAAAGATTTTCATGCTCAAAAAACTAGAAATATAAAATTGGTTGGCGAGGCTTTTTTTGACGTTACGCATAACGAAAAGCAACCCTTTGTAGTAGAAAGCGGCAATCTTAAAACGGTTGTCTATGGAACCAGTTTCAACGTAAGTTCTTACAAAAACAGCAGGCAAAGTTCGGTAACTGTAAAAAGCGGAAAGGTTGGTGTGTTGCTAATAAATGATAGTTTAAACAAGCCAACTATGTTGCTTCCTGGAAATCGTTTAGTTTATCATCGTGATAACGGAACAATAGAGCAAATAAACATTTATCAAGATGAAGTTGCTCCTTGGCTAAATGGAGATTTAATATTTGATGAAGCTACGCCACAAGAAGTTTTTGCCGCACTTTCGAGAAAATTTAACGTAGATTTTAGCTTTAACGAAGCAGGTTTTGAGGGTTGTAAACTCACTGCTAAATTTCCAAATCAATCATTAGAAACAATATTAACGGCTTTAAGCGCCTCATTACATATTAAAGTTAACCAGCATGGTAAAACCATTAAAATAATAGGAGGGCAACCATGTAGGTAAAAAATAAAGCCACCTCTGCGCAAACAGAAATGGCTAAAATTCTTTGGTTAACAGGTCTGCAAACCCTTAACCACTATTAAAAACTATTACGATAATAATTGTTAACAAACAAATTTATGAAAAAAATCAATGGGTTATTCAACCCAAAAGGAATTTTTATGCGAATTAGCTTAATCTTCTGTTTGCTCTCTACAATATGCTTAACGCTAAGTAGTGCAGCTGTAGTTAAGGCTCAATACGGTCTTGATAAAAAAATAGATATTAATTTAAAGAATAGTTCTTTCTCTGCTTTGCTTAAAGAGATAGAACGCAAAACAGGTGTAAGCTTTGTTTATACCAATAAAGAAACTGTAGTGGGTTCAATTTCCATAAATGATCAATCTAAAACGGCTAGAGCCATACTTGCACCGTTTTTTAAAATGCACAAATTACAGGCGGTAGAAAACGGACTTTTAGTAGTATTGCGTAAAGTTGAAGCTAAAGTTTTAGAAGAAGAAAAGCCAGGTAGTATTGTTGGTTATGTGAAAGACGAAGCCAATAATCAGATACTTCCTTACGCTACGGTAACAGTAAAAGGAACCAATCAGAGAGCAATTTCTGATATGAACGGTTACTTTGTAATTGGTAATGTAAATGCAGGAAAAGTGGTTTTAAGGGTAAGCTATATTGGTTTTAAGGCATTCGAAACTACCATTAATGTTGTGGGTGGTAAGGTAACTAATGCAGATTTGAAACTTACAAGTGCAAGCAACGAAATGAAAGGTATTACCATTACTGGTATTCGTAGAGGAGAGAGTGTGGCCTTAAATAATATGCAAAATGCAGATAATGTAAAGTACGTACTTTCTGAAGAGCAAATTGAACGTTTTCCGGATGCAACCGTAGGAGAGGCTTTGCAAAGAGTTCCTGGGGTTGCCATGGATTATAGCTATGGTTTACCACGAAATATCATCATTAGAGGATTAGATCAAAGTATGGGTTCGGTTACCTTAAATGGAAATAGGTTGCCATCTACACAAACCAACTCTCGCGATATCGATTTAAATGGTATTCTTTCTTCTACTGTAGAAGCCATTGAAGTAAATAAAACGCTCACCCCAGATATGGAAGCTGATGGAACTTCGGGTTCGGTAAACATCATTTCTAAAACGCCAAAAATAGGAATGAAACAATTTCAAGTAAAAGGATCATTTGGAAATAATTTTTTAATCAGCAAACAAAATTTTGATGGTGCCCTAAACTTTGGAGAACGCAAAAATAAATGGGCATATTTGGCTGGTGTAAACTACAGTAATACTTTCCGTGGCGAGGATCGCGTTTCTCAAGATTATGGTACTTTTAAAATTAATGGTGTAGACCAAGTTAAACTTTCTAATCTCGATTTAGAAGGTAGCGAATTGCACCGAAAAAACTTAGGTCTACAAGCAGAATTAAGCTTTTTTCCAAATGAGAAAAGTCAATTGTATGTTCGTACAAACTATAACAAGTTTTATGAATTGCAAACTAGAGGGACAAAAACATTTGGTATTGGCAGTTACACCAGTGATAACACTGTAACTGGGGTAAGCATTAATTCTGCGGGTTCGCCTCGCGATTACCATCGCGATTTATTTAGTGTTTCTGTAGGTGGAAAAACAAATTTCAATAATTGGATTGCTAACATCGACCTTACTTATGCAAGTGGCTTATACGATCAGCCGATTTATTACGATGGTACATTTAACTACAGGGGATTAAATGCCAATATGGATTTTTCCGATCGTGATGCACCGCAATTTAATTTTACAAATGGAGATCCGAATAATCCGGCAAACTATAAAACTTCTGCTTATATAAATAGACATCAGTTTGCACATGATAAAGATGGTCAGGGTTCATTAAACGTACAGCGTACTTTTAATCTTAGTGATAAAAATAAATTTATGTTAAAATTTGGTGGTCGTTACAAATATAAAGAAGACTCCCATACTCGTAACTATTTTCAATATACTATGCTACCAGGAACAAGTGTATCAATGGATAACTTCTTGTCAAACTATTCCAGAACTAACTATTTCCAAGGTAGATATAATCTTTCTGGTACAATAGCCAATGGTTATCTAATGGAAGATTATTATCAGGCCAACTTGAGTAAATTTACGCAATCTGAAACCTATACTCGGCAAAATACCGATCCAGATTCTTATAATGGAAATGAAACAATGGGAGCTGCCTACCTGATGGGTAAATTAACCCTAAATAAATTAGATGTTATTACAGGTTTGCGTTACGAACGTACGGGTTTTGAGTATAATGGTAATATTGTAAACTTTAGCAATACGGGTGTATATGTAAGTACTCAAAAGGTTGCAGTTAACTCAGCTTTCGATGGTTTTTTCCCAAGTTTGAACCTTAAGTATGCTATAAACCAAACTACAAATTTAAGAGCAGCAGTTACACGTTCGTTATCACGTCCAGGGTATTATGATTTAGTGCCATGGCAAGAGGTAGAGCCGAATCGTAAACGTATGAAAATTGGTAATCCTCAACTGGATCAAAGTAAATCAACTAATTTTGATTTCTTGTTTGAGCACTATTTAAAATCATTAGGTTTAATTTCTGGTGGTATATTTTACAAAAATATAGATGATTATATTTACGAAAGTATCTACAAGCAACAAGGTGGTCAGTTTGATAAATTTCAAGTTACCCAAACTGTAAATGGCGCTAATGCTCGAGTATATGGATATGAAGTGGCTTGGCAACAGCAATTAACATTCTTACCTGGTTTCTTAAACGGTTTCGGTATTTATGGAAACTATACTCAAATTCAATCAAAATTTAAAGTGCCAGGTTTAGTAAGCGAAAGAACTGTTCGTTTACCATCTATGCGCCCTAAAGTAGGTAATTTCTCTCTTTCTTACGAGAAATATGGTTTTTCAGGACGTTTATCCCTTAATTTCTACGAAACGTTTATCAGTGAATTGGCTGAGGAGCAAAAAGATGATTTAATGGAAAAAGGAAGAACACAATTGGATTTTTCTGCTTCGCAAAAATTAAATAAAAAATTTACCATTTTTATGGGTATCAGCAACATCAACAATGCACAAACTATTTTAGAATTTGGTGATGGACGTCCTACAGATCATAAGTTCTTTTCTGCTTGGGGCAATATCGGAATCAAATACAATCCATTTTATAAATAAATATGATTACAATTTTTAAGAAAAAGATGACCTTTTTGGTAGCACTAGTTTTAGTGCTGCCTAATTTGGTAAATGCACAAGAATTTAAGGCTGGCAAATTTCCAGATAGAGTTATTTTAACTTGGTCTGGAGATCCTAAAACAACACAAGCAGTTACTTGGCGTACTGATAGTACAATTACTGAAAGCTTCGCGCAAATTTTAGTAGAAAATAGTTCTCCGAAATTAGACAAGCCAGAGGCGAAAGAATATCAAGCTAAAACAGAAGTCCTAAAAGGTAAAACTTACGAAACGGCCAATTACCACAGCGTAAATTTTGATGGTTTAACACCTGATAAGTTATACACCTATAGAGTAGGGGATGGCACCAATTGGAGCGAGTGGTTTCAGTTTAAAACCGCACCAGAAAAAGAGCAACCTTTCTCTTTTATCTATTTAGGCGATGCACAGAATGATATCCGTTCCAAATGGTCGCGGGTTATTAGAAAAGCTTTTGCTACGAATGGCGATGCGCGTTTTATTGTTCATGCAGGAGATTTGATTAATCGTTCCAACAATGATAACGAATGGGGCGAGTGGCATTTTGGTGGTGGTTTCATCAACGGAATGATCCCAAGTATTCCTTCTTCTGGCAATCACGAATATTTCCGCGACGAGCAAAAAACTTTAACGCTAGATCCACATTGGAGAGCGCAATATACCTTGCCAGAAAATGGCCCAAAGGGATTAGAAGAATCTGTTTATTATGTAGATTATGGTAATGTTCGCATCATTTCGCTGAACTCGCAAATGATTGTTTTGGACTCTGCCTCCCTAAAAATACAAGCTCAATGGTTAGAAGAAGTGTTGAAAAACAATCCTAAACGTTGGACCATGGTTACTTACCATCATCCAATTTATTCTACGGCAAAAGGTAGAGACAACAAAGAGTTCAGAGAATTTTTTAAACCTCTTTTCGATAAATATCATGTAGACTTATTGATGCAGGGACACGACCATACTTATAGCCGCGGGCAAAATTTACCAACGGGAGTATCAGGTAAAGTTGGTGGGCCAATGTACGTGGTTTCTGTAGCTGGCCCAAAAATGTATAAGGTAGATGTTAATCCGAAATGGATGGACGTATTTATAGAAAATACGCAATTGTTTCAAATGATTAAGGTAGACGGCGAAAACTTAACTTATACTGCTTATAAGGCAACAGGAGAAGTTTTTGACAGCTTTAAATTAAAAAAGACAAGTAAGGAAAAAGCCGCGGTGTTTACCGATTTGAACAAGAAATAATAATAAACGCTAGTGATAAAATACCGTTTTCTTTATAGGAGCGGTATTTTTTTTGCTATCCCGTAGTTAAGTATCCAGAATTTGAGCATTTTTTTGGTTCATTAATTTGTGAACTAAGAAAACTTATCTATCTTTGCGGTGTTAAAAAAGATAAGTGATGGCAGAGCATAAGATAATTTTAAGAAAAGAGCAAGTAGAACTGATAGAAGAGTTAGCTAATGTTAATGAACGTTTAGGTATACCTCCAGCTATGTCTAAAATTATGGCTTTATTGGCAGTTGCTGATGTTACAGAACTTACATTTGATGAAATTAAAGATACTTTAGGATTAAGTAAAAGCGCAGTTAGCCAAGCCTTAAGCCAGCTTTTAATGTCTAAAAAGATCAGTTACAAAACAAAAATCGGCGATCGTAAAAGATATTTCCACCTTAGGATAGCAGATTGGGATACGCATATTTTAGAGCAGTTTGAAGGCGTATCATCATTAATTAAAGTTTACGAAAAAGTAATTGCTATTCGTACTAATGAAACACAAGATTTTAATCAAAACCTAAAAAAGATTACTCACTTTCTATCTTTAGTGCATAATCAAGTGATGATTTTGCACAAGAAAATAGGGCAAGAAGAAAAATAATTTTTTTACAAAGTTGGTTCTTTAAATACAGAACTAACTAATACTGTAATAATCAATTCCGTCTAATATGATGGAGTTATAAATTAAGGAATAAGTTTGGACGTTAGGACGCATATTATAAGTGAGGCAGATAAGCTTTTTGGCCAATACGGCTTTAAAAGTGTAACGATGGATGACATTGCCAAGCATTTAGGGATATCCAAAAAAACCATTTATCAGCATTTTGTAGATAAAAACGACTTGGTAAATGTTTTAATGGATACAAGATTTGAAATACATGATTGTGAAATGAAAGCTTATGCCGAAAAAGGATTAGACGCTGTACATGAGGTGCTGTTGGCTTTAGAAGATGTTAATGAATGGTTAAAGACCTTAAGCCCTAAAGTTTTTCATGATTTGCAAAAATACCATCACGAGGCTTGGTTAAAGTTTAAGAATTTTAAAGAGCAAAGCTTAGCAATTGGTATTGCAAATAATTTAACAAGAGGGATTGAAGAAGGGGTGTATAGGAAGGAAATTAACATAGATATATTAACACAATTGAGATTAGAACATAGTCAAATTATTTTTGGTCAGTATGATCATTACACTAAAAATAAATACAGCATTGCACAAGTAATGATCAACATTACGCAGCATTTTCTTTATGGAATTGTAAGCATTAAAGGAATAGAATTAATAGAAAAATACAGTAACCAATTAGCAAATTAAATTTAAAAATAAATTAAGTAACACATAAAAATGAAATCGAGAACAGAAATAGTTAAGCTGATGCTTCTCTTATTTGGGGTGATTGCCCTGCCACAGTTTACAATGGCTCAGCAAAAGGTAACTTTGGGAGAGGCATTAAACTTTGCACTCCAAAACAATACCAAAATTCGCAAGGCGAGGTTAGATATAGAAGGCGGAAGATATAAAGTGCAAGAAGTGAGAGCACAAGCTTTACCACAAATTACAGGTACTGCAGGCTTAACTTACAACCCAATAATTGGGCAACAGGTGGTTGATTTTGGTGGTCAGTCGCAAACTTTAAAGTTTGGTCAAAAATGGAACTCAAATACAGGGGTCCAGTTATCTCAGCAATTGTTTAACCAACAAGTTTTTACTGGTTTACAAGCTGCAAGATCTAGTGAAGAATATTACAACTTAACAGCTCAGTTAACTGAAGAACAAATTATAGAGCTGGTTGCTAATAACTACTACAATGTTTTGGTAAACAGACAGCAATTAATTGTGCTAGATAACAACATCAAAAATGTAAAAATAAGTGAAAAGATTATTGCTAATCAATATAAAAATGGCTTGGCTAAAAAGATTGATGTAGACCGTATTAACGTTAAACTTACTAATTTAGAAACTCAGCGTGAGCAAACTTTAAATGGGATAACGCAACAAGAAAACCAATTGAAGTTTGCCATGGGTATGCCAGTAACCAATCAAATTGTTTTGCCAGAAACTGAGTTAACAGCAGTTTCACAATTGCCACAATTTACAGACTCTGTTTCTTTGGCTAATAGAACAGAAATTAAATTATTGGATACACAAGATAAATTACTAGGCTTACAAAGGAAAGCTTATGTGGCAGAATATTATCCAAGTTTAGCCTTAACAGGAAATTATACTTATTCAAGTCAGAGTAATGGTTTCGATTTTTTAAGCTCTAATGCAAGTGCAATCGGATTTGGTTCATCAGCCGTAGGCTTAACCCTAAAAGTGCCAATTTTTAATGGCTTTTTAACGAGATCAAAAATCCGCCAGGCAGATGTCGAAATCAGTAAAGCTAAAGAGGATAGAAAAGAAACTACTAACTCTTTAAACTTAGCTTATGAGAATGCTAAAATTCAGTTAAAGAATAGTTTAAATACCATTAATTCGCAAAAGAAAAATGCAGACTTGGCGCAAGAAATTTACAAGAGTACCCAAAACAATTACAATAACGGATTAGCTACTCTAACCGATTTATTGGATACTGAAACTTCGTTAGCAGAAGCTCAAAATAGCTATACACAGGCTTTGTTAAACTACAAAATAGCTGAAATACAATTAATCAAATCAAACGGAAACATTAAATCGCTAGTAAAATAAAATGAAAAGAGTAATTACCATAATCATTGTAGTACTTGTAGTGTTAGCTGCAATTGCCTACGTATTAACCAATAATAAAAAGAAAGCACAAGAAACTACCGATTTTATTGCGAAAGGTAGTGGGGCCGTTGCTGTAAAAACAGCTAATGTTGAGCGTAAAGAAGTTAACTTAGACTTTACTGCAAACGGAAATTTTGCTGCAAACCAAGAATTAAACTTCTTATCAGAGAATGCTGGCCGTGTGAGCAAAATATTTGTATCAGAAGGTGACCGTGTAAGCAAAGGACAAGTTTTAGCTCGTATAGATGCTGAAATTATCAATACTGATAGAGAAACTGCTGAAGCAACTTATCAAAATGCTTTGAAAGATGAGGCTAGATACCAAAGTTCTTATGCAACTGGTGGTGTTACACAACAGCAATTAGACCAAGCTAAATTGGCAACTCAAAATGCTAAGTTACGTTTACAAGCTTCTCAAAGAAGATTAAGCGATGCGAATATCAAATCTCCAATCAACGGTATTGTAAATAAAAAGTACATTGAAGTTGGTGCTTTTGTAACTGCACAAGGAACGCAATTGTTCGAATTGGTAGATGTTTCTAAATTGAAATTGAAAGTAAATGTGAACGAAGGACAGGTAGCTAACTTGAAAGTAGGAAATGCAGTTCAAATTCAATCATCGGTTTTCCCTACAGAGAAATTTTCTGGTAAAGTAAGTTTTATTGCAGCAAAAGCAGATGAAACCTTAAACTTCCCTATCGAAATTGAAGTTGCCAACAATACTAGAAACGGCTTAAAAGCGGGTATGTACGGCACAGCAGTGTTCCAGTTCCCTAAACAAGCCGCTACAATTTTGGTTCCTCGTACCTCTTTTGTGGGTAGTGTAAGCAGTAACGAAGTTTATGTTTTAAACAAATCTAAAAATACTGCCGAAACCCGTAAAGTAGTTACCGGACGTATTTTGGGAGAAAGCGTAGAAGTTTTAGAAGGCTTAAAAGAAGGAGAAACGGTAATTACAAGTGGTCAGATTAACTTAACCGAAGGCACTCCAGTTACGATTATAAAATAGCACGATCGTCATTGCGAGGCACGAAGCAATCCTAAAGCGGTTGTAGAAATGCCTCCTAGAGTTGTAAGATTGCTTCGTGCCTCGCAATGACGACAATATATATGCAATACTAATTATGCAATAAAGAAATAAAATGAAAATCACAGATATATCGATTAAAAGGCCTTCGCTGGTAATTGTGGTATTTACCGCACTAACCTTGTTAGGTTTATTGAGTTATTTCTCGTTAGGATATGAGCTTTTACCAAAGTTCTCTCCAAACGTTGTATCTATCTCTACAATTTACCCTGGTGCTTCGCCAAATGAAGTAGAAAGTACTGTAACCAAAAAGATTGAGGATGCGATCTCTTCGATGGAAAACATCAAGAAAATTAACGCAAACTCTTACGAAAGTTTATCGGTGGTAATTATAACGCTGACTGATAAGGCAGAAATAGACATTGCCCTAAATGATGCACAAAGAAAAGTAAATGCCATTTTGGCGGATTTGCCAGACGATGTTAAACAACCATCGTTAAGTAAGTTCTCGTTAGATGATTTTCCTGTAATCACGATGTCTGCATCTGGTAACATGGATGATATTTCGTTCTACGACTTGATGGACAAACGTATTGCACCTATTATTTCTCGTGTATCTGGTGTAGCACAAGTAAACTTAATTGGTGGTGCCGAGCGTGAAATAAAAGTAGCCCTAGATGCCAAAAAAATGCAAGGTTACGGATTATCTGTACCCGCTGTACAACAAGCAATCTTGGCATCTAACTTAGATTTCCCTACGGGTAGTGTAAAAACTCAAGCGCAAGACATTTTAGTGCGTTTATCTGGTAAATATGCTAACGTACAAGAAATGCGTAGTCTGGTTGTAAGCACTGGTAAAGACGGTGCTCAAATCCGTTTAGGAGATATTTCGGACATTCAGGACACACAAAAAGAGACTGAAAAAATTGCTCGTATCAACAGAGCTAACTCTATCGCCGTACAAATCATTAAACAAAGTGATGCTAACGCAGTAACTGTAAGTGAAGGCACAAAGGCTACAATCGCAAAATTAAAAGAAGATTACAAAAACATCGGTTTAGATATCAAAATTGTAAACGATAGTTCGGTTTATACCTTAGAATCTGCTGATGCGGTAATTCACGATTTAATTATAGCGATTGTTTTGGTAGCAGTTGTAATGCTTTTCTTTTTGCATAGCTTACGTAATGCGGTAATTGTAATGGTTTCTATTCCTGCATCGCTAATTGCAACATTTATTGGTATCAGTTTATTTGGTTATACCTTAAACTTAATGTCATTACTAGGTTTATCGCTCGTAGTAGGTATTCTAGTAGATGACGCGATTGTGGTTTTGGAGAATATCCAACGCCACATGGAAATGGGTAAAAACAAGGTGCGTGCAGCTATAGACGGAACTCGTGAAATCGGTTTTACGGTAGTTTCCATCACCTTTGTAATTGTGGTAGTGTTTTTCCCTATCGCAATAAGTACAGGTATGGTAGCCAATATTTTACGACAGTTTTGTGTGGTAGTAATTATTTCTACCTTGCTATCATTGGTTGCTTCATTTACCATTGTGCCATTAATTTTCTCTCGTTACGGTAAATTAGAACGTATTGAAGGCAAAAATGCTTTTGGTAAGTTCGTTTTATGGTTCGAAAAACAGCTTCGTAAGTTTACTAACTGGATTTCCAATTTACTAGAGTGGACGCTTAAACATAAGGCGATTACCTTAATTGGGATGTTTTTAATGCTTTTATCTTCTTGTGGTTTATTAGCAGGTGGATATATTGGTTTTGAGTTTTTCCCTAAATCTGATAAAGGTGAG
Source organism: uncultured Sphingobacteriaceae bacterium (assembly GCA_942493295.1). Lineage (GTDB taxonomy): Bacteria > Bacteroidota > Bacteroidia > Sphingobacteriales > Sphingobacteriaceae > Pedobacter. The sequence continues at coordinate 773,462 of OW818692.1, read as the reverse complement.
TTCTTGTTACAAATTGAGATGCCTAAAGATGTTTCTTTAGAGCAAACCAACCTTTACACCCAAAAAGCCGAAGATTATTTAAGCAAGCAAGAAAATGTTGTTCAAATGATTACCACAGTTGGTCAGTCAAGTGAAGGTATGGGCGGTACTAATTCTACTGCATATAAATCTGAAATTAACGTGAAGTTGAAGGATAAAAAAGATCGAGGTAATGTTTCTTCTGATATTATTTCTACCACTTACACACGTGAGTTAGAAAAAATAATAGTGGGAGCCAAAATCAAAACCGTTCCAATTGGTATTTTGGGAACGGCAGATGATGCGCCTATTCAATTCGTAGTAATGGGTTCTGATCTAGATAGCGTTATGAACTTTGCTGAAAAAGCAGCAGATGTATTAGCGAAAATTCCGGGTGCTACGCAAACCAAACTTTCGGTAGAAAAAGGAACACCAGAAATTAACGTGAAAGTAGACCGCGATAAAATGTCGGCATTGGGCTTAAACCTGTCAACTGTAGGTTCTACCATGCAAACTGCTTTTGCGGGTAATACGGATGGTAAATTCCGCCAAGGTGAGTACGAGTATGATATCAATATCCAATACCAAGATTTCAATCGTAAGGACATTGATGATGTACGAAACTTAATATTCGTAAATCAAGTCGGCCAACAAATTAAGCTTTCTCAGTTTGCAGATATTAAAGAAGGTTCTGGTCCGAGTTTGCTAGAGCGTTTAAATAAATCTACTTCGGTAACAGTTAAAGCACAAACTGTAGGTGTGCCAACAGGAACTGTGGTAACAAATTTCCAAACTGAGTTAGCTAAAATGAAAACTCCGGCTGGTATTAGTTTCTACTGGGCAGGTGACCAAGAAAATCAGAGCGAAGGTTTCGGTACTTTAGGTATTGCTTTATTAGCGGCAGTTATCTTGGTTTATTTAATCATGGTTGCACTTTATGATAGTTTTGTATATCCATTTGTGGTAATGTTCTCTTTACCATTGGCATTAATTGGTGCCTTGCTTGCCTTGGCATTAACCAATAACGCTTTGGGTATCTTCACTATTCTGGGTTTTATTATGCTAATGGGTTTGGTAGCAAAGAATGCGATTATCTTAGTCGATTTTACCAACCAAATGAAGGCTCAGGGTAAAACAACTCACGAAGCTTTAATTTTGGCCAACCACGCTCGTTTACGTCCAATTTTAATGACTACCATTGCCATGGTAATTGGTATGTTACCTATTGCTTTAGCGAGTGGTGCTGGTGCCGACTGGAAAAACGGTTTGGCATGGGTTATTATTGGAGGTTTAACCAGTTCGCTCTTCTTAACCTTGGTAGTTGTACCAGTGATGTACCAAATTTTCGATAATCTTTTAGAGAAATTTGGCTTCAACAAAAAAGGTCAAACCATTGAAGAAGCGATAGCAGAACCCTACGATCACAAAGATGTGAACGAGTGGGAACAAAGTCACTAATCCCCTTAATTAACATATATATCCAATCCCACCTTATTAATTTAGCGTGGGATTTTTTGGTGCAAGTTGTGAAATTTATATCATTATCATTTTAATTTGGGCACCAAATAGGGCAGTACCTACTGAAATGCTCTCAGTTTAATACAGATTATAATTTTGAAAGTCCGAATATCTCCATGGAGTGTGGTGAGCTAAATAAAAAAGACAATAATATGTGCCAGTTTTTACTCAGCAAACTGCCTTATAAACTGGGGGTACCATTTGTCTATTTTTTGATCTGGATTTGCTGCGCGGAATTCTAAAAGCTTTTCGGTAAACATCTTCATCTTCGTAAATCCCCTGTCTGTCATTTGAGCAGTAACATCTTTAGTTACCCTTTGCAAGGTAGCATCATCATAATGGTCTTTGCAATAAAGCAAGAAAACACCGTATGTCATATACTCATCAAACACCTTAATGGGGTTAGGATAAGCCGATATACCATAGATTTTTTCATCCACCCATTTTTTTCGGTCGGCAAAAACCTGACGGATTAGCTCCTTATTTGCTTCTGTTGGTGCACCCACATAATTGTGGTCAATTTCGGTAAACATTACCCTTGTATTCAATAACTCGTTTTCAAGAGGTGTAAGTTTCGGGTCATTATCAACAGGTGGCAGGTTCATGTGGATGAGCGAAAAGTTATTGTTGTTAAATTGCCCGGTATAGTTTAATCCCTTGATCAGCGGAGAACATAAAATGAGGTAACTATCCTTTTTGGTTTCAAAATTCTTTTCCAGCCACTTCCACTGTTTTCCCAGATTAGCTTTTTTTTCATATTCGGCAATAATGCCCTTGTAATACTGCTTGTGATCAGCATAAAATTTGCTAAATCTGGTTTTTTTAGCAAAAGCTTCTATCTCTGCCTTGTAGATGGTAATCGGATTTTTATCGATCTTTAGGTTCGCAGAGACAGTGTTGGCCGGAAATAAAAAAACCTCGCTTTTTACTAGTTTATTGCCCTTAAAATGGTATGAAATGGCATTACCGGTTAAAAAAATATAGTTGTAGATTGAGGAAGCCATTAATGAATCGAAGGTTTTGATAATCTTTTCATTTTCGAATGGCTTAAAATAGGCACGTACATCTTTATAATACTGCCCTTGCTGTTCGATCATATCATCGTTTTCCTTGCCAGAATTGGTAATGGCAATCATAATGTGGAGCAGTTCCTTTAACTCATTGATCTCAACCTTATATTTTCCCTGGTTTTGTTTTTTAAATTTTTCTGTAAAATTTACTTTTTCCTGTGCAAATGAGCTGAATGAAATTGCAAAGAACAAGATCGAAAATACTATTTTCTTCATGGTGCTGTAAATGTCGTTTTTATTTAGGAGTTTAATTTTTTTGGCTACAAATGCACATTATGCTTAAAAAGATGAGTTTTAATCTTTTTCATATAGTCTATTGTCTATCTTCAAATGTCCGCAAAATTAACAATTTATCTCTATTGTGAGATATATTTTTATAACTTGGGTTGATTTTTTTAGGATGCATCACAATGCAGTTGGAGGATCAACAGTAACGCTACCTAATTTAATTAAATACAGGTGTATTAACCAATAATTGTATCTTGTGTTGCTAAATGAAATTGAAAAAAAAATGGTAAGAAACCAGATTTTTTGCTGCAAATCACATATCTATGCCGAGAAAAATTACCGAGGGACCACTCAGGAGCAAGGAACGTACGAAAAACAACTTAATTGAAGCCGTGGGCAAAATCCTTAAAAGTGATGGATTTTCGGGCATAAACGTGGCAAAAGTTGCGAACATGGCCAAAGTGGACAGAAAGCTGATCTACGATTATTTTGGAAACTTGGATGGACTAATTAAGCACTACCTGATAAATCACGATTATTGGAACATCGGCCCAGAAAACATAGGCGATATCATGGCCAAAGCTAGGGAAGATCATGGCAAGTTGCTGGCCTACAGCGTGATGGAGCATCAGTTTGACAGCCTGATTAATAGCAATGAGATGCGACAGATTATTACTTGGGGCATCAGTGAAAAACTTCCCGTACTTAAAGAACTTGACCTTAAAAGGGAAAATGTAGGGGATGAAGTGCTTAAAGCTATATTTGACCCACATTTTAAGGGAAGTGGCAAGAACTTCAGGGCAATGTATGGCATTTTGATGGCAGGCGTTTACTATCTTACCCTACACGCCAAAATGCAGGAAAACCCTTTTTGCGGGATTGACCTTCAGGAAGTATCTGGACAGCAAGAAATCAAAAAAGCCTTAAAGCAATTGCTTGACCTAATCTACGAATAAACAATATCATACACTTTATTCTTGGTCGATCGGAGTTAGTATTGGATAAAATCTAAAACTCATAAGTTCATATATCACTATTGTGAGATATATTTTTAATTTTCAAAGTTTTTGATTTAGATTGCGGTTATAAATTAGATTTTATGACCGTATTTACCCAAAAAAAAACAACGAGAACAAACGATATGAAAAAGTTGAAACTATTTAGTATAATCTTATTTTTCTCAAGTAATCTTGCATTTGGACAAGAAAAAATACCAATGTTATCGGGAAATGTGAAAGTTTCTGTTCAGAATGGGACAATTGAGTGCGACTTAAAATTGACAGGATTAGAACTTCCAACGGATTATTCAATTCGCCTAAATAAAGGGTTGAATATTTTGAATATGGAAGTCAAAAATCCTGAATCCTTTTTAGTTGGGTTTAATCGTGACTTTACTGACTCTATTCAATCAGCAGAAACAGTGTCCTATTATATTTCTTCAAACACAAAAGGAGAAAAGTTTTATCCCGACAACATTCGGTTCCGTTATGTCGGTAAATTCCCTGTTATTAATGATACCATTGAGTTAAAAATGCAAAAAGAAGATTGGAGAGGAAATGTAGCATTTGTAAAAGGCAATCTTAGAGTTGACGGTTTGCAATCAGGCTGGTATCCAACGATTTATGACCCTATCAAACAATTACAATACAACCAATTAAAATATGATATTACAATTGATTGTAATGATTGTGAAACTATGTATATAAATGGTGCCACACCAAGAAAAGGCAAGTTGACAAACTTCAAAAGTGAAGTAGCTCTTGAACCTTTATTGTTTATCGGTAAATACAATATACAGGAAAGTGAAACAGCCTATTTGCTAAATTCAAATTTTACCGATGCAGAATTAAAAGAAATTGACGAACTCAATAATCAAATATTTGATTATCTGACCAATTATACAAATGTTAAGTACCAAGATAAAATAGTTTGGATTGATGGTGGTGTTGCCGCAAAAAAATATGGTTTTGCATTTTTTAGTTATCCGGCAATAACTGTTGTGGGAGACCCACCACATGATTTACGTACAAGTTTAAAATCGTATAATAGTTCTAGTTTAACAACAATAGCACATGAAACTAGCCATTACTATTTTGGTAACCTTAAACGTAGTAATTCTTATTTAGAATCATTAATTGATGAAGGTTTTGCTCAGTTTTTAGCTTACAAATACGTAAATCAAAGTAGAGACAATACCTATATTAAAAATGAAATAACCCAATCAATTGAATGGTTTGAAGACCCAAATTTTAAATTCAAAGCTATACTTGATTTTTATAAATCTGAGCATACGAATGACCGTGAAACATACGCTTATGATTATCAAACAGCAATATTGTTTAGTATTGAAAAAGAAATAGGCGAAGATAAAATGAAAAATTGGATTAGACTGTTGCTACAAGGAGAAGAACCAATTTCAAATAAAGAGTTTTTTAAAACTACATTAAAAAAAGCTATCAAAAACGACAAAACCTATAATGAGGTTATTGACAAATATCTCACGGGGAATTTAACGGTAGAAAACATGAAAAAACTTTGGGCAGAATGATAACTACCGCCAACTAGTTACGACTACAAAGGTAATCAGATTTTTATAGGATAGTTACCACTATGCCAGCATTGTCTGCAAGTATTTGGCATACGTGTGAATATCACCGCTATCGCCCTGTCACTATTAAGTATGCCAGAAAGCATAGCAACGACCTGTTCCGGTAAATACATAAGGGGCTTTTCGTGTTCCGCCCCAACTTGATGTTCCATTTTGGAACATCAAGTTTTTAAATTCATCATCGGTCAATTGAAACATAAAGTCTTCATCTGGGAAGTGCTTTAGATTTCTGCCGACTGCTTTATTAAGGTTGCGGGTATGTACCTCGTATAGTAGCTTTAAGGATAGATGAAGGGGGATTTGTGAAGATGTTAGCATTTTATGATGGACCTAATATTACCTTAGCACAGTTAAAAAGTATAAAATGGATTCGGCAACGGTGTCTATCGGAAATCAATGTTAACGGAACGGCTAGTGCTTTGCGACCTTGATATGCCTGCTATAATCAATGTGGTCGGCATTCCAATGATCAAGCCAGACTAGCCATTGCTCTTCCAATTTCACAAGATCGTAACCGTAGATTTTTTTTGCATCCTTAAATCCCAGTCGCCAGATCTGATAAAGTTTTTCCTTTCCGTATCTGTCCAGCAGGAAGGCCGTAAAACTGCCGATTTGGGGATAGGCGATCATCGCATCGAATTTAAAAAAATCTTTCAGGAGGTTGGGTATCCTGATGAGCCGTTTTTCATTTTTCAGGTGCTTGGAAAGCTGGTTAATGGGATGGCTGCTCCAAGTTTTATCCAAATAAACGGCAATCCCCTCGCTAAAACCATTATCGGCTTCCTTGCCCCAAAGATGAAAAGCATAATAATGAGCCAGTTCGTGCCTAGCGGCTAGCTTATAGCGCTCGTTATGTACAAATACCAAAACCTTATATTCTGAGATGGCAAAGCCTTGTACCGCAAATCCCAAAGCGCGTCTGATCTGGTCTTCTGAATGATAGATAATAATATCAGTTTTGAAGGCAAGGCTATCATTTCGTTGAAAAAAAGGTAAAAGCGCTGTTCGATATTCCTCCAATTCATTTTTAATGGAATCGATCCTGTCATCGGCATATCCACCTTCCTCTACAAAATAGCGGAAGTGCCCAGAATGGTATTGCTTCCACTTGATACCTGGCTGCGCTAACAGCTGTGTCACTTTTTTACTGTTTTGCTGGGCCGAAGAGGCGATAGGGCACAAAAATATCAGCATAGCCCAACAAATACAAAGCCATCTAATTTGGCAGTAGTTGATGTGTCCCTTCAGTTGTCGAAGTGCTAGCTTAAAATTATCCCTAAAACCCAAAATTATCATTAGCTGTTTATGCTTACCGCAGTGCATCTGCATGATTTGACTCTATCAGCAAATAGGATCTAAAAATAATATTTCATTTTTACCAATGCAACACGACTCTTGTTTTTGTATCCCAAGAGGATTCGAACACAAAATCTGCGTTTATTTAATTTTATGTAGAATTGAAAAATACCGCTGAAACAAAAAACCATCCTTATGTTAAATAAAGATGGTTTTGAATTTATGTGATCCCGCTGGGATGTGAACTTCGTTCACTTTTCAGCATTTAAAGGCTATCGGGAAGGTTTTTGAAAAGCGACTCACCGAATCACTCACCTTTTTGTCTGTATTTTTTAGTTGCAATTGCTATAGTTTAAATTTAGTGAAAATTTCTAGATAATCAAAATGATTAACATCTAATACGGTTTCCCGTAAAGGAAAAAATCAATCTTGTGTAGCTTTATAGTGATTCTTTATCGAACACATCAATGTGCGATAAAGTAATTAATATAACCTAAATTTATGTTCTAAATTAAATCTCAACTTACATGATTAGCGCTATCCATCTTAAAAATATTGCTACATATAATTCTACAGGCGTAGAAATAAAAGATCTCAAAAAAATAAATTTCATTTATGGCTCAAATGGTAGTGGAAAAACTACCCTTAGTAAATATCTATTTGAACCATTGTTGCATAAAGATTGTAAAACACTTTGGGCAAACGATCAAGCCATAAAATTATTGATTTATAATAGGGACTTTCGAGAAAATAATTTTAGCAAAGGAAATATCGATGGCGTGTTTACACTCGGTCAGGCTACAAAGGAAGAAACCGAAAAAATGGAAGAGCTGAAAAAACAGCGTAAGGATATTATTACCGAGGGAAATACTAAACGGGAAACCGTAAAGAAAATGATTGAAGCTCAACTGGAACTAGACAATCAGTTCAAGGAAGAAGTGTGGGTTGAGATATATAAGAAATATGAGGATGATTTTAAGGATGGATTTCGAGGATTTATAAATAATAAGGAATCCTTTAAAGCGAAGCTTCTTGAAGAGCATCAGAATAATAAAAGTAAGGTTCACGGATTGGATAAACTTCAAGGTTTCGCTACAACTATTTTTGGGAACAAACCTATTCTGCAAACATCTCTAATAAACGTAGAATTTGATAATATCAATAATATTGAACAGGATGATATCTGGCTAAAAAAAATTATCGGAAAAGCAGATGTAAACATTGCGAATCTAATTCAGAAACTTAATATAAACGATTGGGTAAACGAAGGACGTGGTTATATTCATAAAGATAAAATTTGTCCATTTTGCCAACAAGAAACAATTACAGTCGAGTTTAAAAAACAACTAGAGGACTACTTCGATGAAGCCTTTATTTCCGACACTAGGCAGCTGAAACGGATGGGGAATGAATATTCGTTGGACTCTTCAAATCTATTAAATATTCTACATGAAATAGAGGAGAAAGAAAAAAACAATCCGAGTTCTAAAATTGAAATGGAATTATTTTCAGCTTATCTTAAAACACTTCAAACCCAATTACAACAAAACAACAATTTAATTGCTTTAAAAACAAAAGAACCTAGTAGATCTGTTGAGCTTGTATCGACCACCGAACAACTTGAAAATATTAATAAAATAATAGAAGAGGCAAATAAGGCCATTATTCAGCACAATATCATCGTTAATAACTTTGAAAAATCAAAGACGGAATTGATAGGGTGTATCTGGAAATATGTAGCTGACGATTTTTCGGTTAGGACGCAAAATTACTTAAATAACAAATCCAGTGCACAGAAGGGGATCGATGGCATGCAAGCAAAGATAGATAAGCTACTAGTAGAGCATACTAAGGTGAATAAAGAAGTGGTAGAAAGAAGTAAAAATCTAACGAGTGTACAGCCATCAGTTGACCAGATTAATCTAACACTAAAATCATATGGCTTTAACAACTTTATGATTGTTCCATCCAGTGTGGAGGCAAACAAATATCAAATCCAAAGAGAAGATGGTGAAATGGCTGTAAATACCCTTAGTGAAGGCGAAATAACATTTATTACTTTCTTATATTTCCTCCAACTAGCGCATGGTAGCATAACTGAAGATAATATTTCCGAAGAGCGCATTTTGGTTGTCGATGATCCTATCTCAAGTTTGGACAGCAGTATTTTATTTGTTGTCAGTTCTTTAATCAGGACTATAATAAAGGATATTAAGGCCAATACTGGAAATATTAAACAAATTATTCTTCTTACACACAATGTTTACTTTCATAAAGAAGTATCTTTTATTAGTAGTAAGATAAAAGAATGCAAGCACACAAACTATTGGATACTAAGAAAGCATCAAAAGCACACTAGTTTACAAAGTTTCGAGATGAAAAACCCAATACAAAGTTCCTATGAGTTGCTCTGGAAAGAGATAAAAAATAGAGCCGACTGCTCAACTATATCTATCCAGAACACCATGCGTCGCATTTTAGAAAATTATTTCAAAATACTTGGGGGGATTTCAGAAGATAATATTGTTGATAAATTCACAGCTCGAGAAGAAAAAGAAATTTGCAGATCGCTGATGCTATGGATAAATGACGGATCACACTCCATGCCAGACGATTTGTTTATTGAAAAACAGGATGATGTAATCGAAAAATATTTCAATGTCTTTAAAAGCATATTTGTTCACACAAAGCACGACCAACATTTCGATATGATGATTGGACTTGAGAATCCTTAATGTATTTAACTTGTGAAAATACTTCTCCAATGTCATTGTTAAAAACGTCATATTAGCACAAAGTTAAATTACCACAATCAAAAGTATATATGTCTGAGGATCAAAAGAAACAGTTAGAACAACAGCTCTGGAATATCGCTAATACCCTACGTGGCAAGATGGATGCTGATGAATTTAGAGATTATATTTTAGGTTTTATTTTTTATAAATATCTCAGCGAGCGGATGGAACTTTTTGCAAATGAGATTTTAAAACAAGATAAGTTATTTTTTAATGCTATAAATAGTCAAATGCCTGATGCTAATGAATATCTTGATGCAATTAGAGAGGAAGCATTAGAGAAGTTAGGTTATTTCCTTAAACCAGAAGAGCTATTTTCTGCTGTAGCTGTACGTGGTAATAGTGAAGATGATTCAGAACAAAACAGTACAAATTTTATATTAGGTGATTTACAAAAAATCCTTACTAACATACAATTGAGTACTATGGGTACCGCAAGCGAAGAGGATTTTGATAATCTATTCGAAGATATGGATTTGAATAGTACTAAGTTAGGCAAAACACCAGAAGCTAGAAATACCATCATTGCTAAAGTAATGGCACACTTGGATAAAATTGATTTTAGACTAGAAGAAACGGGATTAGATGTACTAGGTGATGCTTATGAATACCTGATCGGACAGTTTGCTAGTGGTGCAGGAAAAAAGGCTGGTGAGTTTTACACTCCACAAGAAGTTTCTAAAATACTGGCGAAATTGGTTACAGTTGGCAAACATAAATTAAAATCAGTATATGATCCAACTTGTGGATCTGGATCATTATTATTACGGGTGGCTAGAGAAGTAAAAGATGTAGGTAATTTTTACGGTCAAGAAATGAACCGTACCACCTATAACTTGGCTCGTATGAATATGATTTTACATGGGATACATTACCGAAAGTTCGATATCAAACAGGATGATACGTTGGAGCGCCCGCAACATTTAGGGCAAACATTTGAAGCCATTGTAGCCAATCCACCTTTTTCTGCACAATGGAGTGCAAACCCTTTGTTTACGAGCGATGATCGCTTTAGCCAATACGGTAAGTTAGCACCCAGCAGCAAAGCAGATTTTGCCTTTGTACAACACATGATACATCATTTGGCTGAAAATGGAACAATGGCTATCGTTTTACCCCATGGCGTTTTATTTAGAGGAGGGGCAGAGTTGCATATTCGTAAATATTTAATTGAGCAAAAAAACTTTTTAGATGCTGTAATTGGTCTGCCAGCAAATATATTTTACGGCACTAGTATACCAACCTGTATTTTGGTTTTCAAAAAATGCAGGGAAAATCCTGATAATGTATTGTTTATTGATGCTAGTAAAGGATTTGAAAAAGTAAAAACCCAAAATATCTTACGAGACGAACACATTGATCTGATTATTGAAACCTACTGCAATAGAAGTGTTACCGAAAAATATAGCTACAATGCGACTCTACAGGAAATAGCTGAGAATGATTATAACCTAAATATTCCCCGTTATGTCGATACTTTTGAAGAAGAGGAAGAAATCGATATCCAGGCTGTTATGTTAGAAATTAAACAATTAGAAGCCAAAAGAGCCGAACTAGATATAGAAATTGATGTTTATTTTAAAGAATTAGGGTTAATTTTTTAGTTTTTCTTAAATCCTTAATGTTTATAGCAGTTACAAAATAGTATTCAAGATGTTAGCAAAAAAAGATAAAGTAGGTAATGTTCCTAATTTGAGATTTCCAGAATTTGAGGGAGAGTGGAAATTAATTAAACTAGGAAACTTGTCACAATTAATTACAAAAGGTACTACTCCTCAAAAATTTGTAAACCAAGGAGTCAAGTTTGTGAAGATTGAATGTATAGGTGACGATCAAATTAATGCCAGCAAATGCTTATTTATTGAGGAAAATGTACACAATAAGGAGCTAAAAAGATCTATCTTGAAAGAAAATGATTTGATTTTTGCCATCGCAGGGGCGACCATCGGAAAGGTAAATATTGTAAGCAAAGAGATTTTACCAGCCAACACCAATCAGGCGCTGTCGATAATAAGGCTAAAAGAAGAAGAAAATGTTGAGTTCGTGTATCAGATTTTGAAATCTGATATCATGAAAAGATATATTAAAGATAATATTTCAGTTGGAGCTCAACCTAATCTGAATCTGGAACAGATGAATAACTTTTCATTTTTCCAACCAACAGATCTTGAACAGAGAAAATTGTCAACATTACTCACTGTCATTGATAAAAGAATTCAAACCCAAAGCAAAATAATTAGGGAATTGAAATCTCTGAAAATTCGATTGCGAAAAATGCTATTTGGCGACCTATTTAACAAGGAATTTAAAACAATTCCTATAGAAGAAATCTTAAGATATGAACAGCCAAACAAATACATAGTATCAAACTCTGAGTATTCAAAAGATCAATCGCTTCTGCCGGTTTTAACAGCCAATAAAGGTTTTATTTTGGGATATACACACGAAAAGAACGGAATTTATGACAAGGGAGATTGTATTATATTTGATGATTTCACTATGGATCTAAAATATGTTGATTTTCCTTTTAAGATTAAATCTTCTGCAATTAAAATCCTAACAGCAAAAACTGGATATGATCTAGCATTTGCCTTCGAATATTTATCATTGCTAAATCTTCAGTCAAGTGAACACAAAAGGCATTACCTTTCAGAGGTCTCATTAATGCCTGTACCCATTCCAGAATTGGCCAAACAAAGAAATATTAGTAGGATACTTTCAATTATAGATAAAAAAATAGCGTGTGAGGAAAAAATTGGTAGTCAATTAAACGAGCAAAAGAATTTTCTGTTAAAAAACCTGTTTATATAAACAGGTTTTCAAGTAAATATTTTTTTTGAATTTGATAATGGTTCAAAAGTATATTTGCCGTGTCAATTCTTTGATCAATAGCAGACAAAAAATTTACAATTTTATTTTGTTCTTTTAATGTTGGTAGGCTAATCTCAAACTTCTCAAACTGCTCCCTTGAGAGATAAGAAATGGTGGTTCCACTCGACAGTGCGTTCAACTTTTTTGCAGATAATTTCATTACGTAATATAAATATTCAACATTTACCTTTAATTCATTTGGAACAAGACCGATGAAGGTTTGATTTGTTATTAGTTCTTTTTTTATAATTGCGCAGAAACCAAGATTGGCACTACAGGAAACTATAAGCGTATTAATGGGATAAACTTTCAGGTTCATAGCTTTTATGGTGTTTTTGCTCACTCCCTGTCCAGATTTTGAGGATGATAAGTATTTTCCTTCAAAGTCTTCAATCCTACACCATGGTATTTCCCCGTCCAATTCTTTTGGCTTATCTCTCATTGGCACCACAAATGTCAGAATACAAGAATCCAACCTTACTTTTTCCCAAACTGGAAAGTTTAGACCGCTGCTCTCTTTAAATCTGATTTTTTGCGCATAAACGTTTTCTGTGAGGCTAATCATTAAGGTTTTCAAATTCTTAATTATTTTGCTTTGGGTTTTTATTTTTTCATCTAACGACGACAAAAAGGACGAGATTTTTTGTTGTTCTGCTAGTGATGGAAGCGAAATTTTGGTAGCCGAAAGTGTATCTTGTCCAACATTATACCTCGTACTGCCCCCAGACTTTGTGGTAATGTTGTTTCTTATCAAATTCGTCTTTAAAAGGTTGTTTAAAAAAATAGGATCATAGTCAGCTATTTTTCTACCTCTAATTACAAATCCTCCAAAAGTTGCTGTGTGCTCTTTATCAACGTAGACATTTGCACTACCTACTTCCTCTCGTGTCTCTGAGCTTCTTTGGAAAAGAATATCTCCGTAATTTACAGGATATCTATCTACAATTTCCTGCTCAACATCCACCTTGCCAATGATATTTTCATGTGTGAGGAAATCATTATTAAGAATGTCTAATACATTAATAAACTTAAATCCTCGTCCATATTGCTCTTTGGTCGCATTGATACCATTTTTAAACTCTAATAATTGCCCTAGCTTTTTCTCTTCCCATTGTCCCTCAAATTCTGGAAATCTCAAATTAGGAACCTATATACTATTATATCTGGATAATTTGTAATCCCTAATTGCTTTTCTTTGAGATTTAATAAATATTCTCAAAATTAAATTATGAACATTCAAAAACCATTCTCAGAAGTAGTAGCACTATGGAAAATCGACAAAAAGCAGTATGTAAAAAAATCAAGCTTTTCAGCTTATGTACTTTTAATCGAAAACCATCTATTGCCCAAATTTGGAGATCAACAACTTATTGAAGAAGCAGAAGTTCAAGCTTTTGTTTTTCAAAAATTAGGCCAGGGGCTAAGTCAAAAAACCATTAAGGATATTTTAATTGTGCTCAAAATGGTGTTAAAATTTGGTGTTAAAAACAAATGGTTAGAGCACCAGCCATTTGATATCCAATTCCCTACCGAAAGAGAAAAATATAATATTGAAGTGCTAAGTAAATCCAATCAAAAAAAAATGATGACGTATATCCAAGAGCATTTTACTTTCAGAAATTTGGGCGTATACATTTGCTTAAGCTCAGGGATGCGGATCGGCGAAGTATGTGCCCTTACTTGGGAAGATATTGAGACTGATAATGGAATTATTAAGGTGAGAAAAACAATCCAGCGAATTTATCTGATAGAAGACGGTCAGCGTAAAACAGAACTTATTTTGGATACACCTAAAACCAAAAACTCGATTAGAGAAATACCAATGAGCCGAGACTTACTTAAAATGCTAAAACCCTTTAAGAAAATTGTAAACCCTTCTTTTTTTGTGCTAACAAATGATATTAAACCTACAGAACCTCGAACTTACAGGAGTTTTTATAAAAATTTGATGAAGGAACTAAATATGCCAGAATTAAAGTTTCACGGTTTGCGCCACAGTTTTGCCACTAGGTGTATTGAAAGCAAATGTGATTATAAAACCGTAAGTGTGCTGTTGGGTCATTCTAATATCACTACCACCTTAAATTTATATGTACATCCTAATCTAGAGCAGAAGAAAAAAGCTATTGATCAGATGTTTAGAGCGTTAAAATAATAAGCAAAATATTTTCATTAAAGTTTGTAAATTGGTAAAATTTGTTTGCCTCAAACGCTCAAAAATATGCCAAAACAATCTGAACAAATATTAGAAGAACAATTGATAACCAACTTGAAAAAGTTAGGTTATCAATATGTTTTATTAGCCAATGAACAAGCATTGGTGCAAAATCTAAAAGCGCAATTAGAAAAGCATAATAACACTAGTTTTTCGATTGCTGAATTTGAAAAGGTTCTCAATATTTTAAACAAAGGAACAGTTTTCGAAAAAGCTAAAACGCTTCGCCAAAAACAACATATCGTTCGTGATAATGGCGATAATCTATATTTTGAGTTTTTAAATACGGAACATTGGTGCCAAAATCAATATCAGGTAACTAATCAGGTTACACAAGAAGGCAAATATGTAAACCGTTACGATGTTACCTTATTGATAAATGGTTTACCCTTGGTTCAAATAGAATTAAAACGTAGTGGTTTGGAAATGAAAGAAGCTTTCAATCAACTTAATCGTTACCAAAGGCATTCGTTCAGTGCCAATTATGCTTTATACCAATATGTACAAATTTTTGTGATTAGCAATGGAGTTAATACTAAGTACTTCGCCAATAATCGTTATCAAGATTTTAAGCAAACTTTCTACTGGACGGATGTAGACAACAAACGCTTAACCAACATTTTAAACGGCTTTACAGATGCTTTTTTAGAACCTTGCCACATTAGCAAAATGATTTGCAAGTATATTGTACTCAACGAAGCTAATAAAATACCGATGATATTGCGACCATATCAATATTATGCGGTAGAAGCATTAATTGAACGGGTTAAAGTGAGTAATAAAAATGGTTACATATGGCACACCACAGGTTCTGGAAAAACTTTAACCTCATTTAAGGCAAGTCAAATTTTAATGAAGCTGCCACAAATACATAAAGTAGTTTTTGTGGTAGATCGAAAAGATTTAGATTATCAAACTACTAAAGAATTCAACAGCTTTCAGGAAGGCAGTATAGATGGTGCGGATAATACCAATAATCTGGTTAAACAGTTTACAGATAATTATGTAGATAAAAAAGGTGAGCATAAAAATTCAAAATTAATCGTAACCACCATCCAAAAGCTAAATACTGCTATTAGTAAATTAAAATATGAAGGCAAAATGGCAGATTTAAAAGGTGAACGTATTGTGTTTATTTTTGATGAATGCCATCGCAGTCAATTTGGCGATACGCATAACCGAATAAAATCTTTCTTTACCAATAGCCAGTTATTTGGCTTTACTGGTACACCAATTTTTGCCGATAATGCCAATAAAAATGAATTAGGTAAACGTACCACCAAAGATTTGTTTGAAGATTGCCTACACAAATATGTAATAACTGATGCCATTCGCGATGAAAATGTCTTAAAGTTTTCGGTAGAATACGTTGGTAGATACAAGCATAAAGATGGTAGAGAAACGGCCATTGATATAGAAGTAGAGGATATTGACACCAGAGAATTGATGGAAGATGCTGGTCGTTTAACTAAAATTACCGATTACATCATTTCCCATCATGACCGCAAAACACAAAGCAAACGCTTTACGGCTATGTTTTGCGTAGATAGTGTTAAAACATTAATTAAGTATTACGAAATTTTTAAGCAGAGAAAAGTGGAAGGCAAGCATCAATTAAAGATTGCCACTATTTTTAGCTACGCCAGCAACGAGGATGATGCTGAAGCTAATGGTTTTATAAGAGAAGAAGTTTCGGTTGTTGAAGAACCAAAAGTTTTATATGGTCTACAAGCACACAGTAGAGAGAAGCTTGATGAGTTTATTAGCGATTACAATGCGATGTTTGGGAGTGCATACAGTACCAAAGACAACGAAAGTTTTTATAACTACTATAACGACATTTCTAAACAGGTAAAAGAAGGTAAAATTGATATCCTCTTGGTTGTGAATATGTTTTTAACTGGTTTCGACAGTAAAACATTAAATACCTTGTATGTAGATAAAAATCTGAAATATCATGGCTTAATTCAAGCCTATAGTCGTACTAATCGCATATTGAACGAGCAAAAGTCTCAAGGTAACATCGTTGCTTTTCGTAATCTAAAAAATAGAACAGATGAAGCAATAACCCTATTTAGTAATAAGGATGCGATTGAGGTTATTATTATGCAGCCTTACGAAGATTATACCAAGGAGTTTGAAGAAGCCTTTGAAAAACTAAAAGCGATTACACCAACGCCCAATGATGTAAATGATCTAGTTACAGAAGATGATGAGCTGGAATTTGTAAAGGCTTTCAGAAACTTAATGCGTATAAAAAACATCATGACTTCATTTTCTGATTTTAATTGGGATGATATACAGATGGAAGAGCAAGAGTTTGAAAATTTTAAAAGTAAATATCTTGACTTGTATGACAAAACCGTCGTTAAGAAAGAAAAAGTTTCGATTTTAGAAGATATAGATTTTGAGTTGGAATTAATTCATCGTGATGAAATTAATGTGAGCTATATCATTCAACTATTAATAAGGCTTAAATCGCTAAACAAAGGCGATATCGAAAAAACTAAAAAAGAGATTGTCAACCTATTGTCTACCGAGACCACATTACGTAGCAAACGCGAATTGATAGAAAGATTTATCGAAGAAAACTTACCATTAATAATTGACACTGACGAGGTGCCACAGGAGTTTGATAGATTTTGGGATAAAGAACAAAAGCTAGCTTTTGATAAGATGGTGATTGAAGAAAATCTTTCCAGAGACAAAACGGAAAAGCTTATTGAAGATTATCTTTTTGCCGAACAAGAGCCACTTAGGGATGATTTATTGGATTTGATAGAAGGTGAAAAACCAAGTGTTTTACATCGTAAGAAAAGGGGAGATGGTATTTTGTTAAGGATTAAAGATTTCATTGAAACATTTATCAATGGAATGGCGGCTTAGCGGCAGATAGTCACATCATAATGATCAAACCTCTATCATGAACTTCCATATCAAGGGATATAAAAGTAGAGCACAGTCGAGTATAATATTTTAAATAGCCAGAGTTAATGGATAAAATTAGGTGAAATTACCTATGAAAAACCCGAAATAACTTGGGTATATTTGACAGTAAAATATTTGATAACCAGTAATATAAGATGGCACTAACAGTAACTCAAGCATTTGATGAATTTCAAGAAAACACTATAAATCTTGATAGTGAAAAGGCGGCAAAAGCTGTTAGCAGCCGTGAATGGTTAATAGGTCAGATTAACAATTTTCCCGAAAATTATAGTGATTTTCCTGCAATATATTCAGAGAAAAATATTGCATACGGGTCATTTTCTAGGAAAACTAAAAAACGACCATTAGATGATGTAGATTTAATAATCTGCTTAAAGGCAAATGTTAATGAACTGGCAAGGAATGTAGCAGATGGCCATTTTCACTCGGTTGCCGATATGGTCAAGGAAACAGGCCAATCGATCAGCGGATTTATAGAGGCAATGCTGGAACCAGTGCAGTCGATCGAACCCAACGTAAATCCAGTGGAGCTTGCAGAACGGAAAAGGCGAATGCGGCAGATGCAACAGAATCAAGGAATTAGGCGATAGGACAGTACTTTCCCTCGCTCATTTGCGGCCTGCAAAAACGTCCGCCCACATTGCCGAGCTGTTTTTGCTCTGGTGTCTACGGAAAGAATATTTATTTGAAACTATTTCCTCCAACATACAGGTCAAAATTTATCTCAAGTCCCAAATTTTTCATTCTACTTATACAGTCTATATTTATAGTTGGCCCACCAATCATTCCGTTTCCATTATGAATATCCATTGCAACTTGGATATAGCCTTCGGCTTTGTCCACTAACTCCCTAATCCCTGCTTCATCTTGTTCTAAGAAATCTAGTAATTTTCTTAACTTGTCCTCAAATTCGTCAGGTTCAGGGTTGGGTGCAAACGCAATGTAACTCACCTTTTCCTTCATTTTTTTATTTTCTCTTAAGTCACCTTTGTTCCAACTTTTTGTTGGCTTAAGTTTAGTGAGAGATTTCAACTCATGT
The DNA here is from genome assembly GCA_942493295.1 of uncultured Sphingobacteriaceae bacterium. Lineage (GTDB taxonomy): Bacteria > Bacteroidota > Bacteroidia > Sphingobacteriales > Sphingobacteriaceae > Pedobacter. The sequence continues at coordinate 754,855 of OW818692.1, read as the reverse complement.
TCCGTTAAGTTCCCTGAAGTTGCTCTGAAATAAACTGTATTGTTAGATTCGCTACCAACATTAAATATTTCGTTCGTTTTGGCATCGATATACACAGCGAAATAGAATTGTTCATCGAGTACAGGTAGATAGGCAGTAATCACTTCATCGTCTCCTTCACGGTCAATTCTAGCGATATTGATATTATTATCAAAGTAGACTGGGCTGTGAATTTCAAGAAATTGTTCTGTTGTTCCCAGTGTTTTATTTTGGAATTCGGCCTCAATAATTTCTTTTACTTCTTTATCTGTCATTTTTAAAACTGTGTTTTTTTACGCTTGGAAGGCATTACGACTAAAATTGTTGGTAACCCCTGGGGGTTTATGAAGCTTGGTGGCTTGGTTAAAATTACTAGAAAACCCGAACGGTCAAAGAAGAATTTCCACTAAGTTTTGCCAAACCCTAGGACGCTTTTTATATTGTACCAGATAACTTTGCTTTTAAAAAAGGCTGTAGTTCAAGTTGTTCTTTATACTGTTGTTCATTAAGGAAAGGCCAGATCTCGAAATTACCAAGTTTCTGGAATTCAGCGTAAGCTAATTCTTTCTCTTTTCTTTTGTCTCTATAATATTGCCCCAGAGAAAGAATAGTAAGGATTATTTCTCCCAATGAAAATTTAAACAGCGGATTGTTGGTATCAAAATAAGGCCATTCATATTTTTGACTACTCTGTAGGAACAATATGCATCTTGCAATAACTTTAAGACTTTCCTTTGGAAGGTTGTCGGTTCCTTTCAGTTTATGATTTCTTGTATCGTCATATAACCCCCAGCACAATTCCAACATTGGCTGAATAATTTTATCATCAGACTTAGCTTCTTCAGACCTATAATATTGCTCTGGCAGCCAACCATAAGTAACATCATCCATCAAGTTTTCTTCAAAATCATCATTCGAAATTAGTCCAACTGAAAGATGTCTTAAATGCAAGGCTAGTTTTTTTCTTCTTTCTATGTCTATCATGGTGTGGAGGGGTTGGCGTTTTGAAAAAGGGGCGTATAACGGTCGGCAGCTTGGCGGAATCGAGATGAATTTACTAAAAGATCTGAAAGGTGAAGAAGAATTTCCGCCAATTTTGCCAAACTGTTATTATGTGCATTTAATCATCTAAGCCTATAAGACTATCTGGTATGATTTTGAACCCTTTGCTTTCAATTATTGTTCGGTCACTGGAATGAAACGTACTTACTGACCAAAACGATGAGCGGTTATATCCTTTTAGGTTCCTGTCCAAATCTTTTCCATTCGCCTGTTTAACAATAGGTCTGGTGTATGAGTGGTAAAATGTCCAGTCACCTAAATAGCCGATTCCATTGCTGTCGATTGTCAAAACATCTCCCTTTTCTTTTGAATATATTAATTTAACCTCTCCATGGTAGCCGTTTGGAACTACGATTTTCAATGTGGGGAATATATATAATAATGAAATGTTATAAAAGCAAGGCTAATAACAATTGCATAAATTGTAAAAAATGAGTTCTTCTTAAATATTATTTGCAAAAGCAGACTTAGGACCAGTGAGCCGAGTAATATTCCTACAATTAATATTCCACCAAGAAACATCCCAGATAAGATCATTCCCCCTGGAACTTCAGTTAACTTAAACAATAATGTAACTAATAGCAATATGGAAATAATACCGAATGTTAATTTCAATTTTTGATCGGTTGTCATAGGTGTTTTATATTCTGTTGTCGGGTGTGCGCCCAGTATTGCACATGCAAATCCTACTAGCCTTAAACAATTATAAACGAATATACTTGTTTATAGCTATTATCAGATGTCTAGTTGAACAAACCTAACATCGTAAATTATACACGTTATAGAACGCTCTAAAGACCGAGCTGAAATTTTGAGAATTGGAGATAGTTAAAATGAATTTAAGCCTTTGTGCCGATGCGCTTACTAATCAGCCACATGGCCTCGAACAGTTTTACCAGTTGTTCGTAAACGGTAATGACCTCGGCCTTGGATAGGCTTTCTTCCATGAAGGAAGTACTCAGCGCATCGTACAGCCAGGTATTCAGGATTTTTCGGTAACCGTCCAGTTTATGAATCCTGAACATCCTTTTTAGTACGAATGATGGTTTGAGCATTTCGCTGATATCAAGGTTTTCGGGATAATGCTGAAATTTTTTCTTTTCGGTTTTGATGTACCAATTGGCTATTTCATTTTCCTTTTCGGCATCGATTTTGATCCTGCCGAGCTTTTTGCCCTTTAACAGCCAGGCCGCCTCCATGAGTTTTATGGTCAGTTCATGGTCGTAGAGCAGGCTAGCGGGACTTCGGTTGTTAGAATTTTCGGATTCAAAAGCGGCATCATCGCGCCATTGCTTCAGCATCTTCAAATGGTCTGGCAACCATGAGGCACTGAAAAAATCGTGCACCACTTTAATTGGCTCCGCTATCTCATCATTGTCGAGATAAACGATCCTGTTTTTCGATAGTTTCTTTATATGCTTTTCCATGGCTTCAATCTTCTATTTGTTCAGTGGTTCCAATTTGTATCGCTTCGGTATTTTTTAGGATTGTATGAAGTGCGGCTTCCTGATCTAGCAGTTCTATGTTATCATCACACATCTTTTTAACCAACAAAAGAAAAGATGCCACCCGTTGATAAAGATTTTCCGCATCCTGCCGAGAAACCGTAAAATCATCTTTATAGCGTGAACCAGAATAGCTCTTTGCCATTACATCAAATAACCTTTCATCTTCGGCAGTAGAAAGAAATAGTTGAAATGGCCGTTCAGAAAAGCATTGGCACAGACGTAGCAGGCGGTAAAGGTTGTGGAACTCCGAACGGTAGGCGATATGAACCCTGACCAGACAGATGCAGGCTTGTTCTACGGCCTGATGGAGCATAAAGGCGCAAATTCCAAACTGCTCCTTTCAGAGACATTCGAATGCGCACATCAGAAATCCATCGGACAACGGTATGCGGTGATTATAATGTTTAAGTGCCTTGACTGCTCCCTTTGTAGGGATAAACGGAGGTATTGGATCACCGTCTAACAATCCATTCTTACTGTAGAGCAGTTTACCAGCATTAAGTACAGATATAAAAAAGCGGCTGTTATGCTGTACCGCATCGATAACCGATTGCCTGCCATGGCAGATCACAGTAATCGTTCCATGCTGATAATAGCCGTTGGCGAAATCCTGCATTTCATAATCTATTCGGGTTGCAGTTTCGGTAACTACCAATAGGCAATGGTCACATTTAAAATAGCCTTGATTGTCATTAAAGCAGCCTTGGGAATTATGGGTGTAGCTGTTCTGCGAAAAGCTGAAGATCTGTAGCGGTTCAAACTTCTGGGCGAGCCGATGGATAAACTCCCTGAAATGGACAGCGTGTTCGGCCTCTGGTGATAATTTTGGTTCCATATTGATCTCATTTAAATTTCTTTCAAATGAGCCTTGGAAGTGGGCGGCACAAAATAAGGCGTGAAACCCACTTCCCGTCTTAGTGGCCCTGAGAAGCCTTGGATACGGAAAAGCAGGCTCACGCCTATGACGTGAGCACTACACTTACCTCTCGTATCCATTTGAAATTTCTCAGGTTTCTAAGACGAGACTCGAAGTGCGAATGCTTCAATATTTTGTGAAGTAATCGCTAAAAATAATTCTTTATTCTTTCATACCCAAACGTAGTGAAAAGTCCAGACAAAAACAAACTATTCGTATTTTTAAATTTACTAATGGTTCTTTTTTATAAATGAATAGTAATCTATTGACGACTTTAGTTATAAATGTACTAATATGGCTAATTGGAAGAACAACAATAACAGTCCCGAAAAAGACCTTTCGTCAATAGGCGCAATGTTTGAAACCAACAAGATTAAAAAGATGTATGATATTTCTGAGTTGTATCCAACTAAGATTATTAAATTGTTAGGCATCAATTCGGAACGGTATTCTGTGAAGTTGGCTGATCCTGAAAAGTTCACAGTTTCTGAAATACTACGTCTAGCATACATACTAAATATTGACCCAAATCTGATCATCAATGTGATACAGGCAGAAACAGAGAAGAAGATAATCAGCAAGATTGGGGTTAATAAGGCCAAGCAAATAAAATAGAAACTTTCTTTAAAACTGAAATGGATATTAACTATCTAACGGGCGACGCCACTAATCCGCTGGGATTCTCGATTATGCAGAGCCCTGTTTATCTAAAAAGCATGGGTTGGAGTAAATTATGAAAACCGAAATCGATATTTTATCTGATAGAGAAGTAGAAATTTGGGATTATGCCGAGTCTCAAAATGGAACGATGGACTTTGTAACCGAAAAACTTTCCGCGGAAGGAATATTTGACCAATATCGGAATATCCATAAATCTTATCTTGAACTCTATTTTCGCATTGATGACGAAACAATAAAACTTGAAATCTTAAAGCGGCTGATATTTTTAAATTGGTACGCTCTGGTGGAGCCGAGTTGTTATACAGGAATTGAAGATCTTGACAATGCAACCGCATCTGAATCATATTCCATTTTAGATCAATATTTAATCGATGGAAAAATCGATTCAGAATTTAAGTGGATGTTGTCTTTTTATTCCAGTTGGGACTACACGATACTTCCATTTTCAGAAAATAAACTTGAAGCCTTAACTGCATTTGTAAAAGGGGTAGATACTTCCATTTTAAGCTGTCCTAAAAATCAGTTGCCAAAAGGCGTAATGGATAACAGGGGACAGATGGGAATTTACTGGATAAGTATGTCAGTTGAAAAGAAAAATTAACGACTAACATTTAACGAATGCCAATGATGAATGTGGTTGCAAGCTGGTATTGAGCGACAAAACCATTTGGACAAAAATTCCTGATGAATTAAAGGGAGAAATGCTAAAATTGCTATAAAAACAATTAAAAAAAATCGGAAGTCGCTCTCTATCAACTCCAACTTATTTTTCTTTGAGCAAATCATGAGAAAATTAAAATGCCTTCATATCTTAAGGTGCCAATTTGGTACCTTAAGATAGGTTATCACATTTCGTGATAACCTATCCCTGTTATTTGTGTAAATCTAGCGACCCATCCCTCTGCCACGGTCATTTTTCTGGTTATTTTTTGTTTCCTGAAGCTTACGGTATAATTCCCTGCTTTCTAATACACGGGTATATTCACGTACCGCCTTTGAAATACTTTTCTGCACATCCTGCCATTTTAGCTTTCCATCCATCAGTTTTACGGGAACATTAAAGTCGATATCGTTATAGTACATTAGGGATGACTTAGCGGTGTTGGGATCGACATTTGGGTATTTCTGGCAGTAGTAATCCAATATTTCATTCAAAGGCATTTCCATTAACAGGTAATGCATATCGATAAAATCCTTGATCCTTTGTCCGCTATTCACAATTGCATTGATTTTCATGGCTGATATATCCTGATTAGACATCATCCTTATGCCTTCGATTGTTTCAATTGGTCTGATAGATGGATACTTGTGCGAGATAAAATCAAAATCAACTTCGCCAATACTACCACTTACATAATTGCCCTTGTGGCGTTTTACATCTGCACCATAGCTGTTCCTTAAGTGTACGGCGAGTCCATCACCATCAAAATCCGAAGAGCTGAATAGGTCAATATCGATGGATTCCCTGTGGCCGATCCTCAGGGATAGTGCGGTACCGCCTACAAGGTAAAAGGAATTAAGCTGATGGTCTTTCATCAGCTGCTGAATTAGATCCAGTGTCCCTGGTGTGACTGTTTCTTTGTGTAACATCTGAGTTTTTCTTTGCTCAACTGAAAATATTTGCAAACGGCCTCCATGGTCATGTCAGAAAGATAGGTAATGTCATTTTTCAGGGCTTTCACTACATTCTCCCTTCCGTAAAACCTAATCATCTCTTCCCAATCCCTAGGACTGCCTTTATCCAGCACTCTTTCTATAATAGTTCTATAGCTCCTGTTCCAATCTAGTTTATCGAAATCGAAGTCCCAGAACAGAACCTTAGGAAGGTCTGGTCTTCTGACCTTTTGTATCAGGGGCTGTCTTTCAATTTTGATCTCATCGTTTTCGAACGGGATCTTCTTTTTGGAAAGATAGTTGTTCAATGTATGGTAGTTATAGGCTGGGTAGCTATCGCAAAATCCCTTCAGACTTGAAAAAACATCGATATCCGTACTGGCAAACCTTTTCCAGTGTACAACGACTACTCTCTTATTTAATTCCCTTAACATCATACAAATCTAATCAAAACAAGAATAAATGCCTAATATTTTAAAATATTTGTCAATTGATGGTGAATACTAAATTAATTATACAGAATCTATGGTATTATATAACTACTAATTTTTCTCTCAACACCGCCATATCCTCGCTCACCTTGATATCCAAAATCTTAGCATAGTGCTGCGTTGTCCTGATATTGGTATGTCCGAGCATTTTTGATACGCTTTCTATCGGTACACCGTTCAACAGCGTTACCGTCGTAGCAAAAGTATGGCGTGCAATATGCGAGGTCAGCTTTTTCTCAATTCCGCACAGGTCGGCAATTTCCTTCAGGTACTCGTTCATCTTTTGGTTACTAGGGACGGGGAGGAGCGTGCCCTTATTGATACAGACCTTATTGGTGGCATATCTGTCGATGATATCCACCGCCGTAGGTAAAAGCGGAACTGAAGACCTTGTTTTTGTTTTCTGTCTATTGGTAAAAATCCAACGCTCCCCATCAATTCCCTTTCTGATATTCTCCTGTTTCAGTTTGAAAACATCAATATAGGCCAAACCAGTAAAACAGCAGAAAATAAACACATCTCTTACCTGCCTCAATCTTTCTGAGAAAAACTCTTTTCCTGCGATATGAGCGAGTTCCTCTTTGTTTAGGTAAAAACGGTCAACGTTCTTTGTTTTACCCTTGTAGGCAGTGAATGGTGATTTGTCTATCCATTCGTTCTCTAGGCAGATGCGAAGGATCTTTCCAAGGTTCTTGATGTTCTTTACCACATAGTTGTTCGCACAGTTCTTCTCAGACCTCAGATAATGGTCAAACCCGTTCAGAAATGCATGGTCGATGGTTCTAATGTCCATATCAGCTACACCATATTTCAAAGAAATAAAAACCTTAAGGTGTCTTTCCAAAACTTTATAACGGTTCAATGTACCACGAACGTAATCTTTCCCTACAAGTTGTTCCATTTTTGCATTATGGTTAGCAACTGCTTCCAATAGGGTATGGGAATTAGCAAGCGTACCCAGATAACTGGATTTGATTGCATCGGCCGTAATGGGCAGTCCCATATCGAAAACACATTGATGGGCATAATAGACGGCATTCTGTAATTGGTCAAGATGGGTATTCAACACCTTGACCTCTTCTTTAGAGCCGATGGCTCGGCCACCCTTTGCGTTCCATCTTTTCGGATCGCAGTCTCGATTGGTGGCAATCTCTGCACGATTTCCCTCTACGGTAATCCTCATGTAGATCGGCACATTTCCACTCACATAGTTCTTTTGCTTTTTTAAATAGAAAAGCAGGCTAAAATTGGTCTTCATAATCTCTCGATTTTAGTTAAACAAACATAGCTTTGCTTCTTAAAATACACAAGATGTACAGTTTATAACAACCTGTACATTAATTGATTATGTGCCATTCGGTGAGTCAATTTTAACCGTTTTGCCTTACTCACCGAATCACTCACCAAAGTTTTGTGAATTCGTGCGAATTTTGGCAATTTCCTAAAAGCAAAAACCCTGCTAATCGTGCGATTGCAGGGTTTTATACGTTTTGATAGTCTTTGGTGTGATCCCGCTGGGATTCGAACCCAGGACCACTACATTAAAAGTGTAATGCTCTACCAGCTGAGCTACGGAATCATTAAAGAATTGTTAATTGTTTTTCTTTAAAGTGCTGCAAATATAGAATTATGAACACGCTATTGCAAGGTTTTTTTTGTCATCACGCGTACATTACTGATTTATAAGGGAATTAGTTTCATCTATATTCTTTTTTTGCCTTTCAGTTGTTAGATGGAGCCTTTGATAATTAAAATAATTATTTTAATCATGTCGGGTTTTAATACTCGATTTCACCCACATAAGTACTTGTCGAAATACTTTCACGATCATCAGAAATAAAGGCAATATAAGTGTGAAGTGTATGCCCCTTTGAAATGGGTGCAATTTCTAATGTTTCCATTTGTGTTTTTCTTCTTGCACCACTTAGCATCTTATAAGCCATTGGCTTTTTTTCATTGGTTGAGTTAAAAATCATGTCATCATAAGCAAGTAACATGACTTGATCTCTTGACGCCGCACCCTGTTCACCTGAGTTATCAATCCAGCTAAAATGTAACCCCGTATCGTCTTTTTGAACAGTGGCCTCTAAAGCACCTGGTAAATTACCAGAACTTACTAGTACTTTACTAAAATTGATTTCACCTTCTGGTGTAACAGCATGCAACAAGTTATATGATTTAGCTGCATTGTGAGCTGTCATTTGCTTCGATCTACTCTCCATGTTAAAACCAACTCTAATAAAATCTAAGATTGGAGCTAAAAAATGCTGCATTTTAGTAAATTTCGAGCGATTTATATTCTGCTCTAATGAGCCCCTTTTATTCTTATTGCTTAGCCTTGGAAGTCCTCTCATTACCCACTTGCCCAAACGGTAGTAACCAACAACTGCGCCCGCTTTACCACTAAAACCTCCATTTATTCCATTCGAAATTATTGCCATAATACCTTCTCCTTTAGTTAATTATACTCAAAGATAATATTTAACGGGACATCTGAGTTATAATAAAAGAAAAATAATTAGAATATAATAGTTATATTATTGTGGTATTATTTTGATGGGATTGTCTTATATCCGACTAATATCCGTCTAATATCCGAATAATGTCCGTTTAAAATAAAAACAGACATTGTTCGCAATTCAGTCAAAGGGAGGAAGGGAAGTTCCAAGAAACAGCCTTAAAGATTAGCTTGTTATTTTAATTCTCGCACTTAATACCGAACTTAACCCCCAATTATGCGTTTAACTAGTTTAATTCTCTTTCTCCTAAGCTCTTTTGCCTCATTTGCGCAAAAACCAAAGCCAAATGTAGTTCTCATCTATGTAGACGATATGGGCTGGGGCGAGTTGGGTAGCTACGGACAACAGAAAATAAAAACGCCCAACTTAGACCAATTAGCGAAAGAGGGACTGCGTTTTACGCAATTCTATGCATCATCGCCAGTTTGTGCACCGTCTCGCAGTTCGTTAATGACTGGTAAACATGCTGGGCATTCCTTTATTAAGGGTAATTATGAGTTTGGTAAATTTGACGACGATAGCGATGAGGGCGGACAAATGCCCTTGCCCGAAGGAACTTTTACCATTGGTAAACTCATGCAAAATGCGGGCTATGCAACGGGGGCAATAGGCAAGTGGGGCTTAGGTTTTAACGGCACAAGCGGACATCCGAATAAAATGGGCTTCGATTATTTTTATGGATACCTCGATCAAAAGCATGCCCATAATTTTTATACCACGCATTTATGGGAAAATGATAAAAAAGACCTGCTGCAGAATAAGCTAATTCAGGTACATACCAAAATCCCAGTAAACTCTCCAGATTCTGTGTTTGAGCAATTTATTGGAAAAGAATATTCAGTTACCAAAATGGGCGATAAAGCAGCCGCATTTATCACAAAGCATAAACAGCAACCTTTTTTCTTATATCTACCATTTACTGGGCCTCATGTATCTTTACAAGCACCAAAGGAGGCTGTAGCACCATATATTGGTCAATTTAATGATCAACCTTATTACGGACAAAATGGTTATTCACCTTCCAAATATCCTCGTGCAACCTATGCAGCGATGATTACCTACCTAGATAAACAGATTGGGAGAATAATGGACCAGCTTAAGAGAGAAGGATTAGACAAAAATACAATTGTATTATTTACGAGCGACAATGGAACATCGGCCGAAGGTGGGGTAGATGCCAAATATTTTAATTTAACCGGCGGCTTAAGAGGTTTAAAACGAGATTTATACGAGGGAGGCATTCGTGTTCCTTTTATCGCTTGTTGGCCGGGGATGATTAAAGCCAACCAAACAAGCTCACTGAATGCCGTGCAATTTGATTTAATGGCCACGCTAGCCGAACTTACAAATACTAAAGCTCCTGCAAATGACGGCATTTCTTTTTTACCTGAATTGCTAGGAAAGCCTAAACAGCAAGCCAAACATCCATACATCTATTTCGAATTTGCCGAAAAAAGCGGTCAGGTGGCCATCATTATGGGTAAATTGAAAGCGATCAAAAGCAATATGAAAAAAGACAAAGATGCCAAATGGGAGTTGTTCGACTTGTCAATTGATAGAGCTGAAAAGAATGACATCATCGAACAGCACCAGAATCTTATCCCTAGATTAGAGGCTATTGTTAAAAAAGAACACCAGATTGCCACTATCAAAGAGTGGGAATTTATTAATCCTAAATTTTTTATCCAGAAATAACCCAACGAACCTCCAATGAAGAAAGGTGTATTTTTTGCGCTATTAGTTGTATCATATTTAGCCACAAGCGCTCAACAGCTTCCATACTTAGATTCAAAACTGCCTTTAGAAACTCGTGTAAACGATCTACTTAAGCGAATGACGCTAGCGGAGAAAGCGCTTCAAATGGATAACAGAACACCAGCTATACCGCGGTTAAATATTCCAGCCTACGATTGGTGGAACGAGGCGCTTCATGGGGTGGCAAGAGCTGGACTAGCCACTTCTTTTCCTCAGCCTATTGGCTTAGCAGCCACCTTCAATGAAGATGCAATTTCCGCAATGGGTACGATGGTGAGCGATGAGGCGAGGGCAAAGCATCATCAATTTGTGAAAGAAGGAAACAGAAAGGAATATACTGGACTCACTTTTTATTCGCCCAATGTAAATATTTTTAGAGATCCACGTTGGGGCCGCGGACATGAAACGTTTGGTGAAGACCCTTACCTAACGGGTAAGTTGGGCGTAGCTTTTGTTAAAAGTATGCAGGGCGATAACCCGAATTACTTTAAAACCATTACTACAGCAAAGCATTTTGCCGTGCATAGCGGACCAGAACCAAGTAGGCACGAATTTGACGCGAGACCAAACAAAAGAGATCTTTGGGAAACCTATTTACCTGCTTTTAAGATGTTAACGCAAGAGGGGCATGTTTATTCGTTTATGTGCGCTTATAACCGGTTATATGGAAAGCCCTGCTGTAGTGATGCTTTTTTGTTGAACGATATTCTGCGTAAAAAGTGGGGATTTAAAGGCTTCGTTGCAACAGATTGTGGAGCAGTTTACGATTTTTATATGTTCCATAAAACGGCAAAAGACAGTATTGAAGCAGTGGCTCAGGCCATTAAGGCTGGAGCCGATAATCAGTGTTATGGTTATACAGCAGCTGTAATTCCTGCGATTAAGCAAGGGCTGCTCAAAGAGAGCGAATTGGATACTGCGGTTGCCAGGTTATTGAGAGCTAAATTTAAGCTAGGTATTTTCGACGCGGATGCAGCTAATCCTTATGCAAAAATACCCTATTCGGTAGTAAATAGTAATCTTCATCAAGCCCATGCTTTAAAAATGGCTCGCGAATCAGTTGTGTTACTTAAAAACAATGGCGTTTTACCTTTAAAAAGGGGGCTAAAGAATATTGCTGTTATAGGCCCTAATGCTAGTGATTCGTTGGTTTTGTTAGGTAATTATAACGGTGACCCAAGGCATATCGTAACGCCTTTGGAAGGAATGCAAAAAGCGTTTCCAGCGGCTACTGTTAGTTATAGCAAAGGTTGTTCGATTATTGATACACCCGGTTATAACCGCAAACCAGATTTTGAAGAGGCTTTAAAGACCGCTGCGACTGCGGAAGTGATCATCTTTGTTGGTGGTATATCACCAAGACTTGAAGGAGAAGACTTAAAAGTAAAAGTTCCGGGTTTTTTGGGTGGTGATAAAACCGATCTGAGCTTGCCAACTGTACAGACTGACCTGTTAAAAGAGTTGAAGAAATTAGGTAAGCCAATTGTTTTGGTACTCTTAAATGGCAGTGCGCTAGCCGTAAATTGGGAACATGATAACCTCGATGCGATCATCGAAACTTGGTACGGAGGTGAACGCGGTGGACAAGCCATAGGGGATGTACTAGCTGGCACATATAATCCTGGTGGTAGATTGCCTGTTACTTTCTATAAATCGATTGATGATATTCCAGCATTCGATAATTACAGCATGACTGGAAAGACTTATAGATATGTAACCAAGCCGGTATTATATCCTTTTGGATTTGGCTTAAGCTATACCAGTTTTAGCTATGGCGACTTAAAGTTATCTAGTAAAATACTAACAGCTAAACAAAACTTAAATATAAATTTAACAGTCACAAATACAGGTAAATACGATGGTGATGAAGTAGTGCAACTTTACATTAAACAAGAAGGCAATCAATATCCATTAAAGGAACTCAAAGGCTTTAAACGCATCCACATTAAGCAGGGCGAAAAGAAAGCGCTAGCCTTCGAATTAAAGTATACCGACATCCAACATTATGCCGAAGCCGAAGACGATTTAGCGACCATCAAAGGTAAAGTGCAAGTAATGATTGGTCCATCTTCTGCCAAAGCTGCATTGGTTGGGAGGTTTGAAATTACCTCGCAATGACGAATTATTTTCCAAGCCTTATACCTTAAATCTTCTCTTGTTTCTTAATTCCAATATTATACAATACAAATCCCATAAACAAAAAGAACAACACGCCTAAAATTTGGTAGCCACCATCGCCAAACCAACTAACAAAGAGTGGTTCGATGTTTACTTTACTTAAATTATCTCTTACAGCTGGAATAACCATTAAAATAGCAACAATAACGCCTGCAATGGCACCACCAGCAACCAAACCAGTTGCAAACAAGTTTCCTGGGGCAATTTCTTCCTCTTCGGCGGTTTTAACTTTGTTTTTTTCACGCCAGTTTACAATGCCTTTAATAGCGCCACCAGCAAAAATAGGTAGGGTAGTAGAAAGTGGTAAATAGGCACCAACTGCAAATGATAACGAGTTGATTCCACATAATTCTATGGTAATAGCGATAAACACACCAACCAATACATATTGCCAATCTAGGTTAAAAGACAACATGCCTTTAATCAATGTTGCCATAAGCGTTGCTTGTGGGGCTGCGTATGTTTCTGTACCAATTGCATGGGTAATACCTTGTTTTACCATTTCGGCTGTTGGGGTATCCAAAATACGTACCGTTAAACCTATTACGATAGATGAGACGATGGCGCCAATAAATAAGGCTATTTGCTGATATTTTGGTGTAGCTCCCACTAGGTAGCCGGTTTTTAGGTCTTGAGAAGTTGCGCCCGCATTTGCCGCTGCAATACAAATCATGCCACCAACTACCAATGCCATTGGTTCATATACTTTGCCAGTCCAACCAACAGCTATAAAAACCAAGCAAGTCCCCATAATAGTAGCAATGGTCATTCCCGAAATTGGATTGTTGCTTGAGCCAATTAAGCCAACAATTCTACTAGAAACAGTCACAAAGAATGCACCGAACACAATTACCAGCACGCCTATGATGAGTTTGTTTAAAATACTATCCCCTGGTATTTGTGGCAATATGGCCATTAATAAAATGAGTACTAAACTCCCAATGCCCACAACTTTAATTGAGAGATCACGATCGGTACGCTTAACTAGCTTACCAGACTTACCTTCTTTAATTGAGCCAACGCTGTCTTTAAAGGAAGATATAATAGTCGGTAATGTTTTTAGCAAGGTGATAAATCCACCTGCAGCTACCGCACCCGCACCAATTTGCTTTACAAAGGCTTGATAGATTGCCCTTGGGTAATCGGCGAAGGTTTGCGTAATGGGATCCCATGAACCCGCGCCACCAGGTTTTGTAAGATCGGCCAACAAGCCTAACTTAACCAGCTGTTTGGCAGCAACTAAGGGATCTATTAATGTTGACAATAAAGGAATGAGTGCTAGCCAAGCTAAAACGCCCCCTGCGACTAACACACCAGCTATTTTTGGTCCAATAATATAGCCAACACCCAAATACTCTGGTGTAATTTCGCCACTTACCTGTGCAGATGGCAAAAATTTATTGGTTTGCTTTACCGCCCAAGTAGGAACCTCAGCAACAACATGGAAAACTTTTTGCATTAAAGCATAGACAAGAGAGAAACCCAAGCCCCAAAATGCAGTACGGGCAAAACTACCTCCTTTCTCGCCAGCTTTTAGCACCGAAGCACAGGCTGTTCCTTCGGGATAGGGTAAGTTTTCATGTTCCTTTACAATTAATGATCTGCGTAGGGGAATCATCATCAGTGTTCCCAAGATACCTCCTAAAATTGCAAGGATAAGAATGGTCATGTAATTGAAAAATGCATCGCTCGAACTCGCTCCACCAATGTCAGTACTTAAGAACAGAAAACCAGGTAAAGTAAAAACCACACCAGCTGCGATACTCTCACCTGCAGAACCTGTGGTTTGAATAATGTTGTTCTCTAAAATTGTTGTTTTGAAAAATCGCTTACCAAGTGTGATAGCTAATACCGCGATAGGAATAGACGCCGAAACTGTTAAGCCTGCTTTTAAAGCCAGGTAAACGGTAGCTGCACCAAAAATAACTCCCGCAATACACCCCAGTAAGATAGATTTAATGGTAAATTCAGCAACATTGCTTTCTGCTGGTACAAAAGGTTTAAATTCTTCTTTGTTCATTTGATGGAGATTAAAGAATAAAGTTAATTTTTTTTATAAGATTTTATAAGACTTACGAAGTTTAATAGTTCGGCGCACAGGAAACTTCGTAAGTCTTAACAGAACATCCTATCTTCGTACCATGAAGCAAAAAGCAATTTTTTTAGACAGAGACGGCGTATTAAATCAAGAATTAAATGATTATGTCTGTAGGGTTGAAGATTTTAAAGTGTTGACCTATCAAATTCCTCCTTTAAAAAAGCTCTATGATGAAGGCTATTTACTCATTATAATTACCAATCAGGGTGGTATTGCACAGAAACGTTATACCGAGGAGCAGCTTGCTGAGATGCATTCCATATTATTTGCTGAATTTGAGTTGCGAGGTGCCAAGATTAGTCATGCCTATTATTGTCCACATCATCCTACCATAACCGGTCCGTGTGAATGTAGAAAACCTTTATCTGGAATGTTGTTAGAAGCCATTGCAACCTACAACATCGATCCAGTCTTGTCTGTAATGATTGGCGATAAGCAACGTGATGTAGAAGCCGCTAATGGGGCAGGAGTAAAGGGGATACTAATTGCACCCGATGAGCAGATTGATTATGAGAGAGTAAAGGAAGTTCTCAATTAAACAGGGTAATTTTCTTAACATATTGCGTCATTGCCAGGCACGAAGCAATCTCCTAGTTTATTAATGAGATTGCTTCGTGCCTGGCAATGACGCTTATTGTGTTTTATTTACCGCTTGCTTTCGCGTGATCTGCTAAAAATGTTGCTAAGCCGCTATCTGTTAATGGGTGTTTTAACAAAGCAGTAATTGCTGCCAATGGAGCAGTAATTACGTCAGCTCCTAATTTAGCACAAGCAACAATATGCAATGGACCACGGATAGAAGCCGCTAGAATTTCGGTAGGGTATCCGTAATTATCAAATATTAAACGGATATCTTCAATTAATTGTAAACCATCAGTAGAGATATCATCTAATCTTCCTAGGAATGGAGAAACGTAGCTCGCACCAGCTTTGGCAGCTAATAAAGCTTGACCAGGTGAGAAAATTAATGTACAGTTAGTTCTTATTCCTTTACCAGAAAAGTATTTAATAGCTTTAATACCATCTTTAATCATTGGTACTTTTACTACAATCTTAGGATTAAGTGCAGCTAAAGCTTCCCCTTCTTTTACAATACCGTCAAAATCTGTCGCAATAACTTCTGCACTTACATTGTCATCAACAATATCACAAATAGCTTTATAGTGGTTAATTACATTTGCATCACCAGTAATGCCTTCCTTAGCCATTAAGCTAGGGTTAGTTGTTACACCATCTAAAACGCCTAAATCTTGTGCTTCTTTAATCTGAGCTAAGTTTGCAGTATCAATAAAAAATTTCATAAAATGTAAATTCTCTTTCTGAGAAATAAGATAAAAGAAACCCTGAATTGAAGATCCCCCTCAGGGGGTTAGGGGAAAAAAATGGGCAAGCAACTTTTATCGCACCGCTACAACCTTCTACCCTTGCTTCGTTCCCGCCCTGGGGGAGTTCAAAGGGAGCTGATCGTAAAAGACTTGCCCGGCACAAAGGTAGCAAAAGAGTGCATTCTACAAAAAGAAATGTGTGAAATTTATTGGATAATCACTACGGGATTGATTGATAGATGGTTAAGTGCTTAGCGCTTGACATATAGCGTTCTAAAAGTCTAAAGTTTACGATAAAATTGAAAAAAATCGACCGATTTATACCTGTCAGTCAACTTAAAAACACTAGTAAACCCCATTACTATGCATAAATAGTATTTGCATCTATTACGAAATTCGTAATTGTTATCGATTTCGTTTGCCAATATTTCAAAAAAGAAAGTATCTGAAACATAAAATATAAATATATCTCAAAAATAATACGGATAATGTAATTTAAGCTTAAAAATGACTATCTTAGTGTTTCCTATACACTAACTAACAAACCAGAAAGAGAACCAGATGGAGAACTTGAATGAACACCAAGGATTATACCGTAAAAGCTTTGAACATGATGCCTGTGGTATCGGTTTTGTAGCACATGTAAAAGGCCGTAAATCACATCAAATTATATCAGATGCCATTACCATTTTAGAGAACCTAGATCATAGGGGAGCTTGCGGTGCAGAACCAAATACAGGTGATGGTGCCGGAATTATGATTCAGGTGCCACATGAATTTTTATTTGATGAATGTTTAAGAGCGGGATTTAGCCTGCCTGAATATGGAAATTACGGCGTTGGTATGCTGTTTTTACCAAAAGAAATACGCGCTCGTGAAGAGTGCAGAGAAATTATTTATCGTACTGCAGAGAAATTAGGCTTAGAAGTGCTAGGCTTTAGAAAGGTATTGGTTGATACTACCGACATAGGCGCAATGGCCTTATCTGTTGAACCAGAAATTGAGCAAGTATTTATTGCCCGACCATATCATGTTGCACCTGGAGCTGACTTTGAGCGAAAACTCTTCGTTTTAAAAACCTATCTCGCAAAAACAATTTATAGCACGGTTGCAGGTAGTAAACAAGATTTTTATATCGCTTCGTTTTCTTCTAGAACGATTATTTATAAAGGACAATTAACTTCTTTACAAGTACGTACCTATTTTGCCGAATTAAGCGACAAACGGATGGTGTCTGCATTTGGCCTCATTCACTCTCGTTTTGCAACAAATACTTTTCCATCATGGAGATTAGCACAACCATTTAGATATATTGCGCATAACGGTGAAATTAACACCTTACAAGGGAATTTAAACTGGTTCAGGTCTAGCGTTAAATCATTTGCCTCGCCATATTTTACGGCTGAAGAACTAAACATGATCTTGCCAGTAATTGATGAATCACAATCAGACTCTGGCTGTTTAGATAATGTAGTTGAGCTGCTTTTACATGCAGGTAGATCGCTACCGCACGTATTAATGATGTTAATCCCGGAAGCATGGGACGGTAACGAAGATATGGATCCAATTAAAAAGGCATTCTATCAATTTCACGCCTCATTAATGGAGCCTTGGGATGGACCAGCAGCAATTGCTTTTACGGATGGTAATTTAATTGGAGCCACCTTAGATCGTAATGGCCTTCGTCCTTCACGTTATGTATTAACAAGCGACGACCGTGTAATTATGGCTTCAGAATCTGGCGCACTTGCCATAGATCAAAGTACCGTAATTAAAAAAGGTAGGTTAACTCCTGGTAAAATGTTTGTAGTGGACATGGAGCAGGGTCGAATTATCAGCGATGACGAAATTAAAAAACAAGTATGCAATAGACGTCCATACGCAGATTGGATAAACCAATATCAAATTAAATTAGAGGAATTACCAGAGCCTAGGTTGATGTTTACCAATTTGGCCAAAGATTCTATTTTTAAATACCAACAGGTATTTGGCTATAGCAGAGAAGACATCGATTTATTGTTAAAACCGATGGCTATAGAGGGTAAAGAAGCTATAGGATCAATGGGAACGGATACGCCTTTAGCAGTGTTATCTAAGCAACCTCAGCATTTATCTTCTTATTTCAAACAATTATTTGCCCAAGTAACAAATCCGCCAATTGATCCCATCCGTGAAAAGGTGGTAATGAGTTTAGCTGGATTTATGGGCAATAACGGTAACTTATTAGAAGAAAACCAAATGCAATGCCACTGTGTAGGCATTAAGCATCCTATATTAACCAATCTGGAATTAGAAAAACTAAGAAGTATTGATACTGGACTATTCCAATCTAAAACTTTACAGACTTACTTTAGGGCAAATGACAAGCCAGGCTCATTGGCCAAAGCACTCGATAGGCTTTGTCGTTATGCGGTTGATGCGGTTGAGGACGGATTTCAAGTTATTGTATTATCAGATAGAGCCATCGACTCGGAACACGCTGCAATTCCTTCGCTACTAGCTGTTTCGGCTGTACATCATCATCTTATTAGAAAAGGATATCGTGGTGCCGTAGGCATTGTGGTTGAAGCTGGAGATGTTTGGGAAGTACATCATTTTGCAACTTTAATTGGTTTCGGTGCAACAGCGGTTAATCCTTACTTGGCATTAGAAACTATTAAAGGTTTTGATGTGGAGAGTGGGTTAAAACAAGAAAAATTGATTTCAAACTATATTTACGCTGTAAACAGTGGTTTGTTAAAGATTTTCTCAAAAATGGGAATTTCTACTTTACAATCTTACCACGGTGCTCAAATCTTCGAAATTTTAGGTATTAACGAACAAGTTGTAAATACGCATTTTACGGGAGCTGTTTCGCGCATTGGTGGATTAGGATTGGATGAAATTGCTTTAGAGACTTTGATTAAACATCGTCGTAGTTTCGGCCCTAAAACACAAAGCGAAGAGCTATTATTGACAGGTGGAACTTACAAATGGAGAAGACGTGGTGAAAAACATTTATTCAACCCAGAAACAATCCACTTATTGCAAAATGCAACACGGAGAAATGATTTCGCGACGTTTAAAAAGTATTCTAAATTAATTAATGAGCAAACTGCTCAAGCATATACGATACGCGGTTTATTAGAATTCAATTATAACCGATCATCGATTTCTTTATCGGAAGTAGAACCAGTAGAAAATATCCTCAAAAGATTTGCAACAGGCGCAATGTCGTTCGGATCGATTTCTCACGAGGCACATTCTACTTTAGCGATTGCCATGAACCGTATAGGTGGAAAAAGCAATACCGGAGAGGGTGGAGAAGATGAAATGCGTTATGAGAAATTGGCAAACGGAGATTCAATGCGCTCGGCTATTAAGCAGATTGCTTCAGCTCGTTTTGGGGTAACCAGTTATTACCTGACAAATGCAGACGAGTTGCAGATTAAAATGGCCCAAGGGGCTAAACCAGGTGAAGGTGGCCAATTACCAGGACATAAAGTAGATGATTGGATTGCGAAAGTTCGTCACGCTACGCCAGGAGTAGGCTTAATTTCGCCACCACCACACCACGACATCTATTCTATTGAAGATCTTGCGCAGTTAATTTTCGATTTAAAGAATGCAAACAGAGCTGCAAGGATCAATGTGAAATTAGTATCAAAAGCAGGTGTTGGCACGATTGCCGCCGGGGTGGCAAAAGCACACGCCGATGTAATCTTGGTATCGGGTTATGATGGAGGAACAGGCGCATCACCATTAACCTCTATACAACATGCGGGCTTACCTTGGGAACTAGGTTTGGCAGAAGCGCATCAGACGCTCGTAAAAAACAGGTTGAGAAGCAGGGTAGTTTTACAGACTGATGGACAATTAAAAACAGGTCGAGACATAGCTATTGCGGCTTTATTGGGTGCCGAAGAATGGGGAGTTGCAACAGCAGCGCTAGTAACTGCAGGTTGCATCATGATGCGTAAATGTCATTTAAATACCTGTCCAGTTGGCGTTGCAACACAAGATCCCGAATTGCGTAAGTTATTTACTGGCGACCCTGCACATGTAGTTAATCTTTTCCATTTCTTAGCTGAAGAGCTAAGAGAGATCATGGCTGAACTTGGTTTCAGAACCATTGAGGAGATGATTGGCCAATCTGATGTATTACAGATGCGTGCAATTGACGATGCAGATTGGAAATTAAAGTATGTTAATTTAGCACCTATTTTATATAAAGAGCCAAACCATGGAGGTTCATTGTACAATACAGAAGTACAAGACCATGGATTAAATCAAGTGCTAGATCATCAATTAATTGAAAAAGCACAGCCAGCTATTTTACACAATGAGCCGGTCTTTGCGAATTTCGATGTCAAAAATACAGATAGAGCAATCGGCACAATGTTGTCAAATGAAATATCGAAGGTTCATAAGGGAGCTGGATTGCCAGCAGATACGATTAATTTCAAATGTTTTGGTTCTGCAGGACAGAGTTTCGGGGCTTTTGCTGCTAAAGGGCTTTCTTTAACACTCGAAGGCGAAGGAAATGATTATGTCGGTAAAGGACTATCAGGTGCCAAATTGGTAATTTATCCATTTGGTAATATCAATTATGTGCCAGAGCAGAATATCATTATCGGTAACGTGGCACTTTACGGTGCAACTTCTGGAGAGCTATATATTAGAGGTAAAGCTGGAGAACGTTTCGCAGTGCGTAATTCAGGAGCTACAGCCGTTGTAGAAGGAGTTGGCGATCATGGTTGCGAATATATGACAGGTGGAGAAGTGCTAGTAATTGGCGATACAGGTAGTAATTTTGCTGCTGGAATGAGTGGTGGCATAGCTTGGGTTTATGACGTGAAGGGAGATTTCGCTAAAAAATGTAACCCGGAAATGGTAGATCTTGATCCATTACAAGCGGAAGATGAGGAAAGAATAACTGTGTTATTAAAAAATCATATTCGATTAACTAACAGTAGAGTTGCAGAATTTATTTTAAGTGATTGGACAAATCAATCTGGCAAATTTGTAAAAGTATTCCCTAAAGAATACAAAGCTGTTTTATTACAACGTAGTTCACAAGTAAAAATTAACTAAATGGGAAAAGTAACAGGATTTTTTGAATACGAAAGAGTTTCGCCTTCAAGACAAGAACCAGCCACCCGTGTACAACATTATAACGAATTCTTAGACCCTTTGGCTGATGATCAGCTGAATAAACAAGCTGCGCGCTGTATGGATTGTGGCGTGCCTTTTTGCCAATCAGGCTGTCCATTGGGCAATGTTATCCCTGAATTTAATGATGCCGTTTACAAAGGCGAATGGCAAAATGCTGCAGAGATACTATTAAGCACAAATAATTTCCCTGAATTTACTGGTCGGATTTGTCCGGCACCATGCGAAAGCGCCTGTGTGTTGGGAATTAACCGTTCGCCAGTATCAATTGAAGAAATTGAAAAACATATCATAGAAATAGCTTTCGAGAAGGGTTTCATCAAAGCTCATGAGCCGCTGATAAGAAGCGGAAAAAAGATCGCAATTGTTGGTTCAGGTCCAGCCGGCTTAGCAGCTGCAGCTCAGTTAAATAAAGCAGGTCACGAAGTTACAGTTTTTGAAAGAGATGATGCTCCAGGCGGACTATTACGCTACGGAATTCCTGATTTTAAACTGCAAAAAGATGTAGTCGACCGTAGAATTAAATTGTTGGAAGAAGAAGGTATTGTTTTTAGATGCAATGCGAATATAGGCGAAAATATTGAACTAAGCACTTTATTAAGAGATCACCATGCTTTAGTACTAGCTGGCGGATCAACCATTCCGCGCGATTTACCTGCCTTAGGCAGGAATGCAAAAGGTATCCATTTTGCAATGGACTTTTTAAAGCAACAGAATAAACGGGTAAGCTTAAGGGAAGTAGTTGGAGAAGAAATTAAAGCTACCGGTAAAAATGTAATCGTAATTGGTGGAGGTGACACGGGATCTGATTGTATCGGTACTTCTAATCGTCAGGGAGCAAAATCGGTAACCCAATTTGAGATTATGCCAATGCCTCCTCAAAGTCGTGCAGATCACATGCCTTGGCCCACTTATCCAATGTTGCTAAAAGTGACTTCTTCACATGAAGAGGGTGTTAGCAGAACTTGGGCAGTAAATACCAAAGAATTTATAGCCGACGAAGATGGTAATTTAAAAGCATTAAAAGTTGTGAATGTGGAGTGGGATATTGATGCAAATGGCAGAGCAAATGGCTTTAAAGAGGTGGAAGGAACTGAAAAAATCTATCCTTGCGAATTAGTCTTATTAGCGATGGGCTTTTTATATCCTCAAAAGCAGGGCTTGTTAGAAAAACTAGGCGTAGAATTAGATGAGCGAGGAAATGTAAAAGCAGTTGAAGGTATTTATCAAACTAACATTCCTAAAATATTTGCTGCTGGCGATATGCGCAGGGGACAATCATTGGTTGTTTGGGCAATATCAGAAGGTAGGGAAGCTGCTCGTAAAGTTGACGAATATTTAATGGGTTATAGTAAGTTGCCATCGAAAGATGCTGTGGCGTACGCATAAAATCTGAAGAAAATGCGTCATTGCGAGGCACGAAGCAATCTTAATGCACTATGCTGGTCCCACCCATAGTTGTAAGATTGCTTCGTGCCTCGCAATGACGCTGTCTCTTAAAAAGTATACTTTGACAATCTTTAAAGATTGTCAAAGTCCTTGCTCCACTCGTTCTTCTTAAAAAGCCGCTCAGATGACGTATTTGATAGAAAAACAAAATATGCTACTATTTGGTGCTGGGCTTCGACTATGTCGAAGTTAGCACTATTTTTTGACTAAATTATTGGGAAATTATTTTTTATAAGCCTATTAATCAATCAGAATCGAAGATTATTAACAATTTAAGATGGGTAACTTCTAGTCAACACCACTTTGACAATCTTTAAAGATTGTCAAAGTTAGATTCCTTCTAAATTACCAAAAGCCTTTAGAACACCTTTCATAATTCCGATATTAGAGCAATATCCCTAATTATATTTTAATTGGTTTGCCATGTCCGAACTCGAAAACAATCCGTCTGGCGATAGCCGCCGAGATTTCCTCAAAAAATCATCACTCTTTACGGCATTATCCCTAACGCCATTAACGGTGCTAAAAGCTGCCGATCAAAAAGTAGATGAGCGTTTCGCTGAAATGTTCGAGAAAATCCCGCTAAATCTAAAAGTAAACAACAAATCATTTACCTTAAAAGTGGAGCCTAGAGTTACACTTTTAGATTTGTTAAGAGAGCAGCTTCATTTAACAGGTACTAAAAAAGGCTGTGATCACGGACAATGCGGTGCCTGCACGGTTCACGTAAACGGTCAACGGATTAATTCCTGTCTAAGTTTAGCTGTGATGAACGAAGGGCAAAACATCACTACCATTGAAGGCCTGGCAAAGGGAGAAGAACTACACCCTATGCAGGCAGCTTTCATCAAACATGACGGTTTTCAGTGTGGATATTGTACGCCAGGTCAAATTATGAGTGCCGTAGCATGCATTAGAGAGGGACATGCCAATTCGAAAGAGGAAATTAGGGAATATATGAGCGGGAATATCTGCAGATGTGGAGCCTACCCAAATATTGTTGATGCGATACAAGAAGTTAAAGAGAAGGGAGCTGCAATATGATCAATTTTCAATATGTAAGGACATCCATCGTTAAAACTGCTTTGAGTTTAGTCAATAAAGATCCAAAGGCAACATTTATTGCAGGTGGAACTAATTTAGTCGATTTAATGAAAAGAGGGGTAACTGCTCCAGAAAAATTAATCGACATTAATTATTTACCCTTAAAGAAAATAGAGTTAATAGGCAATATTTTACATGTGGGCGCATTAACTTCAAATTCAGCACTGGCCGAACATGCGATCGTTAAAGAGAAATTTCCATTGTTGATGCTTGCGCTTCAGGCAGGTGCTTCGGCTCAACTGCGTAATGTGGCAACCGTAGGGGGTAACATGATGCAACGAACAAGATGTGGTTACTTTTACGACACAACCATGCCATGTAATAAGCGTGCTCCAGGAAGTGGCTGTGGAGCCATAGGCGGCTACAATAGAATGCACGCGATATTTGGAACCTCAGAATCATGCATAGCGGTTCATCCTAGCGATATGTGTGTAGCACTTGCTGCATTAGATGCAAAAGTTGTAATCGTAAATGCGAAAGGTGAACGTAAAGTTAATTTTGGAGATTTCCATCGCTTACCTGGTTCAACTCCAGAAAAAGATAATAACTTACAGAAAGGAGAATTAATTGTTAGATTGGAAATACCAATTAACAGTTTGAATAAGAACTTTCACTATGTGAAAGTAAGAGACCGTTCTTCTTATGCTTTTGCGTTAGTTTCTGTGGCAGCAGGATTGGATATTGAAAACAACATTATTAATACGGCACGTTTAGCAATGGGTGGAGTGGCACATAAGCCTTGGCGATTAATCGAAGCCGAGAACTTCCTAAAAGGAAAGACAGCAAATGCAAGTAATTTCGAAGATGCTGCAAGAATAGCCACCCATGGAGCCAAAGGATATGGAGAGAACGATTTTAAAGTGAAAATGGCATTTAACTCAATTATTGAAGCGTTAAAGGTAGCAAAATCAAAAGTGTAATGGATTTTTTTGTAGACGAAAATGACCGTGTAGACGGTGTAGCGAAAGTAACCGGAAAAGCAAAATATTTCGCCGAATATCAGGTACCAGGATTAACTTATGGTGTTTTAGTGACAAGTACCATCACCAAAGGCAAAATTACAGGTATTGATAGTAAAGCAGCTAGTAATTCGCCGGGTGTATTGGCGGTTGTATCTCATTTAAATAAACCTTCAGTTGCTGGTTATGAGCAAGAGGGGGGGTCGCCGATGAAGATTTTTTATACTGATCGGATCTTTTACAATGGGCAACCTGTGGCAATTGTAGTTGCCGATACATTTGAAAGAGCAACTCATGCAGCAACCCTAGTAAAAGTTAGTTATGCCAAAGAGAATTTTAATACAGATTTTGAGAAAAGCATCTCAGATTCTACTGTAAGAAAACTGCAAGGTCAGCCTCCATATAAAAGAGGGATTGAAGATGCTTATAAAACCGCTGAGGTACAGATAGAACAAAAGTATCATTTGCCGGTAGAAACACATAATCCGATGGAATTGCATGGGATTATTGCAGATTGGGGGCCAAATGATCAGGTAACTGTTTATGCGAAGACGCAGGGCGTTAAGGCCACTCAGAATACTATAGCCAATGTTTTTAAAATTCCCGCAGACAAAATTCAGGTTAATTCTGAATTTGTAGGTGGTGCATTTGGGATGGCATTGAGAACTTGGCCATTAGAAATTGCAACGGTCATCGCTTCAAAACACTTAGCTAAGCCTGTTAAACTGGTTATTAGTCGCGATCAAATGTTTACCATGGTTGGAAATAGGCCTGCCTCTTATCAAAAAATAGGCATGGGCGCAACTAAGGATGGAAAACTTACTGGTATTACACATACAGCATTTGGGCAGTCTGCCACTTATGAAAACTTTACCGAAGGGGTAGTAAACATGTCGAAGTTCATGTACCAGTGCGAAAATGTGAACACCAACTATTTTGTAATTCCGCTAGATATGGGAGTTCCAATATGGATGCGTGGTCCAGGCGAAGCCACTGGCGCGTTTGCCTTAGAAAGTGCAATTGATGAGATGGCTCATGCCTTAAATATGGATCCATTAGAATTTAGGATAAAAAATGACCCGGAAAAAGACCAGGTACAAAATCGGCCATTTTCGAGTAAGTATATTAAAGAAGCTTATCAATTAGGTGCGGATAAAATTGGCTGGGATAAAAGAAAAAATAAACCGGGAAGCATTGTAGATGGTTCTTGGCAAATTGGATATGGAGTTAGCATTGGTGTATTCGGCGCAGGTAGGGGAAGAGCAACTGTAAAAGGTATTTTGAAGGCTGATGGCTCTTTGGTTTTGCAAAGTGCTGTCAGTGACATTGGACCAGGTACTGGAACTGGCATGACTTTGATAGCCAGTAAATTAATGAATATTCCTGTTGGCAAAATTACTTTTGAACTGGGTGATTCTTCTTTGCCACCAGCACCTAGCCAGGGTGGCTCTGCAACACTCTCTACAGTTGGTTCGGCCGTAAATGATGTTTGCGTAGCGTTGAAGAGTACGATCGCAGAATTGGCGGCGAATGCGAACATGGATGCAACTAGTAATTTTGTAGACGTTTTAAAAAAGAATAACTTACCAATGATTGAAAAAACTATTCAATCATCACAAACCAACCCAGAGGCTAAGAATTTTTCGATGTACTCCTTTTCAATTCACTTTGTCCAGGTAAGGGTTCATCAATTAACAGGTGTTGTGAAGGTGAGTAAAATAGTATCTGTTGGGGATGCAGGCACCATTGTAAGTCCGAAAACAGCACGTAGCCAAATGGTAGGTGGGGCAGTAGGTGGTATTGGCATGGCTTTAACTGAAGAAGCGCTTTTAGATAACCGTTATGGGCGCTATATTAACAATAACTTTGCCGATTATCATGTACCTGTTCACGCCGATGTTCCGGAGATCGATGTAATTTTTATCAATAAACCAGACCTTATCGTAAACCCAATGGGGGCTAAAGGGATGGGAGAGATTGCGTTAATTGGATTTTCTGCTGCTGTAGCAAATGCGGTATTTAATGCAACTGGGAAAAGGATAAGGATTTTGCCGATTACGCCAGATAAGGTGTTAGCAGGCTAGGAGTTAATTCCCTGTTTTAACGCGACTTTGTTCAGCATCCGAGCTTCTTGAACGTTCTCTTGCTGCTTTGATCGAATTGCGGCCGAAATTATAGCTAAAACTCAGTCGAAATATTCTGCTCTCTTCCTTTTGGTAGAGGCGATAATCCTGTTGCGCAATAGCACTGCTAATTTTTGCCACTCTTTGGTTAAATATATCGTTGACAGCTAATTTAAGAATTGATCTTTTGTCGGCGAACGACTTACTCACACCCAGATCTATGCCATATAACGGTTTTACCATATACGTTCCATAAGCTTGAGCAGAGTGATAATCAAAGTTAACTTCTGCACTAAGCAATTTATTGATGTTGAAAGTCTGGGAATTGTTTAATATGTAACTTATTTTACTACTGCTAAAAGGTATTCCCATTAAATTGGGTGATTTAAAATTGGTGTAATATAAAGTGACTTCATTATCAGTTTCCCACCATTTTGTAATGGAGATAGGTGCCCCAATATTTAAATTATAATTTCGCTGGCTAGCTAAATTTTGCTCTAGGATAAATAAGGTCTTTTTTACAGGATCGCTAATTAAAGTAGTGGTTATTACATCTTTAGTGAAACTATATCCCAAGGTGGCATTCAATTGCTCTTTAAAGTTATAAGTAAAATCAAATGTATGGGTATATTGTGGGTTAAGATAGGGATTACCTTGAGCATAGGTATATATATCTGCAAAATAGACAAATGGATTTAGTGCTTCGTAATCTGGGCGATCAACTCTTTTGCTATAGGATAATCCAAGGCCATGAGCTTCCTGTATCACTTTATTTAAACTGACGCTTGGAAAGAAATCGACATAATTTCTTTTAACCTCGCCGCCTTTTGAATGCGTAAGCTCGGTACGTAGGCCGACTTGCAAAGTAAGTCCGCTAAATTTCTGCTGAAAATTAACATAAACTGCATTTATATTTTCCTTATAATTGAAGTTATTACTGTTTCCTTCGTCATTTACCCAAAGCTTATTCGTTTGGGTTTCTTGGATAAATCGGTTTTTTGTTGCTACATAGCTGCTTTTTATCCCAGTTTCTAGCTTGGTTTGTTCAGAAAAAGCGTGTGTGTAATCGACTTTTCCAGACCAAATTTTAATAGTGGAGGGCGCAGCATTTCTGAAAATGTAAGAGGGCTTGAAAATCTCTCCATTATCATTATAGAAATTATTGGTGTAATGGGAAGTATTTGTATTAGAGAATGTCGCGTAATCTATATTTGCGGTTAACTCTTTGTTTGTGGAATCAATAGCTAGCCGATAGTTTAAGCTATAAGTTTGATTGCGGTATTTGCTGTTCCCTGTATTTGCTGCAATAATGGAAGAGTCGGCAAACAGAGGCGAATGGCCAATTAACGTAATGTTTTCTGTAGTAGTATTGGCGTGATGATCATAACCATTGACTAGGAATGACAGATTATTCTTAGGATTAAAATCATAGTCGATTCCAATTTTATACGATCTATTTTCTCTGCTGTAAATATCTTTACCTAACTGATTAAAATAAGTCTTTTCAGCACCAAGTTGGTTAGTCCGAGTTAACTTTAGTTCTTCAAAATTTTTGTTGTTACTATAATCGAGATTTCCAAATATGTTAATTTTTTGATTGCGGTGGTTAAAGTCTATTCCACCATTACTTTTATAATAGTCGCCATAACCTCCCGAAAGTAATACATTCACATTTGTACCATAGTTTTGGTTTTTCTTGAGTTTAATATTAATAATGCCCCCGCTGCCGGCTGCATCAAATTTAGCGGAAGGACTATTCATCAACTCAATCGTCTCAATTGTGCTCGCGTTGGTGTTTTGTAATAATGTTTTAAGTTGCGCTGCCGATAAGTAAGTCAGCTTGCTATTGATCATTACACTCACACCAGTTTTTCCCCTCAAACTTATATTACCTTCATTACTAATTGTTACTCCTGGTGCCCTCGAGAGAATTTCGAATGCGGTATTACCTATGGCTACATTGCTATTCGCAATATTTAAAATGGTTTTATCGTTTTTTCGTTCAACTAATTGCTTTTTTTTGGTGATACTAACTTCATTGAGTCGTTGTGTACTATCCACAGAGGTTTGTGCATGAGTTATGGAAAAGTTGGCGAATAAACAGCAAATAGTGACAAATATGATAGATTTGGGCATGGGAGCGTGCTTTTATTTTCGAAACAAAGCTAACGTCCAATTGAAGATTTATATGAGTTTTAACATTGTTTAACTCGTCCTGTTAATTAATGTTAAGTGCTTATTTTTCACCAGGGTTTTTCTTGCCAATCAATAATTTCTCTACAGTTTTTTGAATGCGATCAACACGCGTTTTTTCTTGCTTGGCAGTTAATACCCAAAGCACATATTCCTTACGATTTGAGTAGGAGAGTTGCTGATAGAAATTAAATGCAAGAGGTTGCAATTCAAGCGCTGCCTTTAAATCAGCTGGTAGCGTGACTATCTTATTAGCAACATCGACATATTTGCCATAATCATTTTGTTGAATTTCTGTATTTCCAACGCCCGATTTCTTTTGGGTATCTACAGGTTTAATTCGCAAGGCTGTCCATAGTCCGTCTACTGCCGCCGAGGCGCAAGGCGCTAGGTTAAATAGGTTTAAACTATCCCATGACTGCATTAAGTTTAAGTCACTTGCCAGCGCGGTTTTTGCTTTAGGGTATATAATCCAGCAAATGGTTTTTGCAGTGATGTTATGATTTGTTAAACTAAGGGCCTTTATCATATCGGCTTTGGTAACTGCAAAAATGATCAAGGCATCGTAGTATTCACTTGCTGAAAATGAAACAGCAATATCACCTGGTACGTTTCCGATGATAGACTCAAAATTATCAGGTGCATTTAAAACTGCAACCTTAAAACCAGACTTGATTTGTAGTTTGTTTAAAAGCAAGTTATCCATTTATGATATTTTTTTTCGGTGCTTACAACCTCAATTTTGCAAAAAAATCCCAAAGCACAATTCCTGCCGAAATCACTATATTGAAAGAGTGTTTTGTTCCAAATTGTGGTATCTCTATACAATTGTCAATCTTTTGCATTACTTCATCACTTACGCCATTTACTTCATTCCCGAATATCAACGCGTATTTTTTTTTCGTATCTGGCTTAAAAGTATGTAACATCGTACTGTTTTCGGCCTGTTCAATTGCGATAATTTCGTAGCCTTGTTCTCGAAAATGGACTACAGCGGCCAGTGTATCTTCAAAGTAAACCCAATCTACCGCTAAAGTAGCACCCAAAGCTGTTTTTTCGATTTCACGGTGAGGTGGTTGTGCAGTAATGCCACACAAAACTACCTTTTCAATCGAAAACCCATCTGCTGTCCTAAAAACGGAACCGACATTGTGCATACTTCGAACGTTGTCTAAGATGACCACAACAGGAAGTTTCTCTTGCTGCTTAAATTCTTCTACAGCTACGCGATTAAGTTCGTCTAGTTTTAGTTTTTTCATTTTCTACCTACTCCATTCCCAATTCCATGAATATAGATTGCCGCTGGATAGCCAACTTTAGCTACATAACTTTCAGTTAATTTCTGTGCGAAATCCTCTTCATACCCTTTCTTCAGCAATGCAATGGCACAGCCTCCAAAACCAGCACCAGTCATTCTCGCGCCAATTACATGTTCGTAATTACTACAAAAATCAACTACAGCATCAAGCTCTACGCCAGAAACCTCATATAACTCTTTAAGCGATTGGTGAGAAGCGTACATTAGTCGACCGAATTCTTCCAATTCACCCGCATTTAAGGCCTTTGCTGCTAAATGAACACGGTCATTTTCTTTTACCACATGTGTTGCCCTCTTCATGGTAGTTTCATTTTCAATTAAGTGGCTATGTAAGGCAAATTTTTCTGCCGTCAACTCACACAAATTACTGATTGTAATCTCCTTTTTAAGTGCACTTAAAGCTTCATTACATTCGCTAACACGCTCATTGTATTTTGATTCTTCCAATTTTCGTGCCTTATTCGTATTGATAATGGCCAAATTATAGTCGCCCAAATCACAATCAACAATTTTGTATTTTAAAGTATCACAATTTAACACAATAGCCTTATCAGTTTCTCCAAAGGCAACTGCAAATTGGTCCATAATACCAGAATTAACACCTATGAAGATATTCTCTACGCGTTTAGACAGTTTTACAAGTTCAAGCTTGTCATGTCCTAAATTAAAGTAGTCATTTAAAGCAAAGGCGGTAAGCACTTCAATTGAGGCAGAAGATGATAAACCAGAGCCAATTGGAATATTGCCAAAATACAATAAATCTATCCCTTGAGCCGTCCATCCAAATTTTTGAAGTTCATGTATCACACCTAAGGGATAATTATACCACTCGTGCCCAGTTTTTTGATATTCTTTTTGAATATCAAAACTTTGCTCTTCCTCGAAATTAACACTGCTAAATCTGATTACGTTATCATTGTTAGGTGCCATTAATAGCCAAGTTCCGGCAGTTATTGCACAAGGCATTACTAAGCCACCGTTATAATCTATATGTTCTCCTATTAAGTTTACCCTTCCTGGTGCAAAAAAAGTTGCCACAGGTTCTTGTTTATATTTCTCTAAAAATTTATCGGATAGCTGCTGGTTCATGAATGATTATTTATTGCCAAATTGATAAGTATATTGTATTTTCGTCAACGGCCTAAGATACAATTTTATGAAATGCCCGTAATTAAATTTTGTTATTTTTATTTAATTTTCTCGTCACGTAGGGGTATAGAATTTAATCATGCTGAATTGCATCAAGCTATAAAATAAAAACACAAGAATGAAAGTTATTCAAACAAATACAGGGATTTTTGTAGATGAAAAAGAAGTTATTGCAGTTAAATTAACTAATAACAAAGGTAACTATGTTAACATTTTTAACTACGGCACCATTATCAATAAATTTGTCGTTAAAAACTCTAAGGGCGAAGAACAAGATATTGTACTTGGCTTTGATAAATTTGAGGATTATATCTCGGCAGACTATCTAGCCAACTATCCTTATTTTGGGGCTATTATTGGTCGATATGCCAACCGAATTAAAAACGGAACAGTGGAGGTTGACGGTGTTGGATATCAGCTGCCATTAAATGCAGGTTCATGTTGCTTACATGGTGGTGCCAGTGGCTTTGACAGAAAAGTATGGGATATCATCGAAACATCAGATTCGCCAAACGCTAAGGTAACGTTCCAGTATTATAGTTTTGATGGAGAAGAAGGATTTCCGGGTGATTTAGCTATTCAACTTTCTTTTGAGTTTACAGATAATGACGAGCTTATTCTTTCTTATCAAGCAGATACCGATGAGGCAACGCCAGTCAATTTAACTCATCACAGCTATTTTAATCTATCTGCCAATGGCGATAAGATTATGAACCACATCCATCAAATGAATGCTACTAACTATTTAGAACAAGATTCTGATTGGGCAGTTACAGGCAAGTTAATTCCCGTTGCAGGCACTATTCATGATTTTACAAATGAAAAAGCCATAGGTAGTAATTGGAATGAGGTAGATGGCTACGATCAAACCTATGTTTTAGATAAAGAATATGGTGCTTTAACATTGGCCAGTAAAACATCAGAAACAACTAGCGGTTTATCTTTGTTAGTTTATACAACAGAGCCAGTTGCTCATTTGTATACTGGTAAATATTTAGGAGTGAAAAATGGTAAAGGCGGGCGTGAGTATGGACCATTTGATGCATTTTGCGTTGAAACACAGCACCATCCGAATGGCATCAATATACCTCATTTTCCAAGTACTATTTTAAGGCCAGATGAAGTTTACACCCAAACTACGATCTATAAAGTAGTAGTTAACTAAAAATACCATGATTTTTACCATTGAAGATATACAAAGAGCCGAGCAAAAAATCAAAACCGGAGCAGACTTTCCGCAGTTTATACAGGAAATTAAAGCCTTGGGTGTGGAGCGGAATGATGTTTACGTAATGAATGGAATGTCTATTTATTTTGGAAAAGATGATCATACGGTCGAAAGTGCTCCAGCCTATGAAGCTTTATTGATTGAAGATCAATCATCGGCCTCAGACTTGAAAGAGGCTTTAAGAATCCATCAGGCAGGTGAAACCGATTTTCAAACTTTTTGTCGAAAAGCTGCATCTGCAGGTGTAGAAAAATGGGTTACTGACTTAAAAGAGATGACTGTTAGCTATCTGGATATGGCGGGAAACGAGTTGGTAGTTGAACACATAAAACAATTATAGACGATCCAGCACCATTTTTATGGCTTTATCAACAATTTTATTGGGCTCGCTGCTAAACTCAAATTTAACTCTACTAGCTAGAATTGCATTTACCGATAACGCACTATGGCCGAGTGTTTTGGCTAACGCATAAATACCTGCTGTTTCCATTTCCAAGTTAGTAATTCTATGTTTCCCCTGGCTAAAGCTATTCAATTGACTAATTAAATCAGGAACAGCATTTTTTGCACGTACTTGTCGGCCCTGAGGTGCATAAAACCCCGGCGCTGTAGCTGTAATTCCTTGAGCCATATCTTTACCAATAGTCTCCAAAAGCTGATGATCGGCTGCCGTTAAATAAGGATGGATACCTTTAATGTGTGAGAAATGTGATTTTATTCCATCCAGCAAACTATGTTCGTCTCCCGCTAGCTGGTGAATATAGTATTGCATCAATGCGTCAAAGCCAACACCATGACTTGAGGCTAAAATGGTACCCATGGGCAAATCAGGTTGAATTGCACCAGAAGTTCCAATTCTAATAATTGCAAGTGATTTGAGGTCTTTTTTGACTTCTCTAGTTTGAAAATCAATATTTACCAATGCATCTAATTCATTGAAAACAATATCGATATTATCTGTTCCAATACCGGTAGACAACACCGTAATACGTCTTTTTCCCAAATAGCCTGTATGGGTAATAAATTCTCGTTTACCTTTCTTAAGCTCAATAGAATCAAAATGTTTACTAATTTCATTTACACGGTCTAAATCGCCAACGGTAATCACAGTATCTGCGATATCTTCAGGGAGTAGATTTAAATGATAAATGCTGCCGTCTGGGTTAATAATCAAATCAGATTCTGATAATTTTTGCATAGGATGATAATTTACTTTACAAACTTACGAAGTCTTAAAGACTTCGTAAGTTTTATTAACAAGTGTAAAGATATTTTAGTTCAATATTTTCAAGTTTGCCAAGTTTTCCTAAAACTGCATTTAAATTTGCTTTACGAATTTCAAAACGTATCAAGCAATTGGTATCAAATTCCTGATTTAAAATTAGCAATTGTTCATCTTTAACTATTCTCATTACTTCATTCATGAGTAGATAATCGAAATTGATTTCATAAATATCGTTGATGGTATTGGTGATAATCTCATTTGCATTAATCGCCGCTATACTTGCATTTTTGTAAGCATTAATTAAACCTGGGACCCCTAATAAAGTACCGCCAAAATAGCGAACTACCACCATTAAAACATTGGTAATATCGGCAGATAATAACGTATTTAAGATAGGTCTTCCCGCTGTCCCAGATGGCTCACCATCATCATTAAAACGGAAGTTTGTTCTATCCGGTGTTAAGCGTATGGCCCAGCAAAAATGCCTTGCTTTCGGATGCGCTGTTCTTAAGTCTGCTAAAATTGCCTTTACTTTGGTATCATCTTTTATCGGATAGACATAAGCAATAAATTTACTCCCTTTATCTCTAAAAATCCCCTCAGAAGTACCTTTAAGGGTTTGATAAGTATCATCGAACAACATTTAATTGTGCTAAAGTGATCAAAATAATGGCAACTACGGCA
Organism: uncultured Sphingobacteriaceae bacterium; assembly: GCA_942493295.1. Taxonomy (GTDB): domain Bacteria; phylum Bacteroidota; class Bacteroidia; order Sphingobacteriales; family Sphingobacteriaceae; genus Pedobacter. The sequence continues at coordinate 720,107 of OW818692.1, read as the reverse complement.
AGTGCTAAGCCCAAGTAGTTCAGTTTGCTTAGTTTCTCTTTGAAAAGGAAAATCCCAATTAAACTACCACAAACTATCACACCTAAATTCATGGCTGCAAAAACTGTGGAGGGTTGATCGGCCATGGCTCTGTGGGCTTTCATGTAAAATAAGATATTGCCAAAATTGAACAAGCCTAAAACACAACCGCATATAAAATTAACTAGCTGCAATTTGGTTTTCTTGGTAACAGCCAAATAAATGACATAGCTAAGCGCAACTATAAAAGCGATACAAAATATGATAAATAGGGAAGTAGTATAAGGAACCGCATTTAGTTGACTAACAAGTTTAAAACAGATATCGATGACGCCGAAGCCAATGAAAACTAATAATGGATAAAGCCAATTGGTATAGTTTACTTTGATGTCCGTTTTACGATATAAGGTAAAAATGATTGCTAAAAAGCCTATAGCAATACCGCAGTACTTAAGCGCACTATAGTTTTCCTTGAAAATGAAATAGGCCGCTGTAAGTGATATAAATAAAGATAATCTTTGTGCGATATCCGTTCTTGCTAATCCAGTCTTCTGAACAGACAACGCTAAAAATATGAAAATGGCAGGTAATAATAAACCTAGCGCAATATGAATAGGGTTGATTGCAGTTAAAGTTAAGTCTTTCGATGCAGGACGAAAAAAGAAGGCACTTAAACTGATCGCAAATAGATAGTTCCAAGTTATCGCTTGCACAATGCTAATTTGGTAACGTTTTGCTAATTTTAATAAAACACCAACTGTAACACTACAAAAAATACTTAGGATTAGATAAATCATAGTTTTCTCCTTGATAAAATGGTTAATTGCTCGTTCTCAAGTTTAATTTCTTCAAGCATATCACCCTTAATAACAGGCGCTTTCATCCCCTCGTTCCAACTTTCGCTAGACGTAAAAATCCTTGCTTCATCCCACAAACCTGCTGATATAAATTGGTTTAAAATTTGTGCGCCACCTTCGATAATCACTGATTGAATATCCATTAAGTAAAGTTGAAAGGCGATTTTTTGGGCTAAATAAAATTGCATATCTTCCATTTGCACGAAATGTGTATTGCCACTAACTTCTGTTTTAATTTCATTAAAAACAACGGTTTTAACTTCGTTATTATAGATATGATGGGTTATAGGAACTGTTAAATTCTTGTCAATCATAATCCTAATAGGGTTTCTGCCGCCTTCGTTTCTGTTTGTTAATTGAGGATTGTCTATGAATGCCGTGTTTTTCCCCACTAAAATTGCATCCTCTTCGCCACGCCATTGATGGGCTAGTTTCTTTGCTAATGGGCCTGTAATCCACTTCTGAGTACCATCAACGGGTGCAAAATAACCATTTGCAGTCTGCGCCCATTTTAAGATGATAAATGGACGTTGCTGTTCAATTCTCGTAAAAAACCTTCTATTGAACCAAATACATTCATTAGTAATAGTTCCTACAGATACATGAATTCCAGCATCCTTGAGTTTGGCAATTCCTTTGCCACTTACAGCAACAAAAGGGTCGCTACTACCAATCACCACTTTTTTTAACTGATGTTTAACTAGTAAATCGGCACAAGGAGGAGTTTTACCTTGATGGGCACAGGGCTCCAGGTTTACATAAGCGGTAGCCTCTGTTAACATGACACTTGCCTTATCTCCAAACCTTGAAAGTACATCATTTACTGCATTAACCTCTGCATGGGCCTCTCCAAATTTTTGGTGATAGCCTTCACCAATAATTTGGTTTTCATGGACGATCACGCAGCCGACCATCGGATTTGGACTTACATTACCAATTCCAAGTTTAGCCAACTCCAGGCAGCGTCGCATATATAATTCATCCGTCATTGATGCAAAAATACATTATATCATGATAAAACCTCTTAGCTTTCGAAAACCTGTTACGTTTAGCAGGATTTGCTTAGTTTTGCAGGTGATGAAACTCCATGAAATAGCGACAAAATTCACTGATGATTTGACTTTGCTTTATGACCGAGACGAAGCGAAGGCTATTTTTCACTTAGTAATTGAACACTATCTGAAATTCAGTAAGTTTGACTATTCGCTAAAAAAGGAACATGAATTGATTGGGAATGAGCTAAATAGCATAGATCTTATACTTACACAGCTTAAAACTGGCGTACCAATCCAATATATTATTGGCGAAACGACCTTTTATAGATTACCTTTTAAGGTCGACAGCTCAGTTCTCATTCCTCGTCCCGAAACAGAAGAACTGGTAGCGTGGGTACTGCAAAAAATTGGGACTTTTCAAAGCGTTAACTTTTTAGATATTGGTACAGGTAGCGGTTGTATCGCAATTTCCATCAAAAAGAACTTACCGGCTATTCATGTTGCAGCTTTAGATGTATCGAGTAAGGCTTTAAGTATTGCAAAGAAAAATGCTATTTTAAATAAAGTAGACATAGACTTTATACATAAAGACATCCTTGAAAAACCTATCGCAATTCATGATCGTAAATATGAGGTAATAGCTAGTAACCCACCATACATTACGCAAAACGAAAAAGAGCAAATGCATGAAAATGTCTTGGCAAATGAACCACACCTAGCTTTGTTCGTAACTAATGAAAAACCTCTTGTTTTTTACGAAGCCATTGCAGATTTCGCTTTAGTGAATCTAACGGAAAATGGATTGGTCTTTTTCGAAATTAATGAATATCTAGGAAAAGAAATGGTTCAAATGTTAAGTGATAAAGGATTTGAAAACATTGAGTTAAGAAAAGATATGCAGGGAAAAGATCGGATGATTTGTTGTAGTATAATCCGTTAAGATCTAGGATGGTATTGAGTAATCACACTTTTTAGGTAATCTCGATCCAAATGGGTATATATTTCGGTAGTTGTGATGCTCGCATGGCCTAGCATTTCTTGAACAGCTCGTAAATCAGCACCGCCCTCAATTAAATGAGTTGCAAAAGAATGTCTAAACGTATGCGGACTGATGGTTTTATCAATGCCAACTTTTGTTGCCAATGTTTTGATGAGTGTGAAGATCGAAATTCTAGATAATCGGCTACCGAACCTGTTCAGGAAAACATAGTCTTCATGTCCTTTTTTAATTACCAAATGTAGCCGAACTTCATTCAAGTAAATTGATAAAAACTTCAAAGCTGTGCCGCTAATTGGCACTAGTCTTTCTTTGTTTCCCTTTCCAGTGACTTTTATGAATTCACTTTCTGGGAATATATTTGAAATTCTCATTTCAGATAACTCACTAACTCTTAAACCACATCCATATAGTACCTCTATAATCGCTTTACTTCTCATTCCATCAGATCTCGACGCATCTATCGCCTCTAACAAGCTATTTATTTCAGTAATATTTAAAGTATCGGGTAACTTCCTACTTAATTTTGGTGCTTCAATTAAACTTGTAGGATCTTCTGTGATAAGCTCCTCGATTAATAAATAATTAAAAAACGCTTTAATCCCCGACAGAATTCTTGCCTGTGAAGATGCTTGCATGCCTAGGCTGTTTAACCACAAAATAAATTCTCTGAGATCTTTCAAGGTTAAAGTATTGACATCAAATGGCTGATTGATTAGCTCAAAATATTGTATCAATTTCCCAACATCATTTAAATAGGCATCGATAGAATGTCCGGCAAGTGAACGCTCTAGTTTTAAATATGCTCGAAACCCATTGAGATAAGCCATTCCATTCATTTTTGTTCTTTTTTTTTTATAACATTGCAATCAACAAGATCAAAATTTGACAACAATTAACGGATGAAGATACAAATTATTAACGGCCCAAATTTAAACCTATTAGGTATTAGAGAACCTTCTATTTATGGAGCAGAAGGTTTTGATAGTTATATAAACAAGCTTAGGGAGTTGTACAGCATTATGGAGATTGATTACTATCAAAGTAACGTAGAAGGGGAATTGATTAACAAATTGCATGAGGTTGGTTTTTCGTATGATGGTATTATCATCAATGCGGGTGGGTATACGCATACCTCAGTAGCCTTAGCCGATGCAATCGCGGCGATTAACACGCCTGTCGTAGAAGTTCACGTTTCGAATATTTATGCGCGTGAAGAATACCGTCATGTATCGTTAACGGGTAAAAATTGTAAGGGTGTTCTCACCGGCTTCGGATTAGACGGCTACCGTTTAGCAATAGAAAGTTTTTTAAAATAGTTTGCATTAAGAAAGATCGGTACTACCACCTAATCTGACTAAACGCTTTAATTTTTTCGATAAAGAAACCATATACTATACTATTCTTATAAACTCCAGTATGTTTCAAAAGTGGAATTTGAATTTTAGTTCTCTTTTGTGCATTTCGACTTACATCCCTCAAAAAGTGAAAATGTGCTTTTGAGATGGCTAGGGTAAACTCAGGTTTTCCTTTTAACAGAAACTGCAGCCAGGCAGCTAAGTCGAACCAAAATCTAATAAATATGCGTACGTAAGCATCATCTAAAGGCAAATTCTTTTGCATAATAATGAGGTTATTCCTGAAGTTTAGATAGGTTTTGTAGGGGTTATTGGCATTTAAAGTACCACCTCCTACATGATATACCTCGGCGTCAGCACAGCATACAATCCTATAACCCAGATTTTTCAGACGCCAACACAAGTCGATCTCTTCCATGTGGGCAAACAAATCTGCATCCAAACCATTCACTTCTTTCCAAGCTTTGCTTTTAATAAAAAATGCTGCTCCGCTAGCCCAGAATATATCAATATTGCTATTATACTGCCCATTATCAGCTTCGACTTGATCGAAAATACGTCCTCTACAAAATGGAAATGCGTGTAGATCCATAAAACCTCCGGCAGCGCCAGCATATTCAAATTGATCCTTTTGCTGCTGCCATTTAATTTTTGGTTGCGCCACGGCAATTTTTTCATCCGTTCCCATGAAATCAATTACAGGTTGGATCCAATTTCCTGGAACCTCTACATCTGAATTAAGTAGCACAAAATAGTCAGCCTCAACCCTTGTTAATATTTTATTGTAGCCGCCAGCAAAACCGTAGTTTTCTTCATTCTCTATAATACGTATTGTTGGGAAATTACTCTTTACAAAGGCTACCGAGTCGTCAGTAGAAGCATTATCACCTACAATAATCTGTAAATTATTATACTCGCTGGCTACGACACTAGGTAAGAAACGCTCTAATAAAGCTTTACCATTCCAATTCAAAATTACTACGGCTACACTCGGTTGCATATTATTTATTTAATTTCCATCTTCTATGGCTCCAAAGCCAAAAAGCCGGTGATATATTAATTCGTTTTTCCAGAAAGCTAAATAACAGATCAGTTATTTCATGGTCTTTGGTCTCTTTTGGCACCAAACATAATGGCAAGCAATCTATCTCATAATAACCTCTTTTTACACTAACAACATCAAAGTAGAATATTGGTCGGTTAGTTTGCAAAGCTATTTTCTCCAAACCTAATAAAACGGCAGTGGGCTGGTTTAGGAACTTCAAGGTGTACTGTGCTTCTTCGCGGGTAGGGGTTTGATCGCTTGCAAAGCAAAACATGGTAGGAGAGTCTTTTGTAGCAATTAGCACTCTCAAAGTCTGTCGCATAGCGATGAAAAGATTGCCAAAACGAGTCCTGATGGCTAAGAACCACTTCTCAAAAATACTATTGCTCAAAGGTTTATAAATTACATAAGCTGGCGCGCTTAAATTTGCCCCCAACGCAAGCATACATAATTCCCAGTTACCATAATGGCCAGTGCAGGCTAAAACACTTTCGCCTTTTACAAAATAACTTTCCACCTGGTCTAAATTCTTGAATGTAACACGTTTCAGTAATTCGGGTTTCGATATCGTCGACATTTTAATAATTTCGAAGACCAAATCAGCAAAATATTTATAAAACGTCTTTTCTATCTGGATAATTTCTCTTAAGCTTTTCTCGGGAAACGATTTCTGTAGATTTTCTCGCACTACTTTTTTTCTATATCCAACCAGATAATATAGCGGATAATATAACAATCGGGCAAATAAGTGTAGTACAGGTAATGGAAACAACGACAAAACATATAAAAAGAAGATGCCGATGTGTGAAAAGCCTTTTTTAATCATTAATTTGGACGCCTAGAATGCAAACATAAAATATCAGATGCAAAGTTTAGCTATTTTTCCCCTTTTTTATCTTCCTCCAGTAAGTTATTTTACGACATTAAAAGAACAGGGCTTCGATTTTATGCTCGAGAAATACGAACATTTTCCGAAACAAACTTTCCGTAATCGTGCTGTAATTGCATCGCCTGATGGCACGTTGGACTTGATTTTACCAGTTGTAAAGGGTTCGAAAACACATACACCCATGAAGGACGTAAAGATAAGCTATGATTCAAAATGGCAACGCTTACATTGGTTAAGCCTGCAGACCTGTTATCGAAGCTCAGCATATTTTGAATTTTATGAAGACGGTTTGGCACCTTTTTATGAGAAAAAATACACTTATTTATTCGATTTAAATTTAGAGTTGTTAAACTGGTTCTTCAAACAATTAAAAGTTAATCCAGTTGTACATTTAACTGCGGAGTATGAAAAGGAAATGATAACTGACTTAGACTTTAGAAATAAATTTGATAAAAAGGATATTCATCAAGTAAATACGAAAAGCTATTTTCAAGTGTTTAGTGATCGCAATGCCTTTATTTCAAACTTAAGTATTGTCGATTTGTTGTTTAATCAAGGACCACAGGCTAAATTATATTTTTAATGGCTAAACCCACTTCCAAAAAACATAAAAAGGCTCATTATAAGTTGCCAAGTCCGGGCTCAAGTCCAGGAATGGTTTATTTGGACGAAAATTCTCTCGAACCAAGAATTTCATTATACACTTATAAGGATCGTAGTTATAAAGTACAAAAGCTAGATGATTTAAGCCAATTACAACAGCTCACATCCAATCCTGACTTTACTTATTGGGTTGAGATTAAAGGTTTCAAATCTGTAAGCCTCTTCGAAACCTTAAATACAGTTTATCATATAAATAAACTGGTAATTGAAGATATTACTACCACTAACCAACGTCCAAAGTTCGAAGAATATGACAGTTATGATTTTGCAATTAGTCGAATGCTATTTCTCGACGCAGAGCATAACTTAGAGAATGAACAACTATCGTTTATTTTGATGGAAAATATTTTATTTACCTTTCAAGATAAATATGAGGACTGTTTACAACCTATTAGGACACGTTTGGAAATAGGCAAAGGAAACATCAGGTTGGGAGGTAGTAGTTATTTGATGTATGCGTTAATGGACATGGTAATTGATCAATATTTTACTGTTTTAGGTTTTTGGAGTGAAGAGCTTGATAACATTGAAGATCGTTTATTAGCGAAGCCTGATAAATCTGTGATGTTCGACACACAGCACATTAAACGACATTTAATAACCTTACGCCGTGTTGCTTGGCCTGAACGCGATAAGGTGAACGATATTTTACGAACTGACAGTAAGCTAGTTACCGAGGCAACTAAAGTTTATATTCGCGATGCTTATGACCATTGTATTCAGATCATAGACATGATTGAATCGCTAAAAGAGATTTCTGCTAGCAATATCGACATGTATCTTTCAATTATTAGTAACCGTATGAATGAAATCATGAAGGTGCTGACAATTATTTCTTCTATTTTTATCCCACTTACTTTCATTGCAGGAATTTATGGAATGAATTTTAGCAGGGAAGACCCAGTTACCGGTAAAATATTGCCTCAAAATATGCCTGAGCTTTATCAAGAGCATGGTTATTTGTATACGATGATTGTGATGGGTTTAATCGCAGTCGTACAAGTGATTTATTTTTGGCGCAAAGGGTGGTTCAAATAAGTACATACAGATTTTGTTGATTAGTTCTTGCCTGTAACAAATTTTGGTCTTAGCGGTCAAATCGTTATAAATGAACTATATGCAACTAAACCAACCCAAACTTGAAAATCACGAAGTAAATGTAAAAATAAAGCTTGCCGCCTTATGGGCAACTGTAATGTCTTGTTACATTTATGGAGATTATTTTTCATTGTATGTGCCCAATAAAATAGAAGATTTTATTAATGGGGACAATATGCTTGATAGCCCCATGAAGTTACTTGCTGCTTCTTTGTTAATGGCCATACCTGCCTTGATGATTTGTTTATCGGTTATTTTAAAACCGAATTTGAATAAATGGCTTAACATCGTTTTTGGTGTTTTCTATACCGCTATCATGTTATTGATTGCTGTAACTACTTTATCTGCGTGGTGGAGTTTCTACGTATTCTTAGCAGTAATAGAAATGATAGTGACTTCCTTAATTGTTTGGTATGCCTATAAATGGCCAAAAGTTTAAAAACTCATGATTGTAGTTCAAAACAACAAAAAGATAGCGAGGCTTGCCGGTTTATTTTATCTAATCGTAGTTATCACAGGCATATTTAGTTTAGCCTATGTTCCTTCAAAACTAATTGTTTGGGATAATGCCGCTTTGACGTTAACTAATATAAAGAATAGCGAAATGCTATTCAGATTAAGTATAATAGGAGGTGTGCTTTGTTACCTTGCATTCTTAGCATTGCCTTTAGTACTATTTCGGCTACTTAAACATGTTAATCTTTTATATGCAAAGATCATGGTCATTTTAGTACTGATTAGTATACCCATCTCCTTTATAAATTTATTTAATAAACTAGCAATACTTTCGCTAATTAGCGGAGCGAATTATCTTACTGTATTTAGCGATGCCGAACTACAAACTCAAGTAATGCTTTCGCTTAACCAATACGATAATGGAATTCTCATTCTTCAGATTTTTTGGGGACTTTGGCTATTTCCATTTGGATATCTGGTCTATAAATCGGGGATTTTGCCTAAAGTTCTTGGCATTTTTTTAATGATTGGCTGTTTTAGCTATCTGATTAATTTTATCGGCTTTTTTCTGTTTCCAAATTACGCTGATTTGGGCATCTCAACTTATGTTCGTTTACCAGCAAGTATTGGTGAAATTGGAACGTGTTTGTGGCTACTGATAATGGGCGCAAAAACCCGATTTTTACCCTAAAGAAATTAAATTATTTCTATCTTAGCGGGGTATGCAATCATTTGATTTAGATAAAACAGACGTTTCCAAATTAAAGCAGGCAATAAGTGGTGATAACGAACAACTTAAGGCTATGCTTGCGGAATATCACGCGTCTGAAATAGCTATTTTATTTGAGAGTATTAGCAAAGATGATCAGGAAAGGATCATTAATCTACTAGATATAGAGATTGCTTCGGAAGTAATTTCTGAGATGCATGAAGAGGCGCATCCAGAAGAATTACTACTTCAATTACATCCTGATAAGCGTACTGAAATTTTAGAAGAGTTAGATTATGACGACGCTACAGATATTATTTCACAATTAGAAGAACACGAGCAAAAAGAAATCCTAGAAGATTTGAGCGAAGACGACGCTTCAAACATTAGGAATTTAATGAGCTATGATGAGGAAACAGCCGGTGGTTTGATGAACACAGAGTTCATTAAAATTAACCTTAACCTTACCAAAAAAGATGCAATTGACGAAATAATCCGCCAAAGCGAAGAAATTGAAGAGTTTTATACTGTTTTTGTAGTTGATGATGAGAATACCTTTAAAGGAATTGTTTCATTAAAAGATATAATTAAAGCAAAAGGCAACGCTAAGATCACCGAAATGGTGAAATCTGATGTTGTATACGTTAGGCCAGAAACTGACCAGGAGGAAGTAGCAAAGCTAATTTCACAATATAATTTGACCAGTATTCCGGTTATAGACGCCGATATGAAGCTTTTAGGTCGTGTTACTTTTGATGATGTAATCGACGTATTAGAAGATGAAAATACCGAGGATATCTTAAAGATTTCGGGGGTTTCGGAAGACGAGGAATTAAGTGGTAACTGGATAGAAGCTGTAAAATCGCGTCTGCCCTGGCTAATTATCAATTTAGGAACAGCATTTCTAGCATCGGCGGTCGTTAGGCATTATGAAAGTACATTAGCCCATTTAGCAGTCTTATCTGCTTATATGACCATCATTGCAGGGATGGGAGGGAACGCTGCAACGCAGGCACTAGCGGTAACGGTAAGACGTATTTCGTTATACGACTTAACTGATAACCAGGCATACAGAACTGTTTTAAAGGAATTTACTGTAGGTTTAATAAATGGAGCAGTTACAGGTTTAATTGTGTTTGCTTTTGCCTACTTTTTTGATTCAAATCCAATGCTTGGTTTAGTTATTTTTATGGCTATGACTGGAAACTTAGTTATTGCTGGTTTTACTGGAGCAGGAATTCCTTTAATTTTGAAGAGGGTAGGGATTGACCCAGCAATCGCCTCATCAATTATCATTACAACATTTACCGATGTTTTCGGATTTTTACTTTTATTAGGATTAGCCAGCAAATTGCTGCTATAGTTTAAACTTATAACGGATAACATAAATATGCAAGTACTAAAACACGATTGGACAAAAGAAGAGATAGCAGCTATTTACCATAAACCTTTTTTAGACTTGGTTTACGAAGCAGCAAGTATTCACCGTGCGCAAAAGGATTACAATGAAGTTCAAATTAGTTCATTGATCTCTATCAAAACAGGAGGATGTGCCGAAGATTGTTCATATTGTCCACAAGCGGCTCGTTATCATACCGATCTGGAGGTACAACCATTAATGCAAATTGGCCAAGTGGTAAGTGCTGCTGTGAAAGCTAAAGAAGGCGGCGCATCACGTTTGTGCATGGGGGCCGCTTGGCGAGAAGTAAGAGATAATAGGGATTTTGACCGGGTTATTGAAATGGTTAAAGCTGTAAACGATATGGATATGGAGGTTTGCTGCACTTTGGGAATGCTAACCGAAAATCAAGCGCAACGTTTAGCGGATGCAGGTTTATATGCTTACAACCATAACATAGATACATCGGAAGACGACTATAAAAGGATTATTTCCACGCGTACCTATGATGATCGATTAAATACGATTAAGAATGTTCGCAAAGCCAAACTAACTGTATGTAGTGGTGGGATTATAGGCCTAGGCGAAACTCCTGAAGATAGGATTGCGATGTTACAAACACTGGCAAATATGGAGAAGCATCCAGAGTCTGTACCTGTAAATGCATTGGTTCCAGTAAAAGGAACTCCATTAGAAAATCAACCTCGTGTGCCAATTTGGGATATGGTGAGAATGATCGCTACAGCCCGAATTGTAATGCCAAACTCTGTAGTTAGGTTAAGCGCAGGACGAAATGAAATGAGTACACTTGAGCAGGCTTTCTGCTTTATGGCTGGTGCTAGTTCGATCTTTGCGGGAGATAAATTATTAACTACCCCTAATCCAGCTTTTGTTGATGATATGGCTATGTTTGAGCTTTTAGGCTTAAAAACTAGAGAAGCGTTTAAAAACGGAAGACCAGTAAACACGCTTGCTAAAAATCATCATCTAGAACCACATACAGAGGTCTAAAAAGGATTTATAACCTAAAAAGCGACGAGAAATCTAGCGATAACCTTTTGATATCTCGTCGCTTTGCTGATTCGATATTACGATTGACTTAAACTGCTGTCACCCTAACCTCAATATTGCCTCTAGTAGCTTTTGAATAGGGGCAAGTTTTATGGGCTTTATCTGCTAATTGTTGAGCCTCATCATGGGATAAACCAGGAATATGAACGTCAAGATCGGCAGAAAGTGCGAAAGCATTTCCATCTTTATTAAACGAAACTTGTACGTTTATATGGGCATCAGTCACATCCACACCATCTTGCGCCGCTATACTTCCCAAAGCACCAAGATAACAAGCACCCCAGGCAGCAGCAAATAATTGCTCAGGGTTAGTTGTACCTCCCTGTCCATCTAATTCTTTCGGTTTTCTCAATTCTAAATCTAAAACACCGTCGCTAGATTTAATATGACCATCTCTACCGCCAATCGCGGTCACGGATGCTGTATATAACTTTTCCATGGTCATATAACAAATAGAGAGGGTAGAAGTTTTCGGAAACAATCTATACAGCTATCTTCTCGGTTAATTTAAAGATGTCGTAAGCTACCTTTTGAATTAGTTCAAATTGTTCGGCAATAATCATATTTTTATCTTCTGCATTAGTTTCTGCGCCATTTTTGCGTCTAATCAAAGGAACATTACTCTGATCTTGCTTTGCTATTGTCAGATTTCCTGCTGATTGTGACAGCAAATAAATGGTGTTATTGGAAACTGGTTTTAGTTCTTCAAAGTTGGTGTGAACAAAATCATGTTCTCGATAAAAAAGAGACAATGTAGCTATATAGGAAGATAGTAGATGATTTAACACGGTAAACTGATGGAGTTCTTGAATATATAATTGCTTACTTTTTGGCTCAGAAAACATTCTTTGAAATAAAGAAGCAAGGTTCGCTGTATTTACATAAACTTCCTTACGAGCAACCTTATACTTTGTTAAGCTGGTATTTTGTTCGAAGTACAATAGGGTAACTTGCTCAAAGTAGTTCATGTTTGCTTTTATAATATCTACCATCGCCTGCTTTAATTTCTCATGCTCCCAATTCGGAAATAATGAATAGCTCGCCAATAAGGCTATACCAGAACCAATTAACGTGTCGTAGATACGCTCTCTGGCAATTGAGAGCCCCCCCATACCAAGAAAATCAAATAACACCAGAATGTAAGGTGTCATAAATAATACACTTACTACATAGTTTTTGCGTTGGAAACTGTAACTTCCAATCATACAAATCAACAGGATTACAAACAACGCATCTTTGTCTTTTACATAAACTAGAATGCCCATGCCGACAAAAGCGCCAATGATCGTTCCAATTAACCTTTGATAGTTTCGCTGTTTTGTTAAAGTGTAACCTGGTTTTGAGATCACTAAAATAGTAAGTAATATCCAATAGCTGTGCGCAAAATCTAGGCTTTTGGCTACTAGGAAGCCCACTAACATAACTATAGCAACCCGTAGCGAATGCCTAAATGTTGAAGAACTAAAAGTTAAATTCTCACGAAATAGTTTAATGTCAAAACTTTGTTTAGTCACAAATTTATTGACATCTATATCGTTCTTTTTAAGATTTTTCTTTTCTTTCTCATTAAAATAGCGTTGGATGGTTTTAACTCTCGCAAGTATATTTTCGATGTTAACTTCAATATTTTTTAATGCAATTAGCCCTAGGGTATTATAGTCATTATTAGCCTTATCGTTTTCTAAGGCTAAAATTTCCTGTTTTAATTTTTCTATATCCTCAGCTAACCCAATTGACAAATTTGGTTTGCCTCCAGTTTTTAAAGCAAAGGCAATGTCTTCCAGAGAATCAGCAATCTTGTTAATTACTTCTTTATAATGTGTTAAAATACCAACCTCGTCAAATTGTTGATGAAGCTGTTTATAGTTGTAATAGGTTGACATGATTTGCTCAAAAAGATCAACCATATCAACAAATACCAGTAATAGAAACCTGCCCTCTGGTGTCGATTCACGTACAATTTCTCTTGTTTTGAATAAAACTTCCCTAACCTCGTCTTGCTTCTCATGTACTAAAACCTGCAACTGTACTAATTCAGCATAATTTTTCTCATAATCAATACCTTCTTGATAAAATTTTGCTTTCGCTCTTAAAAATTCACTGACTTCATGGATCGAATCACTTAGCATCTGTTGTACTAACCGGTAAGGTCTTATCCGATAAATGAAATAGCTAAGCAAAGTGTACCAAACACTACCACATAAAATTAAAAGAGCATACCAAATAACTTCTTTCCATGGCCTAATGTCATCTATACTTAGCACCATGATTAACAACACAGAAGTACCTATCGCAGCAGCCCTTGCACCGTATAAAAAAAGCATTGAGAAGATAAAGCTGCAGACAACTAATAGAACACCCGTAACATAAACATTCTTATTTGTGATGCCAACCAATATAGAAATGATTACTATTAACCCAGTGGTGATAAGCATTGCGTTTCTGCGGTGGACTATTGGTCCTGGCGAGTCTACCACGCTAATGCAAAGTGCACCAAGAGACAAAGTCATACCATACTGCAACATTCCAAATTGTGCCATAATTAAAGAGGGGCACAGGACGCCAAAAGTAATTCTCAAGCCATCAGCAAAATAAGTGCTTAATAAAAAATCATGAATATTTCTAATGGGCTTGTTCAGCATAATACAAATCTACAATATTGCAGTTCAATTTTAAGCTAATTGAAGATAGTACTTATAATCAAATTGAAAAAATAAGCAGAATTAATTTCTTAAAAGCTACATAAAATACGATTTGTGTTAATAAGTCGCACATCGCCAAATGTTGATAATCGGCAAAAAGTGTTAATTTAAGTACTATGGCGACTAAGTTGATGTTGATAATTACATTTTTCTAGTTCATAACTTGTTAATAAAATAAATTGATTTTCCTTGTGAAATATTCATTTTGAAGCTAAATTAGATTATATCAATAACGAAGTACTTTGACAGTTTGATAGAACAATCCAAAACAGAAATGAAGCTGTAAGGCTACGAATTTCTGGGAGCGTTCGTGAGTTTGTTCAAATTCAATATGTGTTGCAAAACGCATTATTGATATTACATTAAGAAGCCGCAAGGCGGTTAGCATGTAATAAAACAAGTAACATAAACCAGGTCACTCGCAAGAATAGACGGTTTAGAAAACTAGCCGGTTGCAGAACCGATGATTTGTTTGAGCACTCATATTAAACATAATTACTAATTGTGGCATTTTACGGAGTAAAGCAAGACAGTAAGTATAAGTAAACGAGCTTAGTCGTCGAAAGAAAGCTATGCAACGAACGGGTCAAGTAAACAGTATTGATGCCTTATTTTAACTACGGTTAAACAAAGGTTGAGACGGAGAACCAAATCGAAAGAGGCGGATCTCCGTTTTTGTTTAAAGGCATTTTTTATTCTCAATTAAACTATAATCTTTAATTCGTAAATGGTAATTTTAAATCACCATGTCGAAAAAAGATTTTCCAAGCAAAATATTTGTTTTAGATACTTCAGTTGTACTGTATGATCACGAGGCAGTTAATAGTTTCCAGGAACATTATGTGGCAGTACCAGTACTGGTTTTAGAAGAACTCGATAATTTTAAAAGTGGTAATGATACCCGAAATTTTGAAGCTCGCAGCTTTATCCGACTGATTGATATAGCTGCTAAAAACAATTTGATTACCGATTGGTTTTCGATGCACAAAAAGAGCTTAGGAAAAATTAAGATAATTCTAAATGAAACTCCAAACGGCATTAATGCAGAAGAGCTTTTTGGTAAAGGAAAATTTGACCACCGGATATTAAATTCCGCTTTGGTTTTGAAGGAAGAAAATCCTGCAAGCAAAGTTATATTGGTTTCAAAAGATATCTGTTTAAGATTAAAAGCTAAATCTTTAAATCTTTATGCAGAAGATTACGAAACAGGCAAAATTAAAAATGTTGATGAATTATATACGGGTAACACGGACTTGCCTTGTAACGCTGAAGTTATAGACAAATTAAGAAAAAAAACAGCCATAGACTCAAATGAGTTAAGCTTAAATTATACAGATCGCAACCATTTTTATAAACTTAAACATAAGAATAAACGAGAAATAGCTTTTTTTGATATGCCGACGAAAAAGCTTAGAAAAGTTAATCAGGAGACAGTATTTGGTATTGAACCTAAAAACGCAGAACAGGCATTTGCGATCGACGCCCTGCTAAATCCCGCTATTAAACTAGTTACTATACAAGGGAATGCGGGAACCGGCAAAACGTTATTGGCACTAGCGAGTGCGCTTGAGCAGCGCAAAAATTTTAGACAGATTTACATCACGAGACCCATCGTTCCACTTAGCAATAAAGATATTGGTTTTTTGCCAGGCGATGTAAAGTCTAAAGTAGACCCTTACATGGCACCAATTTGGGATAACTTAAAATTTATAAAGGAGCAGTTTTCGAACGACGAAAAAATGTTATTTAAGATTGACGAATTAATCAGAACTGAAAAAATAGCGATTGCGCCCTTGGCGTTCATTAGAGGTAGAACAATTACCAAGATTTTTTTTATCGTAGATGAAGCGCAAAACTTGACACCACATGAGATAAAAACTATCATTTCGCGAGCCGGAGAGCATACCAAAATTGTTTTTACAGGAGATATCTACCAAATAGACACGCCATACCTTGATTCCGAGAGCAATGGCTTATCCTATTTAATTGAAAATGCTAAGCATCACCCCTTGTATGCACACGTAACTCTTCAAAAAGGGGAGAGGAGTGAGCTCGCTAATCTGGCTACAGAACTTTTGTAAAAAAATGTGGTTAAGAATGATATTTTCTTAATGAACGATTACAAATTATAATGGCTATACAGGTTAATAGAGCAGCCATCATAAATGGAGCGCCAGCGAAATGAACTGGAGCATCTTTGGCAGTAAAATAGAAAAACAAATTAGTCATCAGTAAAGGACCAAAAATACTAGCTAAACTCATTAGACCAGTCATAATACCTTGAATTTCTCCTTGTTCATTTGCAGGAATTTGCTTTGAAATAATTCCTTGTATTGCAGGACCTGTAATTCCAGCCAAAGCATATGGAACCATAAAAGCGAACATCATCCAGCCTTCGGAAGCGAAAGAAAAAGCAGCAAAACCAATCACATAAAGTATCAAGCCCAATTGAATTGATTTCTTGTTTCCGATTTTAGGAATAATAACTCTGATTAATCCTCCCTGAACAATAGCAACTGTAATACCCACAAAACCCAACGAGTATCCGACCCAAGTTGCATCCCAGTTAAATTTCTCTATGGTATAATAAGACCATATTGACTGCGTAGCCTGCGCGGCAAGATAGAGAATTAATAATGATCCTAGAAGTCCAAGCAGGGCTGGATATCTCTTTATTTGCTTAAGCGCACCAACAGGATTAGCACGTTTCCAATCAAAATGACGTCTGTTTTCGGGTTTAAGTGACTCAGGCAGGATAAAATAACCATATAACCAATTTATTAAAGAAAGACCTGCGGCAATCATAAATGGAACGTGAATGCCATACTGAGCAAACAAACCACCAATTACTGGTCCAACTATAAATCCCAGGCCAAATGCCGCACCTATAAGTCCGAAATTTTGTGCGCGTTTTTCTGGTTCACTTACATCAGCTATATAGGCGGATGCAGTTGTGATACTGGCGCCACAAATTCCCGCGAAAATTCTTCCAACAAATAGCCATGTAATGGTTGGAGCAAAAGCGAGAAAAATATAGTCCACACCAAGTCCAAATAATGAAATTAACAAAATAGGTCGACGACCAAATTTATCGCTTAACGAACCTAGAATTGGAGAAGAGATAAATTGCATAATCGAATATGCAACCAATAATAATCCGCCATAACGAGAAGCTTCACTTAAATCTCCTCCGGTCAATTCTTTAATCAAATCTGGCATAATTGGAATAATTATGCCAAAACCAACACAATCGATTAAAATCGTAATAAGAATAAAAAATACACCAGATTTCCTTTCAGTAGCCATAAAATAGGTTAAAGTTTAAGCGCAGCAAATCTAAATTAAATTTGCCTATGTTTTTTAAGACTTATGAAGTTTTGTTAAGTATAGCAGATTACGTCTCAATTCATATCTATTTGAGTCATATAATTAATATTATGTTAAGTTAACAATGCCAAAACTCTCTACACCTTACCTTCAGTAATCCTAGAATTCATTAAGTTTTCTTTTAAGATCTTGTACCTTATCTAACCTATTCTTTCTAGTATAAATATCTATTAATAGCTGAACAGTATTCAAATCATTGATATTAATCTCATGTGCACGCAATAGCGTAAATTCTGCTCGGTTTATAGAACCATTATATTTCTGTTTATTTTTTTGTTTCAACGCATCATTTGCGTTGTCAATATAAACTAGTGCAAGTTGATATAAAGCATCAAAATAATTCTGATCCAATGCCAAAGCTTTTTTATAAGATTCTTCCGCAATGGCGTAGTTTTTTAACTGAGATTGTTGAAGGTATCCGAATAAGAAATACAGTAGTCGACCATTTCGTCGTTCTGTCGTAAGAGAACTTTCAATTGCTTTAAGGGCTTTATCATACTTCTCATTATCTAATAATATGTTGATATAGTCATTAGTTAAAAAAGGGTGATATGGGTTAAGCTTTAAGCCGTCTTCCAGAGATTTAATAGCTAATTCTTGTTCAAATCTAGATGCGTATAAATTGGCAATAGTTTGATGAATAATTGGGTTTTTTACTCCATTTTCTTTAGCTCTTAAGAAATACTTTAACGCTTGATCATAAGCTTGCACTTTTTGGGCACTCAATGCAACATTAATGGCTAATGTCGTATCTTTTGGTAAGTAATCACTCACATCTTTTAAGATATTGTAAGCCGCTAAGAAATCGCTCTGATTGAACGATCTATTACCTTCTGTGAGTTTTTTAACATTGATATTGTAGATAGCGGCTTTAGTTAATTCAGAATTAGCTTGAAACTTATCTAAAATTTGCGCAGTATCTAAAGACTTGATTGCTAAATCGAAATATTTATTACTATTCGCTTCGTTATCGTCAATTACTGCAATATACGAACTCAAATAAGATTTAATTGCCCATGTTTCAGGCCAGTTCTTTGTCTTTTTATCTTTTTGAGCAATCTCTATGGCTTTAATCCCCTCTCCTATGATACCAAGCTGCTTTTTTGTATCCTCTTTCTTTGAAATACTTTCTTGTAGCTTACCCACACTATTTTGAGCTAAAACAACTTGTGTTTTTTGTGCATTAGTGGTATTAATGAATGCTAAAAAGAGAACGAGAATAGGCACAAATCGGTTCATTATCATATATTAAAGTATAAAGCAAAAATAATAAAAAAGAGGAATAAACTTAATTATCCCTCCTTTTAACAGTTAGATGTGAAAATATCACTACTTATTTTGAGGAATTGCGTCTAATCTCTTCTTAACATCATTAAAGTTTTCTGTATCGTTTTTAAATCCATAAATCTGTTTTAGTGTTTCTAAAGTTGGCACAAATTTCGGATCAAGCTCCATTGATTTTTTATAAAAAGGCAATGCCTGGTCAATTAGAGCAACCATTTTCGCTGTAACTGCATCAAATTCTTTTACCTTTTTTGCATCAATTTTATTTCTTTGTTCTTGCATCTGAAGAGCCTGCTTGTAATAAGTCTCACCCATTAGATAGTGATAAACTGACTTACTTGGATCTTTAGCTATTAATTTAGTTAAGGAACCTTGAGATTTAACAATATCCCCAGTTGAAATATATAAATCAGTTTGCGTGCCAATTAGTCCTGCATCATCTGGAAACTTAACTAGCGCCTCGTCAAGTAAAGCAAGTGCGGCAGTTGTATCTTTTAATTTATCAGTTGTTATGCTAACAATTTGGGAATAAAGATCTTTTGAATCAGGACTATTTAAGCTAATTACTTTTTTGAAATTCTGAATCGCTTCAGGATATTTTCCCAAAAGATTGGCTGCTACACCAGCATTCAGAAACCAAGCCGGATCTGTCGGGTTTTTAGCAGCAACTTGACTAAAATAATCTAACGCTGTTGCATAATCTTTTTTATTATAAGCTGTTATTCCTCTAGCAGATAAAGCAACTTGTATATTTGATTCGGCCTGAGTGATAAAATCTTTTTGCTCATTTTTTGTGTCCAGAGATTTAGTTTTCGCAATTGCCTCCTCAGCAGCTTTTTGATTTTTTATTGAATTGTCAATATTAATAGTGTCAACAGCGGCTATTGTAGCATGAAATAACGCTTTATAAACCCAAGTTTCGGGTAAATTTTTTGTTTTTTCATGAACAACTGCTTTATCAATATGAGAAAGTCCCTCATTTAATCTTGCAATTTGCTTATCAACGAATGTTCCGCCAGCTTTGGTATCACCTGCAGGTGCTGCCGTAGCACCCGGCTTTTTAGCTGGATCCACTGTCATAGTTAATTCAAATACTCCCCATATTTTCTTTGCTTCTGCTACTTCTGACTTTTGTGCATTAGCATAGGAGGTCGCTCCTATTAATAATATGCTAAAAAATATTTTTTTCATTTGTTTAAATTTTGTTTTTTAAGATTATGAAGAATCATGATTTGAATCAAAAAACCATGCTAGCTTCACCTATTTTATGATAATTGTTTTGTTCTAAATTAAATTAATTCTCGTCATTTTTTTGCTCGGTATCAGCATTGTTATCTTCCTCAGCTTGATTCGAACCTTCTTCTCCTACATTTTCAACTGATTCTGTTTCTTCAGTTTCCTCATCTTCGTGTTCGATTTTTGCAACTGAAGCAATCTCATCACTACCTTTTAAAGTGATTAAGCGAACACCTTGAGTTGCACGTCCCATTACCCTTAATTCGCTAACCACAATCCTAATTACGATACCAGATTTATTGATAATCATCAAATCATCTGCGTCAGTAACATTCTTTATAGCAACTAATGCGCCAGTTTTATCAGTCACGTTAATAGTCTTAACTCCTTTTCCACCTCTATTGGTAACGCGATAATCGTCTATATCAGTACGTTTGCCATATCCTTTTTCTGATACCACCAGTACTGTTGCCGAAGGATCGTCAATAGCGATCATTCCCACAACCTCATCCTTGTCATGTGCCAAAGTAACTCCCCTAACTCCAGTAGCAGTCCTTCCCATAGGTCTAACGGTACTTTCATTAAAGCGAATTGCTCTACCAGAACGTAAAGCCATTACGATTTCGCTACTTCCCGTAGTTAAGCTAGCTTCTAACAACTGATCTCCCTCGTTAATATTTATCGCATTAATACCATTTACTCGCGGGCGAGAATAAGCTTCAAGTGATGTTTTCTTAATAGTACCTTTTTTAGTACACATAATGATAAAGTTATTCTCTAGGTAATCTTGATCCTTAAGATTTTTCACCTTGATATAAGCTTTAACTTTCTCTTCCTTAGGTATATTGATAATATTTTGTAAAGCTCTTCCTTTACTTAATCTACTTCCTTCAGGAATTTCATAAACCCTTAACCAGAAACAACGGCCGGCTTCGGTAAAGAATAACATGTAATTATGATTAGAAGCGATTAATAAATGTTCTATAAAATCCTCATTTCTCGAATCACTCCCTTTAGAACCTTTTCCACCTCTTCCTTGTGTACGATATTCTGATGCCGGCGTACGTTTGATATACCCTTCATGAGAAATAGTAATTACAACTTCTTCGTCTTCAATAAAATCTTCCATGCTCATGTCTTCAGCAGAATGAACTATGGTAGTTCTACGTTCGTCACCATATTTGTCAATAATTTCAGCCAATTCATCCTTGATTATTTGCATACGCAAAGATTCATCTGCTAAAATAGATTTTAAATATTCGATGGTTTTCATTAGCTCAGCATACTCATCTTTGATTTTATCACGCTCCAGACCGGTTAATCTACGTAGCGTCATATCTAAAATGGCTCTTGCTTGAATATCACTTAAGCCAAATGATTCCATTAAACCTAATCTAGCTTCTTCCGGTGTATTCGAGGCTCTAATTAGTTTAATTACTTCTTCAATATGATCTAAAGCAATTAATAAACCTTCTAAAATGTGTGCACGTTTTTCAGCCTCTGCCAACTCAAATTTTGTTCTACGAACAATTACATCATGTCTATGATCAACAAAATGACGGATTAGATCTTTTAAGTTTAACATTTGTGGGCGACCATGCACCAAAGCAATATTGTTAACGCTAAAAGAGGTTTGCAATGCAGTTTGTTTAAATAGATTATTTAAAACGATACTGGCGTTTGCATCACGCTTAATCTCATAAACGATTCGAATTCCATCTTTATTAGATTCGTCTTTAATATTCGAAATACCCTCTAATTTTTTCTCCCCAACCAATTCAGCAGTTCGCTCAATCATTTGAGCTTTATTAACTTGATATGGAATTTCCGTTACAATAATCGTTTCACGATCCTTAACAGTCTCAATTTCTGCCTTTGCGCGCATTACAATACGGCCCCTACCAGTTTCAAAAGCATCTTGGACACCTGCATAACCATATATAATAGCTCCTGTTGGAAAATCAGGACCTTTTACATATTTCATTAACTCGGGGATAGTGATCTCATTATTTTCAATATAAGCAACCGTGGCATTGATAACTTCCGTTATGTTATGCGGTGCCATATTGGTTGCCATCCCTACTGCAATACCTGATGATCCGTTTATTAACAAATTGGGTACTTTTGCTGGCAGTACAGTTGGCTCTTGCAACGAATCATCAAAGTTTAGTTGGAAATCAACCGTGTCTTTGTTGATATCGGCCAACATATCTTCAGCTATCTTTTGGAAACGCGCCTCGGTATAACGCATCGCTGCAGGTGAATCACCATCAATCGATCCGTAGTTACCCTGTCCTTCCACCATTAAATAACGCAAGCTCCATTCTTGAGCCATACGCACCATGGTCATATATACCGATGAATCTCCGTGTGGATGGTACTTACCTAATACCTCTCCTACAATACGCGCTGATTTTTTATACGGTTTCCCTGCACCTAAACCCAAATCTAACATCCCGTACAATACGCGGCGATGAACTGGTTTTAGACCATCTCGAACGTCGGGTAATGCTCTACTTACGATAACCGACATTGAATAGTCGATATAAGCAGATTTCATCTGCTCATCTATATTTATTGAAATAATTTTATCGTTCTCTTGATTTTCTAAATCTTCTGCCATAAATAATTTGTTCGCTAAAAAACGAATTTAAAATTGGTTTACTATAACCTTGCGAATTTAATAAAATAACGGGCAATATGCACCTTTATGTGGAAAAGTTTTACCCTCTATTGCTATGAAATAGTGATTGTGAAATAGATTTGATGCTTAGTGACACCCTACTCCCAATTCTCGATTTCTCATTTTGTTATTAACACCGGATTATTCACAATTGGCAACTTTGCAAACTTCAACACTTCAATACTTGCCACACCGAAATCGAGCACAACTTTAACTAAAATTAAATAGCAACCCTTGCCTCTGAATGGATAGTTTGGTTCGAATCTGGGAAATGTACTGTATCAAAGAAATCGCCCGAGTAATCGATAAACAAAACTATTTAAACTAGTAATTATGAAGAGACTTCGCTCGTGAATATTGTAGCAACCTGTGTCCTATGAGATCATAAAAACTTGTACAGAATAAGCAGCACGATAAAAAGGGCTTAAGTAATGTTTTGGGCAAACATTTCGCTCAAGCGCTCATATAATGTTGGATGTTTATCTTTTAGTATTGCAGGCTGTTCAAAGAAATACTCGCTAACAACTGCAAAAAATTCTGCTTCATTTGTAATGGCATATGGATTGATATCCGATTTATTTTTTGCTATTCGCTCCATTTCTTGATGCATCATTTTTATCCAGGGCATTATATATTCATGACTTAACAAATTTTCAGGAATACCATCAGTCGCCCCATCAGACAAGTCTAATAGATGAACAAACTCATGGATACCAGTATTTTCTTTGCCTGCACTTTTGGAAAACCCATGCCTTAAAGCAGCTTGTGATAAAATCATTTGTCCATTCATGTACCCTGTACCCACCATACCCATGATATTTCTTTCAACTCCTTCAAACTGAAAATCTTTATTAAAAGTATCGGGATACAATAGTATACTTGCTAAGTTGCTATACCGCCAGCTGTCAAACCCAAAAATTGGTATAATGGCACTTGATGCAATTAGTATTTTATCCAAAGGAGTAATAGTCAATCCTACGCCTTCAATTTTAACAGTGCTAAGAAAATCAACAACTTTTTTTTCGAAATATCTTTTCCTAGATTCATCCAGACGGGTATAGAAGTCCACATTATCACTTAGTAATCCAATATCCAATTCACTTAAAACACCATTGCCTGACCTTTTTTTCTTAAAAATAAGGTAAAAGGCAAATATTAGTGCAGCTAAGAGAATAAGGTACGGTAAATAATTCATAGACCAATGATAATAAAAAGTCCCAATGCTTTATACATTGAGACTTTTAAGATAAGCTAAAATGTGCTTACAAATTCTTTACAATTTCGGTAGAAAGCGGCTTAGTCGCCGAGCGGAAGCGATGTACTAGTTCTCCCTTTTCATTAATTAAGAATTTCTCAAAGTTCCATTTAATATCTCCTTTAAAATCAGGATTTTCCATACTGGTTAGATATGCAAACAGTGGGTTAATATCCTCACCTTTAACACTCACTTTCTCACTTAAAAGGAAAGTTACTCCGAAATTTTTCTTACAAAAATCTTGAATTTCAGTGTTTGTTGCTAATTCTTGGCCTCCAAAATTTCCTGCAGGAAAGCCAATCAAAACTACCTCTTTACCATATTGTTTGTGTAATTTTTCTAGATCCTCATATTGGGGCGTGTAACCACATTTTGAAGCGGTATTTACAATTAATATTTTCTTACCCTTAAATTTCGAAAGTTTTACAGTTTTGCCATCAATAGTTTTAATTGTAAAATCATGAACTGATTTTGGGGGATTTGGTGCAATCCATAAGCTAAGTACTAATAATAAAGTGTTAATCATTTTTTTAGGTTTTTTAAGATTAATTGGTTATAGTTTAATTTGTGACTAGTTAGTTCGAGCTAACATCATCCAAATATCTTATTATACGAAGTTACTCACAAAATGGTTGTCTAAAATAATAATATCGTAAAGAAATTGATATTCTTTAAAAATACTTTAAACAGGTCATATTGAGCACTTAAGTTATGTATTTGATATGATTGCGTCTAACGTTAACACATTTTTTGAAAAATATTTACGATGTCAATTTTGATTTTAGACTTATTTATAGTTTTATTTGCAGAAAAACGTTCTGAATGGCAAAAAATTTACTAATCGTCGAATCACCAGCAAAAGCTAAAACCATAGAGGGGTATTTAGGGAAAGATTTTTTGGTTAAATCTAGTTATGGTCACATTCGCGACTTGGTAAAGGGTGATATGGGGATTGATACGGAGAACAACTTTAGTCAAACTTATGAGGTACCTGCAGACAAAAAACAGGTAGTTGCAGAACTTAAAAAGTTAGCAAAAGAAGCCGAAATGGTATGGCTAGCATCCGATGAAGACCGTGAGGGAGAAGCCATATCTTGGCATTTATATGAAACGTTAGGGCTTAAGGAAAATAACACAAAAAGGATTGTTTTCCACGAAATAACTAAGCCTGCCATTTTAAAGGCTATCGAAACTCCACGAACAATAGATTATAATTTAGTATATGCGCAGCAAGCGAGAAGAGTTTTAGATCGCTTGGTGGGATTTGAATTGTCACCTGTGCTTTGGAAGAAAATTAAACCATCTTTATCAGCAGGTCGCGTTCAGTCGGTAGCTGTTAGGTTAATTGTAGATCGTGAACGTGAGGTTAACAAGTTTAATGCAACTGCGGCGTTTAAAATTACGGCGCAGTTTACAACCGACAAGGCAAAGGAAATTGTAAGAGCAGAACTACCACAACGTTTTGAAAAGGCTGATGATGCAGAAAACTTTTTGAAAGACTGCGTAAGTGCTGCTTTTGCAGTAAGCAGTTTGGAAGTGAAACCAGCGAAAAGAAATCCCGCAGCACCATTTACTACATCTACGTTGCAACAAGAGGCTTCTAGAAAACTTGGCTTTTCAGTTGCTAGAACAATGCAAATTGCGCAACGTCTATATGAAAGTGGTAAGATAACCTATATGCGTACCGATTCGGTAAATTTGTCTGAAACTGCAATTGCTGCTGCAGCAGCAGAGATTAAATCGGCTTGGGGAAATCAATACCACCAACCACGTGTTTACAAAACTAAATCTGCTGGTGCTCAAGAGGCACACGAAGCGATTAGACCTACTTATTTTAACCAGCACAGTGTCGATGGTGATAACTCAGAGAAACGTCTTTATGACTTAATTTGGAAACGTGCTATTGCTTCGCAAATGAGTGAAGCTATTTTTGAGAAAACAACAGTAGGAATAAATATTAGTACCCGTAAGGAGGAGTTAATTGCGGAAGGGGAAGTCCTTAAGTTTGACGGATTTTTAAAAGTCTATCTAGAATCCACGGATGAGGAAGATGAAGATAATGAAGATAATAACCTACTTCCACCATTAACAAAAGGTCAACCACTAAACTTGAAAGAGTTGGCAGCAACCGAGAGATTTTCGCGACCTCCAGCAAGATATACGGAAGCTAGCTTGGTGAAGAAATTAGAAGAATTGGGTATTGGCCGTCCGTCGACTTACGCACCAACTATCTCTACCGTTCAAAATCGAGGATATGTAGTTAAGGAAGATAGAGATGGTAGAAAGCGTGATTTTGTGAGCATGGTTTTAACCAATGGTAATATCATTAAAGTAACTAAATCAGAGGTTACTGGAGCAGAAAAATCAAAATTATTCCCTACCGACATTGGAGAAGTTGTAAATGATTTTTTAGTTGAACATTTTAAAGGTATTGTCGACTTCAACTTCACAGCTAAAGTTGAAAAGCAGTTTGACGAGATTGCACAGGGTTTACAAGAATGGACAAAAATGCTCCACTCCTTCTATACACCATTTCATGGCGAAGTTGAAAATACCCTTGAAAATGCTGATAGAGCAAACGGTGAACGTCTACTAGGAATTGACCCTACCACCGGTAAAAATGTATATGCAAAAGTGGGACGTTATGGTCCTTTAGTTCAGATTGGTGAAATAAGCGAGGACGAAGCAGTAGAAAAACCTCGTTATGCAAGTTTGTCCAAAACACAGTCTGTTGGTACCGTCACCCTTGAAGAAGCTTTAGATCAATTTAAACTTCCGTTTCAATTGGAAGATTATGAAGGTAAAGAAGTTTCAGTTGGTGTAGGTCGTTTTGGTCCCTACGTGAAATGGGGAGATGCATTTATCTCCATTCCAAAAAATGAAGATCCACTTACTGTTGATATTCAACGAGCAATTGAGATTATCAGCGAGAAAGTAAGCGCTGATGCACCAGTTGCGTCTTATGACGGATTACCTGTAACCAAAGGAACAGGTCGTTTTGGCCCGTTCATTAAATGGAACAACTTATTTATTAATGTTCCAAAAGCTTATAATTTCGAACAATTAAGTCAAAAAGATATCAATGAATTAATTGAGAAAAAAATTGAGAAGGAAAGCAATCGTTTTATCCAGCAATGGCCTGAAGAAAAAATAGCTTTAGAAAATGGAAGATGGGGGCCATTTATTCGATTTGGGAAAGAAATGTTGAAGCTTGGCAACAATAGTCAAACTAAACAGAAATTTACAGCTGAAGAATTAGCCACAATTTCATTAGAAGACGTTAAGAAGTTAATTGTTACTCAAGTTCCAAATGCCTTTGAACCTAAAAAGAAAAAGGCGCCGGCCAAGAAAAAAGTTATAGTTAAGAAGAAATAGTTGACTGGTAATTTAAATTGTAATCCTCTTTTTAAAAACAACCTATAGTTTACCCGTGAAAGCAGATTTGCCAAATAACGTTGTAGAAGATGTAGCTATTGCAGTAGTGTTAATGAGTGAGACTCCTGAGGTAAAAAATTGGACAGTTTACATTGTTAATTTAAAGAACACACCCATTACAAATGTGATGATTACATCCAAAGGTTACGGGGAGAAAGACGGAAAACAGGTTAAAACTTCATTATTGAGACATTTTATTGGTGATTTAGCTCCCAATTCTTTCGCAGGCATAGAAGCAATCGACACGCAGGTCTTCGGGCTGACCAATGAATACTGGCTCAGCTACTACATAGGAAAGGAAATTTTTGATAAAAAATTTATTTTTTTACCAGAAAGTATTGTGGACGGAAACATGATTAAAATTCCACTGGTTAATAGACCTGGCGTAATGATTAAATAGCGAGGATTATGTCTCCTCTATTTTCTTTTTTATTTTTCTTTCAATAGTTCCAAATGTAATTAAATATTGTGCTGCCATGTAGGTGGCCATTATTACAATTCCTGAGAAGCGAAAACCGTACATAAACCTATTTATTGCCAAAAAAGCATCAGATATCACAAATAAAAGCGCACCGACTGCAATAAGTTTGAAGCTCAGTGAATTTACTCTTCCGAATCTATTAAATGCCATGATGCCCATTAATGATATCGCAGCGGCATAAATAATTACAGGAATTTTCATATCTCCTAGATATGACCATAATCCACCACACAATAAAATACTGAAGAAGAAAAAACCGATAACTGCATTCTTTGTATACTCCTTATTGATCCCTTTGTTTAGCTTATAATCTAAATAAAATGCCATCATATACATAACATGTCCTATCAGGAAGGATATTAAACCATAGATGAAGAAATCATTAAACATTAAGAGAACATCGCCTATCAATCCAAAAAGTAAGCCCATGCCAATCCGTTTGGAAAAACGGCCTTTCAGAGAAGTATGATAAACCAACAAGGCAAATAACGAAAATGCTATTAGTGGTTTTGTAAAATAATGTATACCTGGAAATAACAATATTGAAGTTAGGGTATCGGATTCTGTTAATAATTGAACTATAAATAGTAGAGCAAAACTGAAATTAAATCCGATGTGTTTTTTGAGCATATATTTTAGAATTTTGTAAGTAGTAGAACCAAATAAGGGAGCTTGATTGTATAAAAACGAACCCAATAACTACCAAATCATAGTTAATTTTCTCCATCAGTAATAAGGCAATAATGATACTACCAATTAGGCGAATAAGTTCGAATACTCTAAGCCATTTTTTTTTCTCCAACAATGCACCACAACTTAATAATGTTAGAATAGTAAAAATTGAAGCATAAGTTAAATCACTTATATTCATTTTGGCATTTAGAAATAACAGGATTGAGCCACAAGTTAAAGCTATTATAAATTGAAAAAAAACATATAAAATTACCTGATGGTGGTAACTGTCATCAAATTTTTTATAGTTATCTACATCAATTTCCGGAGCATTTTTAAAGCCGCCCAAGCTCTCTGGGTACCATCCTGGAGGTTTAATAAATACTTTCACCTTGTCAATCAACCTGTCAGATTTTCTCGCAGTATGCCAAAGCTCAACCCAGTAGTGGAAATTTGCCCACACAGGATTCCAACTTGCCAATGGTGTTGTTATGCCATAATATACTTCTTCCTCTTCTCTTTGAAAAGTCCCAAACAACTTATCCCAGATAATCAAGGATCCCGCGTGATTCTTATCTATATATTTAGGATTCGATCCATGATGTACTCTATGGTGTGAAGGTGTGTTTAGAATGTGTTCTAAAAAACCCATGCTCTTAATTGCCCTTGTATGTATCCAGAACTGATATAAGGTATTAAACGCACTTAAAGTAACAAACATCAATGGGTCAAAGCCAATAAAAGCCAATGGCAGATAAAAGACCCAAGCAAACCAACTCTGAAACCATGATTGCCTCAAGGCTACTGTTAAGTTATATTCTTCAGATTGATGATGGACGATATGTGCTGCCCACAAAGCATTTACCTGGTGGCTCATTCTATGAAACCAGTAGTAGAAAAAATCTACTCCAATAAAAAGTATAACCCATACGGTAATAGTCGTTGGTAGATCAAGTAATCGCCAGTTTTCGAAAATGTATTTATAGCCAAAGAACAATGCTGTTTTCATAAACAGCCCCGTAATCTGTGAACCGATCCCTTGGCTTAAATTTGAAATTGAATCATTAAAACGATAGTATTTTAGTTTCTTATAAAAAGCATATGCCAACTCAATTCCAATTAGTATAAAAAAAACTGGCACAGATAGAGCTATATAATCAACTTTCATCCTACTAATTTAACACAAAAAAGTATTTTTGTCGGTATCAAAATAGTTAGAAAAGATAATTTCGTCGAATAGCAAAAAAATGAACAAAAAAAAATGCGGACATAAATCCGCAATACTTTATAAATAAGCAATTTAGTATATTACCAAATTGCTTTTAGAAATATTAAGTTATCAAATTTTAGCCCGAATACTTGCTAAAACTTTAATTTAGTAACTACGTTCTCTACTGTTGTTACGTTTAAAACCGCCACCAGCGTTCCCACCCGTGTTAGGCTTCTCTTGCGCCTCAGCAACTTTAATTCGGTTACCATTGTAGTCTCCACCATTCATTCTTTTGATAGCTTCTTTAGCTTCATCTTCATTTGGCATCTCCACAAACCCAAAACCACGGCTTTGATTGGTTTCACGATCTTTAATAATTCTAAGCGATTTTACTTGACCGAAATCACCAAATACGGCTGTTAATTCATCTTCCCCTACTTCTAAAGGAAGGCCTGTAATAAATATCTTCATTAATGTTTAAAAATTTGCACAAAGATACAAAAAATAATGGTCTTTTTGCTATCTGAATGTCAGTTAGTGTTATTTATAAGTTATTGTCTTTCAATTATATTTAAGTTATTCGTTGCGTATTCATAGACTTTACCCATTTTGTCTTTTCACATACTTTACATTGACACGATGTTATAGCAGTAATTAATTGTGTATAACCACAAAATGCGCAAGAAAAATGATCTTTCCGCTTAATCTCGACAACCTGTTGGTTAAATAAATCTGGTAAAATAGGAAGTCCGTATTTAACTTCTTCTTTCGGATAATAGAACACACTAATACTACCAGATGTTTCTATTATTGCTAAATGAACTTGACCAAGATGAGAAACACCGTTTAAACGCAGTTCAGAAAAGAATTCATCCCTGGCTAATGACTCCTTTTTGAAATTTTCAATTGAAAACTTACCATTTTCAATTAAACAAGTACAACTTCCTTCTAATAGCTTCTCGATTTTACTGCTCTTATTAACTAAAAAAGAAGTGGTTTTATAAGCTGCGATTACCACTACGAATACTGAGATGGCTGAAATAATTCCCACCTCTTTATAGAACATAGGATCACCAGCCGCAGAGCCTAATCCTATGATAACCACCAACTCAAAAACTGATAACTGTTTGACTCCTCTTTTACCAAGAATTCTTAAACTAAAAAGCACCACCAAATACATAATCAGTGTACGAAACATGATTTCCGGAATAAAGCTCCACTCTTGATCACCAATTAATAGATTTTCCAGTTCTTGGAATAGTGTAAAAGCAAATAGTATTTTCATAAATTATCCCTCGTTAGGCATAACATTAAAAGTCAACTATTTGTGTTAGAATTTTAAATTTTTATCCCCTACCCGCCATTTTGATCATTCTCTGGGCTAAATCTCTGCCTAGATAGTTGTCAATTAAAGCATGGACAATATATAAAATCGGAGTCATTATAATTGCTATTACAAACTTATAAGTATAACCAACTATACCGATAGCGGCAACCATTTCCCAGCTCCAATTATAGGCAGGATTAAGGTAAAAAGCTATAAAGATAACTACAAAACTATCAACAAACTGCGAGATAACCGTTGAGCCAGTAGCCCTTAACCAAAGACCCTTTTCTCCAGTAAATCTTTTAATCCTGTGGAAAATTAAAACATCAACCATCTGTCCGATTAAAAATGCGATGATAGACCCCACGATTATCCACATTCCCTGACCAAATATTGCGTCAAAAGCGATTGGCATGCTTATATTTTGTCCCTGAATATTTTGCGTAACCCAAAAATCTGCAGGTTGAAGTTTCATTGCAAGACCAACAACAACGAAAGCGAAACCAATTAATATGCAGGTTAAAATGGAAAGAAAGCGTACCTGTCTCACTCCAAAATATTCATTGATAATATCAGTCATGATAAATATAATTGGCCAAGTTAATACACCAGCAGACATATTAAAGGAAAGATTCGGTACACCAAACAAGTTTACATCAAACTTTCTAATCCCTAATGTGCCTTCAACAGTAAAAATTTTCACCCCAATAAATTCTGATAAAATAGCATTGGCAACAAAAAAAGCACCTAAGACAAGGAGCAACCTACTCTCTTTCGTTTTAAAAGTCATGTAGCTAAAATATCAAATATTTAACAGAAAAGAAAATTACCCTTACAAACAATTAAATCCAAATTTACAGATTACCTTATTAATCATATTATTAGTATTTTCGTGGTTTATGATACTTTTAAACTCGAAACTACCTACGGTAGGCACTACCATTTTTACGGTAATGTCAAAATTAGCACAAGAACATAAGGCAATTAATTTATCTCAAGGCTTTCCTGACTACGATATGCCGCGAACACTGATAGATTACGTAGACCGTTCTATGAAAAATGGCCATAATCAATATGCACCTATGCATGGCTTACAGGTTTTGAGAGAATTAGTGGCAGAGAAGATCAGCTTATTTTATCAAGCTAACTATCATCCAGAAACCGAGATCACCATAACAGCTGGCGGTACACAGGCCATATTTACAGCATTAGCGGCAACCATAAATACAGGAGATGAGGTTATTATCTTTGAACCCGCATACGATTGCTATGCACCGGTAGTTAAACTTTTTGGTGGGTTAGTTAAGCCTTTTGAATTACAAGGACCAGACTATGAGATAGATTGGGAAATGGTTAAGAAGCTATTTACCAACAATACAAAGATGATTATCATCAATAGTCCTCATAACCCAACAGGTAGCATTATCCAGCAAAAGGATATTGATGCTTTAATCAAATTAACCAAAAACACAGATATTTTAATATTAAGTGATGAGGTTTACGAACATATCATTTATGACGGAGTCCAGCATCAAAGTATTGCATTATATCCAGAACTACGCGAACGAAGTTTTATAATTGCATCTTTTGGCAAACTACTACATGCAACTGGTTGGAAAATTGGATATTGCTTAGCTCCAGCCAAGCTAATGCTGGAATTTAGAAAAGTGCATCAATTTAATGTGTTCAGTGTGAATACACCTATGCAAATGGGTATTGCAAACTATTTAACTAATGAGGATATTTACAAGGAACTCGCTCCTTTTTTTCAACAAAAAAGGGATTTGTTCCGGACTTTGCTATCTCAAACAAATTTTAAATTACTACCTTGTAAAGGTTCTTATTTTCAGTGTGTGAGTTATGCCGATTTTAGCGATGAAAAAGATATTGATTTCGCAAAAAGGCTTGTAATTGATTATGGAGTTGCTAGTATTCCAATCTCAGCATTTTACACAAAAAATAATGAGGAAAAAATAATAAGATTTTGTTTTGCAAAAAAACAAGAAACATTAGAGAAAGCCGTTGAAAGATTAATGAAATTACATATTGATTAATTTGATCCTTAAATTAGAAAAATGGAAAGTCCACACTACTTGAACATACAAAACTTAAAGATTACAGTCTTTCAAGCTTATTTATTTTGGGAAAATGTCGATAAAAATCTTCAAAATATAACGCTTAAACTTTCAAGTGGAGTAAGGGAAAAAACCGACCTTATTGTCTTGCCAGAGATGTTTAACACCGGGTTCACAATGAAAGCTGAAGAACTTGCTGAGGAAATGGATGGAAAAACAATGCAGTGGTTAAAGAAAACTGCCACTCAATACAATTGTGTAATTACAGGAAGTTTAATCATCAAAGATCAAGGCCAGTATTTTAACAGAATGGTTTGGATGTTACCAACAGGGTCATATCAATTTTATGACAAACATCATTTGTTTGGTATGGGTGGGGAAGATAAACATTACACGAAGGGCAATAACCAACTAATTGTGGACTTAAAAGGTTGGAAAATTAGACTAGCTATTTGTTATGATCTGAGATTTCCAGTTTGGTTACGAAACAAAGAAGCTGCCTATGATATGTTACTTTTAGTGGCAAGCTGGCCAGATAAACGATCTAATCATTGGCGTACATTAATTCATGCGCGCGCTATTGAAAATCAAAGTTATGTTGTAGCAGTAAATAGAGTTGGGCACGATGGAAATCAAGTTTATCATAGCGGGCATTCTATGTGTATAGACCCCCATGGTAATACTGTTTATTATAAACCTGAGGATGAGGACCTGTATACTTTTAGTATCAATTACCCAGAACTAGAAAAGATACGTCGACAATTCCCCTTCCTAAATGACGCAGATGATTTTAAATTGAATTTTAGCTAAATCGATTTATTTGTAATATCATGATCAATAGAAGAAAATTTATTAAGTCGTCTGTCTTGACTGCCGGAATAGTTGCATTGGATCAAAAGGGAATAGCGAGAGACTTGCCTAGTGGTAACAAAGTTATAAATAGGCCAATCGTAATATCGACATGGGACTTCGGTGTCGCAGCGAATGCGGATGCTTGGAAAGTATTGAGTAAGAATGGTAGAGCTTTAGATGCGGTAGAACAAGGTGTATGGGTACCTGAAGCTGACGAATCGAATCAATCTGTCGGCTACGGCGGCTTACCAGATCGTGATGGAAAGGTAACCTTAGATGCCTGTATCATGGATGAAAATGGAAATATTGGAGCTGTATTAGCACTAGAACATATCAAACATCCGATTTCTGTAGCCCGTAAGGTAATGGAAAAAACACCACATGTGATGCTAGCTGGTGATGGTGCATTACAGTTTGCGTTAGAGCAAGGATTCAAGAAAGAGAATTTATTGACTCCGGCAAGTGAAAAAGCGTGGAAAGAGTGGCTTAAAACTGCGAAGTATGAGCCAGTTATGAATATAGAAAATAAATTATATAACAAGGTTGCTCCTCGGAAATTACCAGGTAACCAATATAATCACGACACCATTGGCATGATTGCAATGGATTATAAGGGAAACTTGTCTGGTGCATGTACAACTAGCGGCATGGCTTATAAATTACATGGTCGTATTGGAGATAGCCCAATCATTGGCGCTGGCTTGTATATAGATAATGAAATTGGTGGAGCAACATCAACTGGCGTCGGTGAAGAGGTTGTAAGGAATGTTGGGTCATTCTTGGTGGTTGAACTAATGCGCCAAGGCTACGCCCCCGAGGCAGCGTGTAAGGAAGCAGTTATGCGAATCATCAAAAAGAAA
Organism: uncultured Sphingobacteriaceae bacterium; assembly: GCA_942493295.1. Classification (GTDB taxonomy): domain Bacteria; phylum Bacteroidota; class Bacteroidia; order Sphingobacteriales; family Sphingobacteriaceae; genus Pedobacter. The sequence goes on along the minus strand of OW818692.1, from coordinate 685,093 downwards.
CCAGAGATAGCAAAAAATATCCAAGTTGGTTTTTTAGCCATGAATAAAAATGGAGAATATGGTGCTTATGCGATCCAAAAAGGTTTCAGTTATGCTGTATGTGATAATAAGAAACAAGATTTGGTAATCAAAGGCGAAAGTTATTATTAGCGGAGTTTGAAACTAAATAAATTATGAAAGGTCTCGAAGTATGTGCCAATTCATTTTCGTCTGCTGTAGCCGCACAAAATGGAGGTGCTATAAGAGTAGAACTTTGTGAAAACATGGCAGAAGGAGGCACTACTCCGAGTTTTGGGCAAATTAAATTATGTGTCGAAAGATTAATACTCGAAATATGGCCAATAATAAGGCCACGAGGTGGTGACTTTTTATACAACGATGATGAATTTGATTTGATGAAGGAAGATATTAAAATTTGTAAGGCTTTAGGTTGTAGTGGTGTTGTTACAGGAATGCTTACAAGCGATGGAAAAATAGACAAAGAGAGATGTAGAGACTTAATTGAGGTAGCGTATCCTATGCCTGTTGCTTTTCATCGTGCTTTTGATATGTCTAGAAATTTAGAAGAGGCACTTGAGGATTTAATTGAACTAGGTATAGTTCGTGTACTTACATCCGGTGGGGTCGAAAGTGCGTTTAATGGTATAAAGGTTATAGAAAAACTTATCAACCAAGCTGATGAAAGAATTGAGGTCATGCCCGGTGCTGGAATAAACCATCAAAACATTCTAGAAATCAAAGAAAAAACAGGCGCACAAACTTTCCATTCTTCTGCTCGTGTAAAAATAGCAAGCGCGATGCTTTACAAAAATGAAACTTCGAAGATGGGAAGTATTGAAGATGAGTACGAATACGATCAGACCTCGGTAGACCTAGTAAGAAAAATGGTTGTTATTTTAGATTCAAACTAATGAATTCATATAAATGAGATTGAGATTTACACTACTACTTTTATTCCCAATTTTCGTCTTTGCTCAAAACAAAAAATTTCAAGCCCCTGAATTTGCTTTGGGAAATTTTATAGACGACTATGGCATAACTTACGCAATTAATGATACATTATGGGTGCAAAATCCAGGAATGAAATTTCATATCATTAAATGGAATCCAGAAAAGCAATATCTTGTTGCCAAGAATGATTCTGCAAATAAAACAGATGCCAACAAGTACACAAGGATAGATTACATGAACTTTACCGGAATGGAACCTTGGATGTGGGGTTTCTGTTTAACTGTTTATGATGCAGAAACAGATGAAATTGCGGAAAAGACAGCATATGTAGATCGTCAAAACCCCAAAAAAGGATGTAACGGATACCCATTTTCAAGAATGAAAAAAAGTGATACAAAAAAATAAGATCCTTAATAACTTATACAAAGTCAAGAAATCAATAATGAGGCCATATAAAATAATTTTAGCTCTCCTATTAATCACAAGTTTATCATTTGCACAAACTAAAAAAGATTACACAAATTTTGTTAATCCATTTATCGGTACTGGCGGCCATGGTCATACTTATCCTGGTCCAGCCCTACCCTTTGGAATGATACAACCGGGACCAGATACCCGTTTAGAAGGTTGGGATGGCTGTTCTGGTTATCATTACACAGATTCGTTAATTTATGGATTTTCTCAAACCCATTTAAGTGGCACTGGCATTGAAGACTATTGTGATTTCTTATTTATGCCTACAGTTGGAAAACCACAGTTTATCAATAAACAATATGCGTCCTCTTTTCAAAAGAAAAATGAAAAGGCAAGTCCAGGATATTATAGTACATTTCTAGATAAATACAAGATCAAAGCGGAAATAACTACTACGAAAAGAGCAGGCCTATATAAATTTACTTACCCGAATTCAAGTCAGGCTAACATCATAATCGATTTAAAACACCGTGATAAAGTTTTAGATAGTTGGGTAGAAATTGTAAATGACAGGGAAATCAAAGGTTACCGTAAATCGAGCGCTTGGGCTAAGGGACAGGAGTTATACTTCCATGTGCGTTACAATAAGCCATTCAAAGCATCTGGGATTGCAATCAACGACGAACTTCAACCTGGTTTAAAGAAGGCCAAAGGAACGAACATCAAGCTATTTATTCAATTCGCAACAGTGGCTCAAGAAAGTATCTACGCTCAAGTTGCCATTTCAGCCGTTGATGCAGATGGAGCTCTAAAAAATTTAAATAGTGAAAAAGATGGGTTTGATTTCGTGAAGACGCTTTCAAAAGCAAAGGTAGCTTGGAACAAAGAACTTGCCAAAATCGACGTTGAAGAAACTAACAAATCCAAACTAACTACCTTTTACAGTGCATTGTATCATGCTTTTCTTAATCCAAATCTTTATATGGATATTGATGGTAGATACCGAGGCTTGGACAACAAAATTCATACTGCTAAGGATTTTGAATATTATAGTGTTTTCTCTTTATGGGACACCTATAGGACAGAAAATCCATTATTAACACTCATCGATAGAAAAAGAACCTTAGATTTCATTAAAACATTTCTTGCTATGCATGAGCAAGGAGGCTTGTTACCGATCTGGCCTCTGGCAAATGAAGAAACCTATTGTATGATCGGAAATCATGCTATTCCAGTAATTACTGATGCTTATGCTAAAGGAATTAGAGGTTTTGATACGAAGTTGGCATTAAAAGCGATGAAACATGCGGTTAACCGTAAGCAATTTGGCTTAGATATCTATGCCAATCAAGGTGCCGTAATGGCAGACTTAGAACATGAAAGCGCCTCTAAAACAGTAGAATATGCCTATGATGATTGGTGTATCGCACAATTTGCAAGAATGATTGGTGAAAAGGATGATTACGAAAAATACATTACCCGTGCCCAAAACTGGAAAAATGTTTATGACCCTTCAACCCAGCATATTAGAGCACGAAATAATGGCGGTTGGTGGAAACCATTTAATCCGACAGAGGTGAATAACAACTATACAGAAGGTAATTCTTGGCATTATAGCTTTAGCACACAGCAAGATGTAAATGGACATATTGAACTAATGGGAGGTGAAAAAATATACCAAGATAAGCTAGACGAATTATTCACTACAAAACAAGGCTTAACCGGGAGAGATCAAAGTGATATTACAGGCTTAATTGGCCAGTACGCACATGGCAATGAACCAAGCCATCATATGGCCTATCTATTTAATTTCACCTCACGACCTGAAAAAACGCAATATTACGTGAATAAAATCATGAACGAGCAATACCATGATCAGCCAGATGGCTTGTCTGGAAATGAAGATTGCGGGCAAATGAGTGCGTGGTTAGTAATGAGCTCAATGGGGATTTATCCAGTTTCACCAGGGAATAACATGTATAATATTGGGACTCCATGGTTTAAGAAAATGACTATTAGTTTAGAAAATGGAAAAAAAATTGTCATCAATGCCCCGGCCAAAAGTGTATCAAATTATTATATAAACGGTATATCATTAAACGGAAAAGCTCATCCGAAATTGACTTTTAATTTCGCCGATTTATCAAATGGTGCAAATATTAGCTTTAAATTAACTTCTACACCTGTGTTAAGCTATTTAAGCGAGTTGCAGAAACCAGTAATGAGAATTTCTGAAAACCTAATTGTTCCAAATCCAATTATTGAGGGTCCTCAAGAAACCTTTAAAAATAGCGCTGAAATCACATTGAGCACTGCTCTAATTGGAGCCGAGATTTATTATACACTTGACGGATCTGAACCAAGCGAGAGCAAAATCAAATATAATGGTTCATTTGTCATTAGTGATGCGGTAACTATTAAAGCCATTGCTTATAAAAAAGGATATAAAACTAGTAATATAAGTAATGCTACTTATAAGAAAATAAGCAATGATTATACGATAAAAATTAAGAGCGAAATTAACAAGAGTTTTACTGCTGGAGGTAATGATGGCCTAATTGACGGTGTTCGAGGTACTTTAAACTGGCGTGTAGGTAATCGCTGGCAAGGCTTTTGGGGTCAAGATTTTGAAGGTATTTTAGATTTGGGAAAGGTTCAAATGGTAAATTCTGTGAGTATTGGAGCCTTACAAGATACGCAAGCTTGGATTGTTTTTCCGATTGAAACAGAATTTTATATCGCTAGTGAGGATATGAATTTTAAACTTATTGGTACTGTAAAACCACCTTCTGAGGCTAAAGATTATACTATTCAAATTAAAGAGCTAACCACTAAAGTTGATTTAGAATGCCGCTATATAAAAATCAAGGCAAAAAATTACGGTACATTACCTTCATGGCATGAGGGAGTTGGCGGAAAAGCACATACGTTTTTTGATGAGATTATCGTAAAGTAACCCACAATTTCACTTTTCAAATGCTTTATTTCATCAAAGGAATAACGCTCATTTTGACCCGCTTTTAAGATTGCCAAAGTGTATTCAAAAACCTATATTTGCAACATAAATGAAGCACATACGTAATTTTTGCATAATTGCACATATAGACCACGGCAAAAGCACATTAGCTGATAGGTTATTAGAATATACAGCTACTATTTCCAAGCGCGAAGCGCAAGCTCAATTGCTTGATAATATGGATTTAGAACGTGAACGTGGAATCACGATTAAAAGTCATGCTATCCAAATGAATTTTGAGATTGATGGCCAAGAGTACAATTTCAATTTAATTGACACTCCTGGACACGTTGATTTTTCATACGAGGTTTCGAGATCTATTGCCGCTTGTGAAGGTGCATTATTAATTGTGGACGCTTCTCAAGGAATCCAGGCACAAACAATTTCTAATCTTTACTTGGCATTAGAGCATGATTTAGAAATCATTCCAATTTTAAATAAAATGGATTTGCCTGGTGCAATGCCTGAAGAAGTAAAGGATCAAATTATTGATTTAATTGGCTGTAAAAGAGAAGAAATTATTCCCGCTTCTGGTAAAACAGGTATGGGAATCCCCGAAATTTTACAAGCAATCGTTGACCGTGTCCCCGCTCCTGTTGGAGATCCAGAAGCACCATTACAAGCATTGATTTTTGATAGTGTTTTTAATTCATTTAGAGGAATTATCGCCTATTATAAAGTTGTAAATGGCGAAATTAAAAAAGGAGATAAAGTTAAATTTATTAACACTGGTAAAGAATATTTAGCCGATGAAGTGGGTATCTTGAAATTGGATATGTCCCCTCGAAATGTGGTTAAAACAGGTGACGTAGGTTACATTATTTCTGGAATTAAAGAAGCTCGTGAAGTAAAGGTTGGTGATACAATTACTACGGTAGGTAGACCTTCGTTAGAGGCTATTCAAGGCTTCGAAGAGGTTAAGCCAATGGTATTTGCTGGCATTTATCCAGTTGATACTGATGAATTTGAAGAACTAAGAGAAGCAATGCATAAACTGCAATTAAATGATGCTTCTATTGTTTTTGAACCAGAAAGTTCAGCAGCTTTAGGATTTGGTTTCAGATGTGGTTTCCTGGGCATGTTGCACATGGAGATCATCCAGGAGCGTTTAGAGCGCGAGTTCGACATGACGGTTATTACCACTGTTCCCAATGTATCATATATTGCCTATACCACCAAAGGTGATGAAATTATCGTTAATAACCCATCTGATTTGCCGGATCCGAGTAAATTAGATTCTGTTGAAGAACCTTTTATCAAAGCCAATATTATTACGAAAGCAGATTTTGTAGGCCCAATTATGTCACTTTGTATTCAGAAAAGAGGAACGATCATTAATCAATCTTACCTTACTTCTGATCGTGTTGAGCTCGTTTTTGAGATGCCAATGGGTGAAATTGTATTTGATTTTTATGATAAATTAAAAACACTTTCTAAAGGTTATGCCTCATTTGACTATCACCAAATTGGTTATCGTAAATCTGACCTAGTACGTTTAGATCTATTATTGAATGAAGAGCCAGTTGATGCATTATCATCATTAATTCACCGCAGTAATGCATATGATTTTGGTAAAAAAATATGTGAAAAACTAAGGGAATTAATTCCTCGTCAGCAATTTGAAATCAAAATACAAGCTTCAATTGGTGCAAAAGTTATCGCTAGAGAAACACTAAGCGCGTTGCGCAAGGATGTAACAGCAAAATGTTATGGTGGTGATATTTCACGTAAACGAAAACTGTTAGAAAAACAGAAAAAAGGTAAAAAAAGAATGCGCCAAGTCGGAAATGTTGAAATTCCACAAACCGCATTCATGGCAGTTTTAAAATTAGATTAATCTTAGATTTGAAATATTAGCTACGAGAACCAATTACCCAATCTCAGTTCTAATATCTCATTACTCATATCTTAAAAAATGAACTTACTCGACGGAAAATTCGCATCAGAAAAAATAAAAGTAGAGATTACCGAAGAAGCAGCGGCCTTTTTAGCAAAAAGCGGACGTAAACCACATTTAGTAGCCATTTTAGTAGGCAACGATGGTGGAAGCGAAACTTATGTTGCAAGTAAGATGAAGAACTGTGAGAAAGTAGGTTTTAAATCTTCTTTAATTAGGTACGATAACTCGATTAGTGAAGCTGAACTCTTAAATAAGATCGAAGAAATAAATCAGGATACCGGGGTTGATGGTCTCATTGTTCAACTGCCACTACCAAAACATATTGATCCAGAAAAAGTAACTGAAAAGATAGATTACCGCAAGGATGTTGATGGGTTCCACCCCGTAAACTTAGGCCGAATGATGCGAAATTTGCCATGTTTTATACCAGCTACTCCTTATGGAATACTTTTAATGCTTAAAGCCTATGACATTGATACTACAGGCAAACACTGCGTAGTCGTTGGTCGTAGTAATATTGTAGGAAGCCCAATGAGCATTCTAATGGCTCGTAACGCCAATCCCGGGAATTGCACAGTAACTTTAACGCACAGTAAAACTCATAATTTGAAAGAAATGGTTCTTCAGGGTGATATTGTTGTTGCTGCGATTGGTCGAAAAAACTTTGTTACGGCTGATATGGTGAAACCGGGAGCCATCATCATTGACGTAGGTATTAATAGGGAAACCTCAACTGAAACCAAATCAGGATTTAAGTTATATGGGGATGTTGATTTTGAAAACGTAGCACCAAAAGCTTCATGGATTACACCTGTTCCTGGCGGCGTAGGACTGATGACTATAGTTGGATTATTGAAAAATACCTTAGCATCTGCTAAGAAAGAGATCTATTCATAAGGATAGGCTTCTTTAAGTTTTAGAGAAAAATCTTTGCCACAGACTTTCTTTGAAACCAACATAAAAGCCATCATTACGTAATTCGGTAGGATAAATATGAATATAATCTCCTTGCCCTTTGCCTCCCATACCTGTCTTTAGGTTATATTGCCAACGATGAATAGGACACACGATATTCCCATTCTCGCACCAACCCCCACTTAATATTCCACCCGCATGTGGGCAAGTATTTTGAATAACGTAAATGTCTTGCTTATCTTTGATGAGGCACAATTTCTTTCCATTAACGACCACTTGGCTAATGAAGTCGTGGTTAGGAATTGAAACATCAATTTTAAACCATCTCATTTAATAATTTACTTTAAAATTCAAAACATTTGGATCTTCTAACACCTCCATCATATCAATTGAAAGTTTAAATTGTTTCTTGTCAGACGACAATATTGCTTTCGGATGATCAACACTCGTTGCAGGCCTTGGTAAGTTTATGATTATAGTATACGGCATTTTAATGTTCATACCTTTCATTAAATCGTATGATTCTTGCTTCTTTTCTTTATTCTGCCTAAATAGCTCGGCTTTAATCTTTCTCTGAAATGTACTTTTAGTAATTACATAATCGTACTCATTGGCATTAAATAAGCTATTATCATTCTCGGTGTCTATTTTTTCTTGGGGCAGTTGAGCTCCTGCATTCATTAAATCTTTAGCATTAGTTTGCTTTAAAAGTCTATCAAAATTGCCCAAAAAGTAGTTTAGCTCACTTGGACTCTTACCTTCATTTTTAAAGGAAATCTTAAAAATGTTTTTTTGCATATCCATTTGCATACGCATGTCAGTTTGCTTAAGCAATGTTTTTTCTTGGTTATTTAATTTCTTCGATAAGCTATCTGTCACAGCATTTGCAAAATTTATTGTCGTGTCTTTAACTGTGGTGAATTTTTTATCTTTAGTAACAGAGTCTGGTATCATTGCGCCGAAAACGTCTAATACCTTACCCATGTCGAGATTGTAACTCATTTGATAAGAACCATCCTCTTTGATAACATAAGTTTCTTCTATTTCGAAACAAGAACTAAAAAATAATGGAAAAAATGCTAGAAGAATTATTTTTTTGAGTTTCATCGAGTTAAATTATTGCATTGGCAAGATACAAATATTATAATTCTAGCCCATATTTATTTACCTTTGCACCTCAATTTATGGCACATATCATTCCAGAAAACGGTTCTTTACTTCCATTAATGGAAGAGTTTTACACCATACAAGGCGAAGGATTTAATACCGGTAAAGCGGCGTATTTTATCCGTTTGGGAGGTTGTGATGTGGGTTGTCACTGGTGTGACGTGAAAGAAAGCTGGGATGCAGAGTTACATGCACTAACATCAGTTGAAGAAATTGTTGCAAAGGCAAGTAGTTTTCCAGGTAAAGCAGTTGTAGTGACTGGTGGCGAACCATTGATCTATAATTTAGATTATCTCACTAAAAAACTGCAAGACAGGAACTTGTTGACTTTTATTGAGACTTCTGGCGCTTATCCGCTTTCGGGATCATGGGACTGGATTTGTTTATCACCTAAGAAATTCAAAGCTCCTAGACCAGATATAACTCCCTTTGCAAATGAGTTAAAAGTGATCGTTTTCAATAAAAGTGACTTTGAGTGGGCTGAGAAATACGCGCAAACAGTTTCTTCAACATGTAAACTATATCTCCAACCAGAATGGTCTAAAGCCAAAGAAATGACTCCATTGATTGTAGACTATGTGATGGCCAATCCGAAGTGGGAAATATCATTGCAAACGCATAAGTTCCTAAATATTCCCTAAATATTTTATTACATTAGTCTACCCGCTTTTTAAGGAGACCATAATGAATAGATTTTTTGTACTTCTTTTTTGTTGCCTGCCCATTTTTCTCAAAGCCCAAATCTCACCAAATAAGAAGGCACAGCGGAGCTATGATAATGCCCAGCAATATTTGAGTCAAAATGCCTTTGATGAAGGAATAAAATACTTAAACGAAGCTGTTAAGTTTGACCCGAAATTTCAAGCAGCCTATATCCAATTGGGTGATGTATTTAGAAGAATTAAACATTTAACCAAAGCTATAGAAAGCTATAGAAAAGCAATATCTTCTTCTCCCATAATCGAACCTCGCCTATACTATGTTTTAGGAGAGTCCGAACTTTTAACTGGTCAATATGAGCAGGCAAAATTAAATTTACAGCAATTCCAGTCGAAATATACGGGCTCCGATATGGATTACGTTAGCAAATCGAAAAAATATCTGCTGGATTGTGACTTTGCGATAATCGCTTTGAAAAACCCCATAAGCTATGAGCCCGTTAATATGGGATCAAATATTAATAGCGAATATAGAGATTACTTTCCAGCGTTAACTGCAGATGGCAATACCATTATCTTTTCTCGAGTTGTAAAAGGGAATGAAGATTTTTATACATCTAATAAAAAGGATGGAAAATGGCAACTATCAGAACCATTGAGTTCAAATATTAATACACCGGTTTTTAATGAAGGCGCTCAATCCATTTCGCCTGATGGAAAATATCTGTTTTTTACAGGATGTAATCGTCCTGATGGTTTGGGAAGATGTGATATTTATTTGTCCAGAAAAGAAGGTACAACCTGGGGGAAAGCAATTAACCTAGGTTCAATTATAAATTCTTCCTATTGGGAATCCCAACCTGCAATCAGCCCCGACGGAAACACTTTACTCTTTGCTAGCAATCGACCTGGGGGTATAGGTGGATACGATATCTGGAAAAGCACTTTAAACGAAGATTCAAGATGGACCACGCCAGTTAATTTAGGTCCAGAAATCAATACTCCTTTTGACGAAAGCACTCCATTTATTCACCCAGATGGCAAAACGTTATACTTTTCATCAGATGGCTGGCCAGGAATGGGAAATAAAGATATTTTCTTTAGCAGAATTGATAAATCTCAAAAATGGAGCAAACCTCAGAATTTAGGTTATCCAATCAACACATTTAATGAAGAAATAGGCTTAATAGTGACTTCAGATGGAGATAAAGGGCTTTTTTCCTCAAATTTAGCCGGAGGATTTGGAGAGTTAGATATCTATTCTTTTAAACTTCCAGAAGCTGCAAAACCACTTCAAGTTACCTATGTAAAAGGAATAGTCCGAGACAAAGAAACCAGAGAGTTTCTACAAGCTAGCATTTTGGTTATTGATTTACAAAGTGATGCAGCTGTATTTAATGATTTTACTTCATCAGAAACTGGAGATTTTTTAACAGTATTACCTATCGGAAGCAGCTATTCTTTTGATGCAGATGTGCCAGGATACCTATTTTATTCACAGCATTTTAACATGGATAAGCTGCCGGATGGCAAACCATTCGAAATAGAAATTTTATTAGAAAAGATTAAAGTTGGAGCAAATGTTACGTTAAACAATATCTTCTTTGAGACCAATGAATATAAACTGATGGAACCATCTATTGCAGAACTAAATTTACTAGTTGATTTTTTAAATACCAATGATAACATTGCGATTGAAATCCAAGGTCATACTGATAATATAGGAGAAATTAGACTAAATGAAAAATTATCTGATAATAGAGCAAAAGAGGTGTATAACTACCTAATTGAACATGGCATTTCTTCGAAAAGATTATCTTATAAAGGTTTTGGTTCAATAAAACCTAAAGCTACTAATACTACCGAAGAAGGGAGACATCAAAATAGAAGAACAGAATTCATCGTTACCAAGATTTAAGACACGGTAAGTAAATTAGATCACCGCCTGCCTTACTCTTATCAATTTAACTAGCAAATCCTCAAGCAAAGCCAAATTTAGCATGTTGGCCCCATCTGATTTCGCATTGGCTGGATCTGGGTGTGTTTCAATAAACAAGCCATCAGCCCCTACAGCAATCGCTGCCTTTGCAATGGTAGTAATTAGTTCTGGCTTACCGCCTGTTACACCACTACTCTGGTTTGGTTGTTGAAGAGAGTGAGTGCAGTCCATTACTACCGGTACGCCAAAACTCTGCATTTCTGGCAAGCCTCTATAATCTACAATTAAATCCTGGTAACCAAATGTATTACCTCTGTCGGTTAGTATTACGTTGTTATTACCTGAATCAATAATCTTGTCTACTGCAAATTTCATAGAACCTGCAGATAGAAATTGACCTTTCTTAACATTCACTACTTTACCAGTTACTGCTGCAGCAATTAACAAATCAGTTTGACGACATAAAAATGCTGGGATTTGCAATACATCGACGTAAGCAGCAGCCATCGCAGCTTCACTACTTTCGTGAATATCAGTTACGGTTGGCACATCAAAAGTTTTTCCAATTTTTTCTAAAATCTTCAACGCTTTTTCATCACCAATACCGGTAAATGAGCTGCCTTTACTTCGATTAGCTTTACGATATGATCCTTTAAAAATATAAGGTATTTTTAGCTTATCTGTAATAGTTATAATTTTCTCGGCAATACGTAGAGCAATATCTTCGCCTTCTATTGCACAAGGCCCTGCCATTAAAAAAAAATTATTGGAATCTTGGTTTTTGAGTTTATCTAGTTGTAACATTTTTTTGTGATGTGGGGTGTGAGATTGATTTTTAGTTTCCGAATTCAGACATAAATTTAATGCGCATCAATTGTATCTCCTCACGCGTGTAATCGCTTTCTCCAAGTTCGTTTAGGGCTGCATCAATAGAATCGCTGTCGGCACTCTTAAAATAATCAAATACTTCATCTTGCCTGTCTTCATCTATTACTTCGTCAACAAAATAGGCTAAATTGAGTTTGGTTCCTGAATTCACAATTGCTTCAACCTCTTTTAAGATGTCAAAATAAGTAATGCCTTTAGACCTTGCGATGTCTTCTAATCCTATCTGCCTGTCTATATTTTGAATGATTGACACCTTGATCGCAGATTTATTAGCTTGCGTTTTAATTACAAGATCTATTGGTCTTTCAATATCATTATCTTCAACATACTTTTTGATCAATTCGATAAATGGCCCACCAAACTTGATAGCTTTACCATTCCCCACACCCGAAATTTGTTTCAATTCATCCATAGCTATTGGATAATGTGTACACATTTCCTCTAAAGATGGGTCCTGAAATACTACAAAAGGCGGAACATTTTTTTGCTTAGCAATTTTCTTTCTTAAATCTTTTAGCAGGCCTAGTAATTGCGTATCTAGAGCACCTGTGCCTTGTTTTGCATCATCATCTTCATCATCCGAAACGCCTTCAATTAGTTCGTTTAAAATGAATTTTAAACTATATGGATTTTCAATAAAGTCCCTACCAATACTTGTAAGTCTTAATAGTCCATAGTTATCTATGTCTTTTGAAACAAAATTATTTAATACTGCCTGTCTTATCAACGATTTCCACAAGATCTCGCCATCCTGCTTACCATAACCGAACTCTGGGAGTTTATTTTGCTCGTAAGCAATGGTTTGCGCGGTTTCGCTACCCATAAATATATTTAACAAATGGGTATCGTCGAATTTCTCTCCAGTAGATAGGATCAGTTTTAAGAAAGTTAACAAATGATCTTCTGCATTGAAATGTTGTTTTGGCTTTTTGCAATTATCACACATGCAATTGCAACCTGTTTCATTAAAGTTTTCACCAAAATAATGAAGTATTTGTTTTCTTCTACAAACACCTGATTCGGCATAATCGATAACTTCTTTCAAAATCTGGGTGCCGATTTCTCGTTCAGCCACAGGTTTATCTTTCATAAACTTGGCTAATTTATCCACATCTTTTTGCGCATAAAAAGCCAAGCAAACACCTTCTCCTCCATCGCGACCCGCCCTTCCGGTTTCCTGATAATATCCCTCCATGCTTTTCGGGATATCATGGTGTATTACAAAACGAACATCGGGCTTATCTATCCCCATCCCAAACGCAATTGTAGCTACAATAACTTCCACATCTTCCATTAAGAATTTATCTTGAGTGTCTGCCCGTACTTTTGGTTCGAGCCCAGCATGATAAGGCAAAGCTTTAATACCATTTAAATTTAGGCTCTCAGCTACTTCTTCGACTTTCTTTCTGCTTAAGCAATAGATAATACCAGATTTTCCAGTGTTGTATTTAATATATCTTATAATCTCTTTAATGACATCTCTCTTTGGTCTGATTTCATAAAAAAGATTTGGTCTATTAAATGATGATTTGAACAAGGTCGCATCATTCATTTGAAGGTTTTTAATAATATCTTGTTGTACTTTTGGAGTCGCTGTTGCCGTTAGGGCAATAATGGGAATATCCTCACCTAATCCAGTAATGACTTGTCTTATCTTACGATATTCTGGTCTAAAATCATGACCCCATTCTGAAATACAGTGTGCCTCATCAACTGCTACAAATGAAATTTTCAACAACCTTAAGAATTCTATGTTTTCTAGTTTTGCCAATGATTCAGGTGCAACATAAAGTAACTTGGTGTAACCATTCAATAAATCTCCCTTAACTTGTGCAATTTCAGTTTTATTAAGCGAAGAGTTCAAAAAATGAGCAATACTGTCACTTCCCCCAAAAGCTCTTAATTGATCTACCTGATTTTTCATTAATGCAATTAATGGCGAAATTACAATGGCTGTACCCTCACTCATTAAAGCTGGCAATTGATAACAAATTGACTTTCCACCACCGGTTGGCATAATTACAAACGTATTTTTACCTTCCAATATATTTGTAATTATTGGCTCTTGATCTCCTTTAAAATTATCAAAACCAAAGAAAGTTTGTAAATTATCAAACAACGACTTTTTCACGTCCATTTTTTGTCTCAAATATTCTGTGCTATTATTGTTCAAAATAACATAATTTTGCAGTAATTAAAGCATTAATATACTAAAAATTTTCTCTTTGAAAAGTAAAAAATCAATTATCGAAACAGCAATTGCGACATTTAGGTTAGAATCAGAAGCAATTTTAAATTTAATACCTCATATCAATGATGATTTTGTTGCTGTGATAAATGCTATCTTGGAAAGCAAAGGACGTGTAATTGTTACTGGAATAGGGAAAAGCGCTATTATAGCACAGAAAATTGTTGCAACATTTAATTCAACAGGAACTCCTGCTATATTTATGCATGCCGCTGACGCTGTTCATGGAGATTTAGGGATGATTCAGCAAAATGACATTGTAATTTGCTTATCAAAAAGTGGAAATACTCCGGAAATTAAATTATTGGCGCCATTATTAAAACAATCTGGAAATCTGTTAGTTGGCATGTTAGGAAAAATAGACTCCGATTTAGCACGAAATGCAGACCTGATTTTAAATACTACAGTAGACAAAGAAGCGTGTCCACATAATTTAGCGCCCACAACAAGTACAACCGCACAATTAGCCATGGGCGATGCCTTAGCAATCTGTCTATTGGAGGCTAGAGAATTCAACACAGAGGACTTTGCCCGTTATCATCCCGGAGGTTCATTAGGAAAACGTTTATACTTAAAAGCTGGTGACATCGCGCTAAAAAATGAAAAGCCATCAATTTCTCCCACAGCTGCAGTTAAAGATGTGATTATTGAGATTAGTAAGAATAGATTAGGCGCGGTAGTGGTAATGGAACAAGATAAAGTTGCTGGCATCATTACCGATGGTGACATCCGAAGGATGCTTGAAAATTATACTGATCTATCAAATATCAAAGCTTCGGATTTAATGAATACCAATCCGAAAAAAATTGATAAGGACGAATTAGCACTATTAGCCTTAGAAATCATCAAAAAAAACAATATTACTCAACTATTAGTTATGAATGGGGAAATGTATTGTGGAATGATACACTTGCATGACCTTTTGGATGAAGGTATTATTTAAATAAATTTATCTTTGCAGTAGATGGATAAAAATAAATACGCATTAATAATGGCTGGCGGCGTTGGAAGTCGATTTTGGCCAGTAAGCAGGGCAGAATTTCCAAAGCAGTTTATAGATTTTTTCGGCGTAGGTAAAACTTTAATTCAAAGTACGTATGACAGGTTTCTCCAAATTTGCCCGCCAGAAAATATTTTCATTATAACTAATGAAATTTATGTTGACATCCTTAAGAAGCAACTGCCCAACCTCGGCCACAATCAAATTTTGGCCGAACCAGTGATGCGAAATACCGCTCCTTGTATTGCTTATGGCTCGATGAAAATCGCGAAACTTAATCCAAATGCTGTAATTGTAGTTGCTCCATCAGATCACACTATTGCAAATCAATCAGGTTTCGTTGATGCGATCAATCAATCAATTGAAGCCGCGGCTAACAACAAATGCCTTGTTACACTAGGTATCAAACCTAATCGTCCAGACACAGGATATGGCTATATTCAATACGCTGATGATGTACTTAGCACCGATCAAAGCATCCATAAAGTTAAAACATTTACAGAAAAGCCAAATCTAGAGTTAGCAAAATCATTTATTCAAAGCGGAGATTTTCTTTGGAATGCTGGTATTTTTATTTGGTCTGCTAAGGCAATTAATAAAGCTTTTGAAAGACATTTGCCGGAGATGCATGAGATTTTCCAACAAGGAAATTCTTTCTATAATACCACTAATGAAGTTGCATTTATTGCAAATGCATATTTACAATGCACCAATATTTCGATAGATTTTGCTGTCATGGAGAAGGCTGACAATGTGTATGTTTTGCCGGCAGACTTTGGATGGTCTGACCTAGGAACCTGGGCGTCCATTTATGAAATGGCGGAGAAAGACTATGTGGGCAATGCTGTTATCCCTTCAGAACAAGTAATAATGTACGACTCATCCAATTGTATGATTAATGTACCAAAAAACAAACTGGTGATCTTACAGGGTCTACACAATTATATCGTAGCAGAATCAAATAATATCTTATTAATCTGTCCACGATCTGAAGAACAGAATGTAAAAAATATTACGGCAGACGTAAAAGCGAAATTTGGTAATAAATACACCTAGTTTCTTTGTCTCACGGCTTCATAAAGAATTACGCCTGCAGCTACAGATACGTTCAAAGACTCAATTTTGCCTGCCATTGGTATTTTCGCCAAGTGGTTAGCTACTCTAAGCAATTCGTTAGAGATGCCTTCATCTTCAGACCCCATAACGATGGCAGTTGGCAAGGTATAATCAGGCTCATAGATTAAGTCATTTGTTTTCTCACTACAAGCAACAATCTGCAAACCACTATCTTGAAGAAATAGGCATATTTTATGCAAATTTGAGTGTCTACAAATTGGGATACTAAATAAGGCGCCAGCCGATGTTTTAATTGCGTCCGCATTAATTTGAGCAGCATTTTTTAGCGGAACAACTATAGCATGAACCCCAACACATGCTGCAGTTCTAGCAATCGCGCCCATATTACGCACATCTGTAATGCTATCCAAAATTAACACAAGCGGAATCTCCCCCTTTTCGAATATTGCAGGAATAATATCTTCAATATTTTGATAAGTAATTGGTGAAATAACCGCAATTACTCCTTGATGATTTTTTTGGGACATTCTGTTCAATTTCTCTACTGGAACAGAACTCAACGGAATTAAGGTCCCACTTAAGAGCGCTTTCAATTCAGTAAACAAATCACCCGACAAACCACGCTGTAAGTAAATAGTTTCAATATCTCTCCCAGCTTTTATCGCTTCGATAACTGCTCTAATACCAAAAACAAATTCATTATTCTCTTTTACTCTTTGCGGTCTTCTAAAATTATCCATAGCGCAAAAGTAATAAAATAGTTTAGCGCTTAGCGAACAGCGCAGCGTCTTTTCGTCATCGGATCACGATCCATAAAATACTGATCGTCATCCGATGACGATAATGATATAAAGTCACTTTTGGATTACCTTATCAACATCAAAATGTTTAGAAAAAGACAACAGATAAAAAATGGCAATTTTATAGTTGATTATACATCAATATGTTAACAAACAAGTGAAAACTTGTTAAAACAAAACGATTAACTTTTGACTACTTTTGTTAAATGATTACTGATAACGAACCTCAAGGACAGGGAAAATTTTCAACTTCGGCCCGTAAAAGCAGATTAGCTACTTCAATGAATACCATGGGGAAAATACCTCCCCAGGCCATCGATTTAGAAGAAGCTGTACTAGGTGCCTTAATGCTTGAAAAAGATGCGTTATCAACGGTTATTGATATTTTAAAACCTGAAGTTTTTTATCAAGAAGCCCATAAAAAGATATTTGAAGCAATTCAACAATTGTTTCAAAAATCGAAACCAGTAGATATCTTAACAGTAACTTCAGAAATGCGCCAGCAAGGAACTTTAGAAATGGTTGGTGGCGCATACTATATTACAAACCTGACCAATCGTGTTGCATCTGCAGCGAATATCGAATATCATGCTAGAATAATTTCACAGAAATATATTCAACGAGAGTTGATTAGAATTTCTACCGAAATTATTACAAATGCATACGAAGATACAACCGATATATTCGATCTGTTAGACCATGCTGAGAAGAATTTATTTGATATTGCCCAAAATAACTTGCGTAGAGATACGCAAAAAATGGACGAGATCATTAAACAATCTTTAGCGACGCTTGAAGAATTGAGAACTAAAACCGATGGTTTAACAGGTGTTCCTTCTGGTTTTACTGACTTAGATCGTATTACTGGAGGCTGGCAAAAATCTGATTTAGTAATTATTGCTGCGAGACCGGCAATGGGTAAAACTGCATTCGTATTAACTTGCGCTCGCAATGCGGCAGTCGACTTTAAAAAACCAGTTGTAGTATTCTCACTCGAGATGTCATCTGTTCAATTGGTAAATCGTTTGATTTCTGGAGAGACAGAAATTGAACAAGAGAAAATACGAAAGGGTAATTTGGCCGAATGGGAATGGCAGCAACTACATAGCAAGATTGGAACATTGACAGAAGCACCTTTGCTCATTGATGATACACCAGCCTTAAATATATTTGAGTTCCGCGCTAAATGTCGCCGTTTAAAATCACAGTATGATATACAAATGGTGATTGTCGATTACCTTCAGTTAATGCATGGTAAAGGTGAAGGACAAAGTGGAGGTGGAAACCGTGAACAAGAAATTGGTAGTATCTCTAGAGCGCTTAAATCTGTTGCGAAAGAATTAGAAGTGCCTGTATTAGCACTATCACAATTAAGTCGTGCCGTTGAGAATAGACCAGGTCAAAACGGAAAAAGACCACTATTATCTGATTTGCGTGAATCTGGGTCAATTGAGCAAGATGCCGATATGGTACTATTCTTATATAGGCCAGAATATTACGGTATTACCGAGGATGAGAATGGCCGATCACAAGCCGGTATTGGTGAGGTTATTATTGCAAAACATAGAAATGGTGAAACGGGAATTGTTCCGCTACGCTTTATTGGTAAATACGTGAAGTTTGCCGATTTAGAGGAAAGTTTTATGCCTCAAAACAGTTTCTCTTCAGAAAATTCAGCCATGCTGCCATCAGCTAATTTTGATCGACCGTCTGGAAATGTGATTATTAAACCATCAAGCATGAACGATATGCATGATGAGGACGCTCCTTTTTAGCTATTAGCTATAAAAAATAACCTAAAATAATACCCCCTAAAACAATAAATGGTGGGCTAATTTTGGTGTAAACCAATAATAAAAACGTAGAAATTAGCAATAAAATAGCTAGCCAGTTAAATCCGATTGGCTGCACTAGCAAAATAAAAGCTGCAATAATAAAACCAACACTCACAGCATTTACACCAGAAAGTGAGTGTTTAATACGGGTAATTTTTTTTAGGTCATCCCAAAACGGGACAATAAATAACACGAGAATTAATCCAGGCAAATTAATTCCCAAAACTGCCACTACCCCACCTAAAATCTGTCCAGAAGTATGATACCCCCCATGTTTCATACTCAGTGATCCCAGGTAACTCGTAAAAGAAAAAGTTGGTCCGGGTAATATTTGCTGTAATGCAAAACCTGAGATGAAATCAGTTTGACTTAAGTAGTGTTTCATTTGAACAAACTCAGTAAACATTAATGGCACCAAAACTTGCCCACCTCCAAATACAAAAATTCCATTACGATAAAAATTTTCGAAAAGCCTTATCGGTAAACTAAATGGTGAAGTTCTATTAATAATAGCACCTAGCATAGCCATAAAAAGCATAACTCCAATAAAGTAACTCAATTTCCGCGGATTAATGTTCGCAAATAGTCGAACCCTTATTTGCGCTTCGTCAGTTGGTGTTCCAATAGCCGATGTAACCATCCCACCAATCAATATTGCCAACGGAAATACATAGGCATTTCTCAATACTAAGGTTGCAATAACAGCTCCAAATGCGAGCAAGATGGTTATTTCATTTTTCAATACTTTTTTCGATAAATGAAATGCACCGTAAGCAACAATTCCCAATGCTATGGGATTAATGAACTTTAGTATCTCAATAAATTTTTGCTTCTGATCCAATAACGCATAACTGATAGCAGCTAAAGTCATGATAGCTGCAGAAGGTAAAATCCAAATTAGAAATGTAACAATAGCCAATTTTACCCCCCCTACTTTGTAAGCTATCCCTACTAGCGTTTGGGTAGATGCAGGGCCTGGCAATACCTGTGCTAACGCATTTAATGCTAATAGATCCTCTTCAGAAATAAATTGATTATTTTTCACAAAATACCGAAGCAAAAGCGAAATATGTGCTTGGGCCCCTCCAAAAGCGGTGAAAGTAAAAAACAATACATTTCTAATAAATAAGAGCTGCCGCTTCGCCATTTTGAAATCGAATAATCTTCTGTTCCTATATTCTTATACTAGTCATCTTCATAATCTAATCCAGCGGCGCTGTTATAAGCCCCTTGAAGCTCAGAAAAAGCATGCATATCTCTTTTCTCCTTGGCCCTTAACATACCTAGCTTATAGATCTCAATTGCCTTTTCTTTCTGGTTCTCTTTTTCATACAGCTTACCTAAATGGTAGTATGTCCCGACATAACTAGGATGATCCTCTACTAATTTCAAGTAATATGAAAATGCATTTGCGGTGTCATTTATTGTATTGTATTCTGTCGCTATTGCATAGAGTACAAAGGGATCATTAGAATCGCTTGCTAAAAATTCGAATAACTTGGATAATCGGTCGTTTTGCATTTTAAATACCTGCTTTTTTAATTAGATTTGCATAAGGAAAATTAAGAGAAACTATCATTAAACCAAATATCTCTATAAAACCATCATGCGGCACAAATATAACAAACCCTGCTTCATGATAGCCGAATAGTAATTAAAAATCAATTTAACTTATGAAAATATTAGTTTGTATAAGTAATGTTCCAGATACCACAACAAAAATAACTTTTACCAATGATAATACACAATTCAGTACTGCTGGAGTTCAATTTATTGTAAATCCGTATGATGAAATTGCATTATCTAGAGCAATTGAGCTTTGTGAAGGTGGAAAAGGAACGGTCACCGTAATCAACGTTGGGGAAAGCATTACAGATCCCACAATTAGAAAAGCACTAGCCATCGGAGCTGATGACGCGGTTAGAATTGATGCTCCTCCTAGAGACGCTTATTTCACCGCTTTTCAAATCGCCGAATATGCTAAATCAAATGACTACGATATGATTTTATGCGGTCGTGAGTCTATAGATTATAATGGTTCTCAAGTTGCCGCAATGATTGGTGAGTTTATGGATATCCCATCTATCTCTATTATCAAGAAGCTAGAATTTGATGGAACTACTGCAACTATCGAACGTGAAATAGAAGGTGGAAAAGAAATTATCTCTGTGACCGGCAAATTTGTTGCTAGTTGTGCTGAAGGAACTGCGGAAGCAAAAATCCCGAATATGAGAGGAATTATGTCTGCGAGAACTAAGCCTTTGCAAGTCGTAGCAGCACAAGAAATCGAGGAACTTGGTAAAGTAACCAAATTCGAAACCCCGACTCCACGTGGTGCAGTCAAGTTAATTCCTGCAGAAAATGCCGAGGAATTAATTAATTTACTTCATACCGAAGCAAAAGTAATTTAGATTTTCAAAACGCTGTAAATCTAAGAATTAAAATAGGTGTAAATCCTCCCTCTTTTGGGAATAGAGAAATAAATGATATGTCAGTATTAGTATATGTAGAGCAGGTAAATGGTAAGTTTAAGAAGTCTGTTTTTGAGGCAGTTTCCTATGCAAAAGCGATTGCCGATAAACAAAGTACAAATCTTACCGCAATTTCTATCGGCAATGTTGCAGATAATGAATTAAAAGAGCTGGGAAAATATGGAGCTGCTAAAGTTCTTAGTGTAACCAATGATCAGTTAAATAGCTTTGTAAATCAAGCTTACGCTGCCGTTATCGCCGAGGCAGCGAAAAAGGAAGGTGCTGATTTAATCGTACTTTCGAATTCTTTTTCTGGAAAAGGTCTAGCGCCGAGAATAGCTGTTAAGTTAAAAGCAGGCCTAGTGGATGGAGCAGTTGAATTACCAAATTTTGATGGTGGATTTAGTGTAAAAAAGACAGCATTCTCTGGGAAGGCTTTCGCAGTAACAAGTTTAACCTCGGCCAACAAAATTATCGCATTAAATCCAAATGCTTTTGGCGTTAAAGAATCACCTGTTGATGCAATAATTGAAAGCTTTAGCCCTGAAGTAAAAGCAACTGATCTTGTCGCTATCGTTAAAGAGATTGTAAGAGCTACGAATAAAATTTCTCTCCCTGATGCAGAATTAGTTGTTTCAGCAGGTAGAGGATTAAAAGGTCCAGAAAACTGGGGAATGGTTGAAGAGCTGGCCGAATTGTTAGGTGCAGCGACAGCTTGCTCAAAGCCAGTATCTGATGCCGACTGGCGACCTCATTCTGAGCACGTTGGACAAACTGGCATCGCAATTAGTCCTAATCTATATATTGCGATTGGCATTTCTGGTGCTATTCAGCATCTAGCTGGGGTGAGCTCATCGAAAGTAATTGTAGTGATTAATAAAGATCCTGAAGCACCTTTCTTTAAGGTTGCAGATTACGGCATAGTTGGCGATGCATTTGAGGTGGTTCCAAAAATTATTGCCGCATTAAAAGCACATAAGGGTTAGTTCCATAGCGAAACCTCGTTAAACTTCACAAGTTTAACGAGGTTTGATATACAATATATGAAAAAAGTAAAACTCGACATTGTAGGCTTATCATATAGCCAAACTCAATCTGGCGCCTATGCCCTAGTATTAGGAGAAGTTAATGGACGTCGAAGGCTGCCAATCATCATTGGTGCATTTGAAGCCCAAGCCATCGCTATCGAAATCGAAAAGATGACACCTACTCGTCCTCTCACACACGATTTGTTTAAGAGTTTTGCACAGCTTTATCACATACAAATTCTTGAGGTCATAATCTATAATCTTGTTGATGGCGTTTTCTTCGCTAAATTGATTTGTAGCGATGGAGAAAACACCCAAGAGATCGACGCACGAACTTCTGATGCAATTGCTTTAGCTGTACGTTTTAATGCGGTCATATATACTTACGAGTTTATTTTATCTTCAGCAGGGATTGTTATTGAAGGAAATGATTTCTTATTCTTGGAAAACATGGACTCAATTGCAAAAGAACACAGCACCGAAGAAATCCATACCTCCATTCAAGGGTCAGGCTATCAAAGTTTTACTAATGAAGAGCTTCAGCAAAAATTAGAAGAAGCCTTGTCCGAAGAAGCTTATGAACGAGCTGCCCGAATTAGAGATGAAATCGCCAAGCGCAACGCCATATAGTCAGCAAATTGACCAATTTGCCAATTATCACATTAATTAGCTAATTTTTCAAAATAGTTATAACTTACAGCTGCTTTTAACCAACGGCTTTGGCTCTTTTGATGGCAGCTTAGTGATATCAAGTAACCGAAAAAACAAAACTATAACTAATGAATATTAAAATTCGCTTAACCCTGATGAATTTCCTGCAATTCTTTGTGTGGGGAGCATGGCTAATTACCATTGCCAATTATTGGTTTGGAACAAAACAATGGGATGGTGCACAATTTGGCTTAATATTCGCCACGATGGGTTTTGCTTCGTTGTTTATGCCAACGCTAACTGGTATAATCGCCGATAAATGGATAAATGCGGAGAAATTATATGCGATTTTACACATTTTATATGCGGGTACACTGTTTTATATTCCCCAGGTAGAGACTCCAAGAGAATTTTTCTGGATCATATTTTTAGCTATGTGCTTTTATATGCCAACGATTTCCCTAAGTAACTCTATTTCCTACTCTACGTTAAAGGCGAGTAATTTGGACGTGGTTAAGGATTTCCCTCCTATTAGGGTTTGGGGAACAATTGGATTCATTGCGGCTATGTGGATTACAAACCTAACTGGAAGCAAAGCCAGTGCAAATCAATTCTATATTGCCGGAATATCTGCTTTAGGTCTCGGTTTATATGCCTTTACCCTACCAAAATGCGTTCCATCTAAGTTACTTGAAGAAAGATCAACTTTTGTACAAAAGTTAGGTTTAGATGCATTTAAATTATTTGCAAACTATAAAATGGCTTTGTTTTTCATCTTCTCGATGTTTTTGGGAGGTGCACTGCAACTAACAAATGCTTATGGCGACGTATTTTTAGATGAGTTTAAGTTGTTTCCAATATATGCAGAATCATTTGTGATCAAATATTCTACTATCATCATGTCTATATCTCAGGTTTCTGAGACCTTGTTTATTTTAGCAATTCCTTTTTTCTTGAAAAGATTTGGTATTAAAAGGGTAATGGTAATTGCAATGTTAGCCTGGGTTTTCAGATTTGGCTTATTTGCGTACGGTGATCCTGCAGGTAACTTATGGATGATTGTATTTTCATGTGTGGTATATGGAATGGCATTTGACTTTTTCAATATTTCAGGTTCCCTCTTCGTAGAAACTTCAACCACTGCAAAAACGCGTTCATCGGCACAAGGTTTATTTATGATGATGACCAACGGTTTTGGAGCAGTGTTAGGTAGTGTAATCTCAGGTTGGATGATTCAAAAATACTTTACCGAAGCCTACACCAATGTTCAATCTTTAGCAGGCCATGTAGGTTCCGCTGCAAATGACCAGCACCTACTCAAATTCTTAAGCGACAAAGGCATCACTATCTCGGCTAATGGAGAATTAAGTAGAGCACTCGAAGTCAAAGATTGGCATAACATATGGCTAGCATTTACAATTTATGCTTTAACCATTACCGTGCTATTTATGATTTTCTTTAAACATAAACATTCGCGTGCCGATGTTGCGGCAATTGAAGCCATTGCTCATTAAAAATTATCCTTAAATATGTCGGCTTTTAAGCTTAGAAAAGAAAAAGATTGCCTTAATTGTGGGCATATAGTTGAAGAAAATTTTTGCCCCCATTGTGGTCAAGAGAACATAGTAGTTAAAGAAGATGCGCTTCATATGGTTAGCCATGCCATAGCTGATTACTTTCATTTTGAACATAAATTTTTTGGAACCCTCAAGCCTTTATTACTCAAACCAGGCCAGCTTACCAAAGCCTATGTTGAAGGTAAAAGGGTTACTTTTATCCATCCTATCAGGCTCTACATCTTTGTAAGTATTGTTTTTTTCCTGATTGTTTTAAGTGAAAAAAGATTTGGCGAGGGTAAGGTCTCGCAAAAAACATCAACCAAAGAGGCTACATCAAAAAAGACAGGTAAATTAACACTTCCTGAACGAGACAGCCTAATAGCCGAAGAAATGGAAGAAGTTGAGCAAGCGCTAAAGTACGTTCCAAATACCAATGGATTGAGGGATAGCTTGATTAGAGAAGCTAAAAAAGATATCGAAAATGATACTAACCGTAACGGCGGTTGGCAGGTTGGAACTTCAAATAAATTGTCAAAATCGAAGGCAGATAGTAGTCAAAAAAGAACAAGGGGTTGGAATGTTGGAGGCTCAAAAAAGTGGGGCGGTAACTGGGTAACTTCAGATACAACCGTAGAAGATTATGAAAAGACCCAAGCTGCCTTACCAAAGGATAAAAGAGATGGTTTCTTAAGACATTACTATGCTAAAAGAAGTATTGAACTAAATAAGTATCCTGACCCTAAGAAGAAATTCATTGAAGATTTTTTACGAAATATCCCGAAAATGATGTTTTTATTGTTACCAATGTTCGCGCTAATATTGAAATTGGTTTACATTAACAAGAAAAAATACTATTACGAACACTTGATTTATTCTTTCCATGTTCACTCAGCATTGTTCTTAAGTGTATTAATTACGATGTCACTGCAATGGCTATTTAAATTTGTTTATGATATAGGCGAATGGCTTTCCTTACTTTGTATGATTTATATGGTATGGTATATTTACCGTTCTTTAAGAACTTTTTACGGAAGTACTAGGTGGATCACAGTATTGAAAATGTTCTTCCTAACCTTCTGCTACAACATTGTATTAACGATTTGCTTTTTGTTAGTTATAGCGATAAGTTTTGCCATGATTTAATACAAATATGTTAACTATTATTAAAAATTTTTGATCAATTAAGATGTCTGCTGGGAAATATAGAAAAGAAGATAATTGTTTAAATTGTGGTTTTAGGGTTGAAAAGCACTATTGCAGTAGCTGCGGACAGCCTAACCTAGAATTAAAAGAGACTTTCTGGCAATTTATAAGTCATAGCATAGCTCATTACTTTCATTTTGACAATAAATTTTTTCAGACATTAAGACCGCTGATTTCGATGCCTGGTGAAGTTACTTTGGCCTATTTAGCTGGCAAAAGAGCAAGATATATTAACCCTGTCAGTATGTATATCTTTGTTTCAATTCTCTACTTCCTAGTAGTTTACTCTCCAAAAAGCGACAAGAAAATAGAAAAGACGTCGACACCTGAGGTAACTATGCAGAAACCAAACTTGGATAGTATTGCTACTCCATTAGCAAACACTGGTTTAGTAGGGAAAAACATCATAGCTAAAACACAGGAAGCTATAGACCAAGGCTTTGATAGAAGTGCGTTCAGAAACTTGAGTTTTAAAGAGCAAACAATCGTATTAAGAGATTTAAATGCAAAGTATGAATCTCAAAAATCGGACTCTTTGAAATCATTTATCAAAAAACTTAAAGTAATCCATGATGTAGCAAATGACACTACTTATGCCGCCTATTTAGCCCGTCAGCAAACGCTCCCAAGTTTAGAAAAAGATAATATTTTTGAGCGGTATCTTAAAAAGAGGAGTATTGAAATGGGTCAAAATTCAGAATTGCTAGAAGAGCAACTAGCTCACAATAGACCAAAAGTATATTTTCTATTTATGCCTTTAATGGCATTCTTTATCATGCTTAATTTTAGAAAAAATAACATCAGGTACCTTGATCATTTGATATTCACAATTCATGGAATGACTGCCTTTTTTCTTGTATCAATTATTGTTCAACCTACTAAAAAATTTCTATTCCAGGAAAGTTGGATAGGTGGCCTAATGGAAACAGCATTAATCGCGTGGATATGCTGGTATTTATTTAAGAGTTTAAAGATATTTTATCAACGTAAAACAAGTACGACCATTTGGAGAATGGTATGGATTATCGCCCTTTACGGTTTATCTCTGCAAATTGCAGAAATGGTAGTCATGAATATTATCTACTACGTTGCAACATAATTAAAAATAAAAAGCCAAACACTTTGACAAACTTTAAAAATTTGTCAAAGTGTTTGGCTTTTTATTGCTTATCTTTTTTCGATGTCTATAAATTCCATGTTAACATCACCAACGTAAACCTGACGTGGTCTGCCAATTGGTTCTTTATTTTCATGCATTTCTTTCCATTGTGCAATCCATCCTGGCAAGCGGCCTAGCGCAAATAGTACCGTAAACATATCTGTTGGGAATCCTAAGGCTCTGTAGATAATGCCCGAATAAAAATCAACATTTGGATATAACTTGCGATCTATAAAATAAGGATCACTCAATGCAGCTTCCTCTAATTTTTTAGCAATCTCCAATACTGGATCGTTAATGCCTAATTTTTCTAAAATATCATCGCAAGCCTTTTTAATAATTTTAGCTCTTGGATCAAAATTCTTATAAACACGGTGACCAAAACCCATCATTCGGAAAGGGTCATTTTTATCCTTTGCCTTATTGATCCATTTCTCCGTATCACCACCATCTTCTTTGATTAACTCAAGCATCTCGATAACCGCTTGATTAGCACCGCCATGCAAAGGACCCCAAAGTGCAGAAATACCCGCAGAAACAGAAGCGTATAAATTACAATCAGACGACCCAACAATTCTCACTGTCGACGATGAACAGTTTTGCTCATGATCTGCATGCAAAATTAATAAGGTGTTCATCGCACTAACCACAACAGGATCAATCTCTATCTCCTCTGTACGCTGACCAAAAATCATATTCATAAAATTGGTCACATAATCATATTTATTTTTAGGATAAATAAGTGGATGACCTAATGATTTCTTATAAATAAACGATACGATCGTTGGGAACTTAGCTAACAATTTAATCATCGTCAAATTCATCTCCTCTTTCGAAGAATTTGCATTTAGCGACTCTGGATAAAATGTTGATAAAGAACAAACTAAAGAAGCCAATTGTGCCATTGGGTGAGATTTAGATGGATAACCATCTAAAAACTTCTTCATGTCTTCATGAATCAAAGTATGGCGACTAATTACAGCTTGAAAGTCATTTAACTCTTTAGCAGTCGGCAAAGCGCCATAAATCAATAAATAAGCAACCTCTAAAAAAGTAGATTTTTCTGCCAATTGTTCAATTGGATAACCACGATATTTAAGTACGCCTAGTTCTCCATCTAAAAAAGTAATTGCGCTTTTTGTAGAACCTGTATTCTTGAAACCTGAATCTAAAGTAATGTGACCTGTTAAATCTCTTAGTTTTGAAATATCAATAGCCTTCTCTCCTTCTGTTCCAGTAATAACTGGGAATTCATAGGTTTTTCCGTCTATCTTAATTTCTGCAATATCTGACATATAATTATAGTTTTATAAATAACAAAAATAGTTAATCCGTTTTAAATACGCTACTTTCTAACCTAACAAAGCTGTTAATAAATGGTTAAATCGGCGTTACTTTGCCTTTATTTCTTCCAACACCGCACCGCACTCCATCATTTCACTACCATAGTACGGATTTTGTATCTTCTTTTCAGAAGCCAACCAATCTCCTCCATCTCCATTGTTCGCCATCGGGCAATGCTGCACATAAATAGTACCCTTGTTAAGAGATGCATGCTTAAATAAGGCGATAACATCGGCACTTAAATGTGTAAATTCTTTACGTTGCGCAACAATATCTTTAGCATTTTCAATTTTGGCAGATATTAAGGCAGTATTTTCACAGCCTGCATGCCCATTAAGTGATACAGTGAGTTTCTTAGCTGCCGATTTGGCCTCATCAAATTTAGCGGTTACTAATGCATCTTTTAAGCTGATATAGTCTGCATATATCTTTCCAACGTTTTCATCCTCAAAACTTAACGTAGCTGTTTCAACTTTCTCTTGTCCTTTAGCAACAGAATCTTTTGTCTCTGTCGTTTTACTCTCAGGACTATTACATGCAGTTAAAGCAAGTAATAAAACCATTCCAAAATACTGTTTCATTTAATGTTAGTTTTAACTAAGTAGAAATATCAATTCATTAATTAACGCTTAAAATAGCATTAAAAATGCTAAAATAACAAAAACACCAACTAAAATTGGTGTTTTAAGTGTAAAATTAGATTTTAATTAAATAATTAATTAGGGAATTAATTGTCTACCTTCCCAAATGGGAGATACGGCAAATTTAGTCTTAGGAATAATTTCAATTTTAGGGGGCTTTTCGGTTTTATATACAATTTTCAAAGGGAAACGCTAGACTGATTAAATTTGGGACATCATTCGAACTCAATCTACTATGGTTTTATTTTCCCATTATTTTCACAAAGGTTCTCGATCATAGTAATAATATCGGGAGCTATATTCGCAAAATTTGCAGACATCAGTTTTAATCCGCCAGGATTATTACTAATTAATTTTGTTTCATAATTAGATGAGCCAGTAGCTTGTGAGGAAATTAAAATATATTGTATACCTGGAGGAGAACCCGCGAGTGTAGTTAGAGCCGCGTCATCAATTGCATTGGCTATATCATCAACTCCACTAGCATTGTTATCTGTGATAATGATAACAAGTTTTGTTACCCCCGACCTCCAAGTGCCAGCAGCAAATGGTGGGTTAACAATTCTATCTATAAGTAAATCTCCTGGCTCAGCTCCCCCAACCCCATTACCCAATGCCATTGTCCCCACAACGTTAAGTTTTGCAAGCTGCGCTGCAAACGTAGTCGAACTGCCAATTGGTCCAAAACCATCCATTATTGTTAAATATTGATTAGTTGTAGGCCCAGTTGTGACAACCAATTTGTTCAGTACAGGCAAGCTGGTGTAGGCCGATTGGGTTAAATAAGCAGGTGAATTGGTCTTAGAATGTTCATCAAAAATCGTTAGCGCCAATCTAAAATTATGATTTGACTCGATATCGATCGTATTAACAATGTTAGTGATAGACGCCTTCATATTGTTTATTGCCGCGCCCATACTTCCAGTATAGTCAATTACAAATGTCACATCCATACCACCATTACACTCAGGTGGGATTTTAGGGTTATCATATTCGCATATTGTTTCTTTACAAGAATTTTGCGTAAGTAAAAAGAAGCACAAAACCAGGATACATTTTAATTTATGATTAATAGCATTGCTGCCATTTTTGATATTCATTATTGTTTTCATAATTGTATTTCTTTAAGATTACTTTTTGTCATCACAAATTACTTTCATTTCAGTTCTGCGATTAATTGCATGCTGAGCCTCAGTACAGTTCACCCCATCAGCACATTCGTTTAATAGCCTAGATTCACCATAACCTTTAGCCACAATTCTATCCCTGGAGATGCCCTGGGAAACAATATAATCAACAGACGAATTGGCTCTATTTTGCGATAGCGTTTGGTTATATTCATGACTTGCACGACTATCGGTATGTGAACTTAATTCTACCCGTACAGTTGGATTGTCTTTCATAAAACGAACTAGCCTATTTAGTTCGGGTTTAGCCGCTTCCTTTATAAAATACTTATCCAAATCGAACAGAATGTTATTTAATCTAATTGCCTTATTGCAGTCAATCAGTTCTGCACACATTTCAAGTTTGATAAATAGATTTTTGCCTCTATCATAATTTGTAGTAGTAATTTCTTCATACTGCGAGAAATAGCTGTCTTTTTTTCCATATAAAGTATACTTACCAACTGCTGGTAAATGAAATACAAAATTGCCTTGCGCATCGGTTATAGTTGTTTTTTTGAATGCGTTGTCAACATTTTCAAGAACTACAGTTGTGGAGCCAAGTGGGTTAGTTGTATTACAGGCAAATATTCTTCCTCTGATAATAAAATTCTTGTCAGTATATAAAATATCTTTATGAACCACCTTTTGTCTAAGAAACTCTGTTTTTAAAACGGCGTTTCCTTCCAAAGCTGTATTATACAACGTGCCAGTAATTGCATAATCATCAGCCGGTATGTTTTTAAAAACTACGACTCCAACCGAGTTGGTTATGCCACTTCGAATTACCACACCAAGCTTATTTTTAACAAGTACTTCCGTTTCTGGAAGCAACACACCAGTATATTTATCCTTTGCTGTAACGCTTAGCGTATATGTTTCGTCAGCTTTCTTATTTTTTGCCGGCATTCTAAATACAATCCCTGCAAAAATACCGATAGAAGATATCATACAGTTACATGGTTTGCTTCTTTCGATGCGAGCGCCGTCTAAAGTATTTCCATCAGCAGTTGCTTTAAATGGTTGATAACTGGCTGAAAAATTTAATGCTGGATCAACTAGTTCAGGAACCTTAAAGTGCTGAAGATAATATGCTCCAACATTTAAACCGAAATAATCGCTAAAGAAATAATTTGCCCTTATCTGTGCTTTGGCAGATATCCTATTTTTTGCCTGGTAACCACCATGAAAATTAAGAACTTGTTTCGCCATGGTTGTGGTTTCCTGTAACGCTGTCCTTCCTCCTTTTATACTCCCTATCCCTATCCTAGTATTTAGTTCTGCAGAGAAATTTCCAGCTGAGTTTTCATATCTAAAATCTGGACCAAATCCCAAAAAAGTCCGTTTTATCGAGCTTTCTGTTAGAGAAAAACTTGTTAAAGGAGTTGATACAGAATTGAACAAGTTACTAGTTGGATAAACACTTTTAGGCTTATTTTTTATATAATCGAAATCTATTCCAAGACCAAACCATTTCCAATAATAATCAACCGATAATCCTAATTCCATGCCACCTTTATAATCGATATATGGGGTATTATTGCTGTATTTTGGAAAATCATAACCAATTCTAGGCGAGAATCTCCAATGTGAAAGACTGGAGTCTGGGACTACCTGAGCCTTAACAAATGGAATTAGCAATCCTAATAGTAGGAATACTATCATTACTTGTTTTCTTTTCATTTTGTAACATTAAGAGGTAATTATTCGATTGTGATTCTTTTCTTGTTATTAAAAGACCTTTGGTTTTTAATAATCAATATCAAGTTAAGCCCATTTAAACTCACCTAAAACAAGGCTTGCGTAAACATGAACAACCAATGTTTGTAGGCGGACAACAAACGAGTATCCGGTAAAACTTTTAGGAATGTCTTACCTGCAACCAAGATTGGTACAGATCTTTCGGGATGAGAATAGAAACTTGGTTTCCTGGATTTTTTTTGCTTTTAAAAGCAGTTTCCATGGTAAATATAATTGGGTAGGCATTTAGGCTGCTTAAGGCCTTTATCCTTTTTTGAATAAGTTGCATTCCCATACTTTTATGAGTTGCATTAGCCTTTAATGCAATGCTATTATACATGCCTATGCCGTTATCTGTAATCAAAATTAAAAGGTCTTTTCCTTGGCAGTTAAAATTGATGATTATTTTACCTTTTATACTAGATGGCATCATTCCATGCAGTAATGCATTTTCTAACAAAGGTTGCAAAATCATGGTGGGCACCATCCATTCTTCAACATCTAAGTTTCGGTCAATCTTAATCTGATAGTCAAAGTGTTCATCAAAACGCATTTTCTCCAGATTGAGATATAATTTAATATGTTCAACTTCTTCTTCCAAAGGAATAAAAGATTGCTGCAGCGCCTCAAAATTCTTTCGTATTAAAGAAGCAAAATCACTCAAATACCTATTCGCATTCTGCCTATCTTGGACATTGATGTAGTGCTGAATACTATTTAGCGCATTAAATATAAAGTGAGGATTCATGAGTGAGGTAAACGCCTGTTGCTCTAACGCTGCAGTTTGTATGGCTGCGAGTTTCTTTGCCAATCGAACTTCCTTAACTCTTTTCTGCCGCTTATTTACAGCGTAAATAACTAATACCTGAAAAATAAGCGCGGTTATAACCCAAAGCCATACATTTTTCCAGAATGGCGTAGCTACCGTAAACTTGATGGTTAAAATTTGATTACTTACGTTCCCGCTTACGTCTACTGCTCTCACCTGCAGTTCGTGTTCGCCACTGGTTAACTGGATATTAAGTGTGTTTTCCTCTAAATTAATCCAGTTTGCATTTCTATTAAGTGTATACTGCAGATAACTAAAATGACCACCGAGATCTACCCCAGAAAATTGCATTTGAATACTTTGCTCAGTATATTTTAATACATAATGCTTTGCTAAAATGGTATCTTTTTGATTTACACTCAATCGCGTTAAGAATGTTGGAATGTCAATTTTTGGAGCCAAGAAATTCTTCGGTATAACAGAAATACCATTACTCGTTGCCGCATACACAAACCCATCTTGATAAACCATGTCTTTTACATCGTTACTAGCTAATCCATCGTTTGAGGTTAAATTACTAATGTTAAAACTAATTCTGTTGCCCTTCAGTTGGTAATTAAGTATGCTAATTCCATTTGGTGTAGCTGCCCAAAGTTGTTGATTGGAAGGCGAAATCATATTTCGGTACTGACCATCGTATAGTATACTACCGGGAATTATTTTATCATCTCTGATTCCCATTATACCATTTGCGGCAGTACTAACCCACAATATGCCATCACTGGTATAACAAAGTGCAGCAATTTTATCATTTAATGATTCATTAATATGAGTTAATGCACGGTAAGTATTTTTTGCAAAGTCGTATTGATATATGCCATTAAGTGATCCGAAGTAAATTGTATTTTGATCTTTTTTTGCTAAAGCTGTAATTCTTATCGCTTTAGGACTTAGATTTGTAATTTTTTTTGTTCGAGTATTTAATGCATCTATTGCAAAATGTGTTCCGATGATAATAATACTATCATTAAGGACTAGCGCTGTCTTAGATCTATGTAATTGGTTACCTCGTGGGTTATGAATTGGATTTTTATAATTATAAAATGTACCCTGTTCTGAAAATGTAAAGATATCGCTTCCCGATAAAAGTATTTTACGTATCCTAGAAGTAACCATTTTTGTAATCACATGAACAGTCGACTTTCCATTTTTTGTTTCCAGCACTTCTCCATAATAATTCCCGGCCAATATTGTTCCAGTCTTTGTCCTTGCAATACTCAGAAAATTAGTCCGAAAATAATTTTTTGGCATATCGAGTGTCTGTAAAGGGCTTTTCTGGTATAGAATTAGGCCCTTATCAATCGTAGAAACCCATTTATTTCCTTTACTATCATCAAAGTACGAATTGGGTAGGTAGTTCCCACCCACTACATCAGTTGGTGTAAATGTGAATTTATTATAAACATATATCCTACCAGAATTCCCTACAAAATACAAGCTTGTTTTTGTAAATAATAAATTTACGAAAGGTTCTGGAATAACCAATGAATCAACATGATACCTAATTGGATTAGTATCAAAATTGGAGTAAATAAAACATTTTTTAAATGTGGTATCAGTTAGATAATATTTCCCATTATCGATAGAGGCATACCCAAATCTGCGGGGGTGCTTTTTATAAATGATGCTACTATCAAGTATTTTATTATTCTTCGTTTGATAAAGGCCAAATACGATTGCTTTACTTTCTTTATTAATTCTAGATCCAGTCCTTAATTCACTTCCATCCTTGTTTTTTTTGATAAAACCAAACCTATAATTAGTTAGGAAATCATAATATACATCCATTTTTCCATCCTTAAATACAAAATTTCCATTCGCGTTTGCGTACATTACTCCACCATCCCGCAATGCGAACAAGTACATGTTTAAAGTGCCGGTTATACGTTTCAGCTGCTTTTTATCTACTGGACATACAAATCGATTTTTTATCTCATCAAAATAAGCTGGATCTTGTTTAAAACAACTTACCCAAATCCTGCCGTTGTTTTCCTTCACTACAGAAAGCACTTCGTTATCTGGCAAACCATCTTTCTTTGTATAAACTTGAAAACGTTTTCCATCATACTTTGCCAGACCTGCGTCTGTGGCTATCCATAAAAACCCATTGTTATCTTCCAGAGCCCTATATACGTAATTGCTAGGCAGACCATCTTTAATTGTTAGTGAAGTATATTTCTCTTGTTGAGCATAGGTGTAAGTTCCTATTGTCAATAGGTTAATTAAAAACACTGTGAAATAATTATGAAAGCGTAACATTTCGTTACTTGGGTTTATTAAACATTACAGTAGCTTGTTTCATTTTTTCAAGAAATAATTCCAACTGCCTCCGGCTTATGCTCCATTGATTTCCATCAACCATTTTTACCACACCACCATCCATTGTACTATACTCTTTAATATAGCTAAGGTTTACAATATATGATTTATGAATTCTTGCAAATTGATGTTCGTCCAATAAGTCTTCAAAATCTTTTAAGGTCTTACTAATCACCAGCTTCTGCATATCCTTTAAATGGATAATAGTATAATTGCTATCAGCCTGGAGCGAAACAATTTCATCTAGATCAATAAATCTAATACTTCCCAATTGAGGTACAGCAATTTTTTTGATAGCGCTTTTCTTGTTCACCGATTCCAATAAATGCTTTAAAAGTAATTGATGCTGCTCTACCGCCAGGGGATTATTTGCAGCTAATTTGACTTTATCTACAGACTTCTTTAATTCATCTATATGAACTGGTTTTAAAATATAATCTACTGCACTTGCTTTAATAGCCTGCAAAGCAAACTCATTGTGAGCTGTCACAAAGACAATTTTGATATGATGAGCTTCGATGCTATTTAAAAACTGAAAACCATCTTCACCAGGCATACTAATGTCTAAAAAAATAACATCAGCATAATTTGACCTTAACCATTCTCTTGCCTGCTTACCGCTACTTGCTTTATAGGCAACTTCAATTCCATCGCAATCATTGTGGAGCAAAAATTCCAGGCTTGTTAAATTTTTAACCTCATCGTCTACCAATAACGCTTTTAGCATAGTATAACATTATGAATTAAATGTACAAAATGTAAGAGCCATTACCTAGGCAGACCCGCAACAATTGGCACTTATTGATTGTGTATTAAATTCATTGAGTAAACGGTTGTAACTATTTACCAACAACACTATCCAAATTACATAAACCTTAACCAATTAACCACATGAAGAAATTTTATTTATTCCTATTGCTACTGGCAGCAAGCCATGCTTATGCCCAAAAAAAAGACACGGTTATTATTTCACCTGCGAACATTTTAACTCAAAATCTGCCGCTAGGCAATCATAAATACCTTGTGTATTTCAAAAAAAACAAAGACAGTAGTAGTATTAACTTTCAGCTCTGGAATTTGAGTGTTAAAAAAGAAGATTACAAAGGCAAACCAGCTATTGTTGTCGATCAGTTTTGGGAAGACAATACTGAAGTTATCCATCGTGTGCATTCCGTAAGCGACGCAAAGGATTTTAAACCACTATATCAAACAAGTTGGTGGAAAGCAAGAGGTACTATCATAACTGATTTTGAGGCTAAAACAGCAACCTTTCCAGACCAATTGTTCAGAAAGAACATAGATTCATCGCGCAAAGTGGCATTAAATTCTTTTTTGACCGCTACAAACCAATATGCACTTAACTGGCACTTAGATTTAGAAACCTTTTCGATGTTGCCGTTTAAGGATGGAACAACTTTTGGTATTAACTATTACGATGCAGGTTTTTCAGCACCAGCACGACAGTATTATACGGTTGCAGGTTCTGCTATTTTTGAAGGGCAAAATCAAACAAAAACAGATTGTTGGCTTTTAGTTCATGAAAGTCCAAATAACAAGGAAACATTTTGGATTAGCAAAAAAACAAAAGAAGTATTGAAATTAGAGCAACAAGCAGGAAAATTATATCGTTATAAAATTAAGATACCTGTTTAAGAGAGCAGAACGGCCAAAGCAGAAAGTTTATTAACTTTCTGCTTTTAGTTTACCTAATATTCTTCCCATAATAAACATCGCCGGGTATTTGATGTCCAGGGTAAACCTTTTCAAGTAGTGCATAGAGTGTTGGATCGTAAGCTTTCAAATCGTCTGGCGACTGAACTCTAGTAGCGCCGTCCTTAAACTCAAAATTAGACCAAAACCACCACTGGCTACCTTCAGCCCAATATTCTGCAACTGTATTAATTGCATATTGATTTTTATACAGCCCTTTTGCTTTTGCATCTTCATAAGCAGCATAAATTTGCTTCACAAAATCTTTATCTATTCGTTGTAAAACCGACATTACATTATGGCTAAACTCGTGCACCATAATGTTCTCGCCAAAATATCTTGTACCAGGAATACCAAGCAAGTTCTCCTCAGCGCAAGAGGTTTGAATCCCTCCCATTCCTCTCGCTCGTTGATCCCAATAACCACGGTCTGTCATACTCGCTATTCCACCTGGTTTATTGTAATTTGCTCTTTCACCTGGGGTCAGCCTTCTATCATCAATCGTCGGCTTTTTCCAATCCCTACATTCAGGGAGGTCGGTCTGCATCTCATCTTTTCCAATAATTGATAACCTAGCGCCTAACTTTATCATTCCTTCACGAATGTCAGGTCTTTTAAGCAACATATAATTGATAATGTCTCTCGCTATCAATAAAGCATCATCCGATACGTTTATCGACGAAATTACTGGAACTCCGTAAGCGTCCGCGTATTTTTGATAAAATGGATCAAAATTATAGCTTGATGGTGGTGTAGTTACCATGGCTTTGCTAAAACTAGCAACTATTGGTGTCTTATTTGTTGCTTCATTTTGTGCGTAGCCAGTTACGGTACAAGCCGACAAACCAATTATTACCGATAAATATTGATAATTCTTCATGTTATGTTTACCTCCTAAATTAATTATTTCACTTTCCATTCATGAATACCAGACGAATGGTCAACCGGCTGTTGAACTTCAATTTTAAGCGCCTTTGTTTGCACGGGTTTAAATTTAAGAGTGTTAAACTTATCCTTCGAAATCCCTGAATCGCTAACAACATCTACGGGCAGCCAATTACCATCTTTCAAATATAAAATCTTGTAAGAAAGCGGAATTCTGCATCCGCCCCAAGGACCGTCGTCATACCAGTAAACACCCGATTCAGATACGGTCTCTTCGTCGGCAAAATCATACTGCACAAATTCTACCGTATTCTTTTTTGGCCACCAATGTAAGTATGGATAATTAGTATCTTTCGAATCCGCCGGATCATATTGGTCTTTAACCGCTTCTAAAAGTCGTGGATTTTTTAATGATGAACTTATTTTACTTTTCGAGGCAATTGTTGGTGCTGGTTGCGGCCTGGCAGCAGAAGGCTCATAAGGAACCCAAACTGTCATATCACTAGGGCCTCTATTTGCCCAAGCATAATAAGGTATAGCTACCACTTTTTGATTTACCTGAAGTAGTTCATCACTACCGACCTGACGCTTTGTCCCAGTTCCGTCGACATAGATTTCTTCAATTTCATTCAATTTAGCAGTATTAAAAAAGGTTGTTGCTTTGGCATCTTTCGAGACCATAATATTTTGTACCAATCCATCCTTGTTATCTGGTCCTTCTAGGCAATAAACTATTGGTCCTTTTTGGAAGGTAAACCTACCTATATCATCTTTTACCTTTGCATTGGCAATCACTTTTTCTATTTCCATTGGAAGTTCTAACGTTAGTAGATCACCCTTTGTCCATTTTCGAGTAATTACTGCATAACCCTTTTCAATTTTATAAGTTAACGGTTTTCCATTAAGTAACAGATTTACCTTTCTATCCTTCTTATCAAGGTAACTGTACAAGTCGCTCGGTACTGGTGCATCTTTAGCCCATCCGGGAATACGAATATGCATGGTAAATTGGGAAGGTTTAGCTGGCTGTACGTCAATTTTTACAGCGCCTTTCCAAGGATATTCTGTATGCTGAGTAATGTTAACCTCACCAACAGGCAGCTTAATATTGGCTTTGTTTGCCATAAAAAGGTTTACATACAAGCTATTTTCATTTTGCCCATATACATAACCCGGTACTGAAGGCAAGAAACGAGTCATGTTCGAAATACAACATGCACAAGCGAACCAAGCACTTCGTTGATGTTGGTGCATTGATGCTAAAGGGTTGGGATAAAAGAAACGATCTCCGCTCAAAGAAACGCCAGATAGTAAGCCATTATAAAGCGTTCTTTCTAGTACGTCGATATATTTGGCATCGCCATGAAGTTGGAACATACGGCTATTCCAATAAATGTTTGCAATAGCTGCACAAGTTTCAGCATAGGCACTCATATTTGGCAATTGGTAAGGAGCACCAAAAGCCTCTCCAGCTCCTGTAGCCCCAATTCCTCCAGTAATATATAATTTCTTACCTACTACATCGTCCCAGATCTTATCTATAGCTGCTAAATATTTTGTGTCGCCTGTTAACGCAGCAACATCTGCCATACCTGTATACATATAAGTTGCCCTCACGGCATGGCCAACTGCAGTACTTTGATCAACTACCTTGGCTTGCGCCTGATTATATGGATCGCCTTTTGGCCCTCTAACGTCTAAGAAAAACTTAGCTAAGTCTAAATATTTTTGATTTCCAGTGATGCGATATAATCTCACGAGGCCGATTTCTACAATTTGGTGTCCCGGATAAATTTGAAGCTTACCAGGTCCAAAATCCTTCACTAATAAATCGGCATTTTTTAGCGCAATATCAAGTAGTTTACGCTTTCCTGTTGCCTCGTAATAGGCAGCGGCCGATTCATACAAATGACCAGAATTGTAAAGCTCGTGACTTAATTCCTCTTCTTTTTCCCAACGTTTTGAACCAACCCAATCATGAGGTTTTTTCGCATTTGCCGTTCTAAAAGTATATAGATAGCCGTCTTTTTCTTGGGCTCTCCCAATAATATTTATCAACGAGTCAATGTAGTGTTCTAGTTTAGGATCCTTTTTAACCTGCATGGCATAAGATGCACCTTCGATAACTTTATACACATCTGTATCGTCGAACGTAAACTGAGATAACTTTACGTCCTGTATTTCATGGGCAGCCATTAAAAAATTATCTATCCGGCCGTTCTCCTCACATTTTTGCAAGGTATAAGGAATGGTTACACGCGCGTTAACCTCCATCTTAGGTGCCCAAAATTTATCGTTCACATGCACATGTGTGAAAGCCACGGGTTGTATGGGATAATCTTTCTTTTGCTGTGCAACTGCATTAAACATTGCAACACTTGCAACTATTGTTAAAAATCTAGATTTCATTTGCTATTAATTGAAAGTTAAATCTACCAAGTTGAGATGACAGATAACAAGCTAATTTTCACATCTAACAAATAGAATTTAACCTGTTTTGCTAAATTCTATACTTCTTCTAGCTTTACTCCTTCCACCCCTACATTAAGCAAATGCTTAATACCGCATTTTAAGGCGAAATTGGCTTTTTGGTGACCGACGGGAAAATCAAAGCAAACTGGATAATCGTATTCAGCAACCTTTTCGATCACAATATCAGTCAGTGTCCTGCCAAAACTACCGTCTGCATCTTCAGTTTTTAGTTTAAAACCGCCTATGATTAAGCCTTTCAATTTACTCAGCTTACCACTACGCTTTAGATTGTAGAACATTCGGTCAATACTGTACAACGCTTCACCTGTATCTTCTAAGAACAAGATTTTACCTGCAGTTTCGATTTCAGATTTACTTCCGGCTAAGTTTTCGATACAACGCAAGTTTCCTCCGATTAATTCACCTTTGGCTGTTCCAATTCTATTACTAGAATTATGTGTGGCTAAATAGAGCATCTTGTCTCCCTTTAGCGCATGTTGAATAGAGTTAATCGTTTCAGTTTGTATTGGTTCAGCCGTAGCCCAATCACTCGGGAAGCTATTACACATTTTAGAGTGGATAGTTGCAACTTTATAATTGCTATTAATATGGCAGTGTAATATAGTGATATCACTAAAACCGATAATCCATTTTGGTGATGAACGATATGCGCTAAAATCTAATTGATCAACAATCCTAACTGCCCCATAGCCACCCCTGGCACACATAATCGCCTTAATAGAAGGATCATCTAACATCTGTTGAAAATCTGTTAAGCGTTCTTCATCCGTACCTCCAAATGTATAATCTCTTGCGCCAACCGTTTTACCTATTACCACATTAAATCCCCAACTTTTCATTTGAATAACCGATGCTTCAATTTCTTCTGCTGTAATGTAGCCTGCCGGACAAGTAATTCCAATAGTATCACCTTCGACTAAATAAGGAGGTTGCTTGGGTTTTGAGCTTTCTAAAACAGTAGCTTTAGCATTTAACTTTAGTGGGTTTAAAAGTGCTGCAACAGGAATTAATGCAAGGAAATTTTTACGGTTCATGAAAGCTAAGGTAAAAATTCCCCGCTGGTTTTTACTAGTTTATCTTGATTTGCATCGTTTTCATTCCAACATTTCCTTGCATATCCATGCCTTCTATCCAAACGGTATAAGTACCCTTTCTGTCCGAAGCAAAAAATGATAAATCTATTGTTCCATCATTTTTGGTTACCACATTTGGATTCCAATAAAGTGTTGATCTAAAATCAGGCTTCGGATCATTTTTGCTCGAAGAAGTATATTTTGGATGGTAGAAAGCTTTATTGTTACCGTAGTTCATAGGATTAATGAGGTACACATTAGCTGCCTTTTTTAAAAAGGGTCCCAATCCGGTTTTGGTAGTAATTTCGATAAAATCATATTTATCATCATTTCTAAGTCTTGTATAGTCGACTTTGACATTTGTAAAATTATTTCGATATCGGTAGCTATAGCTATCTTCCATCACTTCTATACCTTGAATATCTTCAGCTCTAAAATAATCGAGGTAGCTTTTGATGTATTGTTGATATTTGTAAATTTCTATTGCGTCATCTTCTATTGGAGTTAAGCTGACATAGCCTAAGGTACCACCACTCGGATCATAAAAAAGATCTAAACTATAGCCATCAATCACGAATCTAACCATATTTGTATGTATATAAAAATCCTTAGTTTTTTTATCGGCGCGGATGCCGTTTCTAAACCCTTGCACCTTCTCCACAATTACATCATAAAGTGTTCTCTTTGCCAATGGATTAAGTTCCTTCTCAGTAAGCAATTGAGAAGCTTTTCCCGGTCCATTTAAGTTCCTTGAGCCTTTAACCGCTCGCTTACCTGTAATATTTACTTCTCTAAGTGCGATGCCACTTCGTCCTACAAATTCTTGCTCCTTGTTTTTTGCAATGATGTATGCTGTCGAAATAC
Source organism: uncultured Sphingobacteriaceae bacterium (assembly GCA_942493295.1). Taxonomy (GTDB): domain Bacteria; phylum Bacteroidota; class Bacteroidia; order Sphingobacteriales; family Sphingobacteriaceae; genus Pedobacter. Next base: position 643,149 of record OW818692.1, on the reverse strand, counting down.
TATCACGAACAAGCGCTTCAATTTGATTTTCTTTACGCTGCACTGTAAATACAGGTGGTTCAATTTCGTTTAGGGTAATGGCAAGGGTTCCTTTTTTGTTCTTGATGTTGCTTGCCTGTATCACAAATGAAGCACTGTCGAGCTTTGGCAATTTATCGAATACAAATTCGCCATGGTTATCCGTGAGCGTATCGAGTACAAGAAAAGTTTTGTTCTGCCCAGCTAATATCACTTTAGCTTTTGGAATGGGTTTATTGAGTATATTATCTACCTTCCCGCTAATCGTAAATTCCTTTTCCGCCTTAAATGGCAAAGGCTTTGTAGCATTCCAATCGTAACTTACCCAGCCTTGGGTAAGCATCAGTGCGTCAAGATCTTTTATCGTTTGCGCATTGGGCTGATGGAAATAATAGCCCGGATCTTCTATCTCGCCCTTTAGATCAGAAGTCATTAACAAATAGCTTAAAATGCCTGCTTCATTCACACTATCTTTTGCCACCTGTCCATCGTCGGTAATGGCTACCGAAAATGAGCCCGAAACTGGAGCACCAGCTACATCGGTAACTTGTAAGTGCAGCGGAATGCTGTCTCTTTTGATATAAGACGCTTGAGACGTACTAAGCTTTAAACTAAGCTGGTCGTTAAAATTGAGGAAGAAATTCCTTTCATTCAGCACCTCGCCCTTGCTGTTAAGTACCAGAATTTGCGAAACACCCGTTGGAAAAACATCCTTAGTTATTTTCAATCTGCTTTTGCCTACAACACTACGCGACGCTGCCGTAAATGATAATGTACCCTTTGATTGGCCGACAATGGTTAGTTCTTCACCTGCTAAGGTGGATGATACAATCACTTCCAGCGAATCGGCAATACTTTCCAGATCTACATGTAACGCTGTACCGTTAAGTGCTGCCTTGGGGAGCATTTTTATAAACTCGAACCCATTAATCAATAGTTTAGCTTGGTAAGCTTCGCCCTTTACTGGCACGAGGCTAAAATAGCCCATGCCTTTGTTGTTCGACTTAAATTCTGCTACTTTTTGCTGTTTCGAATCAACCACTACACCAGCAATCGATATACCCTTGCCGGATGGGTTTAGTGCCTTGAATGCCATTTTCTGCATTATTCCAGCCAACCAAGTCCCTCCCTCTGGTAAAAATTGCAGGTCTATATCTTGTACCGAACCTGCACCTGAAGGTATGAGTTTCGCAGTAGAACCGCTACGTTTAATATCAATAGAGGCGATAGACGAAACAGCATTGGGTAATATGCTAATCTGTTTGGTAAAAAATCCAGCATCCCCGAAATTGCGCATCCATTGGGTATAGGCCCGAAAAGTATAATTGCCAGGCGGATAGTCTTTGACACTCAACGCAAAGGCTCCCCAGCTAAGTCCCAGTACCGTTGGTAGCGCTGTACTGTTTAAACGTTCCCCATTGGCATCGAATAATTCTACATAAACCACCTGACTTATTGGTTTCGCACCCACGTCTAGGTTATTTGTTAAATAGGTTTTAAACCAAATGGTATCGGGTGCTACATAAATAGACTTATCGAAATGAACGTACAGTTTTTCGCGTGGGGCGATACTTTTAGCGTTCTCGTACTGCTCGATAATTTTTTTTTGCTGTTGAGTACTACTATTCTCAAGCCAGAAGAATGTAAACAAGCAAAATACTAGTAAAAATTTAGGCATTGTGGCTCTTTATTTACTAATCTCAGGTTAATAAATATCAAATCATTCGCCTATCTTAATCAGTTTCAACCATTTATTAGCTAAATATTAGGCACTCTCTGTCAACTTTACTGATAATCCTGCACCAGCTACTAAAAGCTCTTGCGTAATGGTTTTTGTATACTCGGAAATTTCAGATTTAAACTCCTTAACAGAAGCTCCAGCTCTTATTTCCTCCAGCCTTTTTTCCCATTGACCGGTTAATTCGGCTTGGGCAATTTTTTTGTCTTTAACTACATCGTATACCGCTAAGCCTTTTGAGGTCGGTATTAAATTCCGTTTTTCACGGATAATATATTCACGCGTTAATAGGGTTTCAATAATAGCAGCACGCGTAGCTGGCGTACCCAAACCACTATCTTTCATTGCATAACGCAACTCTTCATCTTCAATTTCTTTACCTGAAGTTTCAAGAGCCTTCAATAATGAAGCTTCGTTATACATCGCCTTAGGTTTAGTTTGCTTTTCGAGCAATGCTTTATTTACGATTGGAAGTTCTTCACCTGCTTTTAACTTAGGCAAAGCAGGATTCTCTTCGTCCTTTTTTTCATCTTCCATTTCATTAAATACGGCTCGCCATCCGGCTGATTGAATTACTGTACCATTAGCGATAAAAACAGAACCAGACTCCACTGTTATTTTTGTTATTTCCTTAATACATTCTTGATGGAAAGCTTCAAGCATCCGCCCAGCAACCATATCATATACTGCTTGATGATCTTTACTGAGATTATAAGCTTTCTCACCCGTAGGCAAAATCGCATGGTGATCAGTTACTTTCTTTGCATTAACGCTTCGCCTACTTAACTTAACAGTTTGCAAAAAAGCAGCTTGTTTACCAAAGTCTGGATGGTCTGCTAGCTTTGAAATCAAAGCAGGAACAGTTGAAAATACATCGTCTCCAATATACCTGCTACCTGTACGTGGGTAGGAAACTAGTTTACTCTCGTATAGATTTTGCAATAAGTTCAGGGTTTGGTCGGCAGTAAAACCATTCTTCTTATTCGCTTCCTGTTGCAGACTACTTAAATCATGTAATAAAGGGGGCGGTTCTTTTCGTGGCTTCGCTTCCACACCAGTAATTTTTCCACCTTTCTCAAAACCGGTTGAAATATCCTCTATTTTATCGAAAACTTGCTGGGCCTCCTCCTTTGTCTTAAAATTAGCGATGGAAATCGCTTTGAATAATTGTCCATCTTTATCTAGTTGAATAGCAAGCTGATAATAAATTTGTGGTACAAAATTCTTAATTTCTATATACCTCGCGCAAATCATTGCCAATGTTGGTGTTTGAACCCTTCCTAATGAAAGTACACTTTTAGAGCCTGCAGAGATACTTAACGCTTGCGTCGCATTCATTCCTACCAACCAGTCCGATTCCGACCTACAATGTGCTGAATTGAATAAACTATCATAATCTGCACCAGGCTTCAAATTTCTGAACCCATCCTTAATAGCTTCGTCAGTTTGCGACGATATCCATAAGCGTTTAAAGGGTTTTTTACATTTTAAGAAATAGTAGATGTATCTAAAAATGAGTTCTCCCTCTCGCCCAGCATCTGTTGCAACAATAATCTCTGTTGCCTCATCGAAAAGTCTTTTGATGATATCAAGCTGCTTTCTTACGCCAGGATCCTCAACAAAGCCATCTTTGGTTTTAATCTTACGGATAGCGAGCTTAAACTTTGTTGGCAACATCGGTAAATGTTGCTTACGCCAACCGATAAATCCATAATCTTGTGGAGGTGCTAATTGTAACAAGTGACCAAATGCCCAGGTAAAAGAATACCCTTTACCTTCAATATAACCATCTTTTTTTGTTGTTGCTCCGAAAACTTTGGCTAATTCACGACCTACGGATGGTTTCTCGGCGATAACAATCTTCATTCTTCCTTTATTCAGTTTAGAAGGCTAAATATCTTAAAAAAATAACGAAGCAGCACGAAAAAGTTCTCTACATGTCAATTTGCCAAAAGACTTACGAAGTTTAATGCGTGCGGTATTAGTAAACTTCGTAAGTCTCTAGAAATTCTTGTTTGGTTTCGCTCCCATGTAAAAAGTTAGCTTGCCTCCAGCAGTAATATCTCCATGCTTAATAAAAGGCTTAGTTAATTGCTTACCATTTAACAACACCTTTTGAACGTAAACATTTTTATCACTCTGATTGATTGCCTCAACTGCGAAAGTTTTGCCATTCTCTAAATTTAAACTCGCATTATTTACTGATGGCGAACCTAACGCATATTCATCACCACCTGGTGATACTGGATAAAAACCAAGAGACGAAAACATATACCAAGCACTCATCTGTCCACAATCATCATTTCCACCTAAGCCATCTGGTGTTGGCTTATATTGCATCTTTAAAATACGTCGAACTTGCGCTTGGGTTTTATAAGCTTGATCTGCCCAATTATAAAAATAAGCAACATGGTGTGCAGGTTCATTTCCATGTACATAACCTCCAATAATTCCTTCTCGAGTAATATCTTCTGTATCGGCGAAAAACTCATCTGGCAAATGCATGGTAAATAAAGTATCTAGTCGCGCAGCAAATTTCTTTTTCCCACCCATTTGTGTCATTAAAGCAACAGGATCATGTGGTACAAAGAAGCTATAATTCCAACTGTTTCCTTCAATAAAACCCTGTCCGTGCGTACTTAGCACATCAAAATCTTTTTTAAAGCTACCATCAGCAAGCTTAGGTCGCATAAAGCCTATCGACGGGTCAAAGTTATTCTTCCAGTTGTTCGATCTCTTAATAAATGTTTGGTAAACATCATCGCGGCCTAACTTTTTAGCGATTTGCGCAATTGCCCAGTCATCATAAGCATACTCTAAAGTATTAGATACAGAAACTCCACTTTTTTCGGCTGGTATATATCCTAAATCTGCATAATAGCCTATTCCCTCATAGTTGCGTTTATTGGCAGTTGCTACACATGCATCGAGGGCTTTATTAGCATCTCCATTGTAAACCCCTTTAATAATGGCATCTGCAATCACAGAAACACTGTGGTAACCACTCATACACCAGTTATCATTTGCATAGTGCGACCAAATAGGGAGCATTTGCAGAGAACTTTGTTCATAATGGGCCATCATAGATTTGACCATATCGTTGTTACGTGCAGGTTGCATGACGTTAAAAAATGGATGCAATGCCCGATAGGTGTCCCATAAAGAAAACGTCGTATAATTGGTAAAGCCGTTTGCTGTATGCACGCCTTGATCCAAACCTTTATATTGTCCATTTACATCTGTATAGGTGGTTGGATTAATAAACGCATGATACATCGCTGTATAGAAATTTGTCTTATCGTCATCCGATGACGTTACATTAATTTTATTAAGTTCTTTATTCCAGACAGATTGTGCTTGATTTTTAACTTTCTCAAAATCCCAACCCTGAATTTCCGAACGCATGTTTTGCAAAGCATTTTCTTGACTTACTGGCGATAATGCAAATTTAATTTTCACTTGTTCACCTTCTTGGGTATCAAAATCAAAATACATTCTAACTTTTTTACCAGCTATTTCAGGGAAGTTTTTAGTTTGATCAAATTTTCCCCAGAAGCCGCGATAAGCTTGGCGCGCATCGTAATTTTTCTGACCATAGCTTTTAAATTTCTTAGAAAAGCTCATTGCAAAATAAACAGTACGGGTACGTGCCCAGCCATATGTTTGTCTATAACCAGTCACCAATGTATCATTAACTACGCGCACATAAGTCCACACAGTTTTTTCATCATAGTTATATATCCCAGCCATTAAATCTAAAATGATATGGCTCTGATCTGACTTAGGAAAAGTATATTGATGCATTCCAACTCGAGTGGTAGCTGTCATTTCTGCAGTGATATTATCGTCGTCTAGCTTTACTTTATAATAACCAGCTTCTGCAGTTTCATTAGCATGAGAGAATGCAGATCTAAATCCACTTTTAGGGTTGGCTGCCGTACCAGGGTTCATTTGTAACTTGCCTTGCGTTGGCATGATTAAAAAATCACCTAAATCTGAGTGACCTGTTCCGCTAAAATGCGTATGGCTAAAGCCAACTATTGTTTTGTCTTCGTACTTATAACCAGCACAATATTTATATACAGGACCATTGTATTTACCATTTACTTCATACGATATTGTGTCCGTTTCTGGACTTAACTGAACTGCTCCAAAAGGAACAGTTGCACCTGGATAAGTATGTCCCATTTTTTCGGTACCTATTAAAGGCTTTACATATTTAACTAAGTTTTGTTGTGCTTGCGCGGAAATGGATAAAAATAAAACGAAATAGAAAATAAACTTCTTCATGATTTAAGATAACTGTTACAAATAATGGCCTAATATATTAATTTTTGAACAAACTAAATTGTTTTAGTAAGATTTAAAATAAGCTTAAAGGCGATTTGATAATTCAATCTAAATTTTAGCATTCCTAACGCAAATCTGTATATTTATCGAGCTAAGTTATACGATCTAGCTTAAACGAAATGAATAAGAACATCACCCTACAAGATATTGCTAAAGCACTTAACATCTCTGCATCTACTGTATCAAGGGCATTAACAGATAGTTATCAAATTGGAGCTAAAACCAAAGAAAAGGTACTAGCATACGCCAAAGAACACCATTACGTCCCAAATAGAATGGCTCGCGGACTGAAAGAAGGTAGAAGCAGATCCATTGGTGTAATCGTTTGCAATATTGATAATAGCTTTGTAGCACAAACCGTTGATGGCATAGATAAATTTTATACTGCCTTGGGTTACCATATTATCATTATGCAAAGCAAGGAATCCTATGAGCAAGAGAAATCCTGTATCGATTTACTATATGGTGCTGGAATAGATGGATTACTGATTTCTCCATCTTATCAAACAACAGATTTCAGTTATTTAAAGGAACTTCAGTCGGCAGGATTACCAGTTGTTTTGTTCGACAGACTGAGCGACGAGATTGATACGCATAAAGTAGCTTCCGATCATTTTAAGGGGGCCTATGATGCCACTCAACACCTTATCAAAAATGGCTACAAAACCATCGCGCACATCAATAGCGACACAAAATTGAACATGGCAACGGCACGTTTTGAAGGTTATAAAAAGGCTTTAATTGATGCGAACCTCCCAATAAAAGAGGAACTAATTAAGTTTTTCGACACGACAAGCTTAGCAATGTTAAATCATAATCTTCAAAAAACAATAACTGAACTGATGAGTTTAGTTCATAAACCAGATGCTATTTTCACAGCTACCGATTTATTAAGCACCAGATGTTTGAGTGTTTTAAACCAAATGAACTATGCAGTTCCAAATGACGTTGCCTTAATTGGATTTAGCAATACCGATCTTGCGGATGCCTTATTCCCGCCATTGAGCACAATTATGCAACCGGCATTTGAAATAGGTCAGCTTGCTGCAGAAAAATTACTCTCACTCATAAAAGATAACAATCCAGACGAACCATTCGAAACTTTTTTGTTAGCAACCGAATTGCAAGCAAGAGAATCGACACTTAAGTAGAAGCCAAGCATTAAACAACTTTTTACATTACCAAGACTACCTTTCGCAATATATTAAGCAAAAACCTGTATTTTTGCAATCTGAATTTTAGTAATGAGCAAACACGGTAGAATTTTAGTGGCCATGAGTGGCGGAGTTGATAGTTCTGTTGCTGCAGTAATGTTGCATGAACAAGGGTATGAGGTAATTGGCCTTACCATGAAGACTTGGGACTATGCCACGGCTGGCGGAACTAGTAAAGAAACTGGTTGTTGCAGCTTGGACAGTATAAACGATGCTCGTACCTTGGCCGTAAATTATGGCTTTCCTCATTATATCTTAGATATCAGAGACGAGTTTGGCGATTTTGTAATTGACAACTTCGTAGATGAATACCTTGCTGGTCGTACTCCTAACCCTTGCGTATTATGCAACACTCATATCAAATGGGAAGCATTGTTAAAACGTGCTAATAAACTAGATTGTGAGTTTATTGCTACTGGGCATTATGCCAATATTCGTCAATTAGAAACCGGTAGGCATGTAATTTCTAAAGGAAAAGATGAGAACAAAGATCAATCTTATGTACTTTGGGGTGTTTCTCAGGAAAATTTATCACGTACAAAATTCCCATTAGGAAGCTTTTCCAAAGCCGATATTCGCCAAATGGCCATGGATATGGGCCAAGAGGAATTGGCGAAAAAAAGCGAGAGCTATGAAATTTGTTTTGTGCCAGACAATGATTACAGAGCTTTTTTAAAGCATAAAGTAGAAGATCTAGAAGATCGTGTTGCTGGTGGAAATTTTATCAATAGTGCGGGGATGGTTATTGGCCAACACAAAGGTTACCCATTTTATACCATCGGACAACGTAAAGGATTAGGCGTTGCATTTGGTGAGCCAATGTTTGTTACCCAAATTTTACCAGAAAGCAATACCGTTGTTCTAGGTAAAGCTGAAGAACTTGAAAGAAAAGAAGCAATGGTTAGAAATATTAATCTAATCAAATATGAAAATATCAACGAGCCTTTAGATAACGTAATTACCAAAATTCGCTATAAAGATGCAGGGATGTTGAGCACCATTGTTCAAGAGAAAGACAAAATGAGGGTAGTTTTTGACCACAATGTTTCTGCTATTGCACCCGGACAATCGGCTGTATTTTATGAAGGAAACGACCTAATTGGTGGGGGATTTTTAATTTAAAACTTAATAATCTCCCCAGTTTTAACCGACTCATCACACGCAAAAGCAATTTTTAAACTATTAATCGCGTCCTGAGTGGCTGTTTCCATCGATAGATCTTCTTGAATAGCCTTTAAAAAATGTTCCTGTTCGCGACTACAAAGTTCTTGGTGATTAAGCTCGTCGGCTAAATTTATCCAATCATTTGCTTTTGCAAATTCATCGTGCGCATCCAATTCGGAGTAATGCACCTTAATGGCTTCAGTTTTAGTATGCGAATCGATATCATCCGATTTGCCTGCCTTGCCTGCTTCAGTCGCCATAATAGAAACCGAACCCTTAGGGCCAAATACATCTTTGATAAAGAACGCATTGTCGCTAACCATTGGTCCCCAACCAGCCTCATACCACCCTATCGAGCCATCTTCGAAGCGTATTTGCAGCTGACCATAATTGTAATTCCAAGTCGGAATATCGTCAGTTAGCCTTGCCCCAATTGCACTAACTTGTACTGGCTGGCTACCTGTCATCTGACACATCACATCAATGTAATGAACTGCACAATCTACTATTGGACTCAAGCTTTTCATTAAATTACGATGCACTGTCCATTTATGCCCGTGGCTTTGCTGATTCAAATTCATTCTCATTACCAATGGCTTTCCCATTTCTTTCGAAAGCTCAATGAATTTTTGCCAGGAAGGGTGATATCTTAAAATATAACCTACTAACAGCTTTTTACCAGCTTTTTTTGCAGCTGCTGCTATACGCTCTGCACCTTCAACAGTATCAGCTAGTGGCTTTTCTATAAAAACATGGCAGCCATGCTCAAATGCTTTAACTGCAAACAGTTCGTGCGTATCAGGATAAGTTGCGATACAAACTGCATCTGGCTGGGTTGCCAATAAGGCTTCTTCGAAACCATCAAAGAGTGGATAAACTCCTCCAAGTTGGTAGTTAAGTACAGACTTACTATCGCCAGTAGACACCAAGCCACATATCTCGAAATCTGGTAATTGGTGATAGGCCATCGCATGAGAGGCACCCATATGGCCACAACCTACCACCAAAACACGAACAATTTTAGTATGATTTTTCATTTATACTCCTAAGCTCCAGCCTTTTCGATATTCTCTTTTTACAAATTGATTTACCTCATCGAAGTTCGTTACACGTAGATTTTCTTTATCCCAAATGAGTTTGATATCTCTACCTGGATAGCTAAAGCCGCCAGTTGCTTTTGGCAATTGAACATCGGTACCTCGAATAGCCAAATTTGCAATTAGCAAAGTTTCAGTAAGTGGTCCAGCAATTTCAAATGGAGAACTTAAATTAATCTTTCCATATCCTGCTCTCGCAGCTTCTGCAAACTGCGTGTAATGTCCTTCTACATCGCCTGGTACTCTAGCAACTTTTGGTTTTGTTTTGTCTGTGGCATTTTTAGTTAAAGGCAATAAACGTGGGTTTGCACCATAAACACCACACATCATTTTACCTTTTGTGCCTTCAAACAATACACCATTTGCACCAAATGGTTCATTTGGCAGTAGTTCTTCTGGACGTTCAGGTCTGATTCCCCCATCCATCCAGTGAATCTGCAAATTGTCTTTGGTATATTTTGTCTTGGCAAAAGTCATAATCACATGACTCGATGGAGGACAACTATCTGGGAAATAACCGCGTTTAAATTCATCAACGTAAATACTACCTACACTACACTGCACATCAATTGGTGTATCCAAATCTAAAACTCTAAAAGGAGGTTCAACTAAGTGGCATCCCATATCACCTATTGCCCCAGTTCCGTAGTCCCACCAACCACGCCAGTTAAACGGCACCAACTTCTCAATGTATGGTTTATTCGGGGCGCTTCCCAACCACAAATCCCAATCAAGCTCTTTAGGCACAATTCCATTAGTAGATGGCCATAAAATACCCTGCGGCCACGATGGTCTATCTGTCCAACAATACACTTTCTTTACTTTACCAATCACTCCAGCATTACACCAATCTTGCAATTTACGAACACCATCACCCGACGAACCTTGATTACCCATTTGCGTAACTACTTTATACTGTTGAGCAGCTTCTGTTAATTTTCGAGCCTCATATATATCATGCGTAAGTGGTTTTTCAACATACACATGTTTACCAAGCTGCATTGCTGCCATGGCTATCATCGCGTGATTATGATCTGGAGTTGAAATAATTACCGCGTCTATATGCTTCGCTTCTTGATCTAGCATTTGACGGTAGTCTTTAAAATATTTTGCTTTAGGAAAGTTTTTAACCGTGGTTGCAGCTCTCCTATCATCAACATCACATAAATAAGCAATATCTGAGATACCTCCTTTAAATACGTTGGCGATGTTGCTTTGTCCTTTGCCTCCTACCCCTACACCCGCAACTGTTAAGCGATCACTTGGTGCTAAAAATCCTTTACCCCCTAGTACGTGTCTCGGAACAATCATAAACCCCGCTGTTGCAATTGCTGTCGTTTTTATAAAATTTCTTCTGGAATTACTTAGTTCTTTCATTATTTTGTGTACTAAACTTTGACAAACTATCTGGCGTTGGTACTTATAAAGTTTGTCAAAGTGATTATTTCTTGCTTAAATCTTTTATTCTAATATTTCTGAATTCTACTGGAGAACCATGGCCTAAAAAGCCAATATGCCCCGTCTCTCTTAACAATCCAGGATGTTTCTGACCATCAGCTGTACCATTTTTTCTTGCATCTGTGATATCTGTATCCACAATTACTTCTCCATTCAATATCACCTTGATTTTTGATCCTTTTACGATCACTTCCTCATAGTTCCATTCGCCAGTAGGCTTTAAAAAACCTCTTTTTGCTGCAGAAACTCCATATACAGAACCATGATATTGATACTGTTTCAAGTTTTTATAGATTGGAGCATCATTGTCCAAGATTTGCAATTCCATCCCCTCATAAGCGGCATCCCCAGTTAAAGGGGCTCTTATCCCCAAACCATTATTCGCGCCTGGTGTAAGCTTAAATTCAAATCGGTAGATAAAGTCGCTATACTGGTCTTTCGTAAATAAATTTCCACCAGAGCCTTTCCCAGGTTTTGGGCGGATTGCAAGGTTTCCATTTTCTATCACATAATCTGTAGTATTACCAGTCCAATTGTGCATGTTCGATCCGTCAAATAACACTTTATACCCCTCTTTAACCTCTTGCTCGCTAAGTTCGAAAACTTTTGGCCTCGGAAGTTCCTTGATAAAAATATTACGGTAGGCAACTGGCGAACCGTGTGCTTGCAATTCAATTTGCTCCTCATTAAAAATCGGAAGGTTTCGATCCCAGTAATTTTCAAGCATCACATTGTCAGTTACCAACACACCATTTAGATAAACGGTAACACGGTCAGCTTTCATGATAATTCGAAATGTATTCCACTCATCTAAAATATTGTCAGCAACTTTTAACGGCTTACTTGGATTACGTTGATTGTTGTATAAGCCACCTGATCCAACTTGCGCACCTACTTTAGTACGGGCATTATCCCATATTTGTACCTGAGGTGTTCCACGTAAATATATCCCAGCATCACCTTCGCCCTTTTTGTCGTCAATGATCTTCCAGTCAACAAGCATCTCAAAATCACCATACTTTTTAATCGTAGCTAAATTATCACCCTTGCTCATAAAATGAAGCTCATTGTTAATAGCCTTCCAGCTTTGCGCAGCTTCGCTGTTAGCCTTTTCCTGTGCGACCGCTAATGCGCTTGCATCCATTTTAGCTCGAGAAATTGGGTTGCCCACTAAACCCTGCCAGCCGGTTAAATCTTTGCCATTAAAAATAGCCACGAAACCTGCTCCACTTTCCATATCAGCGATGTATTTTCTCATGGCTTCTTTCTGGTATTCACTGTCACCTCCAGTAATTACCGCAATAGTTTGATTAAGCATGCTTTTAACCAAATCTCCATTATATTTTCCAGCCAAGGCAACATTCATTAAAGTGTTAGCAGCATTTTGTTGTAAACCGGCTTCATTCAAATAATTACTTACAAAAACCAACGTATTAAACGTTTTAGCCTGCTCAGCGTCTTTTAGAATTTGTTGCTTTTGGGCAGTAGTTTTAGCCACTTCCATTGCATTTTTTAAACATAATAGGCGTTGCTCTGGCAACAGTTTGGCAGCTTTTACCAATTTCAAATAACCTTTTATTGCTTGATCAAGTGCTGTATCATCCTTGGTTGTTCTCGCAATATTGATGAGGGTTTGCGCTGCTTCAAAATTTGTCCAATTCGAAAATGCATTCAAAGCAGCATTTTTTACCGCCGTACTTCCATTCTTAAAATCCTCATCTATCGCAGTCAAAGCACTTTTCCCACCTAAACTGGCCAATATTGGATAATATAAAGCTTGTTGCGCCGCTGGAGATGCTTTCATTTTAGCTAAAACACCTTCAACTTGTTGATCATCTTTTATGGTAGTATTCAACGCTGCTATAATTGCTGCTTGTAAAGCACTAGTCTGTTCAACTGATGTATTTTCATTTAGCAAAACATATAATTTTGGAAGCTGATCTGCTGAGACAACTTGTTTAAGCGCGTTATAAGCAGCTAGTTGAACTTGTAAATCATTATTGTTTAACTCTTTGAAAACTGCCTGAGATTGAGCAGTAGCTGCTTTGGCAGCCAAGATATTTAAAAGTACTAATTGAATAGCTGGTTTTGATTTAGGTAATGCTTCGGCTACCTTACTTGTAATACCATCACCCTTCATTTTTAAAATAGCATCTGCATATATTTGTAGATCATTAGCATCCGCTTTCTTCATATTTGTTAAAAAATCGGGAAGAACGCGATCTTGCCCGAGCAAACCAGCAGAAACAATAGCCGCATTTCTTACTGCGGTGTCTTTGCTTTTTGTTAGCTTTAGCATAGTTGGCAATGCTTGTTGTGCATTTGCATCAGTTAAGAAATGTAATAAAAGCACTTGTGTTTGTGCATCAACGCGCGTTATTTTTTTTAACCAAACAGCTGTTTCTTCTGCTTTAAAGTTCGGCAATGCAAATTTTAAAGCAGCTGCACGGTAGGCAAAAGATGGGTCATCCAGTGCGTTAACAAAATAATCAGCTGACGGAGACGCGGTCGATAGCAATTGTAAGGCTGAAATTCGAACATTAGCAGACTTTTGTCCTTTAGCATTTTGAACAAGATCATTGGCAATTTTAACTGCCATTTGTTTATCCTTGTTTTGTATTTTATTCGCAAACACCAGATATGACGCAAGCGCATTAGTCGAATCATAAGCATATCCGGCTTTTGCAACCGCTTTTTGTAAAGTTGGTTCGCTCGCAGGATCTGCCAATTGTGCAATAGCCAACAAGGCAATTTTTACAACATTTGGATCTGTAGATGAATTTAAAATGTTAACAAGTGCAGAGCTTGCCGCTTTCAAATCTGTATGACCTAAAGCAGCGATGATGCTCAATTTAGCTGGTCCATTTGCAGCTTGCAATGCTTTAAGCAAGGTATTTTTTGATAAATTCGTGTTAATTTTCACCAAAGCTCTTGATGCAGGGTCAGCTAAAGCTTCATTCGTTAGGAACTGGGCAATTTCTGGGACTGCCTCATCATTCCCTATAATATCAAACTGACTTAATAGAAAAGATTTATGTTGCACAGCAGAAACGGAAGATAGCGCTTTTCTATAAGCGTTTATTGCAATTGTTCTTGAGTCATTTTTTCCTTTTTGACTAGCATAACCAGTAAAACCATTGATTGCATAAGTTAATACTGATTCATTATCCTTAGCATTTAAGCCTGTTATCAAGGTATAATAACCGTCAACTCCAAGTTGAGCGATATCATTCATGTTTCGGTTAAATTGCTGGCTATCTTTCGCAGGTAGTTCAGCTAATAAATCAGCTATACGAGTTGTTATCGTACGTTCGTCTTTCTTTTCTTGGGCATTAAGGTTTGGGAGTAATAGGCCTATTAACAAGGCTACTCCTACTATTTTACGTATCATTTTGACAAGTGAATTATCTAGGTTAATCATTTTAAATTGAATATGGGGCTCTCATTACCGGATTTAACAATCTATTAGCTCCTTCATCGTCAATAAATTCTTGCTTAACAGGATCAAACTTAAGCGAGCGACCTAAGCGAAGTGCAATTAAGCCAATATTCACAAGATTACAAGAGCGATGTCCATTTTCTTCATTCAATGCAAATTTTTGTCTAGTTTTAACACATTCAATAAAATCTGTCAATTGGCTTGGCGGTTCTGGAAATGCAGCCAATTTTCTATCTAAGTCAGGTATATCTGATTTAAACCCTGGATATAATTTACCTTTTGGCCCTTCAATATAGGGCACATTTGTATCAGTTCCTGCCCCATCTAAGATAATTTGGCAACCATCTGCATAAGTGTAAGTAATACGGCGCCAAGTACCAACAGCGTCGTAATGCTGCTGTGGCGCATCGATTTCAACCGACACCGGACTCGTATCGTCTTTGCCTAAAAAATATTGAATTGGATCTATATAATGTTGCCCCATATCACTTAGTCCACCTCCATCATAATCCCAATAACCTCTAAATGTTTGATGCACCCTATGAGTGCTATATGGCTTATAAGGTGCTGGACCTAACCACGAGTCGTAATCTAACTCTGCAGGAACTGGCTCAACCGGAAGGTTTTCATTCCCAACCCAGAAAAATTTCCAATCGTATCCAGTATGTTTACCAACTGTTACTTTAAGTGGCCAGCCTAAAAGACCGCTATCTACCAACTTTTTAATGGGTTTAACAGTTGTGCCCATGCCATAAAAAGTATCTTTGAACCTAAACCATGTGTTTAGCCTAAACATACTTCCATTCTGTTTCATAGCCTCCACTACCCTTTTACCCTCTCCAATGGTGTGCGTCATCGGCTTTTCACACCAAACATCTTTTCCTGCATTTGCAGCGTCAACTGCCATAATTCCATGCCAATGAGGCGGAGTAGCAATATGAACAATATCTACTTCTGGTAATTTTAACAATTCGCGATAGTCGCTGAATGTTTTGACACCTTTGTCTAGCAAGGGCAGTGATTTCGCAATGTGGCGGGTATCTACATCGCAAATGGCGACAACTTGGGTTCCATCATATGGAAAATGTCCACGACCCATACCACCAACTCCAATTACGGCCTTAGTTAATTTATCGCTTGGTGCCAGGTAGCCTTGGCCTCCCAGCACATATCTAGGAACTATTGTAAATGAAGCTAATGCAATTGCAGATTTTTTAATAAAATTTCTTCTGCCGTTTTTTGGTTTTAGTTCTTCTCTGGTTTTCATTTATGATTTGGGTGATAAATAAGCTTAAGGAAGTATTAAATCTTATCCTTAAAGTAATGTTAAAAAGAATTTATAACAAAGACAAAAGATTAATAAAAAATTCATAAAATAAAAAAACTTAAGTTATTTTTTTATGTAAGTTTGCTATCATTAGATAAAATACACGATCATAACAATGAATCTTTCGCTATTAAATGGGTTATTAAAAGAGTACAACGAGAAGCATCTGCTACATAAATATACGCTTTTGCAATGTCTTTTTAATTTAGGTCCAATAACCGTGTCTACGATCTGTGATAAAATGGGGATGAGCTCACCAAGCGTTTTAAGATTAGTTAATAGTTTAGCTGACGATAATTGGATAGAAAAGAAAGGCATTGGCTTATCGAAAGGTGGAAGAAGACCTGATCTTTATGGATTAGTTGATGGAAAAATATTAATTATTTGTATAGATATACAGCTTTTTCATACTGAAATAACGATTATTGAAAACAATTATAGTCCTATAATTGACACAAAAATAGTCAATATACCCATTACGATGAATAGGCATGACTTTTTGCGTCTTTTAAATACAAAGATACAGGAGATGATACAGACAGGAGGAGTTGACCGCAGTAAATTAATAGGATGTAGTGTTGGCGTACCAGGTCTGATCGATACGGAAAAAGGAGATACTTACAGCTATTTACTAGATTCTAGTCAACATATTTCATTGGCATCCGCTTTCGAAAACATACTTCAATTACCTGTTGTAATTCAAAATGATGTAAATGGCTCTTCGATCGCGGAGCTTAGGCACGGAAAGGCGAAGGGAAAGAAAAATGCACTTATCTTATTGATGGATTGGGGAGTGGGCCTAGGTATTATAATGGATGGAAAGTTAAGAAAAGGTGCTTGTGGTTTTTCTGGTGAATTGGGCCATATACCCTTTGTAGAAAATGGCGAATTATGTTATTGCGGCAAACACGGGTGTTTGGAAACTGTTGCTTCGGGAAATGCTTTGTCTAGAATGGCTAAATCCGACATTTTAGCGGGAAAAAATTCAATGCTAAACCAACTGAGCCAAGAAGAGCTGGAAAGAATTGAGCCAGATATCATCATTAATGCAGCAAATAAGGGAGATCAATACGCGATCCAGCTTTTATCTAGTGTTGGTACACATATGGGCAAAGGAATATCAATCCTGATCCAACTATTTAATCCAGAACTGATTATTTTAAGTGGAAAAATAGCTGCAGCTAAACAATATATAACATTACCCATGCAACAAGCAATCAATACATATTGTATGACACAAATTAGGGAAAGAACCGTTATAGTTACTTCTGAACTTGGTGAAACATCTAGATTATTGGGCTATGCTACGCAAGGGATAAATGAAATCTTGGAAGCCTATATAAAAATGGCAGAAAAATACAAAAGCAACTAAAATAAAATATCTATTAGCTTTAATCTAGCCGATTGTTAATTTGGTAAGGATTGCTCAACATCGTTTTTTTATTCTTCCCTGGTTCAAAATAGTAATCAATCCTACCTAGATTAATCCCCGCAAAACCAACCTGATTGATAGTTGTAATTTGTCCTTCTAAATTTTTAACATCCTCAGGGACATCCAAAAATGAATGTGTATGTCCGCCAATAATTAAATCTATATGCTTAGTACTGGCCGCCAAAACCTGATCAGAAACTGTGTCATTTCTATATTTATAACCTAAGTGC
Source organism: uncultured Sphingobacteriaceae bacterium (assembly GCA_942493295.1). Taxonomy (GTDB): domain Bacteria; phylum Bacteroidota; class Bacteroidia; order Sphingobacteriales; family Sphingobacteriaceae; genus Pedobacter. The sequence continues at coordinate 625,682 of OW818692.1, read as the reverse complement.
GAAAGACAGATCACTAAGTCGCAACGATATTCGTTCTTAAGCAGTGATGCAATTTCATTGGCTTTGGCTATTGGGTCTAAGTATTGGATTTCGCCATAGTTCTTTGGATCAACTAGACCTTTTAATTGAATACCTACCCCGAAAACGCCAATTTTGAGCCCTGCTTTTTTGAAAATTTTAAAAGGCTTAGTGGAACTATGAAGCGCAGTATTTTTTAGCTCGTAATTGGATATCAATACATCAAAATTAGCGTGAGGCAATTGTTTATAAAATCCATCAATACCGTTGTCAAAATCATGGTTACCTAAAGTAGTTGCATCGTATCCCATGGCACTCATGAGTTTCAGTTCTAATTCTCCTCCATATCTGTTAAAGTATGGAGTCCCTTGAAATATATCACCGGCATCAAGCAATAATACATTCTCTTGCTCACTTCTTATTTTTTTTATCAACGCTGATCTTCGAGCTGTACCGCCTAATCCTTGATTTCTAGAACCGTCCATCGGAAACGGCTCTACTCTGCTATGCACATCGTTGGTATGCAGAATGGTTAACTTTTGCAAACGGCCATTCGCAAATGCATCAAAAGCATTAATATTTAAAGCAAATGCTGCGCTCAATATTCCTCCAGCTTTGATAAAATTACGTCGATTAGTTTTTTGTAATTCTTCCATCGATTTTTGCGTTAATTTTCTTACCAGCTAACTCTATTTCCGCAACCTCTTTTAAAAGCGCCTCTCTAACTAATAATCCTATATTTTTTCGAGAAATTGGATTGGCAAAACCACTTGCATCATCCCCTCCGTTGGCTATATAATCCGAAGTAACAACGATGTAAGTCCCTTCAACATTGAACGGCTTTCCATTGATATAAATATGCTCTGGTGTTTTACCGTTGATATTCATTTTTAAGCCCGCAACAGGTTGTCCATTTGTAATGGCAATATACTTTAAGATGGTAAGCACGTCACTTCCCTTAAGCTCGAACAATACCAATTGATTTTCAAAAGGCATTAGCTCAAATACTCCTGAAACTGTAATTGGTCCCTTGGGAATGTCATTCCGCAAGCCGCCTTTGGTAGTTGGAAATACAAAATCAATATTTGGCACTATCTTTCTCGCTTGATTTAACACCGCGTCGGCAAAAAAATTACCTAACACAGATTCCGGCAAATCTGAAGCCTTTGTCAACGAAACTTCGGTACTTCCAATTACCTTGTTCATTTCTTGATCAAGCTTTTCTTTATATGGTAGGTAGGTTTTAATGATGGCACTATCGACGCCTATTTTTTCATTAATAAGATACTCTTCGCGATTTGACTTAGTGATGTTGTATTGTGTCCCACATGACCCTAAAACTGAAGCAGCTAAGATAGCGAGTAAAAGTCTATGCTTAATGAACATGTATTTTTTTTATACTAAGATAAAAGATTTATGAAAACATTTACACCCAATCTATTCCTTTTACAAGGAAATTTTGTGTTTTTTCTTCTTCACTACCTACTTCAATTGTAGGGTTGTAGTTCCATTTGGCAGTTGGTGGTAAACTCATTAAAATACTTTCTATCCTACCATTGGTTTCTAAGCCAAATTTCGTCCCCGCATCATAAACCAAGTTAAACTCAGCATAACGACTTCTCCGCAAATATTGCCACTCCTTTTGTTGCTCCGTAAATGATTGGTCACGATTCCTGTCAATCAATTCTGCATAAACAGGAAGAAAAGTATTCCCAACTGCTAAAGAAAAGTCCAAGATCTGATCAAAAGCAAGCCCGGTACTTTCAGGTCTTAAGCGGTCGTAAAATATACCGCCAACGCCACGTGTTTCTGCTCTATGTTTAATGAAAAAATAATCATCAGCAGTTGCTTTAAACTTGGTATAAAATGAAGGATCAAACCCATCGCAGGTTTGTTTTAAACGATGGTGAAAAAACCTGGCATCAGTTGGAATTACATAGTGAGGTGTTAAATCAATTCCTCCCCCAAACCAACGTGTTTGATCATCCATTTCAAAATACCTTATATTCATGTGAATGATAGGTACAAACGGATTTTCTGGATGCATCACGATAGACACACCAGTAGCGAAAAAATCATCGCTATCAACTTTAAAAGCCTTCTTCACAGCTTCTGGGAGTTTGCCATATACTGCTGAAAAATTTACTCCACCTTTTTCTATCACATTTCCATGCTGCATTACTCTCGTTCTGCCGCCACCACCGCCGTCTCTATCCCAAAGCTCCTCTTCAAAATGAGCTTTCCCATCGGCCTGCGTTAAACCGGTACAAATATGGTCTTGGATTTGTTGATATGCTGCCGCTACCTCGTCTCTAAACATGTCTTTTTTTGTTGGAAAGTTGAAAAGTTGATATATCGCAACCTCACAACCTAATTTTTGTTAAAGTTAAAGCTAATGCAAGGGTTATGTATGATAATTAAAGAGAAAGTACATTTTTTTGACAGAAGGAAGGTGAAAGCTGAAAGCTTTTAGCTGTATCAAACCTCAACGTAATCTAAATCCTTGTTAAATGTTTCTTTCAGTTGACTAAGCGCAACGAATGCAATTACCAAGCAGACTGCACCTACAATCATGGCACTCTGTAAAATACCAACTTCTCCCTTCAAAAATTGAAAAGAAATTGTCACGGCCACCACTGAGCCGCGGACAAAATTGGGTACAGTAGTGGTAACGGTTGCTCGTAGGTTAGTCCCAAATTGTTCGGAGGCGATAGTCACAAAAGTAGCCCAATAACCTGAGGCGAAGCCTAGAAACAAGCTTAGCCAAATAAATGTTTCTGGAGTTAAACCTTGAGCTGATAGATAGACAACAATCGCAATTGCTGTTAGCACTAAAAACATGAACATTACTTTTTTTCGTGAACGCAGTAGCTGACACAAGAAGCCTGCTACAATATCTCCAACAGCAATTCCAATATAACAGTACATTACGCCTTTACCAGCATTGATGATACCTGTTGCATTTAAGGCTTTCCCGAATTCTGGTGAAAACGTGATGAGTACACCCACCACAAACCAAAGTGGCAAACCAATTAAAATGCAGGATAAATATTTCTTAAATCGATCAGCATTATTGAAAAGCATTAAAATATTTCCTCGCTGAATAGTACTTCCTTTTACCTCCTTAAACAACCCGGATTCTGCAAGTCCCACTCTCAAAAACAAGAGTAATAACCCCATTCCCCCGCCAATAAAATAACTTGTTTGCCAGGTATAATGATCGCTAATTAGTGCCGCAGCAACTGCACCAAATAGGCCAACCCCTGCCACAATCATAGTGCCATATCCTCGATTTTCTTTACTCATGGTTTCTGTAACCAAGGTAATACCAGCTCCCAATTCGCCAGCTAAACCTATTCCAGCAATAAAACGAATAATGGTATAAGCGGTTACCGAGCTTACAAAACCGTTAGCAATATTGGCCAATGAATAAACGATGATTGAGCCAAAAAGAACACTTAGTCGCCCTTTTTTATCGCCCAAAACTCCCCATAATATTCCACCAATTAACATCCCAAACATCTGGCTATTGATAATATTGGCACCAATGCTTAGCATGTCCTCGTCGGCAACGCCTAAATCTTTTAAGCTTTTAACCCTTACAACAGAGAAAAGAATAAGATCGTAGATGTCAACAAAATAACCTAATGCGGCAACAATAATAATAAGGGTAACGTTTTTTTTATTCGAGGCGTTCATACGTTTAGTTTGGAGCGATTAAACTACAAAAAAATATAGAAACTAAAAAAGAAAACGCTTTTGCAAAAAGTAAAAGACTGTCGAACGCTTAAATTGCCCAGTTAGCGATCATGGTGCATTTTAAGTTTATCCAACAACTCTGCAGAAATATTCTCAGCGTATGCTCCGTAGGCATCGATGATTACGCCTTTTAAGTTGCCAACGGGCGAAGAAATTGCATAAATAACGGAGCTGTCTGCCGGGTCTGTCATGCCCTCAAAACGATAAAATTCATCGATTTCAAATTCTTCCGGCATTAATTGCAGGTCTAATGATTTACACTCAATACAATCTTGAGCTAGGTTAAAATCATATTCATAACCTCTATTGTTTAAATCTGCTACTGCGGCGGTAAGTGTATCATAAACGTGCATACAGCAATTTACATTTTTTTTGAATAGTTACGAATTTTAATCAAACTTTGCTGGTATTTGAAGGTATATACAGACCGTCCATTACGGCTAACAAGTTAGGGTATTGTTAGACTTTCCTTAGAGTTTGCTTAGACTTTGTTAGACCCCCTTACTGATAAATGTCAGTTGAACGCTAAGTTATCTCTCCAGTGTTATCCATATAATAACTGCGTCCATACTTCCAGCAAATTATTTGATAGTTACGGTTGCCTCCGACGATGTCGAAGCACTAAAAAAGCCCAAAGCCCCATTGTTAAAATTAGAATTTGGATTTGCCGGTGTGGTAGGTGGACCGCCATTGCCACTTATCTGTGTAATTGAGAATAAAAATTTATACACATTTTCATCAATTGTTAGCATTTGCACCCTAACTAAATCTCCCGGAACCAAATCAGGTTCGTCAAGGTAAATCGTATTTTTAACCTCATTGCCATTGTTAAATCTATCCGATTCTAAGTAGTAATCTCCACGTTTAATATTATTCACAAAAACTCTATTGTTATAAAAATTAACAAAACCTTTCGGGTCTTTGTAGATTACTTGTACAACTTTTCTCGCTTCTCCAAAAAAACTAACTTCTATCTGCTCAAGTGATTGAATTGGTACTGGCAAAGGCATCACAGAAGTTGCTGAATAAGATTTGCCATCTGAAGTAACCGTAAGGGTATATTTTTCACCCGGTACGCCTCTATAACGCGGTGAAATATAGTTACCAGGGCTTTGTTCAGTAAAGTTAATGACTAGTCCGCTACCTGTTGTTAAGACAACAGTTGCGTTAGATACAGGTATTTTCGCATTGCTCGCAGTAAAATCACTTGTAGTCGAGACGGATACTGTATGCCGCGTACTTAAATCTGTTAAAAAGGACTCAATCACTATTTTAGGCGAAGTCTTATCCAAATTTAGATCAATTACTTTCTCACAAGATGAAAGCATGATGGCGAATCCAAAAATTATAATATAAAGTCTTTTCATTTGTTAAAATTTAAAATTCCAAGTAACGGAAGGAATAATACCAAAAAGTGAGGTCTGTACGGCTTGAGTTTGCGTTCTATTATCCGGATTATCTCTGAAGTCTATTGAATAAGGATTATTTCGATTATATACGTTGTAAATACCAAAATTCCAACTCGATTTAAACTTGCGATTTGGTTTCCCTTCCAAGGTAGCAGATAAATCTAAACGATGAAAATCGGCCGTTCTATTGCCATTTCTCTCCCCATAGTAAAAGATCGTTCTTCCATCTAAATTATATTTTGCGATTGGAAAGGTAACTGCGCTACCCGTACTATATACAAAGGTTGAAGAGAAAACCCAACGCTTACCAGGTTTGTAAATTCCAACAACCGAGATGTCATGAGGTCGATCTTGCCGAGCTGTAAACCAATTTCCGTCATTAACCAGATCAAACCTTCTCTCACTCTTTGAAAGTGTATAACCAATCCATCCATTAAACTTGCCATATTTCTTTTTAAAGAATAATTCTAAGCCATATGCACGACCCTTCCCATAAATCAAATCGGCTTCTACATTTTGATTTCCGCGCAAATCAGTTCCATTTCTATACTCAATTTGGTTGAGCATTGGTTTATAATATACTTCCGCAGAAAACTCATAACTATTCTCTTTAAAATTATTAAAATAGCCCAATGAAAATTGATTAGCAACCTCAGGTTTTGTATTAAGGCTATTCATAATATACAAGTCGGTTGGAGAAGTAGCGGTAGAATTAGACATTAAATGTAAATTCTGAATATTCCTAGTATAAGAAGCTTTTACAGATTTCGAATCATCTAACTGAAAGCTTGCTGCAAATCTAGGTTCTAGGTTAATGTAGGTTTTTACTACTTCATTTTCGCCGTAGAATTTAGCACTTGTTTGAACGCCGTCGCTGCTAAACGTTCTAAAAGTCCCTCCCCCTAATACTGAAAAAGAAGATAACCTTAGTCCATACACCAATCTGATCTTCTCACCCACCTTAGCCTCATCAGAAATATAAGCCGCCAACTCAAGACCACTTCTGTTTTCAATTTTGATAGCATTGATACTTGAGGTACTTGGCGATGTAAGTTGGCCTGGAGCAATGGTATGATGAATTGCATCAAACCCAAATTTTAAATCGTGTTTATCGTTTAACGCAAATGAAAAATCTTGTTTAAGGTTAAAATCTTTGATACTTGAATTAACTGCAAATTCATTCCCATTTTGCAAGTTTTCTATCGTATAATCATACTTACTCATGATCAATGAAGTGTTTGAAAACAACCTGTTGCTAAAAAAATGATTCCATCTCAATGTTCCGGTAGCATTTCCCCAATTAAACCCAAAAGTATCTCGTAAACCTAATTTATCTCTCCCAAAATAGCCAGAGAGGTAAATTACGTTCTTTTCATCTATTTGATAATTTGCTTTTGCATTTAAATCATAAAAATACAAAATGCTTCCTCTTATAGAGGTGTCAGGTGCAAAAGCAAGAAATGAGTCGGCATAGGTTCTTCTTCCGCTTATCATGAAAGAGCTTTTGTCTTTGACAAACGGGGCTTCAACTTTTAATCGGGACGAAATTAAGCCTATTCCACCTTCAAAAGTAGCCTCTTTCCTGTTGCCGTCATTCATTCTTATATCTAAAACGGACGACAACCTACCGCCATACTGAGCAGGCATTCCACCTTTGTAAACAGTCACATCTTTGATGGCATCTGAATTAAAAGTCGAGAAAAAACCAAGTAAATGTGAGGCATTGTATACTGGCGCCTCATCTAGTAAAATTAAGTTCTGATCGGTAGCACCCCCTCTTACATAAAACCCGCTATTTCCTTCACCTGCAGATTTAATACCCGGCAAAAGTTGCAAGGTTTTTAAAATATCTTTTTCTCCAAAAAGAACAGGTATGTGCTGTATATCTTTGATATTAAGCTTTTCGATACCCATTTGAGGCTTGATTACATTTTCATTCCTTCTCACACTGGTAATCACTACCTCACTCAAATTATTCGATTCTACTAACTCGAAATCTACTTTTGCATTAGCCTTAACAGTTATCTTTTTCGTAAATGTGGTATACCCGATATAGGATACTTCCATATTATAATTTCCATCAGGTAAACTGATCGAATAAAATCCATAAGAATTTGTAGCAGCTCCAAGTTGCGGAAGCTCAATTATTTTTATGCTGGCTCCAATCAACGTTTCTCCAGTAGTTCCATTTTTTACCACTCCACTAACGCTAAAGTTTTTCTGAGCATTAACAAAAGGACAAAAGGCAACTAAGAAGATCATAAAAAAAGAAAAGGTTTTCAGTTGGGTAATCTTTATCAAAGCAGTATAGTTTTATTAATAGTTTTCAAAAATACATTAACAATGTGAAACCTACGTAAAATTTAGTTCGATAGTTCGTTTTGTGATAATTTTGTTGCCAACAGCTTAGTTAAAATTTTTAAACCTCAATTCTATTGCTGATATTTAAACATCATGATAGTTTCAGAAAAAACCCTTAAATGGGCATTGTGCTTATATCCTCCATTGTTATTTCAACGTATTTGGGTAAAAAGGTTTCATAAAGGTTTTTCGGGTGTTGATGTAAAAATTAGCAATAGCTTTTTAAACAGGAACTATAATGGTTCTATTTTTGGCGGCTCTATTTATGCAGCTACCGATCCGTTTTATGCCATTCTATTTGATCAATTAATGCAAAGAAGAGGCTTTAAAGTTAGGGTTTGGCTTAAAAGTGCAAGTATTCAATACTTGAAACCCGGTTTAACAACACTTTATTTCACGTTAAAAATCACCGAAGAAATGATTGCTGAAGCCGAAAATTCGCTAAATGAAACCGGAAAATTTATCAAGGCCTACCCTATGGAGCTTTACAATAAACAAGGTGAATTATGTGCTACCGTACAAAATGAAATCTATTTACGGATCAAGTTCCCGGGAGAAAAACAGAAAGTGGCCATTTAATAGCTAAGCGATGAACATTAGAAGATTAATTTTAGAAGGCGAAAACGTAAGCTTAGACTTTAAGAAAACCATTAGCAGTTCCGAAAAAATTGCAAAAACTTTAGTAGCATTCGCAAACAACCGTGGTGGTAAATTACTCATTGGCGTTGCCGACGATGGCACTATCAAGGGGGTAAAATCTGAAGAGGAAGAGAAGTATATGATCACTAAAGCTGCTCATCAGTTTTGTAAGCCTGCAATCGAACCCACATTTGAAGAGATCTATGTTGATGAAAAACTTGTATTAGTTGTTGATATCCCCAAGAGCGATCTAAAGCCACATTATGCATTAGATGAAAATAAGAAATGGTGGGTATATTTCAGGGTGAAAGACAAAAGCATACTTGCAAGTAAAATTATTGTCGACGTTTTAAAGGAAGACTCTAAAGAAACGGGCCAGTTTATTTCATATTCAACTTACGAGCAAAAGCTATTAAGTTATTTAGGTGAACACGGTAGAATTACCTTTAAAGAATATGCTAAACTTACAAAATGCCCTCACAAAAAGGCTCAACGAGTTATTGTAAGCCTCATTGTTGCTGGAGTCATTATTCCACATCTCTCAGAAAAGGAAGAATATTTTACCGCGGCCAGTTAAAATAAGACTTACGAAGTTTAACTTGTACAATAGCATATAAACTTCGTAAGTCTTGATTAACTTTGCACCATGTCACAATCTATATTCAGCAAATACAAAACATATTACAGGGAAAATTTAATTCTTGCTGGACCTATTGTAGTTTCACAAATTGGCCACATGGCCACACATATTGCCGACAGTGTTATTGTTGGACAGTTTGCTGGTACAACCCAGTTAGCGGCAGTATCATTGGTAAATAGTCTTTTTATGCTGGTATTGGTAATCGGTCTGGGTATTTCTTATGGATTAACACCGCTAATTGCACAAGCAAGTGGCAGAAAAGATAAAGACGAATGTGGCAAATTGCTGTCGAATAGCTTAATTATTAATATCATTACAGGAGTTTTTTTATATGCCATCATTCACTGGGGTACCTTATCGGTTATTGATCATTTAGGTCAATCGGCAGAAGTAGTAAAACATGCAAAACCTTATTTGGGTCTTTTAGCCTTATCGATCGTGCCATTGATGATTTTTCAAACCTTTAAGCAATTTGCAGAAGGCTTAGGATTTACCATGCAAGCTATGCGAATTTCCATCGTTGGTAACTTGCTCAACATAGTTTTGGGGATCATCTTCGTAAAAGGCATGGTCGGTATTGAGCCAATGGGTGTAAAAGGGGTTGGATTAAGTACCTTGATTGATAGGATGTTGATGGCTTTTGTGATGGGCGTGTATGTACTCCGTTCTGTTCATTTTAAAAGTTACCTTTTAAAGTTTAAGATTTCCTTTATGGATAAGGTTAGAAGCTTGCAGATTATAAAAATTGGGGCTCCAGTGGCCATGCAATATATTTTCGAGATATCAGCCTTTAGTGGTGCTGCGGTACTTATTGGCACAATTGGGACGGCGGAGCAAGCTGCGCATCAAATTGCCATAAGCCTAGCAGCATTAACTTATATGGTGGCAAGTGGCATTGCTTCCTCTGCAACCATAAAAACGGGAAATTATTTAGGTGAAAAAAGTTTTACCGATTTACGTCGCTCAGCGATCGCTAGTTACCATGTGGTAATTGTTTTCATGATTTGTACTGCTTTGGTTTTCATGTTTGGAAGTGGTCTTCTACCCTATTTTTATACCAAAGACGACCATGTGGTAGGAATTGCTGCCCAGTTATTAATTATTGCAGGTTTCTTTCAATTATTTGATGGTACCCAAGTTGTTGGTTTAGGTGTTTTACGAGGTATTGGCGATGTGAACATCCCAACTTTTATTACTTTCTTGTCGTATTGGATAATTGGAATACCGCTTGGCTATTTTCTAGGTATCTATTTAAACTTGGGAGTTAATGGCATCTGGTATGGTCTGACAATAGGCCTGTTAACCGCGTCAGTTTTGTTATTTTTTAGATTTCAACAGCGAACAAGGCTATTAATTACAAAAAACTTACAATCCGTTACTTAGAATAAGTCTAAATAGCTTGCGTAGCAAGTGTATTTTTCACACCTTTGCGTCAAATTAGAATTAGTCTAAATTGAAGAAGGTTTATATCTTACTGTTTTCTATCTGCTTGCTTTTTAAAGGTGTGCTATTGCATGCTCAAAATAGGAATGTTATACTTAATGGAATAGTAAGAGATCATAAAAATGAATATTTAGGGTTTGCCACAGTTTTTTGTGAAGAAACGCAGTTATATTCGGCAACTGATGAAAAAGGAAAGTTTTCTCTTTCAGTGCCTTCTAGTCTCAACCAAATTAATATCAAGGTTACCGCAGTTGGTAAAAAATCTGTAGAAAGAAAAATAGAAAAAAAAGACTTTCTGGACATTGTCAACATCGTTTTACTAGAAAATAGTCTAACACTTAAAGAAGTTCAAATAAGTTCTAGCTACACCAAAAGTAAAAATTCCATTTCTTCCATCACGTTTAACGAAGAAGCGATTGAGAGAATCCAAGCTTTCAGTTTAATGGATGTGTTAAACACTTTGCCTGGTAAGCAACTTTCTGCCCCTAATATTAATTCGTCTCAAACACTTACATTGAGAAATACCTTAGGCGGCACTTATGGTTTAAACAATTCTCTTGGTATTCCAATTATTGTTGATGGAGTAACCCTTTCTAATGATGGGAACATGCAATCTAGACCCATTACACAACGGGGAATGGGAGGTTCTGTTTTACCTGCAACCAATGGATCTTTTGCAAATGATGTTCCATTTAGAGGAATTGATTTAAGAGAAATTCCAGTAGAATCAATTGAAAAAATTGAAGTGATACAAGGTGTAGCTTCTGCAGAATACGGTGAACTAACAGATGGAGCAATTATTATTGAACGTAAAGCGGGTAAATCACCACTTCAATTTACCACTAATATCAATGCCGGTTCAACAAATTACTCTTTAAATAAAGGATTTAATCTACCTTATAAACTAGGTGGTTTAACAACTGATTTCAATTATGCTATTTCTAACAATGACCCAAGAGACAAGTTTCAAGAATATAGGCGATATAGTGCATCTATACGCTGGCAGTATAACATTAACAGTTCTATCAAGAACAAATTCAATATCGATTATAATCGTAAAATAGATGAAGGTAAGCTTGATCCAGATGACGGAAATAGAAGAGAATATTATTCTAAACAAAATGGAATAAGGTTATCGAATACTACGAACTTCAAAGTATCTTCTAAATATTTAAATAATGTAAACTTGACGCTTTCGTATGCAATAGCGAATCAAGATAGTTATTCTCAATGGTTCCTTAACCAAGCAACTAAGGGATATACAGCAAAAGACACTACTGGGATATATGAAGGAACTATTCTTGGTGGGCAATATTTGGCTGTCGAACAAATTGTTGGCAAGCCAATTTCAGCTAGTGGAAACTTAAGATTTACTTCGTTAATTAATATTGGCAATACCTATCATACATTAACTTATGGGCTAAACAGCAATTATACCAACAACGGAGGTAAAGGTGTTGTTAGTGATCCAGACAGACCACGTACTGTTAATTTTAATAATACGAACATTCGCCCCTACTCATTCCAACAAACACCGTCGATGGTTAATTCGGGTTTCTATTTTACAGATAACATTGGCTATAAGGTTTTTGGTAAAAGAATTAACTCAAATTTAGGTGTTCGTTTGGATTCGCAAAATGGCTCTTTGTCTTTTCAGCCTAGGTTAAGCACGCAAGTTATTTTAAGTGACGAGTGGAATTTTGGCCTCGCTTACGGCATTTCGACAAAATCACCAACACTTGCTCAAATTTACCCTCCACCCGCTTGGATAGATATTCCTTTAATATTCGCCTTAAATTCGGATGCTGCATTATACTTAGTTTATACCAAGAAATTTCAAAGTGCCAACCCGAATTTAAAGCCTAGCAAATCTTCTCAAGCAGAATTTACCTTGAATTTTAATAACAAAACAATTAGCTCTCGATTAAATGCTTTTTACAAAGGTTCAACAGACGGGTTTAATTCTGTGCACCAATATCAATCAATCATATTACCTAACTACGATTTCAATTATAACGCCTCGATAAAGAAATTCATTTATCGAGAAAATGGTACATACACCAATTATTCTCAAAATGCATACTATAGTATTGCTAATGTGATGAATTCAGATAGTTATGGTTTTGACTGGTCTGTGGCAATTAATAAAATCCCAGCACTAAATACAAGCTTGTCTACCAGCACATCTTTTATACTTTCCAAAGAAATAAACCCAGTTTTTGACGTTGTACCTTTGGCTACGCCAGTAGTTATCAATGGTAGCAATGTGAACCATGGTCTTTATGAACCACTATCGAACGATAAAAGATACGTGATTACTAGCAAGTTAAATTCAACAACTCATATTCCAAAAATAGGATTCGTGGTTATGACAAACACTGATTTTTATTGGGCAAATAAAAGAGTATCTCAATATGTAAATGCAGTGCAAAAAGCGGTCGGCTATCTAGACCAAAACATGAAACAAGTTCTATTCAACAAGTCTGCGCAAGCAAGTATACTTCCACCTAGAAATTTAAATTTGACCAATACAGATCAGAAATTAATTTATTGTATTTTTTCTATGTCAGTCGCCAAAGAAATTAATAAGCGAATTAGAATTGCCATAACGAGTTACAATACATTTAATATCCGTCCAGAATATAGCTATACAGATCCAGATACAGGTAAAACAATAACGACTGTTTATGGCTCACCGCTTAGTATAACAGGCGGAATATCATTAAAACTTTAAATTATATCTTTTATTATGAAACAGAAACTACCCGTACTATTGATCATTCTCGCAACATTATTCGTTGGAAGTTGTAAAAAAAATGAAGATGAGGCAAAGCCAGTTAACTTAAATATTCAGCTTAATGTAGATCAAAATAAAGTTTGGTTTGAAGTCCCTTATGAGAAAGCTGAAATCACTTTAATTAATAAAGCCAACAATAGTAAGTATAACTTAAAAGCAAACCACTTGGGACAAGTAGCCTTAGAAAGCATCGTGCCGGGTGTATACTCAATCAATGTTGCGCTTAAAATTACTGCTGATGAATTTACGGCCTTAACAGGAACGGCCCGCGAAAACGATTATCATTTAAATTATTCCCTAGACAATCAGTCTTATTTCAATAACGCCGATGTGAAAATTCAATTAATTAATAGTGAAACCATTGGTGGTTTTGTAATTAAACAGGTTTACTATGCAGGTTCAAATACCTCAACTGGGGCCGTTATTAGAGATCACTTTATCGAAGTTTATAACAATACGGCAGAGACATTGTATGCTGATAGTTTACTAATTGCAGTAACTTACGGAAAAGCCAATAAAAATACAGATAACTATTCTTTAGCTAATAACCAATACGACTGGAGTAAATCAATAGGAATTACTTATACTGGCAATGCTAATGATAATTATGTTTATTTAAAAGCATTGTTTATGATTCCTAGTGATGGTACAGGCAAAAAGTATCCGGTATTGCCAGGAAAAAGCATTGTAATTGCAGAAACGGCAATTGACCATACCAGACCATACACCACAAACGGTGGAACAACTCAAAGTATCGCCAACCCAGAGCTTACTGTAAATTTGGCAAATGCTGATTTTGAAGTTTGGATGTATCCTTACGAGCAGATAGTGCAGCCTGGCAGAACGATGTTTGGAAGCGATGTGCGCAATCCTAACGTTCCAAATATGCAGACTTTTTTTGCAACTGGCATGAGAGATATGGTCTTAAACCCCCAAGGGAAAGACTCTTACGCAATTTTGAAAGTTGATAAGACAGTCGATTTAAATAATTTACCTGCTTTTGCAATTCCAACAGTGACAACCATCACGGCAACAACTACTTTGTATCCACAATTGCCAGCAAAGTATATTTTAGATGCTGTTGAGGTCGAAGCTATTATATCTTCAGATCGAACGCCAAGAAGATTACCAATGGCCTATGATTCTGGTGCTACGTCTGTAACAGGCGGACCCTACTCAAGTCAATCTATCGTTCGTAAAACAGCTAAGACTGTCAGTGGTCGTCGCGTTTTACAAGATACTAACAACTCTCGTTCAGACTTTGGCGTGTTAACAAAAGCAAACCCTTATAAAGACAATGCTTCTTTTCTAGACAAATAAATTGTATGTTAAGGAAATCGCTAACGAAAACTTTTATACTTCTTTTCTTTTCCGTTTTGGCGTTTGCACAAAGCGAAAAAGATTCTATTTACATCTTCCATCAGGATAAGAAACTGATGGAACATATACTATTTTCGCCAACTTTTTCTAATGGCAGTAGTTGGAGTAGTTATGGTCTTTTACAATTAGATTTAAAGCAGGAAACTGGTGGATTAAGGCGTGCGCAAGAAGCATATAATCTAAGCATGCCTAAATTTTTAGCGAAAGGTTTTAATGTTTTGGGTAAATTTAGGATTGCTGGGAGTTTTGAATTCAATAAATCATTTGAGGATAGTTTAGCCAACGGGCAGAAAAATAATCTCGATGACTTCACTACATTTTATCCGTATGCAAATAAAAGTGGAAAATATGAGCGCCAAAATTACATCATGAAAACCTCAATTAGTTACGATGCCTTAAATAATCACCTTACTCCGTACATAAATTTAGATTACCATAAACATTGGAGCACTGGTTCTGTTGATCCTCGTTTAAGTTCAAATCGCTTTATTTTAAAAGTTAGCCCAGGGATTGCCTATAAAACAAAAAAACATGCTTTAGGTATTTATGGCACTATAGGCAAGGCAGATGAACAAGTTAACTTAGTCTATAAAAACGATAATTACAAAACAAGCTTACTTTATCCAGACCGCATACACTACATGCAATATGGATACGGAAGTTCAAGAATTAAGGATTCAAGTAATGTTCATAAATATGATCGCTACTCAGGAGCTGGTGTGCAGTACGCAGTAAATGTGAAAAATTGGAACATTCATTTTTCTACCGCATATGAGCTTTACGAAAATAAAAACTATGACAGAAGCAAGACTACATTAGGTTTTGCTACAATTGGTATTTTTAACTTGAACACCATAACAAGTTCATTGTTCATAAGTAAGAAAACACAGAAAAAAAACGATCAACAAATAGCCCTAGATATTATTTACAATGAGGGTTATGATGGAAACATCAAAACGTCGGGCAGTCTAAATAAAGTTAACTATCGAGTTAATGCACTAAATTTCAATGGTTCTTATCAATATCTTTGGGATAAACATAAAAAAACCTCAAAGGAGCTCGGCCTAGCTATCACCTATTATCAAAATGAAAAACAGGATTTAGGTCAAGCGAACGCTTTGTCTTATGAAAATATTAAGGTAAATATAACAACCAGACTATATCGTAAAATTGGCACTAAAAGCAATCTTAATTTTGTTTTTTCGCCATATTATGTAACCCCTTTAAATACAGTGTTAAAGTTTAATCCAAACTCTCTAACTGAGTTTATAAGAAATGTTACATTCACAGATTTCTATTATTTTAACAGTAGCGCATTTGGTTCAGAAATTTCTGGTGAATATGTTTCATCGAACCTTATTAAGAATCAACAATTGGGTTTATATTTTCAATTAGATTATCGTAATCAATTAAAACAAGCAATAAGAGCAGATTTAAATCCGACTTTTATTCCCAATGGTAATAGATCCATCATACACTTTGGTATAAACATGTACTTATAGCAATCAATTAAAAATCAGCTTAAATCCGTATTTTTGCAAAATGAATAAAGTATTATTTGGTTTATTAGTTTTAACATCTTTTCTTTTATTCCTTTCGTTTAGATCAACCGAATTTAAACAAGGTGATAATATACCCGTTGATTCTTTAAGAAAATTATATTCAAAACCTACCGATCAATGGCCTAAACCAACTGTAGACAAAGGTGTTGCCTTTCAAGAACTTGGTATTCTGCCTCCTTCTCCAATTAATCTAAAAAATGATTCGATTAAAAAAATTGTAGAGTTAGGTCGACTATTATTCTTTGATCCACGTTTATCGGCATCTAACCAAATTTCTTGTTCTAGCTGCCATTCACCAGACCTTCATTGGAGCGATGGCAAAGAAGTTTCTATAGGTCACGATCATGCTGCAAATACAAGAAATGCCCCATCATTAGAAAACGTTTGGTTCTATAAACGTTTATTTTGGGATGGTAGAGCCGAAAGTCTGGAGCAGCAAGCAGAAGGGCCATTAACCTCCAAAATAGAGATGCACCAGGATATGAAGCTTCTTCCAAAGAAATTAAAGAAGATAAAGGGCTATCAATCCTATTTCAAAGCTGCTTTTGGCGACAGCAAGATTACCAATGAACGTGTGTTTAAAAGTTTGGCCGATTTTCAACGTAGCATTGTTAGTCGCAAAACAGATTTTGATCGCTTTTTAGAAGGTAATGAAAAGAGTTTAACAGACCAACAAGTGGTAGGTCTACATTTGTTTAGAACAAAGGCTCGCTGTATAAATTGCCACAATGGCCCATTATTTACCGACAACGAATTTCATAATGTTGGTCTCACCTACTACGGCCGAAAGTACGAAGATCTCGGTTTGTATAATGTGACCAAAAAAGCAGAAGATGTGGGGAAATTTAAAACACCTGGTCTCCGTAACGTGATGCGTACTAGTCCTTGGTTTCACAATGGCTTGTTTGGAGATATGGATGGCATTATGAATATGTACAATGTTGGGATGCCAGTTCAGAAAGTTAAACCAGAACAAGAAAATGACCCTTTGCTTCCAAAAAATGATAGATTACTTAGGGGTTTGATGTTAAGTAAAGCTGAAAAGGATGCGGTGGTAGCATTTTTACATTCCATTACAACGCTTCCTTGGAAAGACAGACAACCTGTTTTACCCAATTAAAAAGACTTACGAAGTTTAACTAGATAAGATGCAGAAAAAACTTCGTAAGTCTTAATTTTTTTAATCCAAAAATTACTTATATTTATTCCACAAATCTTACCAATGAAGAAACGAGTACTTGTAGTAGAAAATAATAAAGAAATCCTTGAGTTAATTTCAATTGTGCTTAATGATGCAGGATATGAACCTACTCTGTATATCAATGAGCAAGGCATATTTGAACATATTGTGGAACTAAACCCCGACGCTATTTTGCTAGACATCGTTAGACCGACCATAGAAGGTACAGAATTGTGCAGACAGATTAAAGAGGCGGAAAACACTAAACACATTCCAGTGATTGTACTATCAACTCATACCCAAATTGGAAAAGTAAAAGAGATTTGTGCTGATGAGGTTGTTGAAAAACCTTTTGATATCGAAGAATTGTTAGCAGTGCTTAATGAACATCTTAGTGCAGCTTAACAAACTAAACATGTTCATCGTCATGTTTTTCAGGCTTAATTTCCCTCTGGTTTAAGTCTTTCTCTAGGCTTTTTTGATCTTTCCTGTTTCTTTTGATAATGAAATATACAAAAGCCAAAATCGCAACCACTAAAAGAGCTATTACTATACTATTTGATTTCATCTGATTGTTTTTTATTGTACTAAAATTACTATTATTTTATTAACTGTGTGTTAAGTAAACATTAATTATCAGGAAACAGTGTTGGTTGATAACCAAAATTTTTATCTCGCAGCTTTATTTCCCCGAAGTTGGAGAATGATACGCCTAAAAGTCTTACTTTCTTTCCATTGAAATCTGCATTGCTTAATAATTGGCTAGTTGTCGTTAAAATATCTTCTAACGATACTAGCGGACTCGTAAACGATTGACTTCGTGTGATGATTTTAAAATCTTCAAATTTTATCTTTAAAGTTACCGTTCTCCCATAGATCTGATAATATTGGAGCCGTTTAAAAGCTGATTTAGTAATTTGCATTAGCCAATCGTCTAATTCTTCTCCTTTAGCTAAGTCATCCATAAAAGTGTCTTCCGCACTGATCGATTTAATTTCTTGATTCACTCTCACTTCTCGATCGTCGATGCCTCTCACAATTTTATAAAAGAACTTTCCAGTCTTACCAAAAAGTTGTATCAGCCTATGCTCAGTCAATTGCTTCAAATCTAGTCCAGTAAACAAGCCTTGTCTTTTCATTTTCTCTGCAGTAACCTTACCCACGCCAAAAAATTTCTCGACCGGGAGCTGCTCAATGAAAGCCTCTATCCGCGATGGACCAATAAATGTTAACCCATCCGGTTTGTTCATGTCGGACGCAATTTTAGCAGTAAATTTGTTAATTGACACTCCTGCCGAAGCCGTTAGATTCAATTCATCTTTGATTGCCTTTTTAATTTCTTCGGCTATGGTTATGGCAGAACCAATGTTTAGTTTATCAACGGTAACGTCTAGGTATGCCTCATCAAGTG
The DNA here is from genome assembly GCA_942493295.1 of uncultured Sphingobacteriaceae bacterium. Classification (GTDB taxonomy): domain Bacteria; phylum Bacteroidota; class Bacteroidia; order Sphingobacteriales; family Sphingobacteriaceae; genus Pedobacter. The sequence continues at coordinate 607,083 of OW818692.1, read as the reverse complement.
ATAAGGGCTCAATTAAATCGGTGTATCGTCTAAAAATTTCCCTGATCTTGACCGATACTTCTTTATAGGCAGCGAATCTCGGTCTAACGAAAATTGCAAATGGACATAATTGCTGGGCCTTTTTAGAAGTCATCGCCGAGCGAATGCCAAACTTTCTCGCTTCATAACTAGCAGTAGCCACTACTCCGCCCCGTCCTTCAGGAGAACCTCCGACTACCAAAGGTTTACCACGATATTCGGGAAAGTCACGCTGCTCAACCGACGCATAAAAAGCATCCATGTCAATATGGATAATTTTACGAACCAAGTTTTTAGCTGCTAACTCCACAATTTATTGCAATATGTATTGTTGATATGCCCTATCGGCCCAAAACTCGTACTGTTTATGTTGAAATTTTGTGCCATTAAAAACCAAATGGATAAAACCATTTTTTTCAACCAATACCGTGTGAAATATCTTTGCTTCAGGATTTTTAATCAAACTAAAATCAACTAGGTGCTTGCTATTGTACCAATTTAATCGATCAGCCAAATTAAATGCTCTTAATTTAAAGTCTTTTGCCAGGTCATGAGCCATTAATTTACTCCGATACCAAGTCCCACCAGTTGGTGATACCAAGGGTTTCCCATTGTAAACTACCACACTATCGTTATAAGCAATTACCTGCAAAGACTTATTCTTTGTCTCTAACCATATTTTAAGCTTCTCTCCGTGCTTTTCTGTTTCGTAACCGTAAGTTGCATCTAAAAAACCTATGCGCTCTATAAAGGCAGGAATTCGATCTTGTGAATTAATGTAACCAAAAATTAAACTTCCTCCACCGCTATGCCCGGTTAAAATTAACTTTGGTTGGTAGCCAGCATAATTTTTTAAAAGTTGATTAACCATTTTACCGATCTGCTCGTCTGCCTTTGCAAACTTTCTTCGCCATGCAGGCCAGCTCTTCAAAGAATTTTCGAAATAAACAACAATGTAATTTGCAGTTAAATCGTTATGCCTGATAAAGGCAGTCTGCGCACCAATGTGTTGAATATCATAATGCCAGTCATCTCCAGCTCCAAGCTTTTTACCAAAACTCTGGGCAGTAGTGTTTCCATTTGGCAGTGCGAATAGGACAATTTTTGTAGGCAGCGCTGGATTTAGTACTTTAGGTTCGTCGACTGTCAGCGTAACTCCACTGTCAATACTTACTTTCTTCAAAGTACTAAAATGGGTGTCAAAACTAACTTGAGCGTTTAGCTTGGTTAACAGTGTAATGAAACAAATAATTAAAAACCACCTCATACAACAAATTTACAATAAACTATTAATCACCAATTAATTCTTCTCAACATTATCATGCCCGCTATCAGCTCGTTGCTAGAGCCTTCCAATCATAAGCCTCTGCCCTGGATTGTCGATCACATAAACAAATGTATAGCGAATTGAAATATCGACGCAATTTTCGGCTAGAAAAGGCTGAAAACGACTAAAAGAGTCTAAAGACAAGTACAGGACACACCTCTGGGACTCGTCTGAGACTACTATACCATTTTAATACCTTTTCTATACCTAAACAATACCCATTCAATACCTTTTGGATACCTAATAGGTATAGAAAAGGTATTGAAAACCTATCCAAAAGGTATCGTAGGTGCTTTTCAGTCTCAGATAAGGGGTATAAGTTGTCTTAACCAGTTCTGTTATTTTTTCTGAGGAGCGCGACCTAAGTTTATTACTGCCCCTATGCTAAATACGGAGTTTCCTGCATTTAAGAATTTCCTGTTTTTTAAACCAAAATTACTTCCGCTCGTATACTGCAACTGTACTTGTTCGCTCAAAATCATCCTGGTAAAAAATACTGGTTCTACAAAAATATTGTCTTCATTGGGTTGCAAAACACCATTTCTATAAAAATCATTAGTTTTAACGAAACTCATCCTCAATGCAGTTCCGAAATTTAAACCAAAGTTGGTACCGAACAAGCGCAAATTATCTTGCTTTTTCGAGCTATAATTAACTTGGATAAATTTCTTATCGTATTTGGATTTCTGGAGATCTGTACCAATTAAGAGATCATCATTGTTAAATTCTCTGAAAAGCCTTTCACTTTTTCCACTCCCAAAGCCTCCATAAATCTCTAATATGCGGTTATTATCGGGGCCGAAAGTATCAAAGTAACCTGCGCCAAATTCTATTGCCTTATGCTTAATGTCTTTTTTATCCCGCTCATTGTTCATAGAAGCTCCGTTTGCGAGTACAGCAAAATGATTACTTACCGCGTAGGCGGAATTAAAATTAAAATTTCCCTTTAATGAAATATGCGCTCCTGCAGCTATCTCACCCTGTGTGGTTAACATAGGGGTATTTGGAACGCTTGGCATATAGATAGATGAACAGCCTGTTAGAAAAACTAGCAGCAAAACGACTGTAAAACGCAAGGATTTATTCATAAGTTCTTTACCTAACAAATATGATGCTAAATGTTAAAATTCATCAATTCCATCACCTTTTTAAACTCTGCTTGCAACATTGCGTTTAACTTTACCTGAATACCGTTAACTGGGTGTTTAAAAGCAATTTCTGAAGCATGCAACAACATGGTTGTCATTTCAAATTGCTCCTTGAAAAATTTATTTTGCTTATTACAGCCATGTTTTCTATCGCCTATGATGGGATAAAATATATGCGCAAAATGTCTGCGAAGCTGATGCATTCGTCCTGTTCTAGGGCAGGCCTCTACCAAAGTGTAACGAGAAGTTTGGTGCTTGCCAAATGGAACAGCAATTTCTGCTCGCTGTAAGCTTACAAACGAGGTAAAAGCTTCTTGCATGTTGCCATTTTCTTTTGCCAAGGGGTAATCAATATCCATTTGGTCTGGTGCATAACCGCGCAAAATTGCCAAATATTTTTTTTCAACTTGTCCTTCTTGAAACTGTTTATGCATGGCTATTTCTACCTCCTTTTCGAAGGCAAACAACAAAACCCCACTTGTTTTTCGGTCTAAACGGTGTACGGGACTGACTTGCCTCCCAATTTGATCTCGAAGCATTTGCAGCGCAAATTCAGTTGCATCGTTTGCAATTTTTGAACGATGGACAAGTAAACCGTGAGGCTTGTTAATAGCAATTAGATGGTCATCTTGATAGATAATTTCGAGCATCTGCGAAGTTAGTAGAATTAATGATTAAAAATAAAGGTCGACAGCTACCCTAAAAGTATTGCAATGTGCGTCGACAATCACATTGATATTTTCCGAATAACCACCTCCCATGCTTACCTGCACAGGGACACGATGTTTAATGCAGGCTTCAAAAACAAGTTGATCCCTCCTTTTACAAGCCTCTTTAGTTAACGCTAATTTGCCCAATTTATCGGTCGCCAAAACATCGACCCCGGATAAATAAAAAACAAAATCTGGCCTGTGTTGTTCAAAAACTAATGTCAGCGATTCGACTAACTTATTTAAAAAAACATCATCGCTAGTTCCACTAGGCAATGCAACATCTAAATCTGACTGTTCTTTACGAAATGGGAAATTATCAGCACCATGCATCGAAAAAGTGAAAACTCTGGGCTCATTTTCAAAAATTTGTGCAGTTCCATTTCCCTGATGTACATCTAAATCAATTATTAAGATACGAGAAGCTAAATTGTTATTTAACAAGTAGTTTGCGGCAATTGCCTGATCATTCAATAAGCAAAAACCTTCACCCCAGTTGCTTCCAGCATGATGTGTACCGCCAGCAACATTAAAGGCAACGCCATATTGTTGTGCGAATAAAGCGCCATCTATCGTGCCTTTCGCAATGCTAATTTCTCTTTCTACCAATTGTTCAGTTAGCGGAAAGCCAATGCGGCGTTGCTCCTTTACCGCTAAGGTTAACTCTTTTAAATGCCTCCAATAAACATCGTCGTGGGTCGCAAGAATATCTGCTTCTTTTACTAAATCTGGCGAAAATAAATTATCCTTCACGATGGTTCCTTCTTGTAATAATTGCCCAGGAATTAATTCATATTTTACCATCGGGAAACGGTGCCCCTCTGGCAGAGGATGTGCATACAACGGATGATAGGCTATTTTTAACATGAGAAGATAAAAGTGTAAAGAGTAAGGAACAAAGCGCTTGTACTAATAGTCGAAAAAACTAACAAACTAATTAAGTATCTCTCTGATATGTTTCTCTATATTATCGCAGATCTCATCAACAGGCAAATCATTGGCATCGCTTCCAAAAGGATTTTCAATTTCTTCGGCAATTAGCTCCAAACTAGCCAAAACATACAAAATGAACGGTACAATCGGAATGACAAAATAACCTAAGCTAAATACCCAACCAAAAGGCAAGGTGATCACATATATGAAGATAAATTTCTTGATAAAAGCACTATAGGAGTACGGAATTGGGGTATTTTTTATTCGCTCACAGCCTCCACAGATATCTGTAAACTGGCTCACGTCAGCGCTTAAAATAATTAACTGTTCTTGCGTGATCACATTCGCCTTCTGTAAACTGTAAATCCTATTCACCAGACTTGAAGCCACCTGGTTCGGAATGTGCTTACCACCATCAATTTCAACCAAAAAGCTGTCCTTCCCAAAATATTGCTTTTCTCTTAAATGTTCTTTGAGGGCAAAAGCGTACTTAGGAATGGCATATTTGAAGAATTCTACTTCTTCATTGCTTAAGTCTAGTGCCTTAATTTTGATAGCTAAATTCCTGCTCACATTCGTTAATCCACCTAAAAGCTTGCGCCCATCCCACCATCTGTCGTACGAAGTGTTAGTTCTAAAAACTAGCAGCATTGAAATTACAAAACCCAATAAACTATGCATCATACCTACATTCTTGATATAAGTAGTTTCAGCTAGCTTTAAATGATTGAGTTCTAAGTAGGCTATTCCACCCGAAAATATCGACACGCTTAACATCAGCGGCCATAGTTTGCGAAAGGTATCAGCCTTATGGACATGAAATATAAAGCCTATCCACTCTTTTGGGTTGTAATTAATCATAAGATTGATTTGGTAATTTTTAATAACAATTCACCGGTCCGGTAAACATCTTCAAAACTATTGTACATTGGTACCGGACTTAATCGGATTACATCAGGTTCACGCCAATCGCCTAGTACATGATTTTCAACTAATTTATCGAATAGTTCTTTTCCATTGCTCTTGGCGATGATAGAAACTTGGGCACCTCTATCTGCTTCGCTTTTAGGGGTTATGATCTTAAACTGTTCAAAACCTAAATCCTTATTAACCTCATTAATAATATAAAACAAATAACTACTTAAAGTTTTACTTTTCTCTCTCAATGCCGGTATATAGCCTGCTTTTTCAAAAAGTTGCAGTGACGCATGATACAAAGCCATCGGCATAACCTGCGTGCAACTAACCTGCCAACCATCTGCACCAAGCTCAGGAACAAATCCTTTTTCCATCTTAAAACGCTTGCTTTCATTATAACCCCACCATCCAGCAAACCGATTTAAAGAAGTATCATTAAAGTGTTTTTCATGTACAAAAATTCCACTTATACCTCCCGGACCAGCATTTTGATATTTATAAGAACACCAACAAGCAAAATCAATTTCCCAATCATGTAAAGATAAAGGCACATTACCTGCCGCATGAGCTAAATCGAAACCAACTATTGCCCCCACTTCATGCCCTGCTTTGGTAATTGCTGGCATATCGAACCACTGACCGGTAAAATAATTTACACCGCCGAATAACACTAAAGCAATTTCATTTCCATTAGCTTTTATTGTTTGAACAATATCCTCTGTTCTTAAGGTATATTCTCCGTCTCTTGGTTTAACCTCAATAATGGCATTTTTTGGATCATAACCATGAAAACGAACTTGACTTTCTATTGCATATTGATCTGAAGGAAACGCGCCAGCCTCCATGATGATCTTGAATCTATTTTGCTTTGGTTGATAAAAACTAACCATCAAAAGATGAAGATTAACCGTTAAAGTATTCATCGGACATACCTCAGCTACTTTAGCACCAACAATCGGCGCCATTAATTTTTTAAGTTCTTTATGATAGAACATCCAAGGAGAATCACCTTCAAACCAACCCTCAACAGCAAGGTTTTGCCAATTGTTTAATTGAACAGTTAATACCTCCTTTGCAACTTTAGGTTGAAGCCCTAATGAATTACCGCACAGATATATAAATGACTTATTATTCAAGGTTGGAAACAGATATTGGTCGCGCATTTTCGCTAGCGGATCTACTAAATCTAAGTGTTGGGCAAAAGATAAATTGTTCTCAAAATTCATGAGACAATATTAAGGAAAAAATTTGTTTGTTAAGGATCTTACCTCGGACAGGCAGCATTAAAACCTAAGAATTAGGCTTGCTAACATATTTATTTCCTTTTATATAAAATCGCCATGGTAGTAACGCATGATCTTCGGCATAATCGACACCAACTCTCGGTGAAGAAACAATTGATTCAGGCAATAGGCTAATCTCACTGTCTTCAATCCAAATTTCATCACCCAGCAAATCTTTTGAATTTAGCCCTTTATTGATACCCAAAGCTTTGGCTACAGACCCAGGCCCCGCTGTAATCCGAGGAGCCAAATGCAGCATATTCCTACGTTCTAGCATTATTTCTATTCCTACCAAAGGCTCAACACCTCGAATTAATACTGCTTGAGGGTTACCTTTAACGCCAGTCACCACATTTAATAGGTGATGGATACCGTAGCATAGATAAACGTAAGTAATACCACCAGTTTCGTACATTGGCGCAGTTCGAGGTGTAAAGCGATTTCCATATGAATGGGAAGCTTTGTCGGTAATGCCATTATAGGCTTCGGTCTCGACAATCGTACCACCGGTTACTTTCCCATCTATTTGCGTAAAAAGTTGCTTACCTAAAAGTTGCACAGCCAAGCCAACAACATCGTCTTGCTGATAAAAAGAATACGGTAGTTTAGCCATTTAATAGCTTGATTATTTTATTTAGATAGATTGAGTCAACTTCATCAAAGTGAGAAAGATATTCGCTATCTATATCCAAAACTCCTATCAGCTGATCGCCGCGGTAAAGTGGTAAAACAATTTCAGATTTTGATGCTGAAGCACAAGCAATATGACCTGGAAAAGCATCTACATCTGGTACAATAATCGTTTCCTCCTGGGCCCATGACGCACCACAAACGCCTTTACCTTTTCGTATTCGAGTGCAGGCAACTGGCCCTTGGAATGGCCCCAACACTAATTCATCTTCTTTAACCAAGTAGAAACCTACCCAGAACCAATTGAACTGTTCTTTTAATGCCGCACAAACATTGGCTAAATTTGCGATCAAATCTGTTTCACCATAAAGAAGCGCCTCTATTTGAGGAATTAACGATAAGTATTGCTCCTCTTTAGTCCCTGTTTTGGTTATTGTTAAATCTTCGGCCATAATATTAATTGAAAAACAAAATTACAAAACAACTTATTAAGCAAAGAAGGTTTTAATAGAATGACAAAAACAAGATAATCAACTAACAATTTGATACTATTCCACATTCTAGGGCTTACTTAAACAAAATCCTTAACTTTGAAAATTTAACACAATACACAATGAATAAAAGAAATTTATTAATCACACTACTTTGCCTAGCGGGAATTCAATTTGGTTCGAACATTCCCGAAGAAGGGATGTTTCCATTAAGCGAAATACATAAATTAGACCTTAAAAAAGCCGGACTCAAAATAGATCAAAATGAGGTTTATAACCCAAACGGGATCAGTTTGGTCGATGCCCTGGTTAATGTAGGTGGCTGCACAGGTTCCTTCGTATCAGAAGAAGGTTTGATTATCACCAATCACCATTGCGCTTTTAGTGCGGTGCAATTGGCAAGTACTCCGGAAAATGATTACCTAAACAATGGATTTGTAGCGAAACAACGAGAACAAGAACTTGAAGCAAAAGGATTAACTTGTCGTATTACAGATAGTTATGAAGATGTATCGGATCAGGTTTTAGGTGCAGCGGCCTCGATAAACGATCCTTCTTCTCGATTACAGGTCATCAATAATGCCATGAAAAATATCGTAATTGATGCCGAAAAAAAAGACCCAAGCATCAAAGCTGAAGTTTCAGAAATGTTTATTGGGAAAACGTACGTCTTGTTCAGATATAAAACCATTCTCGATGTGCGATTAGTTTATATCCCTAACCGTAAAATTGGCGAATTTGGTGGCGAAACCGATAATTGGGTATGGCCACGCCACACTGGCGATTATTCTTTTATGAGGGCGTATGTAGCTAAAGATGGTTCACCAGCTAAATACTCGAAAGAAAATGTACCATATAAACCTAAAAAATTCTTAAAAGTTAATCCCAACGGTACAAATGAAGAAGATTTTGTTTTCATCTTAGGTTATCCTGGCAAAACCTTTCGTCATCGCCCTGCAGAATTTATTAATTACCAAGAAAAATATTTATTACCGTACACTTCAGATTTATATGATTTCCAAAATACAACGATGGAAAATATTGGTAAAAGAGATAAAACAACAGAACTAAAGCTGGCTACAAGAATAAAGAAGAATGCCAACGTGATGAAGAACTATCGTGGCAAATTAAATGGACTGAAGAACATCGACTTAATTAATCAAAAAAGAAAAGAAGATGCTTCATTAGCTCAATTTATCAATAATAATGTTGAACTGAAGGAGAAATACGGTGATTTGATGGCAAACATTGATCAATTGTATCGACAGATTAATGGGGATGCCTATCGAGACCTGTGGCTAGGCCAAATTTACAATTCAACTAGCCTGCTCAACGTAGCCAAACAAGTGAATAATTTCAAAGCCGCACTCGAATCTCAGCCAATCGCACAAAAGGATGCGTATTTTAGAACAAACATCGAACCGCTAAAAGCAAGCATAAACAGCATTTACAATTCTTTTGACCTCGAAGTAGACCGCAAAATCTTAAAGAAAATGATGACGGACGCGAGCCGTTTACCTGCAAATCAACGAGTAAGTTCTGTATATAAAATTACAAGCAAAGGTTCAAGCAGCGAAGCGATGATTAACGATTTCATCAACGAAACGTTAAGCCTCAGTAGACTTAAAGATCAATCTTATGTCTTAAATACGGTATTAAAATCGATTAAGTCTACCATTGAGTATAATGACGGGTTACTGCTATTTGAAAAAGACATTGCGCGACAAATCAGCGAACTAAAACCTGAAAAAGACAGAAGAGATGGCGTTTTAAACAAACTAATGGGCGATTATGTAAATGTGAAAGAAAAATTTTTGCAGAAAGACTTTATTCCAGATGCCAACAGTACCTTGCGATTAACTTACGGCTATGTACGTGGCTACTCTCCTGCTGATGCCAATTTTATGGCGCCATACACCACCATAAAAGGCATTTTAGAGAAAGGAGCTACTGGAAATCCCGACTTTATGTACCCGCCACAAATAAAAACACTTTGGGAAGCAAAAGATTTCGGTCCTTTCGCTAAAACAGAATTAAATGATGTCCCTGTTTCTTTCTTATATAACATGGATACCACCGGTGGAAACTCTGGTTCTCCCATTATGAATGCCAATGGTGAACTCGTTGGTGTAAACTTTGATCGTGCTTATGGAGCTACTATTAATGATTATGCATGGAATGAGAGCTATAGCAGATCTATCGGTGTAGACATTCGCTACGTCTTGTGGGCAGCATCAAAAATTGACCACGCCGATTTTCTGTTGAAAGAAATGGGAGTTAATCTTTAGAGATGAAGCAAAGAGCAAGGAGCTCTTTGCTTAAATAAAAATTATAGAAATCAAAATGAGAATACTAGCAGAATTGCCACATCCGGAATGCAAAATTACTTTGTTCAATATGAACCAGAAATACATTATCAAATTTGAACAAGGCCAACTAGAGCAGAGCTTTAAATTATCTGAATTAGACTTAACGGGAGGTGGAGCCAATGAGATATTTCAAATCTTAGACGAAGAGTTTATAGCCACAGTTGTTGAGAGATTTAAGACTATGAGAAGCGATTTTTCAGCAGCATACAAAAGGCAACAGTAACACTTTATATATTTACAAATAAGTTACTGTAAAATAGCATATTATCATGTATAACAAAATATTATTCTGTATTTTGATGCTTTTTAATAGCAAGTCTGTTAGTGGTTAAGAAACTATTAAATAAGATACACCAATATAACCTATTGATAAATTGAAAGTTATAATCATATACAAAACTATATTCTGTTACGATATTTTGCCAAATATTATATAAGTTTACCATTAAAATCGTTTATTTTCGATTTTTCTAAATTGTAAGATTGAGATAAATTCGTCAGTTAATTTGGTATCAAATCAATATACCAGAAGCCAATACTTTCGTCAGATGAACTGTTTCTTGGTAGCTCTTTGTACACCAACTCCCCTAGTTCAAAATCGATTGGCTTTTCGAAAATAGGTCCGTCAAAAACGAAAGTGTGAAACTCACCATTCTCTCCGCAGGGATCAATATCTGGTGGTAGATCGTCCAAGAACGATTGGTCTATTACCCTACCACAAAATTCTTGTAAACCGTCTTTAGCACAAACAACAATTGTTTGATAGCCTAACAAAATAAATTCTTTTACTAGTTCAAGGCTTCCTCTTTTCCACAATGGAAAAACTGCAGTCATACCCATTGCAGCCATTTGTTTTTCTCGATATTCTCTTAAATCGGCTAAAAAGATATCTCCATAAATGGAGTTTGTCACACCGGCTGATTTTAAATCCTCGAAATGAGCACTAATCACATTTTCGTAAGTTTCCATATCAGGCATCTCAGGCAATTTTACCTGCCGCAAAGGTAATTGAAGCATACTGGCTTGTTGCTCCAAGAGTGAAGCCCTAACACCGTGCATAGCTACCCTATTATAACTATCATTTACCGTGGTAAGTAGACAATGAATTTTATATTTATTCTCCAATAAAATATAATGAAGTGCTAGCGTGCTATCCTTGCCTCCACTCCAATTAAAAACAGCTAAATTATTCATGAGCATAATAATTCGGCAACTTCTTTAACGCCTTCAGTTGCAATTTTTTCAACCTTAATGATATGTTTATAATGGTCGATACTAGGTATTTTCTTATCTACAATATATTTAGGCGTATTTATCGGAACAAAATCTATCAGCCCAGCTGCAGGGTAAACTGCAAGTGAGGTTCCAACCAATATAAAGATATCAGCTTCACTACAGATGGCTGCAGCGTTCTCTATCATAGGTACATTTTCACCAAACCATACAACATGTGGACGTAATTGGGAGCCTAGCTCGCATAAACTTCCCATTTCTAATGTATCACCAGTGATCGGGTAAATTAAAGACGAATTCAAGTCAGATTGAGCATAGGTAATAACGCCATGCAAATGGGTAACATTTGTTGAACCCGCACGCTCATGTAAGTCGTCAATATTCTGGGTAATGATTTGCACATCGAAATATTGTTCTAGCGCTGCCAATTGCAAATGCGCTTCGTTTGGACTAGCTTTTATGACCTGAGTTCTCCGTTCGTTATAAAACTGTTGAACGAGGGCCGGATTTCTTTGCCAGGCTTCTGGGGTTGCGACATCGTACACGTTGTACCCCTCCCACAAACCGTCAGAATCTCTAAAAGTTTTTAAACCACTTTCTGCGCTAATCCCTGCCCCTGTTAAAACGACCAATGTTTTCTTCATTTTAAAACTTAGCTAAATTGCTTTTATATGCAAAACCCTCCCGATGTAAAATCGGGAGGGTTTTCATTATTTCTTTATTCTTTTAAGAACGTACGATATCTTTTTTAGCTAAAACAGGATATTTTGCCTTTAAAGCTTCAAATACGCCGAACATTAACGCAGCATAACCTAGGGTGCCATATAGAAAATTCCTTTCAAAAGGAATTGCAGCATCTAGGCAAACCCAAAAACCAGCAAGAGTTTGCGGATAAAGCGTTGACCCATACCATACCCCAAAATCAGATATTATCCAATGAATGAAAACACCTATTAAACTTGCAATTACTACATTTTGTACATTTACTTTTTTAATAACTACATAAGCTACTAAAACCATTAAAATAAAAGCAATGTAGGTATAATACCATCCAGTATAAAAACCATAATCTACACCCATGGTTAAAACTAATCCTAAATCACTCGCAAAAAGGAGCAACACCGGTAATAAAAATGCATTTAACTTACCTTTAAAATAAGCACCTCCAAACAATGCTACCGCTCCTATGCCGGAGAAGTTGGCAATAACCTTAAAATCCGGAGAAAGCGGTGCAACGACCCTTAATCCAATAATAAGCAACATAAATAACAATAGTATTGGTGTTCTATAATTAGGTTTGTTTTCCATATTTGTTGTTGAGTTTTTGACCTCTTTATTAATTTATCTCAACACAAAATTAGCTTTTTAAATGCTGAATTAAAAATATACCTCATTAATACAGTTTTAAAACAAATCATATATTTAACAATTCAAATATCTGTTATGAAGAAAATACTCTTTTTTATATCCTTTTTAATCCATTTCCAAATGATGGCCCAACAACCTGACACTGTTTTTTTACAAAAACTACTACTAGCCAAACCAGAATTATTTAATGGAATACTCAATCACCCTACAAAAAATGAGGTTCAGGTAATGTACACTCAAGTAAATAGAGATAAAAATAATAAACCAACATTTACCTCTTATAGCTATAATCTAGATCCAAAAAGATATTTCTATCCGGCAAGCACAGTTAAATTGGCAGCTGTTATTTTTGCTTTAGAAAAAGTAAATGAATTAAAAAGTAAAGGTTTACACTCAAACTTAACAATGTTGACAGATAGTAGCTTCAAAGGGCAAACTAAAGTAACTAAAGATGAAAGTGCTCAAAATGGGAAACCTACTATTGCCCATTATGTTAAAAAAATATTACTAACCAGCGATAACGACGCATTTAACAGATTATTTGAATTTATTGGCAGAGCAGAAATTAATTCGAAATTGAAGAAATATGGTTTAGTCGAAAGTAGAATATTAAATCGTTTAGCTATCGGTGATGGAGGTGAATCAGCAAGGAACACCAATCCTATTAATTTTTATGATGGAGATAAGTTAATTTATCATCAGCCAGCACAATATGACGATAAAAATTACGAGCTAGAGTTAAGAAATTTAATTGTTGGTAAAGGCTATGTCGACAGCAAGGAACAAGTCATTATGGAGCCTTATAGTTTTGCTAATAAAAATGTTTTTACGATTGCAGACCAACAATCGTTAATGATTAAATTAATGATGCCAGAATCATTTCCGAAGAAAGAGCGTTTTAATTTAACGCCAGCTGACTATAAACTCATCTATACCTATATGAGTAAATTACCCACTGAAAGTGATTATCCAAAGTATGATGAAAAAGAATTTTGGCCCACCTATGCGAAAATGTTATTTTATGGAAGAGCAAAAAATACAACTATTGATCCGAATATCAGAATTTTCAACAAGTATGGTGATAGTTATGGTTTTATCATAGATAACTCCTATTTCGTCGACTTCAAAAATAATATCGAATTCTTTTTAACTGCTGTAGTGCAATCTAACGAAGACGGGATTTACAACGACAGCAAATATGAATACGAAAGCGTATGTTTTCCTTTCATGAAAAATCTAGGAAGAAGTATTTATGAGTTTGAATTAAATAGAACAAAAAAACAAGCTCCAGATTTAAGCAAGTATAAAATGGATTATAAATAAATCGTCATCCGATGAGACCTTGCATCGTGCCAGTACTCATCGGATGACGATTAGTTAATAGCTAAAACTTAATCCAGCATTCATATTGAAACCCATTGTACGATAACCAATGATTTCTGTATACTTCTCATTTGTTAAATTCTTTAGGTCAGCAAAGATTTTTAAGCGTTTATTCACCAAGGTATACTGCGCATAAAAATCAACCAACTGATAAGAAGCTAACGTTTTATTAACCGATGGATAAGTACTAAAGTCACTGTCAATGCGGTCACCTGTAAACTTATAATTCAAGCTTACGTATAAATCTTTAGTTGCGTCGAAACCTAAATTCAATCCATACGAGTTCTTTGGTCTGCGTAGCAATACATCAACAGTCTTTTCTCCAGTAATTTGCTTTCCTTCTACATAGGCATAATAGGTGCTTAAAGAGAATTTACCAAATTTAGCACTCGGTTCTATCTCAAAACCTTGATCTTTTTGTTCGTCTTGATTGATGTACCCATTTACGCCATAAATTATCGCATCAGTATTATCACGCTTAAAACCTACCACTCTCAACTTAACTTGATCATTTAAAAATGAAACGCTTGTCCCTGCTTCATAACTAGTAGATTTTTCTGGTTTCAGCGCTAAGTTTGCGCCGTATTGACCAAATAACATATCCAAAGTTGGCGCTCTAAAGGCAGATGAAATTGTACCAAAGACTTTCAATCCTTCGATCAAGTTCACACTTGGTGTTATTGCATAAGTTAGATTATCGCCATACTTACTATGTTGATTATATCTACCTCCTACTTCCAAGTTAAACTTCCCTAAATCATGTAAAAAAACTGAGGTGTATGCACTGAATAGATTAGTTGAAGGCTGTTTCTCTTTATAAACTACGGTAGTAGAACGGTTATCCAAACCAACTAATAGCGTAGTATGTTGACCTAGCTGATGATTATAAAACAAGTCAACCAAATCCATTTTTCCTTCATAATCGCCCGGAAAAGTGCTCACATAAGATCTTTTAGTATTCTGATTGGTATAGTTAAGGGTAAACTTGCCATTCTTAAGTTCATAAATTGCATTTAGCCCACCATTTAGGTGTTTAGAAATAGAGGTATTAGGCGCATCAGCAAATGCATCGGCATCGTACTTAAAATCTCCCTTTAGGTAGCGAAAAAATGGACTTACTGTTAAATTCTTTCCTAATTGAAAAGAAAAATTAGCATTCAGTGCGTTTTGTTTTAAGCCATCTTTATCAAAAGCCTGCGTATTTCCAGCTGGATTCTCTGCCTCAGAAATTCCATCCGTAGTGAAATAGCCGTAATTAACATTATAACTAAATAAGTCAAATTTTCCATTTAAACTAATGTTTCCTTTGTAAGAATCATATGTTCCGGCAGTTAAAGTAGAATTTAATTGAAAGGCTTTTAAACCCGACTTTTTAGTAATGATATTAATTACACCCGCCACAGCATCAGAACCATATAAAGTAGATTGACCTCCTCTTAAAATCTCAATTCGCTCGATTTGATCTATTGCGAGCAGTCTTAAATCGAAAACACCACCTGGACCAGATGGGTCAGTCGCCAAAATTCCATCTATCAAAACAACAGCATAAGCGCTTGCTGCTCCCCTAAAAAATAGACTTTTGTCTTTCCCAGCATTACTTCCAGCACCGACAACAGTAATTCCAGCTTGTTGATTTAACAGTTCAGCTAAATTTCTACCAGCACTACGAGCTAACTCTTCGCTGGTAATAACTGTGATAACCTTTCCGCTTTGCGACTGTTTAAGGTCATTTTTTGTAGTTGAAATGACTACTTCATTTAAATTCTTGACATCTTGTGCCAACGATTGGTTCCCATAGAGAACGCATTGAACAAGTCCTAGACCTGCTACAATCAATTTTGTTTTTTTGTTCATTTGTTGTGAGTTGTTCACACACAGCAACAGAATCAGAATAGAAATAGGTATTACATTTCGTAAGGCCCACTCCTAGCTTCAATCCCCGAAAGCTATGAATATTAAACTTTTAGGCAGGTCTTCTGACTTACTCCCGATCTATCGGTCTTCCCACTCCCATTAGAGAGCAGTGACTAATGATTGATATATCGTTAAAGAGCTTACAGCTGCGGGACAGTTACAGATTTACACTGTATTCCCTTTTAATCTCGACTTTCGTCGAGAACCAAAAAGCGTGGCAAATGTAGGTATTTATGTCAAAATAGCAAATAATACTGCTATTTCTCGGTAGTTAATTGTTGCTTAATCGTTTCTAACTGATCAGCTTCTTCCTTTGGCAAAACAGGATATTTTAAGTTAAGCGATTCGAGTGCTTCTGCAATGACTTGACTAATCGCTAATCGAGCATACCATTTCTTATCGGCCGGAATAACGTACCAAGGGGCATCAGGAGTAGATGTTTCTTTAATAGCTTCCTCGTAAGCCTTCATGTATTTATCCCATAAGGCACGTTCTTTTAAATCGCCTACAGAAAATTTCCAATTTTTAGCAGGGTCTTCGATCCGATCTAAAAAACGTTGCTTTTGCTCATCCTTAGAAACGTGTAAGAAAAATTTCAAGACCACAGTGCCGTTGGCAACCAAATGCTTTTCGAAATCTCGAATACTCTCATACCGGGCTTTCCAAAACTTATTGTCTATTTTTTTTACATCACTAAGGCCGGGTATATTTTCACTCAATACATATTCGGGATGAACCTTGCAAACCAACACATTCTCATAATGGGAACGATTATGTATGCCAATTTTACCTCTTTCGGGCAGCGCTTTATAATGTCGCCATAAAAAATCGTGACTGTATTCTTCACTATTTGGCGTTTTAAAGCTATAGACTTGGCAACCTTGAGGATTTAAACCCGACATTACATGCTCAATGGCGCTATCTTTTCCAGCAGCATCCATAGCCTGAAAAATGATTAGAAAGGAATGAGAATCTGATGCATACAATGCTTCCTGATAGTCTTTGAGCTCACCTTTTACGCGTTCAAGTTCTTCTTTACCAGTGGCTTTATCAAGATGACCGTTATAAGTAGTACTGAAATCTTTTAAGAAAAACCCACTTCCTCCTTGTATTAAATATTTTTTTGTATTCGTTTTCATGTGTCGTAAATGGTTTTAATGGTGACGAAGCTACGATAAACATTTATTTTGCTATTATTGATATGTTTATCATGGTTTCATAGATATAATGTTATAATTTAAAGATAGACTAAAATTTAAGGAAATTAAATACGTTAATTTGTACTTAGACTTTTAACACATTTTAACAGATAATAAACAACGTTTTTTTCATCTTTATCCCATGTTCAGAGAAATAAAAAATAAGTACATTCGTTATATTACAATTTTTATATTTTTTCTTATAATCTTCTTCTGCGCAATACAAGTAAACTTTTTATGGTTATTTGGTTATTCGCCTACCTACACCGATATTAAAAAACCAGCGCAACGAATAGGTTCAGAATTGTACACGGCCGACGGGAAATTAATTGGTCGCTACTTTAAAGAAAACAGAACCCCTGTTGATTTTAGTGAAATAGCACCAAGTATCATTAATGCATTGGTTGCAACGGAAGATATTCGTTTTTACAAACATTCAGGGATAGATATCCAAGCAGTGGGAAGAGCTGTAGTTGGCATGGGAAAAGATGGTGGTGCTAGTACAATTACTCAACAATTAGCTAAAAACTTATATAGAACACGCTATAGTAAGGCTTCAGGATTAATAAAGCATATCCCTGTGGTGAGAACTATGATTTCAAAGTTGAAGGAGTGGATGACGGCTTTGAAATTAGAATCAAATTATAGTAAGAACGATATTATCACCATGTACTTAAACACTGTATCATTTGGCAATAATGCTTACGGTATAAAAACTGCTGCTAGAATTTACTTCGATAAACAGGCTAAAGAATTAAACATCAACGAAGCGGCTTTATTAGTGGGTATGTTAAAAGGAACTAATCTTTACAATCCTTTAAGAAGCCCGGAAAGAGCGCTGGAGCGCAGAAACATTGTGTTAAATCAAATGAATAAATACAATTATTTATCAAAAGATAGTCTTTTGTTGCTTTCAAAAAAAGGCCTAGCACTTAAAGAGGGTAAAATGAAAGATTCTGGTAATGGCGACTCGTATTTAAGAGCAGCTGTGGAGAAGTATCTTGAAAAATGGTGTGAGGATAATGGTTATGATTTGGCCGAAGATGGTTTAAAAATATACACTACAATTGATTCAAAGTTGCAAGGTTATGCTGAAGAAGCTGTAAAAGATCAAATGAGAATTATCCAACGCAGATTTTATAGCGTTTGGGGTGATGAAGATCCATGGGAAGATTCTGAACGCAAAAAAATTGATTATCCCGAGAGAGCAAAAAAAAATCTTCCTATTTATGCCTTGCTTGCTAAAAAGTATAATAATAATACCGACTCGATAGATGCCTATTTCAACAAGAAGAAGCAAATGAAAATTTTCTCTTATAAAGGGGATCGTGACACATTGTTTTCTACCATGGATTCTATCCGTTATTACGGAAAAATAATGAATACCGGAATGATGACGATGGAGCCTAGAACGGGTAAAATTAAAGTTTGGGTTGGTGGTATAGATCATAAATTTTTTAAGTACGACCACGTCAATCAGGCGAAAAGACAAGCCGGTTCTACGTTTAAGCCTTTCGCATACCTAGCGGCACTAGAAAGCGGCATGAGTCCTTGCGATACGTTTGTAGATAAGCCAGTTAAAATCGCCTACCAAAACAAGGGTAAAACTGAGTATTGGGAACCTAAAAATGCCGATTGGAGTAACACTTATCAGGAAATGTCATTAAGATGGGCAATGGGTAAATCTGTGAATACAGTAACTGCACAGGTTACAGAAACTGTTGGCTGGGATAACGTTGTAAAGTGGGCACATGAATGTGGAATAGAAAGTAACTTAGAATCGGTTCCCTCGGTAAGTTTAGGGCCTAATGATGTTTCTGTTTTTGAAATGGTAAGGGCCTACGGTACGTTTTTAAATGAGGGTATTAAAACTGAACCTATTTTAGTAGAAAGAATTACTGATCAAGATGACAATGTAATTGAAGATTTTGTAGCAAAAACGAAACGTGTTTTATCTGAAGAGATTGCTTGGTTAATGTTATATATGTTTAGAGGGGGAATGGACGAACCCGGAGGAACTTCGAGAGCATTATGGGAATGGGATTTATGGAAGAAAAACAATCAAATTGGTGGAAAAACAGGCACATCATCAGATTATGTGGATGCCTGGTATATGGGAATAACTAAAGATCTGGTGACTGGCATTTGGGTTGGTTGCGATGAACGTACTGCACATTTTAGAAATGGAGAAACAGGCGAAGGATCAAGAACGGCCCTACCTATTTTTGGCAAGTTTATGGAAAAGGTTTATCAAGATCCTAATTCTGGTTACACCTACGGTCCTTTTCCGAAAGCTAAAGTAGAGATTACAAGAACATATAACTGCCCTACGCCAGTGCAAGTAGTAGATACAACTGCAGTTGACAGTTTAGCTGTTGACTCATTGCAAGAAAATATGGACGAAATTCCATTAGTAGAGGAGCCGCCTGTAAAGCAAGAGACAGAAGTATTGAAGAAAGATGAGAAAAAAACAACAGAAAATCAACCTGTTAAACAAAATTCTACGCCAATTGTTCCTCTGACAAAAAAGGAAGAGCGGGAATTAAAAAGAAAACAAAGACAAGAAGAAAAAGAAAAGAAAAGGACTGGTAATAATTTATAAGTTAAATCCTATTAATCCCTTTTTTCGTAATTTAGTAAAAGTTTAAGATTTAAAACTGCGCACATGAAGATATCTACTCCGTCATTAAAAAAATCCCTAACTATTTTATTTTTCATTCTTATCTCCACCATTTCTGTTCAAGCGCAATATTTTGGGCAAAACAGGGTGAGATATAAAAATGCTGATTTCAAAGTATTACAGACTCCTCATTTTGAGATTTATTATTATCTAAAAAATGAGAAGCTATTAAAGAAATTTGCGCAAGATGCGGAGACTTGGTATAAGATGCACCAAGAGGTGTTTCGTGATACTTTCTTAAAGAAAAATCCAGTTATTCTTTATAGCAATCATGCTGATTTTCAACAAACTACAGCTTTAAATGGTGAGGTTGGAGTTGGTACAGGAGGTGTGACCGAAGCCTTAAAGAATAGAGTTATTATGCCAATTTTAGACCTAAATAGTCAAACAAGGCACGTTTTAGGTCACGAGTTAGTACACGCCTTCCAGTACCATGTCTTATTAGAAAAAGATTCTGTTAGTTTAGAAAATGTTGGAAACACCCCATTGTGGATGGTTGAAGGTATGGCCGAATATCTATCTGTTGGTAAAAAAGATGCTTTTACATCTATGTGGATGCGTGATGCATTGCTAAATCGAGATATTCCTTCTTTAAAAGACCTTACCAACTCAGGAAAGTACTTTCCATATCGTTATGGTCAAGCTTTCTGGACTTTCATCGGGTCTGTTTATGGTGATACGACCATCATCCCATTATTTAAATCGACCGTTAAATATGGTTATGAAAATGGGATAAAGTTTACTTTCGGATATGATGACAAGACGTTATCGGGCTTATGGAAAAACGCAATCGAACAACACTATAGACCAATGTTAAAGGCTGATAGTTCTCAGATTAAGATTTCAGGGACTAAAATTGTTGACAATAAAAATGGCGGAAATGTAAATGTTTCTCCTTCAATTAGTCCGGATGGCAAATACTTAGCATTTTTATCTGAGAAGGATTTATTTGGGATAGACTTGTTTTTGGCAGATGCAAAAACAGGAAAAACAATTCGAAAATTAAGTAGCCAAATCTCTAATACGCATATTGATGATTTTAACTTTATAGAATCAGCTGGGGCATGGTCGCCGGATAGCAAAAAATTTGCCTTTAGTATTTTTAGCAAAGGAAGAAATGAAATGCTGATGATTGATGTTGCTAATGGCAATACCATTATGCAAACTGATATGGGCAAAGTCGAACAGTTTAGTAACTTAACTTGGTCGCCAGATGGTAACGAAATTGCGTTTTCAGGTATGGTTGAGGGACAAAGTGATATCTATTCATATAATTTAACGACTAAACAAGTTACTCAAATTACCAATGATGAGTATTCTGACTATGCACCAAATTTTTCGCCTGATGGCAAAATGATCGTTTTCTCTTCTGATAGAGCATCTGTTATGGCTGGAAATACAAATGCAGTTAACTCATTAAACTTGACAATTTTCAATTTTGAAACAAAAACACTCAGCAATGTTCCTGTTTTTGCCGGTGCAAATAATCTAAACGCACAGTTTGCAGGTGATAGTAAACGTGTTTTCTTTCTATCTAACCGAGATGGTTTTAGAAACTTATACGAATATAATTTAGAGAGCAATGTTGTTAAACAATTAACAGATTACTTTACAGGTATTAGTGGAATTACAGAATACTCTCCCGCTATTTCAGTAGCAAGAAATGATGATATCATTTATAGCTATTACCGTTACCAACGTTATACCTTATATAATTCACCTTTAAGCAATTTTAGAGCAAAAGTTGTGAATGCACAAGATGTAGATTTTGGTCCTGCTATACTTCCTCCTGTTGAAAATACTGGTGTAAATTTGGTAAACTCGAATCTGAGCAATTTTGAACGTTTTGAAAAAACTCAAGACGACTCGTTAATCAATATCCCTTACAGACCTAAATTTAGACTAGATTATTTGGCTAATAGCGGTGTTGGTGTATCATCGAGCAGATTTGGAACTGGTATCCAGGGTGGTATTGTCGGTATGTTTAGTGATATTTTAGGGCGTAATCAAATTATCGCTAACATATCAGTAAATGGTGAAATTTATGATTTTGGTGGTCTAGTAGGTTATATCAATCAAAAGAGCAGAATAAATTGGGGTGTAGCTGCATCACATATTCCTTATGTTACAGGCTTTACCACTGGCTCATTTTATAACCCTGTAACAAACCCAACTGGTGATCCTATTGATACGATTAGTACGAATATACTAAGGACTTTCGAAGATAAATTAGAAGTATTTGGTTCATATCCTTTTAATAAAGCTCATAGGTTTGAAGCTGGAACTGCATTTTCACACTACAGTTACCGTTTAGATCGCTTTAATAACTACTACCAAGATATTAATGGATATCCGGCATATTATCTTGGAGCTGATAGAGAAAAGGTTTCCAAATCTCAAGCTACAAACACTTTAGGAATTCCGCTTGATGCATTTTCAATTGTATCAGCCAATGCCTCATTTGTTGGAGACAACTCTATTTTTGGTGTTGCGGCACCACTAGATGGTTTTAGGTATCGAGTTGGGATAGAACAATATGTTGGTGATTTCAACTTTTCTGCTTTGACAGTTGATGCAAGAAAATATTGGAGAACAAAACCGCTAACTTTTGCTGTAAGGACATATAATTATATGCGATTTGGCAGAGAAGGCGAAAATCTTTACCCATTATTTATAGGCTATCCTTATTTAATTAGAGGATATGAAGCGAATTCATTCTATAACAGTAAAGTACAGAATACAGGTAATTTCGACATAAATCAGTTATCAGGAAGTAAATTTGCGGTCTTTAATTTTGAAATTAGGTTACCATTTACAGGCCCTAAAAAATTGGCCCAAATTAACTCGAGGTTCTTTTTCAGTGATTTAAATCTTTTTTTTGATGCTGGTGTAGCTTGGACAGAAGATTCTAAAGTCGCATTTAAAAGCCAACCTAATGGTGTTATATTACCAAACGGCTCCCCTGCTGAGCGTGTCCCGGCTTTAAGTGCTGGTCTTTCACTAAGAGTTAATGTATTTAATTACTTTATATTAGAACCATATTATGCATTCCCATTCCAACGTAAAGATGTAAATGGAGGTGTGTTTGGATTAACCTTTGCCCCAGGTTGGTAATGCTAAGCTAAATCAACCATATAAGGCAAAGCTTTATTTTTTATGAAAGAATGCTCAATGGCAATGATACTTGGTTAGTTAGTTTCTGATGAGGTAGCATATTTTCAAAATCTAATCCAATTGTTAGGTCAATCCAATCTGGGTTACACGAACGAACTATTCGCTCTTTCTGCATCCTTGTAAAACGACTTATCAATTTAAAACGTGATAAAGCTTGTTCTTCAGTTTTGAATTCCTCAAAATAAACCAGGCGAGTTAATTGTTGTGCGCTATCAAAAAATAAGTTAGGCATCTGCTTGTAGAACTCAAGCGTTTTAGAAAGGTTTGCACTCATTCCTACGTGTAAGCTTGTACGGTTTCGGTCGGTTACGATGTAAACAAATTTTTTCATAATCTTGTCGCTAATGGTTAAAAACTAAAATAATTAGATATTTTCTTTATATTTAAATAAATATTACTAACTTTATTGGCACAATAATACTAACAATTTTAGTAAAAACAAATTTATTTTAAAATATTTTTTATGTCAAACATTTCATCCAACCTGAAATACCTTAGAAAGAAAAAAGGTCACACACAGCAGCAATTCGCTGATGCAATGGAAATTAAGCGTTCCTTAATTGGCGCTTATGAAGAAGACAGGGCTGAACCAAAATACGATTTACTAAAAAAAATAGCAGAATATTTCGATTTAACTATCGATGAATTCATCAACGAATCTATCAATGACAATTGGAAGCCAAAACCAAAAAGCCAAGGTTCTAACTTAAGGGTATTAAGCATCTCGGTAGATCAAAATGATAATGAAAATATTGAACTGGTACCGGTAAAAGCAAGCGCCGGTTATTTAAATGGTTTCTCTGATCCCCAATATATACAAGACCTTCCAAAGTTTCAGTTACCCCTACCCGCTCTAAGACAAGGTACATTTAGAGCTTTCGAAATCATGGGCGATTCGATGTTGCCTATTCAACCAGGTAGCATCATTATTGGCGAGTATCTAGACAATTGGGGTGATGTAAAACAAGGTGAGACTTATATTGTAATTAGCAAGAATGAAGGTGTAGTATACAAAAGAGCTGGCAATAGATTCAAAGAGAACAAAGAACTCAAGTTAATTTCTGACAACAAGGTATACGATCCGTATGCCATCGATGCAGATGATATTTTGGAAATATGGAAAGCTAAGGCATACATTTCAACAGCACTACCTGATCCAACCCCAGAACCTACTATTGAAACACTATCAAGTATGATGGCGCAAATGCAAAAGTCTATTTCCCAATTAAATAAGAATTAACACTATTTAACAAATACATTTTAAACTCTTTGTCAATATTTCCATCTATGATAGTAAATAAGGGGAAAGTATCATACTCAAATCCTTACAATCAAATCACTATTAAATAGATAAACAGATGAAGAAATTAGTTTACACCATCGCTTTGGTAATTTTAGGGATTACTGCAAGCAACGCCCAAGAGCCAGGCAAAAGAAAAGCACCTGCACGAGAAGGCAGAGAAGTAAAGGAACGAGTTGAAGGAAGAAGACTAGAACGGGATAAGTTAACAAGCGAACAACGTGCAGAAAGAGCTGCTACCGCGATGCAAAAACGACTTGCTTTAACTGAGGAACAAAAACAGAAAGTCCAAGAGCTAGAACTAGACCGTATAAAAAAGTCTGAAGAGTGGCGTAAGCAAGACGAAAAGACAATGAGAAATAAAATGGAGGAACGCAAATCCTTTATGGCGTCTTCTCAAGAGAGAATGAAAAAAATCTTAACCGAAGAACAGCGTGAAAAATTAGCAAGTGTACGTGAGGATGCAAGAGAAAGAGTGAAAATGCACAGAGGAAAAAGACCTGATCGTCCTAGCGATAAAACGCCGTCGTCTGAGCCGATCAAGAACTAATAAGTTACCTTACAAAATAAAATAAAGAAAGCGCTGTTTGTTAACGGCGCTTTCTTTATTTTTGGTCAATGGACAATGCAGAGCAATTTCTTCAGCATAAACTAAACGAAAGGAAAGCAAAAAGCAGATTAAGAGAATTAACCTACTCAAAATTGCCGATTGACTTTTGCTCTAATGATTATCTTGGATTTGCTCGATCTGAAGAGTTAAGTGATTTAATTAAGGTCGAACACGATCAGTTTGCCAGTATCAAAAACGGTGCAACAGGTTCGCGATTACTTAGTGGAAATCATCCATACACAGAAGATACAGAGCGCCACATTGCCAAATTTCATTCTTCCACTGCAGCACTATTATTTAATTCAGGTTATGATGCCAATCTTGGTCTATTGTCGTCAATCCCTCAACGTGGTGATACTATTATTAGCGACGAACTAATTCATGCAAGTTTAATTGATGGTGCAAGATTAAGTTATGCCGATCGATTTAGATTTAAACACAATGATTCCAAAGATCTTGAACACAAATTAAAAAATGCAAAAGGCATATGCTATGTAGTAATCGAGAGTATATATTCGATGGATGGTGACATGGCGCCTTTAAAAGAAATCTGTGAATTATGCCGTCAATATCAAGCTAACTTAATTGTTGATGAAGCTCATGCAGTGGGGGTTTTCGGAGATAAAGGACGAGGCTTGATCCATCAACTAGGGCTAGAAAGTAAAGTCTTTGCTAGAATAATTACTTTCGGTAAGGCGCTAGGCACACATGGTGCGGCTGTATTAGGTAGTAATGAGTTAAGGAATTACCTGATAAATTTTGCTAGATCCTTTATTTATACGACAGCACTTCCCTTACATCAAATTATGACCATTAGCTGCGCTTATAAGCTACTACAGAAATACGATTATCAAACTGTGCTAAGCGCTAAAATAAGGGACTATAATAATCAAATTAAAGAGCTTTCGCTTACTACCATCAAAAGCAATAGTTGCATACAAACCATTTTATTTAACAATGACCGAGCTGCAAAAGATGCAGCTGCATACCTTCAAAGTAAAGGATTTGATGTAAGAGCAATTTTAAGCCCTACCGTACCCGAGGGAAAAGAGCGATTGAGAATTTGCTTACACCTTTATAATACACAAGAAGAAATAAGTGAATTAATTACTTATTTGAGAGAACTAACATGAATGAAAATTATTTTATAACCGGCATTGGTACAGGGATTGGAAAAACAATCGCTAGTGCTGTTTTAACAGAAAAATTAAGGGCCGATTACTGGAAACCAATTCAGTCTGGAGACTTGGAACAAAGCGATAGTTTGATGATTCGAAGCTTATTAAGCAATGACAAGTCAAAGATACATCCAGAGCAATACAGGTTGAACCAACCACTTTCGCCACATTTATCTGCTAAACTAGACGGAATAGAAATTGATTTATCTGTGTTTAAGCTCCCTGATACCTCAAATCGCTTAATTGTTGAGGGAGCAGGCGGTCTAATGGTACCTTTAAATGACCAACATCTCCTATTGGATTTGATTAAAAAACTAGATCTTGAGGTAATTATAATTTCCCAGGCATATTTAGGAAGTATTAATCATACCCTGCTTACAATTAACACACTCCAACAACATAACATTATCATTAAGGGAATTATTTTCAATGGTGACCCTAATGAAGAAAGTGAAAAATACATTCTAAATTATGGCAAGATACCTAATTTAGGAAGTATCCCCCCCTTAAGCACTTTAAGTAAAGAGTGCATAGTGGAGGTGGGTAAATTGTTAAACATTTAAAGAACATTTTTACGTAAAATTTAATTTTGTTTAAATTATTTTCACTCTGCTATTGACAAATTAAATTTGGAAATGTACATTTGTCAGCAACAACAGAAAAATGCAATTACAAAACACATATTACTTTGGTTACTTTTACTATTTTAGTAAGAGCCGGGGCTAGTATGCAAAAAGATAGATAACAATATTAAATGTATATAGAAAGTCCCGGCCAAAAGCTGGGACTTTTTTTGTTTAACGCAATTCAACATTAAAAGAAGAAAACAATGAAACCCAAAACAAGAGTAGCCATTCAAGGTATTAAAGCATCGTTTCACGAAGAGGCCGCATTTAAATTTTTTGGTAAAGACATCGAGACGATAGAATGCAATTCATTTAAACAAACTTGTGACAGCTTGGTTAAAGGGGAATCGGATTTTGTAATTATGGCAATTGAAAACTCTATTGCAGGGAGTTTACTACCAAACTATACTTTAATCAGAGAATATAATTTTTCGGTTACTGGCGAGGTTTATCTTCCAATTCAATTGCATTTAATGGCTTTACCAGGTGTAAAATTCGAGGACATTAAATATGCAACCTCCCATCCTATCGCAATTAGACAATGTGTTGATTTTTTTGACGACTATCCTCACATTCAGGTTATCGAGAGCAGTGATACAGCAGCCTGTGCAAAAAAAATTAAAGAAGAACAGCTCACTGACACGGTGGCCATTGCAAATACACTTGCGGCAGAGTTGTACGGCTTGAACATTATCGAGAGACGAATTGAATCGAACAAGAAAAACTACACTCGCTTTTTGATTTTAGAAAAAGACAAAAAAGAAAGCACGAAAGAGATTAATAAGGCTTCGATCTGCTTCCAAGTAGGCAATCATGTTGGAGCATTATCTAAAGTACTCAATCTCTTTGCAGAATTGAACGTTAATTTAACAAAAATACAATCAATGCCGGTATTAGGTAAACGTAACGAGTATTACTTTTACGTTGACATGGAGTGGACTAACCTAGAAAATTACGACACGGCCATTAGAAAAGCTTTAAAATATACCGTGAATTTTAACATCATTGGTGAATACCCAAAAAACGATAAAGTATAGTGTTTGAAAAACCAAGTAAGCAACAAATCTTGCTACTTGCTACTCAATACTTGATACTCGATACTAATTACTTGACACAAAAAATAAAATCCCAAAAAAATGAAATTACAATTAAACATCCAACCATTAGAAAGCTGGATAGAAGTAAAAAATCAACCATTATTAATTTCTGGACCATGCAGTGCAGAGACTGAAGATCAATTATTATCAACTGCACATTTATTGGCTGCAACAGGTAAAGTAAGTGTTTTAAGGGCTGGAATTTGGAAGCCACGTACTCGTCCAGGAGAATTTGAAGGAATAGGAAGCATTGGTTTAGAATGGCTAAAACGTGCTAAGGCGGAAACAGGCTTACCAACAGCTGTTGAAGTAGCAAATGCAAAACACGTTCAAGAAGCTTTAGCTGCTGGTGTTGACATTTTATGGATTGGTGCGCGCTCTACTGTAAATCCATTTACGGTTCAAGAAATTGCTGATGCATTACAAGGTGTGGATATCCCTGTATTGGTGAAAAACCCTGTAAACCCTGATTTACAATTATGGGTGGGTGCATTAGAAAGAATAAACAAAGCAGGCATCACTAAATTAGGTGCAATACACCGTGGGTTTTCTTCATTCGAAAAAAGTGCTTTCCGTAACGAACCAATGTGGGAACTGGCTATTCAATTAAAAACACTATGCCCTGAACTGCCTATTATAAATGACCCAAGTCACATTTGTGGAAATCGTGAACTTATTCCATACATTTCTCAAAAAGCATTGGATCTGGACATGCAAGGATTGATGATTGAATCGCATTTAGACCCATCAATTGCTTGGACTGACGCGAAACAACAAGTAACTCCAGCTGCTTTAGCAGAAATGGTGAGTAAATTTACTTTACGTCAACCAGAGTCTAAAAACGAAGAATTCGCTGATAAATTAGCAGACTTAAGAAAAGAGATCGATAAAATCGATGATTTAGTTTTGCAAAAATTAGCTGAACGTATGAGTATCACTCAAAAAATCGGTGAATTTAAAAGAGATAATAAAGTAACTATTTTGCAAGTAAATCGCTGGGACGAAATTATGAGCAAACGTACGGCCTTTGCTAAAGCCTTAAAGTTAGATGTTAACTTTACTGAGAAATTCTTAGAGCTAGTGCATGGAGAATCAATTCGTAGACAGACAGAAATTATGAACGCTGGTAAAGCAGATGCAGGAATTGCTGCAGAAGCGCATGTAGACGTTAAAGCATAAAGAAGATAGGCGTTTGGCAATAAGCATAAAAGCTTTTCGCCAAACGCTATATAACTGAATAAAAACACGAACATGCCTGAAAATATATTGCTTTCTTTTAAAGGAAGTAAACAAATTAATACCGAAATAAAATTAACAGGCTCTAAAAGCGAATGCAATAGAGCATTGATTATTAGCGCCCTAAGTAAGGGATCTGTAGTTGTTGAAAATTTGTCAGTTGCTGCAGATACGGTTACGCTGAATGGGATCTTGCGAATGCTGAGTACTAAGCCTGAAGCGTTGAGCACAAAACTTGTAGATGTTGGCCCGGCTGGCACGGCAATGCGTTTTTTAACTGCCTTTTTAACTATCCAAAACGGTAAGTTCTTACTAACTGGGACGGCACGAATGAAACAGCGCCCAATTGAAATTTTAGCAGAGGCTTTAAAAAGTATTGGTGCAGAAATTTCTTATGAAGAAAATAAGGGATTTCCACCTCTGCAAATTGCAGGACCTTTCAAACAAACATCGGCCGAGGTTAAAATTAAAGGTGACATCAGTAGCCAATACATATCCGCACTGTTAATGATTGCTCCCAGCCTACCATTAGGCCTTACATTGGAAATTGAAGGTGAGTTAACTTCTAAGCCCTATGTAGAAATGACTTTAGCAATGTTAGCACAAACAGGGATAAGCCATGAGTGGGTCGAAAATACCATCACGATCAAACCACAGTCTTTTAACAATAGTAAACTTTATGTAGAACCAGACTGGAGTGCTGCTTCATATTGGTATGCTATCGCTGCATTGGCAGATGAGGCATCGATATTTCTACCCGGCTTAAATGGTTATAGCTTACAAGGTGACAGCAAAATCACCGAGATTATGGCAAACTTTGGGATTACCTCGCAATTTAAAAACGGTGGCGTTCACTTAACAAAGGAAGCAAAGGTCTTAACGAGAAAGATTTTTGATTTAAAAGACTGTCCAGATTTGGCACAAACTATCATTGTTGTTTGCGCAGCTTTAGGTCATGACTGCACTTTTACAGGATTAGAAACCTTGAAAATTAAAGAGACTAACAGAGTTTTGGCTTTACAAACCGAATTGGCAAAAATTGGTGTAAAACTAATCGAAAAGAACTTCAGTTATAAACTCGATTGCAGTGGACTTCATTTCCCTGATCAAATGTTCGTAAGCACTTATGAAGATCATAGGATGGCAATGGCATTTGCTCCCTTAGCCTTAAGAATTAAAACTTTAGAAATTGAAGAAAAACAAGTAGTTGAAAAATCTTATCCTTATTTTTGGACTGATTTAGAAAAAGCTGGTTTTACTGTTAGTTGATGGTTGGTTAGTTGTTAGTTGGTTAGCTTAAACAAACTAAAAAACTAACAATGAACAGCAACAATAAACAAACTAAAAAACCAATAACAAACAAACTAAAAAAGATGGCAGGAAATTCATTCGGTAAAGCATTTAAAATATCAACTTTTGGCGAATCACACGGCGTTGCTATTGGTGTAATCATAGATGGTTGTCCAGCAGGGTTAGCGATAGACCTAGATTTTATACAGGGTGAATTAGATAAACGAAGACCAGGACAATCTAAAATTACCACTCAGCGCAAGGAGAGCGATATCGTTCAGATTTTATCTGGTATTTTTGAAGGAAAAAGTACGGGTACTCCTATTAGCCTATTGATCCCAAACGAAGATCAACGCTCTAAAGATTATACTCATAACCAAGATGTTTATAGACCCAGTCACGCAGATTATACCTATGATGTAAAATATGGCATTCGAGATCATCGTGGAGGTGGAAGATCTTCTGCGAGAGAAACCGCTGCTAGAGTTGCTGCCGGTGCAATAGCTAAGCTCCTGCTTCAAAAAAATGGAATAGAGATTTTTGCACATGTTACGGCCGTAGGGCAAATCAGCGCACCTAATTTAAGTACTGATAGCATCCAAGATCTTTTAGCTATTAGAGAAGACAACATTGTACGCTGTGCCGACCCGGCAGTTGCGAATCAGATGATCGACTTTATCGATTCGGTTAGAAAAGATGGCGACACTGTTGGCGGAAAAATTGGCTGTGTTATAAAAAATTGCCCAGCAGGTTTAGGAGAACCAGTTTTCGACAAGCTGCATGCTGATCTAGGTAAAGCGATGTTAAGCATTAATGCAGTGCATGGTTTCGAATATGGGTCTGGATTTGCAGGGAGCGAAATGAGAGGCTCTGCTCACAACGATGTATTCATTTCTACAACTAGTGGAACCAAAACCCTCACCAATTTCTCTGGTGGCATTCAAGGCGGTATTTCAAATGGGATGGACATCACATTTTCTGTTGCGTTTAAGCCTGTTGCCACCATTATGCATAATCAACAAACAGTTAATGCAGCTGGAGAACATGCAGAAATTAAAGGTAAAGGTAGACATGATCCATGTGTGGTACCTCGAGCAGTTGTGATTGTTGAAGCAATGGCCGCGCTAGTTTTAGCTGACCAATTTTTAAGGAATAAAAGCGCAAAATTAGTTTAGCGATGAAATACCTATTGATTGCACTTTTTTTGATAACTTCCTCAGCCTTTGCGCAAAGTTATAGCGCAAAGATTGACAAGCACCGTGAAGCTTATAAAGCAGATTTTCTAAAAGAAACTCGTTCCCCATTAAAAGAACAGGACCTTAAAGATTTGCATTTCTTCAATGCGGACAGTAACTATAAGGTAGTCGCCTCGTTAACTATATTAACTAATCAGAAGATCTTTAATATGCCAACCTACGATGGCACCAGTAAAGAGTTTGTCCGTTACGCCAAAGTACAATTTAAGCTTGGCGATAAAGTGCTGCAGTTAACTTTATATAAAAATATAGCACTAGCGATAAACCCTGCTTATAAGGACTTGTTATTTTTACCTTTTACCGATGAAACCAATCAGCTAACAACCTATGGTGGTGGAAGATATATCGATTTAAGTTTACAAGATATTAAAGACGGAAAAATTTCAATTGATTTTAATAAAGCCTATAATCCATACTGTGCTTATAGTGATGGATATAGGTGCCCTATTCCTCCCGAAGAAAATGATCTACCTATTGAAATTCTAGCAGGTGAAAAAAAATATACAGGAGAAAAGAAACATAAATAATTTGTTGCCGATTATTTCAGATTGATAATTAAGATTATCTTTATAAAATATGGTGTATAAATGTTTAATAGTTGATGATAATGAGATAGAGCGAGATTTAGTTGAAATGTTTCTTAGAAAAATTGATCGCTTTGAGATTGTCGCTGTATGTGAAGATGGCATAGCTGCCGCGTCGATTATCGGGAATGAAACTATTGATATCGTTTTTTCAGATATCGACATGCCAGATCTTTCTGGTTTGAGTTTATTAAAAAGTATTAAAAACCCTCCTGAATTCATATTTATTACATCTTTTTCCGAATATGCGGTAGAAGGATTTAACCTAGATGCGCTAGATTTTATTGTAAAACCTGTAACTTATGAGCGCTTGCTGAGAGCTTGTCACAAAGCAATCGAATACTTAGACCTTAAAAAGTCGGTTGTTCAAAAAGACCTTGCGGAACCACCTCCAGCTGAAGAAAATCATTTCTTTTTAAAAGAGACAAAAGGCTATACTAGGTTAAATTACAATGATGTAGTTTACATAGAGAGTATGGGCGATTTTTCTAAGATTTTTACCGCCACAAATAAGCATATCACCCTTGTTAACCTAAAAAACCTGGAAAAACAATTACCAGCAATTTTTACGCGAGTTCACAAGCAATATATTATCAATTTAAATCAAATTACAACGATTGCAACCGGAACAATACATTTGAACCATGATTATATGGTTCCGGTTAGCATTACAAATAAGCCCGAGTTGATGGAAAAGATCGTTAACAGAACCCTTTCCAGACATAAAAAGTAATTATTTTACTTTTTTAACCATTTGGTTTCTGTTGAGACCCTGATTGAACAGAAAAATAAAAAAGTTACCTAAAAATTTACCCAAGTCTTTTGCGTTATTAATACTCATAAATATCCTAGATGATTAGAATATAAAAATGCCTATAAAAATCTTGGTATTATTACCTAATCGATGACTAGCAATAATTAGTCGACGAACGTCATTTTGAAGAAGAGATACTGAAATATAGCCTTTTATGGTATTAAGAATTAATTAAACCGCTTGGAAGGGCTAAAGTAAAAGTAGTACCTACATTTTGTTCGCTTTGAACTTGTAGTGTTCCATTCATTAATTTTGTAAATGTTTTACATAACATTAAACCAATTCCAGTACCTTTTTCTTTATTTGTTCCTAATGTAGACTGAGCATGCTCATCAATACTAGCTTCATTAAAATTCGTTATTTGTGATTTTGATAAGCCTACTCCATTATCACTTACGGAAACAAGTAACTGATCATCCTGTGCGACTGCGGCAATGGTAATTAAACCATTCTCTGGAGTAAATTTTATTGCATTATTTATCAAATTACGTAAAACAAGTGCGATCATATCCTTATCTGCGAAACAAGGTTGCGCTACTTCAACATGGTTTTTAATGGTTATACTCTTTTTTTTAGCCAGTTCTTCTAACATATCCATTACTTCTTGCACGCATACACTCATATCAAAAACCTTTATAATAGGCTTAAAGCCTTGCATTTGGCTAGATGCCCAGTTTAATAGATTTTCCATCATGCTAGATGCATAACTAAG
This sequence comes from uncultured Sphingobacteriaceae bacterium, assembly GCA_942493295.1. Lineage (GTDB taxonomy): Bacteria > Bacteroidota > Bacteroidia > Sphingobacteriales > Sphingobacteriaceae > Pedobacter. The sequence continues at coordinate 573,602 of OW818692.1, read as the reverse complement.
TGAGCCTTTTAACTGCGAAGCGTATCTATTTAATTTGCTCTGTTCAATATTGCTATTTTCAAGTAGCTGAATAAAAGAAATCAAGGAATTAACAGGCGTACGCATATCGTGTCCTACGACACTGAAGATACGATCTTTAACTCTACTCAATTTTTCCAATTCAACCTTTTGGTCTGAAACTACCTTATTCAACTTAGCCGTTCTACGTTGTGCATAAAACACAACAATTGCAGAGCCCAAGAGGATGGTCGCTAACACACCTAAAAATATATTCATATTCTTGTTAAACTTCAAGGCTGTCTTCTGAACATTTATTTCACGATCCTTAATTTCCTTATCAAGTTTGGCTTGTAACTGGGCTTGATTAAATAGTTGTTCCTGCAACCGTTTATCGTTCTCTAAATCTGCTTGCTTTTTCAGAAATGTTAAACGTTGTAAACTCTTTTCCTTGTCGCTTAAATCCAAAGCTTGTTGCCTTAAGATTAATTGTTGCTGTTGCTGTTTTGCCAGAAGTACTTGTTGCTGAAGCTCCCCATCGGTTACTTGTTGTTTCAATTTATAATCGTTTTCCTTAACAGCAAACTTTATCTGCAATTGTTTTCGAGTAATTTCTTTTTCTTTTTCCTCGTTAAAAATTTGCTCCTTTAGTTCAATATATTTCTTGTAGTAAGCTAATGACTGATTATAGTTTCCTTTTTTCTCTTTAATAGTACTCAAAGTAAGGTATGCGTTTCTTTGAACTTCTAGTAATTTATTCTCATTGCCAATTTTGAGTGCGTCTAGCGAAAAAGCAGTGGCTTTTAAGAAATCTCTGTCCTGTTCGTAAAAGTTTGCCAGTGCCAAGAGTGAAAATGCATAGTCGAGTTTGTCATCCTCTTTTGAATTTTGATCAACTGCTATTTGATAAGCATTAAGTGCTTGGAGTCGATCTCCTTTAACTTCATATAGCTTTCCCAAGTTCTTATTAATAGTTGCTTGAACTCCCTTGTCATCTATTGCTATGGCTACGTTTAGCGCCCTGTTAAAATAACTCAATGCTATTTCATTTCGTTGCCCAGTTTTAACCCCCATCTTTAACAGCTCGTTATCGGACGCAGTAAAATATGCGCTCCCAATCTGACTACATACTACCGCAACGCCACGACTGTTCTCGCCCTCCTTTTCGAATATTTTTAAGGCCTTTTGCAAATAAAACAAAGCATCTGCCTGCTGCCCTAACTGTTCGTATATAGCTGAAATATTGGTGTAACAGCTTGCTAAGTCAGTTTCATTGTCATCTTTTTGAAATGCAGCAATTGCCTTCTGATTAACCTCTAGGGCCTTTGAATAGTCTGGAATGCTAATATACAAAGCACCCATGTTTAGATATATGCCAGCTACCCAGTCAAAATCCTTCAACAACGTATAACAATTAATAGATTTTAAATAATTCTCTTCCGCTTTCTCATAATTTGTAGAGCCATGATAAAATAACCCTAACCTAAAATAAGCATCAGCCTCAAATTTTTTAAGATTTAGTTTATTGGCTAAATTGATAACAACATGCGCATATTCCTCAGCTTTGGAAACATTTTTCATACGCATATATTGCCGGTAAATTTCTTTCAAATTCTTAACACGCACAGAATCTTCTTTTTTGTGCAGTTTACTTACAGAAAATAGACTATCTAATTTTTTTTGAGGAGACTGCGCGGCAGATTGGAGGGCACAGCCCAAAACAAAGATTATAAAAGCAAAACAGGTTTTATACATAATTTATAAAACTCTATTTTTCGAACTAAAAATTAAAGAATTTTTACGTTTTGAGTTGAAAAACATTTGACTAGAGAGAGATTAATTTATCCCTTGAAGATAATAATTTATTCTAGTAAAATGTATAACTTACGAAGTTTTAATCTTTGAATTGATCAAAACTTCGTAAGTCATTAATAAATTGAAGGGTAACGACTCGGGTTCGATTCGTTCATCATTTGATAAACTATTTCGATGATATCATCAACCGATGGTTTGCTAAAATAATCACCATCCGAACCATAAGGCGGACGATGCGCTTTTGCAGTTAAAGTTCTAGGTTTGGAATCTAAGTGATAATATCCTTTTTGTTCTTCCAAAATTTGCTGCAAGATATAAGCACTTCCGCCACCTGGAACATCTTCATCAATTACCAATAGTTTATTTGTTTTTTGCAATGACTGAACGCACAGTTGTTCAGTGTCAAAAGGTAAAATAGTCTGAGGGTCAATAATTTCAACGTCAATACCTAAGCCCATTAATTCTTCAGCGGCCTCTTCTATTAGTCTCAATGTTGATCCGTAAGAAACAATTGTTAAATCCTTTCCAGTTCTTAATATCTCTGCTTTACCTAGCGGTACCGTATAAATACCAACGTTTTCTGGTAATTTTTCTTTTAACCGATAACCGTTCAAACACTCGATCACTAATGCTGGCTCATCACCTCTAAAGAGTGTATTATACATCCCTGCAGCTTGTGTCATGTTGCGAGGAACACATACATGTAGTCCGCGTAGTGCACCTAAAATTACACCGATTGGTGAACCAGAGTGCCAAACACCTTCTAAACGATGTCCTCGTGTTCTAACAATAACAGGAGCTTTTTGACCTGCTTTAGTTCTGTAGGATAAACTTGCTAAATCATCACTTAAAATATTTAAGGCAAATAATAGATAGTCAAGATATTGTATTTCGGCGATAGGCCTAAGACCCCTCATGGCCAATCCTATACCCTGACCTATGATTGTCATTTCCCTGATACCCGTATCGGTAACCCTCAACTCGCCATACTTAGCTTGTAGTCCGGCAAAACCTTGATTAACATCACCTATATTACCTAAATCTTCACCAAATGCCACTAATCGCTGATCTCTTTCGAAATTCGCATCAAAACAAGCATTCAAAAGTTCCCTACCATCGATCATTTTACTATGATCTGCATAGGTCGGCGCAACTTCATCAACTAAGAAAGGGCTCTCTTTTCCTCCTGTAAATAGTTTAGAATTATAGCGTTCCTCATTCAGTCCAACTTGTTTTTGATACCAGCTTACAAGCAAATCTCTTTCAGCAGATGGCTGAGCAATACTTTGTCTAATTGCCTTTCTCGCAGCAGAAATCACTTCTTTTCTTAAAGCGTCTGGCGAAGAAGCTAACTGCGCAGCTATTTTTGCTAAATCTGGTCTATCTTTTGCAAATGCATTAATCATGTTAATTACATCGCTCTGTTCTTGTTTTATGACAGATAAAAACTCATTCCAAGCTTCCTTTTGAGTTTCACGAACAAATCTCTTTGCTTCTTCTTCTATAGCTACAATTGTCTCTTCTGTCCCGATAGCCGATTCAATCATCCATTTACGCATTTGCAGAATACAATCGTACTCTTTCTCCCAATTTAACCGATCGTTATCTTTATAGCGTTCATGAGATCCCGAAGTAGAGTGTCCTAAAGGCTGTGTAACATCAGTAACGTGTATTAAAACAGGTACGTGTTCAGTTCTACACACGTCAATTGCCTTCTGATATATTTCGCACAAAGCTGGGTAGTCCCAACCTTTAACTTTAAATATCTCGTAGCCATTTGTGCCTTCTTCACGTTGAAAGCCTTTTAAAACTTCAGAAATATCTTCTTTTGTTGTTTGATACTTTGCTGGAACAGAAATTCCGTAACCATCATCCCAAACTGAGATTGCCATTGGAACTTGCAAAACACCTGCAGCATTGATAGCTTCAAAAAATACACCTTCTGATGTCGAGGCATTGCCAATTGTGCCAAATGCTACTTCATTTCCTTCTACTGAGAAATTCTTTAGATAACTAAGTTCTGGATTTTGTCTAAATAGTTTTGATGCATAAGCCAAACCAACTAAGCGGGCCATTTGGCCGCCAGTTGGTGCAATATCTGATGAACAATTTTTAATTTCAGTTAGGTCTTTCCATGACCCGTCTTCATTTAATGAGCGGGTTGCAAAGTGACAATTCATTTGTCTTCCAGCTGATGCAGGATCGGCCTCAACATCAGTATTGGCATACAGCTGTGCAAAGAATTCCTTAATAGTTGCAATTCCAGTTGCAAAAGCAAATGTCTGATCTCTGTAATACCCTGAGCGCCAATCGCCTTTTTGAAATGCCTTAGCCATGGCTATCTGTGGCACCTCTTTTCCATCTCCAAAAATCCCAAACTTCGCCTTACCTGTTAACACTTCTCTCCGACCTAATATACTGGCCTGTCTGCTCTCCACAGCAATTTTGTAATCATTTAAAACGATTAGTTTAAAATCGTCAAAACTTAATTCAGCGGCGTCAATTTGGGCTGTTGTTACTTTGCTGTTTGACATCATAAGCAGAAATGGTTAGGTCGCAAAGATACATAAATTCATCAGTAGATGTAAATTGTTTTTAAAGTTCGGATGGAATAGACCATCTGTTTTGCCTTGAAATTCATGTAAGATATATATTGGAATACTTTTTGTATTGATAAATAATAACAGTAAATTTGTTATAAAACATAAGCACATGAAGAAGTTATTTTTATTAGTTGCATTCGTTATCGGCTTTACATCTATTAGTTTAGCCCAAGCAAAACCAGGAGAATTTAAATTTGATTCTGAGGTACATGATTTTGGTAATATCGTATTAGGTAAAGCTGTTGTTTATACTTTTAACTTCACTAATGTTGGTGAAGCGCCGATTATCATTTCAAAAGTTGAAACTACTTGTGGTTGCACAGTACCAGAATATTCTAAAGTACCTATTAAAAAGGGAGAAAAAGGCTTTATAAAGGTTACGTTAACACCTTCTGGACCTGCAGTTCCCATTGTGAAATCTATTACGTTAACATCTAATGCTAGAACTACAACTAAAGTACTGCTTATTAAAGGCGTATATGTTGAAGGGAATGCGAAATAAAAAATAATTAAGTATTTAATTTAAAAACCCGGTATATCACTGGGTTTTTTTATTTTTGTGCCATGCCAAAAATATCAGACAAAGGGCTACAAATGCCCGCCTCGCCAATCAGAAAACTTACACCTTTTGCCGACAAAGCTAAAGCAGCAGGTAAAAAAGTGTATCATTTAAATATCGGTCAGCCAGATATCGCTACTCCAGATGGAATGTTGGACGCAATTAAAAATATCGACTTTAATGTTTGGGCTTATACGCCATCAGAAGGAACATTAAGCTACAGAACGAAATTAGCTAGTTATTACAATAAATTAGGATACGATATTACTCCTGCAGATATTTTAGTAACTGTTGGAGGTTCTGAAGCAATCACGATTGCCATGCAAACCTGTGTAAACGAGGGAGATGAAATTATTATTCCCGAACCTTTTTATGCAAATTACAATGGCTTCGCTTGTATGAGTAATGTTGTAGTTAAGCCTATCTTATCACATATTGAAAATGGTTTTGCGCTTCCTCCAATTGCAGACTTTGAGAAATTAATAACGCCAAAAACCAAAGCTATCATTATTTGTAATCCAAATAACCCAACAGGCTATCTATATTCACGAGAAGAATTAGAAGCCTTAAAAGAATTATGTTTAAAGTATGATCTTTTCTTGTTCTCTGACGAGGCTTACCGAGAATTTTGTTATGATGGAAGAGAATTTATATCGCCAATGCACTTAGATGGATTAGCCGACAATGTGGTTGTGATGGATACCGTTTCTAAGCGTTACAGTGCTTGCGGTGCACGCTTAGGTTGCATGATTACAAAAAATAAAGAAGTTATTGCATCTGGATTAAAGTTTGCACAAGCAAGATTAAGTCCAGGAATGGTAGAGCAAATCGCAGGAACGGCAGCGGTAGATACACCAGATAGTTATTTTGAGGAAGTAAATAAAGAGTATACTTTACGCCGCGACACGTTAGTAAAGCGCTTAAATAACATGGATGGCGTATTTTGCCCTAATCCTGGTGGTGCATTTTACGTAGTGTCTAAATTCCCAATCGATGATGCAGATGCATTTTGCCAATGGATGTTAGAAAGTTTTGAACACAATGGTTCTACCGTTATGATGGCACCAGCTACAGGATTTTATTCAAGCCCTGGAAGTGGCAAAAACGAAGTCCGTATGGCTTATGTATTAAATATTGATGACTTAAACGCGGCGATGGATTGCCTAGAGGTTGCATTGGTGCAATATCCTGGCAGAATCGTTTAACCTTCAATATTTCAAGAATCAAAAAAGCCACTCTGTGGCTTTTTTGATTCTGCAGCGATTATTTTAAATAAAAATAACCTAAAATATTCAATTAACCTAAGCTTAATAAGCTAGGTTAAATATATCGTAAATCTTAAATTATAATTACAAGCGAAATATTATCGAGGCGCGTGTAGATACGAGTAGTGTTGCGTGTAGATACGTGTAAGCTGATTTCCCTCCATTTCAAGGTCGTGTTCCGTTCTTTGTTTGATCATAAAATAAAATCAAATGAAAAACTTATTCACGTTAACTTTTACCTTAATCGCGTATGTTGCATCAGCGCAAACTTCAACACGAACACAAGCTTCCACTAAGATTGTACAAAGAAATATTTGCTTAGAGAGAGGCCACACCCCTATTTACACTGCTAATGTTAAAACAAAAAGAACACCTTACACCATTGATACAAAAGACAGCACTGTTACCGTTTATCCAGCGCCTTATGCGGCGACAGGAAAATGCTCGAGATGCGGAGAAACTATCAACAATGATGGCAAAGATATAAGGGTTACAACTTGGAGGAGGTCGACTACCAAACCTGGTAATGCAAATATAGATTTAGTTTCGCCCTCAAAATCTGCTAATCTGGATGATAACAAGAAAATTGCCACGCTTAAAAACGACACCCTTTTTGTACATAAACGGGTATTTCCATTTACAACGATTAGAGAACAGATTAAGTCTAAAAAAGATACTGTAGTTTATTACAAGAACGAACCAGTTAGATTTAGAACAGCTGTATTTGATTATGCATATTTCTTTGTAGGCAAAAATGGGAAAGCTATTTATTAAATATATTCTAAGCTATGGTTTTAGACGAAATTCTCAGGAATTTTGCCAACGAGACACGATACTTGGAGCTGTATTCCTCAAGTAATACGTGCTTAAACTCTTTAATTCATGTTTTGCACGTAACTGCCAAAACCTACGATTATTAATATTAAAAGAAGGATGGACAGTAGCAAATATATTTTTATCCTAGTTGGCTGATTTCGAACAGAATAAATGGACCAACAAAAAAATAGCACCACACATATCAAAAAGAAAATAGTCAAACTAGTCATACTATTGATTAAGATAAGAACCTTTTAATTACCGTAGTGACAATATAAAAAAAGGGATGATTTAAAATCATCCCTCTCACGTGGAGCCGAAGGGGTTCGAACCCTTGTCCAGTTGTGTGATAAATTACACCTTCTACATGCTTATTTTCCAATTAGTTGTCGGGATCAGTCGGGCTGGAAACCGACCTTAACATTCTCCTTAGGTACTTTGTTTCGCTAATGTATCGTACCCTACAAAAGCTAGCGTTGTTATTTCGATGCCTCTGTTACTAACCTAACAATGCAGCAGTTAGCGAGACAAAAGCTATTTAATTCTAAATTAAGCAGCTAAGGCGTAGTTATTTTCGCCAATTATTGTTGTGAACGTTCTCTTTAAAGTGCTCTCCGTACAACGCACTGCATGCTAACATACTTAGCGCCACCCTGTCAAATCCAAAACGGCCCCATTTATATAAAGATCTAAATTATTGAAAATGCGACTAAATCCTTCATCTTCAATTTCGATCTTGCTATTGAGTACAAATATACAAAATATATGCCAATCACGCGTTTAATTCTAGATATAGCGCAATCTTGACAATTAGACATTGCGCCAAACTTCCATGGCTATCATATTACCAATTTTTAAATACACGCAAAAATATAAGAAAACTTATTTGCGCAAGTGATTACTTGCGTTTATATTTGCAAGTAAATACTTGCGAATTATGAAAGCTAGAAGAGACGTATATCAGGCCATTGCCGACCCTACCCGAAGAGAAATCATCAATTTGATTGCCTCACAACCTCAAAATGTTAATTCGATTGCTGAGCAATTTGCGATGACCAGACAAGCAATTTCGCTCCATGTAGCAATATTGGCAGAATGTGGTCTCATTAACATTACACAAAATGGCAGAGAGCGATTTTGCGAAGCGCAACTTGATCAGCTCGACGAAGTAGTTAGCTGGGTAGAAAAGTCTAGAAAACACTGGGTTAAGAGATTTGAAAAATTAGATAATTATTTACAAGAATTAAAAACAAGCAATCATGAAAAACAATCCTAAGGAACTGTTAATCACACATTTATTTGATGCTCCTTTAAAGCAAGTAGTTGAAGCATGGACGAAACAAGAACATTTGGCTCAATGGTATGCGCCAGAAGGCTGTACAATTGAATTCAAATCATTGAACGTTACCCAGGGTGGTGGCTTCCATTCGTGCATCCATGATCCTGTACATGGCGAATGCTGGATAAAAGGTAGGTACAGCGAGGTAAGTGAAGATCGTTTAGTGTTCTCAATGATTCTTAGTAATGAACAAGGCGATACAACAACAGCTAATGAAGCTGGAAAATCTGAAGATTGGCCACAAGCTATTGTAACCACTGTAAGCTTTACCCCTATTGGCTCGCAAACAAAAGTTACCCTTCACCAAACTGTTGCAGAAGAAGAAGCTAAGAAAACTGGTGCTTATCAAAGTTGGTTCAGTATGTTCGATCGCTTAAATACGCTGTTGCAAAACAATAGCTAAGCTAACAAAGATTTTTAGTTTAAGAAAGTCCAAAATTGCATAATATAGGTAACTAACTACCTATATTATGCAATAAATATATAACCTAAACTTCCATCAATCAAAAAATAATAAAAAACACTTCAAAGCAACTTTAAATCATAATTGTGTTAAGTTGATCAATTTTTTTCGCCTTGAAAATGAATGACTTATAAAATTACTCCAAAGTCCTTGCAACTTTTTTAGCCTATCATCATCTAATATATGTAAGTACTTACACATATTTTATACACACACATTATGAAAAATTATTTTAAACTAACAACAGTGCTCTTATTGGGTACTAACCTCTTTTTAAGCTCTTGTAAGGAAGAGCCACAACTCCCTATTGAACCTGCCACTTATGCAGTTAAATTTAACATTCGTCAGCTGCCAGGCGTAACTACTGGAACCGGTCTCTCGGCAATAATTTCTTTAACCAAAGAGAATGGAGAGGCTGTTTTAACAGACAAACCCTATGAGCTTTTGTACAACGGGAAATTTAGCACACCAGAAATTCAGGTTGCCAAAGGAAATTACAAACTTGTGAAACTGATTGTCAAAAAGGCTGACGGGTCAGTTATGTTTGCTGCACCATTAGAAGGTTCTGCCAGATCTAATCAGGTAACTAAGCCATTAGCCATTACCGCTTCAATTATAACAGCCCTTACATCGGTTGATCTAGAAGTGCTACCGGTAACTCCAGCTGATCGACCTCAAGACTTCGGCTATATAGATGGCACATTTAATGAAAAACCAGTTGAGAACACCCCTACTGAGTTTTCAATTACCGTGCATCCGCTATTTTCGATCGGAAATGTGCTGTATGACAGCATACCTGCTTCATTGAAATTGACAACTTATCCGGTGCAAGGCGAACCTTTTACAACCATCCATGCTTTGGCTGCTGGCCCCAAAAAAATCACACTATCAAAAAATGCGGCAAAATATACGCTTAGCATTAGCAAATGGGGTATGCAAGATGCATCAACTATCTTACCAAACGATATGAAAGATGGAATTACCTATTGGTTAGGAGGAACAAAAGCAGCAAAAAAGCTGAAATATGAATCTGTTTACCGTCAGTCAGGTAACACATGGTTAGCCGATACACGAAAGGAATATTTATACGGCAATAATGACAGGGTTAACTTAATTAATCATTATAAAAAAGCAGCTGATAATTCGACGATACTCGAAATGAAAGAGGAGATAATTTACGAAAATAATCACGTAAGTCAGATTAAAAAATCCATCAATAACCAAAACTCTTTCTATACTTATCAACCTGATGGAAAATTGGCTCAGCTACGTTACACAGATACCGAAGGACAAACAACAGGACTTGCAAATTATCTAACCCTGCCTGGTGGAATTAGCACTGGCAGTAATTTTAGTGTTTCGACTGTTTTTGAATCGACCAAGTTCTACTACAAACAGCACTACACTTACGAAGTGTACAACGGCAATGTACTTAAGTTTAATTACGCAACTACACATGGCGATACAGAAAGCACCCTTTACGAATATGATTTTGGTATAAATCCTTTTATCCATTTACAACTACCAGAATTAGGATTCACAAGCTTATCAAAAAACAATGTTACGAAGCGATATGCCACTTATACCACCAATATCCCAAAGCACACAGCTTATGAGTATCGTTATGTATATGATTCTGAAGGCTATCCAATTGAACTCTACACCAAATACCGTCTAACAAACGCTGCCACAGAGGCATTTTCTACAAAAACAGTATTTAACTATTATTAAAAGGTTACCTGTGTATTAATAACTTTGTCGAATACAGAATAGGAAGTTAGATTAATCAAGCTTCCTATTTTTTCGAACGTCCCCTCTTATTGATTGAGTAGAAATTTGTATATGTTTTTATTTAAAAAAGTTAGCTTTGAGTAAATTAAACTATAGCTATTCGGTCACTTTTAATGAGCAATAAAATTTCTAAACATCGCCTAAAAGCTATATTCGGAGGATCAATCGGGAATTTGGTCGAATGGTATGATTGGTATGCTTATTCAGCTTTTGCGATCTATTTTTCGGCTTCATTTTTTCCTAAAGACAATACCACCGTTCAGTTACTTAATACTGCGGGTATATTTGCATTAGGTTTTTTGATGCGTCCATTGGGAGGTTACTTGTTTGGCAGATTAGCAGATAGAATGGGTCGTAAAAAATCGATGACACTCTCGGTACTTTTAATGTCGTTCGGCTCCTTGCTAATTGCCTTAACGCCAAGCTACCAGGTAATTGGCATTGCAGCACCTATCTTACTTTTAACAGCTAGATTACTACAAGGACTAAGCGTTGGTGGTGAATATGGAGTATCGGCTACTTATTTAAGTGAAATGGCCACCAAGAATAACCGTGGTTTTTATTCGAGCTTTCAATATGTTACATTAATAGGCGGACAATTATTGGCATTAGGTATACAATTAATATTACAAAAATTGTTTCTCGACAGCAATGAACTGCACGAATGGGGTTGGCGGATACCTTTTATTTTTGGAGCGGTGTTAGCGATTGTGGCACTTTATCTCAGGAACAATCTCGAAGAAACACAGGCTTTTGAAGGCCAGAAAAACCATACTTCCAATAGCAAAGGGACCTTAAAGGAATTGCTAAAACATCCAAAAGCGGTGCTTACCGTAATAGGGCTAACGCTGGGCGGCACGTTAGCCTTTTATACTTACACAACTTACATGCAAAAGTTTTTGGTTAATACAATGCATATGAGTAAAGAACAGTCTACGCTGATGTCATTTGCAACGCTGTTTATTTTTGCATGTTTACAGCCTGTATTTGGCGCATTGTCAGATAAAATTGGTCGTAGGCCGTTATTAATAGGCTTTGGAATTAGCGGAACAATTTGTACCGTACCATTACTCACCCTATTAAGTCAAACAACCTCTCAATTACAAGCGTTCTTGTTGTTAATGCTAGCATTGATTATTGTAAGTGGCTACACAAGCATTAATGCAATTGTGAAAGCAGAATTGTTTCCTGCGCAAATAAGAGCTTTAGGTGTTGGCCTACCCTATGCCTTAACGGTAGCTATATTTGGCGGAACTGCCGAGTATATTGCGCTTTGGTTAAAAGAAGTTCAGCATGAGAACTATTATTATTGGTATATTACTATCTGTATTTTCATTTCTTTGACAGTCTATGTATTAATGAAGGATACAAAAATTGAATCAAAACTTGATGAAGATGAGCACTAAACGTAGATTATTACAGCTATTCCTGTTTACTTTAACAATTGGTTTTATCTTGCTTACCTACTATGTTAGTGTAAATCCAATACCGCCTTTCGACCATCAAATTTCACTCTTTATCCAAAAATATCATTCAGACCCATTAGACAAAATCATGCTAGCCATTAGTATTTTTGGTGAATTGCCCTATTCATTCATTTTGGTGTTGATAGTTGCGACAATTTTTTATCGACTGAAGTATAAAAGAGAGTCCTACTTCATTCTTTCCATTTTGTGTTCAGGATTGATAATTCTAGGTGTCAAAAACATCATTGATAGACCACGACCCACAGAGTTTTATGTTCGTTTGGTAGAAATTAACCGATTTCAAAGCTATCCAAGCGGCCATGTACTTTCGTACATTCTGTTTTTTGGCTTCATGATGGTGTTGATGAGAAAATTGAAACATTTACCACTTCTAACAAGAAATATTATCTCTTATACTTCGTTATTCTTTATTATAACGATTGCTTTTTCGCGCGTGTATCTAGGCGCACATTGGTTTAGCGATACGCTAGGCGGTTTTATGCTGGGCTTAATCTGTTTGGTTATTTTATGCTACTTCTACCTAAAACCCCTCAAAAAAGAACCGGGGATAAAACCTTAGTCCTATCCCCGATATCTAAATTAACGCTCTCGTATATAAGACGAGTTATTTTTAAGTTTATTGTATACGAGATCAAATATTTTTTCATTAAGATTAAAACACTCACATACAGCGACTTTAAATTTAATTACAAATTACTAATATTTTTAGCATATATTTGTTTTCCATTGAAACCTTCATGAGCAAACAATGAAAATCTTATGTTATATGCTGTTGTAGATATCGAAACCACCGGAGGCTATGCCGCTCAGCATGGCATAACCGAAATTGCTATCCTTATTCACGATGGTAAAGAAGTTATTCATCGTTACCATACCTTAGTTAATCCCCATCAAGCGATCCCTGTTTATATACAAGCATTAACAGGTATCGATAATGAGATGGTTGCCGTAGCACCCGACTTTAGGCAAGTAGCGGCAGAAATATATACTTTGTTGCATGATAAAGTTTTCGTTGCACATAATGTAAATTTCGATTATTCCTTCCTTAAACACCATCTAGATGTTTGTGGCTATGCGCTGAATTGCAAGAGACTTTGCACGGTGCGCTTGAGCCGAAAACTATTCCCTGGCCTTCCGTCTTATAGCTTGGGCAAACTCTGTTCTTCATTAGCGGTACCATTAACTAATAGGCACCGCGCCGATGGCGACGCATCTGCAACTGCCATTATATTAGGAATGCTGCTCGAAAAAGATGTCGTAGGATTAATTGATGAGACATTAAAACGTAGCTCAAAAGAGCAAACATTACCACCCAACCTGCATAAAGCCCAGATCGATAAATTACCAAATACACCAGGTGTTTATTACTTTAAAAACCATAAAGGAAAAGTCATTTATGTAGGCAAGGCAAAGCAAATTAAAAAACGGGTATGCACACATTTTACAGGTCATAGCATCACCCAACAAAGACAAAATTTTTTAAAAGACATTCATCATATCGATTATCAAGAATGCGGAACCGAATTAATGGCCTTTATTTTAGAAGCTGCCGAGATTAAAAAACTATGGCCAGAAAATAACAGAGCAATTAAACGCTTTGAACAGAAATATTCACTTTACCATTTCGAAGATCAAAATGGATATATCCGCTTAGGGATTGATAAATATAGAAATAACACGACGGTACTCTATAGTTTTAATCATCTCTTAGATGGGCACCAATTGCTTAAAACACTTGTAAATGAACATTTATTATGTGAAAAGCTGTGTTTTATCCAAAAACAAAAAGCTGCTTGTACTGGTCACGCCAATGGAATATGTTTAGGAGCCTGTGTCGGTGCAGAAAGTGTAGAAGACTATAATCATCGTGCTAAACAAGCAATTGCAGAACTACAAAATTTGCTTCCGTCGTTTGCGCTAATTGACAATGGAAGAGCTGAAGGCGAAAAAAGTTGTTTGTGGGTTGAAAAGGGAAAATTTTATGGCATGGGCTACATTTCAGATCACGTGGACATCAATGACCTAGAAACTTTAAAATCGGCTATCACACCTTACCCCTCTAATGATTATATTATGAATATGATTTTGTCACATAGCACACAATTTCCACATAAAATGATTTCTCTCAATAACGCAGGCATACTGTCACAAAGCGTATATCAGTAAAAAGTACCTTTTTTTGTCCAAATTACACCTTTCTAAAAATATTTAATAGCGTACCTTTGGGTATGAATTCAGATATCCCCATTTATGCAATAGAAACTTTAAAATCATTTAAAAATGAAGGGATTCTTGTAAGCGAATTTAGCCATTACCTTGCGCAAAATGAGCACTTATTAACAGCTCATAAGCACACATTTTACCATTTGGTATTTTTTACGGAGGGTGAAGGAGAACAACAAATAGACTTTAAGAGCTATCGCATTAAACCGGGCTTAATTTACTTTATGGCTCCTGGTCAAGTACACCACTGGAACTTTAATACAAAACCTGCCGGCTATATCATCAATTTTTCCAAGAATTATTTCAGTTCATTTCTTTTGGCGACTGATTATTTAACTCGTTTTCAGTTTTTTAACGGCCAGCACCATTCACAGGTATTGGAATTACCTAAAAATGTTCAGCAAGACATAACTGTTATTTTTGAACATATTTTAAAGGAAGGCACTCTTGAAAAACCGATAAATGACGATTTAGTTAAAGTTTTATTACTGCAGCTATTAACAGTAGTTGCCAGACACCAAGCTACAGTTGAACCTGTATCAAATAGCAGCTATAATCACACGCTCTTAAATAATTACTTAGCACTTATTGAAGATAATTATAAAAAATTAAAACTACCAAAGCAATACGCAACTTTATTATATATCACACCAAATCACCTAAATGCATTGTGTAATGATTTCTTAGGAGTTTCCGCTGGATCCCTAATTCGTGACAGAGTGCTGCTAGAGGCTAAACGTTTAATGATTAATGCAGATTTAAGAATAAGTGAAATTGCCGATCAGCTTAATTTCTCTGATCAATCATATTTCATTAAGTTCTTTAAGAAATACGAAGGACTTACCCCAGAAAAATTTAGAAAATCAATCACACATGAACACTGAACAAAAAAAGATATCGCAATGGCATGGAATTTCACATTCAAAATGTCCTCGTTGTAGAGTAGGAAAAGTTTTTAATGGACCTGTTTATAGTTTCAAAGCTCAAAATATGAATGAATACTGTCCACATTGTGGCTTAAAATTTGAAAGAGAGCCAGGCTATTTTTATGTCGCTATGTTTGTAAGCTATGCAATGAATGTAGCGCAGATGATCACCATAAGTGTTGCGGCTTATCTATTCGGGCTAACACTAACGTATGATAATTTATGGTCTTTCGTGGCTATCTTAATCACAGCCTCGATCTTGTTTTCTCCTTTTAATTATCGGTATTCGAGAATGGTCTTATTATATTGGCTATCGCCAGGCTTACATTACGAGCCGGGTCGTAGCACTAAAAAGGTCGATTAAAGGATTACATATTTAATCGAAGCCCAATCCCAAAGAGATTTGCTTTCCATTTTATGTTCTTCTTCCGTTTGCTTTTCAGCCTTCTCTTTTCGCTTTCTCACATATTTTTCGACGGTACGCGATGCATGGGCACTATCCGGTTCATCAACCTGTTGACTTGAATTATTTAGTCCTGTAATTCCGTTGCCAGTTAACTTTTGATCCTTTTTCATGATGATTCGTCTTTGTACAGTACATCATTATAACAAAGCCTAGGTTAAATTTGTTTTCACCTTCCTAAAACCATTGGGAATAATTCATTGTAATCGCTACGGTTTCTTAGGCTAAGCTAAAGATTATGTAACTTTGCCTCTTCAAAGGAAAATATGATAACAATAGGAAAATATAACGATTTAAAGATAGCTGCTAAAAATAGCGATGGATTAAGCTTATCAGATGGCAACAGGGAAATTCTATTGCCTTACAGCGATGTTCCGGCTAATATCGAAATGGGTGATACTATTACCGTTTTTGTATTTGTAAATAAAGATGGCCAAACAATCGCTACGACTAAAACCGCATTAGCAGAGATTGAAGATTTTGCTTATCTAAAAGTTGTTGATGTAACTGATGATGGGGCATTTTTAGATTTAGGCATCGGAAAAGACGTATATGTGCCTACACGTGACCAGAAAAGACCTATGTATATTGACGAAGGTTACGTGGTATATGTTTACCTAGACGAAAGTAATCAGCGGATGTTAGCTTCATCACGGTTAGACAGATTTATCGAAGAAGAAGATTTTGACATTGATGAGGGCGACGAAGTAAGCCTATTAATTAGCGAAAAAACAGACCTTGGATTTAACGCGATTATTAACAACAGGTATATAGGCCTGCTTTACCACAATGAGTTATTTGCCAACCTAAAGGTTGGCGAAAGAAGAAAAGGTTGGATCAAGAAAATCCGTATCGAAGGAAAAATTGACCTAAGCTTACAGCCTCTGGGTTATAGCCATATTTTAGATACTAAGGACGTGTTATTAAAAGAGCTGAGAGAGCAGGGCGGTAGAATTGCACTTGGCGACAAAAGCACGCCAGAAGAAATTTATGAGCGCTTCCAAATTAGTAAAAGCGCCTTTAAAAAAGCCATTGGTGGATTATATAAAGAGCGTATTATTACTATTGAAGACCATGAAATCAAAATTGTTGTCGATAGCTTAGCCGATTAATGCAGAAAACCTTTACAGACCAATTAGGGAGGACAATCTCTATCAATTACCCCCCACAGAGAATTATTTCATTAGTTCCTTCGCAAAGCGAGCTCTTGTTTGATTTAGGCTTGAATAAGGAAGTAATTGGCATCACCAAGTTTTGCATCCATCCAATTGAAAAATTTGCTGGATGCGCCAAGGTTGGCGGCACTAAAAAGCTAAAATTGGAGGTAATACGGGCTTTGCAACCTGATTTGATTATTGGCAATAAAGAGGAAAATACACAAAGCGAAATTGAGTTATTAATGGAAGAATTCCCAGTTTGGATGAGCGACATCGAAAACTTGGAGGATTCGATGCGTACCATCGGTCAAATTGGCGAACTGGTAAATAGAACACCGGAGGCTGCCTATTTAAATCATTTAATACAAGCGGGATTTGCAGATTTACAAACTTTAGCGTTAAAAAAAAACATCAACAAAAAAGTAGCGTACCTGATTTGGAAAGACCCTTTTATGTTTGCCGGCCAACATACCTTTATAGATGATATTTTAAGGAAAATTGGACTTACGAATGTCGTTTCGCAAGCTCGATACCCTTCGCTAAATCTAGAACAACTCCAAAGCCAAAACCCTCAGTTGGTCTTCTTGTCTTCAGAGCCCTACCCTTTTAAAGAAAAGCATGTGGCAGAAATTCAAGCAGCTTTACCCAATTCAAAAGTAATGCTAGTAGATGGCGAGATGTTTTCCTGGTATGGAAGTCGACTGGTTAAAGCGGTAAATTATCTTTTTCATTTACAAGACGACGTAGCGTAGTGTATATCATGACGCGCTTATGAAATTAAAAATGCTTGATGCTCAACACTTAACGAAAAGAGCTAAAAATAATTGATTTTAGTTTTTGAAAATTGGTACAAAACGCTATCTTTGCAGTCCTTAATAAATCCTAACTGCGGAAGTGGCGTAATTGGTAGCCGCACCAGACTTAGGATCTGGCGCTTCACGGCGTGGGGGTTCGAGTCCCTTCTTCCGCACAAAAAAGATAAAGGCCGTTCCGATGCAAATTGGAACGGTTTTATTTTTAAAAGACATTAATTACAAATTAAACATAAATCGATATGTTTTGGCTAGACTGATGGTCTCAAATCTCATATCTCAATATTCATATCTAAAATGAACATCACACAGGAAAAAGTTGACGATTTAAATGCAATTGTAAAAATCACTATTGCACCTGAAGATTATGCTTCAAGAGTTGAGAAATCACTTAAAGAGCAGGCTAAAAAAGCAAATTTACCAGGCTTCCGAAAAGGAATGGTTCCGGTTGCTCATATGAAAAGAATGTATGGCAAAAGCATTTTAGTTGAAGAAATCAACACCCTGTTAAGTGAAACGCTAACAAAACACTTAACAGATAATAAGGTTGAAGTTCTTGGTCAACCATTACCTGTTTTAGATGACGCTGTTGAGTTTAAATGGGATAACACAGATGAGTTTGTTTTTAATTACGAATTAGGTTTAGCTCCAGAAGTTGATGTTGATATCACGTCAAAAGATAAATTTACTTATTACGATGTAAAAGCTGATGAAGAAACATTAGCTGCTCGTATCAAGAACATCCGTAAAAGCTATGGCAAAATGACTAATCCAGAGGTTTCTGCCGAAGGCGATGTAATTTATGCAGATTTAGCACAACTTTCTCCAGATGGAACTGTATTTGAAGGCGGGATTGCAAACACTGGCTCTATCCGTACAGATTTAGTAACAGATAAAAAGATCTTGAAAACCTTAATTGGCTTAAAGAAAGAAGATGTTATTGAATTAGACGTTCAAAAAGCTTTCGACAACAATGAAACTGTAATTGCAAAATTATTAAACATTGGAGAGGAAGATGCGAAAGAGTTGAAGTCAAAATTCCAGGTTACCGTTAAAAATGTAAATCGTTTAGAGGAATCAGACCTAAATCAAGAATTCTTTGATAAAATATTTGGTGAAGGTGTAGTAACTGATGAAGCAGGATTTAAAGCAAAAATTACTGAGGAGATTGAAAGCATGTTCCAACAAGATGCTGACCGCAAATTGCAGAATGATATTTACACACAGTTAACTTCACAAACAAAAATGCAATTACCTAATGAGTTCTTGCGTAAATGGTTAAAAGCGACTAATGAAAAGTTAACTGACGAAGAGTTGGCACAAGGCTATGACGATTTTGCTAAGAATTTGAAATGGACTTTAATCGAAAATAAAATCATTACAGACAATGAGATTAAAATCGATTATAAAGATGTTTTCGAAACTGCAAAACAACGTTTGGATGCACAGTTTAGAATGTATAGTCCACAACCAATGCCAGAAGAGCAATTAGCACAATACACAGCAACCTTTTTACAAGAGAAAGAAAATGCGAACCGTATTTTTGATGAAGTAAAAGCATTAAAGGTATTTGATCATATTAAATCGATAGCAACACTCGACAAAAAAGAGATTGGGTATGCTAAGTTTGTGGAGATGAAATAGCAAAGTGCTTGGAGCACGAAGTTGTGAGCCGATAAAGAATTAATCTTAAAATCTTATTTTGTTATATGACAAAATTTAGATTTCAGGAATTAGTAATTTGGCAAAGATCATTAACCATAGGAAATAGACTTATCGATATTGCCGAGAGGCAGAGGAAATAGGGAAATATAGATTTGCAGAGCGGCTTCGAGGAGCTGCTCTTTGTATATCAAATAATGTAGCTGAGGGCAATGGATCTAGCTCCAGTGCTGATTTTGAAAGGTTTCTAAATTATGTACAACGCTGCATTTTTGAAAAAGCCAATATTTTAATAGTGTTAATTTGAGACAGCTTGTGTCTGACAAAGACCTGTCAGAACTGTAAGATCATTTAGAGATTTTATCAAGAATGATAACTAGTTTTTCAAATAGTCTCCGCAAATAATATGCTATATTGTCATTAAATTACCAATGGTATGCTATTTGCCTATCCATAGTTGTAAACTATTTGAAATAGTTTGCAACAACATTAAATTGTAATTTAACATCAAAACTTAATTTATATTTTGATATTAGATTTGGAGATTATATTTTAACCGAAAATCAATTTGGATCATGTAGCTTTTAGCTCCATGCCCTAAGCAAAAAAATCATATTATGTTAAACAAAGACGAATTTAGAAAATACGCGGTAAAACACCACAGAATTAACGGATTAAATGTTGACAGATTTATCGCTGCAACAAACAATTCTCCTAAATCCATGACCCCTTATATCATTGAGGAACGCCAATTAAATGTGGCTCAAATGGACGTTTTTTCTCGCTTAATGATGGATAGAATTATCTTTTTAGGAGATGCAATCTATGATCAAAATGCAAATATTATACAGGCGCAATTGTTATTCTTGCAATCGACAGATGCAAACCGCGATATTCAAATCTATATTAATTCGCCAGGCGGTTCGGTATATGCTGGTTTAGGAATTTATGATACAATGCAGTACATTACACCAGATGTTGCAACTATTTGTACAGGTATGGCAGCGTCAATGGGTGCAGTATTACTAGTTGCAGGCGCTAAAGGAAAGCGTGCAGCACTTACCCACTCTCGTGTAATGATTCACCAACCATCTGGTGGCGCTCAAGGTGTTGCATCGGATATGGAGATCAATTTAAGAGAAATGCTTAAGTTGAAAAAAGAGTTATATGACATCATTTCTACACATTCCGGACAAAGCTATGAATGGGTTGAAAAAGCATCAGATAGAGATTATTGGATGAAAGCTGATGAAGCAAAGGAATTTGGTATGATTGATGAAGTGTTGGGTGGCAATAAATAATAAAGGTTATGAGTTATAAACTCAACCACAACTAAAATAAAAATGGCTAAACAAAGTAAAGATTCTCGTTGCTCTTTCTGTAACTCTCCCAAGCAAGAAACATTAATGCTTATTGAGGGGATGGATGCATATATATGTGATAAATGTGTAACCCAGGCAAATGTTTTACTTGCGCAAGAATTAGGCAATAAAAAAAGTAAAGCATTTGATGAATCATTTACCCTTTTAAAACCAGCTGAAATTAAAGCTCATATTGACCAGTATGTCATAGGTCAGGATGATGCGAAAAAGGTGCTTTCTGTAGCTGTTTATAACCACTATAAGCGATTAAGTCAGAAAATAGACAGAGATGAGGTAGAGATTGAAAAATCTAACATCATGCTAGTAGGCGAAACAGGGACTGGAAAAACATTGCTGGCTAAAACAATTGCTAAAATTCTCCATGTTCCATTCTGCATTGTAGATGCCACAGTTTTAACTGAGGCAGGTTACGTTGGTGAAGATGTAGAAAGCATTCTAACTCGTTTACTGCAAGCTGCAGATTATGATGTTGCTTCTGCAGAAAGGGGTATCGTATATATTGATGAGGTTGATAAAGTTGCTAGAAAAAGCGATAATCCTTCTATTACAAGAGACGTGAGTGGTGAAGGTGTTCAACAAGCACTTCTAAAGATTTTAGAAGGCACCATTGTAAATGTACCCCCGCAAGGTGGTAGAAAGCACCCTGACCAGAAAATGATTGCGGTAAACACCAATAATATCCTTTTTATATGCGGCGGTGCATTTGATGGAATTGAACGTAAAATTGCCAATCGATTACGTACGCAGGCTGTTGGCTATAAAGTAAAGAAAGACGACGTTGATTTAGATCTGAAAAATCTATACAAGTATATTACGCCACAAGATTTAAAAGCCTTTGGATTAATCCCTGAGCTTATTGGTCGTGTACCAGTACTTACACATTTAAATCCATTAGACTTACAAGCTTTACGTAATATTTTAACAGAGCCTAAAAATTCGTTAATGCGTCAGTACACAAAATTATTTGAGTATGAAGATGTGAAATTAGTTTTTGATGATGAGGTATTAGATTTCATTGTAGACAAAGCAATGGAGTATAAGCTTGGTGCGCGTGGTTTAAGATCTATATGCGAAGCAATCATGCTCGATGCGATGTATGAAACTCCTTCAGATAGCGAAGTAAAGGAACTACACATTAATCTGGCCTATGCCCTAGAGAAGTTTGAAAAAGCAGATTTTAAAAAATTGAAAGCAGCATAAAATTAATCCTCTAGTTAAACTAGGGGATTTTTTTTAACTTGTATATATTGAATACGAAGCGTCTAACGCTTAACCAAATTAAAAGCATATGAATGAAGAAATGGATGTCAAAAAAGACGATAAAATTGTTGCAAAGGCTAAGAAAATAAAGGAAGTAGAAAGTCCAGTTAAATCTGGCTTAAAATCAAAAGAAGATATTGTTAAAAACTGGCTTCCTCGTTATACTGGAAGACCATTAGAAGATTTTGGAAAATATATTTTACTAACAAACTTCAGTAAGTACCTAAGCATGTTTTCTGAATGGAATGACAACGCACCCATCCTTGGCTTAGACAAGCCAATGCAGAGTTGTTCAGCAAATGGCATCACCATCATCAATTTCGGAATGGGAAGTCCGTTGGCAGCAACAATGATGGACTTGCTAACCGCAATAAGCCCAAAAGCCGTTTTATTTTTAGGAAAATGTGGTGGCTTAAAAAAGAAAAATCAATTAGGTGATTTGATCTTGCCCATTGCCGCTATTAGAGGCGAAGGAACCTCTAACGATTATCTACCAGCCGAAGTACCAGCTTTACCTTCATTTGCCTTACAGAAAGCGATTTCGACCACTATTAGGGATCACTCTAGAGATTATTGGACTGGAACCTGCTATACGACAAACAGAAGAGTTTGGGAGCACGATAAAGAGTTTAAAAAATATTTAAAAAGCCTAAGAGCAATGGCAGTCGACATGGAAACGGCAACCATTTTTACAACTGGCTTTGCAAACAAAATTCCAACTGGGGCTTTGTTATTAGTCTCTGATCAGCCAATGATTCCTGAAGGTGTTAAAACAGCGGAAAGTGATAGTTCGGTGACGACCAATTATGTAGAGAGTCATCTAAAAATTGGGATTGATTCTTTAAAGCAACTTATTAATGGCGGATTAACGGTGAAACACTTGAAGTTTTAACTATGCGTGATAGTTGGTTTGCAATCATGTTTTAAACGTGATTGCAAATAGATTTTTTTTGCATTGAATATTTACTTCGACCTGGCGATCATAGAGCTTCTATCTTCTTTTGAGAACCCAACCTTTGGATAATATGTCATAGCCGTTGGCACTGAAAGCAATAAAACCATCGACTGCTCGCCTACTTTCTCTTTAGTTAATCTAATCAATTCTTTGCCGATACCATGCTTCTGGTACGCTGGACTAATTGCCAAATCTGCCAAATAGCAGCTCCAAGCCCAATCAGTTATGCACCTTGATACCCCTACAAGTTCTGAATTGTGCCATGCGGTGATTACCAAATTTGAATGTTCGTACATTTCTTTTATCGATTCTTTACTTTAGTGGCATGTCCAACTCGTAAATCATTATCATCAATCAATTTACATAAATGAATACCTATCTCTTCAAAATCATTTGCAAATTCACTAATCATTAACCAAGTAGATTTTTTCAGCCTGCTACCCTCTATGATTGGAAGGTCAACTAACGATGGAAAATCTGCTTTAATTGAAGACAAATACTCGGCATTCACAGCCAACCATATCCCATTCAATACAATTTTATCTTCTCTACGCCGAAGCACCAAAACAATTCTATTATGTGCATAAATAGCGAAGAAGCCAAACATTGGTTTAACTTCAATTTTGCTTTTAATTAAATGATCAAAAACAAAATCGAAGGGGATATGCTTTTTAATCATCTTGGTTCACAATTAATCTTCGGAGTTTTTGGGATAATCAAAAAGCAGAATTTTGCCAGTCTGTGCGCTAATCATTTCCCATTGTGTAAAAGGAAATTCAAACATGGCGATACTGCAGGTTGACATATTATAAATTTCCACATCGCTTATATAATTTGCGAAATCTGTAAGTCCAGGATTGTGTCCAAACATCGCAATCGTTTCAAACTGATCATCAAAGCCATTAACAATGCTTAGTAATGTTTTTATGCCTGCTTCATAGATATTTTTATTTGCTTGGATAGCTGCATCATCAATTTTCCAAGTTTTCGCAAAATACTTAGCGGTGGTTAAAGCTCTTAAAGCTGGACTACTTACAATAAGATCTGGATAAATATTTTGCTTGACTATCCGTTGGGCCATTTCCGGGGCATTTGAGTTCCCCCTATTATTTAATGGTCTATCAAAATCTCTTAAGCTTGGATTTCCCCAATCAGATTTTGCATGTCGAATTAATAATAATCGTTTAGCCATTGTTTAACTTTTGGTTTATTTTGTTGACAATACTTAAAGGTTCAATTTGGTCGATACATGGCTCTGATCCACAAAGACAGGGTTTATTACCATAAATCGAATTCGGTCTAGTAGGGTGGTCTATTTGTATACAATCTTCCAACTGCTGACCATAACCCAAAAAGCCAGCATATGGATGTGTTGGACCCCAAATTGATATAACAGGAACGCCCATTAGAGATGCCATATGCATGCCTGCAGAATCCATACTAACCATTAGTGCTAAATTGCTAATAATTGCCAATTCTTCCCTTAAAGTAAACTTACCAATTAAATTTTTAACATTACTAAATTGATCTTGCCATTTTTCCGCAGTCTCTTTCTCTTCTTCTCCCCCACCGAAAATGAAAATTTGATAACCTATCTTATGTAATTCACCGATCACCACTTGCATTTTAGTTAATGGATAGCATTTATATTCATGCTGCGCAAATGGAGAAATTCCAATAACTTGTTTTTGATTACTTTGGAAAAGACCGACAGCGGTCATTGGTACTTCTTTTCGACTCAATCTTAACTGATGGCCTAATTTCAAGCTAAAACCTAAATCTCTGAAGACGTCTGCATATCTTTCTACAGTACTTTTTAAAGGTTTTAACACCTTGTTATTAACCCTTGTAAGCGCTCTTTTCTCTGCTCTTCCTTTATCAATTCTTTTAATTATTATTGAAGAAAATCGAAAAAAAGTAGAGAGTAATCTACTTCTCAAATTATCATGTAGATCAGCAACAGCGACAGGTTTGAACTGCATTAATTCTTGATAGAGCTTATATAAGCCAGAAATTCCTTGGTGTTTATGTTTAGGCGCAATTGCGTGAAAAGTTACATTTGGAATGTCATCAAAAAACGGCTCAAAAGCAGCTCGACTTACCATCACTAATTCGGTGCCTACGTTTTGATCTGCAAACTCACGTAAAACCGAGGCAACCATAGCAACATCGCCCATGGCCGAAAAACGTAGTACAATGATTTTACCTTTTTGAGGCATTATTGGGGTTGATTGTATAGCACTGGGTTTAAACTCGGGTCATTGTACATTTTCATTTGCTTATATACTTTCATATATTTTTTACCTGCAGCAATATCGGCTAACAACTCATCAATGCTTGTCGACAAATCGGTTCTTTGTGATAAGAGTACAGCTAACTTGGCGTTGCATTGATCCCTATGAGCTGCGGTGGCTGATATGCGATCAGCTTCTTCTTGCATATGGTAAATTTTTAAGGCAAGTATAGAAAGGCGATCAATAGCCCAAGCTGGGCTTTCAGTATTTATTGTAGCGTTTGCCTGCGGAACAATATTTTTGTATTCAGCTAAAAAATAACCATCTATAAATTCGACCATATCCGTACGAACTTGGTTTTGCGCATCAATTCTTCGCTTCCAACTTAAGCCTTCAACTGGATCAATCGCCGGATTTCTAACTACATCTTCCATGTGCCATTGAGCCGTATCAATCCAGTTTTTAAGATAAAGCAAATGAGCTAAACTGTCAGTTTCAAATGGATTAACAATTGGATGGTCTATATCATCGTGTTGATGATAGTCATTTATGGCTTGGTTAAAGACTTTATTAGCTAGTTCACTTATCATGTTTCAAAGGTATTAAATTTTCAAGACTTACGAAGTCTTTGAGACTTCGCAAGTCTACTTGAAAAATATCTCGTAATTTCTGCTAAAGTAAATGAATTGAGATTCTTTTCGGCAGTTAATCCGCCTTTTCTTGCAGCTAACACACCAAAATGCATATCGTAAAAACCCTCCCTACGGTGTGCGTCTGGATTAATAGAAAGCAGCACGCCTTTTTCTAAAGCGTAGCGATGCCAACGCCAATCTAAATCTAAACGTAAAGGATTCGCATTAATTTCTATCACCACTCCATTGGCTGCGCAAGCATCTATTACTTGTTGATAATCGATTGGATATCCAGCCCTACTTAGCAATAGCCTTCCTGTCGGATGTCCCAAAATTGTAGTATATGGGTTTTCTATCGCTTTAATTAATCTAGCTGTAGCTTTTTCTTCATCCATACGGAGCGGACTGTGAATAGAAGCTACCACAAAATCGAATGTCTTCAGTACCTCGTCACTATAATCAAGAGATCCATCATTTAAGATGTCGCTCTCGATGCCTTTAAAAATCTTAAAAGGAGCAAGTTTCTTATTTAACACATCAATTTCTTGATGTTGCCCAAACACGCGCTGTTCATCTAAACCCTTAGCATAAAACGCAGATCTGCTATGATCACAAATCCCCAAGTATTGCAGGTTAAGTGTTTCTTTACAAAACAGTGCCATTTCCTCTAGGGTATTCACTCCATCACTCCAGGTTGAGTGATTATGTAGAGAGCCTTTTAAATCCGCGAAAGTGATTAACTTAGGTAAGTTGTTGATTAAGGCTAACTCAATTTCATTTAACCCTTCTCGCAATTCAGGTTCTATATAAGCTAAACCAGCCGCCGCATATATTGCTTCTTCGCTATTAAATGTATCCTCTGTTATTCGTTTTAAAACTTCATTCACATGATCTTCATTTCCTGTTTGTTTAAACCACTCTAAATAGAAGTATGCTTTATTTACAATTTTCAATTGTATTCTTAAACCAGTTTCGGTAGTAGCTGTAAGACTATCCGCAACAGTTTGCTCAAAACTCAAGGTTTCAAATTCGTAAATCTTGTTTGCAAGGGCTAAAACATTATCTGTACCGATTACTAATGGAACCTCATCAATAATTTCACAGCAGCGCCTAAATTGACCGGCTATACCTAGTAATGCGTCGTGGTCTATTTCATTTAACCATACAGATATATTTGAAAATAAGGTATTGACAAGTGGTTCAACATGAGCATACAAAAATCTGCCGTTCGCTGCCATTTTAAACTCAATCACCTTCTTTATTTCCTCTTGGGTTTTTAAACCAAATCCCTTTGCTTCAATTAAACGATTCTCGTTACACGCATAATACAACTCACCTACGGTATCAATTTTTAATTCGTGCCATATCACAGAGATTTTCTTCGGACCAATCCCTTTGATGGCTAGCATCTCAACAACACCTTGAGGAGTGCGTGCTAACAGGTCGCTTAGTTCATTCATGGTCCCTGTAGCAAGTAGCTCTACAATTTTTGCAGAAATACTTTTGCCGATTCCATCTATCTTCTCTATTTCCTCAACAGCAATACTAGATAATGCGAAAGGTAATTTATCCAGTTTAAATGATGCGTTGGCTATTGATTTTATCTTGAAAGGATTTTCTTCATGCAATTCCATCAATTGCGATAATAGTCGAAATGTTCTTGCAATGGTTTTATTGTCCATATTTTGGAATTTTTAGCTGAGATTAGAGTAAAACGCCTTTGAGAAACAACAAGGCAAAAGAAAAATAAATAATCAAGCCAGTTACATCAACTAGTGTTGCCACAAATGGTGTAGATGAAGCTGCAGGATCGGCACCGAGTTTCTTTAAGAGCAACGGCAACATGGAACCCATTAAAGTACCCCAAAGCACTACGCCTATTAATGAGCAGCCTACTACTAGGCCAATTAATACAAAATGCTGACTAAAATCTGGTGAAAATAGCTGCCATACACTCATTACTACAAAACTTAAAGCACAAAGTGTAGTACCTAAAAAAATACCAGAAAAAATCTCTCTATGCATCACATTCCACCAATCCTTTACTGTCACTTCTCCTAAAGCCATAGCTTGGATAATTAGCGTTGCTGCCTGTGAGCCACTATTTCCGCCACTTGAAATGATTAACGGAATAAATAAGGCTAAAATAACTACCTTATCTATTTCGTGTTGAAAGTTAGACATGGCAGTAATGGTGAGTAATTCACCAAAAAACAGCAAAATTAACCATACAACCCTTTTCTTGTACAACTTAAATACTGGCACATCTAGGTAGGGTTCATTTAAGGCTTGAGTACCTCCAATTTTGTGGATATCTTCCGTATATTCCTCATGGGCAATCCACAAAATATCATCAACTGTTACAATTCCTAACAGCATTTGATTGTTATCTATTACCGGTAAGGCAACACGATTATTCATTCTAAATACATTAATTGCTTCTTCTTGAGGATCATTTACTTTTAAAGCAATTAGGCGATTGTCTGTCAACTCTCCAATTTTGACTTCCGGATCTGCCAATAGAATTTCTCTGATTCGGATATCGTCTAATAAAACGCCGTCTTTATCAATCACATAAATAACATCGATAGTCTCAGAATTCTTTCCATATCTGCGGATATGTGACAATACTCTATTGACTGTCCAATCAATTTTAACAGCAATAAAATCTGGTGTCATCAATCTACCAACACTATCCTCTTCATATCCCAAAAGATGTAGTGCTTCGATCCGATCATTATCGTTTAGCAAAATAAGCAGTCGTTTTACGGCGTCGCCTTTAAGCTCGCTTAACAAGGCAGTCCTATCATCTGGGGGTAGCTGCCTAATGAGTTCAGTAAGTTTATTGCTTTGTAGTTTTTTGATTATTCGTTCTTGAGTAGGAAAATCAAGAATTCTGAAAACATTTACCGCTCGTTTTATGGATAAAGTTTCCATAAACTTCACTGCATGTTGAGGAAGTTCGTCTATTAAATGTTCTACATCTGATATATTAAGTTCATTCAAATAGGCTTTTAACTGCTTATCATTATCGTTTTCTAATAATTGCAATACTTCCTCTGCCAGCAGTTCTTCCATATCATCCTAAATTAGCTTAGCCTTAGTTTGCAAAAGTGCTTTTTCTTTTTCTAAAAAGCCAATTAAAATAAAAGTTAATTACGTACTTAACATTTCGAATTAGTTTAAACTTTTGTGATACCTTTCTAAATAAGTTTTCGGCGCTATTTTCATGATCGTTTTAAAAACTCTATTAAAATTAGTTAGGCTATTGAAACCACAACTGTAGGCGACTATCGAAATGTTCTCATAGTTACCACTGGTTAATTTCTTACAAGCTTCATTTACTCTGATCTCGTTTAAAAAAGACACAAATGTTTGTCGTGTATGCTTCTTAAAATACCTACAAAAGGCTTGGGCTGTCATATGTGCCTCTTCGGCAATCTCTTCCAACGTAATATTATGGTCGTAATTTTGCATTAAGAAATTATAAATATGTCCAATTCGAATTCCCTCACTTTCCGAAAATAGTGATGGACCATTTGAAACTAAAACCTCCGAAGTACTTTGTAAATGAGCCATTGCATCCAACAACTGAAGAAACTGGATCATTAGCTGCTGGTTTTTAACCTGTTGCATATTCAACATTTGCTGCATAATGAAATTGACCCTATTTCCTTGGATTTTCAGTCCACCTTTTGCAAAGTTTAAATAAACCTTAATTAACTGCATTTCAGGCAAATCTAAAAATGATTGAAGTTTTCCATTTGGGTCAAAAAATATCATTAAGGCATGAATTTTTAGCTCACTATTTTCAATAAAATACTCTGGGTTACTTTTAAATAAATGAGGTTGATTAACACCAATCAAAAAAATATCGTCCTTCTTAAATGGATGCATTTGGTTATCAACTAGCAATGTCCCTTCGCCCTCTCTAATCCAAATTAACTGTGCCTCCTTGTGTCGATGTAAATGAGGGTAAAAACGAGGCATGATATCTTCTTGTACAATAACTGCCCTATCATCTGCTACTGGAATGGTAAATTGTAAAACCTTCATTATTGAAATATTATTACAATATTAACTTAAAATTTTTACAAATACCAAAAATAGGTTAAAATGTGGTTTATAATAACAATAGCCTTCTTACTCCTGAAATGAATTCAATTGGCCTCAGCGTTAAAAAATTTCCTTTCATCAAAAATTCCTTTACATTTGTATTATTAAAACCGTTGAGACCATGATAATTTTATCGGTCCTCCCTGTACGATAGTATAAAGGACAATTCTTTTTTATCAAATAATTGATGCATATTCAATGTATCACATGGTTTATATTTTATTTTTTTTAAATGTCACAATCACTTAAGACTAAACATAGTCTGTCTTCTTATATCCAATTAATTACTCAAGCTTTAAAAGGCGAAGAAACCGATTACACTACCGTCAGCATTCGAAAAGCTATTGTTTTATTAGCTATTCCAATGATGTTAGAAATGATGATGGAATCAGTTTTCGCCCTTGTGGACCTCTACTTTGTTGGTCATTTACCAAATAGTAGTAATGCGATCCAAACCGTTGGACTAACCGAGTCGGTACTCACAATTATCTATTCCTTGGCCATTGGCATGAGCATGGCAGCAACAGCTTTAGTTGCTCGCCGTATTGGAGAAAAAAACCCTGAAGCAGCGGCAAAAGCAGGGATGCAAACCATCGTTATATCGATGTTCATAAATGTTATTATTAGCTTGCTAGGCTTATTTTATGCCAAGGAAATTCTATTAATAATGGGCGCAACAGAAGAAACAGCTGTCCAGGGAACAAACTTTGTTCGTATTATGATGGGTGGAAGTATGATTATTATGTTGCTATTTTTAATAAACGGGATTTTTAGAGGCGCTGGAAACGCTGCAATCGCCATGAAAAGCTTGTGGATAGCGAATATAGCTAATATCATATTATGTCCACTATTTATTCGTGGACTTGGACCTGTTCCAGCATTTGGCCTAACAGGTGCGGCTATCGCAACAACACTGGGTCGCGGATTGGGTGTAAGCTACCAAATTTACCACTTAGTTAAGGGAAATGGTGCAATTAAAATCAAATTGGAATATTTTAAACCTCACTGGGAACAGATTAAAGCAATTGTTAAAATTGCGGCGCCCGGTATCTTGCAGTTTGTTATTGCATCATGCAGCTGGATTTTCCTTGCTCAACTGGTAGCTACCACGGGGGGCGATCATGGTTCGGCTGGTTACCAAACGGCTTTACGTTTGATGATGTTCTTTATGTTACCTGCATGGGGTTTAAGTAATGCCGCTGCAACACTAGTAGGACAAAATTTAGGCGCAAAGCATGTAGATAGAGCTGAAAAATCGGTGTTCGAAACAATGAAGTTTACCATTATTTTCATGGCAATCGTTACTGTACTCTTTTTAACGTGTGGGCCTTATTTCGCGTCTTTTTTCACTACAGACCCACAAATTAAGGCTGTTGCTGTAGAGGCATTAAGAACTTTGAGTTACGGTTTTGTGTTGTACGGAATAGGCATGGTGTTGGTTAGTGCTTTCAACGGCGCTGGAGATACCTGGACACCCACAAAAATTAATGTTATTGCCTTCTGGGTATTTCAAATCCCCTTTGCTTACTTTTTAGCCAAGTATTTAAAAATGGGACCGAGTGGCGTATTCTGGGCAGTGCCTATAGCTGAAGTTGGTATTACTGTTGCAGCTTATATCTTATTTAAAAAAGGTAAATGGAAAACAATGGAAGTTTAACTTAAAAAATAGCCACGAATACACAGCTAATAATTCGTGTATTCGTGGCTTAAACATAACACCAGATGTTTACGGAGCAACGTTGTTTTTTATTTAATGGAACTCTCCAAAATGCCATAAAATTCCCGAAGGATCGTGTACAAAGCATTCTTTACCCCAATGTTCCGTTCTTACTGGCGATACTTTAACGTTTTCATATTTCGTTGTAAGATCCAATGCCACTAACTCAGTCCAAAAATGGTCCACGTCTATGATTTCTAAAAAAATCATTGTATTATCTACCCAATCCTTCACATAAGCATCTTGTAAATAAAAACTCAATTCTCCTCTCTTAAAAACCGACATATTGTTACTCAACACAGTTTCTACAAACCCGAGATCCAGGTAAAAATTTCTTGATGTTCCGAAATCAACTGCACCTATAAACGGTCGGATGGATGTTGGTTTGTATTCCATAATTTGCGATTATCTATTTTCTTAGGCAAAAATACAAAATGGCAGGAACTAATAAACTTGATTGAAATCAATAAATTTGTCTGCTTCTTTAAATTGCCCCCTAAGTGATCATTTATATTAGCTGATTTTAAGTATAACGGATATTACATGACTGGCCCTAGTGGCGTGCCTTAAGCAATGGGCAAAGTGAACCAAAAGGAGCTACCAACACCAAGTTCACTTTCTGCTCCAATTTGACCATGGTGTTTTTTAACTATTTCAGCACAAATGTAAAGTCCGAGCCCTAGCCCGGAGTATTGTGTTCCATTGTTTTCGATGCGATAATATCGATCAAAAAGATAACGTAGCTTTTCTGTTTGAATACCAGGTCCCTTATCTACTACGGATATTTTTACCATGTTATTTTGCCTAACTATTGATATGACAATATCTTTCGAATCAGGTGCATACTTTATTGCATTATTCACAAAATTAACAATAATCTGTTCAATCTTAACTGCATCGGCATAAACTTCAATTGACAAATCCCCTTCGGTGGTCAAATTATGTGCGCTACCTGCACGAACATCTTGACAACAATCATTAATCACATCGGCTAGTACCAGCCTCTTTGGATGAATTTCGAGCTGCCCAGTATTCGCCATGCTGGCGTTTAATAGGTCATCGATTAGTACAATAACTTTTCCCATGCTTTTGTTAGACTGCTCTATCAATTTAGGTAAAATGGCTGAAGTAGGATTATCCTTTATCCTATCCAAAAGCTGTAAAGATGCCTTTAACCCAGTAAGTGGTGTTTTGAGTTCATGACTTGCTATGCTGATAAAATCGTCCTTTTGCTGTTGTAAAATTCTTAATTCCTGTATGTCAGTAGCCGTTCCTACCCAAAAATGCATTTGGCCAACTTCATCAGTAATCGGCATTAAGCGAACCAAATGCCAGCGATAAAGCCCATCTTCACGCTTTGCACGCGTTTGAAACTCTCCACCAGTAGTCGTTTTACGGACGGTTTTAAATTGTAGGAGGGTGTTCCGTAGGTCTTCAGGGTGAATTACAGAGCGAAAGCCACTTAAATCAGTTTGCGCGTGATTTAACCCTGTATAGTCATACCATCGTTGGTTGCAATAGATAATACGCCCCCCTATTGTATTTGTCCAAGTAATTTGCGGTATAGTTTCCATCATATTACGGAATCTAAACTCGCTTTCTTCTAGGGCTTTTGTTCGGCGAGCTACTCGGTCTTCTAATTCTAAATTTAAGAGCGAAAGTTCCTGATTAATAATTTTAACTTCTTTGTTTGCTAAGATCAATTCTGCAGACTGTATCCTTAGTTGTTCATCAATTAATCTTTTTTCAAGTTTTGCATTTTTGTCACTTAAAGCCCTATTAATTTTTGTTGATAGTGTAAAAATTTTATCCTTAGCAATATAGTCGGTTACTCCATCTTTGATGAGCTCAACGGCATTTTCTTCCCCAATAATACCCGATACTATAATAAAAGGAATATCTGCATGCTTATTTTGTTTGATACGAAAAGCGCTTACTGCATCAAAAGAAGGAAGTGAATAATCGGATAAGATGAGGTCTGGAACAAATTCATTTAGTGATTTTTCAAAACCTGAACGAGTCTGCACAACTTCTGCAATAAAATCTAAGGCGGACTTCTTTAGTTCACGTTTGAGCATGTCAGCATCACTTTCGTTATCTTCGATAATGAGGATCTTTAACTTGTTGATGGCTAGCATAAAAGTACTCGATTATTGATTAAGAACCATCCAATACATGCCAATTTCCTTGATAGCTTTGAAAAAATTATCGCTGTCTACAGGTTTAACAATATAACTGTTTACCCCAAGGGCGAAGCATTTTTCAATATCTGGGCCTTCATTAGATGATGTTAGCATCACCACTGGTATAGATTTCGTAACCGGATCTGACTTTAATCGCTCTAGTACCTGAATTCCCGAAACCTTAGGCATTTTTAAGTCTAGTAGGATGATTTTAGGAAATTCTTTAGGTTTTCTATTTTCGTAATTTCCTTTATAATATATAAAATCTAGTGCTTCTGCGCCATCCTTTACATGGTAAAGTTTATTTGTGAAACCACTTTTCGTAAGTGCACGTGTAGTGAATGCTGCATCATCCATGCTATCTTCTACCAACAAAATCTCAATATTATCGCAATCCATATTTCCTATTTTTTGTTTATACATAAAGACTGAAATAAAAACAACTGCCAACATTTAGCGTCGATTCAGCCCAAACCTTTCCGTTATGCTTACTTATAATTTTTTGCACAATTGCCAACCCTATCCCTGTCCCTTCAAATTCTTCTTGAGAATGTAATCTTTGAAATACACCAAAAAGTTTATCATAATATTCCATGTCAAAACCTGCCCCTGCATCTTTAACATAATAAACATTTAAAATACCCTCATTAAATGAACCAATTTCAATAGTTGTTTCTTTTTTATGGCCCGAATATTTAATCGCATTAGAGATAAGGTTAATCCACACTTGCTTGATCAATGATTTATCACCCTTAGCTAGAGGCAATAATTTAATTTCAAACTTAATTTCGGCTTTATCTTCGTGAAATAGCAACTCTTCTTTTACTGAATTTACTAATTCATTCATATCAATGTCAGAAAATGTTACCGGCTTTCTTCCTAACTTGGAGAAAGCTAACAAATCGTCGATTAACTCCCCCATTTTTCGAGAGTTATTCATTATGGCATGAAGTATTTTAATACCATCTGAATCCAAGTTATCTATATAGTCTTCCGATAAAATCTTTGTGTATCCGTTAATTGCCCTAATAGGTGCTCGCAAATCGTGAGAAACAGAATAGGAAAATGATTCCAGCTCCTTATTTACAGATTCTAATTCGATAGTACGTTCGATGACCTTTTGTTCGAGTTCATCATTCAGTTTACGAACATGGTTCTGTGCATCTCTGAGCTCGTTGTTAGCAATGATTAGTTCAGCAGCACGCTTCTCCTTTTCTATATTCTGAAATGCAAGTTCTTTGTTAGCTATAATCAACTCTGCAGCACGCTTCTCCTTTTCTTTATTTTGAAAAGCAAGTTCCTTATTAGCAATGATTAGTTCCGCAGCACGACTTTCCTTTTCTTCACTTTGAAAAGCAAGCTCTCTATTTGCAATAATCAGTTTAGCAGAATCGTCCTTTTTCATATACTTAAATGCATTATAGAATGAGATTAAGTATATCTAGTTGAGATCTGCCTATACTCTAGTTAGTAAGTTCCTAAAGCTACCATAATAAACTGGTAAAGTGCATTTATAAATGTTTATAAAACAAAAAAACGCTTTCAGCCTAAGCAGAAAACGTTTTTATTTGGCGGAGAGTGGGGGATTCGAACCCGCGGACCCTTTGACAAGTCAACAGTTTTCAAGACTGCCGCAATCGACCACTCTGCCAACTCTCCGGCGCAAAAGTACAAACTCTAGTTAAATCTGCAAACTATGATGTGATATTTTTTTCAAAAAATGCTTAAATAGTTCAAACAGAGGCAGAAAAATTTAAGATTTCTCTAATTTATTCTCTACTGGTAAAGGTTTTTTGAAGATGTTGAAGTTAGGGCGAATAATTTTCACACTTCGTTTAGACAAATCAACGCTGGCATTAAGCTCAAACCCTACCAATAAAATCAGTGAATTTAAATACAACCAGATCATAATTACGATAAGTGTCCCAATAGATCCATAAAGTTTATTGTAGGAATTGAAGTTATTAATGTAATATGAAAAACCCCAAATTGTAAAAAAGGCTAAGATTGTAGCTAGCCATGAACCTGCACTAAAAAATTTCCATTTCTTTGCATGAGCTGGCCCATACCGATATAAAATAGACACTGTAATAAAATACAATGCACCAAGTAAAGTCCAGCGTGTTAACTGAATTGCGTAATAGGTTAAATTACCTTCATAATGTAGCTCTTCTTTAATATAGGTCAGTAAAATCTCACCTATTGCCATAGCCGCAATACATATGATCACCGAGAAGGAGATAATCACCGTTAGTATGACCGCCACCAATCGTTGCTTAAGCCAGGTACGCGTTTCTACAATCAGAGATGATTTATTGAAAGCAACCATCAACTTATGCACTCCATTGGTGGCAAAAAATAAAGACAAAATAAAACCGATAGAAAGCAAACTTCCATTTTGGATATTCACGATCTCAGTAATCGTACTCTCGAACGCAATATAAGCGTTGTTAGGCAATATTAAGGCAAGCAGCGACATCAATTGCTCTTGAAAGCCGATACGCTTTGGTATGTACGGAATTAACGTGAAAAGAAAAATAATTGCCGGAAATATTGCCAACATAAAATTGTACGCAAGTGACGACGCCTTATTAACTAAGGTTTCTTTTCCAATTTCTTTGAAGAAGAAAGTAGCAACCGTATATATCGGCAGTGGACTAAATCCAGGCAATACGCAAACTTTAGTCCAAGCAATAAACATGGCATACAGTTTCAAATTAAGTAGTTGCTTATGGATCCAATTCATTGTTTATATAAAATACTGCCTCACATTTTTCATGAAGCTTTCTGGCGGCTGACAAGGTCTACGCGTCTCTTTGTTAACAAAAACCAATGTCGTTTTACCGGTATTGATCAATTCATTCGCCTCATTGTAAATTTCGTAGTCAACATTCAGTCGAACAGATGGGATCGTGTTAACAATAGACTTAATTGTTAAAATTTGATTATAATAAGCCGGCTTCAAATACCTCGACTGCAATTCCAAAATCGGCAACATCACTCCTTCTGCCTCCATTGTCGCATAACTCATGCCAGAACAAGCTTCGAAACACTCCGTACGGGCTAATTCATAATATTGCGCATAATTGGCATGATGAACAATGCCCATTTGATCAGTTTCGATATATCGAACCCTTACTTTGCTTTCGTATACAAACATTATCTGAAAATGTTACGCTTGTTTAAGGCTGCTCTGTATTTTCTGCCGTTAATTTCGTGCTGTTCTTGAGTTTCTGCAAAATTGTGATATCCTGAAAAGTCTTCTTTCGCACACATATAAATATAATTATTGACTTCCCTATTTAAAACTGCGTCAATAGCTTTGATGCTAGGCATCATAATTGGCCCAGGCGGCAAGCCTTTATATTTATAAGTATTATACTTTGAGTCAACAGCTAACAACGAACTAGTCACTCGCTTAACAGTGAAATCATTATTCGCAAAGATCACGGTTGGATCAGCTTGCAACAAAATTCCACGATTCAAGCGATTTAGATACAACCCAGCAATAATTGGCATTTCCTTATCATAAAGTGCTTCGTAATCGACAATTGAAGCTAAAATACCTACTTGTATGGGAGTGAGATTAAGTTTCGCGGCTTTTTGTTTGCGTTCATCATTCCAAAACTTAACATACTCCTTTTGCATCCTTTCAAAAAACTCAATTGGCTTGATGTTCCAATACATTTCGTAAGTATTTGGGATAAACATGGTATAGCTATTCTCTTTGTTAAACCCATATTTTTCCAATAACGGAAGAGAATCAAGTACACTGATAAACGCTAGCGAATCTGCTTCCATGTTTTTGGCCATATAGGCAGCAAAATTTTCTTTCTTGCGAATATTTTGGAATTTCAGTTTTACAGGATCTTGGTTACCCGCCTTAATCATGTTGATTAAAGCCCTATTATTTAAACCCTCTTTTAAACGATAACGACCAGATTTTACGTTGCCTAACAGATTCATCTTTGCAGCAGCAGCTTGGAATGTAACAGCATCTTTTAAAATACCTTTGCTTTGCAGGTTTGCTAATAAATCTTCATAATTAGACCCAGTTTTAATATATAAATACTTCTGATCAGCATTAACGTTAGGTGCAAAATAAGTTTTATACAAATTTAGTCCATAGTAACCCCCTATCAATAGAACGATTACGGCTACAGTTATGATAATTTTAGTACTCTTTTTTATTTCTTTCTTTTCAGTATTCATTTTATATTAATCAGAATTATTGCTTTTTGTTTGTTATTGTCACATTTACAGGTGACCCTATTTTAACCTTCGTTAAGGTGTCGGCAGTTAAAGGAAATTGCGAGATAATGATGGCTGTTGTAGAATCTGTAATCGGGCCATCTGATGAAATTTCGCCTAAGCTTAACATTGATCCTTTCAACGAAAATCTCGCCTCTCCTAGTGTAAAGCCAATTAAATTTGGAAGCTCTACGTCCTCATTTCCACGTCCATCACCTAAAGTTAAATTAATTCTCGACCCGGTTGGTAAAACCTCCCCAGCTTTGATTAACTGACCGCCAAAAAATGCTTCAAGAACAACATCCCTGCTCACATCTGGTTTGTACGTAGTATCACCTAATTTCAACCTATAGCTTTCTAAAAGCGCCTGCGCCTCACGTAATGATTTAAATTCGATATCCGGAAACTTGACATTCGGAGCCTGTGTAGCATTAATCGTTAAATAGATCGTCCGATTTGCCTTTACAAAAGTTCCTGCATCAGGATCTTGATCGGTAACAATGCCCGGGGGTTTATCCATGATATAAACAGAATCAATCTCGTAGCGTAAACCCATCTCTTCCAATTTACTAACTGCTTGAGCAATGGTTAATCCTTTAACGGTTGGCACATCCATTCCTTCTCCGTGTTTGGTATAAAACCGTAGACTAAAAAAAGCGATCAACAAGATGGCCGCAACAGTGCATACAGCAGCGATTAGATTATTTCGAAAGGACCTGGTTTTAAGGTAGGCAAAGAAGTTGCTCATTTATTTTTCGTTAGTACATAAATTGACCTATTTAATGTTAGCTATAATTTTTACAGCGATTGAACTATCATGATAAAACTCATGCCAAAATCATTAAATATGGATAATACTTCAAATTTAGCTTAAAAAAATATTTTATCTCAATTAAAATCAAATCTGCATGAACTAATTTATATTTTTGACGAATCTTATTCAAAAGTACATGAAGAAAACAATTGCATTATTAACAGGTGGCACCACTGGTGAGTGGGTAGTATCAGTAAAAAGCGCAGCAACAATTGCTCAACATATCGACACGGACAAGTATGAAGTGTATAAAATTATGCTTACTGAGACTAATTGGTTTTATGAGCCAGCCGATTCAGTTAAGATTGAAATTGATCGAAACGACTTTTCTTTAAACTTAAACGGTAGAAAGATTAAATTTGATGTTGTATTCATTGCAATCCACGGATCACCAGGTGAAGATGGAAAACTTCAGGGATATTTTGACATGATCGGTATGCCATATACAACATGTAATGCGTTAACCTCTGCAATTACCATGAATAAGGGTTATACTAAAGCCATCGTAGAAGGAATAAAAGACTTAAATGTTGCTAAGTCAATTCAGCTTTTTAACAATGATGAAAGTAATTTAACTGAAATTAGCAATTCTTTAAAGTTACCCTATTTTGTAAAGCCCAATAACGGCGGAAGCAGTATCGGGATGTCTAAAGTGAAACAGCACGAGGATTTAAAAGCAGCGTTAGATAAAGCATTTAAAGAAGATAATCAGGTTTTAGTGGAAGAATTTGTTGAAGGAAGAGAGTTTTCTGTCGGTGTTTTTAAAACAAAAGGAAATATCGTAGTCTTACCTGCAACAGAGGTCATTCCTGCCAATGAGTTTTTCGATTTTGAAGCAAAATATACACCTGGCGCAACAGAAGAAATTACTCCTGGTCGCATGACTGACGAAGAAAAAGATAAAGTAGAACGTGTCGTAGCAGCTGTTTACCAGAAACTTAATTGCAAAGGTATCGTCCGTATCGATTACTTTTTGCAACACGGAAGCAGTGATTTTTATTTCATCGAAATTAACACGATCCCTGGGCAAACAGCCACCAGCTTTATTCCGCAACAAGTTGCAGCTATGGGCGTAGAATTGAAAGAATTCTATACCCAAGTAATCGAAGAGGCTTTCAACTAAATTTACTTAAGCTGGTAAACTGCGATAAGAGGTCTATGATCTGAAGCATAAGTTTCGGGCACTACTCGGTGCTCCATTAATCCCCAGTTTGCATTGCTTAAAGCGATGTAATCTATCGTTTTACGTGGTTTATCTTGAGGAATAGTTGGGGCACAATTGAGTACGCAGCTTCGTTTAAACGTTTTGTCCAATATCATAATTGGCTCTTTATCGGCTTCGCTATTCAAATCGCCAACCAAAACTGTTGCGCCTTTTTTAGCTATCAAATTCGCTTCGATCGCCTTCATTTGAACTACGCGATTACTGTCTGGTCGTTGAGCATCTAAGTGTGTATTGGCGAAAGTAATTTTCATTTTATTGGGCAGCGTAATTTCAGCGGCAGCCATTATTCTGCCCTCTCCTTTCATCACTTGCGGTAAAGCTATTTTTGAAGAGCTTAAAATCGGATATTTGCTTAAAATAGCTAAACCGTATTCGCCACCGTCATGGTCAATTGCTTTAAAAAATTGATAATATAAACCTGTTTTTTCTGCTAAAACTTTTGCCTGATCAATATTGCCACAACGTTTAGTTAGTCGATCAACCTCCTGTAAACCTACTAAATCTGGCTGCTCTTTATTGATCACTGCAGCTATCGCATCAAGATCAATTAATCCCACTTTTGAGGGCGGATTGGCATGATGAATATTATAGCTCATTATTTTTAATGAATCAACTGCTTTAACTTTTGTTGTCGTATTCATTTTAGCGGCGCAGCCCCAAAATAAAATCATCAATGCTGCAAAACTTACTATTCTCATTTTGCTAAGATATAAAGAAGTTTTCCTTCATGATAAAAGAATTTTCAAATAAAATATTCAGCGAAATACTGCGATTCAAGCATATCAACGCAGGGGTCTAACAAAGTTCTAACACCCCATGCACTGGTGAGTTTCATTTAAGTTTTATACCATTGCTAATCAGCTTAGAAGAAACCCATGCAGCGCCTATAACAGTTCAGGGTATTGTTAGACTTTCCTTAGACTTTGGTTAGACTTTGTTAGACCCTAGCCCTGATAAAAATCTTAGCGAATGCTAATAAATAACTAAGGTGTTAATAGCAAGAATTATTAATCAATTAAATAGAAACAAAATGGCAAAAATTACAAATGGAATACTTGGGGCACTATCAGGAAAAATAGGGCCGGTGATTGGCGGAACCTGGAAAGGTATTGCCTATATAAAAGCGCTAAGTAAAGCTACTCCGAAAAAGCGAACCGCTGGACAAATAGCTACTCAAGAAAAAATGAGGTTCCTGAACAAATTTTTGGTTCCCTTCCACCCTTACCTCCTAGTAGGCATGAAAAATGAAGCAGAGAAACAAACTGAAATTAGCGCAGCATTCAAAGCTAATTATCAAGAAACCATTGTCGGCATGCACCCACATTTAAGTGCTGATTATAAAAAACTCATTTTCAGCAGGGGTATTTTACCAATGGTTAAGGATACGCTAATTGAATTAATTGCGCCTAGCACGCTTCAACTTACCTGGGATACACAAGCAGGCGATCGCATAGGGAGGTATGATGACCAGCTAATTCTTGTGCTGTACTGCGCTGAACTTCACAAAACAGATGGCTTTATAGGTGGGGTAAATCGCCGTGAAAAAAGATGCACCTTCCATTTCAATAACCGGTTTATCGGCAAAACGATTGATGTGTACGTAAGCATTACCTCTTTAGATAGAAAGAAAATAGCAAATAATGTGTATATAGGTTCTGTATAAGAGAATAATCTTAATTCTTCGACAAATCTTCACAATATTTTGCAATTGAAAAAAAATAAACGTTAATTAGACATTTATTTAACCACATGAACGAAGCGAACTATGTAATTGGCGTGGATTATGGTACCGACTCGGTCCGATCTGTGTTAGTAGACACCAAGAATGGTGATGAAATTTCCTCATCGGTATTTCTTTATCCGAGATGGCAAAAGGGATTATACTGTGACCCGACAATAAATCAATTTAGACAACACCCTTTAGATTATATCGAAGGGCTAACACATACCATTAAAGAATGTATTGCTAAGGCGGGTGGCAGCGAAATTGCAGCATGTGTTAGAGGGATAGCCGTTGATACTACAGGTTCAACTCCAATTGCTGTCAACGAATTAGGGGTTCCGTTATGCTTAACAGATGGCTTTGAAAATAATCCGAACGCAATGTTTGTGTTATGGAAAGACCATACTGCTATTAAAGAAGCTAACGAAATCAATGATCATGCAGAGAAATTCCCAATAAATTACCTCAAATACGCTGGAGGTA
Source organism: uncultured Sphingobacteriaceae bacterium (assembly GCA_942493295.1). Lineage (GTDB taxonomy): Bacteria > Bacteroidota > Bacteroidia > Sphingobacteriales > Sphingobacteriaceae > Pedobacter. The sequence continues at coordinate 531,249 of OW818692.1, read as the reverse complement.
TTTATTCTTCGGAATGGTATTGGTCTAAATTATTGCACATTTTAAGAGTGGACAAAAAAGTTAGAGGTCAAATTGTTTCTTGGGTTGAACACTGTGACTGGATACCTTTTTTGCTGTGCGGCGAAACTGATATCAAGAAAATGAAAAGAAGTCGCTGCGCAGCAGGACACAAAGCGCTATGGGCAGAAGAATTTGATGGGCTTCCTAGCGAGAAGTTTTTCAGCACGCTTGACCCGCTTCTTAAGGGATATAGAGACCGTTTATTCACTGATACTTATACATCTGATGTTCCTGCAGGCAATTTAAGTGCAGAATGGGCAGATAAGTTGGGGCTATCTACCGATGTTGTTATCGGCGTTGGCGCATTTGATGCACATATGGGTGCAGTTGGCGGACAAATTGAGCCGTATTATTTAAGCAAAGTAATGGGTACCAGTACTTGCGATATTTTAGTTGCTCCGAACCAAGACATGGAAGGCAACTTAATTAAAGGAATATGCGGACAAGTAAATGGTTCTGTAATTCCAAATATGGCAGGCCTAGAAGCTGGTCAATCGGCCTTTGGTGATGTATACGCTTGGTTTAAAAATATAATTAGCTGGCCATTAAATAACCTGCTATCAGAATCTTCATTGTTAGATGCTGCAACAGCGGAAGCATTGAAAATAGAACTTGAAGGGAAAATCATTGCTACGTTAAGCAAACAGGCTGAGGCACTAGGAGACGATGATTATGAAGAGTTAGCGATCGACTGGTTGAATGGTCGAAGAACGCCTAACGCTAATCAAGAGTTAAAAGGTGCGATTACAGGTTTAAGTCTAGGCACTGATGCTCCGAGAATTTTCAGAGCTTTAGCAGAATCTACCTGTTTTGGAGCAAAGAGTATTGTTGAATGTTTTAAGGATCAAAACGTACCAGTAAAAGGAATTATTGGGATTGGTGGAGTAGCCAAAAAATCTCCTTATATTATGCAGATGATGGCTGATATTTTAGAGATGCCGATACGCATTCACCGTTTTGAGCATACCTGTGCTTTAGGAGCAGCAATGTTTGCGGCAACCGCTGCAGGAATCTACCCTACTGTTGAAGCAGCTATGGATGCGATGGGCACCGGTTTTGAAAAGGAATACAAACCTAATAAACGAAAACAAAAGATGTACCGCGAGCATTACCAACAATACCAAACTTTAGGTAGGTACTTAGAAAAATATCATAAAAAAGATATTAAACCTTATCTATCATGAGTTACAAAAGCATCAAAGAGCAAGCCTACGAGGCAAATATGCAATTACCAAAATTAAATTTGGTACTATTTACTTTTGGTAATGTAAGCGCGGCAGATCAACAAAAAGGCGTATTTGCGATTAAACCAAGTGGCGTTCCATATGAAGAGCTAACGGTCGATAAAATGGTGATCGTAGATTTTGAAGGAAAAACAATTGAAGGCAATTTACGGCCTTCTTCTGACACCCAAACTCATGCAGTATTGTATAAAAATTGGTCAGCCATTGAAGGAATTGTTCACACACATTCTACTTACGCAACTTCATGGGCGCAAGCACAACGCGCTATTCCAATTTACGGTACAACCCATGCCGATCACCTCACTGTTGACATCCCTTGTGCCCCACCAATGAACGATGAGATGATCAAAGGAAATTACGAATATGAAACAGGCTTTCAGATCATCAACCACTTTGAAGCATTGGGCTTAAGCTACAAAGACGTGGAAATGATCTTAGTTGGCAACCATGCTCCTTTTACCTGGGGGAAAACAGCCCAGAAAGCAGTTTATAATAGTGCGGTACTAGAAAGTGTGGCACAAATGGCTTTAATTACCCAGCAAGTTAATCCTCAAGCGCCAAGACTTAAAGAATCGCTAATTAAAAAACATTTTGATAGAAAGCATGGAGCAGATGCTTACTATGGACAGGAATAACCAATATAAAACATAAAACATGATTGATTTAAAAAAATTCGAAGTCTGGTTTATCACAGGCACACAACATTTATACGGAGAAGAAACCTTAAAGCAAGTTGCAGAACATGCACAGCAAGTTGCCGATTCATTAAACCAACAAAGCAAAATACCTGTACGAGTAGTATATAAACCAATTGTTAAAACTCCTGAAGAAATTTTCGAAACCTTACAGCAAGCAAATATTGCTACAAACTGTATTGGTGTGATTACTTGGATGCATACTTTCTCTCCTGCTAAGATGTGGATTAGAGGATTAAGCATTCTCCAAAAACCGCTATTGCATTTGCATACTCAATTTAACAGAGATATTCCATGGAATTCTATCGATATGGATTTCATGAATCTAAATCAAAGTGCTCATGGTGATCGCGAATTTGGTTTTATGGTTTCGCGTATGCGTAAAGATCGGAAAGTGGTGGTCGGGCATTGGCAAGACGAAGAAGTTGTAGGTGAAATTGATATGTGGTGCAGAGCTGCTGCTGGATGGAATGATTGGCAAGGTGCTAAATTTGCTCGTTTTGGCGACAATATGCGTTATGTTGCGGTAACCGATGGCGATAAAGTTGAAGCGGAAATGAAATTCGGATTTTCTGTAAATACTTACGGAATTGGAGATTTAGTTGAAATCATCAACAGCAGCAGTGAGCAATCTGTAAAAGAATTGTTGACTGAATACGAAGATAGTTACCAAATGTCGGCCGATTTAAGAGCTGGTGGAGCAAGACATTCATCTGTGTACGAAGCTGCGAAGATTGAAATTGGTCTGCGTAAATTTTTAACTGATGGTGGTTTTAAAGGCTTCTCTGATACCTTTGAAGATTTACATGGGATGGTTCAATTACCGGGTATTGCAGCGCAGCGTTTAATGGCTGATGGTTTTGGGTTTGCGGGTGAGGGAGATTGGAAAACAGCTGCTTTAGTACGTGCTTGCAAGGTCATGGGAGCAGGTTTACCTGGCGGAAATGCATTTATGGAGGATTATACTTACCATTTTGACCCTACAAATTCAATGGTTTTAGGCTCGCACATGCTGGAAATTGATGCATCTTTAGCTAAAGGAAAAGCAAACTTGGAAGTACATCCATTAGGTATAGGTGGAAAAGCTGACCCGGCACGTTTGGTATTTAATGTTGCGGGTGGTGATGCATTAAACGCTTCATTAATTGATATGGGCAATCGCTTCCGATTATTAGTTAACGAGGTAAAAGCAGTTGAGGCGGAAAATGATTTACCAAATTTACCCGTTGCTAGAGTGCTGTGGAAGCCGTTGCCTGACATGAAAACAGGTTGTGCAGCTTGGATTTACGCCGGTGGTGCGCATCATACAGCCTATAGCCAAAATTTAACGACGCAACATTTGTTAGATTTTGCTAATATTGCAGGCTTAGAATACATAAATATAGGCGCAGATACTAACCTAAACCAATTTAGAAATGAGCTTCATTGGAATGAAGTTTACTATAAATAAACCCTAAAACCAAATATAAACATTATGATGAACAATTTTTCAGCGGTAGATATTGCCGTCTTTATTTTTTACTTTATCCTTATTTCAGGGTATGGCTATTGGATTTATAGCCGTAAAAAGAGCAAGGAAGTTTCGGGAAGCCACGACTTTTTCCTGGCCGAAGGATCTTTAACTTGGTGGGCTATTGGCGCTTCACTGATAGCTTCAAACATTTCTGCCGAGCAGTTTATTGGCATGAGTGGAAATGGATTTGTTGTTGGTATCGCAGTTGCCGCTTATGAATGGGTGGCCGCAATCGCCTTAATTATTGTTGCAGTTTGGTTTATTCCAATTTACTTAAAGAATAAAATCTTTACGATGCCGCAATTTTTGCAAACTCGTTATAACGAAACAGTGAGTTTAATTATGGCTATTTTTTGGCTGTTTTTATATGTATTCGTTAACATAACGTCCATTTTATATCTTGGATCAATCGCTATTAGTAGCATGATCAGTCCCGACTACTTTGGTGCCGTAATGATTGCCCTTGCTGTTTTTGCCCTTATCATTACCCTAGGTGGAATGAAAGTAATTGGTTTTACGGATGTTATTCAAGTAGTAGTACTTATTATCGGAGGATTAGCAACAACCTATATCGCTTTAACGCTAGTAAGTGAGCAATTTGGCTTGGGTAAAGATGCCATCGCAGGATTTAAGATGTTGTTAAAAGATGCTCCTGACCACTTCCATATGATTTTAGATAAACCAGGCCCAAATAGCTCTCAGGCCGATATTAACAAATATTTAATGTTGCCAGGTATCGCCATGTATTTTGCTGGTCAGTGGATTGTAAACCTAAACTATTGGGGCTGTAATCAATATATCACCCAACGTGCATTAGGTGCAGATTTAAAAACTGCTAGAACAGGTATTCTATTTGCAGGGTTACTAAAACTGGGAATGCCAATTATCGTAATGCTTCCAGGTATTGCAGCCTATGTGTTGCATAAAAATGGAGCATTGCAGGCTGAAATGGCACCAGGTGGTCATTTTAACGCTGATAACGCTTATTCGGCTATTCTTGGTTTCCTTCCGTCGGGACTAAAAGGATTATCTGTAGCTGCACTAACGGCAGCTATCGTGGCTTCTTTAGCAGGTAAAGCAAATAGTATCTCTACTATTTTCACTTTAGATATCTATAAAAAATACATTAATAAAAATGCAGAAGACAAAAAATTAGTAAGTGTTGGAAGATTGACCATTGTAATTGCAATCGTTCTTTCGGTTCTACTTACTTGGAATGATTTGTTAGGTATTAGTGGAGAAGGTGGCTTTATCTTTATTCAACGCTATACAGGCTTTATTAGTCCAGGAATATTTGCCATGTTTATTTTGGGAATGTTCTGGAAACGTACTACGGGTAGCGCAGCCATTGCAGGTTTGTTAACTGGATTTTTCTTATCGGTAATCTTTAACAATTATGCAACTACCTGGTTTGGAAATGAAACTTGGTTATATAGTGCCTACCCTAATGGTAAAGGTGCCTATGAAATTCCATTCTTGATTTGTATGGGACTATCGTTTGGCTTTACCATGTTAGTGATGATCCTGGTAAGTTTAGCAGGACCAAAAGTTAATCCTAAAGCGTTCGAGATTGACAAATCAATGTTCAAAGTAACTCCATCAACGATGGTATTAATTGTTGTTACCTTAATGTTGTTGGCAATGCTCTACGTGAAATTCTGGTAATAAATATTTGCACCTCGCAGGCAGCTGCGAGGTGTATTTTATTCTACTCTCAAAATCGAACCATTTTCTAATTCCCGCTGGTCGATCTCAAATATCTTTTGTCCAACTTCGATAGGTTTAAGTAATAATCCGGAAGATTTCAATTCCAAAAAACGGTCTATTGCGATAAAATCTTCTTTTTTGTGTTTGCGAATTTCCGTTTGCATATCAGTATCAACCACACCTGGATAAATAGCAATAATTTTTATCCCATTTTCAACTGCCTGCTGCTCCAGCGCGATGGTCTTAGTCATCATATCTAAGGCTGCTTTCGAGGCGCAATACAGTGTCCATCCATAATAAGCGTTCTGCGCAGCTCCAGAAGAAATATTAATGACCTTTTTTTCGCATATCCAGCTCTCTGTAAATTTGATAAAGGCCGAGGTCAGTAGAATGGGCGCGATAGTGTTTAAATGAATGGTAGTCGCTACGTTTTTGGCAACTAAGCTTTCTGTTCTGCCAATTTGCCCTAATGTACCAGCATTGTTAAAAAGCACAATTCTTTCAATTTCATTTGGCTTAAGCTGCGTCAAGATTTGTGTCATCAATACATCAAGTCCCTTGTCATCGCTCAGATCGAATTGAAGATTAATCAAGTTAGTGTCTTTTTGTGTTGCAATTGTTCTTGAAATGGAAAAAACTTTATATCCATTTGCCAAATAGGTGGTTACAATCCCCTGTCCTATTCCTTTGTTGCCTCCAGTAATGATGATGATCTTTTCCATTAGCTAATCCATTTTAACCATTACTTTAATTACGCCGTTTTTAGGGTCTAACCAACTTGCAAACTCTGCAGCAACTTGATCAAAATCTAATTGATGTGTAATATAATTTGTGGGCTTTACTAGACCATTCTTCATCGACTTAATTACATGCTCAAAATCCTCAATTGTGGCATTTCTACTGCTCATAAGGGTTGCTTCTCTTTTATGAAATTCGGGGTGGCTAAAGGAAATTTCTCCTTTCTGTAAACCAATTAAAACGAATCTGGCGCCGTGAGCCATATACTGGAACGCATTATTAATCGCTTTTTGATTTCCCGTTGCATCAATTACTACGGTTGGCATCTCGCCGTTGGTAATGTTTGCCAACTCTCCTAGAATATCACTTCCTAGTGCATTAACCACATGATCTACTTTCAATTTTTCTTTACAAAAGGCTAACCTTGAATCGTTGATATCTAGCGCTATCACATTCGCGCCTGCAATCTGAGCAAATTCCATCGTACCTAAGCCGATTGGACCAGCGCCAATCACTAACACGAATTCGCCTTTTTGCACATTAGCCCTTCTCACTCCATGTGCACCAATTGCCAAAGGCTCTACTAGTGCTAATTCATCATAACTCAATCCCTCGCCATGAAGTAACGTATGGGTTGGAACGGACAAATATTCTCTCATTCCTCCGTCAACATGTACCCCACAAACTTGCATTTTAACGCAACAATTCGGCTTGTTCGACCTGCAGGCTATACATTCTCCACAATTAAAATAGGGAATAAATGTGACCCCCTCACCTATTTTGAATTCATTTGTGCCATCAATTTCTACTAATTCGCCAGAAAGTTCGTGGCCTAAAATACGAGGATAGTTAAAAAAAGGCTGTGTCCCTTCAAATGCGTGAAGGTCGGTACCACAAATGCCAATTCGTTTTATTTTAATGATCGCATGGTTTTCCTCCAATGTTGGCTTTTCAGTTTCGCTGTATTCGAATTTGCCTGGGGTTGTGCAGGTTAGTGTTTTCATTTTTGGGAGGTTAGGTAATTTTTTATTGTATTATTCTTTAGCGTCATTGCGAGGTACGAAGCAATCCTAAAGCGCTAAGCTAGTTGGTGGAGATTGCTTCGTACCTCGCAATGACGCCTTCTCGCCTTGCAATGAAGCTTAACCTAAGCATTCGCTAACGCTCTATCTAAATGTACATAACCTCCGTCTACATGGATAATTTGTCCGGTAGTGTGGCTTGATTTATCTGACATTAAAAATGCCGCCATATTGGCAATTTCTTCCGCAGTAGTCATTCTATTTTCAAGCGGAATTTTTGCTGTTATCTCTTTTAACTTTTCTTCAGCATTGGGTAGGGTTTCAATCCAAGTTTCATAGGCAGGCGTCCAACACTCCGCTACTACAATAGCGTTTACGCGAATTCCATATTTTAGCAATTCTACCGCCCACTCTCTAGTTAAGGCGTTTCTACCACCGTTTGCTGCGGCATAAGCCGATGTATTTCCTTGCCCTGTCTCAGCCGTTTTAGAAGTAATATTTACGATTGAACCTTTTGATTTTATCAGTTCGGGTAGCGCATGATGTGCCATTAAATAATAATGAACAAGATTTTTATGTAAGGAGGCCATGAAATCTTCGTAATTACCTCCCGCAAGACTAACGCCATCATTTACACCCGCATTGTTAATTAACCCATCAATTCTCCCAAACTGTGTAACAATTGCATTTACAACCATTTCGCAATCTGCCGGGTTTGCCAATTCAGCAACAAATTGTGAAGCCTTCCCGCCCTTCTTTTCGATTTCTGCAACCACTTTAACATTGTCGGCTTCTTTTCGCCCAACTATTACAGCAACTGCGCCTTCAGCTGCAAAAACCTGTGTTATACCTTTGCCAATACCTTTTGCGCCGCCTGTGATAATAAAGACTTTATCTTTTAAGTTTAGATTCATTTTCCTTTATTGTTTATTTAGTTAATTTAACATGTTCACCACATCTTTGGTTCTTTCTTCTGGAAGAACTTTCAAAGACTGCAGCTTTCCATCTTTAACTACAGCCTCTACTGTTGTTTGATAAGGAGCGTGGAGTTTAAAGTGAACGTCCCAGTCTTTAGGCCAAGCCGGTAATAGGTATATCTTTTTTCCATCGTATTGAACCAACATTTCCTGCAAACCGATCATCCCAGATCCACCCCAATTATGATCAGGGGTCCAATCAAATCCCGGCCCCCAGAATGCCGGAAATCTTCGTTCTGAATCCTTCATTTTCTGTAGGGTTAAATTGGCTGCTTCTGTAGTTAATCCTAATCTAGCTGCAAAAATGTTATCTTGTTTCCAACCAACATGGCTTCTAAACTTTAATACATCTGCATCATACCGGAAGGTATTTATTGCCGTATCTAGACCAGGTTTGCCGACACCATACATTCCCCACGGAAAAACAGGATAAAGCTGAGGACTTTCTACATTGTTAATGCGTTCCCAAGTTTTTGCTGGAGAAATGGTAGGGTGACCATTAAAAGCTCTAAAACTAAGTGGAGGAATCATTTTCAGCAGCGCTTTCCAATCATTTCTTTGGATATCTGTAATCTTCTCTCTTTCTAATAATCTAGTCAGGATAGTTTGTAATCCCGCAATAGTCGATGTGGCATTGTTCGCCATTTTGTAGGTTTCTGCGGCAGAACCAGGATACAAAATTAAATGCCCGTTTGCATCTACGGCTTTACTGCCCCTTTCCTTTGCTATATAAAGGTAATGTTCTTTAAAAAAGCTTATACAACTCCCTATCAGCGGCATATACTCTTCGATATCTTTACCAGCAAAACGTTCAGTTTCCAAAATCATCAAACAGAATTCTAATACAGTGTCCCATTGATATTCTAACCAGGCATTGTACTCCATGCCTTTGTTAAAGCCTGGTGGTCGTTTCCAACCATATTCGGCTGGATTTGGCAAGCCAAAATTCTCAATTTGTTCTGTAAAACTAGCTCCACTATGACCCCAGGCAGCTTCAGTTCTCAATTCCGCAGTTTTCAAAATCCTTTTGTAGAAATCAAATTGGGATTTCATCATTTCAAAGTCGCCGCTTTTTAGCATCGGCCAATAAACCAAGCGTTGATTTTGTGCGGTGTGGGTTCCACCTCCCCAATTTCTAAAATCTGGCGTATACTTTAAAGTCGTATCCGTTAGTTGTGGATCAAACGTAAATAGGCCGCCATTAAACTTTGTAGGTGATGTACCAAATGCATTGCAGCCTAACATGTACCTAAATAATTGATAATTCCTGCCTACTTGATTAGCGAGAGAATCTTTTGCATTGATATCAATAAAACTTCTATTCCAATAGGCATTCCACCATTGTTTCGTAGACTCTTTGGCCTCGGCATAGGCTGCTTTAGATTTGTATTTTAGCATTCCCAGCTCCCTTAAATAGCTGGAAAACAGCTCTACATTGGCGGTTTTAAAGCTAACCGTAATCAGTTGAGATTTAGTTTTCCTGCTGCTCTTCAGTCTCCAACCTTTAAATGGCACATTTAAATACATTCCACTATAATTCCCTGAAGGAACCATTTCGTCGCCATGCATTACACCGCCAAAAATTAAATTTTTAAGAGGGTTATAAAGCTGACTTGCATATTGTTCTAAACCCTGTTGTTTAACCACAACATCGAACACAGTATTTGGCTTATTCTGATGATAGAATTCAACCGAATTCCCATCAAAAAGAACCTCATCTTTAAAAGTCTTAACTTCTCCCTGTGGAGCCCATTTATAAGAATTTTGATTATTTTCTCTTCCTTTGGTTACTCTATCTTCGAAACGCCAGCTTTCATAGCTTGCCTCAGTGAGGATTGGCACATTCGACTTAACTTCAAAGTTTACAATTGGTTTAAATACATCGACCCAAACTTTTACTTGAACTGAGGCACGTCCTTTGGTACCGGATATCAGTACAAAGCCATCCTTTAGCACTAATTCTTGCTTAAAAACCCCACCTTCAAACGGGTTAGGGCTTAATTTCAACTTAACTCTTCCCAACTTTAATAGCGTATTGTTTTCGTCGAAAGTTCCACTTTTTGAGAGATAAGCATAAACTTCACCTTTCTCTACCCATACGTTCAAGCCAATGTCTCCACCGCCGCAAGGCATTGATTCACTTGAGTTGTTACTCTGACTTGTCCAAATTACGTTATTGTTAGCCAAAGGATTATTCTGCGCATTTGCACCAAAATTTAACCACAAAGACGCAGAGAGCACAAAAGCGAGCCTTGTAACATACGGTAAATAACGATTTATAATCCTTAAAATCAGGTTATAAAAATCCTGTCTTAATACGCCAATCTCGTGTTTCATGTCTCTTATCTCGAATCTACTTACCATTCATCGGTTCTAAAGGATGACACTGGCAATCCATCGTTACCAAATAGATCTCCCTTTACGTAGTTTTTAAAGGCATAGCGAACAGCAACTGGTTCTGTAACCTCCTTTGCAGAAACAGTAACGCTACTACCGTTTACTACTGCTTTGGCAGGATAAAACTTCCTATCGGCCCCAGCAATTTCGAAAAGCGCTAAGTCTTTGCCAAAAGAAGTTAAACCATTTGGAACATTATTAAATTTCACTATCGCTTTACCTTTATCTATTGTAACCGACTCATAAGTCGGACTTTCTGCCCCGAAGCCCTTGATACCGTATGTTTTAGCAAGTGCTAGATACGCTAGTCTTAATCCAACATCCCTTTTATTAGCGGGATGGATATTCTTTTCGTCGCCAACATCTATTAATACAGCCATGCCTGAATTTGGGATTTTGATTAAGGCTTTGCGTTGTGAATCTCGCAGATAAGCTGAGTTTAGTTTCGGATTACTATTGTCACCACCATAGTTATAGGTAAATGGGGCAATTTGTGCATAATAAAAAGGAAATTCGCCCATTCCCCATGCGTTGCGCCAACTACTCACCATTGCCGGAAATAAATCTAAATAACGATCGGAACGATCATAATTAGACTCGCCTTGATACCATATTGTGCCACGAATGCCGTAACCAATTACGGGATATATCATTCCATTATACAAGGTTGTTGGCGTACGACTCACCTCTTTAATAGTGTCTGCCTTTGCCGGCACTTTAACTTCTGGGAAGGCTTTTAAATCTTCGGGAGACATCCATGCTTCTATAGTAGAACCTCCGAAACTGTCATTAATTAACCCTATCGGCACATTCAGCATTTCTGCTAATAGTGAACCGAAATAATAACCAGTTGCACTAAAATTAGCTACAGATTCTGGACCAGCTACTTTCCATTCTGATGGTTTACTATTTTCTTGACGTTCGGTAATCGAAGATCGAGGAACTGTATACAATCTGATATTTTTATTTGTCGATTTTAGGATAACTTCGTTTGAACCGGCAATTGGCTGGCCTTTAAATCCCTTCATCGGCATCTCCATATTAGACTGGCCTCCGCAAAACCAAACCTCTCCAATCAGAATATCGTTTAACGTAAGCACCTCACCATCATTAAAGGTAATATGGTAAGGGCCACCAGCTTTAGGGGTTGATACTTTAAGCTTCCATTTACCTGCATTATCAGCTTTAGTACTATAGCTAACTTTGTTCCAAGAAGTTACAATTTTGATTGTTCCGCCCGATTTTGCCCAGCCCCATAATGCAACGTTACTTTGCTGTTGTAATACCATATGGTCGGTAAAAACTGAAGCAAGCTTTACTTTGGCAAATGCAGCGGTTTGAACTCCGGTAAATAATAGGATTAATAAGGTTAATTTTAATCTGTTCATTTTCTATCTATAAATATGTTAGCTTATCGACTTAAGGGTAACCAGACCGACATCTCCGTATGGCCTCTGTTTCCCCATGCAAAATACGGAATTAACTTTATAGGTGTTGTATCGCTTTTTGCAGAAACAGGTCGATAAAGTGTATTTGCCCATGTTTTATGATCAACCATTTTTGCAGTTCCTTCCAAACTCATCATGTTAACGCCTTCAATTGTTAATGGTTTTGCTTTTAACTCGATAGAAGCCGGTATAAAGGCATTGAAAATACTCTTTCCGGGTAAATCGACAGACTCAATGCAATAAACAATTGGTCCACGCTTAACAGCTACTTGATTTCTATTTTCTTCAACCAAAGGATTTGCCTCTATCAAAGTGGCATCCATTGGCAAACTAAGTCCAATTTTGTCTCCTTTTTTCCAAATTCGATTTAGTTCCGCGTAGGTTCCACTTTTTAAGAACAAAGTTTCCCGTTTTCCATTCACCGTTAGTTTTGCATCATGCGTCCATCCAGGTATGCGAAAAAATAAGGAATATGCTTTTGCATTGGTTTCGGTGATGGTAACGTCGATCTGCCCATCCCAAGGATAATTAGTTTCTTGTTGTAGGCTTATTTTAGAGCCGTCAGCGAGTTTAACTGTTGCTTTATTGCCACCATAAAGATTAAACCATATTCCTTTAGCTGAGGTGCTGTAAACGTAATCGCTTACCTCGGCGATTGTGCGTACCAAATTTGGCGGACAACAATTTGATAATGAAATATAGGGCACTCGCTCTTTAGACCAGCGTTGTTTAAAAGGTAAGTTATCGGCTTGTGCCAATGGATTTGTATAAAGAAAGTTTTTACCATTTAAACTAATACCTGATAATATGCTATTATGCAGCCCTAGCTCCATTACATCAGCATATTTTGCATCTCCGGTAAGTTGCAGCATCCGGTAGTTAAACAGCATATGGCCAATGTTAGCGCACGTTTCGTTATGAGCAGTAAAATTTGGTAGTTGAAAATCACGGCCAAAAGCTTGGTGTATTTTCTGTACTTCAGTGGGATTGTAAGATGTTCCATCAGGTGATGTGCCATCGTATAAGGACCCATTGCCACCGGTAACATACATTTTATGTGTATTTATGTCGTTCCACATTAAATTTAGCGTGTTAATCAGCGAATCATTCCCCGTTTCTGCATAAAGATCTGCTACGCCAGCATATAAATAGTTAGCACGAACAGCATGCCCCATAGCCTTAGTTTGTGTCAAAAAAGGTATCCGATCCTGGTTATCATCTGTACCATCGGTTATTTTTCCCTTGATTGCAATCAGGTGTTTCGCCAATTCTAAATATCTTGGGTCTCTTGTGGTGCGGTACATTTCTATTACACCCATGTAATGTGATGGACAGATCGCATTCCGTGCCAGTGTTGGCGATGCAGTTTTATAAAAGCCATATAGGTAATCAGTCGCCTTTTTTGCGATGTCTAATAGGTTAGTTTTCCCTGTAGCACGATAATGGATACAGCCCGCAGTCATTAAATGTCCAATGTTATAAGCTTCGAAACTTAATCGATCTTGAAACTGACTGTTTGAACCCGTTTTACGCTGCTCTATCATTGCTTTTGTATAGATATAGCCATCAGAACGTTGCGATCTACCTATTACCGCTATTGCGTTATCCATCTGCGCTAACAATTTCGGATTGCGTGTCGATGCATACAAACTTGCCATAGCTTCCAACGTTTTATAATAATCACCATCATGAAAAGAAGGCCCTTTATGCATGCCAGTATCTAAACCTGCTGCGATCTCAAAATTTTTGAACGCGTGACTAATTTTAGGATCATTATAAATATTCCACATGTTTGGAACTATCGTTTCGGTAGTTATTTTAAATCGGTCGGCCCAAAACCCATTCGTCCAAACTACGCTCCCCATATCGATTCCATGTAATTTTGCGTAAGGGCTTTTTGAGTTATTCGTTAAAGCTTTTTCTTGGGCATTCACAGAAACTGCCGCTAAGAAAAGAATTAGTAGTCCGAAAGTCCGAGTGACTAAAAGTCCGGAAGTTATATTTCTCATCGTCATTTTTCTTCTATCTCTAAAGTTACGGGGCCGAATAAACCTGCGGGATTTAATGGTTTTCCTGCTAATCTAAAAGGTGCAGTAGTGTTTGTAATACGTTTATTTACAGGAATTTTTTGATCTCCTATTAAACGATTAGCCCATGTGTTAGTTATTTCTACGGTAATGGTGTTTTCGCCTTTTTTTAGGGCCTTGCTAATTTCCAATTGATAAGGTGGTGTCCATAGTACGCCGCACGAAATACCGTTTACTTTTACTTCAGCAATGCTTGAAAAATTTCCTAGATTGATCCATGTCTTTTCTGTTGGTACTACATCGAGGGTAATGTTTTTAGTGTAGCTAGCTGTACCCGAATAGTAATTTATATTGGTATCTGGATGCTCGGTCCAATCTATCAAAGTTGTAAAGTTAAAAGGTTGGGATGGGCCACCATAGGCAGGATCAAATTTCACTGTCCAATTTGGTGATAGGTCTCTAATACTTCTAAAGCTCGACCAATTTTGCTTTTTAATATTGTCAGTTATATTTGCTTGATCTTGGAAGATTACGAATAGTGATTGATTTGGCGCAAATTTCAAAGAAAAGTCTATTCCGCTACCACTATCATCAAAGACAACATTCGTAAATTGCTCGGAAACAGCGTTGTATAAGACAGGTATTTTATCCGCTACTCGAAATCCAAAGTGCAATATTCGTTCCTTATCCTGCTGGTTTGAGATAAAGTAAATATCTTTATCATTCGTTTTTCTGTGGGTAAAAGCTACTCCTTTGGCATAAATCGGGGCAGTATTCTCGTAAACTTTCAAGTCGCGTTCAATTCCAATCTCACTAAAAGTACTGAGGGTATATGGAGCTTTGTAGATTTTACCAAGGCCAAGTGTCTTTACGACAATGGTTTCAAAGTCTCGGGCTTTTATTGTCCTAAACTCTCCACCCCAAACTTGGTTTACCACTCGATCAAATTCAACTTTATTTTGTTGTTTTAGGCCCGTTTGATACAAAGGCTTATCAGCAATAATAATGTTTGCACCCGCCTTCACTAATTCCAATAGCTTCTTAACCGTTTCGTAACTCATGTATTGATAATTTGGATTTAAACTGAGTTTTCCTGTAATTATCAATAACTTATAACTTGCACCGCTTGCAAAAACCACCTCTTTATTTTTCACAATGGCCGTGCTTAAAACATCGGGATTGAATGAATCATAGGCGTAACCTTTTAAAGGGTTTACCCAATTCTCGGGATCGGCCATATTAGCTGAATGAGATACCCCAGCTGGGATTTGTCGCAAAGGTTCACCCACATTAGCTAATCGTTTTTCTTCTGCTGAAACGACATCATCACCAAATAAGCCGGGCAAAACAGGCACCAAACGATCTGATAACACGGCCCTTCTGGGTAATTCTTCTCCGGTAAAAACAGCAATATCCACCACTGGCTTACCTTCTTGCAATAGTTTCTGTGTACGAGTTGCATAATCTACCCAAGCCTTTCCTTGCTTCCACCAAATTTGATCACGCTGAAAGTACAAACCAACGCCGTCTAAAGTCATCCCAGGTTTCCTATCAGTCCATGGATTATGTGTAAACACATGATACGATAGCTTGTTTATACCCAGCGCATAATTCCGATCTTGTAAGGTTTTCATGCTTCCTGGACTTTCATTCCAATCCATCCTTACCGTTGTAAAGGCTTCGGCTTGGATAATATTTTTTCCGTAGATATGTGCTCCGGAAATGGCATCGAGCATATCGTTGGGTTTATCGTGGGTAGGACTATTTAACCAAAATTCTCCCATTGGAATGTTTACCTTTTTATAATGCATTAAGCCATCACTCAGCATGGTTGGCGCAACGCTTTCTGCGGTAAACTCCACACCTTTTTGTTTCGCCAAGTTGGCTAGTGTTCCATAAAACTGGTCAACAACTAATTCAGCTATCGTTTTACGGACATCATAGAGGAAGTTTTCTGAGGTCTCGATACTTTCAACCGGCAAACCCGTCATAATAGGCAGATAGGGTGTTAAATCATATCTCCTTCGTTTTAAAAATTCAGCTTTAAATACTGGCGACCAGTTCTGACTACCACATTCCCAGCTATCGATATGAAAAGTATTAAGTACTTTGGCGGCAATATCTGGCCCGGCGTGTTTTAGCGCCTCTCCATACCAGCTATTAAATTGCAAGCTAATTGCTTGTGGGTTAAACTTATCACATTCTAAACCTATTCCCGCTCCTCCAGTTGCATTTCGTTGTCCGGTTGAGGTATGACCAATTCTCAATATAGTCCATTTCCCAGTTGGTGCAACCCAACTCAATGTACCATCAGCATTCAGTTGCTTTGTTAGATTAATCATTTTATTTAAAGGAATAGCCAGGTTGCCAGGAACTTCCTTTTGTGTTGTTCTTTTACTCACTCTCCAAATCGAGCCGTTTTTACCTTCGTAGTGCCCTATTCTGGCTTCGGCAGATAATTCCAATTTTAAAATCTTTAATGATTGCTTCCATTTAGCTGCATCGAGATCTTCGGAACCAGGTTCTGAACCCGCTTTATTGTATTCGAAACGGAAAAATTTAGCAGTAGTTGGTACAATAGCGTGCGTAAAATCTTCATCCGTATCTTGCCATCCATGTCGAGGTGCTTCTAGTTGATTAACTTTTCTAAAGGTCTTACCGTCGTTACTTACTGCTAGTGTTAAACGATTAGATTGATAATTATTACCACTTGTTTTGATATGAATACTCCTACAAGTAAAAGGTTTTTCAAATTCGTATTGAATCCAAACTGGGTCACTTGAGTTAAAGTTTTGCTTATTGTTAGCTTTAATCAAGCCACTTGCATCTATACCATTACTAGTTGTAATTTTAGGAGTGATTGTCTGAGTTGAATTATCGCTTCCTTCAGGTATTCGATAGGCATAAACGGCGATATCCTTATAATACCCCTCTTTTGTTTCAGGTTGCGGCAGCTGAATTTTACCCTTTTTACTGCCATCAATATTAATTTTTGATGAAACTATTTTTTGCATCGAAAGTTCTGGACTAATCCATGGCCCTCCAGCTAAAGCAAAGCCATCACTAATATGCATCCCGAGTTTAAGGTTTAAGCGTTTAGCTTCATTAAAAGCAAATTTCACCATCTCCCACCATTCGGGAGAAAGCTGCTCAATCGGCTTTTCATATAATGGAGGATTGGAAGACGAACCACCTTTGATTGTCATTAAATAAGCACCGCCAATTCCGTTAGCTTTCATGGCTTCTAAGTCGGCCGTAATACCCCTTTTGGAAACCCCTGCCTGTACCCAGTACCAGAACACCCAAGGTTTAGCAGAGTCACCCTGTTGAGCATTTGCCGATAAACAAATACATAATAAGAAGAATATGATCTTACTGAACCTCATTACATGTTGCTTAACGCTTAAGACTTATTTTATACCCACTTATTCCGAAATAAAGAATTACTAAAAAGCAGACTAATGGAATGCTATAGCCTATCTGAATATTGTCACCGTATTTATCGATTAATGTACCCATGCAATATGGTAAAATCGCACCACCAACAATAGACATAATTAACCAAGAAGAACCAGGCTTAGTATCATTGCCAATTCCTTCAATACCTAAACCAAAAATGGTAGGGAACATAATTGACATGAAAAAACCCAATCCGCCAAGGGCATACACTACAAATGAACCTTGTCCAAAAATGGCAACTACACAAAGTATAATGGAAACTACCGCATAAAGCGATAACAATTTATGAGAAGAGATAAATCTTAAAAGGAATGTACCAACAAATCTGCCGACTAAGAATAATGTTCCATACATTCCTAAGAATTTAAGTGCTGTGAATTCATCAAATCCACCTCCTTGCTGAGCTGCCCTAATGAAGAAACTTGTTACACAAACTTGAGCGCCAACATAAAAAAATTGAGCACAGACAGCCCATCTAAGATGTTTATGCTTTAATGCACCCAAAAAACTGCCTGTTGCGGCGACTCCATCGGTACTTCTGGTTTTAATTTCCGGCAATTTCATGAAATAAAATAGCATTGCTACTAGAATCAAAACAGAACCCAAAATAATATAAGGCATTTTAACTGTCGAAGCCTCTTCTAAAAAATAACTGTTACGAGCCACATCAGTCATAGCAGCTAGTTCACCTTGCGTATAAGATTTACCAGATAAGATGAAACCGCCAACTAAAGCTGCAACTGGGGCTGCTAATCCGTTAAATGTAGCTGCTAAATTTAACCTAAAGGTAGCTTTCTCTGGATCTCCAAGCACTGCAGCATAGGGATTTGCCGAGGTTTCTAATATTGTCAGTCCACAACCAATAATAAATAAAGCTAGCAAAAATGTATTATATGATAACGCATTTGCTGCTGGAACAAATAAAAATGCACCAATTGCAAAGGTCAATAAACCTGTTATCATACTTACTTTATAACCCCAACGTTTTAAAATCACCCCCGCTGGAATAGCCATTAAGAAATAGGCAAAAAACACTGAAGTATCAATTAATGTAGACTGTGCGTTGTTAAGATTACAAGCTTTCTTTAAATGTGGAATAAGCACTGAATCTAGGTTGTGAGCCATTCCCCAAAGGAAAAATAGACTTACTACTAGGATAAAGGGCAGTAGAAGGTTTTTACTAGACGAGTTATTAGCTTCTAAGGTTACTTCGGTTTCGCTGTTGTGGTTCATACATTTTGGTTATTTGGTATCATTAATTCATTCTTTCTTCTTTACAACTAATAAGTGATCGCACACTAATACAATTTCACCATATTGATTAATCATTTCTACATGTTCAGTAACATTCCCCATTTCGGGCCTCTTGCCATCAGCCTTTTCCGAAATGGTAATTTCTGAGTGAATTGTATCACCAATAAAAACTGGCTTAACAAAACGTAATCGATCATACCCTTTCGACATAGCTTCTGGATTAATCTCTGAGGCCGTTAAGCCGATTCCGATGCTAAAAATCATGGTGCCGTGTGCTATTCGTTGCTTAAAAGGCTGTGTTTTGCACCATTCTGCATCCATGTGGTGCGGAAAAAAATCGCCAGTATGACCTGCATGCACGACAAAGTCCGTTTCGGTTATCGTTCTGCCTAACGTTACGCGTTTGTCATTTACCTGATAATCTTCAAAAAATATCGATTTAAAATACATTTTTTCGGTTGTTTAGTTTTTCTTACGTCATTGCGAGGCACGAAGCAATCTCTTTATTGAGGGATTAATTTGTTCCTTTAAGATTGCTTCGTGCCTCGCAATGGCGCATTTATTAATTTACTTTAACTCCTCCATTGTCACTCGAGCTATAAGCTGCTTCTACCACCGCCATTGTTTTTATGACATCTTCTACACTTGTGTACAAAACGCTATCTGATCCTTCTGCATAGCGCATTAAATTAGCCATGGTTCCGATAAATGCTTCTGGAAACCACGATCCCTCTAAGGCAACGGTTGTCCAATTCGGTGTTTTACCTTCTTGTAAAATACAATACTCAAATTTATCAGGTACACCATGCGGGTAATCCATTAACAAACCCATTTTAGCTTTAATAGCCCCCTTTGTTCCCTCCCATTTAATAAAGCTCTCTTGATTATGGCTTCCAAAATCGTGGTCATGATTTGTATTAATTACCGCGTGTAAAGTATCCCCATAGTCAAATAAAATAGTTGACCGAGAGGAAGACAAGGTTTTTCCTGGATGTTTTAATGTTTTTGCAAGTATACTATTTGGCTCTCCCAAGAATGACCTAATTAAATCTACATAATGGATGCTATGATACTGTATTTCTAACCGAGGATGAACCATTACATGAGGGAATAGTTCCCAAGGTGTTTTGAGCGTTACCCGAACTTCCATATCATATAGTTCGCCGATTAAACCTTTCCCAATTAGGTATCTAGCGGCGCTCACAAAAGGTGCAAAACGCAGCTGAAAGTTTATAGCCGCTTTAAATTTCTTAGCTCTACACAGTTCTAAAATCTCCTGTGCTTGCTCAAAATAATCGCCCATTGGCTTCTGAATAAGCACTGCGCTGCCTTCCGGCAATTGCACTAAGGTTTCTAAATATTGCTCAGGCATAATGGTTAAATCGTACACCACATTCGCTGGAGCAAACTTAACAGCTTCTGCAACAGAAATATATACGTTCGCAACACCAAAAGCTTCGGCAAGCTTCTCCGCTTTTTCCTTGGTACGGTTTACAATGCCATGCACTTTAAAATTCGCCAACTTATAGGCAGGTAAATGTGCATCGGCAACAATACCACCTGCTCCAATGATGATAATTGGTTGTTCCGTTAGCGGAAGTTCAGGTTTATATTTTAATTCGATACTCATTTTTCTATTTCATCAATTTGTTTTTGGGCATTGATCAAGATCTCTTCAGAAGATTGAGCAGTGTTTATACCTGCCAACACCATTTGGTCAATTACAGCGGCTATTTTTGCCCAATTTTTATGTTGAGGTAGCATCTTGGCGACCACATGCAATGTTTCCAACTTGTGATAATAAGGTATAATTTTGTTGATTTCTACATCATTCCATGTGGATTTTCTACAACCTATTCCTCCTGCTAAGGTAAGCGCTTTGTCGTTTAGTCTATTAGTTGCAAATTGGATAAAATTGTAAGCTAAGTCTTTGTGAATACTACCTTTTCCGATTGTGTAAAGCCAATATACGTTTAAAGAGGCAGATATTTGATCAGGGTTTGCTGGTAACAAATCGACATATACTTTGCCTTTAACTTTCGAATTATCAGCTACTTCGGCCATTGTTGCAAAACCAAACCAGTTAATCATCATCGCTGCTTCGCCTTGACTAAAAGTTATTCCAGCGGCAACTGAATCAAACGAGCCAGATCCTGGATGTACAGCTGACCTGTCATTTACTATTTTCCGATAAAAATTTAAGCTCTCTAATGAGGCAACCGTATTGATATTTATTTTCCCGTTTAGATCGAGTAAATTTCCACCACGGGACCATAATTGGAGGCAATAATCAAAAACTGCATTGTGTCCATCAGGGTAACATGCAAAAATAGATCCATATAGATTTTCTGCTGGCCGATTAAAAAACTGCGAAATTTGGTAAAACTCATCCCAGGTTTTTGGAACCCTTAAGCGTTGTTGATACTTTTTGAAATAGGCGGCTTGTTCAGTATGGCTCTCGAATAAATCTTTACGATAAAGTAAGCATTCTGGTCCATCATGAAAAGGAAGTCCAACAATTTCATCTCCAAAATTCTGTAGTTCAAGTAGTGATGTACTCCAGCCACTTGGAAAATCTACGGGTGGATTATGATTGAGATAAGTGTTCAATATTTCGAAGGCACCATTGGAGTAACCTTCATATATCCAGTCTGTGTTGATGTGAGCTACATCAAATTCGCCATTAGCTAGGCCATTTTGAGCTAAAGTTCGATCATGTAACTCGTGTAAATCCATAATTACCAACTCAAGTTTTAATTTACATCCCGAAAGTTGGCAAAAGCTATCCCAAAACATTTGCATGGCCGTTTCAAATGGTCCAAATTTACGTACGGCTATTCTAAATGTTTCGGCTCGATTAATCATTTACGATAGTATTTAACCTAACAAATTCCCGAATAATTGCTTCATTGTCTTGGCCTAGTTTTGGAGAACCTTTCGAAGAAGTTAATAATTCGCCATCAATCCTGATAGGACAACGGGTAGTCTGGTACTGATAGCCATCGAGCATCTCAACCTCTTGAATCATATTTAATACTTTGAAGCCGTCGTGTTTCATTAAACTGGACCAGTTTAGCACATCAGCACACCAGATATCTGCTGGCTCTAATTTCGAAAGCCAATAAGCTGTTGTGTTAGTTGCTAAATGAATGGCTAAAATAGCTTTAATTTCATCACGTTGTTCAAAAGCTTCCTTCGGTGTTTTATATTTCACTAAATCCCCGCAAGCTAACAAATCTCCAAGCATTGGTATCGATGCCATGGCCAGCGAAATATGTCCATCCCGAGTTTTATAAATACCATATGGGGCACCCAAATAAGCATTTGCATTGTTGTTTACTGATCGTTCAGGAAGCTGTCCACCATCATTTAAAAAAGTAGTTATGGTTTCAAATTGGAAGTCATAAGCGGATTCCATCATGCTAACTTGCACTAAACTACCTTCATTTTTAATTGCCCTACGGTATAAACAAGCCAAAATACCTTGGGCTAAATGTGCACCCGCCAACATATCAACAATTGATAGTCCCATAGCAACCGGTCCATTTGTCGCATTTCCTGTCAATGAAGTTAACCCTGTTAACGACTGTAATAATAAATCTTGTCCTGGTTTACCCTTCCATGTTCCTTCTGTACCATACCCGGAGATTTCGCCGTAAACAATAGCTGGGTTAAGCGCCGAGACAGTCTCATAATCAAACCCAAGTCTCTTCATCACATCTGGACGGAAATTATGAATCATTACATCTGCTTTTTTCAATAGCTCAACAACCATTTCGCAATCTTCCGGTTTTTTTAAATCAACTTCAAAACTTTCTTTATTTCTATTGATAGCATGAAAAACAGAGGATTCGCCATTCATAATTAAATCCGAAGTGTAAAGCGAGCGACAAATATCACCGATACCCGTGCGTTCTATTTTAATTACCCTAGCTCCCATATCAGCCAAGCGCAAACTTGCCGAGGGACCGGACAGGAACTGACTAAAATCTATTATTAAGTAATCTTCAAGTGGACGCATTGTATCAATTTAACTTAAATTCGTCGTTTATTTCCTTATTATCGGCTCCTAATGCGGGTGCGGCTTTAGTTGAAAAAAGTTTCTCCCGATTTAATCGTATTGGACTAGCCGTAGTCTTTAGAACCCTACCGTCGGCTAGCACAAGTTCTTGTTCAATTTCAAGGCTTTGATAGGCTTCTAATTTTACTGCACCTTTATAGTCTAGCACTTCTGCACACCAAATGCCTTTTTCTTCTAAAATAGCGAGCCAATTAAAAGTAGCAGCAGTTTTAAAAGTCTCTCCCAACCGTAAAATCAAGGCATCCCGATTTTCGAATGCAGAATGCTTATCTCCATACAAATCGCTAATATCACAGTCGATTAATTTGCTTATTAGAGTCAAATCGGCCATAGCCAAAGCTAAATATCCATCTGCAGTTGCATAAATTCCATAAGGTGCGCTTAAATAGGCATGTGCACTTCCATTTATTGCACTTCGTTCTGGCAATTTACCGCCATCATTCAAATAAGTTGTCAATACTTCAAATTGCACATCTAAAATGGATTCTAATAAGCTAACCTCGACCAAAACACTTTTCCCCGTTTTTGCCCTTTTTATCAATGCTGCCATTAAGCCCTGAGCCAAGTGGTTACCACACATGATATCCGAAACTGATAAGCCGAAAGGAACTGGCCCGTCATTGCGGGTACCCGATAAGTATGTCAGGCCTGAAATTGACTGGATCAGCAAATCTTGACCTGGTTTTTTCGCCCAAGGCCCCTCATTTCCGTAACCTGTAACTACGCCATAAATTATTTTTGGGTTAATTTGCTGCACAGATGTGTAATCTAAACCTATTTTCTCCATTACTCCAGGCCTAAAGTTATGAACCATTATATCGGCCTTACCGATTAATTTCTTAAGAAATTGTAAATCTTCCTCATTCTTTAAGTCGGCTGCGTATGACTCTTTATTACGGTTTATAGTATGAAAAAGTAAACTATCATTGTCGATGAAAAGATTTTTAATTGCCAATTGTCTACAGGCATCACCTTGAATTGGTCGCTCAATTTTAATTACGCGGGCACCAAGGTCAGCAAGCTTCAATCCTGCAGATGGTCCTGCTAAAAATTGACAGAACTCTAAAACTAAAACACCTTCTAATGGTCTGATCATGCTTGTAAAGTTTTAGATTTAACATATAGTTTATTTAGCTCAACCAATACTTGTTGTTCATTTCCACCATTCATCAAATAGTTGCGTACTACATCACCTGCATGGTCTTGAAAAAACATTGAGCCGTGGTAGCGCGGTCGTAAGAAGGCGCGTTGCAGCGCTGGTAAAGTATTGCTAAAATAATTGTGGCTTTGTCTGTTTATCTCCCCATCGTTCCAAGCGCTTAAATGGCCAGGCTGACCTCCACTTTCAAAATATAAAGTCTGCTGACAACTCGAAGAGGCCACAAAAGCAGCATACTTGGCAGCAATATCAATATGTTCACATTTTGCTGAGATGGCTAATCCTGTGCCTCCTAGCGTGCTTCTTAAATTATTCTTACCATCAAGACTAATCATATCGTGAAAGTGCAATAACTTGCGAGCATATCCATTCCTTGCATAATTTGCGTAGCCGTAAGCAAATGGGCAATAGGCAATTAAATCTGTCTCACTCATTGCTTCATATACTTGAATGGGGTTTCTGGTAAAATTAGCTGGATCAATTTTGCTGGCTAACTGACGATACATCCCTAAGACTTCGACACCTATTTCTTGTGAAATTACTTTGTCGTCTGTTTGGCAAGGATCTTCACCTAAAGAGCAACAAAGGGTATAAAAATTCATTAGAATGTCTATGGGGATACCAGCAAAGGCAACAAGGCCTTTATCAGCTAAAGCGAGGAGTTCACTGAAATTTTTAGGTAAACTCAATCCCTCTTTGGCTAACAAATCGGGTCTACTAGCAGCAACCGGTGTTGCGGCATCAATTGGTAATGCCCATTGACGATTATCGTATTGATAGCTTTCATAAGAGGCGCCAACGCTATTTATTTCTTGGTCTTTTAAATATTCGAGTGTAAGGCAACTATCTAGCGGAATGATTGAATTTGTTTTTGCTGCAAATCCTGCCCAAGGATGATCAATTACCAAAAGATCGAAGTGCATTGCTAATTCTTGAATAGAGAAATCAGCAAAGGCTTGTAAGCTCCTTTTCTCCCATGTAATATGAACTTGGGGATGAAGCTCTGAAAACCGTTGCGCAGTGGCTACCATAGGTAAAAACCCACGACTATGATTCCACGTTATTCCTTTTAAGCTAATTTGTTTGTCCAATTTCTTCGTATATTTTATTAAATCGCTTCAATTTATTTTACTGTAATCACAACCTCTGCGCTTTTCAATCCTTCAGCTGTCGCGGTTAATTTGATGGTTCCCTTTTTTTCCGTTGCCTGTATAATGGCTAGTGCTAAACCGTGGTATGCTTTTCTATAACTTGCTTTAAAAGGTTCTAAACTAGCTTGGAACCCATTATCCACTCCAGCTATAAACCCTTGCCCCTCAATCTTGAATTTCACTAAGTTGTCCGCTGATGGCACTAAATTCCCCGCCTCGTCTGTTATTTTAACCGTTACGTATGATAAATCTGTCCCATCCGCTTTAATATTTTTGCGATCTGCAACAAGTTCAATTCTCGCTGGTTTACCAGCAGTTTTAATTTCCTTCACTAGTACCTGCTTCCCATTTTTACGGGATATCGCCTTGAGTGTTCCGGGCTCATAATTAACCTTCCACAACACATGTAAATCATCATTTTGCTTACTTCTCTTACCTAAAGATCTCCCGTTCAGATACAATTCTACTTCGTCGGCATTGTTGTAATAGGCCCACACTTCGATCAATTTTTCTGGCTTGCCAGCAAATAATCCATTTACAGGCCAATTCCAATGCGGTAACAAGTGCAATACGTTTTTGTTGGTCCACTCACTCTGATAGAGGTAATACGAATCTTTGGGAAAACCAGCTAAATCAACAATTCCAAAATAAGAGCTCCTAGCTGGCCAGGCATAAGGCAATGGCTCTCCGAGGTAGTCGAAGCCTGTCCACACAAAAATTCCAGATACGTGATCATATTTCTTGGCTTCTTTGAGCGTCTCTTCATGAGTCGAGCCCCAATAAGCCGAAACATTGTCATACGAAGACGCTGCCCACGAAGAATTGCCCTCGGTAAACTTTGTCCTGCCATCTTTTGGCCAACGGCGAATAGTGTCGGCTGTATCGTAAAAGCCCCGTGTTGCTAATGCAGAGGTAGTTTCGGTCCCTAAAAATTTCTCATTGGGATAGTTGATTGGGAAATCTTTATATTTCTTATGATTATAATTAAGGCCATAAATATCTAAAGCTCCCGCTTGATAAATAAAATTCTTTTCCGCAATGGTTTCAGTTAGAGCTGATAACACTGGTCGCGATTGGTCTAGATTTTTAACAATTTTCACTAATTGCTTTGTAAGTGCAATTCCAGTACTGTCAAACTGTTCTCTAATCTCATTTCCAATACTCCATAAAATGATAGATGGATGATTAAAATCACGCTTAACCATATCTTGAAGATCTCTTTTATGCCATTCAGTAAAGTTTACGCTATAGTCTTTAGATACCTTTTTCTTTTTCCAAACATCGAATGATTCATCCATCACTAAGAAGCCCATTTTATCACATAGGTCCAAAAACTCAGGAGCAGGTGGATTATGTGCAGTTCGGATAGCATTGCAGCCCATTTCTTTCAAAATCTCTAGCTGGCGTTCCATTGCTCGAGTATTTACCGCAGCTCCTAAAGCTCCTAAATCGTGATGCATGCAAACACCTTTTATCTTTAGCGATTGACCATTGAGTGAGAACCCAGTTTTTGCGTCAAAGTTAAAACTGCGAATACCGAAGTTCGTTTCCTGCTCATCAATGACTTTGTTATTTTGAACAAGTCGTGTAAGCAACATATACTGTTTAGGGCTATCAACAGACCATAGGGCTGGATTTTCAAAACTCAAAGAATTAACAGCGGTAACACCACCAGTATCAACTTGTACCTGGTACGGCTTGCTTTTTTGAACCAATTTTCCATTTGAATCATATATCGCATTTATTAAAACTACCGATTGAGACTTCAACAATTTGTTAAAAATTGTTGTCCTTAGGTTTATCAATGCTAACCTTTTGTCATCTGAAACTGACGCTACTATTTTAACACCCCATTTCGCTACAGCAAGCTTTGCGGTTGAAGTAAGCCAAACATTTCGATAGATCCCCGACCCGCTATACCAGCGCGAATCAGGCTGGGCAGAGTTGTCAACCTTAACAGCAATTACATTTTTTCCGGGCTTTAGGTATTTGGTCAATTCATAAGAAAATGAAATGTATCCGAAAGGTCTTTTGCCTAAAAAATGCCCATTTAACCAAATCTCACTGTTTTTATATACGCCATCAAATTCGATCGTAGTAACGCTATTTTTAAAATTAACAGGTGCAACAAATGCCTTTCTATACCAACCAATACCAGTTGGCAGGCCACCTCCTTCTGGTTTTGCAGGATTTTTTTCATCAAATTTCCCTTCAATACTCCAATCATGCGGCAGGGTTAATTTCCGCCATCTCGAATCATCAAAAGCAGTGGTTTTTGCTTCGGGATTATCCCCTAAAAAAAACGTCCAATCTTTATTGAAATTAATTTTTGTACGCGGCTGTGTCTCATTTTGCGTCATTGCGAGGCACGAAGCAATCTTACGACTATGGGTTAGCTTTTTAAGCGCATTAGGATTGCTTCGTGCCTCGCAATGACTCGACGATGTTAATGCAAACAGCAAAACAATTAAAAAGCAATATTTTATATTAATTCTCATTTATTTCCCGACAAAATTAATTTTACTTTTTCCTAAATCTTTAGAAGTAGCCACTGCAATGCCACGTTCATCACCCTTGTTTACAGCACAATAAAAATGATAAACCACGCCTTTATGCTTTAATACAAATGATTTATGCGCATATAGTTCATCATACTTTTCAGAAGACTGGATAAGGTTTTCACCAGTCCAATCTGTCCAATTTACCAAATCATTAGAAGCAGCGAAACGATTAAAAGCGCCCCTACGATCTTCCCAAAATGCTCCAAAATAGAACATTACCCAGGTATTGGCTATTTTTTGAATTACTGCATCGCCGGTGATACCAACGGGATGATGAACAACTGGGTCTTTTAAGAACCTTTTCCAATTTACCATATCATCAGAAACAGCCATCCCAATTCTTTCATACCAGCGCGTCTTTTTATTATTTATCAACGAATCTCCAACTGCATTGTAATACATTACAAAAGGGTGTCCAGTTAAGCGGTCTTTATCCTCAATTACCGTACTTTTAAAAAGCTTATTTCTATTTTCCCACCATCTCACGTCTGTATCTGCCGAGGTCAATACTGGTTTAGCTAATCGTTTCCATTCTTGAACTTTTGCCGGATGCTTATTGGTATACGCCATTCCGATAGACAATGGTTCGACTTCATAACCCCTTTCTTTTCCTCCAAAATACGACATCCAATAATGGCCGTTATACTTGCCTACCCTATAATTCCCATTCCACTCAGTATTGGTCAATGCATTATATCCAGCCTTCTGATTTGCGTCCCAAGCGGTAGTATCAGAAAAAGACATAATCCGGCCCATATTTTTCCAATTTAGCAAATCCCTACTTTTTGCTAACCATGTCTCGTAACCCCTACCTCCATAAATTAAATAAGTCATGTACCAATATCTTCCTTTTCGAAAAACAGTAGGGCAATCCATTTTATGCTGGGTATCATTCGATATCAGTACCAAGCCATATTTAAAAGGTGTTTTAACTTCCTGATAAATTTTTTCCATTTCCGTTTCCGATACTACTGACTTAGCTTCTTGTGCATTGCTAATTTGTGTTAACGAAACAAGACCGATTAGGAAAATAAAAAATCTAATCATTGTCCTCTAAATTTATAAACGCCAGAACCTACCGCTATTTTTATTCGCCCATTTTCATACCCTAATACCTTAAAGTTATTAATCCCCAAGTTCGTTACTTTATGGTCAGCGGATGCAGGCAAATACACTGTTGCAGTTGTATTTGCGGGGATATCAACTGCTAAAGTTAAACCTTCAACTGTTTTTTCCCATTCAGTAGTAATAAGCCCGTAAGGACTATGATAGCTCGTTTTCGCTGAAGTTAAATCTCCAACGATTTCTGGATGAATGTTAATTTTAGCATAAGCCAAACTATTTTCATCTTGCCTAATTCCCCCCAACCCACTATAAAACCATTCCATTAAATGACCAAGCATAAAATGGTTATTGGAAACTGTTGGCAACGCTGCCCATGATTCAGTTAAAGCTGTAGCTCCTTTAGCAATTTGCATTCCATATCCCGGAACATCAGCGCGACTATTCATGTCAAAAATCACATCAGATCTATGCTCACTCTCTAAAACCCTAAGTAGGTAACGATAGCCAATATCTCCAGCCGTTAAGCTATTATTTCTTTTCTTGATGTCATTGACAATATTTTCTACTACAGCAGCTTTATTTTCCGGTTCAACTAATTCCATATAAACTGCCATTGCATTAGCAGTCTGACTACCCGATGCATATTGTTTAGTATTTGGATTAAAAAATGTTTGGTTAAATGACTTCCTTACTAATTTGGCCAAGCTCTCATAGACTTTAGCATCCTCAGGTTTACCTAATACCATTGAAATCTGTTGCAAGATCATCAAATCATGGTAATAAATTGCTGTTCCAGTTACGCCCATCGGAGTTAGTTGAGACACGCCAGGAGGATTTGGACCAAGGTCGTACCAATCCCCTAAGCCTTGAGATAAAATGTGGTTCTTTGCTTTTGTACCTAAGTAAGCTATGTAACGCTGCATCATTGGGTAATGTTCCGATAATACTTGTTGGTCGCCATACCATTGGTATAAATACCAAGGCATAATAATACTACTACTTCCCCATTCTGGCGAATCTCTAAACATATTGCCTCCCCACTCGAACTTCACATATTCCGGTGCAATTTCTGGAATTAAGCCTTCTGCAGTTTGTGAATGCTTCATATCTTGTAAAGCCTTCCTAAAAAGTGGAGCGGCATCATAATTATATTTAACTGAATTACCCATGAGGTGAACTTGCTCAAGCCAGCCTAATTTTTCGCGTTGTGGGCAATCAGTAAATACACTAACCATATTGCTCTTAATAGCCCAATCAATCAATTTAAAAGTTTTATTGAATAGGTCGTTGGAGGTGGAAAAAGCACCAATTTGCTTGGCAGCATTTCGAATATGCAAGCCAATTAACGACTGAATAATTGGCTTGTCAGACAATGCTGTTGTACTTATCTTACTTTCCGGTAAAGCGCCTTTTACTTGCAAATATCTAAACCCATAATAGGTAAATCGGGGACGCCAAGTTTCTAAACCGTCGCCTTTCAATATATAGGTAAAATAAAATGGGCTTCCACTTGGCTTTTGATTTACGCTACCATCCTCTTTAAGTAATTCGGCAGGTGTTATACGAACTGTATCTCCCTTTTTTCCCTGAACCTTTAATTCAATAATTCCTGAAGCATTTTGACCTAGATCATATACCCATTCGTTATTTGCAACGGATGTAATTGCCTTTGCTGTAAAATTTTCAAAGATTTTTACCGGCTCTTCTTTTTGTGAATTTAATTGAGGCCCATCAACAACGACTGGAACTTTCCATTTTTGAGGGTCAAAACCCGCGGTGTTCCAACCAGATTGTTCCAAGTTTGCATCATAATCTTCACCACCATAGATACTTGAAAAAACAATTGGCGATGGAGATGTTCTCCAAGTTTGATCGCTATTAATGGAGATAGTAGTACCATCTTGGTATGCTATCGCAAGTTTGCAAATCATTTTAGGATAACCAAAGGCTACTTTTAACTTCCGATATCGGTTTTTTACCGGGGGAATATAGTAGAAGCCGTTCCCAAGCATAACGCCTAAAGCATTGTTGCCAACTTTTAACTGTTTTGTTAGATCGAAAGTTACATAAAGCGCTTGTTTATCGTACTTTGTCCAACCAGCATCAATAAAATGATCACCAATTTTTTGTCCATTCACACTCGCCTCGAAATGACCTAGTCCAGCAATAAACAACGTAGCGTTTTTTATCGGTTTAGATACCTTAAAGTCTTTTCTGAATAAAGGCAAAATATTATTTTGGGTAAATTTGTCTTTCTTTCCATCTGTTGGAAGTACATTTACATTGGTATCATTGAGCTTTTCATAAGCTATCCAATTTGCACCCTTCCAATCCTCTACCTTGAGTAACGCCATTTGCCAACTTGAAACTGCACTCCAAGTTTCATTATTCTTATTATCCCATACCTTAACTTTCCAATAATAGGTTTTACCAGAAAGCAATTTATTACCCATAAATTTAACCTGTATAGATTGATTTGTGTTCACTTTTTTCGAATCCCAAACATCGCCCTTATTCGCTTTTAAAACAGAAAGGCTTTCTGACACCAAAATTTGAAAGGCTTGTTGAATGACATTACTTTGTGTTGATTTAAGTTTCCAACTTAGGTAAGGATTTTGAGTTTCGACACCTTTTGGATTTAGTAAAAATTGGCAAGTCAATTCATCAACTTTTAACCCTTGAGCAGAAAGAGATAAACTTATCAGGTAAAGCCAAGAAAACACAAACAATTTGTTCATTACAAAATCTAAAAATAGCATCAATTGATGCTAAAAATTTCTATCGCAATGCGATAATAAATTTGGTTTATAAATGGCTAAAGGTTAAATTAACCTTTATAATAGCTTAAATTTTTATCTCAAATAAAAACAAGTTCTTATTCAAATATAAATGTTTTTTTTAAATATGAACACATAATTAATGAAAATTTTAGTATTCTTACGTTAAATACTTGGCTGTTTAGCGATAGGGATCTAATTATATAAAGATGGTTTAGCATGAAAATAATGAAGACTTTAAACTCCAATTATTTAAACCATCTCTAAAATAATAAATTAAAATGCATTTTGTATGTTTGAGTTACTAAAACGCTTCAATAAATGAGCATAATGAACGAAAAAGAATCGAAATATCAGGCGCCAGCGCTCGACAAAGGACTTGATGTATTGGAATATCTTTCGGCGCAATCAATTCCATTATCGCAATCTGATATTGCCACTGGCATTGGGCGGACGCCTAATGAAATTTATAGAATGTTGATGAGCTTAGAGAGTCGCGGTTATATCCTAAGAGATGAGGTTTCCGGAAAATATCGGTTATCATTAAAATTATTTCACCTATCTCACCGTCATTCCCCTGTTGATGAGCTACGCAAAGCGGCTCAATTTCCACTGGAAGAGTTAGCTAATAGTGTTCGTCAATCATGCCACCTTAGCATCTTATACATGAATCAAGTAATGGTAATCATTCATGCGAAAAGTCCAGGTCCGATAGCCCTTTCTATCGAAGAAGGAAATCTTTTCCCTTTACCTTTAACTGCATCTGGAAAGGTTATATTAGCATACATGCCAGAAGTTGAGCGAGCTAGTACATTAAAAAACGATTCAATCTTTAAGAAATATCCAAAAGAAAAACGTGAGGAATTTCTTCTCTCTCTGCAAAACATTAGAGAAACAGGAGCATATTTTAAACCAAGTGACCTTGCCGAAGGTGTTTCAGATATCTCGGTTCCGATTGGAAAGCAAAACAAGGACGGCATAATTGCTTGTTTAACTATATCCATGTTGAGCACGCTAAATACCAATAAAAATATTAAGACTGACGAAATTTTAGCCGAAGCAAATAAATGTGTAAAGAAAATCGAAGACAGGATTGGAATAAATCTTTAATGTGAACGAAGTGAAGAAACTAAAAGAAAAACTATTCTTTAGATCCTCCACTTCGTTCTGGATGACAACGTGTCGAATTAAATATTACAAAGCATTATACTTGATTACGTAATCAATTCCTTTTTGAATTGTTATTTCGTAAACTCCTTTTGATACTTCAATCACATCAGCATTTTTAACCGTAGGCTTAGAGCTACTTTTAAATTTCAACTTACCTTCGCCTACAGATGATCTTAGTTTAATTTCTTTTGTACTGCAGTATACCGAT
This sequence comes from uncultured Sphingobacteriaceae bacterium, assembly GCA_942493295.1. Taxonomy (GTDB): domain Bacteria; phylum Bacteroidota; class Bacteroidia; order Sphingobacteriales; family Sphingobacteriaceae; genus Pedobacter. Next base: position 498,536 of record OW818692.1, on the reverse strand, counting down.
ATATCACCTTCTGGCGTAGGTACTTTCCCTTCCATCCAAGTAAGACCGCCTAAGTTAGGCTCCACGATATAAGTTTGATAGCCAACAGTTAAGGGCTTAACACCTAAATAATATTTGCCTAGTAAATAAATCGGACTTGCACCCCAAGCATGACATAAACTCTTACCGAATGGGCGACCATACATTGCTAAATGTTCAGTGTCCTTTTTTGTTGGATTATATTCTTCCCAAAAGGAGGTAGCACCTAGGTCTAACATACCTCCCCAATAGCTTTTCATTTCTTTTAACACATAAGACTGCTCACCCATTGCACATAAAGCTTCCAATTCATAAAAACGCATGTAAGGCGTGGTAATCTTGTTAATTTTGTCATTTAAAAGAACGTGTTGCTTAACTTCTAATTTTTGCTCGGGTGTAAAATAATCGAAAAATATACCAAACATGTTTGCGTAGCGGGTTACATTATCAGTTTGCTTATCATTAACACGGCTGTGTACCAAAGCATGCTTGTCTTTATTCCAATAAAGTTCAAATATTTTAGCGCGTAATGCCGTTGCTTGTTTAGTGTAGGCGGCTGCTCCAATTGAATCTCCAGCTAAGTTTGCACATAACGCCATAGTTTCCAGGCTTCTACAATATAACAGTTGCTCAAAACTCACCTCCCCTTCTTTGCTTAACTTATCAGCCCAATCTATAAAGATCCAGTCGCCGGGCATCCATTCTAATAAACCATTTTTATTCTGTCTTCCATTGATATATTCCATCAAACTTTTCATTCGTGGATAAATATCACTTACAAATTTCCCATCTCCTGTGAACTTATAGTAATCGTATATCCCTAAAAACCAATAGAATGAATAATCCATAATCGTATTAATATGCGCAGTTACTGGGTCTTTCCCTCGTTGAGCCAATAGCGTTCTCTTTACTGTTTTAGCGTCAAAGAACGAGTAGTAATTCATTAAATAGCTTTGATAAGCGTCGCCACTCCACACCCATCGGTCGCGTTTAATGCCATCAATAAAAAACTCTCTCGTATTAAGTTGGAAGGTATATTTGGCTACCTCATAGATTTTGTTTAGTTCTTTATCAGAGCTATTAAATGAGCCGCGTTCGGCAACTGGCGAATATTCATATAGCATCGATATGGAATCCACGGAAACTGCCCCTTCTGATTGATAATTCACATACCTAAATGCCTTGGAAAGTTCCATCACAGAATCTTTTCTTGTCGATAAATCTATCTCAAGTACATCTAGTGTTTCACATTTGTCGGTTGATAAAGCTTCTTCTTTCGATTCACCATAGTAAATCGTCAACTTACCTTTTCCTTTCAAACCGTGCAATTTCACAAAGCCAAATGTTTCTTTTCCAAAATCCACCACAGACCCGGCGTTATTCTTCTCTGTTTTAACCGCTTTCATTGGGGTAACAGGTAATTTAAATTTAGATGGAGGAGTTAGGGGATCCGTCAAATCCCACGTACCAGCATTTACAAATGTCGTCCCTGATTTGTCAGAGGTCTTTCCACTCGCATCAATCCACTCCTTATCTTCAAAGGTGGTTAGCCAAGTCTCGTCTGACACAACTGTCTTGCCTTGCACAAAAATAGCTGGAACATTAGCTTGTCCGTAAACTTTTAAACTCAACTTATGTTTTCCTGCAGGGATAGTAATTGTTTTCGGAAAACCTAATAATGCCTGTCCATCAATTTTCACATTATATGTACCCTCTACGTATAGCTTTACCTCTTCAGCTGCCACTAAATTAAACTCCTTATGGAAGTCTACCAATACATAATGACTATCCATTTTCCAGAATGGAGGGAAAAATGAACCCCTTTCCGTTCTGCGATTCTGCATTACATTGCTCATGTAAATATCAAAATCTCCCGGATACCAAATCCAAGATGCCTTTTGAGCTTGGATTTCTTGCATACCAAAGCAAAACAGTAATAGGATTAGGTAAAATTTCGTTGTCTGTAAACGCATATTGTTAGTATTTAATGTCCGTTAAAATAAATGTATAAACCAATCATAACCACAGCCAAAGCAGTCCAAGAAATCCAAACTATTTTAGTAGGTTGTTCTACATTTGCTTGATGCGTTTCGTTAATAATATAAACCGATGGCGACCTATCAACTAGTGATATGACAATAGCAATAAGCAGTAATCCCGAAAAGATGAGAAAGGAAAGAATTAAATAGTGAGGCCAAAACAGGTAATCGCCAGAAGGGAAAACCCATAGATAACAGATACCAACCCCTAAACTTAAAATTGAGCCTATAGACAAGGTAAAATTTACAGCTTTTCTAGTGGTTCTTTTCCAGAAAACAGTTAATAAAAATACAACCGATAAAGGCGGTGCGATAAATCCGAGCACTGCTTGAAACACATCAAAGAGATTTAAGCCCTTTATATTGTCGATAGCTAATACCATCAGTACTGCAAAAATACATCCTCCTATAACAGTTAAGCGACCCATATTGACAATCTGTTTATTGGTTGCTTTGGGGTTAAGCTTTTTAACGTAGACATCCATTGTAAAAACAGTACTTAATGAGTTTAAAGAGGAGCCGATCGTACCTACCAAAACTGCAATAAGCACCACAATTACGAGCCCGTTCATTCCAGGTGGAAACAAATTAGTTACCATTGTCATGTATGCTTCATTTGGATCTTTAAGCCCAGGGAATAAAACATAACATAAAACTCCAGTGATGATAAACAATGGCAGCGATAAAATTTTAAGCCAGCCGATAAAACTTACCCCCAACTGACCTTGTTCTAAATTTTTAGCGCCCAAAACCGACTGCACCATTGATTGATCTGTACAGAAAAAAGCAACCGCTGCAACTGGATAACCTAAAAGGATAGCATACCAAGGGTATTGTGGGTCGCTCGCCGGTTGCAACAAGTTCCAAAAATGACGAGGAGTTTGATTGTATAATGCATCAATCCCTCCAACTTTTTGCAAACCTAAAATGGTTAATGCTAACGAAACGACGATTAACAAAATCATCTGAAATACATTCACTCTAGCAATTGCTTTTAAACCTCCAAAAAATGTAAATAAACCAGCAAATGCCACCAACACAGTAACCGATTGCCACATAGGAATGCCTAAAATCTGTCTAACTAAAAAGCCACCGGCAAATAACCCTAAAGAAAGCCATGAAATTAAAATCTTAATTAACGCGTACCAAGCTAAAATATCTTGTGTAGAGCTGCCGTATCTATTACCCATAAATTCTGGCATAGTACTTACTTTTGCCGCTAAGTACTTAGGGGCAAAAACAATTGCTAATAAGAACAAGAAGATGAATGCATACCAATCAAAATTAACAGCAACAATACCAGTTGTATAACCAATGCTTGCAAAGGCCAGCAACATCGATGGACCAACGTTTGTACCCCACATATTAAAGCCTATACTTGCCCATCCAAGCGATTTATTTGCTAGAAATAACGATTCATCTTTCCTTGCTGTTTTCGAAAAGCTTGCTCTATAGCCAATAATGATTAAGATTATGAGGTAAACGATTACTATCAAGTAATCTAGCCCTGTTAAGCGTTCTACGATATTGTTCATGTTTGATTTGTTGGTTTTTATTCTGCTAAGCCATATTCTTTTAGGATATTATAAATTTTCACTGGAGCACCTGTTTCTAACGACTTATCCATCGCTTGCAATAAGGCTACAGTTCCTATGCCTTCTTTTATATCAGGATAGGCTGCACTATCGTTTTCAATACTATCTGCAAAATACTCGAGGTAGTTTTGATATTCACCGGCGTGATGGCTTTGGCCTTCGAAGCGGAAATAGTGTTTGAGGGTTGAATCTCCCCAGGTAATGATTTTCTCTTCTCCCGTACTGTTTGTTACCGCATAGCGAAGTTCATGGTAATCGGCTTGGCTTGCTCCTTCTGTACATCTTAAAATAGTACTCATGCCGCTATCGCGATACGCTGGTTGTGTGGGTCCGGTGTATGCACCACTTACGCGCGCTATTCTGCCATCCTTAGCTTTGAAAATAAAGTGCATTGTGTCTGGATTTATCAGTCCTGCCTTGGCACCATTGCTACTTAGCATCCCATATCCCATCACTTCTTCAATCTCTGGCAAATACCACCTTACAAAATCGACTGGATGAGATAAACCTCCGTATAACCATTTAAATGACTCCTTCAGCGACCATCCCTTACTTAAAAACCAGCGATGATCTGCATGGTATTGTGCTTCAATTGTAATTAACTCGCCAAGTTCTCCGGCTTCAAAATCTTTCCGCTGACGAATGGCTGGCTCAAAGAATCGTGAACTTTGTCCCACAAAAACCTTTTTATTTGTCGATTTACTTAAGGATAAAAGTGTTTTTGCTTGAGATAAATCATCAATAAAAGGCTTCGTACAAATAACATGTTTATCATGTTCTAGAGCTTGTTTTACGTGCTCAGCGTGAAGATGATCTGGTGTGTAAATAGCAATTACATCAATGGTTTTATCATCCAGCATCTGCTGATAACTGGTCGTAAAATTATGAAAATCGAATTCCTTTGCCCTTAATTGGCACATTGCTAAGTTAGTATCACAAATTTGAACCAACTCGTATTTTTTGCTGGCCAGCGCTGCAGACATTGTACTTCTGCCCTCGCCTAAACCTAAAATTCCTAATCTTAACATGCTATTGTTTTTTTTGCCGTCATCGGATGACGATTATCTTCATTTTATGTCGTCATCCGATGACGAATTCTTATATTTCCTTTGATCCGATGATAACTTTCATTTTATATCTACCGTCATCGGATGACGGCTTTGAAAAACACCCAAGTCTCATCGGGCTTCGTTCCTTCAATTCCTTCTTGATATTTTTTCATCATGGCGTTCCATTCGTCGACCTTTGGATTGTTTTCAGTAGTTTTTGGGTTAAGCTCAGCTAGGCTCTTTCCTTTAGGAATGCTAATAACAAGCATCAATTGACGCCCATTTCTATAAATAGCCAATTGTTGGAATTCAGCATTGCAAAAGCCTTTAGACAATTCAGGCCATTTTTCGAACTGAGTATTGTGATGCTCCAGGTATTCATTTTGCAGGTTGACGTTATCAACTAAATTAGCTGATAAGATTACGTGATCCCATTCTGTAGCAAAAGGTAAGTCGCAATTTTTTTTACGGTTAAAATCGTAAATCACGTCCTTGTAAAGCTTAATCTCGACATCTTTGAACTGGCTTCTAATTGCTTGTTCCAAGGTAATCGGCTGTTGGTAGTAAGTGTAAATAACTATCCGATTTTCCCAAATATAAATAGCACTAAATGGGATTTTCTTTTCAATACAAAACTTTTTCAAAGCTGCCAATCCAGTTTGAATGTCGTTTTTAAAAATAAGTTCAATAATGACCGATTTACGAAGGGATGCATCTTCTTTGATTTTTCTCTGTGAACCGTTGACTTTATCCTTCAACAGATATTGATATTTGTGCTGTAACCCAGCATTTATCCGAACGCTATCTGCCACTAAATTACCGTTGTTTACCCATTTATTACCCGGACCGTTAGCATTCTGAAGAAATTTACTTGAAGGTGTCCAATTGTCTTTCACTGTGAAATACGAAGAGCCTTCATCTGTATATAGATAAAACCAATGATCTGGTAAATGCGCATAAGGCGCTTCGTAAATACTGTCAACGTAATTCTTGATAATAAAAGAGTTTGGTTGCGCTGAAAGCGTATAAATACCAGCTACATCGTACATATGTTTACCGTAGTGATGAATTTTATTACCACTAATGACGTTGTTCTTCATTGCATTAGCAGTTTTTGTCCAACCCCAACCCATGCTTATTCCTGTATAAGAAACTTCATTAATTTCGTTCTGTAGAACCTTGATATCCCTCACGTAACCTATTCCAATACCTACTGCACCCCAGTCTTCATTGGTTACATCAGTAATCAAATTATTTTCAATACGTTCGTTAGCGCTCACCTCTCTTAGGTCGGAGGGATTATAAGGCAAATGCACCTCAGTAGCTTCATCAGAAAATTGCCCCACAAGTATCGCTGACCCTCCAATATCCTTAAATAAATTCCCTTCAACTGTATTATGGTGTGTACCTTTTTTATAATCTATTCCAGTTGAGGCAAGATGTTCAAAACGGCAGGAGTCAAATGAGGTAAAGTCAGCATAGCTTAAGGTTACGGCAGCTGCTGGGCGACCAACCCAGGCCTGATTTTCTAAAGTTTTCTTATCTGTTGTACCAGGAACCTTCAGTTTGTAGGCGTCTAGCATATACATACCAGCTTGATGAGGTACGTGTCCTTGTTTTGATGGTCTCAACCATGTCGAATGCTGAAAAGATATTCCTTTAAAGGAAACGTATTTAACTGGGTTATCAATGGTACCCTCGATTTTTAGCAATGTTTCCAAAACGGGAACAACAATATTGGCATTTTGCATTTGTTCATTAGCATTGGGCCAGTAATATATTTTATGGTTTTTTAAATCATGGAACCATTCGCCAGGTTGGTCTAAGAATTGAATAGCATTGGATAAAAAATATGCAGAGTTACCTGTTTTCTTTGATAACCAAGGTGCTGGCCATGGATGCTCAGATTGGATTCGGCTTTCAGGTTGCATAAATGAAAGTTCAACTTGGTTCCCGATAACTTTCGCAGCTTTTACCCGTAAGTTAGCAATTGCCCACCACTGGTGAATCAACATTTCTACACCTTCAAAATCGGCAAAGTTAATACCTTTAGTCAAAGGAATTCTGCAGGTTTGATTGTCGAAATCCCATGACAAAATTCTATCCATTTCATCTCCATTTCGATTTCTGGCTCTGACGGCCTTTTTGTCATTTACCCAAACTTGCCTAAATAATAAATCACTACGCAAATCAGCCACCCAGACTTTACCTTGTGCAATTTTTGGAAGTCCGGCAACAAGCTCATTCACTTTACGCCAATTACTAATCTTTTCACCACCACTTAAAATTACTTTAGATTTCGGAGCAGCAATGATTGTAGTAGGGCTCTCAATTGTCCCTGAATCTTCTGGGCGTAATACAACTGGTTCAGCTAACGCATACAAACCCGCATCGATTATAATGCGAATACCACCCTTTATACTAGGGTCATTCAATCTTCTTAATTCTCTCGCTCTTCTAACTGCGGCGTTCAAGGTTGCAACAGGCTTTTCTTTTGTCCCAACATTCCTATCACTACCCTTCACAGAAACATAAATTTCTGCTGCCCTTGCTGGAATAAACGTCAAAACAACGTTAAAAATAAAAAGCAAATAAAAAAGATATTTGTTCATGTTAATTGGGTTGGAATATCTTTTTGAGATAAGCAGTATTTGCGCTAAAATTACGTTTCACATCTTTGGTATTGTTTGCATCACGAGAGCGTTCGATGACCAGCCAACCATTCCATCTCATATCATCTAAGGTTTGCTTCACTTTAAGCAAATCAATTTTCGGATCATTTTGTAGCCAATATCCATCTTCGTTGGTAGCATGAATTTGAATGATATTCCTTTTACCTAAAATTTTTAGCTCTTGATGCAAATCTCGACCATTTTTAATGGCATTAGAGAAATTAAAGTAACTCTTAATGGCTTTTGAGTTAACTTCTTCTAGCAATTTAAGTTCTCCTTTAGCATCCAAAGCCGTTTCAATTCCTATCACCACGCCTGCCTTTTCGGCCATTTTTCCAACCACCTTTAAACGCGCCACAATTGGTTCCCATAGTTCTGGATTTTTAACTAAGTCACCTTGGACACCCAATGGCAAAAAACCCACTTTTACGTTCATTACTTTCATTGTATCTAAGCAATCCTGAACCATTTTCACATAAGTTGGCCGAGTAGCAAAAGATTGTGCATAAAAGCCTGTCATTGCTAAAGAGCATATTTCGATGTTTAGTTCTTTGGCTTTGGCTAAGAATTGCGAACTAATAAGAGGATCTGCTAATTGATTATCGAAAGTTTCCCGATTACCCAAACCACCCATGTCGACTTCAAGTCCGTCGGCACCAATCTCTTTTGTAAGCTGAAACGCACTTAATTTCTGACGTTTTAAAATCATCAAATCAATCACAGCAATCTTATACTTACTTTTCTTTGGCGTAAACGAACTCAAAGCTAATCCACCGAGTAATAGGCCCAATTGAGCAATAAAAAAACGCCGGTTGCTATACGTTAGTTCTTCCATTATTTAGTAAATAGTTTTTCTAGTTTTTCAAAACCTATCAATGCATTTTTAGGTAGTTTCTCGCCATTATCTCCAAACACATACATTGCCTTTTCAGTCTCTATGGTACATTTACTTTCATCGTATTTTCCATTTTTGTCTTTTACTATTGATCCATTTAGCTTGAAGTGTTTTGATAGAAAATCATAAAGTGCAATGCGTTTATTCACGCCAAAATCGTGTTTTTCTAACGGAAGATGAACATTCTCTACCTTTTCGGAAACGCCATAATATCCATACATTTTTTGCAAATATGGAAAATCGTGTTGCGGAGTTTCAGCAGTCCAATCGCCACCATCTGATACAATTAACATTGGTTTGGGCGCTGCCATAGCCGCAAGCTCTACATTATTAGTTCCACCCCCACATTGGTGAATAGGCATACCACTTTCACAGGGGCAGCCCCCATAAAAATAGGATGACATCGCTACTACAGGGGCACTTAGTTTGATACGGTCATCTAAAGCGGTCATTAATATGGAATGACTACCCGCCCCCGATCCACCACTAATACCGATACGGGTGGTATCTGTCTCCTTTAGGGAGCTAAAATAATCTAGAATTCGAATCCCCCCCAAAGTCTGAATTGTTTGTGATAAACTTCTTCGATGGTCTTCATATTTAAATTGCAGTATCGATTCACCCCAAGCAAAAAGGTCGTAGCTAAAAGCCATAGCCCCCATTCTAGCAATCATCGCACAGCGTATTTGACAATCGGCACGGTAACGTTGTTTTTCCCAATGCCCATCTGGACTTAAAACCAAAGGAATTTTGCCTTTAACGTTTAACGGTTTATATAAAGACCCATTCACAAATAGGCCTGGCATAATTTCAAACGCAATATTCTCTACTGTATAGCCATCCATTATTCGCTTAGCAGTGATGATTGGCTTGGATGTCACTTTTGCTGGTAAAGGCGAAAGCTGTAATGCCTCAAAAAGCGCTGGTTTAAGTAAGTCTTTTCTAGCTTCCCAAGAAGCTTTATCATGATATTGAGTTGCTAACTGATCTAAAAAGGCCCATCCATCTTTTACATCCCAGCGATGGTATTCATACTCTTTTAACTTATAAACTTTGTCCTTTTCTCTATTCACTTTTAAATCTAAAGGCATTAAAACATTTGTTAGGGTCTCATCTACCGTTGTCCTGAACCGCCAATATGCATAGTTTACCCATTTATCCTTTACCTGAGGTTCGCTATATTTTATTTGCACACCATAACGAGCTTCGATTTCCTTAAGAACTTCAACTAAAGGTTTACGATATTGATGGTCTGTATCTTGCTGCGCAGACGCAGGTAAAATCCAAATACCGACTAACAACAATACAAAAATGAATTGCTTCAACTTAAAATTTCTCACGGTTCTTCGTTTTTAGTTTCAGTTAATACAGGAGCAGTATATCCTTTCATTCTTGGCCAAATGCCATTTTTTATCTTCTTCAACTTCAACTTAGCAGGATCAACAACTACGTGCTTAATTTTCTCTCTTCTCCATGTATAAATAAAATGAAGCATCCCATCTGCAGTTTGCATTACAGCTGGATAAGAGTATTGACTAATTGGAGAATCTTCTAAAATTAACGCAGCCGACCAGTTTACTCCATCTTTAGATACTGATACATTTAAAGGCGTTCTTGAACCTTTTGCCAGATCTCCGGGAGGCAAAACATGGTTATAAACTAATACATGCTTACCGTTTTTCATCGTTACAGCATCAGTACCAGAATTATTATTTGGTAGATTGGTTTTAACCAAGGGCGACCATGTTTCGCCATTATCGAGCGACCATGATTCGGCAATTGCACGATTTCTTGTTCTCGCTAAAATTTGTAACCTACCATCCTGGTGTTGTAAAATACTTGGTTGGATTGCATTTAAGTCTCCGCCAGCAATTGGGCCAATTGTGCGCCAAGTTTTTCCATTGTCTTTGGTTACTTCAAAATGAATTTTCCAACCATCACCTTCTTTACTCGATGCTGCAAGTAAATTCCCATTACTCAATAAAGTTGGTTTATTTTTAACTGGACCTATATAGCCATCAGGCATCTTAATTGCTTCAGACCAAGTTTTACCCCCATCCTTCGAAGTCTTCATCATTCCCCACCATTCAGAAGGTTTTGGGCCGACCTTATAAAATAAAATCAAATCACCTTCTGGAATTTGGTATAAAACAGGATTCCATGTAGGTAACCTTTTACCGTCTTTTTGTACACCATCAGCTGCCGATACAGGAGCTAACCATTTGCCATCAACCCAGCGGCTAATATAAATCTCCACGTCAGGATTACGTTCTTTTGTGCCACCAAAATAAGCAGCTACCAATCCAGTTGGCGTTTCGACCAGCGTGGCCGAATGACAGGAGGGAAAGGGAGCTTTTTCATATAGGAATTCCTCCTTCACAACACCAGATTGCCATTTGCTGAGTTGAGCATCTGCATTTAACGCAAATGCTGTAGTTAAAATTAAGGTTACAATTATGTTTTTTCTCATCTTATTGGTTCTTTAGGTCGCGCGCTAGGCGCTGGATGACAATTTGTTTACTGCTTTGCTTTCGCCGCTTTCTCCTCTTTTATTTTTTTGGTGTAGGCACTATATAATGTTCTCCAATTCCGTCCATTGCTATTTAAAAATTGCTCTGACTTAGTCTTATAGATTTCAAAAATGGCAGAAATCTGTTTCATGTTCTTGTAATCTACAGCCTGTTCTCTCGCCTGTTTCAAGAAACTCAAGATTTTAGCTTCTTCATCGATGGTTAAATCTGGCACTATTGCTTTATAGCCAGCCATGGTAAAAGCAACTTTACCAATAGTATATTTATCTAAAACAACCTCCACTTGCTCTGGAGTTAAATTTTTACGCAGTCCGTCCATCAAATTTTGGTGAATGGTAATTGGCATTGCCGAATCAGCAATAATTGATCGATCTAACTCACTTAATTTTGTCCCCGTTACAGGGTTAATTCCTTCAGGAACTGTACTCGCTGGATGTTCATTATGCCAATTTCGAATGGTCGTTAAGTGGTTTATTATGACATCCTTAACACTAGCTTCCTTTTGCGTATCGTTTAAATTCAATGATGACACCCATTCTGTCGCTTTCTTTTTGATTTCAGCATCAGCGGTCGCCTGTGCTTTTACAGTAACTGCTATCAACAAGGTGGTAACTAATAATAATACTATCTTTTTCATGCTTTAATTATTTTTTCATCATTCCGTCATCCGAAGACGTCTATATCGTCATCCGATGACGGCCTACTTATTTACTACTGAAAACGAATAATTTCCCGACCCCAGCTCATATAATGCCCTTCCACTTTCCATTTTTATAAACTTCAAATCTTTTATATTGCCAATTTTTTCTATCACCTTGTCTTTTGAGCTTGTCGGAATATGCACTAAAGCCGTGGTATTTGGAGGTATCGTTAAATTCCAGGCAAATTCTTGATCAGTTTTACGATAGCTACTCTTAATTAACCCATAAGATGAATGATAACTTGCACTCACCGAATTTAAAACAGCAATCACCTCGGGCTTCATCACTATCGTTTTAAATGCAGGTTTTTCTGCTTTGATGCCAGCCAAATTCTCGTAATACCAGATCAGCAAATCACCAAGCATCATTACGTGGTTTTGAGAATTCATTTTTGGATCTGCAGTATTTCCATTCCATAATTCCCAAATGGTTGTTGCCCCATTGTCAACCATATAGCCCCAGCTTGGATACGTTTTTTTTTGTTGCAATTGTATAGGCTAAATCTGGTCGTCCATAATCATTCAAGCAACGCATTAGCCATTGAATTCCAACCAAACCATTGCTTAGATGCCCTTTATTGGTGACCTCGACCGTATAGGTGATGTTTTTAAAAACCTCTTCCACCTGTTCACTCGGCACCATTCCAAAATAGAGTGGAATAATATTATCAGTTAGCGAATTTGTACCATACTGACCTTTACCATTATAATATTTTTGATTGAAAGCTTGCTTTATCTTTTCGCCTAGTAGATTGTACTCTTTTATGTCATTCTCCTGCTCAATCAGTTTTCCAAACTTCATCATCAATTGTGTAAAATGATAATAGTAAGCAGTTGATATTAAATCTGATGGGTACTTTTTATCGGCGCTTTTACCTCTTCCGGCTTCGATCGTAATAGGCGGCATACACCAATCCCCATAACTATCTTTAGTTAAAATGTAATCTTTCATATAGCGATCTCGCATATAAGTCAACCATTTTTTCATTGCTGGATAATTATCTTTAACTGCAGCAATATCTCCTGTTTGTTGGTAAACCATTTCACTCACTAACAGCAATGTACCCGGCCAACTCATATTATCGCTATAGTAACGCCAAAATGCAGGGGCGACATCTGGAATTGCACCATCTTCTTTTTGCGAGTTTCTAATGTCCTGCAGCCATTTAGTATAAAACCTTCCATTGTCAAAAACGAAACTCTCTCCAATAGTTACCGCACCACGATCGCCCAGCCATGGTTGACGTTCATTTCTTTGTGGACAATCGAGCGGGATCCCTTTATAGTTCCCTGCAATACCCCACCATGCATTTTTAAAAATCTGATTGGTTAATTGATCGGAAGTTTCGAAAGTGCCAATCGTTTTGATATTATCATAGATCATTTTGCCCTCAAAATCACTTAACAAAGGTTGGTAGGTATAACCAGAAAGCTCCACGTACCTAAAACCACGATAAACAAAAGTAGGTTCCCAGGTCTCTACTCCAGCACCTTTCAATTTGTATAAATCGGTACATTTGGCATTTCTGAGGTTGGCGGTAAACAGTTCTCCATTATCTTGTAAAGATTCAGCAAAACGCAGCTTGATTTGCTGTCCCTTCAACCCCTTTACCTTAATTTGTAACCAGCCAACCATATTTTGTCCCATGTCTAAGACATAGCGACCGCCACTCAATTTTTTAATGGAAACAGGTCTCAAAGTACTCATTACTTTAATGTTTTCGTTCATCTGCGCTTCTATCACGCCAGTAGGCTCCTGTACAAACTCTGCTTTTAACCATTTACTATCATCGAAACCCACTGCATTCCAACCTGTAAAGTCCTTGGTTCCATCATATTCTTCCCCATCATACTCATTGTTTGTTCTTATCGGGCCATCAGCTGTACCTTTCCAGCTATCATCAGTATCAATGTTTACAGTAGACCCATCTTTATATACAATTTGGATATTCATGAGCATTTTTGGAAAGCCAAATGTTTTAATTTTATAAGGCTTTTCGTGTTGTCTCATAGCAAAAAAACGGCCATTGCCTAATACCGCTCCTATCGCATTTTTGCCAGTTTGCAGATAGCTTGTTACGTCGTAAGTATTGTATTTTACATTTCTTGTGTAGTCGGTTGGTGTTGGGGCCAATACATCATTACCTACTTTTTTACCATTGATAAAGAGCTCGTAAAAACCTAAACCGATGATCGAGGCCGTAGCATATTTTATTTCTTTTGTACTTTGAAACTCTTTTCTAAAGTAGCGGGCTGACAAACGCGAATCAGTTTTAATATTATCCCATGGAAAAGCGCGATCGAATCCGATCCACCCCTTTGGCCAGTCTTTATAAAAAAGTAAGCCCATGGTAAAGATGTTATTGTCTGACCATTTGCTTTCCCCAATTGTTGTCCAGGTTTTCACCTTCCAATAGCAACGCATTCGACTTTTAAGCTCTTTTCCATTGTACGCTACATGTATTGATTCCGAGGTACCTACTTTACCTGAATTCCATAAATCGCCCTCGTTTGCATGTAGTTTTTCCAAAGATGAAGCTACAATAATCTGATAAGCACTTTGCATCACGTTCCGCTGATCAGACACAATTTGCCAGGCAAACCTCGGTTTTACCACATCGATTCCTAACGGATTGTTTAACATCTCGCAGGTTGTATGTTGTAGCGTTACTTCTGCCATCGCCTGTTGAGCAAGCAAGAGTAAAGTGATCAATATGTATTTTTTTAAGCTCATTATTAAATTTGGTTCTAAGACTTACGAAGTCTTAAGACTTCGTAAGTCTAGTTAGAAAAATCAAAATACACCGTCATATTTAAAGCTCTTGAGGGTTCCTTCTCAAAATCATAAAAGATATGTTTCATTCCCATGGGTCCAGTTGTTTCTGGTTTTTGCGTTTTTGTTCCTATTGCCGAAATTCCATTCATAAAGGAAATATCACCCGACGGAAAGGTTGGGCTCATATTATCCCATTCTGTATCTTTGGACTTTTTCGGGGTAAATAACCTCAAGAAAACGTCTTCTCGATCAGTAAATACCTTAAATGTATGAGTCTTCCCTGTAATCTTGCACCAATATAAATTGGAATAATAGCCTTTAAACTCTGGATATTGAAATGGTAATTCTCCCGTTGCCGAATTATTATAATCCTTCTTCCACACACCAAATTTATTGCCCTTCATTCTGTTTTTCCAAACCCGATAAGGGCCATTTCCTAAGTATTCAATACCTTTAATCTGATCTTCAGGATAGGAGAAGTTTAGGCCAACAAAGGTTGTAAAATAGGCTGAAGGGAAATAATTAACATCCATTTTAACTATGCCTGATGGATAAATTGTCCATTCTAACGTGTTATAGCTTTCTTTACGATTAAAAGTAGAGGAAATGGTTATTTGTCCCCCACTCTTTTTCAACGTAAAATCTTTAAAGTTATTTATTCCTTCTTGGAGAACAGGGCCATTGCTAAGTGGAATGAGTGTTTTTTTGTTGCTCACTTTTTCTAACAGTCCTGATGTTTTACTAAACACCAAGTTGATCCCATTGGCTTCAATTTCAAATGATTTATCCGTTTCAATGCTTTTTATCTCCTTATTGCCTCCTTTTTCAAGCATTTTAAGCGCATGTTCTTTAGGAAGCTTAATTGGAAAACTCCAAGTATAAATGAGTTCTCCTGTTGGTGATTTAGCCGATACATACAATACATCGTAGCTTCGCCAGTCGCTAGGAAGATCTACTTTTAACGTTCCCTTTTCATAGGGCTTTACATTTGGTGCAACTGTAACACCCTTCTTACCCGTAAAATGTTCGGCAGCCGTTAATGTTTGCAAAGTCCAATCGAACTTACATTGATTTAAATTAGTAAAGGAATATCTATTTTCTACATTAAATACACCGTTAAATGCTGGCGTAATTTCTCGTTTTTCAAAAAATATCGGGCTCCAAACCTCTTTAATGGTATAAAAGCTTCCTTCTTTTTCGTGGTAAGGTCCTACTATACCATCTGGTCCACGATTACCATCCGTATCAATCTCTCCATTCTTATCCGTACGGACTACACCTTGATCGGCAAAGTCCCATAAAAAGCCACCCGCAGATAAAGGATTATTCCACATCGCATTCCAATAGTCTTCAATTCCAGCGCCATGACCTCCATCGAACATGCCATGTAAAAACTCAGTTGGCATAATGATATTGTGACCATGGTCATAATTGCCAATGCCATAATTGAACTCCCGGTAATGCGTAGTTTCAAAACCTCCAAATACTTCCCATGGGTGAACAACACTTCGCTTCTGAAAATCTTGTACTGCAAACATGGGATCAAGCTCTCTATTATGTCCACCCTCATTTCCATTTGCCCACATTACAATAGATGGATGATTTTCGTCGTTGACCATCATTTCCTTTAGCAACTTTGCACCGGTAGGCGTATCGTAATTACCATGCCAGCCTGCTAATTCGTCCATTACGTAAAGCCCCAATGAATCACACACCTCCAAAAAATGACCATCTGGTGGGTAATGCGACATCCGTACTGCGTTCATGTTCATTTCTTTCATCAATTTCACATCAGCAATACTGATCATCTTACTGGTAGTCCGGCCAGATGAAGGATAAAATGAATGACGATTAACACCTTTGAACTTCATTTTAACCCCATTCACGTAAACGCCATCCCTTTCTCTAACATCAATGGTTCGAAAACCGATTTTTTTTGAAATGGTATGTACCAGTTTTCCTGATTGATATAAATAGAACTTTGCGGTATACAGATTTGGAAATTCCGAAGACCAGCGTTTAGGATCTTTAAAAAGCTTCGAAAACTCAACAACAGAATTGCCAGCCTTTATAGGCGCTACTATCTTCTCCCCGTATTTACTTCCATCTTTTTCAAAGATTTGCACTTCTACTCGATCTGCAGCACCTACAATTGTTAATTTACCAGTGAAAAGGCCATTTGCTTGCGCGTTTAATTGCACGCGATCAAAATGTGAAAGCGGTAAAGATTCTAGATAAACTGGTCTAAAAATACCCCCAAATATCCAGAAATCTGCTTTTCGCTCGGCTTCATTAACAGATTGATTAGCTGAATGCTTGGCTACCTTAACTTCAAGTAAATTCTCAGCGCCAAATTTTAACAATTTGGAAATATTATATCTGAAAACATAAAACGCACCCTGATGTATTTCTCCCGCTAGTTGACCGTTAATTTTCACTTCAGTATCGGTCATAGACCCCTCGAAAACAATATTTGTAAGTTTATTCTTCCAGCCAGCCGGCACTTTAAATTTATACTTATAAAACCCTTCTTCCTTTCCTCTTACACTGTCTTTTGCAAAACCATAATCATACTTACCAAAGCCTTGCAGCTCCCAATTTGAAGGTACGGGAATAGTTGTCCACTTTCCTGCATTCATCCCTTTTGTAACCATAAAGTCCCAATTCACAGTATGATTATTTCCCGTACCCGATAAATATAACTTCTCTGTTTGCTGTGCCCGAACCGAGCAAAACATCATTATTAGATAAAAGAAAAGGGTCAATCTCCTTGCCATTAATTAGGTTTGAATTGATTAGTTAAGTTATTATTTGTTCTAAAAGGTAGGGCTGGCAATCCAGTACTGCCATAAAAATTGCTGCTAGGTGTTTCCGTCCAATTAAAACGCACTACTTCTGGCTTATCTATTTCTTTAGCGGAAACTACAACTGTTTTACCAACAACCATTGCATTAGCAGGTACAAATTTACCATCGCTGCCAGCAATCGTAAATCCCGTTAAAGAGTGCTTTAAACTTGTATCTAAATGTTCAAAAGTGATTTCAGCGGCTGAATTTTTAAAGTTTACAGACTTAAAAATTGGCCCTGAATAGACTATTTTTTTGTGATAGTCTTTTGCCAAAGCCCATAAGGCTAGTCTACGCCCCACCTCCCACTTATATGTTGGATGCAGATCTTCGCCATTGTCATTTAAATCGGTAGTTACGACTAAACCAGTATTTGGCAATCGCAATTGTTGTGCTTGGGCTTCCCAAAACTCAGGTAGTGTATTTGCATCCAGTGTCTTTTCTCCCTTTTGTTTTGAATAATTGAAGGGCGCAATTTGAACCAAGTAGAAAGGCATGCTTTCATTCCCACCCCAGGCACTGCGCCATAAATTAATTAATGCCTTCATTTTGTAGGCATAACTTATTTTCTCATCCAAAAAGCAATTTGTTTCACCTTGATACCACAAAAAGCCTCGTAGCTTAAATTTAGTTAGAGGTTCGATCATGGGTGTATAGAACTTACCTGGATCATTTCTCAACTTTTTATCTTTTAAGTATATTTCTTGCTCCAAGGCTTGTTTAGAAACCCAGGGCTCAATCGCACTTCCACTCACAGCCGAGCAAATAACCCCAATGGGAATGCCCAATTTTTGTTGTAATTCCTTTGCAAAGAAATAACCAACTGCCGAAAAAGCTCGTAAGGCCGAGTCTTGTGCTATGCTCCAACTTTGATGAATGGAATCAGGCTTAATAAGTGTTTTTCTATTTACCAAAAAAATGCGGATCTTGCTATTCTTTGCATTGGCAACTTCATCTTTAGGGAAACCAAGTTTTGCATTTTTAGGTGTAGGGATCTTAATCAATTTCCGCATTTGATATTCCATATTCGATTGTCCAGAACACAGCCATACTTCGCCTACTAAAATATCGGTTAACACAATGGTATTGGTACCTGTAATGGTCATTTCCTGACTTATCGCCGAAGTTTTCAGTGGACTTAAAATTACTTCCCATTTACCCGTTTGATCAGTTACGGTGCTTTTTGTTTGTGAAGCAAAATTAACCATCACTTGCTCACCAATAGCCCCAAAACCCCAAATAGTAATTGGTTGGTTTCTTTGCAATACCATCTTACTCGATAAGATTTGGGGTAAAAGAATTTTGGCGCTAGCAGAAAATGAGCATATCACCAAAAGAACGACGGATAAGTTCTTAACAAAACCGAAGTTTCGTAAGGAGATTGCTTCGTACCTCGCAATGACGCAGGTGTTGGGGGTATTTCCCCTCGCATTGACTCGCTTTTGTGAAAAATTATCTGCCATTTAAAAAGCTCCTGTTTTTAAATTCTTAATTGAATAACTAGCCTCTTTTCCCATTTCACCAGGTCTTGGTAAATCGTAGGTTTGATCTGCTGGGGTATCTACATCAGGAAAACGGCGCACATCTCCCGTGCGAAAGACAATTCTAGACACTTCTGTAACAGGCTGAAATGCTAAACTCGTTAATACTTCTTTTCCATTTACAGTTAGCGTATAGAAACGATTGGCGGTATTTAATTTAATACCGATCGTATAGGTTTCTCCAGCCTTGTATTTCATAAAGTTTTTATAACGAGCCCCAGCTTTTGCACTTAATGTACCCGTCGAATCGAATGTTAATCTCACACCAGCTAATCCTTTGGCGTCTTGCAACTCAATCTCCATTAATCCGTGGTTATCTTGTGCTGGTGTGATGGTAAATGAAGTTGTTGTTTTTGTCCCAGCAGGGAAAATTCGTTCTACCTTTGCATAGTCATAAGGGTCTTTATCTTTTAACGTTAAAACACGTTCACCTTTAATGCTTTCTATTTTCACAGGAGCCCATAGTGGACTATATAAATTCCATAGAGCAAGCTCTTTACCATTGGGCATCTTGTTAAAATCTTCATCTACTTGTGCGGTTGCTTTTTCGTTCACTGGAAGTGGAATAGACGACACCCAGATGTCCTCTTTGTTCATGCTATAGGTAACCCATAGTTTACTGTCTGGAGGGTTACCATTGCCTTCTATGATACCACGCACGTATTGAGGTCCGTATGATTTGTAATTACCACCATATCGCATCGGCGAAATCTCGCCATTTACCAATAACAGATTCGTGTAGTCTAAACCATTTTTACTGGTCGAAATAGCTAACGGCCATCTGTATTCTGAAGGATTGTATACAGTAGCATAATTTCCATCGGCTGTCTTTTGTCCCCATATCTTGGCATTACTGTTCACAAAGCCAGGTGCTCTAGTTGCATTTTCTGGCCAACTTTTACCGTTGTCATTGCTAATTGCTGTTAGTGCATTCTTCCATAATCCTACCACCCTGCCATCCGGTAAATGATAATAGCTAAATGCTTTATATTGCTTTTGAAGCGTGATTATCGGATCCTTTCTGTCGGTCTCTTCATTCCATTGCTGAGTCATTAACTTGTTAGCTAATAACTCGTTACAAGCATCAACAAATGCTTTACTTTTGCTTTTGGTGTAAAAGGGATATTTTGTATTAGCTTCGGTCCATTTCGGATTATAACGTATAAAATAAATGGGACCATAGCTTCCATCAGGCATAATTTCTCTAACTGCTCTTCCAATTCCATTTCCATCATTAGGGTCATCTTTCGCATCGAAGCTAATGGCATAGAAACCTAACACCAAACATATATTTTTAGTCGACACATAAAACCCCATGCGCTGATGCATTACGGCATCTAAATCTTTAGCTACATTATCTCTACCTTCCTTTTTTGTTCCATCCGGGATGCGGTAAATAGGAAAAATAACTTCTGGTTTCTTCCAATTATAGCCATCTTTTGAAGATTGGATAAAAGTTTGTCCCGGCGGAATACTTTCGCCATGTTCATCGCTTAAATATTCCAGATAAAAAGTATTGTTCCAATAGGCCAACATTGGTGCGTGATTGTAGGTCCACCCAAACCCCTCTGCCCAGTCTGGATGTTCCCGGTTAGCACGAAAGGTCTGAATATTGTGCACCCCCATCACAGGAGTTAATTGCCCATGATGATAATCCGCATTAACGAGCGTTTTACCGATATAGCGAACGGTATCTTGCGCGCTGGCGTTCAAAACGAATACGAGAAACACTAAAAATATTTTAATACTATTCATTACATAATTATTTATTAAGCTTTGACAACTTACGTGCGTTTCGCTTTAGAAAGTTGTCAAAGCGGTCTTTGTCGTCATTGCGAGGTACGAAGCAATCCTATAGCGATTTGCTATAACCTACCTGCGTTATAAGATTGCTTCGTACCTCGCAATGACGATTTATTCCTTTATTAAATTTCTTATTATCCTTTTCTTCACCTTAATTATCGTACCGTGCTTATGTCCTTCAGGAATACTAATCTCTGCCGAAACATCTTTAAAAGACTTAAAATCGCTCGTTTTAACAGCTGAATATTTCTTGTCGCCATAAGCATCGAAATAAATTAGCCATTCTTTGCCAACTTTCACTACTGTTGGGCCTTCGGTTAATTTCGGACTAAACGTCTCCGATACTCCTGTATAAGGGCCTAATGCCTCGTTGCCAAACGCCACCTTCAGGTTTCTATTTGGTCTAGTATTGTCTTTTAGAACCAATACGTACTCTTTCACATCCTTTTTTACAATTACCGCATCAATCACGCTAAATCCCGGATCCAGAAATAGTTTCGATTCGGTAAATGACTTAAAGTCTTTTGTAGTAATAGCATACATCCGATGATTATTATCTTCCTCTTCTATACCTTTAGCAAAGCGAAATGGAATAGTTGATGCCCAAATAATTACGAATTCTTTTCGTACCTCATTAAAAAACAATTCGGGTGCCCATACATTAACTGTACTTGGTTCATGATTCAAAACTGGAATAAATTTTTGTTCACTCCAAGTCATCAAATCTTTCGAGCTCGCATAACCAAACCCGCGATCACCTTTCCAACTACAAGTCCACACCAAATGAAAAACGCCATCCGGACCTTGTACGATAGATGGATCTCTCATTACTTTTTGGGTACCGATTGTTGGTTTTAGAAATACTTTGTTAAAATCTTTCCAATGATAAGCATCATCACTATACAAAAGCCTTAAACCTTCATTTGCGGGTTCATGAAAAGATGTAAAAAGATAAGCTTGGTTAGTGCATGAACCAAACGCACAGCACATTAAACCCAAAAGGGTGAAATGTAAGAGGCTGTATATCGTTTTGTTCTTCATTATAAAATACTATCTATAACTAATACCCAATCATTCCCCTCTTTTTGTTCTCCCGGAGGATTAAAATTTTGGATTCCTTTATTTTCAAACTCACCAATATGAGTTGTCTTTCCAGTACGTGGATCAAACCAAGATGCCTTCACCTTTTCGCCATCAATTTTTCCCATGCTCACGCTGATGTTATTTCCATTATAGGCATATATCATTGCAAAATCTTTACCTCTAGTTGCCATTAACCGATCATATTGAATCCCATTTTTACCTGCAATGAGCGATTGATCGGGCACTCTATCAAAATATGAACGGGAAAGCATCAGATTTTTTAAGTGGATCATTTGGGTAGCGCCTTCAGCTTTAAGTGCTTTATGCCATTCGTCTTTGGGTCCGTAGGCCGGTTGAGCATCTGTTAACTTGAACATCTGCATCACCGAATTATGCCCATAAGTATAACCAAAAGCTCCGGCAAAAACAGACCAGTAGCCATATCTACGTACGTCACCCGCTGTCCATCTTAATTCCTTTACATCATGCAAACCGTGAGGAATATCCTCGTAAGATGGTTCGCCATCTATCGTGGGTTTAATAGGCTTCATCGCATAATCTACTTCAATGTATCTCCAGTTATCCTGACCATAATGATTCTTTTCGTTTTTAGCTGTATCCTGACTATATCTGCGGTGACCAGATTGAACCATGTTAAAGTCGAGCCATTTTTCATTGTGGAACCAATCTGACGAAGCAGTTCTTCCTCTGGGATGAAAAGTAATTAAATGATTGGGATCATTCACATTGAGCGTAGTGCCTATTGTTTTCCAAACCGTCATTCCTTCGCTCCCTCTAATATCTCCACCATTTAACCAGATAATGTTCCACCTGTCTTTATAGCGATTTGCCAAAAATTTGGCATAGGCACCTGCTTGATCATTTTTAACTCTCTTATCCTTCACATTTGTTCCCCATACAGGAACTAAAGCCATGTAGATACCTTTTTCGGCAGCTTTGTCTACGATATAATCAACATGATCCCAATAATCATAGGCCAAAGAATCTTTATAGTCATTTCCTGGTGTAACTGCGGGATGAGCTACATTTGCTTTAACCACTGAAGAATCCAAATAGGTATTTCTTGAAGGAACCTCATGCAGTAACATCGCTTGGATTACATTAAATCCTTGTTGTTTACGATTTTCCAAATATTGATTAACTTCCTCACGCGTTAACCTATTAAACAACAGCCAACCCGTATCTCCCAACCAAAAGAAGGGTTTACCGTCGCCAGTCATCAAATACCTGCCATTTTCAGAAACCAGTAGCTTTTTTGGATTTAGCTCTTTCGTTTCAGTGCAACTCGAGATAGCCGAACATAGGATTAACAATAAAAATACGTTTCTGAGAATAGCTTTCATTTGTTAAATTTTATGGATGACAATTACCTCATCATTTGCAGATACTTTATTGATTTTAAGCATAGCGCCGGCCTTAACTTTTTCTTCTCGCAACACTGACCCGTTTTGTGCATTGATGATCTTCATGCTAAATACGCCAGTTAATTTGCTTAAATCTAAATCAATGGCATCCGCTGACGAATGATAGATCAGATAATCCTTGCCTTCATTAGCTAAACCATAATATTTTGTTTTAAATGGCTTCATTGTGGCGATGGCCGACAATGTTTTGCTGTCAATCATTTTAACATTCGACAACGAACCGCCTGCCATTAAAACTGCCCATCCGAAGCTATCATAGTTATCGCCTGAGTAGCTTACAGCTTTATGAGGGAATTTAGTCTTATACTCCGAAACTGCTCTATATACCTGTTCGAAAGAGGTCTTCTTCGGCTTTAATAGCCGGGCATGCTGGCGAGGGGCTAAATTTTCTCCTCCATTTGGCGCGTAAGCTGAACCATCAGCTTGATAATGCCAATACCTGATATCAATCAAATCGACAAGTTCTGCACGTGCAGGGTCAGCCAAAATAGCATCCTGTACATCTTTAGTTACACTTAAACCTATGATGGCATGTTTACCAGTTTCCTTTTCCCATTCTTTGATCGTATCTAACCAGAATTGTACGAAGTGAAGCGGTCCAGTAAATTCTGCACCTATTAACTGGATAACCCCATTGTTCGAAGCAAAGTTATCCAGGCATTTTTTGATATAAGCAACATGTAGTTTGCGTCGTACAGGATTCTCAATATCGTAAAACTGTTCGGCCATAAAGATGCGCTTGTCGCCAGCATAAGGAACAGGTTCTGGAAAGCCAACATTGTTAATGTTGTTTGCAGTGCGCCAAGGGAAATCGGCGTAATGTGCACCGGCCTCGATGATGTTGTGCTGAAAGTAATTTTGATGCATTAATACCAAACCTTTTTGGTCGGCTAGGTTTGCAAATTGTTTTAAGCGATCCCAATACCATAAATTATATTTCGAAATATCGTATTTACTCAAACCGTCCCAAGCCTTATCTATACCGCTTCGAGCAAAAGGAAGTTCATAAAATGGAGCCCATACATCTCCGTCCATTCTCCTAATTCGTTCATGATCATCGCGACGGCGATCATACCAAAGTCCGTAATTATGATCCAATACTTTCACAAAACTCTTTTTCATGCTATCGGTAATGGCATCTAAATCATCGGTTAGTCCTTTTCCCTCTCTACCAGGCACAAAACGAGTGACGTGGAATTTAGAACCAGCTATACCATGAGGTCTAGCACTTCCATTCCACCATTGCACGTCTTGTCTATTGCCTAAAACCAAATCATTACCACGTACTAACCAACCATCTTTAATCGTCATCACCGGCGCTTTTACAACAGCTGCTATATCTGCCTGTGTCAAGAAAATCTTCTCAGCACCTTTAGAATCTGTCGAAATTTTCAAGCGTTTTGGTGCCTCATCAATATATTCAGCCAAGGTTAAAAGTGGCTTTGCAGCCAGTTTGGTCAATTTCATAGCCACTTCTACTGGGGGACTACTCGAAGCTTCGGTCTCTAATGGGAATAAGAATTCCCGCTGATTTGCTTCAGCTCCAATTCTATCCTTCAACTGCGCATAATATAGGCTACGTGGCTGAATTTGTTCGTTAGACATATCCCAGTAACCGTTTCCGGCAAATTGAGCCCAAGTTCCAAATGCCCAATTTTGCGCACCTGGTGGATTATAATTATCAACTCTAGCAGCACTACATTGCCAAAAAACACTATTAGCAGCTGTCCAGCCAGCGCCTTGTCCATCTTGCCCCCTATTTAAATAGCTTAATGCCTGCCCGTCTACATTCACAATGTCGAATAATACGCCCGATGCCCAGCTATCAATTGTACCACTAAAGCTAAAAGGCAAATACGATTGGCATTGAACAAAAACATTTGGTCCTGGCGCACAATAACCTACAGCAAAATCGTGCATCCCATATTCGGCATAAATTCTTTGAAAAAGTGTCTGTTGTCCTGAGGTGAAAAATGTATTTCTACGTTCGCCTGCAATTTCCGATATTGGTGTTAGCGACTTACAGTCCTCCACTGTTATACGATTGGCTGATTCTAAAACACTAACTGCCGAGCCGGCGAAATGTTCGAAAACTACTTGACGAACCCAAGCATCGCTAATATTTTCTAAGCTAATCGCGTTCCAGCGATGATATTCGTCCTTTAAATTTGCTTTATCGTATGTTGATTGAATTCTTAAATTTTCAACACCCGCGTGATGAATACGGCCATTCCAAGTGTATTTGGATACTGTACCACCTCCATATTTTTTTTCAATTGCGGTTGTAATGGGCGCATCAATTGTAATGCTATTTCCACTTACCGCAATTACTTTTCTATCCCAAAAGATATCTCGTTGGTTAGGCTTCCATCCTAAAGACGTGATACCGCCGCCAAAGTGATCCGTCCCGATCGCATCAATCCAGTTTTTTGGAGAAGGTCTTCTAATAACGAGATGATCTCCAATTTTAACGTCGGAATTGCCCGCTAAGGTAAACTGAGTAGCATTTACAGGTACATAGCTGTCTTTAATTGCGATTTCTGCTTGTTTTGAACGATTGGCCACACCCAACATCCGAATAACACCGATGCGGTCTAATCCTGATGCTAAAATTAAGGTACCATCGCCATCCATTCCACTTCCGCGAAGTACCACACCTGATGCATTTATTTTTAAGGTTCCTGAAACAAGATAAGTCCCTTTTTCTAAAAGAACAGCACCACGCAAACCATCCTTACCTATTGGTAGTTTAGCAACGTAATCTAGGGCTGCTTGTATGCTCAAGGTGGCATCACGGTCTTGTACAGGAATGACCACTTTAACGGCTGCCATTGGTATGGCCTTATCACCTCCCATATAGCCAGCATGAGAAAAATCCAGAATACGATTTTCTAAAGAGTCGGGAGTATATTGCATCCTACCGTCTTTACCTTTAAAAATCGGTTTAGGTGGTTCCACAACTTTTGGCTTTTGCGCTAGAGATGAAAGGTTAAATGCTATAAAAAAAGCTAATAGCGATATGGCATGGGGCACGGGGCATGGGGTTTTAAATCCACATCCAGAGTCACTCAATTTATAGCTTTTGTTTTTCATACTTTACTTTCTTCTTACACTTGCGTCATTGCGAGGTACGAAGCAATTTTAAAGCGATATCCTGTTAAAGGAGATTACTTCGTACCTCGCAATGACGCGAATTATCTTTTAAACTTTACTTCGTTGTAGTTCTACTTTCTTCTTACACTTGCGTCATTGCGAGGTACGAAGCAATCTTAAAGCGATATCCCGTTAAAGGAGATTGCTTCGTACCTCGCAATGACGCGAATTATCTTCTATGCTTTTGGCTTTACACTTTCTACATCTACCAAGCTATTCAAATAAACCTCAATATTTGCGTAACCACTTTTCGTAATCTTTACCGCATCTGCTGCATTTTTAGGATCTAATCCATGCTTAGTTTCCCAAGCATCTGGAATACCATCCTTATCAGTATCAAGATACGGTTTTCCATTGTATGCTGGGTAACCACCTACTTGACTGATATCCGAAATAATCCCTTTTTTATAAGATTCATCGTTTAAACGACGTTTCACATAGTTCTGTCTAGCAGGCAATTTTCCGTCTTCTACATGTGCAATTTTACCCGTTTTCACCTGTTCAATAATTCGTTGATCTACCGCATCTCTCACTGGTAAAGTCGCCCCTGCATTTGCCAATACATAGGTATATGCATTCTTGGCAGTTATTAAAGTAATTTTTGCCATGGGTAGTGGCTTGTCGGTACGAATAGAATCAAGCAACTTTTTAAGATCTCTTTTCGACTCAGGCTGAACGCCTCCATCCCAATTATCCTTCGATACTTTTTCATTTCCTTCCACAATATTTCCCGTTACATAGGCTCGGCCAAAGGCTGAGCGGAACTTCACATCACGACCAGATTCTGGTTTCAAAATACGGTAAGCGATGGGTTCGCCTGCTGGAGTAATAGGCCCAGGTTTATAATAATTGTTAATGAAACTATAAAATGATGCATTATCACCACCATCAGCACTTCTATTCCACCAATTAAACACCACATTATTGGCAAAGCCAAAATCCCCATACATGCCAACCGAAGGATTACGACTAATATTCGATGCCCATAGATTACGCATAAATGTACTGTTCAAGCCACCAATTGTACTTCCAAAGGCATGATTATAGGTATCCAAAGCTTCTGAAAAGATAGAATTTTGAATAGTAATATTAACAGTTGGTAGCTTCTGTGGCTTTGAACCGTCTTTTGGATCGTACATGTGGCGATACATCGACATATTTTCGTCTAATCCCCAACTTGCCGATACATGGTCAATAATGATATTACCTACTGGATTACCTCCTATTGCATCGTCTCTGCGCGTTACTTCTGTAGATCCCCTACGAAATCTCATAAACCTGATGATCACATCATGCGTATTTAACCAAACCGACTCACCCGCTATGCATACACCATCTCCAGGTGCACTTTGCCCTGCGATGGTGATGTATGGTGCTCTAATAATTAATGGAGTTTTTAGTTGAATAATCCCTGAAACATTAAACACAACGATTCGTGCACCACCTTGTTCACAGGCTTCCCGTAAACTTCCAGGGCCCGAATCAGCTAAAGTCGTCACTACATACACTTTGCCCCCTCGACCGCCAAAAGTATAAGCTCCCCCACCTTCTGCACCGGGGAATGCTGTAATTTTTGCCTGTGGCAAATCGCCCGGTTTAGCTGCCCAAGGAATATAAGGTTTACCATTTTTTGCATCCAAATCCACTTTATCTTTCACTTTTAAAAACTGTAACTCAGATTTCCTTTCTATTTCTTTGAGGATGGAATCCGCTCTTTTTTCCATTGACTCTGGAATCACAGGGTATTGCGCATAGGCAGTTGATAAGGCAACGGTTAAAATAGCACCTATGATTAGTGGTAAGCAATTGACGTTTGGATTAACTATGCTATGTTTTATTAATTTCATTACTTTCTTTTTTAAATCAATGCGTCATTACGAGGTACGAAGCGATTTTAGAGCGATATCCATAAGGAGATTGCTTCGTACCTCGCAATGACGATTTATTGCTTTGGTTTAACGGTACCTACTGGCACCACGCTATTCAAATAAACCTCGATGTTGGCATAGCCACTTTTAGAAATCTTAGCAGCATCTGCAGCATCTTTTGGATTAAGACCCATTTTAGTTTCATAAGCGTCTGGCATGCCGTCATTATCTGTATCGATATATGGAGTACCCTTATATTCAGGGTAGCCTCCTACTTGACTAATATCGGTAATGATCCCTTGTTTATAAGAGTCTTTTGGCAAGCGGCGATGCTCAAAGTCTTTTTCAGGTAATGGCACACCTTCCATATAATCTATCTTTCCAGTTTGTACCTGTTTAATTACCCGTGTGTCAACAGGATCTCTTTTAGGCAAGTTTGCACCAACATTAGTTAACACATATTTATGTGCTTCAAGCGTTGGTAATATGGTAATTTTCGCCATTGGGAAAGGCTTAAATACGCGCATTGCTGCGAAGTATGGTTTAGCTTTTTCATACGACATCAGTTCACCTTTCTTATCTTCGATTTGAACGCCCCCATCCCAGTTATCTTTAGTTACTGCCGTGTTACCTTCAATAATATTTCCTGCAACATAAGCACGCCCAAACACCACATAAGGCAATTTGCTACGCCCAGATTCTGGTTTTAAAATACGGTAACTAATCGGGTCTTTTAAATTTGTTACTGGTCCTGGTTTATAATAGTTATTGATGATGTTATACAATGCTGTATAATCTCCCCCATCTGTAGATCGGTTATTCCAGTTGAAAATTACATTATTCGCAAAATTGAAAATACCATTCCAACCGATTGATGGGTTTCTCGCACCATTATCGGCCCAAAGATTACGCATAAACGTGCAATTCTCACCGCCTAAGGTGCTTCCAAACGCGTGGTTCCAAGTATCTAGCGCCTCAGAAAAGATTGAATTTTGTATAGTGATGTTTACGGTTGCTAATTTATCTTCAATTTTACCAGTACTGTCATTATACATGTGGCGATACATCGACATGTTTTCGTCTAATCCCCAACTTGCCGAAACATGATCAATCATGATGTTACCCACCGGGTTACCACCAATGGCATCATCCCTACGACCAACAAATGTTTCTCCTCTTCTAAAACGCATAAAACGGATAACCACATCATGCGTGTTAATCCACACCGACTCTCCTGCAACACAAACCCCATCACCAGGAGCTGTTTGTCCGGCAATTGTTAAATAAGGGGCACGGATAATTAATGGTGTTTTGATGCGAATAATACCAGCTACATTAAAAACAATTATTCTTGCTCCACCCTGTTCGCAAGCTTCACGTAAGGAACCTGGACCACTATCATTCAAGTTCTTCACTACGATAACTCTTCCACCTCGACCACCGAAACTATAGGCTCCACCGCCTTCTGCCCCCGGAAATGCAAGTAGTTCTGATTGAGGTAAATCTGTTGGTCGACCAGCAAATGGAATATAAGGTTTGCCTTCTTTAGATTCCTTTTCGATAATGACTTTAGCTTTTTCCCAAGCGATATCAGATTGTCTAGTTGCCTCACGCATCATATCGTTAGATGCCTTTTGAACATCGGCGGGAATTTTAGGATACTGGGCAAAAACATAATTAGTGGAGAGCACTAATAAGGCTACTAAAAATAAGCCGGCGAATTTTCTTTTCATCTTGTGTGTTCATTACACCTTATAAGGGTTAAAGCTATCCTTTTTAAGGTTATTTATTTTTGGTTAGAAAGTATATTACTCTCAAATTTAATAGCTTATTACAGCTATTTTGTATATAATTTTCTCAATGTACTGTATCATCTTACCATTAGCCCTGCTCTACCGTAACAATGTTATTTCAAACAGTATTTTATTTCATCAGTAAATATACAATTCATAGATAAATATAAATAAAAAAAGGGATACTTCCGTATCCCTTTTACCAAATATACTAAAATGCATGACGACAACCTACCGTAATGTTCGCTTTTAGTTTTATTTTAATGGGTCAAATGAGCCTCCCCAAGTATTCGTTTGTTGTAAATTAACATTGTTTCTAATAGAGTTAGTTGGTATACCGAAAAAGTAAACTCCAGATTGGAATGCAATATTGTAAGTATCCATCTGCTTGGTTGTAACAGTAAAACTACTTGCATATAGGTTTTCTAAACTTGCGTTAGCCGATGCTTCTCGGTTAGGTAAAATGTAATCGGCATTCGATCCATTTGCTTTTAAAGTAACTACCACGCCAGTTCTTCTTTTTCCGTTTAAAGTACTTTCTAATAATTTTCTACGTCTTAAATCCCAAAACCTCTTACCTTCAAATGCCAATTCGATTTGTCTTTCTTTCATTATAGCAGACACTAATTGGGTTTTATCCATACTAGCGGCTAAACCATATAAGTTATCTGCTCCCGCTTCAATCCCTGCACGTTTACGGATATCAATTAAGTTTTTATAAGCTTCTTGTGATACCCCAGTTTCTGCAGCACATTCAGCTAGGTTTAACAATACCTCTGCATAACGAATTTCAATCCAATCGGTACCCGCATTAGGGAATGTGGTAAGCGTTAATGTTGGATCTATTGCTTTGCGTAAATATAAGCCCGTTGAACTTGCATTTATTTCTGTTGTTTGTGTAGTCGTAGCAGATTTTGGATAGAAATAAGTCCACACACGATAATTGTTGTTACCTGCTAGAGGCCATACTGCGCCGTTGTATGCGATAGTCTGGTAAAATCGAGGGTCTCTATCTTTGAAAAAGGTATTTATTGAATAAGTGTAGTTTGAATTACCGATTTCCTTGCCATCTTTCATTGGGAAAGCAAGCGCTAAATCCCACGTAGGTTGATTAGAGCCACTTCCAGTACCAATGTATCTTGGAACAGTACTATTCGGATAGGTTGTATTGTTTTGACCGATGTCAGTGTCTCCAGTATTGTATAATGTTGCGAACACTGCTTCTGGGTTACGCGGTGTACTTCCTCCGTTGCTACCTTCTGTTGTCCACATTGTGTGATCCCATTTATTATAAAGACCAAACCCATTTGCTGAAAGATTAGCCACCGCTTCTGCATTTGCAGTATAAGCCGCCTGCCATCTAGCCATCTCATTATTAGGGTTAAATTGCGGACTGGCCCATGTTAACAAAACTCTTCCTTTGTAAGCTAAGGCAGCGCCTTTGGTAATCAAACCATAATCTGCATTAGCAGGCCATTTGGATGGAATAAATTGGATACATGAATCCAAATCCTTCACAATTTGAGCAAAGGTTTCAGAAGTTGTGTTTCTTGGAAGTAATGCTGCATTCTTCGCCTCTTCTCCTACTGCATCAAGTGGTGCTAATACCAAAGGCACACCTCCATAAAGTTTAGCCAATTCGAAATAACGGAAAGCTCTCCAGAAATAGGCTTGAGCAACATACCTTCTTTTAACGGGTACGGGCATAGTGCCAGCATTCACATCTCTGATAAACATGTTAATAGAGCGAATTTTGGTATAGTTA
This sequence comes from uncultured Sphingobacteriaceae bacterium, assembly GCA_942493295.1. Lineage (GTDB taxonomy): Bacteria > Bacteroidota > Bacteroidia > Sphingobacteriales > Sphingobacteriaceae > Pedobacter. The sequence continues at coordinate 466,964 of OW818692.1, read as the reverse complement.
CCAGATGTATGTGATGAACCTATATCGGTAACTGACTCGATAGTTGCAGTTCCTTTAACAAAGGCATTATCACCATACTGCTCTTCAGATAAGCTGTTTACTGAACCGCTTAGACCACCAACATTTCCGAACCAAGCGGGTTGATTTTGACTGTAGATCCAGCCCAAACTTAGCCTAGTGGTAATTGAATCGTTATAAACTTGATCGGCCGTAAAACTCCCCAAATCTTGCTTTTCGATTACTTTCTTACAACTTGTTCCGACAAATGTGGATACAAAAGCTGCTATGATAAATATTATATTTTTTTTCATGATCATATTATTAAATACCAATGTTTAAACCAAAAGTGAACGTTCTTAAATTTGGGTAAGAACCAACTGGTGTAGAAAAATCCCTATAATTATTTGGGAACGGGTTTAGGAATTGTATCAGATTTGTTCCCTGCGCGAAAGCTCTAATACCCGACATGCCCAACTTATTGGCAAATCTAGATGGTATCGAATAACTCAAGTTTGCATTGGTAATTTGAAATTGCGTAGCCGATACGTACCAAAAATCACTTGTCTCAAGCGCACTAGAGAAATATGGGTTAGGATACTGTGCGTTTGTATTGGTTGGTGTCCAGTGGTCTTTCCAATACGCTGCTCTATTTCCATACACTGAGGCTCCATTACCCACCGGTTTTTGTCCACCGATATTGGTGACACCGCCCCAAGATACACCCATAATTACACTTAAATCAAGACCTGCATAACCAACACGAAAGTTAAGCCCCATGCTGTTATGATTAGACTGTCTATCAATTACATAAATTCTATCAGCCTCTGTAATGATACCATCGCCATTTGTATCTTGATAGTTAATTAGACCAGGTTGTAATGGATTATTTAAAATCCGAACTTTACTTGCGCCGCCTGCTGCGGTTGCTCTCTGTGCGATAATCGCGTCAGCTTCTGCTTGTGTTCTAATCATACCAAGCGATTTATAGCCTAATACACCTGGATCACTTGATTTACCCGTTAGATCTTCCAATGTTCCTTTCACACCTGAAGACACATCAATTTTAACATTTTTATTGTCCATCCATGTATAGAACGGTGTAAAGCTGTAGGTAAACTTACTACCTACTTCACCTTTCCAACCCGCACTAATTTCATAACCAAAAGTGTTAATTTTAGCGAAATTTTCTGTTGGTACTGCCGCTCCGATGGTCACTGGAACCGAAGAACTCAGGGTTGATAAAAGGTCATATCCTTTATTCCAAAAATATTCGGCCGATACAGACAATCTATTTTTTAAGAACTGCATATCAACACCATAGTTTGTTTTCAATATTTTATCCCAAGTTACATTTCCATTCGGGATGGCAACATTCGTTTTGATACCAATACTCCTATCACCTTCGTTGAAGACTGCGCCACCATTACTGCCCGTTCCCAAGTTATAAGAAGATAAGAATTGGTAATTCTTCGATGCGTCTGTACCAGTAAGACCAACGGAAGCTCTAAATTTCAAGAAGTCCATCCATTTGATATTGTCCGTAAAGAATTTCTCTTTCGATATAACCCACCCTGCTGATGCAGCTGGAAAACCACCCCAATTTTTACCTGGTGCAAATCTCGAGCTACCATCAGCACGATATACCAATTGAAGCAAATATTTATCATCATAATCATAATTCAATCTGGAAATAAATGACTGGAAGCCAGCTTCATATAATTGCCCTGATTGATTCGATGTTTGTGTACCCACTGTAAAAGTTTGGTATGGCAGGCCTCCTGTAACGATACCTTCTGTCATTGCTGCAACACCCTCGGTCATTTCTTCTCTTTGCTCAAATAAAGCGATTGCACCGACTGTGTGTTTACCGAAGCTTTTTAAATAATTTAAACCAGCATTTAACTGATATGATTCGTTAAAAGTAGGGTTTAACCTAATTCGATCACCATTTTTAATGTTATAAGTGTTTAAAAGGGTACCTCCTGGAATGTGTCCATTATCACCTGTTCCAGCATACTTATAATAAGTAAATGTCGTACCAAATTGTTTACTATTGGAGCTGGATACATTTTTATTAATGGTTGCAGTAGCGCTTAAGCCCGGTACACCTGGAATTTCATAGTTTACTTTACCCAAGATATTCATGATATAAGACTTTCCACCGGTGAAGTTATCGGAGTTCTGAACTAAGAAGAAGTTCACATTGTCTAATCCACCTGTATTACTCGAACCTAAAATCACCGGATTTCCATTAATGAAGTATTCAGACCAAGGAGCTACGTTCTGTAAACTAGCTGCGTCGTTGTCTAAACTTTCAGTAGTACTATTCAATTTATAGAAATAGCTTTTATTGTAAGAAACATCTGTACTAATAGACCCCGAAACAGTTAGTCCCTTTGCTGGCCTAGCTTCTATATTTGCTCTAAGACCATATTTATAAGAATTAATGCCTTTAAAGTTTGAGTTTTGATTTACATAATCTCCACCTAAAAAGTAAGATATTTTTTCAGAGCCGCCACTTATGTTTAAAGCTTGGCGATAAACATTTGCAGTTTGAAATGCCACATCTAACCAATTATTATTATGATTTTCAAAATACGCAAGTTCATCTGGCGTATACCACTGTGCTTCCCGGGTGGTTGCTGGTACACCGTTGATTACTCTGTAACCGTTAGGGTTGATAAAGTTACCTACTGGAGTTCCCGGAACAGTTTGTTGGTATACTTGGGTATTTAAATAGTTATTTACAAAATTACCAAGTTGTACTCCAGACATCATATCTGGCAATTTAACTGCGTTAGACATACCCACTGACGAACTAAAGCTAATCTTAGGTGCACCTGCTCTACCTTTTTTGGTACGAACAAGGATTACGCCATTTGCACCAGATACCCCATAAATAGCAGCCTCAGCATCTTTTAAAATACTAATGCTTTCAACAACATTTTGATCTAAAAGCTCAAAATCAGTTTTAGAGCGAATAATATCATCAATTACGTAAAGGGGATTAGTTCCTTGGCGACTGTCTTGCGACAATACCACTGGATTTCTAACCAAAATTTGCGTTCCTTGTCCTGGTCTTTGTGTTCCTCCCGAAACGGAGAAGCCTGGAACAGTACCTCTTAAAGCCGCACTCAAATTAAGAGCCGGAACGTCTTCAACCAATTTAATATCTACTGATGAAACCGAACCAGTTAAACTAACTTTTTTCTGCGTACCGTAACCAATGGCCACTACTTCATTTAGCATGTTTAAGTCTTCAGCCATCTTTACATTGATGGTTGACTGTGTACCTACTGGAATTTGTTGCCTTACAAAACCTATGTAAGAAAAAACCAATACGTCTTGATCAGACTTTACTTGGATTGTGTACATACCATCAGCATTCGTACTTACGTTGCTAGGCTCGCCCCTTCGGGCTACATTTACTCCAGGTATAGCTGCGCCATCGGCGTCAGTTACTTTCCCTGTTACCTTTCGGTCTTGAGCAAATAAGATTGTACTTGATAGCAACATTACCAGCAAGGACAATGAAAATTTACGTAAAATTTTAGCGTTCATATTTATTATTTGGTTAGTTTTTGATTCTGGTTAATTGGCCTTCGCAGCATTTATTCTTTTTTGCCATTCTATTCCCTCCTTCTTTAAATCGTAGCCTGCGGCTGATAAATAATTATTGATCTTACCTTTGTATTTACCAAACATTGCATGTTTTTTATCTGACGATTCTGCATCCATTGCTTTTTCTCGAGCTTCTGTGAGCCAAACTAAAATCTGCTTCTTTTGATCTTCAGTAAGCGTAAGAATTTGCTCTTGGTAAGCTTTATAAGTGAGTGGAAGCACACCGTATGTCATTCCATCTTTAACACCTTCAATTTGCTGAGGAGTTAAATGTTTTGCCAGTTTATTTAAATATTCTTTATGCAATTTGCCGGTTTGTTCTTCAACTTTGGCATTTTGTTTTGCCAAAGCCGCCTCACGTTCAGCTTTGTCTTGATATTGCTCTTTAATAGCCTTGATATTCAAATCACGGCTTGCATAAACATCGTTTAGGTTACTATATTGATCTCTAACAATCAGGCTAACCTTTTCAGCTTTGGCGTCGTCATTTAATTTGAGACCCGCCACTAATTTGTTAGAACGCGCTGTAATTACTTTTACGTAAGCGTCCTTTTCTGCCGCAACATTGCTTTGCGCAAACGTACTTGTAACGTTTATTAAGCTAAAAACTAGTATAACTGAAAGTCTCATTTTCTCTTTTTAAATTCCTAACTTCTTTTCTTGATCAAGTTCACATCTCCACAGAAATGTACTTTTAAGCCTAATTCATCCATCGCAGCAGCTTTAATTCTGCATGCTTCGTGTGCGTTAGCCTCATAATTTGCGTAAACTACTTGTATATGGTTTGCTTTGTGTCGGGCCATCATTTGGTCGCGATTTACCCCTTTTAATACAGCATGCATAATTGGCCATTCGGGTGTGGTTTCGTTCCATCTTCTAGTTGTCTCTTCTTTTGGCAGTCCTACAACCTCGCCAACGCCTAAATCGCAATGAAGTTCTTTATCACATACATACACCCTACTCCAAACTATAAATCCTGGCTTACTTATGCCTTTTAACGTCCCACCTCCTAGTCTAAAATACATAGGCGGCTGTCGTTCGCTACTTGCTCCTGCATAGCCATCAATAAAATGTGCTGCGGGGGCTGCGCCCGAAATTAAGAAAAGCCATACGAACTGGTCAATACCTTCTCCTTTATAATGTTGCCCCCATCTAATATCATGCAAGGTATTTTCGCCTGTCATACCCATCTCGTTCCATAACTTATAGGTAACTAAAGCATCAAGGCCTGCGCATTCGTCTACCTCATTAAAATGAGGCAATGCTTTTTTAGGATACAATTCCCGCCCGTCGGTTGCAAATACAGGAGGACGTTCGTTATTATTTAATAAACCCTCTACCAAATCACTTGCCACCGTTAAATCTTTCAGGCCTTGTTGATACTGGATGCCGATCGTATCACAACTAAACTCATCTGCTATGCGCAAGGCTGCGATGTACATTTTACATTGCTGTAAAGTTTGCTCTTTTGTTAATTCGGTTTCTTCATTGGTTCCCCAATTAAAATTCATCTTTTTCTTAAGCAACCAATTTAGAACTGCTTGAGCTTCTTGGTCGCTCACCAATAACATGGCAGCATAGAGTGCCGACTGACTTAAACGTTCTTTAAAAAAACCAGTTTTATGAAGGAGCTCATCTGGTATAATTGCATTGTACATGCCCATGCATCCTTCATCAAAAACACCCATAATTACCTTCTGTGCTTTTAGGCCACGGGCAAAAGATCGACCTTTTTTCTCGTCTGCTAAAGGAATTTTGCTTAGGCTAAAGCTCTTTACATGACTTTGATCATAGCTTATTTTACCTGTCGACAACCATTCTTGTAAACCATCAACAAAAAAATCATCATCAAAATTCTCGCTCCAAAGAGTACTATATGGGATTTCAGCTTTCGTTAAGCTGCCGTTTAAGTTAAGCATGCCTACTAAACCTGGCCATTGACCGCTCCAGTTAGCAACAGTTAAAATTGGACCACGATGTGTAGTTAAACCAGCAAGTACATGATGTGAATATTGCCAAACACTTTCGGCTACAATTAAAGGCTGTGATGGATCGATTTCACGAAATATATCCATCCCCATTCTTTGCGAATCGATGAAGCCATGTTTCTTAATTGAATCATAGGAATGTGCACGTTTTACAGACCAGCCAAGCTTCTCAATTGCGGCTGATAATTGACCTTCCATTTGGACCTGTGCAGCCCAGCAATTTTGATTTGCCGAGAGCCTTAAATCTCCACTTGAAACTAATACAATTTGTCCTTGTACACCCGATTTCATAATTCATTAATGAACAAACAATTTATATAGAAAGAGTTTGTCGGTTTATATTTTGGTTATTGCCTTAACGGCTATATACAAAACTCACTAATCAAAAACACTATTTATTCTATGTTTTTATCAAATTAATATAGGATGTTATCTTAAAACACCCTATCTTTAATCTTATTATATTTATGATTTGCTAAACCGAGTTGGTTTAATAAGAAAAAATATTTATGATTTTTTAATGAATACAGATGAAACCACATTTTCATAAAGTTCCAGTTACGCTCCAAAGTTCGTTCAGTATAAGGCACGATATTAAACCAGATTTTGGTACGGTTTGGCACTACCATCCTGAGCTCGAATTACACTATAATATCAAGGGTGAAGGGGTCCGTTTTATAGGCGACAACATCAGCAATTTTGCTTCGGATGAAATGGTTTTATTGGGTGAAAATTTACCGCATACTTGGCGTTGTAAGGATGAGTATTTTCAAAATAATCCAGAGCTGAATGTCGAAGCAATGGTGATTCATTTTTTACCCGATTGTTTAGGCAAGCATTTACTAAATTTACCTGAGGCTTATCTCATTCCAAAATTATTTGAACGTGCAAAAAGTGGCATGGTTATCCATGGAAAAACAAAGGATGCCCTGGCTAAATTAATGGAAACCGCGGTACATGCTACAAATTTAGATCGGATAATCATTTTGTTAACGATCTTAAAAACACTAGCAGAAACTGATGAGTTTGAAACGATCACCACAAAAAGCACCTTTTACCAATCGAACGAATCCGAAACACTACGCATTAACAAAATTTGCACTTACACACTAACTAATTATAAAAAAGACATCAGTTTAGAAGAAGTGGCTTCATTAAGCAATTTAAGTATTACTTCGTTTTGCAGATATTTCAAATTAATGACAAAAAAGACCTACTACGATTTCCTCATTGAGATTAGAGTGAGTCACGCTTGTCGTTTTTTAATAGAGAATAAGCTTCCTACCGAGATGATCTGCTTTAACTGCGGATTTAACAACGTTTCCAATTTTTACAGGCATTTTAAAAAGGTAACAGGGATGACGCCATTGGATTATAAGAGGAAGTATTTGAATTAAGTACTGCTTCGCTAACTTAGCATTAAAGCCCCTCTAAGCTCTAGAGGGGCTTTCCTTTTTAAAGAACTGTAAGTACCTGTTCAAATTCAGTTACATTACCAGGCGTGTCACTTGCCTTGATGTTAATGATTGTACCACCAACATCTTCGTTAACTACGGTTGCTGTATAAATCCAATCAGCCTCGTTTGCTGCTAATACCGCAGGACCACTTTCGATCACAGATCCATCTGGCTTCTTGACCGTTACCGCAACTCCTACCACCTTAAAATTATCTAAGACCCTGATGGTAAGATAATCGTCAATGTTACCATCATAGTTCGTTAATTTGATGCTTTTAACTTCAGGTGGTTTACAAAAATCGGCCACGGCCAAGTTGTAAATTTTACATCCTCCTTTCACAAAAGGCCGGTAAAAATCGCACAAGATTTCATCTTTTACTGCGCCTTTAGCATAAATTACCGCTTCTTTGAAACGCTCTTTGGTGAGCTCTTGCTTCTCGCTGAACACTTCCTTGTCTCGTTTCGTTTTTACTTTAGAGATGATTGTTCTACCATAGTAATTTTTAAAAACTACCAAATTACCCACTTGCCCGCGGGCTCCAAACATCACTTCATTGTTTTCAGACTTTGCCATAATACTATAAATTAAATTGTTTTACCATGGCACTATTGCCATTGCATGATGTAAAATTGCAGCTATTAAAAACAGGCAATGTCGCATTTGTCGCAAATTGACGCTTTTGTGTACAGTTGTCGTAATCTGTCGCTTTTGCCGAAAACCAGACCAGGTTAACCGTTGGTATACCGTTTGTATGCCGTTTGTATACCGTTGATTGGTACTACATTAATTTGTAAATAATTTCATTAGCATTTACGCATAAATATTGACGGTTTATGGAAAATATTTTATTTTACCCGTTAAACGATATTGATATTTTATCAATAAAATCGAGTTTTTGTTAACAAAATGATAACATGGGTTTTACCTATCGTTATCAAAATGGCAACGGGTGTTTTACCTAGCCTTGAAATATTCGTAAAAGTGCTAAAAAACTTGATAAACGCCTTTTAATTAGGTATTTTAGTGTTATTAATTACTTAAAAAACAACTCGATGAGAGCACAAAGGAGTATCTATGAAAACGCCGTTACACAGAATAATTTTTTACACTGCAGACCTGAAGCAGATTACGGGTAAGAGCGATCGATCGTGTCAACGTACGATGCAACTTATGCGAGATTTGTTTGGAATACGAGAACACCAGCAGGTAACAGTATACCAAGCCTGTGAATATTTAGGGCTAACCATGGACGAGTTAATGCCTTACATTAAGTATTGTTAAAATTGATATCGATCGAAAACAGCTAAGAAAATTAAATATAAACCTGAATATTAACATCACTTAGCAGTGCTGTATAATCTTTAAATAATTTCTCAACCTCTTTGACTACCGCAGGTGTAAACATACCTACCTCTCTCCTGGTAAACGTCGATATATTTAGGCCTCTTTTTTGTAAGAAATACTTAGAAACTATGGGATAAACGTTATGCATTACGTCCATATTATCAATCATAAACTGCTGAACAATTGACACTTCCGTACTGAGATTCGCATCATTGTAATGATCACACAGCCAAACAATTAGCTCGGGGAAATAATTACCTTGAATACAAGACAAACCTGCAGACCCTGCTTTCAGTGAATCAACTGCATGTACCATATAGGCATCATATAGACCAAAAGTATAGCGCTTTGTTAAGTCAATTTTCTCCTTAATCTGATCAAGATCTAAACTGGTGTCTTTGTGATAGATAACCCTACCCGTTTGTACAAATTGCTGCAATTGTTTAGGTTTCAAAACCCTTTTATAGGGTACGGGACACTCGTAAAATCCGATTGGAATATCATTTATCTGCCTTAATAATTCAAAGACATTGTTTTCAAAAACCTCGTCACTTTCTTCTTCTGCCGCCAATAAACTGCTAATGGCAATTACCGCTTCTACTCCCACTTCATTCACTCTTTTTACAAAATCGGCCTGTTTAGTAATTTCACCTCCAAACGTACCCGTTGCAATTACAGGCACTTCGCCACCCACCACATTAATGACATGTTTAATGGCTTGAATGCGCTCTGGAGCGGTTAATTCAAACATTTCGCTCGATAGGCAATTAGCGAATAAACCAGCTGCGCCAGCTTGTAAATAAATTTCAGTAAGCTGTGTTAAAGCTTTATAATCGATATTTCCGTTGCTCAAAAAAGGCGTGAGCATAACCGGGATGAATCCTTTACTCATATCCCCGTCCTCCTCTTTATCTTCGTTAATAAAACTCCTGTTAAGAAAATGGTTAAGGTGCCAACTACAATGATCATATTCTTATGGAGCGGGTTTCTAAAATTCTCATACGCTGCAGGTAAAAGGTGAGAAAAAGTCATCCAGATAATAACGGCTATACCGATAATTGTGGCGGTAATAGCTTCGTGATTTTTAGTTTGCCTACTAATAATGCCTAATAAAAATAAACCTAGCATTCCTGCGGCAAAAATGCCCGACAATTCCCACCATACATCTAAAATGCTCTTCACTCCTATCATGGCTATTCCCGCAATCATACCTAGCAGTCCAAATACAATAGTGGCAATATGCAATAGCGATAAATTTTGTTTATCTGTAATGCCAGGTTTAAAATATCTCTTATAAATATCAACAGAAAACACAGTTGCTGATGAATTCATTCCAGAACTTATGGTACTCATCGCGGCAGATAGAATCGCCGAAACGATAAGACCAACTAAGCCTATAGGAATTTTAGTAACCATAAAGTGCGGCATAATTTTGTCACCATAATCGGCCGGCACTAGTGAATTTTGGAGACTAGCTATTTCTGCTGCTGAAGCATTAATGGGCAGGCGTTCTACTGCAACCTGGTGTTTAATTGACGTAATTAAATCAGGGTTAACTTCGTAATATGCATAAAGGCAAGAACCTATAATAAAAAATAATAATGAGGCAGGGATATACAACCACACGCACAACCAAATAGATTTGGATGCCGCCTTGCTAGACGACGCGGTATGATAACGTTGTACATAATTTTGATCCATGCCGAAATTATTCAAATTGATAAAAAACCCATATAACAAGACCACCCAAAAGGAGGATACGGTTAAATTGGGCGCAAAACTTCCTAAACTAAACTTATCTGCCTTTTTTCCTATTTCAATTACTTTTGCTACCCCTCCGTCCATGTTACTAATGATGAGGTACAGGATTAATAGCGCACCAAGGGTTTTCACAACGGCTTGTACTACTTCTGTCCAAATTACTGCTTCGATACCACCCATCACCGTGTAAATAATAATACAAATTCCCATTACGATCATAATTATTTGCATCGAATACCCCGTTAATGCCTGTAAGCTTAGGGCAATTCCAAAAAAGATGGAGCCCATTCTAGCTAACTGCGTAAGCAAGAAGCAAACCACTGCATATACCCTAGCCCATGCACCAAAGCGGTTTTCTAAATGAGTGTATGCCGAAATTTCGCCGGTGCTTCGGTAAAATGGGACAAAATATTTAGAAGCGATCCACGCAGCTAAGGGCATAGAAATACTAAATACAAAGGCGTTCCAATTTCCTCCAAACGCTTTCCCCGGCACCCCTAAGAAAGTATTACTACTTAAAAAAGTAGCATAAATCGACAAACCTATTGCCCATCCGGGAATAAGCCCAGCAGCTTTGGTAAACTGCTCTGAACTTTTATTCTTCCTCGAAAAATAAACGCCAACCAATATCATCCCTATCAGGTAAATGGCAATAATTGCAAGATCAAGAATAGGAAGACCCTTCATTTTTGGTTGTTCGTTTATAATTGGTTAAAACAAATATCAAGGTAGAACATGCAATATTAATATTAGATTTTGTCTAGGTATTGTAGTATGTTATCTTTTTAATACTTACGAAGTTTAATAGGCACGGTGCAGAGAAACTTCGTAAGTATTAGCTACGACGATTACGTAGGGGAAACTTCCTAAGTCTTAGCTACTGAACATCTAAAGCATCAACATAGAGCCCCTTCGCATCAACTGCTGTTAATTTTACTTTATATGTTCCCGCATTAACCATGGAGCCTGTATTGGTCGTAAAATAATTCCATTTCCCATCTTTTGTAGGGGTTAGCATAACCTCTTCAGTCTTCATCAGCGTTCCATCGATGGTTAAAAAATCCAGTTTTGCTTTTAGGTTAGTTTGAAATGGATTATGGTATTTTAAGGTAAGCGAATAGGTATCGGCCACGCCCACACTGATGGTAAATTCGAGTGCATCACCAGTTTTTGCGTTATAATTAACTCTTTGCCTGCCCATCAAATCTGCTTTTACAATCGAATTCCCTTTCAATGTAGCATCGATTGCTTTGTAAGTGGTAACAGTTTTTAAATCGTATGCAGGCTCTAAATTACTTGGTGGTAAAACGGCTACCACTGCTGCATAATCGCCAAAAGCCCCTTGTTCTCCTTTCGAAAATCTTTTTCTATACACCTTAAATTGCTGCCCTAAACTATTGAAAATCGTAGTTTTAGTATCTTCAAAACCTTTTAGCACATTGGTTTTATCAGGACCGAAAAGCGCAACAAAAACATCTGCAGCCTCACCAACTTTAAATATTAAGGTGCTTTTCGCTAATGCTGATCTCGGCATCCAGTCTGCACCATATAAGTTGGCTGGTAGTGATGTAAATTGGATATTCGCATGTAAAAACTGCAGATCCCCAATATCTAGCCAACTGAATATCTTCGTATTCGCCTCACTTATAATCGATTTACTTGGGAGAGCAGGCTTGCTATTTTTGTCTAAACTCGCAATTGCAATAGCAGAGATCACAGCCTGCCCTACTTTAACATCTGGAAATGAAATAGTTAATGCGCCGCCTTTTACATTGGCTTTGACTGATTTCTTTAACAAAGCATCATGACCAACTTGGTCCCAAATATCTAGGTCGTTTAATACAATTTTGTCATTAAAGGCCACGTCGAATAAACGCATTCCACTTGCATCCATTCCACCTCCAGTGCCCATCCATGGTTCTATGAAATAAAGCTCCACCAAATATTCGCCATCCTTTAATGGAAAATGATATTTTAATTGGTCACGTCCATACCTAAAAGTTTGAAACAGCTTCCAATCCGCAGTACCTTTAATCGGGTCAAAAGTTCGTCGCTGACTAGCAAAAAAAGATGGAACACCTGGAAAATTTTGCGTCCAAGAGGTTGATCCAAAGCGATCTTTTCTAGAAAGTTGGCGATCTGCCGACCATGTATAACCATGCTGATCGGTATAATCCGGACCTCCGCAATTTATTCTATATATATATTGATAACTATTTTGAGGGGCTATACCAACCGTTTCCTGATACAAAGCTCCAAAATGAGGCGCTTGAGGTAGGTTGTTCAACACAATCTCATCTTTCGCAACTTGCTGACCGTTTACATAGCCAATAGCATACAGTACATTGTATTTAATATTTGGTTTGTTCCACTGAAAATGGGTTCCTATTCCATTTCTTCTTCTTTTACCGAGCGATTGGTGATTTACATCATTAAAGAGTTCCACTTCATCACAATTTGAGTAAACCACGATACTGTCTTTAATTCCCGGCTTATCCCACCTTGTCGGCCATGTATGAGATACAATATAGACCATGGGTTCTGTCTTTTTCGGAGCGTAGTTAGCCCTAAACATATAAAACACATCTGTAGGCTCTTCCCAAGGTGTAAACATGCCTTTGTAATTTACAGGGCCAATTCTGTCTAAATCTCGCAACCCCTCGCCACCTTGCACCCTGCCTGGATTATCATGAGAGCTGTATAGCCAAAAGTAATGTCCCGCAACTTTATCCTTTACCGATTCTGCTAAGCGCACTTTGGTTTCCATTAAACTACTCATGATGTTCTCTGTATACCTTTTGCCTAAAGAATCTACTTCGTGCAGGTCAAGCGTACGCCATGCGCCGTATTCGCCAACTAATACCTGTTTCTGCAAATCTTCCGCATAGGTAAAAGGATTGCCGCCATAGGTACCAGTCCAATTTTGCGGCACATCCCAATCGGTACCTTTACCGCCATTACAAGTGGTTACTTTTCTTTGTGAGTAAGCTGTAGGGTCGAGCCGACGAATTAACTCCGTGCATTCTCTAGCAAAATCCTCTGGCAAAGTGCTCTCGTTCTCTAGTCCCCATAAAACCACCGAAGGACTATTTCGACGTTCAACAACCCACTCTTTTAACAGTTCTTTAAAATTCTTTCTGAATTGGGGGGTATCATACCAAATATGAGCCGCCATTTGCGTCCAACTTAAAATACCAAGCTGATCCCAATAGGTTTGATACAATAAGTTATGTGGCTGATGTGCATCTCTAAAAGCATTGAAACCTGCCGCTTTAATCTGCATTACTCGCGATTTAACTTGCTCATTGCTAAAAGCATGGCTTTGCCCCAATAAATGTTCATATTCTGCAATACCGTTGATAAAAATTGGCTTTCCATTTAGCAAGAACTGCTTATTATTTTTAGTAGTGCCAATAGGCCAGCTAATCCACCTAATACCATATTGTGTAGTAATTCGATCTTTTAATACGCCATTTACTAGCAAAGTAGTTTTTACCTGATATAGATATGGGTTTTCGAGCGACCATAAAGTAACATCCTTAAGCTCGCCAGTATTTTTTGCTATCACAACTTCTTTACCAGGCAATACCGCTGTTGCTTGCTTCATCGTCTTGATGATTTTGCCATTTTGATCTAGCAATTCGTTTACAACAACAATATTTTTAACTGTGGATGCATAATTTTTAATTGTTGTGCTAAGGTTTAAGGTTGCCGACTTTTCAGAGACTTGGTCATTGTTCCAAATATGCACGCCAAAAGGTGCTATTCTCACTTCATTGGTAATGATAAGTTGTACAGGTCTAAAGATTCCCATTGGTTGTGAACCTTCAGAAAAGCCCCGCTCAGTTGAGCAACCCCCATCAACCCAAGGTAAATCTTGAATATTTGCAGGATGATCTGCTCTCACAGCCAGCACATTAGGCATGTTATTTAACTTGATACTAGCAGTTACATCGATTGTAAAAGTTGTGCGTCCACCCGCATGATAACCCACTTTCTTGCCATTTAACCATACAGTAGCATAAGAACCTACACCTTCAAAGTATAGAAAAAATCTCTTTCCTAGTTTTGATTCGTTTGTTGTAAATGTTTTGCGGTACCACGCGTAACCATGCTTATTACCATGCAGCTTACGTTGGTATCCTTCATACTGATCCCAATTATGAGGTACATTTACTTTTTTCCATTTTGAAACAGGGTAATTTGGATGTTCAAAACCCTGATAAGCCGCATTACTTTTTTCATCAGCAATGCTTAGCCAATTACTGTTTAAAGAGATTTCTTTTCTAACACTTTGGGCTGAAACTGGAAACCATAAAAACAGGCTAAATATAACGACAAAGCCACAAAGTGGATGTAGACTACTTTTGTGTTCTATGTGCCTTTGTTGTAAGAAAAATCTCATAACAATTTTAACTCCCCATCTAATTTAGCTACAGACCCTACTTTGGTGTTTAAGGTAATATTCAAATTAGCATACTTCAACTTACATTCTCCCCCAACTGTCGCCTTCACCGTTAACCCTATTAGCTTTCCCTTATCCCATTTAATATCAAATTCAAATCCGCCTCGTGCACGCATTCCCTTAATTTCTCCAAAAGGTATTGCGGTTGGTAAAGCTGGCAAAAGTTCAATCACACCATCATGGCTCTGCATAATTAGCTCTGCAATACCTGCTGCTGCGCCAAAATTACCGTCAACTTGAAATGGTGGATGTGCATCGAAAAGATTAACATAAGAACCAGAACTCCCGTTAGTTGCAGGTTTAAGCAGCATTTTAATCATCTTCATTGCATGGTTACCATCTTTAAATCGTGCCCAGAAATTAATTTTCCAAGCTAAACTCCAACCGGTAGCTTCATCGCCTCTATACAATAATGATTGCTTTGCGGCATTCATCATTTTAGGTTGCGTAGCCCAAGTAATGTCATCGCCCGGGTAAACGCCCCATAAATGAGAAACATGCCTGTGCTTATTGGTCGTATCATCTACGTCACTTAACCATTCTTGCAACTGGCCGTGTTTACCAATTTGATTAGGGGCTATTTGCTGCATTTTTTCTTGCCACACTTTTCGCAAAGTTTCATCAACACCCAAAACCTGCGAAGCTGCAATACAACTTTTAAATAAGGTTCTAATAATTTGATGATCCATTGTTGGGCCAGCCACTAAACCTCCATTTTCTGGAGAGTTGCTCGGGGTACTGATCAGCCAACCTGTTTTGGGATCTTTAACTAAAAAATCATTAAAAAAGACAGCCGCTTGCTTCATCAATGGATAACCATCTTGCGCTAAAAACTGCTTGTCTTTTGTGAATAAATAATGTTCCCATAAATGGTGGCTCAACCAAGCCGCACCCGTAACCCAAATACCATGGTTTGAAGCATTAATAGGCGCAGTACCATTCCACAAGTCCGTGTTATGGTGTAAAACCCAGCCGTCGGCATTGTAATAGTTTTTAGCTGTTACAGCGCCTTTTACGGCCAATTGCTTTATTTTCGCAAAGAGCGGCTCGTTTAATTCAGTTAGATTGAGCAGTTCTGTTGGCCAATAATTCATCTCTAAATTGATATTGGTCGTATACTTACTTCCCCATGGTGGACTTAACAAATCATTCCAAATACCCTGTAAATTTGCTGGCTGCGTGCCCGGCCTCGAACTTGAAATTAAAAGGTAACGACCATATTGCATGTATAAAGCAGCAAATGCGGCATCATTTGAGTTTGCAAATTTCTCAATCCGTTCGTTAGTTGGTAGGTTTTCATTTGTTGATGGTCCAAAATCTACACTGAATGTATGATAATAACGCTGATAATCGGCAATATGAACCTGTTTAACGGCTGCATAGGTTTTGTTTTTTAGTACTGTTAAAGTCTTATTATTTGTTATTTGAGGGTCTCCAGAAACATCGTCAGCATTCACAAAATTGGTAGCGGCTGTTAAATACAGGGTAACTGCATCGGCGTTACTAATACTTAATTTCGTACCGGATGTTTTAAGACTTCCGTTCTTGATGACCGCTGTTAGCCTAGCTTCTCCTCCAAGAGCTCCGTGTTTAACTTTTACATTTAAAGCAATAGTATGCTTATCGAGTACTGTAGTTGTTGCATTTAAATGCGGACTACTTAAAACTGCATCAAAACTGATCGCATTCGACTTATTGGCCGAAAAGTGCATCACAATTGCCTTGTTGGGAGCACTTGCAAAGTATGCTCTTTGATAATTTATGCCATTGATACTGTAAGTAGTCGTGGCAACGGCTGTATTTAAATCTAACGAACGTTTATAATTGGTAAATTTTGCTGCATGATTTTTAAAATGCAATTCCAAGTCGCCAAAAGGCTGATAGCTTGCCTGGTATTGTGGTGTAGCCGGTGGTTCATTACTTTGAATGTTGTACTTCCATGCTTTAACTAAGGAGATTCCCTCAGTTATGTTTGATCCAACTGGATAAAGCCCAATCTTTCGGCTTGTATCTTTATAGCCAGCTATACCGCCCTTGTCGAAATAATTAAGCACTTGAATAGCTAGTGTATTTTTGCCAACTTTTAAATCTTTGGCTAAAATGGTGTACTTGCGCGAATCGAGGTTATCGGTATTTCCAACCAAAACTCCATTAACATAAGTAAAATCCTGGTCTCTGATACGATTTAGGTCTAAGATCAGATCTTTGCCTATCCATGAGGCTGGTAAATCGAAAGTAGTTCGAAACCAAACCGCACCATCTAAGTTACTAAGACCTACTGTTTCCCACCCCTCATAGGAAGGTACCTGTATGGTTTTCCAAAGCCTATCGTCAAAATCTGGCATTGCAGGTCTATTAGCACTTGCCATTTGCGCTGTCCATTGCTGACGATCACCCGCCTCACTTTGCAGCCCCATAAACTTTGCTTGCGCTAAGGTTTCTGCTTCTTTTTGCTTACCCTCACTTAATAATTTTCTGATCTCAGCCAAGTGTCTAACTGCGTCGGGCTTATTATAATTGCGCGGCCTACCCGTCCACAAGGTTTCTTCATTAAATTGAATACGATCTGTTGCTACACCCGAAAAAAGCATAGCTCCTAACCTTCCATTGCCAATTGGAAGTGCATCTGTCCATACTTTAGCGGGGCTTCTGTACCACAAAACATAATTGTCTTGTGCAGAGACATTAACATTCGCTAAAAAAGCGGTCACCAGAATTAAAAACTTAAGCGGCTTGAAAAAACGGTCGAGTATCATCATTCTATTTTATTTACGGGTTCGGTAACATCAGCTTCACGTTTTACCGGATTTTTAAGGTTTATAAAATTATTATTTCCTAGGGTTATGCTCTTTGTTTCTACCCCGCTTAAACGGAGGTAATTTGATTCACTTTGAATTGGAAATGCGTTATAGATAAAAGCATCCTTTACATTTTTCAAATCTATGATTGCTGCACTTGGCAAGGGTGTAAAGCTTTTTACGCCAGCTAAAACAAGATAATTAACCTTTGTAGCTTTAACAGATGGACCTATTTCAGTGTTTACGGTTACATTGTGTAATTCTATCTTACTTGCATTGTTAATATCAAAACCGGTCTTTGCGTCTAAATTAATATCGTTGAATGTAATATTCTCAATCGGCATCTCTTCTAAGCCGTTGATGTACACAGCCTGGTTAGTTTGTCCGGTAATATTGCTAAAGTGAATATTCTTAAAACGGGGCGTGCGTTCTGAAACTGGTTCGGGATTGGTTTTAGCATATTGCATATCCAGCACAATCGCTTGGTCGCGAATATTTTTCATCACAATATTGCTAACCCTAATTTCTTCAACGATTCCTCCTCTACCGCGTGCAGTTTTAAGCCTAATACCTCTATCTGTTCCGTCGAATACACAATTAGAAATGGTGATCTTCCTCACATCTCCACTCATTTCACTTCCAATAACTACGCCACCGTGTCCAGATAACATGGTGCAATTGGTTATGGTGTAATTTTCGGCAGCTACGGCAGTTCTTCGGCCAGGACCGTCCTTGCCAGATTTAATAGTTATGCAATCATCCCCCACACTAATATAACAATCGGATATGCGTACATTTTTGCATGATTCGGGATTGATACCATCTGTATTTGGTGAATGTGGATTGGTAATAGTAACAGCGTGAATGGTTACATTTTCGCAAAACTCTGGATTAACTGTCCAAAACGGCGAATTTCGAATGGTTATACCCTGGATTAGCAAATTCTTACAATACATCGTTTGAATGAAAGGAGGGCGTAAAAAACCTCTTTTCATTTGTTTAGGATCATCTGGCAATAAGATATCTTTATTTAACTCGTCGAATTGGTATTGCCATTTTGAGCGTGGCTGACCTTCTTTATATCCTTCTACAAAATCCCACCATTTTTTTCCGTGACCATCGATTATCCCCCTGCCCATAATTGCAATATTTTCAGCTTTATAAGCATAAAACAAGGGCGAGAAACTTGTTACATCTACGCCTTCATACCTACTTTTAACCATGGGTAAATAATCATCAAAGTTATCGCTAAAATGAAGTTCAGCACCTGCATCAATAAAGATAGTGATATTGCTTTTTAAATGGATTGGGCCAGTTAAATATTTTCCGGCAGGGAAATAAATAGTTCCTCCACCCTTTTTTGAAGCGGCATCTATCGCATTCCTAATAGCCAAAGTGGCTAGTTTGCTGCTGTCATTTTTTGCACCGTAGGTAATTACGTTATAGTAGTTTTGGGCATTACTGCTTAAACTTGAAATTAACAATATGACTGTTAAAAATTTATTGACGTTTTTCATGTTGTTCTTTTATATACATTTTTCGTCATTGCGAGGTACGAAGCAATCCTACAACAAGCAAAGAACAAAAAATTCAAGTGCTTTAAGATTATTCATTAGTGTTTATATTTTTATAGGCATTCATGAGCTCACTTCGTTCGGTTATCTTCGTACCTCGCAATGACGCGACTTACTTTATCTCAACCTTAATTGCTTTCAATTCCATTCCTTTATACACTTGCTTCCCATTCACCAAAACTTTAAAGCCCTGTCCTTGCTTGTATTTTTTTCCGGTCTTATCCCAAATTATCGATATAGTTTTGCCATGATAAGTTAAGTTAGAAAGCTTAAACCAGTCCCATTTTCCTTTAGGTATAAGAGGAGTAATTTCTAAGATGTTATCAGGTCTAGGCTTAACCCCTATCAAATCAGTAATTATCAGATCATTAAAAGTAGAATGATTATAAAAACTGCTTCTCGGATGATCACCCTTTAACCATTCACCATTTTTCTCATCTTGATATTCGCCAATGTATGGTTTTCCATTTTTAGTATGTGATAGCGCGTATTTATACAATTCATTGTAAAATACATTCGCATTCATTTTACCATGATTCTTGTAATTAGTTAAGAGATTAGCAAGACCTTTTAAGGTTTGTGACGTTGCAAATGGCCAAATAGCTCCATCCCACTCGCAGCCATGTCCAGAGCCACGCGTTCTAAATGAAGGCTCTCTTCGCTCTGCAGTAGTTAGTCCCCATGGAGCATTGAATCCAGCTGTATCTAATAGCTGATCCCAAGCTTTAGCGTATTCGGGTTTATCGCTAGGCAGATTGAAGTCCCAAGGAACAAAACCAATTGCCTCCCGAGCATGGGAAAGGTTGCCTTTAGGATGTTTAGTTTTAAAGAAAGAGGCTGATGAATCCCACAAACTATCGAGTACAAGCTTTTGAAGTAAAGCAGCTTTTGCCTGATATTTTAATTTAAGTGGCGCATTATTAGCCAAGCTAGCCATACTGGTTAAGGCTTTTGCATTGGCGTACATATAACTGTTAATCGTTGGCCGTCTATTTTCATCCCTCCTCGAACCGCTAACCGATTCTTCCATTCCATCCTTTACGTCATGTTGCCAGAAGAGCCCACTTTTCAATTGCCTTTCTTTTTCCCATTTGTCATAATCAGCATCAAGTGCAGGCAAAATCTGCTTTAAAAAACTCAGATCTGGTTTAACTAAATTGTTTTGATATACCGCATCGTCAACCCAACTACTAAATTGATGAAAACGGGGTTTTGTTTCGCCCACATCAGCATGGTATAGCCAGAATTTAATATAGTCTTGCAAATAACTAGTATCCTTTAACCATCTGCCTTCATAAAGATGGTGACCCAAAGCACAGCTAATCGCATTAAATTTCCCTGCGTGCTTTACTGGTTCGATAAACTCCGTAAAAATGAAGCCATTTGGAGTTTTAACTAGATGTTTGCGAAATGTCCACCATCGATAATAGTAATTTCTTTCGATTACCTGGTCAGGGCATTCCAACATAGGAATGTTTTCATTCAGCCAGTCAAAAGCCTTATCGTTGGGGATATAATTCTTCACCGCTTCAGTATCGATGCTATTGAAGTAGGTAACATAGCCTTTTAGCTTTTGGTTTTGCCCAATAAACTTATCCTGCGCATGGGAAGCAATACCAACGCCTGCAAAAAGTAAGATTAACAGTGTCTTCTTCATCATTATTCAAATAACCAGTCTATATCTCTACCCCGACCGTCGAGGCCAGCATTAAAAATTCTCAATTCTTCCTTATCGTCAATAAAGCCTAAAACCAAGCACTGACCTTTGCCCAAATTAAGGGTATGCGTACCTGCTGGGAAAGAAAAGGCATGAACATTCACAGGCGGAAAGCCCTCAACAATAATAGCATTAGAGATCTTTATTTCTGATTGTCCGTAGTTGTTGGCACTGGCATCTGTTTCTAGCTGTGGAGCAGATAAATACTTTGGATTTTTTTCATTAAAATAACCAATTAACAGTTTTACCGGTTTTTTAGCGGTGAATTTAATCTCGGTTCCAACGTTTATTTGTGTGGATTTTGCAAATGATATCCCTTTTAAGCCAATTAATTTTTCCGTAATTTCTTTGACTTTTACGATTGTGTCTGTAAAAACTTTTGTCGATTTATCGAGCTGATATTGTGCAGTGCCCAGATTTAATTCGATTTCTGCATTTTTAAAAGGAATAACCTGATTTGTAACACCTGGTCTGGAATTTTTTAATGAGTCGATGCCCTTTTTAAAATGATTAAGCTCCGCAGTATATACTGGTAGCATTTCTTTCCAAGTAATAAAAGTTTGATCAACCCCTCTCATTGGAATTTTACGCTGTTTAGTTTGCATACTATTTGCATACAAATAATCATTTTCCGTAAGTTTAACTAGCTCGGTATAATGAGTTAAACTTCTTTCTAAAAATGGCAGTGCTGCTTCTAAGTCGCTTACTTGGTTGGAATATTTAAAGCGCAAAATGTGCAATGCAGCCCTAACCTTTTCAGCATAGGCATTTGCCATTGCATTGTAACAGTACATATCATTGCTTAAACGCGCAAACTCTTCTTTATTTTTAGTTACCCCTTTTGAGGCCAAATTAATAGCCGTTAGCGCCCTTTTACCATGTTCCATAACTTCGTTTGCTACCTGTACTGGAGTTTCACCAATATGTGGCTGTTTATTCCATTCCTTTTCGGCGTATTCAATGATCATTTCGCCCTCAGGCGCTTCCGATTCATACATCAAGGTAAATAGGCCGTAACGAAAAGGATTAATCAACTGAGTCATTAACATTCCTAGTGTCATGGTCTGCCGGTTTCCGTCGGTTATGCCATATCTTCTAAGCAACTTAGGAGAAATTTCACCTGACTCCTCATAAGCGTTTAATATTGCCTTTCCAGCTGCTGCATTAGTGCCATAGGTTTTGGCCAGCTGATTACCCCAGTAATTTATTTCGCTCTGTCTATTTCTATCGGCGTTCCATGCATACCTTCCCCAGGTCTTATACCAAATCCAATCACGGTCTACTTCCAACTGTCGCCCCTTAACATTGTCGGCAGAATATGGCCAATCCCAGTAAGAAGCCTGAGGATATAAATGCAGCCCGTTAGAACCATAGATTTTATGCATAGCCTGTACTGATTTCTGGATAAAATCTGCCGATCCATACCTAAACGGCTCCAGATTAGCCAATATGTGAACATTTGAAATATGCACAGTACCAATTGCACTTAAATTGCGATGCAGCTCGGCCCAGCTCCCCCTCGGGCCATACGTAGTTAGCGCCTCTCCATTAAATTTTGCTTCAGTGTAAAGGTTTTTATAGATAGGTAACGCCGCTTTCATCACCATGGCCGCATCGGTGTCGTGCGCTCTTAAAACAATTGGCGGTTCCGTTTTAATCCCTGCAGCTTTTAAGCCGTCTTTAACACCAGGAATTATTGTTTTGGTAAACCAATCAACATCGTCTTGTCCCACACCCTCCATCGCCTCACCCAAGGCGACCATCAAACCAACGTTTGGATATTTCTTCACAAATTCAGCGATTGACTTCTGGGTATAGTCGGCTATCAAAGGAATAATAGGTCTATTTCTATCTTGTGTTTTTAAGTTATGTTTTTCAGCAAAGGGCTTGGGGATCAAAATATTATAAAACATTTGAATTACCCAAATTCCTCTTTTATCTGCCTCCTTTGTTAGAAATCCAAAAATTTCCTCGTTCTTTTTAAAAGTGGCGTCATCAACTTCAACAGCATAAGGGTATTCTTTCAACTTGATGAGTGAAGAAAAAGGATGTCCATTCCATAGATAAAGTGAATTGTAACGGTTTTCAACCATCATATCTAAGTACTTAACCCATAAAGCTTTGTCATAAAACCAAGGAAAACTCTCAGGAGTATACGGGTATTCATATACATCACGACCTGGCAAGTAATCTGGTTTTTGCAAACCAATGCAGGTTCCTCTAAGCACCATTTGTGGCCGATCTATTAAATTAATTTGAGCAGGAATTTTTGACGTTGCTTTAAGTCTATCAAGCAGTTCCATACAACCATATAGAGTTCCAGATGCATCGGCACCCACTATGTAAAGCGTACCATCTTTTGTAGTGGCTATTGTAAAACCTTCTTTCCCTGCTTTCGCTACTTTCTGCTTAATCTCCTGTGGGATTAATTTACCTAATACAACGTCGTCTACCACGCTAATTACAATAGATTTCTTTACAGGTTTGATTGTAGAACGGTAATCGACCCCAGTAATTTTTAATTCGTAACCTAAGCGGATTAATTCTTTGGTTAACTTTTCCGCTCCAAAACCCACTCTTGGATGAGCAGATATTTGGGTTGAAAGAAAAATAGTAAAGCTTTCTTTAGGTTTGATTGCACCATTTACAATAGTTGGCGCATAAAATAACAGGGAAATAAAAATCATTAAACTTCTCATTCAATTCATTTTCAGGATAAGCCTAAAATCGACAAAGGCATATTTGGTTAATTAGCTTTCAAATTTAACTATCGATCGTCTCTTTTTCCTATAGCATATCGACTAGTTAGTATAGTATATTAGCGTTATGTAAACTTAATAATTTATTCACCAATAAATAATATATTTACCAATAAAGTTACAACTACTTCAGATTTAGTTATTGAAAAACAATCTCCATATTCTTATCTTGATTATCCTGTTTCTTTTTGAGCATTTCAACAGCTAAACGAAGTTCTCGAGAAAACTCTTATAATCTGAATATTTACATCAATGGCTGTTTCGCTTTTTAATACACTCGACAGCATCGCGACACCCTGTTCGGTAAATACATTAGGTAGTTTTCTTAGTCCCATCTTTGCTTTTAACAAATTGGAAGTCACAAATTGTGACTTCCAATTTGTTAATTCCTCATTACTCATCTGAAACATAAAATCGGCAGGAAAACGTTTTAAATTTCGTTTTACTGCTTGATTTAAAACTTTAGTTTCTACACCATACATTTCAGCCAGGTCTCTATCAATCATAACTTTTTGATCTCGTATGAAATATATCTTATTAATGATTAAATCATCAGCTATAACAAGCATCCCTATCTCTTTCTCCATCGATTTTAGCATCTCTTAATCCGCACTAACTAATTAGATATCTCCTGATAAACTGACTATCCTATGCCAATATAGCACAATACTTAGGCAATAAGATATAATGAAGAATATTAAATAAGAGTTTTATTTGTAGTAAAATAATTCTCTGTTTAACTAAAATATATCGTTAAAAATGGGAGCAAAATCCTATCTTTCCAGCGATGATGCTTCTCTCATAAAATAGACTAATTTATATGTTTTCATTACAAAATAAAAAAGCAGTAGTTACTGGTGGCGGTAGCGGAATTGGAAAGGCAATTGCGCTTGTATTGGCTAAGCAAGGTGCCGAAGTCCATGTGTTAGAACTCAATATTGAACAAGCTGAATCTACCTTAAGAGAGATTGAAGAACAGGGGAACAAAGCCTTTAGTTACGCTTGTGATGTATCAGAACAACAACAGGTTATAGATACTTTTTGTCAAATTGGCAGTGTAAATATTCTGGTAAATAATGCGGGAATTGCACATGTTGGCAAAGCAGATACAACTTTAGAAAATGATTTCGATCGCGTAATGAAGGTCAATGTAAAAGGAGTATATAATTGCCTTTACGCAGCCATTCCCCAGCTTCGATTGGCCGGCGGTGGCGTAATTATTAACATGGCATCAATAGCATCATTAATTGGCTTACCAGACCGATTTGTGTATAGCGCAGCAAAGGGTGCAGTGAAGGCAATGACCATGAGTGTTGCTAAAGATTATATTCATGAAAACATCAGATGTAATTCTATTTCACCTGCGAGAGTTCACACTCCTTTTGTGGATGGTTTCTTAGCAAAGAATTACCCTGATAATATTCCAGAAATGTTTGAGAAGCTTTCTAAAACACAACCTATTGGAAGAATGGGCAAACCTGAGGAGATTGGCGCCTTAGCCTTGTTCTTGTGTAGCGATGAGGCTTCGTTTATTACTGGCTGTGATTATCCGATTGATGGTGGATTTACGACCCTAAACAATTAAGAATTTAACAATTAAAAATTAACACAAAATGAAATTAATAAGATTTGGTGAAGCAGGTAAAGAAAAGCCGGGGGTAATTATAAATGAAGACTATTTTGATGTGTCTTCGCTAGTTAGAGACTATAATGAAGATTTTTTTGGAGGTGATGGTATCGATCAACTAAAAGAAGCAATTAAAGTTAATGATCTTACAAAAGTAGACAAAGGTGTTCGTCTCGGCCCAGCAATTGCGCGCCCTTCTAAACTTATCTGTATAGGTCTAAACTACAAAGACCATGCAGCAGAAACAAATGCACCGATACCATCAGAACCAATTGTGTTTTTAAAAGCAACTTCTGCAATGGTTGGTCCAAACGACGATTTAGAAATTCCAAGAAACAGCATTAAAACTGATTGGGAGGTGGAATTGGCGATTGTAATTGGCAAAAAAGCCAAATATGTTTCGGAAGCTGACGCCTATCAACATATTGCCGGCTATGTTTTACATAATGATTACAGTGAGCGCGAATTTCAATTGGAACGTAATGGGCAATGGGTGAAAGGCAAGAGCGCTGATACCTTTGCGCCAATCGGTCCATTTGTGGCTACGCCCGATGAAATAGCCGATGTACATAATTTGCGTTTATGGCTCACGGTAAATGGCAAAACACTGCAAGACGGCAATACTTCAAATTTGATATTTAACGTACCTTATATTGTTTCGTATCTAAGTCAGTTTATGACCCTTCTACCGGGCGATGTAATTACCACGGGAACCCCTGCAGGCGTTGGTTTAGGACAAAAACCTGAGCCTTGGTATTTGAAACCGGGAGATGTAGTTGAATTAGGTATTGATGGCTTAGGGACTAGTAAACAAGTAGCAAAGGTTTATAAGGGCTAGGTATGATAGACAGTCATGTGCATTTTTGGAATTTCGATCCTGTAAGGGACAGCTGGATTACTCCAGAAATGGCAGCTATCAGAAATGATTTCTTGCCTGACGATTTCCAAATAGTCATCGATTCTACCAAAATTACTAGCTGTATCGCTGTTCAAGCCGACCAAACAGAGGATCAAAATCATTTCCTGCTTTCATTAGCCGAGCAAAATCAGGTGATCAAAGGGATTGTTGGCTGGATTGATTTGTTAAATCCAGCATTAGAAGACAGAATTTCTTATTGGCAAGATTTTAAGCTAATTAAAGGTTGGCGACATGTGTTACAGGCAGAGAATGACGAATTTATTCTTCAACCCTCTCTCGTAAAAGGCATCCAAACAATTGGCAAAAGTGGCTATACATACGATTTATTATGTTACCATAATCAATTATCTACGATCCTTAAACTTGTAGATCAACTCCCTAATCAGCCACTGGTTTTAGATCATTGTGGAAAACCAGATGTTAAAAGTGGAGATTTAAAACAATGGGCAGAGTATATTCAGCAACTAGCCCAAAATAAAAACATTTTTTGTAAGGTTTCGGGTTTATTAGCGGAAGCCGATTGGCATCACTGGAAAGAGGGTGATATTTTTAATTGCTTTGATGTTATTTTTAAATACTTTGGTACCGACAGAATCATGTTCGGAAGCGATTGGCCGGTAATGCTAGTTAGTAGGCCTTATACGGACTGGTTCACATTGGCCCAAAAATATTGTACTCAATTTAGCGAAACAGAAAAACAAAAGATTTTTTCTGAAAATGCGGAGGCTTTTTATAAGATTTAACTTTGTTTTTTAGTACTTAGTTATAGTCGTTGGTATCATGACCGGATGCATAGCTTGTAGTAAGCAAAGCATCCGGTCTAATTACAATATACGCCAACTGCTATTTCGAAAACTTATATGTTGTACTGGTTTTATAAGTTTCCCCTGGCTTTAACACTGTTGAAGCAAAATTGGGGTGATTTGGCGCATCAGGAAAATGCTGTGTCTCCAAACAAAAAGCTGAACGATGTGGGTATGATTTTCCACCTTTTCCATCTTTGTCAACTCCTGTCATAAAGTTACCACAATAAAACTGAAGTCCAGGCTCTGTCGTATAAACTTCCATTGTGATACCTGAAATTGGACTTTTAACCTTTGCAACAGCTGTTTTGCCATCATTTTTAAGTAAAGCGAAGTTATGATCATATCCTTTACCAAATTTCAATTGTTCATCAACAACTTCAATGTCTTTTCCAATTGTTTTAGCGACATTAAAATCAAATGGTGTACCTTTTACTGGCTGTAATTTCCCAGTTGGAATTAGCGTAGAGTCAACTGGTGTATAAGCGTCTGCTGCAATTGTTAACTCATGATCTAGAATGGTGGCACTACCCTCTCCACTCAAATTAAAATAAGTATGATTGGTCAAATTCACAATCGTTGTTTGATCAGTTGTTGCTGTGTAATCAATCTGAAGTGCATTATCGTCAGTTAGCGTGTAAACCACTGTAACATTTAAAGTTCCCGGATAACCCGCTTCACCATCTTTAGAAACGTAAGTAAGTGCTAGTTTTTGTCCATCTTGTTTCGCATCCCATACTTTGCTAAAAAAACCGTCTGTACCCCCATGCAAAGTATTTGGGCCATTATTTAATTGAAGCTGATATTCTTTACCTTCTAAAGTGAATTTACCTTTTCCAATTCTGTTTCCATAACGCCCAATCAAGGCACCAAAAAATGGTTCGCCTTCTTTTTGATATGATTTCACGCTATCATAACCCAATGATACGTCTACCATCTTGTTATCTTTATCTGGAACGAGTATAGAAACTACACGACCACCATAGTTTGTAATCGACACCGAAGCGCCATTCTTGTTTTTTAAAGTATAAAGCTGTACTGCTTTACCATCAATCGTTGCTGTGTACGATGAATCGCTTTTTGCAGCTCCCTCTGAAGTTGAAGAATTCGAATTGCAAGAAGTAAATGCTACTGCTAAACAGATGGCAGGAAATAAAATAGATTTAAAAATTTGTGATCTCATAAAATTTATAATTGGTTAAGCTAAAGGCTAATGTAAGAAAAATAAATTAACGTTATAATAACGATTATATTTTCTTTATTTGCGTTGGGGTTTCAATCCGAAAAAATCCTATAATTTAGCACCATGCAAAATATACATTTTAAACCTAAAGCTTTTCTTTTTGATTTAAATGGTACAATGATCAATGACATGAGCTACCATGCTGATGCTTGGTATACCATCATTACAAAAAGGCTTGGCTTAAACATTTCATACGAAGACGTAAAAAAAGAGATGTATGGTAAAAATGAGGAGCTTTTAATACGTGTTTTTGGTGATAACCATTTTAGTCCGTCTGAGATGGAGGATATTTCTAAAGACAAAGAAAAGAGCTACCAAGCTGCCTACCTGCCGGAATTAAAGTTAATTGATGGTTTAGCAACTTTTTTAGCTGAAGCTAAAAAGACCGGGATTAAAATGGCAATAGGGTCTGCAGCTATTCCTTTTAACATCGACTTTGTACTTGACGGACTTGATGCTCGTCAATATTTTAACGCTATTGTTAGTGCCGACGATGTGAAATTTAGCAAACCAGATCCCGAGACATTTATGAGTGCTGCTGTTGCATTAGGCATTAAGCCTGAAGACTGTCTCGTTTTTGAGGATGTTCCAAAAGGAGTTGAATCGGCAAATCGTGCCGGTATGAAATGTTTTGTGATTACAACAACACATAGTATCGAAGATTTTAAGAACTTTGATAATATTTTAGGGTTTATTGACGATTATAACGACCCTATTTTAACTAATCTATTCTAGTATGAAGTACGCTAATCAAAAACAGTTTTTAGTTGCTGTAGATTGTATCATTTTTGGATATGACGGAGAAGATTTAAAATTATTAGTTATCAAAAGACCAATTGAACCGGTTAGAGACCAATGGAGTTTGATGGGTGGTTTTGTTGGTGAAGATGAGGATTTAAATGGCGCTGCTAAAAGGATTTTGTTATCGCTAACTGGCCTACATGATGTTTATCTTGAACAATTACATGCGTATGGGGATCCAAAAAGAGATCCTGTTGAAAGAACAATTTCGATTGCCTATTTTGCCCTGATCGATATAAAAAAATATAGTAAGCAAATAAACAATCTTTATCATGCAGAGTGGTTTAAATTAAAGGAAGTTCCCGAACTAATTTTCGATCACACTCAAATGGTTAAAGCTGCATTGGATAAAATCCGTTACCAAGCAGCCTTGCATCCGATTTTATTCGAGTTATTGCCAAAGAAATTTACCATTCCTCAGCTTCAAGCTTTATATGAGCAGGTTTACGACCTCCCAATTGACAATAGGAATTTCATTCGCAAGATCACTTCAAGCGGGATGCTAATTAAACAAAATGAAAAAGATAAGTCGAATTCAAGGCGCGGTGCATTCTATTTTAAATTGGATAAATTAAAACATAGGTCTCAATTCCAGTCATTTTTAAACTTTATTCCAAAATAACTATTAAAGAGACTTTCTTAGCGTCAAATAGAATGGAACTTCTATTTTTTCCGTCCGCTGACCCAGAATAAGCTCGGCTGCTTGCGTGCCTAAAGCTTTGAAATCGGTAGAAATTGTTGTTAAACCATCTAAAATAATTCTTTTCAGTGGAGTTTCGTTGTAAGAAATAACTCCAACTTCTCTCCCAATTTTCATCTTTAATGCAATTAAACGCTCTATAAGAATGACCAAATCATCTTCCATTAGATTGATATAAACCTCCCCTTTACTAATTTCTTCTAATTTAATCTCATGGATAACTTTATGATTAAAGGCGTATTGTTGGCAAAATCGATAAAAGCCAGTTAATATTTCTTTTGGGAAGTAACTGTCTTTAGGAAAAATAATCTTTAAAGTATGATATTTCCCCAAACGGTCTAGTGCTTGCTCTAAGGCAGCATAAATATCCTGTGAAAAATTCTCATATACCGCGCCATATTCCCCAGTTATCCCAGGTAACAATTTATCTAAAATGATTAATTTTTCTTTTGGAATAGTATTGATGATATCCTGTGCATTTTCTCCACCTTCAATAAAATGCGGAATAATTACATAATGAGAATAATCGTCTTTTTTTGAAATGATTAATTTTTTAAATAGTGCAAAATCATTATTATATATATAAAAATCGATTAAGGCTTGTTCACCAATAGCCTTTTTAAATGCATCGTAAATTATTTTTTTGTGCGTGCTCAGTTTATTAAAAAGCAGGCATATTTTTAGCTTACGATTAAAATCTGTATTTGTAATAAAATACCCCTTTCCAGGAACAGATTCGACGACTCCTAATTTCCTCAGATGACGATAACCCTTTTCTGCAGTATCTCTAGAAATCTCCAGCTTAAAACTCAATTCATTAATTGAAGGTAAAAGACTGTTTTTCTTAAGCTTACCATTTTCTATGGCAGATAATATCGCATTAGTTAGCTGCTTATATTTTGGCGTAGATGAATACTCATCTACTACTAAATGCCTAATTAAATCCTCTGGTTTCACGTAAAGAAGTTTGATTTCGAAGATAGGTAATTTTTGTTGTGTATAAATAAGAACGCAACCTTAGCGTAAAAAAATTATCATTACTCACTAATTCTCAATTTAAAATTACATTTTTGCAAAAAAATAAGTTGAAATAAATGCAGAGTTACTCCGAATTTCTTGATCTAAGCGTTGGTTTTCCGCAAGAAGGTTACAGTGTTATAGACGATGAGTTATATTTTCAGGATCTAAATTTAATGGAAATGATAGAGACCTATGGTACGCCATTGCGTTTCACTTATTTGCCAATGATTAGTAAGAAGATACAGCAAGCAAAATTGTTGTTTCAAACTGCTATTATAAAAAATAATTATCGTGGCGATTATAAATATTGCTATTGTACTAAAAGCTCCCACTTTCGCCACATCGTTGAGGAAGCTCTTAAAAATGGCATCCACTTAGAAACATCTTCAGCATTTGATATGCCGATGATCGAAGCGCTTGAAAAGAAAGGAGCTTTAACAAAGGATATCACTGTAATTTGCAACGGCTTTAAAACTTATCAATATAAGCAATACATCATTGATATGCTGCATGATGGCTACAAAAACATCATTCCTGTATTAGATAATAAAGAAGAATTTAATCTTTATGATGATGAGGTGGAAATGGATACTCCATGTAATTTGGGTATTCGTATAGCAGCTGAGGAGCAACCAGACTCTCAATTCTATACTTCCCGTCTTGGTGTTCGTATGGAAGATGTGATTGATTTTTACAACAACAAAATTGCTGCAAATCCTAACTTCAGAGTTAAATTATTACACTTTTTCATTAACTCAGGAATTACCGATTCTCCCTATTACTGGAACGAACTCGAGAAGTATGTAACACTTTATTGTAAGTTCAAAAAAATCAATCCCGAGCTAGACACTCTTGATATTGGTGGGGGAATGCCTTTTAAAGATAGTTTGGTTTTTGATTTCGATTACGAATACATGGTAAACGAGATTGTAAAACGAATTAAAGAGATTTGCGCTGAGCATGATGTAGTTGAGCCAGATATCATTACTGAATTTGGAAAATATACTGTCGCAGAAGCTTCAGGAATTTTATATAAAGTTTTAGGTCGTAAACAGCAGAATGACCGCGAAAAATGGTTAATGCTTGATGGTTCATTTATTACAAACCTTCCCGATGTTTGGGCATTGAACCAAAAATATGTTCTTTTACCTATTAATAACTGGGATGCTGAATACGAACGTGTAAACTTAGGGGGCATTACTTGTGATGGGCAAGATTATTATAATCAAGAAGCGCACATGAACAGCGTATTTATGCCAAAAACTCGTAAAGTGCAATATCTTGGTTTCTTTAATACTGGGGCTTATCAGGAAGTTCTAAGCGGCTACGGTGGCATTCACCATTGCCTGCTACCAAGCCCAAAACATGTGATCATCCGGAGAAATAGAGATGAAACCTTCAATTTCGAAGTATTTGGAGAAGAACAGAACAGTAAACAAGTATTAAAAATTCTGGGTTATAATTCTTAAGATTAAGCGCCCGCCGCTAAATTATAAATTAAATGTAAGCCCTAGGAGTAATCCTAGGGCTTTTTCGTTTCTATTTTTATCTAAAAAAACCAATTCATCACAATTTTTTATCCTTTCGTCACATTTTATTTTCTGAGATGAAAATAATTCGTATCCTTGTGTATTAATTCACTAATACACTAAAGTTGATATGAGAACACTACTCCTTTTATGCTGTTGCTTATGCTTCAGCCTAAGCTCAAAAAGTCAAACCACGACCGCTTTACAAATAAGCGGCACAGTAGCTGATTCGGTTGCACAAAAACCGATTAACCTAGCTACAGTTATCTTAAAAAACGAAAAGAAAGTACAAATACGATCAGTTTTATCTGCAAAGGATGGTGCCTTCGCGTTTACTGGTTTATCAGCCGGCGTTTACTCAATTAGTATTGTTCACGTAGGTTACCAAACCAAAACGATGGCGATAACACTTGCGGCTTCGTCGAAAGTTCTAGGGAATATATCACTAGCAACAGCAGCTACACAGT
This sequence comes from uncultured Sphingobacteriaceae bacterium, assembly GCA_942493295.1. GTDB lineage: Bacteria > Bacteroidota > Bacteroidia > Sphingobacteriales > Sphingobacteriaceae > Pedobacter. The sequence goes on along the minus strand of OW818692.1, from coordinate 434,370 downwards.
TAAAAGGTGTAGTAGTTACAGGTGACAAACCGCTTATTAAGCAGGAAATAGACCGTATTTCTTACGATGTTAAAGCAGACCCAGAAAGCAAGGTAAATAGCGTATTAGAAATGATGCGTAAGGTGCCTCTGTTGTCGCTTGACGCAGATGATAATATTCAACTTCAAGGAAATAGCAATTATAAAATCTTAGTAAACGGTCGCCCATCGGGTATGATGGAGAGAAATCCAAAAGATATTTTAAAGAGCATGCCTGCTTCTAGCATCGAAAGAATTGAGGTTATTACAACACCACCTGCAAAATATGACGGAGAAGGTCTAGCAGGAATTATCAATATCATTACTTTTAAAAAGGCCGACAATGGCACAAATGGAACCGTAAACGCTAATCATCGATTTCCGGTGGGAGGCCCTGGTCTAGGGGGTTCGTTTACCTTAAAATCTGGAAAATTTGGAATTGCAACTAATGCTGGCGGAAACTTAAACAGCTCTCCCCTGCTTAACAATAGCAATAGCAGACTAACAATTGGAGCCAATCCAACTAATTTACTACAAACAGGTACTCGGGATTTTTCTGGTAAAAGTGGATACGCGGGTACAGAATTAAGTTTTGAAATCGACAGCTTGAATTTACTATCCGGACAATTTAACTATAATGCAAATAGAAATGAAAGCTTAAGCAATCAATTTTCAGCATTGCACAACTCAACAACTCTTGTACAAAGTTATGGCCTTAGAAATGACGTTGAAGGCTCAGGGAATGGAATTGACGCAGCACTAAACTATCAGTTAGGCTTTAGAAAAGACAAAAACCGTCTACTTACTTTTTCTTATCGATACTATCGTTTTAGCAACAATCAATTTAACAATGTAGATATCTACAACCCGATTTCTTATAATTTGGCCGACTACAGACAGGATAATCACGGTGGATCTTCTGAAAAAACAGCTCAGATAGATTATGTTTACCCACTCAAAAAGGTAACTATTGAAATGGGTGTAAAGGCCATTTTCAGAAACAATAACAGTGATTTTAGATTTCTATCGCTCAACTCTTCGGGACAATTTGAAGCAGATCCTTTAAGAACAAATACCTTTGATAATCAGCAAAATGTATATGGAATTTACAATACCTATCAGTTTATGATCAAAAAATGGGGAGTAAAAGCTGGTATACGTGCAGAACAAACAGAGATCGATGCAAACTTTGCTGGTGGTACTCAAAATTTAAACAATAGTTCATTGAACATCATCCCTTCAATCTCTGTCAACCATAAATTTAAGGACATGAGCAGCATTAATTTCGGTTTTACCTCGAGAATTCAACGACCTGGCATTCATCAGTTAAATCCTTTTGTGGATCGTTCAAATCCTAATTTCGAGTCGTCAGGTAATCCTGATCTTAAACCAACCACAGGAAATAGTATAGAGGTAAATTACAATCGCTTTCAAAAAGCATCATTAAATATTGGACTTAGAGGAATGTTTTTTGAAAACTTAATCATGCCTAGCGTAGTAACAGATCCTGTAACGCAGATTACCAGAAGCAGTTTCGCAAATACAGGAAGCGGCACACTAATGGGCATGAACATAAATGTTAATTATCCGTTCAATAATAAACTAAGAGCTCAAGTTGGCGTTATGGGAAATTATGGTAAAGTTAAAGGCGTGATCAATGGTGTATTAATCAAAAAAGAGGGTTTAATGAGACGTGCGTTCACTGCGGTGACCTACCGTCCAAGCAAAACTTGGCAAGGCACTGCAAGCATGAATTATAATGGACCAAATTTATCAATTCAAGGGACAACCAATTCCTTTTTAACCTCTTCATTTAGCATTAATAAAGAATTGCTTAATAGTAAACTTACGCTTTCTGTTGCGGCAAACAATGTATTCAATAAATATAGAAATGCGATAAATTTCACAAATGGACCTAATTTTACCCAGGAAAGCTACAACCAAAATTACCAACGAAATTTCACGACTAGTTTAAATTATCGCTTTGGTAAATTAAAAGATTCTATCAAGAAAAATAAAAAAGGCATCAATAATAATGATGTATCTGAAGGTACAAGTCTATAAAATTAGCGCAGAATAATACCGGTCCGAGTAAACATAAATGGTTACTCGGACCTATTTATTAAGTTCTTTCAATTTTGCTTCAATTGCACTAAAGTACTCCTCTGGATCCGTATTGGCTCCTTTCGCCTGCATATCTCTGCTAATGGAGCCATCGTCTTTTTTATAAAAACTACCTAAATCTTCACCATCTACGTTAACGTGATAGCGATGGTCGTCTTTAATAATAATTACATGGGCCAGTTTCTCATTGATTGGAATATCGAAAATAATCTTTTCTCCCTTGATATCATTTTCTTTAATTGCTAGCGGTGTTTCAATTCTTTTGTCGTCTTCCATAACTTAATCATTAACTATTTAAGAAATGAACAATGGTTCTGAAGATTTTGTTTTATCTCATAACAGTTCGAGAAGGTCATTTTTTGACAAAGATTTAAAAATGGAAGTTTCCGTTTTGATGAGATCATTTGCAATTCCCTTTTTTGTTTCCTGCATGATCATAATCTTTTCTTCGACGGTATCTGGACAGATAAGGCGTACGGCCATTACATTTTGATGCTGTCCGATACGATAAGTTCTATCAATAGCTTGATTCTCCACAGCTGGGTTCCACCATGGATCAACTAAATATACATAATCGGCCTGCGTAAGATTAAGTCCAACCCCACCCGCTTTTAAACTGATCAAAAATACTCGGTGTGTTGGATCATTTTGAAAAGCGTTAACAACAGAGGATCTATCTTTTGTCTGTCCAGTTAAATAGGTAAAAGATATATTCCTTATTTCCAATTCTGCTTTGATGAGTTCCAGCATGCTCACAAATTGTGAAAAAACTAAGATTTTATGTTGCTGCGACTTACTTTCTATCTGCTCCATTAACACATCCATTTTTGCAGAGGCATTGCCGTAATACTTCTCTTTGCTTAAGATTGCTGGTGAGTTACAAATTTGCCTTAATTTGGTTATTCCTTGCAATACATGCATGCTACTTTTGGTTAGCTCATCTTCAGCTGTGCCCATAATATAGTTCCTGATTTCATCGCGACAACTTTCATAAATTTCTCTTTGTTGTTGACCCATTTCACAGTAAATAACCATTTCGGTTTTGTCTGGAAGCTCAGTAGCTACCTGTTTTTTTGTTCGTCTTAGTAAAAATGGGTTAATTCGCTTGTGTAGTTCTTCCGCACGTTTACTATCCTTAAATTGATCGATGGGAACAGAATACAATTGTTTAAAGTGTTCTCTACTTCCAAGCAATCCAGGGCATGCAAAAGAAAACTGCCCGTACAAGTCGAAAGTATTATTTTCAATTGGTGTTCCAGTCATCACTAACTTGTTGCGTGATTTCAGTAACCTAACCGCTTTATATCTTTGTGAATCAGGATTTTTAATAAGCTGTGATTCGTCTAGGATAACATAATTAAAATAATAATCCTTTAACCACCTCACATCAGCTAACAACGTCCCATATGAGGTAAGGATGATTTCATACTGACCAAAATTGGCAGTGATTTTAGAACGATCTGTACCATAAATAGTCAGCACCTTTAAAGTAGGTGCGAACTTCTTAATCTCCTGTTGCCAGTTAAAAACCAACGAAGCAGGCACCACCACAAGATTTGTATTGTTGTTTACACGGGTACGCTGAGAGAGTATAAAAGCTAATACCTGCAATGTTTTACCCAAACCCATGTCATCAGCTAAACAACCTCCAAAATTGAAACTATCTAAGAAATTTAGCCAGTTCAGACCCTCTTTTTGATAACCTCGCAGCGCAGCATTCAATTCTTCAGGCACTTCAATAGCTTCGATTGTTTTAAAATCTGAGAGCTTAGCTTTGTAAATACTTAGACGCTCCCTGCTTTGAATATCCAGTAACTCATCCTCATACAACTCCTCTACTTTTGCGTAATTAATATTTGGAGTATGTAATAAATCCCCAACAACTTCTCCGGCACTAAAGTAACCTTCAAACTTTTCAAGCCATTCGTCGGGCAAAATACCGGTAGTTCCATCATCTAGCTGTACAAATTTGCTTTTGTTTCTAATTGACTTATGCAAATGCTTTAAAGAAACTTCTTGCTTGTTAAACTTTACTTTTATTGCAGTTTCAAACCAATCAATTCCACTAATCACATTAATTGCAATTTCTGCTTTGTATGGATTTAGTTTATTATTTTTAAGCTCATTAAACCCCAAAATGGCTATTCCCTTACTCCTCCACGCCTCAAATGCTGCGAGAAACCAATCTGCTTGTAGAAAATATTTACGATGTATATAAAAACAATCTGCGTGTCTTTGAATAGAAAAATCCTCCATTTGCTCCATAAAATAGGGATGCATTTTTGCTATTGTAGTGATAAACTGGAGTTCTTTCTGCTCATCTCTGTTAACGGTAAAAAGTTGTCCTTTTTTGTCTTTTGTTCTAATTTGTTTTTGAGAGATCACTGGAATTTCTAGGCTCCCATATCTCATTACGGGCGTAATTAAAACAAAGTCTTCAGATTCAGTTAGGTAAATTAATTGCTCATTTTCTAAGTCGAAACCCTGTTCAATTATTTGCCTTTTTGTAGCTCTTTTTAAATAAGCATAGTTTATTTTAATTTTCTCTTCTAATTTGGATAATATGTTTTGCTGAAAATCCTCATATTCGGCTCGTTCTATCACTAAGTTATCTTGATTTTGCTTAAAAAAATCAATTACACTCAAAAGGTAAGGATTAGTAATCAGGTATAGTTTGTTTTTAACTTCAATAAAATATTGATAACTAAGCTTTAGATCTTCGATTGAAATCGCTTTACCAGCCAGATGTAGCATGCCAGACACTTCAAAGATATTTCCTCTTTCGTCCACATTAAGTTCTAGGTTTATTGCTAGTAATGAGACTTCGGTAAAAACAATTGATGTTGCATTTATAGTCGGAGAAATCTTTTCATCATGTATATAAAAGTCGAGATTTAAAGGATTATGTAAAATTGCTTTAAGTGCCTCCAAATTAGAATCGGTCAAGCCTTCGTTGTAATTATTTTTAAAGCGAGCCACACCGCTATAAAATCTTAACTCCTCTTGTTTATCAGTTTTCCATATCAAATCTGAAGGATCAACAATGGTAACAGGGTTTTTAAGCTTTCCGCTTTGACTAGTATTTACACTTGCTAGTTCAACGACTAAATGTCTGTAATAACGGTGTCGACTAAAAATCACGACCATTTTGATTGGCTCATGACCGGTTAGCATTGAATGAGCTGCTTTAACCGCCTTTAAAATTGGCGCAAGGCGTTCATAATTAAATTTTCCATCGTCATAATCATCCTTTTGTTTCATTTAAGCTCTCAATCAGGTTTTAAAGATAAAATAATTAGCCTTAAAAGGCCGTCAAATACTATAACTTAAAGGATAATTTTTAATAGAATGTAACTACTTTTAGGGAAACAAGTCAAACTCAAGATGGAAAAACTTAGTGCTGGAGAATTTTTTGGGGTCACCAATCAGAAAATAGAGGCGAGCGGGCTTATTCTCACTAACACTGCCTACACACATGATTATGTGGACTGGCATCATCATGAAAATGCTTATTTCACTTTCCTTCTTGCTGGAAAAATGATAGAGGTTGACAAAAAGGGAAAGAAATTTTGTGGTCCCGGAAGCCTACTTTTCCATCATGCAGCGGAATCTCATTATAACATTAAACCAAAAGGATACACTAGGGGCATGCATATTGAATTGCAACCACATTGGATGAAAGAAATAGCAGGAGGTAGCTTAGAAGTCGAAGATGTAAACCTGAAAATCAACTTTTACAACATCTTAAAAGAAACAAGGATCAATGATGACGTCGCTATTTTGGGAATAGAAAGCTTAGTAACAAATAGTATTGATCAACTTTTCCCTGAACGCCAATCTAAAGCTAGGTTTGTACCAACTTGGATAAAGCTAGCGGCCGAGCTTCTACAGGACAATTTTCGAAATCCACATTCATTAAAAGAAATGGCAGTCATATTAGAAGTCCATCCTGTACATCTTTCTAGATCATTTAAGAAATATTTTGGTTGTACAATTGCGAATTATATCAGGAAAATAAGAGTAACAAGAGCACTTTCACACCTGTTAAGCAACAGTGATTCACTAGGAAGTATCGCTTACGAATGTGGTTTTGCCGACCAAAGCCACATGATTAGAAATATTAGGGAATTTACAAATCTAACACCCACCCAATTCAGCAAAGTGCTGAGATTTTAATTTCCCATGTTAATCTCATTCTATTTTTGCAGAAAGACTTGATCTATTTTAGCGTCAAATTAACATCATGAGAAAAACAAACCCCTTATTCATTTTTACATTATTGATCATCTTGGGATTTACCTCCAAGGCACAAAATTTAACATTCCATGATTTCCGGCCGACAAGAGATAGTCTTCAAAAAAATCCGACCATCAGCAATTACAATATCGGTTCAGACAAAGACCTTTATATCTTACTAAATCAGAAATCCTCACTTCAACACGAGCTTTCTCAACTGGCGCCAGATCTTAAGCTAGAAGAATTAACTAATAAAGGCAATTATAGCTTCACATTTTTAATTGATGGTAAGATTGCATATACAGAAAACTTGCATTATGGTGCGATTCTGATGTCTGACAAAATCATAAACAAACCGCTTGATATAGTTTTTATAAGTAATACAAGATCGGGGCTCTGGAGCATAAATATGTGGGATCGATTTATTACGAAAATCGGAAGAGATGTATTTGATAGCAAAGAAAAACTTTTAACCGTACAAATTAGGGTATACTTAGATCATAAGGGAGTAGTTTATTCACCTATCGTAGCAGAAAAGAGTATTTCTGTTGTTAACATTCAAAAAGCATTAGACCCCATGCTTTATCAGCCGCAGCAAATAGCATCATCAAGTGGTTTTGATTTATCAACGGAAAAGCTAAATAAAGAGTTGATCACGCAACTCAATATTAAAATCGCTAACAAGACCTACCGAAAAATTAACGGCATAGTGGTATTAAAAAAAGGGAAGTTGTTGATAGAGCAATATTATAATGGCGAAAAAAGAGAAACGCTACACGACCCAAGGTCAGTAAGCAAATCGGTAACCGGCACCTTAGTAGGAATGGCAATCGATGATGGTTTTATTAAATCTGAACAACAAGCGCTTGCGGAATTTTATCAACTTAATAATTTTAAGAATTTTAGTTCGCAAAAAAGTAAGGTTAAACTTGTTGACCTATTAACCATGAGTTCTGCTTTTGATGGCAATGACGAAATTAGCTCATCTCCAGGAAATGAGGAAAACATGTATCCAACTAGTGATTATGTGAAGTTTACACTTGACCTTCCTATGGATACAAGCCGACAAAATGGCAAAAAATGGGCGTATTTCACTGCAGGAACGATGCTTTTAGCCGACATTCTCGACAAAAATATTCCTGAGGGACTAGAAGCTTATGCAAAAAGAAAGCTTTTTGACCCGCTCGACATCAAAGCTTTTGAATGGGCTCGAACACCTCAAGGGAAGCCATTTGGTGGTGGCGGTTTACGGTTACGTGCACTAGATTTTGCTAAGTATGGGTTGTTATATAGCAATTCGGGAGCATTTAATAAAACCCAGCTTATTTCAAAAGCTTGGGTAAAAAAAAGCTTCTCACCCCAACAAACTTTACCCCCCGACAGGCCTGGCTACTATGGCTATTTATTTTGGAATAAAACTTTCAGCGTAAATAACAAAACTTACGAGGCCTATTATAGTACGGGTAACGGAGGCAATAAAATATACGTATTTAGGAATGTACCAATAGTTATCGTAATTACCGCTTCTGCTTATGGAACTTCCTATGCCCACGCTCAAGCTGATGAAATTGTCGAAAAATACCTTTTGCCTGCGATGCTTTAATGACTACCTTAGCTAATAGTTCTCAAATGCAATTCTACCTTAAACTATGCAGCTTTCAGGTCAAACAAAATCGCCTTCAAAATTTTTGGTGGCAACAGCTTTTCTTATTGTTTATATTGTTTGGGGTTCTACTTATTACTTCATTGCAAAAGCACTGGTAGGGTTTCCTCCATTTATTTTAGGCGCATTACGATTTACCATGGCAGGCCTACTATTACTAGCATGGTGTAAACTTAATGGGCAAAAAATATTTGATCGAAAAAACATTGTCAATTCGGGCGTCAGTGGGATTCTCATGCTCGGTGTTGGAACGGGCAGTGTTTTTTGGGTTGAGCAATTCATCAGTAGTGGCTTAGTTGCAATTATTGTTTCGTCGACAGCTATTTGGTTTGTAGTGTTGGATAAAAAGTTGTGGAAACAAAACTTTAATAGCAAATTAACGGTAACAGGTTTGATTGTTGGATTTCTGGGTGTAATTCTGTTGTTTTGGGATCAGCTATCGGGTTTTGAAGTTGGTCAGGATAAAAGAACAATCATAGGGATGATTTTGCTAATGTTATGTCCTATTTCTTGGGCAGCGGGTTCATTATATGCTAAATATCACTCGAGTAAAAATGATAACGGATCTGTTTCAACTTCTTGGCAGATGTTAATCTCTGGGCTTGCCTTTGTTCCAGCGAGTATAATCTCTGGAGAAACTGTAAATTTCGATTTTGGCGCGGTACCAAACAGTGCATGGTGGTCTATGGCTTACCTAATTACCTTTGGATCATTATTGGCTTATAGTGCCTATGTGTGGTTGCTTAAAGTGCGTCCGGCTACGCAGGTTAGCACGTATGCTTACGTTAATCCTGTAGTGGCCGTATTGTTGGGGGTATTTTTAAATAATGAAAATATAAGCGGGGTACAGATAACAGGCTTAATTATTATTCTGGCAAGTGTGCTATTGATCAATTTGGAGAAATATAGAAAACAGCATGCTTAGAAAAGGTTAGTCATAATATCCTAAGGATAAATCTCCTTTGCCTTTAAAATAGCTGTTTCCAAGTCAATTCCTTTTCCAAGTACACCTTTAAAAATATCACCTTTAGCTTTTAGCCGATCTATTGCATTAAAAATTGTAAAATCTTTCATCTTTAATCCGGGCTTCACTTCGTCCCATTCAAGTGGCATCGAAACTGTTGCTCCAGGTTTTGGACGCAAAGAATATGGCCCAGCAATAGTGGCTCCTGGTCTATTTTGTAAAAAATCCAAGTACATCTTTCCCTTTCTGGCGGAAACCATTCTTTCGAGTGATGTGAATTTTGGAATTTGTTTATGGACAATGCTTACAATGATTCTTGCAAAAAGCTGGCTCTGGTCGTAATCATATTTTGCGCCTAAAGGGATATAAATGTGAATACCAGTAGAGCCGGAAGTTTTCGCATAACAAGGTACTTCTATAGAATCTAAGACTTTTTTCACAATATTAGCAGCCTCAATTACCTTGTCAAAATGATGTTTATCTGGATCAAGATCAATCACACAGTAGTCTGGGTAATCAGGCGATTTAACCCTCGAAAACCAAGGATTTATTTCAATACAACCTAAAGACGCCATCCATAAAAGGGTAGCCACATCATCTCCTACTAAATATTCCTTTTCTTCGCCATCACCTGTCGAATATGGAAAAGTCTTTGCCCAATCTGGTGCCTTTCCTTTCACATCCTTTTGGTAAAAACTTTTGCCATGGATACCACCCGGAAAACGATTAAGTGACTGTGGACGATCTTTCAAATAAGGCAATATAAAATCAGCTACTTGATAGTAGTAATTAAACATCTCTCGTTTGGTAACCTTGTCTTCCGGCCAATAAAGCTTAGAAAGATTCGTGAATTTAAGCTCCTTTCCATTAACCTTTCTCACTTGGGTTTCATCCTTTGGATTAAGTAATGTTTTGGGTATGGCAATTTTTGGCGGCCGAATAGCTGATGTGTGTTGGTTATTTGTTTCCACTTCATCAACAATTTTCTCCACATCTACAGCCTTTTCACGTACTACCTCTTTAGCATTTTTATCACTTCGCATACCTTTAAAAGATGGATGCCTAAATACACCATCGTCTGTTATCTCACTAAAGCTAACTTCACATACCAACTCCGGTTTCATCCATGTCGCCTTCGCATTTAGCTGCTTATGCTGAAATCTAGAAAGCTTATTGATATTTGGGGTTATTTTAAAAGGGCTATCTTTTGTAATATAAGGCTCAAATTCCTTCATCATCTTTTTCTGGTCGGTATCAGAAAAACCTGTTCCCACCTTACCCACATAAGTCAACTCTTTATTTTCCCATATTGCCAAAATAAGAGAACTGAACAGTTTCGAAGTATCTGCATTTCGAGTAAATCCTGCTATTATTACCTCTTGTCTTTTTGAAACTTTAATCTTCAACCAATCTTTTGAGCGATTATTAATTACATAGTTAGATGACTTTCGCTTTGCCATTATGCCTTCTAAGCCCATCTTTTCAGCAGCTGCAAAAAAATCAATCCCACTGGCATCAAAAACATTAGAAAGGCGTATTCTATCGTCGTCAGTTGGTATTACCTCGTTTAAAATTGCCTGTCTTTCTGTCAACGTTAAATCGGTTAATTTCTTTCCTTCATACCACAGTATATCAAAAGCATAGAAAACCAATTCGCCATCGGCCTCACTGCGCCAATTTTGCAGCGCACCAAAATTGGCGATTCCTTTGTCATTAAGAACTAATATCTCTCCATCGATGACCGCATTAATTTTCCAGCTTTTTAAAATATTATAGATGGGATAGAATTTATCATTAAAAGATTTATTATTGCGTGAAAGCAGATCAACTTTGCCCTTATTTACAAATGCCAGCGCTCGATAGCCGTCCCATTTCACTTCATACTGCCAATCAGCATCGTCAAATGGTTTATCAACTAACGTTGCAAGCATAGGTTTTATTCCTTTTGGAATAGCTGCTTTAGGTGCTGATTTTAAAATTTTGGCAACATCCAACTTTGTAGAAGCTACGCTTACTTCCGAAGCTGCTGCTTCATTGCTAACAGTAGGCTTAACTTTTGGCTGTTTGGCCGCTACTTTCTGTTCTCGATCGTCGCGCCAAACTTTGTCGCCCGACTTCTCCATCACTTCGATCGTTTTGCCAGAAAGGATGGATTTGGCTAATTTGGTAACGTCTTTTTTGGATGCAAACTCATCATCATGTTTAATTAGCAGCCATGAGTTTTCACCCATGCCGTTAGTTCTTACTAAAGCAAATTCACCATTTAGTTTTTCACCATGAAGACGCATCTTTACCGAGCCTTTTTTGAGCTCTGACAGTAAATATTTTTCTTGTGCTTTTTTGCCTTTAATTGGTTCGATGGTTTCATACCAACCTTGATCCCATACAATCACCGTTCCCCCTCCATATTCTCCCTTTGGAATAAGTCCTTCAAAATTACGATAGTCAAAAGGATGATCTTCTACCATCATCGCCAACCGCTTTAGCTTGGGATCAAGTGCTGGCCCTTTTGGCACTGCCCAACTTTTAAGTACGCCATCCATTTCCAACCGGAAATCATAATGTAGCCTAGAAGCATCGTGTTTTTGGACAACAAAAGCTAGTTTGTTTTTATCTTTACTTATGCCAGCCTTAGGTTCGGCAGTTTTGGAAAAATCACGTTTTCTATTGTACTTATCCAGTCTCATATCAATTAAGATTAATTGAAAATGGAACAGATTTGTATGTAAAAAGTTTTAAAAGGCTCAGTGATTTGGCTTCTACATCACTTTCTTGATCATTTTCATCACTGCATCGGCAATTCTGGTAAATCCTAAATCTGTTAAATGTGTACCATCTATCGTTCCATCGTGATCATTACCCATGAACTGATTGGCAGCTATGTAGTAGATATTGTCATACTTCTCTTTTTTCAATTGATCATATGCCTTTTTGATTGCCTCGTTTTGTTTACGGACATTTTCGCCTACTTGTTGATCAAAATATCCATGTTCTCTGATTACTGTTTCGACCAAAATGATTGGTACTTTTGGTTTTTGTGATTTCAGATATTTAATAAATGGGAAAGCGCGCTCGTTCACCTGTTCTGCGGTTTGATTGGGTATGCAATCTAGTACGTAGCAATCGGCCTCAACTGTAGCAAGGTATTTCGCAAATTCAATTTCCATTTTTGCGTTACCGCTAAACCCTAAATTAACTACATCTACTCCCAACTTGCGTTGGATAATAGCGGGATAAGCCATCCCTGGTCTACTAGCAGAAGCACCTTGTACAATACTCGAGCCATATACTACTACCCGTTTTGATGTTTCTATTTTTGGCTCCTTTGGGCTGTTAATTACGCAGCCTTTATTTACTCCTACTGATAATTCATTAACTGAATTATACAAAGGCAGGTATAACATCATCTGCTTAAGGGTAGTATCCATTCGGTGAATGATAACCTGGTCTTGGTTAACAGCACCCTTTACTGGTCTTGCAACACTTACATATTGCCATTTACCATCGTTAAAAGAGTAGAGATCAAGTCCACTATGGGCAATAGGTGTCATATTAGCCATGTATTTCTCCGCGGCCAATTTCCATCTCACTGCTATTGTTGGAGAATTAGTTTCGAAAAGCAATGCAATACCTGCACTGTTTAAGGCTAGCTCTTGAACTGGTTTAGTCATTGCGCTTGTCTCATTTGGATCAATTCTCTGAAACAATTGAACGGTCTTTTTTGCTTTGCCAATAATGGTTAAATTATTTGCACTAACGTACTTCAGGCTATCTTGTGCATAGCCAATTTGAAATAAGCACAACAAGTAAACAGCTGCAATAAAATATTTAATAATCATTGGGTCATTTGAATATAAAATTAACCTTTAAAATTATCTACTTCTCTATAGGCCGCTATTAACGCCAACTCGCCTTCCTTACCGGGCTTTGAATTACCATGTTCCATACCCATCACGCCTTTATAGCCTTTTTTATCTAAATGCTTAAACAGATTTTTATAATTGATTTCACCTGTCGTTGGCTCTTTTCTGCCTGGATTATCTCCAATTTGGATATAAGCAATTTCATCCCAGCAGCGATCCATCGTTTTGATTAAATCACCTTCTGTGCGTTGCATATGATAAATATCATATAGTATTTTACATGATGGACTTTGTACAGCTTTACAAACTGCATATGTTTCGTTTGTTTTTTGCAAAAACAATTCTGGCGTATCGCTAAGTGTTTCTAATACCATAATTAGTCCATGAGGTTCAAAAATCTCTGCACCCGCACGCATGGCATCAATGATGTTCGCAAATTGATTTCCATAAGGCAAGTTACGCTCGTAAAAACCGGGTACAACGGTCAGCCATTTAGCATTACAGCGTTTTGCAGCTTCAACAGACAATTTACATGTTTGCACAAATTTGTCTTTGAACTCTTTTTTTCCAGTAGTTAATGAGGTTTTCCAGTTGTCACCCCCATCTACCACAAAAACACCCATCCTCATGCCAAGTTTAGCCAACAGTGCGCCAATCTTCTCCTGCTCTTCTACTGGTCTATTTAGATATCCATTATCTTCTATCGAGCGAAAACCTCGATCATACATAAACTGAATTTGGTCCAAGAAGCTTTTACCAGCATGATTGGCGAACATTCCTTGATGGGGAGCGTAGTCCATGTTAAAAACTTTATCGGCTAGGTCTAAGCCATGCTTCTCGGCAGCGAGGGCCTTCTCTGCCCCTAAACCAGTTGTTAATGCACCTGCAGCTAGCAAGCTATTTTTTATAAATTCACTTCTTTTCATTTAATTTTTAAAAATTTGTACTTCAAATGTGTTAGTATTCGCAAATAACACCCTATTTATTTTTGAAGATAAACCAAATTAAGGAGAGAAGCACATATCTATTGAAAATCTTTTTTTGATAAGCAAATTTGAATATGCTGAGTGAAATAATTTATTATCTTTAACGAAATAACGCTCATCTCATGCTGAATAAGTTAAGACAGCTTTCGTTGCTTTTATATTTGATGTGCTTTTTTGGCATCACCTCGTATGCGCAAACTTCTCGGGTCGAAGAACTACTAGGCCAACTTAATAAAAATAATCCAGACACCACTCAGATTAAGATCATGAGAAAGTTATCTGCCGCTTATTCATCAGTAGATCCTTTAAAAAAGTGGTATTATGCTAATCAATTTCGGTTATTGGGCGAAAAGAATGGAATAGATTCTGTTGTTTCTGCGGGATATCTAGATATGGGTATATCTTACGGTATTAGGGGAAATGTAGATAGTGCTTTGTATTATTTTAAATTAGGGTACGAAAAAGCAAAAGAAAGTAACTATGAAATAGGCATTGCCAGAAGTCATGCTAATATTGGCTATGCTTATGACAGATTAGATCGGAAAAAGGAAGCCGTAAAGAGCTATGAACAGTCTTTAAGAATCTTTAAAAAGCTCAACATCAAAAAATCGATTAATCAGAGTATAACCAATCTAGGTTCAATTTACTTTGATCTTGGCGAATATAAAATTGCTGATAGCTATTTTCAACAGGTGTTAGAAAATGTTAAGGAAACACCCAACGATCAAATGGGCTTGGCAAATGCTTATTTCTCCCTTGGCAATAGCAACAGAAAGTTAAATAATCCAAAAAAAGCGCTAGCTTATTATCGGCAGAGTTTAGCCATTCGTGAAAAAATTGGAGATTTAAATGGAATTGCACTCAGCAATTGGGGAATGGCCGAACTCTATAACAAAAGTAAAGATTACGCCAAAGCCTTGTCTCACTTGGAAATTGCCTTAAAAAACAACCGTATAATTAAGAATATTTATCAAGAAAGTGTGGCCCTAATGTGTGCTTCACATGTGTATTTAGGTTTAAAAGACTATAAAAAAGCAGATGAGGCTGCAAATCTGGCCCTTGCGTTAGCCAATGAAGTTAAATCAAAGGGCCTGGTGGTAATGGCACTGGAGCTGCTAGTTGAGGTAAATAAGGAACAACATAAATATGCTGAAGCTTTAAAATTCCAGTCTGAATATATTGCTGCTAGCGATAGTTTAGACAGTAAAAAAATTAAAAAGGACGTTATTCTTAATGACCTACAGCGAGTAAATAAAGATAACAAACTACTGGTAAGGGATAATAAAACAATTACCTCAAAAAATACAGATTACCTGACTGCTATTTCCATTATCACTTTATTGTTAGTTGTATTGGCGCTATTGTTGGTGCTTTATTATCGAAGAAATGCCGAAAAGAAATCTATTAATGAGCTCTTACAAAAGCAGAAAAAGGAAGTTGCCGAAGTAAATGAAGAACTTAGTGCATTAAATGAAGAGCTGATCATGCAAATGGACATTGTTTCGGCTCAGAATATCGAGCTTGAAAAATTAAACCAGGTTAAGAACAAGTTTTTCTCTATTGTTTCTCATGATTTAAGAAGTCCAATGAACTCCTTAAAAATGCTTTTCGAATTATTCCGCGAAGGAGATTTAGATAAGGCTGAATTGAATAAATTAACAATAAAGTTAGAAGATACAATATATACAACCGCCACATTCTTAGATAACTTATTAGAATGGTCTAAAAGTCAATTAGATGGCGTAATAGTCAATCCATCTCTAGTCAACATTCAAGACATTGTAAATGAAAACATCAAGTTGATGGACTCACAAATAAAACTGAAATCTATCGAGGTTAAAAATAACATTAGTGACAATATTCTAGCTTTCGTGGATCCTAATATGCTTACTGTTGTTGTTCGTAACCTACTTTCTAACGCACTAAAATTTTGTAGCAAAGGCGACGAGGTAGCTTTTAATGCAAAAGTGGTTGGCGACAAGGTAATTTGGTCTATTCAAGATACCGGACCAGGAATTAGCGATAAAGATCAAGAAAATCTTTTCAACTTATCACACACTAGTAGTACTGGTACTGCAGGTGAAAAAGGTTACCACATAGGTTTGATCTTATGTAAGGATATGATTTTTCAAAATAATGGCACAATTACGATCGATAGCAAATTAGGCCAAGGCACTGTGTTTTACGTAACATTGCCAATTGCGAGTACATAATTAAATAGTAAGCTAAAGTACAATAATCAACAGTAAAACAAAAACTCCGATTACTAAACGCCAAGCACCCACCTTACATCAAAAGCATCAATTACCTCAATTAGCGCTAAATTATCGTCAGCCTTTAATGAGGAACTCCCCTCATCGAATGCAAGTTTGCAAATAAGGTTATTTCTATCGTATATACTAACGCAATGAAAAAAAATAGCCATATTATTACCTACTTTCCTCCCTGTGTTGTGTACTAAATCTGAACCGTGAATTACGATCTTGTCTGAAACGAGCGATCCCGTAACAACGGGAAGCTCTTTGTAACCGGTTAGCTCTTGTTCAAAGGTTTCAAATTGCAAGCGCCCTCCAAAACAGGTTTGGTAAAATGTGAGTGCCTTTTTACAATTCCCGGAAAATGTTATAAAAATAGCACTCGATAAACTAACCGGTTTATGCTCCACCATAGGGCTTTGAATTAATTATCGTTAATTTCAGGCTCTACAAGCTTGATCAATTTATCTAGCGACTCTTGCCAGCCTAAATAGCACATTTCTGCCGGGATTACTTCAGGAATGCCCTCTTGCAATACTTTAAGCTCCGTACCAACCAAGACTTTTTTTAACCATACGGTAGTTATCATTTCGCCAGGTAAATTAGGATCATCAAATCGATCGCTATATTTGATCAATTCATTCGGTTTAATTTCTAGATATTCCCCTCCAAATGAATGTCCATTGCCTGTACTGAAGTTGATGAAAGACATTTTAAATCTGCCACCTACTTTAAAATCCATTTCCTGTACCGTGCACAGAAAACCGTATGGAGGTATCCAAGTTGCGTGTGCAATTGGGTCTGTAAAAGCCCTAAAAACCTTTTCAGGACTTGCTTTAATTACGCGATGTAATGAAACACTATTGTTTGCCATTTCTTTGATTGTTTAAGTTCAACTTTGATTATTTATTTCGCTTTACGCTTCGCTTTGGCGATAACGCTGAATTTTATTACCACAAATGTATGAAACCATCAAGATAGCAAGCACGGCTAGTGGCATTAACATGTATGCAATGTTTTTGTCAACACATGCGTGGCTAACAAAGGCAAAGATTAAGTTAAATGTGAGACCGGCATAAGCCCACTCCCTTAATTTAGCAGGAGTTTTGGGATAAGCGATGGCAATAACGCCAAGTACTTTGCAAGCAATTAGCGCATAAGCAAAATAGTCAGGGTAACCCAAAGGTTTTGTCCCTGCAGTTGTAAATTCAGGTGCCATCAGTAATGTACTAAGAGGCATTACTCCCTCCCAAAGTACGATGATGATTGTTGCCACCCAGAAGATTATTTTATTCCGTTTCATTGTAATGTTATTTAGTTGATTCAACATATTTAATAAAATTGTTCAAAATGGATTGCCAGCCTTGTTTCTGAAACTCAGGTTCATTTTCTGTTTCAGGATCAAAAGTGGTGGCGATATGGGTTTTTCCATCCTGTTCAATAAACACAGTGGTAGCCTGTCTGCCATCGCCCATAGTGTAAGTAATTTCTTGATGAGGTTCTACAGTATCGTAGATGCCTTCAAAGTCGAAACCGAAGCTACCATCTTTTGCTTCCATTCTGTTTTTAAACTTACCACCTACGCGCAGGTCATTTTCGCTACTTGGCGTATGCCAACTTGGATCGGGAGTATTCCATTGTATAATATCACTTGGTGTATTCCAAGCCTTCCAAACTTTCGCAACGGGGGCATCTGCTGTTGCTTCTACTGTAATTTTTGTTAATTGTGTCATTGTTGTTTTATTTTTGATTAATATAATTTACAATTCAAAAGTACAACAGTCTTTAAAATTAAGGATATTGTAAACACGACAAATTAGGGGTGAATTATGACAACTATTTTATAGCTTTATAGCTTAATGCTATAATTGATTATGCGAATTTCAGTATTTGTGCCTCAGCATGGGGTAATTGAAGCAGTTACGCCACCATTTAGAAGCTTTCATACCGCCAATGAGTTTCTAACAACTTTTGATAAAGAACCTATTTTTAAGGTTGAATATGTGGGCTTAAGCGAATATGTGCCCGCTAACAATGGCGAGTACACCATCAAAACCGACAGATTACTAAAAGATGTAACCGAAACAGATTTGCTTATTATACCACCTACATTTGGTGATACGCTTAGAGGAATTGAAGCTAATGCAGATGCTATACCTTGTTTTAAACGACTACATGCCAATGGTGCAAGTCTGGCAAGCTTGTGCATCGGCGCCTTTCTTTTAGCGGAAACAGGCTTACTTGATGGTAAAAAATGTTCTACCCATTGGGCGCATATCAATGAATTTAGAGAAAGATATCCAAACATTGAAGTAGAGGATGGCGCTATCATCACAGAATATGATAACATTTATAGTAGTGGTGGGGCAAGTAGTTTATGGAACTTAATTTTATACCTAATTGAAAAATTTGCTGACCGACAAACAGCAGTGATGATTTCAAAATATTTTGCCTTAGATATTGGAAGAGATAGCCAATCTCAATTCGCCATATTTAGGGGTCAAAGAAATCACGGTGATGCAGAAATTGAAAAAGTACAAGACCATATAGAAAAACACTACGATGATAAAATAACGATCGAAACTTTGGCAAGTTTAATAAATACGGGCCGTAGAACTTTTGAAAGAAGATTTAAAGAAGCAACCAACAATACGTCTATAGAATATATACAACGCGTAAGAATAGAAGCTGCCAAAAAGAAATTTGAAGCGTCGAGGAAGAATGTGTCAGAGATTATGTTTGATGTTGGATATACTGATACGAAATCATTTAGGGATATCTTTAAAAAGATTACAGGGCTTACACCGATAGAATATCGAAATAAGTTTGCAAGGATGACAAATGAGGTATAAGGTACTGATTAGTTGGCCAGCAAATCGGTTACTTTCCCATCAACTTTGTTATTGCTAATTTCCGATCCTGCCACCCTATCAAAAACTATCTTACTTTTATTAGCGTGAAAAGCAGGATAATCGTTATTGGTTGTAATCTTATTATTTTTAAAAACCAGCCCGTTTACAGATTTTGCATACAGAATTGGGCGATCAAAAGTGTCGAACTGGTTGTTAAATATCCGTATTCCTGAATGAAAGTATTTCTGTTGATTTTTTAGGTCTGGAATTTCTGGATAAATTGATATCACTGCGTTGGTAAACTGATACATACTCGTTAATGCATTCACAAATTTATTATCGCTGATTTCGATATCCTTGCAAGCTCCTGTTTCGTACCAGCCGTTACTATCGCCACATAACAAAATAGCACTACCAGACGTGTGATCAAATAAATTACGTGCTACTACGGTTCGTTTTGGTGTACTAAAAAGCGCTCCTCTTGCCCTATTGTTTCTGATGACATTATCTGTAAAGCTAACGGAAGGCGTCCATGTCAAATTCTCAATTCCAATATCTTGTTTTGCAGGATCTACTTCAATAGCTAACTGCTCTTTAAACTCAATTCTGAATTCTTTAATTGGATCATTTTTATTGGTTTGTATTGGCGTAATAGAGGCAATTGTATTCTTAGCATCCCACAACTCCATCGTTTTCGATTGAATAAACTGCACACTATCTTTTACATAACCCCAATCAAAACCATAGCTCTGTCCATGCATATATTTGCCAATCACTGTTTTATGATCTAGTTTTTTAATCACTTTTAGATAGGTACCGTGAATATTGATGGCATCGTCCATCATTCCTTCATACAAACCATTTTTAGAAACGATTACACCTTTACAGCCAGAAAAATGTGTAGCATCAGCCTGAGTAGTAAAGTATCGCGGATCATTTTTTCCTCTGAGGCATACGCTAAAACCATCCATATAAATATTTTCAGTTAATTGCGCTAACAATCCCATACCCTCAGCATAGTGAACCTTGATGTTCGTTAAACTGATGTTCTTACCCTTATGTACAAATATTCCAGGTGCTGGACGTACACCGCCTCTCATGGCTATTACCGTGCCTGGAATTAGCTTTTTGTTCTTCCAACGATAGGCCTTTATTTTACCAGGTGCTATTTCTGCAACTCCTTTAGTGCCTAACCTAATGTCGCCACTGTTAAAAACAATACGCTTCGTCGCATTTTCGAATGCAATACCCGCGGTAGGTTGTAATTGCCATCCCTCACCAGCATGATAGAAAACACTGTCTTTAACGTGATATTTTACCCAAGGTGCAACTTCAAAAACAATATGTCCATTTATGGTATCATTTTCAACAACCTTTACTTGTGCAATTTGCGGCTTTTCAAAATCGATACTTAAGTTTTTTAGCTTTACATTATTACTTTCTATAAGCGAAATTGGCAGCATCCTACCATGGAATATCAAATCAGCTCCATCGCCTTCAACAGTTAAATTTTTAAAATTCTCTAATGCAATCCCGACCGTTTTAGGATTACTTTGATCATGGTTAGAAATATAGTAAGTTCTAATTGTCGCACCCTCTGGATAAAAATCATACCGGCCTTTTTGAAACTTAATAACTACACTTTCGCCATTAATGGTTTCAGCTTTAATTTTACTCAACAAATTGGACAATACAGATGTACTATTCTTGCCGCTGTTTGGCTTAATACCATAATCAACTAAATCATAGGTTTTTACTTTTGTTTGTGCTTTTAATAAAATTACAGAGACAGTACTAAATATAACGGATAATAGTAATACTTTAAACAAGCTATTGCTAGTAGATGATTTCATAGAGTTTGTTTCTTTTATTTAAGTTTGATACGCTTGCCCAATTGCCAATTAATAAAAGAATAAACAGTCCCCTAGTTAAACTATACTTCATTCAGTTAAAATTTCATATTGCACATCTAATAAGGATTGCCTACTGAAGTTCTCAACTTTTTCTTCGAAAAGTCTATTTTCTTAGCGTAGGCTTTCTTAATTTCTACTAATACTACTCCATTGGCAGCTTTAGATCCATAAAGTGCCGTTGCCTTTGCATCTTTCAAGATTTCGATATCTTCTATCCAATCAGGTGATATTTCCTTTAGTTTAGCTGCATCAATAACACAACTTTTCTTACCAACAAAAACCAGATATAAAGGCTCTCGGTGTAAAGAGATAGTAGAAACTCCTCCTAACCTTAAAATCAGCTCTGCTGGCAGCCTAATCACCATACCATCATTGAGCTTTGACTCTACTTTACCATAGCCACTCAGTTCAAAAATAAATGCTGTTACCGTGTCTGCAGGTGTGGTACTCAACTCAAATTTTCCTTCGTGGTCTGTTAGGGCTAGCACATTTTCAAAACCTTTTTGCTTAATCTTAACCCCTTTTAAAGGCTCACCAGTTTTCTCATGCACTACCTTACCGCTAATGCTTTGTACCGGTACTGATTGTTTAACTGGAACCTCCTGTGAGGAAGAATTAGCTGCTTGATCGCTTTGTACAATAACCGGTCTCAGTTCTTGTGCTTGCGTAGGCGTACTAACAATTGCTCCAATTGCCAATGGTAACAACCATTGCCAACTAGCTTTGGGCTTTTCAAGCACCAATTCGCGATTAAGTTGACTGGCTAATAAGCGACCGCAAACATTGTCCTTTTTCTTTTTAAAAAACTGAATCAGCTCTGCATCAGATTTGGCAGAGAGGTCTATAATATTTTTTTCACAGCTATCGCAATAACGCCCAGCGCCAGTTTGAGGCATATCATCCCAGCGTTCTGAGCAAGGATTAGTCAAGATCAACTGAAGTTTTTTCAAAATTGAAGGCTTTTAACAAAGATGCATATTTTCAGCGCATCTCATAGGCAGTTTGCTAAAAAATTGCCGGCCTTATCCTTGATGACTACCAAAGCATAAGCAAAAGGCTGCCTTAAGATATGAGCGTGTTCCAAATGCCACCAGCTTTGCTGCAAATTACCTTCCCTAAAGTATAATTTTGCTGCCATCAGTTCGTTTTAAAATAAGGTTTGAGTGATAAGGGTCGTATGGCATTCATTTGTGCGCCAATCGATCAATAAATGTCAAGTTAATTCTCAAAAAATTAACATACAGCTTACACGCCCCTATTACTTTTGTATGTGGTAAAGCCGCCTAAGTTTATTTCGCTCCAAATAAAACAACATGAAAAAGCCATCACCGCAAACCGCATCTAAAAAGATTCTTTGCCCCAAATGCGGTAGCGCACATCTCGACAGGATTCGCCGAAGCGCGCTTTTTAAATTCTTTCTGGGCTGGACGAACCTTCGACGTTATCACTGCGAAAATTGCAATAGCAGCTTTTACTATTAGATGTTAGCTATCGTCAACTTAGCCAAAAAATTCCGTTATTTGCAAGGCAATGCAGAACTCCAGTCTTTCCCCAAAACACCTTCTTTTAGCCTTATTAATTGTCCTAATCTGGGGCGTCAACTTTATCGCCATCTATATCGGCCTTAAGGGACTTCCGCCATTCCTGCTTTGTGCAATCAGATTTGGACTCTCTGCACTGCCATGGGTGTTTTTTCTACCGAAACCGAAAGCACCATTTAAACTAATCATTGCCTTCGGCATCCTTAACTTCGCCATGCAATTTGGGTTACTGTTTTCTGGAATTCACCTTGGGTTATCGCCCGGACTTTCGTCGCTTATTTTACAAGTACAAGTCTTCTTTTCAATAGGCCTTGCCTTTTGGTTCTTTGGCGATAAGCCAAGCGCCTTTAAGATCGTGGGCTCCTTGATATCTTTCATTGGTATTGGCATAGTTGCCTACCATGTAAACGGTGGTTCTACTTTTATCGGACTACTGCTTACCTTACTGGCTGCATTGTCATGGGCAGGCGGCAATATGTTTACCAAGAAAGTTAACGCGTCTTCGCCTCTTTCCCTGGTAGTCTGGGGTAATTTAATCGCCTTTCCATTTATGTGTATAGTCTCGTTCCTGGTAGATGGACCGCAGGTAATTACAAGTTCACTGCAAAACATGTCTTGGCCAACTATTGGGGCAGTTGTGTATATCGTCTTTATCTCCACGCACATAGGCTATGGTGCCTGGGGCTGGTTACTTAAAACTTATCCTACTTCTGCCGTAGTTCCTTTTACCCTATTAATCCCTGTGGTGGGTTTTATTGCCTCAGCAGTATTCCTTGGTGAGGAGTTGCCTTCATGGAAACTAATCGCCTCATTTTTTATCATGGGCGGATTGGTATTTGGTCAGCTTGAAAACCAGCTTAAAAAAATGTTTAAAGAGAATAGGAATTAATATAAGCAAGCACCTTATTGAAAACAAAACCTAATCAATAGCTGTTATTCTACAAAAGCAAAGCCATGGTTATTGGTTCCAAGAAAAGTATCGGATGTTTAATAAATCAACGATGAAGAGATATCTCATTACACTTATAGTGAACAGCCTAATATTAGCTTGTTCTTGTAACAAGAAAGGTAAAACAGAATCGCCAGCAGAATCCATACCTACCGACCCCAACAACCCACCAGTAGAAACCCTAGCACCAAATGCCAATTATAAGTCCGCCTTTACGGGTCAGACACGAATATCATCGGTAAAAACTACCACGGCCATCCAGTCAAAAATACTTACTTCTTCACTCATAAGCCCTTGGGGCATTGCCAGTTTACCAGATGGCCGATTTTTAGTCACCGAAAAAGTGGGACAAATGCGGATCGTAAGCAGTACAGGAACTGTTGGCGAAGCAATTACTGGAATCCCAGCGGTTAATGCTAGCGGACAGGGTGGCTTACTTGGTTTGTGCCTCGACCCTGCATTTGTTAGCAACAGAATGGTATACTGGTCTTTTTCTGAACCAAACGCATCTGGCAATCTAACGGCTATTGCCAAAGGCAGGCTAGCTAATAATGAGCAAGCCATGGAAAACGTCACCGTTATCTTTCGCTCTAGTCCTGGTTACTCCGGAGTTAATCACTATGGCGGTAGAGTAATCTTTGATACAAACGGCAACCTATTTGTGTCAACTGGTGAGCGTTCAGACAATGTTACCCGAGCACAAGCACAGTTAACTAGCGCTTCTATTGGCAAGGTAATTAGAATAACGAAAAATGGACAAGCTGTAATTGGAAATCCTTTTATCGGACAAGCAGGTGTAATTCCAGAACTATATTCCATTGGACATAGAAACCCACAAGGGCTTGCCCGTCACCCTGTAACGGGCGACATTTGGCAAAGCGAACATGGGCCGCGCGGAGGCGATGAGCTCAATCGCATCCAGCCTGGGGCAAACTACGGTTGGCCAATCATAACCTATGGCCTTGAATACAGTGGACAGCCCGTGTTAACCGGTATACAACAACGCGAAGGTATGACTCAACCAGTTTATTACTGGGATCCAGTAGTTTCACCTAGTGGTATGACTTTTTACAGTGGTAACCGTATACCCGAATGGCAAAACAATCTCTTCATAGGTGCATTAAGCGGTATGCATATCGTACGATTAGTGATAACGGACAATAGAGTAACTGGAGAAGAGCGATTACTAAGAAGCGAAAATCAGCGCTTTAGGGACATTACCCAAGGTATTGATGGCGCTTTATATGCGATCACTGATCAGGGGCGATTATATCGAATAGATAGAAACTAAGTGTCGGTATCATTGCCAAAAAAAACCAAAAAGTAGTAATATACCTAAACAATCCGTTAGGAATATTGTTATCGATGCGACCGATCATTCAACGCACTTGACAACAATTACCAAACCAATCCCTAGTAAGGACACCAACTTCCTGAAATTCGTGTTAATTTTCTGTCTATCCATTTTGATGGTTGCAGAAGGCTACTTTGGCTATCGTTTGCATGAGCTATCGGAAAAACAAGAACAACTTAAGTATGATCATTCACAGATGAATAATATCATGTTGGGCTTGTTCTCTATGGAGCAATGGCAAGGTAAGATTGAGAATATCATCACTAATCAGGCTAAAAACCTAAACATTACGCCAAAACAGAAAAGAGAGCTCCAAAAAGAAATAGAAGGCGTTATTCATGCGCTGATTGGAAAAGCAGAAGCGCTCGTTACCAAGCCTGAAAAGAAATCGATCAGAGGCAAGTTAGTTAAATTCGCTGTAAAGAATTTTGTAGAGGTAGATACCATCAGAAAACAAGTTCCGAAAATTGCCAGAACTATTATTGCAAAGGTAGATAACCCCAATGCAAGAAAACAGCTCAGTTCAATGGCGCTAGAAAAACTAGATAAAATCGATGAGACTGCTTTTATTGACAG
Organism: uncultured Sphingobacteriaceae bacterium; assembly: GCA_942493295.1. Lineage (GTDB taxonomy): Bacteria > Bacteroidota > Bacteroidia > Sphingobacteriales > Sphingobacteriaceae > Pedobacter. The sequence continues at coordinate 409,077 of OW818692.1, read as the reverse complement.
CACCTTGAAAGCGAATGCGAGAAAAATAAACAAGGTTTACAGCCGATATGATGTTACCAATAGAGCAGACTTTAATCATCAAATTATAGATTCCTTAAAACAGATTAAGGTTGAAACCTATAGCTATAGTATCGCCATGTTGGGTGGTATCATTGTATTTCTGTCCGCGTGGTGGGGCTTTAGAAAACGAAAAATCTTCCATTCAATCCTTTTCATTCTATCGTTGATCTTCGCTTTTATCTTATTAGCGGTAGGTCTTACAGCATCGATGATCGAGGTAGATGCCCGTATCAGTGAAGTTAACTTTGTGCTGCTCGGTGAGCACATTACCTTTACAGATCAAGTTCTCTTCTTCCAAAGCAAAAGCATTCTCGATGTGGTGACAATCCTCATCACTGGGACAGCCATAGATTCCATGTTAGTCGGTGTCCTACTGCTAGTCTTCAGTATCTTATTCCCTATTTTAAAACTCTGTTCTACGGGGATACATCTATTAGGTAAAAAAAGTCTCGCTGAAAATAAAATCATCAAATACTTTGCCTTCCAATCGGGCAAATGGAGCATGGCTGATGTGATTGTAATAGGTATCCTAATGGCTTACATAGGACTAAACGGACTGTTGGAAAGCCAATTACAGAACTTAGCTATCCCTGCAGATTCTCTTACCCTAATTTCTACCCATAATACGGCTTTACAACCAGGATACATCATATTCATCGCTTTTGTGTTATTTGGTCTTGTACTTTCTACGATCCTAAAGTACATTTCCCCGCATAATTCGGATTAATATAAAGCACATTAAATACGACAGTAAAATCATTTTAACCTTTAGCCATTACCTACCTTGACAACCCAGCAATCTCTAAAAGCAAAAACCTCCATCCTATCCCAAATCCTATTGATTTTGGGACTAGGAATACTCTTTGCCGGGGAATGTTATTACGGGCACCACCTGTACAAACTTTCAAATGAACAGGAACAAACTAAACAGGACTACTCGATGGTTAATAACATAACATTTGGGGTATTTTCGATCGACCTTTGGCGCGATAAGATCGCTGAAATCATGACCGAAAAGATCAGGGGCTTCAAAGTTACACCCGAGCAGAAGAAATTAATGCGCCAGCAAGTTACCAAACAGCTTCACGGGATGGTAAACGAGGTAGTTAAAGAATTTAACAAACCTCAGAAGAGCCTTGGTGGTAAGCTCAAAAAATTTGCGTTCAAGCGTTTTGTAGACCCTAAAGAACTCCATGCTCAGGTACCTGCTTTTGCTAAAATTATCATTGATCGTATCGCCAGCCCAAAGACCACTACAAAGCTCAAAAACATAGCCACCAGCAAATTTGAAGAACTCGCTAGTCAGACTTACGATAGCACGAAGACTGCCATTGATAAAGTTAATAACGATATGTATCAAAAATACAATGTGAGCAGTCAACAAGCCTTCAATGAGCAAGTCGAAACCAAATTAACGCGTATGCGTGAGATAACCTACAATTACGCGTATGCCATGCTTGGCTGCGTAGCAGGCGCAATTATGCTATGGATTATTTTGAGAAAGCAAAAACACCTGCAGACTACCCTATTCGTAATGTCACTGCTCTTTGCAGTGGTGCTGCTTATCGTGGGTGTAACGGTATCGATTATTGAAGTAGACGCACGGCTGAGTTCACTAGAAATCATGCTAATGGGCGAGCCAATTGCTTTTCAAAACCAAGTACTATTTTTCCAGAGTAAAAGCATTCTGGGCATAGGAGAAGTACTGATCCAGCAGCCAAAACCAGATTCTGTAACAGTAGGAATTATTATCATGTTATTTGTGATCGTTCTTCCTATTTTACGGATGACCGCGAGAGGGATCCACATGCTATGTAAGCCGCCCATTTCGGAAAATAAATTTACCAGATACCTTGCCTTTGAATCGGGTAAATGGGATATGGCCGATGTAATGGTAGTTGGTATTCTGATGACCTATATAGGGCTAAATGGAATTTTAAAAAGTCAACTTGTCGACTTAAACCTTAAAAATGAGTTTCTCACAACAACAACAGTTAACTACACTTCGTTACAACCGGGTTATATCATTTTTGTAGGCTACGTTGTCTTTACCTTCATGCTTTCGTACCTGCTGAAAAAGTTAACTTGTTAAAATATTTCTTTATTTTGTACTTAAAAAGAACTGATGAATTTTCGACTACACAAAAAAATCACTAGTACAGTATTTTTTAGTATCATTTGTTTAACGCTTGCTGCGCAGTCTTTGCACCCAAAACTCGCGTTGATTCACGAACGATACTTTGGTAAATTTCCAAAAACGATCTCATTTATTCAAAAAACTGCGATGTACCGGGCAGATACTGTTTTCAGAACCCAAACTTGGTATGAAGCTGGCCTGTTTCCGAACTTATTTAGAATTGATTTTGGTGACCCTAAAGAAGGCAATTCGGTTATTTACCGAGGAGATTCGACTTACAATTTTCGTGGGTCTCAAAAAATGAAACCTAGTGTTAATCCGAATATTCTCGTTTACTTGCTTGGTGGAATGTATTTCGAAACACAAAAACAAGTTGCAGAAAAGCTAGGGAAGGACGGATTCGATCTTAGCAAACATTATACAAGTACTTGGAAAGGTAAATCGATTGAAGTTTTTGGGGTAGATAAGCCTGATTCAACAAAAAGCCAACTCTGGTTTGATTCAAAGAATCTCTATATGGTAAGAATGATCCAACAGAAGGAAAAATCCCGATTAGCATGTCAATTTGAAAACCATCAAAAGATAGGAAATATTTGGCATGAAACCCATGTAAAAATCTACGTTAACGATAAATTAATTCAAACTGAAGATTATTCCAACTTTAAAACGAACGTAGAACTTCATCCAGACTTTTTTAATCCCGAAAAATATGGATCATGGCATTGGTTTAAAGGTTAGTTTTTCATCCATTTAATGGCTACGTCTATTGGCTCTGGTGATTTGGAGAAGGCAGTATTGTGGCCTAATGTTGGAAACAAACGGTACTCATACCGTTTCCCTTTTGCCTTGAGGGTATTAAGATGTTCTATTGATAAACCTACTGGAATTTGGATATCTCTACCACCAAATAGCCATAGTCCAGGTGTAGTAATTTTACCAAGCGCATATCCTGGGTCAGTAGCCGCAAATTGATATCGATCGGGGTCACTACGTACGTGTTCTCTTGCCTCAGCTTCGCTGTGTGTATCCCAAAAGTTTTGATTTCCTTCTGTATAAAATTGAAATCGCAGTTGTTCGAGCGTAGTTACAACCGGTCCACTAAACACAACCATAAAACGGACGTTGCGATTTATTTTTGCAGCTATTGGAATTATCCATCCTGCCTGACTAAAACCCATTAAGCCCAACTTACGTTGCTTAGTAGGCAGTTGTTCCCGCAACGAATTAATGGCAGCACTTGCATCTAAAGCTAATAAGTTTAGGTTAGCAGAATCAATATTGTTCGTACCTACTTCAGGTCCAGCATAAACCCCACCCGACTTCCCTACGCCACGTTTGTCGTAAGTTAATACTGCGACACCCTTACTCGCTAAAAGAGACGCTAGGGTAAGCATCCTTGTTTCCTGACCGGATCCATGAACGAGCACTACTGCTGCTGCAATGTGTTTAGGCTTGAAGATTGTCCCTTCCAGCGCTACACCAGCACTGTTGAACTTAACGTTTTCAGTAGTAAAGTACTGGTGATCGATAGATCCAGCTGTAGTTTGTCCAAACAGGTGAACATTAAAGCAGCATAGCAGCAGGAGCAAATACGGTTTCATCATCTTAATTAAAATTAGCTTGTGCATTGTGCTGCAATAATACACAAGCTAAGACCTTCGTTTCGATAAATGTGATGGGACAGGGAAAAAATGTGATGAATCTATAATTTAATTATATATTTAAAAGTAATCAACTTTTAGTCATTTTATGTAGCCTCAGCCAATGAAGAAAATAAAAATTATTGCTATTTTTATCACACTTTGTCTTTTTGGCTGTAAGACAGAAAGAGTTTTGAGAATCCAGCTGGTCAACCAAAAATTGTCATCATCTTATTTAAAAGAATATTATGTTGTGCAGAATTACCATTTCGACTCTATTGCCAATCGTAAAATAGATAGTACCGCCATGGTATTAGGAAGATCTGAAGGTCGAAATTATCATTTTTATACTGCTAATTTTTTTGTGTCTTCAAAAAAAATCAAAAAGGATAGTTTGTATTTTCAAAATACCGACTCTTTATCCCTGTCAAAAAACAGGAAAAATTTAGTAAATTATTTTTTCTACGATGGACAATTTCGAGAAAAACAAACAATTAAAGATGGTAAGATAGTCCCTCCAAAATACGAATCAGTCAATATAATTCAAAACACTACGCCTGTAATAAAAATGGTTAACTAAGTTAATTACAAAATTTGTTGCAATCCAACATAGGGTGAATGCTAGAAAACGCTGTATTATTCAAATGAAGACTTATTTTCAATGAGGTACTCAGCCTTACGCCATAATCACTGCGGCATACAACTTTGGGTTAGCCGTGCATATCCTATGCATTAAGCGTGCATCTGGTCTGCATAAAGGCACGGCTAACGCACGGTTGATGCACGGCTAATGCGCGGTTGATGCACGGCTGTATGCCACCGTGGTACCGCTTGCTATACTCTTTGCTTATACGACGCTAATAAATATAAGAATAATCAAAGCTCAATCCAAATTTGCTATTTTAAAACACCTTCTGGCAGCGTCCCCGTCCATACAGCTGGCAACTTTTTCAGTTTAAAAAGCTCGGCCAAAACAATAGCTGTATTCTTATTCGAATTAAATGTTGTAATGAGGCCTCCATTTTTAACTCTTGGACCTGCAATTCCCCATGGCACTTCCATTTCATATCTCGAAACTCCACCATGGCCTTTTTTGATTCCCCCATGATCTGTAATCAATAAAAAATGCGTGTCGTCACTGAGGTTTGCCACTTTCAACTTATCCAGCAAAATTCCTATTTCAACATCAACATCTTCAATAGCTTTAATGTATGGTGGGGTCATCCAACCAATAGAGTGACCAGCATGATCTACATGAACACTGTACAAGAACACCAATGTAGGGTTTTCCCTGTTTGCTTGAAGAAAGTCAAATGCCTTTGCATAGCTTCGCTGATAACCGTCATTTTCTTCAAAAAACACTTCATCCAAATACTTTTTATTGATAGGGTAAATCAGCTCCTTCCAGTTATAGTAGTAAGCGGTTTTTGATTGTGGGAGCTGTTCTTTTAGCACCTTAAATATCGATGGATAATAACCATCAGCGTCTGTGGCCAGTGAAGGAAGAGGATGCTTATTGAGCAACCAATCATTACCAGTAATTCCATGTTCTTCCGGACCAGAACCTGTCAGATGACTCGTCCAATTTGGCATAGTAACCGACGGCATAACTGGCCTAGTGGTTAAGGAAATAACCCCTTGCTTTAACATTCTATCGATATTTGGATGTTTAGCTTCTTTGAAACCTTCTGCACTAAAGCCGTCTAATCCGATAATCAATACACGTTTTGCTGGCTTCTGTCCGAAGGTGGTTAACGAAATGCAGCTCAATACTAAGACTTTGACTAAAAATTTCATGATGTTTAATTAGTGTAGTTATAGACTATCAATATAGTGAGTTTTTTTTTAAGTTAAACTACGCCCTATTAAATCATAATTCCTGTCCAGTTTCTGAAAGACTCATGACGGGCTTAGCTAACCTCTTCCAAGTGTTTAGCACATACCCAGCCCTACTGAACACCAATTGAATGATTTTCTTTTTTTGGTCGCGTTGAAATTCCAGCCATAAAAAATCTTTTTCGAAGTAGAACTCGTCGGTTACAGACTGCATCACTTCATATTTTTTTCCACCAACTCTTTGCCAGTAAACTTTTCCATCTGCCTCGGTAATATTAACCTTTTCGGCTCTATCGTTTTCATAAACTCCTGCATACTTGCCAAGATTCTGGGCCGCAATTGCACTCTGTTCAAATTTGTATGGTTTAGCTGTTAGTTCTGCTGCCGCTATGCGGGATAAAACCTGAGGAATTACCGCCGATTCTGAGTTGATTAAAATTACCACATACACATCTTCCGATGGCAAATAAAAAGTCTCTGAAATAAAGCCCGGCACTGCACCGCCATGCTGATAATATACACTACCACGCAAATTCTCGATGCGCCAACCAAAGCCGTAACGTGCAGCTTGTCCGTTGTTCAATATAGCCGGTGTAAAAGCCAATTCTAGGGTCTTTTTCTGTAAAAGTATGCCCGACTTCAATGCTTGGTTCCATCGATACATATCCATCGCGCTAGCAAGTATACCACCAGAGGCATAAAAACCTTGGATATCATGCAGTGGGTAATTGACAATGCCCTTGCGCAGAATTCCATATCCAGCCGGTCGCCCTTTTACAAGTGCCTCATCACCGCTGGCCACTATAGCGGTAGTCATGCCAGCAGGGATGAAAATATTTTCCTTGATATATTGTTCATAGGTTTTTCCTGTCAGCTTCTCGATAATGTAACCCAAAACTTGAAAATTGGCATTATTGTACATCCATTTACTTCCCGATGGGAAAGCCATGTTTCTTGCCGCATTTCGTTCAGCTTCTGCTTGCCTGGTATTTCCCTTGGGTATGTTTAATGAATCCCTGTAACCATTCCCGTTCAAACCCGATGTATGGGATAACAATTGCCTAATGGTAATCTGAGATACCGGCGGGCTACTTTTAACGTACTTACCCAAAGTATCATCCAACGAAATCATTCCTTTTTCCATTAGTTGCAAGATGGCAACGGCGGTAAATTGCTTCGTATTAGAAGCAATGTAATAAACCATCCCTGTATCGCTTGGCACATTCAGTTCCATGTTAGCCATGCCAAAGGCTTTATGGTACAAAATCTTCCCCCCTTTGGCTACTAGCACATTTGCCCCTGGCTCATTAGGTTTAAATTGGGAAGACATTAATTTATCAATCGCTGCAATGGCAGGATCTTGCGCAAAAACTGGGCAATAGTTTAGCATGAGCAGCAAAAATGCTGCTATTGGAGAAAATTTCATATCTGTGGTTTTTTAAGTTCTTATTTAGAAAATATTGATGTAATTAGAGATCAGTTTTGTCAAAGATGATCCCTGCTCCATGCACCTTGGATGGGCCAAAAAACAAGCCGTACTTTGGCTTAATACCATATTTTTCTTTCAGCTGTTGGTGCAGCTGACTACTTTGTTTTTGGTCGTTTACTACCAGCTGGTCGTCTGTTAAGGCAAACCAGTTAACCGAAGCGACATTGGCTACTACTTTGTACGCTACCAACGAAGCAATTACCCCTAATACTCTGTTTTTATCATCAGTAGCATCGATTTTAGGCAGCTTCTTCTTTGAAGGTCGAATTTCGGCATTAGGCTTATTCAAGAAAAATAAATCTTTAGCACTTAGCTTTTGGTCGACCGCTGCTTTGGAACTACCTGCAATGGATTTTTTTTCAGGGGTCTTTTGCCAACCTAGCGCCGATTTATTATTTACCCAATGTTCTTTGATATACTGTGGGGATGGATTTTTTAGCTTTCGTTTAACTATCTCATCAATTTGTACTAATAGCTTTTCATAATTTTTAAATTCAGTCTCAGGCACAGCCATTTCATTAAATTCTACCGTTCTAATTAACCCACCAGCTACAATAATATGGTAACGGTTGTCTTGTCCATCTATCACATTCAGTTCTCGGTTGGCTTTATCTTGGTTACTGTTTTTAAAACGAATACTTTTAAATTTCAATAATGTATCTAGTCCCAACGAATCATTCGTTTGCTGTATTGCTTCATTTAGAGGCTTTGAAGACTTGGCAGTTGGTTTCGGTAATGAAGCCTGGTCTGGAGTTGTAGCCAAATTTTCAGTGAGCGCTTTTTTAATGTACACTACTCCATTTTTAATGCTAGGCTTAACTTGAGGAATAAATGTAAAGGCAGATAACAACAGTAAACCCAACGCTAAAACAAAGAGCTCAACAAAGCTCAATCTTTTATTTTCCTGGTTCACCATTCTTCTTAAGCGATTCATCAATTGATTAGGACGTAGACTAAGTCCCATGGCTAAACTACCGATGTTCTGCTTCTGACTATGAAATGCAACCAATGCTGCTAAATAACTTGTCTTATGCTGCACATTGGCCAATACAATATCATCACAGCTAGCCTCTCTTTCCTCTCTAATGAGGGCTGAGAGCCATAAAATAGCCGGATTAAAAAAGAAAACGGCTTCAATTACCTTTTGCAAGATATTTACAAGGTAATCGCGACGGTAAATGTGGGCTAACTCATGCCAAAGGATGGTTTCTACCTGTTCTGCTGGAAGCTGAAAAACCATGCCGATAGGCAGCACAATTACCGGTTTAAAATAACCAAAGGTAACAGGCACTTTTACCAGTGCAGATTGGATAAGTAATACCTTTGCTTTGATGCCAAGCGTCGCACTAAAAGCCTGCACTTTTGTCAACCAATCTTCGGCAAGCTCTTTCGCTTTATACTTGCGGATGCGCTGGATATAAAAAACTCCAGCAATAAGTTGCATGCCTTTGAACACAAAAAAGATAAACCATAAGCCAAAAATCCAGCCTGCATAGTGGTTTAAAAATGTGGTGATTGTATCGATCAAAGACAAGCCATCACCTGCAAGAACTTTGCCTGCTAAAATTTGGTCAGTTGCCGAAACAGGGGAAACTGTAGCGTTTAGCTTAGCCTCATTTTCAACCATTTCATACATTGCCACACCCACCATAACAAGAGTAAAAACTACTAAAAGCGCACAAAATAACCGATAACGTAGTTTTGCTGTCGACTTGCGAGTGCAAGCGATAATAAGTCCTCCCAAAGCTGCAACGATTAAGCCAATCCAGAGCGAATGGATTAGGGTCCAGCAAATGGCGTTGATCTCCCGATCACTAAGCCATTGGTTAAAATGCGCTAGTTTCATCTTTTTTGATCCATTTTTTTAATCAACTCTTGATATTCTTCCATTTCCTTATCGGATAGCTTTTGGTTACCCAGTAGCTGCATTAATAAACTACTTGCCGAGCCATTGAACAAGGTATCTACAACCCTATCTAGCAACGCAGCTTTAGTCTTCCCCTCCTCTACTGCCGCCCAATAAATATGCTTCATCTTGCTTTCATCCTTTTTCAAAAAGCCTTTCTCTAGCATAATCTGCATTAGCTTTAAGGTAGACATGTAGATAACCTTTCGGGTTTGGCTATTTAACTCATCGTTTACAAACCGAGCAGTTGATGGACCGGCTTTCCAAAGAATCTGCAATATCTCTAGTTCAGATTTAGTAGGTTCACCCATAGGGCTTTTTTCTTTCGCTTGAGCTTTCATAATATCAAACATAAGAATAGTTTCTTATGTTCAAAATATATTTGTCGATAATATTTATAAATATTTGATTTACAGCGTAATAAAATTAAGAAAAGTTTCTTATGTAAGGGCTTTTACTGTTTTGTTTTGACTACCGACCCTACCAGTTGCTCAAAACATTAAGGTGTATAAATTTGTTTTTTCTAAAGATGCGACCAAAGAAATCTGCCTTAAATTTCGTTCATTTACAACAAAAACATCTTCTATTTGTCATACAGTTATGCATAAAACAAAAACCAGTACATTTCAAAATATCATTCGCATCTTACTCGGCATTTTTATGGTTGCAGCAGCCATCGGGCACTTCACCTTCCAGCGAACCGAGTTTCAGGCTCAGGTACCAAATTGGGTACCCATTAGTAAAGATGCGGTCGTACTGCTTTCGGGCATAGCTGAAATATCGTTGGGCCTTGCTATGATTTTTTGGAAAAAACAAAGACTTAAAATCGGCATAGCGCTTGCTATTTTCTATGTATTGATCTTTCCAGGTAACATTGCCCAATACTTAAACCATACAGATGCTTTTGGACTTAATAGTGATAGTGCTCGCCTTACGCGTCTATTCTTTCAACCGGTGCTAATTTTTGCAGCACTATGGTCAACCGGTCTCTTTAGTGCCCTTAAGAAAGCTAAGAGTGCTTAAATTGAAACAATTGCTAGTGACAGTTGTTTATCAAAAAAAGACAGAAACTATGGGATTATTAAAAACAGCATTGATTGGCGCCGCAGTATATGGTGCAGTCAAATATTTAACTAAAAAAGATTCACTAGGACGATCTAAGTTCGATGACATTAGAGAACAGGCACCGGAGTGGTTAGAAAGAGTAAGAGCCGTCGTCGACGGATTAAAGCCTGGGAAGTTTCCTCAAACCTATCAAGACTAAACTATTGGCCGTTCAATTGAACGGCCTTAAATTAATTTTATCAAGCGATCTAGTAGTTCGGCTTGTTGAGGATTGATTTTACGTTTGGCGTTGTCCAAATCAAACCAAGCGCCTCTATCAACCTCTGGAAAGCTGGTCATGCGACCAGAACGCGGAGGCCATTCCAAATCGAACGTATTACTTTTAAGCTTCGAGGGGGCCAAGTCGAACTCCACGCCAAAACAATGTACATGCTTTCCTCCTTTTTGCACAATATGCCCCAAGGTTAAAAATTCACCAGAAACTTCAAAACCCGTTTCTTCTAAAAATTCTCGTTTAGCAGTTAAGAGCAGGTCTTCTCCATCTTCTACAAGTCCTTTGGGCACCGTCCAAACACCCAAATCCTTTTTCACAAAGAAGGGTCCGCCCGGATGCACAAGAAAAAATTCCAACACACCAGACATCGTACGATAAGCCAATATCCCTGCACTTTGCATCATGGCTTAAAGGTAAATTTATCTAATGATTAATGAAAATCTATTCGAACAACGTTCACAGATATAACGGCGAATGGGCAAGAAAAAAAGTACATTCTTATAAAAGAATCCTCTCCTTATTCTCAATATATCAGGCGACTGACATTTTGGACATACTAGCCTGCTTCTTCCATAACTAACTTCAGTTTTAAATGCATTGTTGTGTTGACTATCCATAGTAATGACTTGTTGTTTATGATCATTACAAAATTGGAGTTCATTACTCGAACAAAACTGCCATTTACATTGACAAAACTGCCACTAGCGAATTAAATCATTGACATCTCTGCCATAATACTCTTTAAACAACTTACTGAAGTAAGCAGGCGTTTCAAATCCAACTGCATAGGCGATCTCAGAGATGGTCTTATACTTACCACTGTCTATCGCAGTTCTAGCCATTTGCAAGCGAACGCTACGGATGTATTTATTGGGAGTTAAACCTGTGATGCGCTTGATATTTCTAAAGAGTTGGCGCTCGCTAACAGCCATTTCATAACTGATAGTGGCTATAGCTAAATTCTTTTTCCCCGCATGGGCTATCACTAGTTCCTCTAATGATTTTAACCAAAGCAAGTCGCCGGGAGAAACGTCTGCAATAACTTTATCTTCTGTAGTTTCTTTTTGTTCGCTAGCAATAAAGCCAGCTCGTTCCTTTAAATTATGGAGTAGATTGGAGACTCTCGCTAGCAACTCCAGATGGTTAAAGGGTTTGGTAAGATAATCGTCGACACCTACATTCAATGCATAGTACTTAGCTGTTTCATCAGCAATCGCGGTGAGCATCACAACTGGGATTCGGCATAAAACCTCGTGTGCTTTCAAATGCTGAAGAAAGGTAAATCCGTCCATTTCAGGCATCATCACATCAGAAATAATTAACGAAGGCTTGTGCTCATTTTCATTTAACAGCTTAAGGGCTTCCACTCCGTTCACAGCAAATAACAGTTGGTAATATGGGCTGAGTATGGATGAAATATAATCGGCCATTTCAAGCTGGTCTTCAACTATCAATATCAGGCCTTCGGTATTTTTCACTTCCATCACAGGCGAAACAGTTGGTGGTACAAGTGTACTTAGTATTTCGACAGGAAGTGAAACTTGAAATAACGATCCCTGCCCCAACGAGCTTTCAACATGAATACTACCTCCAAGCACTTCGGTTAATTCTTTAGCTATTGCCAAACCAATTCCTGTACCACCTTCTGCTTGGCTCTGTTCATGGACTACTTGATAGTAGCGATCAAAGATTTGCTTTAGCGCCTCTTTAGGCATGCCCTTTCCGCTATCAGCAACCTTTAATTGTAGCTCATTGCCTATCAAATAAACCTCAACGGTTATCTTTCCATTTACAGGAGTAAACTTTAAAGCATTACTGATCAGATTAGTTAAGATCTTTTCCAGTTTCTCTTTATCAATTGAGACGATTGTCTGCGTCCCAATTGCCATGGATAAGTTATAGTCGATCTTTTTATACTGTGCAGCCGAACTAAATCCCTGATAAATTAACCGGATAAATTGTTGAATGTCTGTTGGACGAGCATTTACCTCGATACTACCAGCTTCCAATTTACCAAGTTCGAGCAGCTCGTTCAAAAGATTCAAAAGCTTTTTGGTATTTAGGCCAATTGTTTGAATGTATGCTTTATTCTGCGCAGTAGCTAAATCAACCCCTTCCTGCTGCAGCTGTTCAATCGGCCCTGCAATTAAGGTTAAAGGCGTGCGCAATTCGTGACTAATATTGGTAAAGAATTTCGCTTTCAATGCATTCAATTTGGCTAACTGCTGATGCTTCTCCGCTAAGAGCGCTGCTTGCTTTTTTCTTCTGAACAAAAACCAGCGGTAAAGAGCCACAAGCCCTAAAACAATAATCAAGGCAATGGCAATACTAAAATTACGTTGCTGTTTCATTAGTTTGGCGTCGGCTGTAGCCTGAATAATGCGCTTATCGGCTTTGTACTCCTCGTCCATCCGCCTTGCCATCTCTACCTTATCCTTGGCAGTTAAACTGTCGGTTATCGTTCTTGAGCGATTACTATAATCTAATGCCTTTTCAAAATCTTTGATGCCAACATACGCGCTAGAAAGGTTTCGATAGATATTTCTTTGCAAGATATTGGTGGCATCTTCTTTTGAAAGCAAGCTTGCTGCCCTACTTCCGTACTTAATAGCTTTACCATATTCACCCCTATCTAAATGAACCGTCATTAATTCATTCAATGCATGCGCCTCTATATTTTTATAACCTTCTTTGCTCGAAATGGCAATCGACTTTGTCAACACCTGTTCTGCCAGATCGAACTTGTCTTGCATTTCGTAAAGTCGGGCCATATTGCTCAAATGCCTAGCTTTAGAAAACATAGACAACGTAGAGAAATAAGGCTCACTAACGATGATTTCGTAAAGTTTGGTTGCCTTAGCTAGGTTGGCCGGACTCTTTAGTCCTTGGTTTGAATAAAGATTAGAAAGCGTACTTAATGCAAAAATATAAATACTCGTATCTTTAAGCACTTTAGCCTGTTCGTAGGCTTGTTGTGCATAGGTAAGCCCTTTTTTAGGCTCATTAACTGCCCGATAAATATCTGCAATACAGATTTTGCATTCTACCACTAGCACACTCCATCCATAATCCTCTGCTTTACGAGTCATCTCGAAGGCAATCTTGAGGGCCTCGGTATCTTTTCCCTGCCTATTTAACATATAGGCAACCATCAAACCAGCTTTCACATAGGTAACAGAATCTTTAGGGCTTGCCAGTTGAAGTGATTGTTGTCCGAATGTTTTAGCTCTTTCTATATCGCCTAAACTATAAGATCGATATGCCTGCGCCAAAATTATCTGTGCCTGCCAGATTTTATTTTGCTGACTTTTGGCTTTAGCAAGCAATTTTTTCGCATAAAGACCTGCAGAATCTTCATCTTTAATCTCTTGTATTTTGTTTGCAAGCTTAAGTTTTGACTGGAAACTAGTGTCCAAGTGCTGCTGAGCGGCAGCGTTAAACCCTTGGAATAGCAGCAAAAAGAAAATGAGTTTTTTAAGGTTTGCCAGTCTCACTCGCTAAAAATAACACAATCCGGCACATTAAACAATAGTGCCACAATAATTATTTAATTATTGATTAAAAACAAAAAAAGCAGCCAATAATTTGACTGCCTTTTGCATGGAAAATTTACGAATTGAACTGTTGCGCTATTTTTTCTCTACAACATCCGAAGGTTTGCTCTCTTGATGATCGATGTTTAAAGTTGAAACCGAATAATATCCATTAGTACTAATTGCAATCGAACTGGCTTTAGTTACTGCTAATACTTTTCCTTCTTTCTTTAAATCAGTAAAATAATAAACAACTGATTTTGCACTTCCTGGTGCACTCCACTTCAACTCTCCATTTTCTATCCGAACATTAGTTGCGGCAGCTGGTGCTGGTGCTACAGCGCGACCTAAAAACGGCATCACTGCAGGATCTTTGTAAATAGCAGTAAGCTTATCGGTAATCCCTACTTTATTCGAATTAAGGTATTTAGCGCTGTACATTACACTTCCAACAACTTTCTTGTTCAGTTTAGTTAAGTCAAATTGTCTTTGTAATTCTGCAGACGACTGAAAAGCTGTTGGCATGGTAGGATCTCCAAATTTATAAAATCCATGCCCCACCATTAAAGCTGCTTTATAGCTATACTGAGACCATTCAGAAAGTCGCAATTGGAAATCATTGTATTGGTTTCCAATCTCTTGGTACAATTGAGGAATCACCACATCTATCCATCCTTCTTGATTCCATTTTTTAACGTCGGCATACAAAGTATTAAAGTTCTTATTAATTTCTGGAGCTGGTGAAACGGAAAACACCACATTAGGCCTGGTAGCAACTATTGCATCATATACCCCCTTAATTGCTTTATTAACATTTTCCCTTCTAAAATCTTGAATAGTATTGCTGCCTGCGCCATACTTTGCATAATCTGCTTGGTCAGTAAAAGTTTGACCCTCTGGATAAAAATAATCGTCGAAATGTATGCCGTCTACATCGTATTTTGTGATCGTCTCTTTTACAATATCAACTAATCGTTGTCTTACTTCTGGCACGGCAGGATTATAAATTTGAATAGTTGGGAAGTCTAACACCCATTCTTGCTTAACAGAAGGATGAAGTGAGGGAAACGAACTGCTAGTTCCTGAACGGGTTGCAATACGATAAGGATTCATCCAAGCGTGGAACTCAATATCTCTGGCATGAGCCTCATCAATCATAAATTTAAGCACATCGTAGCCAGGATCAACACCTCTAGTACCTGTGATCGCAGCGCTCCAAGGTTCATAACTCGAATTATAAAAAGCATCACCCATTCCCTTTATTTGAAAATAGATCGCATTTATATTCATCGCCTTAAACTTATCAAGATAGTTGATGTACTGTTGTTTCTGACTTTCCTTAGTGTAAGCGCCTTGGGGCCAGTCTAAACCATAAACTGAAGCAATCCAAACAGCTCTCATTTCCTTTTTAGGGTAAAGAAGGCTAGTTTCTACGGGCGGATCGACTGGATCAGGAGTTTCTTCGCCACCTTTTTTACAGGCGTTTAGCACAAGTACTACAGCTAATAGTACTAGCAGGTGTAAAGGTCTTTTCTTCATTATTTTTATGTCTTTCTAATAGGTATCTTTTAAATCTGGATAAGCATTATTGATACTTACCCAGATTT
This sequence comes from uncultured Sphingobacteriaceae bacterium, assembly GCA_942493295.1. Lineage (GTDB taxonomy): Bacteria > Bacteroidota > Bacteroidia > Sphingobacteriales > Sphingobacteriaceae > Pedobacter. Next base: position 393,530 of record OW818692.1, on the reverse strand, counting down.
TAAATTTAACTGCTTAATCTAGTGCTACTTTCTTTTGGAATTCGAAAAACACGAAACCAGCATCACTTGCACCAGCATAAAGCATCAAAGTTTCATCATTACCCAATGCATCTTTTTTAACATAAAAACCTGTTTGCGATGCAGGTGATGTATTTACCGGGCCCATTAACGAATACTGAAATATTGGAACAACAGTAGGTTGGCTATTTAAGTTGGTTAATGCATCTTTTACATTCGAACCTTTGGTGATATCATACACAAGGAAGTTAGTTGCCTCAGAACCAGTTCTGGCCGCTGTTGTTACAATTAGGTAACGCTCGCTATTAAAGTTCACTATACGTGCGTCTGATCCTCTTACAGGGATAGCCGTTCTGCTCATGGTAAATGAAGACGAACCTCCTTCTGATACCAATGCAACAGGGGCATCATGACCAGTAAACAAATACTCGCTAGTATTACCAATTCGATTAAATGAAGTCCATGACCCAGCGCCTGCAACCGGAATTGTAAGGACAGTTGGGCTGGTAACAGTTGTGTAATTAGCTACATCGAATCGTAATACTCTGGTACCTGCATTGTCACCAAAGAACAAATAACCATTCCCTTGATCGTCTAAGCTTACCGAGAAATTATCGCCATGTCTAACGCCGGCTCCAGCTATCGTTCCAACATTGATGTTAGCAATTACTTGTGGCGCAGCACTAGGATCAGTCCAGTGATAAACTTTTAAAGGACTAGCTGCGGTATTACCCGATAAATTGGCAATATAAGTATGCCCATTTACTTGCGCACCCATGTTAAGAATGAAAGTTCCTTGTGAAACTCCAGTCATATTTAACATAATTTTATTGACAGTACCAGCCTTAAGATCTGAAACATTTAGCACATGTGGTGCTTCTCTACGTACAACTAATACTTTTTGTCCATCAAATCCACTTCCCCTGGTTAACGCACCTGTAAAGGAATCGTAAATTGGGTTTCCTAATGGATTGCTTGTAAAATCGTAAGTAATTCCTTTTTCAAAGTCAGCTCCGAAAACTGGTACTTTTAATCTTAGTCTAACCAAGTACTCGCGGAAACGAGGGGCATTGGAAACTTTAACCACGATCACTTTCTCCGATTGTCCATCTTCAAAGGTAACGGGATATACATCTTGGGTCAATTTAGCACCCGCCGATAAGCCTGCTTCAAATTTAAGTTTAGAAAAATCGGTGTTTGGATCTATTCTTGGGAATGATACCGTCTTCGCATCTTCATCAACAACTCCTTGCAGTACGGTAGTTCCGTCTACTCCAGCATTCATTATCTTAATTGAAGTTAAAATAGTCTCTTGAGCGGATGTATCAAGCGCTTCTGGGAGGTCATCCTTACACGAAGCTAGGGTTAGCAATCCCATAAAGGTTGCTATAATCCCTATTTTTGATGTTATATATTTTAGTGTCATATTATTTATATCTGTCTACTATTTATAAATATGGATTATAAACTCTTAGTTCTGTGGCCAGCCTTGCGTTTGCGACAATTTGTATCCTCTGGACGCGTAATCGTCCATTTGAACAAGACCAATAGGTGCCAAATATGGATTAATGTTGGGTTGGTTTAAAAACGGGAGACGAGGTTGGTTTACAGTATTTTTGAAAAATCCAATCATCGCTGCAGCATTGCTTCCGTTGTAAACGGTCTCGGTTCCAGTTAAACTTACCACAGCAACCTTACCTACGTTTGCTGATGTTAAAACGCTAGGAAGTTGTGCTGGAAAATTCACCCATCCACCAGTGATTAAATCTGTGTTTAGGTTATTGTCCATATATTCCAATTTAGACCATCTTTTTAGATCAGCTAAACGGAAAATTTCAAAGGCAAATTCCATTCTGCGCTCTCTTCTAATCTCCCATAGTAAAGCAGAAACCGCCGGATCTCTAGTTGGATCTGCTGGAAGAGCTGCTAAACTAAGTGGCGCAGTTTTGGTTATCCCTTTCGCTGTTGCTTCAAGTGCTAAAGGTCTATTTCTAATTTTATTGATTGATTTATCTATATCACTTTGTAAAACTGCTGGACCACCAAGGTCAGCTAATTCAGTCTTAGCTTCAACCCAATTCAATAATACTTCTGCATAACGTAATACCGGCGCATCAGTCTCATTTTTATCACCAGTAAATTCAGGAGGCATACCAAGTAAATCTACTTGGGTACGCTTTTCTACTTCTCGAGGTAAAAACTTAGTAATGTAGTAATAAGAGCCTCTATTGAGTGCACTAGGTTTGCTGTAAAAAGTCGCTTCAAATCTAGAGTCACGAGTTACGATCATATTATCTAAAGTAAATGAGGCAGTTGCGGGAGCCGCATTTTGCCATACATCGCCATTTGTTAGGATATATGATTTAAGTAAATCTGAAGTAGGACCATTCAATGTCGATTCTGCTAAATTACCATAAGATGCAATGGCATGGGTAACACCTGCAGCTGGGTCATAATTTCTATACAATACACATTCTTTATTTCCTTTCAGTTCTTTTGAAGTGAATATGGTTTTATAATCGGTATTGATATCATACTTGCCACTCGCAATATCCAAATCAGCAGCTTCAACGGCTAGTTCTAAGAATTTTTTGGCTCGCTCATTATTTTTGTAATAATATTTTTGCCAAGTACCTTCATTTAAAGCCAATCTAGAAATAAAGCCTGCAACGATATACCTGTTTACATTTTGATCTCCATCGTCTACACGAACATTTTGAAGTGCAAATTTCCAATCATCATATACGCCATCCATTACTTCATTGCGTGGAGTTCTAGGTTTGTACAACTCGTCGAGCTCGGTATTATTAATCTCGCGTGTATAATAAGGAACATCTCCATAGGCCTGTACCAATTCTGAATACCTAAAACCTCTGAAAAATCTTCCAATACCAGTCCAATGAGCCTTTGCGCTTGGCGATAAAACACCTGACATTCTAGTTTCTATTCGATCCAACATAATGTTGAGAGAGCGGATAGTCGAATAGCTCCAAATAGCGCTATTAGGCACAGCGCGTGTAAAGTTAGGCTGATTTCCTTGTACAACCATGTCATCACTATTGGTATAACCTACCAGTGGTGCACCAGTGGTTGTAAAACCATTTCCGTAACCATCAAAAAATTCTGTGTAATATTTATTTGCGTAAAGACGTAGCTTTTCTTCGCTCTCCCAAGCTGTATCATCCGTTTCGGAAGCCAAAGGCGGTCGGTCTAAAAATTTCTTACAACCGGCAAAGACTATCATTATAAAGACGAATGCTATTTTAAATTTCATTTTCATTTTCTTTCTTCCTTTAAATTAAAAACCAATTTGAAGCCCTGCAGAAGCCGATTTAAATGCAGGATTTGAAGTACCTGTACGGCCTAAATTATAATTTGTACTGCTAGAGCCTAACATAGAAAATCCTGAAATCGCTTCCGGATCAATAGGCAATCCTCTCAAATTATCAAATGTAACAAAGTTCTCTAACGAGACATATACGCGTGCATTCGCTATCTTAATTCTTTTAAGTAAAGAACTAGGCACATTATAACCTAAAGTGATATTCTTAATTTTTAGATAAGACATGTCTAGCATATATTTTGTCTGAGGTCTCATCACATAGCCTTCATCAGCACCATTCATATTCCAAGCTCTTGGGTAAAATGCATCTGTACGATCTGCTCGCCAATAATCTCCTGCAATTACTTGTGGCATTGCGCCTTCTTTAGCGAAATATCCAGGTATGGCTAACTGTCCACTACCCCAAATTTTTCTTTCGCCCACACCCTGAAAAAACACAGATATATCAAAGCTCTTAAGCTCTGCACCCACACGGAAGCCAAATTGATATCTCGGAGTGGTATTTCCAATCACTACCCTATCGCCTGGATCACCATTAGTACCTTTTCCGGCATCAATGTAGCCATCACCATTTAGGTCCATAAACTTTACGTCTCCAGGACTAATTAACAATGTCTGGTTACCATCTTCGAAGTAAGTTTGATAAACTGGATTATTTCCAGCTAATTTATTAGTGCGCTTGCTGGTTCCATTGTAAACAATATTTGTTTGAACAAAGTTGCCATTGGCATCATACACAAAATCATCTTTTTGGAATAAGCGGTCTGTTACAAAACCGTATACATCACCATATCTTCTTCCTGTAGAAAAAGCTGAGGTTAGATTTCTATTCTCCCAAGGAGTTTTATAATCGGCACCTTTCGTAATAAACGTTACTGCATCTGCGATATTCGCGTCAAAGGTTAAACGAAGTCCATTACCGAATTGATGATTAAAATCTAAATTCAATTCCCATCCACGTGTTCTCAAGTCGCCATAATTACCTTGTGGTGCACTGGCACCATAGGTTGCAGGCAATGCGTCACCTGCAATAAGCATATTTCTAGTGTATCGCTGAAATACTTCAGCTGTGACACCTAACTTGTTCTTAAAAAATCTAAAATCTGCACCTATATTTAAATGCTCAATATCTTGCCACGAAATATCAGGAGATACTGGTGCTGGGGTACCCAATTGAAAATAGGGAATGCCACCACTATTTAACCATGAGTTTTGGGCAATATCCATCGTTGGCAAATACAAGGCGTTACCCATCGATTGATCACCAATTGAACCCCATGATGCGCGAAGTTTGGCAAAGCTCACTACGGACTTCATATCCGACATAAAGTTTTCATTGGAAATAACCCAACCTGCAGAAACTCCTGGATAATTTCTCCATTTCAAATGTGTTGGAAATTTCGAAGTACCATCACGTCTCACAGTGGCTTCAAGCAGGTATTTATCTTTAAATGCGTAGTTAACTCTTCCAAAAAAACCAGCTTGTGAATCCCAGTTTGCACCTCCTCCAGCTTCTTGGGTCCCAACAACAAATTCATATTGCGGATTATCATTGTTTAACAAGTTGCCTCGTTTTGAAAATTGACTAGAATAGTTGTAAGAAACGATGTTACTACCTAGCAAAAATTTAAACTGATGATCTTTCAAATCCAAGTTATAATTTGTTAGGAGATTAAAAGTTTTTCGTTGTGACCTAAAATTAGTTTGCGAGAAATAAGTATCTGCCTTCACCGTATGATCTGTTAAAGGAAAACGGTAAGCGGGTATCCCACCCGATGTAGTTTGAACTCCATTTTCATCAACATAAACCTGACCATTCGCATCTCTTAATGCCTCAACACCATACCAATGTGTACGGCCTTGTACATAAGGCACAGACGCTGTCAACAAATTATTTTGTGTACTATATGCGTAATCAGCTTTCACATCCCAAGCCTTCGTTAAATTAAGCGTAGCACCTAAGTTCATATTTAAAAACTTCTCCGAACGGATTTGATCATTCGACATTCGAGCAGAAAATGCAGGGTCAATAATATCTTGTCCTTGCTCTTGCACGCCAATTGGGAATAAACGGCTCCAGCGGTACATGTATAACCATGGATCTGCAGTAAACGCAGCAGCATTTAGCGAATTCGGATTACGTTTTGTACCCTCAGCATACCTTACATCACCACGAAGTGTTAAATAATCAGTGGCTTTAGTAGATACCGATAATGCTGGATTAATCCTTTTATAATCATCATGCTTAGCCGGCTTCATCATTCCCTCCTGTCCCAAATACCCCAAACTTAAATTATAGCTTGTATTTCCACTTTTTCCGTTTAAGCCAAGGTTGTGCATTTGTGAGAAATTGTGGTCTTTAATCATGGCAGCCACTGGATCATAAATTCTATAGCCAAATTTTTGAGCCCCATCCCAATACCAGTCACGCCCATAAACAATTGGATCATCATTACCGATTACGCCCCCGTATTTTGTCTGCCATTCTTTAATCTTCTCAAAACTAGTTCTATCAATACGCCAGAAACCCCCAGCAGGACCAGGTTGTTTCATATTTTCATGCGCATCTAAAGTATATTGTAAACCATCAATTCCTGCAATGTCAATTTCCTTAAATGGAGATTGCATCACAAAATTATTTGAATAGGTAACTTTATTTCCGTCTACTTTTGCTCCTTTTTTTGTGGTGATTAACACTACCCCAAAAGCAGCCTTAGAGCCATAAATCGCACTTGAAGCAGCATCTTTTAAGATAGTTATGGTTTCAATATCATTTGGATTCACATACTGAATGCTAGGAATCTCTACGTTATCGACTAATATTAAAGGATTGCTCGATCCAACTACCGAACCAACTTGACCACGAATTTTAATAATTGGATCTGAACCAACCTCACCGCTAGGCACAACGATAGAGAGACCAGGAACCGCACCCTGTAAGCCTCTACCTAGATCAGGAATAGGTCGGTTACCAAATACTTTTTCAACATTTACAGAGGTTACTGCACCTGTTAAACTTTCCTTCTTTTGTGTACCAAAACCAACGACAACTACTTGCTCAAGAGCTGTAGCATCGTAAGACAACATTACATTAATCGTAGTGTTATTTCCTACACTTCTTTCTAAAGTAGTAAAGCCTATATAACTAAACACCAAAACATCAGTTGGTGAAGCTTTAATAGTGTAAAATCCATCACCATTGGTTGGACTTGCTACAGTTGTTCCCTTTATTTTAACGGAAACGCCTGGTAGTGGGCCATCTGGAGAATTAACTTTTCCCGTAACAGTTACCTGTTGTCCAACCGCTTGCGCAAGGACCAGAAACGTACCGAGAAAAATTAAGAGTAATTTTTTTTTCATAAACGCAAATTTGGTTAGTAATTAATCTTGTTTGTTGATACTGCATTTGTAAAACCGCATTAAAACGCAAGAATTGCAAGCAGAAAAGTAAATATGTGAATTATTTTTTAATTTAAAAATAAAATCCGCAACATAACGGAAAAAATACCGAACCACATTGCAATAACCTGCAAAATCCTGCACTTTAATTTTTTATTTATACATTAGCATTTGTAGACAGTGATATCAATGCTAAAAAAAGAAAGACATGCCTCTATAATGCGACAAATCAACCTGCATAACAGGGTGCTTACGGCCGATTTAGTCCAGTTGTTAAATGTTTCTGAGGACACCATTAGGCGAGACTTGCAAGAAATGTCCGATAAGAGCTTATTGTATAGGGTACATGGAGGCGCGCTCTCTAAATCGTATCATTTTAGCTTTGACGATAGTACAGTTTATGCCAAGGAAGCTAAAACTAATATTGCCAAAAAAGCCTTGCCTTTAATTAAAGACTCAATGTCTATCTTAATTGGGGGTGGAACCACCATTATGGAATTGGTTAAACAACTACCTGAAAATTTACAAGCTACTTTTTTTACAATTAGTCCGCTGGTAGCTGTCGAACTTGCTAAACACCCTAATATTGAAGTGATTTTAATTGGCGGCTTATTCTCTAAAAATTCTCAAGTTACCTATGGTAGCCATGTGATTAGTCAACTTTCTGAAATCAATGTAGATCTATGTTTGCTAGGCACAAGTGCGATACACCCAATAGACGGCTTAACAGACACCGATTGGGAGATTAATCGGTTAAAAAAGAAAATGTTAAACACGGCTAAAAAATCGGCTGTGCTTTGTATTTCTGAAAAGCTTGATATTTCTTTAAGGCTAAAAGTTGCGGCCTTAGAAAACATCAATTTCTTAGTAACGGAATTGGCGCCTACAGAAGTAAGATTGAAACAATATCAAACCGAGGGACTAGAGATAATTTAGGGTCTATAACATTCCTTTATTTTTATGAGTTGATTAGTCTAATTTTACTATAAACCTCCTGCTCACTACTCCACCTGCGCTAAGTACAGTTAAACCAGCTTTTATCACTTAAGCAAAACCTCAAGTTGTATGGCACGAATTTAGAACTAAATACGAACAGACAATTAGCACTCTTATGCTAAAAAAATCAATAAGCATTGTCTTAATAAACACAACCATGCAGCAATTGAAATTGATTTGGATCGTAATAGTTTTGTTATTCTTGAGTACAAAATCTTATGCAACCTACACCGCCATTGGCTGCGTATCTGATGATACAGGCTACTTATATACTGGCTCAGCGGGGGTAAATAGTCCGCGGTATGGTGGCTACGGACCGGCTTATGAAACCACGCCAGTGGTAACTACCGGCCAAATAGGCACAGGGATATATTGTAATGCAAAAACCTTAGGGAATTGTGTAATTAGGACAAAAACACGTTGCACAGAATGTACAGGCCCTTATGATTATCAGGCGGGTTATGGTACCAACTACTATTATGAGCAAGCCGGTAAGCTGAAAGGCTTTATGCTGTGCCCTATCGACGACTATGTTGGGTTGATGGTTATTGCCATGGGCGGGTTAGGTTTTGTAGCTATTAGAAAAAAGTCACTCGTTTTTTGGCAATAAGACAGCATGTTTACATTTGGTGCAACATCTTACACATTCTGGGGTCTTTTTAAATAAATGACCCTAATTAAATGTAATGTCTAAAGATTTGAGCTTTTTTGTTCCGAGTAACGATATTTTAAAAAAGTATATTGAGGGGTATTATTTCCTGCATGCAGCTCAAGTCGGAAAAATTAAAAGCTACTGGACCTTTCCCAACAATTATTGTATCGTCACTATAAACCGAAATTCGTCCGTAACCTTTCGTGAAAACAGTATATCAATTATTCCATCGCAAAACAAGAACATTCATCTCAGCGTTGTAAGCCGATACGTAAGCCCAATTCGGGTTTATTATGAGAGCCCGATAGATGAAATAACAATCTATTTTAAGCCGCTGGGCATCAATCAATTTCTAAAAGATACGAGATTGGTATTTTCACATCGCAACATGTCTGAATCGGTATTGCTCTTTCCAGATCTTAAAGAAGCAATGGAAAAAATTTTCACCTTCGAAAATCGAGAACAACAAATAAGTGAGCTAGAAAAATACCTACTATCCAAGCTGATTGTAAAAGACCTATCAGTGATAGAGCACTTACTAAGAGAGATAGAATCAGGTGAAAAGATTGAAGATATCGCAGAAAAACACAGCATATCCAGAAAACATTTGAATACGTTGATAGTGAAGAATATCGGCAAATCGCCCGTCGAATACCGAAAAATACATCGCTTCAGAAATGCGTTAAATACCAACAGAGCGTTCAAAAACCTTACCGTGTTAACCTACGAGAATCTTTTCTACGACCAGTCGCATCTAATCAAAGATTTTAAGTCGTTGACCAATGCCTGCCCAAAAACCTTCTTTAAAACTACAAACTTCGATAATTTGATTGTTTGGCTTTTAACTTAAAATAACTGGTAACAATTTTACAATTTCATAGTTTTTACATGTGCTTACTTTGTCCTAGTTAAACATTAAAATCCAATTGTCACCTAATAACAAATAGCCATGAATAACAAAATTATAGCACGCATCGTCCTGCAAGTACTTTTTCTTTCCCTTACATTGGTGACCACTGCGCAGGTTTCGCCAAGCAAAGTCGATTCACTGATGATCGATGCCTTAGCAAAGTTTAAAGTGGCTGGTGCTGCTATTGCCATCGTCAAAGATGGTAAGGTGGTTCATTCAAACGGATATGGCGTAAATTCTGTAAAAACAAATGTGCCAGTTAATACCATGACCAATTTTCAGATAGCATCCAATACAAAAGCATTTACCACTGCTGCCTTGTCAATTTTGGTTGACGAAGGAAAAATAAATTGGGGAGACAAAGTAATTAAGCACCTACCCGAGTTTAAAATGTACAATGATTATGTAACTGAGAACTTCAACGTAGTAGACCTTGTAACGCATAGAAGCGGTTTGCCATTGGGAGCTGGCGACTTGATGTTCATACCGGATGGCTCAGACTTTAGCGTTAAGGATGTGTTGAATGCATTTCAGTATTTCAAGCCTGGATCTGCGTTTCGCACTAAATATGATTACGATAATCTGCTTTACATCGTGGCTGGCGAATTAATTGCGAGAGCTAGTGGTATGAGTTATGATTCTTTTATTCAAAAACGGATATTCGAGCCGTTAAAAATGGACAATTCAGCTATAGGAAAACCAAAAACAGAAAAAGGCAATTATGCAAGTCCTCATGCTAGTCACTCAGGCACAATCAAAGAGATAAGACCATTTGAGATTGGTATGATTAGCGCTGCAGGTGGAATATATTCCAATGTTGCAGATATGTCTAAGTGGATGATGCTGCAACTGAACAAAGGCAAGTATGGCAATGAGCTAAAATCTATGCTATATTCAGGTAGAAACAGTGGTGAAATGTGGAAAATACATACTGTTTTGCCAAACTATGTATCTGAAAGGTATAATACTCACTTTAATGGTTACGGCTTGGGATGGTTGTTAAATGATATGAAGGGCAATTTAGTTGCCACTCATACCGGTGGTCTACCTGGCATGCTCTCACAAGTCACCTTAGTACCCGACCTTAATCTCGGAATTGTGATTTTAACGAATACCGAATATGGTGGCGGAAATATTACGTTTGCAGTTACGAGAGCAATTATGGATGCCTATTTTGGGCTAGATGATGCTGGATGGATCGCTATTGCCCATGATCGAGCCAACAAAAACATGAACCGAGTTGATGAGGTAACGAATAAGGTTTGGGCAAAGGTCGATTCAGTAAAAAACATCAATGTACCAACACACAATTTTATGGGCACTTATGAAGATAAATGGTTTGGCAAGATGGAAGTTTTCTTAAAAAACAAACAACTTTACCTCAGAAGTCTGCGGTCACCAAAGCTCATTGGTCCAATGTACTTTTATGACCCCAGTACTTTCGCTGTAAAATGGGAAGATCGTGATTTAAACTGCGATGCGTTTGCCACTTTCTCTCTTGATGGATCTGGTAAAGCTTTATCCATGAAAATGAAAGGCATTTCACCCGGCATAGATTTCAGTTTCGACTTCCATCATTTAGATCTCAAAAAAGTAAACTAATTTTTAAGGCTTTTTTCAATTTTCTCTCTGGTTATATAAGACACTACCAAAAGCACAAGCAAAACAATCGGAGCTACTAGCACTCCTGCTGGATCACCAGCAAAATGGTGCGCCAGTATAGCGGAGAAAAAGTTAATGAAAAAGCCAGCATAAGTCCACTCCTTTATTCTAGCAGGAACTGCCGGAATAGCTAGGGCAACTGCGCCAAGGAGCTTGGCAATCCCCAACTCTACTCGAAACCAGTCTGGAAATCCGATATGTGCATAGGCGACTTTCAAATCTGGGTTAAAAAAATAATTGAAAAACGACATTACCATTCCAAAGGCAACAAGCCCTGTGGTAAGCCAATACATAATTTTTAGTGCTTTCATAATTAAAATTTATCAAAGCTCAAAAGTATGCAGGCAATAGTTTATTTTTGTAACCAGTTTACTTAAAGAAACTAGTTTCTTTCAAGAAACTACCCTCATAACAAATGGAAAAACACGTAACAGAAGACCAAGAGCTACCACCAAGTCCCGCAGCATGTACCGCTCACCACCGTGCTATTAGCGACACCATGGATATTCTTAGCGGCAAATGGAAGATCCGAATTATCGGGGAGCTGATATTTGGTAAAAAACGCTTCGGTGAACTCAATGCTGCTATTGATGGCATTGCCGCGAAAATGCTTTCTAAAGAACTCCAAGACTTAGAGACCAACCAGCTAATAAAGCGCACAGTATTACAAACAAAGCCCATTACCGTAGAATATGAATTAACTGAGTACGGAAAAACTGTAAAGCCTGTTATCTCGGCTATGGCAGATTGGGGTCATCAGCACCGCGAATTGATTAGAAAGAAAGGTTTGGGATAATTTTCTAAGGGTTTGGGATAAGAAAAGTATTAATCCAATTAGGTTTTTATAGTTTTAAGCTATGAAGAAAAACCGAATCTTTTTAATACACTTTTTATGCTGGACAGCTTTTTTAGCTTACCTATATGGAGGTTATCTTTTAAAAAAGGTAGAATTTGGTGACGCTGCATTAGAGTTTTCTATTACTGTAGTTCAGTTAATTGAGTTTTACATCTGCTTCTTATGGGTTTATCCTAATTATTTAAAACGCGACAAAATACCTCAGTTAATTGGTGGACTGCTCGTAGCAATGAGCGCCTTTATCCTCTTTCGGTATTTAATCGAAGAAGTCCTTTATCGTAATTTGTTTGGGTTTGGTAATTACTATAATACATCCACTTACCGATACATTACCAATAACATTTACTATGGCACTTCATTTATTGTAGTTTCTGCAGCCATCTATGGAGTTCAACATACTTTTAAAACTGAACAAACCAATCGCAAGTTAAAGGATGAGGTTGTAAAGGCTGAACTCGCATTTCTTAAATCACAAATTAATCCCCACTTTCTATACAACACCCTGAATTATATTTATTCATTAGCAATCCCTGTTTCAGATCAACTATCGAATGCCGTTTTACGCCTTTCAGATTTGATGCGCTACACCTTAACTGATAGCGCAAGCGGGAAAGTAAAGTTAAGCAAGGAGTTGGAATACATTGAAAGCTATATTGCCCTGTTTAGAATGCGATTTGAGCCGGCTTTCTATGTGGAATTTGAAATTGAAGGATTAAATGACCATACTGAAATAGCTCCCTTACTCTTAATCCCCTTTGTTGAAAACGCCTTCAAGCATGGTGTTACACATGACCCGAGTAATCCAGTCCGAATCTCTTTAAAGTCTCAACATAAACGTTTGAACTTTGACGTAAGCAATAAAATAAATCACACACAAAAAGACCATTCAAGTGGCATAGGTTTGGTTAACATCCATCGTCGACTGGATTTAATTTATCCAGATCAGTATGATTTACAGATTTCCAATAATGGAAATATTTATCAAAGCACATTAATTATTAATTTATAAGCAATGAAAAAAATACTTTTTGCTCTCCTGGTCATCGTTACCTGTAGCAGTTGCACCGTGATTAGATCGCTTAGATGGTGGCAACCCGATTTATCAGATAGCGGCAAATTTAAGCACACAGACATCGCCCCTTCTCGGTCGCCGTTTAAATTTACACCTGGTCTTGGTCAAAAACGATATTTGGGGTTAAAAAAATACCTAGATAGCATGTTAGTGAATACAAATACCAATGCTTTTTTGGTCATTAAGAACGATAGCATCATCTACGAGCATTTTGCAGAAAACGTGTTCGCTAACACCTTGCACCCTAGTTTCTCCTTAGCAAAATCTTATATCGGTACTTTAACGGGAATAGCGATCGACAAAGGGATAATCAATTCGGCAAACGATCTTGTGATTAAGTATCTTCCAGAGCTTGAAAAAAACGACAGTCGTTTCCAAAAGCTAACTATTCAGCATGTATTAGATATGAGATCTGGGGTTGATTTTGACGAAGAGAAAGAAACTCCATTTGCTGGAATTGCCAAACTTTATTATGGTTCATCATTAAACAATCAAGTGTTGAAATTAAAAATGAAGAATGAACCGGGCAAATTTTTCGAATATCAAAGCATCAACACGCAACTTTTGGCCATGATCTTAGAAAGAGCATCTGGAGAGAAAGTGACTGCACTATTTACAAAGTATATCTGGGAACCTTTGGGCACTGAATCTAATGCTATTTGGAGTTTAGATGACCAAAAAACCACTAAAGCATTTTGCTGTTTAAATGCTACGGCGAACGATTTTGCTAAATTGGGCAGACTTTATTTGAAAAAAGGAAATTGGAACGGTCATCAGCTGCTGTCTGCCAAATGGGTAAATGAAACAGTAAACGCCGATACATTAATGAGAAAGGGTTATAAAAATCAATGGTGGGCAAATGCTAGGATTAGCTATTTTAATGACTCGACTAGTGCTGTACAACAATTGATGAAGTTAAAGCTTAGCCTTCCAGTTAAGAAATTAGCAAACGGCAGATACTACTATCAACAAAAAACAAATGATTTTCATGCAGAAGGAATTTTGGGGCAAATCATTTATGTAAATCCTGATAATAATGTTATTATTGTTAGACTGGGTAACTACCCAAATAAAAAACTCTATTTCAATGGGTTTATTCCCAAAATTGGTCGTGAACTTTAATATTGATATATGATCCGTTGCCTTGCTGTTGATGACGAAGCCTATGCCTCAGAAATCATTGCGAATTACATTAAAAAAACTCCATTTTTAGAACTTGTTGGTACTACGACAAATGCCTTTGAAGCATTAACATTAGTTCAAAATAACTTAGTGGATCTCGTTTTTCTGGATATTCAAATGCCTGAATTATCTGGAATACAATTTCTAAAAATCTGTGGTGAAAAATGCCGGGTAATTTTGACCACCGCCTATCCTGAGTATGCCCTTGAAGGTTTTGATTTAGCTGTTGTTGACTACCTATTAAAACCTGTTTCTTATGACCGTTTTTATAAGGCTGCCCAAAAAGCACAAGTATTGATCGACAAAACTGTTCAAACTGGCCTAAACGATTTTATGTTCATTAAAGGAGATGCGAAAAACAAATTTATCAAAATAGACTATAAGGATATATTGTACATCGAGGGACTGAAAAACTATGTATCAGTTTTTACGCACTCACAGCGTATCATTACCTATCAGGCGCTGCGCGATCTCGAAACGCAACTTCCTAGTCCACCATTTTACCGCATTCATAAATCTTATATTATTTCAACTGCTAATATTAAGGTGATTGATGGTAATACCGTACATATTGCCGATCAAGCAATTCCTATCGGAGAAACCTATCGGGAAGAATTTTACAAGATTATCAAAGAGATTTAATCTATCCTGATTGCTCTCTGGAACTTTACGGTGGTAATTACGGGCGCATCAGCAGGATAGGTTATGTATTTCAATGTAAGGGTATCAACAGAAACCTTAAAGGTGGCTTTTTCATATAAGGCTTGGTTGCTAGGAGTCTTCACCGATGGTTTTCCTGCCTCTTGCGTTACCTTTTCTGTAATTGCAACTTTCATACTATCTCCCCTCAGCTCATAGGCACCAAAATACCTTGTCGCGTTTCCGGCTTGATCACCACTCGTAAATCCGAACTTGTTATCATTCGTGAACTGCAATGAGCGCACAAGCCCGGTCAAATTTGTTTCATACCATTGCCCAACTAAAGTATGCGCAGGAGCCTCATCCCGCTCCTTCTTACAGGCCGCTAGCGAAATTAACAAGAATATAGACAAGCAGGCGGCAGTAAATGTTCTCATAGGAATTGATTTATAGCGAATACGGAAGAGCCGACCAAAATGTGACATCCTTTGTTATTTAATTTTCTCGTAAATATATAATTCATGAATTTCTGCTGTCTGTTAGCGGCCCTTGCGACATACCAAGTAGAATCTGTGTACCTCGATTATTCAAAACAACGAGATTGCCCCGAACCTGGCTCAATAAAATCTCGTTTCCACTTTAAGGTCTTTGCATCATAAACAGCAATAGCGATGTTTTGTCCGCGGCCATACTCAAATTTCTCAACGCCACAATATATTTCACCGTTAAAGATGTCGATATCCCCAAAATGGTTAGCGATTTCGGGATTCTGAAATGGCTGAAGATTCTGCATCATCAAATTACCTTGTTTAAACGATATGATTTACCTAGATGCTGCGCGTTTGCCGCTATTCTGGCAAATATCACAACCAATAATATAAGTGCTTTTTTCATGGAGTTTAAATGTAGTGATTGAGCTATAATATAGAAAATAAACTGATTGTAAAATTTCCACGCTCTTTAATACTTGATATAGTTGAACACAATGTTGTAAATTAAAAACTAAATTATTAGTTTTATCAAAGATCTCAGTTGTCAACTTTAAACCTGTATATATGAAATGCTTCAAACTCTTTTTGGTACTTATTTGTGCTACGCTTTCCACGGCATGGTCGCAAGAGATTAACTCAAATAATCTTGAATACATCCCACATAATCGTACCATAGCACAACTTACCGAAAACAACAAATTGATTGTAAGATTAAGTGAAGCAGCGGGGTCTGGAGTGGCTTGGGTAAAGGACTTAGCCTTTTCGGAGGGCATAATTGAATTTGATACAAAAGGCCGCGATGTGTTGCAAAAGAGTTTTATAGGGATTGCGTTTCACGGCATTGATAATGAAACTTACGAAACGGTCTACTTTCGCCCCTTCAACTTCCAATCTACTGATTCGGTGCGAAGAATTCATGCTGTCCAATACTCATTTGAGCCAAAATTTGGATTTCAACAACTTCGCAATACCCAAAAGGACAGGTACGAATCAGCTATCAAACCTTCAACTTTGAAAGCTACCGACTGGTTCCATGTGAAAATTGCAGTAAGAGAAGGCAAAATTAAAGTATTTTTGAATGGGCTCACAGAGCCTTGTTTGGAGGTAATCACGCTTAATCCAAATCCTGCGGGCAAAAAGATCGGTTTTTGGGTTGGCAATAACTCAAATGGCGATTTCGCGAACTTAAAAGTATTGAAGTAGGTAGAAGATGAGCTGTCTACCAATATGGTTAACTCAAAATCATTTAGAATTACTTACACAAAGAGCATCATTTTACGAAATATTTCGTAGGAAATGCAACGTTCTGCATATTTTACCGTCTAATAGCTAAAATCGAAAAAAACAAAAAACGACCAACGCCTTTATGAAGTTTTTACTTGCTATTACGCTTATTTGCTGTTCTAACACCCTATTTGCACAAAACTTGATTACAATTAAAGGAAATGTTGCCGATTCAACTACCAAAACAGCGATCGATGCGGCCATGTTGCTACAAGATGTAACAACGAGAAAAACTGTTAAAACAGGTTCAACTAGCCTAAATGGAAACTTTGTTTTAACCGCGATACCTGCTGGCAACTATACGCTTTCTGTTGGCGCCATGGGCCATAAAAATAAGATGATTGCTATCAATAAAACAGATTCAGGAACACTAGATTTGGGTACTATTTTGTTGTCTGCGAACGCTACCCAGCTCAAAGAAGTGGAAATCGTTTCGACCAAACCCCTCATTGAAACTACCGACGACAAGATTATTTACAATGTGGAGAATGATGCTTCGGCAAAAGGATCAAATGCCATAGACCTGCTCAGAAAAACTCCTTTTGTAACGGTCGACGGGAACGACAATATCCAGCTTAACGGCCAAAGTAACTTCAAGGTATTGTTAAACGGGAAAGAAACGGCATTATTTGCCCTCAGCTTAAAAGATGCACTAAAAGGATTTCCGGGTGCTTTGGTGAGAAAAGTGGAAATCATTACCAGTCCCTCGGCAAAATACGATGCGGAAGGTATTGGCGGCATTATTAACATCATTACCGACAAAAAGATTGCTGGGAGCAACGGTACAGTTTCCACCTACTATAGCACCCTAACCAATTACCAAGGAAGCGCCAATTTTAACATCCGAACCGGTAAAATTGGAATTACGTCGATGTTAAGTTCGAGTGGTTCTTTTTCACCTATCGAAAGCCGTACACAAAGTGATACGAGAACTTCTGGTGGCACACCATACTTACAGCGGATTTTAAATGGCGAAAGAGCTGGAAGAAACTTGGGCACTTTTGGTGCAGTAGAAATTAGCTATGATATTGACAGTGTAAATACGCTAAGTGCTTATGCAAACTTAGGTACTTCAAGCCGTAATTCGACGCTTGATCAAAGCATCACTACCATTGCAGCAAGTGGAACCAATAGCGGCGGAAGCTTAAATCTCCTCACTGATGGCGGAACAGACTCAGATGGTTTTGGCTTGGACTACATTAAAAAAGGTAAAAAAAATAAAGAAGAGGAATTCTCCATTCGCCTCAATGGCCAGCTCGCCGACAGCAAAACGATCACTACGAGTTTTCAAACGAGTGCATTGGCAAGTCTTGACCTCATAAATGATAACCGCGAAAAAAATGCAGAATATACCTTCCAAACAGATTACTCAAAGCCAATTTCTGCACTTCAGAAATTTGAAACAGGATTAAAAATTATCGCCAGAAAGGCTGTCTCTGATTATGAAAGTCTATTTAGAACCAATGTAGCCGATCCATATTTGCCCAATATAGCCAACACCAATAACTTTCAATACGAACAGCAGGTGTACAGTGCCTATGTTTCCTATAATTTTAAAATTGGCGGCTATGCCTTACGGGCAGGTCTAAGAGCAGAACACACCGCTGTAGAAGGTAATTTTATGACAACTGGAACACCTGTGTCACAGTCTTACACTAATTTAATTCCGAATATACAAGCTACCCATAAATGGAGCGACAAATTAAGTTCGGTATTGAGTTATACCATCAGGTTGCAACGGCCATCTATTACCAATTTAAATCCCTTTGTCTACAATACAGACCCTTTAAATATCACCTTCGGTAATCCAAATTTGAGTGCCCAAACTTTTCATAATGTGAACCTGCAAACCCGGTTTATTAAAGGGAACACTTTCGCTGGACTAACATTGTATGGAAGTTTAAGCAATAACATGATTTCGCAATATGCACTTTTCGATCCCGCTACCGGTGTTACCTCTACCACCAGTGGCAATATCGGTAACGAACAGCAAGTAAGTGTAATTATGAGTTTCAGTACCAAGATTAACAAATTGAGCTTTGGTGCAAACAGCATTGTGCGCTACAACAGCGTGCAAACCAATGCTGGCTCACCTATCCTACAGGAAGGTTTTAGTGGCAATTTATTTTTTAATGGCAACTACAAATTAAACAATTGGTTTAACCTAAGTGGAAGTGGTGGCTTTTTAAAACAATCTTATTCTGTATTGGGCCGTGGTGGATATTTCGTGCCCTATCAGGTTAACGTTGGCTACACCCTCATCAAAGACAAACTTTCTGGCACCGTAAACTTTAACAATTTCCTTCAAAAGGATTTCAACAATAAAACTTACGTCCAAACTAATGCCTTTGAGCAAGTGAATAGTAATATTAGTCCATACCGAGTAACTTATTTTGGTTTAACTTATAAGTTTGGCAGGCTAAAAGAGAATGTTTCTCGCAAAAAAGGGGTTAATAATGATGATTTATTGTAGGAACTTAAAAACTGCGCTTCAGAACAATCTTTTCTGTTGGTAGGCCAGTCATTTTAACATGAAGTGCTTTATGTTGGTCTCTTACATTTACACTGGTTCCTTTTTTTCCTGATACTGCTAACTCATAACTTCCATTTGGCAAACCACTCAAATTTATCGTTGTTTCATGCGCATTGAGCGTTCTATTTTCAATCGTAAATGATAGGTATTCTTTGCCTAACAAGATGGGAAGGTTTTCTGCAAATCCATCGCGGTTAAATTCGATATCTAGTTTCGATCCCAGAGCGCGGTTAGCTAAACGAATTCTTAACCCATCTTTTGGCACTACAGATAACGTATCTTTTTTAAGTTCCAAATCTCCACCGTACGCCATTAAGCCGAAGACTGGATCATCAACCACGATGGTTGCTGCCGCTCTAGTCGCTCCTCCATAGCCTAGATCTATTTCACCGTCATAAACCCATGGCCCCCTTCCCTGCTTCTTCAGTAGCCAATTGCCGCTAAACTTCTGCGGTTCAAATGCCCATCCAGTAGCACCATCATTTTCTTTCCCTGGGTACCAGAAACCGTATCCGCTTTTTTCAGTTCCAGTATTCATCAAGGCAAAAGAACTTAAATAAGAAGCATAACCAAGGCGGAAGTAATCTGCTGGCGATTTAGCATAGTTTAATGCATAATCGAGTATGGCCCATCCCCCCATTTGCGACATATAGCTTAAAGTATATGAATCACTTTTGCCCCTAAAGTCGCTACCATAAAAGTAATAGGTGGGCTCGAGCCACCCCCTTAAAGCAATATTGGCTTCAATCTGCCTATCCATAAATTTGCGGGCGCTATCTTTACTCACAACAGGATGTGATCGGTATTTTTTAGCATTTTTGTCGTACCATAGATTTGAATCGGGCTTCATCTCATTATTGATTGCATAAGCAGCCAAAGCATGAGATGATTCAAATGCGGTAGCATCAACCGCATATTCGGATCTGAAAGGATATGGATCATCGTAGATAAAATATTTCACCTTCTTCTCCCAGCCTTCCCTTAACTCATTCGCATCAGCCTGATGCCCTTCTTTTTGGAGTGCCGAAATAATATCTAGCAAGACCAGTTCATTATAGCACCCCCATTTGTACGTTTCGTACCAAGGCAATATCTCGTAAGGATAGTTGAAGAAAGCCTTTGCCGTTTCTGAAGCCAGTTTAAGGTAACCTGCCTTATCTCTAAAATTAACCATCTCGGGATAATACGTGGCAATCTGGTACAGATGGAAGTACAGCATAAAAATATGTGGGTAGTCGTACGATCGCCAAATGTGCATTTTGAATTTCGCCGTATCGTTTAGGTTTACGACCTGTTTTTCTCGATTTCTATTTACAGACCAATTTGGGGTTCCATAAACTCCATAGGGATTTGGGAACTCTTGGTCTGTACGCTGAAGCTTTCCCCACACAAAATTCTCGACATAATACTCAATTGATTCTATTTCCTTTTTGTTGGGATAGATTACATTTTTTGCAGCTAAAAAGGGTGCTTTGCTTAAGCCTGGATCGTCAGCCGTAAGTACATATTTTAGTCGTCCAGGAAAATCGGCCGTATCATTTGGAGTGCGCAACATTTTGTTGCTCATGTCCCATGGCGCATAAACTCCATCCCACCATTTCCCTGGATCTTTAATTTGCTGTTTGCTGACAAGGAAAGAGGCCCTTTTTTTGTATAATGTTTCCAAAGGCTCTGTAGAGAAAAACTCCAGATAGGTCTTTCTGTTTCCACCGAATTTGATTGTTAATTTATTTTCTCCTAAACGGTCAAATTTCACCTTATAGATATGATAATTTTTTCGCTTCTCTCCTAGATAAGTAAGCTTAGTATTGGCAGGAAACTCGGCAGTAATGCCATTAATCTTGGTTTTGGTATGGAGGGCAAAGGTAGCTTCCGAATGACTAGGAATCGTCATTCCCGGTGCCACATGTACATCTATTAGTTCGTTATCAAACAGTTTAGTCCTGATATCTTCATAGCTTTTCGCCCATTGAAGATTGAAGGCATAAGCTATGGTAGCGCCTGGTTTAATGGTTGTGGAAGTATGGGCTTGTCGCCAGTTCCCCCTTTTTTCGTTAGTTCCTGTTAGTGCTGAGTGTATGTAAACCTGAAAATAACGTCCCTTAGTCATATATTCTAATGGGGTTCCTGGTTTAGGGGTTAGTAGCAGATAGGGCGCAACACCTGTTGGGCGCTCAAAGAACAAGTAAGAATTGTCTCCTTCAATATAATGATGCTTGATGACCTGCTGCTCAAATATTTCTTTGGGTTGCTCACCATTTTGGTTATTGTAAAAAATTGGTATCACGAAATCATTGATCGTAACCTCTTTACCAGAGGAATTGGTGACCTCAATATTCCAAGATAATACATCATCCCTGAGCACAAATCTCTGTGCAAATTGAAGTTTAGCATCTGCCTTTTTTGCTTTGTAAGCGTAAACTTGCTTGCCTTGATTTGTTAATGTTGTTGTACCACTTTCTGCTGAATTTAAAGAATCGATACTGCCATCAGCAAACTGGTAACGAAGTAAGACTTCGCCAAGTAGCCTACCCTTAAAAATATAATTTGTTGGGTATAAATCATGGGTTTTAAAAAGGCTTTTTATCCCATTTCGCTCCATTTCAATTTTAAAAAAAGGATTTTCAACGCCGTTAACAGCTTGCGCAAATGATGGAAGCGGAAGATAAAACGAAGACAACAAGAGGAAGATAAACCCATAATTTTTCATGAATTAAAGATATAGGTCTACTTTTTCTTAAAGTGATTAAATATTGGTTAAGTGTCTCCTTAAATTAACCGCTTGTATCCAATCAATTATACACCAACTATTCAAATAGTTGTTTTTAATCCTAGGTTAGTTTATTATCTTCGAGGTTTAAATCAGATCCGTTGTATATTTTAAGACTCGTATTTCTCTGTCAGTTTATTTCCTTATTGGGATTTGCTCAGGCTTTCCAAAATGAAGAGGCTAAAGGTAAGTACCTAGACTCACTCCGAAGAGCATATCTTGCCAATCAGCACCAAAGAATTACAATCGAAAGTGACCTGCTGGCAAGATACCGTCGGACAGACGACAAGGAATGGCTAGCTTTTGCTGAACTATTGAAATTTAGCAGGCAAACTACGAACAATGAAGATTTAGTTGAAAAATTTACCAGCGAGGTAGAGACTAAATATAAGGCATTGCCAAATATAAAGGCTAGAGCCTACCAAATCATAGCCTATCATTATTTTATTGGTGATGAGAATTACGAAAAGGCCTTTGATGCCTATCTTCAACTGGAAAAATTACTCCAAACTCATGGTCCAAAGGTAATTACTGACTATGCCAATTACTGTAGCGAAATTGCGTCAGCGTATTACAAGTTCAAAAATTACGATAAGGCGGTTGAACTTGCTAAAAAAGGACTACCCTATGCGGTAGACAAATGGGACTTTTACAATACCATTGGCTTGTGCTATATACAACTTGGCAAGCTAGATTCTGCTATTTACTATTTACAAAAGTCGATTCAGGAAGCCATTGTTTTAAAAAAACCTGATATCTACCGTACCATATCCTTAGGCAACATTGGTTATAGCCACTATCTTCAAAGAAAGACCGCTTTAGCCAAGCCACTTTTAAAAGAAGATCTTAACGGGGCGCTCCGAGTTGCCGATAAGGGCCTAGCTGCCGGGGCAGCTATACCATTGGCCGACATTTACCTTGGGGAAAAGAAATGGAGTACCGCGGATTCACTGCTTATCCTCGCAAGAAGCTACATCAGCTATAGCAAGCAATTAGATCGACTGGAGAAATTCTACCCTGTACGCAGTAAATACTATCAATATTTGGGTAAGGAACAACTTGCGTTACTGTACCGCGATTCGGCAATCTGGGCCATCAAAAGAAATGATTCGGTATTTAATAGTCTACTTGTGATGCGCGTACAACAGCGAACCGATATGGTAAAGCTTGCAGAAGAAAAGAGTAAGTTAGAAAACTATCAAAAAATCTCACAAATTCGGCTTTGGGCAATCTTTATTATTTTTTTAGTGATTGGAACTGGCTTGTTGATTGTGAGGAGATACAGGAATCGTCTAAAGAAAGATAAAAAACAAATTGAGGAACTAAGCCGCATATTGGCTTTGCGCCAACGCCTAAGTGCAGATATACACGACGACATTGGCAGTACTTTAAGTAGTATCTCGCTGTACACCCACTCTCTTTTAATGCAGCCGCAAAACTCGACCCAACAAACCGTACTGGAAAAAATAAAGCAAAATGCTAAACAGGTACAAGATAGTTTGAGCGATATGGTTTGGAATATAAATCCCGAGATGGATCTCATGGCAAAGGTGGTTGCGCGTATGCGAAACTTTGGCGCAGAAATGACCGAGCCTAACGGAATTGAATTTTCATTTGAAATAACTGGCGAAGTCATCAACTTAAAGATTGACATGGCTGCGAGAAGAAATCTTTACCTCATTTACAAAGAAGCTATAAACAACGCTGTGAAGTATGCAAACTGCACGATAATTAACGTTAAACTAGGAAGTGCCGAAAGTAACCTACTAATGACCATTATAGACAATGGTGCTGGGTTCGAAACTACTGTCGAATACCATGGCAACGGTTTACGCAATATGCAGCGACGTGCTAGTGAAAGTAAAGGTGAATTAACGATCAAAAGTATCCCAACATTTGGTACCACTGTTACCCTAACCATCCCTATCGAGCACTATAGCTAATATTAGCTATTGTTATGTGGTTTGGATAAACTATTTTTGAACCAGATGAAGAAAAGAATTATCCTATTTGATGATGACCCTGCCCGAAGAGATAGTCTGTCGATCTTATTGAATATGTGCACTGACATGGAGTGCGTAGGAACCTTTAAAAATGCCCTTGATGCTTCCCAGCAGGTCGCTACTACTAGTCCGGATATGATATTGATGGACATAGATATGCCAAAAGCAAATGGTATCAAAGGTACTAGGGAGATCAAAGCAAATTACCCCGATCTGCCCATCATCATCCAAACTGTTTTTGATGATGACCAAAATATTTTCGAAGCGATTAAGGCTGGTGCAAATGGATATCTCTTAAAAACTACCGCTCCCGATAAACTGCTTGAACAACTTCGTGAAGCGCTTCAAGGCGGAGCTCCAATGACCGGGACCATTGCCACCAAGGTACTTCAGTTTTTTAGGGAAAAGCCAATTACCCCTTCCTACCAATTAAGTCCGCGTGAAATGAGCATTCTTAAACTGCTTGTTGATGGACACAGCTACAAAATGATAGCGAACCAAAGCAACATCTCCTATTTTACTGTTTGCAACCACATTAAAAAGATTTATACCAAGTTACATGTTAACAGCGCCACTGAAGCTGTGAGCCTTGCCATTAAGCAAGGACTGGTTGGACCCGAGTAAAAATGGCCAATATTAGCTATTGTTGGCTGAGTTAGTTTGTCATTGCTTTGCATAAGTAATTTAAAAGCTAACCATGATGACAAAAAAATCTTTACTAATTCTTTCCCTGCTGCTGCTACAGATTACTGTATTTGCCCAACTCGCCGATACTGTTAAAAGCAGCAATAAACCTATGTCGCTTCAAGTTTTGGCCGGCAGCCAAGGTATCGGTGTAAACTTTAGGTATGTATTGAACCCTACCATTGGTTTTAGAGCCGGCGGAAGTTATGCCCAGTTAGGGCTTGACGACAAAATTAAATTTGACGGATTTAATTCAAAAAATCGCTTGGAAGGAAAATTCAATACGGTACACGCCTTGCTTGAATTAATGCCTCAAAAGTTCTTTAGAGTTGTAGCAGGAGCGGCCTACCTTGCCAATGCACAGGCAGGCCTTCATTTCGAGCCTAACGATGTCCAGAAATTTGAAGATATTACCTTAACGCCGCAAGAAATTGGTGCATTAGACTTCAACATGGATTGGGGAACTATAGCTCCTTATTTCGGATTTGGACTTGGAAGAGGTATCCCTAAAGGAAAATTCAATGTGAATATTGACTTAGGTGCTTACTATCTTTCTGCTCCAAAGGTAACTGCTGTTGGAACTAAATTACTAAGCAACAATGAACCTAATGCGGTAATTATCCAGAACAACATGAAAGACTACAGGTTTATGCCGGTAGCCCAATTAAACTTCAACTTTAAATTCTAATCTCCACCTTACATGAAATTATTTAAAAATATAACCGCAGTCTTTGCGGCAATTTTGATTCTTTTTGCTGGTTGTAAAAATCCTGCGGAAGATGTACAAATTATTGTCAATACCGATATCTTTAAATCGCCAGTACTATTACAATTTGTAAATGCTAAGCGTGAATTGGATGGCCCACAAAGCTTCGACGTTACAATTACCGGCCCAGGTGCCAGTTTAGTTCGTACAACTACTGGTGGTAAAAATTTCAAAGTAGCGGGTGGTTTATTAAACCTATTTCTAGATCGCACCGCTACCCCAAGCCCAACAAACCCCATTAAGTTTACCGTAGTAGCAAATGCAGCTGGCTACGCTCCTACTTACCAAGATGTAATCGTTACCAGTGAGAAAGATCCTATCATTTATAGAGTTTCGATGAACCAATATGCTAATCCTGCGGCAAATACTGGCGCAGTAGTGGCAACAAAAGGTATGACTAACGGGACAGCCGTAGGCGACCAGGTAATTACTACCGCTACCAATGCGGGTATGGCGCTAAAATCTTCGATAACCATCCCTTCGGGTACGGTATTGTTAGATGCGGCAGGGCAACCAGTAGGTGGCGACCAGGTTGAAGTGAGGGTTGTACACTATTCGGAGGAAAGTAAATCGGTTATGCCAGGGGGATCATTTGCCTCAAATATAATTGATGCCAATGGCCAGCCTATCGCAGGCGGGACTAGCTTGAATATTGTAGGAGCGGTGTCTATTGATATGTTTTACGGCAGCAAAGAAGTTGCAAAATTTTCTAAACCAGTGCTGGTAGATATTGAGGTTAACAATACCTTAATCAATCCTGCTACCAATCAAGCATATAAAGAAAATGAAACTCTACCAATGTGGAGTTTAGATGACCTAACTGGACAATGGAAAAGCGAAGGCACTGCAACGATAGTTAAAAATGGCGCTGGGGCTTTAGTGGCAAGGTTATCAATTAATCACTTATCATTATGGAGTATTGGTAACATTAGTATAATTTGTAATCCAATGACGGTAACTATTAATAAGTCCGTATCTACACTTGATGTTGAACAGTTCACAATCAATAGCGATGGCATTAATTATTTTGCATCGATGAAAGGAAGTGAAACATCTTTTAAAATGACAATTCCTGGTGTGTTTGGGTTTGGAACGGTAACCGTTACTAATTTTAATGGAACCTATGTTAATAACGAGTTAAGTCAATCCTATTTTATCTCCTGTGATAAAACACCAACTTTTAACTTTGTAGCAAAGCCAGATCTAATCAATGTTGAAGCAGATATACAACTGAAATGCGCTAGCAAAGACTTGTTAACAGGTGTAAATACGTTTGTTAAGATCACGCCTGTAGGAGGGCCTGTAAGCGATGGTATGATCTTCGACCTTGTAAATGGAATTGGAAGTGCTACCGCTCAAAATGGGGTAACTTATAAAATTTCAGCCTCTGTTGATGGAATTATATATACCAGTGAATTTAAGGTTGAAAAAGCTAACGGCAGCCTATCTGCTGGAGGTGCTAATGGAGGTTTTGGTGGAACATCAACTTATAATGCTGCAACCAATACATTAACGATTAAGGGTTTAGTTACGAAAAACTGTAATTAACACTGTCAAATACAACTCAGAAGCCAGATAAACGATCGTGTTTATCTGGCTTCTTCTGTTGGATTAAAAACTAATTATATTATTTCGTCAATAGTTCCGCTAATTTT
This sequence comes from uncultured Sphingobacteriaceae bacterium, assembly GCA_942493295.1. Taxonomy (GTDB): domain Bacteria; phylum Bacteroidota; class Bacteroidia; order Sphingobacteriales; family Sphingobacteriaceae; genus Pedobacter. The sequence continues at coordinate 366,615 of OW818692.1, read as the reverse complement.
TTATTTAATTCCTCACCTCTCAAATTTTTCCCGACAATCTTCCCTTCACTATCAATCAAAATAGATTGGGGAATAGCAGTAATACCGTAAATTTTAACAGTTTCGGAATCAAAGTAGTTTAGGTCCGAGACATGAAACCATGATAATTTATCATCAATGATTGCCTTTTTCCAAGCTGCTAAACCTGATGTTTTATCGAGCGAAAACCCTAAAATATTTAATCCTTTTGAGTGGTATTTTTCATAAGCTTTTACCAAACTCGGATTCTCTTGACGACAAGGACCGCACCATGAAGCCCAAAAATCTACTAAAGTAAGCTTACCTGTCGTTATTACATCACTCAGTGAGAGCATTTTACCTTCAGGGGTTTTAGCCTTAAAATTAGGTGCAAACTTCCCTACGGCAACTGTTGCCAAGAGGTCTAATTTTACTTTGAGCAATTTACCATATTTACTCTGTTTTACCTCGAGCGTAAAGTTATCATACAATGGTAGATAAACTGAGGGATCTGGACTATAAATAGTACTTAAGATAAAATATGGGCTTAGAAAGGATGCCTTTTGAGTATTAGATATTTCAATGATCGTTTTTTCCTGATTTAATTCTATTGCTTTTAGTTCATCATCAATGCGATTCATGACCTGTTCCTCATTATCTTGCTTGGCTTTAGCATAAGCCCGAGCTAATTTGGTTTCTTGAGTTCGAAAAGGAACTAAGGCTTTGCTAAAAGCGACAAAATCATCATTAGCTTTAGAACCAGTCACAATTACTTGCCTCATTGAGTCGACAGTGCCTTTAATTTCAATCGAAGCATTGTCTATAAATATTAACCCTTGAACTTTTCGCTTTCCAGCTCCTAGATATAAAAGTTCAGGACTATTTAATATTCCTTTTAGTTCAAAACGATTATTCTTTGCAATGGCAGTTGCAATCGTATCGGGAGCTGAATAGTTTGCGCCTCTATACAATAAACTAACCGTCTCGCCATCGCTTAGCTTTTCGAGCTCGCCCTTAATGGTAAATCCATTATTTTTTTGAGCAGTAGCAGTTGTGGCAAACCACATCAAAGCGATACATATGTATACTAATTTCTTCATTTTAGTGATTCTAATTTTGTAAGGCGTTCTTTGGCTAGTTTTTCTATCTTCGACGAATCCATTAATTTAGCTAGCGCCAATGCTTTGGAAGCTGCCTGCACTCCCTCTTCTTTTTTATGCATGATATAGCAAACATCTGCAAAGGTGCCTTGTATAGAATATTCATCAGGCATCATAGCAATGGTCATTTTGCCAATTTCATAGGCTTCTTGTCTCACTTTTTCGTCTGGGAAATTGTCTTGCGCTATCTTTCTGATGATGAAACTAAGATCCATCGCATTGTCGCGGAAATAATTATTCCGTGCAGCTTTCATCAGAACAAGAAGTTCATTGCTTTTCTTGTGATCCATGTAATGCGAAAGTTCTGTCAATACAAGGGAACGCTGGTCTGATGAAGTCTTTTTTAGGGCATTCAGTTTGGCCATAAACTTATCAGGATCTTGGCGCGACAAGCTATACAGTGAACTGGTAGCCATCTGATCAATTACTTTTTGGACGTTGGTTTTGCCGCCTATAGTCTCAAACTTTAGCTGATTGGCCATAAGCAGTTTACCCAAACGGTCGGTTTCGTTAAGTGGAAATTGCTGAATAATCCTCCAGCCCAATTCAGAAACTAACTGATCATCTGTGAGTGAAGTTAGCAACTCTTCTTTAATTTTGCTTACACGTGGGTCACGCGATTGCTTTAGGGTGATCATAAAATCCCACAGAAACTCAGTAGATCGATTACCTAGTTCGTATTTTGCGTTGAGTACAGACAAGGTTTTTGTTGGATTTAGCACTGCCTCACCAAGTTTCAAAAACTCTTGCACTTCCATCTTAGAAGTACTTCTATGTAACACAGTACCATCCGAGCTTAGAAAAAGGTAAGTCGGATAAACAGCTACGTTGTATTTCTTCTTTAAATCAGGTCCTTCTCCTTTTTCCATGTCTTGCTTAAAATTCACAAAATTGGCATTGTAAAAAGTACTTATCGTATCATTCACAAATACATTTTTATCCATCCATTTGCAGGGTATGCACCACGAAGTATAGGCATCAACAAATATCAGTTTATTAGACTGTGCCGATTTTTTCAGGATATCCGTAAATGATTTCTCTTCAAAGCGAATGCCCGTTTTTTCCTGAGCATTTGCCGAATTCGGAAGAGCTGTAAGGAGTATTAATGCAAGGGATATATAATTGATTATCTTTTTCATTGTCGTGTAATTAATAATTAGGATTTTGAATAACTACCTTGTTAGACAAATTCACCGAGTTAAAAGGGATAGGTAAAATATATTTGTCCTTGGAGGTTACCCCTGACTTTACGCTTTTAATGTCAAAATTATCCTCCACAGCGTAACGCACCATATCAAACCATTCTTCACCGCTTTCTGCGCCCAATTCAAGTATTTTTTCTACTCTGATCAGTTCCAACAATTCTGCTTTAATATTGCTAATAATAGCTGGCATACCGGCTCTGGTACGTATTGCGTTTATTGCTGTGCGTGCATCGTCATAATTTCCGTTACTTCTTACAATGGCTTCTGCCTGTATCAGGTAAATTTCGTCTAGCCGCAAAAAGTATTCGGTATCAGCAGTTAGCGTTTGGCCATTAAAAGTAGTGCCATTATATTTATTATTCCGGGTTGTTGTTCCCACTGTTATTAAGGCAGCTGTAGCGCGTTTATCACCACTCATCCTAGCAATATAAGAAGGCGAAGGAAGATAACTGGACCTGAAAATAAATGCTTTATTGTTACGGTCATTTTTATCATCATAGGGAGTCTGGAAAAGTACTTCCTTAGTGTTAACAATTTTCTTGGTAAAAATTTCACCGTAGGTTGTTTCAAGTTGGATGGGGCCACCAGCAATTACTTGTGCACTTAATGTGGCTGCTTCGCTGTATCTTTTCATATATAAAAGTACTTTTGCCTTTAGCGCCATCGAGGCTTGTTTTGAGGCATAAAAGGTATTTTTAAATGAAGGAGCTTTCGCTATAGCATAATCCAGATCAGAGAGAATCAGTTCGTAACATCCTTTAACCGTAGCACGTGGCTGTGGATCAGCGGACTGAATAGGCTTCTCTTTGAGCACAATGCCATAGGTAGAGTTAATATCATAAAATTGGCCGAAAGCTCTAAGCAAGTAAAAATGAGACAAGGCTCTAATAAATTTTGCTTCGCCAATTAGACTTTCTTTACGAGGATCAGTTGTAGGTATGATGGCAGTTTTTTCAATAATATGATTGGCATTATTCAATACCTTATACCATTGCGAATAAATACCTGCTAACGTTGCGTTTTGTGGATCAACGTTATTATCCCTAAAGGAGGTCTCGGTTGTTCCGCCAGATGCTCCAGGGGTCATTGTTCCACCCAATAGTGCATAAAGACCCGGACTGGTAGTATGTAGCGCAAATGTTTTAAGTTGACCGTATGTGCCATATAAAACGCTCTGCGCTTGGTTTATTGTAGTGATAGCCTGGTCTTCACCTAATTGGTTAACAGGCTCGATTTTTGAAACCTCCACTAGTTCGCATGATGTGGTTAGCATACACGCCACTAAAAGGATTCTTATGATAAAAGTTTGTAAGTTCATTGCTTTAAAAATTTGCGGTTAAACCAAATGTGAATGTTCGCACAACAGGATAGGCATTACTATCATACCCTTGCGAAAAATTGCCCGAGGATCCCCCAACTTCGGGATCTATGCCTTTATATTTAGTGACTACAAATACTTCAGATACCGACACAAAAGTTCGGACATTGTTAAGCAACAGCTTACGTAGTATATCTTTATCACGAAGTGTATAAGCCAGCTGTAGATTTTTCAATTTAAAGAAAGATGCGTTTTCAATGAAGTAATCAGAATCGCGGGCATTTCTATTTGGGTCATTCGTTACAACTCTTGGCAAAGTAGCCGACGTATTGTCCGTTCTCCAAGATTCCAATATCTTCGCAGAATAATTGTTGACGTTCGTAGTGAAGATATATAAATCACGGTTAGCATAGTTAGCCAGATAATTTCCAACTGAGAAATTGAAGAAAGCAGTGAGTTCAAGATTACGATAACGAACAAAATTATTCCATCCACCATAAAAATCAGGCTCAGACTTCCCAATTACATCAATATCTAGTGTGTTTACAATACCGTCGCCATTGATATCAGCAAATTTCAAGTCGCCAGGCCTAGTACCAGCCGCTTGATATAATTTAGTGGGCGAGGCTGCATTAAGTGCGTCAATTTCGGCTTGATCTTGAAAAATACCTACATATTTATACCCAGTAAAGTAGCCCATCGACTGCCCTACACGAAGGTTAGAGTAGGCTCCCCCATTTAAAGCAAGTACTTTGCTACGATATCTTGTAATGTTAAGATCAGTATAGAAGGCGAAATCTTTCTTGTTTACTACATCACTACCTAATTCAAACTCCCATCCTTTGTTCGAAAAATCACCTACATTCGCAAACTGTGTACTACCTCCAGTTTCCAGAATGATACTGCGATTGAGGATCATATCTATCGTTTTCTTGTTGAAATATCCAATACTTCCTCTTAACTTATTTGAAAATAAATTAAACTCAACGGCAGCATCCAATTGGTTTGTTTCTTCCCAACGGATAGCAGGATTAGGTACAGTATTGGCAATGGCACCATTGGTATTATTATAAAAACTACCCGTTCCAAAAAACGTAGCATATTGAAAATCAGAGAAATTTGCGGATCCAGTTTTACCATAAGAGGCGCGAACTCTAAGGTCGTTAATGAAATTAAATTTTTTCATGAATTCTTCATTAGAAAGCCTCCATGACACGGCGCCAGAAGGAAAATATCCCCACCGATTATCGGGACCGAACTTTGTGCTATGATCGGCGCGACCGGTAAATGTTAGGTAATATTTTGCCGCATAATTATAATTTCCCCTTAAAAAGAATGATGAAAGTCCACTAATTCCTCCACTGCCACTATAAGATTGGATAGAGGCGGCAGAGGCCAGATTGTTTAACACTTCGTCATCCTGAAAGCCTGTGGATTGAATGGTTGTGCTTTCGTTCCGAGTTTGCGTAAACGATGTTCCTCCTACCACATTTACGTAGTTTTCGCCAAACTGTTTAATATAGGTTAGCGTATTGTCGAATATTCGATTATTAGTAGAAAAACTTACATCCGTACGGCTTCCTTTTCTTCCATTTCTTATTTCGAACACGTCAGAACTTGGTGTATATCGCTCATTGGTACCTTTTTCTAACATCAAGGAGATGTTTGATCTGAACCAAAGGCCATCAAGAACTTGCAATTCACCAAAAAAACTACCCATAATGTTCTGACTTTTTATAATCGACGGTTGCAGCAATCTTGCTACGGGATTAGAAGTTACGCTGTCTGGTGAAGCCCCATATCTCCCTGTTGGATCATACAACGGAATATCAGGACGATATTTCCCATACAGATAGAACTGTGATGTACTACTACCATTAGTTTCGTTAACACCTAGATTGAAATTTGTGCCGAATGTTAACTTATCAAACAACTTAGTTGATAAATTTCCCTTAAGTGTTTGCCTCTTAAAATCAGTATGCTTCATCGCACCTAGCCTTGTTGTTAAACCGCCTGAAAATGAGTAGGTAGTTCCCCCGTTGGGCGTGCCACCGTTTACATTCAGCAAAAGGTTGTTACTGACCGCAGATCTTGTTGTAAGGTCGATCCAATCGGTGTTGGCATTTGGATAAGGATTGAAGTTAGTGGGTAAAGCAACTCCAGCATTGGCATAGGCGGTGGTTACAATATTGTGGTATTGCGTGGCATCAAGCATCGTCGGTGTTCCCACATATTTATCTTCAGAGCCACTATATGAAAAGCTAATATTTGGTTTAGCCCCGCCTTTTCCGCGTTTGGTTGTTACGATTACAACACCGTTCGCACCTCTCGAGCCATAAATGGCTGTTGAAGAAGCATCCTTAAGGATATCAATTCTTTCAATATCAAGTGGGTTAATCGAAGCCAGAGGAGATAATCTGATGCGGTTATCATTTGCATAGGCTTCATTTCCAAAACCATTGCCAGACTCGATTGGGATTCCATCTACTACGTAAAGCGGTTCATTGCTACCAACCGCCGAGCTTGTACCACGTATTCTTATGGTTGCTACTGCACCTGGAGCACCTGATGATGCAACCACATGTACGCCTGGCGCTCGGCCCACAAGGGCAGCATCCAAGTTGGGTAGATTTACTTTATTCATTTCGGAAATCTTGATTGAAGAAACAGATCCGGTTAGATCGTCTTTCTTCACAGTCCCATACCCCATTACTACCACATTATCAAGGTCATTTACTGCTGGCTGTAACTGGATAATGCCCATATTTGCCGAGGCTTTTACTTCTTTAGTCTGGTACCCCACAAAATTGATAAGCAGGATTGCATTCTCTTCAACTGCATTTATTTCAAAATCCCCAGTATTCGAAGTGCTTACCACTTTATCTGTACCCTTTACGCGTACACTTGCACCCTGCAAAGGCTGATTATTTTCATCAACTATTTTTCCTTTAACAGTAATTGACTGAAAAAAAACTGCGAGCTTTTCTAAAGCTGACTTTTCTTTTTCTTTAACAATAATGGCCTTAATATCTTTCGTAAGTGTATAGGTTAAGGGCTGATTTGAAAATATTTCTTTTAAGGCCGCATCTAACTCCTTGTTATTGATATTTACTGATACAGGTTTTGATTTCTTCATTAGGTCTAAGCTGTAAAAAAAATCGTAGTTGCTTTGTTGTCGTATTTGTTTGATTACCTGCTCAAGGGTCATATCCTTCCCTTTAACTGTAACTTTCTGGGCATAAACACCTGCTTTAGCTTGTATGATGGTTATCAATAAAAATAATGAGATCAATTTCATGGTCAATAAACATCTTTTCAGCATTGCGTGATCTGACACACGCTGCCGAACTTGTAATAAATTTTGATACATTTGTTTAGTGTATTGGTTGTTTAAATTGTTGCAATGATTTAGGCAGTATTCTGCGAATAACCTTTCATTTTTCGCCAAGGATGGTTCCAAGCATCTTTGGCGTTTTTATGTTCGGTTCTTTAAAAAGGTAGTTTAAGGCATAACTATTACCCTCCTTCTTTCAATTTTAAAATGTACTTTACCACCCATCTCCATAATCTTCAAGACGGATGAAAGGTTTTTATGGCGAGAGATTTCACCGCCAAATTCCATATTTTGGTCTATTTCAGTAGCATATACGATTTCAACATCATACCAACGCGATATTTTGCTCATAATATTTCTTAAATTTTCATTAAACTTAAAATATCCATTTTTCCAAGCTAATGCCTCTTCAACATCTGCAGTTTTTACGGTTAAATTATGTTCCGTTAATAGCGCCTGTTCACCAGGTCGTAATATTTTAGTGTTATTTGCTCCTGATATTTTTACAGAACCCTCTGCGAGTGTCGTTTTATATGGCTCATCGGTATAAGCCATTACGTTAAAGTGTGTACCTAAAACTTCTACTAGCTGCCCTTGGCTTTCTACCTTAAAAGGCATCCTACTGTTAGGGGTAATTTCAAAGTAAGCCTCTCCTACTAACGATACTTTCCGTTCTTTATCCTTAAAATGAGTGGGATAGGTAAGACTCGATGAAGCATTTAAAAATACGAGAGAGCCATCTGGTAGTTTCACCTGCCATTGCCCACCAACTGGAACTTCTATCGTATTTAGCGCTGCTACTGGTTCAGTTATTGAAGACGCATCATATACAATCTGCCCATCTGCAGTTTTGGTAATGCGCAGGCCAGATTGTGTGGAGAGTTCACCATTAACCGCATCACTTAAACTGATCTTCTTTCCATTTGCAAGGATAAGAATAGCTTTGTTTCGCCCAGGTTTGACATCATGTGCAATTAGCTCTTGGCTGTTATTTTTTTGCTGTTTGTATAAGAAAAGTCCAACAGAAACGGAGATAATAAGCACAGCAGCAGCAGCTATTCGAGGCCAAAGCCTAATTTTCTTTTTTCGGGGTATTGCAGAAAGATTATCCCAAACTTCAGCTAAGTCGGCTATTCGCTCCTGTTCAGAAATTGGATGCGCCGGACTGTCTTCGTAAGAAAGGTACCAGCTTTCTACAAGTGCCTGTTCTTCAGGCGTACACGCGCCGGCTTTGTAGTTGTTTAATAATTTCTCTATATCTTCCTGTTGCATCTTTTATTTCCAATATGCTACTAAGACAAGATGTGAGAAGGGAACATGTAGAAAAATCTCTCAAAAAATTGGAAATATTTTGAAAATACTGATATTCAGTTATTTAAAATTATGATACGAAAGGAGAAAAGTTACGAAAGTCGTAACTTCCACTCGAGTTTTTAAGATTTTTAGTGCATTGGAGATCTGTTTGTCAACAGTTTTTTCGGATATAGACAAACGTTTGGCAATTTCTTTATGGCTAAGATGCTCCTTTCGGCTAAGCTCAAAGATTACCCTCATTTTTTTAGGCAATGCGCCAATTTCTTTTTCTATAATATCTGCCAGTTGTTTTTCGCGAATAAGATGATCGGTAACAATTTGGCCAAAACTCGTGAAGTTTTGCATGGAGGTTATATACTTGGTTTTAACCTCCTTACGGGTAATGTGATTGATTACGCTGTTCCTTACAGCGGTATACAAATATCCTGATAAATTGGAAAGCTCGCTGTTTTCTCTATTCTTCCAAAGTGTCGTAAAAACTTCTTGTACAATATCTTTGGTTTCTTCGCGATCTGAGAATTTTTTGTAGGCATGGATATGCAGCAATACTTTATATCTATTGTAAACTTCGGCAAAAGCAGCACTATCACTATCTTTCAATAAAGCCAGCAACTCATGATCCGATAATTTGTCGTAGCTAAACATTTGAGCATTTCTATACACAAATATATAGAATCTAAACTTGATTTAAAATTGGTATCTCATGCGTAAAAGTCAACAAATCAAAAGCAGTCGGTACTCACCTTCATCTTCCATAGGTGCTCGATGAACACAAGGTAAAGCCTGTTGGTTAGGATGATCTACTGCCAATTTCCACAAATGGCCTTGGCCTAAATTTAAGGGATTAGCATTGGGTTTAGGATGGTAATGGAGATCGAAAAAGTATTCTTTCAAAAAGTCCTCAAATTCTGTTTCTGGGCCATTATGTAAGTCCCGAAGCTTTTGCCGAATTTCAGGAATTAAAATCTTTTGTTCAACCTGATCATTAGCTATGATATCACTTGCTACACCATAATAGGTGCATAAAAACGTGTCGGCTGCAATAGGTGATCGATCTACATGGTAAGAATATACATCAGTTGAAATGAAATCCAATTCTTTATCTCGCTCGTAACTTTTGAGTAAATTGAGAGAAGGTGACGCTCCTAAATCTGTCAATAGCTTTAAATCATTTAAGATCATCTCCCTGGCGATCATACCTTTTTGTGATAGTTGCAGGGCTAACAGCTCTTCAGTGGAAATATCTGTCACATTTTCCTTCAATTGAAGCTTAGCGGCAATTTCTTTGAAATCTCCAGCTAAATTTCTGTGCCAACAAATGGCGTTCATTGCTCCTTGAAATTCGGTATTTATGAGTTCCTCAAATGTTGAAACTACTTTAGCCTGATTGTTATTGAAAAATTTGCTGCTCATATTTTTAAATAAACAAATTATTGATTAATCCCTACCCATTATCAGCCGAAGCACCCTTGCCCTATTTACCCTACTGACTGGCAAGAACTCGTCAGCTATCTTCACCTGGTTCTTATCAATGAGTTCAATTACCGAAATCGCAACCAAGTAGGACTTATGGATCTTTGTAAACTGTTCTTCGGGCAACAAAAGCTCCATCGCCTTTAAGCTGGAATACATGATAAACCTTTCCTTAACTGTTACTAAAATTACATAGTTGAGCATCGACTTTACATAAAGAATATCTGCGATTATCACCTTTGTTAACCTGTGTCCCGATTTGACATACAGGAACTTATTTTGCAACATATGCGCCGGTAAACCTATTCCCTCAGATCTTGCTAGCGCCTTATCACAGGCTTTGGAAAAACGTTCAAAGGATACTGGCTTCATAATATAGTCGGTTACTTCTAGCTCAAAGCCCTCTAAGGCATAATCCGGGAAAGCACTAATGATGATTACCTGCTGGATAAGCTGACTCTGCTTTAAAAACTCTATTCCATTTACTCCCGGCATGCGGATATCTAAAAAGATAAGTTCAATCGGCAACGAGCAAAGCATATCTGAGGCAATGGTCGCATTCCTTGCCGAGCCCATCAGCTTTAAGTATGGGACACGTTCGATGTAGCTCTCCAGTTGTCTTCTTGCTAGTGGCTCATCATCTACAACAAGGCAGCCCAGTTTTTTCATAGCATTATCTCTAGGTTAACCTTATAAATACCATTCGTTACTTTTTTTGTTAAGCTATACCTCCCTTGATAGATCAACTCCAATCTTTTACTCGCATTTTCCAGCCCAATACCATGGCTATCTTGTCCAGTAGTTTCAACAGGCTCACCTACTGTATTACTGCAGCTAAATAACAGTTTTCCGTCTTCTACCACTACTTGAACACCAATGAGGCTTTGCTGCTCTCTGCAGCAATCAAGGTGCTTAAATGCATTTTCCAAAAAGGCCATACATAGCATTGGGGCAATCAAAAGCTCTGCTGGCTCGCCGCTAATGCTAATCTGCGCGTTACAATTATCAAGGCGCATCTGCTGTAGCTTAAAAAAGTTCAGCAAATGGGCAATTTCCCGCTCCAAAGGAATAAAATCGGCGCTGCACTCATAAAGCTGGTAACGAAGTAGTCCAGAAATAGCTTGTAAGGTCTGCTGCGCATTACCAGTATTCAGCTCCAGTTGGGCATGGAGTGAATTGAGCGAATTAAAGAGAAAATGTGGATTAAGTTGGCTTTTTAAATAAGTCAGCTCCGCAGTAGATTTCTCTTTCTCCATGGTCTCCAATCGCCTACTCATGGCAATCCTGTCCATCGAGAGTTTAATAAATCCGCCTGCAAGCACTCCCAAAAGTGCAATGAATAACCGGTTATACTGTAGATCGCTATAGTTCCATGAAAAATCAAAGCTGATTGGGACCAACACCATCCTTAAAAAAAGACCCATCAGCCCTGCATAAATTCCAGAGAGTAAAATTAGCAATCCACCAGACAGCCCTATCAGCTTCCATAATTTCCTGTCGTGGATATAGGCCGGCATGATCAGGTGATAGACCACATAAAATGCCGAGGCTACTAGGGCAACATCTAGCGCTGCAAAATAAAGCCTGTTATAGATATTATCGATATAGAAATACATGATCCTATTCCATATCAAAAAGAAAATCGACCAGAAGGCCAAATGGAGCAGAGCTTTTCGCATCCACCAAATTAGCAAAATTCATTTCCCCCGCCATTACCGATGATATAATTTTTTGGGCACTTGGTATAAAAATTCTTCTGCATTTCACTTGCTAGTGCTAAACTTGAAAAAAATAAGCACATGAGAGACCTTTTCACCTTTCTTTTATTGATAATGAGCCAGTCTTTGTTAGCTCAGGATAGCGGAGATCTTGATCTTGCTGCAACTTACTTCAACCAAGCTCAGCTGGCCGGCAGAAATCAGAAGCTCTGGAATGCTAATCTTTATGGGCCTATGATTTTTGTTGAGCCGAGCTCTCGGACCGTCTATGCTAATATGGCCGACAACGCCGGAATCTTAAAACCTTATAAAAGCATATTTACCGGCACTTTGCCCAAAGATGTCATGATTGCCAATACCGCTATCACTTGGCAAGGAAAAAAATGGTCTGTCATCCTTTGGCCTTTACCTAACAAGACCGAAGACCGACTTGCATTAATGCTCCATGAATCTTTTCACCGCATTCAAAACCAACTCGAGCTAACTGGCAATAGTCCAACAGCAGATCACCTCAGCACCCTAAAGGGGAGAATTTATTTTCTCTTAGAGCTTCAGGCTCTTAAAATAGCAATTAACAAACCTATATATTCCCGTAGTGTAGACCTACAAAATGCGCTAGTATTTCGCAAGCAAAGACAGCAGCTATTTCCAGCTACTTTTGCAAATGAACAGGTACTAGAGGTCAGCGAAGGTCTGGCTGAATTTACCGGTATGATATTGGGCAGAAAAAAAGAAAACATTCCTACGCACCTGAAAAACCAGATTGATACAGCAGCTAATCGTAAATCACTGATACGCTCTTCCGCCTATCTTACTGGTGCAATCTATGGTTACCTACTTTATCAGAAAAATCCCAACTGGACCAAGTTAGTTAATTCAAATACCAATTTCCCTTCGTTAATCAGCAAAATTTACGGGATACAGATTCCAGCAAAGGTAGATTCTTCAGCGCTTGCAAAAGCAGAAAAATTATACAATGCTCAGCAACTCATCCGCTCAGAGACCGAAAAAGAGGAGCAAAGACTTGCTATCGCAAAATCCTATACCGAGCTTTTTACCAAAAAAACCTTGCTAAAAATCAAACTCATCAAAATGGGGATCCAATTCAACCCCAATAACTTACTAGACTTGGGCGAACTTGGCACACTCTATCCAACCGCTGAAGTTAAAGACAGTTGGGGAACTTTAACAGTCAAAGAACAGGGCATGCTGCTCAAAGACTGGCAAGTGCTCTACCTTTCAATGGAAAACTTCAGCCAAAGCGATCGGATAATTAAAGGCAACGGTTGGGAAATTGTACTAAATCAAGGTTGGAGGATGGCGAAAATAAATGAACTTCAATATCAGCTTGAAAAGCTGTGAATTTGCAATGACATTCGTCTCCATATTTTATTTATCTTCTGCTATGAAATTTATCTGCAGCAGCAATATCCTTTCTAGTCCTTATACACTTGCATCAATGCTTCGTCTTTTCCTTCTATATAATTTCTAATCGAATACTGTACTTCAGCATCAGGTTTCAAAGGCCCCTTCTTCCCTTTCCAGCTCTCCCAATATTTGGTAGAATAAGCAATTCCTATGTTAGATTTAGGTAGTTTAAAACCTCTGACTTCGCCATAATGGTTGATATTGCCACTAGTAGTCTCGCCAATGAAGACAGCATTTGAGTTTCTTTTCAGTTTAACCGCATTCATCAGCGCTGATGAAAAGGTCTTTTTACCGATCAGCACAAAGAATTTTCCTTTCTTGTTCAAATAACTTCCAGAAATCTTTTCTATAAAAGGATCCAAAATAGCCGAATTTCCACCGCCGTTGTAGCGCAGGTCAAGGATAATCTTTTCGGGCATCTGCTGGTCAATAACAGCAAAGAGTTCTTCGCTGAATTTAGCAAAGGGGTATTGTTGGTGCTCCCTGCACTGGCTATAATTGAAATATAGCACCTTTTTATCCGCATGATAGTCGAACCAATAATTGCTCATCTTCTTATGTGAGAGCAGGCTTCCCCCCGATCGTGCAAGATTCAACGTTGAAGCATTTCGGCTAGTCACTGGTTTAAGCTCGATCTTTTGTGCGACACCAACGCTATTGCTCAAGGTAAATGTTGCAGTCGAATCGCTTCCGATCAATTCTAGCCCGTTCAACAATACCGGATTGTTAAGATAGTGCAAAAGACCAACATTGAAATACATCGGATTTTCGTCTTGAATAATCTGCTTAAAACGAGCTATTACTTCAGTTACCGGATATCCATTGATGCTTTCCAATTTGCTGTTCAACATCAACTTGTTCGCCGAATCGATACCTACAACGAATAGGCCTTCCTTGAAAAGCTCGAACTGAATGGGCAGAACCTTTGTAAAATCTGCTTCAATAAAAGTATGCTCATCGCCAATAGCTTTTGTCAGCCTAAAGAGCTCAACGATAAAGCGATTTCGGTCAAATCCGTTCGACCTCATGGCTACTTGGTCAACCTTACTTTTAAACTGGTTACTATCTATCTTGGCAAAAAGGTTGGTATGTTTAACGGGCAAAGTCTTTTTTAAGAATTCTAAATCTTCCATAAAATCGGCCTTTGATAAAGTTTGTGAAAAGCAGCCAATACTGATCAGTCCAAATAGTATAGTAATAATCGTCTTTTTCATGTTGGGTCAATGACTTGTCGCGAACTGGATTAATGGTGCATTAATGAAAAGACAAATATTAGCCAGAAACGTTGCATCAAAAGACGGAAAATTTTAACATTTTATTATTCCTACCAGGTATAAAAATTACAGGTGCAACGTTCGCAGTGAAATTTTCGCAAATTAATCCATCCAAATAATAGCTTAACAAGAAAATTGCGTGGTACTCTTTTTAAATCAGAAGACTTACAACGGGGACATTTCTTTAGCATAACTTGCACTTTGTAGTTTCGATTGATCATGCAAAAAAAGGAGAAACAAAGCTAGGTTACAATAGCTAATATTGGCTATTTGCCAGCTCCCAGTTTCATATATTTATTATCCTGCTTGTCACAAAACCGGTCTATGATCCGTATTAGCAGCAAACAGGTAAACCTTACATGAAATTTTTAGCCAAAACCATCTCCCCAGTACTCTGCTTAAGCCTTGTCCTCTTGTTTTCAACATGCAAAAAAGAAGAACTAACCGCTGCCCAGTGGGGAGAGCGCGCTGTAGCCAAACGAAATCAGATCCTAGCCTTATCCGCTAACATCCCTTGTAATCAAAAAACGAATGTATTGGTGCAAACCATACAGCAAGATTGCTCTGCCCAGTTCTACCCCATTCTATCAGCTGATCTAGCAAAATATGAGAAACTTAAAAAAGAGTACTTAGGCTTTATCACCGAGCAATATAAAGCATGGAGTAGAGAGGGTCTAATTGTAGAACCCTGCTTTGACACCCTATGGGCCATAGACCAGCCGATAAGACTGGATTGTAAAAATGATAAAGTTTACCTGATTACCGCTGAAAACCTGCCGACTGAAGAGGCAAAGACACTGATCAATAGCACCAAAAGTAAACTTGACATGCTGACCTCTGCCCTAACCTGTACCAGCGAGGTAAACTGGCACTTTGCAAGGCTGATCAACCACCAGAATATGAGCATTGAATATATTCCTTACCCCGCAACAGCAGATTATCAAGAACTCAAAGCGACGGCCTCTTTATACAACATGTTAAACCTCAATGTCATCAAAGCCGAGCAAAAAGGATATAATTTCAGCAATGGCAAAACGGTAGAGAAAATCGAGTGCGTAAACGGCAAGCCTGTTATCAGGTTTAGAAATTAACACCTGCCTCTGGCCCGCAGGCGTCAAGAAGCAACTTGTTTTTGTTGAAACTGCTCATTCCAGCTGTTGCTGACCATAGAGCTTATGGTAATATGATGCTTTTCATGATCATTTAGTTTAATTTTCTTTAAAGCTCAACATCCAGTTGATACCGTATTTGTCGGTGAAATTACCGTAATATGCACCCCAGAAAGCGTCCTGTAAAGTCATCTCTACCACACCATCAACAGAAAGCTCGTCAAAAAGCCGTTTGGTTTCTTCTCTGGTCGCTGGTTCAAGATGGATGTGCATATTGTTTCCAGGAATAACCTTGAAGCCCATGCTTTCCGGAGCATCTGTCCCCATGAGCAGGTGCCCTGCGGTAATAGGTAGCTGAATGAACAAGATCAATTTCTTATCATCTTCTGAAAGTGGTGGTTGCCCTTCATGCGGAGGGAAATCGCCAATGCGCTGAATGCCCTTACCTGAAAATTCCGTTCTAAATACCGATTTATAAAAAGCAAATGCCTCTTCTGTCTTTCCATTAAAATTCAAATAGGTACTCACCCTTTCTTTGTTGTCGGTACGCAGTTCGTTTTTTAGCGCAAACTTTGTGCGGATATAATTTTCCAGTTTGTCGAATGTGCCTGCAAAACCCTCTTGCATATTTTCTTTGATACTATCATAGGTCGTTTGTTGTGCCACACTTGCGTTTACCGGAGCACCTTGCAAAGTCAGGGTCGTGCGTCCATTTACCTCTGTTAAGGTTATCTGGTTGAGTATCTCCAACGGGAAATCCATGGGAAATGGTGAGGTACAAACATTGCCCTGTTCGTCAGAAAAAGAGCTAATGAATTCAATTAAGTCGTAGCGGTTGATATTAACATATTTAAAAAGCCCCCACATGGTCTGATCGCCATTTTCCATCTTATAATGAAACTTACCTTCCGGTATGAAATCAAATGCTTTCACCGTTAATGACATCCCTGCCGGCCCCCACCATTCGCCCATGGCTTGGGCATTGGCAAATGCTTCAAATACGACTTCTTTTGGAGCATTAAAATGGCGTACGATTTTTAGCCCCGGTTCTTTTTGATCTCTCATTTTTCCTGATTTTTGTTTTGTACCTTAATAATATATTTGTTTAATGAATCAAATCTTTGTGACCAGAATTGGCTGTATTGATCGATCCAGTCGTTAACCTCTCCCAAGGTGTCTAATTTGGCTTCACAATAACGCTCCCTACCCTTCTGGTTAATGACCACCATTCCACATTCTTCCAAAATCTTAATGTGATTCGAAATTGCCGGCCTACTGATGCTGAACTGGTCCGCAATCATGTTAAGGTTCATCGGTTGAAAGGCAATAAGTCCTAAGATCTCGCGCCTAACTGGATCTGCTATTGCCTGGAAAACATCGCGTCTTGCTGCTGCTGCCATAATGTGTAATCATTTGATTACGCAATGATACGTGTAATCATTTGGTTACGCAAATTTATTTTAAAATTTTCTTATGCTTAAAATTGTAAATGGATAAGATTAAATCAGATGTGGTTAATATCGGTCAACAGTTACAAACATTTTGAACCAATCTTTGATATAATTTCTTATCATTAACGATTGTCAATAAAATGGGTCAAAAAAATATATCATTGTTTACCGCAATCCTGATTGTTTGCGCAATAATTTCAAGTTGCGTTCTTAAGGCAAGAAAGCAATTATCAACCGAGCAGGCAATCAGCACCCCTCAAACAAAACTAAATCCGCTTTTGCCAGGGTATTTTGCAGACCCAACGATAAAGAAATTTGGCGACACCTACTATATCTACTCAACAACCGACAATATAATGTTGGCCTCAGGTGCCCCAACCGTTTGGGTTAGTAAGGATTTCGTAAACTGGTACAATTACATCATGGATGTTCCTTCCTTTAGTGAGATTCCTCTGACCAACTTCTGGGCGCCAGATATCGTTGAGCATCAAGGGAAATACTACCTTTACTTTGGGAACTGTGAGATGGGTTGCAATATTTATGGCTACCAATCAGACACCCCTGTGGGACCCTGGAAGAAGTTAAGTGACAAAGACAAGCCTGTTATTGCACACAATTTTCCGAGAAAAGGATTCCCATCGCTCGATGCACAGTTTTTCACTGACACCGATAGCAAAATATACGGTTACTGGGGCACTTGGGTACATTACAATGGTGGATATGCCGCAGGCGAGCTTACAGGCGATAAGCTAACGACCGTCACAAACGCAGTTAATATTCCCTTGGCACAAACACCAAAGCCATTTGAAGCAGCCTATATGATGAAAAAAGGTTCAAAATACATCCTAATGTATTCTGGGGGCTCATGTCATGATGAAACCTATAATGTGCGTTATTCCTACTCAGATTCGCCGTATGGCCCATTCAAGCCAGGTGCCAATAATCCGATACTAGCTACCAATGCCGAGGGAACAGTCCATGGCCCAGGGCACCACTCCATTCTCGAAGAGGATGGTAAATACTACATTGTCTACCATAAACACGACTACCCTATGACCAGGGGTGGTCTCTCTAGAGAAGTTTGTATTGATGAACTTGAATTTGAAAATGATTCTACTATAAAAGCTGTGATTCCAAAAAATACCGGATCAATCAATCCCTCTGGCAAAAGGGCACCGGTTAATCTGGCCTCAGGTGCGAAGGCATCTTCATCTTCTCATTATCGCCTAAGTTCTCCCGCCGAAAACTATGAGTATTCTCCAAGTTTTGCAACAGATGAAAACAATGCCACGTTGTGGAAGGCTGCAAGCAATATTCTCCCGCAAGACTTAATGATCGATTTGGGTTCTGCCAAAGATGTCAAGAGGGTCTTCACCCAATTTGAATTCCCGACATTTTATTATCAATACATCTTGCGCTATTCCTTGGACGGCAAAAACTGGAAATTGTTCTCGGACAGATCAGCTAATCTTACTCCCGGTAGCCCAATGATTGATGAAAATGATGTCAAAGCAAGGTATCTAAAGTTGACCGTTACCAATACAGAAAAGCAAGGTCTATTTGCCGCCGTATGGAACATGAAGGTTTATGATCACACTTTTGAAATCCCCAATGCCATTGCTAACAAAGGTTCCATTGTCAGACCCTCGGCAAACAGCACAAGGCAAAAAATTTTAGAGCTGAATTTAGCTGAACTTTCCCCTGATCAACCATTTACCACCTTAGCAAATAAAGGAACTTTAAGTGGAATATTTAAACGGGAAGGGAACGTTAGCGTAAAAATGGAGAACGGAGTCAAATGCTTGAACTTCGTAAAGGGCGCTTTGGTATCCGATCAATCTGTTCCGTCAACTTTAGCCTGGAACGGATCATATTCTGTTGCCGCTTGGGTGAAAAATCCAGAAATAGGTAAAGATGGAGAGTGTTTGATGTCGTGGTGCGATAGGCGAGCAATAGGCCTTGCGAATTCTTATCAGGCCTTATACTACAACAGTTCTGGCTATGGTGCGGCAGGCCACCTCGATGGCCATTTCGATATGAGATACAAAAAACTGCCTACAGCGAATGAATGGCATTTACTGGTGCTTACTTTCGATGGTGTTGTTGAGAAGATCTATGTAGATGGTGTTCTTGACAATTCCCAAAATATGACCTTAAGTTCAATGGTCAAAAATGCAAAATTTAGAATCGGTGCGTCTGATAGCGGCGAAAATTATTCAGGGCTTATGGCTTCTCTAAAAATGTACGATTATGCACTCAATGTTGCCGATATTCAAAAAGAAATGAAAAACTCACCAATCAAAAAATAACCAGGGTAGAAGTCGCCAATACAAATTTCCTATCTGACACTACCTCGGTACAATCGCGCTTTAAGGGGATAAGAAGCAATACATACCGATACTAATTAATCGCTAAGCCCACAGAAAATAACACACCACTTTTCCTAGGCGTATCTGCGCGAAATACAGCAACAGACTGAAAACCCAACAACAAATTCATGGTCGGCGATAGTTTGATGCCATTGTATCCCAATTCAATGCCCCCATTTGTATAACCTGGGTTGCCTAGGACATCGTTCCGATCCCAAAGAATTGCCGAGGCTACAATACCCGATTGTTGATAGGTAAGTTTTACGCGATTGGTCCAATTTTCGCGGCCGGTAAGCACTAAATTCTGAAACAGGACATCTGTACCAATAGTAAGCTGTTTGTTTAGTTTGTATGCAACAGCCAAGTTGACTAAAAAATCGGAAGATTTATCTACCAATGATCCATATTGGTTTAGCTGAGCGCCAATTTGAGGGCTCACCATCCATCTCTTACCTAAAAAAAAGCGTTTATGCAGCACAACTAGTGCATAATTAATAGCTGTTGCCTGACCGGTAAGCTCAAAAGACTTGAAGAACATCCCACCCCAACCTTTGTTTTCATAAGCGAATTTCACATCGAAAGTGGGATTGTTATCCCATGCTACACCAGTAAAATAGAACATACTTGCTGTATTTACTCTTGTAGAAACAGTCAGCTGTCCGGTTTTTTTCTTTTGAGCTAAAGTATCTGTTGGAAGTACTTGCGCTTCGCAATTTGTATTGGTTAGTAAAATAATTGCAAAAATAGCCATTATTTTTAGGAGCAGTTTGAGCATTAGGCAGGGTTTAATTAAGTTGCTGGGTTTCTAAAAAAAGCGCCATTGCATAGGTATCAAGCAATAAGGAGCTATCATCAATATCAACACGAATAAAATAAGGGTGCGCGAATTTTCGAGTTCCCTTATTAACCTGTCTATCCTGAGATACGATCCCTTCATTAAATAAATAAGTACATTGTGTTTTAGTTAAGGCGTATTCATTTTCAATTCTCGAGCGCAGTGCCTCATTCATAGCAGGTGTGGAAACGCCATTTTTACCAAGTTTCTCTGCCTGTAGCTGTAAATTTTTGATTCTACTTACGGCAAAAGCGTTTAAAAGTTGGCTGTCTTTGGTAAGCTGATAATAAACTTTTAGACAACACTCTTTCAACTGAGCATTCACTAATTTGAAATCTTTTAGCAGTAGATTTTTTAAAGCTTCTTCAGCTGCCATTGGTTCAACCGGCACAAACTTTTGCAAGTTTCCGATTTTCTGGTCAAAAGGTGCGGGTTCAAAAATTGGCGTTAGCTTATCTTTTAGTCCTTCTTCTAAAGTATTGTCAAGCAATTCAATAGCGAAAAGCTTACGCTCTATATCCTCCTGATCTTCATCAGCAATAATAGCATAAATTACTTTAATTGCTTGCGGTTCGTAAACAACACTTAAAAGCTCAAACAATATTTTTGTTAAAAGATTGGTTTGTTCTATGAGGTTAAATTGTAGATCAGCATCTTCAATCAATTGTAGGTCGTTCTGCGCCGACATCGAATAAATCAACTCATCACTCAATAGCTGACAAAGTTGTTCAAAGTAAAAGTAATCGCTCTCTGCTGGCTTCTGTCCAAATCGACTATAAGTTTGGATAAGTTCATACTTGAGCGTAAGATCTGAAATCTCCCAAAACTCTTTAAAAAGTGCTAATGAAAGTGGTGTCTTAGCATTTTGAAAATATCGGATCACAGTGAGCCGATAAAAGAAATTCGGATTGGCGTAATAGGTATTTGATAATTTAGTAGAAAGCTGTGAATCATCTTCCTCAGAAATTTGGCTAAATACCGCTGGCGAATAAAGAGCTAATTCACTAATAGGTGACGATAAGTTATTTACGGCCCTATTTTTCAAAGCTTTTGCTAGGGCGATGGAAAGCGTATCAGCATTTGCTGGCTTACTGAATGAACGCTGGGCAGTAGGTGCCACTGTATGCGCTGTGCCTGTTGCAGACCTAATTTCTGTCAAATAAATCCAGATCTTTTGCTTGTATTTTTCATAGAGTTTTAAGCTTAAAAAGCTCCATACAAAAAAGATAATGAGGCAAATACCTGAAATTATCGTTAGAAAATATTGTGTGTCGTCTTTAGAAATCAGCGCAGAGATTGCCAGTAAAAGCAGACCAGAAACTACGGTTGCTACCTGATTAAGCAATCCCTCAACGGTCGCTTCAATCCTGAGCCTATCACTGCCAGTTACCTGATAAAGTACTTTTGTGGCTGGCGTGGTGATTGCTTTTCGCATGACGCGTTCCACAAACTTTGCCAAGAAGATAAAGCCAAGGATAAAAACTGGATTGCTTTTAAATGCCGCTCCACCAAGCGTGGCGAAAATAAAACAACCTACCAATAACAATGGCAGCAGTAGTATTGCAAATTTGACTCCTTTTGAGCTTAAAATATGCCCAGACATAAAAGAGAAAATAAGTTCCCCAGTTTTTACGAAGCTAAAGAAGACGCCCACAATAACAGCAATTTCCAAACCGCTATAACTGGCCATGAACCGGACTGTAATTAAGCAAGCATAATCTACAAAATAAATGGCTGCCACTGAGAAAATGGAAGCTAGTGCAATCAGTAAATAAAATCGTTGGGAAAGAAAAAAAGCAATATTTAGCTTTTTCAACGTACCCTTTACAGTAGGCAAATGTGCCAACTTTTCTTTACCATCCTTTACCAATTTATAAATTGGGAAGAATGCAGGCAAAATGGATATGGCAGCTACCGGAAGCAAATAATTTGAACTACCTAATAGTTTACTGATTAAGGGGGCGAAAAGATAACCGATAATGGAAGCAATAATTTCACCAGTTCCAATTAAGGCTAACAATCGTTTGCTTTGTGCAAGGTTATATAATCTAGCGCAGATTGCCGAAAAACTCAGTGCAAAAATGATGGTAAAGGGCATGTTAAATAAAAAACCAAAATAGGCAAGGTAAACTGCATAGTTAGGTTGGTCGCCATACTTGCCATAGGCCAGAAACACAAATAAACTCATTACCGAGAAAATGCATAAGAATTCCTGATAACTCCTAATAATGCCTACTTTCCGCTGTCTGGACTGATATATTTTGATTAATACGACACCACCTAATCCAGAAATAATATAGGCGTATGGTAAATTTGAAACACTTGTGTTCTTAATTAAAAAACTATTTACCGCAACAAAATAGAAAGACAGGGCAATTCCCGTAATCAGTGAGAGGATAAAAAGAAAACGAAAAGACTGGCTTTCTTCAGGCCTTAATTTTACAATGCGCGAAAATTTTGTTTTTAGCGACATCTCAGTTTGTTAAATTGGCCACCAAACGCGCTGTAATCACCCTTCCGGCTTGTGGTATTCTGGAGCTTTGCACACCACTAGCCGCTCTTACGCCAGGAGAATTGTAAGCTGCATTGAATAAATTCTGCGCGATGCATTGCAACATGATCATCTTATTTATCCTGTAGCCAACCGTTCCATGAACAAGTGTATACCCAGGGGTTTCGTTGTAAGGATTACCAGTTATGGAGGTATTGATGCCGGTGGGTTTATCCCCTACATAATTTATACGAACATTGAGGTTCAGTTTACTTGCAAGAAATTGAGCGTTTACTCCAGCATTGGCTGAAAATGAAGATATATCTCCAATTCTGACGCTATTAGCTACAATCACTCTTTTGGGATCAATGATTGAGCAATTAGCAAAAAATGTAAATCTTTCGGTTAAAGAAGTTTCTCCAGCGAATTGAATTCCTTGAATATGTGATTGTCCTATAGCCCGAAACTGCGTGGTTTTTACACCCAAAGTATCAATATTTACGGTGCCCAGCGTGTTACTGTAAGCGGCATCATATAAAGCTACTTCTAGAAACGAACCTTTATCGGGGCTATATCTTGCAGAGACTTCGATGTTTTTTACGCGTTCGGGTTCGAGTAAAGGATTGTTCACCAACCTAGCAGAAGAGGTGGCAAATTTGTTGTATACCGACGCGTCGAGGAAGGCTTCGCTATAAATGGATTTGAAGATGAATTTACCCGGGTAATATACGACTGATAAACGTGGATTAAATACCGTTCCATAACCATAAATACTGTTGATTTTATTATTATCCACCCTAGCAGCAGCACTAATGTTCAATTTCCGTTCCCTGTCCTGGTAACTCAATTGCCCGTAGGCACCCATGTCGATCACTGAATAATAGTTGCCACCCTTAATGCCATTTGCACTTGTACCATTGGTGATGGGATCTTCAACCGTCGAATTTACATAGTCGCCTTGGAGCAAGCCATTTCTGAACTCTATGCCAAGATTAAAGTCCATTTTTTCGTTAATTACATAATTTAGTTTAGACTCTGTACGGAATTGCTTCGATTGCTGCGAGAAGTAGGTGGGCAAGTAATAGGATTCTTTTCCAGCCATAAAGTCGGTAAAGGAGAGCCCAGCATTTGCATAACCATAAAACCGTGTAGTTAATGCTTTCTTACCAAAATCACTTGTTCTGAAATAGGTGAAGTTGGAAAATGAAATCCTTTCCGAAAGGCTTTTGTCATAGCGTGCATAAAAATACTGCTGCCTCACTTGCCAGTTCATTAGTTCCTTGCTCAGGGCGTAGTATTTGTCTACATAAATAGGCGAAATTCCTTCCGACCATTTTTGGTATTCGAAGCCAAATTTGAGCTCACCAATCCGAAGTTTTGCCGACAGATAATAATCTTTCGTATCATCAGAATAAGCCGTTCCGATGCCGTTGTAGCCTTTTTTATAGTTGGCTTGATCTATTTCATCTGCTTTTTGGATGGCTAGCGCCGTTGGCAAAATCTTGGTTTTAGCCGCATTTACGGTATAATATTTCCCTGTCGGATCCTGGGCTGCATACTGCGCTTCTCGCGCGGCCGTATAATCTTGGCTAAGAATAGTTTGGTATCTATTTGGCCCAAACTCGTCGGCACTCCATTTATTGTCCCAATCGCTATAGGAAGATAAATCAACATCATCAGAAAGATAAACCCGACCCGTTACTGCATAAAAGAATTCACGCCCCTTACCTGATAAAGTAACATCTCCAAACTTCGTATTCAACGAGCCTACACCTGCATGACCTGTAAGGGCAAGTCTATTTTTTTTCTCATTGCTATTCCAAGCTTTCGTTTGAGGAAAATAATCTTCTTCATTTTTGGTAACAATGTTTACTACCCCCAAAAATGCATTGGCCCCATAAATGGTAGAGGCTGGACCATAAATGATTTCTACACGCTTAATATTGCTCATCGCATACTGGCGTGAAATAAAAGCAGAGTTAGACCACATTTCATTGTCCTCCACTCCATCAATCAGTAACAGCGTTCTGTCTGTATTGGCCGCAGTGCGATAGCCTCGTTGATACATGTCTGCGTATGATAAGCCTGAACCTTTAGCGATATCGAAGCCGGGTAAATCATGAAATAATTGCTCTAAATCCGTATAGCCTCGATTAAGAATATCATCATAGGTAATAATTTGAATGGTGGCTGGTGCAAGTTCAATCGATTCGGCTTTTTTCGAAACCGATGAGGTAAGTTTAGCACGCATCAATTGCCGTAAATAGATTACCTGCAACCTAAAACGATCTGGATCACGTATATCGGCATCGAAGTTATCTTTCAACAAAAGCAATCTTTCAATACTTGCATCAGCTTTCTCAACCGAGTCGATAGCTAAATAAGACATGGACAGCAAACGATAAGCTTGCACTTTCTCTGCATAGTTAAATCCTTTTTTTTCTAAGCAGTTATGAAGCAAACTGATGCCTTCATAAAACTTTCCAATAGTATATTGGGCCTCTGCCTCATTAATGGTAGTCGCACCACAATCTTGCGCCTGCAAGCCATGGCAAATACCTAAAGCAAGTAAAATTAAGCAGCTTATTTTTTTGATCATTTTAGTTCTTGTCATCAGTTAGAAATTGATATATTCCGGCCATTGTAGTGTGCCAACTGATCACGCGCTTGTCTTCACTACCAGTATAAAGAAATCTTCCGTCTGGGGAATACCATAAACAGTAAGCCCATTTGCTATGCATTCTCAGCGTAAGAATATCTTCTGTGTTCTTAGCGTTCAGCACCGCTTTTACATCAAAAAGTTTGATGGATTGATCGCTACTGGCGGATGCTAGTTGCAGCACATTACCAGCAACTGTACTAAATCTTAAATCATTGATGGCCGAAGCATGTGGGGTAAAGCTCGAGGCAGCTTTTGAACTTCTTAAATCTTTAATCCAAATTCCACCCTCATAGGTGCCTAGCGCTAGGTAATCTCCCCCACTGTCTAATGCAATGCTGGTGATTTTCGATGGAAGCGTAAAACCGCCAGCTATATTTTTCGGGAACTCATCCATATTGTGATAGATAGTTAGCTTATTTCCAGCAGCTACATACAGCTTATCAGCACTTCCATAATTCATTGTCGAGAAATTGCCGTTAACAAACTTGGTCTGCTGTAAGTTAGGGCTGATACGATAGGTTCCAATTCCTTTATTACTGAGTATGACAACCTCTGTATTACTTTTGAAAAGCACCTGTTTACCAATCCCCTCAAAGGCTGTCCTACTTAATTCTTTGATGGATGTTCGACCTCCCAAGTCTAACAATATGGCATTGCCTGTAGCTGTAACTATAATTGCTTTTGACCCATCGGGAGAAGTACTGATTGATCGAGCTTCATCTTTAATATCGATGGAAGTAATAGGTTCTAAGATACCATTGATCGTTTTAGACAAAAAAATCATTCCAGACTCATCTACCGATACTAGCTGATTTGTAGCATTACCTCGTGTTACTCCCCTAACAGGGTACTTGTGATAACCAAAGTGATTTTTATTTTGAATAGCGTTAGTCCAGTTAAATTGAGCTGCCGTATAGATGTCGCTATTTTGAAGTGGGCCATTGTTTGCCGCATTTAGTCGATAAGCATCAATTACTTTCTGTTTACTTTCGCTAAACTTTTTATCATTTAACAACAACATGGCCTCGTAAGAAAGATTTCTTGCTTCCGCTAAATCTTTTAACCTTGAAGAGATCTGTTTTTGTTCAACTGCTATTTTTTCGTTGCTTATAGCACGTTTAGTTTGTGTTTCTGCGATGGATTGCTGTTGCTTGGCAAGCGTAGCATTGTTTTCTGCGATTGCTTTTTGGCGATCTGCATAAGCCTTCTGTTGTTCGGCGATGACCTTTTGGAGTAGTGCATTCTTTTCGCTTTTCGTAGCTTTTTCCTGTTCTGTTTGGGCAATATTTTTTTGCTCAAGTGCTAACTTAGCACTTGCCAAAGCGCTTTCTTTGCTCTTTTGAGCTAAGCGTTCTTGTGCTTGAGCCAATTTTCGTTGACGTTTAGCTTCAACACTTTCTTTTTCGGCAATGAGGGTTTGCTTTTTTGCCAAGTTTTTCAATTCAAAAGAATAAATAGCTAATAAAAAGGCTCCCAAAGCAATGATGGAGATGATAATCGATACGCGTTTAGCGCGTTTTAGGCGTTGTTTTTGTACCTTTTCTTTAAATACCAATTCTTTTTCGAATTGAGTTTTGCTATACTCCAAGAAAAGTATGGCTTTATCAAATAAGTCGTTATAGCGTGCTGCCCAAATAGCACTTGGCTGTTGCTCCTCTTTCCATTTCCAAGCTACCTGAAGTTCGGGATCACGGAGTAAACCTCCTTTACCAGTTTCATATAAATTAGCTGCCTCGCATAGGCGAAGATAAGTTTGTGCTGCCGTTTCTTCTTCTTCAATCCAAGTAATTAACCGTTCCCACTTTTGTAAAATGCTTTCATGAGCCACGTCGATCACTGACGAGGATGTTATTAAAAAATTATTCTCTGGCTTTCTAAATACATCTATTACGGCAATAACCTCCTGCTCAGTCGCATTTGCCAATTCACAGAGTTCTGTTAACAGCCTTGGTTTCCTTGCACCTTTTAATGGTCCACTCAAATGAACCAATGCACAGAATATTTGCCTGCAGATTTGTTGGTCTTTGACTGGATTTAGGGTAGCATAGGCTTCTTCCAGGTGTTGCGAGAGTGCATTATCAATAGTTCCGGCATTCTCATAAGCATAAACAGGTATTTCTCGCTTATCGGCAGATGGGTTGTTTTGCCAGACTGTCCAAGTCCGCATTAAAACATGCTGTAAGAGCGCTAATTGATCTGGATTTTCGTGATTGTCGTTAATTAATTGTAAAGCTAAATCGGGCGAAAATTTTACACCGAGCGTGGATATGGGCATTCGTATTGCTTCTTCCTGTTCGGCCGCATTCATTCTCGAAACCAAATATTGGCCATTATTAATAGCTTCGGGAAGCCCGTTAAATTCGGTGCAATGTCCCAGAAAATCCGATCTCATCGTTACTAAGACAGTGATAGGTAATTCAACCGATTCGGTAGCCCTTAACAATAAGTTTATAAAAGAAGCAGCTTGATGATCTTTGTCTACCGAAAAACGAAACAATTCTTCAAAATCATCGACTACTAAAAGCAATTTCTTACTTGAAACAGGTGTGGCTTGTTTGTAAACTTCTATTAAACCTTCTTCACTCTTTACTAAACTTGCAAGGATTTTACCTTTTTTGCCTTCTTCATTATCACTGTAAAGTACCCCCTTTGCAGAAAGCGCTTCTGCCATATTGGAGATAGGATCATTTCCGGGCTTGAATACACAAATATGCCAGTTGCTAGTGCTATCCTTTCTTAGTGCGGGCAATAGTCCAGCTTTAACCAGAGATGATTTTCCACTATCTGAAGCGCCAATTACCATGAGAAAGCGAACAGCAAGTAATTTTTGAAGCAAATGTTCTATCTGTTTCTTGCGGCCAAAAAAAAGTTTGGCTTCTGTTTCTTCAAAGGACCTTAATCCTGGGTAAGGATTTATTAATTTATCTTCCAATGTTGATATATTCTATTCAGGTGCGTAACCGATCATCAAAAATCGATCGGCATTCTCTTCATTGAGGTTAAATTTTTGAAACACATCCATTTTAAGGCTTTCAGTTGCCACAATTAAGCGTGCCTTTTCATTTATGGAGTAATTGGTATTTTCGGCAGCATTTCGCAAAATAAATGGATGGTAAGGATCGGCCGCTATCCCAATAAACTTTTCCTTTTTGATTTGATCAGCAATTCCTTTTCCCTCCTCATTGTAGTCTCCATTCATATCTGGCTGAACATTGGATACATATTTATTGAACCAATAGTATACAATCGGCGTAGCAGTTGTCCACCACAGTAAAAATTTTCGCTCTTCATTTATTTCTCTCGCCCTACAGTCATCCATAAACTTTTGATACAAAGCCTTTCCCAAACCCTTACCTTTAAGCTCCTCTCTACAGGCACTTAAACCTAAATAATAAGTATCATCGCCGTTTACTTGTTCTTCATTAATCATAAAAAAGGCCAATAATTCTTCCTCTGGACTGGTGATGATATAAATGTCCCGATTATGGTCAATCTCTCTTTCA
The DNA here is from genome assembly GCA_942493295.1 of uncultured Sphingobacteriaceae bacterium. Lineage (GTDB taxonomy): Bacteria > Bacteroidota > Bacteroidia > Sphingobacteriales > Sphingobacteriaceae > Pedobacter. The sequence goes on along the minus strand of OW818692.1, from coordinate 337,974 downwards.
ATAAGATCTATATTATTGATATAGCTTAGACGAGTAAGCTCTAGAATTTTATCAACAAGAACTTTGTCTGATTTGAAATTGGTTCTCAACGAAATTGGAGCAAGCGTATTCTGCGTATTCATAGGTAAAGAATTTAATACAGCAAAAGACAACATTAAAAGGGAGATCGAGTGAAATTGAGCGTAGACAGTACGTAGACATGAACTATAAGGTGTTGAAAAACAACACAATAAATGCAACAAATAAAAATTGATTTTAATCTGCTTGTTGATCAGCCGAAATGGAGATGCCCATTTTCTTATAAAGCCTGGTTTTAGCGCGGCGCACACTTGGCTGTTCAATATCAAGCAAAGCTGCAATTTCCTTATGGCTCAACTCCATCTTAAAATAAGTATAGAGCCTAATTTCCTTTTGTGTTAGTGAGGGATAATCCCTTTTCAAATGTTGAAAGAAATTTGGGTGTACCTGCTCAAAGTGCATTTTAAATTTGCTCCAGTCGCTATCTAGTTGAATATTGCTTTCTAAAAGCTGATTGAGTTCATGCAGATTTCTTTTGGTATGGTAACGATCCATCCAGTTCAGTTCCTGTAATTTACCTTTTAGAAAGGTAAGCAGCTCACTTTTTTGAACCATAATAAGGGTTGATGAAGCCAACTCTCTTTGTTGAAGCTCTAATCTCTCTTGTAACAGTTGATTTCTATTCTTCTCCAACAGCATATCTGCATCCATTTTAATCATCTGCATTTCATTCAGCTTATTTTGATACCCCACCTCCTTTAGGCTAAATTCTAGCTCTTTGCTTTCAATTTCACGAAGGGTTAATGCTTCTTGGATGGATTTTGTGCGGTTTACCAACGCTATCGAAAAACAAAGTGCTTGCGAAACAATGGTAAAAACTTGGATCCAAATATTATATTTTGCTTCTCCTTTAATTAACAAATGTTGCAAGGGTATGCAGAATATCAAAAATAACGGCACGAGGTTGGCCAAAAGATAGGCTTCTGAAAATTGAAGTTTACGTAAATAAGCCTTGATAATGGTGAATAAAATACAACCTATCAAAAGTGCACAGTACATGTTGTCGTAAACTACCGTGTAATAATCCAAATGGAAGCCGCTCACATTAACTGCGGCAATTAAGATACTCGTAATGATATAAAAATGTAGTAAATAATTCAATAATCGATTTTCCTTTGGGAGATGCTTAGGTGTATTTAAGTACGATCTGGTTAATTGCACATAACCGTAAAAGACAATTAAGATGGCCAAATGCTGAATTAAATGGTTTAGATCGTAAACTATGTATCGGTTGTCAAATGTGGTACTGAACACATGGGCTTTAGAGATAAACGAATACCAGTAGGTAGTAAGATAGACAATTGCTCCAAATTGAATAATAAGGTAAAACAATACGGGCTTATCTCGCATTACAAAATAGAGATATAAATTATTCAAGAAAAATAAAAAGAGCACAACGAGGCCAACTAGCCATGCAAGTTTGTTATTCTCCAATATCTGATCGGCTTTGGCTTTAGATTCAGCATTTATAGTGACTTTAAATTTATTTTGTGTGGTATTCCCTGCATTTAAATTTATCCATGCATATAGGGTATCGACCTCATTGCCTTGTTTCTCGTAAAAATATTGACCTAAACGAAGTTTCCGATGGCCAACATTAGAGTGCTCACCTATCCATTGTTTTGAGATTTTATCTAAATAATAGAGTTTAGTATCAATATTTGGATAAATAGTAAGATAAAGATCCTCTTGTACATTGTGCTGTGCAATACTAATTCTGACCCAATAAGATGATGCGTTTAAAAGAGAATCTGTTGCTTTAAATTGGAGTAAGTTTCCCGTTAAAATCTGCTTTAACGAATAATTTTGATCTTTTAGTACAGCTATTTTTAGGATAGGATTGCCATTAAAGTTATCCATTGGCTGCGCAACAACGTTATAGGAAGCGAAAAAGAAGAGAAAAATTAATACTATTTTGTTCAAAGGCTATAGTTAGTTTATATCATACCAAACTGAAGTAAGTTACTAATAAAGTTATAGCTTTTATCTATTAACCTTAAATGGCTTCAACAGGGGAATTTGAACAGCGTAACTCTGATCAAAATCACCCACAGTAATGTGCAGAATCACTTTATCTCTAACTTCATTAACTAGTTTTGAGTTGGTAGAATATAGGAGCAGGCTTGGCCTGTATAACATGTGAATCAAATGCAGCGCAACATAAAAATCAGACGTGGCTTGTTAAGTGGCTGGAAAAAACTTGGCCCTGGACTGGTCACGGGCGCGAGTGATGATGATCCCTCTGGGATAGCAACTTATTCACAAGCAGGGGCCGCATACGGGCTTTCCACGCTTTGGACCGCTATTGTAGCCTTTCCATTAATGGCCTCTATCCAGCAGATGTGCGCAAGGATCGGATTGGTAACCTCCCAGGGGCTTACGGGTACGCTCAAAAAGCACTACCCCAGGCCCATCCTTTACCTAATGCTACTTTTTAGCTTTCCAGCCATTGTAATGAACATCGGCGCAGACATTGCTGCTATGGGCGCAGTAGGCAATCTCCTGTTCCGATCTATAGACGCCAACTACTTCAGCGTGGTCTTTACTATTGTCTTGCTGGGGCTGATCATCTATCTTCCCTATCAGAGGATCGCAGCTGTGCTCAAATATCTTTGCGTTGTGATGTTAGTATATTTCACCGTTCCTTTTCTATATAAACAGGACCTGACGGCAATTTTGAAAGCTACCTTCCTGCCTACTATAAAGCTAGACAAGGCCTTTATAGCTATCCTAGTAGGAATACTTGGCACTACGATTTCGCCCTATCTTTTTTTCTGGCAGGCCTCCGTAGAAGTAGAGGAAATGAAGACCAGAAAACACCACATCATGGTCAACAAAAACCTTATCCATGAAATTAACCAAGATGTTGATCTTGGCATGGGAATATCGGGGCTGGTCATGTATTTTATCATACTTACAACAGGAACTGTGCTTTTCAAGGGTGGGATCCACCAGATCGATACAGTAGAGCAGGCAGCTGCGGCACTCAAACCGTTGGCCGGAAACCTTGCTTATCTTCTTTTTGCTATAGGAGTGATCGGTACCGGGTTGATCGCAATCCCAGTTCTGAGCGGATCGATCTCCTATATTGTTACCGAAACGTTCGGATGGCAACAGGGCCTCGACAAAAAATTCCATGAAGCCAAAGCTTTTTATGTCATTATAGCCATTTCGCTTATCGTCGGCCTATCATTGAATTACGTTGGGATAACGCCCATACAATCTTTAATCTATACCGCGATCTTATATGGAGTGACAGCTCCTGTACTGATTGCCATCATCCTACACATTTCCAACAACAAGAAAATTATGGGCAACAACACCAACACAAGAACAGCAAATCTCTTCGGCTTTGCCGCTCTCATTATCATGACCGCAGCGGCAGTGGCGCTTCTCTATTTACAGCTTTTTGACAAATAACTCCGATAAACTTATCTTCTTGGCTATCAAGGTTTGCAAATAAGCAAAAGCTACTTAAACGATTACTGCTTGCCGCCTTATCTAAACGCTCAAATAATTCACTTTGCTCAGAGTGTTGGCCGCTCTTGGTTGAGCCTAATGATAATCAATAGGATAATTGAGCTTAACAAGGCTCCAAAATAACACCATACCGAAGTAAGGTAGTGCAAATAGACAATCGCTGTTAAAATATAAGACCCTATAAGCACCCATCCCAGCAAACGTAGCCATCTGTTGCTAGAAATAATAGGAGATATAGCAGTAGCCAACATATACGGAATTCCACGAAGCAACCTCCCTTGGAAAGGAAATTTAAGCGAATAGCTGATATGGTGCCGCTCTATTTTTGCGGAGATCTCAAAGTTTAGCAGCGAGTACCCTAAATAGAATGCGGTAACAATCCCAATCCCTAAAAGAAAGAACTGGATCCGCTTTCGTAATTTATTTTTTTCGAAGAGAAGCATCGTTAACGGCACCATTACCGGCCACACTACCTGTGCAAAGGTCAAAAACAGGTACATCGCTGGTTTCAGCCAAGAAGAATAAGCCGCGTCAGAAAGCCCCAGCCACACCACCCCTTCTGCTCCCTGTTGCACCGCGAATAGTATTGGAATACTAGCCAATAAATATTGTGGAACGGTTTTAGACTTTACAACCGCAATTGTACCTATTACAAATAGGCCAGATCCTGCTACAAAACTTGCCTGGGTAGAAAAGCACATCAGCTATTTTTTTTAATCCTTAGAAAACCTAAAGCAACACAAGGTAATTGATTACTTTTACAAAAGTAGATATATTCCAAAAGTTAGCTAAAACAGCTCAGTTTATCTTCAATAGCTTCATTCCTACGAATATCATCTTTTTCCATGATTAAAATCATTCCACGCTGACCAAAGGAATTGCAAATTGCGATATGAAACAGACCAGCATCAAATATATCTCAACTGTGCACAGTGATTCGCTTAGAACACTTAATTTTTATCTGGAAGAACTGATGATATTCCAAAAGAGGCTTGAAGAAATCGCCATGGCAAATTCCGGGATGGAGATAGCTATACAGGTAGAACATTTTCAAAACCTATTTATCATCCATAAAAAACAGATCGAAAAAATCGCTAACCTTCTGCATGAAAATATAAAGTTCATTTCAAGCGAAGTCCATGCATCATCTGGATATCTGGACGAGGCTCTATTGATGGATAACTTTCACATTAATGAGCAGTTTTTGGAAGAGGAAAAACTCTTTAGGGAAATGAAAACCGAATTTTATCAGTTTGCTGCAAAATGGATGTAAAGTTCTGATCATTCAGTTGTTTCGTTCTATTCGATAATAAATCTCTATTAGTTCAAAAAACAACAACGCAAGCTGAGTTATGGCTGGCAATTCTTGGTGGGATTTTATAAATCCTGCAAACCAAGAATGTGATGATTTACTGCGTAAAACGCAAGGCCCCTCCCCCAGTCCAAAATCTGGGCATTAATTCCAGATCGTATAAAATAGACTGGCGAGATAGGACACAATCATACGGCAGCTATAAAAATAAATATTTCTCCTTTATTAATATATTTTTATTGTTTATCAATAAATAATTAGTATGTTTGTCACATCAATTTAAATTTTAGATTTATGTCAAAAACAAACAACTTCGTATTTTGGGCCTTATATATAGTGACCTGGCTTATTTTTGTCGGCCTGAGCATTGAAGCGGGAGGCTTAATCGTAAATTTCTTTTTCACGTTGTATAAGCCTGAATTCGTTCAAAATCTTTATCAACCGTTGGACTTAACTAAAATGTATGAAGAAAGTAGATTAGCTTTTTTCGGCATCTATAGCTTCATTCTAATTATTTCAATTTTAAAAGCTTGCTTATTTTACATGGTTGTCAGGCTAATGCACAAAATGGATCTAACAAAACCGTTCAGCACTTTTGTTGCGAGACAAATTTCACAAATTAGTTATTACACCCTTTCGATTGGACTTTTAAGTTACATTGGAAGAAACTCAGCTAAAAATTTAACGCATTATGGTTTTGCGACCGACAACTTGAACCAATTTTGGGCAGACAGTCAAGCATTTATTCTAATGGGAGCTGTAATCTATATTATTGCGACTATTTTTAAAAAGGGAGTAGATATTCAGAACGAAAACGATTTAACCGTATAACTATGTCAATCATTGTAAACTTAGACGTAATGATGGCGAAGCGGAAGATGTCACTTAATGAACTGTCAGAAAAAGTTGAACTGACCCTAGCCAACCTTTCTATTCTAAAAACTGGAAAAGCGAAAGCAATACGTTTTAGCACCTTAGAAGCTATATGCAAGGCTCTCGATTGCCAGCCTGCCGATATTCTTGAATACAAAGCAGACACCTAAAACTAATTTAATTATGAAATCAATATTTATATCAGCAATTTTATTGCTGCACTGTTTTTGTGCAGCTGCTCAAAATGAAGAAATCATTTCTATTGGTAAAAAAGAAACCATTTACTCCAAGATATTGAATGAAAATAGAAAAATCTGGATCTATACTCCCACCATCACTTCTTTAAATACAAGTTCTGAAAAACGATATCCCGTACTCTATTTGTTAGATGGTAGTGCGCATTTCTTTTCAACTGTCGGCATCATTCAACAGCTTAGCCAGGCCAATGGAAACGGTGTATTACCTGAAATGATTGTGGTTGCTATCGAAAACACAAACAGATCAAGAGATTTAGTACCATCTACTGATTTAACCCAAACCAACCCATTTATAACCTTTTTATCTTCCGAATTAATACCCTATATTGATAAGAAATATAATGCGGCCCCCTACAAATTATTAGTAGGTCATTCCTTAGGTGGTCTCACCGCAATTGATGTTCTCACTAAATTTCCCAAATTATTTAATGCCTACATCGCTATTGACCCGAGTATGTGGTATGATAACGAAAAGTATTTGAAAAACACTATTGCCCAATTGCCCAAACTAAACATGAATGGTAATAGACTATTTATAGGAACGGCTAACACTATGCCCAGTGGAATGACAATAGCACAACTAAAAAGCGACAAGTCCTCAGAAACACAACATATCCGATCTATTTTCAAGTTAGATAGTTTCTTGAAAAAAAAATCCACTTCTTTACTGTATGCTCACAAGTATTATGAAAAGGAAAGACACAATACCGTACCATTGGTAAGTGAGTACGATGGACTACGTTTCATTTTTGACTATTTCCAGTTTGATGCTACCGAAAAAGATTTTGCTGACTCAACTGCCCTAATTGCTTCACAGTTAAAGACACACTACGCAAATATTACTGAAAAAATGGGCTACAAGAATGCAGTTCCCGAAGCATTTATCAACTATATAGCATACGATGCGCTGGGCAAAAAGCAATATCAAAAAGCACGGGCATTGTTTGAGCTAAACATCGAGTGGTATCCCGAAAGCGGTAATTCCTATGATGCTTATGCTGATTATTTTTTAATAAAAAAGGACACTACCGATGCGATTACCTATTACAAAAAGGCATTGCAGATTAGTAAAAATGCGGCAACCGAAAGCAAGTTAAACGGCCTGCTTACCAAAACAGCATTAATGCCAGCAACGGTTGACCTGCAAAAATATGCAGGGGTATATATTTTAGAGACCTATAACATTTCCATAGTACTTGAAATTCGCGACGCCAAATTATGGGCAAAGGTTCCGGGACAGGAGGATGACGAATTTCAGCTACTATCTGAAAACGTATTTACGGTAAAAGGTAAACAAGGCTATACAATCACTTTTCAAATGGATGGCAACAAACCCAAAGGATTTACATCTGTCCAACCGAATGGAACATTTAAAGCAACATTTAAAAACAAGTAAATTTAGAAAACATCCATTTGGGGAGATTAATCGATAGTCGAATAACAAACCCTTTCCGGAAGTGTGATTGCCCTAAAGCAGCAACTTGATTCAATTAAAAATGGCTACTAATTGATGCCTCACATTGTCAAAGAGTTTAAGGCAAGTAGCAAATCAGCGCTTGCACTTCATTTTCCAAAAGCAATAGGCGGATGTTGGGCAACGGCAAGAATTTGTTTATGAACTCGATTAAACTTATTTGTAATAATTGTAATCGATGATGATTTTATTGGCCACTAAAGTGCTTCCTTTTTTGACTAGCTTAGTACCTCCTGTTACTTCAACGATCAGCACTGCAGCATTTTTTGGAATGGCAATGCTCGTACTCGAACGCACATTTTTTGCAACAATTTTTTGTGCCACAGCATCGTAAAGATCAACCGCAGTTTTACTTGTTATTTGGTAATTTACACGTTTGGCTTGTAGATAGGGATTGTAGAGCAAATAAGTTGGAAAGCTTCGACCTCTATAAAAATCTGTCGCCAATACATCTAGTTTCAATATGCCATCCACATTTGTTTTGGCCACAATAGCGCCAAAAATACCCACATGGGCACTACCGTAAACACTAAATTGGCTTACTGCTGGATTTTTTCCTGGCACCCATTTCGGGCCATCACCCTGTGCAACAGGCGCTTTTAAATTCATATACAAACTGTCGAATGTAGAACTTTTAGCAATTCCTTCATAGGCAATTACTCCTTTGGTAACTTCTGCCAATTGCGGAATGGTCTGGTTCGCTTTGGGCATGTATTGCGGGTAGAACAAACGAGAAGCATTTACGGCATTCAACATCCATTTGCCAATGGCATGAGCATAGTGTGGTTTGTATTTTACTAGGGGTACCAATGGCCATGCAGCATCGAACGTATTCATTAAAAAACCATATCCACCATGATCTACGGTGCTACCAACAATGCCTGATATATCATAACCGTTCCATTTGCCGGTTAACACGCCCCAACCTTCCCTACATACAGCTGTACCATCAAAGGTCCATTCCAATAGCTTTTGCACATCAAATTTAGTACCTTGCTCTACATTCATCCTAGCCGCCAAATAAGCCCCAAAGGGCATCAACAGTTCGTAAGTTGGATTAATCTGATTGCTTTCTAAAGCAGTCATGGCACTAATTGCCCCTTTCAAATAACGTGGATCTCCAAATTTTTTATAGGCAGCATACAATATCCACGCATGTCCGGCGGCGGCATCTTGTTGCGTGCAGATCTGATTTTTCATCGGCATCATTTTGCCATAATCAAAATAAGAATAATTGTAGTTGCCATTCAGGATCGAGTCTGCTTTAAAAAATTTCTCTGCAATGCTTTTAGCCATCCAAGTAAAATCTTTCTCATGGGGATACTTTTCATATATGGCATAAAATAATAGATTAGGATACACATCGTACCACCAATCTCTTCCATACCCTCCACCTAATAAAGCAACTTCTGGTGCCGTATTGTTCATCATGATATTCCATTTGGTATCGCGATTAAAATAATTCTTCAACATGGCTGGGAAGTTCTTTCCATTTTGCTTGCTTTTATCTATCCCTACCAAGCTCGCACTCAATACAGCACCCATATTTGCCAATGCCTCGTGAAACATTCCTTTATGGTTTTGAAGCCCTTGCCGAACATCGCCTATGGCAGTATACATCCCCATAGTAGGCTGCTTAAAATTATTCTGGTTATTTTCCATCCATACCAATGGCCAGTACTCGCCTTTAGCATTAAAGTCGTAAACCTGGCGATCAAACTGAAAGCTCAACGCCTTCCAGTCAATAATCTTCAGTGGCTGAGGCAAATCGGCCATTTCTTCAACCCTCTTCAACTTTAATTGCTTTACCTGTGCATGGGAAGCGGTAACTAAAAGGAGCATTAAAATGGTAACTATCGATAGGGATCTTTTCATATGCTTGGTGTAACAATTGGTTCTGTTAACGTTTCTATTTTGCCTTTTTTGATGATATCTTTAGCTACCCAATAAGAGGCCAATTGCAAAATGGCAACAATTACAATCGCATAGCGTAGAGCAACCTCAACAGAAAAACAATAGGCGAGTACCAAGAAAGTACCTGCTCCGGTTAATCTGCCAATATAGAGACCTGCTTCATGGTTTAAGATATAAGCAAATTCGCTTCTTTTTTCTTTTTTTGTTAAAATGTCGATCACACTAAACTGTATCGGGAAGTAGGCCAAATCTAATAAAGGTTTGGCTAATAGTAGGAATAACATAAACAAAATTACCCCAAAACTGCTGTACAGAATTCCATTAATAATGGCAGCAATAGCAAACAATGCCAAACCAGCCCCGAATACATGTAACCTGTGTTTCGGAGAGGTATTTCTACCAATAATATACATCACCACCGCGGCGATAACTGCTCCAACAGATTGCGCAGTACCCAAGGCCCCTTCTTGGCCTACCAAAAGCATAATCAACATGGCGGGCGCCGTCACTAAAAAGCCCTGTACTAAGCCTTTCAGTGTGGCTAGCCTAAGTAGTTTGTACCAATAGGGATCAAATTTGAAGTATAAGAATTTTTTTTCAGTAGGGTTGGTGAATTTACCTCTGAAACACATTACCGAAGCAATAATTGTAGTTAGAATAACCAAACCGGTCACAATTTGATAAGCAAACTGTACATCGCCCTTTTTTGCCGAAAGCTCAATAAACCAACCAATTAAAAATGGAATGACCACCGCAATAATCGTATAAAAGAAAGTTTCTAGTCCGTAATAATAGTTTCGGTTATCATCATTTGTAATCGCTAGCGCCAGAAAATCTCTATTGGCCCAATAAAAGCCAAATGACATACCCATGATCAAACCGGCTACTCCAATTCCAACGGTATCAAGCGTGGTTAACGACATCATTACCATCATTGAAATTCCGCTCAGCATCATGCCCAAAGAATAAAGTGTTTTGATCGAAAATGTCCTCAGCAAATAGCCATTGATTAAAAATGTAATCGGAATACCGGTATAAATGGTGAGTTGATAAACGACTACTTTAACCGGATCGTTTGAACTGCGCATGACATAAGCGGCTACAAAAATATCAATAACCGGAAGCACAATGCTATAAATAAAGTTAGTAATTACCAGCACCCTAAAATTGTAAGATTGATTTTTAAAATGCGCAATTTCTGCGGTAAGTTTATGTAGCATGATTAAATATTAAGGTTGATAAAATTTGTTGGATCGAAAATTTGGCACCGCAAACAAATTCGTCTGCAGCTCCGTAGTAAATAGTAAGTTCATCACCGTTTACAACGTGTCCATTGGTAAATACTACGTGGCCAAAAAATCCACTCAATTCGTAGGGCTCAAGTGGTTGCATGATTGCTTTTTCACTTTGTGCGATTACCTTTGCAGGATCATTCAAATCCATTAGAAAAGCACCCAGACAATATTGGTGATGCTCATTTGCGCCATGATAAATAGCTAACCAGCCCTGTTCAGTTTTAATAGGCGACGCACCTCCACCAACTCTTTTGCTGTCCCAGTTATCTGCTCTTGTGCGAATCAAACATTTATGCTGCCCCCAGTGCTCACCATCTGGTGATTGTGCAATCCAGATATAATTGCCACCTAAATCTACGCTGCTTGGGCGATGAAGCGCATAAAACTTCCCGTTGATTCGTTCATCGAATATGGCACAATCTTTATTGTGCGGAGGAAAAATCATTCCTTTCTTTTCGAAAGTTTTCCAATCTTTAGTAGTCCTAAGCCCAACTCCTACACCATGTGCCGAAACGGAGGTGAAAGTTAGGTAGTAGGTATCATCTATTAGGGTAACCCGGCAATCTTCAATTCCGAATGCCTCGTCTTCTCCTTGTCCTAAAAGTAATGGGTAGCCCTCGGGTTCATAAAAATTGATACCATCATCACTACATACCAATCGTAAATGGGATAATGTGGTCAGGTAGTCAACACCTTTATAACGAATTACCCTTGGATCTGTCGCGATTAGCTCTTGATCGTCTGTCGCTATCTCAATAATTTCAATTCCATCTCCTTTTAGAACCGGAAAGGAAATCGTACCCTTTTTCTGTTTTGGCCTTTCGGCAACGCGCAAGAGCATCCAAGTTTTATCCTGATAGGTAAAAACACCAGGATTTAGCAAACAGGCAATTTCCAATCCTTCGGTACTTGGCTTTAGATCTTTTGGAGAAAGCAGTGGATTTTGAACAAAGCGTTTTGCGATATCGGTAGTGATCATTTTTTTGATTGATGAATTTAATAACCAGGATTTTGAACCAATGTACCAGCCGAAGCATCTATTTCTCCTTGTGGAATTGGATATAAATAATGTTTATCCAAGAAATTTTTCCCCTGGGCTACCATTACCGCTTTGGCAATTTTCCATCGTTTAAGATCCAACATCCGTTGATTTTCAAAACCAAGCTCTACTCTACGCTCGGAGATCAACCAGTTCTTGATGGTAGCTTTATCGGTAGATGCAGGGCGATCCGGCAAGGTACCTGCTGGCGGTAATACTCCTGAGGCATTTAGACTGGTCCTAGCCCTTAATCTAACGCTGTTAATGATCGAAATTGCTTCTGGAAATTTATCTTTCTCATTGTATGCTTCCGCTTTCCATAACAAAGCATCGGCAAAGCGGATATATACCTTATTTGTTGGCGCGTCATCATTGCCTTTAAATCCACCATTCAAGGTACCGAGCATTTTGTTTACATTCTGGTTTGCGGCATCGACTGTCAATAGTTTTCTAGGGTCGTTAGCTTCAAAGGCATTTAAGAAACTGGTACTAGGTGCAAAAAAGCCCCAACCTAAGGGTGCACAAATTCCATTGCCATTTGCAGGGTTTTTGCCGCTCTGATGATCGTATGAAAAAATAACCTCATTGTCCGTATATTCTTTCGTTGCGTCAAAACTGTCGAAGTAGTTGGCATTTAAATTATAAAAACCTAAGGCTTCAAGTTCCGTTACCAAGGTAATCACGTCGTCCCATTTTTCGGTATAAAGGGCAGCTTTGGCCTGTAGCGCAATTACCGCTCCTTTTGACACGCGCCATTTTTCTGTTGTTGAGCTATATTTATTACTTGGAAGTAGTCCTTTTGCGGTAGACAAATCGCTTTTAATGCGCGTCCATACTACATCTTTAGATGCCTTTACCGCTACTTCGAATGCTTGCTGATATGATTTTACAGGTGCTAAGATCAATGGCACGTCACCAAAATTAGTAACCAACGAAAAGTAGTAATATGATCTTAAAAAGTAGGCTTCACCAAGTAATTGATTTTTTCTAACTGCAGTTATACCCGTTACCGTTTCTATATCGGACCTAGTTAACAGTTCGATGGCAATATTTAGCCTTTTAATGCCTTCATAATTATATTTCCATAATCCATTTGGGCCACCATTGGTAGAAGTGAAGGTGAAGTTGTTGATGTCGTCCATCCAAGGCTGATCGCCATCTGGATTCCATTTTTTCTCCATGTCATCTGATGCGATGTCCTGCATTACATAATCATTTTGAAAAACCAAGCCTCCTCCCCAATCCCATTGCGCAAGGATATTTAATCTTGAAGAAAGGAGCTGATATGATGAATTGACAGAGTTTTCTACGGTAGACAAGGTTGCTGTAGAATTAACCTGATCTAAAGTGGTAAGGCCAACAGGTACATTGGTCAATTGTTTTTCACAACCCATCAATGAGACTAACAGGAGCGATGCACCTAATATTGATAATTTTTTCATCTTTATATTTATTTAAATATATTTTGTTAACGCTGCTTAAAGCTTAATTCTTAAACCTACCATAAATGCCTTCGATTGTGGATAGGTACCTTTGTCGATTAACGAGGTAGACTCTGGATCTAAACCTGTATAATCGGTCATCGTAAGTAGGTTCTGTCCCGAAGCAAATATCCGTAGGTTTTTAAGGGCCATTTTACTGCTGCTAAATGTATAGCCAAGCTCCATGTTTTTTAATCTCAGGTAAGAAGCATCTTCTACGAAAACACTAGATACATTACCACCTCCGTTATTGTTAAAGGTTACCCTAGGGGTGGTATTGCTCGTACCTGGACCAGTCCAACTATCTAGTACAGAAACCATTGAATTAAATGGCCTGCTGTCGTAATTTAAGATTTGCTTAAGATCGTTGTATCTATCAACACCCTGCACGCCCTGAAATAGAAACGAGAAATCAAAATTTTTGTAAGATGATGAGAAAGCAAAACCGTAGGTGAGTTTAGGAACGGGATTGCCAATAAACGTGCGGTCATCTGCGTTGATCTGGCCATCGCCATTAAGGTCTTTAAATTTGATATCTCCTGGTAACGCGCCATTTGGATTGGAGTGCAAGTAGGTACTTACTTCAGCGGGCGTTTGATAGATACCATCGAATACAAGGCCATAATAAGAACTAATCGGATGACCAGCCTCTGTTTTGGTATGTGTAGCATCATCTGTGATATTTTTCACAAACTCTTGCAGCTTATTCACCTTATTGGTTAAGGTGGCCACATTTGCATTAATGTTGTATTTAAATTGGCGATCATTGTTCTGGAAATTTAAGCCCAGTTCAAATCCTTTATTGGTTACTTCCCCCGCATTTACAAAGGTTCTTTCAATTACCCCTACAGATACTGCTGGCAAACCTACAGTTAACAAAATATCGTCTGTTTTTTTCACAAAGTAGTCGGCACTGAAAGAGAGCTTATTTTTTAGGATACCAACATCCAAACCTAAGTTCGTTTGCGTGGTTGTTTCCCATTTGATTTCTGGATTACCATATCTCACTATATTTACAATTCCACCCGATTCGGATACTAGTGTTTCATAGGCATTATTAGGGATTTCTTGGTTACCGGCCTTACCCCAACTTCCCCTTAATTTTAGGTTAGAAATCCAGTTTACCTCTTTCATAAATGCTTCATTGCTAATTAACCATCCAGCAGATGCCGAAGGAAAATAGCCCCATTTATTATTCGGTCCAAAACGCGAAGAAGCATCGGCCCTTAATGTGGCTGTTGCGAAGAAACGGTTATCATAACCATAGGTTGCGCTACCAAAAAATGAGACCAGGTCAAAACTGCTTGACGACCCTGAATTATAGAGATTGGTGGTACTTCCGTAATCTAGGTATTGAAAGTTCGGACTATATTTATTAAAGTTCTGTCTGCTTCCTCCAATTGCCTCTACTTGGCTACTGATATTTTCTGTACCCAACAAGGCATTAATGTTGTGCTTACCAATGTTTTTAAGATAGTTTAAAGTATTACTGAAAGTGAAAGTCATGGCCTGTCCCCTGTTCTCATCTAAGTTATTTGGCCTGTTGTTTCTGCCTAAACCGGGGTAAAGTTCTGAAGGATCATTGTCATTGTCGTCGCCAAAGTTTAAGGCAAAATTCTTATTGTGAGAGAAGCTGATGTCTACGCCTACATTAGATCTAAACTTTAAAGAATGATCACTCAGTAATGCATATTCGGCAAACACATTTCCGAAAGTTTGAAAGGTGTTTCTTTTATCGTTAGTAAAATTAACTATGGCGATAGGATTTGAACTGAACTCGAAGTTCTTGTCCCAACCACTGTTATTTCCAGTATAAAAAGGCAAGTCAGTGTAAGGGTTGCCTGGCGTATAGGTTGGATCTGTTATACTTTTATAAACTCCCAGCACTGGCGGGCGGATCAGGGCGTGGCGAATAATACCTGGCGCATCGCCACTGGAAGATAATTTATCCTGTTTAGCATTGCTCAATTGCAGGTTGGTACCCACCCTAAAACGGTCTGTTACATCAGCGTTTACATTGGCTCTAAAATTATATCGTTCAAACTCATCATTATTTTCTACCACGATACCATCTTGCTTATAATAACCTGCCGATAATAGATACTGAATTTTTTCTGAACCGCCTGAAGTAGAAACCTGAAGGTTTGTAGATTTGCCTGTATTGAACAATTCGTTCTGCCAATCTGTATTGGCCAAATCGGGCCTACTTCTAATGGCTTGATAAGGACTTACCGCATTGGCCGCATTCCCCAGGGTATTGTGCCAAGCTCTGTCCTTAACGGTCAGGTATTGATCGGTATTTAACATTTCTGGTAGGTTTGTGGCCTGATGGAAGCCTTGAAAGAAATCGACATTAACGTCCGATCTTCCCTTCTGACCACTATTTGTAGTAATCACCACAACACCTCCGGCAGCACGAGATCCATAAATGGCACTGGCCGCCGCATCTTTCAAAACAGACATCGACTTTACATCTGCCTGATTAAGGAAAGAGATATCTCGCGTAGGCACTCCATCTACTATATAGAGCGCATCGTTGTTGCCCAGCGTTCCCTCTCCCCTAATCCTTACTTTAATACCATCGCCTGGAGCACCTGTATTTGCTGCTACGAAGACACCCGCAACCTGACCTTGTAAAGCCTGGGCTACGTCGAAAACACGAGTCTTTCTTAAATCATTCATGTCAACCGGAGCTACCGCCGCTGTAATGGAAGCCTTTCTTTGGGAGGTATAGCCCGTCACTAACACTTGGTTCAGCAGTTGTGTATTGGGTTTCAACGAGGCGTCTAAGGTTGTTTCGCCCTTGTAGGCCATTGTAACCGCCGCATAGCCCATATAAGTAAAAGTTAGGCTTTGCTCTCCAGTTGGCTGAAGCGTTAGCGTGTATACGCCATTTGAATTGGTAGTTGTTTGATTTTGGCTTCCGGTTTGCGTAACTACCGCCCCTGGTACGGGCTGATTGGTTTCGTCGGTAACTTTCCCTGTTAGTTTCGTTTGTGCATAACTTTTTAAACCAGTTGTTGCCATAAACAGAAAAACCAACAGCGCATAAATGAGTCTGTTTCTTTTCATCGGATTTATATTTGATTAAAACAAATATAGCCGACTAAGCAGACGAAAAGAGTACACTATATTAACATTATAGTTCACTATGATTGCAAAAGTAGCTTGTTTGCAGCTATAAAGGAGTTTCGGTGGACTGCCCAACATGCTGCTTCATCCGGTAATCATTCGGAGCCAGGTGATATATTTTCTTGAATTCTCTAAAAAAGTAAGACTTGTTATTAAAACCGGTGCGGTAAAATATCTCTGCCACGGTAAGTTTGGAGTTCTGCAAGAGCACTGCGGCATGTTTTAAGCGGATCCTTTTAATAAATTCTGAAGGGGTCATTCCTGCCAAGGCTTTTAATTTCCTGTACAATTGCATTTTGCTGATACATAATAGATTTTCCAAAGTAGCAGAATCTAAGTCAGGCTCTCCCAGATTTTCTTCTACAGCTTTCACCAAAGCATTCAAAAACTCTTTATCACTATGTTCCAGGTCAACATCAACAAAATGATTATTAATATTACCATCTCTGATGAGGGTGTTCATGCGGTTACGATAGTCCAATAATTTCCTTACCCTAACCAATAGATAATTGATGTGGAAGGGCTTAGGAATATAGGCATCGGCACCTATTTCATAACCTTCTGTTTTTTGTGCCTCACTTCCCCGAGCACTGAGCATGATAAAAGGAATATGGCTTGTTGCAGGAGCTGTTTTTACCAGCTTACAAAGTGTTAAACCATCCATATCTGGCATCATAATATCACTGATGATAATGTCTGGAGTCTGGTGCTGCAAAAAGGTAATAGCCGCATCTCCGTGATCTGCTTCGTAAACATTGTAGTGGTCTCTTAAAATATTCTTCAATAAAAAACGTAAAGCTACATCATCTTCAACAATCAGCACACTATAGGTCGCCTTCTCTTTTAGCTCCTCTATTAAAGTCGTTTTATTTCGATCTTCAATGCTTTCTGCTACTTCATCCTGATACGGTTTAAGTATAGACTCAAATAAGTACGATGGAGTAGAAGTAATCACTTCTTCTTTCTGATCCTGCATTGTTGTTCGCAGTTTTAATTTAAATTCGAAATAGATCCATTGGTCCTTAAGGGAAACTTCAATATTTCCCGCTAGAATATTTATCAGTTCTCTCGTAAATGCCAAGCCTATTCCCGTGCTGAATTTTCCGAACTGGCTTTCATGACCAACATGAAATTCTTTGAACAACGACTTCAGGTCTTCCTCCTTTAATTTACAGCCAGAATTGGCAACAATGGTTTGGAGTGTTTTGGTTTCCTGATCGTAATTTACAGTGAAAACAATCTGTTCATTGAGTGCCGTATACTTAAAAGCATTCGACAACAAGTTGAACAAGATCTTTTCATACTTATCCTTATCAATAAATCCAACAATTCCATCTTGGATATTCCTTTTGAAGTTTTGATTATTTTTTTCGGCCGCAGGAATAAAAAGCATGGTAAGCTGATTAAGCAATTTGCTAATATCCAAATAATTGTCATTTCGCTGCAGATAGCCAGCCTCGGCTTTCCTAAATTCTAACAGTTGTTGTACCAAATAAGTTAAACGTGCGGTATGCTGATGAACAAGGGAAAGAAAATAATTTTCGTTCATCTTCAGGTCGCGGACTTCATGTTTTTGCATAAAATGTTCCACAGAACCTAAAATAAGGGTCAATGGTGTTTGGATTTCATGCGCAATATTGGTAAAGAAATTAATCCGCTGGCGATGCACATCTTCATCTTTCTGACGGAACAAGGCTTCTCGCTCCAACTGGAACTTCATTTCTAATTTATTTTTCCGATACCTGTGAAAGCCATAGCCAGACGCCAAAACTAACAGTAAATAAACCGCGTATGCCGGATAGGTTAGCCAAAAATATTGTTTTACGTTAATTTTTAACGCGCTCACATCCTTCGTCCACACCCCCTCACCATTGCTCCAATGCACCACCAGCTCATAGCTGCCAGGAGGGATATTATAATAAGAGATTTTCCCGTCGCCCCCTGTATAGCGCCACGTTCTGTCCAAGCCCTTTAATTTATAAGCAAACTCGCTTTTAGAAGCGTTGTAAAAATTGAGCGCATTTACAGTAAACTGAAAGAAATTATTTTTTCGTTCCAATTCATAAGTTGGAATAGTGTCTTGCTTGGCCTTGAAAATAAAATACTGGTTATTGAAAAACTCCTTTCCGCCTAGTTGGAGGTCAGAAATTAGCAGATTGGGCTGTTTAGTATTCTCCGTAATATTTTTGGGTACAAAAAAATTGAAGCCATAAATACCCCCAAACAATAGGTTTTCGTTGTTTGCCTTAAATACGGCGCCATCGCTAAACTCGTTACTTTGCAGGCCGTCACTTTCCTGGTAATTCGCAATGGCATTTGTTCCCGGACTTAATTTGGCCAAGCCCTTATTGGTACTTAACCAAATGTTGCCGGCACCATCTTCCTGAATACCATGAATAGTGTTGTTGGGTAAACCATTATCTGTGGTAATCTTTAGAAAGCTTGGCCTATTCTTAACCGACTCTTTCAATGAAAGGCAATTTAATCCGTAGCTCGTTCCTATCCACAGTCTATCTTTCGCATCATAAAATAAGGAAAGTACATCACTATGTGAAAGGCTCCCCTCATAACCGAAGGCCTTAAAAGTTTTAAATAGCTCAGTCTTTGGATCGAAAACACTCAGGCCTCCATAGCGGCAGGCGATCCACAATCGGTTATCTTTTCCCTTGGCTAAGGCATATATAATGTCATTAGCGGGCCCATATTGTTCAAGAGCCGCAGAAAGATATTGCTTAAAACTTTTAACAGTGATAGCACGGTCTGTCGTTCTAGTAAGCTTGAGATGAATTAGGCCATAACCGCTCGTACCGATCCATACACTCGAATCTTGCTCCTGTATAATCGTATATACAGATTTGAAGTAAGGCAATTTGGCAGTACCTTTAATATCTTTCCAGTTTATCGTGCGATTGCTCTGCAGGTCGTACACGTCAATACCTTCCCCATCGGTGCCAAGGTACATCAACTGATCGATACCTCTTTTAATGGCAAACACTGCATTGTTCTCCAATCCGGTACTCACATCAATTTTTTTCGAAATGGTCTGATTACCGCGCCAAAAATCATTAAAAACCAAAATACCATTGCCCTTTGTGCCCACCCACAGGTTGTCACCTACCTCACTAAAAGCGCGAACAGGCTTGTTTATGGTTGTACCATTGATTTTGGTCACCAGTCCAAAGTAATTTTCTTTTGGGTAGATTTGGATGAGCCCATTACCATCGGTACCCAACCACAGTACTTTCTCTTGACTAATCTTTAGGGAAGTAATCTTGATGTTTTCTAGTCTTTTAACCTCTGCCTGAAGGATGTTACCTTTGGTGAAATTTGGACCGTAGATTTCTATTCCTTGATTTTCCCACGCGACAACATAATTCTTTTCATAAAAAGCAATGGATCTAATTTTTTTATGTGAAATAGCAATTGCTTCAGGCCTATATTGTGCGTTAATCTTGAAATGCAAATTGTCGCTAGTACTGTAGATTAGTTGTTTGTTGGCCAAGAAAAAATTGGCAACTCCAGCGCCTGTAATCTCCTTAACCTTGATCAGTTTTGTTGGCGATACCTGGTAGGCCGCGAGTATTCCCTGCTGGTCTAAACACCACAATAACTGGTTTTGAAAAAGTAGCTTAACGATACTCTTCCCCGCTTTAAATTTCTGGTATTCGATAAATCGATCCGCTTCAGGATCATATTTGCTCAACACGCCATCTGCGGCATAGCAATAAACATCGCCCTGTGCATTAATGGTCAGCTCAAATTCATTTTCACTGATCTTTTTTGAGGTGTTGCTGCGGTAAAGATAACGATAGAATTTACCTGTCCTTTTATGGTATCGCGAAATACCGCCAATAGTATTTATCCAAATATTACCTCTTTTGTCTTCATTAAGCGCTTGGATCACATTACTGCCTATGCTATTCTCCTTTTTATCGATATTGTGATTATACACCTTAAACTCCGAACCGTCATATCTATTGAGCCCATCCCAAGTACCTACCCATAAGACCTGATCCATATCTTGCAACAGTGCATTCACAGAGCTATTGGATAAACCATTGCGGTTATCTAATTGTCTGTAATAAAATGATAGGCCTGGCTTTATATCTTTGGCATGTGTACCTTTCTGAAAAAGCACAAGCATACAAATTAAAAAGACAAAGACTTTTTTCATGGACGAAATGATCATTAAAGCTTTTAAGAACCAGCGATGATTAATAAAGATAAACATTAACCACTATCATTGCGACAAAATTAATAGCTAAATTCCATTCTATAAAGACTTCACTTGGAAATCCACTGTTGCTTAACCCTAGCACTAAAGATCAGTCCTCAGCGCAAAGAGTCAGCAAGAAATTCCCCGAGACCTTTGCAAAACAAGCAGTAATTGGGAAACCCTGCTATCATCCAGGTGAGGGACTACTGCTTCTCCGGAATATGTGCTACCAGATCTACTTCTACTTTGGCTTCACGTTCATAGAGCCTGCTCACCTGCACCCAGCTAGCTGCAGGAAAGTCTCCCCGGTAAAAAGCTTTCCTTGCATCGTTGTGTTCTTTCATAGCTTCTATATCGGTCGTATAAAGGGTCTCCTTGACCACGTTCTCGGGCGATGCACCAAAAGCTTTCAAACATTCGCCTAGGCTTTTATACAGTTCGCTGATCCCTTTGGCACTTAGATCGGAAGTGGGGATTCCAGAAATATAAAGGATATTGCCCGCTTTCACCACTTGGGCATAACCGGCGTCTTCGTTTTGCTTTTTTCCTGCCCCCCTGTGCCATTTTACTTTAGTTGGAGCCTGTGCATTATTTACGGGTTTAGCCTGCTCTTCCTTGTTTTGCCTTTCTTGGCATCCAGCAGCAAACAGCAATATTGTAAGATAAAATAGGGACGCCAGCGCAGTCAAATATCGTTTATTCATCGTCGTTTGATTAAAAACTAGGCCTATAAAAGCCAGAGGTGAAGTTAAGCTATATGTTTGCTATTTCCAATACCAAGATATCATTTGCAAGCCGCTACCAACCTTTACAGTCGGTTAACAAGGGACTTGTTCCTGTATATTGATGAACTCCTTATCCCATATAGATTTAAAGTAAACATAGGCTTGATTGCCGTTGGTAATTTTTACAGGGTTGATTGCTTTTTTGTAAATGAACTTAAGTAAAAGTATTTATCAAAAACAGGGTAGATTCACCCTTTTTTGTACCGTAAATACACCCTATAAAGTAGATAGAAAATTGGTATAGCCAAGAACCAGACCCAGCTAAATCCAAAACTTAATTTATTCTTTTTCATCGCGGTGCTGCTTTCCCTTTGATTAATGAAATCTGCTTTTAAAAGGCTGCTGTCGCGCTTAGTTTCACGCTTAAGGTTCAGCACGTTCTTGCTGGCCTGACTACCCTTGATGATTATTTTTTCGGCCTCACCTTCAAAACCTTTCGCTGCACTAAAAGTAAACTTGCCTTTTGGCCAGAGCAGCATCGTAAAATCGTTATGGCTGCTGTCGGTCATTACTAACTGGTAATGTTGGCTCAATGTATTTCGCTGTTCCATTATATGGAGCTCTTCTTTTTGGTTCAGCTTTTTAAGCGTAAGCTTATCCTTCTGGAGAATGTGACAGGAATTGAGGGTTAAGATAGTGATGGCTATAGTGATTTTGAGTTTCATGATGGTTTGGTTTAGGGGTTGGGTCGTCATCGGATAACGAGTTTGATTCTTGTAGTTATGCACGAAGTGTCATTGCGAAGGAAGCGTCATTGCGAGGTAGAAGGCGTCATTGCGAGGAACGAAGCAATCTCCTCCTAGTATGGTGCTTTAGGATTGCTTCGTACCTCGCAATGACGAATTGGTCGGCAGTCTTCGTACCTCTCAATGACGAACTGGTTGGCAGTCTTCGTTCCTCGCAATGACGAACTGGTTGGATGATGGTTGGACGGCTTTGGTCGTCATCGGATGACGGTTTGTTCATTTAACCCAATCGGCGAACTTTGCGATTGTTCTGATGTGCCTCCATTTCCTGTAAACACCATCTCCTTCCCTGCTTCCGTTTGTATTGGTGTTCCCTTCTATTGAAATAATCCAGTTATGCTGCCTTCGCTCTACCAAGCCCGCATGGGCTATGCGTTTGAGCTTTACAGCGTAGATTCCCAACACATCGGCAGGTTTTGGTTTTAAGGTGCTCCTAGTTATCGGAAACAATGCGGGCGACCATGCCGTACGTGGCCTACTGTAACCCGCTTCCGAAAACACCCAACTTACAAAGGCCGCGCACCAAGGATTACCTTTTGGCAAATTAGCAACCTTTAGATAGCCATCAACAACAAGTCCATCATTACTTCCAGTTAACTCTCTTACCCCTATCTGTGAACGCGCTATCACCATCATCTTTTCTCTCTGCATCATGCTATCAGCACTATGGTCTTTGCTCCTTAATCCTTGTTCTTTACTCTTCATTCCATCATTTTTTGTCGCTCCATTCGCCCCTAAAACACCGCCATCAGGCTCAGTACTGCAGCCAATAGCAACAAGGCAAACGATGCCCAGTAAAATGCGAATTGTTGACATAACGTTAATTGATAAAACTGTGAAACCATTTTGTGTATTTTGGGCAATCCCAAGCCAGCCCAAACTTTCTGTAGCATCCACCACGCTAAGGTGCTAAAGCCCAAGAAGCTGAAGATGCTCAGCAAAAGCAGTTGCCAGATACCTGCGTCAAGTAGGCCAATGGTAGGATCTAGTTCTTGTGCCTGCCTAAATAGGTAAACGAGCAGGAATGGCAATATCAACACTGCAATTAGCAGTAGGTAGTTTTTAATAATCGGCCATGCCGATCTCAGTTGTAAACTTGTCATCATTTTGTAGTTTAAGATCGTTACGCTGGGCATCCTAGTTTGGCAAATGAGGTTTTTGATGCATACAGCTTGCCATCATATACCCGGCGCAACGATCGGTTAATCATTAATTACCTATATCGGCATTGGCATTGTTACCGTTCCCAGATATCTGCTTTCAGTATTTACCTTCTTTGTGGCCGAAGAGAAACTGATGTACAGGTATAGGTTATCCCCGTCAAATGCTTCGGGCAGTTGCAGTTCGAACTCTCCCGTGCCCCTTGTGGTAGCGGCAACCTGTTTTACGAAGCTCTGCTTATCCGAATTGAAGGCTACAACGGTAACTGTATCCGAAGGGTTGATGAACTTATCCTGCTCGGTTGTCCTATCCCAGGCGAAATGGATCTTCCTGTCCGTAATGATTTCTGCAGTTACGGTATAGGGCAGTTCCAGGCTGCCGATGCTATACTTGAATTTTTCCATATCGATGTCGAAATTGGGCCAGCTACCGGTAACGGCATGCTTTAAATGATAGGCCAATGCCTTGTTCATCGGCGTAAGCGTATCGTCAGACCTGTAACCTATATCGATTAGCCCACTTGCCTTACTCAAAAAAGCAGTAACCAATGCGAATTTCTGCTTTTGCTCAATCTGCCCCTGCGTTGGCGCTTTGCCGCTGCTACGTGGTAAGGCTTTGATCACATCTAGCCTGCGCCAATAAGCGCCTACTACCGAACCTGTCTTTTTTCTGAATCCACCAAGGATCCCTGTTCTAATTAATCCCATTTTGTTTAATGATTAATAGTTAAAAAATCTGTTAACTCGTTTGCCTTCATTGCAACAAACCCGGGTGTTATTGCGATGTCGGCAGCACGGTACAAAGAGAAATATTATTCAGAACCTGTGGCAGTCTAAGGGGTCTAACAACTTTGATGTACCCCTTTGTTTTTTGCTATGTGGGGGCAGTTTTTATAACTATTTTTTATTTGAAAAAAGTTTCAGATGCTAAAATCTGCCTCTATCTGTTTAGTCATTTTCACCAACAGCGATCGTATACCAATGGCGGTAGTTTGGGTTACCTGCCGGTATTTTGTATAAAGGCTTTTTGGTGATATTGCAGCCTCCTTACCACAGGTTTGTAAATGAGAAGCTAAAAAAACCATCAGCTCTGTCCGTGGATTGGCCTCAATGGCTTCGTTCTCTACAAGAAGCCTAAACAGAAAGGCGAAACCATCAACCGATAGCGATGTCTTGATACGATAGTTCGAAATTGCTGCAGGAAACACATCCACCTTCGGTGCACTCAAGTCCCGTTTCCTGTCCAAATAGTGTAGCTCGGTGTTTACAAATTTCAACAGGGTGTCGCGGGTATTAGGACCGAGCAGGTTGTAATAGCGATAAGGTTTTTTGGGCATAACGGTAAACGACCGCTTGTATTCAAACAGGGTATCGAACTGCTCGTCCATTAGATAGGCTGCATGCACCTCGGCCGCAATCTTGAGCATGTAATACCGGTTAAAACCATCCGTATTAAATCCATTCCGAAGCAGAAAGTAACTTAAATCTTCCCCGTGCTTTTTCCCATACTGCACAATCGAAATCAGCTCATCAGCCTGTCGTAACAGGTACTCCATCTGCTGGTAGCTACTATAGCCTTTTTTTCCAAAATTTAGAAAGGGATCAAGTACCACCTGTAGCAGTTCGGAGTCTATTTCTTTCCTTTTCATGCTTGCCTCCATCAATTGTGTCTTTTCGACCAACATTGGACTTATCTCGTCTATCAGATAAGCTGGCACTGTCATTTCCCGGTTAAAATATTTGCCTTTATAGCTTTGCAAGCTTTCCAAGATCTCAATCAGGCATTGCTTTGCAATTACATGGCATTCTCTTTTCTGCTGTGTGCGATGGATCAGGTTCAACAACAGGATCGAGTCTTTTTGCAACTGGTGCAGCTGGCGGATGATGTATCGGCCTTCTCCAAATCCCATCATGCGCATATACACAACATCGATGATCTCTTGTTTGAGGATCGGTAACTGTGCCGCCGCGTCGTTGCCAGGGTCTTCGATCACAATTTTCCTGAAATCTAAGAAAAGTTTCATAACGGTTCGACCCTTCCCAGGTACTGGCTGTCGGAGATTTCCCGTCGGTTAAGCGCAGTCAGGCCAACGAACACGTGGAAGGGTTTGCCTACCAGGCGCTGATCGAATGTAAACTTGCAACTTTTCGCAGCCCGCTTAACTCCACTTGTAAAACCATCTGCAATGCGCAGCTCGTCGTTATAAACTAGTAACATTAGCTGATCGTTGTATGAGCTCAGCCGTCCGTCGAGATTTTGCCAGCTAAGCTGTAGTGTATTTTCGTTCAACAGCATGAGCTTAGGCCCAAGAATTCCCTTTAGGTTTCCCCTGCTGATGCGGAACTTTTCGAAATCGACCTGAAAGTTCCCGCCGTTGCTCGTGAGTGCCGTCTTGAAATTATACGAGAAGGCAGCATTGATTTCTGTGGTACGTACGGCAAGGTTCTGGTAGCCAATCATGAGGAATGGATGCAGTGGCCTGAGCCAGGTGTTCAAAAACTTGAATTTCTGGTAGTGGGCCTGTTGTGCTGGTGAAGGCATCCTGCCTTTGGTTACTTTTGGAGCCGCTTTGAGGTAAGGTATGCCCTTCCAACTCGACCCGATAACTGGACCGATCTTTCCCGATACTGGGCCGAGAATGCCCTTTTTTTGCTTTGCCATGGTATGTGGATTTTATTGTGAGTGGTTACTGCGGCTAACTCGCGTGGGCTAGCCCTGCGTATGGTATGCATCAGCTATGCATTTGCCGTGGGTAAAGGCACGGCATACGCACGCTTGATGCACGGCTAATGCACGGTTGATGCACGGTTGTATGCCGCCGTGGTACCAGTCATTACGCTCGCTGCAGCCAATGAGGGTTTGTGTTTCCATGAGTATTGAATTTATATCACAAATCTCCAGGCAGAAACGTGAATAACCTATTCACAGCGTGAATACTTTTTTCATTTTCGTGAATAGTTCATTCATTTTTCTCCATTTCAGCTAAAAAAATATCCCGTTCAGCAAAATAATTCCGAAAATGAGGTGTCCGCAGGTTTTTTAGGTTTTAAATTAGGTAAGTAAAAATTGAAATAAAATGATAAATTTTCACTTTGGAGAAAACCTGCGGGTTATCCGGACAACAAAGGGCATTAGCCAGAAAGCAATGGCTCATCAGCTAGAAATTTCGCAGCCTACTTACTCTCGGTTAGAGAGTTCTAAAAATGTACCCGAGCCGAATATTGTTTCGGAGATTGCAAAGGTACTCGGCGTACCCAAGGTCGTGTTGCTGCCACGCTCTCGGCTAACATACAAAGCAAAAGCAATTCTAGAGTCGCCCTTTGGCGTGCTCTTCATCTTAGTATGCTTCTGTTCGCTCGGTCCGGGGTTTTGGGGCTTAACAGATGCCATCTGCAAGCATACTGGCGTACCAGAAGAAACTGCGATTATTTACAGGAAATCTTCTATCATTGCCACCATTATCCTTATATGGTATAGCGTATCCAAGGTTAAAAGGGGAGGAAAATATGTGGAGTAAGGTGATTTTTAGTGAGCAAGGATATTCTACCGTAGAATTAACCGATCTGAAATCACAATCCTCAGTTAAAACCATTCATAACGTTTGCTAGGCTATAAAATGACTTCGCTTAATTTTCGGAAATATAAACAATACGAGGTAGATTTTTTAAAAACCTTTTGTAATAAACAATAACTAAATGGATGATTAACAGGACGAATAAACAAGCGCTAATAATTTCTATTTACATCGAAATATAGCCAATTAAGTTGCCTATAGCATATTTTGAATATATTTTTGTGTTGACATCGGGAATTCCAAAAATATTATCCCAACTACGACCTATTAAATAGCATCATACTTTAAAGGATTTTACTGACAGATTACTAAAACATAACCATACAAAATCAAGCGGTGGTATTTTCTTAAAAAAGCCTAGCTTTATAAAAAATCGGCAATGGAAAACATCTATCTGGACACCTCTATCTTCGTCAAGGAAAACTTCCTTGAAGGCCAGCGCATAAAGACTTTTTTTGAGCTCTTCGCCAATTCAAGATTTCAGCTAGTGATGTCTGTCATCGCGGTTAATGAAGTAAAGAACCAATTCAAAAAATCCGTCAAGATTGCCATCCAGGCACACAATGAACTGCTCAACCAGCGTACGATGTCTCCATTGAGAAATATTCCTCAGTCAGAGGTAAGATCAACAAAATTTCCCAAGCTCGAGGTGCTGTGCGAAAGCTTTAACAAACTATTCGATGAGAAGCTTGAAGCTGCCAAGGTCGAGATCATTCCTTATCCGACACTGAACATCGAAGAAATATTCATCGACTACTTCGGCTCTAAGTTCCCTTTCAATACGGCCGATAAAAAGAACGAGTTCCCCGATGCCTTCGCACTGACCTCACTCGTAACATGGTGCAAGGAGAAAAAACAGACCTGTACGGTGTTTTCAAAAGACAAGGATTTTTTGAATTTCAAGAGTAAACAACTGGATATCAATGACAACTACGAAACCTTTTTAGATGAGTACCTCAAACTTGAATCTGGCCGAATGGCTATCCTTGAAACATTAGTCAATGAAAACGAAGAATTGGTCAACAGGTATATTAAAGCCTGGCTGGACGGCCAACTCGACGACACTAGCCTTTACTATGAGCATTCCAACTATTTGGAAGTGCATGATATCGTTTTCGAGAAACTAGAAATCGAGGACAAGAACTATACTGTCATCAGCATTGATAAAGATGAGATTACCATCGAAATGAAGGCAGAGGTCTATCTTGAAGTAGATATTGTCATCGATGACGAGGAAACTGGTTACTACGACAGCGATGACCGTGACTGGCATTATTTTGAAACAACGACCAGGACTATTGACCAACATGCCAGCATTCCTTTAATCCTGGTATTCCAGATCATAGATAATGAGGACTATGATCCAGAAGCGGAAATCGTAGAGATTAATAATGACCAAAAGTTTAAGCTCCGCAAACCAAGATATGATCGCTAAGCGAAACCAAAGGAAGAAAAGATATTTTAGAATACATGAAGAATTCCAATTGCCACTACATGCACCAGAGCCGTTTCCCATCGCCGTATAAGCTTTTTCTGGTGGCAATGCTCACCAAGCGATCTAGGTTCATGCGGAGGAAAGATGAGCTTTACGGAAAAACGGGAGATTAAGGATCTATCTGTGGATATCAGCAGTTTCAAGGGAAAAGCGCTAAAAAGAAAATGCAGTAGTTTGACCTAGATAGTTTAGTATAAAACAGATAGATACTTTTACTGAAGTGCACCACTTGTCAAAGATTTAATATTGAATTGGCATAGTTTTAGTATATCTTTATATTAATTTATAATTTTGTCAAAATTATAAACGCTGTTGGACGAATTTAAAGAATTAAGCATAGAGGAATTAACACAATTTTTAAACGATAACTTTCTTGAATACGAGACAGCACAAAAGGGTTTGTGTTTCGCTATAATTAAAAGGATGCATAAACGTTTAATGCTTGGATACAGATTTAAGCCAATAAGAGTATGCAGATATAGAAACATTGTTGTTGATGGTAACCACACATATATTGCTTATTCTATTGCAGGAATTCCATTAGAGGAATTTGATGGGACAAGTTGTCCCTCAGATATTTCCAAACCCTATAGGAAAATGGAAGTTGATTTTGATGACGATTGGGATGATAATAGTGAAGTAGGCAGAAAGCATAAAAGTGACGAACATTTATTAGAATTACGTAGAATAATAGTTGTAAAATGAAATTTTTCTTAGACATAGACGGTGTAATGGTACACGCTAACCCGCAGAAACCTGTTGAGTTGGAAGTTGATGGATTCTATAAATTTAATGAAACAGCAGTTAATATTTTAAAATGTGTTCTTTATAAAACTAAAGATGAGGTTATACTATCAACTTCACATAGATATAGATATTCCACGCTTAAATGGAAAGAGATATTTGAGATTAGAGGCATTGAAATGAATAATATTTCCATTATTCAAGGAAGTTACAATTCTTGTACTAGGGTAACTAGAAAAACGGAAATTCAACAATGGATTGTTGAAAATAAAATAAACTATAATGATGTTGTAATAATTGATGATGATAAGTCCTTGAATGACCTTCCAAAATCATTAAAAGATAGATTAGTATTGACAAACCCTTATACAGGTTTAAATGATATAGATGATTTATCATCAAAACTCAATCGAAGATTGAAACATAAATTTAATGTTTTGAAGGAAGTTAAATAAAAATTAACTTCCTTTTTATTTAATTTAATTATGTCACAAAATATAATTCACAGGGAAAGAATGCCGTCAGAGCAACAAAAATGGGCGTTTTAAAGTCGCTCTAAAACAAGAAAAGTCCCCTATATAAATATTGAGGACTTTTCTTCGGTAATCTTCGGGAGTCCCGAAGATTTCTGTACCCAGCGCCGGAGTCGAACCTGTACCAAAAAAGCCACTTATGTCTAAGTGGCTTTCTCTTTACTTGACAATCCCGCTGACAAGCACTAACTCTATTTGTACTCGAGCCCAATCTCACTTCGCACCAAATCCTCAAAGATTTGCGGAAAATAGCCGATTTACCCAATTTTGAGGACAACCCAAAGGTACTTAGTTCGAACCAAATTGAGGCAATTGATATAGAATTTGAAGTATGTTAATGTTGCTCCTAATTCTTTCATACTCTATATCGTCAAAGCGTTCAAAGTCATCGCAGAGATTTGGTAATAAACCAGTAAATTGCAGATAATTCAATATCTGAAATTTTCCTCAAAACCTATATGACCTGGAACGCCTTCAATACCCACAATGATAGCTTTGAAAATGCTTTTGAGACATTTTGCATTCAGCTGTTCGAGCATTATCTAAGGAGAAAATATTCTGGCGGTGTTAGGGAATTTTTTGCAATCTCCGGATCCGGAGGAGATGGCGGTGTAGAGGCTTATGGTGTGGTGCCTGCGGGCACAATTGGACTTCAGGCCAAATGGTTCAGGACTGCATTAAATCCTGTGCAGATCGCAAACATTAAGAAATCAATATTGACAGCAAAAAAGATTCGACCGGAAATCTCAGAGTATATCATTTGCCTGCCAAAACGAGTAAACTCTAAAAAAGCTGTAAAAGGGAACAAAACAAGCAAGAGCGAACAAGACAAGCTTAAGGAAATGCAAGACCTGGTTTTGACGGAACATCCAGGTCTCAAAATCACATGGTGGTTTGAAAATATTCTATTGGATCAAATTGAAAGCCCAGATTGTCAGTTTATCGAGAACTATTGGTTTGGAAATCAATTTTTAACACTGGAGATACTAAAAACGAAGTTCAGGGATCAAAAAGAACATGAGTGGTTAAAAAGCCGCTATGCACCAGACCTTAATGCAGAAGGTACAATTGCCGAGCATTATGATGAATTATGTCGAGGGGAACGATTTAGGTCGGATTTTGAAAAAAAGCTCCAGAAACTTTCTCGCAGACTGATTTCGGCTGCTGATCTGATTAGAAGATACCTTGAAGGTCAGGATAGAAAGAAAGGTGAACAGGACATGTCCATCGCAAACCATCTAAAAAATATTCTTGCCACCTTTGCTGAATATCAAAAAAATATTGACATTCTCAACTATACTTTAGAAAACAATGTTAAAGATCCCCAGTTGATGTGCCTTCCTGAATATGACCTATGGAAGCCAAAGATGACCATCGAATCAATACGTCCTACCAATATTCAGTTGCCAGTAGTAAGGTCATTGGCTAAGGCACTTGAAAAAATCCATCAAATCCATGTCTCCCAATATTTAGGTGCACTTAGGGATGAGCTGTGTAGAAAAATTAAGATCTTTTTCGGATCAGCGGGTACAGGGAAGACACAGGGCCTGGCCTTTTGTACCTCAAGCCACTTGAGTAAAAACCTTCCTGCACTGATTATTCCTGCAAAGGGTACACCATGTGGCAATTGGACAGAGATATTATGCTGGCTACTAGAACATCCGGGAAGAAGCTCCCAGGAAATTTTCACAGCGCTCGAAGCTTTAGCGATACAGGAAATGCACAAAAAGGCAGTTGTGAATAAAACAAGAACAAACCTTGCGACCGTTCTGATCAGTGTAGATGGGCTTGAGGAAGATACAAGGAATTGGGAAAAATGGTATGACAGGATTAACGATACAGCTGGTATCTCAGATAAGTTCCCTAATCTAAGGTTCATGTTTTCTGCCAGGGATTATTTCCGGGATAATGATAGAATTTCAGAAAATGTCCCATTTGAACAGGTCCAACTACCACAAGGGGGCGACATATCAATAGATGACGCTGCTGAAATCTACTTTGCTCCAGAACATTTCAACATCCGAAATGTTAGTGAGACGGTCATGGCGCGCATTGAAAGCCTATATGCACTAAAGCTTTTCTCCGAGCTTTATCAAGGAAGTGATCTTGGTTTTAGAGAGGATGTCCATACCGACCTGCGTTCATTGCTTGAGGAAAAGATCTCTGCACTAGATAAAGAATTCAAAAAGGGCAGCGATCGGAGCTTTTCATCTTCGTCTGCCCCAGTGACTGATGCACTGCTAGTAATTTCACAGGAGTTTTATACGAAGACCAGCCTTGACCGAACGGCACTTCTTCAGGCGCTTAACGAACAAATACCAGCCTTAACCTACCAAGAACTGGAACTCATGCTGGACTTTCTATCCGATCGGGCAATCCTGACCAGAGGTGACCGGGAAAGTACAGGCGTTATCAAAAGACGCGAAATTATCTATTACGTCTCCTATCAATCTATCATTGAGCATGTGATCTCCGAAGACATATATAATAGGATCATCCTTGGTGAAATCGATCATATCCCACAAATTGCCCTTGGTGGAATGGTTGCTCCAATAAAACTAGGCAGAGGGGATCCAGAGGCTGCGTTCCCAAATGAGACTATAACAGAGACTATACTAAAACGCGTTTTCTTAAAGACCGGCAAACTGGTTGGAGAAAACGATTATCTTACTACTGGAATACCCAAAGAAGAAATTCCTGGGCTTCAGATGACTGTACTTGCCGTAGCAGATGAACTACAGGGGCCGAAATACAATGATATGATCAAAGATTGGTTGCTATTAGGGCATTGGCATCGACAGCAAATCTATACTCGCATCGTTCGGCCGGCCACTACGATCGGAGGATATTTCAATGCCAAATGGCTACATGGTGAGATCATGTCCATGTCCAGTGTCTATGTCCGCGACCAATTTCTTTGGGCCGATAGGTCTACCCGCGACCGTGACAGCTATGATGGCTTAGAAGCGGCAATCTACCCTTTTTCAGGATACGATACCTCACTTTATCCCTTTGATGGTTTCGACCAGGAACCATTGATTTATGCATGGTGCCTATCTTCACCTAACCGCAGTTTTAGAAAAGAACTGCGTTCTTCACTATTGAACTGGGCCAACCTGAATATTGGAGAATGGACCAAATTACTGGAACTGATGCTGGCCCAGCCCGATAGCCAGATCTGGGAAGACCTGGCCTCGATCAATCTTGGGTTATCGCATACGCTTAAGGACCAAGAAGCTATTTCAACACTATCCAAATGGGCACTTCAGTATGTCTTTGCAGACCTGGTGCGCTATCAAAGCAGCCGTGTTCGGGAAGGCTTTAGGGGAATTGTAGAAAAAGCTAAGGATCTTGGACTGCTCAGCGAATCAGAAGTTCAACTTGCTAGACCGAAGCGCAGCCAAGCGGACATGCTGCCCTTAGCTAAAGACGCATTGACCAAAAGTACCGAACAGTTCTTTCCGATTGTGTCAGATCTGGCCTGGTATGTCCTTGACAATAGCTATAAGGATTTTTTAGAAGAAACATATAACGTAGAGGATATTGAAGAGGAACTCAATGAGCAGTTAGTATTTCTAGGACAATATGCCAAGTCGTATGGTCTTGACAGACTTAGTCCCCACATGTGGGCACAGGCAGCTGCTGTTGAGCTGATCAGGAATTGTTTTGGATTTAATGAGAAAGCTGGAAACTTAGCCTTTTTGCCTTCACATGGAGAAAAAGGTATGATAATGTACTTTGCTGAAAAATATGTCTGGCAGGCTGTCTATACCATTCAGGGGTACCTTTCTGAAAAACTTCCGCTTACGGATGAAGGAAGATTTCTCAACACTTATATGGAAGTAACCCATATTCCCAATCCCGCTGAAGGACCGATGCATAATGGAAACTTGCTCGACGGTCTTGACGATATACCAGGTCCTGGTTGGTGCATCCCGGAAAATCTTGTAAACTCGGTGGATATCGATCGAAAAACGATGACCGCAAATCTTGAAAAGGAAATCAACGGGCCGGACGGACTAAATCTACCATTATGGCTTGAACATAGAGACAAGCAGGACAGGGTATGGCGACACCTATACAATGAAATTACCCTTGGGGATAAAAATGATATTGTTTATGGCAGATTCAATGCAAATATGGTTCTAATTGAACCTCGGGCTTTTGTGCTTTTTCAGGAAGTGATCAGCAGCTCACCGGAGGATATATATTTTTTGAGCAGCCTGGATACTATGTATGCCAGTCCAACGGGAAGCTTCTATCAAAATCCCAGCGATATAGTGGCTGGTAAATTGATAGATGAAGACGAACAGGATACCCAATTGGAAATAGATGACATCGAATGCAGTTTATGGCATGGCATCGTCGAGGTTATCCAGTTAGAAGGCAATGACGAACGACATTACTATCTTCCCTCTAGGCGTGTCAGGGACATTGTAGGTATTGAGCAGTTAATGGGCAAAAGATTAAAGGCCGGAGGCGGAAAAACCATAGGTTTTGTAGGGCAACATAATAGGCCCAGAAGCAATGATTCCCAAAAACTGACCTGTATAATTGCGAATGAGCTAGATACTAAGCTTGAGAAATCTGGCTATCAAATGGTTTGGTTTGTGGAGGTTTTTAAGCGCACTACATTAAAAATGGAGAAGGAGGATTTCTATTTGCGTAGGACACGTAAATATATGGTATGGATTGAAGATGGGCGATATCATCATTTGGACTTCTGGGATAAAGAATCTTCGAGTTAGACATTTTGTACGACTTGTTAGCCTTAAAAACCTTTTGGAATTAGGGGAGCCTCCAATTCATCCCTTCCATAAAACCAGGAGCATCCTTCAAAAATATCCGATTCATTATCCTTCAACTGTCAATATTTTTGCTAATCAAACTTATCAGATCTTTTAACTGCTACCTCAATGTTTGGGCAGATCTTTTTAAATTCATCTATGTAGATTTCCTCAATTCTCTTGGCAATCCTATCATAGCAATATTCAGGAATTTGGTATAACGTTGCGTCATGCATTGGGATCAAAAATTTCGCCTGCCCAGCTTCTCTGCCTGTACGAATTACGGCGTTTTTGTAAATAAGGGAAGCAGTTGCTTGGATAAGGTGGCTCAATGCCCAGGAATAGGCTTCTCCATTTTTCTTCCGATAATTCCCACTTACAGTACCAATTCTACCTTCTAGCTCCATCCGTTCATCAATCTCCTTTTTGAACTGATCCAATTTGCGAAACTTAGTAAAATACGAAGCTGCTGCTGAAGGTAGCGAAGTATCTCCATACATATATCGATAGAATAATATTTTTGCATCCGAGCGGTGATCTTTGTTCCCAAGAACTGTTCTTGCAATGTCGGTGTATATATCTGAAGCATTGTAAAATTTAATCATGGCTGGATCCTGACTAAGAGATGCCAAAATACCCGCTTCAAATTGCGAATAATCAATATACAGCAACTTATATCCAATTTCAGCAATGATCACAGCCCTATTTTGTTTTCTTAGGTTTTGAAGTGCTGGCTCTCTCATTGTAATCCTAGAAGTGATAGTTCCAAATCCAAAATACGTTGGCTTGGTCTTTTGAGTCCCACCCCAATGCGATAGCATAAACAAGAGGCTGTTCATATCTGCTTTATTTCTCAATATATTATAGAGCAATGCACATACTGGGTCGTGGCTACGCCATGCTTTAAATGTAAATTGCGGAGATTTTATCAGGTTATATTTCTTTTTATCAATATATGCCAATTGCTGATTAGTACTTTCAGGGTCGAAGATGCCATATTCAAGCTGTAAGACGTTTTTATCCCTATAGATTTCTTTTTCTATCTTTTTGGATAAAATCTTAGCAAGATCGAGGTTAACGCCTACACCCTGCCTCTGTCTTTTGTAGATAATCTTGTTGATCTCAGCTTCTATTGTGTCAATACGGTTCTTTTCATCCACATCAAAATCTATCAATTGAGAATAAACTATACCCATAGCCTGTAGACAATACAGAATTGACGCATCATTTAGTACAAAGTCATCTGCTATGACCTTATGATATTTCAAAAATGGCAACAAGTGCCACTTTTTAGGATTACGGAACTCTTTTCCCTCTTGGGACATTTGCTTATCAATGCATTGCAGGTCGAACACTTGGGGAACTAGCATCCGCCCCATAGATTCAAAGTATGCAAAAAGCTCTGCAGACTGAAAGGTTACAATGGTTCCAACGTTGGTCAATGTTACAGTTGAAATTAAAGTTTCTGGTTCGCCAAGATCAATTGAAAACCATTTATTATTAAGGAAAATTACGACGATATGTTTCATCCTAGAGCGAGTATAACTGTTCCATTGTTCCATTGCCATCCTCATCTTCATTCAGTCCTCCAACATAAACCAGATCCTTGTCACTATATTTGTTTGTGAATGAGGTTGCCTCCGTCAATGTTTCGTTAGTGTTTTTGGGAGAGATAAGTTCTGGCCTAAAAGATCTAAGTGCGACAAGTGCAATTCTATTCTGAAAATAACCATGAGCGAAGCCCTCTTCAAATTTCCTGAGGATAACTCTTCTATAATTGTGGTCTACAGAACACATATATATTACCATTGCAGCTATGACCGGTAAGTTTGTATCATCATTTTTTTCAATGCTTTTTGTTGCAAATAGACGTAAACTAGTATTATTGCACTTATGTTTTGCAAATAGCAACCATAATTGATAGGTCTGAAATGAGTAAGTGTTGTATTTATCTTTCACTACAATTTCCATTAATGGGCTGTAATCGGGGTCAGCCAAATTTAGGTCTGGCATTAGGCTGAGTAACTTACATATTTCGGACGTAATCCAGGGACGGTCCTTAAGTCTTTGGATGGCTATTTTTAAAGCATCTGCAAGTATTGTACGATTTTCTATTTCAATTTTCTTTACAGCGAGCATTGCTAGGGTATTGAAAGCATAATTGATTAGCCTATCCTTTTCCTCGTTGTGTTCCTTGTTGTTGGCGTGCAGATTCTTCTCAAGCAAGGCTATCGCGCCA
Organism: uncultured Sphingobacteriaceae bacterium; assembly: GCA_942493295.1. Classification (GTDB taxonomy): domain Bacteria; phylum Bacteroidota; class Bacteroidia; order Sphingobacteriales; family Sphingobacteriaceae; genus Pedobacter. The sequence continues at coordinate 301,359 of OW818692.1, read as the reverse complement.
TGGAATGCCTCATTCAAGTATTGTTGCTTATCTGAGGTTCTGTAACAAGATATGCGGGAAATGTCTATATTGAAGTCCACCACCATATCATCCCTCCTAACCTCCCCTGGCTGGACGTCGTCGTTTTCTGCGAACTGCAAAATTTCAGTTTTCTGAGAATTGATTGACAGATAGCACCTACGAAGTTCTAGCTCGAATGTTTGCAGGATTTTTCTAGCTTCAAATTTATCTGAACAAAAGATCCTAATATCATCCATAAACCGGTAATACTCAATAGCATGATTCTGCATAAAATTGTCCACCTGATTTAGGTAGAATGACGCCAACAAAGATGATGCATCACTATTCTGCGGAAGTCCGACATCCTTGTCAGTAATCCTGTTAAGGATATCTCGCAATAAATTGGCAGCACTGATTTCATTTGTAGTGTTGCAAACCCTCTCTATCTTTTTCAAAAGCAATTTTTTATTGATGTTGTCATAAAAATTGAGCAGGTCGATTTTAATAAGGCAGCCGAATCTAAATTGCCCATTCTCATCAGTTTCCATGGCAACATCTGCCAATTTATATTTCATCTTTTTCCATTGTTCAACACCCGGCAAAATCAATGATGAGGAAGAAAATTTATTATATCTGGCAGAATAAACCCTTTCAATCAGTGCTCCATCCAATTTTTCAGCCAAAGTCCCAACGGTTGCCATGAACAAAAGCCTATCTGCGAAGGGAGACACCAAGGCAAGCCTAAGTGTAAACTGTTTTTTGGGAACGTAAAAATTTTCGGCAAGTTGAGCCTGGTATTTTTTTTCCCCAAGAAAGGGTGAAAGCTGTGCAAAGATAAAATCCTGATTCAGCAGATCTATATACTTTAAGGGATCATAGTACCAGTCGTCTCTTATATCAGTTTGCAACCTCTTTCTTGCAAGTTCCAGGTCCAAACATGCTCCGTTAATGAATGCTTGGTGGATGTCTACGACATTCTTTTCAATTTCCCTTTTAAAACTTGAAGATATGGTATCAAGTTCGGTGAGATTTAACGAACGCAGTTTACTATTGACGTCAGAAAATGATAATTTCGCACAGTCGATTGTCGCGTTCTGGAAATCCTCATTAGGGTATCTTGAAACAATACCACATAATACGCTTTTATCATTGCAGAATATTCCACTACCAGAAATACCAGAAAGGAATCTAAAGTCGTGGTTGCCCTTTAATTTGTAACGTCGTAAAGCAGGATCATCTCTCTGTAGGTCAAACTTGTGAAGATCATTTACATTTGCACTAAAGATTCCCCAGAAGAAAAAATCAACGTCGTAGTCGTCCAATGTATCACTTACCAATACCTGGCGAAAATTAAGCCCATCCTTTTTGGGAACCTTTAAGATTGCAAAGTCATCGTCAAAAGTTATCAGTTTTTCTGGTACGTGTGCCCTTTTAATGTAATCAAGGGTATCAAACTTTCCGTCGTCGAAAAACATCACATGTATGTCACCGACCTTCCCCTCGGCAAATGGCGTTAATGAATCTTCTTGAAAGATGTGTTTTGCCGTCAGGATATAGTTGTAGCTCAAAAGATTAGAAGTAACGTAAAGCACGCCGGAACCACTGGAATTCACTCCGCTGATTTTGGTAGATATCTTTACCCCACAAGACTTTAAGTGCTCAGATGTCAATGCCATAGCTCTTGTTATTAGGCGTCATAGATATTTTGTATTTCTTTCTTTCTGGATTATTGATCTTCAGTGCATTCAGTGCATCCTCGTAGTTAAAAAGAAACTCAATTTCGCTACCTTTATTCGCCAGAAACTTACACAACTTCAAAACTCCCCGTTTATTGGGGAGAAAATGCTTTTTGGAGTTTGTGCTGACAATAAACTTCCTGCAATCCACCAAACGCAATAATTTTTCCGAAAGGCTACGGTAGCTACAATGATGTGGAAGTTTCAGATAATCAAGACTCAACGACCCGGTTTGGGGATCCACCAATTTCACCAGAATCTCGTACAGTCTTTCTGGAGTACAATCTCCAGGAAGTAATATTTTTTTGCTGTCTACTTCAAGTAACGAAACAATGCTCGTTCTATTGGGAAGGCTATCGTCTAAGCTAGAATCATCGATGAAGCGATCCAAGGAGCTCATAGAAACGTCCCAATCACATTTAAAGTCACCTGTTAGGTAAGCTCCTTTCGCCTCACTGTATATTTTAAGATCACTATCTGTTGGAGAAAGGAAAGAGAGCCTAAATCCGTCAAATTCGATGGCTTTTGTCCCCTCATTCGCAGTTTCGCCTAAAATACCACTTTTGATTAGCAGTTTTTCTAGGGAGGAGGCCTGCCTATAGGAAAGTGACTGATCAGAAACGTGTTTTTCAGACCTGATAATTCTTGGTCCATTGAAATAAACCTTCTTAATAAAATCCTTTGGGAACACACCTTCACCGATGGCATCGAATAGGGCTATTATTCCAGCAATATGATCGTCGTCATGATGGGTTACGATCAGGTAGTCAATAGACTGTTTGGCGTCATTGAGTTCTGCCAATTGCTGAAACAAGAACGTAGGTTCGTTTCCTCCATCAATTAAGATGTTCTTTCCTGCATGATGAATCAAGATACAGTCGCCTGAACCAGCCTTTAAAAATTTAATATTCATCAATGATAAGCGCGTTAATTAAGTCTAATCTAATATCAATAGTTTTTTTCGATAAAGCTAGAAATTTTCAAATCATTATCTTTTGGCAGGCAGTAATACTCCTTCAATTTTGAACTACAGCCAAAAACTATTTTCTCATAAAATTTCTATGAATCCCTCCTTAATCGCAAGCTTAACTTTGCGTTTGGGATATCACGTTCAATTAGCCTATCGTTTCAATTACATTTTTAAAGTATATTTAACAAACAATTTAAATTTTATGATCCATAAAATCGAACGCCTCATTTCTGTAGGAAAATTTGGAAATTACCAAGCTACGGGAGATGTAGCATTCAGAAAACTTACATTGTTTTACGCTGATAACGGTAGTGGTAAGACAACCGTTTCTTCAGTATTCCGTTCTTTGTCTGAGAACGACTCATCACGTATAATAAAAAGAAAGACAATCAACTCAACAGTACCTCAAGCCGTCTCAATTATTCAGCGTCCTGTAGGCACCACAAGTAGCATTACACATTCTTTCAACCCAAGTGGCTGGAGAACACAGTATCCCAACATCGAGGTATTTGATATACATTTTGTGGACGAAAATATTTATTCTGGATGCAGCTTTAATGATGAGCATAAAAAACAATTGCATCAGTTTGTTATCGGAGCGCAAAGTGTTTCAATACAGCAACAGATCGACCAAAACAAATTAGACAAAACCACTTCAAAGGCTGTTCAGCAGAATTTAGAAAACCAAATAGTTCTGGGTGTTGGTAACGGGATGCTACAAAGTATGATTACACAATTTTTGAACGTCAATGCAAGTAAAGCAGTAAATATTGATGCTAAGATTACGGCGGCGATAACTGCCTTTGCAAATGCCAATGCAAACGCAATTATACAAACTCTTGAACTTTTAAGCAATCAGACCACTATAAACACAGGAGTAGATTTCGACGCTTTGCAAGTTGATCTGGAAACTGACATTCAGGGGCTACAGAATACGGCTCTACAACAATTGTTTGACGAACATTGTATAAAATTGGAAGCACATGGAATCACTGAGCCAAAAAACTGGTTGAATACCGGATTTCAATATCATACCTCACAAATTAATACATCAGAACCGCTAGATTGTCCATTTTGCAAACAATCTCTTTCAAATCCAATAGATCTGATACAAGCATATACAGCTATCTTTAATGCAGCTTTCAATGATTATGTTACTCGCTTAAATGCACATTTGAATCTATTGGAGAATTTAAATTTAGAAGTTGTAATACAGCGGATTACTAACCAATCGGTAGACAACTCAAGCAAAATTACTTCGTGGAGCACCCATCTGCCTATTGGGACCGTTGTTCCAGCAACTGTGATTATTGATGACCCCCAACTTCTGCGAGACGAACTTACCAATCTTATAGCATTAGTTAGGCAAAAAATTGCTAACCCTTCGCAAGCAGCTGATATTTCAAATCTGAATGTATTCAAATCTCTGGTACTCGCACTAAACACGAAGATATCCAACCATAATACAAACATTGCTACCTATAATACTGCGATAAACACATTTCGTGTAGGCATCCAAACAGTTATTCAAGCACAAAATGACCTGAATGAACTAAAACGCATTAAGAAAAGATTCGAGACGGCAATTTCCTCTCTCTGCTCTCAATTGCAAACCGAACGTCAACATAATAGAACGTTGGAAGGAACCTATACTACTTTATCCCAACAACAACAAACAGCAGCTCAAACATTCTTCACAACTTACAAAGATAAAATCAATTATTACTTACTAAACGTGTTTAAAACCCCATTTCTAATTGACGACGTTGTTCATGTTGCTCCACAGGGAAGGGCCACTCAAAACAAAATCAATTACAAACTTACACTTAATGGGCAAGAGATATCTTTTGATCCTTCAAGAGAAAACAATGCAAAAGATTGTTTAAGCGAAGGGGATAAAAGTACGATAGCGTTGGCTTTCTTTCTTTCAAAGTTGGATGTTGATCCTCATAAGAATGATAAAATTCTGGTTTTCGATGATCCTCTTTCAAGCTTTGACAGCAACAGAAGAATGTACACCGTACAGTTGATCCAAAACCTACTTCCTCAAATAAAGCAAGTTATTGTGTTGAGCCACAATGAACATTTTCTATATGAATTGCACAAAAAGGTAGCCTCTGGTGACAAAAAAACTTTAAGAATCTATCAAAATCACTTAACGGGCAATTCGGCCATTGAAGAATTTGATTTAAACAAACTGGTCGAAAATGATTATTTCAAACATGTCAAAGAGTTAGAAGCATTCCTGCAATACCCGGATATAAGTAAAAAAGATACTATTTTAGGCTGGCTAAGAAATGTATTGGAGGCTCACATTCGCTTTAAATTTTACAGGCAGTTACGCAGTATACAACAAAATGACCAGACCTTCGGCACAGTAATTACTACGCTAGCAAATTCAGGAACTGTTTTTAGAGATTCCAACAGACAACAGGTTTTAGATGCCTTGAATCTTATTAATAAGATATCTTGTAAACCTCATCATGGCGAACCGAACCCAGATTACGCATCATTAGGAGTTGATCCAGCTACTATGTCAGAAACAGAATTATGCAACTTTATCAATGACACTATTGATCTTATTGACAACAGACTCTAAACTAACACAGCAAAAAAAGAAAAATGGTAATTGACGTAACTATAGATAAAGATTTCAATCGCGTGATCAGCGGCAGCAGATCACGCGAGATCTTTGACATTGACACGATACTATATTACGGGAATGTTATCATTTATGGCGATGCTGGAATAGGGAAAACAGCTTTGTTAGAGGCGGTCAGGGAAGTAAACACAAGAGGTTTTGAGAGAATTGACTTCTGGCAAGGATATGAAATTGAAATGGACGAAAATAAAATCTCCAACTATCTAATTCGCCAGCAGCCTTCTTCAAATAATCCATATTCTTACCTCCTTATCGTTGATGGTTTCGACGAAATCAAGTCACCAAACATCAAGGAGAAAATTGCTAAAATTATGCGGGAAGTTGGGGAGTTTGGGCAAAGAGTTATACTTTCGGCAAGACAGCAGATCAAGGAAAAAGTGTTCGAAAAAAATGCACAAGCGATGTTTTTGCAAAAACTTGGCAGTGTTGACATCGGAAAAATTTTAGACATCTATTATAAACATTCTAGTGATCGTTCTGACATCCATGCGGCCATTGAGAAAATGATAGGCGGTCTAAGCGGTAATCCGGGCGAAATCATAATGGCTTTAAATTTCCTTTTAAGACATTCTGGAAATAAAGAGGATCAAGTTGTTTATCAGAATACCGCTATCATCGAACAACTTGAAAAGCCCTCGATTATTCTAAGTGATGAGCCGAAAATCATTACAGATGTACGTTTAGTCAATAAAAGTATTCTTGATAGAATTTGTCGCCAACCGCAGGAAATATACAAATTAAGTCCTCGGCAGTTCGAAATTTTGGTAGCGGAGCTTTTTGAAGAACGTGGTTATAAAGTACAGTTAACCAAACAAACCAGAGATGGAGGTAAAGACATCATCATTCTCGACCATCGTGAAGTCGGAAATCTAATGATCTATGCTGAATGCAAGCAAAATGCGCCTGATCGTCCAGTTGGAGTAAGCGTCGTAAGCGATTTAGTAGGCAGAATGACGGCAGATCGTGCTACTGCTGGAATTGTAGTTACTAGTTCCTATTTTTCACCAGATGCCAAAACTTTTCAATCAAAGTTCAATCACCAGATGACGCTTATTGACTTCATTAAATTAAGTGCGATGATAAAAGATGATCGTTTTGCTAAAAAACTACAAATAATTGATTAGATGGATTTGGAAAAGATTATCTTGGTTAACGAACCGAAATTTGAAAAATGGGATAAACAATTCGATGAATTTCTCGAAGCCCAATTTGAGCCGGAAAATATAGATAAGGAGGAGAATGAACGCAGGTTTTTTCAAACTAATGAATTGTTGATAGATATTGCCAACAATTTCTTTTCCTACGGAAAATTCAAAGATAAATGGGACACCTCAAAATGCTACATTAACGTTTACGGACAGAGCCTGATACTCAAGTCAGAAAAAATGGATATAACTTTTTTATGGGGCATGGATCGAGAATTCTTTTATCTTGAATCTAACATTATTTATGCAAAAAACCTACGGTTTATGACCGATGATTTTTGGGCTATAGTATTAGAACTCAAGAAGTATGGAGAATTTGAGTTTTTGGGGAGGGGGGGGCTCAGCGCAGAGGAACGCCCTTATTTTGAGAACAAGACAAGCACCGTATTCCAAATGATCCGAAATTATATGCTTTATCAAACGGAGAAAATGAATGGCACCAATTATCAACAACCAACATTCGTGGAATTAGGCCAGTTAAGCGTCAAATGGAATTTACAAACTGATTGGGAGACATTGCTTAAAGAAACATGCAATGCATTTAAACTACTTTATTCTATTAACTACCAGCTTTGGAAGATTAGTGACCTGGCAAAGAAGAAGGTAAATAAGACTTTTATTCAAAAAAAAATTGAATAAATTGGTGTGGGAAGTAAATAATGTTTTAGATAAAATTAGATTTTGTTATCAATTAGGTTAAGATTTGTATGTTGTTAATTTGGATTGCAAATTGTTTAAACCAAAAACTTGTTATCATGTGATTTTAGCATCAACAATAAGTTCAACAATTAAAAGCTGTAACATGAAACATACACTCACCCCAAAAAAAGTAATAGTACAACAAAAAGGAAAAGTCTACATTGATTTTAAAACTCTCAGAGGTCGATTTAGTGGTCACAAAAGCAGATGGGTTTAATCGTAACAGCTTTGAAATTTTTTATGATTTCAGGTAAAGTCCAAAACCAAATTACCATAGAATAAGTTCCCAATCACTAACTTAGCAAAATGAAGACGGAAAATTTCGACATGGACATGATCCCGATGGACATCAGACCCTATCTTTTTGAGATAGCTGAACGTTTGTGGTCAGGGCACGCAACGGTAATGGTAGGAGCAGGCTTTAGCAAAAACGCGATAAAGACCGATACGACAAAGAAAGACCTGCCGAACTGGAACGAACTTGGAGACGTTTTTTTTGAAAAAATATATAAAAGTAAGCCCGAACAGAAATACCTCAACGTACTCAAGCTGGCTGAAGAAGTCGAGGCAGCTTTTGGACGTCCGGCATTGGATCAGCTCCTTCGCCAGCAGATACCTGATAAGGACTTCGAGCCATCGGAATTGCATACCACCTTACTGGAACTGCCATGGTCGGATGTATTCACAACCAACTATGATACCCTTCTAGAAAGAGGTTGTGAGAGTGTTTTCAACCAAAAATTTGACATTATCATCAACCATCAGGATCTGATCTATTCGGAACGCCCGAGAATCATCAAGCTGCATGGGAGTTTTCCATCGGAACGTCCACTAATCATAACAGAAGAGGACTACAGAAGATATCCAAAGGACTTTGCCCCTTTTGTTAACACCGTGCAGCAGTCCCTGATTGAGAACACGCTTTGCCTTGTCGGATTTTCTGGAGATGATCCTAATTTTTCACAGTGGATCGGATGGATCCATGACAACCTGGGAAAATCCAACAGTCCAAAAATATACCTGATCGGAGCATTAAGCCTATCTGATGCCCAGAAAAGATTGTTTTCAAGTAAGAATATCATCGCTGTCGATCTTTCCGCTTTGAAGGGAGCCGACAACAGCCATTATAGGGCCCTGGAAGTTTTTATCGGTTTTTTGCAGAGCCAGAAAAGTAAGGGCAGCAATCTGGACTGGCCGCACAGAGAAAGCTTTCTACCGACTTCGGCACCTAAAATTCATATTATCGAAAAGTGGAGAACCGTACGCATTTCTTACCCTAACTGGCTTATCCTTCCAGAGGAAAAAAGGAGCCCTCTATGGCAAAATACTAGTTCGTTTGCGAGCAAAAATTCGTTGTCTGAAACAGTGCCATGGGTGGATCTCGAATTTGCATATGAGCTGAACTGGAGGATGGAAAAATGCCTCTGTCCGATTTTTAACGACATGGCTCCATTGCTCCAGCAAATGCTAGATAGGTACAATCCCTATCCCGCGATTTTGGCAAGAAGTGCCGAGTTCAATATCCCTGAACATTTTGCCAACCCTAAAGATGCTGATAGGTTCAGCGAGTACTGGAAAGAACTGTCCCTTGCTCTGCTGCGCTTCTATCGCGAGGAGAACCAGTTGGAGAACTGGAATAACCTCTCATCAACCCTAGATATCATACGCGAAAGGTTCAATAACGAACAGCTATCCAGATTCTATTACGAAAAATCGCTCCAGGCGATATTCAGGCTGAATTTCAATGAACTAAAGGCTACGTTAAACCTGTGGCCGAAAAATGAGACTGGGGCCTATTGGGAAGCAAAACGGGCCTGCCTTCTGGCAGAGAATGGGCACATGGAGCAGGCAATTAAAATCTTGGAACGCTCGCTCACCTTTGTGCGAAAACGGCTCAACTTGACCCCTGTAACCACAGACTATACCTGGGTATCACAAGAGGCATATATTATGATGCAGCTCAAGGTTGTTTCAATGAGTGCAAAGCTAATGAGTAAGACTTTTCTGCTAGGAGAAGATGAGCAGTCCAAAAAATTCAAGGAACGGTGGACCATCCTATCCCAGTACGACTGCGACCCGTGGCAGGAAAACAAATATTTCGAGCTAATCCTGCAGAACGAATACCAGGACAAGCAACCAGAAAAGATCCGACACGCCTTTGATATAGGCAAGGTGTCAAGGACAACTACATTTGGTGGCGATGAAAATCATATGATGATCACCTACAATTTTTTCAGATTCCAGGAAGAGATCGGATTGCCCCTTGCGTTAAAGAACATTGATTTTGGGAAGAAGATCATGAGCGGAGCCCTACAAAGGCTAGCGGTCAGTTCTCCAGACTGGGCGATGGCAGTCATGGCGCGTCATGCACGGGAAGAGAGCATTGCAGCTGTACTCGACAGGCAGTTCATCAGCCAAAGCAAAAACGTAGATGCGCTCATATCGGCATTTGTTGAAGCCTTTTATTTTCTATATCCCGAATCTGAAAACATGCCAAGGGCATACCTGCTAATTAATGCTATTCCAGAAATACTCTCACGGTTATGCATCAAATGCTCTGACGAGAGCAAGGCAATGCTTTACGAACTTATCAGGTTTATTTATAGCAGGGAAATCAACCTGAACAACCTTGGCAGGCTCTTGGCTCGAGTGTCGGAAAACAGCAGTGCGCAAATGCAGTCCAAGATGCTAGAAATGTTCCTTGACCTGCCCATCAGCGCCAACGACCCTACTAACAGGGAAACATTTCCAGACCCTTTCCGTTTCCTAAAGATCAACGAACGGGACAGGCTCCCCGGACTGAAAGTTGATAAAAAGGCTATTGACCATCTTTTCGAACAAGCGCGTTCAGGCGGCACGATAGAATCTACCCCGCTATACAGGCTGCTCAAACTACATCAATTGAACCAATTGGATACTAGACAGTCTAAACAACTTTTCGATCACATTTGGGCGAATATAGATCCTGATACAGGATTTCCAAAAACTACTTTATTCTACAAGCACATTTTTATTCGCATGCCCCATCCGACAGATATCAATCCGGAAGAAATCTATAAAAAATATATTCTGTCACTCGGTTTCGATATCCACAGTCAATCCCTAGGCGACGGGCTGGGAATGACGAATGGAAGATCAAGGCTTACAGATGAGCTCTGCGGCGGCTCTGCAACCTTTTATCGTGCTGAAGGGGTAGAATGGTCCAGCTCTGAACTAGATACTATTTGGCAAAAGTGCAGTGCCTGGTGGAATGCTGACAAACATTTCCTCATATCCTATCCAAAGGACAACAGGGAAGGGTTTAGGGATTTTCATCTAGAATTTGTCCATAGATTCGATAATCTTGTGAAAATCATTGCCCAGGTCTTTGGCTATCAGCAAACAAAGCTTTCTGAGGCAACTAAGCAGGATATTTTGTCTGTGATAAGTGAGCTGGGCAAATTCGGAATGCCCACAATAAGTGCAAGAGCGGCATTTTTCATGGACTTTTACTCTTCCAAACAAGAATATCTGACAGAGGTTGAAAACCAACTCAGTAGCGAAGAACACGAAAAGATCGTCGATGCACTGGATTCATCGGTTATGTTTAGCCAACATAAAGAGGTAATGAAGAAATATCCCGAGTTGCTTGAAAAATATCTGCAGCTGGCCTGCCAGCCTATCAAATGGAAGAAAATTAAGCTTACCGACCAGTGCTATATAAGCATCACCAGCTTTATCATCCATGAAAAAAATGTCGACATCAGCAGTATCATGGAAATACTTCTCGATAGCCTAGCGCATCTGGAAAGCGAAACCCGCATGGAAAAGCGCAACAGCTACAACGATGATGAAAAAATAGTGCTCAGAAAAAGAGCGGTTGATCTTAGTTCAGCACTTTACGAGTACCTCAAAAAGCATAAGCAGCCAATACCGCAAATCGTAGAAACCTGGAAAGAGATCAGTTCAAGTGCAAACGAGTTCTACGATGTAATAGCTAATTGGAAAGCTGGTAGCGATGACGATCGGCCAAATTAATAAAACAAAAATTACGTTCTTACCCTTAATATTTGACATCCTGAACGCCAGAGGCGTAATCCCCCTCATCCGCTTAAAATACATCCAAAAAATTCTCCATCGAGGAAAAACCCAATTCATAGACTATCGTCTTGGATAGTTGGTGAAACTCTAGTAAGCAAAAAATGTATTTTTGAAAAATAAATATATAACTCAGGACAAAACCAAAGAAATCGCGCTGATAGGAAGAAGATTGCCGCGACTCCTTCGTCGGTCTCGCAAAAACGACTTACTCAGCGCCCGAGTTGAATCACTTAAATGCAAAAAGCCTAACACTTTTGTGCTAGGCTTTTTGTACCCCCAATAGGATTCGAACCTATGACCTACGGTTTAGAAAACCGGTGCTCTATCCAGCTGAGCTATGGAGGCATCCTCTCAAAGAAGCTATCAAAATGATCCCTTCTCCTCGATGCTGCAAAGATATAAATCCTACGGGAATATTTTAATATTTTTTTAAATTATTAAGCTGGTTAAAGAGAAAAGGGATATTTATGCGTTTACCACCATCCATAAAAGAAACATATTTCGCCCAAAAAACTAATAATTTATTAACAATCTTTTGTTTTTCTTTGCGTTAATAAAAAGATAACTCACTAGGATTTAAATAAATATCTTAATTTTACATATCTACTAAAAAACAAATAGTGCGTAAAAAATCAATATTCACTAGCCTGCTTTTAAGCATTCCATTTTTAGGTTTCTCACAGCAAGTTAGCCCTACCCTACAAACATCAGCGAAATCAAAAGAGTTGACAGTCGATACTGCTGTCAAGCGACACCCTATGTCGGTACAGCTTCAACTAGGCACACAAGGCTTAGGTGCAGATTTTAGGTACGGTATAAAACCAGGTTTATCTGCCAGATTTGGGCTAAGCTCCATTTTTGGAGTTAAATTAGATAATGCTTTTGCTTTTTCAGGTTTCGATGCCGACAACGAGCTTCGGGCTGAGGTTAGCAACGTACACTTGCTAGGAGAATATCATCCCTTTAAACGAAAATCATTTAGGGTTGTAGGTGGTGTAGCTTACCTATTTAAAGCTAATGGAGGTGTGAAGTTTTTACCACGTGGCGAATATGATTTTAATGGCTTAAAGCTTACTAAAGAGGAAGTTGGAAACCTCGACATCGATCTTTCGTGGAAAGGTGTTGCACCCTATTTAGGTGTGGGTTTATTTAACAGTTTCCCAAACAACTTGTTTAGTGTAAATGTTGACTTAGGGACGTATTATTTAACACAACCTAAGTCGACTGTAACAGGCACCAATTTGCTATCAGATAATAAATCTATAGAGCCTCAACTAGATGAGAACATGAGCACCTACCGTTTTTTACCGGTGCTACAGGTTAATTTTAATTTCAACGTCCATAAGTTATATGCCGCTAAAAAATAAGACCATGAGAAAGCTATTCGTTTTATGCATCACCTTCTTAATTATTGGAAGTTGTAAAAAACCATCTGATGGAATTATTATCACGTTTAATACCAGCGGACTATTTAAATCGCCCTTGCTAGTCCGTTTTGAAAAGGCAAACCCTAATGCTACCACTCCTATTGGCGATTTTGCCATTACTATTTCGGGTAAAGATGCTGCTTTAGTACAAATGGGAACTGGGGGTACGAATTTTAAAGTATCACAAGGTATTATCCCTTTGGCATTAAAAGCGCAGGCTAAGCCAACACCTAAAAATCCTCTCACCTTTGTAATCAATGCCGAAATAGCGGGCTTTGAACCCATTAATAGAACAATAACGGTAACAAACGATTCCTCTTTGGTTTTTGTGATCCCAGCTTTCGATTTTGTGAAACGTGTTAACGGCACATCTTTTTTAACAATGGAAAGTAATTTAAAAGCCGGGGTCACTACAGGTATCATCACCATGACCACCGGTACAACGGCTACGATGACTGAAAAGCTTAGCGTAACCATACCTCAAGGAACTGAAATGAGAGATGCAAGCAATAAAGTTATTGATGCAAGCTTGCTAAAAGCTACTTTAGTGGCTTATGGAACTTCTGCAACATCAATTGCTGCCCTGTTTCCAGGGGGTATCGTAGAACGCAATGCGATTAAAAATGGAGCTTACGTACCTTTTGGTATGAACTATATACCCGCGGGAGCTTTGAGGTTATTGATGTATGCCGATAACAAGGTAGTCGCCAACTTCTCTAAACCAGTTGAAGTAAGTCAAGAACTACCCACTGGCTTGATTAATTACGATACTAAAGCAGCTGTGAAAGCTGGTGAGACAATTCCATTATGGTACACCGCAAGTGTAAATGGCGAGCTTAGGTTAATGGCCACAGCAGCAACCGTTAGTACGGGTACTGGAGGTAAATTGATAGCCAAGTATACCATTACAACGCCAAATATATGGAACCTGTCGTGGGGCTGGTCGCCGGTTAAACCAAACTTGAATAAAGAGTTGGCCATCAATTTCACGCCTTCACACAGTCCTTTTACCGGTACCTACAGTATGTACTTGTATACATCCGCCAGCGTATTTTTAAAGAATTTCACCAATTACCAACCTAGTCGGGATTTCTTCCAAGCGGGAAAATTGGTTAATGGCACTACTACTTTTACCACCACTACTGGAAAATATGGCTACTCACTCCCTACTATGCCAGATGTACCCTCGGCTAAGGTGCTCGTATATTCAGCAGCTGGCAAATTAGTTGGCCAAAGTGCTGTATTTACACCTAGCACAACGAGTACAGTCAACATCAATATAGACAATAGTCCAGTTATTGTAACACCTCCGGGGCCAGTAACGCCTACAACGCCTATTGAGTACGTAACCATTACTGCAAACTTTACAGGTAAGTGCGCTACAAAGAACATTGTTGCTCCTTTAAACTCTTGGGTAACCATCAATGATATTACTGACAATACCTTTACCTATGTGTACATTAAGAATGGTGGGATTGATACACCGACAGGCAATATTAAATTGATTGTAGGGCATAGATTTAAAATAAGCAGCAACTATAACGGAACTACTTACAGCACCGGAACTTTCCCAATCGTTAAATCTAATATTGATATTCCGGCAGCAGCAGAAAATTTTAGTGCAACCTCAACGTACAATGCAACGACCAATAACATCCACATTGTGGGTGTATTAACGCAAGATTGTAAATAACGGGGCTTAATAGTTCCCCGTTATGCCTAGTTCTAATCCTCTTAATTCGGCTAAGCCACGTAGGCGACCAATGGCAGAGTATCCCGGATTGGTTACCTTATTCAAGTCATCCAGCATTTGGTGACCATGATCTGGTCTAAAAGGCATTGGCTTGTCACGCTTTGCATTTTCGGCAGTAACTGCTTTCATCACTTCATACATGTTTACATCGCCCCCTAAATGGTCGGCTTCGTAAAAATTACCCTCTTCATCTTTGGTTACATTGCGCAAATGCAAAAAGTATACCCGCTCTTTAACCGCCTCAAAAATCTCTACTAAATTATTATCCATTCCAGCTCCTAATGAACCGGTACAATAGCAAATACCATTAAATTCTTGATCCACACTTCTTAAAATATCAACCAAATCATCTTTGGTGCTTGCAATACGTGGCAAACCTAAAATAGGATACGGTGGATCATCAGGATGGATGGTCATCTTAATTCCGTTCTGCGTACAAGTTTCGGCAATAGCTGCTAAAAACAAGGCTAAATTTACTTTAAGACCTTCTCTACCGATTACATTGTACTCGTTAATAGCTGTACGAAGTGCCTCTATTTCAATTTCTTTTTCGTTGGGAATCCCCATCAGTACGTTGATCCGCAATTCGTCTAGCTCCACGGTGGTCATGGTAGCATATTTTGCTTTAGCTTTCGCTAATATATTTTCATCGTAATCTGCTTCGGCATTTGCTCTTTTAAAAATATACAAATCGAAGATGGCTAAATCTGTCCAATTAAAATACAAAGCTTTAGAACCATCTGTCATGGTTAAATCTAGCTGTGTGCGCGTCCAGTCTAGTACCGGCATAAAATTGTAACACACAGTTTTAATACCACATGCAGCAAGGTTTTTTAAGGATTCGTTATAGTTTGCAAGATATTGCTCAGCTCCAACTCTATTGGTTTTAATAGCCTCATGAACTGGTACACTTTCTACTACCGACCAAGTTAAACCTGCAGCTTCGATAATTGCTTTACGCTCTTGGATATCGGCTAAAGGCCAAACCTCTCCGTGTGCAATATGATGTAAGGCGGTTACAATGCCTGTTGCACCTGCTTGTTTAACATCTTGTAGGCTCACCGGATCTGCTGGACCATACCAGCGCCAAGTTTGTTCGAGTTTATTCATATTGGATATTTTGCTGTTATTTTACTAAGGACTAAGATAGTTCAAAAATAAAATTGCTTTTAGTGTTTTGGCCAAAAATAGTTACGTAAACGTTAGCGTAAGAGGGTTAGATTATAATGATTTAGTTTAGAGTCGAATTATTGTATATTTGATTATAGACCTTTTTATGAAAATATTTAAATACTGCTTACTGCTACTTGTTCCGCTGCTTAGTTTGCATTGCGCACCTATGTGTTGTAAAAACATGGATACCTTTGTAGATATTAGAGTAGTAGATGATCAAGGTAAAAACCTATTAAATGCACCAGCAATGTTCGATAAAAAGAATATTGAAGTGTACTACGTTACGAATGGCACCCCAATCTCATACAACCAACCAAACTTAGATGCCAGTGGTGGGTTTACGCTATATGAGGATCAAAAAAAAGAAACTTACATTCGTGTTTTTCTAAACCACGAGAAAAAAGATGAGCGAACAACTACGCTGATTAAATTTGGAAGTACAAGTATCGATGCCATCGAAGCAGAATTTAGAACACCAGGTTCATCAGTCATGCTCGAAAAAGTCTGGTTCAACAAGGTACTCAAGGAAAAAACATTTACGATAGTAAAATAAAAGGAAGCGTCATTGCGAGGTACGAAGCAATCTCCTCCTTACTGGTTTTACGCTTTAAGATTGCTTCGTACCTCGCAATGACGCGTTACCACAACCCAGATCCAAACTTCTTAAAGTCTTGTTTTCTCAACAACGCCTCGATGTAATAATAATCCGCATAATTAATTGGCACATCAATTTCAGACTTAGCGGGACGATGACCGGTGCTGTGTTCTAAAATAAAACCATAGTTTGCACCTGGCTTACTCGTGTATTTAGTACTTAAAGACGCTAAAATCTTATCAGCAGCTGCTTTATATTTTTTGCCGGCCTTACTATAGCCGGCCAGTTCATATAAAGCCGAAGCAGTAATCGCTGCCGCAGAGGCATCTCTCGAAACATTAGGAATTTGTGGATCGTTATAATCCCAGTATGGGATACCATCTTCGGGCGTTACTTTACTATTTAAGATATAGCCGGCAATGCCATCAGCTTGTGCTAAATAAACAGGATTTTTAGTATAGCGATAGCATAAAGTATAACCGTACAAACCCCAGGCTTGTCCGCGAGCCCAAGCAGATTCATTCGAATAACCTTGCGCCGTTAGTTTATTGCGTACCTTACCAGTTTCAGTATCATAATCGATTACATGCCATGAGCTAAAATCTGGTCTAAAATGATTTTTTAGCGTGGTATTTGCATGCGTAACTGCCAGTTTATAGAATGATGAATCACCTGTAAACTTGGTTGCTTCAAATAACAACTCAAGGTTCATCATGTTGTCGATAATTACGGGATACTTCCATTTATCGGTATTGTGATCCCACGACTTAATCACACCTGCTTTGGCGTTAAACCTGGTCGACAATGACTTGGCCGCTTGGATGATAATTGGTTTATAAGTTTCGTCTTTTGTAATTCGGTATCCGTTTCCAAATGGGCCATAAATCATGAAACCTAAATCGTGCGTAGTCGTATTAAATTGCTCTTTTTTTATATCGTCTGTATATTTTTTTGCCAAGGTGAGCCATTTCTCATCTTTGGTATAGGCATAAAAATACCATAGTTCTGAAGGAAAAAATCCACTCGTCCAATCTCTCGAAATAACCATTTTAAACTGACCATTTTCTACTGTTCGTGGCGAAACAAAGGTAGGTTTTACAACACGCGCCGAATCAACGTTTTTGATGAGAATATCGGTTTGTTTCATCGCGCTTTTTAGGGCTACTTTTTGCGCGCTTGCCAAACCATAGGTTAATGCCAAAACCGCTATTAAGTTAATTTTCTTGCTCATCTTATTATTTTCTATTACTGATGTTAGCTAATATATTTTTTCAATTTCTAAAACCAAATCAACCCATGCCTAATAGGCAAATTCCTTATCACTTCTTCATTTATTGGCTTTAAATCAAACTTCTTCCACGTATTAAACCAAGCTTGGTTTTTAAAAGTATTTGCGCCAAACAATAAAAATGGTTGCGCAACAGGCCAGTTTTCCCAGAACATCACATCTGGTTTCAGCGGCCATTTACTTTTATCGGCAATAAAGGGATATAAATATGCTATTCCCTTTTTAATTGATTTGCCATCGGCGGTTTCAAATTCCCAAAGGTTATCGTTTTTTACCGAAAGAATTTGACAGATCATCACCATTGCATCTAAATTAAATATTGAGTAACCATACGCTTTGGTGCGGGCAAGCTCTAAAGGGAAACTACCATCAACAGCCATTTGGTTAGGCAACAATACGTTTTTATAACGCCACCTTAACGAATCAAGCATCGGCTGATCATCGCATAGTTTGGCAAAAGATGCCACTTGCATTACCCAACAGGCACTATGGTTATTTTTGGAGAGTTTTTCTGCCACACCATTTTTACTGGTATTGAGCCATAGCGTATAGTCTGCAAACCATTTCTTAGTAGCTGCTAAAATGTGTTGATCAAATGACTTCGCCTTCTGCATCACCAGAACTCCCTGTGCTACTTCCATTAAATGAATGGTATCGATAATACCCCAGCTTCTACCTGTGGAAGAACCAATTACTGCTTGTGCAAAAGCTAAATTAGGGTTCATTAAGGTTTCAGGATCAACAAACCAAGCGCTAATATGCGCTACGGCCTGTTTTACATACTTTTCGTCGCCCGTAAGGTGATAAGCCGATGCTAGTGCACCAATAACCTTACTCAACCTTATCATCGCCTTGCGATGTGCTACAAAATTATTTGGATTAGTTTCGCCATCGCGGTTAATATAAGGACCGCTTGGATTAGCTGGGTTTGGCCAAAAATAATCTGCCTGCGAAAAAAAGTCATGTTTGCCACCAGTGCTTAAAGGCGAGCTTTCGGCTGTCACCGTAATTGGCTTTTGTTGCATGGCCCAAGCTGCTTCAGCTAGTATTTGCTGTTTTAAAACAGCAGTAGCCTGTGCTTTAATAGTAGCTTGCGCAAAGCACTGTAAGGTAAAAATGCCAAGTAAAAACGCTAAAAACAGGTTTTGTATTTTCATATTAATTCAATTACTTAATTGTCATCCAGAACGTAGTGAAGGATCTAATAAACAACCTATAGATCCCTCGAAACTCGGGATGACAAAATACTCTTCTTTAAAACCTCAAATTTATAACCCTAAAAACACCGTCTGGATATCCTTAGCCTGCACCGCAACAACGCTTTTTGCCTTATTTGTTTTCACTTTAATAATTGCCCTTCCATTGTACAACTGAAGCTTAGCCGCACCTGTCGAGGTTCCTTGATCGCGAATGAGTTCTCCATCACCAACCAGCGTGAACGAAACTTGATTACTCGCATCTAAACACTGCACATTTGAAGCATCAAACATTTTAACTTCAAGCGTAGCCACCCCGTCTTTCTCCTCAATCTTTTCAAGGGTCATTTTTGCAGGCTTGGCCCATTTATCCGTTTGATAAACTTGGGTGATCTCATCCGTTACGGTAACCTTCCCTTTCTTAGCCACTACCTTAAAGGTGTACTTTCCTTTGCTCATTGGCACCAGCCAACGCAAACCTGCAGCAGGGAAATCTTGACTATTTCTCTTTTTCACACCATAGCTTTTACCATTTACAAACAGCTCAGCTTCATCACAATTGGAATATACTTTAATCATCTTCTCCTCACCTTCATCGCCCCAACGAACAGGCCAGCTATGGCCATATAAGTGAACCATCGGCGTGCTTGTCCAATAAGATTGGAAAATATAGAAAGCTTCCTTTTTAGTGAAATCGCGTTCTATGACCCCTTTTTGGTTTACATAGGGAACCGGATTTTCTGGTCTAATCGGTGTAGAAAAATCTTTAAAAGGCCAATAAGCTGTTCCGCTAAGCCAAGGCATAGTTTCTTGCTCTTTTAGGTGCCAATCTATGAGGTTAGCAATATAACTTTCGCTCCAATCGCCATCCTTACTTACCCTAGCAGCACCGCCATACAGCGAAGCATCGCCCGAACGTTCATCTGCTCCTCCACCTTTTTTAATTTTACTTAAAGCATTGTCGGGATTTTCTGAATGGCGACGCGCATGACTATCTCCACCCCATTCTACGTGTAAAAAGCGATCTGATTTATTGAACTCTGCAAGCGATACGTCTTTATATTCTGTATAATCGCCACGATACCAACCTGCCCAAATAGATGGAGAATACACATCTACAATATCTCTACAAAAATCACATCTTCTAATGGCCGTACTTCTCGAAGGATCTAATTGGTGTGAAAGGTCGTTCAACTCTTTCATGAAAGTCCTTATTTTTTGCTGATCAAACTCCATAAAGTCGCCCTGCCAATCGTTCTCATTTCCTAAGCCCCAAATAATAATCGATGGATGGTTGTAATGCTGCTCAATCATATTGGTAAGCATCCTTTTGGCTTGCGCCTGATAAACTGAGCCACCTAAACCGCCACGGCACCAAGGAATTTCTTCCCAAACCAAAATCCCTAAACTATCGCACAGATCGAGCACAATTCGAGATTGTTGGTAATGGCCTAACCTGATAAAATTGACGCCCATTTCTTTCATCATTTTCATTTCGGTGGTGATCATTTCCTCTGTCATTGCCGCTGCTACACCTGCATGGTCTTCATGGCGATGTGTGCCTTTTAAAAGCAGTCGTTTACCATTGAGCATAAATGGCCCCTTTTTAACGAACTCAAAATTTCTGAAGCCGATTTTTTCTGTTAAAGAAGAAGTTTCGCCAGCAGCAGTAACAGTTACTTTAACTGAGTATTGTTGTGGTGTTTCTGTCGACCATAACTTTGGCGATTTGATTGACGTTTCCCATAAGAGCGAATCACCCGAGAAAGTAGTAATTGCCTTGCTCAAATTAGCGATAGCCTTTCCGCTCGGATCTATTAATTGGATATTAACTTGAGCTGTTTTTACATGCGTTGGATTGAACAAACGGGCTTTTACCGTTAGCTTGCCTAAAGCTCCTTTTGCATCTACGTTTGCATGCGCAAATACTTTATCAACAGCTAACTGAGGTGTATAGACCAAGTTTACATAACGATACAAACCGCCATACACGTTAAAATCTGACAGACTTGATGGGATCATTTCTAAGTCCCTCGAATTATCGCAACGAATAACTAAAGGAACTTTGCCTTTAAACTGACTTTTAAAAACTGGTAGTTGCTTAAAAGACGCAATTGCTTCGGTTAAATCTACCGTCCACTCGTCGTAACCCCCAACATGTTCGGCAACCTTGGTGTTATAAATATAAACTGCTGTTTTTTGACCAGCGCCTTCAAAATGTAACAATGTACGCCCTTGAGCATAAGGATTGTCGACCGTTAAATTACTTCGATACCAACCCGGACCTTGGTAATAGTTTACATCCGGATTTACCGCGTCTGTTGCATTAAAGCAATGTGGTAAGCTTACCTTTTGCCAAAATGGAAGCTCCTCTGGCTGGCCAAGCTTAACCGGCCTAACTGCTTCCCAAACACCACCTAAATCTTGTTTCACAAACTCCCAATCATTAATTAATCGTTTAGAAGTTTGCGCCGATAAGCATTGGCAGGTAATCACTAACAAAAAAATACACGTAATCCTTTTTAACATTTCTTTTATTTAAAATTTCTGATAGCCGTCATCCGATGACGGTTTTATTTAAAGCTTTTAGTAATCTGATTTAATAAGTAACCTTTGCTATCCGAATGATATTCCCAAAACATCACGCCCCCTAATTTATGCTGTAAAACATAGTCGCATTTATTGGCTACAGACCACTCGTCGTCATAGCTAATAAATTGCTTGGTTTCTGTATTGAACATAAACGGCGCCTTTGCATCCTCATCTCGATAGGCAATAAAACCTTTTTGATTAATAAGGCTATCTTTTAAAAAAGTAAAACCCTTACCGTAGTTATTTACCCTCGAGGCGATGGTATCTCCCAGCCCCTTTTGCGCAGCTGGATGTAATTTTAAATTTCTACCATAAAATGCTAAGCCAATTACAATCTTCGACGCCGGCACCCCTGCATTCATATAAGCTTTGATGGCTTTGTCGGCAGAATTATCGGTAGGATAGGTTTTGGATTCGTATAAATTGGTATGATGACCCGCTACTTTATTGGGATAATAATCATAGGTCATTAAATTAATATAATCTAAATATTGTTGGGCTTTGCCCATATCTGTTTGCGCTAAGAAAGAAGTAAATCCTCCGGTAGCGGTGGTCAGCAATTTCTTTTGTCCAGTTTCCTTCTCTAAAATCATAAGCTCTTCTCTAAGTGCTTTAAACATTAAGGTAAAATTCTCTTCATCCTCCTTGCGATATACATTTCCTTCTTCACCAGGTATGCCCGGATACTCCCAGTCTATATCAACACCGTCTAGCTGGTATTTCCGAATAATATCAACAGCACTTACCGCAAAGCCTTTTCGCAATGAGTCTGTTAAAACAGCATCAGAGAAATTCTCGCTCCAAGACCATCCTCCAATGGAGATTAAAATCTGTAAAGCAGGATTTTGCTTTTTTAGCGTGTTCAGCCGTCTAAAGTTTTCGATGTCTCTTTGCCCGTTCTCGAGGTAAGCCCGGTTGTTTTTGACATTTACAAAGGCATAGTTGATATGGGTTAACTGCGTGGCATCGATAGTTTCGGGATCGATTAAACCATTAAACCCTGTTACATAACCAATTACCACAGGCCTTTGCACTGGCACTTTCATGGCAAGTAAAAAAACCGTCATGATGAACAGCAAAGAAATTTTGTTTACGTTACTTAGTAATTTGACCATCTTGTTATACTATTAGTTCATTTATTTTATTAAACACTCAACCTCAACCCCTTTTTCTCCATCACTGCTACAATCCTAATAAGTACGAAGGCTACCAAAAATGACCTTAGTATGCCACCAATTCCGTGGTTAAAATAATACGGATATTGGAAATCAATTAAAGCGTATACGGAATATAGCAAGTATGGCATTAAATAACAGGTTAGGGTGCTGGTGCCTGCCGGCTTAATAAAGCTAAACCAATTGTGTTTTTGCTTGATATCGACTAAGTAAATAATCAACTCATAACAAAGCATCGTAATCCCCATACAAATAAAAACCCAAGCCGGAGTAGCATAAATCTTAGAAATGCCACCGGCATAAGGTCTAATGACCAATCCAAAGACAATAGTACCTAAGCCTGCAAAAGTTAAA
This sequence comes from uncultured Sphingobacteriaceae bacterium, assembly GCA_942493295.1. GTDB lineage: Bacteria > Bacteroidota > Bacteroidia > Sphingobacteriales > Sphingobacteriaceae > Pedobacter. The sequence goes on along the minus strand of OW818692.1, from coordinate 278,454 downwards.
AAGAGTAGCATATGCTTATTAGTTAAGAGCTGATAAAGCCTAGCAGTGAGTGCGCCTCCAAGCATTAGCGTGATAGAAGAAGCATCTCCAACTATCCATAAATTTGCCTGAAGCAACTTCATGTGGGTTGTGATATTGATTAAGCTAAAAATTAAAAAGGCTGTAATTAATAAGCTTAACTTTCCTTTGGTGATTAAATAAACTATTGCGGAGCACAAATAAGCCCAACCAATAATGCCTAATATACCCCACCAGTGTGGCTGTAAACCAGTGCCGCCTTTATAAAAATAAGCCATTAAGCACAAAATGATTATCCCTAAACTAACGAGCGTGTACTTGATGCTTTTCGCCATCGAAGCCGGGTATGCTAACCAAATGAGAAAGAAACCCAGGGTTAAAATGATTTTATAAACTGGGTAACTAATTACAGCTGCATCGCGATCGTAGCTTTCGAGGTTAACATGGAAAAAGCCCATTACAATTAGTGCAAGTGCTCTAAGCGCAATATAAGCTATAATTGCAGGATAAGTATCTCCTTTTTTAAGCCTAGTTTGAATGGCAAATGGCAATGATAAACCAACTATAAATAGAAACGCAGGGAAAATAACATCAGAAAAACCCATTCCATCAAAGTCTGCCGCCGTATGCTTAATCCACTCGGGAATTTTACTTACACCTGCCACATCATTTACAAAAATCATTAACAACATGGTGATGGCCCGCAATACATCAATTGAAAGAATTCTTTTCATGTAGTTATTGGTTTATTTGGTTTTGGCAATCTCAATTAATGCGTTTTACCGCAAGTGCATTTAAAACTGGTTTTCCAGTAATTCCTTTAAATAAAAGTTTTATACCGCTATCGTCAGTTACGATACATTCAAATCGCCTTTGCACGCTATTTGCTACCCCAAAGGTAGCGGCTAAATTTATATTTTTAATTACCAGTTTATTATTTAAATATACATCGAAAATTCTTTGCTCGGGTACTGATTTGTCCAGCGCAATTAAACTATCTAAGTTATAAGGCAATACAGATTGTATCCCATTTCCCATCAATTCTGCAAAATGCAAAGTCAGCTCATATTTCCCCTTGGGAACATCCAGTTGATAGGAATCTAGCCCAACAAGCTGGGTTTGGTAAACGGGGTCATTGTCGGTCCCTCTTATATTTTTATCAGTGCCATAACTTTGTCTGCTGGTACTTTTTACTTTGAAAGCTTCACCTCCATGATGGCCCCATGAGCCTGCCTCATAAGCTTTACTAGGCACCCATATAGTCTGGTCTGTTGGATCAATAAATTGTCTTTTACTGCCCATCAAAATATGAATATCATTAAACGGTATTTGCTGGTTTAGTTGATGAGGAATTAGTTTAAAATCGATGATACTGTGATCCTCCATTTTAACACCATTTACCCAAGCTACGGCTTTTATTTCATTTTTACCATGTTTAAAAGGAACATCCCAATTGGCTACACATTCTTTAACATCCTTTTTGCCAAAAGCTTTTCCATTTACGAATAACGCTACCGTGGTAGCATTGCTAATTACCTGCAGGTTCTGCAGCAATGTAGTTGCGTTTGTTTTAGACACATCAGCTCTATGCTGCCAGCTACCGTCGCCAATTTTAAGATAAGGCTTAGGATTAAAATAAGCTTTGTAGAGATAAAACGTGTTTTTTGGTTTCCTATCGAGTGTGAGCAAGCCTTTATTATTTACATGTGGCATGGTTTCATCACGGGTCTCCGAACCAAAATCTGACAAATTCCAGGCAAATGCACCTGCCACAAATGGCCGCTTTAAAATATCTTTAATGTAAATCTGGTGGTAATCCATTCCATATTCCAAGCTCTTATCAAAGCGAACCGCAGAATTAGAGTGGATACGTGGATCTACATCTGCCCCGTATTCTGTAACTAACAGGGGTTTATCTGGTACTTGGGCGTGGATTTTATCCAAATTGGGGCCAAAGTCTTCAGACTTGCCACCATACCAACCTTGATAAAGGTTCCATCCTACTAATTGTGGAATTTTAACTAAACCGGCCTTGATATAGCCGTTTACATCGCCGTGATTACTCATCATCGTATAACGTGTCGGATCAGTTGCCCTTGTTAAATCTTCAAGCTCTTGTGCTAAAGCAGCAATGTTATTCAAATATACTTGCTTTCTAGCTGCATCATTTTGATGGCGCATTTTAAGCAATACCTCATTCATATAAGCCCAGATAATCACACTTGGGTGATTGTAATTTTGCTTGATCATTTCTAACTGCATTTGCTTACAGTTGTCTGAGAAAGCCTGGCTTTCGGTAATTTCATTTACAATGGGTATTTCAACAGACGTTAAAATACCTAGGCGATCGCAAGCATCTAACACTGCCTGCGCTTGTGGGTAGTGGGCAACGCGTAAAAAGTTGCCTCCCATTTCTTTTAAAAGCTTAACATCATTAACCTGTAAATGATTTGGGACTGCATTTCCCATACCAGCAAAATCTTGATGCCTACTTGCACCAATTAGCTTATATGGTTGGCCATTTAAAAAGAAACCTTTAGCTACATCAAAGCTAAAGAACCTACAACCTACACTAGTTTTTACTTCGTCTAATATCTTACCAGTTTTGGCATCAATTAAACGGGTAAACGCTTGGTAAAGATAGGGTTGTTCGGGCGACCATAAATTGGGCTTTGAAACGATAATTTCGGGCAGGTTAAATGCCACCGTCTGGTTTAAAGCCCCCACAACTTTGGAACTCGAAGTTCCAACCTGTTTCCCTTGTTTATCAAGAATAATGGTGGATACGGTAAGTTGTTTTGCCGCATGCGCGTAATTGATCAAATTCCCCTTGATCTTAAACGTTGCATCTTGCTTACTTACATTTTCAGCATGAACAAATACGCCGTTTGAAGCATATTGATCATCTACAAAATGAACCTGATCTACTACAACCAATGATACGCTTCGATAAATACCACCAAAAAAGGTAAAATCGCCTGTTAATGGCGCTATATTTTCGTTAAACCTATTGTTAACTTTTACTTCAACTTGATCTGTTCCATCAAATTTAGCTTGGTGTAAAGGAACGGTAAAGGCAGTATATCCACCAATGTGTGCCCCTATTTTGGTTCCATTCAAATAAACTTCTGTTTCTTGGTTAGCACCTTCAAAATAGAGGTAGACTTTTTTTGCTTTCCACGATGGGATAAGACTTAATTTCTTTTTATACCAACCAATTCCGCGATAATAACTTGGTTCATCATCCATCGTATCAAACGCATTCCAGGTATGTGGTAAATTAACTTGCTGCCATTTTGAAATTGACTTAATTCCTTTTTGCTCGGCATCTTTAGCAAAAAGCCAATTTTGATTTATGTGGAAAGATTTTCGGAACTCGGCATTGGTTGATTTGATTTGAGCAGCACTAGTAAAACCTAGCAAAAGGAAGATCAAAAAGAGATATGTTTTCAAACGAAGGGATGATAAGGTAAGACTTACGAAGTTTACTTCGTAAGTCTTTAAAAAATTATTTAATTTCTAAGAAACGCTTAAAGGCTTGAGAAAAATTACCAACGGTATATTGCGTAGTTTCATTTTTCACAATGTTGATTTCAATTTTGCGTGTACCTGCAATATTGCTATTTAGTAGTTTCACATAAATAGTATCAACCTTTGCTTTTGCCTGTGCAAATTTTAAAGTGTATTGCCCGTTAGTTGGCTGGATTACATTGCCAGTTCTATCCACAAAATTAAAATCTTGACCTACTACTGCGGGGTTTGCCTGTCCAGTAGTAACAAGCGTGTATTTAGCTTCCGCATCGTAATTGCGTACGTAAACAGAATGAAACTGCACCGGAAATTTAACCAAGGTAGTTTGCGTTCTAAAAACTGATTCGGTCGCCGTATTATTCCACGGAAGGAAACCTGCATAATAGTAATGCTCGTATTCTGGCAATCCAGCAGGGTATTCTCTATCTTCTTTGCAAGCTGTAAAAGTAACCGCTATTAAAGTTAAGAATGCTAAAAATATTTTTGATTTGTTCATTTTAAAATGTTTAAGTAGTGCTTGGATATTGTTTATTGCCAACCTGGATTTTGTTTCACATTGCCATCACTCAAGGTAATTTCTTGCAATGGCACTGGATAGAGGTAGTCTCTGGCAGGGTTAAAGTTTCTGGTAGCTGCAGCTTCGGTAATCAATACCCCATCGGCATTTAATTTTAAAGCCGAAGCATTGGTACCCACCCACTCACTAGCAATATATTTACCACCAAGAATATCTTTTGGCATCACGTTTTCTGCTATTTTCCAACGGATTAAATCATTATATCTAAAGTATTCTAATGACAGTTCAACGGTTCTCTCTCTTCTAATTTCTTCTCTCATGCTCAAGCCGTTAGCGGTTACAAAAGCATTGCTAAGCTTTGGTGCAAAACCAGCTCTAGTTCTTAATGCATTAATCGTTGCATTAAGATCTGCGTCGGAAATAGCACCTGTTAATTCAAACTTCGCCTCGGCTAAAATCAATAATACCTCAGCATAGCGGATGATATTTCTCTGTACAGTAGCACTGTTGTTGATTGCCCAATCGGCCGGATCAAAGCCCTTTTTTCCAGCGTATGCGGTTCTAGACCCCAACGAGGTTTGTGGAACCCATGGACGTTGGTAAGAAGCTTCACCTGCGCGATACACTAAAGTCCCTATGCGAGGGTCACGGTTGTCTAAAATGGTGTTGTAGCTTGTTTCAGTACCCTCTGGAACAAATAATGAGGAACGAGTTGCAGAAGGGGTATGTCCATCAACATTCCATGCCGGTAAACCATCGCTGTAAAGGTACTGACGGATTAAATTGCGCGTTGGTGCAATTCGACCATTTTCTAAATCACGTGAGGTGTTGTGTGTTAAAATGGTAAGCGCATAAAGCTTTACAAGCAAATTTTCGGTATTCGAAGCCACCTCACCCAAATGGGTAAATTCGCCGAGATAATTAGGAAATAAGCTATGGCCCTGTCCCATTACTGCTGTAGCAGCGGCAACAGCGATTGTTAGGTGATTCTCCCATCCAGTAGCACCATGAAATTTTGCACGCGTTCCCTCATTTAATCCAACCCTCGCTTTTAACGCCCATGCGCTACTTTTGGTCACTCTGCCAAACTGTGCAGCGGGCAGGGCAGCTCTTGTAGGTAACCATTGTGCAGCGAAATCTAAATCATCGTAAATTGCTTTAGCTACAGTTTCTCTAGCAGTCCTTCCCATTTTGAGTTCCGGATCATCCACAGTAAGCGTTTTTAAAACTAACGGCACATCCCCATATTTCTCAATCAATTGAGCATAGGCAAAGGCTCTAAAAAATCGGGCTTCGGCAAAATAACGGTTCTTGACTGCCTCGCTTACTTGGGCCTTACCACCCTTTTCTAAAATATTATTTGACGTGAAAATCATATCGTACGGCCCACTCCAGTTCCCATCGGTACTCGGAATACCTCTTGAACCTGTACTTATTGTATTGATCGCTTGATTGGTATTATCATCTGCACGATTATCTGGCCCATAGCCGCCTAATTGCTGATACAGTCTATTAGCAGCATTCATTAAATCTGTTTCTGTGTTCCAAAAATCAACATCAGAAAAATTTGTTTCAGGCACTCGATCTAGCTTTTCGCAACTTGTTAAGGAAACAATCGCCACTACAATGGTGCTCAGTATTATCTTATTGAATTTCATAATCTTATATCTATAAAGTAATGTTTAAACCAAATGCATAGGCGCGATAAAACGGATATGTTTGTGAGTTCACACCATTAGCAACTTCCGGGTCAAATACACTCATCACTTTTGTACTCTCCCATAAATCTTGTCCAGAGAAGTACACACGAACACTTTGTGCGTATTTTTTCTTAATCGGCAGCGTATAGCCTAACTGTAGGTTTTTTAAACGGATATAACTTCCATTCTGGGTCCAACGGTCTGATGGCTTATAGTTATGATCGCTAGTCTGGTACATTCGAGGGAAAAATGCGTCAGGATTATCTGGTGTCCAACGATCCATGTGGATAGTCCAAGGCATATTTGCGGTACCAAAAAATGGAGCTAATGTTTCTGTCGCAATTAAAAATGATCTTTTAAGCGTTCCTTGGAAGGCGATGGAGAAATCAAATCCCTTCCATTGTGCACCTAAATCAAAACCGTACGAGTACCTAGCGCTGGTTGTACCTAAATTGACCAAGTCGCCCGGGTCTTCTGGTGTACCACCGCCGGCACTAATTACACCGTCGCCATTTAAGTCTAAGTACTTAATATCTCCTGCTTTGGTGTTAGCAAAAAACGGATAGCTTACTTTTGCTTTGTAAGCAGTAGCTTCTGCATCAGATTGGAAAATACCATCGGTTTTGTAACCCCATACGGTATTTAATGGAAAACCTTCGATTGCATTAACTACTCCGCCTGCACCAATAGAATTTCTACCTTCGTACTTAATGAGTTTGTTTTGATTGTCAGAAAAATTTAAACCGAGGTTATAACGCACAGCCCCCAATTTATCTTTCCATCTTAACTCCGCTTCCCATCCATAACTTTTTAGCTCGCCCACATTGCTGCTCGAAATACCAACGCCGATAATGCTTGGAACATTTAATACTGCCAACATATTTTTATTTCGGTTATCATAAATTTCGGCAGTTCCGGTTAGTCTTTCATTCAGAAATCCAAAATCAAGACCCAGATTTGAAGATTGAATAGTTTCCCATGTTTTGCTTGGCGATGGAAGGGTATTTTGGTAGAAGTATGGTGTTCTAACGCCATTAAATACCAGTGCATTGCCGTTATTCAATAGACCTATATAATCGTACAAGCCTAAAACAGAACCGTTACCTACTTGGCCCCACGATGCTCTCAGTTTAAAATTAGAGACAAATGGGACAAAATTCTTGAAGAAGCTCTCTTGGCTAATCCTCCATCCAGCAGAGAAAGATGGGAATAGCTGCCATCTATCTGAAGGGGCTAAACGTGAACTTCCATCATTACGAACAGTAGCCTCGAACAAATATTTCTCATCGTAGTTATAGTTTAATCTACCAAAAACAGAACTAAATGCCCATGTTTCCACTAAATCACTATTCGTTCGATTTAAAGGATCAGAATAGTTTAAACTAAATGAATCATTGCTATATAAAATAGTCGCTCCCGCTGTAAACTCATCTTTTCTATATTGTTCAAAAGAACCCCCGCCTAATAGCTTGAAATTGTGTTTGTCTGCTAACTGAAGGTCGTAATTTATAGTTCCTTGCACATTATCGAGATAGCCTCGGTTTTTTATTAAGCCAATCCCATTTGGCACGTTCACCTGATTACGGACAGTGGCTCTACTTCTACCATACCAAGCGATGCTTCTTCGATTTTGTTCGTAATTGTAGCTATCTTGGTTTCTTGATGCAATCGCATTAAATGAAAGCCCTTTAACCAAATTTTTAATGGTTAAATCGAACTTACCTGTAAAGCTCTCATAGATAGAACGAGTTGTCCCCGCATTCTGTTGGATGTCGATGGGATTAATTTGCAAATCTCCATTATAAGGCTGACCAGTTGTGTCTTCTGCCGGAGCAAAAACAGGCTGTCTATTTCGTACACGGTACAAGGCATTGATAATATTACCTGTGGAAAATGAATTTTCGTTAGTAATTGTACCAATATAGCCTACTACTAAACCTAAATTAATGTATTTATTAACTTCTGCATTAACATTTAACTTGATGTTATATCTCGAATTATCATCCGGACCGTAACGCAGAACCCCGTCTCGTTGATTGTAGCCTGTAGAAAATAAATAGTTGAGTTCTTTATTGCCTCCACCTACAGATAGGGAGTAATTTTGTAAGGCATTGACCGTACTCAAACCTTCCTTGATCCAGTTTGTTTTGCTAAAATATTCCCAACGGTCAGAGGTTGGATTAGCACGATAATTAAAGTTAGGATTTCTAATCCATTGCTCCATTTCGGGTGTATATTCCTTAGCTCCCGTTGCGTTAAAGCGAGACTCGTCAATCAAAGTTTGCTCATCCCATGCGTTTAACCGTTCTGGCTGACGAGCGGTTACGTTCATGCTATAAATTGAATTGAAGCTCACTCTAGTTTTTCCGCTAGTACTTCTTTTGGTTGTCACCAAAACTACACCACCCGCCGCTCTCGCACCATAGATTGCAGATGCCGCAGCATCTTTTAGAAAGGAAATGCTTTCTACATCATCCGGATTAATTAAGTTAAGGTCCATTTGGATCCCGTCAACAAGTACTAGTGCATCAGAACCGTTAATAGAGTTGGTACCGCGAATACGTAAACCAAAACCTTCACCACCAGGTCGGCCGTTATTACGCGTAACCACAACTCCAGAAACTCTTCCCTGTAGTGCTGCAGTAACGTTTGGCACTGGTCTGCTCATCAACTCCTCGCCACTAATTTGAGAAACTGCACCCGTTAAATTCACTTTCTTTTGGGTACCATAACCAACAATAATCACTTCATTTAGCCCTTGGTTGTCCTCTTCTAAGACAATTTGAAGATTTACTCGGCTACCAACAGTTACTTCTTGTGGTTTAAAGCCAACACTGGTGAATACAATTACATCATCGGCTTTTACATCCTTCATTGCAAATCGGCCATCACCATCGGTGATTACAGCTTTTTGCGTGCCCTTTACTGTTACGCCAGCGCCAGGGATTGGTGCACCATTCGCATCTTTAACAGTGCCAGAGATGTCTAATAACAGCAAATTACTGCTTTTCACATCCGTTAAGTTACTTGAAATGTCTTTACTGCTTAAATTACTTGCAGTAGCATTGTTTTGTAGAAAAAAGCACCCGAGAAGCGCAATAGAAAATTTCCACAAAATTCTTTTTAATAGAATTTTACTCATACGGTTTAATTTTGGTTAGTTAATCGTCCAAAAAATTTGGTGCCGTAAATATAGAGCAATAGCTTTTAGAATTGCAAATAAAATAATACGTAAATAACTGATATTTAATTAGTTACAAATATTTTAATACACTTAATTCGCACGGCATAAAATAAGTAACATACTGTAATTGTGTACTTTACAAAAAACTTAAAAATTTGATTTGATACGGTTCATTCGCAACGAAAAAATAGCTAATATTTTTTCCACATTTATGGCGATATGGGTTGGAAATGGGGGTTTTGCTAATATTATGCCCTAAGAATTGGCCATATTCAGCGTAGTATCGCGATGATTTCAAGTTGACGAGTGATGTCACGAAAGACTTAAGAAGTTTGTTGTCTTTTAAGAAGGAAAATGTTTAGCTTTAATAATTCCTAAACTAATTATCTATCATATGAATAAGATTCTACTGCTGACTTGTATTACTTTGTTATTTGCTGCCTGCAATGCTAAAAGAACAGATGAACCAGTAAAACTGCAAGGTAAATATGCTGCTGTAGGATTTAAGGTGAAAGACAGCATGGAAAAAAATGGTGGCAAATTGGTATCGAAAATACAGCGGAATGATTTTGCTTTCAATTTCCTGAATGACGAAGCACTGCAAATCACACCTGATTTAGGCGCTTATTTATTTTCAGACTCAATTTTCAAATACAAGATCACAGACAAAACATTGTTTTTAACTGCAGAACACCGCAGTTACGCTATCCCCTACAATAGAAATGGCAACATTTTGAATTTATATGTTAACAAGAACGGAATAGACACGTTACAGATCTCTCCTTTAAAAACAGAATAGTCGAAAGATCTACTATTTTTCTAACACCAACTTACTCCAGCCAGCTTTGCCAGTGCCTTTGATGTCTTTCTTACGCTCTTCCATGATCTTCTTGATCTTAGAGGCGTAAGTCCAGCAGGTACTTTGTCTAATACCTAACTTCTCAGACAACTTATGCGACGAGATGGTGCCTTTGCTATTGTACATGAGATAAACTAAGTAAAAGGCTTTATTGATGGGAATTCGGTTATTCTCAAAAATTGTTCGTTGCAAAACAGACTCTTCATAAGCACATTTGGTACATCTTCTATTGAATGGAACTTTGCCGTTGCAATAGCTTACATTATTGCACTTAGTACAGGCATAACCGTTCTCCCACTTCATATCTGCTAAAAACTTATAACACGAATCACGATCGGGATACTTCTGGCTAAACTCTTCGAAGTCGAGCTCTGTTGCATTTACGCGCGCAGTTGTTACTTTATCTATACTGGTTTTCAGCGTTATATTGTCCTTTTCCAGTAAAATATTCATCCTAGAAATTTCTTCCGCTTGTGCTTCTAACAAGGCATTAATTGCTAGCAGCTCTTCATTTTGGTCTTCAATTTTAATATTCTTTTCTTGAAGCTCTTTCGATTTCTGTTGAACCTCTCTTGTACGTTGCTCTACTTTTATTTCTAAGTCACGGTTGATGTTATCTTTAAGCTCGGCATTTACCTGCATTTGCTTAATGATTTGCTTCCTTGCATTGTCTTTCTTTCTTTTCAATAACCTAACCTGATCGCCAATCGCAAAAGAAAGAAATACCATTTCTAATAAAAATCCAAAACTTAAACTATAGTAGCCCAAAGCACCTGGAATATTCCGCGCATAACCTAAAATGTGCACAACTTTTAAAATAAAGCCGGCAAATAAGAAAAAGTAACCTAATACAAAAAATCGTGCGGGACGGTATTTCATCTTCCACCAGATATAAATACCGGTAAAAAACGCAACAGATAATGGAATAAACTCAATGAACTTGTATTTAAACCAATCGTTGTTGTAAAAAAGACATACGATAAAGAACAAAAGTCGCAGACCAATGATCACATTGATAAGCATATTTATTTTAGGCGCCTTAATCTTAACATGAAGTAGCTCCTTGGTAAAAATCAATGCGAACGTACTCAAGCAATACAAGGCTACACCGTAGGCATATTCATTCCAAACTGGGTTATTAGGCCAAAGGTATTGAAATGCAATGCCATCTATAGACATCTCATACATCCCTACACTTAAAATATAAAGGATATAATAGAGATATTGCCGCCTTTTAACTGCCAAGAACATGAGTAGATTGTGAAAGCTAAATATCACAATCATCCCATAAAAGAAACCGTAGGTTAGATATTCCGTTAAGGTATAGCCAATAAATCGCTCTGTAGTTCGCAAAACGATAATCACATTCACCAAATCTTTCGATTGCAGCTTAAAGTAATAGGTATGCTCTCCTTTGCGGGTGTCGTTTATTAAAAATTCGAAGTTCTTGTGCTGATATAAACGCTCGTTAAATGGCAGGTCAGCACCAGCTTTGTTACTCGTATAACCGCCCTTGCCGTCGGGTACAAAGGCCTCAATATGATCGGTAGTTTGGTCAAAGAATTCAAAATTAGAGGTTCTAATTAAGTCTTTTGGATACTTAACTTTAATCTTATACCAGTAGGTTGAAGAGCGATTGAAGTTTTTAGGATAGTAGTTTTTGTTTACTTTAAACTTATCTTGAAATACTTCAGTGTTAATTTCATTAAAGCTTAGTTTACCAGTGCTGTCTTCAAAATACAGAACTTCTTCCCCTCTAAAAATATGCTCCTTTACACTTTCGTTGATAACAACTACCCGCTGTGCGTTTAAGCTAAGCGTAGCCAGCACAGAGGCACAGAAAATTAAAACCTTCAAGTAGTTCTTCATCATTTGCTACAAAAACGCAGAGTCCTAAACTAAGCTATAACCACAGAAGTCGTCGTCCAACTTCCCGGCCCACTAATTAAAGTGGTACAAAAACATCACATCGCCAGTATATGCAGGTTTTTTCTCCCCTTCTATTTCTAAGATAGCTTCGATAATAACTTTAGTAATACCTCTTAAATTTGCGATAGATTTTAACTTAGCTTTTAAGCAAACTCTACTATCAACAACAACCGCTTGTCCGAATTTAAAACTTTCAATTCCGTAATTGATTTCCATTTTAATATTGCGAATATCGGCTATCTGTTTCCATAGGTATGGAATAAGTGATAATGTTAAATAACCGTGGGCAATGGTAGCCTTAAATGGTCCTTCATTAGCTGCTCTTTCTTTATCTACATGGATCCACTGATGATCTAAGGTTGCATCGGCGAATTTGTTGATTTGCTCTTGATCGATGGTATGCCATTGTGAAATACCAATCTCCTTACCTAAATATGTTTCAAATTCTTCGTGGCTATTTACTACTAGCATAGTCTTTTAGTTTTTTGGGTTAATTATCTATCAACTATTGTTTTTAGATCGGCTGGCGAGTAAGCGACCGACTTTAAGGTTTTAAAATCCCCATCACGGTATACTAAAAACAAGCCGTCTATTTCTTTATAATGTGCACTGACATTATTTTTAGCTTTATAATGTGCAATGGTTTCATTTGCTTCCTCTACCGTTTTACAAGCTTTGCTCATATTCGAACGATGAACTTCGTCAAATAGTTCCTTAAACTTACCTCCAAGGCCAAATTCTAATACAGCCCCCGCTAATACATATTGCAAATCACATAGTGCGTCGGCGATTTCAACAATATTATTATCGTCTACTGCTTCTTGCAATTCTTTAAGTTCTTCAGCTAACAGCTCTATTCTTAACTGGCATCTCTCCTTGCTCGGAATAGCTGCTTGCTCTACAATTGGATGTTTAAAAGTTTTATGAAATTCTGCTACTTGGCTTAGTGCGTTTAAATCGTTCATTCGTTCTTATTTCTTTATTAGCTAAATTATTAATATTACAATTCTCTTATCCAAATATTGCGAAAGCTAATTGGCTCGCTTTTATCGCCATGAGATTGTAATTTGATAGGGCTTGCGCCATGAGGTTTGCTATAGGTAGCTTTACCAATGTACAAGGTAGGCCCAGCAAGTTCAAAGTTATTTTGGATCAATACTCCGTTAAACAGTACGGTTACCCTAGCAGCGCTTTTTAGGCTGCCGTCTTCCTTAAAAATAGGAGCAGTCCAGATCACATCATAGCTCTGCCATTCGCCCGGTTTACGGTTTGCATTTACCATGGGGGCAGCTTGCTTGTAAATACTTCCTGCCTGACCATTGGTATAGGTTTTATTATTGTATGAATCCAATATTTGTAATTCATAGCCTAAATCGCCACCACCAATAGAAGCTAAGAATAAACCACTGTTGCCTCTTGCTTGTCCTTCACCAGTAATGTTAGCAGGTATCTGCCATTCAAGATGTAACTGGTAATTGGTAAATTTTCTTTTGGTTTCAATATTACCTGTTGTTTTATCAACAGTAAATGCGCCATTGTTCACGATCCATTTGGCCGGGCCATTATCCTTCACACTTACCCACTCTTTTAAATCTTTACCATCAAATAAAATGATGGCGTCAGCTGGTGCAGTACCATTTGTAGTACCAGGACTAACAACAGCGGGAACCGGCGTGTAAAATTCTGTGTCGGAAGGTTTTGGTTTATCTTGCGCATTGGCAGTAATAAATTGACCACCAGCCATAACCATAGATGCAATTAATAAATAACGTTTCATCTTCAAAAAATCTATGTTTCGAAGATAGTAATTAGCACCAACAAATAGAATTTAATTTCTTGTTATTCTCTTTTCCGCTAAACTAAAAGCTAAAGGTTAATCTTCCTTTAGCCAGCTTTTTAAAATTGTCTTTTGAAGTTCATTTGGGTTAGCTATCCTCTTAATCTCAAAATTTGCCGCTGCCTTTTTCCCTAAGAGCATTGGAACAACGGTTTTTTTACCACGATCAAGAGTTTCTATCGTAATCCTATCTTTAGGGTTTAGCTTAGCTAACTCATTTAACAATGCTAAGCTTGCCGGTTGTCCGTTAATACTGGTTATAACCTGATTTCTTCTAATCCCTTCATTCCATGCCGGTGACTTCCAATCAACATCTCTCACGCTAAGGCTATCTTTAACCACAGTTGCCTTAATACCATGCCAAGCCCCCTCGATAGGTTTTGGTGCAACATCTATTGTTAAACCAGCGTAGTTAAGATACTTAGCATAATTTGGGGTTTTAACAGTATAAATATAACTGAAGAATTCTTCTAAGGGAACTCCAGCTGTTTGTTCGCAAACCTTGCGGAACTCATCTTCTGTATACCCGCGATTTTCCTTTTTATAAAAAGTATAATACAAAGTCCTCATCACATCATCTAATGATTTTTTGTTCTTTGTTTCATGCCTAATTTTAAAGTCGAGCAACATTCCCATCACTGGGCCTTTATCATAGTAGGAAACCGTCTTATTAACTTCATCACTTGTTCTGCCAAAGGGTCCATCAGACCAAGTATCGTAACTTGCCTGACTAACGGCTTGAAATAAACTACCAGGTGAAGTTTCATATTTTTTAATCGCTTGCTGGAAACTTGCAAGAATGTTGTCGCTTGATTCCAATTTAGCCCATCTCAATAACATCTCATCATAATAAGCTGTAATGCCCTCAGCTACCCATAGCATATTGGTTCTACTTCCATTGTCGTAATCAAATGGTCCTAGCTCAATGGGTCTAATCCGCTTTGCGTTGTAATGATGGAAATACTCATGTCCTAAAAAGCTTAACATCGTTCTTCTGCCGCCTGGGTTATCAAAATTTTTTGAGCCAGAAAAAGCGACTGCACTTGAATTTAAGTGTTCTATTCCACCCCCACCAGGGCCAATACCAATAAAAGTATAATCCTTAAAAGGAATCTCGCCAATTACAGCTACAGCGGCCTCAATTACCTTTTTTAAATCGGCCATAAAGGCTTCTTTATTAAAGTCGCCCAATTTATAACCTATAAAATAATGTGGTACACCTTTAACAGTAAACGAAGGCAGTTCTTCCAAATTGCCAATCAAAATGGGACTATCATATAAAATATCGAAGTCTTTTGCATGATATGAAAACTCCTTAACCTTCTCTAAACCTGTTGCAATTCTATTCCAACCAGTGTATGGTTTAATATTAATAGTAACGGGTACATTAATTTGATCAGCCACATGCATAAACATGCCAGTTGGCGCAATAAAAGCTCTTTCCGGGTTTAGGTAATTAGTTGCTACAAATGATCGTGTGGTCTTCACATCATAATTAACCTTAATAGACTTTGCACCGTTTGTGTATATCCGCCAAGTGTTGTGATTGGCCTTATCCCATTTGATGGTGTTACCATTTGCATCACTCACCTTCAAATTTTGAATATCATCTGCATAATTTAAAATTTGATAGTAACCTGGCATCCAAACAGGGATTTTAAAATCGTATTGGTTTGAGCTTAATCCAATACAGTTTAATGCTACCTGAAAGGTATTTGTTGCAGGTCGATCCATGGATACCGTATAAACCATATCAAGTTTTTGCTGATTTTTTGATTGAGCACTTGCTTTTGCCGCAAATAACATCAGTAACAAAATAAGGGTATTTTTTTTTGTGAGAGTTTTCATAACAGGTTTTGAATAAATAAATTAAATGCAATTTCACAAAAAGAGACAAATAGGATTTAAACTGTTAATAATTGGCAATAAAATAACAAAATATGGTTCGATTGATTTCATAAATGAGGACAGCTCCCTTCACCATCAAATTATGATTGTCTTAACAAGAGATAACAACTAAAATCTTAATATATTTTCTTGGGTTAAAAATTGATTATGATTAGCTAATATACGAAGCAATAAAAGTGTCATAGAATTATAATTTTATAAAATGTCAAATTGATATTTATTCACAACCTAAACAAAACCATTATGAATTTAAAAATTTACCTAAGTAGATTATTTGGAGTTATTGCGCTATTGCTTATTCCATGGGCTGTATACGCGCAGACCAAGATTACCGGAACCATTAAAGATAATGCGGGACCCATACCCGGCGTATCAATTTTGGAAAAAGGTACTAAAAATGGAACTTTAGCCAATAGTGAGGGGCAGTATTCCATTACGCTGACCAAGCCAGGTGCGGTACTCGAATTTAAGATGCTGGGTTTTTTAACCAAGGAACTTTCAACAGATGGCAAGAGTATACTAAATGTAACCTTAGAAGAGGACACAAGAACCTTAAGTGAAGTTGTATTGATCGGATACCAAAAGATCACTAGAAAAAAGAATACTGCTTCCATTTCCAGTATTTCGGCTAAGGAGCTTGAAAACTTACCAGCTGCAAGTTTTGATCAGCTTTTGCAGGGTCGGGTTTCAGGTGTAAACGTTCAGAATTTTTCTGGGCAGCCTGGCACAGCTCCCTCCGTATCGGTAAGGGGTAACTCATTACTCAGCAGGGGCTATGATGAATTCAATGTTGTGAATTCGCCCTTATATGTAGTTGACGGAGTACCTCAACCTACTGAATCCTATGTAGGCCCGGGAACGGGAACAGGTACTAACTATTTAGCTGGGATCAACCCGATGGACATAGAGTCGATCGATATCTTAAAAGATGCTTCAGCAGCTGCAATTTATGGATCTAGAGCAGCCAATGGCGTAATTTTAATTACCACTAAAAAAGGTACAAGCGGCGACCCTAGGGTTGGTGTCAGTACTTATTATGGAGTTACTGCACGTCCCGAATTACGTGACGTTACCTTAGGAACGGTTGAACGCAGACAAAAATTAGCAATTTTAGAAAATCAACTTACTTACGACAATCAAAAGCAACTCCCTTATTTATTAACCGACAGTTTAAATAGCGCATTTAATGGCAATACAGATTGGCAGGATATGTTTTACCAAACAGGCAGAATAAGCAATGTCGACCTTAATTTAAGTGGCGGTGGAAATGGCGGAATGATCTATAGATTTAGTGGTGGCGCTTATAATGAAGAAGGAATTATCAAAGCTACCGGTTTTAAAAGATATACCGGTCGACTAAACCTTTCTGCAAAAGCGCTCAAAGAAAGATTAACCATTAACCCACTTGTAGCCTTTTCTCGTTCAGATAGAGCAAGAGGAAATGGCAGTTCCGGAAGTCCGATTGCACTAAGTGCTGGAAATATGCCTTCGTCACTTTTCAATATGGATGATGAAAAGAAAGCTTTTTTATTAGGAGAATACGATAAAAATCTAGATAAGAATATCACGAATCAACTCACTTTGAATTTGAATATGAGCTACGATTTTTCTCCTAAATTCAGATTTACCTCTCAATCATCTTATAAAGGAGATAATGATAGAAGAGATTACAATAGAGGAAATGCATTGCAGAATAATCAAGGTAATTATTCATACAGTTTTGCATCCAATGCAATAGATCTATTAACCTCGAACTTTTTTAGCTATAACAATACCTTTAAAAAACATAGTTTTAGCGCAGTCCTAGGTCAGGACATTCAATATAACCAATATCAAACGCTAACTGCGTCGGGATCTAACGGTGCATCAGACAATATCCAAGTTGTAAACGGATTCCAGCAATCGAAAATTGGTGCAAATTCTGATTACCAAGCTTATGGTTTATTATCATACTATGCGAGGGTGGCTTATGATTTCGATAGTAAATATTTATTCTCATTTAGTGCCAGAGCCGATGGATCATCACGTTTTGGAGAAAACAACAAATGGGGTTACTTTCCTTCAGCATCTGCGGCATGGTTGCTAACTGAAGAGGATTTCTTGAAGGACAATAAAATATTCTCCATGATAAAACTCCGTGCAAGTCTTGGAAATTCTGGAAGTTTACCTACGAGTAACTATCTTCAGTATAACCTATATAATGTAAATGCAGCAGGATATTTCGGCGGAGGAGGTTCAACATCTTACAATGGAACTACAGCTATTACACCAAATTTTTATGACGGCGTAGCTCAGAAAAACCTAAGCTGGCAAAAATCAATGCAATGGAATATCGGTACGGACATCGAAATTAAAAACGGAAAATACGCATTCCAGTTCGAGGTATACAACAAGGAAAGTTCATTACAGTTATTTAGTGTAAATCTGCCGCTTACTACGGGCTACGACCTTGCCTTAACCAATTCAATTGGTGTAAGAAATTCGGGTGCAGAAGCAACCATTATTGCAACCCCACTAAAAGCTTCAAGTAAATTTAAATGGTTTAGCTCATTTAACATTTCTTATAACAAAAACAGGATCATGAGTTTGCCAAATGGCGGCAGAGATCTGGTAATGGATGGCGATAGATTTGATAAATCTCACATCTTATCTGTTGGAAGCCCAATCAATGCATTCTATTTATACAGAACCAAAGGCGTATTTAAATCTGACGCAGATGTACCGCAAAACCCTTTCACCGGTGAGAAATACAGAAACAGCAACGGAACGTTTTTAGGTGGTATGTTTTACTTTGACGACTTAGACGGCGATTATTTTACTGATGTATTTAACTCTGGTATTAACCCTGATAAACTGCCAATGGGCGATCCTAATCCGAAATATACTGGTGGTTGGACAAACAACTTTAGTTATAAAAACTTTACCTTAGGCATTTTTGCAGCATTTACATTTGATAGAGATGTGCTTAATTTATTTGAAGCAGATCGTTTCTCGACTTCGACTGATGGTAATGCGGTGGCCAATTATGCGCAATTTTCTTCTCCAGATTATTCAAACATTGACATTTGGAGAAATCAAGGCGATGACGCACGTTATGCAAAAGTAGATCTTGGTTCTTATCGCTATTATTATACTAGTGCACAAAGCTTTTTCTTAGAAAAAGGCGGTTGGTTTAGAATTAAGAGTGTAAACGTGGGTTACCAATTCCCTGCGTCTCTAACAAAAAGACTAGGAATGTCTAAACTTAAAATATTTGGAATCGCCGACAATGTAGCGATGTTCCAACAGTCGAAAAGACTACCTGATGCAGAAGCAGTAAACCCGTATGGCGAATATAACGGAGCAGGCTACCCTATTCCAAGAAAGTATACCATAGGCTTAGACATTCAATTTTAATTTTTAAAAGATGAAAACGATATATAAAAATTTAATTATACTAAGTACTGTACTTATTGCAACTAGTATAAGCTCATGTAAAAAACTTTTAACAGAAGAACCTAAAAATTCTACCTATCAAGAGGTTTTTTGGCAAAATGCCAGGGATGCAAGAAGTGCAATCGCAGGTAATTATGCGCTGTTAAGAGACGCAGTTACCGATAAAGAGAACAGGTATTATATGTATGGTGATGCGTTAGCTAAAAGCTACTTTACCATTCAGTATTCTGGAGACGGATTAGAAGGAATCCAAAGTGGCGACTTCACCTTCCAATACAACATCGAGAGTTTGGCCAATTGGACTAAATACTATAAAACTATCGCCATGTCTAACATTGTGTTGGCAAATATTCCAAAAATGACCGATACTCAGTTAAAAGATGTAGAGAACCCAGCTGAATTTAGAAATAATTTAATAGGACAAGCTTTATTTATTAGAGCACTTAGTTATTTTATGATGGTAAGAGTTTGGGGTGATGTACCGTTAGTTACCGAAGCTTATGAAGATCCAATTAGCGCACCTCAATTAGGTCGCTCTCCTAGAGCAGTTGTAATGAAGCAAGTTGAAGACGATTGCCACAAAGCAGCAAACTTATTAAGTTGGACTTATGAGAATACCGGCGATGCAAAAGTTACGGCCAACAAAGGCTCTGTATATGCGCTATTGGCTCACTTGTATCTTTGGAGAGCTACCATGACAGATGTAAGTAGCAATAATCCAATTATGGCAGACGTGAATAGTGCAGACACCACAATCAATGCGATTATTAGCCGTGGTGGTTATAGTCAAACTGATACGTCAAAATATTACAACACGTTTATTGGTCGTTCGAGTGAAGGTATTTTCGAAATCAACATGAGTGATAACACCCTAGAAGGTTCAAACGCCAGTATTGGAACTCGCTTCTTAAATGGCTCGTATGTGAACGGCTATTCAAACAATCCACGCAATTTCGTGCTAAAAAGCTATCTAGATAATCATTTTGGTTTAGGTGGCCAGTGGGTATGGGATGGCACTCAATGGAATTGGGTTGCTCCTTTAGACAAAGGTGATGTGAGATTCAAAAAGAACTTTGATCTTGTTGAAACTGATAAGCCAATGCTGATTAAGTATTCAAATGTGATTTATCGTAATCCTGGCCAGCGTCTAGATGCCGTGCTCAGCAATAACATGATTATCTTTAGATTGAGTGATATGATGTTGTTAAAAGCGGAAATTGCATTATATAAAAATGACCCAGCTACAGCAACTAATATTATCAATGCTTTCAGAAAAAGAAATGGAGCCTCACCACAAGCACAGATCCCAGCAGGATGGAGCAAAGACGATGTGATGTATGAATACATGCTTGAACGTGGAAAGGAAATGTTTTTAGAAGGACATCTCTTTTACGATCTACTTAGAACAAGAACTTATGAATACTTTATTGATTGGATGAGCGAAGACAGGTTTAAACGTGAAGGTTTTTATTGGCCAGTTGATCCAGCGTTATTCAGAGAAAATCCAAATTTAAAACAAACCCGTTATTGGTTAGGTAAAGTTTAATCCAAGAAAATTAATTATGAAACATAAAATCACAATCTGTATCCTTTTTGCACTTACTATACTGTTTGCCTGCAAAAAAGATGATTATAAAAACGACGGAGGCAAAAGTAATGCTTATGTCGACATGACCACTTATGACTACTTAAAGTCAAACAAGAAGTTTGATTCCCTAGTAAAAGTAATTGATAAGGCTGGTTTAAAAGATGCAGTAAATGGAAACATCACGTTTTTTGCAACAACCAATTATGGAGTAGCGGGTTATGTAGCAGCAAAAAAATACAAAAAATCTGTTGAGGTTGGAGATGAAAACATCAAGTTCACCATCCAGGATTTAAATGTAAAGGAGCTACAGGATTCATTGAAGACTTATATGTTCCCAGGTGCAATAGGCAGAGATAAAATTACATTGGCAGGTGTATTGTACGACAGTTCATTAGGCGCTATTCCAAACGTAAAGTTTATGATCAAATTTAGACGATCATATAGCTACAGCGATTATGTAAGCTTTATAGACTACGTGACCTACACCAAAGTAATAGGAACCAGAGATGATAAAGAAGCCGATCAAGCTACAATCCCACAAAATCTAAAGGATAAAGCTGTTGATTGCCAAACATCGGGTATTATTACCAAAACGGGTATTATTCATGTGCTAGATGGTAATCATCGCTTGTTTTTCAATGCCGAATCAACTGGAGGTTAATTAGTTTTACCACATTTAAAAATTGTATAATGAAACCATCATGAGCAGACAATCGCAAACAGATAAATATGCTCATGATAGCTTCATTACCCTTAAAAACAATATAATCCAATGAAATTTAAATATATAATAGCCGCTGTACTTTTGTTAGGTATTGCAGCATGTAAAAAGATTGATAACGGTTTTCAAAGTTCTGCAATCCGTTACAAAAACAACGAGATCCTTGCAAAAAGAGGCTTAATCTTAACGCAATCTGATCGGATAAATGCCGATGGGTCTACCCCACCGTTTACTTTTAAGATGCTTAATCTTAGAAAAGAAGATGGAAGTGCAGCACCTAAAGAATTTACCACACAATATGAAGTGTTGGTATTTAAAACAGGTGAGTCATTCAACATTGCAACAGATACTACTGTTGCGTTGCTTAACAAAAAAAGGGAATTGCAAAAGAAGTTCCCAATGTATTTTAACGAGCAAAGTGGGCAGCTAACCTTTAACAAGGCATCTGCAAACCTTCCCTTGGGTAAATATGTTTTCGACGTAGAGATGACGAATCCCACTGGCACGAAAGTATTTCCTTCGTTGGCAAGCATCAACGTAGTTGATCCAATTGGAGAAGATTTGTTTGTAGTTAACTCTGTTGGTGCTGCTGGAGCGCATGACGTTACAGGTGCATTTCTGGATATGAAAGCTCCAAAAGTAACTGCAAGAAAAATCTCTAATAACGGTGCTCGTGCAATCCTAAAAATTGTGGATAGAAATGGTGTTACCTTTAACCCAAAAGCGGGAGAAATCATTAAGCGTGGTGACCGCCCAATCTTCGAAAACTACGCAAAATTCAACCCAGTAATCGTTACCGATACCGCAATGATCTGCGACTTTGAAGTTGCTCCATTTCCTTTGGCGAAATATATAACTCCAGCAACGGACTGGGGATTTTTAATGTACTATCGTATTCCTAGCCAGTTTGTAAACATTGACGGCATGGCACCTGGTCTCTACTCAGCAAATCCTCGTTTTGATTTTCAATTAAAACTGGAAGGCACCTATATTATTGAAGTTAAGTTAACAGATGTAACTAAAAAATAATAAGCTATTTTCAGTTACCAACCCGTTTCGATAAACTTATATCAAAGTTAATTGAAACGGGTTTTTCATGCAGTCATAAAAATTCATTCGTATAATTTCTATGACTAACCAAAAAAATACACAACAGCTTTTCTTGCATTTATAAAAACTACTATCTTAATTGCATAAAACACACAATGATAACATATAACGACCAAACACGCATTCTTGTAGCCATAGATTGTATCATATTTGGCTACGATGGTGAAAACTTAAAATTATTGCTGATTAAAAGAGGTTTCGAACCAAATAAAGATAAATGGAGTCTGATGGGTGGTTTCATTGGTGGAAATGAAAATTTATACGGTGCTGCGGAGAGAATACTATATAATTTAACAGGATTAAAGAATGTTTATCTCGAACAACTAAAGGCCTATGGCACACCCGATCGCGATCCGATTGAACGCACGCTCTCGGTTGCCTATTTTGCATTAATTGATATCAATGTATATAAGACACAAATTAACGACCACTACCATCCTGAATGGTTCTTACTAAACGAAACACCTGAGCTTATTTTCGACCACGAAAAAATGGTCGACGAAGCAAAAAGAAGGATACGCTACAAAGCCGCCCTACATCCTATTTTATTTGAGCTTCTACCCCCTAAGTTTACGATACCACAACTTCAAAACCTTTACGAACAGGTTTACAATACTACCATAGATAATAGAAACCTAATTCGTAAAATCAATTCAAGTAAACTGCTGATAAGACTAGACGAAAAAGATAAATCTAACTCCAAAAAAGGAGCATTTTATTATAAGCTCGATGAAAACAAATATGAAGCAAGTTTTCAAGCCTTTCTTAACTTCATCCCCAACCCAGGTAACCTAATTGGTTAGTAATATCGTATTTTCGCACAACGACAGCTCATTAGTTTGACAAAATAGGACATTTCAAAATTTCATACTTCATACATTAGGGTAAATAATGATAATTATAGGGTAAAATATTCCCTATTATAAGCTTTCATGTGTTCTAATTTTAATAAATGTTAAAATGACATTTATTAATTAACCCTAACCAAGAACTATGAACCTAAAATTCAAACTTTCCCTAAGTAGATTATTTGGAATAATTGCTATGTTGCTCATACCGTGGCAAGTTTATGCACAAACCAAAATTACCGGAACCGTAAAAGACAATAAAGGACTCCCGATCCCTGGAGTTTCTGTGTTGCAAAAAACCACTAAAAATGGAGTCTCAACAGATGAGAACGGAAAATTTACATTAACACTAATCGCAAGTGCACCATCAACACTCGCTTTAACGATGGTGGGCTTCACTACTAAAGAAGTTGTTGTTGGGAATCAAACCACATTAACCATTGAATTGCTTGAAGACACCAAATCTTTAAACGAAGTAGTATTGATTGGCTATCAAAACATCCAACGAAAGAAAACTGCAGGTGCGATTTCTTCCGTTAAGGGTAAAGATTTTGAAAACACCCCCTACTCTACCTTCGACTCGATGTTGCAAGGACGTGTAGCTGGGTTAACAGTATTAAGTACATCAGGCGAGCCAGGAGCAAGTAACATTGTAAACATCAGGGGAGCAACTAGTGTTGTACTCGGTCAAAGTTCTTCACCATTATATGTTATTGATGGGGTTATTTACGATGTGAATGACATTGGTTCTGCTTATGGCAGCAATCCTTTGCAAGCGATTAATCCAAACGATATTGAATCTGTTGATGTATTAAAGGATGCATCTGCAGCAGCCGTTTATGGTGCGCGTGCATCAAATGGAGTAATTCTTGTAAAAACCAAAAGAGCAGCTGTGGGCGCTCCGCCCCAAATTAGAATATCAAGCTATATGGGTATCGCCAACAAACCAGCGTTAAAACCTATTCAAACAGGTACAGCAGAGAGACGCTTAAAAATGGACCTTTTGTATGGTGGAAACGCTATCTATTCACAGTTAGGCAATCTTAGTATGATGCTAACGGATAGTTTGAATACAGCGTTTAACAACAGTACAGATTGGCAAGGTCTATTCCTTCAAACTGGATTAATCACCAATGCTGATGCGAGTGTGGCTGCTGCTACGGAGAAGTTTGCTTATAGACTTTCATTTAACCGATTTACAGAAGAAGGTGTAATGAAAGGCTATGATTTTACGAGAATAACGCCAAGCTTATTTCTCCAGATCAACCCAAGTAAATCGCTACAAGTTTCAACCAATTTATTTGTAGGCTTAACAAAATCTAGGCACGGACAAGGTGATGACACTAAATATCCTTTCACCACTTGGGGCTTCCCATCATCTTTTTGGAAAATAGGACAAGTAGAGGAAGAATTGTATAGTGGTCGTTACGACGAGCTAAGAGATGACGATAGAACTACAAGTTTAAATGGAAACACTTCTGCTCAATTAACTATACTCCCTGGATTATTGTTAAAAAGTACACTTTCATACAACATTAATAATAACACCAGAAATTATTTTAAACCAAAGATCTTAAGCGGCAGTGGACTAAATGAAGCTTATAATAATGTTTATCAAAGTAATCGCTGGGAATTAGAGAACACCTTAAATTACACAAAATCATTAGAAAGTGGGCATAATTTTAATGCGGTTGTGCTTTACGGAATGGAAAAAAATGTCGCGAATAATTCTTCTGCTTTTAGCGCAGGTAATGCTGATGCAATTAAAACAGTTGCTGGTTCACCTGGACCTAACCTTTCTGGCTCAAGCAACGTTCAACAGCGTTCTCGATTATCGTGGATGGGTAGTTTTGTTTACGATTATAAAGGTAAATATTTAATGCAGGCGGTGTATCGTACCGATGCTTCATCAAGATATAGTGCTGATAAGAGATGGGGAGCATTCCCGTCGATCTCGGCTGGATGGAACGTTTCTGAAGAAAAATTCTTCAACCCTTTAAAGAAAGCTCTTTCTTATCTTAAACTAAGAGCAAGTTATGGTATAACCGGTAATGATCCAGGGGCCTACTATGCACAATATCAAATACTCACACAAAATGCAGCTTATCCAGGATCTGTATTAGGCAACGGACAAGGTGGTACGCAAACTACTTATAATGGTACTCAGGTATTGTATCCAAATTATAATGGTACGGCCTCTGCTCAATCGATTAGTTGGGAAAGAGCTCCACAATTTAATGCTGGTGTAGATTTTGGCTTTTTAAACGACAGAATATCAATGGCAGTCGACTACTATATTCGCGATTCGAAAAGTAAAGTTTTCAACGTAGCAGTTCCCCTTACTACAGGCTTTTCACAAATCTCGAACAACTATGTAGACCTTCGCAATACAGGGATAGAATTTAGTATCAATACCCGCAATTTGGGCGCTAAGTCAAAAGTGCAGTGGAATACAAACTTTAATCTTGCCTACAACAAAAACTATGTAACCAAGCTTCCAAATGGCGGTAGAGACTTTACCTTCGGCCCACCATGGATGCAACAAACGTTAAGTGTTGGCGAGCCTTTGTTTACCTATAAAGTATGGCAAACCAATGGTATTTATGCTAGAGAATCTGATGTTCCAGTTGATCCACTTACTGGTAAAAGAATCACTCAATTTGGTGGTGGTCAATTTGGTGCGGGAGACCCTGCCAGAGTAGACCAAAATGGCGATTATAACATTGATTATCTTGATAATATTTCTTATGGAAACCCAAATCCAGATTGGACAGGTGGAATGAACAATTCATTCTCTTATAAAGGATTTTCACTTGATGTTTTAGTAACATTTATCTCGGGTCGTAGATTACGTAATGGTTATCTATCTGATAAATTCCAAGATGCAGGAACAAATGATCCTTACACATTCTGGGGACCTCGTTCTGGACCCGCTTCAAACTTTGATGTTTCCGATTTCTGGTCAAAACCAGGTGACATTTCTAAATATCCAGGTCTAATTACCAACACCATTGATAAATGGCACATTGGTCAAGACATGTACGTGGAGGATGCTAGTTTCCTAAGGATTAAAAATTTAAGACTTGGATATGCACTTCCAGAGAAAGTTTCGAAGAGACTGGGTATGAGATTAATTAGATTTTATGGATTGTTAGACAATGTTAAAGTATGGTCTAGATCTACTGTTCCAGATCCAGAAGCGGTTGGTGTTGATGGCTATTCTTCTGGTAATGATTACCCAATTCCTAGAAAATATACATTTGGATTAGACTTAACTTTCTAAATAAAATAAAGATGAAAAGATTTAGTAAATATATAATTTGCATTATTGCAATAAGCACGTTGGCTTCGTGCGAAAAATTCTTAGATGAAAAGCCCATAAGTTCATCAACTGATTTAACCTTTTGGAAAAATGAAAGGGATGCAGATCAAGGTGTTGCTGCTGGCTATGCGTTATTGAGAAGAACCTTAAACAAGGTAAGCGGACTTGGTTTTTATGCCTATGGCGATTTACCTACCGACGAATTTACCGCAAGTAACGAGCAAAGGACTGGCAGTGTTTTGAACATGAATTTGTCTATCACTATACCAGCATCTGAGACAGGCGACTGGATGATGCAGATGCGCCGTTACGATGGCTTCTATGGCGCAATAGATCAAGCTAATCGCTGTATTAAAATTATACCTACAATAAGCGATAGTGAATTCACCTCAGCAGCTGCAAAAAATAATTTAATAGGTGAGGCCTATTTTCTAAGAGCCTTCAATTATTTTTATATGACAAGAATATGGGGCGATATTCCTTTAGTAATCGAGTCTGGCCTGATAACAGATGCAGTAGATATTCCACGTACTAAGGAGGCTGATGTAATTGCACAATGTATTAAAGATGTAAACACAGCTATTGGCTTGTTAAATTGGAATTATGACGACGGTAATAACAGAGCCGTACGTGCAAACAAAGGTGCAGCTTACGCTTTACTTGCTCATATTTATGCATGGAAAGGCGATTATACCAATTGTAATGCAGCTACCGATCAAGTAATCAATCAAAACTTCTATCAGTATGTAGATCGTGCAAGCTATCTTAATATCTTCAAAGGAAAATCTACCGAAGGTATTTTTGAAATTGCTCAGAGTGCTGAAAATGAAGGTAACGTAGGCGGAATTTCTGCTTGGACGCTAAAAACTCCCTACTTAACAACGGTAACTGGCAATGCTCGCTTTACCATTAATGCAACAACATTAGAAAATCTTTACAACAAAAATATTAATGATAAAAGATTTACAAATGCTTTTGCACTAACAGCAACAACCGATCCGATTTGTATTAAGTATGCTAACATTACTCATGTTAATGCTAATAATTTAATTACTGGTGTTGCGCATAACAACATTATTATTTTTAGACTAGCAGACATCAAATTACTTAAAGCCGAAGCACTTGCCGCTTTAACACAATATACTGCTGCTAGAGCAGTATTAAATGAAGTTCGTTCGAAAGCAGGTTTAACTGAATGGACAGGTACCGATGCAAACCTATTTGAAGGTATAAGCGATGAACGTGGCCGTGAGCTTTTCTTAGAAGGACATCGTTTTTACGACCTTGTTAGATTAGGAAAAAAGACAGGAATTATGAAATTCGGAGACAATAAAATAAGTAAGGGTGACTTCGATGCTGGCAAATACTACTGGCCATTAGACCCTGCATTACTACAAATTAATAAGAAACTTACGCAAACTCCATTCTGGAGTTCTAAGATGTAAAATCATGAAGAATAAACTACTCTATTTTTTAATATGCGGCCTAGGGCTGGCATATTTTACAAGCTGTAAGAAAAGCTCTTATCTAACAGATGGTGGACTAAGTGAAGCAAAAACATCCTTGTCTACTTACGATTACCTAAAACAACATAAGTATCATTTATTTGATACATTAATCATGGTAATTGATCACTATAAACTTAAAGATGAAGTAAATAGTGCACCAACTTTTTTTGCACCAACGAACTACTCTATTAATAGGTACATTAAATTTAAAAGAGATTCGGTACAAAAGATAAATGAAAACAACAAGTATACATTAACAGATATGTATAAGAATTTAACTGCCGATTCGATAAGGATCTATATGGCTAAATCTAAAGTTGAATTAACAAGCACACCATTACAGGTTACGCTAGTTCCAAATTCTGCAAACACACAAACCGGTGTTCAGCGAATCTTACAACCTAGACTAGATGGAGATACGCGATGGTCATCTGAGCCAATTTACTATTTATTTTACGTGAAAGTAAGAGGTGGGATTGATGTGCCCAATACGGTGGTGCAACCAAATGATCCAAATATCGACATAAAAGCACAATGCCAGACCACAGGTATTCAACCATCGTCTGGTGGAATATTACATGTCTTAAGTAATACACATACATTTATCAAATTTTAATATGAACTCAAAATATAAAATTTCATGTCTTTCCATACTTGCTTCGATAGCAATTTTATATGGATGTGCAAAAATTGAAACGGGCTTTATTAGCGATTATATGTATTATACGCCAAATCCCTTAGTTGCAACACAAGGTAATGTAACAACTTCTAAGCCAATAGAACTAGATGGAACTTCAGGCCCTGTCACAGTTAAACTATTGGCCGTTAGAAATTCGGCTACTGGAAAAGATGCTCCCGAATTCCTTAAGGAATACATGATCCAACAGTTCACCGGACAAATTACCGTTGCAGACTCGACCGTTGCCTTAGTGAACAAAAAAATTCAACTAAAACCTTCAGTCGCATTATCGGTTAGCGAGATTGGGGGACGAATAGCGCTTTCACAAGCCACTGCGAACATTCCAGTTGGCGACTATGTAATCGATGTACAAGCAAGTAATGCAAAAGGTACACGTACGCTTTTAAATGCGTGTAGAATAAAATTAATGCCTAAAGTACACTATGCGATAAGTACAAGTCCATTTTATACCACTTCAGATGTGGGGTCTGAAACTGGATTTAGCGCCAGTAGTTTTTTACCAATTACCGTTACGCATGATCCAACCGGCCCGAATAAAATTATCTATAAGTTTCTGGATAAGAATGGTGCAGTTTTTAATGCTGCTGCAGGTGAAATAACAACTAGAGGAGATCGTGGTAATATGTCCCAAATGAATCCTTATTTCCCTTTAGTAAGAACCACAACAGGATTAGAATGGGGATTTATACAACTTCCAAACGGCTTCCCTATCAAAGATGGAGCAAATGGTACGGGAAACTATTACCGTATACCTGGTCAGTTTACAGTTGAAAACAAGAATGCGAACCCAGTATTCTTCGATTTTAAAGTGTTCTCTGCAGGTACATTTACGGTATCGGTTCAAATTCCAGCAATAACAAGGAAGCCCTAATTAGTAATTAATAATTAATACTCAATAAAAAAACCCGAACCTATATAGGTTCGGGTTTTTTTATTTTGGCTGCACATTGCGTCATTGCGAGGTACGAAGCAATCTCCTTTCTAGCGTTGCGCTTTAGGATTGCTTCGTACCTCGCAATGACGCAATGACTAAACGGACATTAACGTGTTGCCGTTTGATTATTACGGCTTGGCAAATCGATGTTGAGCAAGTGTTTAATAAAAAACTCTCTCTTTCTACGCCTTCCATAAGTACCGCCATCACTATGCCCCATTCCAGGAATTGTTAAAATTTCGAAATCTTTATTTGCTTTAATTAGGGCATCTCCCATGCGATATGTCGATTCTGCTGGCACGTTTTCATCTGCTTCACCTACGATCAATAATAAATCACCTACCAATTTATGTGCATTAGTGATATTCGACTGTTCTGCATAATGAGGCCCTACGGGATACCCCATCCATTGTTCGTTCCACCATTGCTTATCAACACGGTTATCATGACAACCGCAGGCAGAAACCGCTGTTTTATAAAACTCAGGATGGAACAATAAAGCGCCGGCAGAATTTTGCCCTCCTGCCGAAGTTCCATACACGCCTACCCTACTAATATCCACATAAGGATACTTGGCATTCACCGCCTTCATCCATGCAATTCGATCTGGAAAACCTGCATCTGCCAAATTTTTCCAAGCTACGTCATGAAAAGCTTTGGAACGATTTGCAGTTCCCATACCATCAATCTGTACTACGATAAAACCTAACTCCGCAATACTTTGCATTTCACTGATTGGCATAAAGTTCTTCGGTACAAAACTATCTTGTGGCCCAGCATAAATGTTCTCTATCACAGGGTATGTTTTAGTGGCATCCATATAAGACGGTCTACAAATTACACCATATATATCGGTTACCCCATCACGTCCTTTGGCCACGAAGGGCTCAGGTAATTTCACTCCGGCTGCAAGGTAAGGTTCAGTAGATGCTCGCTCAACTTCAAGCAGTTTTTTACCATCCGCTACACGTCTAAACTCCATTATTGGTGCAATGTTTACTTGCGAATAAGTGTCTATATAAAACTTCTTATCTGGTGTATAAGCTATCGTATGATTTCCTTTTTCTGGCGTGAGATCTATCATTCCCTTACCATCAAAACCTATGCGGTAATAATGGATGTAATAAGGATCCTCACCAGCATTTACCCCACTTGCTCTAAACCAAAGTTGACGTTTTACATGATCAACACTATCTACATTGCGCACTACCCAATTCCCCTTAGTAATTTGTTGTTGCTTCCCTGTTAAACCATTAACTAGGTAAACATGTTGCCAGCCATCTTGCTCGCTTGTCCAAATAATTTCGTTCGTTTTAGGTAAATAGCTTGTAAATACTCTATTTTGATAGATGAAGGTTTTTGTTTTTTCGTCGATAACATTTCTTGTTTTACCAGTTTGAACATCAACTTCGATGATTCTGAAACGCTGATGTCCACGATCTGTTTTTTCATAGGTATAAAACCTATTGTTTCCCTCTCTCCATTGTAGTCTTGGTGGGCCATTCAAATCCAACACGTCTGTTTCTACTTTGGTTTGTTTTTTTGCAGCAATATCAAAAACGTAAGGTTCATAAGAACTAAATTCATCACCCGGTTGGGCATAAGGTCTAGTTTTTAGCTGACCTCTGGTTGTACCATCAACCGAACTAAGGATATAGCTAATTTCTTTTGTTTTAACTGGATTGCTTTTATAAGCTACAACTGTTTTATTGTCTGGCGACCATACCCCATAAGCGTATGGCTTTTCTGCGGTGCCGTCTGTTGTTAACTGAACTTGTGAGTTTGTCGCTAAATCTTTGATGAATAAGTTACCTCCTTGAAAGGCTAATTCACTTTTTCCGTCTGGAGATTTAAAATTTGGACCAAATCTACCTCGGCCACCGAATTGAAATGATGGTCGCCTGTTGTAGTTGGTGTACACAGTATCCATTGTCGGTGTTGCAGTATAACTTTCTAAACTTACCTGGTACCACTTTCCTTCGGCTTTGACCGTTACTATCGAAGCATTTTTATTGAAAAACATTTCGTTGATGCGGAGTCTTGAAGCGTCCTGTTTTTTGCCGGTGGATGTTGTTAATGCCTGTGCTAGTTTACCATGATCAAAGGCTATTTTCTTAGTTCCAGCTACTGGATTAACAAATACATATTCCCAATTTCTACTTGGTAAATTTTTTCGATAATAGAATGAAGTCTTATCTTCCTGCCAAAAAGGAATAATCGTATTGTTTGCTGCAATGTTCCTCAATGTCGTATCTAAAGCTGTTGCACGCTTCATTACATTCAAATACTCATCGGTACTTGGCTTAAATGGCTGAAGATTTGCTTGCTGTGCATGTGCGTAAAATCCAATGCCAAAAACCAATAATGACATTACTGGTTTTAAATATTTACTATTCATTTGAAAATTAATTTGGTTAGTGTATTGTTAGTTCGTTTGTGCCTTCTTATTGAAAAAATTAACCACGTAATAAACTGGAATTCCTATTAACGTGATGATTAAGCCTGGCCAAGTAAATTTCGGTTTAAAAATGATCAACAGCGTACAGAATGCCAAGCCCATGATGATGTAGATGATAGGTAATACGGGGTAACCAAATGCTTTATACGGTCTGTCGGCATCAGGACGCTTTTTACGAAGAATAAAAATACCAAAGATGGTCAGCATATAAAACAATACCACCACAAATGAGATCATGTCTAGTAAATCTCCATACTTGCCACTTAAACACCATAAACAGGCGAAAAGACATTGTATCCATAAGCCAAAGCCAGGTACTGCATTTTTATTAAGATTGCCAGCTTTTTTAAAGAAAAGACCATCTTTAGCCATCGAATAATATACTCTAGCGCCAGCCATAATTAATCCATTGTTGCAACCAAAGGTCGACACCATGATCATCAATGCAATAATGATTGTCCCTGATGTTCCAAAAATGAAGTTTGCAGCCGATACTGCTACTCGATCTTTATCGGCATAAGCAATATCATGCAGTGAAAGCACACCGACATACATGATATTTGTTAATATATATAAAACGGTTACGATAAGGGTTCCCAGCGCTAAGCTTAGGCCCAGATTTCTAGCCGGATTTTTAATTTCGCCAGCAATAAAGGTTACATTGTTCCATGAATCGCTACTAAAGATAGAGCCAACCATCGCTGCGGCAATCGCACCGAGAGCGGCCAAAGTAGTATAAGTGCCTAAACTTCCATCCACTGTTAAAGGTGCCAATGTCCATCCGTTTTCCCAGTTTTTTTCCCAGATACCACTGTCTAAAAAGAATATTCCGAAAACAATTAAACCAAAAAGACTTAGCAGTTTGGTTAAGGTAAAAGTAGTCTGTATGGCTTTACCACTGTTTACGCCCCTACTATTGATATAAGTGAGCACGAGAATGACACCAATAGCCAGCACCTGCGCGGGTGATATCGTTAAAAAACCGAGGTCGAGCAGCACCAGATCTTCACTAAAAGAAGGGATTAAGTAGGCGGTAAATTTTGCAAATGCTACTCCCACTGCCGCTATGGTGGCAGTTTGAATTACTGTAAAGAAACTCCAACCGTACAAGAAACTAACCAGCGGATTATAGGCTTCTTTCAGGTAAACGTATTGTCCACCAGCTTTAGGAAACATCGCGCACAATTCGCCATAACTCAGCGCCGCAGTCAGGGTCATAAAACCCGTAATTAGCCAAACTACTAATAGCCAGCCTGAGCTGCCCACGTTTCTAGTAATATCGGCACTTACAATAAATATACCCGAACCGATCATGCTACCTGCAACGAGCATCGTAGCGTCCATCAATTTCAGAGAAGGCTTGAATTGTATTGAATTTTCTTTCATATAGTTTGTTGGTTGTTTGGTTTGTTGGTTGTTTGGCAGTACTCTTCTTTACTCCTTGCTCTTTAATCTTTCTGCTTTTCTCTTTCCGCTTTCTGCTTACTTAAAATCGTAAAACTTCCACTGAGTCGTAAAATCTCTCGTTAAAGGTTGATTGATAAAAGTTGCCCTTACCATTTCAATTGGAATGGCATTTTCTTTCATAAAGCTCTCATGAAATTGTTTGTAGGACATTTTACCTTTATCGACCACTTCATTTTTAAGTGCCATAATTTGTAGGCCACCAACCAAATAAGCAATTTGATACAAAGGACTATATCCACCGGCAAAAGATCTTCTGACTTCACCTTCTGCATTTGCTCGTTCATGGCCAACTCTATCCACTAAAAAATCAACACATTGTTGCGGATTCCATTTCCCCAAATGAAAATTCAAAGAGAAGAGAATCCTCGCACACCTGTGCATTCGCCAAAACAGCATTCCAATTTTCTCCTCAGGGGTCTTGGCAAATCCTTTATCATACAATAATAATTCCCAATAAAGCGCCCATCCCTCTCCGCTAAAAGGAGTTGAAAAGGTACTTCTATAATTTTTGTAGCGACTGTTCATGTAATATTGCAAGTGGTGTCCTGGAACTAATTCGTGGTGTACCGTTGCGCGAGAAAAATATGGATTATTACCTCTCATACTCATCAACTTATCTTCTTGCGACATGGTTTGCGTTGGGTAAGAAATACTAATTTCTCTACCTCCCGTAAAAAATGGATTCACTAATTGCCTTTGAGCTGTCATCATAATCATACCCCAAGTTTCGTTGGCTAGGTCTGGAATATCCATTAATTGATTAGCTTTGATAAATTCGAGTGCATCATTTTGTAGCTTCACAATCAGTTCTGGTTGTTTGCCCAAAGGCACATAGCTATTTTTTACCTTTTCTTGTGCTTTTTTCCAATCAGTCCCAAAGCCCATATCTTTTGATGCTTGTAGCAATTCTTTATCACAGAAAGCAAATTCTTTCTCGGCCAATTGTATCAGTTGCTCTGGTGTATAAGGCAACATCTCGGCAGTAATTTGTCTTTGCAATTCTTCTTTGCCAATAGGTGTACCAACAATTTGGTTACCTTCGGGCTTATCAACTTTTACCACAAAGTTGTTTGCATATTTAGTTAAAGAAGCCGTTAAATCTTCTGCCGGTTTCGGCACCCACCAAGTAAATTCAGGATCATAGTTCACATAAAATTCTGTGAAGCTTTTTAGCCTAGCCACCAAACCGTTAATAGCTCGGTTGACAGTGGTTATTTCATTCGCCTGAAGATCGGCGCTTTTTTTGAAGGCTGTCGATGCAGAATCAACACGCTTCATAATTTTGGTAAGCTGCGTAGCCACTGTAGCACCTTGCATGTATGTACCCCTTCTACGTTGCTTCTCTAATTCATAAATTTCGTTGGCAAAAGGGAAATATTTTTGTACATTTTGATAAACTGCTGCATCGTCTCGCAGCTTTTCTAAATTACTAGTAAGTTGTTTTTTTAACAACACATAGTCGACCTTGCCATAAATACTAAATTTATCAAACGCTAAATTTTTCAGCTTTGTTAAATAATCAGTATTAATTGCAATTAGTCTTTTTCTTTGCTCTGGCGACGCATAGCTATTCCCACCGCGATTCGAGAATCCACCACCTGAAATAGTAGGACCATAAAAATCTTGCACAGCAATAATATCTCTTTGGTAAGAAACAATGGTCGTACCCATTTCACTGGTCTGCTCATAAAGCTCCTTTTGGGCAAAACCATTTAAGTTTACAAAAGCTACCAAGAGCAAACAATAGCCAATACCAGCGATCAAGGAAGAGGCTGGTTTAATGTTTTTTAGATGAAGCATAATTTAGGATGTTTATAGGTTATTTTTAACTAAAGGCTACTACATTAACCTTACTTACACTGTTATAGGTATCCATGTATACCCTTGGCGATTTACCAATGATGCTTTTAAATACCCTGTTAAAATTGGTGATGCTATTAAAGCCAGCTTTATAGGCAACGCCAGAAATACAGTCCGCCTTCTGTCCAGAAATTAAGCTTTTACAAGCGTCATTAATTCTTACTTCGTTTAAGAAAGAAATAAAGGTGTGACCTGTATGCTTTTTAAAGTAACGGCAAAACGCCTGCGGTGTCATATAAGCAGCATTGGCAACATCTTCTAAGGTAATCTGGTTGTTGTAGTTCCTCATAATAAAATTGAGGATATTACTTAATCTTCTGCCTTCATTCTCAGAGATATCTGACGAATATACTTCAGAGCATAAAGCTTCTAAATTTGCGTCTATGTTTTGTAATGAGTTTAGAAATTGAATGAAGCTAAATAAAATATCTGTTCCGGCTGAAAGATGAACATCGACCATTTTGGCGGCTATCTCTTTGGTATATTCGGCAGGAATCTTAAAACCATGTTTGTGGTTACTTAAAAAGCCATTTACTGCGCTCATTTCGGGCAGACTAAAGAGAGACTTTAAAATTCCACTAGGATTAAAATAGAGCGAACAAGCACTAATTTTTTTATCCTTATCGGAAATAAAATATTCGGGATTGCTTTTAAATAAGTGTGGGAGATTAGCACCAATTAAAAATATATCTCCTGCACTAAATGAATGCATGTTATTACCCGCAAGTAAAGTTCCTTCGCCTTCTTGCACCCAAGTAATTTGCC
This sequence comes from uncultured Sphingobacteriaceae bacterium, assembly GCA_942493295.1. GTDB lineage: Bacteria > Bacteroidota > Bacteroidia > Sphingobacteriales > Sphingobacteriaceae > Pedobacter. The sequence goes on along the minus strand of OW818692.1, from coordinate 242,255 downwards.
ACTCGTCATGACGGTGAAGATATTGATAAAAATGGGGTAATTCTATTTGCTCTGAGATAACACTTTTATCATCGGGAACGAGCATGGTAAATGGAAGCACTTTCATCGTTTATTTGGTTTAGTTAACTTAATTTACAAATATTAACATGCACCAAAGAAAAAATACCTCAAACGGTTAAAATCCTACTATTATTAGTCAATATACGTTAAAGTGACGTTTATTATTATGGGTTAAAACACTTACGAAGTTTCACTAGTATAATCGCCAGTAAACTTCGTAAGTGTGAGTGAAAAAAGCTTCTTGTTTTGTCCTAGCCAATTGAATAGTCTTGTTTTTAGGGTAAAATATGGAGACAACCTGCAAAATAACATGTCACTCTTCGCCAGTAGATTTAATAATTTTATTCCCTTATAAAAACCCATGATGAATTTAAAATATATTGTATTTATAGTCGCCTTATTCGTTACAAAAGGAGCATTCGCTAAAGATTATCAGTTAGTATCACCCGATAAAAAAATAAAGATCACAGTAGCGATTAATAATAAGGTTACTTGGACAGTAAGCCAGGACAACCAAATTCTGTTACAACCCAGCGCAATTGCCTTGCTTTTAAATCATAAAACACAACCAGGAATTAATCCAGTTCTATTAAAACAACAATTAAAATCGTATAATGAATTAATTACTGCAACTATTCCAGTGAAAAGTAAAGAAATCATTAACCATTTTAACGAATTAAAGCTTGATTTTAAAGGTGGGTATAGTATTTATTTTCGTGCCTATAACGATGGCGTAGCTTATCGCTTTGAAACCAATTTAAAAGAAACTTCCGTTGAGGTGCTAGGTGAAACTGCCGACTTTAATTTTAATGGTAACAATCGAGTATTCTGGCCTCAGGAAGAAAATAAAGAGTTTTTATCCCATTTTGAAAGTCTATATAAGGACTCAGTTTTGTCGGCCTTTAAAAATACGCAACATGCTGCACTCCCTATGCTCCTATTTGCTTCATCGGGCGCCAAAATGTTAGTTAGCGAAGCAGATTTGTACGACTACCCCAATTTATTTCTTTTTGGAAATAGCGACAATAGCTTGAAAGCGGGTTTCCCGAAAGTAATTGCCGAAAGCTTACCGGTTAGAGATCGTGGAATAAAAATCACCAAACTAGCCAATTACATTGCAAAAACAAGTGGTCAGAGAAAGTATCCTTGGCGTACAATTGCTATTTGTAAGGAAGACAAGGACCTCTTAATAAATAATTTAACTTATAAGTTAGCCAGTCCCTCAGTACTAACAGATACTGAATGGATAAAACCAGGAAAAGTAGCTTGGGATTGGTGGAACGACAACAATATATATGGTGTTGATTTTAAAGCAGGAATCAATACGGAAACCTATAAATATTATATCGATTTCGCGGCAGCCAATGGCTTAGAATATATCATGTTAGACGAAGGGTGGACAAGAACCACAACTGATCTTTTAAATCCTTCAAAAAACATAGCCATAGAAGAATTGATTAACTATGGAAAAACAAAGGGTGTGGGTGTCTGGCTGTGGACGTTATGGGAACCTTTAGATAAAGACATGGATCAAATATTAGCCCTCTATGCAAAATGGGGTGCAAAGGGCATCAAAGTTGATTTTATGGCGCGAGCAGAGCAGTACATGGTTAATTTCTATGAGCGTACAGCAGCCACTGCAGCGAAATATAAATTAATGGTCGACTTACATGGCGCCTACAAACCAGTTGGTTTAAACCGCAAGTACCCAAATGTGCTATCTTATGAAGGAGTAAGGGGTGCTGAAAATAACAAATGGAGCACAGAGATTACCCCTACACATAATTTAACGCTTCCATTTATTAGAATGGCAGCTGGCCCGATGGATTACACCCCAGGTGCGATGATCAATGCAACGAAGAAAAATTTTAGCATTGTTTATTCGGCACCCATGAGTATGGGCACAAGGGCTCACCAAGTTGCGATGTATGTAATGTATGAAAGCCCGCTGCAAATGCTGGCCGACAATCCTTCCAATTATTTAAAAGATAGTCTGTGTACTTCTTTTATTGCTCGCATACCCACCATTTGGGATCAAACCATTGCATTAGAAGGTAAAGTTGGTGAGTATGCTGTAATTGCCCGAAAAAATGGCAATAAATGGTATATAGCTGGAATGACAGATTGGAATGCCAGATCTTTCAAAGCAGCGTTAACATTTTTGGATTCGAAAAAATACAAAATGGATGTGCTTAGCGATGGAATTAACGCCACCCGACATGCGGCAGACTATAAAATTTCAAGTCGAACGGTTACCGCTAACGATACCATCGAAATTAACATGGAAAAAGGTGGGGGTTGGACTGCGATATTAACACCAGTTGAGTAAGAACAACTAGCAAGGCGTCATTGCGAGGGTATGTGAAGTGAGATAATTATTGCCTTAGGACGCGTCATTGCGAGGTACGAAGCAATCTCCTTACTTGCGTTGTGCTTTACGATTGCTTCGTACCTCGCAATGACGCAAGCTTCCACAATTACAGATTCACCTCGCAATGACGCGTCCTTCATGATGACGAACGTAACCTTTGTGACGCAATGTCTACACGACTTAATCGAACAAATTCTCGTACAAATCCAACCACTGCGGATTAAGAGCATTAATCAAACATTCTTTTGCTTTTCGAGATCCTCCTTTGATTCTCTTTTCTTCGCTAATTGCTTCGTCAATGTGGATAAAAAAGTAAAAATACACTAGTTTATAGCATTTGTATTTTGATGTGAAGCTCTTTGGATAGTAATTATTTTTATGTTGCCAAACCCTAGTTTCTAAGTCTGAACTTACTCCTGTATATAACACCGAATGGTAAACATTGGTCATTATATAAACACAGCCTCCTTGCCCAACTCTCATTTCTTGTCGTATTAAGTTTAATAAATCAATATACTTTTTATTCTTAATATCGTCGGTGAGGTGGGAATATGAGAACGCGTCATTGCGAGGTACGAAGCAATCTCCTTACCGGCATAACGCTTTAGGATTGCTTCGTACCTCGCAATGACGCGATCTCCCACAATGACAGATTTACCTCGCAATGTCGCAATCCTTCACTATGATTCGACGTTGCCCTCGAATCGCTAAAAACAAAAAAACCTCGAAGCGTTTTAATTCCCCGAGGCTATCAACTTAACTTATTAAACTTACTTATTTGAAATAATAACTTCGGTACTGATTCCCTTCCTTAACCCAATTCGATAAGCACCATGTTCTTTTTCCGATGCACTCTTTATCGCGTAGCTTCCAACTCCAGTCAGCTTTGCAGGCTGCGATAAATTCAAAAATGCATTTGGTGTATATTCAGTCGCCGGCATTAATTTTAAACGAATCTCTTTAGATACCGTGTTGTAAGAAACTTCATCAATCTGACCTGCGTCTAAGGTAATCCAAAGCCCTGCTGCTGCAACGTACACCGCCGACTTTGCAGCTGTAGTTACTTTAAGCTTCACTATATTTTTGCTAGACGAAACATTACCACCAAAACCTAACCATCCGAATTCTTTGTGGTTAATTAAATAAGAAGACGTATTAACGGCATAGCCAAAAAAGCCAGAGCCATAATCTCCTGTTATACCATCATTTTTAAGCGTCGATGGAAATGCGTGGAAAGCCGTCGGAGCGAAACCATCTTCTGTGATATTTGAAATACCTCCTAATAAACCACCGTAACCGGTACGTAGTAAATAAAAGTCATCTGGGTTTTGTCTATAATCCATTAAAACCGGAATTGCATTTAACGCCGAACCATAATGATGGATCATTCTTTCTATACGCGATAGTTTACCACCATATAAGAAATCCCAGTAACGACGCGCGTTGCCATTGTAAGCCCAGTGAGGCACTACTGGCATATAAGCCAATATCGCATTTAAGGTTACATTAGCCTTGTCATCATAACCAAAGTATTTAGACCAAACATATACCTCTTCCTGACCAGTTGAATCCCAAGGCATTTCGCTTCCAAACGGATATTTTAAGGAACGCCAGTGATCAGCACGCTTCTTCATCGCAGCCTCTAATTTGGTAGCGAGTTCTGTTAAGCCTTCATTTTGTAAATCTTTCAAAATCAAGTAAAAAACAGTTCCTTCCATTTGCCCAAATTGCGCATAATAAGGTGCAAATTTCACCATAGCTAAGCCAGTTTCGGCAGCGTTAGTGAGATTCTCTTTCCACTTTGCTTCATCTACCAACCCTTTATAATTACGCGCCAAACGATATAACGTCCAGTGCGCTGCAGCTACGTGGGGATAATTATAAGATCTTCCTAAATTATTCGCTTCTTTTATTGGCCATGCAGACCAAGTTTTAAAATTAATGTCTTTACTATAGGTGTCCTTTGGCACCGAATCTGGAGCATAATAGAACAAGCTCTTTCTTACGCCAAATTTTTTCGCGCCTTCTTTAAGCTGTATTCTTCCGTACATTACGGTGTCGACAAAGGTCTGGAGTTTTACGACTTCCGATTTAACGGGATTAACCAGTTGCTTCATAATTGCTCCCAACCAGCTACCAGCTCCACCTTCATCGCTTAATCCTGCAATCCAAGCTCTGTTATCCTGTATAACTTGTTGTTGCTTTTCATAATCATAGGTAATTGATGATGGACTACGCTTAAAAATAGGATCAGGTTGATCAAACCATTGCTTAGTAGTAAGAAAATTACCATAAGCGGCAATCACTTCACTTTCTGGCTTAATTACTTTATAATTCACAGTCTGCACTAGGCCATCTTCATAAGTAATTGTTAACCGTGCTCTTCCCCAAGTATTACCTTTAACGAGATAAGTTTTCCAACCACTTTTTGTGGAGGTTGATCCGGTGACAGTTAAAGAATTTTTAGGTTCAATTTGTAATGTTTTAACCTTCTTGCTGTATTTGATAAACAATTTTGCATTTACATCTTGCGGTAAAACATAGCCAGGTACTGACATTGCAACAGGTTTATTATTTGCAATTAAGGTGTTTTCGATATTTTTTACCGTACCAGATAATAAAAACTTAAGTCCATAACTACGGGTTTCACCTGGCTTTAAAACAGCAGAGCTTGGCGTATTCCACTGTTCGGCATTCTTCCACTCATTTTCTGCATAAGCTTTACTATGTGCCATCCATTCGTAAAAGCCCTCAAACACAATTCCTCGCGGAGTTGGGTCGTCCAGTAAAGGATTATAAGCTTCGAAAGGTGTTTTTCCATAAGGCACTACCAATAGCGTTGGCTGTTGACCACTTAACCGAGCAACTTGCAAATAACCCGCATCTTTTCCAATGTAAGGGTCGTAAAAAACATTGTCAGAATGCGATTTATCTAAGGTCTTGCCTTCCAAAATATTGTTAAAGATCATCGGGATTCCCAATGCACCAATTTCTACAGGCTGAGTTGTTTTATTTTTTAACTCGAAACGTAATACCAATTCCCCATTTTGCAATTCCCAAAATCTTTTAACCGTTAAAGGAATATCACTTGGTAACGTTGCAGCAAGATCAGCAGCAGCAATTACTTTTCCCGTAACTGCTAAGGCTTTGATCGGCGCACGATTAGCAGCGGTATTGTATTTTTTCCACTCTTTCTCATCCCCTGTTCTTAATCTAAGATTGATATCTCCCAAATGGTAAAGACCATTAGCACTCCGTACTTTTAAACTATCACTTGGTGTAAAATCGAAGTCCTTAACAAGCTTTGGGTTTAAGCCGGCTACTGTTTGAGATGCATTTACCAGCTTAAGATTAAATGGGCCTGCGTTCAAAGTCGCAATTCCTTGATCTAGCCCCAATGTTGTTGGTCTCTTAGCCAATGCTCTCCATGGAGATTGTGCAACTGATGGTTCAGCCAGGTGAATAAGTAATAGAACCCCTAAAGTAAAAGAAGTTAATTTATGTAATAATGCTGAAGGTTTTTTATTGAACATGCTGAATATTTTATTTTAGACTTACGAAGTCTTAAGACTTCGTAAGTCTAAAATATGTTTTTATTGCTAAATGTTATACACAAGCGTTAAAAAGCGCAAAATCCGGAAAGAAACAGCTCAATTATGATAAGTTTGACCGCATAGAGACTTACGAAGTCTTAAGACTTCGTAAGTCTCTAGTTAAATCTCGATGGAGAGAAGACTCCAAGCTTAAGATCCGGCTGCTCGTCGGCTATTAACTGACTTACCAACGACCCTGTTGCTGGACCTAAACTTAAACCCATCATTCCATGCCCGGTGGCTACCACCAAATTTTTAGCCTTATGGCTATAACCTATATAAGGCAATCCATCTGGCGAAGAAGGCCTAAAGCCAAACCATATTTTATCCGTACTAGGAACAGCTGGCTTTAAGTCTGGAAAATATTTTGGCACCGACTCCACGATACCAAGTACACGTTGCGTGTTAATCTTGTCGTTAAGCGGGCCTAATTCCATTGTCCCACCATACCTAATACTGCCGTTCATAGGCGTAATTGCTACCCTTGCTTCGCATAGAAGTGCCGGAATTTGCATTCTCTGCAGAGGTTCTGCCTCCATAAAAGAATAACCTTTACCAGGCATAATTGGAATATTCATATCCACCATTTTGGCAATTTCGGGCGACCAAGATCCGGTTGCTAAAACGAAGTGATCTGCTTTCCATTCCACGCCTCCAGCTAATACATTGGTTATCCGCTTGTCGGCTAACTCAATTTTAGTTACCTCATGGTTACGCATTATTTTTACGCCGTTTTGCTGCAAATGAGCCAACAAGGCATCCATCAATTTTTGAGGATATAAATGAGAATCACAGCGGTAGTGAACCGCGCCAAGTACATCTAGTTTTAGTGCTGGCTGTAAGGCGGCACATTCTGCGGGATTAAGTATTGCCATGTCTAGTCCAAGCTCTAATGCTTTTTTAACTAGATGAGCTTCTTCTTCGGCAGCCTTTTCTGTTTTGTAAAAAGCCAATATGCCCTTGTCTTGCAGTTCAAAATCTGCACCAAGCTCATCAGCTAGACTATGATAAAGGTTTTTACTCAATAAAGATAAATCGCGCAGTGGAACCGCCGACTGTGCTACATGGTTTGCATTTGCACTTTTTAAGAATTTTAAACCCCAGCCTATTAATTTTCCATTCAACGATGGTTTTACATAAAATGGGCTTTTGCTATTAAACATCCAGCGAATTCCTTGTTGTACCATCCCTGGTGAGGCCAAAGGAACAAAATGGCTTGGTACAATCATTCCAGCGTTACCGTATGAACAATTGTCGTTTAAATCGCCTTTGTCTAAAATGGTTACTGTATATCCTTTTTTCTGAAGGTAATATGCCGAACTTAAGCCAACAATACCACCTCCAATTATTACTACTTCTGCCATTATTTTTATAATTATATCACTTGAAAGCCGTGAGCATAAGGATCATCATCATCAATTTTGATTGTATTATAGCCATACACCTTTGCCCAACCCTCTACACTAGGGATAATTGCATCGATCTCATTTACTTTAACTACCTCTTCTACTTTGCCAATAAATTTACTGCCAATGATACTTTCGTGGATAAATGACTCACCAACTCTAAGTTTCCCTTTAGCATGCCATTGTGCCATGCGCGCCGAGGTGCCTGTTCCACAAGGTGAACGATCTATCGCTTTGTCGCCATAAAAAACTGCATTTCGAGCGGTAGAGGTCGAATCAAGTGGAGCTCCTGCCCACAGAACATGGCTACAGCCATTAATTGTTTCGTCTTGTGGGTGTACAAATGTGTATTTTTCGTTTATTCTTTTGCGAACCACTTGGCTCCAAGTAATTAACTGAGAGGCACTGTAATTTTCTAAACCTGGAAAGTTATCTTGAGGATCTACAATTGCGTAGAAGTTTCCGCCATAAGCAACGTCAAATGTTAAAGTACCCAGATCAGGGCACTCTACCGTTAGGTCCGAAGCAGCCAAATAAGCTGGCACATTGCGCAGCTTAACCGATGTAACCCGCTGTCCTTCTTGCTTATATTCGATTAATACTAAACCTGCAGGCGCTTCCATTCTTACAATTCCAGGTACTTTAGGTTTTAATAAACCTTCTTCAATAGCGATTGTAATAGTCCCTATTGTTCCGTGTCCACACATCGGTAAACAACCACTAGTTTCTATAAACAATACTGCTACATCGTTTGCAGGATCATGAGGTGGATATAAAATACTTCCCGACATCATATCATGTCCCCTAGGTTCGAACATTAATCCTGTTCTAATCCAATCATATTCTTTTAAGAAATGTTGGCGCTTTTGGCTCATGTTAGCACCATGGAGTATAGGTCCACCACCGGCAACCAGCCTAACCGGGTTGCCACAAGTATGGGCATCGACGCAAAAAAAAGTTTTACTTGCCATTAATCTTTGGTATAAGTTTGATCAATTAATCTGAATATGCCTAGCGGATTAGCTTGTTTAAGCTCATCAGGCAATAAGGAATCATCCCAATCTTGGAAAGCAATCGGTCGAACAAATCGATAAATCGCCGTTGACCCAACAGAAGTAAATCTACTATCTGAGGTAGCCGGAAATGGACCGCCATGCTGCATAGCTGCGCAAACTTCCACACCTGTTGGTACCCCATTCAGAATAAGTCTACCAGTTTTTTCAGACAATTTGCTTATCAGAGAAGGGTAATTAGCAATTTCCTTATTTTCAGACATTACCGTTACTGTAAGTTGACCTTCGAGCGCTTTAACTATTTCAAGTAATTGTGTACTACTTTCGGCAACAACTAAAAGTGAATATGGACCAAAGATTTCTTCACGAAGCTTTGGATTTGCTAAAAAATCTGAACCGCTAACTTCTGCTACCTTAGCAACAGATTGATTTGTGAGTTCGCCATTAATCGCTCCAGATTGTGCCAACCATTTAGTGCCTTTTACCGCACTTACCTCCTCAGATAAAGTTTGGTAGTTTTGATAAATTCCACTGGTTAACATCGTAGCTGATGGAATGGCGCTGATTGCATTGGCCAAGGTTTCTTTAAACTTGGCTAACGCTGGGGAATCAATTGCCAGTAACAAACCTGGATTAGTACAAAATTGACCTGCACCTAAAGTAATTGAAGCAGCATATTTATTGGCAAGTTCTTCAGATTTTGTGGCAATTGCTTGTGGTAAAAATATAATTGGATTGATACTGCCCATTTCTGCAAATACCGGAATTGGCTGCCTACGTTCTTGCGCAAGTTTTACCAAGGCCATTCCACCTCTATATGAGCCAGTAAATGCTACCGCTTTTGTGGCTGGGTGTTTTACCAGTTGTTCGCCAATCGTATATCCATCATCATACAGCATTGAGAATACACCTTTTGGAATAGCACATTTCTCTATCGCCTTCACGATTGCACCAGCAACTAAGGCACTGGTTCCCAAGTGCGCCGGATGTGCTTTTACAATTACTGGACAGCCAGAGGCCAAGGCCGAAGCTGTATCTCCACCTGCTACCGAAAAAGCTAGCGGAAAATTACTCGCTCCAAAAACCACAACAGGTCCAATTGGAATCAACATTCTCCTAATATCCGCTCGCGGCAAAGGTTGCCTGTCAGGTAAAGCATAATCAATAACAGCATTTACCCACGAGCCTTCTTCAACCAGTTTGGCAAATAAATTTAATTGTCCAGCTGTTCGTCCAACCTCGCCCTGCAACCTACCAACAGGTAAACCACTTTCGCTTACTGCTCTATTAACCAAGGTTTCACCAAGCGATGAAATCTCTTCGGCAATTGTTCTTAAAAACTTAGCTTTTGTAGCCTTGTCAATGCTTTTATAAATTTCAAAAGCATCTTCTGCTGATGCTAGTGCTTCATTTACTTGCGCCGTGCTCGCTGCTCTAAAGCTTCCTTCAAGTGTTAAACCTGTTGAAGGATCGGTAGCGGAAAAAGATTTTCCCTCACTTTGCGTATACGCAGCAGCAATAATATTATTTTCGTTCATTTATCTTTTTTGAGCAATTATTTACCCCAACTTCCAGCTGGCAATTGTGGTCTGTTCGCTAATGCGTCGTTAATAGTTTTGAGTACGCGTTCTCTTTCCTCTCCTTTAAGTGGCAAACGAGGAGCTCTCACAGTCTCAGTTCCTATTCCTGTTGCTACCTCAGCAAGTTTTATATATTGTACCAATTTCGGATGAATATCTAATTCTAATACAGGTAAGAACCAACGATAAATTGTCAAAGCTTCTTGAATACGATTTTCTTTCACCAATCTGAAGATCGCAACAGTTTCTTTAGGGAACGCATCTACAAGGCCAGCAACCCAACCGTGTGCACCCATTACCAAACTTTCCATAGCCAATGGATCTACGCCTGTAAAGATCTTAAATCTCTCGCCAAAACGATTGAACAACCTTGTAACGTTTGAAATATCTCTTGTAGATTCTTTGATTGCTTGAATATTTGCATGCTTAGCTAACACTTCGAACATATCTAAAGTTACCTCGATTTTATAATCAACCGGATTGTTATAAATCATGATTGGTAATGGCGTACTTTCAGCAACTGCTTCAAAAAAAGCAATAGTTTCATCAAAGTCAGAATAATAACGCATTGGAGGTAATAACATTAATCCATTTGCACCTAACTCTTCAGCTTTTTTTGCTGCTGCAACAGCTTTTTTAGTTGTTGGCTCTGCAATGTTTAATAATACTGGCACTCTACCATTTACCGTTTTTAAAGTATGCGTTAATAAGGTGAATTTCTCTTCATCGCTCAATACGCTAGCTTCCCCTAGTGACCCGCCTAAAATAATACCTTCAGCACCGGCTTCTAGCTGTGCTTCAATATTGATATCGAAGGTAACCAAATCAAGCTCATCATTTGCGGTAAACTTCGTGGTAACCGCAGGGAAAACCCCAGTCCATTTAATACTCATCTCTTCTTGTAATTATTCGTGATTAATAGTGATTTTTAAGTTTATCAAAAGTATAAGTTAACCAAAAGCTCGACTAAGCTAATATTAACCAATTTCTCTTGTAAATGTGCAATATTTAACTTCTCATGATTTATTTAAAGTATCATATTCCAATCGTGACCAAAAGTTACAACACTTACTTGTGGTAATTAGTTAGTTACGGTACTATCTAAGCTTGTACCTGTTAACTTAATTTGGTAAGGCCATTGCTCATTGTTCTCATCCTTTCCAGATACTTCCCAATGTTCTGATGGAGCTCCACTTACGACTAGCCACAGAAAAACTGTACCATTTGGCACTTTAAAAGTAGCCGTACCATTTGGGTCGCTGTATGTATGGCTATAAGTGCGTTTTCCATTTTCATTGACTGCTACAAATCCATATCTCCAACCTGCCTTGTCTGTTTTTATAGCCCTGAAACCTTCAACACCTGCAACACCTTTAAAATTGAGCTTTACGTTTGTCCCTGCTGCCGGCACCTGTAACTTAATGCCATTATAGCCGTAGTTCTGCGGACAATTACTAGCCGCTATCTGATACCATCCGTCGTTAATTGGGTTTAATGTGCTAACATGCTGATTGGCATATTTACTAGCAACTTTTTCAATCCTTTTCATATCCCAAGTCATAAATCTTCGAGATGCGTCAAAAATTTCGTCGTTAAATTGCTGCTGACTAATATTGGTAATTCTCTTGTAAACCATTACCGGATCTTCGCCTTTTTTAACCTCACGTAGCAGTTTTCCAAAAAACTCAATGCCGTGCTTATTAGACCAATACTCAATTACATAAGGTGTATGGTACATGTTAATTGGGTGAAGAAAGGCATAATGTGTTTTCTTCATTAAGTTTACCAAGTGGTAATTCTCGAAAGTCATCCATTCTGGGTATACCTGCCAAAGCATATACTGCGCCGACATTTCCATAATAGCACCTCGCAAACCAGTTCCATTATCGCTACTTGCTAAATACTGAAACGAATGCCCTAACTCATGTGCCAATGCCCCATAAGGTGCTTTGTTCATGCGCACTGCAGGTGTCCATAAAATTCCAACTTTGTTCTCTGCACCTCCACCAAAAGCGGTCTGCTCCTTTCCACCAATTACATAAAATAAAATTTTGTATTTGTCAGTAAGCGACTTTCCTTTTTGAACGATCTTTAAATCATTTACATAATAATCGTAAAAGCGCTCACACTCTTTAATAGCAGTGTTCGGATCGAAGCGTTTCGTCGCATCAGCATTTTGGGCCGGATCATTTCCAAACTCTTTGGCCCAGAAAATAACAATATTGTCCGATTCTATTCTTCGTTGATTGCTATACTCGCTCTCATTATTGGAGTAATCATTATTATCTGGCACACGCCAGACTTTAGCAGGAATATAGGCCTCTTTTTGTGCCTTTTTTATTGGCGTCTCTTGGCGCTTATCCGTTTTTAAAATAAACGAAGCTAATAGGAATAAGATTCCTGTTGAGAATGAGTTAACTAACATAGCGTAAGGTTTTACTTTTAATATTTAAAGGTATATAGCCCACTATGATATCTCAACCCATAAATTAACTTATATCGGTATTCTTTTAACTATACTTTTATCTTTCTCAATTTCGAACTATCATCCCTACATAACTGCTCATCGAAATGTGTTGCCGATCATCAGATATAAAAGCTATCCAGGTGTGAATCTCCTGCCCTTTCTTAAAACTATCAATATTTAAGGTTTCTTGCCCTGCTTTTCGTCTCGCGCCACTCGATATCATATCTACAGCATTAGATTTAGTGTTAGGGTGATAAGCGAGTAACATCACTTGATCGTCGCCGCGCACAAGATGTGGCTCCGTATTATTTGTCCAACTAAAATGTAGTCCAGCATCATCTTGCACAACACTTACATCCACAGCCCCCGCCAAATTCCCAGAGCTTACCAGTACTTTACTATAATCTATCTCGCCCTCAGCATTAAATGCGTTTAACATATTATATGATTTAGCAGCATTATGAGCCGACATTTGTCGCGAACGCCCTTCCATATTATAGCCTATCCGAATAAAAAGAAGGATAGGTTGTAGAAATTCCTGCATTTTAGTAAACCTTGAACGATATACATTCTGTAGCCCAGTCCCTTGTTTGTTCTTCGCACTCTTATCGGGTAATGACCTAACCACGTTTTTGCCATTCAGCTGATAGCTTACTGCATTACCTAATTTACCCTTAAAAACTCCCATTGCACTTCCATTTACAACTGCCATAATTTTCTGTTTTAGTGAACAATAACGCATAGTAAACAGTTGCATACCAGCGCTATACTAAATATACACTAAATAAACCATTAGGTCAAATTTAAGTGAAAGTTAATTCGAGGTTTCACCGAGGTTCAGTCGGACAGCATTGTCACAACTCCGACCGAACCCCGACTAAACTCCGACTGAACTCCCTCTTAATACTACTTTTATCCATTAGCAAGCATAACTAAGGTATTGTTAAAAAGACGATAAATGTTGTTTGAGCTTTTATAAAGGGTTATTTTTAAAAAATCACATTTCGTGTACGATAACTTATGTATTTTTATAGAGATTTATTGCTTATTATTAAGTAGAAACTAGTATAATTGTGCAAACCATTTTATAAACTGATGATGAAAACCGCATATTGTATCATTGCTTGGCTGCTATTAGCCATCAGCGCACGTGCAGACGTTAAACTTCCAGCATTAATTAGCAATGGAATGGTGCTACAACGCAACCAAAACATCAAAATTTGGGGTTGGGCAAATGCTAACGAAGAAATAACGTTATCCTTTAAGGGTAAAACCTATCGGACAAAAACAGCTGCAAACAAAGAGTGGGCTATCACGCTAAAGCCACAACAAGCTGGCGGCCCCTATCAGATGAAGATCAATAACATTATGCTACAAGATTTGCTGATTGGCGATGTTTGGCTATGTTCAGGTCAATCGAACATGGAGGCTTTAATGAGCAGGGCTAATATCCGTGCAAATTACCCTAAAGAAATTAAGGAAAGTAATTATCCGAACATTAGACAGTTTACGGTTAGAAGGAATATGTCATTTAATCCGCTAGCTGATGTGGGTAGTGATAAGGGTTGGGTCGCCGCAAATGCTACCACAGTGTTAGATTTTTCGGCAGTTGCTTACTTTTTTGCAAAAGAGCTCTATCAAAAGTATAAAGTGCCGATAGGCATTATTAATTCAAGTGTGGGCGGCACGCCTATCCAGTCGTGGGTAAATAGCGAAGCTCTACAGCCTTTTCCCGCCTATGCTAGTGTTGCAAAAAAGCTGAAAGATACTGCTTTGGTCAGTGGCATTCTAAAAGCGCATCAACTGAAAACAGACGCTTGGTATAAGGCAATTACAGAAAGAGATTCAGGGATTATTGAAAAATGGTTTTTAACAAGCAACAGCCAGGAGATTGGTTGGCAAAAAATTAATGAGCTAGCAAAATTAGGAGAGCAGATTAAGCTTCCTAAGTACGGCTCCATCTGGTTTAAAACTATTGTAAAAATTCCTCAATATTTGGCAGGAAAAGCAGCAACGCTATCGTTAGGTATGATGCATACTGAAGATGAGACCTTTGTAAATGGTCAAAAGATAGGCAGCATTAATAGTGGCTATACAGATCGCAACTATACAATTCCTGCAGGACTGCTTAAGGCTGGCGATAATAGCATCACCATTCGACTCATTAGTCCAACCACCGGCATAAATTTTAATCCAAACAATAGATATCAAGTTAAATTCGATTCTGATTCTATCGCGATCAGCAATCCATGGGTATTTAAATTCGGCATCGAGCAGGAACTTTTACCGAAAGGGAACGGACTCTCCTTACATAGTCCAACTGCCTATTATTACGCGATGGTTAAACCGCTGGCCAACTATGCCATTAAAGGCGTTGCTTGGTACCAAGGTGAAAGCAATATCCCGAAACCTGAAGAATATCAACCCTTGCTAACTTCGTTAATTAAACTATGGCGAGCTGATTGGCAGCAGGCAAATTTGCCATTTTTGTATGTGCAATTAGCTAACTACTCGAGTACCGGAATAGAACCCGCTACTAGTAATTGGGCTTTGCTGAGAGAAGCGCAAATGAAGGCATTAAAAAACCCTTACACAGCAATGGTCGTTACACATGATATTGGTGAAAAGGACGATATCCATCCCCGAAATAAACTAGCTGTTGGAAAACGCTTGGCTATTGCAGCCAGCAAAGTTGCTTATAAAGAGAATATTGTTTTTTCTGGGCCTATCTACCAATCATACACCACTTCAAATCATTCGCTCGTGTTGTCTTTTAGCCATACAGGCGAAGGATTGATGTATACAGGAAAAACTTTAAACGGGTTTAGCTTATCAGCCGATGGCAAAAATTTCATACCTGCGCTGGCAAAAATAGTAGGAAAACAAGTAGTGGTTTTTAGTCCAATCATTGCAAAGCCAATGGCTGTGCGCTACGCTTGGGCCGACAGTCCGGATGGTGCCAATTTGTATAATAAAGAAGGTTTACCAGCATCAAGTTTTAAAAGCAATTAATTTTATGAATTTTCAAAAAACACTTTTTACCATTTTATCACTTGGCTTATCCTTAACCGCTTTTGCACAGAGTTTTAAAGTTGATCAAAATTTAATTGCCATGCCGTTAACAGACAGCACTAATTTTTCGCTGTTAAATTCGAGGTTGGGTAGCCGTTTTACATTTTCACTACTCAATGAAAAGCAAAGCATGCAAACCGGCAGCCTGGGCTTCGACATGGATGAACAAACAGGTTTGCTGATTGGCATAAACGTTAATCAAAAGTTTTACTGCTTCAGAACGACCAAGCTTCCTAGAAATGCTCAATACTTCAGCAATCAAGTGCTCAAATTCGGACCAGCATCGATGCAAATTACTGCTGAAACGCCTGAAGGGATTAAGGTTAATTTCACCTTGATTTCTTCCTTCACACATTCGAAAGATCTAAAAGATACCGCAGCTATTAAAACACAAATCTTTCCCGGCTTTTATTTGCAGCTTAATGTAGCAAACGAAAGCAAAGCCTCGATCAATGGCACACTTAAAATTGCCTTAGCGAAAACGCCCGTAAAGAGCTTCAACTTTATGAGTCTCGAACCAATGAAACCAGCCAATAAAGAGCAAAGGGTTTTATTTAGGGATAATGCCAGTTTAAATGGAAAAGTTGCACTCGCTGCTATCAATGCACCTGCCTCAGGCACATTTAACGAGGATGGCTTTGGCGGCTTGTATTACGAATTTAACCTCACCCAAGGTGCTAAAAAAGAATTTACACAAGTATATGCTACACACCATCATGATACGGTAATTGAAGATAGGCGTGTTAATCTGCCACTCCGGTTTTATTATACCGAGTATTGGAAGAACATCGAAGAAGTGCTATCCTATGCGAAAGAGAACCTTGTAGAGAATTTAAGCTTAACGCAAAAATTTGAAGATAGTTTAATGGATAGTCGATTAACGGCTCAAGAGAAATGGGTACTTGCGCTTACGTTTCATACAGATCTAGCAAATACATTTTTCTTAATTGACCAAAATAAACTACCCAGATTTTATGTTTCTGAGGGTCGTTTTAAACACTTAAGTACAGTAGATGTAGCACACGAAACCGAAGTTAGTGCAATTTTTTGTCCATGGCGGTTAAAACTTCAACTTAGTCAGTGGACTCATTATATAGCCAGAGAAGAACTTACCATTGCTGCTAATGCTGTGCAAAATAAACCTGCCTATCAACAAGGCATGACTGCTGCCGAGTATGGACCTTACTTATACCATGATGTTGGCGATTTGCCTTTTGTAAACGAAACGGCAAATTACAATTACGGGCCACACATGGCAGTAGAAGAAAATACCTCGTTTGTGTTGCTACTTTATTATTATTGGAAAATTAGTCAGGATGATGCCTTTGTAAAATCGATGCTAGGCACAGTTGATGTGTTGATGCAGTCGACCATTAACCGAGATACCAATGGAAATGGAATAGCTGATAAAGCCTACGGATGGACAACCTATGATGCCAATGAGGCCTTAAAACTTTCGCCAGACAAT
This sequence comes from uncultured Sphingobacteriaceae bacterium, assembly GCA_942493295.1. GTDB lineage: Bacteria > Bacteroidota > Bacteroidia > Sphingobacteriales > Sphingobacteriaceae > Pedobacter. The sequence continues at coordinate 225,225 of OW818692.1, read as the reverse complement.
ACATTTTTGGGCGCTAAACAATTGAGCGCCTATGCTGTGGCAGCAGAAATGTTTAGGGCATTGGCCATTAAAGAGCAAGCTAAAGCAATAGATGCGACTAAATTAGGCGTAGTTGATGGCGAAGGAGCCGGTTATAAAAGTGCTGGAGTTTCAGTAAATAACGAGGGTTTACGTACCAAACAAGCATTATTTTTCGAAAAAGAAGCTAGGCTTATTCTCACAACCTTAAAAAAAGCACAGCAAAAATACGGGTTTATTCCAGTTAGCTTAGATGAGCATTTTCCAAAATGGAACCAGCGTTCTGTGGTGATTGGAGAAGGTTTATTCCTGCCGGGTCTTGCCGGAACTAAATCAGCTATTTTAACCGAATTAGCACTGGTACTTAAAAAGGATTATGCTGAAACCTATGCACAAAGCATTACCGACTATGGCATTAAATTAACCACGCAAGAAGGCACGACCTGGTTTAGCAAAACTATTGTTGCAGATGTAGTTGCCGCGCAGTGGTATGGCATCAAACACTCCTCAGCACCGTACATTTATGAGTGGAATAAGAACAGTAATTATGCATATAACGATGGATTGCTCAAAAAAGACGACGTGTGGATAGGCTACTGGTACCCTCGAGGCATTTCTATTTTAGGCTATTGGCTTATACAAAAGTAGCATAGCGGTTCTGTAGAAAATTTTTCATAAACAAATTCGCGTCCCATAAATCGCTCACAGGCTGTTGGTTAAATGGCAACTGTGGCATGTAGGGAAATGGGCCAAACTCGCAAGTAATCGTTAAGGATTTCGCATTTAAAGCAATATGGCGTTGCACAATCGCATCCCACCATTGGCAATGAAAAGCTAGCGCTTCCTCCCATTCGGGTGCGGCCGGATTGTTTATTTGTGGACCGCCCGGAAAGCCTACACGTGCATGAAAATGAGCCGTGCGACTGATCGCAAGATTTAAAAATTCGTGTTGATCTTGTAAATATGATTCAGATACACAGCACCAATGCGAAAAATCGGCTGTTAGTTTTAAATCCGGAAAATGCTGCAAATAATTGGCTGTCGATGTGGTGCAAAAGCTAAATTTACCGCGATGGGTTTCATGGAATATCGACAGTCCTGTTTCTTTTTCTATCCTGATCGCACTTTCAATAAGTTGCGCATTCTGTTCGAATGTAAAAAAATCTTTTCCCGTTTGAGAATTGATAAAAAGTGGTTTTGCAGCCGCCAAAGCATATAATCTAGCTTCGAACGCTAGCAAATGTTCCGCAAAATCTGCTGTGGTAGTTTCAAAATGTTGGCCTATCCAACTCAAGCCATGGTTATTTAATTGCTCCAGCATCGCTGCTTTTTCTTCCTCCTCTAGCGGCAAGTTGGCTTCTACTCCCGTGTAACCTACTTGCTTTGCTTTTAAAGCAAAATCAGCCCATGACAAATGTCTGTTTCCCCATCTAGGAATAAAAAACTCAATTTCCATTTTTAGGTATGTATTGTAATCGATATGTTGTTGGAGTTATCCCTTTTGCTCGCCTAAACAAGCGATTAAAGTAAGACGGGTTATTAAAGCCCGATTCGAAAGCAATTTCGGCAATGGTAAGATCGCCTTTTAACAATAATTTTGTGGCATTACCCAATCTAATTTCGTTGATAAAATCTTTGACTGTCTTGCCAGTTTTCTTTTTAAAATACCTACAAAAAGCAGCCGTATTCATATTACATTTTTCAGCAATAGCCTGCACACTTAACTCGGCCTTAAAATTGTTTAACACATAATTATACACAGTATCTATTTTTTCGATATCGTTACGCTTAAATTGATGGGCATAACCTATACTACATAGGTAATCATAAGGCTTTTGCGTAGCGATATTCCATAAAATCTCCGTTAAGGCTATAATCCGTTGCCCTTCGTCGAGCTTTAAAAATGCGATGAGTTGTTGTTGCAGATCATCGTGATGGTGGTTGATGTAAACTCCCCTAACAGCATTGTTAAGTAAATCATAAACGGGCTTCATAGGTGGGATTTTAAGAAATTCAGCACCTGCATAATCTCTATTAAATCTGATAATGATTGCCTCGGCACTATTTTCTACTGGTTGGTGATAATAACTATCATGATTTCGCCAATAATGAGGTAAGCGCGAACCTAACAGAATGATCTCACCCGGCTTAAATTCTGAGGTATGGTCGCCTATAAACTTCGTGCCTTCACTCTTTATCACAAAGGTTAGTTCTAGTTCATCGTGAAGATGCCAAGGGTTGGCGAAATAATTGACCTGCTCGCGTCTAGCGTCGATATAGAACTGACTATAGGCAGGAACCTTGAGATGCATGGGTTTCATTGCACAAAAATTAACAAAATAATATGGTAAAAAGTTACAGAAGCAAAATTTGTACTATAGATGGCAAAATTTGCGCTAAAACTGGCTTTGTTTTTAACATAGCTTCGCTTTAACCAATGTGAGTTTGGTTAAACAATTGTTATGTTTTGTTACGATTAACGATATAATTGCCGAACTCAGTTACCAATATAAAACTGCTATGAAAATTTCTTACGGATGGAAAATCTGTATCCTTTTATTTTTTAGTACCACGATTAACTATCTTGATCGACATGTGTTAAGCATTTTAGCACCTGAATTACAGCAATTGTATCGATGGAGTGAGATGGACTATAGCTATATTGTGATGTCATTCCAGATTTCTTATGGTTTAGGCGTAGTTTTAACGGGTAAACTATTGGATAAATTTGGCACCAAATGGATATTTGCCATTGGCGTGGGTTTATGGAGTGCTGCCGGTATGGCTCATGCTTTTGCAAAAGGTGCATTTGGGTTTGGTATTGCTCGATTTAGTCTTGGTTTGGGAGAGTCTGTTAATTTTCCAGCCAGTGTTAAAACCGTTTCCGAATTATTTCCTCCGTCTCAAAAAGCATTTGCCACTGGATTTTTTAACGCAGGTTCAAATATTGGTGCCATTGTAGCGCCGTTACTAATTCCATTTATAGCTTATCAATTTGGTTGGCAATGGGCATTTATTTTAACAGGTGCCTTAGGCTTTATCTGGTTATTCTTCTGGCTCATTACCTATCAAAAACCTGAAAAAACTGCTGAAGTAGCTCAAACCTTAAGAGCTGCGAAAAGCTGGAAACAGGTAGTTTTAAGAAAAGAGGTTTTGGCAATTTGCTTAGTCCGCTTTATTTCAGATCCAACTTGGTGGTTTTTATTGTACTGGCTTCCCAAATTCTTAAATGAAGTTAAAGCAGTGAGCACAGGCTCACTTGGCTGGCCCCTGGTAGTTGTATATGTATTAGCTGATATTGGCAGCTTAGTTGGCGGCTATTATTCTTCTTATCTAATTAAAAAGGGAAAATCAATTTACGCATCAAGAAAACAAGCGTTACTCTATTGCGCCATCATTGCTTTACTGCTGTGCGGAGTTGGCTTTACTGTTAATTTATGGAATGCAGTGTTGCTAATTGGCCTTGGAGCTGCGGCTCATTGTGGTTGGACAGCGAACATATTTGCAACTATTACTGATCTATTTCCAACAGAAGAAGTGGGTACAGTAATGGGTGTAGCTACGCTTTCGGCAGTAAGCGGGGGAATTGTGTTGTCTCTTTTAACTGGCCGGATACTAACATTAACAGGAGGATATAGCGGCATATTTGTGATGGTAGGTTGCACTTATTTGATTGGTTATTTCTTACTTATCAAATTGATTCCCGAAATAAAAACAGCTAAAAATTAAAATGGACTATAAAAAATTAAGCACTGAAGATAAAGCGCTCTTTGATAGAGATGGCTATGTATTAATTAAGGGTATGTTAAGACCTGAAGAGGTAAAAAAACTTTACGCAATTGCAATAGAAGATGAGGTAATCAACAAAAAATCATTTGACAGAGGTGATGCAAACGGGTTAAGAACCAAATTAGCGCTTTGGTATTCCTTAGATGAGGATGCTTACAGTCTACTGGCACGTTCTAAACGGATTGTTGATGGTGCTAGTTTGTTATTGGGTGGAGAGCCTGCCCACTTTCATTCTAAACTGATGCAAAAAGAGCCTAAAGTAGGGGGCGCTTGGGAATGGCATCAGGATTATGGTTATTGGTACCGTGATGGTTTTCTATATCCACAAATGCTGAGTGTACTTACAGCACTTAGTCCGGCGACAAAAGAAAACGGCTGTTTACAGGTACTTAAAGGTTCGCATTTGGTTGGCAGAATAGAACATGGATTCAGTGGTGAACAAGTTGGTGCAAATCAAGAGCGGGTTGATGAATTGATAAAGACATTGGAACTCGTATTTGTAGAGATGGAAGCCGGAGATACTTTATTCTTTCATAGCAACACTTTACACCGTTCGGATGCTAACTTAAGCGAGGCTCCACGATGGTCGTTGATCTCTGCCTACAACCTTATAACAAACAAGCCATATAAAGGCAATTACCCTTCGGCAAGTGAGGCAATAAACATCGTAAGTGATGAAACACTACTAGCGTCGAATAGCGAAGGTATCAAAGAAAATGCAAACTTTTTAGTGAAATAAATATGGTGTAAAATTTAGTTTTTTTTTATCGGATAGTAGTAATACTTTTACAATAGAATTCGATAAGTACAAATGAAAACAAATTTGCAGACCGGTGTAAAGGAAATAGCAAGAAGAGCGAATGTTTCTATAGGTACGGTAGATAGAGTATTGCATAATAGAACTGGAGTTTCGAAAATGACCAAGCATAAAATATTGGCCATTATGAAAGAACTCGATTATCAGCCTAACATTTTAGCAAGAAGGTTAGCGTCTAAAAAGGTATTGCGTTTTGCGAGTTTAATCCCTGCTATCTCTACAGAAACGCAATTTTGGGATGCTCCTATTAAAGGCATCGAAATGGCGGAAGCAGAGATTAAGCAGTTTGGAATTGTGATCGATAAATATTTTTACGACCAAAACGATAAGCAATCATTTGTAAAACAAACGAAGAATATTCTTAAGACTGAGGTAGATGGCATACTGGTTGCGCCGATTTTTATTGAGGAGTCTTTAGCTTTTTCTAAACTTTGTAACCTTAAGAAAATTCCACAGGTATTTATCAACTCCGACATTCCAAACGAAGCGAGGTTAAGCTATATAGGTCCTGATTTATTTCAAAGTGGACACTTAAGTGCGCACATGGTAAATTACTTAGTTGCGAAGGATGATAAGATTCTGATTGTGAATATCTCTAAAGAAATCGACAGTTACCATCACTTGTTGAGAAAGGAAGAGGGTTTTATGTCGTATTTTAAAGACCATCAGAAGGAGGTTAGAATTATCAAAACAGATATTACGCCAGATACGGATTACAAGTCTATTTCGATCCGCCTTACAGAGGTCCTAGCACAAAACCCTGATGTAAAGGCTATTTTCGTAACCAACTCTAGGGTGTTTTCTGTTGCGCAGTTTCTAGAAAAAACCAGTCAGGAGCACATTTTTTTAGTAGGCTATGATTTCCTTCCCGAAAGTATCGAGCATTTAAAAAGAGGGGTAATCGATTTTCTGATTTGCCAAAAACCACAAGAACAGGGCTACAAAGGGATTATGGCATTGTATCAGAATGTGGTTTTAAATGCAGAAGTAGAACCTACGTACTACATGCCAATAGATATCATCACTAAAGAAAACTATAAGTCGTATCGTAATTAGTCGTCCGTTTACTTACTTATTAATTCCTTATACCTCAACAGCGCTTCTAAATAGTAATAGTCGGCATAAACTATTGGGGTATTAACTTCAGAATTACCAGGCTTATGTCCTACTGAGTGTTTTAAAATAAAGTTATTGTTTTCGCTAACTGTTGCAGTGTATGCTGGTGATACTAGGCTAACTAACATTTTTTCGGCTGTATTGAAATACAATGTTTTACTTTTTTTACTATAGGTACTTAACTCTAATAAAGCCGAGGCAAAGATGGCTCCTGCCGAAGCATCTCTTTCTTCGTTAGGAAGATTTGGAGCGTTAAAATCCCAGTATGGAATTTTATCTGCAGGCAGGTTAGGATGGTTAATCACAAATTTGGCAATGCCTTCAGCTTGCTTTAAATACTTTACGTCTTTTGTTTCCCGATACATCATGGTATATCCATATAATGCCCAAGCTTGACCCCTAGCCCATGCAGAGGAATCGGCTGCGCCTTGATGGGTTTTCTTTCTAAAAACCTTGGTACCAGGCAAATAACAAACTACATGGTAGCTGCTATAGTCATCTCTAAAATGATGCTTTAAAGTATTATCAGCATGGGTAATCGCGATGTCGTATAATTTTTGATCGTTCGACTGTTTGGCGGCCCAAAATAAAAATTCCAAATTCATCATATTGTCAATAATCACAGGGTATTCGCAATCGGCATGTTTATCCCATGATTTAATTAAACTATATTTAGGATCGAAACGGGTAGCCAAGGACTTTGCACCTGTAAGCATTGGTTCTATATAGGCCGCATTTTGTGTAAGTCGATATCCATTACCGAATGGACAATACAACATAAAGCCTAAATCGTGGGTACGGGTGTTAAATTTTTCTTGTTCTACCGCTTTTGTCCATTTATCTGCCGCTTCTTTCCACTTCGCTTCCCCAGTGTATTCAAACAAATACCATAACGAGCCGCCAAAAAAACCGCTGCACCACCATTCTGAAGTACGGTCATCAGGTGTTCCATCTTTTTTAGTGGATTGAGGAAATTTGCTTACATCTTGATGCGTATCAAGCATGTTAGTATACTGTTTGGCTGCCATGCTAAAAGCTTGATCAACATTTACCAAAGGCTTTTTTTGTGCGAATGCATTAGTAATAGTGACTAAGAAAATAAAATATAGGATGATCTTCTTCATGGTTTTGATTTAATTGAATTGAAAACTTGTTGTTGCACCTTTATGCTCGCCTTGCGGGAAAGTGAGCGAAGTTGATGCGGTATTGAAACTAATATGGACATCAGTTAACATTTGAGTAGGATCAGAAACATAAACTGTTGGACTTTTACTGTTGATAGCTTTAAGCAATAAAACACAAGGTTGATTGACACGTATTGTATAACCTAGGTATGTTAACGTTCCTGCTTGGTGAAAAACTGCCTGTATCATTTGTAAATCCGTGTTCACAACAGCCTGCAAAGCTGAATTATTAGCAATGATAGTTATAGGCGACACGCGATTACTTGTCATCTCTTGCTCGCTAAGCCCTGGCTTTACTACATAGGCATAGGATTGATTTACAGGATCTACCCCATGGTTAAACCACAACTTAAATACCTTTCCTTTAACTTCGTTTTTTGAACGGTTTGAATTAATGGTCGCCCAACTACCTGTCTGCTCGCCGGTAGACAAGCTCATCAATCCGCCTTTTGGAAAATAATAACCAATGCTATCATGCCATAACCATTGTATTTCTTTACCGCTAAATCCATTATTGGCTTCCAATAATCTTTGTCCTGCAAATATGATTACCTTGCCCTTTTGCCAAGCTTGATTTACCGTAGTGGTAATAGGTTCTTTTGCAAAGCTATTGATATCAGTACCAAGACATACCACTTCATTATCGAAAAAAAACCAAGCCTTTTTGGCGGTAACCTCATTGTAATTTAAATCGTAAACAGTTGTCCCATATACTCCATCGCTCGTACCTCCAATAAATGAGCCGACCCCTCTTTCTCCCCATTCGAGAGTCATTTTCTGATCGGTCGCATAATCTCTACTGGTAATGCCAGGAATTTTATCCCATTCCCAAATAGGCATGATATTAAAGTATTCACCTCCACTTCGCTGAATATTTGTTGAACCATCAGGTAAAAACTTCCCTATTAAGTTCTCTCTATTGCCTGACTCGGTTCTAATGGTTCGTTTAGAAACAGTACGCACGTTAAAGGAGTAAGCTGGTCGACCATGTAAGGTATAGTCACTTTTATAAAAATGAGCATGAATGGGCTGAACTTGAAAAGATGGAGGTACTGATTTCAAGATGCGTTGTTCTGCAGCAGTTATTACCGCTATATTAGCTGGATTTACCTGTTTTGCAAGTCCCAATAAGCTATTTCTTCCTGCTTTTTCAGTAATATTTTGTTTAGCTAAAACATCGTTTCTAGCAATTCCCCTACCTTCGGTATTAAAATCAATGTACTGCCCTCTGATGGTTTTCAAGTAAGTATTGATTAGATATTGATCTAAAATCTTGAGCTTTTCTGGAGGTAATGCGTATGAGGTACCTATTAGCCAAGAAGCCACCTTGTACTCGCCAATTAAAAAGACTTGTCCGTAGCTCGCAATTTGCAACTGAGGGCCATGTTGCCGATAAGAGAAATCTGGTTGTAAACCTTCTTTATTACCCAATGATATCGGCATAAAGGCTTGGTTGACTGCCGAATCCATTACGCTTTTATCTCTCATGACGCATGCTCTATACATCATGTGGATTGCCATATCTAATTTATTGGCACCAATCGCTTTGTCAACATTGCCCTGTTTCATTTGGTTTATCAGCGAGTCTCGCAAAGAAATTGGAATAATGTTACTTTTTTTTAAAAGCAATAAAATCTCGCCAATAGCTGTTGGACAAGCAATTTCATTTTGAAACCAGTTATTGCTAGTTGGATTAACCTGAAGCCAATAGCGCAAAGCTTTTAAGGTCTTGATCGGAGCTATTTTTTCTTGTAATGCAAATTGTTTAATTCGGTATAGATGCAACAGCGGCGCCCAACTAGTTTCTGCTTTTGATAGATAATCAATATCAGGCCAACTGCCATTTTCTTTAAGGGTTAAATTATGAGTTGTATCTGCTTTTGTTATCAAATTCGCTATTACTCTTGATTCAATACGATCAAATTCATCCTGTGCATGCACAGGACTAACTGACAAACAAGCAAATAAGGACAAAAGTAGATACAGCTTATTCATCTAATTATTTAACTGTTACGTTGGTCGATTTATGGGTATGTATTAATTTCTTCTGGGAAATTTGCTCAAATGTAACTTTCTTTAACTCTGCATCGTGCACATCATCCATTACAATTGGTAATCGGTAGTCCTTCTTTTCGGCCTTTAAATGGATGTTAGCAAAATTAATGTTCTTAGCATGTCTAACATAAATACCCCAAGCTGGCACTTCCTTAAACATCGAGAATTCAGGATAGCCATCGGGGTTTTCGGTGATGCTATCCAATTGATCTAATCCTACGTAGGCTAGGAATTTATTACCCCCACCTGGATAAGAAACCTCAAAATTAGAAAAAGTTACATCGTTGATGTACTGGCCTGGTAAACCAGCAATAATAATTGGAGAAATATTTCTTGGCATGTCTTCTATTGGTCCCTCATAATCATAACCAGCATCAGCTTTCCCAAATGGCACATCGGCAACCACGTTTTTAATCGATATTCTGTCCATGGTTGATTTCTTACCGGCAATTCTTTCTCCTAACCTTAAAAAGATTACGTTACCCGTGTTGGTGCTTTTTAAGCCATCTACCACAATATCTTCTAAGAAGCCCCCATCAACACTTTGTAATGCTATAGCAGAACGATAGGTGTTATATACAGTATTGTTAATGATCTTGATATTTCTGAAACCACCTTTACCTGCGGTGCCTAATTTTATGCCATTTGCACTGGTGCGAACGATGTTATTTTCGATCAATATATTATTGCAAAAAAATTTCTCGTTATGGGATTTCAAACAAATTCCGTCATCAGCAGCATCGATGTTATTATTGGTGATCACCACATTATCGCAATCTACGATATCGATACCGTCGCTATTCCAGAACGCTACATTGTTGACAGTGATACCATCAATCACCATATTTTTACAACGCTCATAGGTTTGTAACCAGCAAGCCGAATTTTGAAGAATAACATCTTTGATGGTTACGTTTACACAGTTCACAAAATAAATCACCATCGGACGAATTGATTCCCGCGTACGGTCGTACTTTAAAATATCCTCAATTAGGCCATCATTAGCATAGGCAATAGAATTGTTAGCTAATGCTCTACCCTGTCCATCAATCATTCCTTTGCCGGTAATACCCACATTTTCTAAATCTCTGGCATGGATCAGTGCAGTATTACCTATTCGGTCATAGTCGAAAGGATTAGTTGAGCCTAATAAGACCGCTCCTTCTTCTAATTGCAAGGTTACATTCGATTTTAAATGAATAGAGCCTGTTAAATATCTCCCAACGTAAAAAACCAAACGACCACCTCCATTTTTGCTAATATAATCGATCGCAAACTGGATAGAACGAGTATTCATGGTCGCACCATCTGATTTGATATGGAAAAATGACGCTTTATAATCTTTGGCAAAAACGGCTGCGCTTTGTAATAAAATAAGCAGCATTAAGATCATTCTCTTTTGAAGTTTCATAAATGTAGTATAATTAAAATAAGTTTACTGGGCCAACCATACCCAAAGATTGAAGAGGTTGTTCTTTTCTTTTACTGTTGTTAGACCAATATTGTGCAGTTACATTTTCCGTTAAGGATTTCATGTAATTTAACATCACTGTTGTAACCCTGACTTCGATACTATTAGTTCCTTTTTTTAACACATTTTCGAGTGCAAAAGCATTACGTCCATACCAGGTGCTACCAATAAGTTTACCATTTACAATAAGCTCGGCAATGCCATGCACTTTACCTAAATCTAAGTAATGAAGTGAAGTTGGTGTTGCCAATTGCAAAGTGTACGAATACGAAACTATACCAGCAAAATGGGTAAATTCTGGCATTGCTTTTAAGTCGCGCAATTCGGTAAAATCTTTGGTTTTCACCTCCCCATTCATGTGCTTAAATTCAGCCTTCCAACCCTGATTTAGTTTAATTGAATTTGACGGGATTTCGGGAATAGGCCTCCAATTTAGTCCGCTTCTTTCGTTGTTAAAAACAATTATTTTAGAATCCGCAGGGTACAATTTTAGCTTAAATTGTCCATTTTTTAAGTTCAATTTAAACTTGTCTCCACTTACTGCATCCCAAATCCAAGCCTGTTTATTGGTGGTAATTTCTGGTGCAAATGTCACATCGAGTATAGCGGGGTGATGCGCACTTGCATTGTTAAAGAAAAGCAATTCGCTATCTTTTGTTTGATACCTTACTTGCGTTATCATCACATTTGGATTGGCGATCTGAACATAAGGTGTGATCGCATATTTGCTTTGAACAGCTTGGTACCAGCTTTTAAAATCGGACGCAGGTTTAGGTAAAAGGATAAATTGATTTGGATAAAGCTTTAATTTTTCGATCCATTCGTTTACTTCCTGGTCCTTTTTTTGATAATCGAACCAGCCTAACGATTTTTCGGGGTAAGCCTCTATGCAAAAAATACGTCCACCAGCTTTTACAAAGTCGTATAATTTTCTTGCAGTTTGTGGTTCAATACTTTTAACGTTGATTAGAAAAAGTGTATGGTATTTTCTGGTACCATAGCTCATCAAACCATTTTTAAACTCCGCTTCGGCAATTACCTGCTCGGAAACATAATCGCAGGAATTTCCATTTTGATGGATTGATTCCCAGATCAATGCTTGATACGGTGGAGTAACTCTTGAAGGAAAGGGTTCCATTTGCGCACCAAAATCTCCCCACATGTCGCCAATTGGCGCCATGATAGCTATGTCGGCAAAAAAAGTCGCTTGTTGCAATAACGCAGACTGTCTGGCTCTATAGTCGGTATATTTTTTAAAGTGAGGCCAAATGGTATTTTGTTCGTTAAAGTAACCACCGTAGGTAATCCAGCCCGGAAAAGCGGCTGCCTTTGGTGAATAATTAAAGCCGTGAAAAATAGGATGTGTAATTCCTGAAATGGTACTCTGATCTCCAGCAATCTTAAGTAGTGAGAGCGTTTCGGCAAAGACCATATCGGTATTTGTCATCTCCTCTGAGCTGATTAGCTTCTTATCTTTTAAATGTGCTGCGGAAGAAACATATTTATTGATCATGGTATTTCCACGACCTAAATGCCAAGGATATTTAGTGAATTCAGCTTCAGAAATTTCTTCTCCAATACCATATTTTAGCCAAGTTTCGCCTTCTGGTATATCCATGTTAAAACTTCCTTCTAAAGGAAAATGACCCCTACCATAGGCTTGTGCGCGCGATTTTATTTTATTCTCGGCACACCATTGGCTAAAATTGTTCGAAAACCTTTCTCTAAAAAGCTCAGCCTTGGTAAATTCAAAATCGTATCGTATCCTTGCCAACATCTTGTCAATTTCGACACTTGTTTTTACGGCGTAGTTTAAATCTATCGTGTTTCCCATCCTTCCGGTTTTGAACAGTATAAATGGCAGGTATGGATACAAATCGTATCCTCTCCGTTTCTTAAACTCGGCCATCATATCACTTGTCCAATTTGCCCCTTCCATTTCCAAACTATCTATAAAAAAAGACCGAACGTAAGGTGCTAATGGACCCATGCTATTTTGAATGGTATCGGTAATTTTATTGAGGTATTTTTTAACAGCCTTTCCATTGAAATGGTTTAGCACGGGTCCACCGGGAGCACCTTGGATTACGCGCATAAAAGCATCTATTTTAACTAAGGCATAAAGTGCGAACTTCCCTTTTGGCAAGTCAACTTTAACCACTCCGTTTACGAGTTTGTTGGTGATGTTTTTTACTTGATCCATGTTGGTCAACGGATCTGGAACAATATTCAGTGCTAACATTTCCATCGTACGGCCACTATACGGACTTAAGGTTGCCGGATCGGCTTCTTTAAAAAGATCGAAAAGTGAATATGCTGTCTTTATTGGGCCTTCGATTTTTTTTACTGCTATTACAACTACCTGCGCACGTTCTTCACCTTCTAAAAAATCAGCACCAAAGGGGAAACCGGTACCTGCCAAAAGATCGCAGGTTAAATCCAGCTTTTTAGCTTCTTCCAGTGTAAATTTCAATAAGTCTATCCATTCATCACTTAGCCACTCAACTGCAGCAATACCCATATCATCCGTATTGGAGGGAAAAGAAATAGGATTAATTTCTACACCGCCTATACCAGCCTCTTTCAATAATTTAAGTTCGCGAGCGAGTTCAGATTTTTCAATTTTATTGCCATTCCACCACCACCTCACAAATGGGCGGTAGTTACTTGAAGGGTTTTTAAAATCATCTTCAACAAGCTGCATAAAAGTGTTAGCGAAGCCAGTATGATTTAGCGTAATAATACCTGCTGCTGATAGTAAAGCACTTTTCTGCAAGAAAGATCTTCGTTTCATCAGTTTTTATAATTTCTTTAGCGATATCTATTTTTTAAAAAATCTTTCATCCACACATTAATCCTCCATTGCTCATCTCTTAAATTACTTGTTCTATTTCCTTTAACTAAGTAAGGAGCTGGTCCAAATTCGGGAGTTATGGTTATAGGCTGGCCATTTAACTTCATTTGAGCTACCCATTTATCCCAAATTGCCAAATGGGCTGCTAGCGCTTCGGCATATTCAGTATTTGCCGGATCCCATACTTGCGAACTTTGTGTACTACCTACTCGAGCATGGATGTGTTTTGTATGTACAATGGCTTTGTTTACCGCATCTTGTTGGTCTTCCAAATAACTTTCAGAAACACAAAACCAATGAGAGACATCGAAAGTTAGCTTGAGGTCTGGCTCTTTCGTTAAAACTGGTGCAACCACATGTGCAGCATACGACCATTTATTGCGATGGGTTTCTTGGTAAATAGGTGTTTGGTAACGATCTTCAATTTGTTGGCAAAGTGTTAAGCACTTTTTTATTTGTACATCATCAAAAAACTCTCTACCTATTTGTGCACTAAAAAATAGTGGTGATCGAGTTTCATTTCTTATTTCCATTAGTTGATGTAACTCATGCTCCAGCTTTATTAAATATCCTTCAAAACCTGCATAAGGCTCAATAACAGCCATCACAATTGCAAAATCTAACTCATAATAGTTGAGTAGATCCAATACTTTTTTGTAATCTTCTGCTTGAGCAAAAGGGAACCACTCGATACCAGCAAAACCCTCTTCTTTTACCTGTTTTAGAAAAGTATCCCAAGGAATATCCTCAGAACCCCAGCGTGGACATAAAAATTTCATTTCTTACGCTTTATAAATCAGTGGGTTTTGCTCTTCATTATTCAGCAAATCGCCAACTTTAAGTGTATTGAGGTATGCTTCTGGCAAAATATTTGGTTCACCATTAAATATATTACCATCAGGCATGTAAGCACATGTCATCGCTCTTCTATAACCACTCGTCATATTAGCGCCAGCGCCATGTATGGTTAAACCATTATGGAATGAGCAACTGCCGGCTTTCATCGGTGCCGATACGGATGCAACTTGCGCAAATTGAGGATAGGCTTCAAAAATACCATTCATATTTTTTCCGATCCCTTTATTTTCATAGGTAGTTTGCTTAAACGAAGCTGGAATAAAATATAAACATCCATTTTCTAGCGTTGCATCATCTAAAGCTACCCAGATTGAAAGGGCTTTTCTATCGGAGAACGACCAAAAAGGGGTATCTAAATGCCAAGATGTTGGATTTGCCCATGGGCGTTTAAAAAGTGCTTGGTCATGCCATATTCTGATGCCATCCACCCCTGCCAATTGTGCCGCCATTTTTCCAATTCTTTCATCTAGCATAATGTCTTTCACCTTATCATTGGTTTGCCAAAGATTGAGCAACTGGTCAAAAACCTTTGAAAAATACTCTGAATCTTCATTGATACCATCATCCATTCCCATCTTCGCTTCTTTACCTGGCATCTTTAATCCATTTCGCTCTTTTACAGCTTCAGTAACCGCTTCGCGCCATTGGGTTAATTCTTCGGCAGAGAGAAAATCTTCAATTACAATAAATCCATTCGATTGGAAAAACTGAATCTGTTCGGTAGTTAATTCACATTTCATTTCTTAAGGTATATTTGGTTCAAGATATGTATCGTTAAGATAGATACAAGATATAAATTCTAATTACTAATTTGCTTACTGCTATCGTTGTCTAAGAAAAGTGTAGCATTTTTGTGCTTTCTTAACAAGGTTGAAGGAAAATCATCGCTAATATCCTCCGTTAACGTATGGTAAACTGCTTGTGCTTTCTTTTCTCCTGGGACGGTGCAAAAAGCATAAGGTGCTTTCAGTAAGGCTGGAAGCGTAAGTGTGAGCGCATGTGTTGGAACTTCATTCAGCTCTTTGAAACAGCCATCATTGATTTGCTGTGTTCTACATGCCTCATCTAAATCTACGCGCTTTACAAGAAAGGGATCATTTTCATCCGCCACATGTGGATCATTAAACGCCAAATGCGTATTTTCTCCAATACCTAAGCACACAATATCCGTTTCGAATTCTTGCAGCAGTGTCGAATATCGTACACATTCTGTTTCATAATCAGCAACATTTCCATCAATGTAATTTACACTATGAAAAGGAGCTAAATTGAATAATCGTTCTTTTAAAAAATTGCCAAAGCCTTGTGGTGCATCAGCAGCAAGGTTCACATACTCATCCATGTGAAAAGCATTTACCCTTGTCCAATCGATTTCCCTAGTAAGTAAGGCTTCAAAAAATTCGTTCTGAGAAGGCGCTGCTCCAAAAATCATATTCACAAAAGGTTGCGTATCTAGCAATGTGTTAATGCATTCGCTCACAGCAGTAGCAACGGCCTCTCCCATCAACTTTCTGCTATCAAAAATTTTTACAGATAACTTGTCTTTTATAATCTCTCTCATGTTAGTTATTAACTATTAAAATCGGTTGCTGTGTATATTATTTCACCGTTAACGATGGTGGTTTTGATATTGATGTTCTCATCAAAAATTAAAACATCGGCATCCTTACCTACTGTCAAGCTACCTTTTGTTAATTCGACACCCATGATAGTTGCGGGTGTTTTACTCATCATCCTAACGGCCTCGATCAAAGGTATATCTGCCATTTGGATCATCGTACGAACCAAGCGATCGGTAGTTGCAACACTTCCTGCAAATGACGATCTATCGGCCATAATGGCTACTCCGTTCTCTACAATTACTTTTAGGCCAGTTTCTTTATTTCCGAGAACACTCTCGCCTTCTGGCATTCCGGCAGCGCGCATAGCATCTGTAATTAAGGCAATACGATCAGGGCCTTTAATTTTATAAACTAGTTTTAACAATGGCGGGGGTAAATGGATTCCATCGGCGATAATCTCTACATCCATCGAATCGATTAGAAAAGCGCTTTCGATTACACCGGCATAACGATAGGTATTGCGTCTTGTTACACCAGACATAGCCGAATATAAATGAGTAGCCAAGCTGTATCCATTTTCAACTGCCTCGATAACTTCTTCATAGATCGCATCAGTATGGGCAATTGCAGCAATAATTCCATTTGTCTTAAGGTACTTACCCATTTCAATTGCTCCAGGTAGCTCGGGTGCTACACTCCAGCGTTTAATGATGTCGCCTTTTTCAATTACTTCTTTATATTCTTCAATATCGGGATTTCTGATGTACCGTGGATCTTGGGCACCACTTTGGCTAAGCGCGAAATAGGGCCCCTCTAGGTGTAAGCCAATAAATTGGGCACCTTTGGTATTTTTGCGATCGGCACTTTTATAAAGATCAATTGCCTTTAGTAAATCTGCTTTAGAACAAGTAAGTGTAGTAGGTGCTATGGCAGTAGTTCCATAACGAGCATGGATTTCTGCAATTTTTAGGTAGGCCTCTTCGGTACCATCCATAAAATCGTGACCACCTCCTCCATGAACATGGATATCGATAAACCCAGGGGATATATAATTTCCCTTTGCATCAATTATTTCATAGCCTGGCGCATCAACGTCTACTTCGCTTATTAATTCTATCTTATGATGATCAATTAATAGCGTAGCATTTTTGATAATGCGATAAGGTGTAATTACATGACCGTTAAATATTTTAATCTTCATCAGTATTTTTTAATTCGGTGTGCTATTTAACTAAATGCTAATTCGCCAAAAAATTCAGGTAAATGGAAATCAGGGTCTTTTGCTTCAATCTTATTCCAACTATAAAAATGTGGCTGTGGTAGATCATCACCACATTTAAAAAAGTTCCCGGAAGCAGTTAATTGATGAAAACTGGTTAAATTTGCTGCTTCAAAAATTTCGATTGGGAGTAAAGCAGTAATTTCCCATTCATATTTTGTGGTACTATTTATAGGTGCCGTATTAATTTTGATATGGGTTTTAACGTTAGCAATTAATTTTTCATCAAGTAACACTCTATTTAATCTCCCTTTACCTAAACCTATTAAGCATATTCCTGTACAATTAAATTCGATGTTGTAATATTTTTTTTGGGCACCAAATGCGACAAAAAACTCTACGCAATTATCTTTATGAACCCTTCCATTGGTTTGATAAGTAGTTACTTTAATTACATCTTCCTTTACAAAGAACTTCAAACATATTGCATCTCCAGTGTGAGCAACCACAAAATTTGTTTCACAATTGCTTTTATATGCTGCCCAAGATTGATGGCTAAGGGAAAATTGTGGAAGTGTATCGAGCAATAGAGAAACTTTTTCGATTTCTGTATGGTGGTTAATAGATTCTATTAGGGGTATTCGCATTTTTCTGGTAAACAATTATTAAGGCCTTTTTAGGAATGCAAGAAACAGCTACTCAAAAAAGTATTTGTTTCTTGCATTTTTTAGAATGATTATCTGTTATAACCTGGGTTTTGACTTAGTACCGCATCTTTATTTAAATCAATCTCACTTTGTGGTAAAGGCCAAAGCTGGTGGAAAGCCTGAACCGATGAAGTTTGGATGGGGTTCAACCTCTTAGCTCTAGCTACAAGTGTTCCAGTACGTACTAAAGTCATTCTTCGGTTTTCTTCGCCAATTAACTCTCTAACACGCTCATCCAAAATAAAATCTAATGTTATATCTGATGCTGAAACTTGATCTGCATTGGCCCTTGTTCTTAAAACATTGATAGAGGTAGCTGCCTCAGCTAGTTTAGCTTGTTTAAACTGGGCTTCTGCTAATAAAAGGTAAGTTTCTCCAAAACGCATCATGGTAAGATCTTTGTAAGAGCTATTTCCAACTGGGTCTGCAGCAACAAAATGGTTCCATTTAGTAGTGTAAGGAACTATTTTAAATAAGGTGTCTGCTGGTGCGGGAACTACTCGTTTACCTACAGAAGCAGGAAAAGCAGGGTCATTATAGTAAAAATCCCGACGCATATTGTACTTAGAGTTACGCATATCATTAGTTGAGTATAATTTATTGATTACCCAATAGCTTAAGCGAAGACGTCCAATTCCACGTCCTCCTAAAGAATCAGTAATCAATAGGTTTCCAACTCTAGGTGAACCTACAGTAGCAGAATAATGAGGTACCCAAACTCTTCTATGTTGATCAAAATTAGGAGTCCCCCCTCCAGGTGTAAGATATTCCATTTCTTCAACCCAAATAGATTCTGTATTACCTGATGAGCGACGTTGATTACCTGTTATAAACATATCCGAAAATGGATCACCAGGTGAATTTTTATTAACGCCAAATCTTGTTTTAACCAAAATTAATTTCTGACTATTAATTACAGCCATACATTGTGCCTCAGCAAGGTCATTCTTACCTTGTCTTAAATAAGCTTCTGCTAATAATTGGTTAGCTGCTTGTTTATTTATTCTACTTGACTGTGATACTGCATCAATGTTAGGAAGGTTAGCTGCAGCAAAAATTAGGTCATCATTGATTAAAGTGTTTAAACTTTCCAATGTCGCCCGTGTGTAGTCTGTTTTTGCTGAGTTTACAGGTTTGTCTACCAATGGAACAGCACCATACAAAGTAACTAAGAAATTATAGGCATAAGCTCTATAAAATTTAGCCTCTGCTGTATACAAGTTTCTTTCAGCAGTAGTTAATACAGCACTTTCATCAGCTGCTCCTACTATAATTGCATTCGCATTTGCGATTACTTTGTAAGCCCATGTCCAATAGTAAGAAACGGCTAGCGCTTGAGGATTAAGTAATGAGTAATTTTCAAAAGGAACTGATTCTGGTCCATTTTGTCCATTTATAGCTACATCTGTACCTACTTGCATAACATTCAATAACGATTGACCAGGGTTCTGCGTTGTATACTGCTCACGAACAGATAACATTAGTCCTGCAATTCCTGCCTCTAAACCCGCTTTATTTTTATAAGAATTAATAGGCGAAAATGCCGAATCAGAATTTTCGTCCAAGAAAGCTTTCTTACATGAAAGAAAACCAAGTAAAACTGGAGAAATGAGTAATAATAAAATTAATTTTTTCATCTGGATAATTTGTTTTTTAAAAGTGATGAAGCTATCATGATTTTGAATATTCATGTCCCTGTGGGCTTTGGAAAAATCATGATGGTTTCATAATATTCTATTTTAGATTTTAACGTAGTGTAACATTTAAACCAAATACAAAAGTTGAAACCAAAGGATATATACCGTAGCTAAGAGGTGCATTTGCCAAACCTGATTGATTGTTACTTACACTTAATTCAGGATCAAGACCAACCCAATCGGTAAAAGTTGCGATGTTTCTACCACTTACAAAAGCAGTTACACTACCTAATTTTAATTTATCTAATGCTTTTTGAGTTAAAGTATAGCTCAGCGTAATATCCTTTATTCTAGTATAATTTTGATCAACAGGATAAGCATACTGCTTAGGATTAGTATAAGTTAAAGATGGCTGCGTATTATTCATATTAGCTGCAGTCCAGTAACCTACTTCTTGTGGAAAACTAACACGGCCTCCGTAATTTTGCAAGTTCAATAATGGGTTGTTTATTTTTGCTCCTTGTGCAGTTTGTATGAAAATACTTAACCCAAATTCTTTGTACTTGAAGTTATTTATCATACCACCAGTCCATTTTGGCAAACTAGTACCTTGATAAACTCTATCAGCTTCGGTGATTTTTTTATCACCATTTATATCTACAAACTTTAAACTTCCTGGTGTAGCACCTGGATCTACTTGTGATGCGTCTTCACCAACTTGCCAAACTCCAGCTAATTGATAATCGTAAATAGCATATAGTGGTTTACCAATAAACCATTTGTTACCAATATCATCTTTACCATCTCCGTAAAGCGAAACGATCTCATTACGGTTAGATGAGAAGTTGATATTAGATGACCAAGTAAAATCCTTTTTCTTTACGTTAACTGTATTTAAAGTAAATTCAATACCTCTATTTTTAACACTACCTAAATTATCAAAAATGCTTCCGAAACCTGTAATTGTTGGTAATTGACGTCTTAATAATACATCATTGGTTTTTGTAAAGTAAGCTTCAACTGTACCACTTATTCTATTGTTTAAAATAGAGAAGTCAACAGCGAAATTACTTCCAGTTGTACTTTCCCAATTTAGCTCTGCATTACCTAATACACCACTTGTTAATAAAGAACTAGAAACTAAACCAGTTGCAGTAATTCCATTAAAAATATATTTTGTAACACCTTGCGTACTAATTGTTTGATATACGCCTACTGCTTGGTTACCAGAAGTACCATAAGAAGCTCTTAACTTGATGTTATCAATTTGTGTTACATCCTTTAAAAAGTTCTCCTTAGAAATATTCCAGCCCAAAGCTACAGAAGGGAAAGTTCCGTATTTATTAGTTCCAGAACCAAAGGCAGAATAACCATCACGTCTTGCTGTTACAGTAAATAAGTATTTACTGTCATAAGAGTAGTTAAAACGAGCCATTTGAGAAACTAAAGCTTCTCTGCTGTAAAAAGAACTTGCAGTTACAACAGCTGCTGCACCTATATTATTATATGATACTTCGTCATTAATGAAGGTTTTGCCAGTTGTGCTGCTTATAAAATACTTTTTTTCTTGACCACTATATAATGCAGTAACATCTAAATGATGTTTTCCCCAGTTTTTATCGTAGGTCAATATGTTTTCAACAATCCAACTATTGGTCTCAGTATTACTGATTGCAGCAGTACCCTGATCAGTGTCACCCGTATTAGCACCTCTATAAGAGGCAGCACGAGAAGGTAAGAATGCGTAATTAGCATTTACTCTATATTTTAAACCAGGTATAAATGTTGGTTTAATTTCTGCATAAAATATACCGTTAAGATTTTTTTGTCTATTTAAAACATCCGCATTTAAACCAAGAAGTGGGTTTCTGGTATATGTTTCAGAAAGCATTGGAAAAATTGTATAATTGCCATTTGGATCACGTAAACGGCCATAAGGACTCATTTGCATAGCCGATGAATAACTCACTGTTCCTCCATCTGTATTATTATCTGCAAAAAACAAAGATGTTCCTGCAGTTAACCAGTCTGTAATAGTGGCATCTAGGTTTGATCTAAAAGATGCTCTGCCAAACTGGTAACCTTTTAATACACCTTTTTGCTTTTGATAAGCACCCGAAACAAAATATTTGATTTTATCACCACCACCTGAAATACTCAAGTTATGATCTTGAATAAATCCTTGTTGAGAAATTTCATCTAACCAATTTGTAGTTTTACCAGCAGTATAATTTTCTTGCTCATAGGCATTAGGAACTGGAATAGCCCCAGGTTTTTGGTTCTTTTGTGCTAAAAAATCAGTATACTGCTGAACATATTGTTCTGGAGTTAAAGGCGTTAAAGTCTTATTCTGATACTCTGGACCAGCAAAAGTACTATATCTAATAGTTGGCTTACCTGTTTTACCTCTTTTAGTAGTAATTAAGATAACACCACTAGATCCTCTAGTACCATATACTGCAACTGCAGATGCATCTTTAAGTACTTCTATAGATTCGATATCGTTTGGATTGATATCATTCATTGAACCACCAAGATTACTAAAAGGAACACCATCAATTACTGTTAATGGCGCAGTACTTGCATTAATAGAGTTAACCCCTCTAACTTGTACACCAGCAGAACTACCTGGCACTGAAGAAGATTGACTAATTCTAATACCTGCAACAGCTCCTTCCATTGCATGCAACACATTGGTTACTGGCAATTGAGATAATCTTTCTTTAGGCACAGAGGTTACCGAACCGGTAATATCAGAACGCTTTTGCGTACCGTAACCTACGATTACCACTTGGTTCATTTGAAATTTCTGGTCGTCAACAAGTAAGGTTACATTAAGTAGTGTTTTATTACCTACGGGAATTTCTTTAGTCACATATCCCATGTAGGTAAAAACCAGTGTTGCGCTTTCGGCAGCCGAGATCTGAAATTCACCTTCAGCATTAGTGGCTACACGCACATTAGTCCCTTTAACACTTACAGTAGCACCAGCAAGGGCTTCTCCAGTGTCGTTTTTAACTGTACCTTTAACTACAACATCCATTTTAGATATAATCCCTGTTGTATTTATATTGTTAATTTTTATTTCCTTAACGAAATTCTCTGCAGACGCATTTAGAATTGAAGAAAGCATTAAAAGCGAAGTACATAAAAATGTATGCTTAGGCTTAATAAGCTTGTAAAAGTTAGGAAAAGAAGAATTGCTTAATAGTTGTTTTTTCATTCTTTTGAGTTAAAATTTTTTAATGAGTTGCAGGATATTGATTATCCTGAGATAGCATTTAACGATTGAACAAAATATGCCCTAGGCATTTTCATTTTAAGCTAATTTTAAGTGGTTTCGGCATTCATATCTCTGTTTGGTTTTTGGTTTATATTGGGGATGGTTAGATGATTTATAATTGCTTTTTGAAACTTGGCAACCAGCGTTTAATGAGATGACCATAAAACGCATAAAAAACCAAGTAGAGATAGCATGGGAATAATATCCAATATGCACTCCTAACAGCATATAAATCGGCATAATAGCCGTAAATAAGCGGGAAAATAGCACTTCCACAAAGCGCCATTATCAATGTAGAAGCGCCAACTTTTGTAAAGCGTCCAAGATTTTTTAGAGCTACTGGCCAAATACCCGCCCAAACTAAGGAGTTTGCTAAGCCAAGTAAAACGATAAACCAAATCGATATATCAGTAGTATGACCAAGAAAAGTAAAATCACCACTTGCATAAATAATTAAAAGAGTTAATACCGCTCCTAAAAGCGTACAAATACGTAATACATTTACCTGTGAAATGTATTTTGGAATAAGAACTATTCCCAGTCCATAGCCTATAATGGTAGTAAACAAAGTATAAGACGGGAAAACTTTCGCTTCCAAGATTGGCATCCCCATCGAATTTGCGTATGGAATTATCGTATCTATCGCTATTACCTGCGTACCACAATGAAAGAAAATGGCTAAAACACCTAGTATTAAATAAGGGAAATCGAACAGATTTTTTTTATCTGCATTTATAGTCGATAATTCTTCATCCTCCTGCTCGGTATCGATTTCTGGTAATGGCGAAAAACGTATTAAAATACCAAGGGTAGTAAGCACCGTACCTAAAATCGCATAAGGAACAATAACTCGCCTAATTAATTCGTCCAAAGCATGCCCTCTTTCGATCACACTCATTAATGGCAACTGCTTTAACATTTCGTTATCAGCAACTTTAAATATTACAGATGCAAATATTAAAGGAGCTAAAATACCAGCCCCTTTATTACATATTCCCATAAAACTGATGCGTTTAGCAGCCTTTTCGGCAGGGCCCAAAATAGTAATATATGGGTTTGCAGCAGTTTGCAATACCGCTAAACCCGAACCAATTGTAAATAAGCCAAGTAGAAAGATTTCATACGTTCTAGTTAAAGCCGCTGGTATAAATATAAAAACGCCAATTGCCATCACCCATAAACCATACATAATACCTTTCTTAAACCCAACCCTCTTTAATAAATAAGAAGAGGGTAACGACATAATGAAGTAAGAAATATAAAATGCGAAGGCTACTAAATAAGACTGGAAATTGCTGAGCTCACATGCTATTTTAAAATAGGGAATTAAGATTGCGTTAATCCATGTGATGAAACCAAATACAAAAAATAACCCACCTAAAATAAACATAGAGATTAAAGTCTCTCTTGCATTCAGTGAGTTTACGTGGACAGCGCCCGCTACTGTGGTTTGTTTTTTATTTGGCATATTTTAAATTACATTAATAAACAGTGTTTTTACACTTCCGTTTACGTACCCGTAAAGAAGTGAAAAAAAATCGCTTTAAATTATAGTAATTAAAGCAACAATCAACATTCCTTTCAACTTATCTGTTAATGAACTGTACTAATATTAACGTTAACGTACACGAATATATAAATTTTTTAATCAAACAAGTATTTTTATTATTTTTTTTACGTCGAGTATATTGGGTCGAAAGAATTGTTCTTTGAGAGAAATGTTCTTTAACGGATAATAAAAAATCCCTACGTTCAGTTTAAATACCGTACGTAGGGATTATTGAAGAGCCGTGTAAAAATCTTATTTCAAGGTCACGTCAAGGTAAACAGAATGACGTCCATATGTTTCGTAAAAAGGTTTATAAGTAACTCCGTCTATCACGAATGCTAATTTTTTAGGGTCCCCTCCTACCGACTTACCGATATCATTCATATCCAGGCTTACTTTGCGCCAATCTTTGCGCGGCTCAGGTTCTTGAGCGGCCAGTAAAACAGGGCCATAAAATAAACTAGCAACATTTTGCTGATCCATTACTGGATCTAAATGAAATTGAAAAGGCATGCGCAGCTCGATTACGTCTCCATCTTTCCATTTACGGTTTAGCGAGAGGTAGCTTCCTGGTTGAGCTTTTACTTTTTCACTTTTACCATTTACTGTTACGAAAAAGCCCTTTGTTGCCCAAGATGGTACACGCACCTTAAGATCGAATTTTCCGTTACCTTTAATTGTTAATTTAGTTTGGTCCTCACTTGGAAAAGCAGTTGTTTGCGTAACAGTGATGTTTTTTTCTGTCCAGTTTAGTGTTGAGGGTACATACAAATTAACATATAGGGCACTATTGTCTGCACTTTTAAAATAAATTGAATTCTGAAGTTTGGTGCTGCTCTCTATTGCAGTACCGTTGCAGCAAGTAAAACCTGTCATATTTGCATTACCAAATTGTTTGGTTGAACCTGGTCTTAATGGTACATGATAGGTATTGCCTGCACTATTTTCCGCAACCGATGCGAGGATGTGATTATACAACGCGCGCTCATAATAATCCATATACTCACTTCTTTGATCGTATAAAAACAAGTTCCCGGTTAATTTAAGCATATTATAGGTCGCGCAGGTCTCATTTTGTCCGCCAGACGACAAACCATTTTCATAAATGGTTGCCGGTTGTGCTATAAAACATTCGGCATTGTTAGGTGTACGTGCTCCTGCAACACCTCCAATACTGTACATGTAATCATTCTTAGCTTTATACCAAAAGTTATCAGCAATATGGTAATAATCTGGCGTGTCTGTATCACGGTACATTTCGAGTGCGCCTAAGATTTGTGGGATGTGCTGGTTTGCATGTAAACCTCGGAAGGTATCTACATTTCTGGCTAATCCGTGTGAGTGTGAGGCATCGCCATAAAACACCTTAATATTATCAAACAATTGAGCCACTTTTAAATAGCGTGGTTCTTTTGTGATTCTATATAAACGCGCCATCGCTTCATTCATACCACCAAATTCTCCAGCAATATACCTGTTCCACATACTAATTAATGTTTCTGTTGGTAACTGGCTAATACGCGCATGTACCCAATTTCCCATCCCTTTAGCAGTTTCAAGGGCTTTTTCGTTGCCAGTAACTTCGTATACATCCATTAAGCCAGCAAGTATTTTATGTAGGGTATAGTAAGGTGCCCAGATTTGCGTTTTTTGTCCGCCGTAATTTGCGCCCTTTTCTAGCATAATAAACTGATCTGGTGGATAGGCACTGATAAATCCTTTGCCCCAGTTCCAATAGTCTGTACGAATACCTTCTGGGCTCAAATCTGAATCGTAGGCAGCTTTACCTGGCCCATATGGTACGGCAGTTGGATCTGCGACCGATGGTCCTCCAGCTTGCTTTGGAGTTCCAGACATTTGTGATAAATTATACAGCGTGTTAACTGAATATGCTATTTTTTCCTTGAAAATTGCTTGAAGCGCCTTGTCATACCCTGTGCTTATATAAGCCTGTGCAATTGCAGTTAGGTAATGTCCAGTTGCATGTCCGCGCAATTTGGTTTCTTGGGTATCCCATGCGCCCAGTGCTTGTGCCCCTTGAGGTTGTGGCTGCCCGAATGCGTTGCGGAACATATATAAGAAGGCATCAGGATTGGTTTTGGCCAAGGTATTGATGAATTTATCTCTGTTCTCGACAAATTTTGTATTGTGACCATGAAGGTCGGCATCTAATGAAACCTGATCTAAGTGGAAAGCCTCTAGCTTACGTCCTGGAGTAGTAGCTACTTTAGCATTTTTTACCGTTACAACCGCTTTCGGTTTTAAGTCGGTCCCAGGGATATTACCAGTTATCGTATATTGACCTGCCTTAAGAACCTCTGTATTATCAGTTGGTGCTGGCCATATTACCCTTGCTTTGGGCCCTTTAATTCCATTGCGATAAACAGCGTTCACGTAACTAGGCAACCTTGGAAGATATCCTACAGCAGTTTCTATTGCAACGTCTGATACACTGCTAAGATACTCATTATAAAGTTGAGGAATTGTTTTAGAAAATACAGGTAAACTCTCGTCTCTCTTTGGTGATTCGCGAACAACAGGTGCATTTCCTCTTAAAGCATTTCGATAAATCGTGGTAACTTGGCTTTCACTTACAGGAATTCTATAAATTCGGAAGTCATACAAATTTGCATCTAGGTAAGGATTTTCGGCCAAAAAAGACTTGCCAATGTATAGCTTGTTCTCCTTGTCTGAATTATGATCAAATAATTGTTGAAGCTCTATCGAAATGTTTTTAGTTTCGCTGGCTAGTACACCGTTTACGTAGGTGCTCATTGTTTTAGATGGCACGTTGATTACAACGGCTAAATGATACCATTTATTGGTTTCGACAGCAGGTGAACCCATTTTATAGATATCGTTGCCATTAACTAGTTCTGCTCGATATCCTACGTCATCGTTAGTGCCCATGGGTGCAACAAAAAAATGTGCTTTATCGCTTTTCCCAAAATCAAAAAAGCGTTGGCCACGCGCTGTTGAACGTAAGTATACCCATCCCATGATGCTCAGTGACTCTTCTCCAACAACCGCCTCTCCAGCTATAGAAACATAGACTTTGCTATCTGCCGATAAGGAAAGTACCTGGCCAAATTTACCATCTTTAACAAAGGTAGTTTTGCCACTTATGGTGGCTTGCAAATTGTTACGCGACCAATCTTTCACATTGCCATTAAATAAATAGCGCGCAATTAAGCCAGTTTCACCAATTCCATCTAAAATTTGATTTCCACTTTGTGCCCTCAATGTCGATGTGCCCAAGACCCAAAAACTTAGTATTGCATAAATGAAATACGTATACTTTTTCATAAAAAAATTCTTTTTGTTCAATTTCTAAAACTATGGATAATCTGCAAACGCCAATCAGCTAATATTAGCCAACAATCACATTATATTATCCTTATTAAGAGGTGAACAACTTTGCGTCATTGCGATGAACGAAGCAATCCTACAACTATGTGTGGGCTAAGCATGGTGCTTTAAGATTGCTTCGTTCCTCGCAATGGCGGATAATAGAGGGATAATTTCTTACTTCAAAATTGCAAGCATTTCGCTTTTCTGCAGTTTCACGTGTTGACTAAATGCAGACTAAGGGTTTGAAAAACAGTTGATAATGTAATACGCTTAGCAGTATATTCTTTGTCATCTTACTTTCAAAATTTCACGCTCAACTATAAAACGATATTCAGCTGATAATTATTTAACGTGAGCGATTTAATTTTACTGAAAAGTATTCAGATGTTTCAAAAAGCCATCTCAAACTCAGGTATATTGCTGCTACGGCTATTATCTTTAATGCCTTTATGGCTCATGTATATCCTTGCTGATATCTTCTATTTGTTAATCTATTACGTATTTGGCTATCGTAAAAAGGTAGTTAGGGAGAATTTGCTACACTCCTTTCCCGAAAAAAATACGGCAGAGGTCATTGCTATTGAAAAGAAATTTTTCAGATACCTATCGGGACTGATCTTCGAAATTATTAAGATGGACAGTATTTCTGAAAAGGAGTTAAAGCGGCGTGTGAAATTTAAGAATGGGGATCTTGTGGAGTCATATCTTCAACAAAATGAGAGCGTGCTTTTCTGTTCTTCGCACAACGGCAACTACGAGTGGGTATGTATGGCTATTGGTTTAGAATTTTCTGCCCAGCATCATGCCATTTATAAACCATTGAGCGATGGCATTTTTGACAATTGGTTTTTGAAGATGAGAAGTAAATACGGTAACGAAATGGTTGCTATGCGACAAACACTTAGAGCAATTAACAACAGTAAGAATATTCCAACGATGTTTACTTTTGGTAGTGACCAAGCTCCGTCAAAAGAGGATTCTCAATATTGGACCACGCTTTTACACCAACAGGCAGCTGTGCAATTAGGTATTGAAAAAATAGCCAGAAAAACCAATAGGCCTGTTTTCTATCTAAAAACAACTTACATTAAGCGTGGTTATTATGAAGTAGATTGTGTGCCGGTTTGCCTTAATCCGGCTGCGACCACAGAATTTGAAATCACAGAAATGCATACCCGGATTTTAGAGGATATGCTAATCGCAGAACCCACCTATTGGCTTTGGAGCCATCGCAGATGGAAACATAAACCAGAAAAGAAAGGCGCTAATCGCCAAAAAGAAGATTTGCTACTGGAAGATGCTTAATGCTACATTGATGACTTTAATTTTTCTTCAAGAAACTAATCAGAATTATCTTAATTTTAAGGGATGAAATTTGATAATTCAACAGATCTTGACCAAGAGGTGTTAGAGATCAGGAAGTCTTTAATAAGCTCAGATTATAATACGCAAGAAGAAAAAGACTATTTTGCAGACAAAATTATTGTCAAAAAAGTAAAAAAAGGCGAATTCCTTTTAAAAGAAGGTCAGTTTCTCAAAGCCTCATACCATTTATTTAAAGGATGCATCAGGGAATATTATCTTAAAGATGGCGAAGAAAAGACTGTAAGTTTTTATACTGCTGGCGATAGCCTTTCTGATGAGCCAGATAAAGCCAATCGGGTTCCCAGTACTGTAAGCTGGGAGTGTGTAAGTGAATGTATTATCTCCATTTTCACCTTCGAAGTTGAAAAGGAAATGTTTAGAAGGTTCCCGAGATTAGAGTCGCTGTGCAGGATAGAAACTGAAAAGCAATACTCAAATTACAAAACAGAAGTAAACAACTATCTTTCATCCAGCCCGGGCGAGCGTTATGAGAATTTAATGAACACAAAACCTGAGATTTTTCAATTCGTTCCACTCTATCATATTGCCAGCTACCTCGGTGTAAAGCCCGAATCTTTAAGTAGAATAAGAAGCCGGTTACGTACATCTTCATCTTTGAAGTAAATGGTATAGTATGTTTTATTTCTATTACCACTGGTGTTCGATTTAATTTTGCCTTAGGAAAATAGGCATCTAACGAGAAAACATCAAGGGTCAAGTAATTCTAGGACGAGACATACTACCTAGTTTGCAAAAACTCGTCCCGAAAAAATTACTTCGTCGCCAGCACGACCATCCCACCAACATACATAGGACTACTTTCATTCTCGGCCGTGATAAAGAAGCCTCTTGGTTTTATCGGCGTACTGGTTTTCAATGAACCTTCCAGCATGGAAGAAAAAAAGGTATCGTGCGAATTCAAACGGCCTATGTTGACCGATTCGTCATTCTCGGTTCTCATCCATACCATATAAAATGCTTTGGGCGGCGTCAATTTACCGGGTTCGGCCAGCATTTTGACCTGAAGGTTGATTCCGTAATTCTTATTGTTATCGGTTTTCACCTTTACCCAGCCCTGTGCGGCCGGTGCGACTGCAGATGTCGCGAAAACGTACTTGGTGGAGCAGGAAGGCAAACTAAGACATAGGGTGAATAAAAACGCAACTGATAAAATGCGTTTAAAGGGGACTTGGAAATAATAGCTCATGAGATAGATTTTAGTAAAAGGTGAACGCCTTTAGGCTAAGAAGGTTCCAGCTGAAGACATCGATAAAAGTGCGGTTTATCTTAGCCATCTGGATGATAACGGTCAGGCCTAAAAATGAGCTAGCTTACAAAAGGATAAGTCTCTAAATTTCACACAACTTCTTTATCCAACCATCTTCACCGTTGGGTGTATCTTGGCATGTAAAGCCAACATCTCATTGGCCACTTTTTCATAGTAGCTTTCGCATAAATCTGTGTTGTGCGGATACTCAAGTGCCCGAGTATGTGCGCAGTGCTCTAATTCGATATCCCGTTCTCTAATGTTATGGTGGTCGCAAAGGTATGTTCCATTTTTGCAAGGAAAGTTGATGGTGATTTTGGCGTAGAGTAGTGCGGAGCCGTTTGATTCCCTGTCTTATTTTATAAAGAATGATAAGCTAAGGTGTGCTGCGTTTACATGAGTTAAGCAGTTGAAAAACAAAGGTTTATTTCAACTCGATAGACAAGTGTAGGAAGAAACAAAAAAGCCTCTTCTGCAATGCAGAAGAGGCTCTCGTTTGGTCGGGGTGGCAGAACGACACCTTAATCCTCTAAATATCTTATTTACAACAACTTACTGCTCGAATAATTGAACAGGGTGTTAAAAAGGGTAAAAATCATTTTAAATCAATATCGAACAATCCGTTCTAATCAACCTAATAATCATCAATATAAAATCGAGTTATTTCGTTGTTTTTGATTAATCAAATTTAACTAATATAATCGAAAAGTTCAAATAAGAATGACATAAACTCCTAGTTCAATTTGCTTGTTTATAACTTTAAAACCCAGTCAAGCATATAGTCTAAGTCTGCATATTTAAGTGGAGTCGCAAAAAAAAGCAGTCCAATCGGACTGCAAATTCTTTTCAAATTTTGTTATGCTCACAAAAATGCTTGACAGCATTCCGCAATCCTCCTTCCCAAAATCTTCCCTTATTTTCGTTTTCAAACTTGTCGGTCATTTCTCTTGACAGCTCATACAGCCCTTCCCTGCCTTGGCATAGATGACGGATAAAAGAATGGGTTGCGTCCTTTGTGGGGTCGAGTAAGGTAGCCATTTCAAAGTGGGTCGCATTCCAAGAATCAAAGCCGTTAACGAATCGCTCGCCATCCGAACGTTCGAACCCTTGAAGCACAGGGTCAAAATTATCAAGCCATTGTTCCGCTTTTCTAAGTGTAAGCCCATCGGTCAGTATCGCCTGCTTTGTCAGCACTTGAAAAACATAGACCGAGCGGTAATAAAAAGCGACCTTTTTCAATTGTCCCTTTTCCATATCAAATTGCCCACGCAACCTGTGGATGTAATTTTCTTTTTCTAGACTATCATTGATGTCCTTAATCTTCCTTTTGAAGAAACTGATTGTGTATTTCATGTTGAATAGATTTCGGTTAAAAATTTGTTTATTGGTATTACTGCTTATTTACGCCTTAAACAGGAATTGGTGTGGAACGGAAATCCGAAAGGTTTAGAAAGAAACCCCTTGTTTCCAATACCCCAAGTCGAAATATCGACCATAAAAGCGATGCGCCCATGTTGGACAGGACAGAATTGATGAATAAATCCTGTTGGTTCAACGCCTGTGCAAGAGAACAGCTTGGCTCGTGGTTGTCTTTGCTTGCATCCAACAGGTTGGGAAAACTTTCAAAAATATCCCCTAAACTGCCAATGGGATGGAATTTTTTCGAGTCGGGCTGTATGACCTCTCCAATGGTGGACAGTAGCACTTGCCCCGAGTCTCTGCCGTTGCCTAAATCAATTAAGTATATTGGTTTATCCCTGTGATTGTCCGACCGCTTTTTGCTTTCCAGGACGGTTTTTATGTTCTGCCTAGCTTGTACGGTATCCACGCAAGAAATGGTAATATTGGCTGGATAACAGTCGTTACCCTTGCCCACGTTCTCATAACGTTGCGTTACCGCTTTCCAGTTTGAGCCAAAAAAACGGTTGCTACGATTGATGAGTGCCACCGCCTTGTTCAGTCCAAGTTCATTCTCGGAAAAAAGTTGCCGACCTAGATTGGATGGTTCGATAATATCATGGTCGAACAAGGTAATTTGCAAACCGCAATGGTTCATTTCACGAAGCGCATAATTCATGCGGGCTAATGCAGTCAAAAATGTACTACCTGTCCCTCCCGCCCCTATAAGGTTCACAGAAATAGGATTAGTAGGGTTAAGCAAATAAGAGGGAACAATATGAACCCTTTTTTTTGGTGTTTTCATCTTATCAGGTCATTAAGTGTTTTCTTTGATTTCATTAACGTTTCTAGCGGATAGGGCAATCCGAGTTCCATTTGACCTTTCCATAGCGCAATGATATCTGTATGCTTCACCGCTCCGTTCATTAATGTATGGCTGAATGTGCTGTTGAAAAAGAATTTTTCCCAAAGATTGATGAACTCGCAAAGTGAACAATCATTGGGTATTTGCTTTTTAACATTGCCCATGCAGACCGCTCCACTATCATATACATTGAAAAATGGCGCATGGTACAGCACCGATTTTTGGGTGGGTCTTTTATCGCTTTTAAGTGCCCAAACTTGCAAGGTATCTCTACTTGCCAACCATAGCAGAGGTGGGATTTCCGCTATGCCGTCAGCAATTCCCAAATCAGCCTTAAAAAACAGATTAACTTTTTTGGCTCGGGAATGCCAAAGTACAAGCCCGCTCTTTTCGCTATTGAGGTAGAGCAGATTGTCGGGGAAAAGCCCGCCCCCTTTAAGGTAGTTTTTTTTCAAATCCTCACTATTATCTAGTCCATCGGCTAACTTTTGGCACTCGGCAAGGTTCAGCGGATGGGCATTGATGGCTCTACCGCCCGAATCCATGTCATAGCTTTCTACATAAAAATCATCGGTTCTGCTTTTGTAAAAAAGTAGGGCTTTGAAAGGGCTATACCCCTCATTTATCGTTTCGGTCAAATCTTTCATTTGGATAAATCAATTAGGTTATCAGTCAGCTCGTGCAAGAGCGCAAAGAGCCTTGTTTCAAAATCGTGGTCGTGGGTTTCTAGCGTTTGGGGTGTATCGAAATACTGAAAGGTCGTCGGTTCGTCCATTGCACCGCATTCGTTCAGCTCGGCATTGATGCAGTCCATGAACTGCTGTTGAACCAGTTGAGCGGCATCCCAATAAAAATGAAGATATTGTTCAAGGAAAATCGTGTGTTCATCCTCGTCTGTACCAAAAGGTCGGATAATTTGGTCGCTGATTGCCCTATTGGGATAATCCTTGTACAATTTTAAAAAAGCCCTCGCTGTCTTTTCAAACTCCCATTGTGGCGGTGAATTGGCGATAAACGTTTCCATGCGCAACGGGAATTTTTCGAGGTGTTCCCTTTCCTCCATGAGCATAAGTGATACCTTTCCACGCTCTTTTACCTCTTCAAAAAAAGCAAGATGCTCTGCTCGTTCTTCTTCGTCCTCACTATATCCTTCGTCATACATATACCATTCAGCTATCATGGCATACTGGTCAGCGAGATACGAGAAGTCACTCGCAAAATGATTTACCCCAACTATTTGATAGAGGTAGGAATAGACCGATAGAATGAGTTCACCGACCACTTGCGTTTGGCTGTTTTCCAATAAATCAAGCATCGGTTTTACGGGGAGGTAAAAAAGTACGCTTCCCGAATTACAAGTCTTTATCGTTGCAAGCCTTGCAGGATGAACTTCATCTTGCAAAATGCGGAGGTCAAGGTTTTCATCGCTCATTTTCAACCGCTGTTTCAAAGTTTTCATATCGCAAGCCAAATTGAAGGGAAAGGGCTTACAATTTGGCACTAACTGCTCCCATCCGTACAAGTCGCATAGATGACGAGCCGAATTGTAAAACCCTAATTCGATTTTTTCGCTCTCATTTAGCATTCCCTCACCAGTTTCGACCACTGGTTGAAATACCTGCTTTAAAAAAGCATATCGATCAAATCTTTCGGTGCGCTTTTGTTTCTGCTGTTTAATAACTCTCCCTGTTCGGCTCGCTCGTTTAGCTGTAGCATTAACCTGCCGAGATACTGATGCACATTCCATTCTGCTGTGTGGGGTTTTAAAATTATCGTTCTAGCTTTTCTCTGCTTTTTCATCTGTTCAACCTTTTGTTCCAAGGGTTGTGATGAAACGGTACTGCACTTCGTCCCGTTTGATTTCAGGTCCCTCGATATTGGCGTTGGTGAGTATGGGATAGGAGCCAGAATAAAAGTGTTTCACTTCTTCGGGGCTGAACTGTTTTCTAGGGTCTTCCAAACGTATTTTCGAACCGTTTTGCTCAAAAATGAAAACCCGTTTTAAAATTTCTGTGATTAACATAACAAGGGTTTTTAGGTTACAATAAGGACATCTGGTTTTTTTGTTTTTTGCGCTCCTCGAGTTTTGCCCGCAAGCCGTCGAGTTCTTCCGATTTCTCGGGAAATTCTTCGTTAGCAGGAAGTACTGCTAATGCTTCATCGTATTTACATTGCCCGTTTAGGTCTTTCGCTTTGGCAATCAAATCATCATAGCGTTTTTTTCGGTCGGCTTTATCTTCGCTCTTTGGCGCAGACTTAGAAGAAGTAGCAGATGCGCTTTTTTTCTCTGCCTTTTCGACAAGGTCTTTTTTTGCCTTTTCCACGCTCAATAAATGCGCGCTGATGTTTGCAAAAAGTTCAGAGGTTCGCTGTACGGGTTCGGCGATAGCGGTAAAAAATCCCTTGTCCAATTCTGATGCAGTTCCGTTGAACAGAAGCGGTGCAAGTCCTTTGCCGTCCTTATCCTGCTCAAAAAGAACCGATACCAACATTTTGCCATCTTCGATAAACGAGATGCTTATCCGCCAGTCCCCCGCCTTTGGCAGGGACTGTACGGCTGTAAAAAAATTTGTTTCCATGTTTTTATGATTAATTTTCCAAATAACTGATGAGTTCCCCCGCCATGCTTTCCCATGCAAACCATGCGAGCCAATTATAGAATTGGGTCTTGTCGTCGGTGGGCTTATCGGGTATCAGTCCACATTCATTTTCGAATCGGTTCAGCGCATCCATAATCAGCACGAGATTTTTCTTGGCAAACCTTACCGTATCTTCATAATAAATCATGCCCGATACCGCTCCCGTATTTGCCGCATAGAAATCGTTAGGTCGTTCCTTAAACTCACTAAAAGCAATGCCTCCCGCCTTAAAAACGAGCCTATGCAGTTCGGGATTCGACGAATTGGTGTGTAAAAATCTTTTCAACGTTTTCATATCGACGCAATTAAAATGGCAAATCGTCTGTTTCTTCTTCTTTCTTATCTGCCACATTGGATTCGTCCACCGAAAACTCCGCTACCTTTGCAGGCTGTGCGCCCGTTGTCGAGGTACTGCCGAACAACTTGATTTCTGACACATGGAAGGTCAAACTTCCTCTTGCCTCACCCTCTTTATTGATGTACGCATTTACGCCGACCCTGCCGAAAATCTGCACGATTGCGCCTTTTTTCAGATACTCTGCAATCCCCTCATTCCTAAAATAGGAGCATTCAAAATAATTGGTAATTTCCCTGCGCTCCTCGCCCATTCGGTAGCTATCATTCACCGCAACGGTGAAACGCACTACTTTTTTGTCGCCTTTGACTGTCCTTGTTTCCGCATTGGCGGTCAATCTTCCTGTAATTTCCATAACAATGGTTTTAAGTAAAAAATTTAATCAGTTGCTTCCCTTTAAGTCCGTTCCATCAAAAGTTTTTCAAAAGAAAAAACGGAAAAAAAGAAAGCACAGAAGGCCGGGACCTTTTAAGCGAGCGGAGTACTATAAGTCCCGAAGGGTGGACGGCGCAGCCGGTCATTATGCGTACGCAGCAAGCGGAGGTCACGATATTCGCAGCCTTTTTATCCGTTTCGATTGAAAATCTCAATCATTTCAGATTAGAAAAGGTTAGCGATCAGATGAGGATCCTAACTCTAGAAAGTCAATCTTTAGAAGGAATGCGAAAAAACTCGAGCAGCGCGTCCGCCGAACCCATATGTAAGACCATCAACCTCCGGGAGAGTTCCATCGAACCAATTATGGCACTACACTTGGCAAGGCCCATACCGGTAAACCTGGATAGCCTTTTATAGTTTGCTTTTGTAAGACCCTCCAGTCCTCCGAAAGCAGCGAGTATGCGTCCCGCCAAATCCACCGCCGTTTCATTGGGAGTTCCCGAGCCGATCAGTAGCGCAAGGAGTTCTGCATCACCCAATGTGTGAGCGCCGCCAGAGAGCATTTTTTCCCTCGGCCGCATGTCCGGTTCCCATGATTTGATTCCCTTTACTTTCTTTTCAGCTTCGGGTTTGAACATATCGTTTTTATCGAACTCCAAATGAGAGGCGTGATGGCACATCGATGCTAGTGCCTGTACGAAAAGCGGAAATTCCTCCTGAAAGACAATAAGTCCCATTCGATCGTAGCCGCCATCAGGTTTCTTTGTACTTCGGGAGAACTGGTAATATTCCCTATCGTTCTTTGCAAATCTCACGTCCAGAAAAAACGTCCTGTTTGCAAATGAAAATTCTTCGGTGTGCTTGATGTTGTTTTCCATATCACAAATGAATTGGTGAGATGCAAATTTGGGAAGGCCAGAAAAAATTAGTCGGTTGGAAAACGATTTAACCGTTTCAAACGTTTATAAATCGGATAAAATATTGATTTTCAGATATGAGCCCATTCGACCCGAATTTTAAGCCTTTTGAATGCCTCCATTGTGGAAAGGAACTTTTCGGACGCAGGGATAAGAAATATTGCAACGACACTTGCCGGAATACCGCCAACCGAAAACGGGTCGGTGCCGATACCTGGTATGAACCGTTGTTCATTGCCCAGATCAATACCATTCTCAAGCGCAACTATAAAATCCTGAAGCACATAGTGAGCATGCACGATGGACCAACCACCGTTGGAAAGTTTTCACTGATCGAAAAAAACTTCAATTTCAGGTACTACACCAGCGTCTTGACAACCGCCTCGGGAACTTACTATTTTAATTATGACCATGGTTGGCGGGAGCTGCCCGAGGATAAAATCATGATCGTGATGAACCCCAAACAGGCATATATCTAATTTACAGAAAATTTAAAAACATGGCGTTCGGGATGGAAACGACATCCTTTCGCTATGCGAAAGATATAGTGTACAGCCAGCAAAACGCCCAAAAACATATCTTAATTTTTGCTCTTTTCGAAGTTATACATTCAAGAACCATTCTACCCAGAAATTTTGGTTTCTTATCGGCAATCGCATTATCTTTGCCACGGATGAAACAGCACCTTGCAGATACTTTCGGGAACATAGATATTTATTTGTTCGATCAATTGCTTAAAGGCACCTATCAGGATTGTCAACTCATCTTAGATGCAGGATGCGGAACCGGTAGAAACCTAGTGTATTTCTTGCAATGCGGCGCTCAGGTCTTTGGCGTTGATCAAAATCCAGAAGCCATCGCCCAATTAAGGCACCTGGCAAGCGCCTATCCGCATATCCATCCGGAAGAGAACTTTCAGGTTGCCTCGGTCGAGCAGTTGCCCTTTGATCCCCAAACTTTTGACCTCGTAATCAGTAGCGCCGTGCTGCATTTTGCACAAAACCTCGATCATTTTGAAGCGATGCTACAAGCCATGTGGGAGGTACTCAAGCCTGGCGGATACTTCTTCTGCCGATTGGCCTCTGAAATTGGGATCGAATCCCTGATCCATTTTATCGGAAACGGTAGGTACCTGCTCCCCGATGGCTCTGAGCGTTTCTTAGTCAACCAGGAGATGCTGCTCAGGCTCACTAAGAAACTGGGAGGTGAACTTCACGAGCCGCTAAAAACCACCAACGTTCAAAACCTCAGAAGCATGACCACCTGGTGCGTGCGAAAGTCATTCTGATCTTTATTTACCACCTGGTTTAAAGCGCTGCCAATGGAAAAAATCCAGTCCTTCAGACGGCCTGCCAGCGATTTTTTGTAGTTTTAATGTATTCACTTGTTGAAACGGGATAGTATCATGAAAAATAGCACTAAATAAATGTACCAACGTATCGCACATATCGCATTGGTTGTTGACAATTATGATGACGCCATTGATTTTTACAGAAATATGCTGGATTTTGTCTTAGTTGAGGACACGCAACTTGGCGAAAAAAAGGTGGGTCATGATGTCTCCTCCCGGAGCGAAAGAATGTTGTCTTGTGCTAGTGCGGGCTGAAGGCAAAGCCCAAGTATCCAGAATTGGAGATCAAACTGGAGGCCGGGTATTTCTTTTTTTATTTACCGACAATTTCCAACGGGATTATGATAATTACACATCCCGAGGGGTCAAATTTGTACGCTCCCCTGAGGATTTACTTTACGGAAAAGTAGCCGTGTTCGAAGACCTATACGGGAATCTATGGGACTTAATAGAGCCGAATGAAAAAAATAAAGGCTATCTAAATTCCAAGGCAGCAGAATGAAAAAAGCATACAAAGAACACTTATTACCTACTTAAATAGTTGCTGCTCATCGGTAAAATAAGTACCACGCCCCTCAATTTTTTCATACTTGATCTTCTTGCCCGTTGGACTTTTTTCCAAGCCATGGCTGTGCACCAACATAAAGTCACGGAGTTCGCCCTTGAACTCATCGCCGCTCGCTTTAGCGATATCAGCAATAGCCTGCTCGAGCACTTCATGCATACTTTGATACAATACTTTCACCTCCTTTTCCGGAATCTTGCTCGCTATTGAAAACGGCGAAATCCTCGCATGCCACAAAATATCATCGCTATACGCATTTCCAATACCGCGGATCAGCTTTTGGTCCATCAGCACCTCTTTTACCTTGCCGTGCTTTTTAGCAAGCAAAGCAGCAAAATCCTCCAAAGAGATCTCCAGGGCATCGGGTGATTTAAAATCAAAAGGTTTCAAGGTCGGGGTCGCCTGTTTCTGGAAATCACGTACTTCAAAGCCTTTGTCCCCAGAAAACATTAACCGAATGATCGAAGATTTGATATACTCCTCACCTTTGACCACATCGAACAGATCGCCACGAAGCATCAAATGCAGTTGCAATACCTGATCCCCAAAATGAAAACGGAGCGTTTTTCCATACCGCTCCACTTTATCCAGGTTCTTGCCTTCCAGCGCCGATTGCAATTCCGAAACGGAAACATTTAATTTCTTGTCGTGCTTCACCTCCACATAAGAAAGGGTCTTGCCTTCAAATTTTCGAGAAAGGGTTGCCGCAAAAACAGCAAGATCTGGTAATTCCGCCATAACAGTTTAAATAGTTCACCAAGATAATAGTTATTAACTTTGCATACCAATGAGCAATGCTAAAAAATCTCAACAATTCAATTTCTATGAACAGGTTTACCAGATCGTCGCCCTCATCCCAAAAGGAAGGGTAACCACCTATGGCGCCATAGCCAAGGCACTTGGTGCCGCAAAATCATCACGACTAGTCGGAACTGCGCTGATCAGCGCCCATTACCCAACGATCAACCTGCCCATCCACCGCGTAGTCAACCGAAATGGCCTGCTGACCGGAAAACACCATTATGATTATCCCAATCACATGCATGATCTGCTGGAAAGTGAAGGAATCATAATAGAAAACGATCAGGTCAAAGACTTGAATAAAGTCTTCTGGGATCCATCGGAAGAAATATAAACAGTACCTTGGCTACAATTTAATTCCATGACCCTCAAGTTTCAAGTAAATCTTCCCCTGCAAACCGTTTTTGAGAACTTAACGGATATGCAAAAATACGTTTCCTTTCATCCAGTAATCACTAAAATTGATCACACAGGCGAAAATAACTACTTGGTTCATGAAACCTTGAAATTTGGTCCCATTCCTGTTTCCTTTACCTATCCGGTAACCGTCGAACAACAGCAAAACCCAAACAAAGTCATCTTTGAAGCCAGCGTGATGAAGATCAATCACATTAAAATGGAATTTGTTTTAATTGAAGAACAAGGAATAACTCAAATCACCGAAACCATCACCTTCAAAACTTTGCTACCGATAAAAACCTTAATGGCTAACATATTCAAAGCCCAACATACCCAGCTGTTTCAAAACATGAACGCGCATAAATAACGCCACCGTTACGGCTTCCACTCTACACGCTTCAACCCTGCTCCAAAACGCCCGTTGAGCTTATCGATCACATAACCGGCAAGCCTTGGCGTATCCACTTCATCATGTTGATGAACAAAGAAATATACCTTTTCCAATCCTAACTCGATCAGTTTGGAAATTCGCTCCACCCACTCATCTACCCTGGCATAATCCGACGCGCGGTTAAAGTCCCCGTGGCCCACAAACCGCACAAAAAGTTCGCGTGTAGTCAGTTCCATATGCACACAATCCCTACGCCCACTCGTATCGCTCATCGCCACGCCAACGTTATATTTTGCCAGTAACTCGAACACCCTGTTCCGTTCGATTACATCTGATAAAAAATCGGGATGACGTAGCTCAATAAAGAAATGATGATCTTTCGGCAACCGTTCTACAAAATTTCTGAGCGGCTCAAAAAATTTTGGACCGAAGTTATCACTCAGCTGTAAAAGCATTGGCCCCAGATGATCCCCAAAGCCTTCCACCGCATTGATAAATTGTGCGAGCTCCTCCTCGCAATCCCTAAGCCGCTTGATATGGCTAATCGTCCTAGAAATCCGAGGGACAAACAAGAAATCATTATTGCCCGATTGCTTCACTTGCTCCAACCATTTTTCCATCCGGTCGCGTTCGGGTAGGGAAAAGAAAGTTGCATTCAGCTCAATACTGTCAAAATACTTAGCATAGTGGGTCAAGAAATCCCGTTCCTTGGCCTTTTCCGGATACAAATGTCCCGTCCATTCTTTGCGTCCCCATTTAGAGCAGCCAACGAAGAACTTACAGGCCTCCTCGGCACGCTGTCCAGAAAAAACCTGATCAACAATTCCTCCATTGGCCGGTAATGAATGGTCAATCAGGGAAACTTCAGTGGGTACTACTCTACCAAACTCCATACCTAGTAATCGTGTTTTTCAATCGCCTCACCAATGACATGCAAGGTATCTTCATCCATCCC
The DNA here is from genome assembly GCA_942493295.1 of uncultured Sphingobacteriaceae bacterium. Taxonomy (GTDB): domain Bacteria; phylum Bacteroidota; class Bacteroidia; order Sphingobacteriales; family Sphingobacteriaceae; genus Pedobacter. The sequence goes on along the minus strand of OW818692.1, from coordinate 184,109 downwards.
GTTATCAGCACACCACTTGATACCTTCATCGGGAAGTTCCGGCCATATAGTACCCAACAACTCCTGTCCTTTATAGATTTTATATTGATGTTTGTCTACAAGCAATTCCTCAAGCGGTTGCACACGCAAGGTCACAGGCGAACCCTGTAAAGTGATAGCTATATTAAATGGTTCCATAGGATTCTAATTTCTTTTTTAAAACTACGCAATTATTTAAATTCTTCCTTGCCAATTTTCATTTGTCGACCAAAGCGTAAAACAAGTGCCTTCAATTTAGGCTCGATATAGGTCTTACAAAACGGCCGATCCGGATCAGTCGCATAATAATCCAGAAATTCTGCCGAATTTAATGTAAACGCCCCGAAAGTTAAAACTTGCGTAATAACCGTCCCACCAAGTTCCTGTTCTACCGCAGTTAATGCCCGCTTCACTTCACCCCCCAGCACTTCATCAAACACATAAACCGCCGAACGGTATTTCGAACGCATGGAATGAGAAGCCGTCGAACTGTGGCTATATAAATGAATAGCAACTAAGGTAGAAACTGAAACGACCGCAGGATCAAAATAAACGAGCACAGCTTCAGAAAAATATTCCAAATCAACTGATGGAGAAATCCAGCCCTGCTCAACTTTTTTCACTCCAACCACCGCTTGGAATACCGCCTCGGTACACCAGTGGCAACTTCCTCCAAATCCAATCTTTTCCAATCCTTCCATAAAAATCTAACGTGAATGCAATCTGATTGTTTTGATAAAACTTAAAGCGAATTAAACAGATCCAGCCCCGAGGAATTATCTGGCCCTTTGGGCTTCTTCTTCTTGCCTGTATTCTTGAACGTCCGCTTGGTAATATCCGCGGGCGGCATAGCATCGCCGAACAGATTGCCAGTTCGTGGCTCATCGGGTACCTCATTGAGCAGTTCTATCGATTTATTCCATTTTTTCTTGGTAGAAACCGCGAGCACATTCTTGCTCACCCTATATCGGTTCATCAGCTGGTCCGGATAAGGTTTACATAGCGAAAGCAGATGTTCAACCGTCGGCCGCTTGTGCAGCACAAAATCCTCATCGGCCTTACTCAAGATTACAGGCATCCGGTCATAGGGATGAATATCCCCGACTGTTTTGTTCGCCTTACAGGTAAAAATGGCATAACGCCTTTCCAGTTCCCCGCTTTCAACATTCACCGTCTCTGTCCACAAACCCAAAAAAGCAAAAAGCTTCCGCTCGGTCACAAACCGCCAAGGTCGCTTGTCTACATCGGTGAGCTCCTCGGTTTCATAAAACCCATCGGCAAAGATCACGCAGAAATTCCGCTCATCCATCAGCTTTCGAAACGTTGGCGTTTCCATCACCTCCTCGCTACGGATATTAAACGAGGCAAAACTGGGATCGATTCCCCAGTACATCCGCTGCACCACCGAGGGTTCGGCTGAGGTCACCACAAAGCCAAAATCGCGTACCGCAATGTTCGGGTCGGGCGTGTACGGTCCTGCCAAGGTATATTTACCTTGTTTGATCAGGTCCTTTTCTTCAGCAGTAAGGGTGTAGCGTGCGCACATAATAGATAAAGCTAAACGAATTTACGCATCTGGAGCAAAGATTGCACCATTAAGTTTTTTTTGGCCGCTGCTTATAATAGTCCAGAACGCGCTTCACAAAAATTTCCATCCGCTCCTTTAAATCCTGCAACTGCACATAAGAAGCATTCACCCCATCCATCGGATCGCGTAACTGGAGCCTCGACAACCTGCCCGGCTCGCCCCCAGCATAACGCTTTTCGTTTTCCAAAAACTCCTCGGGAGTCTGCCATCGCTTCAACTGCGGATCATAGATCCAGTGGTTCTGTGAAACCGCAGCCTCGTAAATAGCGATATATGCCGCAGGCAAAGAAACTTCCTTCGGCCTGCTCGACAGCTCCTTAAAACGCTTGGACAATTCGGTTTCCCGAGGTAAAGGCCGTTCTCCTCCCATGGCAATTGGTGTTAAAATGCAAAAAATTAAACCTCGACATCGGTCCTACTCCGGAAATAATCCTCCAAAGCACCAAGTGTTGGACCTATTTTCCCTACCGCTTCTTTTAGTTCCTCCCCACTCACTCCAAAAACCTCGGCATAATAACTTACATCAGTAGGCTCCTGGATATCTACCTTCCCTTTGCGGTAGGCCGCATCGATCTGTAAAGCAATCTGACCGATAATCTGGTTCAAATAGGTTTCGACCAACTCTCCTTTGCCCTCCCATAAACTGCCATCGCTAAAATTTGGATACGGTCGCCCGTCCCCATAATCCATCGTGTCATTTCCTTCCAAAGGCTTCATCGCTAGATAACCTATCTTCTGAAAATCTTCATTGAACACCGTAAAATCTCCAATTGCCCCAAGACCAGAATCCACAAAAAGCCGATGCAGCCTTCCACTGGCCATCACTTCCACATGATATCCCTCATCAGGAGAATGAAAGCGCAGGACATGCACCAATCGCCCTTGCTCGTGGATGGTAAACTGGTACTCAGTTTCCGGATGCCCATTGCGCTTGAGGTAGCTTTTCAAAAAGCTGTGCAGTTCCTTGACCACCAGATTGACCGGCCGCTTGCCCTTAGCTAAATTAATCGTAAATAAATCATGGCCTGGAGAAAAGCTGCCCCCGGTCACCTCAGAAAACTCATCTTTTAACTTGATCCCCAATAGATCCATCGGAGAGATATCGGTTTGCTGTATACTCATCAGTCTTGTTTTTATACTAAACACTCTTGTTAATTCTTTGTTTAAACCCCTCCACCTCACACCGCTTTGACCACGATCACATCGGACAGCCGGGTAGTGAACTTCCGCGATAAAAACTCCTGCCGCATGAACCACTTTTTCTCATAGCCCATCGCCCCGTAGCGGATCATATCTTTGCCAAACTCCCTGTTCATCCCATCAATTGCCGCCAATGCCCGCGCCATCTTTTCAGCCTTGCCCACATCCACCGAATCAAACATCGACCCTTGGATCTGCGAGCAAGGCCGCAGGCCTTTGAGTTCCACGCCAACTTTCTGGTAACGGTAACCGTGTACGAACATCTTGCGCAATGCCCGCAAAGCCTCGGAAATCAGCGTTCCCGTATCCGAAGTCGCTACCGAAAGCCGCACTTCCTGCCCCACACTGTACCGATCCGATACCACGGCAAACTTGGAAGTATGGGCAAACACAAAAATCCGCGAACACACCGAACCCTGCAAGCGCAGCTTCACCGCCGCATTGGCTACATAGGTTGCCAATGCCTCCTCCATCGGTGGCAGTTCTGTCTCAAAACCCCCAAACGAACGGGCAGTGGAAATCCCTTCTTTATCCGGCCGAACGTACTCCATTGGAATACACCTTTCACCCCTAAGCTCCCGATATGTTCGACGACCTTGGATTGTCATCAGCTTTAGCACAAAATCCTCGGGCAAATTGATAAAATCATAGGCCGTATAACAGCCCGCTTTCATCAGCTTGGTCGCATAAGCTGGGCCAATGCCCCACACGCTGTCGATTTCCGTATCCCGCAATCCCTGCTCGATCCTAGCCGGGGTATCCATCAGATACACCCCGGAAACCCGGCCCTGCTTTTTTGCCAGCTTATTGGCAATCTTCGCCAAGGTCCGTGTCGGGGCAATCCCTATACATACCGGAACGCCCGTCCATTTCAATATCCGAGCCCGCAAAGCAACTGCTTCAGCTTCTAGATCCACAAATTTATGCCCAGTCAGATCGCAAAAGCATTCATCGATCGAATAGATTTCCTGCTCTGGAAAAGCACGCCGCACAATGGAAGTAATCCTGCGCATCATGTCCTGATAAAGCGTATAGTTTGACGACCTCCACCACAATTTCCCCTGCTCATGTTGCTCACGCATCATGAAATACGGTGTACCCATCTTAATGCCCAGTTCCGACTTCGCCTCGTTACTCCTAGAAATCGCGCAGCCATCGTTGTTACTCAAAACACAACCCGCCCGATCCTTCAGTTCCGGCTGGAACACCCGTTCGGCACTAACGTAAAAATTGTTCGAATCGATTAATGCGAGCACTGTTCCTCCTTCTTTGGTTATAAATGGTATGGGGCACAATCCCCCAGATATTAAACTTCATTTCCTCATTCAGCTCAATCGGTTTATAGAACCGGTTATCCGGCATCAAAAACGTCTTGCTCCCCAATTTGAAATACGAACGCAGCACAAACTCCCCATTGATCTCCCCCACGACCACATCGCCATTCTGCGCATCCAGCGAACGATCCACCACCAAAAGATCATCTGGAAATATCCCAGAACCGATCATACACTCCCCTTCCACCTTGGCAAAAAAAGTCGCCTCGGGATACTTGGACACGTAATCGTTCAGATCGATCCGCGCTTCTTCGTAATCCGCAGCCGGGCTTTCAAAACCCGCATGGATGCGTTCGGTAAACAGGGGTATCAGGTGCGTAGCGCTACCTTTGGCATATAGTGTGATCTCTTTCATATCCGTAAAATCTTAGTGTTACAAATTTATACTAAAAATAATAGTAAATTATTAACATATTACTAACATTTTTAGTTTTATTAATTTTTACCTATTCGCTTCAGTTTAATGTAATGTCAACCTATTATTTAGGGATTTACAGGAAAAATACTAGCTTTATACATGAACGAAAAAGAACAACGCGATGGACTTTAAGAATCGTACGATTTCACAAATCGCTGATATGATCTGCGGCAGCGAAGAAGGTTTCTTCCTGTACCGGAGCAGTAGTTTCCTTACCCAATTTTTTTACGATGCGGATACAGATTACAAACATGATGGCTCTACGCGGGCAATTTGGGTGTCCGAGACTTTAACTAAAATCTTAAAAGAACCGAGCGAAGAGCCTAATGCACCTTCAGAAAGTTTTCAAAAGGTAATCCAGGTGTTGATGGATAAATCAAATGCTCAGAACGAGGATAGTAACCGTACTGGCGCTTTGGAACAGTTGAATAATGTACTCGCCCGAGAAGGCTTTGAGGCTTTTTATTCCGATGATCGAAAATGTTATTTGAAACATACCTCAAGCCAAAAAATATTAAAACCATCTGCAAGTCCGCACAGGCCTTTTAGTGCAACTGAGGTAAGAAATAGAGAGCTTTTGGTTAGTTATCTTGATACTTGTTCAGAAGACGACCTAATAGAACATATATTACTCCCGCTATTTAGACAATTGGGGTTTTTCAGGATAACTGCAGCTGGACATAAAGACAAATCACTAGAGTACGGAAAGGACATCTGGATGAAATTCCGAATTCCCACCCAGCACATGTTATATTTCGGCATTCAAGTAAAGAAATCCAAACTTGATGCAGCAGGAATGGGCAAAGGATCGAACACAAACATTGCAGAAATCTTAAACCAGGTACTTATGATGATTGGACATGAAATATTTGATCCAGAAATAGGGAAAAAAGTTTTAGTTGACCATGCATTTATCGTTGCAGGTGGCGAGATCACGAAATCTGCAAAAAATTGGCTAGCTGGAAAGTTGGATACTACAAAGCGTAGTCAAATAATGTTTATGGATCGGGAGGATATCCTCAATCTTTATATAGTAAACGGGCTTCCACTCCCTGTCGGCGCATTGCCATTCCAAGTTGTCGATTTAAATGAGGAAGAAGATAACCTACCGTTTTGAATCTTCAAGTCCCTGCTGAAAGGTTATTGAAATATGGAAAAAATTAAGCAATCCTATTTTAACATGTTGATGATCGCCTCGACCATGAGAACGTTCTGGCGATCAAAGGTTAATGTTGAATCATTTTTAAATCAAGTACTGGAGGATGAATTTTATGAAGGTGAAGGAGTTGATAAGGTAATTTCAGATTTACATCAACAAGCAATGGGAATCAAAGGGTATTTAACGATACAAACCTGTGCTTTTTTAGATGAGTATAAAAAATTCCATAGAATATTACCTGAAGATCAGGGTTTAAATGCAGAGGCAATAGAATTTAAAAAAGGGGTTAAAAAATTATTAAAACCAGCGATTGCACTGATCAATAATTCTTGGAAAGATTTATATGAAGCCAGAAATGTTCTTTTCGCCCACAACTGGAGAAAGGATGGCGAATTACTTATGTTTGGAGAGGAAGCGCTTAAGGCGACAAATTCTCCATGGATCGATGAGGAATTCACGTTACTCATTGGGATTTTTGACCTCATCATTTACAACCTTCAGCTTTATCGAAAGGAATTCTTTGAAGAAATGCATGGTATTATAAAAAAAAAATCAGCTAACAAAGTTCATCACAGATCAAGAGTTCTCACCCATGAAGAAAGTCTTGAATTGCTAACTTCGTTGAAGTTTGGCATGGAATGCCTACAGATTGAGCTAACTATAAATTCCTAGAACTATTGCAGGCCTTTTAGACGAGTTTGGATCCACTATCACCTTCTTTAATAAGAAAATTCCGCCATGAATACTTGGATTTCGTTTCACGCTTATGTGTAAATAAAAAAGCGGGAACGACCGATGGCCTTTCCCGCTTCATCTAAATTAACGCTCTCGATAAATTAAACGCACTAATTTCCATTATGTTTTTCCGATCTAACGATTATTCCCAAAAGCACTAATGTTTCTGCTCAAAGTTCCCTCCCCTAACATTTTCCATCCCATAATAAGCCACATGTTGCTTAAGCAGCTTCAATTTCTCATCAATATAATTATTAGGCATCGGCACATCAAAATAAGTCAAAACCTTGACCGGCTTATTAATCTTTGTCCAATCTATTCCCTTCCCTAAAAAGTGCTTACCCAAATCACGACCAAGCCTTTTGGTGCTACCAATATAATATTTACCGTTTTCCAGCTCCAGCACATAAATGATCCAATCCGAGGAGATGCCGAACAGGTATTTGCAACTAGGAACGAAATACCGGATTCTATTAATCTCCACATCAAAGATGTGCTCAATATCCCTTTGCAACAGATAATCTTCTACTTTTAAAAAATCACCGCCGCGCACATTCCGCCAACCCTTTTTCTGCATCCAGTGCAAAGTCAACCAGTTCTCATACAACTTAGCCTCCTCGTAACTTTCAAATAGCCGCTCTTCTAGGACAACCCTGGCCTTTGCCCGATACAGCTTGGTCCACTTGGAGCCCACCGAGGCAATATGCTCAGCATACCGGAAAGTAGGCATACTGGTCTGGCCAACATAGTATTTGCCTTTTTCCAGTTCCAATACGTAAAGGGTAATCTTGATTTTATCCATTGGAAAAGAATGAACTACTAACGCCACAAAAAACGTGCAAAGCCGAAAAAAAGAATTCCACACCCCCAAAATTTGCATCCACGCCGAATAACCACTAACTTATAACCACTTAATCAAAAACCGTTCACTTAAACAGACAATGGAAGCCAGGTCATACTCTCCCTATCTGCGAAAAGTAACGGACAGCGTAATTAAAATTTTGATTGACATTCCATCGCTAACCTTATAGAAAAAAATTATGACACAGACCGAAGACAAAACCCATTTTGCACCTGAATTACATATTCCCAAAGGAACAATGGAAATTGACTTTTACACGAACTTTGGAGCGACTGAAAATTTTTGTTTTCGAAACGATGATGGTAGTATTCACGTTGCCGAACTAGAAATTGACGGAGCAATTTTTCATGTGCATGAAACAATGCGTGATGCGCTTGAGCCCATCAGCGCAAAAGGGGTGACAGCGGTTATCGGATTGTTTGTCCCTAATGTAGAGGAGGTAATGGACAAAGCAATCAAGGCTGGAGCAATAGAAATTAATGCAACAACCGACCACGATTATGGTTATAGACAAGGCATGTTTAAAGACCCTTTTGGACATTATTGGCAAATACAGAAAAAAATCTAGCATTAAAACAAAACAGCTCTTACTCATAGCGATTTTGCATACGTCCATCAGTTTTTCCGATTTTTTCTAGCAACGAAGGTTAAGTTATTGATCAAAAAAAGATTCAGGATCGAGGTCATTAGCTATGAGCATGAAATTTTGACAATCATAAACGACCATGAATTGGCGTAACTTTAAAATCTATTATGGTATTGCGTTGTTCAAGCTGCCAGAGTGCGAGCTCCTCAATACATTTTAAATCTTTGCTATCGGGATGAGGTAAAAAAACGGCATATTGGAAATTGACATCATTAAGTTTAAAGTTCAAATTCACGACAAAGCATCTATTACCACCCTCCCAAGTAACAATGCCTAGATGCGAATTTTCAATCGGCGCTTGCTGGTTAAAGAATACGCACGGAAAACTCTTTTCAAGGCTAACGCCTTTTAAAAAATCAATTAACACGCCAAACGTTCGCTCCCGAAGACCCGCTTTAGATATTATTAATGGATAGCCAATACTAGCGAAAGCCGTAAGATAGGCACATTTCAAGAGTGTTTTTTGCTCGATGCTGGTTTGCAGATTACCACGAAGCTTAAACTTACCGCCATTCCAATTTTTAAACAACCCTTTATAGTCCAAGGCTTCCATATTAGTCGTGGAAGTCAACATCTTTATTCCCAGTTTCCCGCGAACTTTGCCCACTGACAAGATGACTCCCACCCCGTTTAAATCCAACGCTTCAGAAGATATTATCGTAGGTATTCCGCCTTTGCCAGACTTAAAATTCTCACTTTGAAAAAAGTTGAGCATTATTTTATCGGAAGAATGCCCATCGGCACTATTGATAACTTTACTGGTTAAAATTATCGGTTTCCCACCCAAACTCCTCGACGGCACATGCTCTATGGTAAGCCTGCCAGCAGATAATGATTCCTCTGGAAATAGCATCAATGAGATCGGACACAAATAATACATTTGATCAATTTTCTCTCCGTCTCTGGTAAATGCCAGATTATTATCCGCCATCGTAATTTTCAAATTCTCGGCAAAGCGGTTAAAAATTCTTTGGTTTTGCTTCATTACCTGCTGCTATTTATCACAAGGTAAGCTTTCCACGTCAAAACAAAAAAAGCTCCTGACCAACGGCCAGGAGCTTTCTAATTTCCCAAAATGCAAAAACTTATTTTGCGTTTTTCTTCTCAGTCACCTCGGCACGGATCGCCTGCGCCAAGTTCTTCAAATCCTGCATCGCTTTACGCACGTGGCTGTTGCACAACTACAATCTAATATAAATATAAAGCCTGTGGATTTTCACAGGCTTTTTCTATCCAGGCTATTTTTCTATTGCAACCCTGTAGTTTGGATCTTCTATGATATTTACATCAATCACAGCTTCCGCATTTTTTAGTAACAGCCTGCAATCACTGCTCAAATGTCTAAGATGTAACTTCTTACCTGCACTTGCATAGCGCTCGGTCAATTTATTGAGCGCCTCAATACCGCTCATGTCCGAAATCCTGCTCTCTTTGAAGTCAATAATTACTTCATCAGGATCGTTTTTAACGTCGAACTTCTCGGTAAAAGCAGTAACCGAACCAAAGAACAACGGTCCGAAGATCTCATAATGTTTGATGCCTGCTTCATCTATATATTTCCTGGCACGGATCCTTTTGGCACTCTCCCAGGCGAAAACAAGCGCAGAAATAATCACTCCAATCAATACGGCAAGCGCCAAGTTATGTAGTAATACGGTAATCACTGCTACCAAAATCCCAACGAAAATATCATGTCTTGGCATCTTGTTGATGATACGGAAGCTTGCCCATTCAAACGTACCAATCGCCACCATGATCATTACACCGACCAATGCAGCCATGGGAAGCTGACCAATGATAGGAGCTCCGTAAAGGATGATAAGTAAAATAGTCAGGGCGGCTACGATACCCGACAACCTCGCTCTTGATCCAGCAGAAAGGTTGACCAGGGTCTGGGCGATCATTGGGCAGCCCCCCATTCCAAAGAAGAAACCGTTCAATATGTTTGCGCCACCCTGGGCGATGCACTCCCTATTACCATTGCCTTTTGTAGAGGTAATTTCATCTACAAGGTTCAGGGTAAGCAGACCTTCCGTCAACCCGACCGACGCCATGATCAGTGCATATGGAAAGATTATTTTGAAGGTTTCAAAGTTCAGGGGAATTTGCGGAACATGGAACGGTGGAAAACCACCAGCAACCGATGCAATATCGCTCACAGTTTTGGTCTGGATGCCCAGTCCAGCAACTATCGCAAACACTACAATGATCGCAACGAGCGAAGAAGGAACAGCCTTGGTCAGCCTTGGCAACAGTACCACGATGGCGATGGTCAATGCGACAAGCCCTAGCATAATGTACAATGCAGATCCTGACAACCAGGTTTCTGTTCCCTCAACCTTAAACTGGGAAAGCTGCGACATAAATATAATCACCGCAAGGCCGTTCACAAAACCAAACATCACGGGCTGTGGTACCAAACGGATAAACTTTCCGAGCTTAAACAGGCCGACTATGACCTGGAGGATACCTGCCAATGCCACTGCCGCAAAGACGTACTCAAGACCATTGCTTTTCATAAGTGCGATCAAAACCACCACAGTTGCTCCCGCACCGCCCGAAACAAGGCCAGGCCTACCACCAAAGATAGCGGTAACAATGCCCATGATAAAGGCAGCATATAGACCTGTCAACGGAGAAAATCCAGCCAGGATGGCAAAAGAAAGTGATTCTGGGATCATGGTCATGGCCACGGTCATACCAGCTAAAATTTCAGTTTTATAGTTGACTTTTTGCGAAAAATCAAAAAAATTAAGACGAGAAGACATAAATGTGTATAGTGGAAAAAAATAAAAAAAGGAAATACCTACAGCTATCGAAGTTGCTGCATAATGAAAACATGACTGATCTTAGGTCAGTGGTATGTCACAGGGTTAAATGAAACTTTATCCTTTTTTCTCATTTCGATTGCTGCAAAAATAGGAAAAATACTGGCCAAAACCTTAATTCTACTTAAAAAATGTGAAATTATTATACATAATCTATTGATAATCAATTATTTAATTCGTATTTTAGAACATGCAAGGCAAGAAGAACTATCAGGAAAAGCTTTTCATAAGCTTTCAACTTTCAGACTATATCCCGGCGGATAATTTTTATAAGCGCTTAAACGAAACGCTGGATCTGGAGTTCGTCTACAGGGCAACGGCTAAATATTATGGCAGGGAAGGTCAGAAAAGTATCGATCCCGTTGTATTTATTAAGCTGATGCTTGTTGGCTATCTCGAAAACCTTTCCAGCGACAGAAAGATCATTAGTATTTCAAGGATGAGAATGGATATCATGTTTTTTTTGGGCTATGACCTTGATGAAGAACTGCCTTGGCATTCCACCTTAAGCAGGACTAGACAACTCTATGGTATGGAACTTTTTGAAAATCTTTTCAAGAAGGTACTCAAACTTTGTATCGATAAGGGAATGGTCTCTGGCAAACGGCAGGCAATCGACAGTGCCTACATACACGCCAACGCTTCAATGGATAGTTTGGTGGAGAGGGAAATACTGAATGACGCATCAGCGTACAGCAAGGAACTTAACGCTAACGTTGAAGACCATTCAATGCGTATCGTTCCGATTACCAAAAAGCCTGCTAAACGACCTTTCGACAAATCGATGCCATTGGAAAAACGCAGTAACAAGACCCATCGAAGCATGTCTGACCCTGAAGCCCGGATTTCTTTCAAGCCTGGCAAAGCGTATCGACTGACCTATACGAGTCAGGTAAGTGTGGATACTGCAAGACATGTGATCACGGGAATCGAAGCCGTACTTTCTGACAGACGAGATAGCCAGTGCCTTCCGGATCTTGTAAGACGTACCGTGTCTGACTTAAAGGCTAATGGGCTCAATGTTGAAGCTATATTGGCCGACACCAACTATAGCAGTATGGATGCACTAAAGTTTATGCGAGATAACGGACTTGACGCATTTATTCCAAATGCAGGTGCGTTCAGGGTTACAAGGGAAGGATTTGAATATGATGCCGAAAATGATAGATACAAATGCCATCAGGGAAGATACCTTCCATTTACCCACCATGTAAAGGATAGGAATGGTAACGTCAATAAAATATATTCCAGTAAGATAACCGAGTGTGCAGGATGCCCATTTCTTCAATCCTGCGCAAAATCGGGACGAAGAAAAACTATCGAGGATGGTATCGACCGCTACCTTTTCGATGAAATGCAGGTCAAGATGCAGAGCAGGAAAGGAAAGAAGATGAGAAAGATCAGGCAAAGCACCGTTGAACCCGTACTTGGTTCACTGATCAACTTCACGGGAATGAAAAGGGTGAATACAAGAGGATTGAAACAGGCAAATAAATGCATGGTTATGGCCGCTGTTGCCTACAATCTCAAAAAATTGATGAAATTCAGGAAGAATGTCGCATTGGCAAACGTCCAAACTCTTTCAAACTTCGCTCCTAGAAAATCGAAACTCGATGTGTCTCGTATACAAAGCATCAAGGTGACCAAATTCCTGTTTTTTAAGCTACAAAGAATAAGAAAACAGATTGCCCATCAATTAATCAAAATTGATGGGCAATTAACATATTATTCAAAAAAGTAGTTGCGCATCAGCCACGCACACGCGTTCCAGCAGCAGCATTGCCATTCTCATAAAACTTCTTCGCATCCGCCTCAACAGAAGCAACCAGCTCTTTTACTTTTCCAAAATTTTCCATGTCAATAAAATGAATAGTTTATATTTAGTTTAGACAGCTAAGCTAACTAAAAGCCATAAAAAAGCAAAAAAACTAAACGCCCATTCCCTGCTCCTGCCCTTTTTTCTGTCCCTTATCCTTGCCAAGGGAAACATCGGCAATAACCTCGGGTTTCTGGTGCTGCTCGCGCTTGATCACTTCACCATCTAATGCATACAGATTGATCTGCTTAAAATCCGGCATCACTACCGCTAACAGCTTCTCTTTCTTACCATCCAGATCCACGGTCACCTCAGCCCTATTCCCGTTCTTCAATGAAGCCTCTAACAGTTCTCTCGCTTTCGGCTTATCCAGCTCCGTAAAGGCAAACCTGTCCAGCACCGCACCAAAATCAAACTTATACCCCTCATAGATCTTATGCACCTCAAAGTTCCCACTACGGTCTCGAGGCTTATCAAGTTCCAATCTCGCCCAGGCCGAATACTCATGCTTGGAGATATCCAAAAGATCCTCACGATACACGCTTCTTCCCTGCACCAAGTTCAAGCCCTGCTCCAAGGTAAACCCGTTTCCTTTCTCCAGATAAAACGTCTGGCTCACCGAAGGATTTTTCAAGGTCTTATAAAAGTCTTTTTCGACCGAAGTAATCTTCCCGTCCTCCATTGCCACGAGAACTTTAGCAGACCCAACATCCGTCCCAGAAAGAATCGAAGCCGTTCCACGGATATCTTTCGCTCCCTCGAGCTTCAAGTTGAATAGCTTTACCGCAATCGAGGGCATTTCAAACTCCCTAACCAAAACTTCCTCCCCCTGGCGCTGCGAGGAAACAAAATACATCTCTCCAGGCTCCAGCGGAGGCTGTTTTTCCAGCACCAGATCGAACTTATTGAAATAATAAAACTCCGAGGTCTTGCTCTGGTTAAAATGTAGCGCCACTTCCGCCCTTCCCTTATCCGCCTCTAACACATCATACAGAATGAACCGCGGCTCGTTCCTGGACATATGCTCCTCCATCTTACCGATCAGCTGCTCGGAAAAGCCCAGCTTTTCCATTTCCAGCTTCAGTTGTTCTAAATTGCTTGCATTCATAATCGCTTTTTTTAAATTTTCATCTTCAAACCCCCTGCGCGATATCTCCATCATCTCCGAAGGGGAATTAATTAACTTCACTACCTCATTCACCTTCACCGTATACGGGAAAGCAATACTGGTATTCAGGTGCTTAAAATACTCCGGGCGCATGCTCAGCAGCACCTGCTCCACTTCCTTGCCCTGGGGATACCGCCCGAGCAAGGTGCTGACCACCCGGCACCGCAACCCAAACTCGGGATCCGAATCCGCTGCCCATGAGGCCCCCATGAATAGCGCCGCCTTGGTGGCCATGGCTATTGTACTGATTACCCTTTCCCCGTTTACCATGCCCTGCTGCTGCGCATAGGTCACCGTTCGCTTGATCTCAGATTCCAAACTCCTTGAATCCCCAAATTCCGATTTTAAGAACGGCACCTTGTCAAGCACCTTGGGGATCACGATCGCAAACTCAGGGATCCTGGGCTGCCCGTTGATATCCACCCGGTACAGCCTAAGTCCCACTTCTACCTCCCCTATCTTCCTGTCCAGCCCAATCTCCGCGTAGTCCCGTTCGCCCGCCTCATAGATCAATGCCTCCAGCGCCGGCTCTTTCAGCCCCATCATCCGCAAATCCGAAAAGATATTCCCCTGCTCCAGTCCCATCACAGCAAAGTCCGGCAGCACCGCCCAATCGGTAATCCCCCTTTCCATCGATTTTTCCAGCTGGGCAATGAGCAGCCCAATTTCTATCACCTTCCCCTGCTCGAACATCACCGTCACCACCGCAAGTTCCTTTTCATCTTTTGCCGGCATAAAATCCATCGGACCGTACTGCTCCTGTCCGGGTTCAAAAACCACATACTTTGCGCCCTCACTTGCCATCGCCAGCAGCTCGCCATGTACCCGCTCTACCTGCTCGGCTTCTATCCAAATCGCCATTTAACCCTCCTTTCTAAAAATTAGCTTACATAGATTTTCCATTCTGCTGTTCAGATCCCTTTACCTTGGTCTTTCCAGCGCTTAGCTGAACAACTTTCATTTCCTGGGCAGTCGATTGCTCAAATGCCTTTCTTTTTTCCAAAAGGCCCCGGATTTCCAGCGGTGCTCCCAGCTCATCCCTCACCACAAGCAACTTACTTGCAGGGTCAGCTTCAATAAGTAGCCGCTGGTTAAAAGGCGCTCCGGCAAACACCGAAATTTGATTCCCTTTGCGAAGCTCCTCCACCAGGCGATCATCGTAGACGCTTGGCATCCCAATTCCTGTAGCCAGTTCCTTGAAGAGCATTGCCGCATCGAACCCATAGTCCGCATGGAAACTCCGCATAAAAGTCGCTTCCCTAAAATCAAGTTGCAGCCACTTATCACTGCTTCCTCCCAGTCCATCGGCCTGCTGCACACATACCGCTCTGCCCTGCATCAAATTGACGATCATCGGCACATCCAATGGATTGGCCGTAAGGGAAAAGCTACAATCGGCAATCTTGCCCGCCGGCCCATCTAAATACGCAAAGACGCCATTGGGATAATACCCGCGTTCAGGGTCGATTGCCAGTTCCAGAGTCAGCCCCAGCGTCCTGTTTCCCTCCAATTGTCCAGAAATGGTCAAATGCACATAGGACCTCATGTAATCCAGCACATCCTCCAGGCGGTCTGCAACTGAACCAAAGCCTTTTTCCACCATGAACTTTTTAAGCTCCGCTATATTTTCTGTACGCATATCCTTAAACTTTTTAATTTCTCTAGGCCGCTCCAGCAGATCTGCCTTTACCTTCCTAAAAAACCGCACCAGTGGATTAGGCCAGATCGAGCGCTCCATCCTGCCCAAAGCAGACCTCAACATCGCCACATGTGGTTTTTCAAAACCAAGCGGCGCTACAGCAATCCTGTCCAGCCCCTCGCGGATCATCCGGTATTGCGCTATGACCAGCTCCCTCTTTTGCGAGCCATTCGCCTGCCCAAACACCGAAAGCTCTTTTTCCAGCGCCCTCCAGTTTTCCAGCAGCACCTGAGCCCGGTTGATCTGCTTTTCCACCGCTAATTCTTATTGACCCGAAGCAAAACCTTCTCCCCAGCGCGCAGCTTCACCCGAACCACCCGCACCTTCCTAGAAAAAAGGGACTTGGCCGCATCAATGCCCGCACCGGCCACCTGCCCCGCTACCCCTTCCATCCCATACACCGAAATCCCTGACACCGCATCTACCGCCCCAGAAGAAGCTACATCACCCACCACCGCATCACGAGCCGCAAGCCCAGGCATGCCGTCCATCCCGTACACCGTCAGATTCACAGGAATGATCAGCTCGCCCAAACGGATATTCTTGATATCCAGCAATAATCTTTGATTAACGATCCTGCACAGCCCGAACACCGAATGCCCTTTTGGGATCACCACATTCTTCAATACCACCGAATCAAGCAAAACCAATCGAATGGTCGAACCCTGCACCACTTTCAAATTATCGGCAAGCTCAGCCGGCACTGCTGTAAACTCTCTCTCCACTCCACCCCCATATATCTTTTCCGCCACTTTCCCCTGCGCCCTAGCCGGATTCTGGATATCCAGTATTTTTTCCAGCATCAAGTTCATCTGGTCCATCTCCGGATCGGCCTGCTTGTCCTCCTTCATCGACTTCATGAGCATTTCCAGCCGGTCGACGTCTGATTTCATACTGACGTCCTTTTGTTTTGAGGCTTGGGGAGAAGCGGGGGTTTTGCTACCAGGCGAAACATCCGGCGCACTAATCTCTTTCTGCAAGGCCGCCAGTTTCGCATCGATTGCCGCAGTCTTGTCCTCCCCAGCTTTTCCGACAAAACCGATATTACCAGCCAGCTTCTCCGAACCCGCTACACTAGCAGTATCCTTAGCGCCTTTTTCATAAAAGCCCATCTTATCGGTCGGGCCGTCAGCCTTAAAGGCTGCATCCGGCAGCGAAGCATTGATACCTTTTGCCACCACTGGATCCTTTCCCGCGTTTCCGCCTCCCATGGCGTAAAACCCTAGCGCCAGTAGCGGGGTGACCAGTAACGGCACCAACAGCCAAACCTTACGTTTGTCCCTTTTTTGTGTTTCCATAAAACTTGATTTTAATTGTGAATTGATAAATTGAATTGTTAATCAGAAGAGCGGTGATAGCACCAGATACAGGCACCAAAGCCCAAACCCAAGCCCAAAAAAAATTAAGATTATCAGTGATTTTTTATGCCCCAGTTTTGAGGCTCGGGTGTTCAGCCATTCGGCTGAACGGCGCTGGGCCGAAAGGATGCTCCTAGCAAACCGCCCAGCAAGCGCCTGTGCTTTTTCAGGAAGTTCAACTTCCTTTCTTTTTGTAAATAAACCCATGGCTAGCGCTGTTTAATGACATCCTCATTCAGCAGCGTTTCCCAGCGCTGGATCAAAAACCCGTGTGGATTGTTATCCGACCGCGAAACATTCCGCACAAATCCCTTGGTCACCAGCCGCCTTTCCACCGTCGAGCTCGACCGGACGAGCCGCTGGCTCGCATAACAGGTAAAGCCATAAGGATAGACATCCAGGTCAAGTGAAACCGAATCGACCTCGATCTCCTGGGAAATATTCGCCGAGATCAGCCCGGTAAAATAGCCCTGTTCTTTTAAGTTGTCATACGCCTTTTTCGCGCTTCCATCGGCAAGGTTCAGCGCCTTTCCCATATTTCGTGCAATCACCTTTTCATCAGGATCGAGTGTAAAGAACCAGTGGTGGAACATTTTGATGTGATCGCGCAGTTCTACCCCTACGTTATCCTTACGCTCGGCAGCTGTGGCCTCTAGTGCCTTGCCGTTGGCCAAAATGTAAATCTTTCCGCTACGTTCGCGCACCATTTCAAAGCTTTTCCAGATGGCAAAGCCTGAAACGGCTACGCAGGCCAGGATCACCAGCAAGCTGAACCGCTTGACGTGGGAAAAGGCGGTATCTATATTTTTTAATTGTGTAAACATGATCCTTAATCTTAAATTTTTAATGTATCTAGTTTTTGCGGCTTGGGTAAAGCGGGGGTTTTCCCAAGGCTCCTAACCCAAGCCTCAAATCATCCCTTATTTTCCCGTTAACTTGTCCCGCTGATGAGAATTCGCCGAATGACCATCGGCGAAATAATCTCCTTGACTGCTCCCAGCATAACCTTGGCTCATCAGCCTTGCACCGTTGCCCAGCGCATCGGCCGCCATGCCCGCTCCGGCAGAGCCCGCACCCATCGCAGAGCGCGAGGAACTGGAAACGATCATGTTCACCTTCTGCAGGATAGAATTGCCACCGCCCGCATGAACGATATAATTCGCTACGGTCGGTACGCAGAAATAAGCCACGATCCCAATGACTAGAAAGATCAGATAAGCGACATCCGAAGAGGAAAAGAAGGTTTCTCCCTCTTCTGCCAATTGAGAAATATCGATCTTTAGCATATTCTCTTGGATCTTTCCCAGAATGCTGCCCAGGATGTTGGCAATGGGCAGCCACATAAAAATGTTCACGTACCGAGCTACCCAGACCGTCAGGCTCTGCTGGAACCCATCAAAGACCGCAAACCCGAATACCATCGGCCCCAGAATGACCAGAATGATCAAAATAAACGTCCGCACCACATTGATGCACAGCGAAGCGGCTGCATACAAAACCTCTAGCACCTCGCTCATCCACTGCTTCACCGAATTGCGAAAAGCATAGCCCTGCTTTTCCATGTAAAAGGACATCGAATTGGATACATATTCCAGCATCCCCTCACTACTTCCATCAGGATCTTTGGGATGGGTATACTTATACCAGGCTTCCCGGTCCCCCGAACCATCATCCCCCACATACATCTGCCATTTCTTGGTCTTCTTCAAAGCCGCCTCTTTCTGGGCAAGCAGTACCGCAATCGCACGGTTGGAATCCTTCACCATGGCTCCGGTTGCCGATACGGTCGGCTGCAATACGCCGTTGAACACCGCAATCACCATCGGAAAAAGCACGATCGCCATTCCAAGCGCAAATGGGCGCAACAGCGGATAAAAATCCAAAGGCTCGGCTGCTGCTAGTTGCCGCCACACCCTGCTTGCGATATACCACAGCGCCCCAAAGCCCGCAATGCCCCGAGAAACATCGATCAGTTTGGAACATAGCGGGATCATCTCCCGATACACCTGGTCCAATACCGGCTGCATCCCGTGCAAACTGTCTGCAATACCCTGCCCAAAGCAGAAACTGGGCAAAGCGGTAGCTAAAAGCATCATCACGATGCTCAAAAAATGAAATCTTTTCATAAGCTTTAAGAATTAATATTTCCCGTAATAGGCCCGCAAGGACTCGATCTCCCTTTTTTCTTTTTTCTTCTGATGGAACAGCAATACCGCCCGCTGATTGAAGCTTCTCAAAAACACCAGTTTATCCTCGGTATCCAAAAATATCCGGTCAATGGCAGCGAGCCGCTCCTCATCATTCATCCGAAGCTTACTTGAGGTGACAACCATGGCCAGGTCCTCCAAATTCTGCAAAGACGCTTCAAACAGCCCCGAATACACCGAAGACATATACTCCAGCTCTGAAGGATTAAATACATCCGCCGAGCGGAACGCTGAAAGCGCGGACTTATACTCCGAAACAAGAGCCTTCTGATAGTCGAGAATATCCACCACCCTTCGGTACTTTCTCACTGCCGGCGACACCACCATCAGCCCGTCCAAAAACACCTCGTGCAAAGAGAAATTGCCTTCCGCGATATCCTTCACCGACCCGTAACCCTTGGACAGGATCTGGTATCCTTTTTTCATATCCGAAAGGATGCTTTTCATCTGGCTCAGCTTTTCCATATTCAGCAGCAGCTGCTTGGCCTCACTGGACTGGGCCGTAGCGCCCAGTCCAGTTAATACCAAGACCATCATCCAACAAACACCTAACCTAATGCTTTTCATATAACCTCCTAATCTTTTCGATATCATTCAAATATCTTTTCTGATTGATCAAATGACCTGTAACCTGCGTCACAAAATCCGCAGTGAAGTCTGCTTTGTCCAGCATGGCTTCATGCACCGCCTTCAATCTCGTTAAACGCTCCTCATCGTTCATTTCTACCCTGCTCGATAGCACGATTTCGAGCAGTTCTTCCAAGTCCGTATTGCATTCTTCGATCACCTTTTTTCTGACTTCGGCGATGTAATTTTTTGTGGCTAGGGTTAAGGCGGGGGTTCCGGCTAAACTTCCAAAGCTAGAGCGGATAGTGATTTGGAGCTTAGCGATTTCCAATACCCTAAAATCCTTTTTAACCACAGGTGATACTACTGCCAATGCATCAAAGAAAGCCTCGTGCAATTTGAACTCCCCGCTGGTAAATCCCGAAATCGTATTCAATCCATCTTTTGCCAGCTCATAACCTTTTCGAAGCTCGGAACCATAAAACTGCAAGTAGGCCAATTGCTTCAACAGGTATTTTTCCTGGGTCTTCTTTTGGCGGAGGAACTCTGCCGCAGTTTGCGCCTTAACGGAAACCGCATCTAAACCAAGGCTCAAAACAACTAACCCCCAACAAACCAAAAACCTACTGCTCGATCCCATACAGCTCCTTTAATTTCGCCACTTCTTCTAAGGATTTGGCGCGGTTGATCGACAATAAACCGTTTTCGTGGTTATACTTTTTTAAGGCCTGATAATTCTCCCTCATCGATTCTCCAGCGGCAACGATCAATTCCAACCTTGCCGCATCACTCATCTGGGTTTTAAAGGAACTGACTACCACTAGTAGCTGATCCACATTTTTTAAGCTTTCATCGAGTATTCCGCTATACACCTTTTCCATAGCCGACAATTCATCTACCGAAAACCGGGGGTCTTTACTTAAAAGTCCCCATGCCCACTTGTACTCGGTCGCGATATCTACCTGTAAGACCGTCAGGTCCTTTACCCGCTTGTAATAAGCGATGGCTGATTTGACCTTCCAGAGTTCCTGATAGTACTGCCCGTACAATTCCTTTTGTTTCTCCGTCCAGTCGGCGATCTCCCCCAACTTCAATTTAGACAGCTGGTTTTCCAGCACCTTCTGCGCATTTTGTAGCCAGATCGTCTCGTTCTGCAAGCGCTGCACCTTCAAGTCCATCGCCTTGATCACTTTTTTTACTCCCGCCTTGATCACTTCCAGTACCGCTAATTGCGCACTGGCCCCGGTAGGGATTCCCACGAACAGCGTCATCGCACTGATCGGCAGGATCACCATAAATTTTTTCATGATATTCATCTATAAATATTTAATCTGTTTATTTAACCTTGTCATACACCCGCTGGCCGACTTGTAAGGCATTTCTTTCGGGATAAAAGGAGATGATTTTTCCTTTTCTGGTTTCCAGTAAAGTCTTTTTACTTTCATCGTATACGCAGCTCCACTCTTCTGTTTCATGCTCCCTTGGCCCGACCTTCCCCTCAGCGATCAAATGATAGCCCGTTCGCCGGTGCACCAAATAATTGTTTGCTTCGACCAGTTCCAAAACCAGCGTATCGCTAGCGATGCTGAACTCTCCTCCAGCGGAATTCACATAGGTTCCTGGAATGAAATCTTTCACCTTATCAACTAGGCATCCAGCTAAACCTAAACTTAACCCAAGCGCTAATAAAATTTTGAAAATCTTCATTTTGATAAATTTTTAGTTCAATACTTTTACTTACTATTTCCATTTGGGGCTGGGGATTAGCGGAGGGTTTCCCCTCGTAGTTCTCTAGCTAAAACTGCGATCCCCTTTTGCATCGATCCGTATTTTGCAGCATATTCCATCACCATTACTTTTTCTCTTTCCTCTGTCGTATAAGCCAGGTATTCTTCCATAGACACCTCGGTGCGGTAAACTTTGCTCAGCTGGCCACCAATGGAAATGAAAACCTCCTTGTACTTGCGCTTGGGATCATTTGCCTTATTCATCGACAGCACCTGCGCTTTCTCTTTATCGGTCAATCCCAGTAACTCCTGGATCTGATCGAACTTGTTCTGGTATTTGGATTGGTCTAATAAGATCTTACAGTCGGAGTTATTGATGATCGCCTGCTTGACGATGGGCGAAGAAATAATGTCCTCGATCTCTTGGGTCACCACAATCGCCTCGCCAAAATGCTTGCGCACCGTCTTGAATAGATACTTGATGTATTCCGCCATCCCTTCCTTGGCTATCGCCTTCCATGCTTCCTCTAAAAGGATTACTTTCCTAATTCCTTTCAGCTTTCGCATCTTGGAAATAAAGACTTCCATGATGATCAGGGTAATCACCGGGAACAAGATCGGATGGTCTTTCACCTGGTCGAGTTCAAAGACGATAAAACGTTCCCCTAACAGGTCCAAATTCTCACGGGAGTTCAATAGATAATCAAACTCACCGCCACGGTAATAAGGCGAAAGCACATACAGGAAGCTCGACAGGTCAAAGTCACGCTCTTTTACCCCGGAAGCCTCGAGCACCGAAGAATAATTGCTTTGCAAGAACTCATAAAATGAATTAAAGCAAGGGAAAACATCAGAGCGTACCCCTAACCACTCAAAATACAGCGTCAAGGCACCAGATAGCGCGACATACTCTGACCTGCGATACGGCTCATCATCCTTTTTCCAAAGGGCCAGTAGCAGCGTTTTGATGCTCTCCTTTTTTTCGGTATCCAATACATCTCCCGCGCTCAAATAGAAAGGATTAAAGGCGATAGGCGAGCTGTCGCTATAGGTGAAATAATAGCCCCCTACCAGCTCGCAAAGCCCTTTATAACTGTGGCCCACATCCACCAGTACCAAATGCGCTCCTTGCTCATAATAACTCCTCACCATGTGATTGGTAAAAAACGACTTGCCCGAACCGCTGGGACCAATCAGAAACTTGTTCCGGTTCGTGGCGATCCCAATAGCGATGGGTTCATCGGAAATGTCCACATGAACCGGACGACCTGAAAGCCTGTCCCCCAACCTTATCCCAAAAGGCGAAACCGACGAACGATAGTTCGACTCCAGGTTAAACAGACAGCAGGCTTGCTCCAAGAACGTATCAAAGGTATCGTTCATCGGAAAATCGGCTTCATTCCCAGGCAGCCCAGCAAACCACAGCTGCGCCTGCCCGTCGCTTTCCAGTTTCGCTACCGCATCCATACTAGCCATCGCAGACCCCACCAGATTCTTCAGCTCACCAAACTCCTTTTCACTTTCTCCCCAGCACAGCACATTGAAATGCGATTTGACCGGAAGCCTGCCCAAGGCAATCGCCTCGTTCAAGAAATCGTTTACTGCATCGCGGCTAATCGCATTCTCCCTAGAATACCCAGAAAGTGATTGCAAGCGCAGTTTCTTTGCCTCCAGCTCCTTCATCCGAACCCCAGCATCCCCCAAGAAGATGTACTGGTTATAGATGTGGTTACAGGAAAGCAGCTGCCCAAGGGGTGAGGCAAATCCCACCGAAAACTTGGTCCGGTCGGTCGAATACTTCTCGTAATTCGTCCGGGAGCCCACCATGGCAGGCAGCCCTTCGGTATCCGAGAGCGAAAACAGCTGGCATTTTTTCTCGCCCACCACTATTCCCTCTTTTAATGCAATGTCCCGGATCACAGACCCCTCACATTCACCCAATAGAAAGCAATAGCGCTCCAGTACGCCAGGCATATTCGCTGTGCCAGCCAAATCTTCATCTCGTAACCGTTCCAGCTTCACAAAGCCCGAATCAGTCAAAATCTGGACGAACTGCCCGACACAGTCCAAAAACTCGGCTACTAACTTTTTATCCGTCGTTTGGGCAGGAGCCAGGGACTTCCTCAATACGTTCGAATAGGCCGAAGAGGAAAGCTTGCGTCCAGCAGGCTTTTTCGTCAAAAAAATAGAACAGCTATGGTCCAGACAATCCCGCTCGTTAAAGAACCGTTCGCTAGAACGCGAGAGAAAACTATCCCCCATGCTTTCAAAATCAGCTTTGAAAGCCCCTTTCAAAAAATAATCCTGCTTATGGAACACCGAGTGCGGCGACAACAGCTTGATCGCTTTTACCCAGCACTGGTGATACGCCTCGTAATCCCTGTCCGAGAGCGTAAATATCTCCGGCAACGTAACCTTAAAACCTACCGTAACATCCCCCTGTCTAGACAAAATGCAATCGTGCTCGATCTTATACACCGGAAGTATCATTGCTGCCTCTACCATCTCGCTCCCCCTTTCAACCCAGTGAACAGTCCCCTACAGCGGAAACAAATGAACCCCGGGACACTACGACGGGCAAAGGATTTGCCCAGCCCATGTTCGCCGAAACGGCGGGAAAGGCGGAACACCGAAAAGAACAACAATCCCCCTAACCCCAATACTACCGGAAGCACCACCCAAAGGGAAAGCCCCAGGATATACAGCGCTGCAAACAGCACCAGCAAAAACACTAGCCCAACAGCTAAACACGCAATGTAAACACCGACCAGTCCCTTGAACTCGATGGGCCGAGACACCCCTTTATTGATTTGATATACCGAAGCCATGACCAGTCCCTCCTATAATCCAAAAAATGACTTCAGAACTGTCGCCACCACCACCAGAAAGATACACGAACCGAACCAGGCCGCTGCCACTTTGTTGGTATCGGGCTCGCCCGCATTCCACTTGTTGTACACCTTGATCGCCCCTATAATACCCACTACCGCACCGATCGCATACATCAGATCGCAGCCCGTATCAAAATAGCTTTTCACCTTATCGGTCGCCTCCTGTATACCAGCATTCCCGTCCTGCCCAAAGGCCGAAAACACGCTAAAAACTAATAATAAAAACGAAAGCAAACGAAACCTCACAATATTTATCTTTTTCATATCCAATATATTTATAAACCTTAACTCAATTAATACCACAGGTTATCCAGCTCCTCGGCCGAAATCGCAAAAGGTGCCGAAGTGCGGATGAATTCATTGATCGCACCCAGATTAGGATGCCCCGAAAGCGGTCCATACTCCTCGTTCAACAGCCCCACCCTGCCAAAGAATTCGGGCTTGCCCAGATCCTTTTTCTCCAATTCCAAAAAGATCAGTTTCAGCTCCTGCACCACGTCGGCCACCAGGCCTACCAGCTCATACTTCCCCTCCCCGCTTCCTCCGGAAAAAGCAATCTGACTGGAAGAGATGACCTCTACCCCATCGGGCAATCTACTCGCGCCCATCAGCGATTCGGGTTGCACCGGACCTGCACTTTTATCCCCGGCCCTTTCCCCAGCTCCTTCAGCCGATCTTCCGCCGCTAGCTCCTTTTGGTGCTGGGGAATAAGCGGGGGTTTTCCCTTCTCTTCCCGTACCTTCCCTTTCTCCCCAACTACTCCTTCCACCTAACCCTCCCAACACCCCGCTCAGTTCCTTTCGGTAAAGCACCAAAACCACCATCGCATACCAGACCGCATTCAGTAGCGCCATCGCCACCAAAAACTCTCCCCATGTAAATTCTGCCAACATTTTTCTCTCCTTTCTATTTCCGGCAGCGACATTACCGCCTTTCCACACCACAAACTTCCGGCTTCCCCGAAACTCCCATTAGTCCCCTTAGGGCAGTACCCCTAAATAATCCCAAAATCCAACCCCAATTCCTTACAAGCCATCCTCCTGCTCGATCTTACTAGAAATAGCCAGCTTCATCTCGTCCAAGAACTTGGTCTGAGACAGCCTTTTCCTTGAACGTATCGCATTAAAGCGCTTGGCTGGCATACCAATGTTCACGGCAAGCCTAGCCTCCAGCCAGCGGAAGATTTGCGCTACCCCGGCAGAACCGTTGTTGAGCTGACGGGTCAGATACAGCCCATATGCCAGTTCCGCCAGATTCACCGAATCCCCCGTCCAGCGCAGCTCGGCGGTTTCCTCTCCCAGATCCGAGATCGCTTTATCACCGGACCCATTTAAAAAGGCATACTTCTCCAAAATCCATTCTTTCAAGCTTTCCAGTGCCCTGAACCGAGCGAATAGGTAATCACAGGGCGTAGAGAATTCGGGATCTAGGTCCACTGTTCCCGGAAGCAACACGCTTGAAGAAGAACTCCCCCGCAGGAAATACAAGGAATCCAGCTCACTCCCATCAAGCTTATAATATTCATATTGGATCGCATATTGCCGAAAGAACCGGTCGATATACCCCAGCTCCTGCTCCAGATAGAACTTTTGCGACGTCGCATCCCGGTACGGAAAAGCGATTTCCAGTTGATAAAATTCCTGCGCGTAGACCTGGTGCTGATAGAACCGCGGCTTGACGTACTTAAAAAAATAGATTTCTGTTTCCGCATCGGCAAATCCGATCTCTAAGACAAAGGCACGTAGCCTAGAAAGACTGCTTCGAACCAGCACCATCGACTGTTTGATTTTCTCCAAGGGATCGGTTACCTGAGTATTAATTTCCGACATCCCTTTTTCCAGCTGCCGGAGCAGCTCCTCGCTTAATTTTCTGATCATAACAAATAGATTTAAAATGAAACAAGAGCATCAATTGACACCTCAAAGCTCTAAAGAAATGAATCGCAAGCATGTGCGAGGGCTCACAATTTGACCAAAAAGCAAAAACCTTATCCACGCAGGTAGATAAGGTTTTATCGCAGGTAAACTATGATAAGGATCACAAAAGGTTGTAAACGGCTACCCAAAGCACAAGTCCTTCTATTGAGCTCATTTTTGCAGGCCCTGGCGGATGTTAGCGCTGCCAGAATAGGGTTAAAGCAGCAAAATAACGCTGTTAAAAACTAAACTACCCTTATTTCATTACAAAAAATCATCAAAACAACCCTTATTTTGTTACAACAATCAAAACATTAGGCTTGGAATGTATGAAAAGCAGCTTATCCTGAAAGAGCATTAAAACCAACAAAAGCCGTACCTTCTATTAAACCTACCCTTTTACTCACGCGGATACTCCAACTTATCAAACTATCACTCAGTAATTCATGATCATGCTGTATCACTTCCAACCCAATATCATGGGATTTTTAAGGCAGAAACTCACCACTGTTCCAAAAATAAAATATCGCATCATTCACCAAGAAATAATGTAAATTTAATGCTTGAACTGAACCAAACAACCTCATGAAAGCCACTAAGCTAACCATCCTTTGCTGCCTATTAACTCTCGCAGCATTCTCCCAGACCGGCAAAGTCTACGACCAGCTCACCATCCCAAGCAAACTGCTTAAAATGGAACGCAAATACGCCATCTATCTGCCTCCCGATTACGAACAGTCCCAAAGGAGCTACCCCGTACTTTACCTTCTCCACGGGGCAGGCGATGACCAGACCGGCTGGATACAGTTCGGAGAAGTACTCAATATCACCGATAAATCCATCCGCGAGGGAAACGCAACCCCCATGATCATCGTCATGCCAGATGCCAACACCACAAGAAGAGGTTATTTTGACGACATCAAGGGCGACTGGCCCTACGAACGCTTTTTCTTCGAGGAGCTCATGCCCCAGATCGAAAAGAAATACCGGATCAAGTCCGAAAAGAAATTCCGCGCCATAGCCGGTCTATCCATGGGAGGCGGAGGCTCATTTATGTATGCGCTGCACCGCCCGGACCTGTTTTCAGCAGCCTGTCCCTTGAGCGCCTACATCGGCCCGCTTTCCCTCGAGGCGATGAAACAGGGAATGCCTAAAACAGAACCCCAGCTGCCAGACACAACCATCCAGAACTACTACCAAAGGCACAGCGCACTTTCGCTCATTGAAAACATGCCCGAAAGCCAAAAAAAATCGGTCAGATGGTACATCGACTGCGGCGATGATGACTTCCTATACGAAGGCAATAGCCTAGTGCACATCTTAATGCGCAAGAAACAGATCCCCCACGAGTTCCGGATCAATGAGGGAGGGCACACCTGGACTTACTGGCGAACCTCGCTCCCAAATGTACTGGAATTTATATCAAAGGGATTCCATCAATATTAGCAAGTAAAAAATTGGCAAGAGAAAAACCAGCCAAAATAGGCTACCTAGATTAGCTGCAAACTGAAATCCAGCAGGACATTTGGAATTTATCCTCTTGATAAAAAAACAGCTCGCCTTCATCAGTAAAACTTCCATCCATGATTTTTAACATTAAAAGCCGCAGTACCACTGCGGCTTCTGGTAGACAATTAACAAACAGAGACTTTGCTTCCAAATTTTCAAAGCTAACAGGACCCTGATCGTGACAGCTAAGCAGCTGAAATCTTACAATCTCCAGTACCGTTTGGCCTTTTCGGTATCCCCGATCTGGCTATAGGAGACAAACATCAATCGATCCCTTACATCCTTTTCCAAAGAAAAGGCCTGGGCACCATTTTTCTCGAAAAACGAAACAACTCCCTGATAATCCCTCAATTGGTAACAGATCGCTAGCATCAAATCATGATATCCCTTATCAGTGGAATTTTTCATCAGAACTTCCAGCTGCTCTTTGGCCCTGTCATATTGTTTCAAGCCCATCAAAGCAATGACACTCAACATCGCCACCGAATCGACACTAGCCTTTGGGCTCAGCTTATAATCCTCGATCACCATTAGCCCGGTCCGGTAATCCTTGACCCCAACATATGCCCTGGCCAAAGACAAAAAATCAGCTGACAGGTCGGTCATTTCGGCCGTTTCCATTTTCGCATAAGTTTGGTTGGCCTTGTCAACTGTCTGTTGATATCCCTTTAACCATCCTGCGAAACCTTTCACATTTTGCCTGCTACCGTTCACATAGCGTTCCAGCATCTGCTGTTGGTCTCCTTTCCAGCTGTAAAGTTCAACTAAAAACTGCTCGAAATGGTCATTCGGCACACTGCTCAAAGCGATGGCCCTTTCAACAGCTGCAATGGCCTTGGAAACACTGCCCAGCCGCTCATGGCACTTCCCAAGTGAATATAAAATCTCTGCATCAGGACGTGAAACACTAAGGGCTAAAAAATGCGGCAACGCTTTTTCAAAGTATTCCCCTTGCAGATAAAGATAAGCAAGCGCCAGCTGCACCGAATCGCCCCTATTGACCGTGTAAACCTGCTCCAAATGAGCGGTAGCCTTTGCGATTTCTCCAGCTGACCAGTAAACGTCCACAGCAATCCTTGCCAGTTCAAAATTCCCCGGATCTTTCACCTGTGCACCTAGGGCATAGAACAACGCGCTATCGGCTTTTCCCTTGGCGCTGTAAATCGTTGCCAGCGACTGCTGCAGATCTACTTGACCAGGATTGACTGCTAGGGAAGCGCGCTGATAGCTGATCGTTTTCAACGTATCTCCCCTTCTCAGCTGCACAAAGCTCAGATCGTGCCAGAGCTTATCCTTGGCAAGTCCGGGATCCCCAGCTGCCTTTTTATACCAGGCATCTGCCTGTGTCCGCTTGCCCTGGACTTCGTACATGGCACCCACCAGCAGTAGATTTTCACCCTCGGGAGAGCTCAAAGCCAACTGCTCGGCCTTGACCCTTGCCTCATCCAGCTTACCGGACAACATGTAGGCGGTGATCTCTTCTCTCGCCTGATCCGCACTCTTTTGCTGTGCTGCAGCACCCAGTGCTAGCAGCAGCATTAAAAACATATAACTATAGCGCATAACTTAATTTTTTAAATTGGTATACATCAGACTTTTTGTCCCCCAGGAAGGTCTGAGCGACAAGGGGTATTCGAGCACGCCAAGTTCAAGCGGCGGCAATTTGATACTGAAATCCTGTTCGATCTCCAGCTTGTAGCTTCCCTTTAGGGCAAAGTCGAGGAACTGCTTGAACTTATCGTTTTCAAAAAACTTTAAATAACTCAGCCCTGCCAGTATCCCTACCCCGCAGCTCATGACAAGCGTGGATCTACCCAAGATCTGCGCGATGAAAGGCTGCTGCAACTGGATAGGCAAGGTCATTTTCTCCAGGCGCACCTGTAAAAGCGGCATGCCGTCCTGAGTAAGCTTGGAAATTTTAGTATCAAGGACCAGCGCAGAATTGCTCAACTTGATATGGTCTAATTTAAAGGCCGCAATGGCCGGCATCGAACACGCCATCAGGCCCACTAGACTGGTGGGAATAAAACTAAAATTCACCTCCCCATTGATATCGGTCTGCACCTTGCCGCGAAATCCTACCGATGAGAGACCTCCCGGCACACTGCGATCGATCGCAACAGTGACCATACCGCTTGCCTTTGCATCACCATCGAACCTGCCTACCTCTTTGATCAAATTGTCATATAAAAAGATGGCCGCCACGGTTGAATAACAAAGGGCCTTCTTAGCGGCCAATTCAGTTGCACACCAGGTCACACGCAGTCCGTTGGAAACCTGGCAAGCCCCGTACCTCACACCGTTGAGCGCATGGCATGCGACTTCCCTGGCGTGGCAATCGACCTGGTACCATTTGCAATCGAAATCACAGTCCTTCATCTCCGAGCTGCAATTGCGCAGATCGCAGGCAAAGCTGATGTGCGAGCAATTGGGCTTTTCAATATCCCCTAAAGAAATCTTATGCGGGCCCAAAGCCTTTTTGATATCCACCTTATAGTCGATAGCAAATTTAGTCTGGTCGAAGAATTCATCTGTGATCCTGCCCATTGCCTCATATGACAGATGCACCCCGGAGGATAGTGGATCGAACCTGTCCAAGCTGTCCAGCTGGGTATTCCAGGCGTTATTGAAAGCAGAATCCAGCGCTCCATGCAACCGCTTCAGTTCGGCCAGCGGATTCTCTTTAGGACCTTTGGATGCGGATTTCAATGCAATATCTGCACTTTCTAGCTTTTGCGCACCTTTACCGCTGATCCGGTATTTCAGTCCGGGCATCAGGGTCGGAAGCGAGATAGAGGCAAGCGCCAGCGCTCCTTTTTCGGCTGTTTCCGCCGGATTGTCCGCAATAGCTGCAACGACCATCACGTTTTCTTTATTGATCAAAATGACAGGGTCGAGCATTTTTCTTTCGATCTTGAAGACATGATCATCGGTCACCCTTAAGTTCTCCACCGACCCGAGCACCTGGGAAATCGGCAGTTCTGGAAAGGGCGGATAATCGATCTTTAAGTTCAGGTCCTTGATCTGCCCGTTGAGATTATCCATGAACCGCAGACAAAGGGCATTGACAGCAAGCTTTGCCGCCTTGCCCAGATATAGCCACTTGCGCAGCTTGAGCTCATTGATGTGAACGCGCTGGAAACTAGGGCGCAGGATCAAGCTATCTGCGATCACAGACGGAGATAGCCTGCCGGAAAAAGTGATATCAACTGTTTTCACATACTTCACGGTCGGGGAGATAAAGAACTTAAAGTCCGCCTGTATCTGCAATTCCTGCATGCCAAGTGAAAAAATAGGCCTACTGGTCAACTGCACGCTATCTACCCCATCGATCCCCAGATTTGGACTTGTTTTCAATAAACTCGTGATATAACGCTGCAGGGTCGAATCTAAAAAAGAGCGGGACAGCTTTGCGCCAAGATCGACCTGTTCAAGCTGCCCGAGCCTCTCTTTGGCCTCTTTGACAGATTGGATGCTCTTCTCTACCGAGCTGACAGGCGGGTACTTCCGATTTACGTAATTGCGCAAGATCGGCGAACAGCCGGAAAAGAATACCAGCATCGCTATGAGCATGATAAACTTTGTGGGCTGGTAAGCTAAATTTGTTTTCATAAAAAAGTTTTTTTGTTGATGAACAATTAATTTAGACCGAAGCTACCCTTAACAAGACCCAGCCCCACAGTAGCAATCACCCTAAATCAACCAGTAAAATCACCTTCAAACAAAAGGTGATTTCACCCCATCCCATTTCAAGCAAATCCACGACCTTGCCCCCTAGTTAAGAACATAAATAATTTGTATTTTTATTTCCCTAAATGACAAACGACATGAAAAAGCTCTCTACCAAATTCGCACTGTGCTGTGCCATCAGCCTGACCAGCCTGCTAAGCTGCAATGAAAAAAAACCTCAAACACAAGCCCTTGCCGCCCAGCCAACAGAACTGACCCTCAGCGGCATCGATAAAGCAAAAGCAGGAGAAATGGTCGCCAAATTCCGCGCCGATATGGTCAGCTCGGAAAAGACGACCTCCTTCTGGTACAGTGAAAAATTCCTGGACGCGATCATCAGCGTATTGCACTATGATGGCGGCGACGGCGTTCGCTTTTATTTTGCCAAGGACGACAAAGGCCTAATTTCCCTGATCCCAGTATCTACCAAAGATGCCGGTCCGCGCAAAGACCCAAAAGACGCGCCAAGGCACGTACACCAAGATTATTTTACCCATACCTCCACCCAGCTACAACAGCCCTACGCCAGCTATACCGCCGAGCGGGCTGAGCTTCCCGGAGAAAACCTTTATAACCTGACCACAGCCCATGACCGCTGCACCGCTAGCGTGCATTACGTTCCAGCAGAAACAGCTTCCCGCTGGGCCATCCAATACCAGGACCCTACCAACCAGAACTTGCCGCTCATTGGCACCAAAAGCGTATTCTATCCCTTGGAACTTTTCACCAACCTAAAAGCCTACCTTACAGCCGCAAAGCTAAGGGGACTGGACGGAGACGGCTTCCGCATCTATATCATTAAAAAAGACGACGATACCGTAAACAACATAAAGGGCGCTGTCAGCCTAGTGTTTGTGCCAACCATTGAAAAAGACAAACAGCACCATGATTATTACGATTGCTTCATCAATGCAGGCAAGTTTAAAGCAAAACCGGCCACCGACCCCAACGACAACGGCGAGGAATGCCCAACTTTCTGCAACGAAGGCACTAGCTGGGATAATCCGTAACTTCCAATTTCCCTAAGCAGTAAACAATGACCAACTACCTGACCATCTATACAGGGGCAGAAATGACCTGCGGGGCCATAGGCCTCTACTGTA
The DNA here is from genome assembly GCA_942493295.1 of uncultured Sphingobacteriaceae bacterium. Lineage (GTDB taxonomy): Bacteria > Bacteroidota > Bacteroidia > Sphingobacteriales > Sphingobacteriaceae > Pedobacter. The sequence goes on along the minus strand of OW818692.1, from coordinate 151,631 downwards.
TGGCCAAACAGAAAGACAAACGCCTGCACCTGTTGTGGGCCTTTGTCTTCTTTGTTGCCCTAGTCGAAATGACCGGGATCTATGTCAAGGCGCATTATAAGTACAACAGCTGGGTCTATAACCTATTGCTACCCGTCCAGATCGCCTTTTTCTCTGCAGTATTCCATTATATCCTGAGTGCCTATTTTAAGCCAAGGACCCTGATCCTCTCAGCGGCCCTTTTCCTATTGCTGATCTACGGGTACGAACATTTCCAGCACGGGGTATTCGAGCGGCATAAATACACTCAAATGGCCTTTGGCCTGCTGATCACAGCTTACTGCCTGCTGTATTATTACCTGCTGCTAGCCAAGGACGGCTATGTAGAGCTTACCCTAGAACCTGCATTTTGGTGGGTCGCAGGCGCGCTGTTCTACTTTTTCAGCGTCTCGGTGATCAATATCTTTTCCGACCCGCTCAAACGGGTACTGACCAGTCCAAGAGAAACCCTCTCCTACACCTATAAAGCGCTGAACATTATTCTGTACAGCTGCTGGAGCTATTCATTTATCTGCATCAAATGGAAAACTCGGAACTAAAAGAATATATCGCCATCACCATGATGGTATTTATGGTCATGCCGCTGATCCTAGTGGTCTATATATTCGTCTACAATAAACGCAAACGGGCACACCAGCAGGAAAAGCTCCAGATGGAAGCACAGTTCGAGCTGGAGCTCACCAAAACCCAGCAGGAGATCCGCGAACAGACCATGCAGACCATCGGCGCCGACCTGCACGACAACATCGGGCAGCTGCTGAGCCTGACCACGCTCACCCTCAAATCTATCCCCCAGCAAGACCCTGAAAAAACCAGCCAGCGCATCGGCTCCTCCATCGAGCTACTGGCCAAAGCGATCAGCGAAATGAGACAGCTCGGCAAATTGATCCAGGGCGAACAGCTGCTGGAACTGGGCCTATCCAAAGCCATCGGCCAGGAGGTTGACTGGCTTTCCCGCTCGGAAAGCTACCAGATCGAGTTTACCAGTACCGGCAGCAATGAGAAACGCAACCCCGACATCGACCTATTCTACTTCCGGATCCTGCAAGAGATCCTCAACAACATCATCAAGCACGCCGATGCCACCAGCATCCAGATCACTTTAAGCTACCTGGCCCAAGAAATCCAGCTGAAAGTCAGTGACAACGGCATAGGATTTAAACAAAACCCGGCAGAGCCAAGCGGCAGCGGACTTGCCAATATCAAAAAACGTGCTTCGATCATCGGCGGCGCGGTAACCATCAATTCAACCCCGAACAAAGGAACTACCATTACCATTTCAACCCCATACCCATGAACCAGCCCATCCAGATCGCCATCGTAGACGACCATACCCTTTTCCGTGACGGCCTTGCCGCCCTGCTCTCAGAATTCGCTGACCTGAACATCCTTTTCAAGGCCAACAACGGCCAGCAGCTGCAAGATTATATGCAGTACCAATTGCAAACAGGCCTAATGCCCCAGGTCATCCTAATGGATATCAATATGCCAGTCATCAACGGAAGGGATGCCACCAAGTGGCTAAAGATCAACCACCCAGAGATCAAGGTCCTTGCCTTGAGCATGTTCAACGAGGAAAAAGAAGTGATCCAAATGCTCCGGGCCGGTGCAAGCGGCTACCTGGTCAAAGAATCAGACCCCAAGGAGTTGCGAGAAGCGATCAGGTCCGTCCAAAAAAACGGGTTCTATTTCAACGAAATGGTATCGGGAAAGCTCCTGCACTCGGCCATCCAGCACGAACAAGAGACCCAGCAGCCCCTAACAACAAGGGAACTGGACTTCCTGCGCCACATCTGCTCCGAGCAGACCTATAAAGAGATCGCAGAACAGATGTGCGTCAGCGTCAGAACGGTCGACAACTATAGAGACGCGCTATTCGCCAAGCTCAACATCCGCTCTAGAACCGGCCTTGTCCTTTATTGCATCAAGAACAACCTGGTCAACATACAGGATCAATAAGGGTCATTAAAGCTTAAATAAATTCAGACCATTAAAACTCGACCGGACACCCCGTAATTTCCTTTAGCTTCTCTTTCCCCTTTATTTTTTAAGCTCCTGCCAATCTTTGTAAGGAAGCTTGTACTGAAAACCGTTTGAAGGCTCTTAAAGAAATTTTATATTTGGATAGATTAATGCTTAGAAAAATGGATAAAGGTTTGATTGTTAAGATAGTTGTTGTTTTCATTTTAATTATCGGCTGTCGATGGTTTATCGATAAAAATAAAGACGATAAGATTAAAGCTGGTCTACAAAAGATATTGACTACATCACTTTCAAAGAATGAAAAAATATCCTTCAGATTTGACACCCTAACAAACTTTGACTGGGATGAAATAGTAATTTGCCCGCCGTATTTTCAACCGCGTCGTTTTGAAGATAAAAATCATATTGAATTTACTGAAGTTGAAGAAACAGGTATCCAAAGTGCTGATCATTTTTCAGTGATCGCATTTTTAAAAAATAGAAAAATAGTGAATGTGGTAAAAATATCGCCATTTATGCAATTTGAGGGTTTTCCAGACGGAAATTTGATAGCTCGAAAAAAGATGTTTCAGGCAGCCCCTAGTCTAGTGGATCAAAAAACTCACGTTATCGTTACGCTCATTAATTAATCAATCATGCATCCCTCAGCATCCACCCTTAATTTAAGGCAATTTTCCCAACGCACAACTAAGCCCAACTAGAACTCAATGGGGCATCCGGTAATCTCTTTCACACGCTCTTTCTCCCCTACTTTCTTGATCTCCGGCCAGTCCCGATAAGGCAGCTTGTAACTTTCATTAAAAAAATACAGTCTCAAGCGCCAGAACGCCAATGGATCTTTGCTGAACAGCCGATACAGCTGCTTGTCCTTTAAATCGGGCTTCGCTTTAAGACAGCTTCGATGCCTATTTTTCATCATCTGAAAACCGCGGCTCCAGTATTCGGTAAAAGTAAGGCTACCGTTATAGTTACTGTACCGGTAGTGCCTTTGATCAAGGAAAAACTGAAATAGACCTGTAATGGGAACGACATTGGACAGTACTACTATCGAAGTGATCACTATCAGGAATTTTCGGGTGCGCCTCATACTGGAATTATAAATGGACTACTCTTAAACTAAATTAAGGCTTATAGACAATTCCCTTCAGCACCCTATCCAATGCAGTATTAGCCTGACCCCTATTTTTCTCGTTAAATTCCAACACCCCAAAGAGCATGTTCATCCCCGAGCTATCGATACCGTAAAACCAGATCTTAGCTGTTAAAGGATTCTGGCTGGTTAAAAATTCATTTCCGTTTACCTGTACATATCGGGAGATATGTCCTGGAATGTCTCTACTCATTTCATCCTGGCCTTTTTTCATATCTTCCAGACTAGACTTTTTTGGCTGGTGCCCCGCGCTTAAGGAAATAATTACCTCATCTAAAAGGTAACTAACCTTAGCTTGATCTTTGGGCATACCTACCACTTGAATTTCTTTTCTGCGTGCAAATGCTGCCTTTGCCGCATGGCTTATTTTTTTACTGCCAGCCGGCATTTCAAAACTCACTACATCGTTAAGCTGGACCTGCTGGGCTTTCACCATCCCACCGGTCATCAGCACAATACAAAACAATATGACCAAGCTTATTTTCATAGGATGGAGTTCAAATAAAATGAATTTACAGGAGGCAGATCATTGCATCCAGACCATTTGAAGGTACGAAATTATCTATTCCGGTATAGCCACATTTGCAAGTTAATTCAAGTTAGCGCACCACTATCCTGCGCAACTCAAAAAGGTCTGAATTACCCACATTTTTTACGCCCGGCTAAAGTATTTACTATTCTTGGGATTTAACATCCACTATTTTACATCTTATTAAGTGTCAAGCGAATTTAAACCCGCAATAAAAACCGCCAAAACAGTTTGATCGGTCGAAAACCTAAACCTAATGAAATGGTCTTCATGAGTTCCGCCAAGCTGCCCACCGACAGAAAGGCTACCAGGGGAATCCGTCAAAAATTCAATAAATCCATCAGAATCTATGTCTTCAAGTCTTGCCGTTCCCGCCATTTCTCTATTTATGGTATCCAAATCTCGGACAAACAGCCCAAGAGATTTTCTATCAGCACAAAAGTGCGCCTTGCCGGCAAAATCCCCCGACAATACCGCAACTTCAAAGGTGAAACTTGATTCTACTAAATACCGGACTTCAAAAGATAATTTTTGATCTTCCCTATAAGTCTGAAGTGCAATAATTTTATCAATGGTCATCATAAAATAAATTTAAAATCATCACCTGAGGTAATTACACCATGTTGAAATTTTGCCACATATTGGATTTCCACCCAATAAACATTGGCATTTGATCTAATTTCCTTCATTTCAAGGTACCGGTCAATTTACAACTATTTACTGGCAAAAAAGCATGACAGCAAGCAAAAGCTAAATCCACAAAGCGGGTGCATCCAGATGGCAAATAATTTCCACAAAAAGGCTTCCTAAACAAAACCAGAGGCAATAACTCTATTGACAATCCTATTTTACCTACAATCAAAAATCAATCCCTGTCCCAAAAAGCAGGTGGCTCGATTCCCAGCGAGCGCAAATAAACGGTTCCCTGTGCCCGGTGATGGATCTCATTGTCTATGAAATAAAGGATAATCCCATAAGCCTCTCCCCTGTACTGCCCAAAGGCATTGACCACCTGAGCAAACCGATCAGCTGAAATCTGTGGCCAGAACAGCTCGATCTGTTCGGTAACCGTGTCCCACTGGGCCAGCAAAGCTTCCTTTGAACCCGGATCATTTAAACCCGAGTGATGGTCCAGTTCACTCACCGTGCTCCAGTTATCGGTTGCTACCCCTATAACCCCAGCCCCGGACATGCTGATAATTTCCTTGGCCATCTCTGCAAAAGGGCGCATACCCCCTAGCGAATAATTAAAAAGTTTATCCTCATCAAAAGCCTCGATCACCCGCCTGGTCAGCTTCCTATGTCCCTGCCAGTGAGCAAGGAACTGCTTAGAATCCATAAATAAGACGCCCGTAAGTTCTTTTTCGATTGTTTCTAAATTTTCCATGATACATTTTTTTTAGTCCAACATAAATTTCACACAAAGAAAACCCGTCCCACTGACAACCCTATGTCAGTCGGTATGCAAGAAAATTACAAGAAAAATTCTAAGGTCCAGCCCCCCATTAACTGCACTTGGCACGACGCGTGCTATGCTATAACTATCCTCTCGCCGACACTAACTTTCTTAAACCAGTTTAAGATTTTAAAAACCAGCAGGCCTTAGATTTGGACCATCAATAAGAGAAATGGAACAAAGAGTAAACATCGAACAAACGCAGCCAGAATCATGGAAAGCGTTGTATAACCTGGCCGGAGTGCTTAGCAAATCAAGCCTTTCCGCTACCCAAAGGCACCTGATCACCATCCGCACCTCCCAGTTAAACTCCTGCGCATTTTGCATCAACATGCACACCAAAGAAGCCATCAAGGCTGGAGAAACCTCCCAGCGCATTTTCCTACTCAGCGCCTGGAAGGAAACCGATCTATTCACACTCGAAGAAAAAGCGCTGCTTGCCCTCACAGAAGAAGTAACCTTGATCCACCAGCATGGGGTATCAGATAGCACTTATAGCAAGGCCTAAGAATTCTATCGCGAGCAGCAGATTGGAGAGATCATCATGTTCACCGTGATGATGAATGCGTGGAACAGGATCGCAGTTTCCACACAGATGCCACTGTCCTAACAAATACTGCCAACAATAAATAAACAAGGCCGGACATCCATCCGGCCTATGTTATTATTAACTATTATTTAACCTAAAGTATTTTCAGTTATTTATCAGAATCCTTTTTACCAGACCAGTAGACATGACCTCTGAACTGCCCGTCGATAGGCCTGCATTGGAAACAAATCGAAATGTTATCCAGATCTCTGTTGCCTCACTATTTTCTTGACTAGCAATTCCGGGGCGGACATCGAACACAGTTAAGTTCCGCAGTTGCACCTTTTGCAGAAAAACACTTAGATCACTTTCGCAAATAGCTACCTGCAATACTTGCCCCAAAGCCCTTCTTTCACCACTTTCGTCCAACTTTTTCAAACTACTACAGCTTAACAAGCAGCACATAACAAGGCAAAGCAGTAGCTCAGCTGCTCGAAAAAAGCAATTCTCAATGGATTTCATCCTGATATTTTTATAACATTATTTAAAAGACATACCAATAAATTGTAGACCTAAATACCTTCCCATGTAGGACCAAAAATTACATTATTTGAATTATGGACTTCACAATAAGATTGCCGGCTCTTATGGTGCGTAAATCATTAAATCAACAGACCAATTTTTACTTCGTACCTTTTGATATCCAGTCAACTGTTTTTATATCCTTGAGATAGTAATCAAACCATTGCTCTACCCGTATCGAAAGATCTTGCTGGTTCACGGGCTTTTGGACTACATGTCCCTCTTTGGGATACAGCAGCATGATATTTTTTTTACCAAGCCTTCGAAGTGCAAGGTGATATGATATACTTTGATCTGGGTCAACCTGTCGATCCTCCTTACCACTCCAAAGTAGTAAAGGAGTTTTGAGTTTTTCCGCATGTTCGAGCGGGGAGTTCAGATAGTAAGCTCTTGGGGCTTCATAGAACGATTTTCCCATCCTCCACTGCATAGTTTGAAACCTCCACATGTCACCTTTTCCAGTATGACCGCTGACGGTAAGGAAAAAACTCTTTAGATCGGTAATCCCCCCACTGGCGATTGCTGTTGCGAACAGATTAGTCTGGGTAATGATAAATGCGGTTTCATATCCTCCAAATGAATGGCCCATAAGGCCGATCTTACCCTTGTCAACCAAACCTAGATTGATCACTTTTTGGGTCGCCGCAATCACACAGTCGGTCGCAGAAATGCCCACTGCCCCATTTTCATGCTTGATATCTGGTAAAAGCACAAAGTAGCCCTTTGATGAAAGGATAGACAAATTAAAGCCAATGTCTCCGTACCAAGTTGGATTAACATAATCATGAAGCTGCTCAGACTGTCTTTCATAAATGTGCACGACCATAGGGTATTTGATAGTGGGATCATAATTAGCGGGATAAATCAATACACCCTTTAAACTATCCCCTCTGCTATTTTGGTAGCTCAGCAGTTCCGACTTACCCCAGTGGTAGTTTTGCTGTTGCTCGTTACTTTGAAAAAATGGTTTTGCCACAGCACTTGGTTTTTTAACCATTAAACGAGGCGATAACTCGAACTTCTGCTCGCGGTAAAATATGGATTGTTTTTTAGGGCCGTAAAGAAGTTCATCTGCCTTGCTATTTCCATAGACCAATGGTATTTCCAGTGTCTCCTTTTTCCAGCTAAAATAACCCGTCTTTCCATCTTCGCCTTCACCACGCAAAAAAAGTCCCCGGTCTAGATCATAAATATCGTTTACAACACCTTCATAAATAATATCTAGCGGCCAAATATTTGGCCTTGGTGCTATGCGGAATTTAATCTTTGACTCTCGGCCCCTGGTTAAACGCGTGAACGAATTTAACTGCGGATTTATCGCCCACAAATCGTATTCGTCATAGATAACAATCTCCTTTTCCGCTTTTGTCCACCCAGGATTTCCACAGGCAACATCTGGCGACAACTGCTCTTCGTGTCCTGTAAATTTGCCGCCGATTGAGGCCGTAATATTCTTGTGGATCTTAGTGTCGATATGATAGGTCCACCAATTGTTGTCTTTAAAATAAGCAATATACCTGCCTTCTGGGGACGGGATAACATCGAATAGGCCGGCTGACTGTTTCTTCAAAAAAACATGCTTTTGCTGAGTTTTGAGATCCATCAGGTAATAATCCCGTTCTCCTTGATAATCAAATTGGGGCTCATAATCTTTAGGATTGGATAAAACAGCATGCTGCTGGTTACCCGAAATCATGATTTTAGGCAACTCGGGGGTAGATAAAGGAAAACAGGTATTTAACTTGGGGAGCCACAGGGCTATTTTAACCGTATTCTCGAATTTTCCCTGTATATTTTCTTGCGAGAAAATCCATTTGTCATTGCCATTCCAAATCTCTACGTCAGATCCGGGAATTGAAATTGACGTATTTTTCCTCTTCTTGATCGCAAAAAAAACCCGCTCCAAATCATCTGACACGATGAGCTTGAAGGCTGTATTAGACACTAACACTACCTCTTTAATCTGACCTTCAAGCGTAGCAGAATCCAGCTCGTACAGTTTTTTGGCCTCCAAGATGTAGTAGAAAAGTGAGTGCAATGATTTATCAGCTGCTTGCGATAGAAAGGCCAAAGCCTTCCCCTGTTTTTGCCAGGTAAATTGGACAAAATCTTTATCTGAAACTGGCAACACCTCAAAAACATCGGTTTTTTTAAGATCATTAAACACGCATAAACGTTGTCTGCCTTTCGAGCCTGCGTTAAATATAAGTTGCTGCTGAGTGGGACTAAGCGAAAAGCTGCTTACATCTGTGATCTGTTGCCGGATTTTTCCAGATGGAGATTTAAGTATTAATTGCTTTTTATTGTCGTTATCGACTAATTGGATAATCAATAGGTCAGTGGGTTCAGCATAAGCATATTTGATGACATCTGGAACAAAATCGCTCTTTCCAGTTTTTAAATCTAAAATATGTAGGCCCGTCTTGGTCAGGCACATGAAAGCATCGTTTTTGGAAAACACCACCTCACCACCGCCCGGATAGCTAAAGGTTTTACCATTGACTATATTTTTCAGATACAATGTATCTAAGCCATTTTCATAACTGACCCTATAAGTCACCCACTGCTCATCGGCAGAAACCCTGTCCAAACTAGTGCTGTTCCATAATTGGTAATCTTCAGCCAACAGCTGTTTTTTCTGGATTTGCTGCGCGCTAACACCAAGTGCAGCATAACAAATGACCAGTAGCACAACTAACCTTGTCGCAGGAAAAGTTAGCCTGGGTTTATCGTATTTAAATATCTGTCTCATGTGAATGTTCAGTGATTAATATCCAGGGTTCTGTGGACGTAAATTGATATTTGTGCTCATCTCATTTTGGGGAATAGGAAATAAGCTGTCAGTGCTGTCCCATCCCGGCTTCACCACAGAAAGAACCTGATCAAGCTGGTTAAAGCGTTTCAAATCAAAAAAACGGTGCCCATGTTCGCAGAACAGCTCCTTTCTTCTCTCTTGCAAAATTGCTTCAAGTAGCTCGACTTTTGTCTTAGCGCTTGTGGGTTCTAAGCCTGCACGGAACCTGATTTTATTCAAGTCCTGCTTAGCGCCTTCAAGATCATCACGCTGCGCCCTGGCTTCGGCCCTGATCAGGTATTGTTCGGCCAGGCGAAATACAATAGAATATTCTTTCGAGGCTGCAGTCGCGAGCCTTTCTTTGTATTTGTAAACATGATAGAAAGTTGAAGTTGCATTAGATACCGACTTGATCCAGTTGGCCCTTCTCAGATCAGTACTTGAAAAAGAATTCACCAGATCCATGTTCAACGCCACGCCTATTGACGAGATGGTGGTGAAGATAAATGATGAGCCCTCATTGGTATTTCGTCCAACGCTGGCCGATTGAAATTGCCAGATCGTTTCACGAGAAGTAAGCAAAAACACATTATTGACATTATCTTCGAGCCTGATCTCGCTCCGATTAATTAGCGTAGTGGACGAACTTTCCGCATCGGACCAAAACTTCCCGTAAAGGTAGGCCCTGGAAAGCAAGGCTACTGCTGCAGCCTTATTTGGCCGGGTCCGATCGGTCAGGAGATACCCATCTGGCAACAGCTCTGCAGCAGACTTCAAATCACTTATAATCAACCCATAAACCATAGATATAGGCATTCTAGCTACTGCCCTATTGTTAATATAATCGGTCTGGGTCACATAAGGTACATCTCCATAAAGGTTCACAAGATAAAAATGTACCAGCGCCCTTATAAATAAGGCCTCTCCTCGCAGTTGCGCCTTATTTTCAATTGTTAGGGCCGAACTGGATTCAACACCCTCCAGAATAGAGTTTGCACCATAAATTTGATTATACGCGTTATTCCAATAGTCAGTAACGGTCGTATTGGTCGGCAATAAACTGTTATTGTAAAAATCTAGGATGGGGTTAACGGTACTTCCAAAGCTCAGCAGTTCATCGGTATAACTTCCCAGGGTTCGCGTAGCACCATTTGTCCCGTTTAGAACACCTCTATCCCTTATTTTGGTATAGATATCGGTCAGGGCCGAACTAGCGGTCGAATAATTATCAAAAACCGTTACCTTCACCAGCTGTGATTTAGGAAGTTCCACATCCAGGAATGACTTACAAGAGCTGACCATTACAGCTAAGAACAAGCCTACTGCCAGGCCAATTTTCGCTTGTGTAAAAAATTTTATTTTCATTTTTGTGATATTAAAAAGTTAATTGAATGCCCACTGTAACTACTTTCAGCGGAGGCAAATAGCCTTCAAACGTAAATTCAGGATCTCCGTCTTGGTATTTTGTGAAAGTTAAGAGGTTCTGTGCCTGCAAGGATAGTTTGAATTGCGCCTTCTTTAAGATCGGTGGGAAATCATAGGACAGGGCTAGGTTTTTCAAGCGGATATACGAGGCATCTACCAGAAATGCGTTACTTGAATAATACAGATAATCTGCTGAAATGGCATTGCTATTATTTCCCGTGGTATAGAGCTGGAAGGGTTCCATGTCACCGCTTTGGCGCCAACTATTCGCCAATCGGCTTAGCTGATTGGACATTCCTCCAGCAAAACCCATCGGGTAGGTTATCTTCTTCTGCTTTACAAATTGGAATAAAAAGTCCAATCTCCATTTTTTAAAACTTATTTGATTTTGTATCCCACCGAAATACCGGGGCGCCATGTCAACGGCAAGCTGCTGATCTTCCGGAAAAGTAATTTTATTATCACCGTTCAAATCTACAAAATCATAAAGTCCGGTCTGCTGGTTGATCCCTTTGTATTTGTATGTCAGCTCAATGCTTAAGGGTTGACCCAATCGGTACTGTTGGCTATAGGATGAGCCTTCAAGCCCTGGAAAACGAACGAGCTTGTTCTTTGAAAAACTTAAGTTCACACTAGTCGTCCAATTAAAGTTCCTGCCTTTGAAGTTATCGCTACGCAAGGTCCATTCCAGGCCGGTATTTTGCACTGTAGCATCCAAATTTGACTGCAGCACCGTAAAACCGGTCGTACCAGGCAAGGGTACGCCCACCAGCTGATTTGATGAACGGTTCATAAACCATGCCCCTGTCAAAAACAACCTATCCTTAGCAAAGCCCAGTTCCAATGCCACCTCCAGTTTTCGATTGGTCTCCCAGGCAAAATTCGGGTTGAAGAGCCTAGTCGGCTGAAGGCCGACATTTCCGCTGTAACTCAGTGAATTGGTAGTATAACTGTCCCAAAACTGATAATCTCCAATTTGGTCGTTTCCTGTTACCCCATAACTTGCCCTGAGCTTACCAAAACTCAACAGACGGGATTCTGCAAGGAACCTTTCGTTGGAAAACAACCATGCCGCGCCAATCGCCCCGTAATTTGCAAACTGCTTTCCAGGACCGAACCGGCTGGAACCGTCACGCCTAGCGGTAAGATTCACGATATACCGTTGCTTGAAGTTATAATTTATCCTTGAAAAAACGGCCTGGTACCTATAGTTCAATTCATCATCTGCCAGTATGTTTTTAGTCCTAGCAGCCGCCAGGTTATAGATCAAATTGTCAGAACTAAATCCTGTACCCGATTGATACAAACGTTCTGTGAGCTGGCTTTGAAAAGTGCTCCCTATAAGAAATCCCAGCTTCCCACCACCCAACATCCGATCAAAGCTGATTTGAGGTTCGATGATCCAAGAAGATCGGTTTGTATTGTTGACAAAGATAGAAGAGGTCGCACTGGTCACATTGTTTCCTGGATTTGAAATAGTCGACGGCATTATCCTTGTTTCCACAGTACTCAGGTCTGTAAAGCCAAAGCTACTCTTTAGGTTCAGTCCGGGAAATATTTCATAAGAAGCCAGAACGTTAGCCACCAGATCTTTAGTTTTTGAGCCGAATTTTTGGGCTAGGTTACGTAGGGGATTATCCCAGGTTCCATTCTCCCAGTTCAGCTTACCCTCTGCTGTATAAAGCGCGGGAGCATTTGGAGGCAGTGCGCGTGCCTGACTGGCCAAATCGAAAGCTGGCTGATCATTATCCTGTAAATTGACCATTCCGGTAAAGGCAATCTTAAATTTATCATCAAGGGATTGATGATTCAGACTAACATGGCTGCCCCCTTTTTGATAAATAAATTCCCCAGGGAGCACAGTAGATTCGCTATTGAAGTTTCCGGAGATCAAAAACTGTGTTTTTCCACTACCTCCAGATACCGTAGCCTGCAAAGCTTTAAATTCTGCGCTGCCGCCTAAAAGCTCTTTTTGCCAATCGGTGTTACGGTTTTGGTCCCAAGTGCCATTGATGTCATAATCAGTAGCGCCATAGGTAGGTAAATCATCATTGATAAAAGCCTGCTTACGCATCGCCAAATACTGCTGGGTATTCATCAAATCTATAAACCTGGTCACTTTTCCAACCCCCGTAGATGCATTTGCTGTAAATCTGGTCTTTCCGCCCTTGCCCTGTTTTGTACTGATCAGAACAACGCCATTGGCACCCTTTGAGCCGTAAATAGCGGTAGCATCCGCATCTTTAAGTACCTCGATGCTTTCAATATTGTCTGGAATGATACTGTTCAAAGGACTGGTCGTGGATGGAAACAATCCGTTAGTCTGGTTATATCCTATAGGATCGGACGCATAAGGTACCCCGTCGATGACGTATAAAGGTGAATTGCCCTCCGGACGAATGCTATTCTGCCCTCTGATTTTAATATCAAATCCTCCACCAGGGGTTCCGGTAGTTTGGGTAATGCTTACCCCTGCCATCCTGCCCTGCATGGTGGCAAGCACATTGGTCACCGGCTGGTTCTCGATATCCTTGGAGGTGATCCTAGCGATACTTCCAGTACGCTCGCTATCCTTAACCGTATAGTACCCAGCATTGACAGTCACTTCATTCAACTTTCCAATAGCAACGTCCATTTTTAAAGTCCCCAAATCCTTACTAGCTTTAACCTCTTTGACCTGATAGCCCAAATAGGAAATTTCTAGTATCGCATCTTCGGAAATATTTTTTAACAAGAAAATGCCAGTGCCATCAGAAACAGTAGTCATGGAAGTTCCCTTGACTTTAACCGTCGCTCCGGCAATGGGCAGCCCATTCTCATCGACGATCTTTCCGGTAACGGTAATTTCCTGGAATCCGTCAATAGTACGTTCAAAAAAACTTGGCGCCTCCTTTGGTTTTATTGCGATAGTCTTTCCTTCAATCTTATAGGTATAAGCTAAGTCTTTAAATGCCAGATCTAGCGCCTGTTCAACAGAGGCATTATTCACCACTACCGTCACTTTATGAGATTTAGGTAAGCTTTTTCCGTCAAAGAAAACGGCAAAACCGCTCTGCTTTCCGATCACCCTTAGCACATTATGCAATGGCGCGTTACGCTCATTCAGGGTGACTTTTTGCGCCAGTCCAGCAGCACTGACCTGCATGAGGCAGGCGATCAATATAACGGTTGTCAGTCGCATAATCAGACATATTTTGTGGTATAGCCGCCTGGGCACACCAATTACTTCAATAAATTGATACATTTGTTTAGTTTTTGGTTGATGCAGCATCCCAAATCTTTCCACGGAGCAGGAAACTGCGCATTTCGGTTAGTAACATATTGGCCGGAGCCAAATCTCAACCAGTTCATTTGGACTGGTTGCTTTTTTTAAAGCCCTTAGCTTTGCTGTCGTAAAGATTTCATCGTCCCTTTTTCATGGTTTTAGTGAATAGTTCGGTTAATTGATGTTTCATCGGCAGATCAAACATTATTTGAATACGTAGACTTTTCTCCCCTGGACCCTAAATTTGACAAGACCGGAGTTTTCAATCAGCTTCAATATCGAAGACAATTGACTGTCCCTTGGAATCCAGCCTCCAGCCTCAATATCTAGTGGTACGGACTTTTCATAAATAATTTCAACGTCATACCAGCGCGCGATCTTTCGCATCGCAATCCTGAAATCCAGCCCGTCCAAATTAAACTCGCCATCCTTCCAGTCGGTGACCCCTTCAATATTTGCTTTGGAAATTTTGATACTTTCACCATTACTCGCTGCCTGAAAGCCGGGCTGAAGCAATTGGTGGTTGCTTCCGGCATTAACCTTCACCGATCCTTCAACAAGTGTAGTAGTGGTCAAGGGTTCATCAGCATATGCGTTTACGTTGAAGTGCGTACCCAACACCTCCACCTGTTGATCAGCGGTTGTCACAACAAAAGGATGTGACTTATCCTTCGCTACCTGAAAATAAGCCTCTCCAGAAAGTTCTACGCGCCGCTTGCCATTGTGGAGTAGATCGGCATGATAGCTAAGGCTAGAGGCAGCGTTTAACCAAACCATAGACCCATCAGGCAGACGCACCTGATAAGTCTCTCCATTGGAAGTAGACAGGGTATTTAAGCTATTATCCCCTATGCTAGAGCCATCAATTTTGTAAATCAGCTGACCATCCCCGGTTTTAGTGATCGAAACGCCAGCCTCGTTGGCGAGCGCTCCATTGACCGCGTCATTTAAGCGGATCTGCTTACCATTGGCAAGCGTTAAGGTAGCGCCACGTTTACCAGGCGCAATATCATGCTGCACTAAGGCTTGACCGTTGTCCTCGCCATACCGATGGATATAAACCAGTGTACCAATTCCAACTGCCAAAGCTATACAGGCAGCAGCAGCAATCCGGAGCCAAAGCCTCCTTACCTTAGTCTTACCAGCGGGCGAGAACTGCTTTTTAGCCAAGATCATCGGAAGCGCCCTATTCATCTTTAAAGCAAGGTCTTCGGGATAATCTAGCTTGGTATTCTTTACCGCTTGTTTCAAATACCAATTTTCCACCAGGTTAATTTCCTGCGGGTCGGCATCTCCGTTTAAATATCTTTCGATCAGCTTAGCAAATTCCTGTTCAGTCATGGTCGCAGTTTTTGGCTTTATTACTGTAAGGAACTTGACCAGGGCTTAGGGGGGACAAGAACTAAGAAAAAAAAATTTGCGTTTGTTAACGAAGTATTTGGACCAACACAAAAACAAGGTACGGACTGTCTTTTAAAGAGCCGCGAAGTTGTTTCAAAGCTCTTTTGATCTGCTCCCTAACCGTACTTTCCGATATCTCCAACATTTCGGCAATCTGCTTATGAGACAGCAGATCTTTTCTACTTAGGTTGAAGATTTCTTTCATGCGGGGCGGCATTTTATCAATTTCAGATTCAATCAACCCAACAAGCTCTTTGTATGCCAGTTCCTCGTCTACTGATTCATGCCCCTCTTGTAAAAAAGCTGAAAGTCCGCTGGCGTAGCTGGCCCTAACTTTCTGGTGCCGCATCAGATTAAGCACATGGTTCCTTACCGCGCCATAAAGATAGGAAGAAGGATAAGATTTTAAATCGATCACCGGGGCATGCTGCCAAAACCAGGTGAATGTTTCCTGTACCGCATCTTCAGCCATTTTTTCATCCCCAAGCATCCTATAAGCGTGCATATAGAGAATTGGCCAATATTTTTTATAGAGCACAGTAAACGCATGGCCATCCCCTCCAGCTATTTTAGCCAGTAGCTCTTGCTCGTTGAAAAGGGGTTGAAGCACCATGGATTTCGTAATTGGGAATTCACGAAAGTATGCTTTTATCTTGTTATTCCTATTGATTGCCAAAAACGAGGGCGCTCTACCAGCAGTTCCCTCGTTCGCACTATATAAATTAACCTAAATTTATCTGTTTTTCAAGCCCCTATTTAATGCCATTCCTTATCCAAGGCGCGGCCGGAAGGTCTTTCAAATGATAATCAAACCAATTGTGGATTCGAACAGAAAGATCATTCCAATTTTTCTTATCCATTAAGGAGTGTCCTTCTTTGGGATATACTAACATAATGTGCTTCTTCTCCAAACGACGTAGAGCTAAATAAAATTTTATACTTTGATGCCAATCAACTTGAGGGTCTGCATCCCCAGTCCAACTTAGCAATGGTGTAGTGATGCTGCTTGCGTGAACAACCGGTGTGTTTCTATCATATCCTGCACGATCCTCAAACAAAGATTTTCCCATACGCATCTGTTGAGACTCATAACGCCACATTTCGGGTATACCAGAACCTATTCCTATTGATAAATAATCACTGGAAAAATCAGTCGCAGCCGCCGCGCCTGCTACCGCAGCTGCAAAAAGCTTAGTTTGCGTGATAATAAAGTCTGTTTGGTAACCTCCAAATGAATGACCGATTAGGCCAATCTTATCTGGCGAAACTAAACCCCTTGAAATCATTTCGTTGCATGCTGACACCACACAGTCTGTTGCAGAGATACCGGGATTCCCTATTTCATAGGAAATATCTGGTGCTAATACGAAATAACCCCGCGTGGTAAAGCTTGAAATGTTAAACCCATCAGAATCGCCTATGAATTGAGAAGGAGGGATATATAAATGATGTAGTTCTGTACTCAACTTCTCATAAATATATACTATCATCGGATATTTCGTTTTTGGATTATAATTTGCGGGATAGAACAATATTCCCTGTAAGGACTTCCCCTTTGCATTTTTATATTGAATAAGTTCAGATTTTCCCCAATAAAATTGCTGCTGATGTGGGTTACTTTGCAAGATTACTTTTGGCACTCTATTAGTTGTAGTTGACAACATCAACCTTGGTGAAAGATCATAACGCTGTTCGGTATACGAAAATATCTGACCATTTTTAGAAGCAGCTAGATTATCCAAACGTGTTTCGGTAGAAACCACCAACTTTAACATTGTGTTAGGTAGCCAATGATAATAACCATAGTGTTTTTCCTCGTTAATGGATTGTAACATTAACCCCTGATTCAAGTCAATGGTATCAAATATCAGTCCGTTATAGTTGGATGTGGCAGGTATAATATATGGATCACCAGCAATTCGAAAACGGGTTTTCGTCTCCCTTCCCTGAGTTAATCTACGACTAGAAGAACCATCGATATTAATAGCCCAAATATCGAATTCATCACGCACTAAAAGTTCTTTGTCATTAACAGTCCACCCTAAAATTTTATCAGGCTCTTCACCCCCGGGACGTTCCTTTCTATTGTGAGAAAAAGATTGGCCAATATTTTGGGTGAGATTGATATGAGTTCTCGTCTCTATATTAAATATCCACCAATTTTTTTTATAAAAATAAGCAATGTATTTCCCTGTTGGGGATGGAAGGGTATGTAAATAACTGCCACTATGCTTCTTTAACAAAAGATCACTGTGTCCTGTAACCAGATTTAGGAGATAAAAATCCCTCGGGGCCTCATAATCGTACTGAGGTTCATATTGCCGCGGATTAGATAAGACAGCGTATCTTTGATCGCCTGTCAACATCAGCTGGGGAAGGGAGTCGCTGGTGATTACTTGATATTTATCCTCCGCAGGTTGCCATGAGGAATAATAGATGCTTCCTCCTTTTTTTCGAGTTTCTTCCTTGGGATACATTAACTTCGCATTCCCATTCCATATTTGAACATCTGTTTTCGAAACGCTGTCCCTCAATACATTTTTTTTCCTTAATGAAAAAATAACCCGATGCATATCATCTGAAATCTTTAATTTGAATCCGGTTGATGAAATGTAAAGGCTGTCATCAAGGTACTTCTGCTGATGTATTAAATCTGATTGATAGAATTTGTTATTTGATACACTGTAGAAGTGCAACGTATTTGATTTACTTAAAGGCGATGTCTCCTGCATAAATGCCAAGGCTTTTCCTTGAATGTGCCAAGCCAAGTTATGAAAAGCGTTCGACCCGCTCATTAGGATTGTAGGCTGATTTTTTTGGGATAGCTCTAAAAACTCAATTGAATATTTATTATCTATAACTGTCGTATAAAGTAACTTTTGCCCCGTTGGATCCAGCATAAACTCTTTCACTCCCTCAATACGGCATGGCAATGTATAGTCAAAGCCTTTAACCATCAATGAGTTTTCTTTTCCTTGCTTGATAAAAATTAACAGCATCTTTTTTAATGGAGCATAAACATGATAGGCAGCATTAGGGATAACCTCTTGCCGAGCAGTTTTTAAGTTTATTATGTTCAATCCTTGAGCATTGTAATATGTAAACCAATCTTGACTGGTAAAAGTTCCCCTAGTACCTCCAGGAAAAGCAAATGTTTTGAGTGACTTAGTATTCTTAATAAATAAGGTATCCAGACCATTCTCATAAGCCATTGAATAACTCAACCATTCGCTATTATCGCTGATTTCACCAGCATTTAAATAGCCCCATTTCTGGTAATCATTTACCGTAACATTTCTTTTGCTGATCTGTTGCGCATTTAATGAGCAGCAAATAAATTGTGAGAAAAAAAATAGGCACAAGGCTAACTTTGTCGAAGGCAAAATTGCCTTCGCGACATGATGTATTTTCATTTGTAAATATTTTAATTAAAGATTTAAGACACAGCTAGTATCCTGGGTTTTGTGGTCTAAGATTGGGATTTACATTGAGCTCGCTTTCTGGAATAGGTAACAAACGATCAGTTGTATTCCAACCAGGCTTTGACGATAATACACCATCTAACCGACCAATGCGTTTGAGGTCAAAAAAACGATGCGCATACTCTGTAAAAAACTCCCTTCTTCTTTCTTCGATAATTGCATCTAAAAGTTCATTTTTTGATACTGCTGTACTAGTAGACAAACCTGCTCGCTTTCTAATTTTATCCAAATCATCCTTCGCACTTGTCATATTACCTTCTTGAACAAGTGCCTCCGCACGAATAAGATATTGTTCAGTTAAACGAAGGACCGTCGAGTATTCTAAAGAGGAAGTTGTATTTCTAGGTTGTTTATATTTTGAAGCGTGGTACCAAGTCTTACCTGAATTACTAATGGCTGTTGTCCAAGCTGATTTTCTCAGATCATTTGATACAAAGGAATTCATTAGCGACTCGCTCAATGCAACATTAGGTGGCGGACCAGAGGTAAAAGTAAATGACGCCCCTTCATCAGTATTTTTTCCGACAACTGTAGGCATAAACTGCCAGATTGCTTCTGTAGAGGTTTTTAAAAACACCTTACTTAACTCACTCTCAAATAAATAAAGAGAACTATTTGAAATCACTTCGGATGATAATTTGATCGCATCTGCCCATGCTCCTTTATAGAGATAAACCCTGCTTAGCAAAGACTTTGCAACAAAAGCGTTTGGACGAACCCGCTCAGCGCTACTGTATAAGACAGGGAGTAATTCGCTTGCTCTTTTTAAATCATTTATAATGAGTGTGTAAACCTGATCGCTTGACAACCTACTTACCGTACTATTGATTCTATAATCCGTGGTCTGTAGATAAGGTATATCACCAAAGAGCTGTAAAAGATAAAAGTGAAGTAAACCACGAACAAAAAGTGCTTCTCCCTCCAAAACTTCTTTTTCTTTAACGCTAAAACCAGCTGTACGTACACCTTCCAAAACCGCATTAGCTGCATATATTTGATTATAGGTATTATTCCACATCATAGCGACTGATGTGTTTGAAGGCAGCAGGCCATTGGTATAATATTCACGGGCAGGAAGGTTAGATGCCGAATAATAAGTCAATTCATCGGCATAATTCCCCATTAGATTGGAAATACCAGATGATGTTCCTGAAAGCAGGCCTCTATCACGGATCTTTGAATAGACATCTGCCATCGCAGCGTTAGCGGTTGTATAATCTTGGAATATTGTGATATTGGTCAGCTGAGATTTTGGAAGGTCGACAGCTACAAATGAGTCGCACGATAGCAAAATTAAAAGGCCGCTGAAAAACATTAATCGCTTTAACTTATTCCAAGGAGTGTTAGTTTTTATATAATTAATTTCCATACTGTTTTTGATTAAAAAGTAAGTTGAAGTCCAAAGGTGAACACTTTCATAGGTGGTAAAGAGCCGATCGTGCTTTCAGGGTCCAGATCATAAGAAGTCACCGTCCATAAGTTCTGCCCGTTTGCAGTTACCAAGCATTTGAATTTGTTTGATTTCAAAGGAACATGATAACTTAAAGCAACATTCTTCAAGCGGATATAAGAAGCATCCACAATAACCCCGTCACTTGTACTGAAAAGATCTTGTGCCCTAACCGCCGCGGCATTATAACCAGCGGTCAGGAATTGGTTAGGCGCTAGATCTCCAGGTTGTTTCCAACTGTCCGTCAATCTTTCAAGGTTATTGATCATGCCCGATATCCCGGTATAGCTTTCACGCTGTTGCTTTACAAATTGAAAGAGAAAATCCAACTGCCACTGTTTGAAACTAAACTGGTTTTGAACTCCTCCGAAAAACTCCGGATTCAAATCGACCACTGTTTGCCGATCATCAGGAGAGCTCAACCGGCCATCGCTGTTATAATCCTTAAACTGATAAATTCCTGTCAGGGGATCAATTCCAAGGTATTCATATTGTAATAAGATACCTAGAGGCTCACCAATTCGGTAGGTATTCCGGTAAGTAGAGCTAGCTAAGTTTGGGAACGAAACAAGTTTATTATGGGAGCGGCTGATGTTAAAATCAGTTGTCCAGTTGAGGCCACTGCCTTTAAAATTAACGGTACGTAGTGTGAACTCCAACCCGGTGTTTTGGACAGTCGCAGCTAAGTTAGCTTGTAGTTGAGTGAAACCAGTTGTTCCAGGCAAGGGAATGCCCACGAGCTGGTTTGAAGAACGATTTCTATACCAAGCGGCGGTGAAAAATATTTTATCCTTAAAAAAACCCAGTTCCAGCGCTGTTTCCAGTTTTTGATTGCTCTCCCACCCGAAATCTGCATTGAATAACCTTGTAGGCTGCAAGCCCATGATTTGATAATTAACTCCAGAAGAGGTATAGGTATTCATGAACTGATAGTCGCCGATCTGGTCGTTTCCCGTAATCCCGAAACTTCCCCTAAGCTTGCCAAAGCTTAACCATGGACTATCCTTAAATAAACCCTCATTTGAAAATAACCAAGCGGCGCCGAATGCGCCAAAATTGGAAAATTGATTACCTGGGCCGAAGCGGCTCGATCCGTCACGTCTGGCAGTTAAGTTCAAGATGTAACGATCTTTCCAATTATAATTAATTCTTCCAAAAAAGGCTTGGTATTTATAGATGACCTCGTCACTCGCCTGCACTCCTCGGGTAGTTGCAGAGGCTAGATCATAGATTAAGCTGTTGGAACTGAAATTACTTCCAGATTGATATAACCTTGCATTAGTTCGCTGCTGAAAGGTTGCGCCAAAGAGAACTCCAAGCTTACCTCCCGCAACATGCTGCTGCCAATTCAGCTGGGGTTCTGCGATCCAAGAACTGCGTTTGGTATTGTTGAGGTATAAAGTAGAATTAGCGCTCGTAATCCCAAATGAAGGGTTATACCTGGTAGAAGGATCTATACGGGTCTCTGAATGCTGCAAATCAGTATAACCAAAACTACTTTTTAAAACCAGATTCGGAATGATTTGGTATGACAACACCGTATTTGCAATCAAATCTTTGGTATTGGATTTATTTTCCCGCTGCAGGCTTGCCAAAGGATTTTCCCATGTTCCATTTTCCCAATTCAAATTGCCAGCTGCATTATATAAAGCCGGGGCGTTGGGCGAGAGTGTTTGAGCTAATGGGGTTAAATCAAATGCAGGCTGGTTGTTGTTTTGCATCGTATAACCTACTGAAAACGCCAGATGAAAACTACGATCTTTCGATTGATGCGTTAAATTGAGTTGGGTCCCGCCCTTTTTATACAAATAGTCACCTGGAAATACAGTCGACTGCGTATCAAAGTTTCCACTTACCATAAACTGCGTATACTGCGACCCCCCGCTAGCACTTCCGTTAAACTGCATCGTATGGGAACTGCCGCCTGTCAATTCCTTTTGCCAATTTGTGTAACGATTTTGGTCCCATGTCCCATTGATATCATAATCTCCCGCTGGATAGCTAGTAATCCCATCATTTTTGAAAGCTTGGCGCCGCATATCTAGGTATTGCCGGGTATCCATCAGTTTGGCAAATCGAGTGACAGTCCCAACACCAGATGAAGCATTTAAATTAACCTTCGTCGCACCTTCTATTGCTCTTTTAGTGGTGATCAGTACGACCCCGTTAGCACCTCTTGAGCCATAGATCGCAGTAGCATCAGCATCTTTCAATACTTCAATGCTCTCAATCGCGTCCGGGCTGATACTATTCAATGGGCTGGCCAGAGTTGGAAATATGGTAGATGTTTGGGCATAGCCTATAGGAGCAGAATCGTACGGAACGCCGTCAATAATATATAGAGGGGCATTAGCATCACTTCTGATGCTATTTCTTCCCCGGATCTGGATTTCAAAACCACCACCAGGAACGCCTGTTTGCTGAACAATATTTACCCCCGCCATCCTGCCCTGCATGGTAGCCAGAACATTGGTCACCGGCTGGTTCTCGATGTCTTTTGAGGTAATCCTGGAAATGCTCCCTGTCCGTTCGCTATCCTTAACGGTGTAATATCCCGCATTTACGGTAACTTCCTGCAATTTTCCAACAGACACTTCCATTCTTAAAACCCCCAAATCCTTGGCAGCTTTTACCTCTTTCCCTTGATAGCCTAAATAGGAAATTTCTAATAGCACATCTTCGGCCACATTTTTCAATAAGAATACACCATTACCATCAGAAGTAGTAGAAATCGTAGTTCCTTTGACCTTAACTGTAGCTCCTGCAATTGGTTGCCCATTTTCATCGAGTATTTTGCCCGTTACATCGATACTAGTAAAATAATCGATTACCCGATCCAGTATCGATTTGTCCTTTTTTAGTTTAACCATTACCGTCCGATCAGAAATTTCATAGGTAAGAGGTTGGTTAGAAAAGCAAACTTCTAGTGCCTTTTCTACAGAAACGTTATTAAGATTTATACTCAATTTTTCAGCCTCTTTGAAGTCCTGCTTAGAGTAAATAAAATCATAACCACTCTGTTTGCTTATTTTTTCCAGTACCTTTTCTAAGGAGGTTTTTGTTTCTTTCAGGGTAATCTGTGCTTTTGTCGATGCACTTACCTGAAGAATACATATAGTTATTATGAGTGTGGTAAGTTTCATAACACGAAAGATTTTCTTCATTATGGTGTCATGGCTTCTCGCCAAAGGGCTCGAGGTCATAATACGCTTTAATTCCGTGGGAATACGCCACAAATGGACATACCCATAATTTTCATTAATTTTCATTAATTTTGATTGTTTGGTTTACGTTGATTGTTTTCTCAAAAAAATTAATAGACAGTGCCAAACGAATAAGCGGGGGTAGTTCAAGTACCTTCGCTTTTTTCATTAGTTTCTACGATTTCAATGGCATTCAAGAGATCGCTTCACTAAGTTCTTTTTGCTGTCATTTGTTGTATAGGTTACTTCATCACAGTGACCCTCCTTCCCTCAACTTTAAAGTGAACAGCTTCTATGTAAGTTATCTTATCCAGTATTTTTGAAATCTTGTCGTAACGGCTAATCGAACCGGTAAATGTCCTGCCGGCTACATTATCCTCGTAAACTACCTCCACATTATACCATCTGGAAAGCTTTCGCATCACACTTTCGATATTTTCATCCTCGAAAACGAACTTAGCATTCTTCCAGGCCACCGCCTTATCAACGTCAACTTCACCGATAGCAAGTTTATCATGACTGTTTACAGCTTGTTCACCAGGCTTCAGCAATTTAGTGTTTTGACCAGTAGAGATTCTCACACTTCCCTCTAATAAGGTAGTTTTAACAGCTGGCTCATCGTTATAGGCATTGATATTAAAATGCGTTCCCAATACCTCAACTTCCTGCTTTTCATTTTTTACGATGAATGGACGGGCCTTATCTTTTGCAATCTCAAAATAGCCCTCACCGGAAATCTCCACCCTACGCTCCTTCAGTTTTGCAAATGAGGTTGGGAATTTTAAAGACGAGGCCGCATTTAAAAACACGAGGGAACCATCAGGCAAACGCACCTGTGCTTGTTCTCCCCTGGTAGTTGCCAATGTATTGTATTCGATTTTATCAGAATTGCTGCCGCTAATCTCATAGACAATCTTCCCATCAGCAGTTTTGGAAATTCGTACGCCAGACTGCAAGGCAATATTTCCTGCACTCACATCATTGATCAATATCTTTTGCCCATCTGCAAGGGTGAGGGTAGCCCCGTTCTTTCCGGGATCAATATCATTTACATATACTGATTGTGGCTCTATTCTTTTATTTATACTGTAAAAATAAGAACCGATACCTATCACCAATATGATCGAGGCCGCGGCAATCAGCCTTGGCCACAAAGGTCTTGTCTGTTTAGTGTTAACCAAAGGAAGCCCGTTTGCAATTAATAGCAGATCAACGGCAAATTCCTGCGGGCTTAACCCTAGCTCCTCTTTAGAGCCTTGTTGTAAATACCAGCTTTCCAATAATGCGAGCTCCTTTTCGGTAACGGTGCCCCTTTGGTACCGATCAATCAATTCGACAAGTTCTTTCTTTTGCATAATGATACGTCTTTATCACAACGGACAAAAACTAGAGTCGAACGGCAACAGGCTTGGGGGTAGAGAAATTATAAATTAAAGTACAAAAGCTACAAAAACAGCGCTGCCGAGTTTATTTCGCAGAATTTTTAGGGCATTATTTACCTGGGTTTTTACAGTCTGTTCAGAAATCTCTAGTACTGCAGCAATCTGTTTATGGGAAAGATGCTGCTTTCTGCTCAACTCGAATACCTCCCGCATTTTAGCGGGCAATGCAGCAATCTCTTGATCAATCAATTCCTGTAACTGGTTTTCGCGAACCAGATAATCGGCGACATAAGTATCTCTCTCTATAAAATCACCCAAAGAATCCATGTACTTATGCGCTTTTTCCCGACGGGCGATAAAATCAAACACCTTGTATCGAGCCGCCACATACAAATAGGTAGCTAATTTTCCGCTGAGTTCAAGTTCGGCATGTCTGTTCCAAAGCCCAGCAAACAGGTCATGTACAATGTCCCTGGATTCTTCCCTTAACCGAAGCTTGCCAAAGACATGCAGATACAACCCTGCATGGTACCGCGCATAAATTTCGGTATAGGCCAACCGATCTCCTGCTTTTAAAAGCCCGGAAAGCTGCTGATCGTCAAAGGCACTATAATCGGTCATATAGGTAAATATGGAATAGAAATTTTCCAATATTAAATAATTCCCAGCGGATTACGGATATCATAGTGCAAAAATAAAGGGGCCTTACCAATCCTGGCAGTTTCCCCTTGATCATTAACTATTACTTAACCTAATTTATTCGATAGTTCTCACTTATCCTCTTTACCAAACCGGTCGAAAGAATTTCCTGACGACCGGCTAAAAAGGAGCTCTTCGTAGTAAATCGAAATGTGATACTAATTTCTTTAGCTCCGCTAATCTTTGAATTTTGCATTCTGGGCCGTATGTCTATTGGAACTAAATTCAGTTCTCGGGTCCGCTGGGTAAAACCTAGAAGATCATGCTCATCAATATCGATCTGCACTATTATTTGGGAGCTTACAGCGTTTGCGCTATCTGCTCGCTTTAAGCTACCGCAACTTGTACAGTGGATAACAAAAAGACAAAGCAGTATATTGACCTTTCTACGCACCTTAATGTCCACTAGTCATCCATTCTGCTGGCTTTTCACCTTTCAAATGATGATCAAACCAATTTTTGATGCGACGGGTCACATCAACCTGGTTATCTGGATTCAATAAAACATGACCTTCTCCATTATAAATTACCATCGTACTTTGCTTGCCTAGTCGCCATAATGCATTGTGAAAACTTTTTGTCTGACTCACATCTACATTTGTATCTTTATCACCTGACCACAATAGAATTGGCGTCTTCATTTGATGCACATAATGCATTGGGGAGTTGCGTAGATAATCCGGTCCCATAAAAGTTCCAGTCATTCTCATCTGGTCTGATTCTACCCTGGTAAAATTCACTCCAACAAAACTTATTAGCAAAGACCATGCAGATATATCGGTGATTCCCGCACTTGCTATCGCTGTTTTAAACAGGTCGGTCTGCGTAGCAATAAAGGCAGTCTCATACCCTCCAAAAGAATGCCCGATTAATCCAATGTTCTTTCTGTCAGCAACCCCCATTTCAATCACTTTTTCAACACCTGCCATTACGCAACGAGTCGCAGAAATACCTGGATCATTAAGCTCATAAGTTATATCCGGTAAAAATACAGCGTATCCTTCAGACGTGTAATTTGTGATATTAATTACATCAAGTGCATCGGCTTGGCTTAGGGAGGGCATTTGGTATTTATGTAAATGATCGGATTTATCTTCATAAATAGCTACAATCATTGGATATCGATTGCCTTTAACATAATTGGATGGATAAAATAATGCCCCCTTTAACTGTTTACCATCAGAAGTGTTAAAATATACCAATTCTGATTTTCCCCATGCGAATTCTCTTTGCTGAGGATTGGTTTCATAGACCAATTCCTTAGCACCAGAAGGGTTAAACAAAATTAGTCGTGGAGATACATCAAAGGCGCTTTCGCTATATAAAAATGCTTTTTTATGCCTAACTTTTCCAAAATAACTAAATTCCATTGGTTTACGAATCAGTTCAACTAAACCCGAATTATATGTCCACAAAAACAACCCATTATCAAGATTTTTGTTGTTTACTGCTTTAATTAAAACTCCATCGTTTCCATCGTAAAGATGTGGTAAAAACCAGCTGGGACCAGGGCCGACATTGGTTTCTCTTGCATTTGTTGGATTTGAGATTCTAAAGGTTTGATTTGTTTCGAATCCATTAGTGATCTTTAATTTCCTCTTACCATCAGCACTTAATAACCATATATCATTTTTGTCGTATATAAGCAAATCATTGTTCAACCATCCTGGGCTACCGTAAGGCGGTATAATTCCTGGTTTGTTCAAATCACTATTTTCTATGGTCATTTTGGCGTTCTCGGTCAGGCATATGTGCTTGCCTTGATATATATCGTAAACCCACCAATTTTTTGATTTATAATACGCTATAAATTTTCCTTCTGGTGAAATCGATATCTGATCATAACCATCCCAAACCTTTTCTAAAAATAATTTTGAAGCTCCAGTTGTTAAATCTTTAATAAAGACATTCATAAAACTGTTAACATATTTATATCTTGGCAAATAGCCGTTTCTGTGATAAATCAAGGCATTTTTTCCATCACCGATTAACGTTGCTTGGGTATATACTGTATCGGTAACAGCCATTAGCTTTTTATCGTCTAAATTCAACTGGTACCACAATTGCTTATCGTCTTTTCGTATTCTGGCATTTAGAGAAAGAATAGGATCGGTGGGTAACCAAACCTCAACTCCTGATTTCTTACTCAGATGGGTTTTTGGTTTTATTGTTTCCATTTTTTTTAAATAAAAAAACAATTTTTTGCCATCAGAGGACACATAAAGACGATCATTAGCCAACATATATGCTTTTGGTAAATCCTTATTGATTGCGGTCAGACTGGTCACAACCTGCTTATCACCAAAATGAGTATAGGTATGGATTGCATTTATGCTATCATTATTACTTATTCCTTTTGTTTCGTAAAAAGCCAATACCGTTCCTGTCTTATTCCATGTTAATTTAGAAAAGGTATTTTCTGTACTTGAGGCAATCAACGAGATTGGAAAACCTGGTGTCATTAATATTGCCTTAACCTCTCTTATATTGCTTTTAGCAACAATAACCGCAATATTTTTTCCGATGGGGTCAATGGCAAATTGCTCTACATGATCGATTATTGTGATCTTTTGGTTTTTTAGGTCTCTTAACCATAACTTCTTGTCATTGCTAATATCGCTTTCTGCAAACAAATACTTTCCTTCACCAACAAACCGGAAATTCTTTAGACCATTAAAAGTTAAAATCTTCCCCGAATTTAACTCAATTAAATGCAAGGTATCGTTACTTACAAAAGCATAATGTTTACTATCTTGACTAAAGTTCGACTTTTCTTCGAAAGAAAAACTCCTATCCACATTGGAGTTGGATTTTGCTATAAAGCGATATGCTAATCTGCTATTTAGTTTATTTATACAGATGGTAACAACGCTGTCATTTCCGGTTTTGTAAGCATACCAATTTCCATCTTCAGAAGTTTCCGCGTCCATTATTTTTGGCGATGATTTCCATAAGGAATAATCTTCTTCCTTTAGCTGTTTTTTGTTCTGTGCATGCGTATCAATTTGAAAAATTGCACATAACAATATCAATATGACCATCAATGGCCAGTTCATTTTTTTTGTCATATTCTGCAGAATGATTAGTATCCGGGATTTTGAGGCCTTAGATTAGGGTTTGTGTTCAGTTCTTTCTCCGGAATTGGAAACAAACGATCTGTAGTATTCCATCCAGGTTTTATACCAGATAAGATCTGGTCAAGCAGGTTGCTTCGCTTTAAGTCGAAAAAGCGGTGTCCATATTCTGTGAATAACTCTAAACGTCGTTCCTGGAGAATCGCTTCAAGTAAATCAGTTTTAGTTGAAGCAGGAGTATCGCCAAGCCCGGCTCTATGACGAACTTTGTTTAAGTCTTCCCTTGCCCCCTGAAGATCGTCCAGTTGCGCTCTGGCTTCTGCTCTGATTAGATATTGCTCAGTCAGACGAAAGACAATGGAGTATTCTCTTGAAGTCGTAGTACTAAGTCTTTCTTTGTATTTATTTACATGATACCAAGTGCTTGATCCATTGGTAACTGCTTTAATCCAATTGGACTTGCGCAAATCATTATGTGAAAAAGAGTTCACCAAATTAAGGTTTAAACTAACATTAGCTGGGGGTCCTGATGGAAATATGAAATTAGACCCCTCAGCGGTATTTACCCCAGCAGTTGCAGATTGCAGCTGCCATATCGTTTCATTGGAACCGATTAAGAAGACATTGTTGATCTGCTCTTCAAATTTAAAAAGTGTCTTTTCATTAATCAAAGATGATGCGACATCTTTCGCTTCTGTCCAGGATTTTTGGTATAGATAGACTCTAGATAGCAATGCTTTTGCAGTAGATTGGTTTGGAATAATTTTATTGGTAGTGACATAGTTTACTGGTAAGAGTTCAATCGCATTTTTTAGATCCTTTATGATTAGTGTATAAACACTTTCAGTCGACATTCTTAGTACAAGAATATTTGTATTATAATCTGTTTGCGTAATGTAAGGGATATCACCATAAAGGTTAACCAGATAGAAGTGCAACAGCGCCCTAGTAAACAAGGCCTCGCCTTGTAATTTATTCTTTTGTTCTGCTGTCAGGCTTGTACTGCCTACAACTCCTTCAACTACTGCATTTGCGGCATAGATTTGGTTATAAGTTAAATTCCAATAGTCGGTTATACTTGTGTTGGTTGGTAAAAGACCGTTGCTATAAAAAATCGCCGAGGGAGTCGTTGCAACTCGGTAATTAATCATTTCATCCGTATAATTTCCTAGAAGATTGGAAATACCAAAACTTGTTCCAGTTAATATCCCCTTATCTCTTATTTTGGAATAAATATCTGTCATTGCTATTGTTGCTGTTTCATAATCATCGAATACCACACTGCTTGTGAGCTGCGATTTTGGCAAGTCAACCTCAAGGAAAGATTCGCAGGAACTGATGCTTAAAGCAAATATTAAGCAAACGAAACGTAAATATTTTGTAGAAGAATAATTTATATTTTTCATATTAATAAATTAAAAGGTTAATTGGAAGCCCGCAGTAATAACTTTGAGCGGAGGTAAAAATCCATAGCTGATAAACTCAGGATCGCCATCTTTGTATTTCGTAAAAGTCAAGAGATTTTGACCTTGAACTGAAACTTTGCAATGAGTGTTTTTCAGAATTAATGGGAGCTCATAAGAAAGTGAAATATTTTTCAAACGGATATATGAAGCATCGACAATTGTGACATTACTTCTATCATACAGTGCTGCCGCTGCCACTGCATTACCGTTAATCCCTGTAGTGAAAATTTGATATGGCTTAAGGTCTCCCGGTTTCCCCCAGCTATCCACCACTCTTTGCAATTGATTTGACATCCATCCATTATAACTAATGGGATAGGCATTGTTTTTTTGTTTAACGAACTGAAAAAGAAAATCAAGATTCCATTTTTTCCACATTAGCTGATTCTGAATGCCGCCGAAATATGTTGGAGTTAGGTCTGCGATGGTTTGTCTATCTTCAGGAGCCGTTATCTTGCCATCATTGTTTACGTCTACAAATTCATAAACGCCTGTTTGGGGGTTGACGCCTTTGTATTGATATAATAATTGAATGTTTAAGGGCTCTCCGATTCGATATTGTTGGCTGTAGCTGGAACCTTCAAGTCCGGGAAAACGAATCAATTTATTCTTAGAAAGACTTATATTGAAATTAGTTGTCCAGCTCAAATTCTTTGTTTTAAAATTTTCGGTATGCAGGGTGAATTCCAATCCTGTATTTTGTACTGTTGCATCCAGATTTGCCTGAAGTGATGTAAAACCTGCTGTACCTGGGAATGGAATCCCTACCAGCTGATTGGAAGAACGATTTTTATACCATGAACCGGTAAAATAGATTCGGTTTTGAAGGAAGCCTAATTCCAATGCCATTTCCAATTTCTTATTGGTCTCCCAGGCAAAATCTGGGTTGTAAAGGCGTGTCGGCTGAAGACCTATTTTATTATTGTAGGATATTCCCGAAGTAGTATAGGTATCGAAAAACTGATAATCTCCAATTTGGTCGCTACCAGCAATTCCATAACTTGCTCGGATTTTACCAAAACTTAACCAAACATTATCTTTTAAAAAGCGCTCATTAGAAAATAGCCAAGCTGCTCCGATAGCACCAAAATTCGCAAACTGTTTGCCAGGGCCAAATCTACTCGATCCATCTCTTCTGGCTGTAAGATTGACAATGTAACGTTGGTCGTAATTGTAATTCAGCCTACCAAAAAATGCCTGATATTTATATTGGGCTAAATCGTTTAGTGATACCGTTACCGTCCTTGCGGCTGCTAAATTATAGATGAGACTATTGGAACTAAATCCAAGCCCTCGCTGATACAATTTAGCTGTATTCTGACTTTGAAAAGTAGCGCCTATCAATGCATCAATTTTTCCGCCTGCTAGTTTGTTACTCCAATTAATCTGAGGCTCTATAATCCAAGAAGACCGATTAGTATGATTAAAAAAGATAACCGAATTGGAGCTGCTAGGATTTAATGCAGGGTTGATGGTGGTTGAAGGATCCACCCTAGATTCGATTGTTCCCAAGTCTGTTAATCCTAGGCTACTTTTTATAATTAATCCTGGTATCAATTCGTATGATAGAACTGAGTTGCCTTTCCAATCAGTAGTTTTCGACTCAAATTTTCCATTAAGATTTGCCAGGGGATTTCGCCAAGTGTTATTTTCCCAGTTTAAATTGCCATTAGAATCATAAAGCGCTGGCGCATTGGGTGCAAGTGTACGGGCATCATAACTAAAATCAAATGAAGGCTGGTCATTATTCTGTATGTTATAGTTCAATGACAAGGCTATTTTGAATTTCTTGTCCGTTGACTGATGGTTGAAGTTTGCTTGAAATCCTCCTTTTTCATATAAATTGTCCCCTGGGAGTACAGTTGACTCTGTACTATAATTACCACTAATTAGAAATTGACTGTTGTCTGTGCCACCTGATATTGTTCCCTGTAAGCGATGGGTAGCTGCATTACCACCTAGAAATTCCTTTTGCCAATCCGTATAACGAGTCTGATCCCAAGCCCCATTGATGTCATAATCTTCTAAGCCATATTGAGCTAAACCATCGTTAATAAATGCTTGTTTTCGCATGGCCAAATATTCTTGGGTATTCATTAGTTTCAAAAATCTAGTTATCGTTCCAACGCCGCTGGAAGCACTGAGGTCAACTTTTGTTCTGCCAGATTTACCTTTTTTCGTAGTAATCAATACCACGCCATTTGCGCCTCTAGAACCATATATAGCGGTAGCATCAGCGTCTTTTAAGATTTCGATACTTTCTATAATGTCAGGACTAATACTATTCAATGGACTAGCAAGCGTCGGAAAGCCTGTAGTTGTCGTAAATGAACCAATTGGATCAGAGGCATAGGGAACCCCATCAATGATGTAAAGAGGAGAGTTTCCGTCTGTGCGAATACTATTCTGGCCCCTGATTTTGATATCAAATCCTCCACCTGGAGTTCCAGTTGTTTGAGTGATGTTAACACCAGCCATTCGGCCTTGCATAACTGCCCACACATTATTTACAGGCTGTGTTTCAATGTCTTTAGCGGTAATCCTTGAAATGCTGCCAGTTCGTTCAGTGTCTTTAACAGTATAGTATCCAGCGTTAACTGTTACTTCATTCAATTTACCAACAGCTACTTCCATTTTTAATGTGCCCAAATCCTTGGAAGCCTTTACTTCTTTAACTTGGTAACCTAAATAAGAAATCTCCAGCACCGCATCTTCTGAAACATTTTTCAACAAAAACACGCCATTGCCATCAGAAACAGCAGAGACAACACTCCCCTTGACTTTAACAGTAGCTCCGGCAATGGGCTGCCCATTCTCATCCACAAGCCTTCCGGTTACATCAATGCTTGAAAAATAACCCACCACTTTATCAATGATCGATTTTTCCCTTTCTTTCACCACCACAGTTTTGCCCTCAATGGAATAGCTAAGCGGAAGTCCCGCCAACACCTTTTCAATCGCGTCGGCAATCGGCACATTGTTCAAATCGACATTGATCTTAATAGAGAGATCGATATTCTTGGCAGATAGGAAGATATCATATCCCGTCTGGCTCATCATTTGCTTGAATACCTTATCTAAAGAAACCCTATGCTGCTTTAAAGTTACTTTTTGGCCAAAACTGGCCGCGCTTACCTGCATAAGCGTTACAATCATTATGATTACTGTTAGTTTCATGATCAGCAGGATTTTTGGAACGTGGCGGTTAGGCCAACAAAAATTACTGGTATAAATTTGATACATTTCTTCGTTGTTTTTTAGACAACTGCTTAGCGATCTCCCAGAGATCGTTAATTTATTGCTTTAAGGCAATAAATTTGCTAAGTTTGTTTGTCTGGTTAAATTGTTAAAAAATTGTTCGCGCAATGATTTCTCGGTCTGACAGATTAAAGGCTTCGTCTGTAAACGAAGTCTTTTTGTTTTAAGACCATTTCCCAGTATCCTTAACTGTCTTTTTCGTGGTTCTTCATCTTGGTTTGTTTGTTATGGTTTATAAGTTAATTGATTCATTAGGCTATTTTGATACGATGATCTTTCTTCCCTCGATCCTGAAATGGACAGCACCGGTCCTTTCCAAGACCTTCAGCACATCAGCCACCTTTGAAAAGCGGCCCACTTTTCCCCAAAAAGCATCATCTTTGATAGCTTCATCTATAAACTGAATATCGACATCATACCACCTGGCAATACTATGCATGATATTTTCCAGGCTTTCATTATTGAACATGAAATAATTATTTTTCCAGGCCACCACATCACTAACATCAACATCCAAGACCCTCAAAGCTTCATTTTCCCCGGCAATAGCCTGCTGTCCAGGAACAAGTATGCTAGCAGTTTTAGCTAGCTTTAACCGGACAGAACCCTCTAGTAAAGTCGTCTTAACCTTTCCCCCATCACCGTAGCTATTCACATTAAAATGTGTTCCCAGCACCTCCACAACCTGCCCTGATGAAACTACCAAAAACGGTCTAGATGCATCTTTTGCCACCTCAAAATAGCCTTCACCAGAAAGCTCAACCTTGCGCTGGGCTAGCGCAGTAAAATTTACAGGAAACTTGAGCGAAGAAGCTGCATTCAGCCAGACCTTACTCCCATCGGCAAGGGCAACCATATATTGCCCCCCTTTAGGCGTAGTAACAGTATTAAATCCGCTAACACTAGACCCAAGACCACTAAATTCATAGAACAGTTCACCTTTAGCGTTCTTGATAATCTTTACACTGCCCTGATCTGCAACCGCACCACTGCCAGCATCAGCAAGATTGATCTCTTTACCATCGGCCAAAGTCAATGTTGCTTTATTAGTTCCCGGAGAAATGTTGTTTTCAAAAGCCGCTTGATCCAGATCTTGGACCAGCTTATCAGCGCTGAAATAATAGTACCCTAACCCTACCACCAAAATGATTGCGGCAGCCGCTGCAATCCTCCGCCACAGTCGAACCGGCCTACGGCCGGAAATACTACTATCCACTCCCATCCAGATCTTTGCTTTGGCAGCAGCAAGTTCCTCTGCAGTGATCACATTTTCATGTGCTCGTGCATGGGCATTGTACCAGTTTTCAGCCAGTGCCCGTTCATCTGCTGAAGCAGTGCCTTCACGGTATCTAGTAAGCAATTCTTGTAGCTGTATCTCTTTTTTCATCGAAACGGATTTGCTGGTAATTAATGATAGGACAGTTTACTCGGGCGGTAGTATTAGCTAAATTGAAAATATTTTCACCTACTTGTTTAAAAGCAGAAAAATAACTACCGAAGATACCCCAAGTTTAGTGCGCAGGATGCTCAAGGAATTACTGACCTGTCTTTTTACGGTATGTTCAGAAATACCCAGTTGGGCTCCAATTTCTTTGTAAGAAAGATGCTGTTTGCGGCTAAGCTCAAACACTTCACGCATCTTAGGCGGTAAGGCCTGGATCTCCTGCTCAATGATCAGCGCAAGTTCGCGCTCCCTGACTAGCTCATCGGCAGCAGCTGCACTGGAATCCATAAATTCAATGAGCGACCGCTGGTAATCATGAACAACCTTTCGATGTTCCAGATGGTTAAAGATCCGGTTCCGGACCGCTTTGTATAAGTAAGAAGAAAGCTTGATATTAAAATCAATCTCGGTGGATTTTTTCCAGAGATGGGTAAAAAGCTCCTGCACAATATCCTGGGCCTCGTCATCATCACGCAACATCCGTTTAGCATGAAGATACAGCACGGCCCAGTAACGGTCGTAGATTTCTGAAAACGCACGCCTGTCGGCAGACTTTAACAAGTCTGTCAGCTGCTGATCGGTATGTGCGCTGTAGTTATGCATTCCTTTATGTCTTCCCCTAACAAATTAAGAAAAAACTTCCCAATGTTACAGAAATTTCAAATAAAAACAATCATCCTTGAATCAAACAAGGCCGGACATCCATCCGGCCTATGCTCTCATTAACTATTATTAACCTAATTATTCTCGATTTTCACATGGCCATTTCGGCTACTTCGTACCTTTGAGTATCCAATCAGCCGGTCTATCATCTTTTAGGTAATAAGCGAACCATTGGCCTACCCTACTGGTGAGATCTTGCTGATTGATTTGCTTTAAAAGAGCATGGCCTTCATCAGGATAAAGCAACATGATATGCTGTTTATTAAGCCTGCGTAAAGCGAGATAAAAGGCCACACTTTGATGCCAATGCACCTGGTGGTCTTCTTTCCCCGACCATATCAATAAAGGCGTACGGATATTCTTTACGTGCGCCATTGGCGAATTACGTAGATAAACTGAAGGATCATCAAAAAGAGTGCTTTCCATTGAGTAATGCCCACTCTCAAATCTCCACATATCAGGCTTGCCATTATCCCAATTTACGTTTAGGTAAGAGCTATGCAGATCAGTAATCCCAGCACCTATGATTGCCGTTTTGAACAGATCTGTTTGGGTGACAATAAAGGCGGTCTCATAACCGCCGAAAGAATGGCCCATCAAGCCGACCCTATTCGGATCGACTAGTCCAAGAGCTATGATTTTTTTGACGGCAGAAACCGTGCAATCGACCACAGATTCACCTACCTTCCTTGCCTCAAGCAAGATATCCGGCCGCAGTACAAAATAACCTTGGGTTGTAAATACGGCCGGATTAAATCCGTCGCTATTTGATATGGTCGGGTTAATATAACTGTGCAGCATATGTGATTGCTTTTCATAAATCCTCACGATCATCGGGTATTTTTTATTTGGGTCGTAGCCAGCCGGGTAGTATAGAATCGCTTTTAGCTCCTCGCCCTTGGAATTACTATAGCTGACCTGCTCTGCTTTGCCCCACCAATAATTTTCCTGCTGAGGATTGCTTTGGAAGAATACCTTAGTAGCCGAGTTATCATTCTGGACTACAAGTCTAGGAGAAAGATCAAACCGCTGTTCACAATAGATATAAGAACGGAACTTTTCATCATAGCGCATTTGCTCGATGTTACGCTCACCATAGACAACGGGCAGCTCACCCATTTTTTTTGTCCATCTAAAATACCCGCTCCTACCATTACCATTTACCCCTTTGAGCAGCATTGGCTTTTCAATATCGAAAACGCGTGCCATATGTCCGCTATAGTTTCTATCCAGATGGTCGAGATACCGGATTGACGCAATCCTGAATTCAATCTGTTTTTCCCGGCCACGGGTGAGCCTTCTAGCTCCAGAGCCGTCTGGCTTCACGGCCCAGATATCGTACTGGTCATAAAGTAAAAATTCGTTATCACTAACGGTCCAACCTAATGCCCCATAAGGGCCGTGTCTGTGGTCTAATAGGTAGATTTTTCCAGCTAGCGGGACATTAATTTGGCTGGTAAGATTGATATGTTGATCATTCGCTAAGTTATAGACCCACCAATTTTTCCCTTTAAAATAGGTAATATATTTTCCTGACGGGGAAGGCAATAAATCAGTTTCTAGAGAAGTGTGCTTTGCTAACATTAATTTCTTTTTCCCTGTCGCTAGATTTAAAACATAATAATCTCTTGGCGCATCCTCCTCATATTGCGGCTCATAAGCTTTTGGATCGGAAAGCACTGCATGCTTTTGATCCCCGGTAAGGAACATAACGGGAAAATTTAGATCAGTAATCGGCAGTACGGTATTCCTCAAGGGCATCCATACTGCGGTTTTTGCTGATTTCTCAAATTGGCCCAGCTCTGATTCTTGCTGGTAAACCCATTTATCATTACCATTCCATATTTCCACTCCAGACTCGGATTTATTTTCAACTGGAGGGCTAACATAAGAATAGAAATTAAAGAAAACCCGTTTTTGGTCATCAGAGACGGTCAAGTGCAGGTTATGGTCCTTGGCTATCAAAAAATTCGTTAAAACCGGATGCAGATCAGCCTTGGTAAGGCTATACAAAGAGTCTTCATTTAAACTGTAATATAAGACCAAGGGACTTCCACTTCCTTCAAATTTCGTTAAAAAAGCCAAAGAGCTACCTTCCTTTTGCCAGGCAAAGCCAGCATAATCTTGATCCCCGTGCGCTATTCGCTTTTGCTGATGGAGGCTCTTATCAAGGTTGAAAAGCATGACGCTGAACTTGCCGCTTGCCTTAGAGTTATAGGCAAGCCATCGCTGATCGGGGCTCAAGGAAAAATTCACAATATTTTCAAGCTCTATTGCAGGCTTTCCATTGAAGTATCGCACTAGGATTTTGCCATTCTCCTTTCCTGAAGGAATATGGGTAATGAGGCAATCTGTGCTAGCGGAATATTGATATTTCTTGATCGATTTGATGATTTCTTGATGCCCTGTTCTCAAATTCAATATGTAGAGGTCTTTATTAACCTGGCTCACGAAAAAACCGTTTACCGTAAATAATGAACTTCTTCCCCCAGGGTATTGATAGGTCTTAAGTGTGTTGGTGTTTCTGAGAAAAAGCGTGTCAGTGCCATTTTCATACAACAGTTTATAACTTGCCCACAGTCCATCGGCCGAGGTTTTATCCAAAATGACTTTACCCCATAGCTGGAAATCGCCCTGGATCAAGTTTTTCTTTAGCGTAGCCTGACTTGAAGATTTAAATGGAATCAACCAGAATACAAATAATGTGAGCAATACAATTGCCCTAGCAGGACTGATCAGTCCGCCATTATAGATTTTGCGTATCATTTTTAGTTTATGTTTTAATAGCCCGAATTTTGAGGCCCAAGCTTAGGGTTTGTACTTAGTTCACTCTGAGGAATAGGAAATAGCCGGTCTGGAAAATTCCATCCGGGCTTGGCGGCAGAAAGGACGTTATCTATTTGATTGAAGCGCTTTAGATCAAAAAAACGATGTCCAAACTCGGTAAATAACTCCAATCGCCTTTCTTTTAAAACGGCTGCTAAAACTTCTTCTTTGGTGGTCGCTGGTGTATCTCCAAGCCCTGCACGGCCACGGATTTTATTGATATCTTCCCTAGCGCCATTTAAATTATCCAGTTGAGCTCTCGCCTCGGCCCTGATCAAGTACTGCTCTGCAAGTCTGAATACAATAGAGAACTCTTTGGAAGATGCAGTAAAATCTCTTTCTTTATATTTATACGCATGGTACCAGCTGGAACTGCCGCTGCTCACAGACTTGATCCAATTAGCTCTACGTAGATCGTTAGCACTAAATGAATTGACCAGGTCAGCTGTCAACGCGCTGGTGCTTGGAGGGCCTGAAAGAAATATAAATGTACTGCCTTCGTTCGCGTTCTGGCCAGCGGCCGCAGATTTAAGCTGCCATATTGTTTCCTTGGAACTTGTTAAAAAGACCTGATTGATATTTTGTCCCAAGCTAAAAATATCTGTTTTGCCCAATAATAAAGATGCGCTATTAGCTGCTTCAGCATAATAACCGGCATATAAATAAACTCTTGAGAGCAGGGCAATAGCTGTATACTGGTTAGCACGTGTTCTCTCGGTACTGCTGTAGTTGGTAGACAAAAGGACTTTTGATTGCTCCAGGTCAGCGATGATATTGCTATATACTTCGGAAGTAACCATCCTTGTCACAAGACCATTTGTTCTATAGTCAGTTTGCTTGACATAAGGAATATCCCCAAAGAGGTTCAAAAGATAAAAATGTAGCAACGCTCTGATAAAAAGTGCCTCACCCTGTAAGCGGTTTTTGTTATCGATCGATAACTTACCACTGGCCTGGACCCCTTCGATGATTGAATTTGCAGCGTAAATATGGTTATATGCTGTATTCCAATAACTTGCCACATCCGAATTCGAAGGCAAGAGTGCATTGAGATAGAAATTTCCGCTTGGATCTAGCGGATCCCCATAAAATGTGATTTCATCTGTGTAATTGGCCAGTTGATTGGATAAGCCATAAGAGATTCCTGTCAACATCCCTTCATCCCTTATTTTGCCATAGATGCTTGCAAGTGCCGCATCGGCGGTTACATTGTCTTCAAACACACCGCTTTTTGTCAACTGTGATTTTGGCAAGTCAACCTCTACAAATGAATCGCAAGAGTTCAAGCTACACAGTAAAAGTAAAGATGCAATTAATCGTTTTGTATTTTTGGTTTTCATTTTTGCTGTTTTTTTTTTTAAAATGATACTTGAATGCCTGCTGTTACGACCTTTAGCGGTGGTAAATAGCCTGAGATAATAAATTCCGGGTCGCCGTCCTTGTAGTCTGTGAAAGTCAATAAATTCTGGCCTTGTAGGGAAACCCTGCACTTGGCCTTTTTTAATTTTACCGGCACTTGATAGGAGATAGCAATGTTTTTCAGCCGGATATATGAGGCGTCCTCAAAATAGGCGGTACTGCGCCCATAGAGATTATACGCAGCTGCAGCTGCACTATTGGTACCAGAAGTGTATAGCTGATAGGTTGCATTATCGCCAGGTTGTTGCCAGCTATCGAGCATTTTTGCCGGAGGGTTAGATAGACCGCCAGCTCTGGGAGAAAAAACGCTGTTCTTCTGGTTCACAAATTGTAAAAGAAAATCTACACTCCAGTGCTTATAAGTAAGTTGATTTTGAATTCCCCCATAATATTTAGGATTTAGATCGGCCACGATTTGCCTGTCTTCTGGAAATGATATCCTGCCATCCTTGTTCAGATCTTCAAATGTATAAATGCCCGTTTGTGGATCAACCCCTTTAGACTGATAAAGAAGCTTGATATTCAAAGGCTCGCCTAGCCGATATTGCTGGCTATAGGTTGAGCTTTCCAGACCGGGAAATTTGAGCAGTTTATTGGACGCAAAAGTCAAGTTGAAATTAGTTGTCCAGTTAAAATCCCTAGCCTTGAAATTGATCGTTCTAAGGGTCAACTCCAATCCCTTATTTTCTACGCGCGCATCAAGATTGGCCTGCAGCACCGTAAAACCCGTAGTGCCAGCAAGGGGAATACCAGCTAATTGATTAGAAGACCGGTTCTGGTACCAAGAAGCTGTCCCAAAGACACGGTCCTTAATAAAGCCCACTTCAAGGCCTATTTCAAATTTTCTATTTGTCTCCCACGCAAAATCAGGGTTGTAAAGCCTTGTTGGATCCAAACCGATGGCACCATCGTAATTTATTCCAGAGGTCATATAGGTATCCAGAAATTGATAGTCCCCGATTTGATCATTCCCGGTGATCCCATAACTCATCCTAAGTTTTCCAAAGCTGAGCCATGTTCTATCCTTCAAGAAGTTTTCATTTGAAAACAGCCATGCAGCTCCAATTGCCCCAAACTCTGAAAACCGTTTGCCCGGACCGAACCTGCTCGAACCATCACGCCTGGCGGTAAGGTTCATGATATATCGCTGCTTGTAATCGTAATTTAGTCGTCCAAAAAAGGCTTGGTACTTATACACATTTTGCTCATTAAGCAGTACAGTAATATAGGTAGCCGCTGCCAGGTTATAGATTAAGTTATTAGAGCTGAAACCATTACCGTTTTGATAAAGCGCACTGGAGCTCTGGTTTTGAAAGGTAGCACCCAAAAGAAAATCAAATTTACTCTCACCCCATTGTTTTCCCCAAGTGACCTGCGGCTCTGCGATCCACGAATTCCCTCGGGTATTGTTGATGTATATGCTTGACCTAGAACTTGAAACATTGTTAGCAGGATTAAAAACTGATGATGGTGCTATTCGGGTCTCGGTAGTGCTGAGGTCGGTATATCCCAGACTAGTTTTTAAAACTAATTTGGGAAGCAGCTCATAGGATAGCACCGTATTTGCAAGAAAATGATTTGTGCTAGCTTCATATTTCGCATTCAAGTTCCTTAAAGGATTATTCCATGTTTTATTTTCCCAATTCAAACTGCCGTCCGGACTATATAACGCTGGAGCGTTGGGAGCAAGCGAACGCGAATCGTTACTGAAGTCAAAAGCAGGAAGGTCATTATCCTGCCGGTTATAACCCATGGAAACATTCAGCCGAAATCTGCTGTCCTCTGACCGGTGGTTAAAATTAAACTGACTTCCACCTTTCTTATACAAAAAATCTCCGACGAATACCGTCGATTCTGTCCGATAACTTCCGCTGAACAAGAACTGAGTTCGCTCCGACCCACCCGATACCGTACCATAAACCTCGTTCAGATAAGCCGTTCCCCCTATAAGCTCATCTTGCCAATCAGTATATCGATTTTGGTCCCACGTTCCATTGATGTCATAATCGTTCGCTTTATACTTGGTAAGCTTATCATTGATAAACGCCTGCTTTCTCATGCCAAGGTATTGCTGGGTATTCATCAGTTCCATGAAATTGGCAACCTTCGCCCCCCCTGTCGATGCAGTCACGCTGAAGCTAGCCTTTCCTGCTGCCCCGCTTTTTGTAGTAATAAGCACCACTCCATTGGCTCCTCTAGACCCATAGATTGCCGTCGCATCGGCATCTTTTAAAACTTCAATGCTCTCAATGTTATTAGGATTGATGCTGTTCAAAGGGCTGGTGGGAGTTGGATAGGAAGTAGCGGTCTGATCATAACCAATGGGAGTTGAAGAATAAGGAACTCCATCAATGATATAAAACGGCTGGTTCGCTTCCGCGCGTAGGCTATTCTGTCCCCTGATCTTGATATCAAACCCTCCACCCGGCGTCCCTGTTGTCTGGGTAATGCTTACCCCTGCCATCCGTCCTTGCATCGTAGCCAGAACATTTGTGACAGGCTGGTTCTCTATATCCTTTGCACTGATCCTGGAAATATTCCCCGTCAATTCCCGCTGCTTAACGCTATAATAACCTGCATTTACGGTTACTTCCTGCAATTTGCCAATAGCCAGTTCCATTTGCAAAACCCCTAGATCTTTGACAGCTTTGACCTCTTTTATCTGGTATCCTAAATAAGAAATCTCAAGTACCGCGTCATCAGAAATATTCTTCAACAAAAAGACCCCATTACCATCAGAAACAGCAGACACAGAACTTCCCCTGACTTTGATCGTAGCTCCGGCAATTGGCTGTCTATTTTCGTCAATCAGCTTGCCGGTCACATCTATATTTGAAAAATAAGCCAGCACCCGATCAACCAATGATTTCTCTTTGATCACGATCATTTGATCCTCGATCGCATATGCCAAAGACTGACCCAAAAGCACCTGTTCCAGCACGCGCTCCAATGGCTCGTTTTCTACGGTGATATCCACCAGCTTTTTTTGATCCAGCAAACCCTTGGCATACAAAAAGTCATAGCCGGTCTGCCGATGGATTTCACGAAAGACCTTTGCCAAGGTAGTCTTCTTTTGGTTGATCGTTACCCGCTGGGCAAGGGATGCAGCGCTGACCTGCATGAGTGTAGCAATCAAAATGACGGTGGTTAATCGTATCATCAGCCAGATTTTTGAGATGCGCCGCCTAGACGCACCGATATTGTTTGTATATTTTTTATACATTTGTTGGTGTTTGGTAATAGCAGCTTGCCTTCCTGCTTCGAAACTAGAGGCAACTGTGGTAAATAGTTAATTAATTAACGATGCCGAACATCGACCCAATCCCGATCCATCGGCTTTGGGTTTTTTCATGCAGCTAGCTTTGCTGTCGAAATACATTCATCTTCATGGTCTGTTTGTTTAGTTTAAAATGGTTATTGATTGTTATTTACTCACGTATACTTTTTTACCCTCTATGCGAAAGTGTACTTTCCCTGTTTTTTCCATCATCTTTAGGATGAACGAAAGGTTCCTTGCCCTTGAGGAAAAACCCTCTATATTAAAGTTCTCTGGCGCATCTTTTTCATAGACAACCTCCACATCATACCAGCGGGCAATCTTTCTCATATTGGCCTTAAAATCATCATCCCTGAACAAAAACTCGTTGTTTTTCCAGGCAGCTACCTCCTCGGTGTCTACAACCTGAACAGTCAGTCCAGCACCCGAAGATGAGGCCTGTTCATTCGGTTTCAAGATCCGCTCTGCTCCAACTGCGCTGAGCTTAATGCTCCCTTCAAGCAGCGTTGTTTTCACCAGCGGCTCATCTCTATAGGAATTGATATTGAATTGCGTCCCCAAGACCTCGACTGTTTGCCCAGCAGCTTTGACGATAAAGGGATGCAGCTTATCCTTAGCCACCTGGAAATAGCCCTCCCCGCTCAAAGAAACGATCCGCTTTCCACCAGAGAGCAAGTTTGCAGAATAGGTCAAGCTCGAAGCCGCATTTAGCTGTACGAGCGAGCCGTCCGGTAATTTAACGCTGTAGGTTTCCCCGTTACCCGTCGATAAAGTATTCACTGCCCCTAAATCCTCTCTAGGGCTATCCGAGGCTTTGATCTCATAGCTCAAACTGCCATCGCCGCTCTTACGGATAATGACCCCAGCCTGTTTAGCAAGTTCCCCGCTACTAGCAGCAGCTAAACTGATCTTGCTACCGTCCGCTAAAGTAAGGGTAGCGCCGGTTGTGCCAGGGTATACATCGTTCGCATAACTTTCACTAAGCTGAGTAGTCTTGCCAAAATCTCCGTACATCCAGATACCAAAGCTCACCACGAGTATAGCCGCTGCCGCAGCAACCATCTTCCAAAGTTTTATGCCTCTGCCCGCTAGTGGCAAACGCTTAGCTAATAAGCTAACCTTATC
This sequence comes from uncultured Sphingobacteriaceae bacterium, assembly GCA_942493295.1. Classification (GTDB taxonomy): domain Bacteria; phylum Bacteroidota; class Bacteroidia; order Sphingobacteriales; family Sphingobacteriaceae; genus Pedobacter. Next base: position 107,710 of record OW818692.1, on the reverse strand, counting down.
CTCTAGCTCCTGCTCACTATACTCCTTCCCAGAAAAACGGCCAAAGGTCAGCCAGCTTTCCACCTGCTGCCTTTCTTGCTCACTTACCTTACCTTCGGCGAAGCGCTGCAAAAGGGATTCGAACTGGGATTGATCCATGGTATTTTTGTTTTGATACACTATAGTCAAACAAGTACCCCCTTAGGGTTAAAAAAAAGTGAAATAAATGTTAAGAAAATATAAAAAGCCGTCTAGGCACAAAAAAACAGCTGAAATAAGCTCAAAGATTTACAGGAAAAGCAGCACCGACATGGCGCCCAGTTTCTGCTTCAATAGCTTCAGTGCATGGTGCATATGGCTTTTGACCGTCTCCTCGCTCAGGCCCAGTTCTTCTGCTATTTCCTTCCGGGTATAGCCCGTACGCCTGCTCAAACGGAACACCTCCTGCATTTTTTTGGGCAGCGCCGAAATTTCCTTTTCGATCAGCGCGGAAAGCTCTTTATGGCGGATCAAATGATCGGTCTGCTCAGAGCTGAACTCCTGGAGCACAAATTCATTAAAGGAATCTAGGTAACGGCTAGCCAGTTTTCTTTTGGCAAATACGTTCACCAGTTGATACCGGACAGCATTATACAGATAGGGCGCAAGCTGCAGATCCTCACTGAGCTCGCTGCGCCTATTCCAAAGGGAAAGGAACAGCTCATGCAGGATATCCTCTACCTCCTTTTCATCGTCCAAACGTTTCAGCGCAAAGCTATAAAGCAGCTTGATATACCGGTTATAGATCTGGGTATAGGCTCCCTTATCTCCCTGCGTCAACAGGAGGGCAAGTTCTTGATCGGAATAAGCGCTATACACTGCCATAGCCCCAATGATAAGTAATATTTTTCAAAAAAATTACTAGCCTGTTAAATCCAGGGTTGATTAATCGGATCAGATCCATAAAGTTTTTCAGCTGTATAGGATCTTACATCGCTGTTTTTACCTTCCAGTTACGCTTGACAGATCTAGTGTTCATTTCCCCTGCTCGATTTTTCTGAAAGTTTGTTAAAGCCTTCATTATATGCATTTGCATATAAAACATTGAAAAAGGAAACTTTTATATGCATTTGCATATACTCCAAGTAAAAAATTTAATGTTTCCAGGGTATAAATCAAAAGGGGCCTTACCAATCCTGGCAGCCACCCCTTTTATCATTAACTATTATTTAACCTAATTTATTCACGATATTGATAACTTATTGCTTTCACCATACCTAAGCCCGCTATTTTTGAACTAGCAACTGAAAGGTCACCTCTATCGGAAAACCGGAAGGTTATCCAAAACTCTCTGGCACCAGAATGACGGGTAACAAATGCTTCTTCTCGGACATCTATCGGTCTAAGATTTAGTTGTTGTACCCTTGCCATAAACAAACGGAAATCACTTTCTTCAATGGCAACTTGTAATACCTGTTTTGAATGTCTGCCCGCCCCTAGCTCTAGGTTCTTCAGGCTAGTACAACTAGAACCATACAACGCAATAAGGCAAAGCAGTAACTTAACTGCTTTCAAACAGCAATTTTCCATGACCTTTTTCATACGTCTTACTTAATGCCTTTTGATATCCAATCGTCAGGCTTTTCATCTTTAAGGTAATAATCAAACCAGCTCATGATGCGTTTGCTTAGATCTACTTTATTGGCAGGTACATCCAAGGTATGGTCTTCGTTGGGATAAGCGAGCAAAATAGTTTTTCGTCCAAGCCGGCGTAAAGCTAAATACATCTTCACGCTCTGGTCCATTGGCACTATACGGTCTCGTTTCCCGGTCCATAATAAAAGCGGCGTATTTATCTTATCCGCTTCCATGATTGGCGAATTTCTTAAGTAACCAGCTTTATCTTCAAATAAAGACTTACCCATCCGTTGTTGCTGGCTCTCATACCTCCACATGTCTGGAAGCATTCCGTGATTTTCTCCTACATTGAAATACGAACCGATGATGTCGCTAAGTCCCGCCCCTGAAACCGCAGCAGCAAAAAGTCCCGTTTGGCTTAATACAAAATTGGTTTCATAACCGCCGAAGGAATGGCCCATCAGGCCGATTCTATCAGGAATTACGATCCCCATCGCCAAAACTGCCTTAACCGCTGCAATGATGCAGTTACTCGCCGAAACCGCTGGATCACCTATCTGATAGCGGATATCGGGCAACAAAACGATATAACCATTGAGCGTTAAATTGGTTACATTGAAACCTTCGCTATTTAACAGCGTAGGATTAACATATCGATGAAGTTCCCTTGATTCCCGCTGGTAAACATGCACAATCATAGGATACTTTTTGGAGGCATCATAGCCCGCTGGATAAAATATCGCTGCTTTTAGTGAGTCTCCATCAGTATTTTTGTACCTAATTAATTCCGCGCTACCATAATCAAAATGCTGCTGCTGCTTATTGGATTGATACAGCTCATGCTGCAACGCACCAGGCTCCTTGATAAACATCAGTTGGCTAGACTGGTTAAACCGCTGAGCGGTATAAATGAAACCTGATTTACTTTTTTTAATGTCTTCATATCGCTTTTTCCCGAAAACTAGGGGCCGTACACCTGATTGATAGGTATAAAGTGCGATTCCAGTGGACAAGTCGTCCTCACTGAAGACATTCAGCGTGATATTTTTTGAAAGATCGAACATAGCGGTCTGCATACCCAAATACTTGCCATTAAGGTCATGATATTCAGTACCTGCAATCCGGAAAACCATTTTCTTTTCCTGACCTAGCGTCAATCTGGTGTAGCTCGAACCGTCAAGGGCTATCCTCCATAAATCATATCGATCATAGATCAAAACACTTTTTCCATCTGATGTCCAACCTCCGATCCCATACACATCAAACTGTTGGAGATCTTCTGATTCATTATCCCACAAACCAACTACGTTATGTGTAATATTTAGGTGTTTCCCCGTTACAAGGTCATATATCCACCAGCACTTTTGCTTATAATATAAAATTTTATCCCCTTTGGGGCAGAAGGCGATTTGCCCGGGATCGCTGGACTGGTGTTCTAAAAAAAGTTGCTCCTTGCCCGAGGAAATATGCTTGAGATAGTAATCCGTTTTAGGATAGTAACTTGGCAACCTCCCATAGGCATAGGTGTTGTAGACCAAGGCATAGTCCATCTTGGCATTGAATAAGACATGAGGAAGACTATCTGAAGTTACATGGCTATATAAACCGCTTTCAGGTTCCCAACATAGCTGTGTGACTGGCGCACCGTCGGCATTTTCGAATGCTTTAGCGGGAAAAATACGATCGTCGTTACCGTTCCAGATTTCTACAGAATTTTTATCAAACAAATTAGCTGCATGATTTTTAATCGATACTTCGACCATGACGGATTTACTGTCCTCGGAGATGACCACCGGTAGCCTGCTAATCACCACATAGGCATTTCCAGCTAAATTATTGCTGGGGCCTTGGAAGCGATAATGCTGACCATTGTCAAGTTTGTAAAAGTTGACCATCTGGGTTTTAGAAACAGAATCTGTCTGAGCCAAATAAGCAAGCGATCTTCCCTTCGTTTGCCAGCTGAGCTGAGAAAACTTACCCAAGCAACTGCTTTCCAAAAGCTGCTTTTCATATTTAACAAAATGAAGGATCCCGATTTGGTGGCAATTTTTGTCGTTTGTGGTAAAGAGCAGTGCGTCCTCTTGTTCGTTTAATTTGTATTCGGTGACGCCAACAATGCTGTCTATCAATCCCCCGTTCTCTGTATACACTTTAAGCATTGATTTTTCACCATACCACTTATCGAGCGTAATGATGTATTTGCCCCCTAAACCAAGTTCATATCGTTTTACATGGGTCAGCACTTTAACCGTTCCCGTGCTAAGGTTAAGCAAATGTAACTTGGCTTCTGGCATTAAGCATGCGAAATACCGTTCCTGAGCAAATCGCCCGTCAGTACCTTCGCGGAAAACATACACCTGGTTAGACCTGGTACTTTGAACGAACAAGGTATCCTGCTTTGATGAATAGTCGACCTGATAACTTGTCCAGTTCCCCGATTCTGAAAATGCTTTAGGCCATAGTGTTCCCCATTTACCGTAATCAGTTTCGCTAATCTTTTTGCGAGGCTGTGTCTGTCCTGAAACCGAAACAGAAACAGAAAATAGTAAAGAAAAAATACATACCCCGGCGATAAAGACTGCCCGTAAAGGCAGCCTTTTTAAGTACAACAGAAACAACATTTTAATATCCTGGGTTTTGAGGATTAAGATTTGGATTAACTAGTAGCTCCTTTTCTGGTATCGGCCATAGCTGGTCCTTAGCGGTCCACCCAGGTTTTTTGGCTTTAAGCTCTGTCTCGAGCTTTCCAGTTCGTTTCAGGTCAAAGAACCTTTGACCAAACTCGGTAAAAAGCTCAAATCTACGTTGGCGCAAGATTTCGGTCAACAGTGCCTCTTGTGTCGCAGCAGGCGTATCGTTAAGCCCGGCGGTACGCCTAATTAAATTTAGGTCATCCTTGGCACCAGACAGGTCACCTTGCATCAGTCTCGCCTCCGCCCGGATCAAATACTGCTCGGCAAGTCGCAGGATAATGGAATATTCTGTCGAACTACCATTAAGGGTGCCACTAAGGGTATACTGTTTATATTTGAATGCATAGTACCATGTTTCTGTCCCTTCTGTGAAAGAACCTATCCAACTTGATTTTCTTCGGTCACCTGTTTCAAAAGCACCGATCAACTCAGGGGTCAAAGCAATCAATGATGGCCTGTAAGTCAAAACATAGAGATCTGCCTCTGCTGTATGCTCGTTAGCAGAATTAGGCATAAACTGCCAAATGGTAGTGGTACTTCCCTTTAGAAAAACTTTATTAAGATCATTTTCCCAAACATACAGCGGATTGTTGATCACTTTTGATGCTGCTGAAAGTGCATTTGCATACTCCTTATGGTATAAATACGCTCTTGCCAGCACTGCAAAAGCTGCAGATCGGTTTGGACGCACCCGTTCAGCGGTTACATAGGCTTCGGGTAGAAGCTCCGAGGCCTCTTTAAGGTCCTTGATGAGCGCTTGATAAACAGCTCCTTCAGGCATTCTGGAAACGGCCCGGTTTTTGGCATAATTGGTTGTGGTGATATATGGAATATCCCCAAAAAGATTCACCAGGTTTAAATGCAACAGGGCACGGATAAAAAGGCATTCTCCCCGTAGCTGCCTGCGCCCCGCTTCAGGTAAGGTAGCAGAAGCTGCCGTGCCCTCAATAATGGCATTCGCTGCATAAAGATGGTTATAAGTTTGGTTCCAAATATCAGCTACCCCAAGGTCTGCAGCAATAAGGGTATTCGTATAGAAATGATCTGGATAGGTTGGATCATAGTAATCAAACTCATCTGCATATAATCCCAGATAGGTAGAGATCCCGTTAGAACGCCCATTGAACATCCCTGTATTTCTCATATTGGCATAAATGCCAATCATCGCAGCATTTGCTGTCGTCATGTCCTCAAATACGGCTTTATTATTGAGCTGGGAATCAGGCAGCTCAACCTCTACATGCTTATCGCATGATCCTAAAAACAGGAACATGACACCCAATGCAAATAGTCTTGAAATTGTAAATATATTTTTCATGTTAAAGTTTGCTAGCTTAAAAAGTTAATTGGATACTCGCGTTGTAAATTCTCAAAGGTGGCAGATATGCGGTATATTTAAATTCTGGATCACCTCCTTTATATGATGTGAAAGTCAGGATATTCTGTCCCTGCAAAGAGAGTTTGCAATGGGCCACTTTCAATATAGGCTTCTTCAGCTCATAGCTCAAGGAAATATTCTTTAAGCGAACATACGAGCCATCGACAATGGCCGCATCGCTATCAATGAAATTATAAAACGCATCTATAGCATCGCCATTCAATCCTGATGAGTGCTTTTGGAAGTCTGTCGCATCGCCTGGTTTAACCCATGCATTGGCCAGCTCAGCACGTTGATTGACAGCAGCACCACCCTGAACATTTGGGTTATAATCGTAAACCTTTTGTTTAACGAATTGGAGAAGAAAATCCAGGTGCCATTTTTTGTAACTGAATTCATTCTGGAATCCCCCAAAAAACACAGGATTAAAATCTATAATCGTTTTCCTGTCATCACCATATCTGATGGCGCCATCCTTGTTTACGTCGTCTACTACATAAAGTCCGGTTTGGCTGTTCAGGCCCATAAAACGGAAGACTTTTGCGATATTGATCGATTCGCCTATTACATACCGATTAGCATAGGTAGACCCCTCGAGTCCAGGAAATGAAATGAGCTTATTCTTTGCCTTTGAAACATTGAAACTACTGGTCCAGTTAAATTCGCCAGAGGCTACATTCATCGTCCGTAGGCTTAGCTCTATACCCGAATTCTGCACAGTTGCATCCAAATTGGCATTGATGGAACTGAACCCAGTGGTGCCCGGTAAAGGAATACCTACCAATTGATTTGAGGAACGGTTTTGATACCATGCAGCGGTCAGGAAAATCCTGTCCTTTAAAAAGCCGGCTTCCAAGGCAGCTTCAAATTTTCTGTTGGATTCCCAACCAAAATCTGGATTATATAATCTTGTTGGATCTAGACCTATCAGCCCTTGATAATTCAGGCCAGAAGAGGTATAGGTGTCCAAAAACTGGTAATCACCAATTTGATCGTTACCCGAGCTGCCATAGCTCACCCTCAACTTACCAAAACTTAACACGTCGCTTTCCTTTAAGACATCTTCGCGAGAAAACAGCCATGCTGCGCCTACAGCACCAAAAAACCCGAATTGTTTGCCAGGGCCGAAACGGCTACTACCATCTCGCCTTGCGGTAAGATTGAGGATATATTTGTCATCATCCAGCTTAACATTGAACCTTGCAAAAACAGCCTGATATTTATAAGCTGTATTGGTACTGCCATAGTGTTCTTTGTAGGTCGCAGAAGCAATATTGGTGATCAAACTGTTGCTGGCAAACCCCATACCGAATTCGTAAAGATAGGAAGATTGTTGCTGCTGGAAGGAAGTTCCAATCAGGGTTTCTAACTTAGCAAATTTGAAATCATGTGCCCAGCTAACTTGTGGCTCAATGATCCAAGACCCACGTGAGGTTAAATTCATGAACATACTTGAACGATCGCTTCCAAGATTATAAGCAGGATCATAGGCGGTCGAAGGCAAAAGCCGCTGTTCGGTATTGCTTAAATTGGTAAAGCCCAAATTCGCTTTGATATCCAGTCCAGGGATGATTTGATAGCCTAAAATAGCATTGGCTACCAAATCATTAATTTTAGCGGTAGTTATCTGCCTAAGTAATCCCAATGGATTTTGGAATGTGCTTTTTTCAAAGTTCAAGCTTCCGTCCTCCTTAAAAAGCGCCGGAGCATTTGGGGCAAGGTTGCGTGCCGAGCGAGTTACATCGGTGGCTGCCTGCAAATTATCCTGTACGGTATACCCACCAGAAAAAACAAACTTAAACTTTTTATCTTGACTATGATGGTTGATATTCAAGTGTACAGCACCTTTACCATAGTTAAAATCAGCAGGCAGTACAGTACCCTCACTCCTGTACATTCCACTGAATAAGTACTGCGTCTGTTCAGAACCGCCAGATATAGACCCTTGGATATTATTGATCTTTGCTGTCCCCCCCATTAACACATCCTGCCAATCCGTATACCTATTCTGGTCCCAGGTTCCATTAATGTCATAAGCAGTAGCGGGGTAGCTGGTCACTCCATCATTCGCAAAACCTTGCTTCCTCATTTTCAGGTACTGCTGGGTATTCATTAATTTAGCCATTTTGGTCACTTTGCCCATGGCAGTAGACGAGGTAATGTTCAACTGGGTTTTACCCGCCTTTCCTTTTTTGGTAGTGATCAGCACTACTCCGTTGGAACCACGTGAGCCATAAATCGCCGTCGCATCCGCATCCTTAAGCACTTCAATACTCTCAATATCTGAAGCGTTGATACTATTGAGTGGACTGGTAGGGGTAGCAGTACTGGTAGCGGTATTGTAATAGCCAATCAACTCTGAGGAATAGGGTACGCCGTCAACGATATAAAGCAATTCGTTGCCATTTTCCCGTAAACTGTTCAATCCCCTTACCCGGATCTGAAATCCACCCCCAGCAGTTCCACCATCCTGGATAATCTCAACACCAGGCATTCTGCCCTGCATCGTCGCCAAAACATTAGTCACAGGCTGCTTTTCAATATCTTTTGCGGTAATTCTTGAAATACTTCCGGTCAATTCACGTTCCTTAACGGTATAGTACCCCGCATTAACCGTTACTTCATCTAATTTCCCAACAGCCAATTCCATTTGTAAAGTACCTAAATCTTTGGAAGCTTTTACCGTTTTAACCTGGTAGCCTAAAAAGGAGATTTCTATTACCGCATCTTCTGAAACATTTTTCAAAGTAAAATAACCATTGCCATCAGAAACAGCAGACACAGTACTCCCCTTCACTTTAATCGTAGCCCCGGCAATAGGCTGCCTATTCTCATCAACCAGTTTACCGGTCACATCGATGCTTGCAAAATAATCCATCACCCTATCTATGATAGATTTCTCTTTTTCCCTGATCGTAATTGTTTTTTCATTGACCGTATAGCTCAGCGGCTGGTCATCGAAAACCTGCTTTAGCACTTCAAGCAAATCCTTACCGGTTACGTTGATATTAACCGGTCTGGCCATTTTTAACTGGTTTTCGGTACACAAAAACACATATCCGCTTTGGCTCCTTAATTCCTTAAAAATGGACTTAAGTGGTGCATTGGATCTAGCAAGTGTAATCTTTTGGGCAAAGCCAGCCGCACTGACTTGCAGAAAGGTAGCTATTAATATTACGGTAGTTAATCGCATAATGAGCCATAGTTTAGCAATGTGCCGCAGGAGCACATTATTCTCTTTAGTATAATTTTTATACATTTTGTCGGTTGTTTTTAAAACATTCTTAGCGGTCGACAAGAGACCGTTCAAATTGCTTTTGCAAGCAATTTTCGCTAAGTTTGTTTTGTTCGGTTTATAGCAGTTTGCCTATGGTTTCCAAGCTTTGGCACCCTGCGTGAGTGTTGATAATTTTGTTATTAACGGAGCTGAACCAAGGCCAGGAGTGTTAGTCGCACTTCTGGTTTTTTGTTCACCCCCTTCTTACGGGCTTAGCTATGCCGTCGCAGCTGTTTTTGCATGTTGTTTGGTTTAGTTGGTAATCGGTTAATTATCTTAGCATTCATAGGCCTATTTTGAGACGTAGATCTTCCTCCCCTGGATTTTAAAATGCACTTTCCCTGTTGATTCAAGTGATTTTAGCACCTTGGAAACATTGTCAAACCTTGACACCCCTCCCCAGAACTTTTCATCAGTGATTTCTCCAACATACACTACCTCTACATTGTACCACCTTTCTACCATCCTCATGACAGCCTGTATGTTCTCACTGTCGAACATAAACTGATCATTTTTCCAGGCTACCGCTACATCCACGTCGGCTTGGCTGACATCGATCTTGCCGTCAGGCGCTAGCACTGCCTGCTGATCGGGTTTAAGGACTTTACCAGCTCCCAGCGCAGAAATCCTCACGCTGCCTTCGAGCAAAGTGGTCTTAACAACCCTTTCTACTGGATACGCATTGACATTGAAATGGGTTCCCAATACCTCGACATCTTGTCTAGTAGTCTTTACGATAAAGGGATGGGCTTTGTCTTTAGCCACCTCAAAATATCCCTCGCCGGATAAGGAAACCTGGCGTTTGGCAGCGCTGGCAAAACTGACCGGATAGGTCAAAGAAGATTCGGCATTTAAAAACACGAGCGTCCCATCAGGCAAACGCACCTGGGACTGCTGCCCCCTTGAAGTACTTAAAGTATTTTGCCCATCGGGGTTACTCACCTGCTGCTCAGTGGAAATAACATAGACGATCTGCCCGTCTTTGGTCTTAGAAATCTTCACGCCAGACTCGCTGGCTATTTCTCCTGCAATGGCATCATTGATCAAGATCTTTTTACCGCTAGCCAAAGTCAATGTTGCTCCGTTTTTTCCCGGGGCTACATCGTTCACGAAAGCTTCACCAGTGGCCTGTTCCTTATTAACCTCAAGATAATAATACAACCCCGTCCCCATGATAAGTACAATTGAAGCTGCCGCAACAATCCGTGGCCATAGCGAAATCGATTTCCTTGAAGTTCCCACTTTACGGATCTGACCAATTAATTTATCTTCCACATCATTTAAAGCGGTAACATGTTGACCGCTAACAGACAAATGCTCAGCCGAGCTAAAATAATCATCAATAGATTTTTTCAATACCAGTTCATGCTGCGCTAATTCAAAATATTGCAGCAGCTCATTGATCTCCGATACAGTACACTCCCCGTTGAGGTATCTGCGGAATAATTGTTGTATTTGCGGTTGAGTTTCCAAGGCTTCTTTTTCTACTAATACGCTAGCGAAAAAAAATAGGTCTGCTCTAAAAGGAAAAAAGTTTATTTATTTTAATAAAGTAGCAGCGATGAAGCAGTACACCAAAAGATCTGGATTGTTAGATAAGTAATCCCTGACCACCTTATTTCCCTTGACCATATGGTCGCGAACCGTAGAAGGGGAAATGGAAAGCAGCTGAGCAACCTGCTCATAGCTTTTGCCATCGATCTTACAGAGCATATAGATCTGCCTGCGCTGTGGAGGCAACTGATCGATCGCCTTTTGGATCAGCTCCAGGCTTTCTTTGCTGTTGATAGCTTCCTCGGTATGGGTGTAATAATCTATCGCAGTCTGCAGCACACTCTCCGCATGCTTTTTATCCTTGGAAAGTTTCCTGAAATGATCATATACCAGGTTCACCGCAATGGTAAAAAGAAAAGACCTGAAAGATTTAGACGGATCCAGTTTCTCCCTTTGCAGCCAGATCTTAAAAAACACATCCTGCAAGAGCTCCTTTGCCGTTTCCTCATCTTTTACCAGCTGCAGGATCTTAGCATAAAGCGGAACACTGTAATGACGGTACAGCAAAGTAAAAGCAGCCTGGTCCCCCCTGGCCATTTCTGCCAAAAGCTCAATCTCGTTTACAAGGGGATTTGTGGCCATCGCTAATTATCTCTGCTGTAATTTAAGAAACTTTCAGCGCCAATGTTAATTAATATTTCTGGAATTATTAAAAACCAACCTTAAAAAGGGGCCTTACCAATCCTGGCAGTCACCCCTTTGATCATTAACTATTATTTAACCTAATTTATTCTTTCATCTATTAGTACCCTCTGATATCCATTCAGCTGGCCTGGAATCTTTAAGATAATACTCCAGCCAATCATTAATCCTGTTATACAGATCGATCTGGTTTTTTTTCAGCATGATCGAATGTGATTCTTTTGGGTACACCAACATAACGCATTTCTTTTCAAGCCTTCTCAATGCAAGATACAAGGCAATGCTCTGGTCCGGATTTATCTGCCGGTCCACTTCTCCTGCCCAAATGAGCATTGGCGTAGTTATTTTCTCAACGTACGTTGAAGGTGAATTCCTGGCGTAAGCTTCCTTATCTTCATATAAGGATTTACCCATTCGCCACTGCTGGGATTCAAACCGCCATATCTCTGGCATTAACATACTTTCACTAATAGACAGGTACATACGGCTTATATCAAAAATAGATACACCTGAAATCGCAGCCCTGAACAGGTTTGTCTGCGTTAAGATGAAATTGGTTTCATATCCCCCGAAGGACTGGCCCATTAGCGCAATCCTTTGTCGATCAACCATACCAGTAGAGAGAACTTTATTGGTGGCAGCTAAGACGCAATCTGTTGCAGAAACACCGGGATTACCTATTTCATAAACGATATCGGGGATCAATACAAAATATCCTTTGGCAGTCAGGGAAGAAACATTAAACCCAGTCATGTTATACCTGGAAGGATTGGTATAGTAATGGCGCCTGTAATTTTCAGCCTCATAAACAAAAACTAACATTGGATACTTGCGCGAAGGGTCATAATTAGCTGGGTAATACAAGATCCCGGTCAGTTCGTTATTTTTAGCATTTTTATAACTGACTATTTCCTGCTTTCCCCAATGATAGTTAAAGTGATGTGCATTACTTTGAAACAATACATTCTTTTCCTTGCTCGCCAGATCAACGTAGATCAAGCTAGGCGGCCTATCCTGGTTTCGGCTCTGAAAAAGAAATTTGTTGGCTTTTTCTGCTTTTGAAAGATTGGAATAATAGGCCGGTCCGTAGGCAATCTGAATTACCTCTCCACCGGGTTTGAGTATGGAAAATCCAGTTTCATTTGCTGCATTTGCCATAGAGAGTAAAATATCTTGTCCACGTGCAACTTCATGACCAATATCTGCAGTAGTGAGAAAGTAATTCCTCTTAGCATTGAATACTGCCCTGAATTTGATTTTATTTTCACTGCCCCTTGTTAATCTCCGGGCCATCACCTGGCCACCTAAATCAACCCTCCAAATATCATAACGATCATTTACCAACAAGTATTTTTCCTCTGCATCCCAAGCGGCAATACCGTAAGCGTTATTTTCCTTAGCATAGGCTATGCTCCCCCAGCTAGAACCACCAGGTTCGGGAAGTTTAAATTTTACCTTTTTCCTAAAATCGTAAACCCACCATTCATTATTTCTAAAATAGGCAAGGTAAGTTCCTTTGGGCGACATATTCAAGCCTCCAATAGATTGGTTTTTAACTAATAATTCTTGCTTTCCACTTTCAAAATCCTGAACAAACAAGTCCACGTTTCTTTCCATCTGATACTGTATTCCACCACTACTGTAATCATAACGTAGTGCAAAATCTCTTGAAGCATTAACTATGGCATTCGATCTATCCCCATCAGCGAGATCTAAAGTCCGTCCACTTTGCGGCCACCAGACAACTAAGCGAAATTTAACCTCTAATAGACCCGCATGTTTTTTCCATGAATATTCCAAAGGATCATTGCCATGCCAGATCTGGAGTGTATCATTACCGGCTCCCGGCAGATCAGCTTCTCGCATACCGAAAATCACACGCTTATCATCTGGGGATATCGTGATACCACTCAATCTTGCATTTTTACGAAACCTTTCGGGGAAACTGTCATTCTTATTTGGATCAAGTTCGTTTAGTTTATTGCTTTGGAGCGAATAATGGAATATACCCTGTTTAAAATGCTCACCTTGATAATCCGCTACAAATGCAAATGCCTGATTACTGTCACTCCATGTCAGGTTCGAAAAGATTCCCTGGGCCTGCTTTGCGACGCTTGAAACTACAATTGCCTTACCTAACTTAACCAAGATGACGCTTTTAAACCCCACGCTGTCAGTCACGCAAACCATTGCATCACGGGCATTATTCATCTTAAATTCAACAATCTCCTCAACTTGTTCGAGCATTTTTCCTTTTAGATCCCGGATACGGAGACAATTTTTACCATCTTGCTGTTCTGAAGTAATGAGATAACGATTGCCAGAAGAAACCTCATAAGAACTAACTTTTGGTATTTTAATGACATTTCCACCTGCAAGATCAACAAGATTAAGCGTGCGACTGCTATCCCGGCAAACAAAAAGCAATTCTCCGATAAATCTGCCTTCATTGGCATTTGCAAGAGTGAATTTACTCTTGTTTGCAGTTCCAGCTACAAAAACGGTATCTGGCAAGTCATCATACTGCATAGTATAACAGACCCAGCTCCCTTTTTCAGACAGCATATGACTGGTCAACCTCCCCCATTTTACGTAATCAGCGGTTGTAATGTTCTTTTTGGTTCTGTCTTGACCGAACAGATTTAAACTGCCCATTAGCAGAATCAAGCCCAATACCCCAAAGATAGCACCCTTGTTGGTACTAATCTTTGAATTACAGATTCGTCCCATATCAATAGCCCGGATTCTGAGGAGCTAAAAGTGGATTCGCATTCATTTCCGCCAGCGGTAAAGGCCAAAGCGAGTCAGTGCTATTCCATCCTGCTTTCGCGCCCAGTACCTCATCCAGCTGGCCCCATCTTTTTAGATCAAAAAAACGATGCCCAAATTCAGTGAACAGTTCCATCCTTCTCTCTTGCTTAATTGCTCTTAGCAGCTCATTTTGCGAGACAGCTTGTGCAGCTGCCAATCCTGCGCGATTTCTGACCACATTCAAATCTTCTTTTGCGCCAACCAAATCCCCTAACTGTGCCCGAGCTTCGGCCCTGATCAGGTATTGTTCTTCTAGACGGAGTACGATACTATTTTCCAGGGTAGTTGCCGTAGCAGCATTCTGTTTGTATTTGAATGGATAATACCAGGTATTATTCCCGTTTTTGACCGACTTGATCCAGCTGGCCTTTCGCAGATCGCCTACTTCAAATTGGGCCACCAATTCTTCGGTCAAACTGACCCTAGTCGGAGGGCCTGCCTGGAAAATGAAGACCGATCCCTGATAGGTGTTAGCTCCATTTGCCCCAGCAGATAATTGCCATATCGTTGATGGACTATCTTTTAGGAATACAAGTTCGGGGCTGTTAACTACACTATAGAGCGCGGTTTCCCTCAATACTGCCGAAGCCATTTCTGCAGCTTTCAAATAATTGCCTTCATACAGGAAAACCCTAGCCAAAAATGCCTGCGCGGCGTGTTTATTTGCACGGATGCGCCCAGCTTGGATGTAAGCTGGTTTCAATAGACCGATGGCATTTTCCAGATCTGCTATAATTTTCTGATTCAGCAGTTTGCTATCCATCCGCGCAGCTACCCGGTTTTGTGTATAATCGGTCGTGGAAACGTAAGGTACGTCCCCATAAAGGTTCACCAAATGGAAGTTTAGAAAGGCCCGTAAGAACAGAGCCTCCCCTTTTATTTGTTTTTTTGCATCCTCAGAAAGCAATTGAGAGTTTTCCGTACCCTCTAAAACCGCATTAACAGCATATAACTGGCTATAGGTCCTATTCCAGTTATTGGTAATATAGGTCATCGATGAAGATAGCGAGTTTGAATAAAACGGAGCGGTTGTATAGATTCCGTTTTCAAAGGAAATCAGCTCATCCGCATAGGCGCCCAATAGACTGGACAGCCCATTGATCTTACCTGTGATAAGTCCTTGCTCTCTGATTTGAGCGTAGATATCGGTCATGGCAGCTGTAGCTGTGGTAGCATCGTCAAAGACAGCTGGGGTAGTTAACTGTGAATTTGGTTTCTCAACTTCGATAAAATCCTTACAACCGCAAAAAGCCACTAGAAGTAAGAGTATTGTAAGCCGGTAATTTTTATATATAGAATACTTTTTCATAAAGTGCTATTTTATTGGTTAAAGTTTAAACTGAAGACCCATTGAGTAAATGCGCAGGGGAGGCAAAGTTCCTCCAAGGGTAAATTCTGGATCCGCTCCTTGATAAGAAGTGATGGTAAACAGGTTCTGAGCCTGTAAGGATAGCCGGCAACCTAAATTGCCGATCAACTTTTTAGGAAGCTCATAAGAAAGAGAGATATTTTTGAGCCTGATAAAAGAGGCATCACTTACCGCGCCACTGCTCAAACTAAAAAATTCACTCCGTTGAGAAGCTACCTGGTTAGTATTTTGGGCATACCTTTGGTACATCGCCTGATCGCCCACCTGTGCCCAACTATTTACGTAAGCAGCTGGTTTATTTGCGAACAGACCTGCGGCCCGCTGCGTGTTGGCAAAATTATAGTTTTCCTGTTTGACAAACTGTACTAAAAAATCCAAGTTTACACCACGGTAAGTAAACTGATTCTGAATACCTCCATAAAATTCGGGATTAAAATCGCGGACCTTTGTGCGGTCATATTCATAAGAGATTATTCCATCGCCATTCACATCCTCAAACTGATACAATCCGGTCTGGGGATCTACTCCCTGATAATTGAACAGCTTTCTGATCGTAGTAGGCTGTCCAACGGTGAACTGGGTCCGATAGCTTGAATTTTCCAGTCCCGGAAATGACAATAATTTATTACCGGCCCTAGTTATATTAAGGTTAACAGTCCAAGAAAAATATTTTGTTTTCAAGGGCACTAAGCTTAGGGTGGTCTCTAAACCGAAATTTTCCACTTCCGCATTAAGATTTTCCTGGATTGAAGCAAACCCCGTTGTTCCAGGTAGAGGAAGCCCTACCAGTTGATTGGAAGAACGGTTAGTATAGTAGGCCGTGGTAAAAAAGATGCGGTCATTTAAAAAGCCCAGTTCCATCGAGACCTCCCACTTCCTGTTTGTTTCCCAACCAAATTCAGCATTATACAACCGGGCAGGCTGCAGACCGACGCTACCTCCATAATTCAAACCTGAATTGATATAGGTATTCAAGAACTGGTAATCTCCGATCTGATCACTTCCGGTAACGCCGTAACTGCTACGGAGCTTCCCGAAACTAAGAAAAGGAGCAAAGTCTTTTACAAAAGATTCTTTACCAAATAACCATGCCAGCCCTACCGCGCCAAAGTTCGAAAACTGCTTACCTGGACCGAACCTACTTGACCCATCCCTTCTGCCTGTCAGGTTTATAATGAACCTATCATCAAAAGCATAATTGAAGCGAGCGAAAAATGCCTGATACCGATAGTCAATCCCATCGTTGTTAAATATGAAAGTCTGGGCCGCTGCCGCTCTATTGTAAAGCAGGTTATTGCTTGAAAACCCGCTTGCCAGCGAAGACAGTTTTTCACTGCGCTGGCTTTGGTAGCTTGCCCCTACCAGCACATCAACAGCTGATTTCCCAATAGTTTTGATCCAGTTTAACTGCGGCTCAATGATCCATGAATTTCTTTTAAACTCGTTACCATAAATAGAGGACTGCTGACTGGTGAGGTTCAACGCGGGATTATACATCGTAGAAGGTAAAGAGCGGCTATCCTTGTTCCTTAGATCAGTAAACCCAAAATTTGACTTTAACGTCAGGTTATCTATCAACCGGTAAGAAACAACCGCATTTGTGATCAGATCCGCGGTATTGGTCAGACTTTTGCTTTTAAGATTAGCAAGGGGATTCTCCCAGGTACTGTTCTGCCAGTTCAAACTGCCATCTGCATTGTATAAAGCTGGAGCATTGGGGGCAAGTTGGCGTGATAAAGTAACAAAATCGATCGATGGAAGATCATTCTGCTGGGCCATATAGCTCGCTGAAAAATTCATTTGAAAGCGCCTATCGGTCGAATGATGATTATAGTTTATCCTCGCTCCACCTTTTTGATATAAAAAATCACCTGCAAATACACTGCTTTCAGCCCGGTAATTTCCGCTGAAAAGGTAACTGGATTGCTCAGTTCCTCCACTAACAGTAGCCTGGAGGGATGAGGTCTCGGCAGTACCCCCGATCAGTTCCTGCTGCCAATCGGTATAGCGATTTTGGTCCCACGCTCCATTTAGATCGTAGGCATTTGCAGGATATGTTGAAATTCCATCATTTTGAAATGCATCACGCCGCATCTTAAGGTACTGCGGTGTATTCATCATTTCCATCATTTTGGTCACCGAACCTATCGACTGGTCAGCGGTGACTGAAAGCGAAGTTTTTCCTGGCTTACCTTTTTTC
Source organism: uncultured Sphingobacteriaceae bacterium (assembly GCA_942493295.1). Taxonomy (GTDB): domain Bacteria; phylum Bacteroidota; class Bacteroidia; order Sphingobacteriales; family Sphingobacteriaceae; genus Pedobacter. Next base: position 90,190 of record OW818692.1, on the reverse strand, counting down.
GTAGTGATCAGTACAACTCCGTTAGCACCTCTTGACCCATATATCGCTGTTGCATCCGCATCCTTTAGCACTTCAATGCTTTCGATATCATTGGGATTGATGCTCGCCAAGGGATTTCCGTCCCCTGGAATCGAAGGCGAGGTCTGCCGGTCACTGATCGCATCTGTTGAATATGGCACCCCATCTATGATAAAAAAGGGGGCATTGGCCTCTGTGCGCAGGCTATTTAAGCCGCGGATATTAATCTGAAAACCACCACCAGCGATACCGCTTTCCTGCACGATACTAACTCCCGGCATCCTGCCCTGCATGGTGGCCAGTAAATTGGTGACAGGCTGCTTTTCAATATCTTTTGAGCTAACACGCGAAATACTGCCGGTGCGCTCCTTATCCTTGACCGTATAGTACCCAGCATTAACCGTTACTTCAGCTAATTCCCCAACGGCCACTTCCATCTGCAACACGCCTAAATCCTTAGCAGCCTTAACCTGTTTAACCTGATAGCCTAAATAGGAGATCTCTATTACCGCATCTTCTGCAACATTCTTTAGTAAAAACACCCCATTTCCATCAGATACAGCCGACAAGGAACTGCCCTTTACTTTAATCGTAGCTCCTGCAATGGGCTGCCCGTTCTCGTCAATCAGCTTGCCTGTCACATCCATACTTGCAAAATAGCCGACAAATTTATCGATCAACGACCTCTCCTTTTCCTTGATCACGATCGTCTTCCCATCCAACATATAAGTCAAAGGCAGCCCTTCCAATATTTTTTCAAGCGCTTTATCCACGCTCAATCCCACCACAGCAACATTGATCCTGGTCGAAAGCTTTACTCCGTCAGAGGACATAAAGACATCATAGCCGCTCTGCCGGCGGATTTCACTAAAAACCTCTTTCAGCGAGACACGCTGCTGCTTTAAGGTTATCTTCTGGCCAAAACTGGCCGCGCTTACCTGCATAAGCGTTACTATCATTAGCAGTACGATGAGTTTCATGATCAGCAGGATATTAGGTATACGGCCAGCAGGCCAGCATAATTTTCTGGTATAAATTTTATACATTTCTTCGTTGTTTTTTAGACAACTACTTAGCGGTCTCAGAGAGATCGTTAATTTATTGCTTTAAGGCAATAAATTCCCTAAGTTTGTTTGTCTGGTTTAGTTGATAAAAGTTTGTATCCGCAATAATTTACAGGTTTACCAGATCTAAGGGCTCCGATCACAACTCGTAGCCCTTTACTTTTGTAAACCCGAAAACATTCATTCATTAATGGTCTATCTGAAGGCTTTTCATGGTTTGTTTGGTTATGGTTTTTGACTAAAAAATTTGAATTAAAAACGGGATACAACAATCTTATTCCCCTGCACCTCAAAGCGCACTTTATCGGTACTCTCTAAAATCCGTAACATCTCACCCACCTTGGCAAACCGGCTCACCGATCCCCAGAAGGCAAGCTCTTTGAGCGAAGGATCCGCAAAAACAACCTCGACGTTGTACCACCTTGAAACAACCTGCATGATCTGACCAAGGCTTTCCTCATTGAACATAAAATAGCCGTTCTTCCAGGCTACCGCCTCCTCCACATTTCCCTTTGCTACCGATATCTTCCCCCCAGCAAAACTAGCCTGCTCCCCTGGAAGAAGTTTAGCCAAATCCGAACCCCCGCTCACCTGCACACTGCCCTCAAGCAACGTGGTCTTGATCTTACCAGAATCTCCGTAGCTGTTCACATTGAAATGCGTACCCAGTACTTCCACGACCTGTCCACCAGCGCTAACCTTAAACGGCCGGGTTTTATCTTTGGCTACCTCAAAATACCCTTCGCCTGTCAAATCCACCTGCCGAACCTGCTGTTTAGTAAAACTTGTCGGATAACGAAGCGAAGATTCAGCATTTAAGAACACCACGCTCCCATCAGGCAAACGAACCTGGGACTGCTGTCCTCTGGAGGTTGAAAGCGTATTATAAGCCAAACCATCGCCACCCTCACCACTAACTTCATAAATGATCTCCCCAGAGGAAGTCTTAGATATCTTTACCCCCGCTTCACTGGCGATATTACCAGTCAGCGCATCAGCGATCAAGATCTTCCTTCCATCACCCAAAATCAAGGTTGCACCATTACTTCCCGGAGCGATATCCGCATAAGTACTGACCCGGGTATCTTTCACTACACTACTTTCATAAAAATAATAGCCTAGACCCAGGCACAAAATAATCGATGCTGCAACAGCAATCCGTGGCCAAAGGCTAAGCTTTTTAACCGCGTGAACATCTACAAAGGCAAAAGCCTCATGCAGCTCGGCTAGCCGCTGGCTAACAACCAGTGGCTCCACCATAAAACCATCCTCAGCAGCTTTATCCAAATACCACTTATCCAGCTGCTGTTTTTCAGCAGCTGACAACGAGCCCGTCCTATGTTTTGCTAAAAGTTCTTGCAGATAAGCTTCTTCCATCTATTTATAATTTATTTACAAAGGCTGAATAATGCCCTTATACATACATGACGGGAAAGCAAAGATTTGGTATGAGAAGAAAATGAAAATAATTGCAAGATACCTAGAAGTAAAGAAAGAAGATCACATTCAACTTGATCCTTGGACCAAGGATCTTGGCCGCATTGGAAAGCTGCGATTTGATGGTATGCTCGGTAATCCTGAGCTTCTGGGCAATCTCTTTATGGGAAAGCTCTTCTAGACGGCTCATTTCAAAAATCTCGCGCATCTTAGCAGGTAAAAGCGCAATCTCCTTTTCGATCAGCGCCCTGAGCTGCTTTGCGATCAATACATCATCTACCGCAATCTCACCCGCCTCAATAAAGGAATTCAAGCTATCGGTGTATTTGTCGACCACCTTCTGGTGGGCAAAATGGTCCAGGATTCTGTTCTTTACCGCAGTGAACAAGTACCCTTCCAGCGAACCCCGGACATTCACCTCAGTATGCTTGGCCCACAGCACCGCGAACATCTCCTGCACGATATCCTTCGCCTGTTCATCGTCCTGCAACATTTTCAGCGCATGCAAGAACAGCGACCCATGGTACCTGCGGAAGATCTCTGAAAAAGCAGACTCCTTCCCGTCCCTTAACAAGGCAGCCAGTTCAATATCAGAAAATGCGCTATAAGAATCCATCAGACCTACCCCAATAAATTTTAGGAGAATTTTTCCAATGATAAAAAATAATTACCGGATTAAGAACTTAAGCCGCAAATCAAAGCTGAATTAACCAGAACAAAAAACAATTTCCAAATTGAAAAACATAGACGACCAGCACAGGACAAAAACAAAAAAATAATCCCCTAACCTACAGCTAAAAGCAAAAAAGGCAACCGCTACAAACTCCTTGCAAAAAACAATTTGCTAATTTTGGACCATGACGATCAATGACCTGGAACAATGGTTCCAAAACACCCAGCTACCAGAAGCACCCTTGTTGCTTAACCCCGCTACCAAGATCAACGATGTCAAACAATTCCTGGACAGCCATTTCTATCCGCTAAAGCTTGATCCGGGCAACAAAATCAATGAACCGCTCTTAGACCGCCTATTAGCATTTAAACTATTGATCGAGTCCAACCTTTGATACTTTGCTTTTCAAGTACAACAATACTTTGAAAAACTTTCCGCATACCATCTTTCCGGTAATTATTTGACAGACAATCAATTAAAAAAACATTTGATTTACTAAAAATATTAGCATTACTTTGTGCCGTGAGCTACGCGGACATTTTACCCATCGAGAGAAACTTAACCACTGGATTCCATCACTGGGTGCTAAAAAATCCCAAACTTAGTAAGCACTTAGCCAGTCCACATCAATTTGTTTCCAACAGTAAGGACCATATCATTTCCGTAGACTTGAACCAGCTTTCCCAAAACTATCGAAGCAAGTTCATAGAACCCGATATCCAGGCCTACTTTAGCTCCTTCATCCGCCAAACTGAATACATCCTGTATACCATGATGTCTGTCTATAAACTGGATAGCTTTAAAGCCATTTATCATTTTCACCATGGCAGTATCATCTATCCAAAGGAAGTATTTTATTTCTTCGTCTGTAAAATTTCCTGAAATCCTGACCTTACTTACATATTAGATGGGTATGAACAATCTTGCGAGCGACTTCAACTCCCATCCCTTAATACCGACGTATGCACGCATCCAAAAGCAATCGCCCCTCCATGCCACTATGTTACCGCTCGGTGCCAGTAAAACCGTAAAACTCACCAAACATCAAATAACTGCCAATCGTTATTAAACCGTAACCGACATCTAGCTCCATTGGAAAAAGCTGAAAAACAAACAGCAAAGAAATCCAATATGGAAAACTTGACCAATTGCCCAGACCTGATGGAAGTCCTGGGACAGATCACCCCATTGCCCGAACCCTTCCAACAGCGGGTAAACAGCCAGTTGCAAACCGAAACGCATAGCGCAAAAACCCTGCTGCTAAGGCCAGGTGAAACCTGCCGCAAGCTCTACTTCATCAAAAGCGGATTCTTCCGCGCATACCATATCGATCAGAACGGAAAAGAATATACAACCTGGTTCATGGGAACAGCCGATTTGATGATCTCCGTCCACAGTTTCTTTACCCAACAGCCCGCTGAAGAATACATCGAAGTCCTGCAAGATTCAACAATCCAATCGATTTCCTGGCTCCAACTCCAAGCTTACTATGCCGACTTCAAGGAAAGTAATTACCTAGGAAGGATCGTCACCGAAAAATACTATATCCAATCAGAGGAACGCGCCCTGTTCCTCCGAACCCAAAGTCCAGAGCAGCGCTACCAGCACCTACTCAACAAACATCCTCACATCGAGCAGCTCACTTCCACCGCCAATATAGCTTCGTATCTCGGGCTAACCCGTGAAACATTAAGCAGGCTGCGCAGCAAGCTGCTTAGAACTAAAAAGTAACACCTCACCTAAAATCAATATCATGAAAAAAAACAACACCTATATACTTCTGTTATTAATATTGCTAGTCTCCATAGGCTGTCAAAAGGATAACAGCAATGACACAAAACCCAAATCCATACAAACGAATAATTCAGCAAACCAAATCAGCGTAAAAGAAGCTCAACACTGGCTAGCAGTACAGTCGAACGCTTACCTGAAAAAACACCCTATCCGCTGGACTAATGCAAAAAATATTCCTACAAAAAACGGAAATAGGATTACCATCCATCTTCCCGGACAGCCTACCTTTCAGAATGTCAAACAAGGCTATCGCCAGCTCTCCATCCAAAAGAATATCAACACGAAACAAATCAGTGCAACCATTTTAGAGATCATCCCCGATGCCATTTATTTCCAGGAAAAACTAAAAATAGCCCAACAAGACTTTACTGGAAGGATACTGGAATATGACCTGAATTACCGCTTTCAAAAAGGGAGCATCTACGCTAATGGTAAACAGGTCGGGAAATCCCGCCCTGCAACCCAAACAGAAAAACTGTCATTCCAGCAAACGAAAAGCAGCCCCGAAAATATGCAGCACCAACAGTTAGGCAGCTTTGAAGCCCAAGGAAGCGGCAACACCTCTAGCGTCCGAAACAAAACAGCAAGGATCCAGTATATCCAAACCTGCACCTGGTACCAGACCAGCTTCGTAGATGCCGAGGGAATTTTTACCGTTTATACCGAGCGCATCTGCTACACAGACAGCTACCATGACGGCGGAAGCGGAGGATTCAATGACGGCGGAAATAATTACGATCCAAACGAGAATCAAAATCAAGGAGGAACCGGAGACAACACTACCACCGCTCCAGAACCAGCCAACTTGCCCGGAGAAGATGCCAGCAACGTTGACCCAAAAAAAATGACCAAATGCTTCGCGGCTATCCCGAACCCAGGCGCCGCCTTCCAGGTCAAGATCCTGGTCCAAGAACCCTTGCCCGGCACGACCTTTAACATCGGACCCAACTCCTTCGGACATGTAGCCATCCAGCTCACTAAACAAAAAGGTGACCAGTCCATCACACAGATCTTAGGCTTCTATCCGACAGGAACGGGCCTATCCAAGCTCGTATCTAATGCAACCATGAAGGACAATAGCGACCTGGAATATGATGTAAGCGCCAGCTACTTTACCACCGCCGAAAACTTCCAAAAAATCCTCAATTTTGTTTCAAGCCCACCTACCGGATACCACTTCACCAATTACAACTGTGCTACCTTCGTCTACTATGCTGCTCAGGCGGGTAGCCTTCCTACCCCTAACCCAACAACACAGATCGGCTTTGCAGGGCCCGGCGGCGCGGGTTCAGCCATGACCCCGGCAGGGATGGCCTCCGCACTCAAAGCCCAAAAAGCAGCCAGCCCCAATGCCGATATCACCCAATCTGGCGGCACCGCCCCCGCCAGCAAAGGCGAATGCAATGAAGAATAAGCCAAACACCAATCCTGCCAAAATAATGTTATATTAGAATAACCATGAAAACACAAAAAAACAAAACGGCAAAAACGATAATGATGATGACTTTGATTATCATTATCCTCAGCAATACCCCACCAGCTCAATTTTTTCTGTCGCAGGAATATCATTATACCAACGGCGACAACTCGTTCCAGTACACAGAATCCCCTGGCAAAGCACTTGATTTCAAAGTTGCGCAAAAACGCTGGGAGCGTTTTAAACTGCAAAATCCAAATAAGGACCAAACCCTTTACCGCACCTTCACCATCAGACCGTGGGAGTTTTGGGAATGGTGGCAGTATACCGCCCACCCAAACCGTTTTTCTTTGCCTTATAAAAAGCAATGAAATCGCGCAGTTCTCCCCTTATCTCAGGAAAGCATTCTGAATCCTATTTGTAATGCTAAACATTTCTTCCTAGCTATCTAAAAAATGGAAAGCATATATACTATCACATATCTGTTTGTTGAAAATTGTAAATATCAATCATTTAGCGGTAGGTAGATTTCTCCACTTATCTAAGTGATTTGGTGTTTGATTTTTCCTAATTTCGCATTATGACTATTCAAGAACTCGAACAATGGTTCCAGCAGGTCCCTCTTCCACAGGCGCCACTACTGCTCAATCCGGCAACAAAGATCAATAACGTGCACCAGTTTTTAGATAGCCATTTTTACCCCTTAAAACTGGACCCCACTAACAAAATCAACGAACCATTATTAGACCGGTTACTGGCATTCAAACTCTTGATCGAATCGAACCTCTAGTAATTACGCGATTGTGATTGCCAGCTTATGTAATTTGTTATAAAATGATGCAAGATTAATGGCAGAGTATGCCTCGTAGAAAAAGTGTGGCTTACAATTCAGGCTATATCTGTCTTTTAGATAATGTATGTTCTCGCCTAAAAGCAGAAGGAGACATTCTTTTACTTTTACTAAAATATCCGCGGAAATGCTGCTGGGAGCAAAACTCAAGCTCAAAAGCAATTTCTTTGATAGACTTATCGGTACCAAGCAGTAAATATTCTGCTTCGGAAAGTAGCCTTTCCATATGCACCTGCGCAACGCCCCTACCCAAAAACCAGCCCCGGCATAAGCAGTTAAGTTTCCTCATGGTCACACCAAGGCTATCGGCGTAAAAACTACAGTATCGTTCTTTTTTAAAATTCCGTTCCAGTAAGTTCAAGAATTCAACAAGCAAAGGCTCTACAGTCCCCATCACCGTCGACTTATTTAAGTTCTCTCCTACAATATCCAGCATTAAAAGAGAAAACATGAGCTTTAAATGATAAGGTCCTATCCTAGTACCTAACAACCTTCTCATTTCAAAAAGCCGATAGATAGCCTCAGTTAAACTCTCCCCATCTATCTCTAAAACAACATCATCTTCTATTAGCCTAAGTGCCCGGCCCAATGGATATTGCATCAAAAAATAATCGATGAACAACCGGTCAAAACAAATGATGAACCCTGACAGCATTTCTCCCTCAATAACCTTAAAACCATCCGATCCTGTTAAAAAAAGGACAGTACCTTCTTGAAATGGTTTGGGCTCTTTCACCTCCACTACACCTTTCCCTGCAAGCACCATAAGCATCCAACGCTGGTCAGGTCCCAATTCCTTTACAACAGGTTCGTGTTCACCATTAGCAAATCCTTTAATTTCCAACATGACTGCAGGTGCGCTTTTTTAACAGTATTGAGTTATCATTTCATACCTCAAGCACAATGCAAATTACCACACCAGAGTCTCACCAGCAGAATATTTCACCGAAACCAACCGCCAATTGTCGGAATTAAATGGCGAATGGTAGAAGAGACTATTTCCGCTCTTCCATCAACTTCTTAAATCCATCAGATCTATGCCTACTTACAAGTCGTGACACCTGAACATCAATCCCACTTCGTAAAATTATCATCACCTGCTGGTTTTTAACCTTTTCATAACCATCAATATATAAAAGTGAAAACATAACTGCCCGGCTGATCTGGAAAAAAAATGCAGGATCCATCAGCTGGACCAGCTCTTGCATTTTATAATCCATATTGTATTTCCTCCCATCTTTCATCCACACATAGCCCACGTTCTCTTCTCTTTCAAAACACACCACATTAACTAGGTCAATTGTAATCACCTTGCTGCCCAGTTTTACCTCCATCTTCTTTGGATACTTAGACCTAGCTTCTATCTTACCAGAAAGATCACGCAATTTCAAAACTAGTTCGCTATTCTCCTCCGTTCTCCAATTATAGTTTTCAATGAAGAACCAGGCCACATACATCACATTGAGCAAAATGACCATCGCGCGGACCACGGGATATTCTACCCGCATATAACCGCTCTTGTCAAAATCATTGTTGAAAATCCAAAAATATCCCCGAACAAGCAGCACATCCAGTAACAAGATCAAACAAATCCCTAGCAAAAACTGCATCCCAGCCCGCTTAGGCCAAGACCCCATCCATGGCAATCGCTTATCTAAAACCTTCGTAAAACGATGAACCAAATAAACTAGACCAACGCATACCAGCACACTAAAAATCATAGCGACATAGTAGTTCAGTTGCTGCAGGATTATCCATACCGATTTCTTTTGCCTTTCAACCACGACAAGGTGCGCTACCACCACTGACATTAGCAGCCGTACCCACCAAGGAAAGTAACTCGGACGACGGAAATGATCGGAATTATCCATAACCATTTATTTCTCTTATAGAATTTTTAAACAAAACCAGACACAAAAAACTGGACCACTACCATTCAACATGCGAAAACTACCAGTCGCCACAAAACACCTCTCACATACCTAAAAACGAACTTTACTCCTAATAGTTTTGCGACAGAGCAACCAAAAACTGGCTGCCGTTAAACCAAAATTATCTAACATGGAAAAATTCCCATTTACCCAACAAGGTCTAACTGACCTACTCAACACCCTGTTCGCACAATCCGATCAAGAGCTCCAACTCGAAGCTGACACCCTAAAAAATGACTTCAGGTCCTGGACCAGAGATCACTTCATCCTTTCGAGCTCCCAACTAAACTTCCTCGACAGAATTGACAACCGTTTCATTACCATTGCTGCTACAGAAAGTTCTTCCTTTTTCTCCCAACGAAAGCTAATCCAATTAGTCAAATCTGAGAGGCCTACTCAAATAACGGCAGGAGAAGATCCGGATGAAGGAAAGCTATTAGACCTTGATAAAAAGGAAACAGCCAGCTATGCTGCAAACGGCGAATTCAGCGAATCTCAGGAACTAACCTTTACCATTAGCTACACGTAAAAAAAAAACGAAATCAAAACAAAATGGGCCAATTAACATTGGCCCAATATTTTCTTTACCGTAATTAATTATAACGCTAAGACGATCAATGCTGTCAAACAAAAAAATCAAGAACTGTTACTGAACATTCAGCAAATGCCGATCTTAAAATATGTAGCTTAGAATGCTAACTTGCGCCATCATTTAATAAATGTGAGATATTTCTATCTACATTCTTGGCAGCCTGCTTGACCACCACTTTCAAGATCAATTCAATATCTACTTCTATAACTATAGAAAGTTTAATCAAATCTTCCATAACAAATTTTTCTGGAGAATTGCATTTACTCACAAAGCCATCATAACCAATTCCTAAAGCAGCAATCATCCCAGTCACATACATACCCAGGAGATCTTTCATACTATGAATAGTTCCAGTTTCAAACCGTGCCTTTAGGGCTGCAATTGTACTTTTAAGTCTTTCTGGATTTATCTTATTTGCCATACCACTAGGCTAAAAATCCGCAAGATTTCACCAAGAACAATAAATTAATCCCAAACCATAATTAAATATTACTGCATCAGAAATTTTTATATTCAATCCGAAGTTTTTTCGCCTATCAACGAAAAAAAATAATCCTGATTTGAAATGAATTTCTACCGCATTGAATATAAGTCGATAATAAGATACGGATAGGAAAACGAACCCTAAAAAGAGTATCAAGTGGATAACGTCTAACTAAGCCATGCAAAACCCAACTTGTTGTTGAAATTATTTTGGCAATTGAAAAATCCCTTTACTGTTTTAATTTTAAGTCTTTGCTTAGAAATTTTAGCATATCACAAGCGTCTACATCAATTGCTAATGCAACTAGGAAAAGTTCAGATGCTCTAAGGTGAGAATTTGGCTGCGTTGTTAATCTAGTCATTCTAGTTTTGCTGATACCCGTCTTCAAGCTCACTTGAGATTTATTAACTGATCTTTGTGCTAAATATAGCCCAAAATCTGTAAGTGTATTTTTTTCTGAATTTGCCAATTTGTACTCCCTGAAGCATAAATTTACATCATGTAACCTTTTTAATGCAAAGAATTTGAAATTGAATACTTTATGTGTATATTTGAATACATAATGTATATTTATTTAAATTTGATATCTATTTGTTAAGTTGATTTACTAATATTGCGACCACTTCATTAAAGAAATTGAAGCATTCGCACTTCGAGTCTCGTAACTGAAACCTAGGAATTTCAAAGAAAACGGGAGGATAAGTGATAGTGCTCACGCTATGGGCGTGGGCCTGCTTATTCGTTTTCGGGTCTCCTAGGACCTCAGTTACGGTAAGTGGGTTCCACGCCTTATTTTTTTGGCAAATCCACCTACCATAACAAGGCTCCATTTTAACCAAATATAAAATGGAACATCTAATCCAAATCTTGAACGCGCTTAAAATCCGCAATCCCGAATAATCCCTAAGACCTTTGCCGGGCAGGCAAACCCTATGGCCAATCATAGCGACAATAATTTTGAATCGTCTGTCCGGCAATTTCCCACCCTGCACTTCAAAGCAGCCAATCTATTAACTAACCTTATAAAACTCACATGAACAAAACGACCACAAGGATGGCCATGGCTATGCTATGCCCCAAACAAAAAGTAAAACGTCCCATGAGCCGGAGCGAACGAATCCTTTTCCAAAAGCTAAAAACACATTACCTAATCCCTTTTTTAACCATCATCCTAGCGTTAACAGCGAATTTCAGCCTAGCCCAGAGCAAGACCGAATTTAAGCTTTTCGGCCAGATCACCGGGATCCAAAATAATCTCCTCGCCGGAGCAACCATCACCGAAGCCCTTACCAAACAGACCGTCCAAACAGACGTACAAGGCAACTTTTCCCTTTCCGTCCCCAGCCAAAGCGGCACGGTCACCATCACCTACCTAGGTTACCAGACCCAGACCCTAGCCTACAACACCACCAAACCCTTAAACATCCAATTGACCGAAGACCGATCCCAGCTCCAGGCAGTCGAGATCAACACAGGCTACTACAGCGTCAAGCAGAAACAGCTCACCGGGTCCATCTCCTCGGTCACCACAAAAGACATCGAAAAACAGCCCGTTTCCAATCCTCTTTCCTCTTTACAGGGAAGGATCACCGGCGCCTACATCCAGCAGACCAGCGGCACCCCCGGAGGAAACATCTCGGTCACTATCCGAGGCCGCAACGGTATCGACGCCTCCTCCTCGCCACTATATCTGGTGGACGGAATTCCCTTTGGTGGTCTTACGCTCACCAATAGCCTATCGGTCTCCACCAACGTCTACACCGCAGGCGGCGCCAGCCCGCTGAACACCATCGCCCCAGAAGACATCCAATCCATCGACATCCTAAAAGACGCCGATGCCACCGCCATCTACGGCTCAAGAGGCGCCAACGGCGTGGTGCTGATCACCACCAAAAAAGGCCAGCGCGGCAGAACTACCATAGAGGCCAGCGCCCAGAGCGGCCTATCCACCCCGACCCGTGGCATGCCAATGCTGCACACCGAAGACTATCTCGCACTGCGCAAGCTCGCCTTCACGCTGGACGGAGCAAACCCTACGGCAAAAGATTACGACCTCAATGGCACCTGGGACCAGTCCGCCTATACCAACTGGCAAAAAGAGCTGAGCGGAAATCCCGCGCAGTTCTCCACCTACCGTGCCGCACTCTCGGGCGGCAGGGAGCACCACAGCTTCTCTTTAAGCGCCACCCATAATACCCAAGGCTCCACTTACCGGCAGGGCCTCGGCTATAACCGCACCGCCTTTCACCTTGCCTCAAGCCTGAACTCACCGAACAACAAGCTCAGCGCAACCACTTCGGTCAGCTATAGCACCGACCGCACCGACTGGGTCAATAGTGACCTCACCCAGCGCGGAATGAACATGGCCCCCAACATCCCCGCCCTTCGCACCCCCGAGGGCAAACTCAACTGGCAGGGCTCCACCTTCCACAACCCCCTTTCCCTATTCGAGCAGAACTACCTGGGCAGCAACAGCAACCTGACCGCCTCCACTAGGATCGCCTATAAACCCTTGCCCTCACTGGAAATCAGCACCAATCTTGGCTATAGCGCCATCCAGCTGGAAGACCGTACCACCACCCCTGTCAGCTATTACGACCCGGCCGAAGGCAGAACGCCTGCTACCTCATTTGCCGATTTCGGAAGTTCCGGACAAAAGGGCTGGTCGGCAGAACTGCAGGGCAGCTACAACAAAACCATCGGAAAAGGACAGCTCAGCTTGCTGCTCGGCGCTACCCTGCAACAAACTGACCGCAAGGCAACTTATTTAAGGGGTACGGGCTTTCTTTCCGATGCGCTGCTGGGGGGAATCACCTCGGCCACGACCATCATCATTCGCGGTGCCACCCAGTCCCGCTACCGCTACGGGGGCATTTACGCAAGGGCCAACTATACCCACCAGGGAAAATACATCGTCAATCTGACCGCAAGGCGTGACGGCACCAGCCGCTTTGGCCCCGGCCGTAAGCTCGGCAATTTCGGCGCCGCGGGACTTGGGTATCTCTTTTCCGAGGAAAAATGGATCCAAGGCCTACTCCCCGCACTTTCCACAGGTAAGCTCCGCGCCAGCTACGGCATCTCGGGCAATGACCAGATCGGCGATTACGAATACCTGGACACCTATCAGACCGCTATCGGCTATAACCTTGCCCCAGGGCTTGCTCCGGTACGCCTCTTCAATCCAGATTTCTCCTGGGAACAGAACCGTAAGGCAGAGATCGGGCTTGATCTCGGATTTTTTGGGGACAGGCTGAATCTCACCATCGGCCGTTACCGCAATATGGCCACCGCCCAACTGGTAAGCTACCCGCTATCGGCGGTGACCGGCTTTGCCAGTATCCGCACCAATTTAGCGGCCAAGGTGCAGAATAGCGGCTGGGAGGTCGAAATCTCTTCCCGTACCATACAAAACAAGGACTTCCGCTGGACAACCACCTTCAATTTAACCATCCCCAAGAACGTACTGGTCAGCTTTCCGGGCCTTGCCTCCTCTAGCTATGCCTCCTCTTACGTGATCGGAAAGTCGCTGGGCTCGGTCAAAGTCTACCAGATTGCCGGGGTCGACCCGCAGACCGGGGTGTACAAATACACTGACTTCAACAAGGACGGGGTCATCAATGCCCTTGACCGCCAGGTGATCGCCGACCGCAAGCAGCACTATTATGGCGGGCTGGACAATACTTTCAGCTACAAGAACATCGAACTGAGCTTCCTTTTCCAGTTCGTTTCCCAATTTGCAGGCAGTTTCCGTACCCAATATTCCCAGATGCCCGGCACCATGTTCAATCAGCCGCAGGCCTATCAGGGAAGATACTGGACCAAGCCGGGAGATATCGCAGAGCTCCAGCGACCTACAACCGGTCTTCATACCGGCGCAACACAGGCCTGGTCCAATTACAGCGTTTCAAATGCAGCGCTGACCGATGCCAGCTTCATCCGGCTGAAAAATCTGTCACTGTCCTACCGGAGCACAAAACTCATCAAGGGCCTGTCTATGCGCATCTTTGCCCAAGGACAGAACCTGTGGACAATCACCGATTATTTTGGCCTAGATCCCGAAAGCGCCAACGGCACCATGCCACCGCTGCGCACCTTTACCCTTGGCCTTCAATTAAGCCTATAACCTGAAAATAAAGACATGAAAACAAAACTAAAATTACTGATCCCTGCTATTGAAAAATCAGTTAGACCAATACCTCTTGTACGCCTGTCGGGCGATTTACATACGAAGCTCAAACCTTTTAGGTTACTGTTCGTGATCACGACTTTGATGCTATCAGGATGCGAAACGATGATCGAAGTCGACCCTCCGGTAACTTTGCTTAGCGCAGAAGCCGTATTTGAAAACGAGGCTACCGTGAAAGCCATACTGGACAACCTCTATGGTTCTGCCACTTACTTAGCTGGTTCCTCGGATTCTCCCATGATGCTAGGCGCAATGAGCGCTGATGAGCTGGATACCTATAGCCCCAATCCCGATCTCCAGCAAATCGCCAAGGGGCAGCTCGTGCCCTCCAATGCCTATAGCACCAATTTATGGAGAACAGCCTACTCGTCCATCTACAAGGCCAATCTGCTCATCGAAGGACTGAAGGACAACCCCAATATTTCCAATAGCTTTTCCCGCCAGATTACCGGGGAAGCGCTGTTTTTCAGGGCTCTAGTCCATTTGACCTTAATGGGATTTTACGGCGAGGTGCCACTGGCTACTTCCACCGACTATCGGATCAATACCAAACTCTTCCGCTCTCCCCAGACCGAGATCCTTGCACAAATCAAAGCAGATCTAGAGTCTGCCATCACGCTATTGCCCAGCGATTATTCTGTGGCGGGACCTGAACGCATACGGGTTAACAGTTACGCGGCTAAGGCGCTGCTCGCACGCACCTTGCTCTACAGCGGAGATTTCACGCGCGCAGAGCAGCTTTGTTCGGAAATCATCTCTGCAACGACCCTCTTTACCCTGATGCCCTTGAACGAGGTCTTTTTAAAAACTTCCAAGGAGGCCATCTTGCAGATCCGTACTGGCCAGACCACCCTCAGCAGCCTAGAGGGAAACCAGTTCATCTTGACCGGCCGTCCGACTTTGGTTGCCTTAACAAATGCATTTGCCGATGGCTTTGACCAAGGCGACCAGCGCCGGGCAAACTGGGTGGGCAAATTCACCTTAGCCAGCGAAAGCTGGTATTACCCCTTTAAGTACAAGGTCAAAACCGCAAGCGTCATTACTGAACATAGTACGCTGCTAAGGCTCGGGGAATGTTACCTCATCCGCGCTGAGGCACGTATCGGGCTTAATAAACTCGAACTTGCTACCGCTGACCTCGATGTGATCCGCCAGCGGGCAGGCCTTCGCAAACTCCCTACCTCTCTTTCCAAATCACAGCTAATGGACGCACTACTTCAAGAGCGCCGCTCGGAACTGTTCACTGAAGGGGCTCATCGCTGGCTCGATCTGAAAAGGCTAAATAGAGCATCCCAAATACTGCCAGCGGTTAAAGCAGGCTGGAGCGAACGGGCGCTATTGTTCCCCGTTCCTTTTAGCGAAATCAACGTGAATGCAAACCTCAGCCAGAATCCCGGCTATTAAACCAATCAAAATGAAAAAAATATATTGCTACCAAAAACAGTTATTGGCTATCCTGGTATTTTTAGTCCTTGGGCTGGCCAAATCTAGTTCGGCTTATCCCCAGCGTCCCGTCCCACTTATCGACGGTTCAGCTAGCCCAGATTTTTCCCTACAGGTCTATCAAGGCGGCAAAGGAACACCCGTTACCAAAACTTTATCAGCTTATAAGGGCCGCTGGCTGCTGCTGGACTTCTGGACCACCACCTGCATCGCCTGCATCAAGGGCTTTCCCAAAGTGCAGATGCTAGCCGATTCACTGGCTGAAAAGCTAGATGTGATCCTGGTGGGCAAGAACGATCCGAAGTATAACAAGGGCATCCAGCAAATGTATTCCCGTATCGCAGCTGAACAGCAACTGCGATTGACCACCGCCTTTGATACGACCATCTTTAAAGACTTCAGGGTCTGGGCAACCCCGCATGTCGCGCTGATCTCTCCCACTGGAAAAGTCCAAAAGCTCGAACTCGGTTCTGCGCTCAGTTGCGCCAGTTTGACTGCGCTCATGGAAGGCCATCCGAAACCTGTTTCACAAAAAAATGTCAATATTCCTACCAAGATACGGATCGACAGCAGTAAGGGCCTGGCACACCGTAGCGAACTTGCCGGACGTACGGGAAAAGATTTCGGGGCAGCCAATCAGGTGTTCGCCAGTAAGGGACAATTCATCACCCACCTTGCCAACCTATCCCAGCTGTACATGCTTGCTAGTACCGGCTGGACTTTCTGGGGAGGGAGGGACAGTATTTACGGAAAGTGGTGGACAAAACCCCTCCTAGAGCTTTCAGATACAACGGCATTTGTTTCGAATTTCAACTCTGGAAAAGGCCTTTACCGCTATCACATTAAAATGGAAGACACCGCTGCAAAACCTCCTGCAATCATGACTGCGATGAAAAAAGATCTAGCGGACTGGTTCGGCTATTCCGCTAGGATCGAAGTGAGAGATATGCCCATCTGGAAACTGGTCAGCTCATCTCCAGAGACAGCAAAGAAACTTGCCAGCCGAGCCGCCGAGCAGCACATCGAGGTAGACCATAGCCGGTTGGTCCTTCGAAAATCTGCAGTGCAGCAGCTCATGCAAAGGATCAGGGCCTATCAGAGCAATAAAATCGTCTTCGATGAAACAGGACTAAGAGGAACTATAGATCTTGAGTTAAATGCAAGCCTAGCCAACTTCATCTCGCTTCAAAAAGCGCTGAGGGCAAATGGGCTGGACCTAGTTCCAGCCACAAGGCCAATGAAAGTACTGATCATTAGCGAAAAGTGATAAAAAAAGGCAGCCCTGGAAGGCTGCCTTTTTGATAAATGAAGGAATTAAAGTACTTCTCTTTCGAAAACCGTGCACGGATTGGTGATCTCATTTGTAGGTAACGCAGAGTTTGGCTTGGTATAGTACGGTTGTTCTGCACCATCGGTACACAGCTCGTCATCCCCGATCGTACATTGTGGCGTACTAGAAGGTGTTGACGAACAGGTAGTGTCATTTACTGGATAATATCCAGGCGCAAAACTGATCGAGGCAAACGCACTGCCCACGGCAATTACCGCTAGCAATACTGGTAATAAAATTTGTTTTTTCATGATTAAATTTATTGGATGATCGCCTACTCTATTTGAGGTTTTCGGCCGTCCCTCTCCCCTGGCCAGAGAATATCTTTTATTTTTTATAAGAAAATGTTAAAGCTAAAGCGGACATCCCAACAAAGACCGAATTGAACACCAGATGTTCTTTCCATCCCATCGTGGAAAGGATGCCCCCACAACCGCATGGTATATAGCTGCTCAAGGTGAGGATATAGATGATGTACAGTGTAAAGGCGAGCATGATGAGCCAACAAGACCAAAGTCCCCATATTCTGTATTTAGGCACCATTAGCAGGATCGATGCAATAATTTCTGAAATCGGGACCAGATAAGACAAGGGTTTACTAAAACTCCCTAGTAGCGGGGAATGCAACAGTTGTTCTTCAAAGAAAGGACGGTCATAGAGCTTATACACCGCGGCATAGATAAAGATGATGATGTAGGCGTAACAGACTAGGTTGATCAGCAGCTGCTTGGTAAAAAAGTTCTTTGTTCGGATAAGTTGTGTTTCCATTTCAATTGGTTTGTTAGACCAAAGCTCGAAAACGGAATGGAGAAAAATGCCGACAAATGTCGGAGAATGAAAAAAATCAACTAACTATTATAAAAATGTTTTAAGCATTATTAATAGATAATTCTAACTTAAAAATCTCGTTTCTGACTTTGTCCATTTGCATTTCAATAAGCAACTGACGATCCGAAGAAATATTAATTTCACCGTTTATCACCACAAGATTTAAATCATTAGGCACTGTGTTAGTCATCAAATCTCGGAGCATAAATACTTCTGCTTGGATAAATGTCTCATGATTATCTATGGTTTCAAGAGAAGCTTTTACCATACATACAACCACAGTTGAGATATTCGTTAAAATCCTTTTACTGGTTGACGCTGCGTGAGAATAGTTTATTTTTCCTAATCTGACTTTATCACGCGCCTCCTCAATTATTGGATACATTAAATCTATATGCTTAATAATAATATCTTTTTCAGTTCGTTTGTCTGTATTCCTTTTTTCTAAGACTGTTGTGACCCAGTAAGCAACCATTAATGTCACACCAATTGACAACAAGGTAGTAACTCCGGCAAAAACATCAACTTCAAATTTCAATATAATAAATGACCAATTTTGAACCCATTTATCAAGAAGAATTCCTAGTATTAAGAAAAATATTGCGATTGCACTAAGTAGACGCCAATGCTTTTTCATTAGCTTCACTTAAATAGTGATAAATATCGTCCTTGAGATAAGGCTCCTCTTCGGAAATAATATCGAGATGCGAAATAATTTGAGCATAATCAAGTTTATGTTCCCTTATCAACCCTCCAAAAATCTCTTCCAAAAAAGATGTACCATAACCTGGTGTACCATCAAGATCTACGATAATTTTTTTATTATCGCGGATGGCATCATGAAACAAAGTGAAAAACTTTGTCTGTCTTAAGAGTTCACCTGAATACGGACCTTCATGTATATAACGTGGCCCCGGAGTTGGAAAAAAATCCTTAGCGATTTTGAATGTTATAGATTCCATGGATGTGAAACAGTTTGGTAATCAATTTCCCAATAAACAAAGGTGCCTTCGAAATTGTTAGGCAAAGGTATGTAAATATTTTTATTTACATCTGCAAATACGTCGTTAGTTATGACAAATAACTTTGAAATGAGATTTCTATCCATCGCTTCCTTAATCCCAGGAAGTCCTTTCCCCCGAAAATCTTGACCTGTAACCGTCCTATGAAGATCACCATCTAAAATAAGTTTCAAAACATCAGCGTTACTTTTCATGCTAAATTTTGCAAGAAGTCCCCGCCAATTGAACCATTTACTCCCTTGTCCTTTTGAATTTAAACTTTCAAATATTCCAATGCCATAATCAATGAACGAGAAAGAAACAATGCTGGAATCCGCGTTAACATTTACAGATAGCCACCAGTGTTTATCGCCCTCTTTCTCTGGTTCAGCATGGTTAAATGAATTTTGCATCAATTCTATTAACGTACGTTGAAGGCCTTTATACACTGCTTTCTCGCCTAATAATATTTTAGAGATATTATTCATTATTTCTGGTCCAAGCTCAGGATCAACCCTCTTAGATGCATGTGTATGGATAAAATTTGGGTTACCAAAATCGAATTTATCCCTATTTTTCAGCAAGTTAATATTCAATATTTGAAAAAATCCGGAAGCCATAAATATCTTATTGACGGTAGGGTCACGTGGAAAATCACCATTAAACCTAATATTTTCGGTTTTAAACTTTACCATAATTGATAATAATACAATGATTGCACTATAATCGATAAGTCTTACATTTTCCATTTCAATAAAAACTTCACGCCTTTGGGCAAATAGACTCTTAAGTTTAGTAATGAAAGCTATTACTTCTTTTGGATTAGTCAAAAATGAAAAATCTTTAGGCACGATAGCCTTTGTAATTGAAGCAAATCGCTTTTGTATTCCCCTAAGGCGTTGTGAAACTTGATTACTACGAAGTCGACTCCTATTTCGCTTCTTAATTATTTCTTTTCGCCGTCTTCTAGATTTTAAAGATGATTTTGAATTTGCAATACTTCGTCGAAGTGCTTTCTGATATTTGTTCTTCTTCATCAATTTGGTTAGAGTGCGTTAATTGTAGAAGCGTAGTGCGATACTGCAACTTCATGATAAATGTAGCTGGTCTTATTCCACGGATTAAATCTAGATATTTAAATCATTAAAAAAGAAAATGTTACTAACAGCTAGCACCCCCGCCCCAACCCAACCGCCAAAAACACTTAACCAGGACTCCCTACCAATACCGATGCAGCCCATCATCCTTGATACCTAAAAAACCCGCAATATCCTTATGCCTAGCCACATTGAACAGCCCCTTATGCAACCCAAAGAACTTGTCAAATCGCTCTTTGGCAGATAAATTCACGAGATCCCCCGCATGCAATACCCTGTTCTTCTCATAAGCAGCCCTGATCCGCTCCACCAGTAAGGAAACCTCGGAAAATCTCTCCCTCAGCCCCATCAGCTCCCCATAAGAAATCTCCAGCAAAACACAATCTTCCACCAGCTCCATAGCAGCCAGCGCAGGCTCCTGCGCAAAGAAACCAGGAAAAGAAAACAGAAAATCCGAAGAAAACCAGAACCAGCTTACCCTAGCATTAGTTCCATCCCCATCCATGCTCACTTCTTTAGCCGTACCACAGTGCATAAACCACACAAGCTGCTGACGCCTACCCAGCTCGACCAGCACCCTCCCTTTCTTCCACTCCCTTAACACTACCAGCGAACGCAGCACCGAGGTAAACTCACCCGACACCGCTCCAAAACCGGACAGCTGTACCATTAAATGTAAAAAAGCAATCTGTGACAACATACTAAAACCCCTACAACGCGAGCATGGTCCATCTGATTAAAAACCTAGCTCACTCGATGCTCGGAACCACACGGACACACAAATACAAGGAGAGACAAAGCCTCCCCTTGCTGTAACCGAGCAATTAACTCCATTTAAGAATCAGGCTGAAAAGACTGGTCTATCAATAAATAATTTCTCTACCACGAAATTAACTGAAAAAGACAACCCGTAGGTAGCACCCTCAGGCCTTTTACTGGCATCGAAAAGCAATATGAAAAATTGTGAACGATGTAGAACAACCCAATTAACATAACCGATCGGCCCATAAAAAAGGCCAGACCGATCAAATCCGTCCCAGCCCCAACTGTATTCACAAAAAATTCAACTCATCCCCAACCTCTACGCAGGTCTTCCAGCACCGCAGCAACCTTTCGTTCCAAAGGTTGAACTTCCGAAATTCCCGAAGCGTTTAAGTTCGTGTTCCAATTTCTTCAACACCGTCCAGCCAGCTTGGTCTTATCGCAAATCTTGCGGTAAGTTTTCAAGGTGCGCAAATTCCAATCCATCCGTTGGAGATTGTTATTTCCCATTCTGGTTCTCCCCGGCATATTGCCACGACCACTCCACAATCTTTTCAATTGCCTCGAGGACATCGGACCGGTCTTTTTCGCTACGAAGATCCATACCACAGAACGTGCCACCAGTCGCCCCATGTTGCAGCACCATATAATAGCTTCCCCCCAGCAGCAGCGCAATAACCGCCTTAAAACTTACACCGCTTTCTCTAAAATAAGGCATAGCCATCTTCAACAATGCATTCCCCTGTACCTCACGCTCCTCGGCCAAGGTTTTCATCAACGGACTTCCTTCTGAAATCTGCCAAAGGATAATCCGCTGCATTTCCCCGCTCGCAGAAAACTTCCTGAAGTTCTCCTGCACCAGTCCTACAAATAGCGCCTGGATTTCCTTTGCCTGTGGGCTATCCGAAAGCCGGAAACGCTCAAAAAGAGGCCTCCAGTAATCCTTATCCTGCATATAGGTTTTTAACAGTCAATTCAAGCTCCCAAAATGGTACCGGATCAAGTTCTTGTCCTTGCCAATCAGCCTTGTAATGTTGTTTGTCCTTATTGCACCGAAGCCCTGCTGGGTCAAAATCGCCCCAACAGCGTCCAGAAGTTCTCTCTTGGTTGCATCGGTATTCCTTGAGCTATTTAAATTCCTTTTTTTCAAACCGTTATGTTTCAAAATGAATTTTCTAGTTAGACTTTCCCTTTGTTAGTCCCTTATCCAGTTGCGTATGCATATGGGATCAGCAATCTATTTATTTCTTTAATTCGACAAATCGATAAATTTTAAAAATTCAAAAGAAAAATCCATAAGCTAAATAGAGTAGTAATCGTCCTGAGTGTCGGCAAAAAGGGGACTTACCATCCAGCAGTTTCCCCTTTAATTACTAACTATTATTAACCTAATTTATTCTCAATTATTTATATTCATTCTCCTCACCATACCAGTCGAAAGAATTTCCGAACGCGCCATTAATAAGGCATTTTTTGTAGCAAATCGAAATGTTACCCAAAATTCTTCCGTTTGACTATTTTGTGGAATTTGCATTCCTTGTTTTAAATCCATCGGAACCAAATTGAGTTCCTGAATTCTTTGTATGAACAAAGGGAAATCACTTTCACTAATCGCAATTTGTAATGTTGGATGTGAAGATTTAAGGGTTCTGTGATCTAATCTCCTTAAACTACTACAACCTAAACAATGGAAAACTAAAAGACAAAGCAGTAGCTTATCTGCCC
The DNA here is from genome assembly GCA_942493295.1 of uncultured Sphingobacteriaceae bacterium. Classification (GTDB taxonomy): domain Bacteria; phylum Bacteroidota; class Bacteroidia; order Sphingobacteriales; family Sphingobacteriaceae; genus Pedobacter. The sequence goes on along the minus strand of OW818692.1, from coordinate 67,558 downwards.
ATAGACAGTTACTTGGAATCATTATTTTCATGCTATTTTCTGTACCTACTGATTGCTAATTTTTTCAGTTAATTTTAACCTACTTTATTATTACTTAGCACCTTCTACCATCCATTCGGAGGGTTTTTCATCTTTAAGATAATATCCAAACCACTGTTCAACCCGTTCGCTAAGGTCCTTTTGGTTCTTTCCTTGGTGTAAATTATGTCCTTCTTCTGGATAAACCAATAAAGTATGTGTCTTACCTAATCGACGAAGTGCCATATAGAATTCCATACTCTGCAGGGAATGAATGTGCCTATCATCTTCACCTGCCCATGCCAATAAAGGAGTCTTCACATTGCCAGCCAGTAATACGGGAGAATTTTTTAAATAGCTTTGCGTATCTTCAAAAAGTGACTTACCAATACGCCATTGATCATATTCGCCCCGGTAGAAGTCTGGTCGCCTAAACGTGGCTCCAACATACAAATAGCTACTTACCAAGTCTGTCCATGCTGCACCTGAAACAGCGGTCGCAAAACGATTAGTTTGAGTGATGATCAGGTCTGTTTCATACCCACCGAAGGAATGGCCTGTTAGTCCAACTTTTTTAGGATTAACCAATCCTTTTTCAATAACAACATCTACGGCTGCAAGTACGCTTTTAGTAGCCGAACGTGCAACATTCGCCATTTCAAAGGCCATATCGGGACGAAGCACAAAATATCCCTGCTGTATAAAGTTACTAATGTTAAAGCCATTACTGATATAGACTGTTGGATTTTCGTAATCATTTAAATTTTGAAATTGCCTTTGATAGATCTCTACGATCATGGGATATTTTATTGTTGGATTATATCCAGCTGGGTAATACAAAATACCCTGCATTTTTTTGTCATTAACCATATATTCAATCACTTCAGTTTTACCCCAGTAGAAGAACTGTTGTTGTTTATTCGTCTGAATGATTTCCTTAGGGGATTGGTCGTAACTCATAAGCCGTGGAGGTGCCGTATAATTTTGTTCTATATACATATACACATCTTTGTTGGCTGCCTTATGAACCTGAGATATCTTTTTATTTTCCCACAGCATATCTATTACGCCATTTTCTGGAGTCCATTTGCTCAAACCCGATTCACCAGATTTTTGGTTTAACGCTTCCAATACAAAGCCAGAGTTTATATCAACCGTTTCCTTTCTTGCCTCCATACCATTAAATCGGGGTCCAGAAGCAAAATCTTTTATCCTATAGGTCTTTTGTATCTCCCTACCACCCGTTAAGCGCTTTTTAGTGCCGCCGTTCACCGCAATTTCCCAAAGGTCATACGCATCATAGAGAATAATCGACCGACCATCTTTACTCCATCCACCAAACCCATATGCTCTGGCTTCACTTGGCATATCCTGGTCCTCACGAAAAAAAGCCTCTGACAATCCAAAAGTGATGTTGGTGTGTGTATTTTTTTTGACATCATATATCCACCAATTATTTTCTTTTGTATAGCATAAGTATGCACCATTAGGAGATCCAATAGGGTCTTCATTACGAGAATATCGCTTTAAAATACACCTTTTACTTCCTGTTTTCAGATCAACGAGGTAAAAATCAACTGGTCCGTCGAAGCTACTTTGCGGTTCATAGGCAATCGGATCATAAATAAAGGCATGCGCGTAGTCTCCGCTTAGAAATCCACGAGGCAATTGCCTGTCGGTGATTTGGAGAAATTTATTTTCTTTGATCGACCAAACCGCCATCTTATCCCATAAACTGAATTCTCCAATATATTTTTTATGGTCAAATAACAGCCTGTCCTTAGTGTTCCATATTTGAACGGCTTTGGGATCAATAGGCTGAAGCCTTTCCGGACTTTCTTTAAGCCAGAAAAAAATATGTTCTTCATCATCAGATATGAGCAGATTATTATACAACTCATCAGAGATTTTCATATCAACAGGAAAACCATTTTCCCTCGCTGGATCAAATTGCTGTAGCTTTTCTTTTTCGATGTTATAACTAAAGAGTCTGGAATTGTCTTTCTCAATTTTCAAAAAGGCGATAGTATTGTTTTTCCAGATTAAATTCTTGAATTCCGATTTACTATTGGAAAGAATTGTCTTTTTTACAAATCCCGTCTCTAATTTTATAAACTCGATGCCATAATTTCCTTCTGAAGCTGTAACATAAGCAATCCCTTTATGATTAGGCTCTAGAGAAAAAGACCATCTACTCATATTAGTGATTTTCTCTGCTATCCTACCTGTGTTGTCGTGAATTTCCAGGGTGTATTTATCGTCTGTTTGCCTTTTAAGCATAACTACAAATTCTTGATTGGCTGAAAATGCAAAGTAAACTACTCCCGGAATTTTGGTTAAACTCCCCGTATGCAAATTTTGAAGCATTAACGTATCGCGGGCTACACATCCAAACGTCAATTCTCCATTAAATTCTCCTTCTCTGGCATTGGGAAAGTTATAAGTCACGTTGTCTTTGGTATTCTTTACAAACAATGTATCTTTTTTAGTTTCATACAATAGTAAATAACTTGCCCAGTTACCATTGCTAGAAAGTTTTCGCGCTACCAGCTTACTCCATAAAGAATATTCCTCTTTGCTCAGAAAACGTTTTTGAAGATCCTGCCCCCACGAATAGGGACAGGTAGCTAGCCAAAAGCTGAAACAGAAAAGCCCGATAAAAAAAGGCTTGTATTGTGATTTAGTAGCCCGCATTTTGAGGAGTGAGATTAGGGTTAAGTAATAGTTCAGATTCAGGAATTGGTAATAAACGATCATTGGTTCCCCATTGCGGTTTTAAAGGAGATAATATTTGGTCAAGCTTTCCAGTTCTTTTGAGATCAAAGAATCGATGTCCAAATTCAGTAAATAATTCGCGGCGCCGCTCCTGTAAAATCGCCTCGATAATTTCATCTGACGTAACAGCAACTGTATTGCTCAACCCCGCCAAGTTTCTTATTTTGTTCAAATCTTCTTTGGCACCCAGGAGGTTGCCCTGATGGGCACGGGCTTCTGAGCGAATGAGGTATTGCTCAGCCATTCTCAAAACAATGGAATACTCTACAGATGTTCCTGTATTGGAAGCTGCTTTATACTTATTTGCATGGTACCATGTACCCGTACCGTTTGTCACCGTTTTAATCCAATTTGATTTACGTAGATCATTATCACTAAACGCTCCAATGAGCTGGTCACTAATTGCCATTGATGGAGGCGGGCCCCCAACAAAAATAAATGTTCCTGCCTCACGGGTATTTGCTCCAGCTATAGGAGGCATCAATTGCCAGATAGTGGACGGGCTGCCTTTGCCGAATACTGTACCCATACCTGAAGGCCAAACATATAATCCTGTTTGATTCAGTACACCAGAAGCTGCATTCGAAGCTTCGTTCCATTCTTGTCTATAAAGACAGACTCTGGCCAATAGTGCCTGAGCAGCCCATTTGTTTGGACGCACCCGATCAGTACCTATGTATCCATCTGGCAGTAAATCACTTGCCTTGAGTAAATCTGCCTTTATTTGTGCATAAACCTCACTAACTGGCATGCGGTGTGCCACTTTGTTTTGCTGGTAATCTGTGGTTAGCAAGCAGGGAATGTCTCCGAAAGTATTCACGAGATAAAAATGAATTAGGGCTCTAACAAACAGAGCCTCTCCCGTTAGTTGATTTTTATCGAATGTATTTAGCGCATTGGATGATGATGCAACTCCTTCAATGATAGCATTGGCAGAGTAAATCTGATTATAGCTGCTAGTCCATAATTCGGTTATTTCCAGATCAGAAGCTAAGAGTGAATTAGTGTAGAAGTTGGCCTGACCTGTCACAGAAATTCCGTAAAACATCAGTTCATCACTATAAAGTCCCAGTCCAGATGAAATCCCTGCTGGATAGCCTGTAAGTAATCCATGATCACGTATTTTGGTATAAATGTCAACCATGGCTGCATTGGCTGTGGTCTTATTCTTAAAGACGTCTTTGGCTGTCAATTGCGAAGATGGTAAGTCTACATCGGTAAAACTGTCGCATCCCACCATTAAGAATAACAGTATGAAATATATTGTAAATACTAATTTATTATCTTTCATGAGATTCATTTTAAAATTAAAAGGTGATTTGTAAACTAGTGGTAACTACTCGGAGGGGTGGTAAATAACCATCGGCTATTAATTCAGGATCCATTCCTTTATATCGGCTTATTGTTAGCAGATTTTGCCCTTGCACGCTAAGTTTGCATGCGATATTTTTGGTCCAGTTTTTTGGTATTTCATAAGAAATGGAAACATTTTTTAACCGGATGTAGGAAGCATCACCAATTGCAGCATCACTTTGGAAAAAGCGAGTGTTAGCGGTTCTTTTTAGGGAATTACTATTGCTATAAGATTGGTATGGACCCAAATCACCAGTATTTTGCCAATGTTCGGAAACGCCCACGGGCTGGTTGATCATGGTTCCAGGCATTCCCATTCTGTAATTTTCATTGAAGTTTTCCTGTTTTACGAACTGAAGCAAAAAATCCAGTTGGACATTTCTGTAGCGTATTTGGTTTAGAAATCCGCCATAATATTGTGGGCTTAAATTCTTTATACTTTGTTTGTCATCTGCAGCTGAAAGTTTGCCGTCACCATTAAAATCCTGAAATTGATAAATTCCTGTATTGGGATTAACTCCTGTATAGTGATAGACCTTTGTTATATTAGTGGGTTGGCCAATTACATACTGATACTTATAGGTTGAACCATCAAGTCCTGGAAAGGAAAGTAACTCATTTTGTGCCCAAGTCAGATTGAACGTACTCGTCCAGCTAAAGTTTGCTGATTGGAAGTTTGTGGTTCTCAGGCTGAATTCAAAACCACTGTTTTGAACCTCGGCATCCAAATTAGCCTGTAGTTCGGAAAAGCCTGTTATGCCAGGCAATGGTATTCCCACTAGTTGGTTTGAAGAGCGATTGCGGTACCAAGCCACGGTGGTAAATATCCGGTCATTCAAAAATCCAGTTTCCAAAGCAACCTCGAGTTTTTTATTGGTTTCCCAACCAAAATCAGGATTAAAAAGTCGCGTAGGTTGTAGTCCACCAATTCCTTGATAGGTATTTCCAGAAGTACCATAGGTGTCCAAGTATTGGTAATCCCCAATTTGATCATTACCTGTTATACCGTAACTTCCACGTAATTTTCCAAAACTTAAGAAATTAAGGTTGTCTTTTATGAAATTCTCATTTGAAAATAACCATGCTGCACCAACAGCACCAAATTTAGCAAACCGTCTCCCTGGTCCAAAGCGGCTAGATCCGTCCCTTCGTCCGGTGATATTTACGATATATTTTGTATCCCAATTGTAGTTGATACGCCCAAAAAAGGCTTGGTATTTGTATAGGGATTCGTCACTGTTCAGGACATAGTGGTTAGTAGCAGAGGCTGGGTTTTCAATTAAACTATTACTTGCAAAACCTTCTGCCAGACCTACCAGTTGGTCGCTGTTTTGTTGCTGAAAAGTGGCGCCTGCCAAAGCGTCTATTTTTCCTTTGCCAAAAACATGATTCCAATTAATTTGTGGCTCTGCAATCCAAGAATCGCGATGAACGTTATTGGAAAACAGCACTGACATTTCACTCCCCAACCCATAGGCTGGATTATAGACTGTAGAAGGCTGTACGTTATTTTGGATTTGCTGAAGGTTGGTATACCCAAAGCTGGTCATTGCCGTAAATCCTGCCCCAAAATCATAGGAAAGCAATGAATTGGCAATCAGATCCTTTGTTTGCCCTTTAATTGTTCCTTCCAATTGGGCAAGAGGATTAGCAAAGGTGTTGTTTTCCCAGTTCAGACTTCCTTGATCATCATAAAGGGCGGGAGCATTGGGTACAAGGGTGAAGGCAGTGCGGGTATAGTCTAGTGCAGGTAAGTTATTGCGTTGAATCGTGTACCCAGTGGTAAAATTGATTTTAAATTTCTTATTCTGCGATTGGTGATTCAGGTTGAAGTGGCCATTACCTTTAATATACTCAAAATCCCCCGGGAATACAGTAGTTTCCTTGCTGTAATTTCCGCTTAATAGAAATTGGGTCTGCGAGTTACCACCTGATAGGGACGATTGGACGTTGGTGTAATTTGCTGTTCCTCCTATAAGTTCTTTTTGCCAATTGGTGTTTCGATTTTGATCCCAAGTTCCATTTATATCATAGGCATTAGCGGGATATTTGGTAACGCCATCATTGGCAAAAGCCTCCCTGCGCATTGCTAAATATTCCGGGGTTTTCATCACCTTCATAAAATGGGCTACCTGTCCAATTCCGCCAGAGTAGTTAGTACTAAAAGTGGTTTTGCCTTCTTTGCCTTTTTTAGTGGTTATCAGTACTACACCATTGGCGCCACGCGAACCATATATTGCTGTGGCATCGGCATCCTTTAATACTTCTATGCTGGCTATATCATTAGGGTTGATGCTGTTCAAAGGGCTGTTTTGACCCGGTATGTTGCCCGAAGTGTAGGTACTGCCAATATCCTGAGAAGAATATGGAACTCCGTCAATAACGTAAAGAGGATTATTACCATCGAACCGCAGACTGTTTTGCCCCCGAATTTCAATATTGAAACCTCCGCCAGGCATACCCGTAGTTTGGGTGATATTGACTCCCGCCATACTGCCCTGCATCGTTGCCAATACATTGCTTACTGGTTGCTTCTCAATGTCCTTGGAAGTAATTTTAGAAATGCTTCCTGTCCTTTCACTATCTTTAACGGTATAATACCCTGCATTGATTGTCACTTCTGCTAATTTTCCAACCCTCAATTCCATTTTTATAGTACCCAGTTCCCTTGAAGCCGTCATTTCTTTAGTTTGATAGCCTAAATAAGAGATTTGTAATACAGCATCCTCTGAAATATTTTTTAAGGAGAATAAGCCATTGGCGTCAGAAATAGCCGTTACGGAAGTCCCTTTGACTTTAATCGTAGCTCCGGCAATCGGCTGACCATTTTCATCCACTACTTTCCCCGTGACATCCACTGGAGGAGCATTTCCCTGAACGTGTTCCGGCTTCTTATTGACCACAACGATCATCTTATCTTCCACTGAATAGGTAAAAGGCTGCCCTTCAAAACATTTATTCAGCACGTTTATCAGATCGTCACCGTTCACCAGAATGGTCACGGGCTTTGCCATCTTGATCTGATCCTTGTTGATCACAAAATCATAGCCGCTCTGCTTCCTCAGTTCCTTGAAGATTTCGGTAAGCGTTGCATTCTTTTTGGACAAAGAAATTTTTTGAGCATTTGCGGCCAGGGAAGTCTGCAAAAATGCAATCAATAACATCAAACATGTCAGGTTTATCCTCATAAGCCATTTTCTGAAATTGGGATTCCATGCAATCTGCCACAAACTAGTTGTGGACTTTAGGATATAGCTGGTTACACCATATCCATTTGTATAGTAAATTTTATACATTTGTTTGTTTAGTTTAGTTGTTGAAATTGTGTTAGTAGCATTATTTATCCGACTGACTAGACTTTTGACCGGGGGCGCTTCCAACGCCTCCGGTCTTGTTTTAGCCAACCTCTAGAAATTCTCTAAGGCATAACCAAAACCCTCCTTCCCTCGACTTTAAAGTGAATCCCCTGATTGATCTGTAGCGCTTTTAAAACTTGCGACAATTTCTTGGTTCGGGAGATTGTACTAACTACCCCAGAAAAATTTATATTTCCTTGATACTCGATCTCTACGTCATACCATCTGGCTACTTGGCGCATTACCGCTTTAAGGTCTTCGCCCGCAAAAACGAAATCGCCATTTTTCCAGCTCATTGCCTGATCTACATCTGCATCACCCACTTTTAAATCGTCGCCCATTACTATTGCCTGTTGACCTGGGCTTAATGTTTTTGAATTTTTACTTTTTAGATTAGCGACATTTACAGCACCTTCAAGTAGGGTTGTTTTTGTTTCGGGCTCATTAGCATAACTGTTGATGTTAAAATGTGTGCCCAATACCTTCACTTCCTGCTGGGCAGTCTTAACGATAAAAGGATGCTCTCTATCCTTTGCAACCTGAAAATAGGCCTCTCCCTGAAGCTCTACTCTTCTTTCTTTAAGTGATGCAAAAGAGGATGGGTATTTTAGCGATGAGGCAGCATTCATCCAAACATGCGTTCCATCGGGAAGCGCAATTTCATATCTACCGCCATTTGGCGTCTCTATTGTATTGTATTCTAAAGTTGATGAAGAGCCTAAATTATTTTCTGCTATAGTATAGACCAATTGTCCATCAGCTGTTTTGGAAATTTTCACACCAGCCTGTGCTGCAATAATGCCGTTGTTCGCATCCGTAAGTGCGATGCGCTTCCCATCACCAAGGGTCAGGTAGGCTTTATTACCAGCGGGGTCGATGTCAGTTGTCTGAACATTTGCAAGATCAGCTTTATCCGTAGAGTTAGGATTATAGAAATATAGGCCTAGCCCAAGAACCCCAAAAAAGGAAGCGGCTACTGCAACTTTAAGCCAAAGCCCAGTTTGTTTCTTTTCTTTCGCGCCAACTAGGTGCAAAAAGTGCTGATCAAGTTTTGCCAGATTTTCCTCCAGCCCCTGATAGTCCTTATTCGATCCAACTTCGCTGATATACCAACTTTCCAGCATCGCTCTTTCCTTCTGGGACAAGGTGCCGTTATTGTACCGCTCGATCAGTGATTTTACATCTAGGTTTTCCATAGGCGTTAAAGGAGATTATTCCCCCTTTAAAACGTCAGACAGGCGAAGGTGCAAAATGGAGTAGAAAAATTTTAAAAAAAATAAAATAGTAGAATGGACAGGTTAATCTTGAGTCGTAAAATACGAACAGCGTTTCCGACTTGCTTTTTAACGGTAGTATCTGAAATCCCTAATACCTTGCCGATTTCCTTATGGGACAGGTCCGTATTGCGGCTCATTAGAAATACTTCCCGCATTTTCTTAGGGAGGGCATCGATTTCTTTCTCGATAATGTGGTTGAGTTCCTTTTCCCTGATCAGGTTGTCGGTAAAAAACTCCCCCTTTTCAAAAAAGGTCTGGATGGATTTTGCATAACGGTCAGTAATGTTCTGATGGGCAATCGCATTGAACACCCTATTTCGTACCGCTCCGTAAAGATAATTAGCGGTAGAGGAGGTAGGAAAAAATTCCGATCGCTTTTCCCAAAGATTGGTAAAAACCTCCTGGACAATATCGCTAGCATGGTCAGCGTCCCTGATCGTCCTAAGCGCATGCAGGTAAAGTGGGGCTTTGAATTTGTGGTATATAAAAGCGAACGCACCTTGGTCTCCAACCCTTAATAGAGATGTAAGTTCCTGATCGGTATGTTTGCTGTAGTCCGGCATTGCCCTAAATCCCCTCTAATTTAAAAAAACAAGGTCAATATTAAAGAATTATTTCCTTAATAATTCCCCACTGTTAAGTTTTTTAGCAAAAAAGAAAGCGGAAATAGTTTTTTTTGGACTATTCCCGCTTATCTAAATTAACGCTCTGATATAAAGGCGCCCGTAAATTACCTGTATTGCATAGGGCTGAATTTTTTCTCCACCATTCTCCGCATAGTGCTGCATTTTGGAAAAACAACAAACTTGACTAAAAAAAAGCAAGCGACCGCTTGCCGCCCCAATCCCAAGCCCCAAAGAGAAGCAACACCATCTCCCATAACCATCGCCCTAAAAAAAGAACTCAAAGTAAAAACTATCCAGAATCAGAAAAGGGCGGTCCATCCGGACACGCCCCTTCAGGGTAAATAAAATTACTATTTGATGCAGAAAAATAGTCGAAAACAAAAATATCCCCCTCTAACCCTTCCCGTCCAAAAGCCAACATGAAGACCGGGCAGGCATCCACCATACCCCGTCCATTAAACAAGTTAACTGATAACTACCTCAACTTACTAACTACAATAAGCGGGTCTCTTTTCGGCCTGCACAGGCCCATATCTTCTACGCCAGCTTTCACCAAATCACCCTACGATCTATCTTTTGCAACCTATGTTTTCTCTTTTTTTGCCCAGGCAAAAGCATGACTTCCCTCCCCGCCAACTCAAGCCCTAAAACAAAACATCTTCCACACCCCCATTACCGCCTGAAAATCACATCCAGCGCTCATCATCAATTCCCGTCCAACCGTTAAATAAACTAAGGGACAGGCATCCACCTGCCCCATAAGTACTAATTAACTAACTCTAATCATCAATGAAAAAAGCTTCTTTTTATTCCCCTCCACCCTTTCCCTTGCTCCAAAATGCAAGCAGCGCAAGCACTGCCAGCATCAAAATTCCTAATCCCAGTTGCACCCAAACGTTCTAGCGCTCCATCGCTTCAAATCCCCTGTTCCACGCGAACATTCGCCAGCATCTGCTCTACGATGTTCTCTAAGGAAAACCCAGGCGTCCAGCCCCAGTCCCTTCTCGCCTTGGAATCATCCACGCTATCCGGCCAGCTATCCGCAATCTGTTGCCTGAAATCCGGCGCATAGCGCACCGAAAATCCCGGCACCTGTTTCTTGATCTCTTCCACCAGCTCTGCTGGGGAAAAACTCAACGCCGAGAGGTTATAGCTGGTCCGCACCCTTACCTTTTCGCTAGGCGCGGCCATCAGTTCCAGCGTCGCCCGAATGGCATCGTCCATGAACATCATCGGAAGACGCGTATCCTCAGCTAAAAAGCAGGTAAAGGCCTCGCCGGATTTCGCCTTATAAAAAATATCCACCGCATAATCGGTCGTCCCTCCGCCCGGAAGCGCTTTATAGGAAATCAGCCCCGGATAGCGCAAACTCCGCACATCCAGTCCATACCGATCAAAATAATACTTGCACCAGTACTCCCCGGAAAGTTTACTCATCCCGTACACGGTTGCCGGCACCGAAAAGCGCTCCTCACTCGCCCCCACCCGTGGCGCCCCTTCCCCGTACACCGCAATGCTGCTCGGCCAGAACACTTTCCCCACCCCGCATTTCACCGCCACATCCAGCACGTTCAATAGCCCGTCCATGTTCACTTGCCAGGCTCCTTGCGGATCATGCTCGCCGCTGGCCGACAAAACCGCCGCCAGCAAATAGATCTGCGTAATTCGCTCATTTCGAACCAGCATCAAAAGCTGCGCCTTATTGCACACATCCACCCGCTCGTAACGAAGCGTCGCGGGTTTCACCCGGTGCTTTTCTAGTACGTCCGAGGCCACGACCGCCTTCTTCCCGTATCTTTCGATCAGCGCCGCCGTTAGTTCCTTTCCAATCTGCCCGCAGGCCCCGATCACCAGTATTTTTTCTCCGCTATCATCCATTATGGTTATCTCTTAACTTATCTTACAGGGCAAACGCCCGTTTCTTTTCCTTTAAAACCTCTGCCTTCTCCCAGGCCCACAAATCTTTCGCTATTTCAGTTTTGCGCCATCCCAAAACCTCCGCCTTTACCCCGGCCCTAAACTCAACGTAACTCCCTTATCTCCATAACTCCTCATCCACTGTATCCGCTTTCTTCCTTCTCCGCCTCACCACTTTACCCACCAGCGAAAAGAGCAAGGCTATTACCACCGCCAAGGCCATATGCAGCTCCAACTGACCCATGCTAGCGGTGCACGACATTTTTTTTGCTCAGCGCATGGCGGAGTTTCCCCAATGCGCCCAACTTCAATTGCCGTACCCGTTCGCGGCTCAGTCCCAGTTCCAGGGCCAGCTCGTCTAAACTTTTTTCCCTGCCCGAGAGTCCAAAACTCTCCCAGACGATCACCCGCTCCCGTTCGCCCAGCAGCGAAACCATCCGCCTGATCTCCAGGGAACCTGAATCCTCCAGCAGCACGGCATCGGGCCACTCGCATTCCCGGTCCACTAAAATACTGGCCAAGTCCCCATCCCCGTCTCCATCACTTCGGACCGGGCCATCCAGTGACACGACTTTTCTCCCAAAGGCATAACCCATGGCAAGGTCCACATTGGGGATATACAGCTGCTGCTGGATTTCCCAGCAGCTGGGCGGACGTTCCAGCTCCTGCTCGAGTTTATCGGCCATTTTACGGATGCTGGCCGTAGCGGTCACCATATTTCCAGGCAACCGGATCATCCGCACATCGTTGCCCAAAGCGGCCATGATTCCCTGACGGATCCACCACACCGCATAGGAAATGAACTTGAATCCCTTGGTCTCATCAAACAGCTTTGCCGCCTTGATCAGCCCCAGGTTCCCCTCATTGATCAGATCCGAAAGCGGCAGTCCCAGATGCTGGTACTTTTTGGCCACCGAGACCACAAAGCGCAGGTTACATTTGACCAGTCGGTCCAGCGCCGCCAGATCCCCCTCGCGTATTTTCTTTGCCAAAGCAATTTCTTCCTCCACCGATATCAGCTCGGCCTTATCCAGCTCGTTTAAATACCGGTTCAGCGAATCCATCTCCCGGCCGGTGATCATTTGATCGATCTTGATCGCCCTCATTCCTTTTTCCCTTTCCCCCAGCTAGCGTTATCGGGTTTCCCATCCCGCATCAACATCCCAAAAGGCGCCTTAGGCAAAATGCAGCTCGACTTGGGCGGTAAAACCATCCCCATATCCGCGCAGCCCATCAGCTCATCGGAGCTCATTGCAAAAAGCGTAAATGCGATCAAGCTATTATCTTTCGCCAGTTCACCCAGTAACAAATTCCATCCTCCGTCATCATCAAAATAGCGCAACCGCGCATCCCTTTCCGGCTCGATAATCCCAAAGGCAGGCCCTAAAATTCGGTCTTGTAAAAGTTTTGCATCCGGCAAATCAAACAGCTCCCTACCTTCAGGCCTTGGATCAAGCTGGTACCAGACCCCAGAAAAGAACATCCCCATCCGGCCCTTGCGATCCGGGCGGTAAGGCCGGTTACTGGGAATAAAGGACATAAAATAATACTCAGCGATCTTTTTAGTCAACGCAGACCGGTCTCTATCCAGTACCTCCACCAAGCGGTGAAAAGCAGAAAAAGTCAACTGGTCGAAACTCATGTATAGTGAAGACAACCATTGTGGCCGCTCAGCGTGCAACTTAATTGCGGCCTTAGCCCTATGATGTCCATCAGCGATATAACACTTAGAAAGGCCAGCTAAAGCGGACTGAAACTTTTCAATCATAGGTATTCTGGTGATCGTCCAAATCCGGTGAACGCCATCGCCATACGCAAAGCTTCTTCCTTCACTGCTGCTCAAAACCAAATTGATCAGCTCGGACAGGGCATAATCCCCTGGATAGGCTAGCAGTATCGCCGAACCTTCTAGGCCGACTTCCTTACGATATCCATACATCTGCTGCTTGGTTTCCGCCAAGGTCTGCTCATGGGGCAAAATCTTTCCGGAGCTGAAATCCTCGGCACTGGTCAGAGTCCAAACCCCAATGCTGGGCTTTCCAATTTTAGGCTCATAGCCGTACAGGTAGACCGCAGGTTCTTCCTGCACATAGCGTTCTGACTCCAGTAGCTGCGCCAAAAATTCCCTGCATTCACCGTAACCGTAAGGGTTCAGTGCCGTTCCCTTTGGCTCTAATCTGAACTTGACCAGCTCCAGTTCCAAGGGTTTTTCAAAAGGCATGATCGCAGAAAAAGGCTCGATAGTCGCCATTAGCTCAGCTGCGTTTGAGAACGATTTGACTCTGACCTAGCCTTCAGCTTTACGCTAGCCTCAAAAAAGCCCATCAACTGGCAGAGGTATTCCACGCTGTGTAGCGGCAAAGCATTATAGAGCGAGGCCCTAAAACCCCCAACCGAACTGTGTCCTTTCAAGGCCACAATCCCCCGCTCTTGAACATAGCCCAAAAATTCTTGTTCTAACCCCTGTTCATAACACCGAAAAGTCACATTCATCTTGGAACGGTGATCGCTATGCGCCATCCCGTAGAACACTTCACTTTGATCAATCGCTGCATACAGCATTTCCGCTTTTTGATTATTCAATTTTTCAATACCTTCCACCCCGCCCTGATCTTTCAGCCATAACAAATTGAGCATCGCCACATAGATCGAAAAGACAGGCGGGGTATTGTATAAACTATTATTACTGGCCATTACCCGATAATCGCTCATCGCTGGCAAAGGGTGGATAACCGTCCGAATTAAATCTTTTTTGATGATCACCAGTGTCATCCCCGCAGGGCCCAGGTTTTTCTGCGCCCCGGCATAGATCAGCTCAAAATCGCTGACCTTGATTTGCTTAGAAAATATATCCGAGGACATATCGCACACCAGCGGAATGCCGAAGTTCCCGAAATACCGCATCTGCGTCCCTTCGATCGTGTTGTTCGAGGTCACATGTAGATAAGCCGCATCATGGTGCACGCTGTAGGTTTCGGGAATATAACTGTAGGCTTTCTCCCGGGAAGAGGCCACGATCTGCACCTCGCCAAAGAGCCTGGCCTGGGCGAGGGCCTTCTTGGCAAAATAGCCAGCATCCAGGTACGCCGCTTTCTTTTTCCCCGCTCCTTGCAAGAGGTTCTGCGGCACCATGTCAAACTGCCGACTCGCCCCGCCCTGCAAAAACAAGACTTCGTAATCCTCCGGAACCCCCAACAGCTCCCGCACCAATAGCTGGGTTTTGGTCATCACTTCCTCGAATGCAGTGGAACGGTGGGACACTTCCAATAGCGAAAGCCCCATCCCGTTCCAGTTGCGAACCGCCTCGGCGGCTTTCTCGGTTACCGAAATCGGCAGGATACAAGGCCCTGCCCCGAAATTATGATTGTACTGGTTAGACATAGGTGTGTAGGTTAACATTTGGTTGATACAAATTTCCTCGGACAAAAACTCAAAAGCACGAACTTTCCATTTGACCGGAAACTTTCCGGAATCAACTGGATAGAACTTCGCTTTAATTCTGTCCAGACCTCCGCCTATCCCCCAGCCCCAAATAAAATTCTAACCGACACCAAAAAAATAGCGCGTTAGTGTACTTCAAACACCCTTTCTAAAGCAGATAAAGCACTTAATAATTTCTAAATCCATTAAGACTTGCTATATTTACCCCGTCGCTATTATTAACCTAAGGATACCTAAAAACCTAAAACGGATTTTTAATGCCTATGGATTCATATAAACTCGACCCGATCGATATCGGCATACTCAACCTACTGCAAAAAGACGGCGACCTCACCCTCAAAGAGCTCGCCCATGCCCTGAAAAAGAACAAGAGCGTCATCGGCGAGCGCGTACAGCGGCTCAAGCGCCTGGGCTGCATCCAAAAGATCGTCGCCATCATCGACGTGAAAAAGATAAAGAGCATCTTTATCGCCTTTCCCCTTATCCAGCTCAAAGACCACTCGGAAAAAACCCTGCGGAAGTTTCTGGACACCATGCAACAGCACCCGGAAATTATGGAATGCCACCACATCATGGGTCAATACGACTTTATCCTGAAAGTGGTGCTTCCAGACACCCAGGCCTATAACGAATTCTTAAGAAAGCACATCTCTCCACTTCCGGATGTAGCAGGGGTGCAGAGCTTTCCGGTACTTTCAGAAAGCAAACGGGAAACTGCTTATATCTTATAGGGTTAATCGTCAGGAGTGTCGATTGATTTTACTTTTAGGTGAGTTCCAAACCGTAACTGTACCATTGGATGCCTGAAAACCGAATTTTTCATACCGATAGACAATTATATGATCGCTCGGAATAAGGCGTGCAGTGCGATTTTTCGGATCATAGCTTACTAATTTCGGTTCACGCAAAATCACCTGTTGATTTCCCAGTGGAATTTCTTTTCCAAACAAGGTAGGATTTTCTAGGAAAGGTCTTTCAAGATACAACTGGCAATTCGGAGGCACTTCTTGACGGATGGCTTTCTCGAATTCAGGATCAGCGGGCAAATCCAAGAGATCTATCCCTTCTTCTTGCTTTATGGCAAAATAACCGTGATCAATCAATAAATCCAACTGCCTTACCAGATCAACGTCTTCAATTGTAATAGCGGACATGGTAACTCCTGAAAATTTAAATCCAAAATACCGTTCGATTTTTTTTATCAACATAAAAAAGCGCATGTGATACTTGGCATCTTCAAGCCCCGGGAAATTTTCGAGTTCTTTAGTGACCGTTTTACCACTATTGAGATGAAATAACAATTTCGGGTTATTAGAAAAACAATGAAGCGCCTGAAAAACAGTTAAATAATCACTGATAGACTTAGCGCTGCTGGGTTCGGTAAACTTAAAATTTAAACTGGCTGAACCAGGGTCTAATGACCCAGTCACCAAAAATGTAAATCCACGCCAAATTCCTTTAACAATGGCTTTATTTGCCATAATATGGACCTCATAACTAAAATCCTCCATTTCAAGTTCACTATCAGGAAATCCCACCGTGCAAATCCCATGCTCCTTTGGTATATGAGTGAGGCCAAATGAACCCAGATCTTCAAGATCCAAGAGCTCAAATCCTTCAGTATTGAAGGAAAACTTTGTCAACTGCTCACTGGTAACTGTAAGTTCTAAACTCTCATACCGATTAAATCGCTCAAAGGCTTCTTTGAATTCCATGTCCATTGAACTAAAAGAAAATTTGTAAGAGGTAGGACCGCTTTTCCTAGAGAGCGAAAGTAACTGACTGGTGTCTCCAGAAGAGTGAATCTGATAGTTCATATCAAATGCTCCGATAAATTCTTTAACCACTTCGGTCGACACAAAACCCTTTGCAAAATCCTTGGAAAGATTAATTTTAATCTCTTCCAGTAAAGCAGGAACAAAGTCTTCTAATGAAGCTTTGATGTACTCAATATTTAATTGGCTAAGCCGCTTCTGTTTTAGTTCAGAAAGATCCCTGCTAATAAGAAATCTCCTTTTGCCGTTCTTTTGCAAATGTTTATCAATGTGGTTGAAATCAGACCAGACATTTTCATCCTCATAACCATATCCCAAAAAAATCACATGCTTTGTAGACATTTCATGGATAATTGAAGCCCAGAATGGATCTTTAAAATTTCTGTTGTAAAGGGCCGCATAATCGTCACGGGTGAGTACCATACCTGAACGGTCATCGATGTCTCCATGTATTTTATAAATCTTGGTTAACTTACTTACGATGTTGCCGACCTGGTTTGAGGAACTCACCACCACAGCACGTTTCGTATAGGCGTTTTCGATTAGATGGTCGTAATTTGTTGTAATGATTGTCTTGAAATGCGCCACCCTTGAAAGTAGGTCATGGAAGTAGGTGGAAGTCGGGGGAATTCTAAAATGCTCCTGAACTATATCCATTAACCAAGGCCTACCTGCCATGGTTGCTACATCCAACGTGAAATCCGGAAGTGGTTTTTCCAAATCAAGTTGATTTTGCTTGTCTGCCCCAAGTGATTCATACAACAACTTTTTAAGCTCAGTCGACGACGGAAATCCAGCATATAGGGAAAAACCAGAGCCTATCCACAGACAGACATCTTCCTTACGAACCAGCTCATACAACTCTTTTAAAGGCATACTGCAAATTAAACATAATTATGCTATCTCGACTAACTGAATTTTGAAATGCGTGAATGAAAAGCGCTAACTCTCCCCAAGCTACTATAAAAAGTTGCTTGATCTCGAGCATATTGATGACTATGAGAAAAACGAATTATTTGAAATGGATATTACATCCGTTTCAATATATCCCGATCCGCCTCATCACCTTTTTTATCCGTTTCAACAAAAAAAGGTACCGCTCGTCCAAAAACATAGTACCGTCCATCCAAATAACTACTTACCTTTCATTGATTTACAAATCCACAAGCTACATTAAAAAAACAAATCACATGAAAACAGCCATCGAAAACAACCACGCTTTTGCACAGACCTGCCCTCATCTGCTCAAAGAAGATCAACTGGAAAATCCATACCTAATGCTACAAGAATTCTTTGCACGCCTTCCACTTGGCGGCTACCGCAAAGAACTGGACATTTGGTTCAGCGCATGCCTGCACGAACAGAACAGGCACCCCAACCCAGAAACCATGCACTACCTGTTCCAAGAAGTGCAAATTCTGTTCAATGCACTCTATTTAATTGTAAGCACCCATATTATGAGTAAACCATTTCCATTAACAGGCACAACATATGCACAACTGCAAGTTCCCGAGCAAACGCCCGATACCGATAACCGCTGTGAGGAAGCCTATGCCCAGCCCTACTGGCTATCGCTAGCAGACCGTGAAAAACCGATGGACTTTTTAAAAACCACAATGACTTTAGAAAATATAGCCCACCTAAGAAAAGGTCTACAAGAATGGCTTGAATCCGGCCTATCCGAACATGAGTGCCTGGCGGACACCGACAAGAGCTATAGCTTTGATCTATACCTCCAGTTGCAGCAGATCATCGAAGCCAGTTACTTGATACTGATCCTCAACTAAAGTTGAACCAGGCAATTAAAACTAGTGTAACAGAATCATCAAAAGGAAAAACATAACGACATGGAAAGGGCGTTTCTTAAGATGCGTCAGTAAATGGGTCTCCTCGGCTAAACCTACGCAGCTGGTAGAAGCAAAACGCAAGAACCGAAGGTTTTGCAAGCCGAAAAAGTGAAGGAGTAAGTATCATCCGGTGCCTTTAAACCATAAAAAAAATTAATCGTTCCTTTGATTGTTCAATCCCTCCAAGAATTCCAGAAGTTCAACCAAATCATATATTTGCTCAACGATTGCTTTGTTGTGAGAAATCAAGAGCTCTGGAAAATCAACTAATTTCTTTCTTGCTTCTGCTTCAATATTTACAGGTATAAATTCTTGCATCAACAATGAATTATTATGGGCAAATTCATTTCGGTCAAGTGCCTCTACGTCATCTTTGACTGTTTTTAACCAAATAAAATAAGGGTTTTCCATTAATTCAGGATAATCAATTTCAAGCTGACGAACAACCTTAGAGAAATAAACCCTTTCCTTGAACAGGGGGGCCTTAAGATAAGTGTTGAGCACTAACGCCACTCTATTCCAATATGAATATATTGTATGAATCGTAGATTCAACCATAAAAGCATATCTGTGATTGTATCCATTTGGTTTTCCGTGTTCCTTGCTCATCTTTTCTCTAAATAAAAGGCTACTGGCAATACCAAAATGAATCTGGTTGCTCAAACCCTGTATTTCATATAAAAAGTGGTACCGGTGCTGCTGGAATAATTTTTCAAAAAATGAAAGTCCAGCTATCCTTGGCCAATAGCCTCGCCCATCCAATTTAGAATCGACGTTTAGTAGATTATTTAACCCATATTGTTTACTTACCTCGAATATTGATTCGTCAAAATCAGGTGAATATTTTTCCATTATTTTTGTAATTTAAGGTTGTTAAAAAAATTGGTGGCTAAGTGTAAATTGTCACTTTGATTCCAAGAGTTTCCTCTGCATATCAAATTTAGTTTCTGACATCTCGCTCTTATAGATTGGAATCCCATGTGCCTTACAAAAGTTCTCTAACTTATTTAATGAATTTGGGGGCATTTTTGCACCAGCAATGATTTCCTTGATTAAAGTATGGGAAACCTTTATCAAATGGATATCGTAAGGAGTTTGGCTAATTTTCTTATCAGAAAGGTCTAATTTTACCAAAAGCCTTTCTTCATCTTCATATTCCCAATCTTTAGATTTGGTTAACATGATGTAGGGATTAATTTTTTCGCCAAACTCGGTAGGGACTCGTATCCTTTCATTGCTATATTTGACAGGCATAAATATTTTATCTTTATCTTCCATCTTATTATAATCTGAGAAAAACGGATTGCTTGCATCGAACCCTATACAAAAACCTTTATGAGAATTCGTGTAGTGAGCCCACATCAATGAGCTATCCCACCGTCTTGAAAGGGATAGAATACCAAGCATTCCATTTATAATTTGATTTGTTTTTGTAATAAAATGGGTACGAAAATTGCCCTCAGTTTCTTTTTTTACTTTGGTAATTTCTGCTTTGATGCGCCTGGTTTCTTTAAGTTTTAATTCACTCTTTTTGTGTTTAGGTAGTTTTGAGGACTGTATATCAATTATTCTTTTAGCTAACACATCATTTAGCACTAAACTTAATTCGTCGATCGTAGGCGGCACGGGGAAACACTCGTATGGGTCATTGAGCTCCTCAGGCTGGGTAATCCTAAGCAGTCCATCCTCAAGATAGGTTAGACGCTCTATAGGTAAATACTTATAAACAATCCTTTCCATATAATAATATTTTCAATTTGGAGATGACAGTTGAAAGAATTAGCCAACTGCTTTGTAATCTCTCACTGCTTAAAGATAGGTCTATAAAATCAAAGTCATCCAAAGATTAATAATGTGATTTCATCATCTTACATCAAACTTATCATAACTTTAGTAAATGGACCGTTTAGAACAACTCAGGAAGACCTCTTATACTTTAAATCTTGAAAGCACTTCGAAATATTTAAACAATCTTAAGAATGAACGGACGTTTAAGATTATCTCCCCTTACCCTACCATCCATGGTGTAGACTGTAAAATTCAAATGGATGAAGACGGTACCTTTAATTATAGAGTTCGTGGATTCAATAGAAATAGTCCTGTTGAACCGGTACATTTCCAAGATATTGGCTATGGCTTTGCAAAACCGTTTGTGCTTGTTGACAAATCTACAATGTTCAGTGTTCCTTTTGGGGTTGGAAGTCTAAGCATTAATTTTTCCGCCTCAGACTCATGCACTGGAAAATTGAATGAACTGGTATGTGAAAACAATAATGAATACTATTGTAGATGTATTTTAACTCCTAGCATAGATATAGAGAATTTAGCTACGTATTTCATGACTGAAGCGTTTATCGTGAAAGATTCATTAAGAGTTGCTGGGTTACTCAAATTGAAAATACAAGGAATTGAATTTCATTTGTTTGACTATGAACTCGATGGCAAGAATAGATTATTTATAGATTCTAGGAGCGCCTGCAATTATGATTTATTCAAATCAATTGTGAATAGTTTTATCATCCAATTTGCAATAGTGAGTGGATATTTACTTCGAGATCATGCATTTTACATGTTTGCAGCAGATGCAAATTTCGCTGCGATCAAGCACCACGCTTTTGCTAAAATGCCCAGGTCCAAACATGGACTTGAAGCTGTACGCCCAAGAGATTTAATCGATATTGTTCCAGAGTTACAAACTCGCGAGTCTCGATATCTACAGCCTTACGTGATGGAAAATCTAATAACAATGGCTTTAAAAGATGTTCAGTTTTTTCGAGCCTGTACGATTATCGCAGAAAGTCATGGGCATCTGGTAGAGATAAAAGCCTCAACATATGCTGTTGCCTTAGAGACGTTAAAAAATATCATCATAGCAGAAAATGAAGACAAAATTAACCCAATAAAGTCCAAAACTATCTCGAAGCAGTTAAGGGCAGAATTAAAATCCGTGATTGATAAATATGATGATGTTCATTTCAATAACAAAGCAGCTATAATTCAGAAAATTGACGTCTTAAACCAAGTTCCCAACACCGATAGTTTCGTAAAAATGTTTGAACTTATTGGACTGTCCATAAATAATGAAGACAAGGAAATATTGAAAAAGCGAAATGATTTTCTTCACGGACGTATACCATTTGAAGATGAAAGGCGTGATATCAACAAAAATGAACTGGCAAAGATTGTAATGAAATTGCATCTATTGCTTTGTGCCGTAATTTTAAAAAGGGCTGACTACCACGGTTATTTAGTAAACAATATTAGATTGAAGTTCAGAGAATTGACAAATGAACCAGCGTACCGGATCTTTTCAGCTGGAACAACTACCTAATACGAAACACTCTGCTCTTCCTCCTGACCCTTGTTCCGCCTCGACCTCCTCTTCTTAACTTCCTCTTTCACAGACTTCACCGACAATTTCTCGCACTCCTCCTTCAACAACTCAAAAATATCCCGCTTGATCTGCTTATAATTCTCCTCCACCATCTCCCCCGTAACCACCTTCACCATCGGAATTTCTTTAAACAACCCCTCCTCCCGCGCCATCGCCCCATGATCATTCTGGATTTCCGCATGGAACATCTTCAACTTGATCTTCTGCTCGGGATTATCCGCCACCACCCCAACAAACTCCCCAGAGCTGAGCGTAGCAATCTTGCTCGCCGGAATCGCATAATCCATTTGTGTCGCCTTGGTCGTTGAGGTATCCGAGGAATTAATGCTCATCGAATCCTTTGCCTGCGAAATCTTGCCAAAATTTTCAGACAACGTCTTCGCCGTTGAACCCGTCACCTGTCCGGAAATCACGTTCCCCACGATCCCGGTAATCACATCCGCCTGCTCAGCCCCATAATCCTTTTTCAGCTGCGCAAAATCCTGCACCGCCAAACACGTCGCTACCTTATTGCTCCGAGCCGTAGCAATCAAAGAATCCATATTATTGAAATAGATCGTCGGAAACTCATCAAAGATCAGCGAAGACTTCAATTGCCCCTTTCTGTTCACCAGCTTGATCATGCGGGAAATATACAGCGAAAGCACCGCCCCATACACCTGCAGCTTCTGCGGATTATTTCCCACGCAAACGATCTTGGGCTCCAGCGGATTATTCACATCAAGGGTAAAATCATTACCGCTCAGCACATAGTAAAGTTGCGGCGAGGACAACCTTGCCAGCCCAATCTTGGCCGAGGCAATCTGACCCTCGAGCTGGGCCATCGCATTGTTCTGGTAGGCCGAAATAAAGGGATTGATCAACACCTTGATTTCCTCACAGGTCTTTAGCACGGCAAACAGCGGTTCATAATCAGATTGCATCAACTCGATCACATGCGGCAAGGTGCAGAACCGGCCATCTTCGTATTTCCTTAAATACCAAATGCACGCCGTTAAAAAATTAATGGGGCTTTCCACAAAAAAATCCCCCTGCTTTTTGATCCAGTCCCTGTTCAGTCCCATCATAATGGTACGCGAAGCCTCCGTCGCATCGGTAATATCTTCCATGCTCTGCGGATCGAGCGGATTGCAGCGGTGAAGCAGCTCATCAAAATTGATGCAGAAAAATTTGGGTACAATTTTATAGTTCTTGTAGTACTTCAGCAGGGCATTGTAAGCAATCTTAGAGAGGTCATCATACTTAAAATCATACAGGAACATCGTATATCCCTTAGCGATATGTTGCTGGATAATGTGCCGAATGACAAAATAACTTTTACCAGCCCCAGGCGTTCCCGCTACCAAAAGTCCCCTAAAGGGGTTTACAATATTGATCCAACTGCTGCGCCACTTCTTCCCAAGCCGATACTTCGCAGGGAGATTGATCGAATACTCATTTTCCAATAACCTTTCCTCCTGCGGAAAAGTCTCGTTCTCTTCATTGAACACATCGGTATGGAGCTTATCCCTGATGATCCTGGACAATAAGCCCCCGCCTGTTAAAATCAGCATATAACCAATCGAAGTCAGTCCCATATATACCATGGCCATAAAAGATATTGGGGCGGGGCATAACAAGCTAAGGGCACTTGCAAAATACATCCCCGCCCCAACAATTACATACACCAACGCATCTTTTACCTTAACCTTCTCATCCTTCTTCCCCTTCACCCCGACCAGCGACACCACCAGTAACAACAACGCCGCCAGCTTTGCTCCCCACAACCCGTTAAACAGCCCCGTCCTTGCGATATTGCTCACCATCCGATCGGTTAGCTCCGCCGTCAATCCCCAGCCCTCAAAAACCCGATAACAGGCCAGATAAAAATGGACCGCTAAAATAAAAATACTCAGCAGCCTAGTAAAATCAATGATCTTGCGAAGCCCCTGCACATCCTCCCCTGTATTCATAAACTAAAATTTTGTGAGCTGTCCTTTCCTTTTCTTTTTTTCTTCCTTTTGCCCACCACGGTAGGCCCATCGTAATCCGTCTTAGCGAGCAAGCCATCTAACAGCGAAGCGCCCCCGCTTACCTTCCCTAGCCCCAAATCCTTTTCCGTCTCCATAAAATGCTTTTGATTTACTTCCTTTAAGAATCCAGTCTTCTGCACTTGCTTTAAAAACTTCCTCGGCACATCTTTTCCAGTAACGCTTTCCATCACCGCTCTAGCAGAATACCACTTGCCCAGATCGCTCCCGTTGAACACCGTTCTATGCTGATGATCGATATAGGTCAGCCCGTACACCAATCCCTTTTCATTCTTGCGGAACACCAAAGCAATCTGCTCAAGGCCCAGTTCCTTTACCAGCGTCTGCCTAGTGATGCTTTCATAGCGCTGGAACACTCCGTGAATCCTATCCATGAGCTCCTGCTTTTTAGCAAGGCGCTTTGCTTTATTGTTTTCAAAACGCTTTTCTAACCGTTTCATCGTTGCCCCTTGGAAAAAAGCACTGGCCTTGAAGGGTATGCCGATGGGATTTGCTTGTGAGTCCAGTAATGAATAGATCAGTCCTTTCTTTGCGAACATCACGCTATCCTCCGTCCCTCTGTTTACCTGCACATTGAACTGTGCCAGGACCGCTTTATATTCGGTAAAGGTAGTATAGGCATAGTGCCGCATGACCGCTTTGGTGATGTTATTGATTTGCTGTTTGGTGGATTTGGCGCCATATTCTGCGGGCTTGAGGTAAGGTTCGTTTATCAGCTGCCTGCTTTCGGCTTTGATCAGGTTGTATTTTTCTTCCAGCTGTTTCCTTGCAGGCTCGGAAAGGTTTTTGCCGATGCCATTGGTCATGATCCGTTTGCCGTCCTTTTGGATCAAGGTCGTTGCAATATGCAAGTGCGGATGGCTGGCATCTAGGTGTTGATAGACGATAAACGGCTGGTCGCCTAGGCCTATTTTGTCCATATATTCTGCAGAGATTTGTTGGAGGGTTGCCGGGTCGAGTTTATCACTTATGTGAAAGTTCAAGCTGATGTGCATGGCGTTTGTTTTTACCCTGCTATTCAGGCGTGTGAGCTGTTCGAAACGGTAGAGCTTCTGATGGAAATTGAGCCTATCGATATTTGTGGCAAAGCCGCTGGCTAAGATGAGTTTTGCCTCGCCCTGGCTGACCTTGGTTTCATTATAGCTGAGCATGCCCCTGATGGATTTTCCGCTTACGATCCGTGCAACCATTTTTCAGCGAGTTTAGAAATGATTTGGAATAGCCGTTCCATTTTGGCGTCGACTTTTTGGTAGAGTTTTATCGTTTGGTCTGCGTGGAAGTTTTTTTCGGCGGTGGATTTACTGGCATTGAAATAGCGCGTCTGCTGGTTGATGTTGATGCCGATGGCTTTAAGTTCCTTTCGGATCAAAGCCAGCTCTTCCATCGGCCCGCCCATGCTGTCGTCCCGGTAGAAACAGTTGATCCTTTCCTTGGATAAGATCTTGCGAGCTACCTCGCCAATGCTCTGGCAGCTGCTTTCCTTGAGTAGCTTTTCTAGCCTTGCCTGCGTGGCATCGTTCACCCGGATGATGATCGGATGGAGCAAGAGTTCTGCTTGATTGGGGATTGGTTTTCTGCCCATTTTTTGTTTGATTTGTGGTGGCGTTTTTGGCTTTGCGAGTTCCGAGCTAAAGCTCCTACCGGTAGGGAGGCAAGATTTTTTGTGTATACAAAAAGACATCTTGCTGCAAACAAGGGTTTGCCGTAAAGCTCCCTCCGGTCGCTTTGTAAATAGCCGATTGTTAAATGATTTTCGCTTAATTTTTGGATGAGCTTTTCCCTTCGATCATCGCCTCGATGTCGTCGAATTTGTAGTACATGAGCCCGCCGATCTTGTTGAATTTAATCGTTCCATTCTTGCGGAGATTTTGAAGTGTGCCTGGGGAAATATCCAGCAGTTTTCTAACCTCGTAACTTTTCAGCCAGGGCTTCTGCTGGTTCTTGGGTGTCGGAAGTTTAAAGGTAGGTCGCCTGAGTTCGGCGAAGAGTTCCTGTTTGAATTGTTCGAGATCTGCTTTGGTAATAAATTCTAAAGTTCCCATGATATTTACTTTTGTGGAAGCAAATCTGGCGAGAGTTTGTAGGTGAACTTGGGTAGTGTTGGGCAGTACCTCAATATAATTGATTTACAACTCCTCAATAGCAGAGATGGATAAACTTGAAACAAAATACGCCGTTAGTTAATAGCTAAAGGCGAATATCTCTGTCGAAAAAATTAATGTAAAATGGTTATTGATTGTAAGTGGAGATTATCGGAGTGGATATTTCATCAATTGCGAGCTCTAAACGCTGTTTTTGATGCTCTAAAAGGGGTTTTTTATCCGTCATTTTGAGTGATTTGGCTGAGTTTTGGCTGAGTTTTTAATTAAAATTTAAAAATAAAGATAAACAAAAAACATCATTTAAACCACTTTAAAGACATATTTTAAATCTATTTTGTGTCGATCACATTATTGTCAACAAATAAAATTTTCGTTAAATCATCAATTTCATGTTAAAATTAGCCGTTTTTTAGTCTTTTTTTCGGAAAATTTTAATGGCAATTTTTCGGAAGAATTTCTATAATTTGGCTGAGTTTTGGCTGAGTTTTATACATTAAATACCTGCTTGGATAAACCAATTTGATTAACCCCGTTCCGCCAATTTCGGAATACCGCAAAGCAAACTGGTTGTCAGACAATAATCAATAACTTATTTTTGGTAAAGAGGGGTCAATAGGTTATGGTTTTTCCACTATCTGTTGTTTCCGTTCGTCTTTCATATCGCGACAATTTCAAAGTATTGCGACAAAAACAAAGAGGATTTGTCGCAATATATTGTATTGCGACAAATCTTCACCATTTTTGGTGACAAATTGATTTCTGCATCTTTAGACCCATCATTAATCCGTTCAATATTTCTTTCCCTAGATGAGAATTGCGCAATGATCACAACAGACAATCTATTGATTGGCATCTAGAAGATATCCTATCCCTGAATTGCATAATTTGTATTTAAGTAATTGCTTAAATGCTTATATTTGTTCATTATTTTAATGATGAACAGTTGTAAAAGAATTTTCGCGGATCAAGGTCAGATTAATAATTGCAAAGAAGCCTTGAATGAAAGTAGTGGTCCATTCTCATACCTATCAGGACTATTGGCTCTCACCGGGAACGAGGTTAGACTAAAGATACTTTTCCTATTAAACAGAGAAGGCGAACTTTGCCCATGTGACCTGAGCGACATATTGGGTATGACAATCCCTGCCATATCACAGCACCTTCGTAAGCTGAAGGATGGTGGCATGATCCATTCGGTAAAATCAGGCCAGACCGTATTCTATTCCATTGAGGCTTCCCAACTCGGCCTGCTTCGCCCATTCTTCAATCAACTGCAAAAACATTTAACTACGGTACATCCATGAGTATAGGAACAACAAAAAGCTGGATAGCAGGCCTGTTTGCGGCCTTTACGGCATCACTTTGCTGCATTGCCCCTTTATTTGCCGTCATCGGAGGTGCAGGGAGCGCATCAACCTACTTCAGTTGGATCGAGCCTTATCGCCCGTATATTATCGGGCTGACCATTCTGGTGTTCGCACTGGCCTGGTTCAACCTGCTGAAACGAAAAGACATACAAAAAGATAATTGTGGATGTGAGGTGCAGAAAAAAAGTTTTATGGGGTCAAAAAAGTTTCTCATGATTGTAACGGTAATCTCTGCCCTGCTGATCACTTTTCCCTATTATTCAAATTTGCTTTATGCCAGCCCAAAGACAGCGACTACAACCGGAACAATAAGTAAAAAACTTGCCAATGTAAAGTTCTCCATAGAGGGAATGAGCTGCGAAGGCTGTACCAGCCACATTGACGGGGGATTGAAAGGCATTAGCGGTATTGCCAGCTCCACGACCTCATTTGAAAAAAGAATGGCGCTGGTCAGTTACAACCCAGACAGTATAACCACTGACAGTATTAGCAAAAAAATAAGAAAAATCGGTTATAGAAACACTATTATAAACAAAGACTAGAATGGCGACTACAATAATACTCGATTCAACTATTACCTGCCCAAAATGTGGCTTTGCAAAGAATGAAGAAATGCCTACCGAATCCTGTCAGTATTTTTACGAATGTGAAAGCTGCAAAACAGTGCTAAAACCACTCGAAGGAGACTGTTGTGTATTCTGTAGTTATGGGACGGCCAAATGTCCACCCATACAAGCAGGGGCTTCCTGCTGTGGCTAGTTTACCACTTCATAGAACGTGATAAGGTTTCCATACAAGTCTAGGGTTGCTAGATCGCGGTGTCCCCAATATTGTTCTTCTACAACCGAATGTTCACTGTGCAGTACCCCCTGAGCCTTATATTCGAGATAAAGCTCATCGATCCCTATAACCTCGACCCTACAGCTTGCGGTTCCCGCTATGAAAGTTTCTGCCCCCGACCAGATCGGTCTAAGGAAAAGAGCTAGGCTCCTATATTTCCAGCTCTTGTCGCATGCCTGCCAAAGATGGATCTCGACACTTCCACGAACCAATATGGCAAAGCTTTCTTCCTGATGACGGGCAACAAAGCCCATTTTTGACTGGTAGAAGTCCACAGCCTTTTTAACGCTGACAGCAGGGAGCGCTGGAATACTGTTCTTGAAATTAACCATTGTTTTCTATCCTATAACCTAAAGTTAGTGAATTTAATAGAACTTTTTCCTGAACCAGAAGGCCAGGTTGACAAGTGCAATGAGTGCGGGTACCTCTACCAAAGGCCCGATTACCCCTGCGAACGCCTGTCCAGAGTTTATACCGAACACGCCTATGGCAACTGCAATCGCCAGCTCAAAGTTATTCCCAGTGGCCGTAAAGGCAATCGAAGTGCTCCTTGAATAATCCGCACCAAAGTATTTGCCCGCAAAAAAGCTGGCTACGAACATGATCGAAAAGTAGATCACAAGGGGTATGGCAATTCGAACCACATCCATTGGAATCTGAACGATCAGGTTACCCTTTAGACTGAACATGATCACGATGGTAAAAAGCAAAGCAATCAAGGTAATGCGCGATATCATCGGTACGAACTTATCCTGGAACCATTCTTCACCTTTCATTTTGATCAAAACGAACCTTGAGATAATGCCCAATGCAAAAGGCAGTCCCAGATATATGCCGACACTTTTGGCTATCTCACCAATCGTAATATTCACTTCCAGACTTTTAAGTCCAAAATATGGAGGAAGAACGGTAATGAACACGTAAGCGAAAACGCTATAGAGCAGTACCTGAAAGATACTATTGAGCGCTATAAGCCCTGCCGCATACTCGCGGTTTCCCTCTGCAAGTTCATTCCATACGACGACCATGGCAATACAACGGGCAAGTCCAATTAAGATAAGACCAACCATGTATTCGGGATCATCCCTTAAAAAAGTTATCGCTAAAAAGAACATCAACAATGGCCCGATGATCCAGTTCAACACCAGTGAAACAGTTAGCACTTTTGTGTCCTTGAACACTTCACCCATCTTTTCATATTTCACTTTTGCAAGTGGCGGGTACATCATCAGGATGAGGCCGCTTGCCAGCGGTATATTTGTTGTTCCGCTGGAGAATGAATTGATAAAGCCAGATGATGACGGTATGAAGTAGCCAATACCGACACCAATTGCCATCGCCAAGAATATCCAAAGGGTAAGGTAACGGTCAAGGAAACCAAGTTTTTTCCGCTCCACTACGGGCGCACAATTGTTTGCAGACATCTTAGCGCTTTAAGTTCTCGTTAACGAAGTTCTGTGCGTATTTGCGGATCATCTCCCTTACTTCACGGAACTGCTCCATCACTTCTTCTTCGGTGCCTTTAGCTTTTGCGGGATCGGGAAAGTTATAATGGAACTTTACGGCATTCGTCGGGAAATAAGGGCAGCTCTCTTTTGCGTTATCACAAACAGTGATCACGTAATCGAAACTGGTATCCATATACTCATCAATGTTGTTGGAGGTATGTCGAGAAATGTCTATTCCATCCCTTTTCATGATCTCAATAGCCTTTGGGTTTACGCCATGGGTTTCAATTCCCGCACTGTATACTTCCGCTTTATCTCCAGCAAAATGTCTTAAATAACCTTCTGCAATCTGGCTCCTGCAACTGTTCCCAGTGCATAGCACTAATATTTTCTTCATAATTTCTAGTATCAAATGATTTTATTACTTCTTCTTTCCAAAAGCACCGTGTCTCTCCAAACCCCATTCTGCTTTCCAATTTTCTCCCTAACGCCAAGGGTTCTGAACCCTGCTTTTTCATGGATGCGAAGGCTACCGATATTCTCGGGAAATATACCTGCCTGTAAGGTCCATATTCCTTCAGCTTCGCTTAAGGTTACAAGCGCTTCTAAAAGCGCAAGCCCGATTCCTTTACCTGATTGCTCGGGGTGAACATATACGCTGACTTCAGCTACACCTGCATACACGCAACGTGAAGAAACAGGGGTCAATGCTGCCCATCCGAGCAAACTTCCATTTTCTTCGGCAATGACCCTGCATGTGCCAAGATGTGAGCTGTCCCATTCTTCCCAAGAGGGTGCGCTGGTCTGAAAAGTGGCATTGTCTGTGGCTATGCCTTTTTCGTAGATTGATTTCACCGAATCCCAGTCCGATGGCAATAAATTCCTTATCTTCATAACTAACGGATTAACAGCAACCGCCACCAGGGGTACAACTGTTTGCCGCACCTGCCAGATTAACCATTCCTTTTTTTGGAGCGTCTTCAACGCCGCAAGCCTCCCTTGCTAGGCAAGCTGTCTGCTTGGCAAGTAAGAGGAAATTCGTTCCATCAAAGCCAAGATCATATTTGCCTATGGTTCCAGATTGGTATTCCACTTCGATTTCCAGGTCTTCCATGCCCAATACCTTTTCTGATAGGGAAATGATGTTCAGCAATTTTCCAGCTTTCAAGCGATGCTCGTAGTCATCGGCATCCCATAACTGGAAGTTTGCCACTTTCTCATGGCGCACCTTTCCTCCACAGTCGATGAAGTCCTTGGTGATGACACCTACTTCTGTTACGTGGAAATGTTCTGGTACGGTTTCTCCGTTTTCTACTTGGAAATTAACTGCTTCAGCTGTTGCCAAGATGGTTTTGATTTCTGATAGTTTCATATATTCTCTATTTATGTATCGTAATTTTGCGATGGATTTACTCAAAAAAAGGGTTAGCAACAGTCCTTGGGATCTGAATAGGAGCCCATAAAGTCTCCAAACAGCTTTTGTAAAAGGGCCCATGTTTTCGGTTCTATGCAATAGCAGACCTTCACCCCATCGATCGTTCCCTGAATAATGCCCGCATTTTTCAGCTCTTTCAAATGCTGGGAGATCGTTGCCTGCGCAAGTCCGAGTTCTTCCACGAGGTCGCCACAGATACAGGCATTCGCAGAAATGATCTGCTGCAATATCGCAATGCGTGCAGGATGTGCAATCGCCTTCAAAAGTGTCGAAAGTTCGTTCTGCTCCTGCGTGAATATTTCTGTCTTTGTAAGTCCCATAATTTTATATCGCAATATTACGATACGTAGATTTAAAAAGCAAATAAAATGAGAAATAATTGAAAGGCTGAATGCCTCGCTTCTAGTATTGAAGGGTATGAAGTCATTTTTTGACGATACATGAGCTTCGTTATAAAACAACGGTACTTGCCAAAAAGAAAGCGGGAACCGCCTAAGGCTATTCCCGCTTATCTAAATTAACGCTCTCGATATAAATAAACGTAAAAAAAATGAAATAGTATTCGCCTGTCAAAATATTTAACTGATATAAACAAAATAGTTCGTTACTTTTTTTCTAGTTCTTTCAACTTTGCCTTCATTATTTTTATCTCTTGTTTTTGGCTTGAAATAATTTCTTCCTGTAATTTTTTTATCTCAGGGTCTTGGGAATTCGATTGCTCGCTCATTAGTATGGCCGCTGCATGATGCGGGATCATTCCCTTTAAAAACTGTTTATCCGAAACGGCAGTTTGAAACTGTATTAAAGAAAAGAACCCAATTAAACCTGCCGAACTAAGAGCTATCAGGGTTACGTTTAGTTTCTTATTCCCATACATCTTGCCCATTAACGCTAGTTCAATGATGACCATTGGCATAGTCATCAAGGCTGCCATATAGAATTGATTAATGTTTGGATAAATGTTACTTATGCTGTTAGCCATTGAATACATCAAAATGTACATCGCTATGAAAGAAAGTACTGCCATAGTCAGCAGTTTTTTGTAGGAATTTTTTATGCGATGTTTCCATTTGCATATCTTTATGTTCCATATTTTTCATGATCAATCAAGTTAAATTTCTTTTCAGTTTGCTGTCACCCACATTGTTTAATCGATTTTTGCACTTCTCAGTCGTAAAGAATTCAGAATTACAGATACTGAGCTGAAGCTCATCGCTAGTGCAGCTATCATCGGTGACAATAAAATCCCAAAAACCGGATATAAAAGTCCAGCCGCTACAGGTATTCCCAGTACATTATACCCAAGAGCGAAAAACAGATTCCCTTTTATATTGCCCATTACCTTATGGCTCAATAACCTTGCCTTTGCAATTCCGTTCAGATCACCTTTTACCAAAGTAATTGCTGCACTTTCAATAGCGACATCCGTTCCTGTCCCCATAGCGATACCAATGTCTGCCTGCGATAATGCAGGGGCATCGTTAATACCATCGCCAGCCATAGCTACCTTTTTACCTTCGCCCTGTAGTTTTTTTATTTCATTCAACTTATCCTCTGGCAGCATCCCTGCTTTGAAGCCATCTAAATTCAGGGTTCCACTAACTGCTCTTGCCGTATCTTCATTGTCTCCGGTAAACATAATCACCTTTAAACCTTCCTGTTGAAGTTTATGAATAGCTGCTGCACTGGAAGCTTTAATTTTATCAGAAATAACTACAAAGCCAACGGCCTTATTTCCGACAGCTAGATAGGAAACCGTTTTCCCTTGCTTTTGGGCAGCCTTAACTTGTTCATCTAATTTATTGTCAATTTTGGCTTTAACATGTTCCATTAATTTTTGATTCCCCAAAGCAAGTTCCTCTTTGCCCAGCTTACCTATAACCCCTTTACCGGTTACCGCTTCAAAATTTGAGATTGGTTGAACTTTTATCTTATTTTCTTCTCCGTAACGTAACGTAGCCTGCGCCAAAGGATGCTCACTGCTACTATTTAATGCTACTATTCTTTCAAGGACATCCTTTTCATTGAAATCAGAATTTACGCTCACTACTTTTTCTACAGATGGTTTACCTTCTGTAACCGTTCCAGTTTTATCAATAATAACTACATCAATTGCATTCATTTTTTCTAATGATTCTGCATTCTTGATGAGTATACCAGATTGGGCACCTTTTCCAACACCTACCATTACCGACATAGGCGTAGCCAAGCCCAGGGCACATGGACAGGCAATGATCAATACGGCAATGGCATTTACAAATGCATAAACATAAGATGGTTCAGGTCCATAGATTGCCCATACAATAAAGGTAACAATGGCAATCAATACTACCACGGGCACAAAATAGCCTGAAATCTTATCGGCCATTTTTTGGATAGGTGCTTTTGAACGACTGGCAGAATTAACCATTTCGATAATCTGGGACAGCAGGGTTTCTGAACCCACTTTTTCTGCCAACATTACAAAAGTCTTATTTCCGTTGATCGTACCTGAACTTACCTTGTCTCCGGTCTTTTTCTCCACCGGAACAGGTTCTCCAGAGATCATGGATTCATCAATGATGGCTTCTCCTGTTTTAATGCTACCATCTACCGGTATTTTTTCGCCCGGCTTCACTCTTAACAAATCCCCCTTTTGAATGTCATCAATGGAAACTGTCGACTCTTTATCTCCAACAATCCTTGTGGCCGTATTTGGGGCTAATTTTAATAGCTCTTTAATGGCACTATTGGTTTTCCCGTGTGCCCTAGCTTCTAAAAGCTGACCAAGCAACACCAAGGTCAAGATTACGGTGGCCGCTTCAAAATAAACATAGACCGTACCATGGTGGGTTTTAAACTGGTCTGGAAAAACATCAGGGAAAAGCAAGGCGACAAGACTAAAAAGCCAAGCCACGCCCGCACCAATACCGATCAGGGTAAACATATTGAGTTTCCATGTAATGATAGATTGCCAAGCACGTTGAAAGAACATCCATGTTGCATAAAACACCACGGGGATAGAAAAGGCAAACTGAACCCAGTTCCAATATTTCAGTTCCATTAACTTAAAGATCGGGTTGCCTGGTATCATTTCTGACATCGCAATTAAAAAGATGGGTACCGTAAAAATTGTTGCAATCTTAAACTTGCGCAAAAGGGTTTCATAGACTTTATCTTCCTCTTCCAAATTACCCCCTAACGGCACCAAGTCCATCCCACAAATTGGACAGGAACCGGGCTGATCGCTAATGATTTCGGGATGCATGGGACAGGTAAATTGTGTTGCTTGCTTTAATGTAGGCTGTTTTAGCAAATCCATTCCACAAACTGGGCAATGACCTGGTTTATCATACGTTTTATCTCCTTCACAATGCATCGGACAATAGTACACCCCTCCAGTTTCTTCCCTGTTTACTTTAATAGGGGTTGTGCCATGATGGTGATGAACTTTTTCTTTTGTATCCTTCTCATGGGCTTTCATTTCAATACTGTAATTTCCGCTAGCCGATAATGCTTCCTGCAACTTTTCAGTCTGAATATGCTTATCCATGGTAATTATTGCCTCAGCAGGTTCCAGCGTAACCTTAGCAGAAATGCCATCAATTCCATTCAATGCTTTTTCAACCTTGGTTCGGCAGCCCTGGCAGCTCATTCCGGTTATTTTATAGGTATGCGTCATGATTAATAAGTTAATAATTTAATGTAAGTCCAGCACCATAGCCCATATCACTATCATAGTGGGTAGATAGACCAAAGTACTTGGTAACTATATATCTAAATCCTGCCATGTACTCCTTATCTGTATTTACCATAAATTGAAAGCGTAATTTTTTGGAGATGGGCACATCTTCCCGCATCAACTGAAACCTGACATTTCCTTTGTGATCGATGGAAGCATCTGCGATAATCAGCATCGGTAGGGTATACTGTACCCCTAACTGAAATACCTGCCTAAAGTTTTTGGTATTACTCTGTCCGAAAATGTTTTTTCCTGGTGCTAAGGATTGTCCAAATATATTTTTGTCCAATGGATCAACAGTCCTTTTTCTAAAGTCCCAACCAACGTAAGGTAATAGCCATTGATTTCGTCCGATATATCTTCCAAAGTGGCTTTCACTTTCATATCCCATTTCTTTATCAAAACCAATTCTCCATTCTGTTGTTAAACGATAACGGGTATTGGCCAGCATAATTTCACCGTCACTACCATTGGTTTCTATTCCAACCCTTGCCATTGGATGAAATTCCCTGTCATCGCTAAATAATTTGCGTTGTGCCAATTTTGGATCAGGAATTTCGGGGTTAGGTGGCGAGTTTTCATAGCTAAATACCCTGCCCATACCACTCATCATGTGATACAAGATATGGCAATGGAAAAACCAATCTCCCCCAGGTTCCGTAGCGGCAAATTCTATGGTATCCCTTTCCATCGGCATAATGTCGATAACGTTTTTCATGGGTGCATTTTCGCCCTGCTGGTTAACTACCCTAAAATCATGACCATGCAGGTGCATAGGATGGCGCATCATACTATTGTTGAACAGGATAATCCTCACATTTTCACCCTTCTTGATCAGTATCTTGTCGCTTTCTGAAACCGTTTTGTTATCCAAAGACCATACATAGCGGTTCATATTCCCGGTAAGATCAAATTTCAGCTCTTTCCATGGCCCTTTCGGTAAGGTTGTTTTCTTGGGATCACGGAGCATTCCATAGTTTAACGTAACGATGTCAGGATTATCAGCGGCCATATTCATTCCTGCCATGCTTTTATCGTTTGGCATCTGCATACCCGGCATTGCTGCTTTTTTGTTTTCTTTTTTCGGTTTTTCCTCGCCTGTTACTTCCGGATACATTACTGTATTCATATCCATGGCCTGGTTCTGCATTTTCATACCTTCCATTTCGATCATGTTTCCGTTCATGTCCATCATGTCGTTCATCATTTTCATTCCGGCAAAATATTTCAATTTTGGTAGTTTCTGGGCAGGGACTTTATCTCCTTTACCTAACCAAAGTGATGCCGATTTCGTACGATCTTCTGGTGTTACCAAAAATTCGTAGCTTTTATTTTCCGGAATGGTTACTACCACATCATACGTTTCGGACACGGCAATAATCAACCTGTCTACCTCTACAGGCTCTACATCATTTCCATCGGTAGCTATTACGGTTATTTTACCACCTGAATAGGTCAGCCAAAAATAATCAGAGGCTCCGCCATTGGCAATGCGTAACCTAACCTTATCCCCGGCCTTAAACTGGGGCTGAACATTCTGGTTCTTGCCATTGATCAGAAAGGCATCATAATATACATCGCTCACATCCATGGCATTCATGCGCTTCCACTCATTGTTAATCTTGGTCTTAAAATGCCCTGTCCTGATGGCCTCGGCATAACTTTGGGTTGTTCCTTTTTTAATGGCAAACCAATCATTGGCATTCTTCAAGCTCCGGAGTACTTCTTCTGGCTTCATATCTGTCCACTCACTCAATACCACTGGAATAGTTGGAATATCCCATTCTTTCTTTTTGTTCATAATGAATGCACCGTACATACCAATCTGCTCTTGAAGTCCACTATGGCTGTGGTACCAGTGTGTACCTGTTTGAACGATGGGAAATTTATAGATATAAGTAGAGTGGGGTTTAATAGGCATTTGTGTAAGGAAGGGAACTCCATCCATTTTGTTGGGTAAAAACAGGCCATGCCAGTGCAGGGATGTCTCCTCATCCAAATTATTATGTACGTATATCAAAGCCGTATCACCTTCGGTAAATGTTAAGGTAGGCATAGGGATTTGACCGTTTACAGCAATTGCCCGTTTTGTTTTCTTTCCGAATGTTACGGTTGTATCGGCAATGTAAAGATCATAGCGAACGGTGCGAGGGGCTTGGTTATTTGTGATGGTTTTAATAGGCCCCAAATTTGCTTTTGCCTTTTTGATGTTTTCCATCCTGGTACTGTCATCCCCCATATCCATACCACCCATGTCTTCCATTCCGTCATTCTTTTTTGGCATCTCCTTCATGGGCATTTTCATATCTCCCATATCTGAAGTCTTTGCAGGCTGCGGTTTTTTATCTGGAGCGGAAGCTTTCGGTTTAACAGCTTTTGCTTTTTGAACGACGAGCTTCATACCACATTTCGGGCAATTGCCAGGTTTGCTAGCTTGTATTTCCGGGTGCATGGTGCAGGTATAGATAACCTCGGTCGGTTTTTCACTTTCCTTTTTTGGCATTTTCATTCCCTTCATATCCTGAGCGGAAGCTACAGCACAAAAGATCAATAAAAAGGCTGTTAACATATTTTTCATTTCTTTGGTGATTAATGTTGGTTAAAAATTCTTTTTGCTTAAGCTATCCCTTGATATTTGAACCCAGCTAATTATTTGCATTTTTTCCGCTTCGCTCAAAATGGCATTTCTGTGAATCAATGTATAGGAGGACAAAGGCATGGTACCATCTTTCAAACTATTCTCTATGGAGCGCAATTTGCTCTGTTGTCTTCTGGGAGTATAAGCGCCAAATTCGTTGAAATTCAGTTCTGCTTTACCAGATTGCACATGATCGTCCAAGAACCAGTTCAAAGGTTGCACATTGGCATACCATGGATACTGAGTGTTGTTACTGTGGCAATCATAGCATGCTTTTTTCAGGATCCCCTGTACTTTAGCCGGCATAGCAACCATTTTAGAAATATCATTTGGCATAGCCTGCCCACTTTTGTTGCGGGCAGGTTGTATAAATTGGATAATTACAAGGATTACCAATAACCCAAGAAGTACTTTTTTTATGCCCTTCATGGCCACTATTTTAATTCCTCTTGAACCGTGCCGCAAGTTGGCATTGCTTTTCCAAGATAGGGATTTTTAATATCCTTCACTTCGCTCAACCAGATTGCTCCCTTATTTTTATTGTACATTGGGCAATGGTCAACATATAAAGATTGATTAGTTCCGAGCAATTTAACAAGGTCGTACATATCCTTGCTCAACATATCAAAGTGTTCACGCTGATGGGCTATATTTCCAACGTTGGCTCCAATGTGTTCAGCATGTTCTTTGCCATCATCATATATGTCGGTATACGCTTTATCCTGCTCTGGTGTTAAAGATTTTTTATCAAAAGAAGCAAAACCAGCAACCATTTCATTTCCGGCCGCTGCCGCATCTTTGTCATTATCAGCTGTGAGGGCGTTCTTTAATTTGATATATGAACTTAACAATGCAGCAGTAGAAGCACCTTTTTCTGAAGTTTCTGCTACGACATCCTTAGTTGCTGTAGAGTCTGGCGTAGCTGTTGTCTGAGTTTCTTTATTACCATTAGAACAGGCGGCTAGAAATAGTAAAGAAAAAGCCAAGCTATAAATTAATGTTTTCATCGTATTTTAATTAAAATATTTTTAAATTGTTGATTACCTACCTAAGGAAGCAATTGCATTTATATTACCTAGGCAGAATTATTTGATAAAATCCGAAGTCAATTGTACAGCTAATACACCCAAAAAAGGTGAAACTGTACAAATAACAAACAGAATTACTTTAAAGTTTCCTTTATCGCTCCGCAGGTTAACATTTGTTTTCCGAAATAGGGATTTTTAATCGCTGCATTATCAGACAGCCAATAGCTTTTTTTCATTGGGCAATAGTCATAATAGACTGGCTCTTTGGTCAACTTTACAGCTTTGGCCAGTTTAAAAAGATTGGTTGAAAAATTAGCGAAGTGTTCCCTTTGGTGGGAAATCTCCTTTGTTTCTGAGATATGTTTGGCATCAAATTCCAATTTATCCTGAAGCCCCATAAAAGCTGTCATTTCTTCCTTTGGCATTGACTTCATATCCATACTGCCCAGTGCTTTAGAAAATCCGCTTGCTTTTGATGCTGCTAAGGTTGCATCGGAATTTACCAACGCATTTTTGATGTCGTAATAAGAGGCTAATAAAGATTGTGTTTGGCTGTTTTGGGCAAAAACAGGTTTGATCCATGCAGCTGCAACTAAGGCAACTACTAAAAATATTTTTTTCATGATGTAATAATTTAATGTTTATACTAATTTTTGGACATAGCAATACCTATGTAAAATGTATTTGTAAGCTAACAGCAGTGAACTGGCTGTTTAGCAAACCCATTAAATCTTATATCTGAAAACTTTGGATGCTTATTCGAATATCTTCGTTGGGAGGTCGATATCGATGATCTATGTAACCACTTTGACCTCGCTCAATACTGCTTACAGGAATTAGTAGATTATAAGCGTAATTGGTAAGCCACACTACTGGTAAACTAACCAGTACTTTAGCGCTTTCCGGGATTAGTTTATTTTGGATGGTCAGCTCATTTACCACCTTTTTACAGCAAGGATCTTCTTTTGAAAAATCTAGCCCCGGTGTTGAAGTCATCTTATGTTCATGACCCTTGGCGTGATTGTGCTGATGATCTTTGTGTTCATGAACAGCCGCTTTTGTATGGGAATGATTATCATTATCATGTTTTTCCTCCATTCCCAAAGCACAGGCAAAGCCCACAACGGTGTTGAGCAAAAATATAACTAACAGAAAGATAGCTTTACTTTT
This sequence comes from uncultured Sphingobacteriaceae bacterium, assembly GCA_942493295.1. Taxonomy (GTDB): domain Bacteria; phylum Bacteroidota; class Bacteroidia; order Sphingobacteriales; family Sphingobacteriaceae; genus Pedobacter. The sequence goes on along the minus strand of OW818692.1, from coordinate 28,000 downwards.
CATGGATACGCAAATCTATATAAAGATGCAAAATTAAATTTATATAATTCAACCTATTAGTTATATAATTATGCTGCTACCCATTTAGAGTAGCAGCGTTTAAATCATCTATTCTTAGTTCAATGTTTCTTTTACTTCGCCACAAGTCATCATGCTTTCACCGAAATAAGGATTTCTAATTTCTTTTTGGTTGCTTAACCATGCTGCTCCTTTATTATTTAATGCCATCGGGCAATATTCTACATAAATCTCACCAGAGTTTAAGCCAGAGCCTTTTACTCTTTCTATAAAATCTTTGCTCAAATCGGCATATAAAGTTCTTTGGGCATCGATATCTTTGGCTGCACCTATTTTGGCTGCTAATGTAGCCAATGTACTGCTATTACTAAGCTCTTTTGAACCCAGTTCGATAGCATTAACAGCTACTTTTGCCTCGACCATATCGCCATTTACAAGAGCATTGGTAAGAAGTACGTAATGTTGGTACACTGCATTTAATTTATCGTCTTTTAAACTAGCCCCTACAGCTGTTTTTTCTGTAGGAGCAGCGTCATGACCTTCGCCTGCTGCATGGTTATGACCTGCATGAGCATCTTCTGCTACTGGTTTCTCACTATTTCCACAAGCTGCGAATAAAGTTACTGCAACTAAAATCATTACAAAATTGGCTATTGTTTTCATTTTTTTTTGTTTTTATAATTAATATTTATGATTTACTTATTTTATTCCTTCAATAGGATTTTTTCCTTTTTTAAGGATATACTCGCTATACAGCAAATATGCTCCGGTTACTACTACCTCATCACCCTTTTTAAGACCTTCAGCAATCTCAACCTGATCATCATTTTCTCGTCCAATTTTTACAAGTTTGGCTTCAAAATTGTCTTTTCCGCTTTTAATCCAAACGTGCATTCCTTTCCCATCTCTTATTACAGCATCTACTGGTAAAGTCAACACATTACTTTGCTGTGCAGAAGGTAAAAAGGCGTTGGCTTGTAAACCTGGTTGCCATTGATTTGATGGATTAGGAATAGTCCCTCTAATTTGTGTAAGCTGTGTACCTGCTTGTAAGGCTGGCGTAATAAAGCTAATGGTCATTTCTTGTGGCTGATCTTCCCAGCCGGCAACCACTACCTTAACCTTTTGGCCCTGTTTTATATTTTTAGCCTCATTTGGATAAACATCTGCTTCGACCCATAACTGGCCGTAACCTTCTAGTCTTAATATTGAGCCCCCTTCTTGCACGTACTGCCCCTGTGTTACGGATAGCTCTGCCACAACACCACTTTGTGGGGCATAAAACACAATAAATGGATCTTTTTTCTGTGTTTTTAACAATTGAAGAACCTGTTTTTCAGATTGACCATATAGTAGTAGCTTCTGTTTGGCAGCAGCAACTAGCTGACTTTCTATTTTATCACCCTGAAATTGTTTCTCTTGTGCTACAGCCATTAAATATTCCTGTTGCAGGGTAGCCAATTGCTCAGAATACAGTTGATACAAAGGCTGTCCTTTACTTACCTTAACTCCAGTTTCTCTGACATACAATTGCTCTATTCTACCTGCAATTCTGCTAGAGATATAACTACTTTGCTCAGGATCAACAGTTAACCTTCCATTTAGCTGTTTACCACCAGTAAAGCTATTTTCACCTATCATTATGGTGGTTATATTGGCTAAAGCCTGGCGCTTCTCATCTACTTTCAGTGCTTTATCATTACTATTCTTTTCAAAAGGCACCAAATCCATCCCACAAATAGGGCAGGTACCCATTTCATTTTTAATAACCTGTGGGTGCATAGGACAAGTAAAAGTCTGCACCTTTTCTTTTGCAGCCCCCTCTACAGGTTTTTTCTCATTGCTACACGCTGCAATAAATACCGATGGAAGCACGGTCATTAAAGCAATTTTCTTTATAAATAATTTACGTTCCATAATTTTATTTTTTAATGAAGCTTTCACTATCAACTAGATATGCTGCATTTCTACTGATCTCCCAATTGCTAATATCTTCTTTAATCTGTACCATCCCAGCTATGGTAACTCCCGTTTTTACCGTTTTTGGAACAACTACATTACCTTCTTTTTTAAATACCACTTTTTTGTCTCCTAATGATACGATCGCAGATTCTGGCAGCCACCATGAAGGAGCTATCAATACAGGTATTTTAGCAGTAAGAAGTTCCCCGATCCTAAAATTTGATTTGTTGAGGTAGGTTCTGGCAATGGTAAAGTTTTCGCCGTTTTTAAAAACAGGTTGTATCATTCCAATAGTTGCGTTCTGGGCAGTGCTTTTATCGGCAGTTTTATAAAACATCAACTTATCTCCTTTTTTAACAAGTGATGCCAATTCAGGTTTAAAGGAAAACTCTGCTAGCATACTATTGGCATTATAAATCGTAAAAAGCGATTGTCCGGCATTTACATACTGTCCTTCTCGTAGCATTACCGGCGAGTTTACCGGGACACTTATAGCTGGCGCAGTAGGGGTTGCAGATCCACCACCCATGCTACTCATTCCATCTCCACCAGAAGATGGTGCAGCAGATGGAGGCGCAACCGAAGCTGCAGCAGATTTTTCAAGAATGTACCCATCTGCACTGCTATAAATAGGAATACGGTAATTAACCTTTCTTGTTTTTAACAATAGATTAATTGCCGAATTATTCATTCCCAATAACATTAGCCGTTGTTTAGCTCGCTCTAACATGGACAGATCTGTTTCAGAACGTTGCAAGAAAAGCAATTCCTGCTGTGCGGCGGCCAAATCTGGGGAGTAAACTTCCATAATTAACTGCCCTTTGCGAACTTGTTGGTAATTGTACTTGATCAACAAACGCTCTATTCTTCCACTTACCCTGCTTGCTACGCTATTTTCATTACGCGTATCGTAATTAATTACACCTTGTGCTTCTTCGGTAAATATTCTAGTGCCATACTCGGCTTTAATTACGGGCAATGTTGATACAACCTGTGCATTTGTAGGTTTAAGCAGGTGAGAAAGATTACTATCTATTTTTACCGCTCCTGGATCATTATGGGCGTCGTTTTTAACAGCTTTATTCTTATTGCAAGAACTGATCACCATCATGCCAGCCATCATCAACAAAGCAAAGCTAAAGGAGTTAACGATATATTTCTTTCTCATAATCTACAATCATTAAGTAAAGTTTCAATTTTTCATCTAGCACATTCGTCTGCATCATGGTTAATGCTTCCCACGAATTGATTACTTCTGGTAATTCCATTTTATTCTCACGGTAGCTTAAAAAGTTAACATCCAGTGTTTTTTGTAAACTCGGAATAATTTTATCCTCCATTACCTTGATCCGCTTTTGCATAGACTGGATTTCAAATTGCATACCGTATAACATACCTTGGGTTTCTTGAAGCATAGCCGCTTTCTCTTTTGCCATGGCCTGCACTTCATACTGCATTCCTTTTACTTCAGATTTATACATTTTTGAAGACCATGGCGCAATTGGAATACTTACCATCCCCATAATGCTAAAAGCTTTGGGCATTGCTTTGGTTAAAGGAGACATGTGATCAAATCTTAGCTTAAAATCAGGTCTACTTTGTTTTTTCATCGCTTCGATATTCAACTGCATAGATTGTATGCTATAATCCATTTTCTTAATATCGTTTCTGGCCAAGGCCAAACTACCTGTATCAATAGCTTTTGCAGCTACAAAAACTGGCTGATAAGTGGTATCAATAGCAAAATCAGCATTTCCCTGTTGGTTCATTAAACTATTTAACCAAGCCCGACTTTTAGCAATATCACCTTCTTGCATGATGATCATGTTTCGGTTCTCTTCCAGTTTAGCAGTAGTTTTATATATACTACCTAATTTTGACTGGTTAAAAGGATACCTTATTTCTTCGATCTTTTTCATGGTCTGCATAATCTTTTCATTCTGCGCCAGCACTTTAATCTTTTGTTGAGCAACCAACCAGCCAAAATACAGTCGCTTTGCTTGCGCTTTGTATTCATTTAAGGTAACTCCCCGGGTTTCATTTTCTACTTTACCTTTCGATTCGATATACCGTTTGTTTGCATTTTGCTTCACTGGATTGGGAATATCCTGCTCTAATTGCAGCATTAAAGAGCCTTTATCGCTCTCATCCATAATCATTTGCCCAGGATAAGGAGTCATAAATGTACCCACACCTACCATTGGAGCCATCCAGGCTGTTGATGCTTTAGCCGTATGTTTATAGCTTTCTGCTTTTAATCCATACGATTGCAACAAAAGGTTATTCTTATCTATTCTTTGTAAAACCGTATCTAATGAGAGTAACGGTTTTTGCTGCGCGAATGCATAAAATGGCAATAGCAGCAGTATCAACGTTATTTTTTTAATGTTGTACATCGTGAACCTCCAATTTTCCATATTTCCTCAATTCGTATTCTTTAGACATTAAAAAGATGAGCGGAGTAACCAGTAAAATGTGGGTAGATGAGGTCAATACTCCACCTATCATGGGCAGCACAATGGGTTGCATTACATCTACGCCAACGCCAGTAGCCCATAATACGGGTACCAAACCAAACAGCGACACACAAACCGTCATTAGTTTCGGCCTTAGCCTTTTGGCAGCACCATGAATTACATATTCTCTCAAATCTTCTTTTGTGATGGTCTCACTTGAGTTTCCTTTTAGTTTAATGAGTTGCTGCATGGCATCGTTCAGGTAAATAACCATTACAATCCCCGTTTCTACGGCAATTCCAAACAAGGCAATAAAACCTACGGCAACGCCAACCGATAAGTTTACATCCCAAAAATAGATAATATAGGCACCCCCAATTAATGCAAATGGAACGGTAATCAGACTTAAAAAAGCTTCTCTTACCGAGTGAAAAGCGAAATACAAGGAGAAGAAAATAATGACCAAAACAATGGGAGCAATCCACATTAATGTTTGCTTACCGCGGATAAGGTTTTCATATTGCCCACTCCATTCCAAGAAATAACCTTCTGGAAGTACCCCTTTCTCTTTGTTTAGCTTTTCCATTGCCTCCTTAACTGTGCTGCCTAAATCCCGATCACGCACATTAAACATTACAGCACCACGCAAAATGGCATTATCAGAATTGATCATCGGTGGCCCGTCTTCAAATTTCACATCAGCTACTGCTGATAAGGGAATTTCGCCAAAGGTGGCCGACTGAATAGGAATACGCTGGATTCGCTCTACACTGTTTCTATATTCCTGTGGCAAACGTACGCTAATAGAAAAACGTTGTCTACCTTCAATAGTATTGCCAATGGTTGCACCACCCAAGGCACTTTCTACCACTTGGTTTACATCATCAACAGTTAAACCGTAACGTGCCAGTTCTTCTCTTTTAATATCGATAGACATGTATTTTCCACCTGTAATCGGCTCTACAAACAAATCGCTAACACCAGGTGTGCCTTCTAGTGCGGCTTTCACCTTTTCAGATACAGCAGCAATAGTATCTAGATTTTGTCCAAAAACCTTGATCCCTACATCGGTACGAATACCCGTTGCCAACATATTTATCCTGTTGATAATAGGCTGGGTCCAACCATTTACCACACCTGGAATTTGTAGTTTAGCATCTAGTTCTGTTACAATATCTTTTTTGGTAATCCCTTTACGCCACTCACTTTTAGGTTTTAAGGTAATAATGGTCTCAATCATGCTAATTGGCGAATTATCAGTAGCCGTATTAGCCCTACCTGCCTTTCCTAAAACCTTATCAACCTCTGGTACCGATTTAATAATCTTGTCTTGTATCTGCAATATTCGTTTTGCTTCTGCATTAGATACATCAGGCAAGGTAATCGGCATAAAAAGAATACTTTGCTCATCCAGCGGAGGAATAAACTCCGTTCCCAGGTTTTTAAGCAATGGAATGGTAATCAACAAGGCAATAATGTTAATTGCAATTGTAGTTTTTCTCCATTTTAAAACAGTTCTGATAATTGGTTCGTAAACCTTTTCCAGTATTCTGTTTACAGGATTTGCATGGTCTGGCTTAAATTTTCCCTTCAAAAAAAAGGAAATCAGCACAGGTGCCAGCGTAATTACCAATAAAGCATCTACAATCATGATAAATGTTTTGGTATACGCTAGCGGATGGAACAGTTTACCTTCCTGTCCGGTTAACATAAATACGGGTAAAAAAGAGGTTATGATAATGACTGTTGCAAAGAACACCCCTCTTGAAACCTGCTTACTGGATGTGGTAATCACCGCAAGGCGATCTTCTTCAGTGATCCAATCTGGAGATTTTTTAAATATATTTTTAAACCACTTGATCATAATGTTGTTGTTTTATTTTGGTCCTTTTCCCATAACGCATATCGTTCTGCCAGATGCTTATAGGCATTTTCGCTCATAATAATACCATTGTCTACAATTACACCTATGGCCAGTGCAATACCGGTAAGCGACATAATGTTTGATGAAATATCAAAAGCATTGAGCAGGATAAAGCTTGCCGCTATGGTGATTGGAATTTGTATAATAATACTTAATGCACTGCGCCAATGGAATAGAAATACAAATACGATGAGCGATACCACAATCATCTCTTCTATTAATGTATTTTTAATCGAATCGACAGATTCTTTAATGAGTTCGCCCCGATCATATACAATATCAAATTTTACGCCTTTAGGCAATCCTTTTGATACTTCTTTCATCTTTGCTTTTACTTTCTCTATTACCTCTGCCGCATTTTCGCCGTAACGCATGACCACAATTCCACCTGCGCGTTCTCCCTCACCATCCTGATCAAATATGCCCAGCCTGGTCTCTCCTGTCATTTGTACAGTGGCAAGATCTGAGACCTTTATAGGTGTGCCATTTTGGTTCTTTACAGGAATATTCGAGATCTCTTCGAGGGATTTGAGGTAGCCCGAAGTTTTAATGATATAACCCATATCGCTCATTTCGAACTTACGCCCACCTGATTCGTTATTGTTACTTCTTACAGCAGCAATTACCTGTGGCACACTAAGTTTATAATACAATAGTTTATTGGGGTCTATATTGATTTGATATTGCTTTTGAAAACCACCAAATGAAGCGATCTCGCTCACTCCAGGAACATTTTGCAGTGCAAATTTCACATACCAATCTTGTATGGCACGTTGCTCGCCTAAATCCATATCTGGGGCATCCAAGGTGTACCACAACACATGACCCACGCCTGTACCATCTGGCCCCAATTGTGGCGCAACACCTTCTGGTAAAGTTTTGGATATTGTACTAATTCGCTCCATTACACGCTCTCTGGCCCAGTATACATCTACATCATCCTCAAAGATTACGTAAATGAAACTCATCCCGAACATAGAGGAGCCCCTTACATATTTGATTTTGGGAATACCTTGCAAATTGGTAACCAGTGGATAGGTAACCTGATCTTCTATCAATTGTGGCGATCTGCCCATCCATTCAGTAAATACGATTACCTGATTTTCTGAAAGGTCGGGAATTGCATCTATTGGATTTTTTTGTATAGAGAATACTCCCCATATAAATAATCCCAAAGAAAGCACCAGCACAATAAATCGATTGCGCATAGACCATTCTATAATTTTATGTACCATTTTTAATATATTCAAATCGGTGCCTGATTACTCAGGCACCTAATGTTAATGTTTGTGATCTGATTCTGGTTGTTTTGCAGGCTGGCTTGCTCTATCGTATTTGCAGCAACCAGGAAGTTTATCATAAACTGCTTCAGTAGCTTTAAACTTTGGTGTATCATGTCCCACATCAGCAATCTTACGTTGCACATCATCTAACTTGATTTTGTCAGAATCGTAACTTAAGGTTAGCATTTTAGTTTTTGCACTCCACTCTGCAGTAGTTACTCCCTCTACTTTTACAGCTGCTTCTATGCGTTTTTTACACATACCGCAATTGCCAGATACTTTAACACTGTCTGTTTTAGACTGTGCAAAAGCTGCACTGCCAAGGAAAGCCAACATGGCCACCAAAGAGAATCTTAATGATTTCATAATGAATTGATTTGAAATAAAAATTTGGATATAAAGATTTTGGGCATAGCTAAGCTAGACCCAGTACACGAATGTGCAGGAAATGGGTAAGGAAAAAGGCTTATATTCTATAGGTGCAATTTCTGATAAAGACGGGAACACTCAGCCTTTCTGGTGGCGCATTACTGAATACAGTATTTGTTTTCAGAGCTGATAAAGCAATCTGATATGCGTCACTTTTAAAGGTGTGCTGGCAAACTGCTGGAAACTGTTTGAACTCATAAACAAGCTGAGTTGCCTTTTTAGATTGGTCTATCTTGGCCTGCTTAAAATCGTCTTTGCAACATGAATTTTTCTTGGTTGCATTTTTAGTCATTCCGCAAAACTCACAACTAGCCTCATCTGGTACAGTCAAGCCCAATTTAACTAGCTCTCCCATGCAATAATGAAAATGCACAGTTGCCCCACTGGAAGTTCCCAGATAGAAAAAAGCAACAATAGTCAGCAGTATTCTTTTCATTAGCGAGACAAATATAAGTTATTTTAGTAATTTTTTGTTACATAATTCCACTAATTTATTACATCATTCCTTACATAGCCCTAATTTTTATCATGCCATGAGTTAGTCGTTGTGACTGAAGAATGGTTGTCGTATGCCTTTCATTAAAAATCATATCTTTTATATGCTATCCAGTGGCTTTCTGTTATTTACTTCTAGTGATCTGAACTCCCTTGGGGATATACCAGTTACAGACTTGAACTGGTTGGACAGGTGTGCGCTACTGCTATAACCCATTTGCCAGGCAATCTCATTTAAGTTCAGTTCCCCATATTGAAGGAGTTCCTTAACTTTTTCAATTTTCTGCTGGATAATAAATTTTTCGATCGTGATGTCTTCACTTTCCGAAAATAACCTACTTAAGTAACCATAATCCCGGTTCAATCGGTCGCTGAGCACCTCACTGAATAGGATGTGAAATTCTGGTTGTGCAGAGTGGTGTATTAGTTCAACAATGGTATTTTTGATCCGTTCAACCAGCTTATCCTTGTCCCTGTTGATAAGTTCAAATCCCAAAATTTTAAGGAAAGCAGAAATTTTACTCAACAGTTCCTCCGATGGTTCGGGAGACACAATGGCCTGACCAAGCGAAATATCCTCAACCTGAAGGTCGTGGTGCTGAAGCTGTTGTGTTACTACCGAAATACAACGGTCACACACCATGTTTTTTATTGATAACAACATACTAATAGGTTAGATTAAATGCTAATATACGCTTTGTTTCAACGGCATAATTATCAACGGCAAGACCATCAAATTGATAGCCAAATGATGTTCTTGCCAAAATGAAAACCGGATTAAATTTTTTCTGCCTTGTAACCAGCCTCTTCAAGCGTGTCGATGATCTGATCGGTATCGATTCCCTGCTTTACCTCCACCGTTAATATCTTGTCGGGGTTCTGCGTGTCAACTTCCCATTTTTTAATAGCTGAAAGATTGTTCAGGTGAGGAGTAACGGCAGCTATACAGCCACCACATTTGATATTTGTTTTGAATTTTAATGTTTCCATGATTGTGATTGTTTATATAAGTTTAGAAAATTTTAACCGAAGGCTGTTGCTTACCACCGAGACCGAGCTTAATGCCATTGCAGCACCTGCAATCATAGGATTTAAAAGGAAGCCGTTAAGCGGATACAAAATTCCTGCAGCAATCGGGATACCGATAAGGTTATAAATAAATGCCCAAAATAGATTTTGGCGTACAGTCCTAACGGTAAGTTTAGATAACCTAAGTGCCTTGGGTACCTGTAAAAGGTCAGATGAAACCAAGGTAATCTTGGCAACATCGATTGCAATATCTGATCCTTTGCCCATTGCGATCGAGACATCTGCCTGTGCCAGGGCGTGGCTATCGTTGATGCCATCACCGATCATGGCAACTATTTTCCCCTGTGATTGAAGTTCCTTAACGAAATCGGCCTTATCAGATGGCAATACTTCAGCTCTGAAATCTTTAATTCCAACTTGTTTCGCAACGGCAGCGGCAGTTTGCCCGTTATCTCCAGTAAGCATGTAGACCACAATATTCCGCTTTAAAAGTTCTGAGACGGCACGGGCAGAACCCTCTTTGACCTGATCAGCAATGGCAATGGTAGCTAGTACCTTGTTTTCATCGGTAAAATAGATTACCGTCTTCGCTTGTTCTTGAAGCCTGGTCACGGATTTCTCTAAATTCCCTTCAATTTCGATACCAGAATCTTTTAAAATTTTATGGCTGCCTGCCCAGTACCTTTGTCCTTCGAATGTAGCTTGTACACCTTTACCAGTAAGGCTTTCAAAGCCCGTAACCTTGACTGGGTTAACATTCCCTGTTTGCAGATGCCGAACTATGGCTTCCGCAAGCGGATGTTCAGATTGCTGTTCAAGTGCAAATAGGATACCGATAAGTTTTTGCTTGTCAATATCTGTTACGTTTTGCCAATTGAGTTCTGTTACTTCAGGCTTGCCTTTTGTAAGGGTTCCGGTCTTATCTAGAACAACTGCGTTAACCTTATGTCCAAGTTCCAGCGCTTCGGCATCTTTGATCAATATCCCATTTTCTGCACCTTTGCCAACGCCAACCATAATCGCTGTCGGAGTTGCAAGGCCAAGGGCACAGGGACAGGCAATTACCAAAACGGTGACCATAGCCAGCATTCCTTGGGTGAGGGCATTTTCACCACCAACCAATATCCATATTACAAGTGTAAGAAGTGCGATGCCAATCACAATTGGAACAAATATCCCTGCAATTTTATCTACGAGCTTTTGTACCGGGGCTTTAGAGCCTTGGGCATCCTGCACCATTTTTATGATCTGTGCAAGCATGGTTTCGCCACCGACCTTTTGGGCTACAAATCGGAAGCTTCCTTTTTGATTTATAGTTCCTGCAAAGACTTGATCTCCTATATTCTTAGAGACCGCTACAGGTTCTCCCGAAATCATGCTTTCATCTACATAGGAAGTGCCTTCATAGATTTCGCCATCAACAGGAATTTTTTCCCCAGAACGCACAAGTATTTTATCACCGATTGAAATATCAGAGAGCGGAATTTCCTTCTCTCCATTTTCTGCAATAATAAGTACCGTCTTTGGCTGTAGTCCGATCAGTTTTTTGATGGCGGAAGAGGTGTTAGATTTTGCACGTTCCTCGAGCAATTTCCCAAGCATGATAAATACGATGACTACAGCGGCGGCTTCATAATAAACATGTGGATGAAGCCCCCTTTGGTGCCAGAATTCTGGATATAGTGTATTGAAGAGACTGAAAAAGTATGCGATGCCAGTACTCAAGGCAACAAGGGTATCCATATTTGCCCTACCATGCCTTGCCTGTTTCAAGGCGTTAACAAAGAAGCTTTTTCCAAAAATAAAAAGTACTGGTGTAGTCAGTGCCAACATATAGTAGTTCGCATATTGGATATCCATAAAGAACATCCCAATGGCTACTACTGGTAGTGTAAGTATTCCAGATGCTATCATGCGTTTCTTTAGCGAACTATAGTTTTTTTGCTGTACTTCTTCCTGCTTTTTTTTACCGCTTTCAGTATCCATGATCAGATCATAGCCTATCGACTGTACCGCTTTTTGGAAAGCGGTTGGCTGCACCTGTTCCGGATGATAGGAAACCTTCACCGTCTGGGTGGCATAATTGACCTCTGCTTTCTCAACTCCCTGCTGAGCGCCTATCATACTTTCCACGCTGTTTGCACAGGCAGCACAGGTCATCCCCAGAACTGGGAGGGAAAGGGTTTGTATATCGTTTTGCATTTTCATTATCCAATGTTTGATTAAGCAAAGTTAAGGAGACATTGGTCTTTGAATTTTACAGGATTTTGTGAAAAAGTTGTATAATTCCACAATAGTTATCTGATTTAAGATTGACTGTATCTTCATAAAATTTCAATACATTATTGCTACATATTTTTGTCACAATTCCCTTTAAGCCAAAGTATTTTAATTGGAATTCAATCTTATTGGAATACAATTACGTTATTTGTTTTATGAAGCCGATCGCCTTACTTCTGGTTGCCTGCATTTTGCTGCTTTCATCTCTTCAGGGGAATGGTGCAATTATGCGTTCAACTTCGGTTTCGGGTTGCTGTAAGCAAGGATCTTGCAACCTCGAAAAACAAACCAGCAAGAACAGTGGATGTGATAGTAAGGCGTGCAATAGAATGGCATCTTGCAGCCAGTGTGGTTTCATCATATCTGAACAGCTACTGTTCCAAGGTATTTTTACATTGGGCAACGTTAAGTCTACGCCACTTGCAACAATTGGTATTGTTAGTGGATATACACAGACTGGTTGGCACCCTCCAAAAGCTTAATAATAACTCCGTACATCTACCAGTACCCGTAAATATTATTAAACATTTAAATCAAAAATCATGAAAAAGTTTCTTTTCGCCACAATGGTGATGTCATTATCTATATTTTCTATTTCTTATGCTAACACCCCTTGCTGTAATAGCAAGATGAACAGTTGCACAAAGTGTTCAAAAACTTGTGGAAAGCCAAACTGCATGGATACCTGTAGCAAGGCATGTAAAGCATCAGGCGAATGCAAAAAGACCTGTAAATAACAGTGAAAAGCCGGGTACTCCCCGGCTTTTTTATTCCAAACTTATTTAGTGAACTGGTTATCAGTTGAAAATATGCACTTTAAAAACGTGCAACAGTTTCATCATTACTGCGATGCCAAGAATAATCCACATCATCCAAAATAAAGTCATTTTTACGATGTAAGCGGTTGTTGGCTTTCTTCTCGAAAGCTTTCTGCTTTTAAGCTTTTTGACCATGGCAATTGCTAGACTAGATGTGCTTACGCTGGATCCTGATTGCATTTAATATCGCCAGAAATGCTACGCCCACATCTGCGATTACAGCTTCCCAAAGATTAGCAACACCAAAGGCACCCAGCGAAAGCACCGCAACCTTTACTGCCATCGCAAGGATGATGTTCTGCCAAACAATGTTGCGTGTAAGTTTTCCAATCTTCAATGCTAAAACAATCTTCACAATTTGATCATTCTGGATTACAATATCAGCTGTTTCAATTGCCGCATCACTTCCCAAACCGCCCATTGCAATTCCTGCATCAGCAAGAGCAATAACAGGTGCATCATTGACACCGTCGCCAACAAATGCAATATGCCTACCTTCTTTTATCAGCGCCTCAACCTTTTCAACCTTTCCCTCTGGCAACAGGTCGCCAAACGCCTCGTCAATCCCCAGTTTTTTCGCTACCTGATCTACTACTGATTGTTTGTCGCCAGATAGCATTACCGTTCTAATATTAAGGTCATGCATCATTTTAATTCCCTTAGATGCATCTTCCTTAATTTCATCTGCAATGGTAATATAGCCAGCGTATTTTTTATTGATCGCAATTACCACTATAGTATCTACAATTTCTTCGACCTCTTTTGGATAATCTACCTTATATTTTTTCAGTAATTTTATATTTCCCGCTAACACTTCTTTGCCATCCACTTTTCCTCTCAAACCATGTCCTGAAATTTCTTCCACAGCAGTTGCTTTCCCGCTATCAGCTTCTTTTCCGGCATATTCAATAATGGCCTGTCCAACTGGATGTGTTGAATTTTTTTCGAGTATTGCCGCGAGCTTAACCAATTCCTTTTCAGTAATTCCCTCAGGTACTACCTTCTGGACCTTGAAGACTCCTTTTGTAAGCGTACCAGTCTTGTCCATTACAATTGTGTTGATCTTTGTCATCACGTCCAAGAAGTTTCCGCCCTTAAATAAGATTCCATTTTTGGAAGCTAGCCCAATACCACCGAAATATCCCAGCGGAATAGAAACCACAAGTGCACAAGGACAACTGATTACAAGGAAAACAAGGGCCCTGTACAACCAATCGTTGAAAACATAATTCTCTACTACAAAATAGGGAACTAGAGCCAGAGCTAGTGCTAGAAAGAACACTATCGGAGTATAAATTTTTGCAAATTTTGAGATGAAAAGCTGGGTCTGTGATTTTCTCGCAGAAGCATCCTGTACCATCTCTAATATCTTGCTCAATTTGCTATCCTTAAATAGAGCCGTTACTTCAATTTCCGAAACTGTATTTAAGTTGATCATTCCGGCAAGAACTGCTTCGCCTTTATATTTACTATCTGGGCGACTTTCACCTGTGAGTGCGGCAGTATTAAAAGAGCCTTTATCCGAAACAAGTTTGCCATCAAGTGCTACTTTTTCACCCGCCTTAACCTGAATAATTTCTCCCAGTTTTACTTCCGCCGACGGAACGACCTGGGCTTTTTCGTCCCTTATCACCGTCACTTCGTCAGGCCTAATATCTAGAAGTGCTTTGATGCTCGCGGTTGCCCGGTCAACAGCCGAATCCTGAAACCACTCTCCAATGGAGTAAAATACCATTACAGCTACTCCCTCTGAATATTCGCCAATATAGAATGCACCTAAGGTGGCAACGCTCATCAACACAAATTCATTGAAAATATCGCCTCTAATTGCCTTGCGAAATGCCAAGCCTAGTACACTCCAACCTGCCAACAAAAAGGCTACACTATTCACGCCAAGTGAAACCCATTTGGAAAGCTTAACGCCAAAGCCATAGTCCATAACCAATACACAGACCAAGATTAAAAGTCCTATTAATAGGCCAAGATGTTGCTTCCACTGCGGCTTATGTGGATCAGCATGGCCATGGTCATGTTCGTCCTCTTCTTCATCTGAATGTTCAGGTTTCTTTATTTTTGGCAAAGCCTTTGCATCCTTAACAGGGTGCTTGGTCTTTACGTTTTTCTTATCGTCGTTTTCGCAACAGTCTTTCATAACGGTATTTAATATTTATCCCTCAGAATCCATGAACCAGTTTTCTGCCTGCTCAATCGCATTTTTTAAAGCTGACCTTCGATCTGCCTTCATTTCTTCTGACATGGCCTCTAAAATTTCTAATACTTTTACCTTAACCGCAGGCTTCAGATCTTTTAATTCCACGTCGATATTTTCGAATTGATTATCCATGTTTTTAATTAATAACAAAATTAAACCATAATCTGTGCAATCGTATTGCAAACATTAGCTTCCACAGTTTCCACATATTCCTTTAACAATCAGTTGGGTTTCTAAAGACTGATACCCCTTGGGTAATTTAATCTCCGGTATAATCGTTTTTGGAAGGCAATGAGTTTCCCTGCATTCGGTACAATAAAAATGCAGATGGAGATCATGGTGTCCTTCTATATCACATCCTGATGCACAAAGTGCAAATTTGGTAATACCACTTCCGTCTTCAATTCGATGCACCAGCCCATTTTCTTCAAAAGTCCTTATGGTTCTGTAAAGCGTAACCCTATCGGTACGCTCCATTTTGAGTTCCATATCTGTAAGGCTCTGGGCAGATGATTGCCCAAGCAAAAAATCCAGAACAACCAACCGCATAGCGGTTGGCTTTATATTTTTTTCTGTAAGTTTAGACTCTAAGTGTTTCATTATTCTTCTTCCGCTCCACCAGCTGATTTTGACTGGAGATAAAATGCGCCCTTTGTTATTACCTTAGCATTTTTTGGCAACTCTTCAAGGAAGATAATTTGAACATATCCCTGCTCAACAACACCAGTTTTCACCTCTGTTTTTACAAAATGGAAGACGTTTGCCTTACTTTCTTTTTCGCTTGTTACGACAAAAATATATTGTTTTCCCTCTGATCGAACAACCGCATCAACAGGAAGTGCCGCCGTAAGTTTGCTTCCCGTACTGATCAGTGCTGTAACATACATGCCAGGGATTAAGTTCTTATTTCCCACATTATCAATAACCGCATGAACAATCACACCTTTGCTTTCATTCTCAAATGATTTATTGATACCATTAATTCGTCCGCTGATCAATTGGTTTTCTTGATTGGTCAATTGGAAACTTACTTTCTGTCCAACACGTACAGCCATCAGATCTTTCTCAAATACAGTAAGGTCGCAATGTATCTTTGAGTTATCTACAACTTCCATAATTGATGTGCCGGGCTGAACAAACGCCCCTGTATTTGCCGTAATCTGACCAACTGTACCGTTAATTGGAGATAGCACGGGGAATTGGGAAACAATCTTGCCCTTAGCAATACTAGATGGAGAAACCCCAAGTTGTTGAAGCTGGCTTTCGTAGGCGTGCAATCTTGACTTTTCAGCATTGTAGGTCGCTTGTGCAGATTGAAATGATTTACCCGTTCCAGCATCAGCGGCCTGTAATTGTTTTTGACGTTCATACTCTGCCTGTACATAGGTGAAGCTATTCATACTCGCCAAATAATCCTGCTGAATTTTAATCAAATCCTGATTGTTGATTGTAGCCAGCACCTGTCCTTTTCTTACTTGTTGTCCCTCTAGCACGTTAATTCGGGTAATAATTCCTCCTGAAAGGATGCTTACATCCGCCTTATTCTGAGGCGGAACAGCTAATTGCCCATTCGCCTTAACAACAGCGTCTAAGTTCTTCTGTTCGATTTCACCGATGGTAATCCCAACGGTTTTCATTTGCTCGCTTGTAAGTTCAAGACCACTTGTTTCTTCATTTGCCTCCTCAGTAGGAGCCTCCCTTTTTGCATTTTCTTTTTGACCATTTGAACATGCCACAAACAGCATGATTAAGACAGAAAAGAGGTATTTTATTTTAGACTGATACATTTTAGTTTCCTTTTAAATATTGTAATTGAATAGCAGATTGATTAAGCTGGCTTAGCGCCTCGATGTAGGCAAGCTTGGTCTGAACGGCACCAGATATATGTTGTATGTACTCTATATATCCAATTTCTCCAAGATTGAACGAAACTTGGGCAATTCTCGACTGTTCATCGGCCAATTTAAGTCCTGAGCTTTTATAATAATCAACCAGTTTTTTGAACGTGTTATAATGTTCAAGTTCCTGTTTATAGGCCAAGATGATCTGAGACTGTGTGTTTTCAAGATTGGACTTGGCAATTTCGACACCAATTTTCTCTGCGTTTATCCTTGAACGGTTTGCACCATTAAAAATTGGAACTGAAACACCCAGTTGGATCCCAGCTACACGTGTGCCAGGTGAATAGGTTCTCGAAATATTTGCGGGATTAAAACCAGAAATCACCAATTGCTGGCTATATCCCACAGTTAGTTCGGGCAATGATTTTGATCTTTCAACTGCAAGTCTAGAGTTTGCAACTTCTATGTTTTGCATTTCAATTCTAGTTTGCAAGTTTGCTGAAGGGTCAATCATAGTCATAACAGGTAAAGTAGCAATAAGATTTTCTTCAGCTACTTGCAAAGCACCATCAATATTTAATAGCTGTTTTAAAGTGGATTCACTATTTTTCAGCTCTGCTTCTGCATTGGTTTTTAGCGCTTGCACTTCTTGGAACTTTGTAGTTGCACTGATCAGTTCCAATTTTGATGTTTCTCCAGCTTTTAATCTTATTTCTGCCTTCTTTACAAAATTGCTATAGATACTATCTTGAAACTTCAGCACACGCATAGTTTCTCTGTTCAAAAGATAACTATACCATGCATTTTTAACATTTCTGATTATTTCCGATTCTAGGGAACGATTGGTCCGTTCTGCCAAAATTGTTTGTTGGTTCAATAGCTTACGGTTATTCTTATAAAGCCCGGGCCATGCAATATTCTGGCTGATGCCTATGGAATTATCCATGTTTCCCCCGCTTGTTGGATCCTGGGTCAGTAGCAACTCTGTTTTTGGAATATCGGTAGCAGATTTTTGGAGCGAGCGTGACTGTTCTATGGTAAGCCTTGAAGTCTTTAACTGTATATTTTGCTTCAAAGCCTTTGAAATGGCGCTATCCAATGTCAATAGCTCAGTTTGCTGTGCCTTTGATGGAACTGCGAAACACGAAAGAAAACCTATGATAAATAATAAAGCAATTGGTTTTGGAATAGAAACCTTAATGCGCTCTTTTTTGTTGAACAAAAGGTAAAGACATGGTAGTACAAATAAGGTCAATAAAGTTGCCGTAATCAGCCCCCCGATAACCACTGTTGCCAGTGGCTTTTGAACTTCGGCACCTGCACTTGATGATAATGCCATCGGCAGAAATCCAAGTGAAGCTACGCAAGCTGTCATCAGTACGGGACGTAATCTTGTTTTTGTTCCCTCCAATACACGTTGGTAAATATCAGTCATTCCTTCGTCCCGAAGTTGGTTGAAATATCCGATAAGTACTATGCCGTTGAGTACTGCAACGCCAAAAAGAGCAATAAAACCGACTCCAGCGGAAATGCTGAATGGCATTCCACGCAGTAAAAGTGCCGCTATTCCTCCAATTGATGCAAGCGGAACAGCGGTAAAAATAAGTAGGCTATCTTTTACAGACCTGAAAGTCACATACAACAATAACAGGATTAGAATTAGGGCTGCCGGAACTGCAATAGATAGTCTGGTTTTGGCAGCCTGCAGGTTTTGGAACTGACCACCATAAGTAATATAATATCCGCTAGGCAGCTTAAGTTCGCTATCTAGTTTTTCCTGTATTTCCTTAACGGTAGTTTCCACATCTCTTCCCTTAACATTAAACCCAACATATATTCTTCTGTTTCCACCTTCTCTTGAAATCTGGGCAGGCGCATCTTTGAAGTCAATGGAAGCAACTTGATTAAGAGGGACTTTGTTCCCTGATGGCAGGGGAACTAATAGATTTTCTACTCCAGCAATATTTTCGCGAAGTTCCCTGTTCAGCCTAATTACCATATCGAAACGTTTTTCTCCTTCAAATACAACTCCTGTAACACTACCTGCAAAAGCTGTTTTAAGAATCATATTTACATCGCCAATATTAAGTCCATATTGAGCCATTTTATCACGGTCATAAGAAACCTGTATCTGTGGAAGGCCATCTACCTTTTCTATGAATGGCTCATCAACACCTTCTACCGGAGAAATTATTTTTGCTATTTTATTTGCTTGTACTGCCAGCACCTCAAGGTCATTGCCATAGATTTTAATAGCCACATCTTGTCTTATGCCCGTCATCAGTTCATTAAACCGCATTTGCATAGGCTGGGAAATCTCAACATTTATTCCTGGGATCAGGGAAAGTTTTTCTTCCATTTTCTCCATCATTTCTTCTCGCGAACCTGCTGATTTCCATTCTTTTTTTGGTTTCATTGAAAGCATCATATCTCCTCTTTCCATTGGCATTGGATCGGTTGGAATTTCCGAACTTCCGATACGTGTTACCGCCTGTTTGATCTCTGGAAATTTACTCTTCAGTATTTTTTCTGCCTTGCCGAATGTACTTACAACCTCTGTAAGTGATGTGCCCTGTGCCATTGAAATTTCCACAGTTAAATCTCCTTCTTCTAAAGTGGGAATGAATTCTCCACCCATATTTGAGAATGCCCATATAGAAATGGCGAATATTAATACTATCAAGCCAACAGTTAGTTTTTTCACTTTTAAAATACCAGTAAGGGCACGTTGATATATCCGCTGCAAAAATTCTATCAACCTATCGGAAATATTTCGTTTCGGAGTAGTATTCTTACTTAGAAAAAGCGCACTAGCCATTGGCACGTATGTCAAAGACAGGATGAAGGCACCCAAGATTGCAAATGCTACAGTCTGTGCCATAGGCTTGAACATTTTGCCTTCTATCCCGATAAGAGATAATAATGGTAGATAAACAATGAGGATAATGATTTGCCCAAATGCAGCAGACTTCATAAGCTTACTTGCACTTTCTTTAACCTCACTGTCCATTTGTGCTGAAGTAAGCTTCAAAATCCCTTCCTTCCTGTATCTGCCAGTTGTAATGTGGTGCACCACACTTTCAACAATGATAACAGCACCATCTACAATGAGCCCAAAATCGATAGCCCCTAAGCTCATCAGGTTTCCAGAAACGCCAAATAGCTGCATCATAGAAAAGGCAAAAAGCATGGCAAGTGGTATTACTGATGCCACTACCAGTCCAGCACGCCAATTTCCCAATAAGAGAACGAGTACAAATACCACAATCAGTGCACCTTCTAAAAGGTTCTGTTTAACCGTTCCGATTGCACGGCCTACAAGTTCGGTACGATCGATAAATGGCTCTATGACTACACCCTCTGGCAATGACTTTTGGACTTGGGACATTCTTTCCTTAACATTTTTAATGACCTCGCTGAAGTTTTCGCCCTTGAGCATCAAGGTTACGCCTGCTACAACTTCACCCTCGCCATTACGGGTAACTGCTCCGTATCGTGTAGCACTTCCAAATTGTACAATGGCAACGTCTCGGATCAGAATTGGTGTACCTCCTATATTTTTGACAACAATTTTTCGGATGTCTTCAAGATTTTGAACCTGTCCAAGACCTCGGATGAAATAGGCATTTTTTTGTTGTTCGATATATGAACCGCCAGTATTTTCATTGTTTTTTTCAAGGGATTCATAGATTTCTGGAATGGTGATCCCTAAAGAATTAAGCTTGTCATTGTCCAAGGCAATTTCATACTGCTTCACATATCCGCCCCAGCCACTCACCTCTGCAACACCAACCGTTCCTGCAAGTTGTGTTCTTACCAACCAATCCTGTAAGGTTCTTAGGTCGGTAGCTGAGTATTTGTTTTCATACCCTTTTTTCGTGTGGATCACATATTGGTATATCTCTCCGAGTCCTGTTGTAATCGGTGCAAGCATCGGTTCGCCCAAGCCGGATGGTATAGAATTCTCTGCTTCTTTGAGCTGTGCATTTACTTGTGACCTTGCCCAATAGATATCGACGTTGTCCTTGAATACGATTGTGATTACAGATATTCCAGATCGGGAAATAGAACGTTTTTCTATAATGCCCGATATATTTGCCATCGAAAGCTCAATGGGAGCCGTGATAAATTGCTCAACTTCCTGGGCTCCAAGGCTGGGTGCCTGGGTAATAATTTGAACCTGATTATTTGTAATATCAGGTTGGGCATCGATTGGTAGATGATAGGCAGAGTAAATGCCTATCAATACTAACGCAAGGGTTGCTAGGCCAATAGTTATTTTGTTCTTTATGGAGAACGAGATTATTTTTTCAAACATGGAAATTTTATTAATACGTAGAGATAGCCTAACAGAAAATCTGGAAGGCAACAATTAGAATTTACGTATTAGGCAATTTGGGGAGGCTGGTAGATCTCCAAGATCTGCTCGGCGATTACTGGCATCCTATATTCGGCATACTGTGGTTGAACTTGATAAACAACTACACCAAAAGTCTTAGATGGGATAAAATCCCGTGAAACTGAACAGCATGAACAGGTACAAAATGGAGGACAGGTTTCAAGTCCAGTATGTTCAACACCTTTCGCTTGTTTCCCGATGGTTGAAACATTTGTATTTGCACCGCTAAAATCCTCCTTATCCTGACATGGCATCAGTGTAAGAAGGGCCATATAAAGGCTGAATATGATGGCTAGGTATTTCATCCGTAACAAATGTAGGAAATATTTCCGTCTGCCAAAATTTGAAAGTCTTCGATTTATGTTAGAAAGCTACAAAATGGAAATTGACTGACTTTTGGCTGAGCAAATTAGCGAATAATGCCCATATATTTGGAAATCAAAATTTTACGAACCATTTATATAGATTGCAATATTCTCCACTGTGGTGAGTTAAAAAATAAATTTTTCTCCAAACCGTTCTTTCTAAATGTTAATGAATTAATCTGCAACAAAAATGAAAGAACCAATAAATCCCTCAGAAAACCAAGTTTTACAGCAGTTACTCAAAACAAATATGGAGTTAATTGAAAAGGTGAACGCAATTTGCAGGGAACTTTTCCACCTCAAAGAAATTTCCCGATTGATAACCGAAATTCACAAACTTCATTTTCCCAAAGATGAATTGGAAAAGAACAATAATTTGAGAGACAAATTTCTTGCAGAAATTATCTTAGGAATTCCACGAAAGCGTCGGAAAACATCTTGATAATTTCCTTTGGTCATTTTTAAATAAGTTTCAAACTTGTCAACCCACCATCTTTACCTGCGGATGCAATTTCGCCTGCAACGCCAGCATCTCATTTGCCACCTTTTTCTTGCGCACCTTCGCATAAATCTGCGTCGTGCGAATACTCGCATGCCCTAGCATATGCGCCACGCTCTCAATCGAAATACCGTTCTCCAAAGTGATTGTTGTCGCAAACGTATGTCTGGCAATATGGAAGCTCACTTTTTTCGCAACATTAGCAGTTCGTGCAATAAGTTTTAAATAATTATTGGTCGTCTGGTTAGAGTAATAAGGAAACACCGTTCCTCTTTGCAAGGAAACAGGATGGTTCTTATACTTGTCGATCAGCTCCAAAGCCTCGGGCAATAACAGCACTTGAAACTTCTGCTCGGTGGTGCTAAAGGTCTTCTTCCGGCTCATCTCCAGCCACACATTCCCTTCCCTGTCTTCACTGATATGCGACAGGTTAAAACGGCAGGCCTCCCCGTATCCCAGGCCCGTATAACAGCTGAAAAGAAACATATCCTGCACGATCACATGGCCGGGCGCAAAGAGTACCGCATTGCTGAACCGCTCCAATTCATTCTCATCAAGGCTTTCCCTGTCCTTTTTGACCATGTGCCTTTTAAAACCGGTAAAGGGGTCTTCCGGCATCCACTTGTTCAGCAGGGCGATACCGATCAGCTTTTTCAGGCGCTCCATGTGCTTCATGACCGTATTGTTGGAGCAAGGCCGCTGGCCTTTGTCAGGTGTTCTCAGCCGAAGGAACACGCCAAAGTCTGTGATGAACTTGTAATCCAGTTGGGCGAGCACGATGTCTTTCTTTTTGCGCTTGGTCGTTAGGAATTCGCTCAGGAAGCGTTCGGTGGTGTAATAGTTCTTGATGGTGCCTTTGGAGAGCAGTTTGCCGAGTTCTTGGTTGTGGTAGTTCAGCAGGTCTTTTAAGCTGTGCTGCTGTTCGTCAGTTCCTTCGACCTTGGCTTTGATGGCATCGGCGGAGATTTGCTGTTTGCTATAGCGGAGTTCGTCGTAGGCTTGGTTGATCTCGGCGGTTAGTGTGCGTATTTTTTCTTGGACGGTGCTGTTGTAATCGGTTTGGGTGTTGATTTTTTGTTCTTTCTGGTTCCAGTGGTCGATGGCGATGCGTTTTTTGGTGGATAGTCTGGCGGGTGTGCCGTTGATCGTGATCTTGGCGAACAGGGGTGCGTTGCCTTTGGTTTGTTTGTCTTTCTTTAAAAAGAATGTTAGGCTGAAGGTGTGCTGCGTTTTCATGTTTTTCTCCCTCTTTTTGCTGGCCGTTTGTTACTTTTTGCTGCGGGTGCAGGTCAAATGGTATCAAATGGCGTCAAAATGAATTTAAATGATTGAATGACAACGATTTAATTCGATTTTATTGACAAGTATAGGAAGAATAAACAGGGTGTTAAATAGGGTTCATTTTCTTTGGTTTTGTTTGCCCTATTGTGATATGGATGAAACGAAAAAACCCTCTAATTGATATAATTAGAGGGTTTTTGATAGAGTTTGCACTCTATTTCGTCGGGGTGGCAGGATTCGAACCTACGACCTCCTGCTCCCAAAGCAGGCGCGATACCGGGCTACGCTACACCCCGAAACTGGTATCACCTTTTATAAATAATAAATTATTTATCCCTCATAACCAATAGTGTCATTTGGGATTGCAAAGATAGAAAATCTATAACTATTTTACAACTTTATCCGGTTTATTTTAACCGAAATTCTATATGTAATTGATTTAATGAACATTAATTAAAATCGTCTTCTAAAAGATACCTATTTTAACTTTGAAAAGTTAATTCTGAGATTCAATTCAAAGCTACCATTTGCATACGAATTCAGCGCGGAGGTTTCGGTAGTATACATTCCCGAGATTAAGTATCTTTTCATAAAATCGACACCCAAACCTAAGGTAGTACTTTCATTGCTGTGGTAGATGCCCGTTAAAAAGAACTTACGGTCGGCAAAGGCTACACGTGTACCGAAATCAACTAAATTATCGTATCCCTTTACTCCTCGAAAGGCAATTTTCGGTTCTAATTCTATCCCTCCTTTTAGGTTAAAATTATAGCTTAAGGCGCTATAAAAAGTAACAAAATCTGCTACTTCAGTTAAGTTCCCGTTAAAAAAATTGTTCAGATTTGGGATGGCTGCTTGGATGCTCAATCTCTGGGAGGTATAGGCAATCCCGAAATCACCATCTATATAGGAACGGCGACCATTATAATCGCCAATCGAAATATCATTTGGATTTCCATTCACATTGCTATTATCCAAGTGCTGACTCATCACTCCCACTGAAACTCCAAAATGCAATTGATGTCTACCACTATCTATTGGCAGATGGTAAGCATAACTAGCTGTGGCCCTGGTCTGTTTGAGTAAGCCTGCGCTTTCATTGTTTACATTTAATCCAAGTCCGACCCTCTTAAAGCCATAATCCGCCGTGATGTTCTGGGTAAGAGGTGCGCCAGGCATACCACTCCATAATTTACGGTAGGCAGCATTTAGCTTAAGCCCTTTCTCTTCTCCAGCATAGGCAGGATTGATGAGGTATTCGTTATTATAATAGAGTGCACCAAGTGGATTAAGTTGTGCCTTTGCGCTCTGCACGCCAATGAGCATAAGCATGCAAATAGTCAATTTATATATCTTATTCATCTTTTTACTTTAATTCGTTTAAACTGATTATTATTTTCTCAATACGGTAATAAAACCTTTTTTAATGGTCTTTCCATCGCCAAAGTCAATGATATAATAATAAGTGCCTTCCGCAAGCGGCAGACCGCTGAATGTAGCATTCCAGCTATTATCATAATTCTTTTTGCTGTAAACCAATCGTCCAGAGCGGTCAACAATTTTCACCGAGTTGTTCGGAAAAAGTTCAATGTTTTCAATTACCCAAGTATCATTTACTCCATCTCCATTTGGCGACATGATATTGGTGGCTTTAACACTAGCTCCTGCTTCAGTTGGCAAACTGGTTACTGTAATGGTGATCGTTTTAACCTCACTACATCCGTTTGCGTTAGTTGCCGTTACTGTATAGGTAGTGGTTTCGGTAGGCTTTATGGTAAGAATTGCTGTATTCTGTCCCGAAACTATACCATTTGCATTTGCCCAAGAATAGGTGGTTCCACCAGTAGCGGTAAGTAGCGCAGTTTCTCCTTTAAATATGGCTACTCCCTTATCACTGTTGATATTGACAAGTGGTAATGCGTTTATAGTCAAATTAAAGCGCTGGGTTGTAGTTTCTACACCTCCAAGATTAACTCCTCCATTGTCATTTACTGTGATCGAAATCTGAACTGTACCAACAGCACCTGGAGCTAGTTTATAATTTAACGTACCTAAGGTGCCTGCTCCCTTGGTCACGCTTAAACTGGTAAAGAAAGCTGGATTGTTACTTGTCACCGTTAACGTTGGGGTTTGAGTGGTTTCTGGGCCTGCCGTGATACTTGTTAAATTAACTGTCTGATCGTTTGTGGTAAAGCAAATCGCGCTGTTCGGAATTGCAGCTATGGTAGGTGCCTCATTCACATCGATTAAGCTGATGGCAAATGTTTTTTCAAAGGTTACCCCATTTTGATCTGTACTCCGGATACGTATGTTGTAGTTCGCCTTGGTCTCGTAATCAAGTGCACCTGCTACCTGAACCGAGTTCCCAGAAATAGTAAAGAATGCATTGTCGGTACTGCCCGCACCTGCAACTAAACTATAAGTGAATAACGCGCTTAAGTTTTCAGAAACACTTCTTAGCTGACCAATACCTGTTCCAACTGCAATTCCTTCATGAACTGGCGAACTGGTCATCGTAATATCGCTAATTTTCCCTTCGGCTATCGTTAGTGCACCATCCTGATATGTAATTGTATAATTGGCAGCGGATGCTCCCCCAACATTGATAGGGTAAGTACCTTTCGGACTATTGATCAATGCCGTTGTGCTAAGTACTGGTTGGGCTGTAAGGACTGCGTTGGTTTCGCCTGTTATAAAGCCTGTATAGCTGGCTGTTAACTGAGGGTTATTTGCCCCTTGGCCTTTTAGCTTATCGTCGGCTTTAATTACCAATGGCTTTTTAACGATGTTTAAACTATTGCCATTAAAGCTGATGGTATAATTTGTATTTCCTGATAGTGTTCCTTGTGCTATGGTATAGTTACCAACATTTTCTCCCGAAGTTCTTGCTAAAGCCCCAGTAAGCGCGTCACCATTTACCAAGCCACCTGTCGCATAAGTTAATTCCGGATCAGCATCCCCATAGGTTTTACTTTGTGCATCAGCACTAACTACAATTGGTTTAGGGGTAATGGTAAATTTCGCTATTGCATAAGACAAGTTATAATTTGGACTAAGCGTTAATGTGCCTACATTAATGGCATACTCGCCTACATTTTCACCTGGCTCACGAACCAAGTTACCGGTAAATGTATCACCAAAAGGCAAGGACTCACTAATTCCATATACTAATACTGGATCTGAAGTACCATATACTTTGGTTACAGGCCCGACCGATACGGTAATATTACGCTTGCTGATTGCAAGGTCTGCAGAAGTAAATGCAATCTGATAATCCCCACTCAAGGCCAATGTACCCTGATTGATGGAATGATTACCTACATTCTCGCCTGCAGTTCTGGTTAAACCACCTGTAAAGTTATCGCCAGAAATCAGGGCTGGTGCAAAGGTATAGGTTAAGGCTGGATCGGCTGCTCCATATATCTTAGCTTTTGCAACAGCGATAACGGTAATAATTTTTTGCAGAATTGTGCCTGTTGTACTGGCCGTAGTGGTGCTTAAGGTGTAGTTTCCTACATCGGCACCTGCCAATACAAAATTATTCGCAGTAACAACTTTACCAGTACCTGCTGCCTTGGTATCGTAAGTCGCCGTTCCGGTAACGGTAACCGTTTCAGCTCCAACTATACCTATTAGGTTGTAATTGTCTGTTGCAAGATTCGCAGTTGTTAATCCGTCGTAAGTTTTAGAAATAGCAGGTGCAGCGTTTAATGTTAATGTTAAAGCTTTGGCTGTAATCGCACCGGTTGTAGTAGCCGAAGTAGTCGTTAAACTGTAGTTCGCGGCATCAGCCCCACCCAATACAAAGGTATTTACGGAAATGGTTTTCCCTGTTCCGATTAATTTCGTATCATAGTTCGCCGCTCCGGTAACAGTAACAGTTTCGCCACCAACTACACCCGTAAGTGTGTAGTTACCTGTGGCAAGACTAGCGGTTGTTAACCCATCGTAAGTTTTAGTAATCGCAGGTACTGCGTTTAGTACCAATGTTAAGGTCTTAGCCGTAATGGCACCTGTGGTCGTAGCCGAAGTAGTTGTTAAGCTGTAATTTGCTGCATCAGCCCCTGCCAATACAAATGTATTTGCTGTAATGGTTTTACCAGTACCAATGTTCGCGTTATCGTATGTAGCGGTTCCACTTACATTTACCACATCTAATCCTACAATTCCCGTTAAGGTATAGTTGCCCGAAACAAGATTGGCTACGGCAGACCCGTTGTAAATTTTGGTAATTGAAGGAACAGCGTTTAGAGCCAGTGTTAAAGCTTTAGTTGTAATCGCTCCAGTGGTATTAGCTGTGGTGGTCGTTAAGCTGTAGTTACCTGCATCAGCTCCTGCCAATACAAAGCTATTTGCTGTAATGGTTTTGCCCGTACCTACTGTTTTCGTATCGTAACTGGCCGTTCCGGTAACAGTAACTGTTTCGGCTCCAACTATACCACTTAGGGTATAGTTGCCAGAAGCAAGGCTGGCAGTTGTTAACCCATCGTAAGCTTTGGTAATCGCAGGTACTGCATTCAAGGCCAGCGTTAAGGTTTTGGCCGTAATGGCACCTGTGGTAGTGGCCGAAGTAGTGGTTAAGCTATAGTTACCGGCATCGGATCCAGCTAAAATGAACGTATTCGCCGTAATGGTTTTACCCGTACCAATGTTCATGTTATCATAAGCCGCTGTTCCAGAAACGGTAACTGCATCTAAACCGATAATAC